>NC_014803.1:807500-3302500 GCF_000184065.1 Pseudoalteromonas sp. SM9913
CATGTTAATCAGGGTAGGGTAAGTCGACCCCTAAGGCGAGGCCGAAAGGCGTAGTCGATGGGAAACGGATTAATATTTCCGTACTTGGTATAATTGCGATGGGGGGACGGAGCAGGCTAAGCAAGCATGGCGATGGTAGTCCATGTGAAAGTGTGTAGGCTAGTGACTTAGGTAAATCCGGGTTGCTGTTAGGCTGAGACACGAGACGAGTCACCAAGGTGATGAAGTTGCTGATGCCATACTTCCAGGAAAAGCCTCTAAGCTTCAGATTATACCGAATCGTACCCCAAACCGACACAGGTGGTCAGGTAGAGAATACTAAGGCGCTTGAGAGAACTCGGGTGAAGGAACTAGGCAAAATCGTACCGTAACTTCGGGAGAAGGTACGCTCCGATTGGTGATGAGACTTGCTCTTTAAGCTGATTGGAGCCGCAGTGACCAGGTGGCTGGGACTGTTTATTAAAAACACAGCACTGTGCAAAATCGCAAGATGACGTATACGGTGTGACACCTGCCCGGTGCCGGAAGGTTAATTGATGGGGTTATCTTCGGAGAAGCTCTTGATCGAAGCCCCGGTAAACGGCGGCCGTAACTATAACGGTCCTAAGGTAGCGAAATTCCTTGTCGGGTAAGTTCCGACCTGCACGAATGGTGTAACCATGGCCACGCTGTCTCCACCCGAGACTCAGTGAAATTGAAATCGCAGTGAAGATGCTGTGTACCCGCGGCTAGACGGAAAGACCCCGTGAACCTTTACTACAGCTTGGCACTGAACATTGAACCTACATGTGTAGGATAGGTGGGAGACTTAGAAGCAGAGACGCTAGTTTTTGTGGAGTCGTCCTTGAAATACCACCCTTGTAGTTTTGATGTTCTAACGTTGGCCCCTGAATCGGGGTTACGGACAGTGCCTGGTGGGTAGTTTGACTGGGGCGGTCTCCTCCCAAAGAGTAACGGAGGAGCACGAAGGTTGGCTAAGTACGGTCGGACATCGTACGGTTAGTGTAATGGTAGAAGCCAGCTTAACTGCGAGACAGACACGTCGAGCAGGTACGAAAGTAGGTCATAGTGATCCGGTGGTTCTGAATGGAAGGGCCATCGCTCAACGGATAAAAGGTACTCCGGGGATAACAGGCTGATACCGCCCAAGAGTTCATATCGACGGCGGTGTTTGGCACCTCGATGTCGGCTCATCACATCCTGGGGCTGAAGTCGGTCCCAAGGGTATGGCTGTTCGCCATTTAAAGTGGTACGCGAGCTGGGTTTAGAACGTCGTGAGACAGTTCGGTCCCTATCTGCCGTGGGCGTTTGAGAATTGAGAGGGGTTGCTCCTAGTACGAGAGGACCGGAGTGAACGAACCGCTGGTGTTCGGGTTGTCATGCCAATGGCATTGCCCGGTAGCTACGTTCGGAACTGATAAGCGCTGAAAGCATCTAAGCGCGAAGCAGGCCTCGAGATGAGTTCTCACTAGACTTTTAAAGTCTCTGAAGGGCCGTTGAAGACTACAACGTTGATAGGCAAGATGTGGAAGTGGTGTGAGCCATTAAGCTAACTTGTACTAATTACCCGTGAGGCTTAACCATACAACGCCAAACGCGTTTTATGTGATAGTGAAACAAGCGAAGAAGTTAATATAACTAAAGTAGATTACTGAAAACTTTATTATCAGAATTCCAAATTTTAGTTAGTACGTAGCGATACGGACTGACAACCAAATTTGCTTGGTGACAATAGCGTTTTGGACCCACCTGACCCCATGCCGAACTCAGCAGTGAAACGAAACAGCGCCGATGATAGTGTAGCATTTGCTATGTGAAAGTAGGACATTACCAGGCTCCAAATTTAGTCGAAAGACTTTAAATTTAAAAATAAATAATAAGAAAATTGAAAAGAATTTTCTTGGTGACAATAGCGTTTTGGACCCACCTGACCCCATGCCGAACTCAGTAGTGAAACGAAACAGCGCCGATGATAGTGTAGCATTTGCTATGTGAAAGTAGGACATTACCAGGATTCAAATAAGAGAAACCCGTTACAGCGATGTGACGGGTTTTTTGCTGTCTGGGATTTAATAAATAGCCAAGAGCTCATGCCGAACTCAGTGGTTGCCGTTCTCGTACATCCTTTGCTCCACGGCATTCGTATTCCTAAACAGCTCGAAGGCGAGCCCCGCACAAGGCCGCCCCGACACAATGATAGTGTCGCATTTGCTATGTGACTTTCTACTGCTGTGGGCACCATGACATTACCAGGATCCAAATAAGAGAAACCCGTTACAGCTATGTGACGGGTTTTTTGCAGTCTGGGATTTAATAAATAGCCAAGAGCTCATGCCGAACTCAGTGGTTGCCGTTCTCGTACATCCTTTGCTCCACGGCATTCGTATTCCTAAACAGCTCGAAGGCGAGCCCCGCACAAGGCCGCCCCGACACAATGATAGTGTCGCATTTGCTATGTGACTTTCTACCGCTGTGGGCACCATGACATTACCAGGATCCAATTAAAGAAACCCGTTACAGCAATGTAACGGGTTTTTGTTGTCTGAGATAAAGAAAAACATCAAGCCAAGACTGTATATGGAACTTAGTAGTGGCCGCTCTTGCATATCTTGTGCTCCATGGCATTCGTATTCCTATACATCAAACAAAACAGCTTGGAACTAAACAAAAAAGTGGGATGTTCTATTGTATTGTCGCTATAAATTAGCGCACTGGCTCCAATAACAGAACCACGTTACAGCAAAATGCTGGTTTTTTATTGTTTTAAATTTGAAGATGAATTACGCAATACCTTAAAAAAAGAGACTGCCAGCCAATCTCATTATGTATATGCTTCCTATCAGATTACTAATAACTTATAGACTTAACATTCTCATGCAGTTATAGATCCTACGTGTTAAAATTTGATTTTAACTTTGCATATTATTGAGGTGCCTATTGCCAACCAATGATTATCAACGAGTGCTAAATGAGATAACTCAAGAGGTTAAACCTTTATTGAGCCAAGGTAAGGTTGCTGATTATATCCCTGCACTTGCTGAAATTGATCTTGAGCAGTTTTCTATTGCCATTTACACCACTGAGGGGGAGATATTTTGCGCGGGTAATTGTGAACAGCGTTTTACTATTCAATCTGTTTCTAAAGTAATGACTCTGACATTAGCGCTGCAACGTTATGGCGATGAACTATGGAGTAGAGTGGGTAAAGAGCCCTCTGGAACAGCATTTAATTCACTGACCCAGCTTGAGTTTGAAAAAGGCATACCCCGTAACCCATTTATTAATGCGGGTGCCATAGTTACCTGTGATGCTTTATATAGTCGTTTATCAGCACCCATGCACTCTATGCTGGAAACATTTCGCGATTTATCTGGTAATCGAAGTATCGTAATAGATAAACAAGTGGCTAATTCAGAGTATGAGTTTAGGCATCGAAATGCGGCAATGGCACACTTAATGAAATCATTCGGTAACTTTGAAAATGAAGTGGATGATGTGCTGTGGTCATACTTTAATTTTTGTGCCATAGAACTTAATTGTATTGAACTTGCTAAGGCTTACAACTTTTTAGCTAATAAAGGGATAGACTACAGCTCTTCTAAACGAGTGCTTTCTAGCCGTCAAAATAAGCAA
This sequence comes from Pseudoalteromonas sp. SM9913, assembly GCF_000184065.1. Taxonomy (NCBI): domain Bacteria; kingdom Pseudomonadati; phylum Pseudomonadota; class Gammaproteobacteria; order Alteromonadales; family Pseudoalteromonadaceae; genus Pseudoalteromonas; species Pseudoalteromonas sp. SM9913. The sequence goes on from NC_014803.1 coordinate 811,134, forward strand.
CTAAACTCGTTGTTATTTACCAGTGGTTTATATGATGCGGCGGGTGATTTTGGTTATCGAGTGGGGATGCCTGGAAAATCAGGGGTTTCTGGGACTATATTGGCGGTATTACCGAATAGGTTTACTGTGGCAGTGTATTCCCCAGGATTAAACTCTTTTGGTAACTCGGTGGCAGGAATAGCAGCATTAGAGCTGCTATCTAAAAAGCTTGATATATCGATATTTTAAATACGCTGAGTGCATTGGGATTTTATTGATCCCAATACACTTGCTCTAAACAATCTTCGCGCTCTGGTAAGCCACGTGATAAGCGTGGAGAATGCTGAACCAGCACTTCGTAACTTGCACGGTTGGCGTATTTACTAATTTGAGCGAGCGAAGAGTAGGTAATCGCTTGTTGCTGATGTTTTGCTGAATTAGCAACGTTCAACTTATGATAAACATTCGCTGATAAGTCATGCAATACAGCGGCTAAAGCACAATCACCAGCGCCGTTGGTATTTTTAATCGAGTCAGGCCCGCCCATAAACGGAGCAGTATGACTATATGCCTTTATTGGGTTTTCACAGTCAACTTTACGCATTGCACGTGAAAACTCATAACGATTAAAGTCAGGGATAGCACCAGGCAAAAGTGGATACTCTGTTTCGCGTTTGAAACTGTCATCAACAAAACCGGCCATAAATAAGCCTTTTTCACCGGCAGTACAAATTACTAAATCAACCCAGTCTAATGCTTTGTCGGCAGCTAGTAATGGATCTTCAAATCCAGTAATTGCTTGGCCTTCTTCTTCGTTCATAGCAAGGATATCAACATGCTTTTCTACAAAGTTAGCCCACCATGTCGGATCCTGCTCGATAAGAAACTTAGTACCGAGTGTTAATACAACCGGTACATCTGCATCGTTAGCATACTTGATTGCTTGCATGGTCGCTTCGGTCATGGTTTCATCGCCTTGAGTACGCATTAAATAAGCGCTAATCACTAATGCCGATGAGCCTTCGATTAGCTCTTTATCAATTGACTCAGGCTTTAGATAATTCATTAGGCCAGCACTAATGGCAAAGGTGCGTTCACCCGTTTCATCAATCAATGTGAAACAGCGGCCTATAGGACCATCTACAGGCTGTAAGTAGTCTAAGTCTACGCGACTTGAGTTATTACATAAAAAGCGATAAGCATAACTGCCTATTTTTATGTTTTCACTCATTACACCTAATAGCACCGAACGGTCATCAGCAAGTACGGAATAGTTGTGCATCGTGTTGCCAACGGTTCCGCCTGCGAATTCGTAATCGACCATGTCGTTTAGTTTTAAGCGATCGTATAAAGCATTGGTGATGTCATTATCTATAACTTGCGACATCCCTCGGCGCAATTGAAATTCATCGAGAAAAGCTTGGTCAACCTTAGCTTCTATATCAACAACGATTTGATCGATCCCCGTAATATAGCTGCGGTGTAATCGCTCAGTGGCGTTAAGTTGATTGGTCAGTGGATCTTTGGCTTCCACTGGAAAATAATGTTTATGCCTGCGGCGTCCAGGAAATTTCATTTGCTACCCGTGTTGTGAGCTAAATAAAAAAAGCGTGAGATTATAGCGTAAATCCTGCCTTATGAGCCATGACAAACCACTTAAATTTGTTTTATTTTTGCAATAAAGTGATCAATGACGCATTTTATTGCGCTAAGTTGGTATAATTACGGTATAAAAAATAGTTAAGTAATAATAATGACAGAGCCATTTGACGACCAATATTGGATGGAACAAGCGCTTGTGTATGCAAAACAAGCGGAGCAGCTAGATGAGATCCCGGTAGGGGCTATAATTGTTAAAGATAATCAGCTTATTAGCGCAGGCTATAATCGTTCAATTACTGATAACGACCCATCGGCTCATGCTGAGATGATAGCGGTACGTGAAGCAGGAAAAGTACTTAATAATTATCGCTTAATTGACTGTACTCTTTACGTCACGCTAGAGCCATGCTCAATGTGCGCAGGTTTATTAGTACATAGCCGAATTAAACGCTTAGTATTTGGTGCAGCCGATGCTAAAACGGGTTCAGCTGGTTCAATTATGAACCTTTTGCAAGAACCTCGTTTAAACCATCAGGTAGAAATAACGGGTGGGGTATTAGAAACACAATGTGCAGAGACTATTTCTAGTTTTTTTAAGCGTCGCCGAGCACAAATAAAGGCGGCAAAGCAAGCCGCTCGTAATAGTAACAGCGATTAGTCAGCAGCTGCTATTAAGGCGTCTAATTCAGCCATTTGCTGCATAGCAAACATACGGCGGCGCCAAATTATTTTTTTATGTAAATTTCTTAACATCACTCGACGACGAGTGGCGGTTGAGTGCTTTATACAACGTTTAAGTTGATGTGTACGTCTACGTTTAAGCATGACTTATCCTTATGTGCTTGGTAATGACACAAAATTTTATACAATTAAGCCAGATTATTGAATAATTGATTACAAGTAAACAACTATTTGATTTTCTAACATGTAGCTAATATAGCGCGAAATTTTCATAGCGCTTTTATTTTTCTTTTTCTACGCCATCACTAATACGTTGATTTGCATCACCTGGTTTAATGCTTTTATCTTTTGTTTCTTTTTCTTTTTCTGTTTCGGAAGTTGGCGGTATAGTTGCCATTGCATTATTTTCATCTAGCCAAACAAGCGCATCGTAATAGCGACGAATATTATCAACATAAGTCACTGCAACATCACCGCGAGCATAGCCATAGCGTGTGTTACGGTAGTGACGTTTTTTTACTAGTAATGGTAAGCGCTTTTTAACGTCAGCCCATTTATCAGGGCTAGCTCCCTGTTGTTCGGTAATTATGCGGGCATCATTAACGTGCCCCCAACCAACATTATAAGCGGCAAGTGCAAGCCAAGTACGATCAGGCTGCGGGATTCTATCTGGTATACGCTTAATTAATTTAGCTAAGTATTTTGCACCGCCACGTATGTTTTGTTCTGGCTCTAAGCGGTTAGTAACACCGACTTGTTTTGCTGTGCGCCTTGTTAGCATCATAATTCCACGCACACCTGTTGGCGATTTAGCTCGAGGGTTCCACATCGACTCTTGGTAACTCAATGCAGCAAGTAAGCGCCAATCAAGGCTACCTGCATATTGTATAAACCAAGGCTGATATTTAGGCAGTGTCTCTTTTATTGCATCTATGTAGGCTAAGGTATTAACGTAATTAAACTGACGGACATGGCCAAAGTACTTCTCTTCAAGTACATAAAGTTGATTGTTTTGTTTTGCTTCACCAAAAAAAGGAACTAGCAATGCGTACAATGAGTCATCATTCGACTTTCTTAGTATCCATGCAATTGAATCATTACGGGTAACTGAAAAGCCAATACTCAAGTTAGGGTGATAGCGCCTAAACAACGCTAATGTATGTGAATCCGCTAAGGTGTAATCTATTTCCCCATCAATAACGGCTTGTAATAACTCTTCTTCATCAAACTCTTCGGTTTCACTCCAAGTTAAATCTGGGTTGTTTTGTTTTATTTCTTCTAATGTTAATGAATGACTACTTTTAGCGATAACGGTGAAGTTTCCGGTTAAATCATCAAAATCACGAGGGCGTTCACGCCCTTGTTTAAAAACTAATTTTTGACTTATCGTTCTGTAAGTTGGGCCATAGCGGTAACGTTTGGCGCGCGCCTTGTTAAAAGTAAGCCCAGAGGCAATTAAATCGAGATCGCCACTATCTAAGCGCGCAAACATATCGGATAAATTAAAAAAGGGCACAATTTCAAGCTCTACCCCAAGGTAGTCGGCGAATGCTTGAGAGAGTTCAAATTCAAAGCCTTGTTCTCCTTGAACAGCTTGATAATAATTACTTGCACTGGCAAGTGTACCAACGCGAATTTTATTTTCTGATTTAATTTGGGCGAGCTGTGTTGACTGCTCTTGTGTGTTACAGGCACACAAAAGGATGACTAACGTAATGATTGTTATTAGCTTTATCTTCAACATATTCGCCTCTTTAGCATCGTATCTCCTGTTATAACAAAACTTACTGATTACGTCACTTACCGTTTAATCGCAGCCAGTAAAAAATAGGTGTAAACAAAAAGAAAAAGTTAATTTAATGAAAAGCGCATTTTTGAGTTAAATCTGAGAGTAATTTGGACTATAATACGCGCCTAAAATATCGTTCAATCCCTAACCCCGGGTGAAATTACTTATGTTGATCCTTCGTGGTGCACCAGCACTTTCAGAGTTCAGAGTTAATAAAATTTTAGCGCGTTGCCAACAATCGCAACTTCCTGTCACCAATGTATATGCCGAATACGCTCACTTTGCCGATTTAACATCGCCATTAAACGCTGATGAGCACACCAAACTTGAAAAGTTATTAACCTACGGCCCAACAATTGCTGAGCATGCGCCAGCGGGTCAGTTGGTATTAGTAACGCCTCGCCCTGGTACTATTTCGCCATGGGCTTCAAAAGCGACTGATATCGCTCATAACTGTGGGCTTAAGCAAGTTCATCGCGTAGAGCGAGGAATAGCATATTATGTTGAGGGTGATTTAAGCACCGATCAGCTTACACAGGTTACAGCGCTTCTTCATGACCGCATGACTGAAGCTACTCACAGCAAATTAGAAGATGCAGCGCAGTTATTTCGCAGCGATGCGCCACGCCCAATGTCATCAGTTGATATTTTAGGTGGCGGCCGCGAAGCATTAGCCGTAGCCAATATAGAGCAAGGGTTTGCACTTGCTGATGATGAAATTGACTACTTAGTAGAAAACTTCATCAAGTTAGGGCGCAATCCTAACGACATCGAATTATTCATGTTTGCACAAGCAAACTCAGAGCATTGTCGTCATAAAATATTTAATGCTGATTGGACTATCGATGGTATTGAACAGCCAAAGTCGCTGTTTAAAATGATTAAAAATACCTTTGAGCACAATCCTGAAAATGTATTGTCTGCTTATAAAGATAATGCAGCCGTAATGAAAGGCTCAAAGGCGGGTCGCTTCTTCCCGAATGCGCAAGGTGAATATGCGTATCATCAAGAAGACATTGAAATCTTAATGAAAGTTGAAACCCATAACCACCCAACAGCAATAGCTCCTTTCTCTGGTGCGGCGACTGGGTCGGGTGGTGAGATTCGTGATGAAGGCGCAACCGGTCGAGGCTCTAAGCCAAAGGCGGGTTTGGTAGGTTTTACTGTATCTAATTTACGTATTCCAGGTTTTGAACAGCCTTGGGAGAGTGATTTTGGTAAGCCTGGCCGTATTGTTAATGCCCTAGACATTATGACTGAAGGCCCATTAGGTGGTGCTGCGTTTAATAATGAGTTTGGCCGTCCTAACCTTTTAGGTTATTTCCGTACTTACGAAGAAAAAGTAACGAGTCACAATGGTGAAGAGGTACGTGGTTACCACAAGCCAATTATGCTTGCCGGTGGTCTAGGTAATATTCGTGCTGATCATGTTCAAAAAGGCGATATTCCAGTAGGCGCAAAATTGATTGCGCTTGGCGGCCCTGCAATGAACATTGGTTTAGGCGGTGGTGCTGCATCTAGCATGGCATCGGGTCAATCAAACGAAGATTTAGACTTTGCTTCTGTTCAACGTGAAAACCCAGAAATGGAACGTCGTTGTCAAGAAGTGATCGACAAATGTTGGCAGCTAGGTGATGCAAACCCTATTGCGTTTATACACGATGTGGGCGCCGGTGGTTTATCAAATGCATTCCCTGAGCTTGTAGATGATGGTGGCCGTGGTGGTAAATTCCAACTACGTGATATCCCTAATGATGAGCCGGGCATGGCACCACACGAAATTTGGTGTAATGAATCGCAAGAGCGCTATGTGCTTGCTGTGGGCGTTGAAGATTTTGCACGCTTTGAAGCAATTTGTAAGCGTGAGCGCGCACAATATGCAGTTATTGGTGAAGCGACAGAAGAGCGTCATTTAACGGTTGCCGATAGTCATTTTGATAACAGCCCTGTAGATTTACCACTGGATGTATTACTAGGTAAAGCACCTAAAATGCATCGTGATGTAACATCACAACAAGTGTTAGGTAAAGCACTCGACGTTGAAAATATCAGTGCTGCTGATGCTGCAGAACGTTTATTACGTTTACCAACCATTGCTGAAAAAACCTTCCTCATTACTATTGGCGATCGTTCGGTAACAGGTTTAGTAGCACGCGATCAAATGGTAGGCCCATGGCAAGTGCCTGTGGCTAACTGTGCAGTTACCGCAGCAACGTACGATACCTACCACGGTGAAGCTATGTCACTAGGTGAACGTACTCCAGCTGCATTACTTAATTATGGCGCCTCAGCACGTTTGGCTGTGGCCGAGTCTCTTACAAACATTGCTGGTGCTAATATTGGTAGCCTTGAGAACATTAAGTTATCTGCAAATTGGATGGCGGCTGCGGGTCACCCTGGCGAAGACGCAGGTTTATATGAAGCAGTAAAAGCTGTTGGTGAAGAGTTATGTCCAGCACTTGGTTTAACTATACCTGTAGGTAAAGACTCGATGTCGATGAAAACGACATGGAAAAATGAAGATGATACAACTGAGCAATCAGTAACATCGCCTTTATCACTGATTATTACAGCCTTTGGCCGTGTTGACGATGTACGTAAAACGGTGACTCCACAGCTGCGCACTGATAAGGGCGACACTTCGCTTATTTTAGTTGATTTAGGTGCGGGTAAAAACCGTATGGGCGCATCAAGCCTTGCACAAGTTTATAAGCAGCTTGGTGATGTTACTCCAGATGTAGACAGCCCTGAGTTACTAAAAGGCTTTTACAATGCTATGCAGGCGCTAGTGGCTGATAGCAAGCTACTTGCGTATCACGATCGTTCAGACGGTGGCTTGTTTACTACTATCGCTGAAATGGCGTTTACCGGACATACCGGTGTAACCGTAGATTTAGCGACTTTGACAGGCTCTGATATTGAAGCGCTTTATAACGAAGAGTTAGGTGCTGTAATTCAAGTAGCAAACAGTGATTTAGATGCTGTAAAAGCTGTATTTGAGCAGCATGGTGTTGCCGCAATTAGCCATGTGATTGGCTCGCTAAATAACGACGATAACATCGTGTTTAATCGTGGTGAGCAAACAGTACTTAATCATACTCGTACTGAGCTTCGTACAATTTGGGCCGAAACAACCTATCAGATGCAAGCGCGTCGTGATAACCCTGAGTGTGCTAAGCAAGAGTTTGACGCTAAATTTGATGCAAAAGACCCAGGCTTAAACGTTAAACTTAACTTTGACTTAAACGAAGATATTGCTGCACCGTACATTGCGACAGGTGCTAAGCCACAAATGGCTATTTTACGTGAGCAGGGCGTTAACTCGCACCTAGAAATGGCTGCTGCGTTTAACCGTGCTGGTTTTGCTGCGGTAGATGTTCACATGAGTGATATTTTAGAAGGTCGTTTAACGCTTGAACAGTTTAAAGGTTTAGTGGCGTGTGGTGGCTTCTCTTACGGTGACGTATTAGGCGCCGGTGAAGGCTGGGCTAAGTCAATATTGTTTAACGATATGGCACGCGATCAGTTCCAAAGCTTCTTCCATCGTGAAGATACCTTTAGCTTAGGTGTATGTAACGGTTGTCAGATGCTATCAACATTAAAAGAGTTGATCCCAGGTACTGAGCATTGGCCACGCTTTGTAACGAACAAGTCAGAGCGTTTTGAAGCACGCTTTAGCTTAGTTGAAATACAAGAGAATCCATCGGTATTCTTTAATGGTATGGCGGGCTCGCGGATGCCAATTGCGGTATCTCATGGTGAAGGCCATGCAGAGTTTGCAAACGACGCAGCAACAAAAGCAGCGCTTGCAAGTGGTACTGTAGCGGTTAAATTTGTTGATAACTACGGCAACCCTACAACGCAATACCCAGCGAACCCGAACGGCTCGCCAGAAGGTATCACAGGTATTACATCAACAGATGGCCGTGCAACTGTAATGATGCCACACCCAGAGCGTGTATTTCGTACTGTTGCTAACTCTTGGCACCCAGATGAGTGGAAAGAGGATAGCCCATGGATGCGTATGTTCCGTAATGCGCGTAAAAATGTAGGTTAATATACACACTAGATTCATGATCTGGATGTAAAATAAAAAAGGCTGCCTTGTGCAGCCTTTTTTGATTATAGTGATTAAAAAACATGTAAGGATAATATGTTTAAGCGCATTGGTTTAATTGTTGGCACTCTTTTACTGAGTCTATTATTACTCGGGTATGTATTTCGCTTGCCTTTACTACAATGGGCCATTGCCCCTGAACTTAAAAAAGCAGGTGTCACATTAAGCTGCCTCGATTTTTCAATTACCTCAAAGTTAAATATACATGCCGATACTGTGTGTTTAAATTACCAAAACCAACAATTACAACTTTCTGATATTACAGCGAGTACAAAGCATGTCAGTGTTCAAAGTGCAATATTAACGCTCAATCCATTACCTAAAAGTGATAACGCTAATCAACCGGCTAAACAGCTTGAGATAGCGCTACCTTCAAATCGCCCACTCATTAATATTAAACAGCTTGTAGTAAACAGTAATCAGCTCAATAAACCATTAAAATTTAGTGTATTAGAACCTGCGCTAAATCAATTTAATGTAACGGGCGATATAAATGCGAGTGCGATTTTAACCACCAATAAAATAAGTGGTCAGCTAGCAGTTGATGACATTTTGTTAAAACAGGTAATAAACACTAAAAACACCTTACTCGATGCTGTTAACTTTAATACTCAACAAGTGTTTAGTTTTGACGGGATTGAGCTTAAGTTGAACGGGGGGATTAGCGCTCAATTTGCTCATACGTTTGATCAATGCCAATTTAATTTATTAACCACTGGCCAGATGGCTACTCGCTTTAATTTAAATAACCAAGCGTTAATCCTAGATACCGGTTCACTTAATAACAAAATTAATTTAAGCCCTCGCTGTACTGAGTTAATTCCACCAAGTAAGTACGCAGATTTTGTAAGCAAACAAGTTGCTTTAAATTGGCAGGTTAAGCTTTCTCAAGCTCTTCGCATAGAACAAGGGGAGCTGAGTATTCCAGTAATCAATTTGATGAGTGAAGGTAATAAACACTTTGATATTTTAATAACAGATACCGCCCTCACTATTAACGCTTTGCTTGATAATATTCAGGCAAAGGTGTCTGCTCAAATAAACACGCCAGATATAAACAGCATTAATATAAGCGCTCAGTTAAATGGTACTAAAGTTAAAGGTGATTACAACGTTGAGCTTGAAAGGCTACCCGCATTTATCCCTGTTACTGCTAATGCGCTTAATTTCAGTGGTTACTTTGAATTAAGTGAATTTATTGACTCAAAACCCATCGGGTACGCACAGAGTAAATTTTCCGTTGCTAGCTTTGAAGCTTTTGATGTAAAAGCAGTGCACTATCAAGGTAGTTTAACCGCGAAAATGGATAAACAATTAAATGCAGAAATTACATTAACTAATCAGTTAAAAAATGCGGCATATAAAGAATTTAAACTTACCAATATAAATAATAGTCTCACGGCAAAAGCAAACCTAGGTGTAGGTGAGTTATTTGCTCATTTAACTGCGAAAACGCAAATTAAGGCTCTTAATAGCGCTGATATAAGACTGCATAATATAAAAATAGACTCGAGTGGATTACAAAGCCGTGCACTTAAAGCGTCGCACCATGCGTTTATAGATGATATTGAGTTGGTGGTAAATCATCATATATCGTCACAGGCACATCCGTTTGAGGTGATTGTGCCAGCGCAAAGTGTGTTGCCATTAAACACCTTTATTAATCAGTTTTATCCACTTGCTAAGCTGACAAAAGGTACTTTTAACGGCAATATTAGTGGCGATGTCAATTTACAAAGGGCATCCATTGATATAGATACTCGCCAATTAAGTGGACTTTATAATGACTACCTTGCAAGTGATTTTAGTAGTGTATTTAGCGGGGAATTTAATTCAGGTAGGCTTAATGTAAAACCCACTACGTTTCATTTAAATGAGTTTAGAGCGGGCGCAGTTATCAAAGGCCTTAAAGGGCAATGGCTCGTCAATAACAATAATGTGCTTGTTAGTAATGTTGAAGGTAATGTGCTTGGCGGTACATTTTTATTAGATAACTATACGCTTGGACAAGAAACCCAAGTTAGCACTGTAACGTTTAATAATATTGATGCAAGTAAGCTGATCACCCTTGATGATAAGTCGGGTATTACTTTAACAGGGCGTTTGGCTGGTACACTGCCGGTGAGCGTTAATAAAAATGGTGTGCACATTAGCCAAGGCAGTCTGTTTAGTCAAGGCGAGGGCAATTTAAAAATTAGCAATAATGCTGCATTTGATTCTGTGATGCAGCAACAGCAAGAGTTGCAACCTGTACTGGGGTTATTGACTGATTTAGATATTCAAAAGCTTAATAGCAGCGTTGTACTTAAAAATGATGGTTGGTTAAAGCTTGGAGTTAATTTACAAGGTTATAATCAGCAAGCGCAGCAGCAAGTTAACTTTAATTACAACCATGAAGAAAACATATTTACGCTTTTACGGGCACTGCGTTTAAGTGATGAAATTACACAAAAAGTTGAGCAACAATTTTCACAAAAAGGAAATGGGCAATGAGACCGTCGTTATCGATAAAAGTGCTGCTCGCGTTAGCAGCAATATCAGCACTAAGTGCGTGCATGCATCGTGTTGAGGTGTCGGCTAAAGAGCCAATCACTATTAATTTAAATGTTAAGGTTGATCATGAAATTCGTGTCAAAGTAGATAAAGAGCTCGATAATTTATTTAGCGATGACAGTGAGTTATTTTAAGGAGCTAGAATATGAATATTAAAAATAAATTAAATATAGTAACCCTAATCAGTGCCGTTTGTATGTCATTTTCAGTTTGGGCTATGAGTTTAGATGAAGCTAAAAGCCAAGGCTTAGTTGGTGAAAACAGCTCAGGCTACCTTGGATTAGTTGTACAAAATACAGAAGCAAAAGCGGTTGTTGATGACGTTAACGAAAAACGTAAGGCACAGTACTTAAAATTAGCTAAAAAGAATAACTTGTCACTTGCACAAGTTGAGGCATTGGCAGCAGCAAAAACAATCGAAAAAACGCAAAGCGGCCATTATATTGAAGTAAATGGTAGCTGGGTCAAAAAATAAAGTTAATGGGTCAACTAAAGGTATTAAAAGCCGAGCTTATACGCTCGGTTTTTTACAGTTTTCTAATAATTGTTGCCAAAAATCAATGCCTTTTCGGCGTGCTAAGTTTATATTATGCTCAGGAATAGACTCAGGTTCGTCATAGTTTTCAAGTGCTTCACTCATACTTGCTTCACGAATTAGGTGCAAGGTAGGAAACGGTGCTCTATTTGTGTAGTTGGCCGGATCGGTTTCATTGCTATCGGCAAATACATAATCAGGATGAAAGTTAGCAATTTGATATTTACCTTCAAAGCCTTGTGCAACCAATAGCGCATTTGCTAAATCGACTAAATCTAAAAAGTCTTCAAAGTCACTAAAACCGTTATCGAACATGATTAGCGTGGTTTCTCGTTCGCTCTCGCGGTCAAGCTCGATACATTGCTCAAGCATATCCATTACAGCATCATCGATAGTCTTAGCGTTACTTACAATGTAATGAATACAGTTGTTTTCGACTTCTTTACGGGCAAACGGGCAAAAGTTATATTTTACAATAACGGATGAAACCCATTCTCGGGTTTGGCTAATAGCTATGTTAGTCACTGTTTTGGCTCTAAGTATTGATTAATAATAGTGAGTGTTTTTTTTATGGCGCCTTGGTTTTTAGCAACACATTGCGCAGCTTTTGTGCCGAGCGTTTGGCATGCCTTTTTATTTTGGCTAAAGGTAATGAGTTGTTGTGCCAGTTCATCTGCATTTTCTACCACGCATGCCCCTTTGAGCTTTGTTAACTCAGGATAGACATGATCAAAGTTATACGTGTGAGGGCCTGTTATTACACCGACCGAAAATGCGGCTGACTCAAGCGGGTTATGACCACCACGACGAATCAAACTACCGCCAATATAACTAACACTAGCCGCGCCGTATAAACACTGTAATTCACCTAGCGTATCGGCAAGTAAAACGTGTTCGTTTTGGTAATTATTTTGGCTACGACGACTAAAGCTTAAAGTACTTTGTGTGAGTAGTTCAGCCACTTTATCAAATTGCTCGGGGTGTCGCGGGGCAATAATCAATAAAGCATCAGGCTGCTTTTTTAACAACTGCTGGTGGGCATCGAGTATTAATTCATGCTCTATAGGGTGAGTAGAACCTGCCACCCATATAAAACGTTCTTGGCTATTATAGTACTGTTTGAGCACGCTCACCTTTGTAAGTTGCTCTTGATTGGGGCTTATATCAAACTTGATTGAACCTGTAACATGGCTTTTTGAAGGCTCAAGCCCAAGTGTAATAAAACGCTCTGCATCTGTTTTATTATGACTGGCTAACGCAGTAATAGATTGCATAATACGGTGAGTTAACTGCGCAACCTTTTGATAACCCTGCTGCGACTTTTCAGAAAGTCTCGCATTAACAACCAATACCGGGATTTTTTTGTTATGCGCATTAGCCATAATATTTGGCCACAATTCAGTTTCTAAAATACATAGTAACTGCGGTTTTACGCGTTTTAAAAATCGAGCAGTGGCAAAAGGAAAATCGATAGGTAAATAACTAATAGCGACGGTATCTTTAAATTGTGCTGTTATTTGTGCGCGGCCAGTCGGGGTATTACAAGTGATCAAAATATTGAGCTGCGGGTGCTCATTTTGCAACGCTTTAATGAATGGCGTAGCTGCTAATACCTCACCTACAGAAGCACAATGAATAACAACAGGTTTAGTTTTATTAGAAAATAAACAGCGACGTACAAATCCAAAACGTTCTTTAAAATGCGCGCGATAACCCGAATTTTTTTTACCACGTAATACATATAAATAAAATATGATCAAAGGGCTAATAATGATTAGTGCAAGTGAATAAAAAGTGCGTGCCATACTGAGCTTTGTTTAAGGTAATTGTAGCTAGTTTATCGTGAAACGGCTTATTTCTAAACATACAAAGTATAAAAGTTGGTTTGAGTTCATTTACTAGGGTATAAACTAAATCAATGTCATTCAAATCACGCTATTGCATCAGTTTCATGATTTTAGGAAATGCTTATGGTTACTTTTATAACAAAAACGATTTCCATGCAGTAAGCCTTTGATTTTAGTTTCTGTGAAACATCTAATTTAGTTATATAGAGGTGATTTGGCTATAAAATTATGGAATAATGAAATTAATTTTTCCTGCCATTTCAGTTCCAAGAGGAATATCTCATGTCAATTATAGATTCAGTGGCAACCAGCTACCTAGAAAGTTTAAACCGTCATCAAGTATTGTTTGAAACAATGGAGGCGTATCATCAAGAGGTAATGCAGTTGCTAGAAGCATGTCATAGTGCTTTACAAGCTGGTGGTAAGGTTGTTTGGTTTGGTAATGGCGGCAGTGCTGCCGATGCTCAGCATTTAGCTGCAGAGTTTGTGGTGCGTTATAAATTAGAGCGAGGCCCATTAGCGTCTATTGCTTTGACCACAGACACGTCTATTTTAACAGCGCACAGCAACGATTATCATTTTGATACTGTGTTTGAGCGCCAAGTACAGGCGCTATGTAAGCCTGAGGATATTGTGATTGGTTTAACTACATCAGGTACCAGTAAAAATATTAATTTAGCATTAGAAGCTGCTAACAAAATAGGGGCATTCACGGTTGCACTTACTGGCCGTGACGGCGGGCAAGTAAAAGATATTGCAAAGTTACCTATTATTATCAAAAACGACGAGACCGCGCGTATTCAAGAAGCACACATGTTTATTGGCCATTGGTTATGTGAAGCCATGGATATGGTTGTTGTGGAGCAGCAGTAATGGATTTATCTTTACTAAAGAACTTATCAGCAGCACGTATTTTAGTGGTGGGCGACGTGATGCTCGATCGTTATTGGTATGGTGATTCAGGGCGTATCTCACCAGAAGCGCCAGTACCCGTTGTTAAAGTCAGTAAATTTGAAGACAAGGCTGGCGGTGCGGCTAACGTGGCTAAAAATATAGCCCGTTTAGATGGTAAAGTGGGGTTGTTAGGCCTTATTGGCGAGGATGAAAGTGGGCAAATTTTAGAAAATATTTTAGAAGGTGAAAAAATAAGTTCACAGCTTGTCAGCGTGTGTGATTTACCGACTATTTCTAAAATGCGTGTAATTAGCCGTCACCAGCAAGTGGTACGTTTAGATTTAGAAGAAACTTTTAACGAATCACATAGCCAGCTTTTATTGAATCGATTAGAGCTTGTGCTAAATGATTACGATTTTATAGTGTTTTCTGATTACAACAAAGGCTCGCTATCGCTGATCAAAGAGATGATAAGTGTGGCCAAAAAAGCAGGTAAAACGGTACTTGTTGATCCTAAATCATCGGACTTACAGTTATATCGCGGTGCTGATTATATAACCCCTAATTTAAATGAATTTAAATTAGCAGGCGGGCAAGTGGGCTCAGAAGAGACACTTGCAAGTAGTGCACGAAACCTCATTAGTGATGCGGGTATAACGGCGATGTTACTTACCCGTTCAGAGCAAGGTATGTCGCTTATAAATGCCACTGAAAAATATGATTTTGCAGCTCAAGAGCTTGAGGTCAGTGACGTAACTGGCGCTGGGGATACTGTTATTGCAACCCTTGCCGTTATGTTAGGTGCGGGCATGATGCCTAAAGATGCGGTAGAAATTGCTAATTTAGCTGCAGGTATTGCGGTGAGTAAATTGGGCGCGGCTACGGTTTCTCCAGAAGAGTTAAGCCGAAAACTGGGGCAATACTTACAAGCAACTGGCGAGCATTATCAAACCCCGTTTGATGACGTATTGCAGCATATTGAATTTGCTAAGCAAAATGGTGAAACGATTGTATTTACTAATGGTTGCTTTGATATTTTGCATGCAGGGCATGTGCGGTATTTAGCGCAAGCTAAAGCCCGTGGGGACAGATTAGTGGTTGGTTTAAACAATGATGAATCTATTGCTCGTTTGAAAGGCCCAGAACGCCCAATAAACCCATTAGATGAGCGCGCCATGGTCCTCAGTGCACTTGCCTCCGTTGATTGGGTTATCCCGTTTGGAAGTGCTGATGAAAATGACACGCCGGCAAAACTTATCGAGCAAATAAGCCCTGATATTCTTGTCAAAGGCGGCGACTATACGGTAGAACAAATAGCCGGTGCGGAGCATGTGCTGCGCCATGGCGGAAAAGTCGAAGTGCTTGAGTTTTTAGATGGCTGTTCAACATCAAAAGTGATTAGCAAAATAAAAAGCTAGTTCGCTAATCAAAAAAAGGGGATAAACTGCAGTTTATCCTCTTTTTAATGTTATTAATGAAACTAAAAGTTGTATTCGAACTTAGCAAATGCAGACGTATCGTTTTCTGCTCCATCGTTATTAGAGGCAAGTCCGCCAAGGGTTAAGCGCCCCCCCATGGCAAGCATTCTATAACGTACTTCAAGCTGCTTAGAACTAAATGCGGTTTTTGTGATTGAGTTACCTAAATCTGGATTATTAGGGTAACGGTCGCGGTTGTCGCTGTTATAGTCAATATCACGCAGTTTTACTTGCCAATCAGTTCCGCTTGAGAGTTGCCCAAGTACAGTAAGTACTAGTGACTGCGTATCATTATCATAAGTAGAGCCGATAGGACGGCCATGATAGCGATAGCCTGATTGATAATCTGTGTGCTCATAATAGCAGTTTTCGGTCGTTGACCCCGCAGAGCAAGAGACACCTGTATCAATATATTCTAAGTTGACTAGTAAATTCTGCTCGTAAACGCGATGTGTTGTTTGTAAGCCAAATAAGTACGCTCTATCAGCTGGTTTAAACTGTGAGCTCGCATCTTCACCAATCGTGCTGGCATAAACGGCATAAGGTTGGTTAAATAATGTGTCTGACCAACGAATATCAATACCTGCTAATTGATTACCTATTTTTGATTCTAACTGGCTATCACAATTAGTAGTGCCATCAACACATTTTGTATCACCGGTAATCATATCAATAAAGTCACTAGCCGAGCTTGGTTGTCCTTTCCCTGCCCATTGTGCTGACCAGCTTAATGCTATTTCTAATTGTTGAACGGGGCGAAAGTTAACACGAGTGCTCCATAATAACGCATCAGGAATAACGCGGTTTGATTCAAGTTTAGCCATTTGTGCAGTAAAGCTCCACTGACCAATCCAACTCAGCCAAGGTGTTTCAAATGCACTGCTTTGTTCTCTGCTGATACTTATTGCAGGAAGTGGTTTGGCGTTACCAGACATAATT
Organism: Pseudoalteromonas sp. SM9913; assembly: GCF_000184065.1. Classification (NCBI taxonomy): domain Bacteria; kingdom Pseudomonadati; phylum Pseudomonadota; class Gammaproteobacteria; order Alteromonadales; family Pseudoalteromonadaceae; genus Pseudoalteromonas; species Pseudoalteromonas sp. SM9913. Next base: position 827,548 of record NC_014803.1, read on the forward strand.
AGACTGTTATCAACGCCTGGTCCCCAAAACTGTTCAACCGCACCGGCTCTAAATATCCAATTACCCAAACGATACGCTAAATAGCTATCATCAAGTGAGGTATCATTGCAGTCAGTCAGTGCTTGCTCATTGTTAACTATATCGTCTGTTGTTTTACCGTTGACTAAGCAGTTTTTGCCATCACTGCGGTGATTAAGCGCAATTTTAGCTGCAAAGTTATGTCCTAGGTAAGCATAGGCTGCTGTTAATTCTGACTCTTGGGTATTCGTTGCACCAAAGCTGGTGGTCGCTAATGGGTCTGAGCTGGCAAATGCAGAAAGTTGAACACTATGTGAACCACTGTTTTCTGACTTATAACGATGTTTTACACGCAATAACGCATCTTGTAAGCGAGGTGATAATTGCTCTAGTCCGGCATTATCGATATCAGCAATAAAGCTTTTCCACATTAACGGGTAAGTCGTTACCGGGGCTAAAATAACACCTGCATCGGCAAGTTGCTGGATATCAGCTCTTAACCCAAAATCATCAGGTTTAACCCAGGGTTCAGCATAAACAGGGGTACTCATTGCACAAAAAAGCGAAGAAAGTATAAAAATTTTGTTTCGCAAAGCTCAGATCCTTGTGATTGAAATTGCCGGTAAGTTTAGCAATCTAAGCATCTTATTGCAGTAATTAAATCTAAATTGGTATGTTAAATCATATAGAAAAATGCTTACCATCTATCGCTAAAAAGTTGCCATTGGTATACTGCAGGTCAAATAAGCCAGTGAGATTGTAATGAGCAAAAAACGACTTTTATTTATTCCTGTGTCATCACCAGAAGGTATTGGTGAATATATGCGCTCATTACAGCTGGCTCAAACTTTAAAGGCTGAGTATGGCAAGCAGTTAGATATTCATTTTATCTTAAATAAGCATACGGCTTATGCTAAAAGCTGCCCGTTTTCTAGCTTACTCTTAAACCAATCGGCAACAAAAGAAAATACGCACGTATGTCAGTTTATTGATCAATACAAACCAGATGCGGTGCTTTTTGATTGCGCAGGACGCGCTGAGCAAATGAAAGCGGCAAAAAAAGTGGGTGCTAAAGTTGTTTTTATTTCGCAGCATGCAAAAAAGCGGGCAAAAGGTTTAAAGCTTAATAGGACTGGTCTTATTGATACTCATTGGGTTGTACAACCGGATTACTGTATTGAACCTCTTTCGTGGTATGAAAAGCTAAAATTGAGCATGTTGCCTTTGGCCTATCCTGCTAATGTTGGGCCATTTACAGTATTTGCATCAGCGCAACAAAAATGCGATGCACTAAACCGTTATCACTTGAAAGAAAAAGAATTCTTTATTGTTAACGCGGGCTCTGGTGGTCATACAGTTAATGGCGTGAATTGCGCAGATATATATTTTCAAGCAGGGCTTGTTATTGCTAAACAAACAGGCTTGAAAGGTGTGGTGGTATTTGGCCCTAACTACACTAAGTTGTTACCTAAAACCGATGAGTTAATTTGTTTGCCAAGCCAAGAGGGAACTGAATTTTTAGCCTTACTCAGTCAGGCTAAAATTGCATTACTGAGCGCGGGTGATACTTTACTACAAGCTATTGCTTTGCAAACCCCAACCATTGCTTGTGCTATTTCAAAAGATCAGAGTGATCGAGTCGCACGTTGTGCAGCCACTGGCGTTGTTAAACAAGCTGAGCTTGATATTTTAGACATCACTCAAAAAGTGCAAGGGCTACTTACTGAGCCAAATTATAACAATACACTCAGCCAATATATGTTGTTAGAAAATGTACATAGCTTTGATGTTATAACGAATGGTGTAAAAGTACTGTTGCAGGGGAATAAGCTATGAATATTGTCATTGTAATTGACTCTCTTGTTGGTGGTGGCGCTGAAAAGGTAATGCTTACATTAGCGCAAGAGATGGTATTAAAAGACCACAATGTGACTATCTTGTCATTGGCGCAAAATATTGAATATGACATTCCAACCACTTTGAACGTTGAAAGTTTATTTTCAGGTCGAGCAACAAAAGTAGATCGATTTTGGCAGATAAAAAAGAATATCAGAGTGTTAGAGACATGGTTTGAGCAAAAGTTACGGCAACTTGGGTCTATTGATATAGTACTTTCTAATTTAGATCGTAGTAATAACTTATTAGCGCAGAGTAAAATAAAAAATATCCATTTTGTTGTTCATAACTCAGTTAATGCAGAGCTCGCTAGGCAAAAAAAACTAGGCCCGCTTTCATACTTATATCTTAAAAAGAGTAAACAAAATCTTAATGGTAAATCACTGATCTGCGTGTCCAAAGGGGTTGAAGAAGAAATACAACAAGGCAGCTTAATAACCCCAAGTGCTATTACCACTATTTATAATCCATTCAATTTTAAAACAATCAATGATAAAGCTAATGAGGTGAATACAAATATACCCGATTCTCCCTATCTTATTCATGTGGGACGTTTAGCTAAACAAAAACGCCATGATATTTTATTTTCTGCATTTGCCAAGTTAGATAAAAAATACAAATTAGTGCTGTTATGTAACAAAAAAGAAAAGGCATTAAAGTTAGCCAAAGAATATGGTATTGAAAATCAGCTTATTGTTCCGGGATTTGTACAAAACCCATATAACTGGATAAAGCAGGCAAAAGCTTTATTGTTAAGTTCAGACTTTGAAGGGTTTGGTAATGTGCTAGTCGAGGCTTTAGCAGTAGGTACGCCTGCTGTCAGTACTGAGTGCCCTCATGGTCCAAGTGAAATACTTACGGGTGAACTAAGTAAATATCTAGTACCTATTGGCCAAGGTGAGCTCCTAGCGCTCGCAGTTAAGCAAGTGCTCGCAGATAACCCAAATGTAACCAACGCAGCTATTTTAGAAAAGGTGTGTGCCGATAGAGTAACAGAGCAATACTTAGCGTTAGCAAACTAGTTTTTATTAGGTTAACCCATTATGGTAGTGTTTATTTAAACTTTGCCAATCGTTTTCTTGCCAATGAAAGCTGCTATTGCGGCTTTGCTCTTTTAAAAATGAGCGCTGTAGGCGAGACATGTTGCTTTGTTGCCATTTTTTATCGGGTGTTTTTATTTCGCCGCGGTCAAAATCGATAATAAAAACGTTGCCACTGTCATCAAATAAAATATTATTAATATTTAAATCAGCGTGATACACCCCTTTATTATGAAATAACGCAATTGTGCTGGCTATTTTTTTTATTTCAATATCATTCAATGCGCGTTCAATCAGTATATCTAATACGCTTTTAGCGCCGCTAACTGCTTCAGTAATAATATCACCTCGGTAAATAAAACCATGGCGGCTCACTTTAGCGGCAATAGGTTTTGGTACATTTAAACCTAGCTCTATTAATTGTGTCATCAAGCTAAACTCTTTATAAACACGGGTATGTTCAAGCCCCCAGTACAAATACTGATCACTGAGTAGCTTTCCTATCAGGCCGCCACGCCAATAATGGCGCAACACAGCCGTTAAATCTGCGTGTTTAAAAAACCATGCGGTTGCACGTCCCTTTTTAGCGCCAACAATTTTTTGCTGTTGCTGCCAAAAGTCGGGGCTAAACCAATCTAGCGATATCTGCGTGCTATATTGAGGATGGCTTAAAATGACATGGTTATTTTTGATGTGTTGATTAAACATAGCTCATAGGATTCGCTTTAATATGTGCATATATTAACGTGTTTTCAGGCTAAGGATAAGTACTTGCAATGACGCGATTATAATTTAAGATCAGGTTTTATTATTTTACCTCCAAGGAAACGTGTGACTTCAGCGCCTACTTACACTTCAATTTGTATTTTACGTCTTTCTGCTATTGGTGATGTATGCCATGCAGTAAGTGCGGTACAAGCTATTCAAAAAGCACACCCAAATGCCAAAATTACATGGGTGATAGGGAAGGTCGAGGCGAAGCTGTTAGCTGACTTACCAGGCGTTGAGCTTGTTGTATTTGATAAAAAACAAGGTAAAGCGGCACTGAAACAGTTAAAGCAAACCTTTAAAGGGCAGTGTTTTGACGTACTGCTTAATATGCAAGTGGCTTTAAGAGCAGGTTTTGTTGCTCGCTGTATTCCTGCCAAAGTTAAAATTGGTTTTGACTGGGCTCGTTCAAAAGAGCTACATAGTTTATTTATTAATAAACGCATTAAAGCCCAATCTCAGGCGCATGTTTTAGAGGGATTTAAAGGCTTTGCCCAAGCGATTGGTGTTGATGATTATGTCCCTGTATGGAATATGCCCTTTACCAACAAAGATCAAGCTAAAGCTGATGAGCTGTTAGGTGACGATTATTTATCAAATAAGCTATTTGTTATTTCGCCAGCAGCAAGTAAAGCACAGCGTAACTGGTTAGCCGAACGCTATGCTGCGCTTGCGGATTATGCACATACACAAGGGTTTAAAATAGTATTAACTGGTGGACCGACTGAACTGGAAATTAATTTAGCAAATAACATCATTAAACACTCTGATTCACCCATTCTGAACTTGGTGGGTAAAACAAAACTCAAAGAATTATTGTGCGTACTTAAGCGTGCAGACTTAGTACTGGCACCTGACACTGGCCCAGCTCATATGGCGGTGACTGTGGGCACACCGGTTATTGGCTTATATGCGCATTCAAACCCAGCGCGAACGGGGCCTTATTTATACCAAGAATACGTGGTTGAGGTTTACCATCAAAACTTAGTAAAGCAAACAGGTAAAATCGCCGAGCAATTGCCTTGGGGTACTCGTGTTAAAGGCGATGATTTAATGAGTCAAATAACCACCGATGCAGTAAAAAAAATGTTTGATCATGTTGTTAAAAAAGAGTCGCTGTTATGAATCAAGAAAACACTAACAAGGCGCTTTTTTTAGATCGTGATGGCGTAGTAAATGTTGACCATGGTTATGTGTTTAAAAGCGAAGAGTTTGAATTTATAGACGGTGTGTTTTCAACATGCAAAGCGTTTTATGATGCGGGCTATAAAATAATTATAGTGACTAATCAGTCAGGCATTGGCCGTGGTTATTATTCTGAGAGCGAATTTTTAGCGCTTAGCGAGTGGATGAAAGCGCAGTTTAGCGCTCATCAAATTGAAATTACGGACGTTTATTTTTGTCCTCATCATCCTAAAAACGCATTACCAGATTATTTAAAAGAGTGCGATTGCAGAAAACCAGCGCCTGGCATGTTACTTCAAGGAATAGAAGATCATCATATCAACCCTGCACTTAGTGTGATGGTGGGTGACAAATTAGGTGACATGCACGCTGCCATTAGCGCTAATGTACGTACCAAAGTACTGGTACGTTCAGGGCAAAAATTTGATGACAAAGCTGTAAATTTTGCTGACTATGTTTGTGACTCAATCAACGACCTTCCGGCTTTATTTGTTGATCTAACGTAGTACACATCTCAAGCCTGTAAACTGGCAGCTTTTCCTGCCAGTTAGGCAATTTGCGACGAATGACAAACAGTGCAATTTGGCGCTTAAACTTTTACAATACCCGCATTATAAATAGCAGCAACACGTCTGCTGTTTAACCCGTTCAACCAAATGGAGATCACAGATGAGAGCATCTGCTTTTTTTAGCCAATTACAACAGCAAATCGAAGACGTTAAAGCGGAAGGTTTGTACAAGAATGAACGTGTTATCACTTCGCAGCAGCAAGCTCAAATTGAAGTGGCATCAGGCGAAAAAGTTATTAATTTTTGTGCTAACAACTACTTAGGTTTAGCTAACAGCCCAGAGCTTATTAAAGCGGCGCAACAAGGCTTAGATGACCATGGGTTTGGTGTGGCGTCTGTGCGTTTCATTTGTGGTACACAAGATATTCATAAAACGCTCGAGAAAAAAATCAGTCAATTTTTAGAAACTGAAGACACCATTTTGTACTCATCATGTTTTGATGCCAATACGGGGTTGTTTGAAACCATATTAGGTGCAGACGATGCGATTATTTCTGATTCATTAAACCATGCTTCTATTATTGATGGCGTACGTTTATGTAAAGCAAAACGTTTCCGTTATGCAAATAACGATATGGCTGATTTAGAAAAGCAATTAATTGCAGCCGATGAAGCCGGTGCTAAAACTAAATTAATTGCAACCGATGGCGTATTCTCAATGGATGGCGTTATTTGTAACTTAGAAGCCGTATGCGACTTAGCTGATAAATACGATGCACTTGTTATGGTTGATGACTCACATGCAGTTGGTTTTGTTGGCGAAAACGGTAAAGGTACACCTGAGTACTGCAACGTGCTTGATCGTGTTGATATTATTACTGGTACCTTAGGTAAAGCACTAGGTGGAGCCTCGGGTGGTTATACCTCAGGTAAAAAAGAAATTGTTGAATGGTTACGTCAGCGTTCTCGTCCTTACTTATTCTCAAATTCGTTAGCGCCTTCAATTGTAACGGCGTCAATTAAAGTGTTAGAAATGCTTGAAAATGGCGGTGAGCTTCGCGCTAAGCTATGGTCAAATGCTAAATACTTCCGTGAGCAAATGGAAGCGGCTGGTTTTACCTGTGCAGGTAAAGATCATGCGATTATTCCTGTGATGCTAGGAGACGCCAAAGTAGCGTCACTTATGGCTGATAAGTTATTGGCTGAAGGGATTTATGTAACCGGCTTTTCATTCCCTGTTGTACCAAAAGGGCAGGCGCGTATTCGTACCCAAATCTCTGCAGCGCACAGCAAAGAACAGCTTGATACAGCCATTGCAGCATTTACCCGTATTGGTAAAGAGATTGGTGTTATTTAATTTTCTTGTTAAATCGCGGCTAAAGTCGCGATTTTTTAATTGAGTGTGAATTATGAAAGCATTATCAAAGTTAAAAGCAGAGCCAGGTATTTGGATGACAGATGCACCAAAGCCTGAAGTGGGTCATAACGATCTGTTAATTAAGATTCGTAAAACGGCTATTTGTGGCACCGATGTGCATATTTATAAGTGGGATGAGTGGGCACAAAATACCATTCCGACGCCTATGGTGGTTGGCCACGAATACGTGGGTGAAGTAATTGACATGGGACAAGAAGTTCGCGGTTTCGAAGTTGGCGACCGTGTATCAGGTGAAGGTCATATAACCTGTGGCCATTGTCGTAACTGTCGTGCTGGGCGCGTTCACTTATGTCGTAATACAACAGGGGTCGGTGTAAACCGCGAAGGCGCATTTGCAGAGTATTTAGTGATTCCTGCATTTAATGCGTTTAAAATCCCAGATAATATTAGCGATGAACTTGCCTCTATTTTTGACCCATTTGGCAATGCAGTACACACGGCTTTATCGTTCGATTTAGTCGGTGAAGATGTCTTGATCACCGGTGCTGGCCCAATTGGTATTATGGCTGCAGCTGTGGCTAAGCATGTGGGTGCACGCCATGTGGTTATTACCGACGTAAATGAATACCGCCTAGACTTAGCGCGTAAAATGGGCGCAACGCGTGCTGTAAACGTTGCAAATGAAAAGCTTGAAGATGTAGCTAAAGATCTAGGTATGACCGAAGGCTTTGATATTGGCTTAGAGATGTCAGGTGTTCCGAGTGCATTTAATGCCATGCTAAATAACATGAATCATGGCGGCAAAATTGCCATGTTGGGAATTCCACCTTCAGATATGGCGGTCGATTGGAATCAAGTTATTTTTAAAGGCTTAGTGATCAAAGGTATTTACGGTCGTGAGATGTTTGAAACTTGGTACAAAATGGCCAGTTTGATTCAATCAGGGCTTGATTTAAAACCAATTATTACTCATCAGTATTCAATAGATGACTTCCAAGCTGGCTTTGATATGATGATTTCAGGCCAATCGGGTAAAGTAATTCTTAACTGGGATTAATTACCCCTTGTTAAGAGAATTAAAGGCGGCATTTGTCGCCTTTTTTGTAATTATAAGAGAGTACTATGGCATTTAAACATATATCAATCGCACAAACCCTTGAACTACTCGATAAAGAAGATGTAGTGATTGCTGATATTCGCGATCCTAATTCTTATCAAGCGGGTCATATTCCGGGTTCAGAGGCATTATCTAATGCGAACATTGCCCAATTTATGATGGAAAAAGAGTTTGACCAGCCGATTATTATTGTCTGTTATCACGGTATGAGCTCACAAGGCGCTGCCAGCTACTTAGTAGAGCAAGGCTTTGAAGATGTTTACAGTATGGATGGCGGTTTTACTGCATGGGAAGCCGCTTACAAGGATAAAGTATCACGATGATAGAGCTAGGCAGCTTAACTAATCCTCGCGCTGCACAGGGCTTTATAGATTACTTAAAAAGCCAAGGGTTTAGCGGGCAAATTCGTACTGAGGATGGCCATACGCTTGTCATTAGTGTGGCACCTGAGGACTTTCATGCGGTTCAACCTTTGTGGAATGAATTTGCTAAAAACCCTAACCATGAACGTTATCAACAAGCGTCATGGCAAGTAGGCAGCACGCAATCACCATTAAAATATCAAGGCCAGTCGCTTAATTTAGTCGCGCGGTTTAAAGCCTTAAGTTGGCTTAATCAAAGTGTTAGCATACTGAGTATTGTTGTTTATATTGCCTTTTTATTTGGTGCGTTTGAACCTATTTACATGGCGTTGCAGTTTAACCCTGCGTCACCACTTACTTGGTTAACCCCGGCTATTGTGCATTTTAGCGCCATGCATATTGTATTTAACTTAATCTGGTGGGTTTCACTGGGTGACAATATTGAAAAGCAATGTGGTAAGTCGAGTCTAATCGGACTTTTTTTAGTTACCGCTTTAATAAGTAATTGGGCACAGTACTTAATGGTCGGGCCTAACTTTGGTGGGCTTAGCGGTGTTGTATATGGGTTGTTAGGCTTTTGTTGGATTTACAGCACCCTTAACCCTAAACAGCCTGCACTGGTTACAACTGCAATTGTTGGATTTATGCTGGTATGGTTAGTACTTGGTTTTGCAGATGTATTATTTGTTGGAATGGCTAATTGGGCACACTTAGGTGGGCTCGTTAGCGGTATGGCTTTTGCCTATACCGCTCAGTTTTTTAAAACAAAAAGTGCCTAATGATATAAATATTTAGTAAATAAGAGATCACGGATGATCTCATGCCCTGTTTCTTCTTTAAGAAGGCTTTTTAGTTTTTCTGCGCTTTTAAGGCGTATTTGCTCGCGTCCTGTTAAAGACTTTATTTTGTTTTCAGGCTCTTTAGATAAAATCTCTACTAACGCATCACGAAGTAACGGCGTGTGGTGTTCCACGATTGCAATATCTGATGTTTTATTAAGCATTAAATCAACAGTGACACGTACATAGCCCATTTTTTTACTCGATGGGCCAATGTAGTTGGTAATAATATCTGGCTCAAACCCAAAATAACCGACAGTAGACTCAGCACGTGCTGATAAGCTAGTTAAGCTGACTAGAAGAATAAAAAGGCCTGTAAATACTGTTTTTTTCATTTCAAAAGCGTTTCCGTAAACTGGTTACAAATAGTTTATACTTATTAGTAAATAAGATACAGCAAGATGCTGTTATTTGTTGAGTTATGTAAAGGCACTCTGTACTCAAGTTTGGGATAGGCAATAGCGAGAGTCAAATGTTGATTAGCTTTTTATAATAACAGGGTGTGCTTGGTAGTGAGTAAATCGCGCTTTTTCAAATCTCTTAGCAATGTTATGATCTTGCTGATTTTTATCAAGTAGAGCTATTGTGATTACGTTTCCTCTTTCTTTATCTGCTGATTGGCAGAGTACTTCTCAAGTCTGTGGCTTATCTAGCGCTGAGCAAGAGTGGCTATTTGAACCGCATTCTTTAACGGCTAAATTAAAAAGCCAGTCACAGCGTTTTGCTGTAAAGGTGCTAAGCGAGCAAAAAGTTAACCTCTCGCAACCTCAGCAAGCTTTATTAAGTAATGAGGTGAACACCGTACTTAACCGTGAGGTTTTATTGTTGTGTGATGACAAACCGGTTGTATATGCTCAAAGCTGGTTGCCAATATCAAACAACAATACAAATAATCAGCTGCATAATATGGGTGAACGTCCGTTGGGTGATGTCATATTTCAAGACCCTGCGTTAAAGCGCGCTGATATTGAAATTGCTCGCTTTGATGATAACCACTCATTGCAATCATTGGTGAGCGAACTTAATTTACCCATACACATATTATTAGGGCGACGAAGCGTGTTCTCTTTGCATGACTACAAATTTTTAGTTTGTGAAGTTTTTTTACCAGGAGCCTATTTATACTCATGAAACTAGCCCCTTTATCGGTAAACCATGTACCGTATTACGTTCAGTTAATGCGAATAGATAAGCCCATAGGCACCTTATTATTACTTTGGCCAACTTATTGGGCGCTGTGGATAGCAAATGAAGGGATACCAAGCCTAACAAACTTCATTGTGTTTACCCTTGGGGTAATAGTTATGCGTAGCGCAGGATGCGTTATCAATGATTTTGCTGACAGGAAAATAGATGGCTCAGTAAAACGAACCTGTCAGCGCCCTTTAGCAACTGGGGCTGTGAGTAGTGGGGAAGCAGTTAGTTTGTTTTTGCTGCTGGTTAGTATCGCTTTTATTTTAGTAATAATGCTAAATACCAATACTATCTTGTTATCGTTTGGGGCGCTTGGGCTCGCGTTTTGTTATCCCTTTATGAAACGTTACACACAACTTCCACAGGTTGTATTAGGGGCTGCTTTTGGTTGGGCAATTCCTATGGCATTTATGGCATCAACAAACTCATTGCCTGTGCAAGCTTGGCTATTATTTGTCGCTAATATTTGCTGGACGGTGGCTTATGACACTATGTATGCCATGGTTGATAGAGATGATGATTTAAAAATAGGGGTTAAATCAACCGCTATTTTATTCGCCAGTTACGATCGCCATATTATAGGGTTGCTTAACGTTATATTCTTAGTATTAATGACATTGATCGGCTTTATTAGCCAAGTTGGAGCAAGCTTTTGGTTAGGGTTAGCGGTTGCTGCGGCTTTATTATTGTATCAACAGCGTTTGATTCATTTACGTCAACGAGATGCCTGTTTTAAAGCGTTTTTGAATAATCATTATGTGGGACTTACTGTATTTATAGGCTTATTATTTTCTTACCCCGTTTTTTCTTAACGGGGTGGGTCGATAATACCACTAATTGACGCATTTTTTCTGAACCAACCAGCAATCGAATAGCGGTTATCAAAAGCCGGAAGTACTTCATGCACAAAGCATTCGCTTTCAAATAATACCAAAGTGCCTGCAGTGGGTTTTATAACCACTTCTATGTCTTTACTTTTAGGCTTGTAAATAACCAGCTCCCCGCCTTTCTTAGGAGAGTTTAAATACAATACGGTAGTAAAAACTCGATTTGAACGACCTTTGAACGCATCTACATGTTTTTTGTAAAAATCACCCTGCGTGTATTTTGCATAGTGACATTCATAATCAAACAAGCCCATGAAAAAGTTACGATTAAGGGTAGTGCGAACAGCTTCCATTATTTGTTGATAGCTAAGCTGTGCATTTGAGCTGCCATCAAACCAGTAGGTTTTATCTTTACGAACGGAATCATCAATTTGTAAATTGTTTAATCGTCCAATACCGGCAAGGCTAAAGTGAGGATTTATTCTATAGCAATCAGCCATCAACTCTGATATTAAGTCACTATCAATGGCGTTTTCAATAATGGCATAGCCATGCGTTTCAATGTGCTCTAGGTAAATTTTAGCAGCTGTAAAGTTATTCATTAACGCTAGTCATAATATAAGGGAGCGTTAGTGTAGTGAAAAAAAACTTTAATGCCACTAATTTATAGTTGTTATAAAACGCATGGAGTCATTTTTTATGCTCTTGAAACTTTCTTAATTAGCGAGAGTAGGTGGTCAACATGCTCACCTGCCTCTATCTGCTGGCTTGTTTGCACCACAAGTTGTTCATGGCTAATATCGTTATTCGTTTTAAGCTGGATTAAGTTATGGTTTTCTGCCACAGAGCTGGTGTGTTCAATACCTGCAATAGCAAAATGATCTGACTTTTCAAGTCCAGCCATTACCTGCTCAATACTACCTACTTTAATAGTTGAAACTTTATTTAACGAGTCTATTACTTCATTAAGCATTGATTGCACTTGTTTTGACTGCGAAAAACAACTGAACATTGGATAGCTTTCGAGCTCTTTTTTACTAATATCGCTTTTATTTGCTAAAGGGTGTTGTTTTGAACAAAATAAAATAAGCTGATCAGGTAATTGTATATCGCTACCAATGCTATTGACTATTTGCGAGCATACACTAATGTCAATTTCCCCTTGAAGCAGTTTTCTATGAAGCTCAGTTTTATTTTGCAGCTGCATTTCAATTTTAATATGCGGGTACTGACTCAAAAATTCGCCGCAGGTGATTGGTACTATGCTGCTGGTTGTTGTGGTGTAGCCAATCACTAATTTTTTTTCTTCTGTGCCATTAATTGATTGAAAAGCGCGATGCTTTATTTGTTCTAGCTCATTGAGCGTATTTTTAGCAAAGTCGAGGAAAAGTTCGCCTGCTTGAGTTAACTTAACCGAGCGAGTAGAGCGGGTGACAAGTTCGTAGCCAAGCTCCGTTTCAAGAGTTTGAATGCTACGGGTTAATGCAGATGTACTAATTTGGGTTTGTTCAGCAGCTTGCCTAAAATGACGAAGCAGGCCAAGTGCTACAAACTGTTCTAATTGTTCAAATCTCACTATATAGTCCTTTTTTATAGGTAAGCTAGGGGAATTACAGATTTAATACTGACTTTATATCCCTACAGATCAGTTGAAATAAGGTTTTTAACTACTTATTAAGATTAACTTTCTTTTAATCGTATTTAAAGAGAATAGTTGCAAAATGTTGTTATACCTTTGGGTAATGTTAAGTAACTGTTGGGTTTTATCATTAGCCTAATTTGTGCAATTTTATAACAGCTTTATTAAACTCTCAGCTTGTTAATTGCTGTTTTTACTTTTGGGATTAGGCTCAATAAAGTTTTTACTAACTCGGTTACTTAAAGGCTTATTTTCAATGTTTTGTAATTCAATTTCTATGGCATCACAAGAAATATGAATTTCAAATAATGAAGTAAGCAAAGATAAGCTCAAGCAGCTTAAACTGACACCAAATAAAATAATGCCCGTGGTATTAAATTCTATAAATAATGCGAACATAGATAACGTACATAATAAAAAAGAGGCCACTCCGTATACTTGCATGGTCCTTATTAGTTTTATTCGCTTTCTAAGATTAGTTATTTGCGCCACTACAACAGGACGAATAGACTCACCTTCACGGGCATTCAATTCTCGTATTAGTTGCGCAAGTACTAAAAATCGGTTTGTATAGGCAAGTAATAACAATGAGATGGCTGGAAAAAGTAAACCTGGGGTAGTTAGCGTCATAATGTGTCCTTAAATCATATTATTTGCTTTAGGTTACGCGGGCTTATTGTACACATAAAGTAAATGAGGTGGATATTGCAAAATACTAATAATAGCCAATCAAATGTAACATCATTTGATTGGGTGACGCTTTATAATGCAGAAAATAGTTTAGAGGCCAATATAATAAAAGGACTGATTCTTAATGCGGGAATTGAGTGCCAAATAAAAGGTGAAATACTGCAAGGCGCAATGGGCGAGATCCCATTTGAACAAACACAAGTAAGTGTGCAGGTTTATGCGATAAAAGAGCGCCATGCACGTGAAATATTGGTAAACTATCAGCAAGTAAAACAATCCGCTCCAGATTGGGTGTGCCCTAACTGTAATGAGCATAATGGATCAACATTTGATTTTTGTTGGTCATGTGGGACCTTAAAGAATGACAAAAGCGAATAATTTTCAGCGTATTAGAGAGTTAAATTATTTACAAAAAGCGGTATTGGCCAGTGCGTTAATAGAGCGTATGTTGCCTAATTATGGGCTATTTAGTGAGGCTACCGGCTTTGGCGATGAGGTTATTTTACGCAATGCTTTAAATGTATGTTGGGAAAAAATACTCCTTCCTAAAAGTAAAATTGATTTAGAAAAGCAAGTTGAAAAAATAGAACCTAATGTTCCTGAACTTGCCGATTTTGATATGTTTGGTACCTATCCTGCAATCGATGCTGCCACCTCATTACTGAGTTTAATGCATGGCCTTTTAGCACAAGATGAGCAAGAGTTTGTTAATGTGAGTAAAATATCACAGGCCACCGTAGCTCGCTTTATTGAGTACCAAATGACGGTTGAAGGTGATGTTGCCGATAACAAAGCGGTGCGTGAACACCCACTGATGCAATACGAAATAGAGGTATTAGGTGAACTAATTGATTTTGTAGAAGCAATGGGGCGTATCACTGCTGAAAATGTGAAAGCATTGAAAAAGCATGTCCTTGCTGATGGCCAAACAAACATTGGTTTAGCACTGTAATTTATTTGTTTTAAACACCTTGTTAGGTGGCAGGAGAATTAACAATGCGAATTTTAGGCATTGAATCGTCATGCGATGAAACTGGTATTGCTATTTATGATGACGAAAAAGGGCTGCTAGCCCATCAATTATATAGCCAAGTAAAAGTACATGCAGACTATGGTGGTGTAGTACCTGAACTTGCCTCGCGCGATCACGTACGTAAAACATTGCCGCTTATTGATGAGGCATTTGCGCAAGCGGGTTGTGGGCCTGAAGATTTAGATGGTATTGCTTATACGGCAGGGCCAGGTTTAGTAGGGGCTTTGTTAGTAGGTACCTCAATTGGTCGCTCTTTAGCATATGGCTGGGATATCCCAGCGGTTGCAGTGCACCATATGGAAGGGCATCTATTAGCGCCAATGCTTGAGGAAAACGTCCCCGAGTTCCCATTTATTGCCTTACTGGTTTCTGGCGGTCATACCATGATGGTAAAAGTTGCTGGTATTGGTCAATACGAAGTATTGGGTGAGTCGGTAGATGATGCTGCTGGTGAAGCATTTGATAAAACAGCCAAGTTACTTGGGCTTGATTATCCAGGTGGCCCTCGTTTGGCTAAAATGGCTGAACAAGGTGTTGCTAAGCGATTTGTTTTTCCGCGTCCAATGACAGACAAACCTGGCTTAGATTTTAGCTTTAGTGGTCTAAAAACCGCCGCTTCAATTGCTATTCGTGAAAACGACAGTGATGAGCAAACAAAAGCAGATATTGCTCATGCATTTCAAACGGCCGTTATTGATACTTTAGTAATTAAGTGTAAGCGCGCATTAAAACAAACCGGTATTAAGCGCTTAGTAATAGCCGGTGGCGTAAGTGCTAATACGCAATTACGTTTGCAATTAGAGCGTGTGATGCAAGGTATGAAGGGCGAAGTGTTTTACCCTCGTACTGAGTTTTGTACTGACAATGGTGCAATGATAGCGTATGCCGGTATGCAGCGTTTAAAAGCGGGGCAGTTTGCTACGCTTGATATGAAAACTAAACCGCGCTGGCCAATCGATAGCTTAGAAGCAATATAGTTAACCAGAATTCAGGTTAGTTATTACTTCTTATCATCTGTAGGGGCTTGTTTAGTCCCTACTTTTGGTTCTTCCCCTTTAAATAAACGCACAATATTAGTGCGATGCCTAATAATGATCAGTAGCGTAATAAAGGTCACCGGTAAGGTGTATAACGGTTTTATCCACCATGTGTATAAAGGGGCTAGCGTAACGGCCACTAACGCGGCAAGTGATGAGTAACGAGTAATCGCGACAATCAGCAACCAAGTACCAATCAATAACCCTCCTAAAGAAAGCCCTATCGGTAGTAACGAGCCAAATGCAGTTGCAACCGCCTTACCGCCCTTAAAACTAAAGAATAACGGGTACATATGCCCTAGGCATGCAGCAACGGCGATTAAACCAAGCTCTAATGGCTCGAGTTTTAAAAAATAAGCGCCCCAAACAGGGATTGTGCCCTTTAAAATATCGAAGACTAAAACTAAGCATGCAGGAAGTGACCCGCCTAAGCGGTAAACATTGGTTGCACCTGGATTATTGGAGCCATGCGTGCGTGGATCGGGGAGTTTGAATAGCCGCGACACTAAAATGGCCGATGAAATCGAGCCGAGCAAATAGGCTAAAACAAACATTAAAATGACTAACACGCGCTTCCTTATTTTTTAATCATTACTTTTAAGCTATTATTGGCGTCAAAATTTACGGGCTTCTTAAATTACTCGCAATTTTGTAACGATTCTATTGTAGAAGTAATTTTAGTATATTTAAACACTGATTAAAGTATATACAGTATTAATTTGATTGATACAATATGTAATTAACTCAGTGACTTGTTACAGTCATTTGGAGTATCAATGGACAAGGTATTTATATCACAATTGCATGTCGAAACGATTATCGGGGTGTATGATTTTGAAAAGAAAAGTAAACAAAGCCTGTACTTTGATATTGAAATGTTAAGCGACATCAAGCCCGCAGCGCAAAACGACGATATTAACTTGGCACTGGATTACGCTAAGGTTAGTGAGCGTGTTATCGAACACAGTACGGCTAAACCGGTAGAGCTTTTAGAAACACTGGTGGAGCAATTAGCGCAAATCATTTTAACCGAATTTAATACCCCACAAGTGACAATAAAAGTAAGTAAGCCCGCTGCAGTTGCACAAGCGCAAACCGTCGGTGTAGAAATAACGCGTAACAAGGCTCTTGCTTAAATGGCGCAAATATTTATTAGTTTAGGGTCAAATATTAATAAAGCAGAGCATATCAGGCGTGCTTTAGTGGCGTTAAATAAACACTTTAAAAATACACAACATTCTTCGGTATTTGAAAGTGAAGCAGTGGGTTTTGCCGGTAATAACTTTTACAACTCCGTACTCGCTGCCACTACCGAAATGGCGCTTGAAGATGTGTGTGCGTTATTAAAACAAATAGAGCGCGATAATGGTCGCAAAGCAAATGATAAAAAATTTAGCCCGCGCACCTTGGATCTCGATTTACTCTTTTACGATGATGTCATTTGTGAGAGCCCAGCTCAACTACCACGTGACGAAATTACCAAAAATGCCTTTGTATTACAGCCTTTAGCAGAGGTGGCTCCTGATTTTTATCACCCTGTAGCAAAAAAAACGATTGCCCAAATATGGAATGCATATAACAACCCTCAACAAAAACTATGGAAGGTGGAGTTTTCTAACCCATGAGTATTATAGAAATAATTGTTTTAGCCCTAATCCAGGGATTTACTGAATTTTTACCTATATCGAGTTCTGCACACTTAATTTTACCGTCGCAAATTTTAGGCTGGGAAGATCAAGGCTTGGCATTTGATGTTGCCGTTCATGTAGGAACGTTAATTGCTGTTGTTATTTATTTTCGTAAAGAAGTGGCCGATATACTCGGTGCTTGGTTTAAATCGTTTGGTGTACGAGGTACAACAGATGACAGCAAACTAGGCTGGTGGATAATTTTAGGTACTGTGCCTGCCGCTATTTTAGGGCTATTGCTAAAAGATTTTGTTGAACTGTATTTGCGCAGTGCATGGGTGATTGCAA
The DNA here is from genome assembly GCF_000184065.1 of Pseudoalteromonas sp. SM9913. Classification (NCBI taxonomy): domain Bacteria; kingdom Pseudomonadati; phylum Pseudomonadota; class Gammaproteobacteria; order Alteromonadales; family Pseudoalteromonadaceae; genus Pseudoalteromonas; species Pseudoalteromonas sp. SM9913. The sequence continues at coordinate 845,056 of NC_014803.1, forward strand.
CCACAACAATCGTATTTGGCTTGTTGTTGTGGTACGCCGATGCTAAAGGTAAGCAAATAAAAACAATTTATCAGCTTAACTGGAAAACCGCACTCATCATTGGCTTTGCGCAAGCCGTTGCGATGATCCCAGGGACTTCTCGCTCAGGTATTACCATGACCGCGGGTTTAATGCTGGGTATGAATAAGCAAAGTGCAGCCCGTTTTTCGTTTTTGCTGGCTATTCCGATTATTTCAATGATGGGCCTTTATTACACAGCAGAGCTAGCGCTTGGCGATCATATTGTTGATTGGACTGCTTTATTGTTGGGTGTAGTGCTGTCGTTTTTATCAGCATATGCCTGTATTTTTATGTTTTTAAAAGTGATTGAACGAATGGGTATGCTGCCATTTGTTATTTATCGTTTGTTATTAGGCATCGGCTTAATATTCTTTTTAATGCTATAAGCCATTAATCTTTAAAAAGCCTCCCACCGTGGGAGGCTTTTTTATTTGCGCCAAACATCGCATCGGCGCTGTCTTGTCGAAATACCAAACATCTGCTGCAAATTTACCTAGAAAGCTCAACAGACCCTGATGGTAACTTGATCTAAATTTTGGCATTATAGCGCCATTAAAGTTCGCCTTAGAGCACATTCCGCGCAGGATGAAAGGATAGTAAATGCATATACATATTTTGGGTATTTGTGGCACATTTATGGGTGGTATTGCCGCTATAGCTAAATCATTAGGTCATCACGTTACCGGGTCTGATCAAAACGTTTACCCACCAATGAGTACCCAATTAGAAGAGTTAGGAATCGAGCTAACCCAAGGCTATGATGTATCTCAACTAGAACCGGCACCCGACATAGTCGTCATAGGTAATGCTATGAGCCGAGGGAATCCGTGTGTTGAATATGTATTAGATAAAGGCTTGCCTTATACCTCAGGCCCAGAGTGGCTTAAGCATAATTTACTACAAAAATCATGGGTGCTGGCGGTGGCAGGAACCCATGGTAAAACAACGACTGCCAGTATGCTGGCATGGATATTAGAATATGCAGGTTTAAAACCAGGCTTTTTAATTGGCGGGATCGTGCAAAATTTTGGTCTTTCGGCTCGGGTTGGGCAAACGCCATTTTTTGTCATAGAAGCCGATGAATACGACACCGCCTTTTTCGATAAACGTAGTAAGTTTATTCATTATTTACCGCGAACACTCATTTTAAACAATCTTGAATTTGATCATGCTGATATTTTTGAAGATTTAAATGCGATTAAAAAACAATTTCACCATTTGATACGTACACTACCGCAAAGCGGGAAAGTATTGTGGCCAAAAGATGATGAGGCTCTGAGCGATGTTATAGCAAAAGGGCTGTGGAGCGAGAGCGAAACATTAGGCGATGATTGGGATTATCAGCTACTTAAAGCGGATGGTTCTCAATTTAATGTGTTATTAAACACGCAGCTGCAAGGTGTAGTTAACTGGCAGGCAATTGGTGAGCATAACGTTAAAAATGCCATGATGGCCATTGCAGCAGCGCGCCATGTAGGAATTGCTATTGAGCACAGTATTGCGGCTTTAGGCGAATTTATCAGCCCAAAAAGGCGTATGGAGCTTAAAGCGGATATAAATAACATTAAAGTGTATGATGATTTTGCCCATCATCCTACCGCGATACAAACAACGCTTGCGGGGCTGCGCGCAAAAGTGGGCAATGACAAAATTATTGCGATTTTAGAGCCGCGTTCTAACACCATGAAAATGGGAGTTCATCAATTTACATTGCTAGACTCATTACGCGATGCGGATGAGGTGCTACTGTTTGAACCAGAAAACTTAAGCTGGTCGCTTAAGGAGCAAGCAGAAAAAGCCGGTATGCAGTGTTTTGATTCTACAATCGCCATTATCGAAACAGTGCTTGAAAGTATTGAGCCAAATCAACATGTTTTAATTATGAGTAATGGTGGTTTTAATGGCCTTCATCAACAATTTGTTGATGGCTTGGCCAATAAATACAGCGGAGAATAATGTGCAATTTAAAGATAAAATCACCTTAGCATATAGTGGTGCATCAGGCGCTCCATATGGATTGAGGTTGCTAGAAGTGTTACTTGAGCAACAATTTCAAGTGTATGTGCTTATTTCAAGTGCCGCGCGCGTAGTTTTTGATACCGAGTCCAATATAAAGTTATCAGGGAATGAAGACAAAGCCACAGAGCAATTAAGCCTGTTATATAACGCAAAACCTGGGCAGTTAAAGGTATTTGGTAAAGATAATTGGTTTAGTCCGGTAGCTTCGGGCTCTGCAGCCCCCAAAAAAATGGTAGTATGTCCATGTAGCGCAGGCTCTGTGTCTGCCATTGCAGTCGGCGCATCAGATAATTTATTAGAGCGCGCCGCCGATGTGGTGATAAAGGAGCGAGGCCAGCTTATTTTAGTGCCACGCGAAACGCCATTTAGCGAAATTCATTTAGAAAACATGCTTAAATTATCGCGTTTAGGTGTAACAATTATGCCTGCAGCACCTGGGTTTTATCATCAACCGCAAAGCATAGAAGACTTGGTTGACTTTATGGTGGCGCGAATTTTAGATCATTTAAATATTGAACATAACCTCACAAAGCGTTGGGGTTATGGTGAGGGTAAGAAATGAATAAGCAAAATATTGCTTTAAATATTGAAGGCCTTACCAAGGTTTACAAAAATGGGGTAGAGGCAGTAAAAGGGGTTGATTTACAAGTTCACGAAGGTGACTTTTTTGCATTACTTGGCCCGAATGGGGCGGGTAAATCAACCACTATTGGGGTAATTTCTTCACTGGTTAATAAGACCAAAGGCAAAGTTGAAGTATTTGGTCACGATATTGATACCGACCTTGAGGCGGCTAAAGCGAATTTAGGCCTAGTACCACAAGAGTTTAACTTTAGTCAGTTTGAAACGCTGAGCCAAATACTCGTTAATCAAGCAGGTTACTACGGTGTACCGCGCGGCGAAGCACATAAACGTGCAGATAAATACTTGGCGCAGCTTGGATTAATCGAGAAAAAGGATAAGCAAGCGCGTACCTTATCTGGTGGTATGAAACGCCGTTTAATGATTGCACGTGCCTTAATGCATGAGCCCAAATTACTTATTTTAGATGAGCCAACAGCGGGGGTTGATATAGAGCTTCGCCGTTCAATGTGGGACTTTTTAAGGCAAATTAACGAACAAGGTGTGACCATTATTTTAACAACCCACTACCTTGAAGAAGCTGAACTGCTTTGTAAAAACATCGCCATTATTGATACTGGGCGAATTGTTGAAAACACTACGATTAAAGCCCTGCTTGCTAAATTAGACAAAGAAACCTTTGTATTGGATCTAAAACAACCGTCTAAACCCGTAACGCTAGATGGATACAAATTTACTATGGGGGATGATCACACCATTGAAGTTGAAGTGGCTAAATCTCAAGGATTAAACGCGGTGTTTACAGCATTGACTGAACAAGGTAATACCGTGCTGAGCATGCGAAACAAAGCGAATCGATTAGAAGAATTATTTGTAGGTTTATTAGAGCAAGGGCGGGGCGAATAAATGTTTAAATATGGCGTAGCCTTAAAAAGTATTTGGATTAAAGAGTGCATTCGCTTTTTGCGTATTTGGGTGCAAACCTTAGTACCGCCAGCGATCACGATGAGTTTATATTTTGTTATTTTTGGTAACCTAATTGGCTCACGTATTGGTGACATGGGCGGTTTTAGCTACATGGAGTTTATTGTCCCTGGCCTTATTATGATGTCAGTTATTACTAACTCTTATTCAAATGTTGCCTCTAGCTTTTACTCAACTAAGTTTCAAAAAAGTATTGAAGAGTTATTAGTTGCACCTGTGCCTAATTACATCATTGTACTGGGTTATATGGGCGGAGGTATGACCCGTGGCATTATGGTTGGTTTTATCGTAACGTGCGTTTCTTTATTTTTTGTTGATATACAAATACATAATATTTTTGTGATTATAGCCACTGTTATTCTCACCTCGGCGGTGTTTGCCTTGGGCGGGTTAATTAACGCTATTTATGCAAACAGCTTTGATGACATAAGTATTATCCCTACCTTTATTTTAACGCCGTTGACCTATTTAGGCGGGGTGTTTTATTCAATCACTTTACTGCCTGATTTTTGGCAAATGGTGTCGCAAATAAACCCAATTATTTATATGGTTAACGCATTTAGATATGGGTTTTTAGGTGTTTCGGATGTAGATTTATCGGTCGCAATGGGTGTGTTGTTGGTGTTTATCAGCGTCCTATTTACTTTAGCACTGACGCTAATTAAAAAAGGTGTGGGGCTAAGACACTAATGAGCGATGCAAATTCACGTAGTATTGTATCTAATCAAGCGGGACTTCATGAAAAGCTTGATGAAATAGTTAATAAACACTTACAGGCTGAGTTTAAAAAGCCAATTGCAACGCATACGCAAACCGCATTTGATGAAGTTAATGCTAAAGTGCAAGCCTTTAATGGGCCGCTTATTTTAGATTCCTGTTGTGGGGTCGGGGAGAGCACCGCTAATTTAGCAAAACGTCATCCTGAAGCGTTAGTCATAGGCATTGATAAGTCATCTCATCGACTTGATAAGCATGATGTTGAATATAAACAAAGTGAAAGTGGTCAATACATTTTAGTGCAAGCTGACTTAAATGACTTTTGGCGTTTAGCGGTGGCTGCTAATTGGCAGCCTACGCATCACTATTTGCTTTACCCTAACCCTTGGCCTAAGTCTAAACACATACAAAGGCGCTGGCATGGGGCGGCTATATTCCCGTTTATTGTAAAGTTAGGCGGTTTACTTGAGGTGCGCAGTAATTGGGATATTTATGTTAAAGAGTTTGCCAGAGCGCTTGAATTAGCGGGGAATCCATGTGAAACCGAATTGTTTGAGTCAGACGAAGCAATTACCCCTTTTGAACGTAAGTACTGGGCCAGTGGCCAGCAAAGCCACCGGCTTGTTATAAATCTTAAATAGCTAATTGTTGCTTAAAGTGAGTCACATGTGGCGTTGGTTTACCAAGGTAACTACCTTGCATCAGCGTCACATTTAGTTTATTGAGTAGCTCGGCAACCGTGTTATTTTCTACCGCTTCAACAACCAATTCAAGTTCAAGCTGCTGGGCTATATCAGCAATATAGGTGATAAATAGCGATGTATTTTCATCATTTACCAGTTGCTTGGTGATCGCACCATCGAGTTTAATACCATCTACCTCAATCTTTAACGTATTGAGCGTATTAATAAACTCATTACCCCAACAATGCATCACTATTTTTGCCCCTTTACTTTTTACCATCGCAATAAATGATTTTATTTCATAGTAGTGTGTAATGACCTGCGACTCTAATATTGAAATAGTAATGTTTTCAGGGTTGGGGTAGCGATGAAGCTCATATGCTATGTGATCATAAATAGTGGGATCTGCAATATTTTCAGCGCACACAGTTAACCCCCAGCTGATTGCTGATTTGCGAAAGCGCGAAATGCATTGAGTAAATAAGGTACGTGTTAACATCCCATCCATACGCAGCCTATTTACTGCATTAGAAAAGGTATCAGGGGTTAAAATCTCCCCATGTGAGGTCACTATTCTTGGTGAGCAGTCATACCTAATAATGGCATTGGTATTGGTATCTATAACAGGTTGAAAATAAGGAACAACGCGATGGGCATCAAACGCTTCACGAATTTCCTTTGCTATTTCTACATTGTATAAATACAGAGATTTATTGTCGTTAATCGCTTCTGAGTAGTTTACTATGGGTTGAACACCTTGCCTTGATTGTAGCAAAGCAATGTGGGCATTCTTAAGCAGTAATGACTTATTCCCTCTTGCGACTCCAGCGTTGAGCGTAATATAAATAAATGGGTCTGTAATAAAAGGTGTATTTTTATTATGGGATTGAATAATGCTGTAAAGCTCATCAAAAGGTGTTTCTTTACTGGTTAAAATGGCCAGCTTGTTGGTCGCAATACGATAAATACGTGATTGCAGACGGTTTTGCTGCTTAAAGTGACTGAGTAGTTTTTTCATCACTTCATCGGCTGTTTTTGTGCCAAAAAAACGACTGATACTATCAATTTCGTTAACCAAAATAATCGCGATTTGTAGATGATGCTCATTACTTTTTTTTAGCTGCTTTTCCAAGGCAATATGATTTTCAAACCCCGTAGCATGATCCCTCATTAGTGAGCGGCGTACCCCAAAACAATAAAGAATATAAACCAGTAACAATATGAACAGTACGCAACTAAAATGAAGCAGGGCTTGATTCAAACGTGTTATTAAAGCCGTATTGATTTTATCGACGCTAATATCAGCTGCAGTTAAATAGGTTCTGCCATTTTTTGCTATATGAGGAATATACACCGTTTTAGAATGACCACGATGCGCCGTTGACACTTCAAAAATAGGGGCCGTTGATAAAAATGCCGCCATATTAATTGGCGTCGCTTCAGGGTAAAGATCTAAATACTGGGTAACTTTACCGTTATTTTGATCATCTTGGGTGTAACTGGAGGCAGTAAAATAAATATTTTCATCAATTAATATCATTGAATATAAATAATCTATATTTAAATCATTGGCTAAAGCAGAAAGCTGTTCGGCCTTATTTTGATAGCTTGCAAAGCTAATTTCTTGCGACGTTTTGTCGTGGTAATCACTACCTAAAATATACTTTACGCTGGTGGCTGCATTTATTAAGCGATTGTCAATGCTGCGCATTACATCACTTTGAATGGCAGAGTAAGTGTAGTAACCATAAATGATTAAGCTGACCAAAAAAAAGACGGTTCCAAGCGCCAACCGTGTTAATTTTAGATTTCCTTTGAGCATGTATTATCCTTATTTTTGTTGATTTTATTATACTTAAAAATTATAAATGCCCAATATTTTAATTACCCTTTGTACTAAATTTAAAAAATAGTGAAATGTTATCTATTTAGTATTGTCTTTTATGGCTTAAAACGAGACATTTTTGTCATATTGCAGTAAAGTTAGCGCAATTTTTTAGAAATGCCGTTGCTTAAAAAACACCTTATATTAGCGTGTTTTACAAACTAACAGGTGTTTTAGTCACACACTAGGTATGAAGATGGATCAAAAGCGTTGTGCCGTCGCCTCTAAAGAAAGCCTTAAACGGATATTCACCGTTCCAGAGGCGCCAGACTCAACTTTGAGCAAAATAGAGCTTGAAATTTCGAGTAATTTAGCAGGTTTCTTAAACGAAAATATCGCGGCAATTGAAAAACCATTACATGAAATAGAAAAAGATTTTCAATCGGCGGCAATCCCTGAAGAACCGACGTTTGTGTCTTGCTATGCTCAAGATATTATGGAGCAGCTGGTTGCTCATTCTGTTCATACCGCAGCGCCAAGCTTTATTGGCCATATGACATCGGCTCTGCCTCATTTTTTACTACCGTTATCGAAATTAATGGTTGGGTTAAATCAAAACCTAGTAAAAATTGAAACCTCGAAAGCGTTTACCCCATTAGAACGTCAAGTTTTAGGGATGATGCATCATTTAGCTTATAGCCAAAGTGATGGTTTTTATTCTAAATGGATGCACAGTGCAAAAACTTCGTTAGGGGCATTTTGCTCTGGCGGCACCGTGGCAAATATTACTGCACTTTGGATAGCTCGAAACCGCTTATTAAAAGCGGATGGCAATTTTAAAGGCATTGCTGCACAAGGTTTAGTTGCAGGAATGCTTCACTATGGTCACAAAGGGCTGGCAGTTTTAATTTCTGAACGAGGTCATTATTCGCTTGGTAAATCGGTTGATTTATTAGGTATTGGTCGTGAAAATTTAATTGGTATCAAAACTTCTGCCGATAACAAAGTCGATGTTAGTGCAATGCGAGAAAAAGCGTTAGAGCTTGAAGCACAAGGCATTAAAGTGATGGCAATTGTTGGGGTCGCAGGAACCACTGAAACCGGTAATATTGACCCACTTGAAGATATGGCTAATTTAGCACAAGAGATTAATTGTCATTTTCATGTTGATGCAGCGTGGGGTGGAGCTACTTTACTGTCTAATACCCATAGGCATTTATTAAAAGGTATTGAGCATGCAGATTCAATCACCATTGATGCGCATAAGCAAATGTATGTGCCGATGGGGGCCGGTTTAGTCTTATTTAAAGACCCTGCTGCAACTGATGCCATCGAGCATCATGCTGAATATATTTTACGTAAAGGCTCTAAAGATTTAGGCAGCCATACGCTTGAGGGAAGTCGCCCTGGGATGGCGATGTTAGTGCATGCTTGCTTACGTGTTATTGGTCGTAAAGGCTATGAAATGCTTATCGATCGCAGTATTAAAAAAGCGCGTTATTTTGCTGATTTAATAAAAGCCGATGAAGACTTTGAGTTAATATCAGAGCCAGAACTTTGCTTACTGACCTATCGCTATGTACCAAAACAAATTAAACACGCGATAGCCCAAGCTGATGCACAAACCCGTTTAGACATTTTTGCCGCGCTTAATCGTTTTACTGCCAGCATGCAAAAACGCCAACGTGAATCGGGTCGCTCATTTGTATCGCGTACGCGTTTAACGCCAGTTCAATATGATAACCAACCAACCGTGGTATTTAGAGTGGTACTGGCGAACCCGCTTACCTCAGGTGCTATATTAAAAGAGATATTAGAAGAGCAGAAAGAACTGGCACAAACTGATCCGGTGTTTAAAAAGTATTTACGAAAATATATGTAACTACAATTACAAATGCAATGACAAAAAAGACGCGATTAAGCGTCTTTTTTGTTGCTGATTAAAAGCAACTCGCCTTTATAAGGTTGCTGATAATTTGTTGAGAAGGTTTGATTTTTTCCATTGCTAAAAACTCATCGGGCTGATGCGCTTGGTTAATAGAGCCTGGTCCCATTACGATGGTTTCACAACCGAGTTGCTGTATAAATGGCGCTTCGGTACAGTAGTTAACAGCCACTGCTTTTTGCCCTGCTATATTTTCGGCTAATTTGACTAACGCGCTATCTGTGCTTCCCGTAAATGCTGGAATTGGCTCATGCAAATCAATTACGCTCACAGAGTTAGGGTATTGCTGGTTTATATCGTAGGTTGCATCAAGTACCAGAGCTTGAAGCTCTTGCACGCTTAAACCTGGAAGAGGGCGCATATCAATGTGCATTTCACAGCAGCCACAAATTCGGTTGGCATTGTCACCCCCATAAATATTGCCTAAGTTGAGTGTTGGATAAGGAATTTCAAAGTGATTTATTGAATATTTATTCTTAAGTTGTTCTTTTAAGATCAGTAATTTTGTAATCACTTTATGCATTACTTCGATGGCATTAAGGCCCCGTTCGGGATCAGAGCTATGTCCTGAGCGACCAACGACTCTGATTGCTGTAGTCATATGGCCTTTATGGGTAAATACTGGTGTCATATCCGTGGGTTCACCAATAATACAGCGGCTTGGCTTTAAATTTGGGTGCTTACAAATTTGCTGTGCGCCAGCCATAGTGGTTTCTTCGTCGGCGGTCGCTAATATTAAAATAGGTTGAGTTTGTTGCTTTTCATCAAGCTCACTAATAGCTTGCAGTACAAAAGCAAAAAAGCCTTTCATATCAATACTGCCTAAACCATATAATTTGTTATCAAGTTCAGTTAATTTAAATGGATTTTGATTCCAGCGGCTATCATCAAACGGCACCGTATCGGTGTGCCCCGCAAGCATTAACCCGCCATCGCCTTGTCCGCGTTTTGCTAATAAGTTGTAGCGGCCTTTACCACCTTCTAACTCTATTATTTCACAGGTAAAACCTAAGCTTTCACACCACTGAGCGAGTAGTTCAATCACGCTTTTATTGCTCATACACAAATGCTCTTCAATAGCGCTAATAGAGGGGGCAGCAATCAATTGCTGATACATCGAGATAAATGACGGCAGAGACATAAAAAAATCCAAAATAAGTATTCAATTTAATTGCATAACAATATAAAAGTATTTATGATGAATATCAATTCACTTTTTAAGCATAAATATATCAAAGTTACGCCATGAAAATAATACGACGATAGTTATCACTCATTAATTTAATCAGTTTAGCTAGGTTGCAACCTAGTGTAAGTAAATAACATGGAATGTAGTCACTAATTTTATATAAAGAGTAAATAATGAACGTAGTAATTATAGGTGCCAGCGGTTACAGCGGCGCAGAATTGGCTAGCTTAGTTGCCAAACATCCAGCATTAACATTATCAGCATGTTATGTATCAGCGCAAAGCTTAGATAAACATAAATTGCTCAGTGAATTATACCCTGAGCACTTAGGGTTACTTGACTTACCTTTGCAACCACTTAATGAGAGTGCATTGAGTGATATAGCTCATTCAGCAGACTATGTGTGTTTATGCACTGACCATAAAGTAAGTGTTGATTTAGCCCCTCAGTTTTTAGCGATGGGCAAAAAGGTATTTGACCTTTCGGGTGGTTACCGTCTTGAAAGTAATGAAGATTACGTCACTTATTATGGTTTTGAACACCAACATCCAGAACTTCTTAATGAAGCTGCATATGGCCTTGCAGAGTGGAATAGTGAGGCCATTGCAAAGGCGCAGTTAGTTGCTGTAGCTGGCTGCTACCCAACTGCCGCATTAAATGCATTAAAACCTCTTCAGCAAGCTGGGTTACTTAGTGATGAGCGGATTATTATTAATGCTGTATCGGGAGTAACTGGGGCTGGTCGTAAAGCAAGTATTGGCACGCATTTTTGCGAAGTATCGCTAGCTGCTTATGGTTTGTTTAACCATCGTCATGGGCCTGAGATACAGCAGTATCTTGGCCATAACGTGTTATTTACTCCTCATTTAGGTAATTTCCCGCGCGGTATTTTAGAAACCATTTATGTACAGCTAAAACCGGGTGTGACCAGTGAGCAAGTAACTAAAGCGTATCAAGTATTAGCAGATGAGCCGTTAATTCGATTGCTTGGTGGCAAAATTCCCTCCATTAAAGGGGTAGCAAAACAACCCTATGTTGATATTGCATGGCAGCAGCAAGACTCACAATTAATAGTAATGGCAGCGATTGACAATTTACTAAAAGGGGCGGCTGGTCAGGCTCTGCAATGTATTAATTTGTCAATGGGTTTGCCTCACACTACAGGTTTAGTAGGAGCGTTTAAATGAGCAGTAAAACGTGGGTAATTAAACTCGGTGGCGCAGTACTCAATACTGAAAATGCCGCTAAAGCGCTTTTTGAGGTTCTTGATGAGCAACATGATGCACAATTTGTCATTGTTCATGGCGGTGGCTCATTAGTTGACCATTGGTTAGCAGAAGCCGGTTTTGCCAGTGCTAAACACCAAGGTTTGCGTATCAGCCCTAAAGAACAGATGCCTTATATTGTAGGAGCATTAGCGGGAACAGCAAACAAACAATTAATGGCGCAAGCAATGACTGCTGGGCACAAACCCGTTGGCTTGAGTTTATATGAAGCTGGAATAACAGCATCACAAAAATTAAAAGCGCTAGGGCAAGTAGGTCAATGCCATAGTAATGATGATTCTATTATTAATGAATTACTCAGTGGCGGGCGTTTACCTATAGTCAGCTCCATCGGTTTTGATGAGCAAGGGCTTTGGTACAACGTTAATGCTGACGAAGCAGCAGCCGCGATTGCGAGTAATTTAAACGCCGAACTTATTTTTATGACAGATGTAGAAGCGGTGCTTGATGTGAATAAGCATCCACTACATCAACTTGACACAAAACACATTGATACTTTAATTGCAGAGGGAGTAATTGTGGGCGGGATGGAGGTCAAAGTTAAGACCAGTCTTCACGCTGCCCAACATTTACGACGCGGTGTGTACATTTCCAGCTGGCAAAAGCCAGAAAATTTAACGGCTTTGCTGCAAGGCGAGCACGTCGGAACTAAAGTGACACCATAGGTTGAATATGTTTAAAGATTTTATAACGGGTCTAGAATTAGACCAACAAGGCGCCCTTAATTTATTAAAATTAGCGCAAGATATTAAAGAAAGCCCTGCAAAGTACAGCCAAGTGTTAGCTGGTAAGTCAGTGGTTACTCTGTTCGAAAAGCAAAGTTTACGTACGCGTTTATCGTTTGATATTGGTATAAACCGTTTAGGAGGTCATGCGGTTTATCTTGATCAACAAAACGGCGCGATGGGGGCACGTGAATCAATAAAAGATTTCGCCTTGAATATTTCAACTTGGGCTGATGGTATTGTTGCCCGGGTCAATCAGCACAGTACGTTAACTACCTTAGGTGAGTATTCGTCTGTTCCGGTGGTTAATAGTTTGTGTGATTTATATCACCCATGCCAAGCCTTAGCTGATTTTTTAACGCTTCAAGAAGTGCACGGTGATGTTAGTCAGCTAAAGTTGGCTTATTTAGGTGAAGGCAATAACGTAACGCATTCACTGATGCTACTTGCAGCAACTCTAGGGACTGATTTTGTTGCTGTGACGCCAAAAGGCAGTTCGCCCGATTCGCAAATTCTTAAAAAAGCGGAGCAAATTGCCGCAATGAATGGGGCGTCTGTGATGGTAAGTGACAGAGTTGAGGCTGCGGTAGGTGCTAACACAGTTTACGCTGATACCTGGGTTTCTATGGGAGACACCACACCGCTTGAGCAAGTGAAAGAAAAATACATGCCTTATCAATTAAATCAGGCATTACTTAAAAAAACCGGGGCTACCACGGTATTACATTGCCAACCGGCACACCGTGAGTTTGAAATTACCTCTGAGGTAATGGATGGCCCCGCATCAAAAATTATTCAACAAGCAGAAAATCGTATGCATGCGCAAAATGCTCTGCTTGTTACATTATTAAATCCAAATTTTGTTAAGGAACACCTATGAGTTCAATTAAAAAAGTCGTTTTAGCCTATTCAGGTGGTCTTGATACATCGGCTATCGTGCCATGGTTAAAAGAAAACTACGGCTGTGAAGTTATTGCCTTTGTGGCCGATGTTGGCCAAGGCGCAGAAGAACTTGAAGGCGTAGAAGCGAAAGCCATTGCATCGGGTGCATCTGAATGTTACGTGGTTGATTTGAAAGATGAAATGGTAAGTGATTACATTTACCCAACACTTAAAACAGGCTCTATATACGAAGGAACCTACTTGCTAGGTACTTCTATGGCACGTCCAATCATCGCTAAAGCCCAAGTTGAAATTGCCCGTAAAGTGGGGGCAGATGCACTTTCTCATGGCTGTACGGGTAAAGGTAACGACCAAGTACGTTTTGAGTCATGTTTTGCAGCACTGGCTCCTGATTTAAAGGTGATTGCGCCATGGCGTGAGTGGGATTTATCAAGTCGTGAATCATTGCTTTATTACCTAGCTGAGCGTGATATTCCGTGTTCTGCATCAGCAACTAAAATTTACAGTCGCGATGCTAACGCATGGCATATCTCCCATGAAGGCGGCGAGCTTGAAGACCCTTGGTGTGAACCAAGTGAGCAAGTATGGACTTGGACTAATTCACCAGAGCAAGCGCCCGATAAAGCTGAGCATGTCACTTTATCAGTTGTAGAAGGTGAAGTGGTTGCTGTAAACGGCGAACAATTAAAGCCTTACGACTGTTTAGTTAAACTAAACGACATAGCTGCCCCGCATGGTGTTGGTCGTGTTGATATTGTAGAAAACCGTTTAGTGGGTATGAAATCACGCGGTTGTTACGAAACACCAGGCGGTACAGTGATCATGGCGGCGCTTCAAGCAATTGATGAGCTCGTTCTTGATAAGTCAAGCCGTAAATGGAAAGAGGTACTCGGTGGTGAATTTTCGCATTTAGTCTACGACGGTCGTTGGTTTACGCCGCTTAAAGATTCTATTTTAGCCGGTGCAGAAGCGCTTTCTACGTTAGCAACAGGTGAAGTGGTACTTAAACTTTACAAAGGGCAAGTAACAGCGGTTCAGAAAAAATCACCTAACAGTTTATACAGCGAAGATTTTGCTACTTTTGGTGAAGACGATGTTTATGACCAATCGCACGCAGAAGGCTTTATTCGTTTATTCTCACTATCAAGCAGAATTTCAGCATTAGCTAAAAAGTAATTTTTTAAGCCCCTTGGAATTAAGGGGCTATTATCGGGTTTGGAGAGATTTCATGGCATTATGGGGCGGGCGTTTTTCTACGGGTCCAGATGAAGCGTTTAAACAATTTAACGATTCACTTCCCTTCGATTATCAATTAGCAGAGCAAGATATTATTGGCTCTGTTGCATGGGCTGGCGCACTTGAACAAGTGAACGTGTTATCTAATGACGAACACCAAAAGCTGGTATCGGCATTATATGAATTACTTGAAGAGGTAAAAGCAGATCCACAAGCTGTTGCCACCTCAGGTGCTGAGGATATTCACTCGCATGTTGAAGCCGCGCTAATTGAAAAAGTGGGTGATTTAGCTAAAAAATTACACACTGGACGCAGTCGTAACGACCAAGTTGCTACCGACTTTAGATTATGGTGTCGCGATACCGCCGATCACATTTTAAAAGCGATTGCACAATTAAAAGCTGAATTTGTTGCCCTTGCTGAGCGTGAGTTAGGCACAATATTGCCAGGCTACACCCACTTACAGCGTGCACAGCCCGTGTTATTTAGCCATTGGTGTATGGCTTATGTAGAAATGTTAGAGCGTGATGAAAGCCGGTTGCAAGATGCCCAAGCACGAATGAACTATTGCCCATTAGGCAGTGGCGCTCTTGCGGGAACTGCCTATCCTATTGACCGTCATGCACTTGCGCAAGGGTTAGGGTTTATAGGCGCGACCAAAAATAGTCTTGATGGTGTATCTGATCGTGATTTTGTGGTTGAGCTATTAAGCTGTGCGTCTATCTCTATGATCCACTTATCGCGCATGTCTGAAGACTTGATTTTTTATAACTCAGGAGAAGCTGGGTTTATCGAACTGGCTGATAATGTTACATCGGGCTCATCTTTGATGCCGCAGAAAAAGAACCCTGATGCACTAGAGCTTATTCGTGGCAAAACAGGACGGGTGTTTGGTGCGTTTAGTGCAATGATGATGACTCTAAAAGCACTGCCGCTTGCCTACAATAAAGACATGCAAGAAGACAAAGAAGGCATTTTTGACGCTATGCCAACGTGGCTTGCGTGTATTCATATGGCGCAAGCGTGTATTAAGGGTGTAACAGTTAAAGCAGACAAAACTTTAGCAGCGGCAAAAGGTGGCCACGCGAATGCAACCGAGCTTGCTGATTATTTGGTAGCCAAAGGTGTGCCGTTCAGAGAAGGGCATCATATTGTTGGGGTATTGGTGCAATTAGCCATTAGTGAAGGTAAAACGTTAGAGGAGCTTTCACTTGAGCAGTATAAATCAGTAAACCCAGTGTTTGAAGATGACGTGTATCCGGTACTTGAAATTGATGCTTGTATTAAAGCACGTCAAGCACTTGGCGGAACCTCATTAGAACAAGTAAGTAAAGCGGTTAAAGACGCGAAAAAAAAACAGCAAATAACAGTTCGTGATGCAAACCTAGATGACGTGGAAGTAATCGCTAAACTCGTGCAACATTGGGCAACAGTCGGCGAAAACTTACCGCGCGCTAAAAGTGACATGGTGCACTCAATTAATGAATTTGCCGTGACAGAGATTAATGGGCAGGTATCAGGTTGTGCTTCATTATACATTTACGACACCGGATTAGCTGAAATACGCTCTTTAGGTATTGACCCTAAAAGCGGGGTAACAGGGCAAGGGCGAGAGCTGGTAGAACATTTATTAGTAAAAGCCAAAAAATTGGCACTCAATCGTGTCATCGTTCTGACTCGTGTACCTGACTTTTTCGAAAATCAGCGGTTTAGTTTCTGTAATAAAGAGAGCCTACCTGAAAAAGTCATGAAAGATTGTGAGTTATGTTTACGTAAAGAAAACTGTGATGAAGTCGCAATGGAATATATGTTAAAGCCAAGTAATAGCATGGAGATCCCTTGTAAAAACGTGGCTTGAGCAATCCCTAGGATAAAAAACGCACGGTGACCCCGATGCGTTTTTTTTTGAGTAAAATAAAGTGATGTTTTAAATTAATATGCTATGAATTTAAAGTTGGCATATCGGTTGCATTTATAGTTCTGTAGTGTGTTGTTGAGTCAATTAATCAACGAAGGCAATACGTTACAGAAGTTATTTAGTAACTGCTCCAGATGGTGTGATTTAAATTTGCGCCAATAATAAAAATTTAATACTCATAAGGATTAATCACATGCAAATTTCAGCTAATAGCCAAGTACAAATGCAAGCATATAATAAAACGCAACAATTAAAGCCTGCAATGGAACAAACTGCTAGCCCTAAAACCCTACAATCTGATACAGTTAGTATATCTCAAGAGGCAATGAGTGCTGCTGGTGCAGAACTTCGTCGTGGCGGCGGTATTGTACCTATCAAACCTAAATAATTAATTAAGGTTTTAAATGTTTTTAACTGAGTTTTTTGGTTTTTTCTCGCTTTCAGCGTTTACAATGTGGGGCTTTTTAATGGCATTTTTTTTTAATGTCTTTGTCTATACTTTAAACGTAAAAAGAAATACAACTTTATTACTCAGTTCATTTATTATGATGGTTTCTTATACTCTTTCAGACTATTTTTTTACTTGGCTATCAATTAAAACTGCGGTTTTATTAGATTGGGCTATCTATGATATTTTTACCATTCTTTGCTTGCTAATAGCTATGGCTATGTTAAGAAAAACGACACCCTCTTTTTTGTATTTAATTGTGGGTCTTGCAATAAATTCACTTTTCTTTTCCCTCATGTACTTAGATTTGAATGTATATCAAAATAAAGAACCTTGGCTTTTTTGGGATATCTACACCTTCAGTGTAAACATTATTGATCTGATTATGATTGTCGCTTTAATAGTAGACCGTGATTTCCTTGGCTTACACACCCTTAAAAGTAAACTCATTTCATTATTCAAAACGACTGAGCTTAACAAAATCCAATAAATGTATTATGTAGACTTATTTTTAGCAGATTATATCGATGCATTTATACAGTGGGGCTTTTTAATGGCCATGTTGTACGCTTTGGTATCGAGTATAAATACGCTAAATAAATCTTTGGTCTATTTAGCCACAATCATGTTCTTTTCTTACCTTATTGGTGATTTCCTTTTAGTTTTCAAAAACGTTTACCTTAACTGGATTTTTTTTGATTTCGCTACAGTTTGTATTATTTTTATAATAACAAAAGCTTCAAGCTTTGAAAGCGATGTGGCTAAAAACTATATTGTTAGTGGCTTATTGATTAATGCTTGTTTAACGTATGCTATTTACATAGATCTTTATATAAACTGGAACTCAGATCCTTGGTGGTTGTGGAGCCTGTACTCTATGGGGGTTAATGTTGTTGATTTACTAATGATTATTACTATTTTTATCAATAAAGACTTTTTAGGGCTAATGAAACTTAAAGGTCGTTTATTTAGATCACGCGCTGAGTTTAAAAGCCCATAATGACAGATTTATTATGGCTACTTGTTAAAGTTGGCGAGAATTTAGGTAATTTTATTTTGTGGCTATTTTTAATCGCTTTTCTATATAATCTTTCTTCGAGCATTAATAAACAAGATAAAAGCTTGCTGCATATTTCATTGATAATGATGATTTCTTATTTTCTAAGTGCATTTTTAAGCCTCGAAACTTCAACTTATAAAGATTATTTCATATTTGATCTCACAACTATTTTTACACTTTTTTTGTGGCGAAAAATCACGTTGCAAAATACACCTATTGCTTTTTATTACTTAATTCTGGGGTTGGGTGTTAATACCTGTTTATTTTTGGGGATGCATTATGATGTTCAAGTTAAAGGAAACATTGATTATTGGTGGTTTTGGGCTGCATATGGGTTTGGCGTTATTCTATTTGATCTTATAATGGCATTGGCACTATTTATCAATAAAGATTTTTTGGGCTTAGTGAGGCTTAAGAACGTTCTGTTTCCATCAAGAGCGAAGCTACCTAGCGTAATGTAACGATACGCTAGGTGTTGTGTTTAATGCTTAGTTTTCCCAAGCCTTGACTGCAGGGCTTTCATTACTATGGTGTCAACAAACTCACTCACATCCCCGTTATGGCGTGCTACTTCTTTTACTAGTGTTGATGATATAAAGGTATTGCGCTCGGCGGGCGTTAAAAATACGCTTTCTAAATCAGGGTTTAAACGGCGATTCATATTCGCGAGCTGAAACTCGTAATCAAAATCAGAAACCGCTCTTATGCCTCTGATCAGTACATTAGCATTATGGTCACGGGCTAAATCGGCGAGTAGCCCTGAAAAGCCAATGACTTTTACATTATCTAAATGGCTTAAAATCTCATTTGCTAAATCAACGCGTTCTTCTAAAGTAAAACACGGTTTTTTACTTGGGTTATGAGCAATAGCCACAATAACGGTATCGAACATTTTAGCCGCACGCTGAATTAAATCAGTGTGGCCGTTGGTAAGAGGGTCAAATGTGCCTGGGTAGATTGCGGTCACTTTCATAATATTTACTGTGTTATTATTTTTAGCCGTAGTGTAGCAGTGTTTAGTGTGCAAAGCAGCCTTGTGAGTAAATTGTATATAACTGCAGCTGCGCAGTGTTACAAATGCAATGATTTGTTTATACTAGGCGGATTATTTTAATGCAGCATCGTATTTTCGAAAATTGAGTAATGAGTATATGAATACCAAGGATAAAATAATTCAAACCAGTATTTCATTGTTTAACGAACATGGTGAAAGAGCAATATCTACTAATCATATCGCATCGAGTTTAGGTATGAGTCCGGGTAATCTGTACTACCACTTTAAAAATAAAGAAGACATTATTCGCCATATATTTGCACTTTATCGTGACCATTTAAGTACTCATTTTAAGCCGGTCGATCAAGGCGACGATGCTTTTGAACACCTAGGTCCTTATTTAGATTCGCTATTTGAATTGATGTGGCGCTATCATTTTTTTTACGACAACCTTGGCGATATTCTCGCTCGCGATAGTCATTTAAAACAGGGTTACATTGATTTTCAGCAAGAGTTACTTGAGCAGGTGCGTAACATCATTTTGGCCTTACGCGACAGCGAAATTATTGCTATTGATGAACAAGATGCTATCGAACTTGCTCATACGTTAAAATTAACGGTCAGCTTTTGGACACCCTATATGAAAGCAAGAAGGCTTAGTGGTGTGCTGGTTGAGCAAGATATTTACCCTGGTATTGTAAAAGTACTGACTTTATTTAAAGCCTACAGCACCGAAAAAAGCGCAAATAAAATTAATCAGTTAAGAGACAAGTACGCACTTTTAGCAAATGCTGCTCCCCAGAATCCTTAAGCCCGTTAAGTTGGTTAGTTCCTAGGCGCTAAATTTTTTGCTATAATCCGCCGCGCCCAATACCTGGGTGCGCGAATTCCCGCAGTCTAAGAGTTAAACTATGCTTAAATTTATCGTCAAACTTCACCCTGAAATAGCCATTAAAAGCCGTTCAGTCCGTAAACGCTTTACTAAAGTGTTAGAAAATAACATTAAAATTGTATTGCGTCGTGTTGACGAAAAAGTACAGGTACGTAATAACTGGGATAACATTTCAGTTGTAACAAAACTTGACGATGCTCAAACTCGCCTTGATTTTATCGACAGCTTACAACGTATACCTGGCATCGTGCAGTTTATTGAAGTGACTGAAACAGACTTTAAAACGATTGATGACATTTATCAAAAAACTATTGAGCTAGTTGGTCACACTATTATTGGTAAAACCTTTTGTGTCCGTGCTAAGCGCATAGGTCAACATGATTTTACTTCAACTGAGCTAGAGCGTTACGTTGGTGGCGGGCTTAATCAACATGTTGAAGGGGCTCGAGTAAAGCTAAGTCGCCCAGAAGTAACGATTCGTTTAGAAATTAAAGACGAAAAAGCCTACATAGTAACGCAAACGCATTTAGGAATGGCGGGCTTTCCACTGCCAACACAAGACGATGTATTATCGCTTATGTCTGGTGGGTTTGATTCTGGCGTTGCCAGTTATCAAATGATCCGTAAAGGTGCTCGCACGCACTTTTTATTCTTTAATTTAGGTGGCGCTGCTCATGAAATTGGGGTTAAACAAGCGAGTTACTATCTATGGAAACAATACAGCTCTACTCACAAAGTTAAGTTTATTACTGTTGATTTTGAGCCAGTGGTTGCTGAAATCTTAGAAAACGTTGAGAACAGCCAAATGGGCGTTGTCCTTAAACGTATGATGATGCGAGCGGGTAGTGCCGTCGCTGAAAAACTAAATATTCAAGCATTGGTTACGGGTGAAAGTATAGGTCAGGTGTCTAGTCAAACCTTAGCTAACTTAAGTGTGATTGACCGCGTAACCGAAACGCTCATTTTACGCCCACTTATCCAACATGATAAGCAAGAAATCATCAATATAGCGCGCCAAATAGGCACTGCAGAAATGGCAGAGACGATGCCTGAATACTGCGGTGTGATCTCTAAAAAGCCGACAGTTAAAGCCAAAATTGAAGTGATTAAAGCAGAAGAAGAAAAGTTTGACTTTGATGTGTTAGATACCGTTATTGATAACGCCCGTGTTATGGATGTGCGCGATATTGATGTTGAGGCTAAGCAAGAGCTTAAAGAGGCAGAATCAGTTACAGAGTTACCTGAAGGAGCGGTTGTTGTTGATATTCGCTCGCCTGAAGAAGAAGATGCGGCGCCGCTGGAAATTGAAGGTATTGAAGTTATCCACTTACCGTTTTTCCGCTTAGCAACAAAGTTTGGCGATTTACCTAAAGGCAAAGATTATTACTTATATTGCCAAAAAGGAGTAATGAGCCAATTACAAGCGCTTATTCTTCACGAAGAAGGCTTTAACACCGTAAAAGTATATCGTCCTTGATGGCTTAAGATATTGGGTCTGTTGACCTTTGCGGATTATAATTTGTTCAAACTAGGGGCGGTTTAATCGCGGCGCGAGGTTTGTAACCTAGTGGGTTAAGTAAAAATCGAGCAACAAAGAGTAAATCGCCCCTAGGCAGAACCCTTCGGGCAGCGCCTGTTTGGCATTGATGCTGCGTTATCGCCTATTTATGGGGAATAACCACACCACATAGGCTCTGCCTTACCTAAATACCAAACAGACTGCTGCAAATTTAACCTTGAAAGGTCAACAGACCCTAAATGCGCGGATTTATTCCGCGCTTTTTTTTGCCAAAATTTCAGCAAGTAAGGCGTCATTATAAGGTGTTGCAATATGGTGTAGTTTTCCTTGCTCACTTATATAGCCACAAATAGCCATGATCTCTGTTTGTCTATTGTGCATTACATCTTGATGCATCGAAGAGTAATTTTCGGCAGTTAAACTCATTACTTTGTAAGCCCGCTCTAGGGCATCTATAAGCTTAATATTGAGTTTTAGCGCGGTTGCAATGTGGCACGCCTCAGCTAATAAATTAATAATTGCACTACTGTATTGCGGTGCACGTAACTGACCATTTTTTATATTGTGGTGAGCGGTTAATGGATTTATTGCAATATTAACCAGTAGCTTTTCAAACCGTAGTTGTTCAATATTGTTACTGACAATTAACTGCGGAATAGTGTGTAATTGCGCACTAAGCTGTTGAATATTTTGAATAGCTAGTTGATTATAGCCCCCTAATACACTTTGCCCGTTTCCGGTATGCTGCACAATATTAGGGTTTGACTTAAATCCAGCTATGCTGGTGGTTAAAAAGTACAACGACTGCTGCTTTGTTAGTTGTTCATTTAATTGTTCAACATTACCCATGCCATTATGACTCAGTATAATATGGGTATTATTGCCTAGATAAGGTTTTACTTGAGCATAGGCTTGTTGCACTGCAAACGCTTTTACCGTGAATAAAACAATATCAAATTCAGGAGTTTGAGATAACTGCTCTTGTGAGATAAAAGTGGCGTTAATTTTTTCAGACGCAGCGTTACTGTGGCTGTAAAAGCGAGTATTAACTGTGCCTTTTCGAGTAAGTATATATATAGCGTGATGCTTGGCTAAAAAATGGCTAAATAACAAGCCAATAGCGCCATCACCTACAACAAGTATGTTAGCCATAATGCTTCTTTTTACGCAGTGTTAACAGGGCTTTAGCTAAAAAGTAGCTCGCTGCACCAATAAAATCGGCAACAAAATCGACCAGTGATGCTTGTCTGTAAGGAAGGCTATCTTGCATAATTTCTATTGCTGCACCGTAACCAGCGAGTAATAGTATTTGTGCATATAATGGGAGTTTAAACGCTTTATCCATAATAATGGCAAGTAAAAAGAAGATACCAAAATGCGCTACTTTATCAACATGCGGAAATAAGTTTGCCGCGCCCTTTACCTCTTTAGCAAATAAGAAGGTAAACGCAACAATACTAATTAAAAAAATTGCTTGGTAAACACGCCTTGTCACGAAAATTCCTAAAATCGTATAAAAAAGAAGCCTCAGTATATCAAACTAATTTAGTATCGCACCTGAACAAAATGCAGAAAAATGTAAAGATTTATCATTTTAACGTTATAATTGCGGCATAAAATTAAGATTAGATAGTTAGGAGAACGCTATGCCTTCATTTGATATTGTATCTGAAGTAGAAATGAACGAAGCAAAAAATGCGGTTGATAACGCCAACCGTGAACTAGAAACGCGATTTGATTTTAGAGGCGTTGATGCATCAATAGAGCTAAACGATAAAACAATTAAATTAAAAGCTGAAGCAGATGCTCAGGTAATGCAGTTATTTGATATTTTAGCGAGTAAAATCTCTAAACGTGGGATGGATGTTGCAAGCTTAGAGCTACAAGATATTTCTCGTGCGGGCAAAAATGTTTTTCGTAACGTTGCACTTAAACAGGGTATCGAAAAAGACATGGCTAAAAAAGTAGTAAAAGCCATCAAAGACTCTAAAGTAAAAGTACAAGCGGCCATTCAAGGTGAAGAAGTTCGCGTAACAGGTAAAAAGCGTGATGACTTACAAGCGGCTATGCAAGTTGTACGCACGGCAGATTTAGGTCAACCATTTCAGTTTAAAAACTTCCGCGATTAATTTATTGCCTCGAGCATGGCTGTATAGGTGCTGAGCTCAAAGGAATGCGTATAAAGCCAAACAAGTTATATTGTTTGGCTTTTTATTTTTGGAACTATGATAATTACCGAACCCCGAACCCCGAACCCCGAACCCCGAACCCCGAACCCCGAACCCCGAACCCCGAACCCCGAACCCCGAACCCCGAACCCCGAACCCCGAACCCCGAACCATGAATCTTGAATCTTTGGATTTTTAGATGTTTAGACGTCCGTTGACTTTTTTTAGTAAACAGATAACAATAGCAGCCTATTTTCAAGGTGCTTGCTAAACACTTCAATGGTGTGATTTTTTTAGTAGGATAATCGGGAAGTTGGTGCGTTTTCATTGATGAAGTCAATCCCAACACTGCCCCCGCAACGGTAAAGTTATGCTGTATTAAATTATGGTAACTGAGTCCGGAGACCGGCCTTGATTTAATCTTACTTACTAACATCTTTGCGGTGGGCAAAGATAGGGGACATGATGTTAAATAAAACCGCACTGGGTGTGGCCATTTCGGCTGTACTATCTATTTCTGTATCTGCTGCAGAACAATCAATCGAAACAATAACAGTAACCGCTAATAAATTTGAACAACCTATAAATGATGTATTAGCAAGTGTGGCAGTTATCGACCGCGCAGATATTGAAAAAGCGAATTATCGAGACTTACCTGCAATATTAAATACCATAGCTGGGATAGATATTGTCCGTAACGGCGGTTTAGGTCAAAAGGCAGATATATTTTTTCGCGGGGCCAGCGCTAAATATACCTTAGTACTGGTTGATGGTGTAAGAGTGAGCGATGCAAGTTCAGGTAGTGTGTCACTGACGAATATTCCAGTTAACAGTATCGAGCGTGTTGAAGTTATTAAAGGGGCAAGAGCTGCTATTTATGGCTCTGATGCGGTAGCCGGAGTAATTAATATTATCACCCGTAAAGCCTCAAATAACTCGCTTTCGGCTACTTTAGGCAGCCATAGCTACAGTAATTATCAGCTTGCTGGTGGGCTTGTAAAAGAGGCGCTTAGCTTTAATTATAATTTAGGCTACGAAGAGACGGATGGTTTTGATGTTACTGGCAAAGATCCAGCGGCTGAGTACACAAAAGATCATGATGATGATGGCTACAAAAATAAAAACATTGGCTTTAATTTAGCTTATGAGCTTGCTGAACTAGGCCAATTGAGCCTGCAATCTCAGTATAGCGAAGGCGAAGCACAATATGATAATGCATGGGGTAACGATGCCTACGACTTTGAAAATTACACCGCTAAGCTAGGCTGGAACAAAGCCTCAGATATATATAGCCAAAGTACTTCGGTGAGCGTTTCGCAAGAAGAAAATACCCAAACAGGTACCGATGTGCAGCAAGTGTATAGCACAGAGCGTGTTGAGTTTGAATATCGAGGGCTTTATACCCTTACTGAAGAACTTGATATATCGGGTGGCTTTAATTATTTATCTGAGGATTTATCAAACTCGTCAGCAACGTCATCAGAAGAAAAACGCGATAATAAGGCGTTGTTTATAGGCGCGTTTTATAGCCATAACAAATGGTTAGCAAATGCGGTTGTTAGAACCGATGATTATGACTTCCATGGCCGTGCAAACACTTACAGTACAGGACTTGGTTACAAAGCAAATAACTATGTAACACTACGTTTAAATCACGGTACTGCATTTAGAGCTCCTTCGTTAATCAATGCGTTTGTGACTAACAGCCCGTACTATTTACCAAACAATAATATTAAACCTGAAGAAGCCTTAAATAATGAGCTTGGTATAACTTTAGAAACCCAATGGGGCCGTTATGATATTGCTATTTTCGATAACCGTATCAATAATTTGATTAGTAATAATTATGATGCAGACTCAGGTAAATATATTGCCACTAACATAGATAAAGTATCTATGCAGGGATTTGAGCTGTCGGCAGAGTTTTCAGCGCTAGGCTTTGAACACTCGGTTAATTTTAGCTTTTTAGACGCTACAGATGAAAAAACGAATACCGATTTACCACGTAGACCTTCTGAATCGTTTAATTATCAACTCGCTAAAACATGGGGTGATTTTGATGCCAGCTTGGATATGCAATATCGCTCATCGCGTCCTTCGATTGCGTATTATGACTCGGAGCTCGCTGCTTATACGGTATTTAATATAGCAGCCAATTACCAGTTGCTAGATAATTTGTCGTTAGCTGCTCGAATAGAGAATATTACTGATAAAGAATATTTTACTGCTGCGACGGGCTTTGCTGCCAGTGGTAAGCTATTAGGTTATAACAGCGCAGGAAGAACTTTCTTTGTAGGGGCAAATTATCAGTTTTAGTCACTTATCCTAGTTGCCAAGGAACAAATAGCCCAGCTTATTGCTGGGCTATTTATTAAAAGCACTTTATTCCGATAAAAACTCGCTAAATTCGGTTTCAAACTTATGTAATTTGGGTGCAATTAAAATACTGCAATAGCCCTGCTCAGGATTTTCATTGTAATAGTCCTGATGGTAGTGCTCTGCGGGGTAAAAAGTGGTTGCTGGGCTCACCTCAGTCACTATAGGTTCGCTAACATGACTTTGCAGCTCTGCAATAACTGCCTGTGTTTGTACTTGTTGTTGCTCATTATGATAATACACAACGCTGCGGTATTGAGTGCCTATATCGTTACCTTGGCGATTTAGTTGTGTGGCATCGTGTAGGGTAAAAAACATCGCGAGTAAGGTTTCAAAGCTGATAACACTGGCATCAAATTCAACCTTAATTACCTCTGCATGGCCACTGTTACCAGTGCAAATAGTTTTGTAAGTTGGGTTATCAGTATGTCCACCAGTATAACCAGAGCAAACACTGAGTACACCTTTTACACGCCTAAATGCTGCATCAATACACCAAAAACAGCCGCCGCCGAGTGTTGCTACTTGTGTGGTCGAACTCATAAGTACTTCCTCAATTGTTAGGGATATGTGCACTGAATAAAGCGCCGTAACATCTAGTTACGACGCTCTGAGTAACTTAGATCTCTTTAAGCGGTTTTTCAGCGGCTTGCTTATCAAGTTTTTGTTGTAAAAACTCAGGTGATTGTGTATTTCGCGCTAGTGCGTAATAAGCGGCTGGCACCACAAACAGAGTTAGTATGGTTGCCACCGTTACGCCAGTAAATACCACCACACCAATTACCATTCTACTTTCCGAGCCTGGACCGGAAGCCAACACCAAAGGTACGGCACTCATAACCGTTGTTAGGGAAGTCATAATAATAGGGCGTAAACGCTGTGTAGCCGCTTGTAAAATGGCCTCACTAAATTCTACGCCTTTATCACGTAACTGGTTGGTAAATTCAACAATCAGTATACCGTTTTTAGCACTTAACCCAATGAGCATAACAATACCTATTTGGCTGTATATATTAAGCGTTAACCCCATACTCCACAGCCCAAACATGGCACCCATTAAACCAAGTGGCACAGTTAACATAATAACAAATGGATGCATAAAACTTTCAAACTGAGCTGCCAGTACTAAAAAGGTCACGGTTAATGCCAGCACAAACACATAGGTCATGGCTGAGGCACCTTCATAAAACAATTGCGACTCACCTTTATAGTCAATGGCACCATCAATGTCGTTTTCCTCTGTGGCAACCTTGTTTAAAAAGTTTAGTGCTTGTTCTAGCGTGTAACCATCTGCGAGGTTGGCACTTAAAGTAATTGCACGCATTCGGTTATAGCGGTTTAAACGCGAGGCGGTGGCTTCTTCTTTTAAGCTAATAAGGCTATCAAGAGGAACAAGTTCTCCGCTACGTGATTTTAGGTAAATATTTGAAATATCAGTCGGGTTGGCAAAGTCTTGTTTTGTGCCCTTTAAAATTACATCGTATTCTTCACCGCGGTCAATAAAGGTGGTTACACGGCGTTGGCCAAGCATGGTTTCAAGTGTACGACCCACATCAGAGACTGATACGCCTAAATCAGCGGCTTTATTTTTATCAATACTGACTAAAAACTGAGGGAAGGTTTCTTTATAATCATGATCAATACGCACTAATCCAGGGTTTTTCTCAGCGCGTTTAATAATTCTATCTCGCCAATCGGCAAGTTGAGCATAATCATTACCTTGCAAAACAAATTCAATAGGGCGAGATGAACCACCTCCGCCAATACCACGGCGCATAATAGCAAATGCACGAACGTCGGTGACCTCTTGCATTTTGCCGCTTATTTCATCCATGACTTCCCATGTTGAGCGTTTGCGCTTATCCCAGTCAGCCATGCCAACAATAGCCACGCCGCCACTGCCACCCCAGCCTGGGACTCGAACAAGCACTCGACTTAGTTCGCCAGATTCAGAATAAGGCATCAAGCGCTCTTCAATTTTTGCCATATTAGCTGCGTTATTTTCATAACTTGCCCCTTCAGGGCCATTCATAAGCACAAAGAAGGTGCCACGATCTTCTTTTGGCGTGAGCTCTGAAGGTATTTGTAAAAATAATGAATAACTAACAAACCCAGCCAAAACTAAGCTCAGCATTAAGCCCCATTTACGGGTCATGTTTGACGCTAAAGCGTTACGGTATCCATTTTCTAATTTAGTAAAAAAACGGTCCATAACTTGGCTAAACTTACTTTCTTTTTCAGAGGCCTTTAACACTTTTGAACACAGCGCCGGAGAGAGTGTCAACGCAGTGATACTAGAGAAAAACACGGCAGCACTTACTGCCATAGCAAACTCTGTAAATAGTGCGCCAATTCGTCCTTCCATAAACACTAATGGTACAAACACGGATATAAGCACTAAGGTGGTGGCTATAATTGCAAAGCCCACCTCACGTGCGCCGCGATAAGCTGCCAATAAAGGCGGTTCACCAAGTTCAATACGGCGGTGAATATTCTCTAGCATTACAATGGCATCATCGACCACTAAGCCTATTGCTAACACCAGTGCTAGTAGAGTTAATAAGTTAATTGAATAACCCATTGCTAATAAAAACATGAAACTACTGACTAGGGCGACCGGTACTGTGACCGCGGGAATAAGAGTGGCGCGAATGTTACCTAAAAATATAAAGATAATAAGCACGACTAACCCCATAGAAATTGCTAAAGTTTTATAAACCTCATTAATTGACTCTTTAATAAATACCGAAGAATCATAACTGTCTTCTATGGTGGTGCCTTCAGGTAAATTACGTTTTATTTTTTCCAGTTCACTGCGGGCGTTATCAACCACAGTTAGGGTATTGGCTTTGGCTTGTTTAACAATACCCATACCAATCATATTACGGCCATTACCTCGGAATAAACTTTCATCATCGGCGGCTTCTAGTTTTACGTCAGCCACTTCGCCTAGACGCACTAAATAACCATCTTCACCTCGTTTAATAACTAGGTTTTGAAAATCACGTTGGTTTTTATAGCTGCGGGCAGTGCGAACGGTAAAATCACGATCAACTGATTCAATTTCACCGGCCGGAAGTTCTACATTTTCACTACGCAGTGTTTGCTCAATATCACTGGAGGTAATACCACGGGCGGCCATCGCTTGGCGGTTAAGCCATACTTTCATGGCATACTTTCGCTCCCCCCCAATGCGCACATTCGATACGCCATCAACAACGGCTAATCGATCTACAATAAAACGCTGTGCATAATCAGAAAGTTGCAATGAATCCATGGTTTCGCTGTTAAGTACAAACCACGCGATAGGGCTTTCGTCACTATTTGATTTTGATACTTCAGGAGGACGTACTTGTTCGGGTAGGCTATCAAGTGCACGCGCTACACGTTCACGCACATCGTTGGAGGCATCGTCTATGTCACGGCTAATATTAAACTCAATGGTAATGTTTGAGCGGCCATTACGACTCGATGAGTTAATACTTTTAATACCTTCAATGCCCGAAATACGGTTTTCAATAACTTGCGTTATTTTTGTTTCAATAATTTCGGCAGATGCACCGGTATATTCAGTACTAATATTTACAATTGGTGTTTCAATATCTGGATACTCTCGCAAAGGCAACATGCTAAAAGCAACTAAGCCAAATGTGAGTAACAGTAAGTTAATAACAATCGCAAAAACGGGGCGTTTGACGCTAGTATCGGTAATTTTCACGTGTTACCCCTTAACGCTTACTTTACTACCTGAGCGAATTTTAATTATTCCCTCGGTAACAATTTGCTCGCCATTACTTAACCCTTTGTCTATCGCAACCCAGCCATTATTTCTACTTGCAACATGTACTTCTTTACGGTTTGCTATGCCATCTTCAATTTGAAAAACGTAATGCTTATCTTGCAGAGGAATAATGGCCTTTTCAGGCACCATCAGCGCTTGGTTACTGCTTAGCTCTAGTGCAGTTTTAAGCAACATACCTGGGCGAAGTAAACCTGATTTATTAGCAAAACTTGCTGTTACTTCTACACTGCGAGTGATTGAGTCGATACGTGAGCTTATATGGGTTACTTTACCGCTGAAGGTTTGATCAGGGTAAGCATCGTTTTGAGTGCGAACAATCATGCCGTTTTTCAGTTGAGCTAAATACTTTTCAGGCACTTTAAAATCAACTTTTATAATACTAATGTCATCGAGGGTTGTGATCACAGTACTATTATTAATATACGCACCCACCGATATTTCGCGTTTCCCCAGTAACCCAGAAAAAGGCGCGGTGATGGCCATTTCATTGAGTTTGGTTTTAGCACTTTCAAGTTGTGCTTCGCTGGCATCAACGCGAGCGAGTTGTTCTTCAAGCAATGACTTGGCCGTCGCTTGCGAGCGAGAAAGCTCGGTCAGTCTGGCTAATTGACGTTTTTCTTCTTGTAAATTAATGCTAAGTTCTTTTACTGCAAATTGTTCTTGTTGGTTTTGCAGTTGTACTAATTTTTGTCCTTTGCTGACCAAGTCGCCATCTTCAAAGTAAATGCTAGTGACATAATCGTTTTGGGCGCTTTTAATGTAGATAGCCTGATTAGCACGAGCACTGCCAATGGCTTCAATCATAATTGCGTTTTCTTGCGATCTTACCGTGTGGGCAGAGACTTGCGTTGTCATTGCCGAGTAATTGGCTTGTTCGCCCTGTGATGCGGGAAAATACAAATAAACGCTAAAAATTATTAGTAACGAAATAATAAATGGAAATAAGGCTTTACCTGATTGTTTAGAGTGCATTGTTTTCATACCTGAAAATAGATTATAAGTATTGTACGAAATCAGGACAAAAAAAGGCGGTTATGTATCTCATTAATTTGTGCGTTAAGCGTAAAAATAACTGATACTTAGTCATTGCGCATATTTAACAGTAATAATGGGAGTTAATTGATGAGTTTTAAAACATCATGCAAACGCTGTTTAACGCTGAGAAAGTTAGTATTGTGGGCTATTATTATGTTTATATTTTATATGGCGTTTTTTCAGTATGGCTAATATAAATAAACAAATACTAAAATACCGAGCGCAAGGCGCTAAAAATGGAATTGAAATATTAGTGGTCGGCAGCATTGGCTTGATTATTATCATGCTGTTTAATTTATTACGCCCAGGCGAAATAAGTATTATCGAAATTTTTTTAGTAAGTTTATGTATTGCTGCAATTTTAATTGGCTTTTTTAAAACACAAGAACCTTTTTATAGTATTATTTTAACTGAGCAGCAATTAATATATCAGCATAAGTATGGACAATGGCATATACACCCAGAGAATTTTCACCATTGTGGTATACCTAAGGTTGATAATGGCATTGATTACCTTGAGCTTAATGCGATTGGTATTAAGTTAAATGATATAGATTCATTCTTGTCTGCTTTAGCTCCAAGAATTGCGGGTAAATTGTTGATAGAGCAGCGACATTTCTTTATGCAAGTTGTTCAAAAAAATTGCAAAAATGGGCATTGCCCATCAGAATGGTTAGTTGAAGATAATAAATATAGGTCAAAAAAAGGAATTGACTATAATGGGCTTATAGCAATGTTTGCTAATAGGGCTAAACATCTTCAGCTTTTAACAGGGTATGACTTACTGTTACCAGCGAGTGTAATAGAAAGTGATATTTGGGAATTTAGCGCAAATTTAAATAAATGGAAGCGCGATCCCTCTCAGTTTATAAAGTCGCAGTGTGAATAATAATATAAGCACTCACTGCGGGATTAGGAATAACTATGAGCCAAGACAGATCTTTCATTAAAAGTGGTCGAAACACCATAATACATAAAGACAGAAAACTAGATTTAGTGATTGTTAATGGTGAGACTCACCCTAAAATTAAAGTAACAGGTAATGGTCTTGAGCCATTTAAAGAAGAACTGCCAAAAAACCGCCGAGATGCAAAAGAGCGTTACCTCGACGTTGTTTATATTACTAGTGCTGATGTATTTAGCGAAGAAAAACAATTGTTGTTTATTCAATCCTTAGATGGCCGCGAATATAAAGTAGATTACAGTAAAGTTGGCACTAAATTATTTGTTCGTATTCATCAAGATAGCTATTTATAATTTATAATGGCATTTTTTTTGCTTAATAGTTTTATTAGATAATTTTAAGACAAAAAGGTGCTGAGTATGAGAGCAATTTCGTTAATACCACTTATGTCATGCTTGCTTTTGGCTGCATGCGGAGGGGGAGGCGGTGCTGATAACAGTGATATAAAAACATCAGTATTTGCAGGTAACGATCTCCAAGTTGTAGAAAAATCAGAGTTTACTATTTCTGCAAAAGGCTCTCCTGCAGATGGTACATTTACTTGGCAGCGTGTAAGTGGCCCTATTATAGATGTGTTTCCGCTTGAAGGGGCTGAACAAACCATTACTGCACCAGATGTAAAGTCTGACAGTGAACTGGTATTAAGAGTTAGCTATCAAACCTCAGATGGCAGTTTAGTGAATGACGACTTGAGTGTTTTCATTGCCTCTAATAATCAGCTTCCTCTTGCTGTTGTTACTCAAGTTGCTCCTGCAAACTTGCCCTCAGTTTATAAGGATACTGTAACCCTTAGTGGTTTAACTTCCACAGACCCCGATGAAAATGGCGAAATTAGCAGTTATTTGTGGCAATTATTGTCAGGGCCGGATTTAACAATTGATAGCTATAGCAATCCAACGCTTAGTTTTCCTCATCCATTATTAGAAAATAACACCAACTTAAAATGGCAGCTCACCGTAACAGATGATGAAGGTGGGGTATCTGCATCACAATTTGATATGACCCTTAATAAAACAGCTCAAGTGATTATTGCCGATGCAGGCGCTAATCAAACAGTAGAAGAGTTTGATAAGGTTATTTTAGATGCCACAGCCAGTGAAGCGGCAACTCAATCTTATCAATGTAAGTGGCAACAACTTACCGGTAATACAGAAACCCTGATTGAATCACAGTCATGTACTGCCAGCTTTTTTGCCTCTGATATTGATTTAAATGCAACGCTTAGCTTTGAAGTACAAGTTATGGACTTAAAAGGGCGCACCGACACAGATACCGTATTTATTGATGTAACACCCAAAGCGCTTGGGTTAATAAATGATACAGGGGTAGGAGAGTGTTATAACAATACTCAGCGAATTAATTGTAATAATGATGAATTTCCAGCTCAAGATGCTGATCTTGGGCGCGATAGTTTTGCCAATCGTTTAGGTAAAGTGGGTAAAGGGAATCTGGCTTTTGATTACACCAAACTTAATGAGTTTGCCGATGAGCTTCTCGATGATGCGCAAAACTTTAGCTGTATTCGTGATAATACTACCGGCCTTGTTTGGGAAGTGAAAAGCCCTTATTCCGGTGTGTTACCAAATACTTCGTTGCGTGATGGACAAAACCGTTATATTTGGCAAGGGACTGTCAATAGTGGCGATGTAGCGGGTAGTGATAATACCACATGCCCGAGCGATACTGATTGTGGATTACAAACCTATATTGATGAAGTTAATGCGCTTGATTTTTGTGGCGGCAGTAACTGGCGTTTACCCACTTATACTGAACTTTTAGGTTTAATTGATTACGGTAAACAAGGGCAAAACGTATTGATAGATACTGCATTTTTTCCTAATACACCATCGACTAACACCGAAGGGCATTTACGCTATTGGACCTCACAGACCGCGGTTGATGGTGCCAGTTTATCTCAGGCTTACATTATCGATATGATGGATGGCAATGATTTAGCCTATCCAAAAGATAATGCCGCTTATGTGCGCTTAGTTAGAAATCGTTAAGGTGATTATTATGAAATTAATTAAAGTCTCTATGTTATTAGCCTTAGGATTAAGTCAGTCACTTGCAGCGCAGCAGTGTTATCAGGAAGTCGCGACTAGCGATGATACCGACCGATTTGTGATTAATATTGATGGCACTGTGTCAGATACTAAAACAGGGCTAATGTGGCAGCGCTGTAACTATGGTCAAGTTTATAATAGCGAAACAACTAGCTGCGATGGCGATACTCAACCATTAAACTGGCAGGCCTCACTTAAAGGCGCACTTAATGACACCACGGCAAATTATAACGACTGGCAAGTGCCGAGTATTAAAGAGTTAGCTAGTATAGTAGATCACCGTTGTACCGATCCAAGTATTAATGCGGGTATTTTTTTAGCAACGCAGTCGCAAAATTATTGGTCTAATACCTCGGGTATTAGCAATATAAATTCGGCATGGGTTTATCAATTTTCCAGTGGTTTAAATAGCTTACATGCTAAAACAAGTAACGTATATTTACGCCTAGTACGCTATGAGAAGTAGTTAATTAATATATTAGCGAATCTAAAAATGCTCTTTTATTTACGGTTAGCCTTTTTATTTACACTATTTTAATAATAAAGCCTGGTTGTAGTTGTCACCCAGGCTATTTTTTTGCCATTATAGACCGTGAATTAACGACCAAGGACTATAAAGGTGTATTTAAGCTATTTTGGTTTACAAGAAAAGCCATTCTCAATTTCGCCTAATCCCCACTACTTATTTTTAAGTGAACGCCATAAAGAAGCATTAGCGCACCTTACCTATGGACTAGGTGAAGACGGTGGCTTTGTGCTGTTAACAGGTGAAGTGGGTACAGGTAAAACCACCATAACACGTAGTATGTTAGAGCGACTGCCTGAAAATACCCAAGTAGCTATGATCCATAACCCTGCGTTATCAGAACTTGAACTGTTAGCCAGTATTTGCGATGAATTACAAATAACTTACGACGCCAAAAATGCCACGCTGAAGAGTCTAACGGATGTGATTAAAAAGCACCTTGAGTTTAATAATAAAGCGGGGGGGCATACTATTTTAATTATTGATGAAGCACAGTTGCTTGCCCCCGATGTGCTTGAACAACTTCGCTTATTAACCAATATCGAAACCGACCATAAAAAGTTATTACAAATAGTATTAGTAGGGCAGCCTGAGTTACAGGTACTTCTAAAGCGAAATGAGTTAAGACAGCTGGCACAGCGTATTACTGCTAGGTATCACTTGTTAGCGCTAACACCAGGGCAAACCATCGCTTATATTCAACATCGGCTACATATTGCAGGTTGTGACAAGAAAATATTTTCAATGGAAGCGATGCAAATGGTGCATCAGCTAACTGGCGGTGTGCCACGATTAATGAATCTGGTGTGTGAACGCGCATTAGTAGGGGCATTTTCTAAACAACAAGAAATTGTTGGCAGTGATATTGTTAAGCAAGCAGCGAGTGAATCTTTACCTATCGACTTTATTGCCACAAATAATAAGGTGAGTAAAACAGGTTCGATTTGGCCCTATAGCGCTGCTGCGTTAATGCTTTTTGGTGCAGGAATTGGCCTGTCATTTATTCTTTAGTTAGGTGATTCATGTCTTATTTATTAGATGCGTTAAAGCAGTCAAAGCACGATACCATGAGCGCAGAGCAATATGACTTGCAAGCGCAACAATTAAAACAACAACATCAGTTGATGACCTATCGTCGAATTAGTTTTTTACTCGCCGGAAGTTTATTGGCGACGGGTATATTGACCAGTGGCTTTTTTGTCGGTAAGTGGCTGCAACAAGAAAATGTAGCCGTAAAAAATGAGGTTGTTCAAAATGACCTTAGTCAAAAAGACTCAGCAGTAGTAGAAAAACCAACAAGCCCAAAGGAAGTACAAAAAACGGTTGCTCAAGCAGTAACAACCCCTCAAGCGCCCCTTGTTACAACTGCGCCTAACAATTCTGTGCCACTGGCAGGGCAATTGGTTTATGTACAAACCCCAACGGGTGTACAGCAAATGTTGCTTACGCCACAAGGGCAATATTTACCTATGAGCGTTAATCAAGCGTCTCAAGGGCAAACGCAAAATTTCTCGGCGCAGAATAACGTTTCATCTAGTTTTCAATCACCGAGCAGCCAACCGCAAAGTGTACCAACTCAGCCAACGAAAAGAACACTCAGTGCCGATGAGTTGAGTAAATACAAAGTGTTAGGTAAACCACTTAATCAAAATGTGCCTGCTCAGCCAGAATCAACCGCTGAACTAGATACGGTTCCCGACACGCTTAAAAATGCGTTTGCGCAAGCCGTTAATGACACAGAAACAACAGCCGACTACGAAGTAACTCAAGGCTCTCGTCATTCATCACGGGTACAACCCGTTGAGCTACTGCCGGATGGCCTACAAAGTATGTTGCCAAGCATTAAATATCAGGCACATATTTATTCGTCGACAGCAGATAAGCGCTGGATAAAGCTCAATGGCAGAGAGCTATATGAGGGGGAGTCTATTGGTGCATTGAGGGTGCTAGAAATAGCACCGGATCAGAGCGTACTTGATTTTGATGGCTATGAATTTAGCTTAAAAGCCCTGCAAGATTGGCCACAATAGTGGCCAATTAACTAAAGATAGAGTGCTTATAAAAGCCCTCTAAATCTATATTATATTCTTTGGGTTTCACTGCTGATTCAAGCGTGTCTTGTGTTCTTTTGCTTGATAAGTCAATATCTTGAACTTCAGTGTAACGCCCATGTTTGGCATTAAAAAACGTTTTTACGACTGGTTTTAATGGTGTTGCAGGGTTACTTTGGGTCACCAGCCCCACTTTTTGGCTGGAAAGTTTTACCAGCGTGCCCACAGGGTGAATACCAATACATTGAATAAATTTATTAAGTAGCACGCCATCAAAGCTATCTGGGCAACCTTGTTTTAATATTTTAAACGCCTTAATTGGCTCCATACCCGCTTTATAAACGCGTTCAGCGGTTAATGCATCATATACATCAACAATAGAGGCCATACGAACGTATTGGCTTATTTCATCGCCTTTCTTACCAAAGGGGTAGCCTTTACCATCTAAGCGCTCATGGTGCATACCTGCGATATCAACAGCAATCCCCGTTAATCCTGCGTCTTCTAGTATTTCTTTGCTAAAGCGCGCATGGTTTTGCATCACTTTAAATTCTTCGTCACTGTAGCGACCTGGTTTGTTGAGAATCGCGTCAGGTATTTTTATTTTTCCCATATCATGCAATAGGGCACCTGTTGCAAGTTCTTCAATGATTGGTTTTTCAATATTGAGATGTTTTGCAAAAATACTCATTAAAATAGACACATTTATCGAGTGCTCTAATAAATAGGCATCTTTTTGGCGCATTTGCGTAATGCACGCCAGCGCATCTTGATTTCTAAATACGGAGTCAATAAACCCGCTAGCCAGCTCCCTAAAAGGAGCAACATCAACAGTGCGGCCAGATTCTATATCGCCAAATGCTTTGGTTTGTAAGTTTTTTGCTTCATCATAAAGCTTTTTAGCTTTACTCATTTCTTGCTCAGCGCTGTGGGTTATTAACCATGGATCGCGCTGTTTGATTTCGTGCTTAGTAGCAGGCGTTGGTTGTGTTTCAGATTCTTCAGAGGTGAGCATTTTATCAGGATCGATTTCAACCTCTAAAATGCCAGATTTTATTAATTTATCAATTCCACTTTGAGTTTTAACCCAGCCTTGGTTTTTTATTCTAATATTGCCAGTTTGTTTAACAACTTTTTGTACAAACATACCAGGCTTTAGCTGTGTAGTAGGAATGGTTTTCAAAATGAACTCTAATTAACAAGTATGATTAGAGAAAGTAACAAATAAATTCATATTTAGAAATAAAAAAAGGCATCAAATTGATGCCTTTTTAATTAAATGATGACTATTTTCTATTCATCATCTTCAACAAGCGTCATCAACGAGGTGTTACCGCCTGATGCCGTTGTATCGATACTGATTGTTTTTTCAGTAATAAGGCGCTTAATTAGCGTGTCGTAATACTCTGAGCTGATCACTGGCAGTATTGCGCCTTTACGTTGTGCAAGCTGTTGGCTGAAGTAGCCTAAGCGAGAAGAACGTGCAGCAACTACCGCACCCGCTAGGTGAGGGTGTGCCAATATAGCTTGTAACTGGTTTGGTTTAGCTACTTGGAAAACACCTTCAGCAACGCCGGTTGCAATAAACTTATCTCGAAAGGCAACCGCTTCGTCGTAAAATATTTCAGATGCAACAGTAATTACCGTATTACCAGCCGCTAGTGCGGTAATAATAGACAGTGCCCAAAAGTTAAATGAGGTGCTTTTATCTGCGTAACAAACCACACAACCACGAGCTTCAAGGTGAAGTGTATTCGACTCACCTGTTGGCCCTGGCAATGTTGTATATTTACGCATGTGCTTTTCTAAGCGGTTTAACTGAGCACGTGCATCGGCAAGTGTTAACGCTAAATCGTCCGCGAGGTCGTCAATAATTTCAACCGTCGCTACTTTCGCTAATAACTGACGTACCGCAGAAACACGATCATTCAGTGGCGTTGCACGCCAGATTTTTTCATCGCGCATAGAGTTAACCATCAGCTTTTCTACTTGCTCATTTGCGCCACTGTAGTGGTGTAAATCAAGCTCATCTGGCGTTAGGTTAGTCATTTGTACGTTATCTGGTGATGCTTTTTCTTTTATTAGGCGTTGTAGGTAGTTTGGTCCACCGGCTTTAGGGCCAGTACCAGAGAGTCCACGGCCACCAAACGGTTGCACGCCAACAATGGCACCAATCATATTACGGTTGATGTATACGTTACCTGCACGCGACATTTTCGCTAAATGTTCACAACGTTCTTCAATGCGAGAATGAATACCCATTGTTAAGCCGTAACCCGTGTTGTTGATTTGGTCGACAACACTATCAAGCTCACTCGATTTAAAGCGGATAACATGCACACACGGGCCAAATACTTCACGTTTCAATACCGATAAGTCTTTAATTTCGTATAAACGTGGTGCAAAGAAAAATGCGCCATTTTCGCTGTTATCAGGGATTTTACACTCATAGTGAAGTGTTGCATTACCCTTTAGGTATTCAACATGGTCGTTGAGTGTTTTAAGCGCTTTTTCATCTATTACTGGGCCTACGTCTGTAGAGAGTAATGATGGGTCGCCAATATGCAACTCAGCAAGTGCGCCTTTAAGCATATCGATAATGCCATCAGCTACGTCTTCTTGAATAAAGAGTACGCGTAATGCTGAACAACGTTGACCTGCACTTTGGAAACCAGAACTGATAACATCATCAACAACTTGCTCAGGAAGCGCTGTTGAGTCAACAATCATACAGTTTTGGCCGCCAGTCTCTGCAATTAAAGGCACCTGAATATCGTTACGTGCTGCTAATGTTTGCGAGATAAGCGTGCCCGTTTCAGTTGAACCTGTAAACATAACAGCTTGAATACGCTCATCAGGAACAATGGTTTTACCTACTTCGCTACCGCGAGCAATGACAGGTTGTACAACGTGCTCAGGTAAACCAACTGATAGCATTAATTCAATGGCACGAAGTGCGATTAAGCTGGTTTGCTCTGCTGGTTTTGCAATAACCGTGTTACCGGTAACAATGGCCGCTGCAACTTGACCCAAGAAAATAGCGAGCGGGAAGTTCCATGGGCTAATACATAAAATAACACCACGGGCTTCAAAGCGCTCATCTTGCGCAAGCTCTTCTGCACGGGCTGCGTAGTAACGACAAAAATCAACGGCTTCACGTACTTCATCAATACCATCTTGTGCTACTTTACCTGCTTCTTTAATACAGATAGCAACAAGCTCATCGTGATGGCGCTCTAAAATATCAGCAACGCGACGCAACAAATTGGCGCGCTCTTTTACCGGTGTTTGTGACCATGATTCAAATGCGGTTTCAGCGTTGGCTAGCAACACTTTCATTTCATCGCTATTTTGTAATTTTATATGGCCAATAATTTCTTTATGGTTTGCAGGGTTTTTAACTGCCAGCGCGCCCTCTGGTACTTGACTTTCATCAATTAAGTGCTCTTCAAACCAAGTGTCTAAATTTTCTTTAAACGGGGTGATCACGTTAATATCAGTTAAGTCCA
This sequence comes from Pseudoalteromonas sp. SM9913, assembly GCF_000184065.1. Taxonomy (NCBI): domain Bacteria; kingdom Pseudomonadati; phylum Pseudomonadota; class Gammaproteobacteria; order Alteromonadales; family Pseudoalteromonadaceae; genus Pseudoalteromonas; species Pseudoalteromonas sp. SM9913. The sequence goes on from NC_014803.1 coordinate 884,538, forward strand.
TACCTTTTGAATTGGCACGTTCTTCACCGTATAAATCAATTGGCATTTTTATCTGTGTGTTGTATTTATTACGTAAACCTTGCAGTGTTTCAACAGGATCTGGCAATAATGCTTCAACCGGTTGTGTGGTATCTACAATGGCATTTACAAATGACGAGTTAGCGCCGTTTTCTAGTAAACGACGCACAAGGTAAGCAAGTAGGTCTTCGTGTTGGCCGACCGGTGCGTATACGCGGCACTGAATTTTTTCTTCATCAACGATTTGGTCAAATAAAGATTCACCCATACCGTGAAGACGTTGGAATTCAAAACCTTGGTTATCACCTTTGGCTACTTCTAAAATAGTCGCTGCGGTGTAGGCGTTGTGTGTTGCAAATTGCGGGTAAAGTACATCACGTGCTTCAAGCATTTTAATCGCACACGCTTTATATGATACATCCGTGGTTGCTTTACGGGTAAACACCGGGAAATAATCTAAACCATCTTGTTGTGTGGTTTTGATTTCTGTATCCCAGTATGCGCCTTTTACTAAACGCACCATCATTTTTCGACCTACACGAGTTGCTAGGTCGGTTAGCCATTCAATAACAAAAATAGCGCGTTTTTGATAAGCCTGAACCGCTAAACCAAAACCTTGCCAATCGCCTAAATCGTCATCGCTAAATACTGCCTCAATAACATCAAGAGAAATATCTAAACGGTCAGCTTCTTCAGCATCAACAGTAAAGCCGATATCGTATTTTTTAGCGGCAAGGGCTAGTTCTTTTAGTTTTGGAACGATTTCTTCCATTACACGCTCTCTATGAGTGAACTCATATCGAGGGTGAATAGCCGATAACTTTACAGAAATACCTGGGCTTTTTATTGGACCACGGCCATTTGCGGCTTTACCGATAGCATGAATCGCATTCATGTAGCTATCAAAGTAACGCTTGGCGTCTTTCATTGTGCGAGCACCTTCGCCTAGCATATCGTAAGAATATACATAGCCTTTTTGCTCTTTTTCAGCAGCACGCTCAATCGCTTCGTTAATGGTACGACCCATTACGAACTGTTTGCCCATTATCTTCATAGCAAAGTTAACAGACTTACGTATAACTGGCTCGCCTAAACGACCAATGGTTTTTTTGAGTATGCCAAACTGTTGCTCTTTAGTCTTGTCGTTATAGTTAACCATTTTACCGGTTACTAATAATCCCCAAGACGAGGCATTAACGAATAAAGAGTCACTACTACCTAAGTGAGAGCTCCAATCGCCGTTTGCTAATTTATCACGTATTAATGTTTCTTGAGTTGCTTTATCAGGAACACGAAGCAGCGCTTCGGCTAAACACATTAATACCACACCTTCTTCACTCGATAGTGAAAATTCATTTAATAGCGCATCAACACCGCTTTGACCGTCTTGGTCTTTACGAATGTTTAAAACTATTTGGCGAGCTCTTTCCCATGCACGGCTTCGTGCTTTAACACCGACTTCTGCAAGTGGTAAAATGTGATCAATAACCGCATTTTCATCTATACGGTAGAAGTCACGGATCTTTTGTCTGATCGGACAAGTCGTTGTTAAATCGCCATTGAATAACATAAGCAACCCTCAGGAGTGTTAAGACTTAGGGTAATTGTTAATTACCGCTAAATGTTGTTGGTGTAAAGCGTGCATTCTAATTAAAATCCAGCAGAATATGCTGGTTAATTTTGTCGTTTTACGATAATTTACAGGGCATATTATTAACTTATCCATATAAAATACTGATATGACTAATCCGAATAGATTACGCCTGCTTGATCGTATCGATATATCAATTTTAGACGTTTTGCAGCGCAATGGTAGAATTTCAAATGTTAACCTCGCAAAACAAGTGAATTTAAGTCCTAGTCCTTGTTTAGATAGAGTTAAACGTCTGGAGCAAGAAGGCTACATTGAGGGATATTTTGCAAAGTTAAGCGAGGAAAAGCTCAATCAAAGCTTAGTGGCGCATGTGCAGGTATCGTTAGTCACCTCAAATACAGCGGTATTTAAAGTGTTTCGCGAATACATTCTTAAAATTAAGCAGGTTGTTGAATGTGACATGGTAGCGGGTGGTTACGACTATTTATTAAAAATTCGCGTCTCTAATATGGATGAATACAGAGAAGTATTAGGTGATTTGGTTGATATTCCGGGAGTGGGTACACACCACACTTACATGGTAATAGAAAAAATCAAACAGGATCCTGGACTGCGTTTAGATATGTAACCTTTGAGTACATTATTGCAGGTATAAAAAATTGCAGGCATAAAAAAAGCATCTTTTTGATGCTTTTTTTATGCCTGCAATATAGGTGGCGCTTACGCCCAACCTTCATAGCGTTTTCTGCGCGATAACACAATAGTTAAAATAATTCCTAAGAACAAACCTAAAAATGCAATAGCACCACCATAAGTGAGTAGCTGACGCTTTTCTTTAGCACTGGTTGCTTGCTTTAATTGTTGTTCTTGAGCAAGCGAGTCTTGTAATTGACTTATTTGTGCTAACAGCTGAGCATTTTGTTCGGTTAGCTGTGAGTTTTGTTCTTGTAGTTCAGGTAATTCTACTTGCGCTTGGCGTAATTTATTTTGCATAGCGCTAATTTCGCTGTTAAGCGCTTGATACTGCTGCTTTAAACCAGCTGATTCGCTGATGAATTTAGCCTCTACCCAGCCTTCACGGTCTTTATCATCTTTAACTTTTATAAAACCGTTTTGTTCATCAGATAATAAAGTCAGTTGCGTGCCTGCATCAATAGAACCGAGTAAGCGATAGTCTTTACTGGCGCCTGAACGCATAAAAGTATACAAGTTATCGATTATATAAGCTGTTTTAGCATTAGTAGGCGGCGTTGATTGAGCTTCCTCTGCTTGGCTCATAAACGGGGCGGCTGTTAAAAGCAGCCATAGTAAACAGTGTTTTAGCATTTATCTACCTTGTTAATCTAGCAGTGTCCGTTGTGAACGTGATTTTTATTTCGCATAAGTATATAGATAGTATGGATTTAATAGTTTAATAGCAAGATAGATATTGTAACCAAAGCATTTTGCTTGCGTGTTTATGACTAAAAAATTTGCAATATAGGTCTGCTTTGTTTATTTTGAGCACTTATTAATTTTAAGGGTAATCCGCAAGCCTAATGGATACTGAGATAGAACTGAAGTTTTTGGTATCAGATGACGTCATTCCACTGATCCCCTCGTTAATTACTCAATTTGCAAAAACAGTCACAAACAAGCCTTCTAAAAGTTTGCAAAATGCTTATTTTGATACGCCAAGCAGAGAGCTGAGAGCACTCGATATTGGTTTTAGAACGCGTTGTACAGACGAGCGCTGTGAGCAAACAATTAAGCTTGCAGGAGACGTGGTGGGTGGATTACATCAACGTCTAGAATATAACCTTCCCATAGAAACACATCGACCTAATTTAATGGCGTTTGATTCATCAATTTGGCCACACGGCATGCAAATTGATGTTATATCACAAAACCTCTACCCTATATTTAGTACTAATTTTATCCGCCGTACGTGGTTAATTGAAACGCAAAATGGTGCCAAAATTGAAGTGGTATTAGATAAAGGTGAAGTGGCCGCCTCGGGTAAAGTGGAGATTATTAGCGAGCTTGAAATAGAGCTCGTCGAAGGTAGCCGGGATGAGCTATTTGCTTTAGCAGATAAATTAATAAGCCAAAACAGTGTGCGCTTGGGGCTTTATTCAAAAGCAGCAAGAGGCTACCGCCTAGCGGATAACACACCGTTACAACCGAGTAAATCTATCGGTTTTGTTAAACTTACTAAGCAAGCCACTCAAGAGCAAGCACTTATTGAAGCCATGGGCTTTGGTATTCGCTTTGTGCAAAAACATGAGCAATGCTATTTTGATAAGCCAAGTTTAAAAACATTAAAACGTGTGACCGACGGTATTAGTTTAATTCGTCATAACTTTTGGTTATTTGATGATATTGTCAGTAAAGACAGCACCGAGCACCTCAGAACGGAGCTAAAGTGGTTATTGAGTGAATTAGCATGGGTTGAAAATGCCATTCAGTTAAAAACTTACACTTCTAAGCGCCATGCTTTTTATAAAAAAATAAACAGTGCGCCCGCCTTAGCTCAAGTTATTAACGATTTAAAAGAGTTACAACCGAGTATTGATGATATTTTTGCGCTTTTTCATAGTGCGCGCTACAACCGTTTATTGCTGAGCTTAACAACATGGCTGATAAATAAGCAGTGGCGTAAAGACTGGAGCCAAGCAGAGCTACAAAACGCTGAGCAGCCCGTTATTGATATTGCTCATCGTTTATTTGATAAAGATTGGAAAAATTTACACCGCTTATTGCCTAAAGAGCAAAGTTTAGCGGGCAATGATTATTTAAATTTTCGTACTCAGTTAGAAAATAGCTTACTCAGTGGTAACTGTTTAGGTGCACTATTTAATAAAGATGAACGATTAGAATTTAGGCTTCCTTGGCTCGATATTTCTCATGGCATGTATGAGCTAAGCACGCTTGATTATTTAAAACAGCTGTGTGGCGGGCAAGAAGATGCTCAACTAGCAAAAATACAACTATGGTTGGAACAAAAGTCTGACTTTTTAGTCAGTGCCATGGAGCAAAGTCGACACGCTTCATTTGATACAGAACCGTATTGGCTTTGATGGCTAAGCACTTTTGCACGCTTAACTTGTTGCAAAAGTGCATTATTCTATCGCTTTTGTGTTTTGTTACAAATGTGTATTCACAGCCCTCTTGGCAGCTTTACGAGAGTAAACAGGGGGTGAGTGTTTATTTTCAGCGTTTGAGCGATGATACCTTGAAAATGAAAGCTGAAACGGTGGTTAAGAATACCACAGCAGAAGATTTAATCGCCTTACTCAGTGATACCGATGCTGCTCCCCGCTGGATAGAAAATATTGCTAAAGTAAAATTACTGAAATATTTAAGCCCCTCAGAAAACCTTGTTTACAGCTTTATTGACTCCCCTTGGCCCGTTGCAAATAGAGATTTAGTCACGTATTCGTGCTATACAAAACGCAGCGCGTTGCAAACTCAACTTAGTATTCATGCCCGTCCTGATTTTTTACCTCAAACTAAAGGGGTGGTAAGAATAAGCACATTAGATGCGACGTGGTTACTGACTCAGCAAGCGAATAACTTGCATATTGACTATCAGGTTTATGCGTTACCAGGCGGAAGTATACCCAATTGGCTAAATAACCGAGTCGCTCTCAAAAGCACCTTTAACACGCTAATAAATCTAGCTGAAATACTCACGACAAAGCAGTACACAGCAAAGCCAACCGTCATTCGCACCGGTAGTTGCACGCATAGCTAATGACCTCAGTTATATACAAAAAAAGTGACCTGAGTGGTCACTTTTTTAATTGTTATAAGCGCATTATCGTTAGTATTTAGCGGATTGACCGTCTTTAGGAATAGACTGTTTTATAAACTCGCGTAAATCGTTGTTAGAGCTTTCTAAATCTGCATGACGTAGGTACATCATATGACCACTACGGTAGCCTTTAAAGCTTAATCTATTTTGCATTTTGCCACTTGGATCTAGTTGCCACATTGTGTATTTAGCATCAAAGTAGTTTGTTGCGCCATCAAAATAGCCAGCTTGAACCATCACATTTAAATACGGATTTTGAGCCATAGCTAAACGCAAGTTTTCACCTGTATTGTTTCCGCTTCTATCCCATGGGTGAACGTTACCAAATAAGTTATATTTGATATCGGTTTTGTAATTAAGCTCTTCACGCAGGTAGTAGTTAATTGCAGGGGTAAAAGAGTGCAGCCACGATGTAAGCTCTGCCCAGTAATCTGGTGATTCACCGGCATCGCGTTTATCAATTCCTAAATAACGAGAATCCAGACGACCAACCATTTTTCCGCGTTCACGTAATAGCTCTTTCCAAAAAAATTGTGTCGGGATGTCTAAGTTATTTTGGCTAACAAATGTTTCAGATAGACCTGCATATTCGGCCATTTTTTTAATAATACGACGTTTTTCATCTGGGGCAATAAACCCGCCTTTTGCAAGCGCTGGAATAAGCTCATCAACAGTAAACTGTTCAACTTCTGGTAATAGCTCGTCTAAGTCTTTTGCTTGTAAATCGGCGTTTAGTGCTTTGTGATACCACGCTGTAGCTGCAAAGTAAGGTAGGCGATTAGCAGCTTTTACAGGGCCATCGCGCTTAATGCCAATATCGGTAGGTGAAACGAGTACAACACCGTTAATGTACATCCACTGACTATTTTGTAGCTCATGCGCTAAGCCTGATACACGCGTTGTACCATAGCTTTCACCAATTAAAAATTTTGGAGAGCGCCAGCGTTCATTTCGAGATACAAAAGTATTAAGCCATTCTGCTAGGTATTTTATATCGGCATTCACACCAAAAAATAACTCTTTTTGTTTATCCTTTGGTAGAAGGTTACCATCTTTATCTTCAACGACACGCGAATAACCCGTGTTTACAGGGTTTACGTAAACGATGTCGGCTACGTCTAAAACCGAATAAGGGTTATCTTTAACACCGTAAGGTTGAATAGGGTAGCCTTCGTCGTCAATTTTTAAAACGCGTGGGCCGGTGTATGCTAAATGCATCCAAACTGACGCTGAGCCTGGGCCACCATTGAATGAAATAAGTAATGGGCGCTTTGTTCTATCATCGACCTTATCGCGCGTGTAGTAAGTGTATTGAAGGGTTGCGATGGCGTCTCCCTTGTCATCCCATACCGGTTGTGTGCCAGTTGCTACTGTGTAAGAAAATCGTTCATTATTTATTTTTGCTTTGTGCTGGGTAACCACTTTACTGTCAATATCAATACGACGTTGATTATCGGCAAACGAGGCGCTACTTAGGGTGAGCGTAATAGCGGCAATGGGTAAAAATAGACTTCGACTAAATTTCATAAGTGACCCTTTTTATTTTATGTACTGCAGTTATAGCGATATTTGAGTAAAAAACAAAAGTATTGAGACTAGCTGCCGATAATAATCGTTGAGTTAGCGAGTAACCACCTCTGTTAAGAATAAACTTTGTTTAATAGTTAGACTTTTTTTAAACGCCTTCTTTGTATTTCATTGATATCGCACCAATGCAGTATTTTGCATAAAAAAAGCGCACCTAAATGGTGCGCTTTTTTGTTTTATATATTATTTATTTTTTTAAGTTTATGTTTTTATTATTAATTTAAAAATGGCACAAAGGTTGGATTGTATAGAGGAAATACAATAACAAGCTAGCGTCCTAAGGGGGCCTTTGTGAAAATGATCAGTGCAATAATAAAGCCATTCAAACTAGATGATGTGCGTGAAGCACTCGCTGATTTAGGCATCGAAGGAATGACAGTGGTTGACGTTAAGGGATTTGGACGTCAAAGAGGGCATACTGAGTTATACCGTGGTGCTGAATATCAGGTTGACTTTATACCTAAAATTAAACTTGAAATTGCTACTCGTAGTGAAAATTGCCAACGCGTTGTAGAAACCATTACCAAAGTCGCTGGAACGGGCAAAATTGGTGACGGCAAAATTTTTGTTTACGACCTAGACCAAATCGTCCGTATTCGTACTGGCGAGCTTGATGATGATGCAATTTAAGGGGGCAACATGGAAAATACAATTATAGAGCTGAAGTTTTCGCTCGATACGTTTTACTTTTTAATGTCTGGCATCTTAGTCATGTGGATGGCAGCCGGTTTTGCAATGTTAGAAGCGGGTTTAGTTCGCTCTAAAAATACCACAGAAATTCTAACTAAAAATATCGCGCTTTATTCTATCGCGTGTACTATGTTTTTGTTGATAGGCTACAACATTATGTACGTAGATAATGTTGAAGGCGGCGTTATTCCTTCGTTTGGTGGGCTAATAGGTAGCCAAGCGGCAGATGCTAATCATTCATTAGAGTCTGACTTTTTCTTCCAAGTAGTGTTTGTTGCAACGGCCATGTCTATTGTATCTGGCGCCGTAGCAGAGCGAATGAAGTTATGGGCTTTCTTAGTGTTTACAGTAGTACTTACAGGATTAATTTACCCAATTGAAGGTTACTGGACATGGGGTGGCGGCTTCTTATCTGAATTAGGCTTTGTTGATTTTGCAGGCTCTGCAATTGTCCATGCAACGGGTGCGGCTGCAGCGCTTGCGGGTGTAATACTACTGGGTGCACGTAAAGGTAAATATGGTAAAAATGGTGAAATTTACCCAATTCCAGGTTCAAACTTGCCACTTGCTACATTGGGTACGTTTATTTTATGGATGGGTTGGTTTGGCTTTAACGGTGGATCACAGTTATTAATTTCGGATAAAGAAAACGCAACTGCGGTAGGTCAAATATTACTTAATACCAATGCTGCTGCAGCTATGGGGGCAATTTCAGCCTTGTTCTTATGTAAACTTTTATGGGGCAAAGCCGATTTAACCATGGTACTTAATGGTGCACTTGCAGGCTTAGTGGTTATTACTGCAGACCCATTATCACCATCACCACTAATGGCGTGTTTATTTGGCTTACTAGGTGGCTCATTAGTGATACTTAGTATTGTCGCACTGGACAAAGCGAAGATAGATGATCCCGTGGGTGCTATTTCTGTTCATGGTGTGTGTGGCATCCTAGGTATCGTGCTAGTACCGGTTACTAATGCTGAGGCCAGCATTGTTAATCAGTTGATTGGCCTACTATGTATTATTAGTTTTGTGTTTATTGCTTCATTCATTGTATGGGCAATCCTCAAGCAAACTATGGGTATTCGTGTTACCGAAGAAGAAGAGTTAAACGGTATGGATCAACACGATTGTGGTATTGATGCTTATCCAGAGTTTGTATCAGTTAGAAGTAATTAATTAAAAGTATTGTGTGTTCAATCAAAGCCCTACTCTGTTAGGGCTTTTTTGATTTCAGGGGAGGTTAATTTTTCAGGTGCTAAGGTAATGTGATAAGCTCCTCGCGTTAAATTAACCTTCGGAATATATTACACTTAAATGGCTGAAAAAAAGAAAACATCGACCAGTAAACCCTCGACTAAGCGCGCTACTAAGTCAACGAAATCATCGGCGCGAAAAAGTGCGACCAAAAAAACTTCAAGCACCGCAAAACGGCCACTTTTTAAAACGTTGTTTTCTATTTTTTGGAAACTGAGTCTGGCGACTTTTATCGCCATTGCACTTTATTTTATTTACCTTGATGCAAAAATAACTCGCCAGTTTGAAGGCAATAAATGGCAACTTCCGGCACAAGTATATGCCCGCTCAATGACTTTTTTTCCAGGCCAGTTTTTATCAGAGCAAGAGGTTTTATGGGAGCTTAAGCGCTTAAACTACACGCCAGTTAATCGCTTAAGTCGGACTGGGCAGTATATTAAAACAGCCAATAGTATTAAGATTTTTCGCCGTGACTTTGAATTTTATGATGGTTTAGAGAGCGCTCATGTTATTGAATTGCGCTTCTCTGGAGAGAAGGTAGCCAGTATTAAAGATAAGTTTGGACGTCGTTTAAACACTGCCAGATTAGAGCCTGTACAAATAGCCCGTATTGGTAATGACTCAAAACAAGATAGAGAGTTTGTACCATTAGATAAATTTCCTGACATGCTTAAAAATACCTTATTAGTAGTTGAAGACCGCGATTTTTATGATCATCACGGTGTATCGGTATTTTCAATTTTACGCGCTTTGTATACCAATATTCGCGCAGGCCGCACCGTGCAAGGGGGGAGTACATTAACCCAGCAGCTGGCTAAAAATATTTACCTTACCCGTGAGCGTTCGTTAGTACGTAAAATTAATGAAGCCTTTATTGCGCTTATTCTTGATTACCGTTACTCAAAAGATCAGATTCTCGAAGCCTATTTAAACGAAGTGTACTTAGGTCAGTCATACAACCAAGGGGTACATGGAATGGGGCTGGCCGCCGAGTTTTACTTTGCCAAACCTGTTGATGAACTCGAGTACGACCAAATTGCCTTGCTGGTGGCTATGGTTAAAGGCCCATCTTATTACAATCCTAGACGTTACAAAGAACGTGCTATGGAGCGTCGTGACCTAGTGCTGCGTTTAATGGTCGATAACAAACTTATTTCTACTAAAGAGTATAGAGCCTCGTTAAAGCGCGCAATTGATATTGCACCAATGAAAGCCAGCTTGCAAAAGTCTTATCCAGGTTACTTAGAGTTGGTTAATCGCGAGCTTAAACAGCTGCTACCTGATCAAGAAGTGTTAGATGCAGGTGTGCGCGTATTTACCTACTTCGACTTGCAAAAACAAACCGCGATGGAAGAGTCGATTCAGGCCAGTTTACCTTATTTAGAAAGACGTCCAAATACCAAAGAGTTAGAAGCGGCGATGATCTCCGTTAATGTTGAAAAAGCCGGTGTATCAGCGTTAGTCTCTGGACGCGATGTGCGCTACTCAGGATTTAACCGCGTGCTCGATACCAAACGAAATATTGGCTCATTAGTTAAACCTGCAGTGTATTTAAGTGCACTGCAGCTTCCTCATTATAACTTAGCGACGTTACTTGATGACTCGCCTGTTCAAGTCACCAACGAGGAGGGTAACGTATGGCAGCCAGAAAACTTTGATCATCAATACCGTGGTGCCATGCCTCTTTATAAAGCATTTAGCCACAGTATTAATATACCGGCAGTTAACTTAGGGCTTGATGTAGGCGTCGATAAAGTGGCTAACACGCTCAGGGGCTTAGGAGCTAAAGGCTATATTAATGAATACCCATCGCTGCTATTAGGGGCTATTGAAATGTCGAGCTTTGAAGTGGCACAGCTTTATACCACGATTGCAGCAGACGGTGAATACAGAGAGCTGACGTCTATTTCTGCGTTAACCGACTCTGTTGGTAAAGTACTTTATAAGCACAAAGTAATTAACGAGCAACGCTTTGATAAAGATGCCATGTACATGACCAAATATGCTATGAAGCGAGTAACTAAAGATGGCACCGCTAAGCGCTTAAACTTACATTTTCCGTCGATTCAGTTGGCAGGTAAAACAGGTACCAGTAATGAATTACGCGACAGCTGGTTTGCTGGATTTGATCAAAATACAGTGACGGTTGCATGGATAGGCCGTGACGATAATAAAAGCACCGGCTTAACCGGCAGTGTTGGCGCGCTTGAAACCTATATTCGTTATTTAAAACCGCTAAACCCCCAAGCAATTGCCGATACCCGTCCGCCTTCAATTAGGTGGGCATTTGTAAACGAGCAAACTGGGAAGCAAGCACCACCGGGCTGTGGCAAAGTGATTCAGCTACCGCTTAGAGCCAGTGAGTTTAAACCAAGACCAGAATGTATTCGTTAAATAGTAAAAACAAAAAAGCCCGAAAGGGCTTTTTTTATGGGTAAGCGATCTTATGAGCTAAACGTTATAGTTTGGCAAAAGCGCGCTCTGCTGCTTCAATCGTTGCTTGAACTTCTTGCTCTGTGTGCGCAGCACAAACAAAACCCGCCTCAAACGCTGAAGGCGCTAAATAAACCCCTTCTTCAAGCATTAAGTGGAAGAACTTTTTAAAGCGCTCTAAATCACATTCAGTAGCTTGTTGGTAAGTAGTTACTTTTTCTGCATCGGTGAAGAAAAAGCCATACATACCGCCAGCGTAGTTAGTCGTTAAGGCAATACCTGCTTTTTTAGCTGCGGCTTCAAAGCCTTCACAAATCGCCTTACTAATGGCTTCTAACTTATCATGCACGCCAGGAGCGCTTAGCAGTTCAAGTGATTTTAAGCCTGCTGCCATCGCAATTGGGTTACCTGAAAGTGTACCCGCTTGATAAACAGGGCCTACAGGGGCTATGTAATCCATTATTTCTGTTTTACCACCAAATGCGCCAACTGGCATGCCACCACCAATTACTTTACCTAAACAGGTTAGGTCTGGCTTGATGTTGTAATAAGCTTGAGCGCCACCAAGGGCGACACGAAAACCTGTCATTACTTCATCAAAAATAAGCACGGATTGGTATTGATCACATACTTCACGCAGACCTTCTAAAAAGCCGGGCACTGGTGGAATACAGTTCATGTTACCGGCAACTGGTTCAACAATAATACACGCAATTTCATCGGCGTACTTGGCAAAAATCGCTTTCACTTCTTCAATATTGTTAAACGAAACGGTGAGTGTGTGCTTAGCTAAATCTTCAGGAATACCTGGAGAGTTAGGTACACCCATAGTTAATGCGCCAGAGCCGGCTTTTACTAGTAATGAGTCTGCATGGCCGTGGTAACACCCTTCAAATTTTAAGATTTTGTCACGACCAGTAAAACCACGGGCTAAACGAATTGCACTCATTGTTGCTTCAGTACCAGAGCTCACCATGCGTACTTTTTCGATTGATGGTACTAGCTCTTTTACTTTTTCAGCCATTAAAATTTCAGCTTCAGTAGGCGCTCCGTAGCTTAAACCATTTTCTACCGCGTCATGCACTGCTTGTTTAATTTCAGGGTGATTGTGGCCCATAATCATTGGACCCCAAGAGCCTACATAATCGATGTAACGGTTGCCATCAGCATCAAATGTAAACGCGCCCTGTGCTTTAGTAATAAACAGCGGAGTACCACCTACACCATTAAATGCACGCACTGGCGAATTTACTCCACCAGGAATAGAGTCTTGAGCTCGTTTAAATAAGTCTTGGCTAATTGTCATGAAAAATCCTATTGTTTTATCACTTTAAAATTAAAGCTTAGCTGTCGCGTTTGCGGCTAAACCAAGGAACGCTTACTTCATACTGCTCGACTTTGTTTTCTACGCCGAGGGTTAAAGCAAACAGTGCCATACGAATGAGTACGCCATTTTGTACTTGGCGGAATATCGCTAGATTGTCGTTAGCATTTAAGTCGTTATCAAGTTCGTTTGCCTCTAGGCGACTATCGCGAGGAAGCGGGTGCATTAATACTGAATTAGGTTTGCAATGAGTATTATAAATAGACTGGCTAATTCTAAATCCACCACGATACTTATTAGCTTCTTCTTGTGATGGAAAACGCTCTTCTTGGATTCGTGTTTGATAAACGATATCGGCTGCTAAGTTACCTTCCATTTTATCTACCAGTTCAATTTTATGACCGGCATTTTCAACCGCAGATAAAATTGAGTCAGGCATTTGCAAGCCATTAGGGGCAACCATCGAAAACTTAATGTCTTTGTAATGGCACAGTAACTTAGAGAGTGAGTGAACAGTACGGCCATATTTTAAATCGCCGACTAGCGCAATATGCATACCATCGATATTTTGATCGAAGCGGTTAAGTTCACGCTCAATAGTTAATAAATCAAGCAATGCTTGGGTAGGGTGCTCATTGGGTCCGTCACCACCGTTTATTACTGGTACGCTGCAACCTGTTGCAAATTCAGCTACCGAGCCTGAGTCAGGATGGCGCATAGCAACAGCATCAGCATAAGCTGAAATAACTCGTGCGGTGTCATAAAGTGATTCGCCCTTAGCAAGCGCAGAGCTTTGCATGCCGGTGGTTTCACGAACTAGTCCACCGAGTAAGTTAAACGCAGTGCCAAAACTAACACGAGTACGTGTACTGGGTTCAAAAAACAGATTTGCTAAAATAGCGCCTTCAAGCACGTTGGTCCGCTTTTGTTTTTTAGCGTATGGCTCCATTTTTTTTGCCACAGCAAATATGCGTTCAATACAGTCTCGGTCGAGTTGATTAACAGAGAGTATATTTTCACCTTGGAAACTGAACATGGGGTTATTCCTAGTTATTCAAAAAGGCGCGATAATCCACAAAGGAGCACGCAATCGCGCGTATTATACAAACTTAGTATGCGACTTGGCAGCGTAATTTATAAGCCTTTGCTAAAAGCTTGGCTTAATAATCGCCAAAGCGACAATAACGAGTAGCGCTAAAACAGGTAGCTCGTTGAAAATGCGATAAAACCGATCGCTTTTGGTATTTCTATCGTGTTTAAAATCAGCTAACAATTTGAAACAGTAGCCATGATAAATATATAAAATAATCACCAGCACGAGTTTGTAATGCAGCCACATGCTGTAACGAAACCATTCTCGGCCGTATTCAACAATAGTCAATACGCCAAATACTGCGGTAAGCACCGCAAAGGGTGTAACAAAATAAAGTAGCCGACGTTCCATTACTTTTAGCATTGAGTTACACGATTTTTCTTCACTCATAGCGTGATAAACAAAAAGTCGAGGTAGGTAAAAAATACCGGCAAACCAAGCAATCATAAAAAATACGTGCAAGGTTTTGTAGATTAATAATGCGCTCATATTGTTCTCATTATTGTTAAAGTAAACTGTTACGTATGGTTAAAATATGGTGGATTTGATCCCACCTTAGTAATCCCATAATTTGTTGATTATCTAATAAGTTATATACATAAAGTGCACCACTGCGTTTATCATTCAGAATTTCAAATGCATCTGCAAGGGTGGCTTGGCTGCTAATACCTTGTAAGCTAATGTATTTTATATTGACCGCCTGATCAGACATTAAACTTAAGTCATATTCAGCTAGGCGATAACCATTTTCTTCATCAAATACAATTAATGGTGTTTGACTGTCCATGGCATCTAGACTGTTTTTTATTTGCTCTTTATCGTCGGAGTAGAGCAGTTTAAAGTCTTCATCCATGTCATCCATCACTCCTACTTTCTGTAAGGCTTCAGTGGCGGGAGAGACATGATAGGGAAGCCCTTGAAAGTCTAATTGCTGTAAAAATATGGAGCGGTTACCAAATACCTGTAAAGCTGTAACGTAGGCGGTAGTAATGACGATCATCGCTGGCACAATAATTTCCGGTGACGAGGTCAGCTCCATTACGGTGGTCAGTGCCGCTAAGGGGGAGTGTAGTGTGGCCGCTAATAATCCTGCCATGCCCAGCACCCCGTAAGTGCCGGCTATATCGGTGCCGGGGCTAATAAATTGAGCAAAAAATGCCATTAAAGTACCGGTTAAAACGCCCAGCCCAATAACCGGACCTATCAACCCACCAGGAATACCTAAGCCAATAGCAAATAAGGTGGCTAATAACTTAGCAATTAAAATAGTGGTGAGTAGTTGAATATTTTCAGGTGACTCAACCGCAATAGTGATAGCGCTCATACCCGAGCCCATTGCTTGTGGAACTGCATAGGCAATTAAGCTGGCAATACACCCTGCAATCATTAAACGTGGAAACATACTAAGTGGTTTAAAGGTTTTAATAATTAACATTAAATTCTGATTAAAAGCATAAGCCACCGCGCCTAATCCCATGCCGCATAAAATTAAATAGGGGTAGTGCCACCCACTTAAAGGGGCAATGGTTATTAGCGCAAGTTCTGAGCCTTCACCAAATACAAACTGTGTTGCTAATGCGCCGGTAACGGCTGCAAGCATAATCGGCACAAAAATATGCACTTTGTATTCTCTGAGCACCACTTCCATTACAAAAATAACCGCAGCCAGGGGGGTGTTGAACGATGCAGCAATGCCCGCGGCAACACCACAACCACTGAGGGTACGCATAGCGTTGTGGGGTAAGTGTAGTTTATTTGCTAATATGCTTGCCCCCGCTGCTCCCATATGAACTGAGGGGCCTTCGCGGCCAACAGAAAAACCGCTGATCAGTGCCAGCGCGCCGCCTACAAACTGGTTAACCGTATTATAAAGTGGCATTTGCCCGTAATGACGTTTTATTCTGTGTATTACAAAAGGGATACCCAAGCGGTAATGTTTAAAGCCGGTAAAAGCCGCAAATGTGGCTATCAGAAGTGCAGCAACTAAAGGCATTAATACCCGTTCTAGGGTAGGGAGAGTAGTAAAGTCGTCAGGGGTTTCTAAAAATAAGCTTTGAAAAAATAAAATGGTTAGGCGAAACAGTATAATGAAAAATGCAGCAATTAATCCGGCACTTACGCCCAATAAGCATAACTGTACGGATGTTTTTGGTTTTGCTAATCGACGTCTCAGTCGCTCAAGCCACATGCTTTATTTCCCCGTAGCATTTTTAGGCGTCAAGTTTATCAAAATAGTCTAGGGAAGTCCTTGAGATTTTTAACAACCGATTAATTTAAATTAAATTTATAGTATATTGATTCACAGAACAGATTAAACGCGCATTGTTTTAATTAAAGCTTATAAACGCGAGCTTACTATACTTGATTAAAACACTCAGGTATTAGATAATCTGGTGCATTAGTATAAAGGTATTGAGGGTTATAAAATGTCTGAAGAATTACCCATTAAGTTTAGCGACGCAGCCGCTGTGCGAGTTAAACAGTTAATCGACGAAGAAGAAAACCCAGATCTAAAACTGCGTGTTTATGTCACAGGCGGTGGTTGTTCAGGTTTTCAATACGGTTTTACTTTTGATGAAAAAGCGAATCCTGGCGATTTAGAGATTGTTAAAAACGGGGTTACCTTAGTCATTGACCCAATGAGTATCCAGTATTTAGTTGACGGTGAAGTAGACTACACCGAAGGGTTAGAAGGGGCACGCTTTTTTGTCTCTAACCCTAATGCCACAACAACGTGTGGCTGTGGCGCTAGTTTTAGCGTGTAAAGATACCGTTATTTGAAAAAAAAACCGCTTAATTAGCGGTTTTTTTATGTGTTTAAAATCATAACTCAGTTGGTCTGTATTCTGTTATTTGCATTATTAACACAAAAAAACCAAGTACGAATGCAGAGAAAGCTAAAATATAGATAAAGCCTTTTTTACCCTGTTTGATTGGAATTGCATAATGGCGTAAAAAAAAGTACCAGCCCAAGCATAAAATAATAGGCAGTAAAAAAAGTAGTCTAAACATGATTTAGCCTTTTTAAACAAATAATAAGTTAATAATAAACGGCTTATATTTAAATGAAACAAAAAAGTTATAAAATATTTAACCTTATTCAGAGTTAGTAAATATTTGTTGTTAAACTTTAATCGCATAATTACTAATTAATCATTCAGATCAACGGTGAATGGTATATAATGTATCCAAGAGTGAAACGGGCAAGGTTTCATTTTTCACAATAATAAAGTGTTAATACATATTTGAGCGTTTTTATTGGTTGAATTGTAAGCGTTTACACTGCGCTTTAGTGAGTGTTTGTAGGTTTACAGTGTTGGCGATTTAAGCACTTAGCTATATGTATATTTAAACAACGAGTAGGAGTTGTATATGATGGGTAAAACCGTATCTTCGGAAGAAAATGCAAAATTAACAAAGTGGCTTAAAACTAAACGCCATGAAAAAGGCTACACCATGCGCAGCTTAGCGCAAATCTTGGGTACGCCACATTCTTTTATTGGCAAAATTGAAAATCAGGAACGTCGTTTAGATGTAATTGAGTTTGTTCGCTATTGTAATGCATTAGAAGTCGACCCGTATGAAGCATTAAGCTTAATTAAAGCTTAATGCTTTCTTTTTGGCTGTAATCGTAAAGTTAAATTAGCGTCTACAGCCAATACTAGTGCAGGGATGCATTAGGTATTTTTATGATAATTTTGCTCTAGTGCATATAGCTTGTGCCTAATTAGAAATAAAAACACTAATGAGGGTAAAACCATAAGTGCAGTTAATACAAAGAACAATGACCAATTCCCCATTAGCCAATCATCAATAACCACGCCGCTGTAACTCGATAATAACGTACGCCCTAAATTACCCAATGATGCTAGTAGCGCATAATGGGTGGCGCTAAATGCTCTGTCACACAGCATAGATATAAAAGCAACCATTGCCACTAAAGACCAAGCTTGGGTAAAGCCATCAACTACAATTGCCATTGCATATAAGTGCTCTTGTGGACCAGCTAAGGCAATCCAAGAAAACATTAAGTTAGATGCTGCCATGGCTACGCCACTAATAAATAAGCCTTTCACAATGCCATATTTATGGTTAAAAATACTGCCCAAAAAGGCAAATACAATGGTGATTAACCCCGTGCCGAGTTTTGAGTAATTTGCTATTTGGGTATTACTGAAGCCAACTTCTTTATAAAATACAATTGACATCCGCGCTAAAAATGCTTCACCAATCTTAAATAAGAAAATAAACGCCAGCAGCGCCAACGCGGTTTTAACGCCATTTTTAGCAAAAAAGGTTTTAAACGGATCAACCACGGTAACGCCTAGCCATGCAAGCGTTTTTGTCAGTGGTGTTTGTTTAGTTGCGGCGAGTTTTTCAAGATAAACACGTTCTAGTTCGGCATGTACGGCTTCGCGATTTGATTGTGGCTCTTTAGCCCAAAATACACAGCTAATTAATAACAGCATAATCGCGGATAAAAAATAATACACCTGTGGCCAGTCAATATTTGGCATATCAGCCATGTAAAAAGGCACAGCTCCTAATAAAGCATAGCCAGTCCACCAACCTGAGGTGGCCATTGCAGCAGCCGCGGTGGCTTTGTGAGATTCATTTTCACTAAGGGTGTCTATTCGAAAGGCGTCAATTGCAATATCTTGCGTGGCAGAGGCTATGGCGATTAACAAGCAAAGTGCGGCGGCAACCGCTAGGTTTGCTTTCAAATCAAGTCCTGCAAGTAGCAATGTGCCAAGCAAAATAAAGCTTTGGCAAAACAGTATCCAACTACGGCGCTGACCAAGCCAATTATATAAAAAGGGCAGTTTAGTGCGGTCGATTAAAGGTGACCATAAAAAGTTGATGCTGTAGGCACCAAACACAATGCCAAATAGGCCAATCATGCTGCGGCTCAAACCTTCATCTTTAAGCCATGCCGACATTACTGAGCCAATTAATACCCACGGAAAGCCACTGCTCATTCCAAATATAAAAACATTAATCAAACGTTTATCTTTAAAATAAGAAAAGTATTCGCTAACAGAAAGTGTGCTATTCATAGGGGCTCATTGGCTTATACAAAGAGCAGCTAAGGCTGCTCTTATTAAAAAAGTTATAAAGGAACTTGCTCAAGCACCTTAATATTTAATATGACGACCGGTTTTTCGGGTACAAAGTTGTAGCCAATTTTGTCATTAAATCCGGTTTTTACAGCCATGATTTTATCGAGTGTTTCATAGCCTTCCATCACACTGCCAAACACTGCAAATCCCCAATCACGGCCAGGGTTTAAATGATCGTTATCATCCATATTAAAAAAGAACTGACGCGTTCCTGAGTGTGGTTCACGGTCTTGATAAGCCATCGCAATGCTATACATATCGTTTGTTAAGCCGTTACCGCTTTCATTAAAAATAGGGTCGTTTTCATGTAGACCATCGTAATCTTTATCATAACCACCGCCTTGAATTACAAAGTCACGATCATTTTCTACGTCGCGTTCTACACGATGAAACACACTGCCTTGATAGCTTTTATCCGACACGTACGTTAAAAAATTATTGACCGTAATAGGAGCTCTTGAGCGGTCTAATTCAACCACAATGCTGCCCAACGATGTCACAATTTCTACCCGAGGAAAAATGTTATCTTTTTGCACAAAACGACCCTCTTGAGCCGCTAAGCTACTAACGCTAAATAATAAGCTTACGCAGATTAAAAAAAGTTGCTTCATTGTTAACCTTCTAAAAATGCAATTAATTCTGGGTCAGATACAATGCGGGTAATTAACTGCTCAGTCAACTTATTGAGCTGACCTTCAACTTTTGCCCTATCGTGACCAAGCGGGCCAGATAAATTAGCATTACCGCTGTAGCGTTTACTAAAATTACTGGTCGGGCGAATCACCCGCACTTCAAATTCAATCTTGGCTTCACTGGTATGGCTCATTAGCGTTTCTGTAACTACCGCTTGCAGCGTGTGAATATCTAACTCAAAACGCAATTGCGCTAAATTAGAAATGCTAGCGCCATTGCGACTCAGTGCACTGTCTAGCGCACTTTTAACCGATTCAGTAATACCCGTACTGGCAATGGTTTTGGTTTTGCTCGATTCAATTAGCTTTAAGGTTGCACTGTCACCACGTAAATCAATCACGCTGGTGTTTAAGCTGCTGTTTATTGAGCTTATTTGACCACTTTTATACACAGGGTTGAGAATAAGCTGATTAGGCTGATTGGCACACCCCGAAAAAACCACTAATGTACAACAGCTCAATAATGCTTTTAAGAGTTTCATTTATAACGTCCCACTATTTTTAGTTGCGCTGAGTACCACAAACTTTTTATTAGAGCCTAATAAAGTACAGTTACCAAACATACGGTTTAGTTTGTCGTGGTAATCTAGATGGCGGTTACCAATAATACGCAGCTCGCCACCTTCTTTTAATGTGTCTTTTGCTTGCTTGAACATTTGCCATGCTATGTGGTCGGTAACCGCTTGTGCTTGGTGAAATGGCGGATTACACAATACAATATCAGCGCTTTCACGTTCAAAGTCAGTTAAACAATCATTCTCTATAAAGGTACATTGTTCAAACTTGTCTTCCATGTTGAGCTCAATGTTGAGTCGAGCTGATTCAACCGCCATATACGACTCATCAACAAAGCTAATATGGGCATTAGGACAGCGCGCTAATGTCATTAAACCAACTACGCCATTGCCACAGCCTAAATCAATAATATTTTTGGCTTTATTTGTTTGTGGCAAATAATTAAAAAAGAAACGCGCGCCAATATCAAGTGAATCACGTGAAAACACATTGGCATGATTACTTATTGTAAAATCAGTGCCTTCGAGCGGCCAGCTCACTGGGAAATCTGCACCTTTATAACCGCCAGCGGCTTGGCTAATAATTAAACGCGATTTTTTTACTGCGAGGCTTGTTTTCGTCTCACCAATAAAATCTTCAAATGCTTTAATCGTAGAGTTATGCACGTCTTTAGTTTTTGCAGCACCAATAACCGGTGTACCGGGCGCCAGTACTTCGCTTAATTCAGATAGCTGATACTGTAAAAAAGCCAACGTGCGTGGTACTTTTACCAACACTAGGTCTACTTGTTCGGGCAAAGCCGATAAACTATCAAGCTGGCTAAACGCAGTTGTTGCGATTTTGTTTTGCGCTAAGTTATAAGCCGCCGCCTGATGGCTAATATAAGAGTCGTTTACTGAACAAACTGTTAATTGTTGCTTGCTAAAGTAACAGCTAAGTGCACCAAAGCTGTCGTTTAAGATCAGTAAAGAGCGACAATCAGGGTAGTGTTCATTAACATAGTCAATGAGGTATTCGTCTGCTGAATCCCACGCTTGTAAGCTGCGGTTTTTTTGATCCAAAGGAAAGCGTTCAAGAGTAAAGGTGTTATCGCCGAGCGTAGCTTGCGTAGTCATAATAGTTTAATGATCGGTAATCAAATGATAGGTAAATTCTAACATGCAACCGCCAAACGCCAACCCCCAACTGTTACCAAATGGCTTTTCTTATCAAAGTAGGGTGCTTAGTGCGCAAAAAAGCCTCGATTTATTTTATTATTTGCAGCAAAACTTAAATTGGCAACAACCAAATATAACGGTGTTTGGCAAAACGGGGCCAATACCTAGGCTACAATGTTTTATCAGCGAAGAGAATCTTGAGTACGGCTATTCTGGGCATAAACTCGATTTAGAGCCTTGGCCAGACGTATTACTTGCTATGCGAACACGTTTAGAAAATCACCTACAGCAACCGTTTAATTCAATTTTGGTTAATTATTATCGTGATGGCCACGATAGTATGGGTTGGCATAGCGATGATGAGGCGCAGCTAGGGCCTGAGCCTACCATAGCCTGTGTATCGCTTGGCGCAGAGCGATTATTTAAACTTAAACACAAAGTAAGTAACAGCATTACTAACATTAAATTACAAAGTGGTAGCTGTTTAATAATGAGCGGCCAAAGCCAACAAAATTACCAACATGCATTGCCCAAACAAACAACGCTTAAACACCCTCGAATAAGTTTAACGTTTCGCTATATTAATAATAGTTTCAGTTAAATAGCATTAGCCATGGTATAGCCGCAGTTGTTATAGTAGGACATAACTGAATTTTGAGGATGGTTTTTATGTCAATGCAAGAACAAATACGTAACAAGCTAGCCGATGCGATTGCGTGCAAGCATTTAAATGTGATCAACGAAAGCCATATGCACAGTGCAGGCACTGAATCACACTTTAAAGTGATTGTAGTCAGTGAGGAATTTGCTGGTAAGCGATTATTGCAGCGTCATCGTGAAATTAACGAAATTTTAAAAGATGAGTTAGCAAATCATATTCATGCGCTTGCGATGCACACTTACACCCCTGAAGAATTTACCGAGCACGACGGTGAGGCACCGCAATCGCCTAACTGTATGGGTGGCTCAAAAATTGGATAACAGGTAGCTAGAAGGTGGTTTGAGCAGAGCGTAACTGATCAGATCAGTTTTTTTTGTTTTAGCCTTTAAACTAGCGCTAATTTTTATTGTAAAAGATATAGGATGATCAATGGTCATTAAGCCTAAAATTCGCGGATTTATCTGCACCAATGCACACCCAGTAGGCTGTGCAGAGCATGTACAAGAACAAATTAATTATGTTAAGCAGCAAGGGGCATTAAAAAATGCACCTAAAAATGTATTAGTTATTGGTGCGTCTACAGGTTATGGCCTAGCGTCTCGCATTACCGCTGCATTTGGTGGTGGCGCTAAAATATTAGGTGTTTTCTTTGAAAAAGAAGGCACTGAGCGTAAAACAGGTTCTGCGGGTTGGTATAATACGGCGGCGTTTCAAGCAGCCGCTGAAGCTGAAGGTTTATGGTCAAAAAATATTAATGGTGATGCGTTTTCTAACGAAATTAAACAAAAAACAATCGACACCATTAAAGCTGAATTAGGTAAAGTTGACTGTATTATCTACAGCTTAGCGTCACCTCGTCGAACTGATCCAAATACCGGCGAAGTGTTTTCTTCAACGCTTAAGCCAATTGGTAATGCGGTAACCACTAAAAACTTAAATACATCAAAGCGTGAAATTGATGAAGTAACCGTTGAAGCGGCAAACCAAGACGATATCGACAACACCATTAAAGTAATGGGTGGCGAAGATTGGGAAATGTGGATTGATGCACTTAAAGACGCTGATGTACTCGCAGATAACTTTAAAACCACGGCTTACACTTATATTGGTAAAGAACTAACGTGGCCAATTTACGGTCATGCAACAATTGGTAAAGCCAAAGAAGATTTAGACCGTGCCACTGCTGCTATTAAAGCTGCTACCCAAGATTTAAATGGTGAAGCCTACGTTTCATCGCTTAATGCGGTTGTTACTCAAGCAAGCTCTGCAATTCCAATTATGCCACTTTATATTTCTGCATTATTTAAAGTGATGAAGGCTGATGGCACTTACGAGGGCACAATTGAGCAAATTCATGCGCTATTTAGTGAGAACTTATACGGTGATTCACCTCGCTTTGACGAGGGCGGGCATTTATTCCAAAACTATAAAGAACTGGAAGATGACGTTCAATCTCGCGTTCAAGCCATTTGGGATAGTGTAGATACAGACTCAATTGATGAGTTAACCGATTATATTGGTTACCATAATGAGTTTTTACGCTTGTTTGGTTTTGGTATTGACACGGTTGATTATGAACAAGATGTAAATCCTGTTGCACCTATTGCCAATATGATTGACTAATCTCGCTGATAGCGCATTTTTGAGAAAGTCGCCTTGTGCGGCTTTTTTGTTTTTTAGCTTTGATTTGAAAAAATATTTGCTATTTGTTGGCTAATTTACCACTTTGGTCTAGCTTGTATTTTATTAATTGTTAATTACAAAACTAAATAAACGTTTCTCTCGTATAATTTTCATAAATACACTCGCATAGTCAGTCACAATAATGTTAAAATCAAAGCAATATGTGAGGAGTTTTACTGCGCTGCTTGTTTGGTATTTATAGCGAGTCATTTTATATAGCTTGCAATAATACAAATAGCGGCGTGGTTAGTACGATTTTTCAGTTTCTTTCCGTTAATGTAGTGCAAGTGCGTATGATCAATATAAAAAAAGGTCTGGATTTACCCTTAGAGGGCGCACCTCAGCAAGTTATTCATGATGGTTCTACCGTCAAACGTGTAGCTGTGCTAGGTGAAGAGTTTATCGGTATGCGTCCAACCATGCATGTTCGTGTGGATGACCAAGTCAAAAAAGGCCAGGTACTTTTTGAAGATAAAAAGAACCCAGGCGTATTATTTACTGCACCAGCTTCTGGTACAGTAAAAGAAATTAATCGCGGTGCTAAACGTGTTCTGCAATCTGTTGTTATTGAAGTAAACGGCAGTGAGCAAATCACCTTTGGTTCTTTCTCGGAAACTGAGCTTAACAGCTTAGACCGTGAAAAAGCTAAAGAAGTACTAGTTCAATCGGGTCAATGGGTAGCACTTCGTGCTCGTCCATTTAGTAAAGTAGCAGCGTTGGATGCAAATCCGAGCTCTATTTTTGTGACAGCTATCGATACCAATCCACTTGCTGCAGATCCTGCAGTAATTATTGCTGAAAATGCGAAAGCGTTTGAAGCAGGTTTGGCTGTTGTGTCACGTTTAACCGATGGCAAAGTATTTGTTTGTAAGCAAGCAGGTAGTCAAGTTCCTAGTTCACCTATTGCTCAAGTAGAAGTACATGAGTTTGGTGGCGTGCATCCGGCTGGCCTTGTTGGCACTCATATCCATCACCTTGACCCAGTATCTGCTAGTAAGCAAGTTTGGCACATTGGTTACCAAGACGTTATTGCGTATGGTCACCTTTTCCTTACTGGTGAAATTTACACAGACCGTGTGATTTCGCTTGCAGGTCCGCGTGTTAAGAATCCTCGTTTAGTGAAAACACAATTAGGTGCTTCACTTGATGACTTAGTTGCAGGTGAATTAGAAGACGGTGATAACCGTGTTATTTCTGGTTCTGTACTTGCAGGTGCTACGTCGTCTGGCGTTCATGCATTTTTAGGTCGTTACCATGTTCAAGTATCTGTATTACTTGAAGGTCGCGAAAAAGAATTTTTTGGCTGGATTGCACCAGGTAGTGATAAATTCTCTGTAACGCGTACATTCTTGTCTCACCTTACACCGAGTCGTTTATTTAAAATGACAACGTCTACGGGTGGTTCAAAACGTGCCATGGTTCCACTTGGAAGCTATGAGCGTGTTATGCCACTTGATATTTTGCCAACGCTCTTATTACGTGACTTATTGTCTCGTGATTTAGACAGTGCAATTTCATTAGGTGCGCTTGAATTAGATGAAGAAGATTTAGCGTTATGCACCTTCGTTTGTCCTGGCAAATACGAGTACGGCGCAGCCCTACGCGATTGCTTAACTACGATCGAGAAGGAAGGCTAAAATGGGCTTAAAAACTTTCTTAGAAGATATCGAACCGCATTTTGAACCAGGTGGTAAGCATGAGAAATGGTACGCGCTGTATGAAGCCGCTGCGACTATTTTTTACACGCCAGGTTACGTAAACAAAGGTTCAACTCACGTTCGTGATAACATCGACCTAAAACGCATGATGATTTTAGTGTGGATGGCGACGTTCCCTGCCATGTTCTTTGGTATGTTCAATATTGGTCATCAAGCGGCAATCGCGCTTGGTAATGGTTTTGAACTTGCTAACATTTGGCAAGTAGGTTTATTCCAGTTATTAGGCGGTGAGTTAACCGTTGATGCTGGTTGGGGCGCAAAAATGTTCTACGGAGCATGTTTCTTCCTACCTATTTATGCAACAACCTTTATTGTCGGTGGTTTTTGGGAAGTATTGTTTGCTTCTGTGCGTAAGCATGAAGTAAATGAAGGTTTCTTCGTAACCTCTGTATTATTTGCATTAATCCTGCCTGCAACGATTCCTTTATGGCAAGTTGCGCTAGGTATTACTTTTGGTGTAGTTATCGCAAAAGAAATATTTGGTGGTACAGGTCGTAACTTCTTAAACCCTGCGCTTGCTGGTCGTGCGTTTTTATTCTTCGCATACCCTGCACAAATTTCAGGTGACACAGTATGGACTGCCGTAGATTCATTCTCTGGCGCGACTATGCTTGGTCAAGCGTTTGCTGGTACGTTAAATTACGCGACTGATATTGAGCTTTGGTGGAATGCGTTTTACGGATTCATTCAAGGTTCTATGGGTGAAACGTCTACACTAGCTGTACTTATTGGTGGTTTATTCCTAATTTACGTGCGCATCGCGTCTTGGCGTATCGTGCTAGGTGTATTCCTAGGTATGGTAGTAACTTCATCAATACTAAATACTATTGGTTCTGAAACCAATGCTATGTTTGCTATGCCTTGGTACTGGCATATGGTATTAGGTGGTTTTGCATTCGGTATGTTCTTTATGGCAACTGACCCTGTATCTGCTGCATTTACTGATAAAGGTAAATTAGCATACGGTGCGCTTATTGGCTTTATGGTTATCATGATCCGTGTTGTTAACCCTGCATACCCAGAGGGCATCATGCTAGCAATCTTATTTGCTAACTTGTTTGCACCTTTATTCGATCACTTTGTAGTGCAAGCTAATATCAAGCGGAGGTTGGCACGTAATGTCTAGTAATAACGAATCAATTGGCAAAACGCTAGCTGTTGTTGTCTCATTATGTTTAGTGTGTGCAGTTATTGTGTCGCTAACGTCTGTGCAACTTCGCCCTCTGCAAAAAGCAAATAAAGCAAAAGATATTCAAAGTAATATCTTAGCTGCTGCTGGTATTGGTAAAGTTGATAACGTTGCCGAAACGTTTGATGCTAAAATCGAAACCCGCTTTGTTGATATGCAAAGTGGTGAGTTTGCTGAGCCGGTAGAAGATTTCGACTTTGAAAAAAGCAAATATGATGCTGATTTAAGCAAGTCTCTTAAAGAGAATGGTATTAAGGACATCGCCGGTATTCAACGTATTACCAAGCGTGCGCCTGTTTACATCTCTAAAAAAGACGATGGCTCTACTGATGCAATCATCCTTCCTATTCAGGGTTATGGTTTATGGGGTTTAATGTATGGTTTTATCTCGCTTGAAAGCGATGGCGAAACTATTAAAGACATTATTTTCTACAAACATAACGAAACACCTGGTTTAGGTGGTGAAATTCAAAACCCACAGTGGACTGCAACGTGGGAAGGTAAAGAGTTACCAATCCAAATCGTTAAAGGGACTGCAGCCGGTGATGAGCACAAGATCGACGGTCTTTCAGGTGCTACATTAACGTCTAATGGTGTTGACCATGCAGTTGACTTTTGGACTGGCGAAAATGGCTTTGGCCCTTTCCTTGCGAAAGTACGTAAAGGAGCATTGAACTAATGGCTGATACTAAAGAAATGAAGGCGGTCCTATTTGGTCCAGTTTTCGCTAACAACCCAATCGCATTACAAGTACTTGGTATTTGTTCTGCGCTAGCGGTAACGTCTAGCTTAAAAAATGCATTAATCATGTCAATCGCATTGACCTTGGTAACTGCATTCTCTAGCCTTTTTATCTCGACTATTCGTAACCATATCCCATCATCAGTACGTATCATCGTACAGATGACGATTATTGCATCATTAGTAATCGTGGTTGACCAAGTACTACAAGCTTTCTCTTACGCTACGGCAAAAGAGTTATCTGTATTCGTTGGTCTAATCATTACTAACTGTATCGTAATGGGTCGTGCTGAAGCTTATGCAATGAAGTCGCCGCCATTAATGTCTTTCCTTGATGGTATTGGTAATGGCTTAGGTTACTCTGTAGTGCTTCTTACTGTTGGCTTTATTCGTGAGTTATTCGGTAAAGGTTCACTGTTCGGTGTTGATATTATTCCATTAGTACAAAATGGTGGTTGGTACCAACCTATGGGTCTATTGATCTTACCACCGAGTGCATTCTTCATTATTGGTTTATTCATTTGGGTACTTCGTACTTATAAGAAAGACCAAGTAGAAGCTAAAGCGTAAGGGGCGATAAGTGGAACATTATATTAGTTTATTTGTAAAAGCCGTTTTTATTGAAAACTTAGCGTTAGCATTCTTCCTAGGTATGTGTACTTTCTTAGCCGTGTCTAAAAAAGTAACTACATCAATTGGCCTAGGGGTAGCGGTTATTGTTGTATTAGGTATTTCAGTACCGGTTAATAACTTGGTTTACCATGCGGTATTAGCACCAGGTTCACTTGAGTGGCTTGGTTACCCAGAAGCGGATCTTAGCTTTTTACGTTTCTTAACTTTCATTGGTGTTATTGCTGCACTGGTGCAAATTCTTGAAATGGCATTAGATAAGTTCTTCCCACCACTGTACAACGCATTAGGTATTTTCCTACCACTAATCACAGTTAACTGTGCAATTTTTGGTGCGGTAGCCTTCATGGTTGAGCGTAACTATAACTTCGGCGAGTCTGTTGTTTATGGTATTGGCGCTGGTGTGGGTTGGGCGCTTGCAATTACATTACTTGCAGGTATCCGTGAGAAAATGAAGTATTCAGACGTACCAGATGGTTTACGTGGTCTAGGTATTACCTTTATCACTGTTGGCTTGATGGGTCTTGGCTTTATGTCATTCTCTGGTATTTCACTGTAATAATAGCGAGGTCAATCATGGATATTTTCTTAGGCGTTGGTGTTTTTATCGCTATCGTTGTAATACTAGTTTTAATCATCATTGGTGCTAAATCTAAGCTAGTTGCAAGCGGTGACATCATCATCGGTATTAATGGCGATCCAGACAAAGCCATTAAAACATCAGCAGGTAGTAAGCTATTAGGTGCACTATCTGAGTCAGGTATTTTCGTATCTTCTGCATGTGGTGGCGGTGGCTCTTGTGGTCAGTGTCGCGTTCACATTAAAGAAGGTGGCGGTGATATTCTGCCAACTGAACTTGACCACATCTCTAAAGGTGAAGCACGTGAAGGTTGTCGTTTAGCGTGTCAGGTTAATGTTAAAAATGACATGGAAATTGAACTTGAAGAGTCAATTTTCGGTGTTAAAAAATGGGATTGTGAAGTTATCTCTAACGATAACAAAGCAACGTTCATCAAAGAACTTAAGCTACAAATTCCAGATGGCGAGTCAGTGCCGTTCCGTGCGGGTGGTTACATCCAAATCGAAGCGCCAGCTCACCATGTTAAATACGCTGATTTCGATATTCCTGAAGAGTATCGTGGCGATTGGAACCATTTTGGTTTCTTCGACCTGGAGTCAAAAGTAGACGAAGAAACAATTCGTGCTTACTCAATGGCTAACTATCCAGAAGAAGAAGGCATTATTATGCTTAACGTGCGTATCGCTACGCCGCCGCCAAGAAACCTAAGCCTACCATGTGGTAAAATGTCATCGTACATTTGGTCACTGAAAGAAGGTGATAAAGTAACTATTTCTGGTCCATTTGGTGAGTTCTTCGCTAAAGACACAGACGCTGAAATGGTATTCGTAGGTGGTGGTGCAGGTATGGCACCAATGCGCTCACATATCTTTGACCAACTTAAGCGTTTAAACTCTAAGCGTAAAATTAGTTTCTGGTATGGTGCGCGTTCTAAGCGTGAAATGTTTTATGTTGAAGATTTTGACGGCCTAGCTGAGCAAAACGATAACTTCGTTTGGCATACAGCGCTTTCAGATCCGCAACCAGAAGATAACTGGGAAGGCTACACTGGCTTTATCCACAACGTGTTATTTGAGAACTATCTTAAAGACCACGAAGCGCCTGAAGATTGTGAGTTCTACATGTGTGGTCCTCCAATGATGAATGCGGCAGTTATCTCTATGCTTAAAGATTTAGGTGTAGAAGAAGAAAACATCTTATTAGATGATTTCGGTGGCTAATACCCAAACTAAATAAATTTAGTTAAAATACCAGCCTCATAGCACTAAGTGTTATGAGGCTTTTTTATATCAACTGACTGAGTTTGGCTTTACCGCTGATTTTAGTTGATACTCTATTTAACCTTTATAAGTAGGCTATTATGAATCGATTAAGCACAGTTAAAGGCGTGGTAGCCTTATTTTTAATCATATCCACGTTACTTATCACCGGTTGTGGCAATTCACAACACAACGAAGAAGCTTACCTTGAAGGTAAAACGATGGGGACAACTTACCACATCAAGTTTTACGCTGATCAAATAGACCCTCAAGCAGTACAAGCAGAAATAGATGCGGTTTTAGTTGATATTAACCAGTCTATGTCGACCTATATTGAAGAGTCAGAAATAAACACCTTTAACCGTTTAGGTGCTAATCAAGTAATGCCAATTAGTGATGACTTTAGAGCGGTTATTGCAGAATCTATACGAATTGGTGATTCAACTAAAACACTCGATGTGACTATGGGGCCGCTAATCGATTTATGGGGATTTGGTCCTGATAAAAAACCAACAAAGCGCCCAACTGATGAAGCACTGGCAAATATGGTCAGTAACATTGGTATAGATAAGCTGGTCCTTAATGAGCAAGGGTTAGCTAAAACAGTTGCTGATTTAGAGCTGTCGTTTTCGGCTACCGCAAAAGGCTATGGTATTGATAAAGTTGCTGAGCTATTACAAAGTAAAGGCATTACAGATTACATGGTTGAAATTGGTGGAGAACTGCGTATTGCTGGTACAAAACCAGACAATCAAGCATGGCGAATAGCAATCGAACAACCTGATGCAAATCCGGGCGAGCGCAAAGTACACCGCGTATTAACACCGGGTAATAATGGCATTGCCACCTCAGGCGATTATAGAATATTTTATACTATGGATGGCGAAACTTATACGCATCTCATTGATCCAATGTCAGGCATGCCGATTAAGCACGACTTAGTCTCTGTTACTGTTTTACACCCAAGTGCAATGACGGCGGACGGTTTAGCGACTGCTTTAACGGTAATGGGCATGGAAAAGGCACAACGCTATGCTGAGCAGCATGATTTACCTGTGTATTTAATTGCGAAATCGGCACAGGGGTTAGTCACCTATTCAAGCCCTGCGTTTAAGCCTTATTTATAGTCTTTAGGTTTATATCCTTATCATGAGGGTATATAATGCAATGAGCTCAGATATGATGTTTGGGCTCATTTTATTGCTGAACAATAGGGGCTAAGCAATGTCACTTTTTTTTCTAACCTTTGGCTTACTTATTTTAATTGTCGCTGCAATGGCGATAGGCATGATAGTACAAAGAAAATCGATGGCGAGTAGCTGCGGAGGCCTAGGCTCTGTAGGTATTGATAAAGCATGTGATTGCGATGATCCATGTGATAAACGCAAAAAGCGTCTAGCCAAAGAGCAAGTATGGAAAGAAAACCAAATTCTTTAAATAGGGTATCCCTGTTTAAACAAAAAACCTCTCGTAGCTCACTACGGGAGGTTTTTTATTTATATCGGCATAAATAAATCACCAGCCGATAAAATAATCGTGTTTTTATCTTGAACAGAAAATTCTCTTTGTTATACTCATGCCCGAACTTTCAGTAAGTTTTGAAAGTTCTATTGATGCGGATCAAAACTAGCTTGGCAAAATAGTGCTAATGCGTTGAGACTGTATTTCATGTCACTGTATAAGGCTTTACGGCTGCAACCTTTTTTGTTGCCACGGTGTACACCGAATTTTGTTATTAGTCATTTTAATAGGTTAATGTTTTTGAACTCACTTTCTTTGTTTCATACCAGCGCTTTGCTTACCTTAGGTAAGTCAGTGTTGCATGAGCGCTTTAAAAAAGCGAAAAAGGGCGTGAGTGTGGCTGTAACATTATTAGTTTTTAATGTCGTTATGTTGCTTAGTGGCGCTATTGAGGATGCCTTTAGGCTTGAAGCATTGGTCAGTGATGGCTTTTTTATAGAGCCATTATTACTGACAATTGCCGAATTTTTAGCTCATCCCATCTTATCGTGTCAGTTACTTATTGGCCTTTGTTGGCTATTGTTCCACATGTTTCCAGCGCGTCGTGCTGGGATAATCCTCCGTAAAGCAGCCTTTGCTTTTAGCGAGGCTAAAGTTCAGCAACCAGTGCAAGCTGCGCATGGTTGTCGTGCTCCACCTAGCTTTACAGGTTGTCTGTTTACCCATTAATTTTATGGGTATAGGTTACACCTGTGGTATCTAATTATTTATTCTTGCTGTAAATAACGATTACTTTCATTGTAGCTTAGTGTTTTTACACACTCTCAGCCAACCATACCTCACCCAAGTTAATTTTTATTGCGTTATATTAATGTGTTTAAAAAAGCTGGGTTGGTTCTGCTAGGTGGTTTTATTAAGCCAGTGGTCAATACTTTACGCTTGCATTCGCTCTGCATTATTGTAATTCAATCTTAATTAACTTGGGTTTTTATCAAATATCGTTGCTAAATATTTTTGGCAGCTAATAAAAACTCTTTAGGTTTTAGGATAGTCCCTTGTTAATTCGTAACCTTTTTAATATTGCTTTAGCTAGTATGGCGCTGATCTTATCAGGCTGTAATGGCGGGGTACTCGACCCAAAAGGGCAGATAGGTATTGATGAGAAAAATCTGATCATCATCGCCACTGTGCTTATGTTGTTAGTTGTGATCCCCGTTATTGTGATGACTTTATATTTTGCTTGGAAATACAGAGACACACAAAACCATGAAATTTACGCACCAAAATGGGCTCACTCTAATAAGATTGAGGCTGTTGTATGGGCGGTTCCAATTGTTATTGTTGTTATTTTAGGTGTGATCACCTGGCAGTCAACGCAAGAGCTTGACCCCTATAAACCGATAGAGGGTAAAGGTGAACATCTTACTGTTGAAGTGGTGTCACTTAATTGGAAATGGTTATTTATTTACCCTGAACAAGGTATTGCCACGGTGAATGAATTGGTATTTCCAGCCAATGTTCCGGTTGAATACAAAATCACGTCAGAAAGCACCATGAACTCGTTTTTCATCCCTCAGTTAGGTAGTCAAATCTACTCAATGGCGGGTATGGAAACTAAGCTGCATTTAATTGCTAATGAGCCAGGCACGTTTAAAGGCTTTTCGGCTAATTACAGTGGCGCGGGTTTTACTGGTATGAAATTTAATGCCATCGCAACGCCAACCAAAGCTGACTTCAACCAGTGGGTTGAACAGGTAAAAACTAACGCTAATAACCTTACTCATGCCAATTATGTTGAGCTTGCAAAAGCAAGTGAGAACAACCCAGTCGCTTACTATGGCAAGGTTGATGACGGTTTATTTCATACCATAGTGATGAAATACATGCAGGCGCATGGCGATATGAATAAAAAACATCATGTCATGGGTAAACATCAGCAGATGAGTAATGAGCATCAAGCAATGGGTAATCATTCAATGCCATCATCACACAGCCAGGGCGAGGAATAATCATGTCGTTTTTAGGTAAATTATCTATAGATGCAATTCCGTTTCATGAACCTATTATCATGGTTACCATGGCGGTGATTGCTGTTGTCGGGCTTATTATAGCTGGGCTAATAACAAAATATAAAAAATGGGGTGTGCTTTGGCGTGACTGGATCACCTCGGTTGATCATAAACGCTTAGGCGTTATGTACATTTTATTAGCACTAATCATGCTGTTTCGTGGTTTTTCTGATGCCATTATGATGCGTGCGCAGTTAGCGCTTGCTACCAGTGGCGCGCCAGGCTATCTGCCGCCAGAGCATTACGACCAAATATTCACCGCTCATGGCGTTATTATGATCATCTTTATGGCGATGCCATTTATGATTGGTTTAATGAATATTGTTGTACCACTGCAAATTGGTGCCCGTGATGTGGCTTTTCCATTTTTTAAATAATTTAAGTTTTTGGTTTACTGCCAGTGGCGCCATTTTAATAAATTTATCACTTATATTTGGTGAATTTGCTAAAACAGGCTGGGTTGCTTACCCACCGTTGTCGGAGTTGACCTTTAGCCCTGGGGTGGGGGTCGATTATTATATTTGGGCCTTACAAATATCGGGGCTCGGTACGCTATTAACCGCTGTTAACTTCCTAGTGACAGTATTTAAAATGCGTGCCCCTGGTATGACACTGATGAAAATGCCAATTTTCACATGGGCATGTACGTGGGCAAATATCTTAATTGCGGCATCATTTCCAATTTTAACCGCAGTGCTTGCCATGCTAACGCTAGACCGTTATTTAGATTTCCACTTCTTCACTAATGAAGCCGGCGGAAACGCCATGATGTATATCAACCTGTTTTGGGCATGGGGTCACCCAGAGGTATACATTTTAGTATTACCAGCTTTTGGTATCTTCTCTGAAATAGTGTCGACCTTCACTGGTAAACGTTTATTTGGTTATAAATCGATGGTGTATGCCAGCGGTGCCATTTCTATTCTTGGCTTTATTGTGTGGTTACACCACTTCTTTACTATGGGTTCAAGTGCCAATGTAAATGCCTTCTTTGGGGTAATGACCATGGTCATAGCTGTCCCTACTGGGGTTAAGTTATTTAGTTGGTTGTTTACTATTTACCGTGGTCGCTTGCGCATTACTGTGCCCGTACTGTGGACGCTTGGTTTTATGGTTACCTTCAGTATTGGTGGTATGACGGGGGTATTACTAGCAATCCCTGGTGCCGATTATGTATTGCATAACAGCTTATTTTTAATCGCTCATTTTCATAACACCATTATTGGTGGCGCAGTCTTTGGTTACTTAGCTGGTTTTGTTTTTTGGTTCCCCAAAGCAATGGGCTTTAAGCTTGATGAGCGTTGGGGTAAAGCATCATTTTGGTGTTGGTTAATCGGTTTCTTCGTAGCCTTTATGCCATTGTACGTACTCGGCTTTTTAGGCATGACTCGTCGCTTAAATCACTCTAATAATCCTGATTGGAATATCTGGCTTTATATTGCTGCAGTGGGCGCCGTGATTATTATGTTCGGTATTATTTGCCAAGTTATTCAGCTTTATGTGAGCTTTAAAAACCGCGAAGCGCTTGATGATACCACCGGCGATCCTTGGAACGGTCATACCCTTGAATGGTCAACGTCATCACCACCACAATATTATAACTTTGCTGAAATCCCGCATGTTGATGATATTGATACATGGACTGATATGAAAGAAAAAGGCCTAGCTTATCAAGGTAAATCTAGCTATAGCCCAATTCATATGCCAAAAAATACCGCATCGGGTGTGCTTATTGCTGCGAGTTTAACGGCGTTTTGTTTTGCCATGATCTGGCATATTTGGTGGCTAGCAGGGCTTGGTTTTATTGGCGCGATTGCGCTGTTTATTAACCGTGCTTACACCAGCGATGTAGATTACTACGTGCAAAACGATGAAATATTACAAATAGAAGGCGCGCATATTGCCAGTAATACGAAGGAGGTAAGCGCATGAGTACGTTATCTGCAACTCAAGGCCATGTAAATTTAGAGCCTCATAGCGTAAGTCATACGCATGAGCATCACGATACCTCTGGCGATACAATCTTTGGCTTTTGGCTTTATTTAATGACCGATTGCCTTTTATTTGCCTCATTTTTTGCAACCTACGCAGTGCTTTATATGAACACCGCAGGTGGTGTATCGGGCAAAGATATTTTTGAGCTTGATTTTGTTGCCGTAGAAACTGCGGCGCTACTTATTAGTAGTATCACTTTTGGTTTTGCCATGATTGCCGCTCAAGGGCAAAAAAAGGCGCTGACGCTTGGTTGGCTCGCGGTCACTTTTTGTTTAGGCGCGGTGTTTATTGGCATGGAAATTTATGAGTTCCATCATTTAATTGTTCATGGCAATGGCCCACAGCAAAGTGCTTTTTTAACATCGTTTTTCTCATTAGTGGGTTTGCATGGTTTACATGTAACTGCAGGCCTTATCTGGATGAGCATAATGATGATAGAAGTGATCAAGCGCGGTTTAGGTAAACAAACCGTCACGCGCCTAAGTTGCTTAAGCTTATTTTGGCACTTTTTAGATATTGTGTGGATTTGTGTATTTACTGTTGTTTATTTAATGGGAGCAATGTAATGAGCCATAGCGAAACGCATGCTTTAGCGCAAATGCAAAGCCAACATCATGATCAGTCACACGGCAGTGTAAAAACCTATCTTATTGGTTTTGTCTTGTCAGTGATTTTAACGGCCATTCCATTTTGGATGGTGATGGAGGGCGATTTTTCAAAAGTCACCACGCTTTGGAGTATCGTTACTTTTGCAATCGTGCAAATTTGGGTGCATTTAAAATACTTTTTACACCTTAATTTCACCACCGATGAAGGCAAAGCGAATACCTTTACCTTCTTGTTTAGCGCGTTGATCATCGTCATGGTGGTTGGACTGTCTGTTTGGATCATTTATGAATCAAACGCAATGATGATGTATTAGAGGTTTCAGATGTTTCGTCGTTATTTAGCTGTTACTAAGCCAGGTATTATTATGGGGAATTTGATCAGCGTTGCCGGTGGTTTTTTACTTGCCGCCCGCGGTGATATAGACCCATGGTTAATGTTGGTTACCTTGGTTGGTTTATCGCTTGTTGTTGCATCGGGATGTGCCATAAACAATGTTATTGATAGAGACATTGATGTTGCTATGGCACGTACTCGCTCACGTGTAACTGTAACGGGCGAAATGTCTGCAAAAGCCGCTTTAAGCCATGGCGTGTTATTAGGGCTAATTGGCTTTGGCTTATTAATCGCCTTTACCACGCAAGTGGCGGTATTTTTTGCCGCCTTTGGCTATGTCATTTATGTAGGGGTGTACAGCCTCTACATGAAACGCAACTCTGTTTACGGCACCTTTATAGGTAGTCTGTCGGGCGCAGTTCCACCTGTTGTTGGCTATTGCGCCGTTACGGGTGTGTTCGATATGGGTGCATTAATACTGTTGGTGATGTTTAGTTTGTGGCAAATGCCGCACTCATATGCGATTGCTATTTTTCGCTTTAAGGATTACCAAGCCGCTAATATTCCAGTATTACCCGTGGCGCAAGGTGTTAACAAAGCTAAGCGCCATATTGTGCTTTATATTGCAGTATATGCTTTAGTGGTGATGCTATTGCCAATTAGTGGTTATACCGGTGCTGCCTTTATGGCCGTTGCTTGTATCACTAGTTTTTGGTGGTTACTCATGGCACTTAGAGGGTATCGCTACAACATAGACACCACCCGTTGGGCACGCCAAGTGTTTGCGTTTTCTATTATTAATATTACCGCTTTGAGTATTGCCATGGCTGTAGATTATCAAACAATTGCGCCACAATTAGTTGCGCTAAACTGATCTTAAACGATCAATGAACCGAGTTAATTCCCAAAGTTAACCAAAGGCTCTGAGCATTGCGAGGAGCCTTTTTTCGTCCCTAAAACAAGGCTAAATTATTTACTTAAGCTTTCAGCATCATAAAACATCGGTTTCAATGTGCCACAATTTATAAATTTATAATTGAGCTCACCAGCAGAGGGCACTTCAGTTGAGGTGCGAAACTTTTGTAAACAGGCACCACTTAAATCAACAAACATTATATGATGATAGCTTGGTGGCTGAGTTATTTGGTGAATATAAATACGCTCGTTATTTTTTAGCGTAACCATATCGTACTGTTGCCATTTTGAGGCTGGGCTTAAATCAGTTAGCTCACGAGTAAATAACTGCTCGCTAAGCTCTATTAATTTATCACTGTAAACTAAGCTACCTCCTTGTCTAAAATCTCCAAGATACACATCTGCGGTAATCGCGACTTCTTCGCCTCGCATTAAGCGTTGAATATTAAACGGCTTTGATTTTACGGTAACTAACTCAGCGTCACGTACTAAATCTAAAAATGGAATATCAGATACATCTACCTTGTACATAACATGTACATCATAAGGAAGCTCAAAGCTTGGAATGTTAATCGCGTATACACTTGAACCTTTATTAACCAACACCATGGCATGCTCTGCTTCATATTTGGGGTTTAATGGCGGAAGTTCTGGTGGCTCTTCGGCATTAGCAAGCGAGCTGGTACAAAATATAATGCTGATAAATAAATATACGAAGTAGGGTAGCCGCATAATAACCTCAATTAATTTATAGATATAAAGTGTAGTATACATTTATACATAATTATCTTTAGTTATATTTTAGTAAAGCTTAAACGTGATACACACTAAAGCTTTAGTGTGTATCAGTACATTTAGGGTTAGCTATTATCTAATTGCTTTTTTCACTTCGCGCCAGTCAATAATTTTAAAGTTTTGTGGTTGTAGGGGCATGCGATTGTAGCCATCTTGTACTATAAGCATGCCTTCAGGGTAACCTGGCAAAGCCGTTGCTGTAACGGTTAAACCGTCAGTTTCACCTACGCCATCAA
Source organism: Pseudoalteromonas sp. SM9913 (assembly GCF_000184065.1). Lineage (NCBI taxonomy): Bacteria > Pseudomonadati > Pseudomonadota > Gammaproteobacteria > Alteromonadales > Pseudoalteromonadaceae > Pseudoalteromonas > Pseudoalteromonas sp. SM9913. Next base: position 922,689 of record NC_014803.1, read on the forward strand.
TGCCTTTATCTAGGTTTGCAATTACATTAAACTTACCTGCAAAGCTTAGACTAGGCTCTTTGTCATCTGAGATTTTATAAAGCACATAGCTATTATCGCCTTGGCTTGATACTACTAAATAGCGAGCATCATTAGCATGATAAATCTCCATACCTTCAACATCTGCCACCAGTTGCTCATTAACACTTTGTAGCTTTACTGCTTTGTTACCAGCGGTAGGCTCTGCACCGATATACCAAATGCCTGCATCTTCTTCACCTGCAAATAGTTGGCCTAGATTATCATCAGCGCTACAGCCTTCAGGTTGGCTTGGTAGAGTAAACTCTCTAACCAGTTCACCACTTAAATTACTTTGCTCACCGGTGAGTTTATACTGCTGAAATAAACCTGATTTATCATTAACAAACACGTAATGGCCAGACTCAGAGGAATACATACACATACCGTAAATCTCAGGTAGGTTAGTGGCTATTTCTGTCACATGGTTTACTTGGTTATCGCCATCTACAGTAAATACGCTAATGCTATTAAGAGTACGGTTACTGGCAGTGATCCACGTATGGGTCTGGTTGTTTATACCTTGATGTTGGCGCACATCAACATTATTTAAACGCCCAACATTAAGCGATTGTACTTTGCTGCCAGCAAGATCATAAACCATCAAGCCGCGGCGTTTATCTGTGCCTAAAATTAAGCTTTTTTTAGCGTCTTGCTCATTAATCCAAATAGCCGGATCATCTGCTGCATCACCAAACGCAGCAACCGGTGTAGTTTGTGCGCTGGCATGAAGGTGAGTCATCGCGACATTGTTTTGTGAAGTCGCTGTTTGCGCTGTGTAGTCAACGTTTGCTTGAATGTAAGCGCCTGTTTCATCATCAATTAATACCAGCTGGGCTTGACTGTCATTGATAAAGCTCGCTGCAACAGACTCTATTGTGTGCTCACCTGCCAGTGACCATTGGCTTAGCTTATCTGTTTGAGCTTGGTAAGCATAAACCTTATTACCATCAGTGGCACTCAGCCATAATGTACCGTCTTGTGATACCGATAGGGCCCCAATTTCACTGTTTAATTCGCCGTAGGGTTGTACTAAAGCCACAGGCTGCTTATTGGCATCAGATTCTGCATCCGCGTTAATGGCCCACACTCCGAGCTCTGCCTCACCCACATACAGGGTTTTTGTGTCGTCATTTACTGCACAACCTGAAGCCTCTGTGACTGCAGAGAACTCACGTACTGCGATATTTTTAGCTTGGTTAGTGGCTAAATCATAAATAACCGTTTCGCTGATCAAGCCGCGAACATCTGGCACAAATGCTGATACAGTTTTGTTATTGCTGTTTTTAAATAAACATACGGCATCGGGCTGGGCTTGAGGTGGACTAATACGAGTGAGTTCATTTAGCTGCCAAGTTTGGCCATTTTTTATAAGCTTAAAAATAACCACATTATCTTGGTTGTTATCTAGAGTTGCCAATAAAAATTGCTGCGCTGCTATTTTTTTCAGTGAAATTGACTCAAAGTTACCGGCGAGCAGCACACTGTCTTTCTCGTTATCGGCAAGTAATAAGCCTTGGCTTTCGCTCGCTATTAGCCATTGATTATTACCTAGCGATGCAGCTTGTGAGCCTTGCATGTTTTGTTGTGGGCCGAATAATTTGGTTTCAATGTCTGTTTTTTCAATATATGGTTTTGTAACTGCTGCATTATTTTGCGTATCGTTATTACGTGTACAGCCGCTTATAGTAGTCAATAGAAGTGCACTGCCAAGCACAGCTGAAATTGTATTTAGTTTAAAGTTCATTATTTTATCCTTTACTTATCTAGGTGCTTTTCAGTGCTAAAACGTACTTCACCAAGGTGGTTAATCGCGCTCATTGTTAGCGTTTCACCATTGATTGAGATACTTAAAAAACCCGGTGTTGCTTCTGCGTAGCGGGTAAATTCACGTTGTTTTACAAACCGTGCTTCACTGCCACCACCAGAGACAAAGTGAGCCACCTTGCTATTTTTTGGTTGATTGTATTGCAAGTCGTGCTCGTGCCCTGCGATATAAACGTGCACGTTATGGCGTTCTAAAATAGGTTCTAAAATGTCGCGAAGACCTTGGTTGCGACCAAAGCGTTTACCGCTAGAGTAGAGCGGGTGATGGCCAACAACAATTTTCCATTTTGCGTTACTGCCGGCAAGTTGGGTTTCAAGCCATGCCAATTGTGTTTGATAGTTTTGACTTTGGGTTGAGCGGTATTTTTCACGGGTTTTATATTCAGGTTGAATCGGGTTGGTATCTAAAAAAACCATTAACACTTGCTCGTTGTTTTCAAGTGCAAATGTTTTACTGTAGTACCTTGCTGGTAATTGCCAGCGCTGACTTTTTGCTGTGTAGTCAATTTGTGCTTGAGCATTACCAAGGTAATCGTGATTCCCCAAAACAACATACCAATCTTCAAATGTGTGAGGGCCGTGGTATATATTCTCAAAGGCTGATTGCCAAAGAGGATCGTTCACACTTGCCACACCATTTGGGTAAAAGTTGTCGCCGGTCGAGACAACAAAATCGGCATCGGTTTGGTACATGGCGATTTCTAGCTGATGAGCCACCTCTTTTTGATAAAAGTGGCCGTTGTGTCCCCAATCACCAATAACCATAAAGTTAAGGCTATTAGGTAACGTAGTTAACTTGGCTATTTTTTGTTGTTGATATAGCGCATCTTTATAAATAACGGGCTCACCAGCACTAAGCGCTGATGAGCACAGTAGCGCGGCCATTATGAAAGACAATTTAAACATGTTCTATCTCCAAAAAAGCACGCGATGGCTTGCCAATACGTGCTTAAAATGACAGTACGTGTGATTAGAATGCGTAACGTAGCATTACTTGAATCACTGGACCTGCTTCTTCAGACTCAAGCTCGTACTCATCAAAGTTACGATTATTTTGATCATCAAGAGAGTCAAACTTGTTGAAAACTTCATCTTTACTGGCATCAAGTAGGTTTGAACCAACTAGGCGAAGCGTTACATTTTCCCAGCGTTTTTCTACGAATAACTCTAAATCAGCACCATAAGAGGTTGTCACTTCTTCACCCACAAAGCGTCCGTATGCATCACCTTGGTTACGGTACGTTGCACCAAATGATGCGCCAAGTGTTGGTAAATCTTGGATAAAGCCTACGTTATAAACATAATCAGATTGGTCATTAAATTTACGCTTACCAAAGCTGTCTTCAACTTCACTGTCGAGCCAAGAGTAGTTTAAGAAGATACCAGTGTTAGGCATGTTCAAGGCGCTTAGTGGAGTTGATAAATCAAACTCAATACCTTGAACTGTGCCATCACCAGTATTTTGTGGTTGCAGTACAAATGTGCCTTCGCCTTGTGAGCCTTCAACACCGGTACTGGCAATTTCAATAAGGTCGCTAACGTCACGGTAAAATACGTTTACACCAACAACACCACTTTTACCTAAACGGTATTCGTAACCTAAATCGATACCCCAAGACGATTCTGGTTTAAGGCTTGGGTTACCTAAAAAGTCATTATCAGCGAGCTCTTTTTCAAGTAAGGCGGGTGTCATGTAGTCAAAGTCAGGGCGGCGTAAGCTGCGAGCAACAGAGGCGCTGACTCGTCCGTTATCACTGACGCTGTAACGAAAATGAGCCGACGGTAAGAAAAAGTCATAATCATTCTCGGCAGTTACGCCTTCATTGGTATCAGTAATACTTGAATCAGTTGACTCCCAGCGCACCCCCATCTCCCACGAGAACACATCCGCTTCATGCTTGATTAGCGCAAATAAATCAAAACGGTCTTCTTCTAGGGTATTAACGCCACCAGCCACTGGTTCAAAGGCGTTGTCAAAACCGGCAAGAGTCAGTGGATTCTTAGTAAATTGATCCCAATTGGTAAAGTCTTTTTCAAGCTCATCTTCAGCGACAAAAATAGCTGTATCGCGCTCTTTACCTTGTATAAAAGCACCAAATTGAATTTCTTTTGAATCACCTACTAGTAAGCTGTGCTGCCATTGTAATGACCATTCTTTATCATCGATATCAACGGTTTCTTCTGCTTCTTCAAATACCATTGGAAGTTCTGAGGTGTCAAGCTCAACTTCTTGTTCGTAAACAGACTCTTCAAAGCTGGCGTAACCCACTTTAAATTTACTGGTACCGCCGAGCAGAGGTAATTCATAGCCAGAATTAATGTTGTAGTTGGTTTGATTAATAAACGAAACGTTTGCGTTATCTGAGAGTAAATTACCCCCTTCAACAACAGAGCCTGACGTTGCCGTTGGGTTGTCGTATTCAAAAGAGCGTTCGTCTTCAGTACGGTCGGTATCAACCCACATAGCACTAATGTCAAACTTACCGCCATTATCAAATACCTTCTCAAAGCTGGCATTTAAAGAGGTATCATCGCCATCACGGGTATCAGATTGATCTTCACGGTTATCAAAATCGTCCGTTGCGTAATTCGGGTTATTTTCAGGGCTATCGCCATAACGTCTACTTGATTTTTGTTTTGGGTTATAACGACCTTGTAAATTAGCGCCTAACAGTAAACGCCCACCTGCAAACTCAGTGCCGTAAACGCCCGCAAGGCTCTCTTTTATTTCGCCATCATCATAACGTAAGCCACCTGCGCGAATATAACCGCCGTCTAAGCTATAGCCATCGCGTAGTACAATATTAAGCGTACCTGCTATGGCATCGGCAGAGCGGTTGGCACTAGATGAACGAATAATTTCTACACGCTCAATTAATTCTGCAGGAATACGGTCAACAAAGAATGAACGGTCAGCACCTGCGCCCGGAACTTCCTCGCCATTAATAAGTACTTTTGTGTAAGCAGGGCTTAAACCGCGCATACGTGCGCCGTCTGATTCCAGTACATCAGATAAAAAAGTAACACTAGGAACACGCTTTAATGCATCACCTGCGGTGAGTGGTTCAAAGCGCTGAAAGTATTCTTGTGAGTATTCAAGCGTGGGCGCTAGTTCTTGCGAGCGGTTGCGATAACCAATCTCGCCATATACCACAAGTTCTTCAGAAACCTTTACTTCGGGTTCTCTTGGTGATGTTTGTTCTTGTGCATTCACGCTAACACTAAATTGGCTCAGTGCTAACGCCGCCACAACAGCATTTAACTTAAATTGTTTCATTGATTTGCTCCGGTTGTCCTTGGTTTGGTGAGCAAACTAAAAAAAGTTAATGACGCTAATGTGACAGTTTTACCGTTAATTCCTGACAAAACGCCAACTTAGTGCTTTTTAAACAGACATTTGAGCTGTTTAAACACGGCTCCAGCGCACTAAAGATGGTTATTACTAGGTTAAATACCTATAAATTTTAATCTCAATGTCATATCAATGAGCCAATATGACCCTGACGAACACAGCATGACTAAGCTAGCATGCAGACCAACATAGACTAAAGAAGCCACCCTAATGCGATATAACCCATTTACCAACCATGCAAAATTAACCAACACCATCATTTTATTGTTAGTTATGGCTGTAGCAATATGTACTTATTTTGGCGAACTTAAGCAATGGCAAGACATTGCGTGGCTCGATATTGTCGGTGAGGGCGGGATTGTGTTGATGACTCTCAGCTGGATAGTTGCATTACTTATTTCACGTCCGCCAGGCAAAGTAACCACCTTATTGGTGCTAGGTTTGGGTTTGTTTATGTTCTCCGCCACGCTCGATTTACTCGATGAGTGGTTAAAACAACCACCACAATTATGGCTCACTTGGTTTGAATCACTGCCAGCGCCGTTTGGTATGTCGCTTACCAGTGTTGGGCTTTATTATTGGCATCAAGAACAATTTGTTTTAAATCGTCAATTGCGTCGTCGAGAAGCGCATCTGCGAGAGCATGAAAAAGTCTGTCCTGTAACAGGGTTATACCGAGTTAACTACTTACATTCACTGATGCAGCAACGCCAAACAGAGCAGCAATCCGCCACTTTAGGTGTTATTGATATTCGTGATTTTGCAAAGTTTAATGCGCAGTTTGGTTTTAGTGAAGGCGATAGGTTACTACGAGAAATTAGTGATTTATTAGTAATGAATTGCCGATTAAACGATGTGCTATGTCGCTATGCCGGTGATTGCTTTATTGTACTTATGCCGAATACCAGCCAAAGCCAAGCCAAAGAGCTATTAGCGCAAATGAAAGCGGCGCTTAATCACTGTGCGTTTAAAGTCGCAAAAAGCAAAGGTGCACAGTTTCAGCATATTTTAACCGCCACCATGGCAATGGATTTAGAGCAAGATCCAGTGCAGCAAACCAGCCAGCTACATCAACAATTACAACAACAAAAGGCGCTTGTAGGTGCAGCAGTATATTAGCTTAGACGATAAATACCTCAGCGCCGAGGGGATTATCACTGCGCTGGTGGAGCTTGCTCAAGGACGAGGGATCCCGTTGCATAAATTGCTGCGTGGTACGGGTATTTTTGAGCAAGATTTATATGACCTATCACAGCGTTTTAGTTTATCGCAGTTATTGGCTTTAATTAGCCAGTTTAAAACCTTAATGAAGAGTAACGACAGTGGTTTTTTACTGGGTCATCAATTGGTTAATGATGTTAGCCCTGCAGTGCAAAGTGTGCGTTTAAGCCCAAGTTTAGGTATGGCTTTGAAGCAATTACAACAAATTCGCACTGTTATTGCGCCTTTATTTTTTACCCGTAAGCATATATTTCAAGACGATTTTTATCTGTACTTGCAACCGAGTATCGGTATGGACGAGTCATTAAAAAATTATTGTTTTGAAATATATAGTGCCGCGTTAATTAGCTTACTTAAAAAAGTGAGTGATCACTACCCACAGTGTTATTTTGATTTTACCTGTAAGCGCCCGCGGCATATTCAAGAGTATGAGCAGCACATAGGCTTACGGGTTCGGTTTGAACAACCCTACACCCGTTGGCACTTTAATAAACAATTACTTAAGTGCTCAAACCCAGAGTCAAGCCCATTGCGGTGGCAGCAGTGCATAGCGCAAAGTCAATTGCCTAAAAATGTATCTTTGTCTTTTGTTGAGGCAGTTTGCCTATCCATTTACCACAATACAAACAATAATCTCGTTAGTACTGCAGAGCAATTTGCTATGAGCTCGGCGACTTTTAAGCGCAAACTGAAACAGCATGGTTTTAGCTATTCACAATTACAAGATGAACAAAATAAACTTAAAGCACTTTATTTACTGGGGGTGTGTCAGCAAGGCAATGAAGAAGTCGCGATGCGCTTAGCATTTTATGATATTCCTAATTTTCGCCGTGCATTTAAGCGTTGGACAGGTATTACGCCGAGTCAGTTAAAAGTATAATTAAAAACTGGCCGCTTGCTCAATAACAATGCCATGGCGCTTTGCTAGGCGCTGATGATCTCTGTCATAACCTCCGCCAATCACAGTGGCTACAGGGGTGTTATTTGCTAGGCAACGCTTAAGCACTAAGTGGTCGCGCTTTTCTATACCTTGCCAACTAATATCCAGTTTACCTAAGCCATCCTCTTGCCAAATATCAACGCCAGCATCATACAAAACCAGATCTGGGTTAAGCTCGTTTAATAAAAATTGTAGCGTATCGTCAACAATACCTAAGTATTCAGCGTCTTGCATATTATTGGCTAAACCAATATCTAAATCGCTAGGGGACTTTCTAAATGGGAAGTTTTTCTCACAGTGTATTGAACAGGTAAACGCATAAGGTTGATGAGCCAGCATGGCTGCGGTGCCATCACCTTGGTGAACATCTAAATCAAAAATCAGTACGTTGGTGACTTCACGATTTTGAATTAACGTTTGTGCGGTATAAGCTAAATCGTTCACCATGCAAAAACCCGAGCCAAAATCACTGTGGGCATGGTGAGTGCCACCCGCTAAATGGCACGCAAGCCCATTTTTAAGTGCTAAACGCGCAGTTTGCAGTGTCCCTAATGGGGCGGTAAATGTGCGGTTCATTAGTGCTTGTGACCAAGGTAGGCCTATACGGCGCATGGCTTTTTCATCTAGGCGGTTATGCCATAAATCGTGAATGTAGTTTTCACAATGTACTATTTCTAACTCTTCAACACTACCATGTGGTGGCTCTATGATATTGCTGCCAGCAAGCCCAAGGGTTTTAACATGCTGGTGTAGCTGTGCAAATTTACTCATTACAAAGCGGTGTTTGGGATCAAAACTAAACGAGTAATTAGGATGATAAACTAAAGGTAGATTGGGATTTAAACTCATATCTGCGTCGTTTAATTATTTTTGATTATGGTAATCAACTTCACGCAGTGCGTCTATTTATGTTTGGTAAATAAGCGTTTCAAGCTCACGGTGTAATAATGTTTCATCAGCAAGGTTTAGTTCAACCAAGCGCTTTAAATGCGTAATGCTGTCTATATCAATGTTATGACATTTAAGACCAATATGATTTTCTTCGATATGACGAATAACCACCGGCATTTTTATTTCAATATCGCTTTGTGGCAAGGTAAAACGTAATATTGCTTCGTCATTTTTGTTGCCTGTAAAGGCATCGCTTTTAGTGATCAGTGCACCATGTAAAGAAATATCTAATAGGGTACATGCATACTGGGAGCTAGCCGTTTCCAATTGCGCTGCTGTAGAGAACATAATACGAGAAAATTGCCGACGGTTTTGCATAATAATCTTATAAAGTTGTTATTTATAATAAGCATAGCTGGTAATGCTCAACACGCCAATTTGCTCAAAGATAAAAATAGCTCGCATAAAAAAGCCCCGCATAAAATGCAGGGCTTTTAACTTATTCACTGTGGCTGTTAGCCAATTTTTTTGTACTTAATACGCTTAGGCTGTGCAGCTTCTGCGCCAAGGGTCTTTTTAAGCCACTCTTCGTACTCAGTGTAGTTACCATCAAAGAAGTTAATTTGGCCTTCGTCACGGTAATCTAAAATGTGTGTAGCAATACGGTCAAGGAACCAACGGTCATGCGAGATACACATGACACAACCAGGGAATTCTAAAATAGCATTCTCAAGGGCACGTAATGTTTCAACGTCCAAGTCATTGGTTGGCTCATCCAGTAGTACTACGTTGCCGCCTGCTTTTAACAGCTTAGCTAGGTGTAAACGGTTGCGCTCTCCACCTGAAAGGTCTTTAACAAACTTTTGTTGATCGTTACCTTTAAAGTTAAAACGGCTAACATAAGCACGGCTTGGGAACTCAAAGTTACCAATTTTTAGTACATCTTGGCCATCAGAGATTTCTTGGAATACCGTTTTGCTTTCGTCCATGTTGCCACGGAACTGATCAACAGTTGCCAGTTCTACTGTTTCACCAATGCTGATATTACCGCTATCTGGCTGCTCTTCACCGCTTAGCATTTTGAATAGCGTTGATTTACCTGCACCATTGGCACCAATAATACCCACAATAGCGCCTTTAGGCATGGTAAAGCTTAAATCGTCTATTAATACGCGGTCGCCAAAGCTTTTACGTAAGTTGTTTACTTCTAATACTTGGTCACCTAAACGTGGGCCAGGTGGAATAAACAATTCGTTGGTTTCGTTACGTTTTTGGTAATCAGACTGTTGTAGCTCGCTAAACTGTGCCATACGTGCTTTTGACTTAGCTTGACGACCTTTAGGGTTTGAACGCACCCACTCAAGTTCTTGTGCAATTGATTTTTGACGTGCTTTTTCAGATTTTTGCTCTTGTTGTAAGCGGGCATCTTTTTGCTCAAGCCAAGAAGAGTAGTTACCTTCCCACGGAATACCTTCACCACGGTCAAGCTCTAAAATCCAGCCAGCAACATTATCAAGGAAGTAACGGTCATGCGTTACTGCCACAACGGTGCCTTCGTAGTCATGTAAAAAGCGCTCTAACCAGGCAACCGACTCAGCATCTAAGTGGTTAGTTGGCTCATCGAGAATAAGCATATCTGGTTTTTCAAGTAATAAACGACAAATAGCAACACGGCGGCGCTCACCACCCGATAGGTGCTTAATTTTAGCATCCCACTCAGGTAAACGCAGAGCATCGGCAGCACGCTCTAATACGTTATCGATATTATGACCATCATGCGCTTGAATAATCGCTTCTAATTCACCTTGCTCTTTTGCCAGTGCGTCAAAGTCAGCGCCTTCCATTGCGTATTCGTTATACACTTCGTCAAGGCGGTTAAGGGCATGTTTTACTTCACCCACAGCTTCTTCAACAATTTCACGAACTGTTTTGCTTTCGTCCAAAACAGGCTCTTGCGGCAAGTAACCAATTTTAGTGCCTGGTTGAGGGCGAGCTTCACCTTCAAAATCTTCATCAACACCTGCCATAATGCGTAGTAATGATGATTTACCAGAACCATTTAGACCTAGCACACCAATTTTTGCACCAGGGAAAAAATGCAACGAAATATCTTTTAAGATAGTGCGTTTTGGTGGCACAACCTTAGATACTCGACTCATCGAGAATATAAACTTATCAGGTAAAACCATGGAAGAAGCCTTCAATAATAATAAAAATTTCAATGCTGTATTGTAGTGGCTCACAGGTGAAACAGTCAACGAATGGGGCTGTTTTAAAGTACATATTCAATTTGTACAAACCGCGTGAATAAACTTCATTTAGACATCTATACATCTAGAGGTTGATATTTTTGACATTCTGTTCATAATGAGAGCGTATTAATTCTCGGTTTTTATGAGCAGGAGCTTTAAGAATGCCAATTACAGTAGAAGACGAATTGCCAGCTATTGCACGTTTACGTCATGAAAACGTGTTTGTAATGCCAAAAACGCGTGCAAAAACGCAAGAAATACGCCCTATGCGTTTGGCTATTCTTAATCTTATGCCTAATAAAGTAGAAACCGAAGTACAGTTTATTCGCTTGTTGGCTAATTCTCCGCTGCAAGTAAATGTAGAGCTACTGCGCCTTGACACGCATCGTAGCAGTAGTAACTCAGAGCAACACTTAGATACCTTTTATCGTTACTTTTCAGAAGTGAAAAATAATAATTACGATGCACTATTAATTACCGGTGCGCCGCTCGCACATTTAGAGTATGAAGAAGTGGCGTATTGGGAAGAATTCAAAGTGATTATTGATTGGGCCGAGCAGCATGTAACCTCTACCTTGTTTTCGTGCTGGGCTGCCCACGCGGCTTTATATCACCGTTATAATTTAAAGCGCGATTTAAAAGACAACAAACTCTGCGGAGTGTTTACCCATCAATGCTACTTTGCCCATGGTGCACTTACCCGCGGCTTTGACGATACCTTTTTAGTGCCGCACTCACGCTATGGCCACATAGATATAAATAAAATAAACGCCTGTGAAGAGCTGGTGGTATTAGCGGGCTCTGAACGAGTCGGGGCTTATTTACTTAAAAATAAATCGGGCAGCCAAGTGTTTATTACCGGCCACCCAGAATACGATGCCGACAGTTTAAAAGCCGAATATGAGCGCGATTTACAAAAAAGCCCTGATGCGCCAAAGCCCGAAAACTATTTTCCTGATGACGATGCCAGCAAGCAACCGTCTAAAACATGGCAAAGCCACGCGTTTTTGCTGTTTTCAAACTGGTTAAATTATTACGTTTACCAAACCACACCCTATGATATTAACCTAGTTAGCCAAGACGTAAGGACTAACAACTATGCCGAATAATCCTCAAAACAATAAGCATCAAGAGCTGAGCGCTGCGCTCAAACAGCGCATTTTAATTTTAGATGGTGCAATGGGAACCATGATCCAAGCGCATAAGCTTGAAGAGCAAGACTACCGTGGTGAACGTTTTAAAGATTGGCACGTGCTTATTAAAGGCAACAACGATTTATTAAGCCTAACCAAGCCAGAAATTATTACTGATATACACCGCAGCTTTTTAGCCGCTGGTGCCGATATTATCGAGACCAACACCTTTAACTCGACCACCATTTCGATGGAAGATTACGACATGGCGAGCATAAGCCGTGAAGTCAATTTAGAGTCGGCTAAGTTAGCCCGCGCAGTATGTGACGAATTTAGCGCTAAAACCCCAGAAAAACCGCGCTATGTAGCAGGCGTTTTAGGGCCAACGTCTAAAACCTGTTCGTTATCGCCGGATGTAAACGACCCCGGCTATCGTAATATCACCTTTGATAAGTTAGTGACTGCGTATGTTGAGTCGACCCTTGCGCTTATGGAGGGCGGTGTAGATATAATTTTAATCGAAACCATATTCGACACGCTTAATGCAAAAGCGGCATCGTTCGCGGTAGAAGAAGCGTTTGAACAAGCAGGGCGCACATTGCCAGTGATGATTTCAGGTACTATTACCGATGCCTCAGGCCGTACGCTTTCAGGGCAAACCACTGAAGCATTTTATAACTCTATTCGCCATATTAAGCCGCTTTCAATCGGCTTAAATTGCGCCCTTGGGCCAGATTTACTGCGCCAATACGTTGAAGAGCTATCGCGTGTGTGCGAAACCTTTGTCTCTGTTCACCCTAACGCGGGCTTACCCAATGAGTTTGGAGAATACGACTTAGAAGCAGACGACATGGCAAAAGAGATCATAGATTGGGGTAAATCGGGCTTTATTAATATTGTTGGCGGTTGCTGCGGCACTACGCCTGCGCACATTCGTGCCTTTGCCAAAGGGCTTGAAGGCACAGCACCACGAAAATTACCTGAGCTTGAAGTGCGTATGCGTTTATCAGGCCTAGAAGCCTGTAACTTAAATTAAGGAGCCGCCAATGACCCAACAAATTGCAGTATTTACTAATGTCGGCGAGCGTACTAACGTAACTGGCTCGGCCATGTTTAAACGTTTGATCATGGAAGAAGACTACGAGACCGCCCTTAATGTGGCCCGCGAGCAAGTAGAAAATGGCGCCCAAGTTATTGATATCAACATGGACGAAGCCATGCTGGACTCAAAAGCCGCCATGGTGAAGTTTTTAAACTTAATTGCCTCAGAGCCTGATATTTCTAAAGTACCTATTATGGTCGACTCCTCTAAATGGGAAGTAATAGAAGCAGGCTTAAAGTGTATTCAAGGCAAGGCCATTGTTAACTCCATTTCACTCAAAGAGGGTGAAGAGCCGTTTATTCGCCAAGCTAAAATTATAAAACGCTTTGGCGCCGCCGCTGTTGTGATGGCATTTGATACCGACGGCCAAGCCGATACTGCCGATCGTAAGTTTGAAATTTGTGAGCGCAGCTACCGTATTTTGGTTGATGAAATTGGCTTCCCGCCAGAAGACATTATATTCGATCCCAATATATTTGCCGTTGCCACCGGCATAGAAGAGCACGACAACTACGCCGTAGAATTTATTGAAGGCACCCGCCGTATTAAGCAAAACTTACCGCACTGTAAAGTGTCGGGTGGGGTATCAAACGTATCGTTCTCGTTTAGAGGTAATAACCCAGTACGTGAAGCGATTCACTCGGTGTTTTTATACCATGCTATAAAAGCGGGTATGGATATGGGCATAGTAAACGCAGGGCAACTTGCGGTTTACGACGACATCCCCGAGGAACTTCGTAAAGCCGTAGAAGATGTAATTCTTAACACCGACCCCGGTGCGGGCGAGCGCCTTGTTGAACTTGCGCCTAAATATTCAGGCATGGCACAAGCTGAGCGGGTAGAAGATTTAGAATGGCGCACTTGGTCGGTTGAAAAGCGCCTAGAGCATGCTCTAGTAAAAGGCATAACCACCTTTATAGATGAAGACACAGAAGAGTGCCGTGCTGGCGCCGATAAACCTATTCACGTCATTGAAGGGCCACTCATGGATGGCATGAACGTGGTTGGGGATTTATTTGGTGCCGGTAAAATGTTTTTACCCCAAGTGGTTAAATCGGCTCGTGTGATGAAGCGAGCCGTGGCCTACCTTGACCCATTCATTGAAGCCGAAAAAGAAGAAGGCGCCACCAACGGTAAAATTGTTATGGCTACCGTAAAAGGTGACGTGCATGACATAGGTAAAAACATTGTTGGCGTAGTACTACAATGTAATAACTACGAAGTAATCGACCTTGGCGTAATGGTGCCAGCAGATAAAATACTGCAAACCGCGATTGACGAAAAAGCCGATATTATAGGCCTTTCGGGCTTAATTACCCCATCGCTTGATGAAATGGTACATGTTGCCAAAGAAATGAAACGTCGTGGCTTTGAGCTGCCGCTCATGATTGGTGGGGCAACCACCTCAAAAGCGCATACCGCAGTGAAAATAGAGCCGCAGTACGACAAAGGCGTAGTGTATGTAAATAACGCCAGCCGCGCCGTGGGTGTGGTGTCTAATTTATTATCAAAAGAGCATAAAGCAGAATTTTTAGCTAAAACCACTGCCGAGTACGACAAAGTACGCGAACAACAAGCACGCAAAAAGCCGCGCTCAAAACCAGTTACCATACAGCGCGCCCGCGATAATGCAGCCAAGCTCGATTGGGATAACTACACACCACCCGTGCCTAAAAAGTTGGGCGTGACTGAGTTTAAAAATGTATCAATCGCGACTTTACGTAAATACATAGACTGGACGCCGTACTTTATGACCTGGTCAATCGCCGGTAAATATCCGCGCATATTGACCGACGAAGTAGTGGGCGAACAAGCACAAAGCTTGTTTAAAGATGCCAACGATATGCTCGATGAGCTTGAAAAGTCAGGCACTTTGCAACCATTAGGTGTTATTGGTTTATTCCCAGCAAACCGTGTGGGCGATGATATAGAAATTTACACCGACGAAACGCGAAAAGAGCTATTAACTACCTCATGTCATTTACGGCAGCAAACCGAAAAAACCGACTTTGCTAACTACTGCCTAGCCGATTACATTGCGCCAAAAGGCACACCCGATTACTTTGGTGCGTTTGCGGTAACAGGCGGTTTAGAAGAGGACGACCTCGCCAATGCGTTCGATGCCAAGCAAGACGACTACAATAAAATAATGGTAAAAGCGGTTGCTGATAGGCTCGCCGAGGCCTTTGCTGAATACTTGCACGAACAAGTGCGTAAAGAGTATTGGGGTTATGCACCGGATGAAAACCTGGGTAACGATGAGCTAATCCGCGAAAACTACCAAGGTATTCGCCCAGCACCGGGTTACCCAGCGTGCCCAGAGCACACCGAGAAAAAGAAAATTTGGCAGTTGCTCGATACCGAAAAACGTATTGGTATGCAGCTCACCAGCTCGTACGCCATGTGGCCAGGTGCTGCGGTTTCGGGTTGGTACTTTTCACACCCACAAGCGAAATACTACGCCGTAGCGGCAGTACAACGTGACCAAGTGGAAGACTACGCCAAGCGAACAAATATGACGCTCGCAGAAGCCGAAAGGTGGTTATCGCCTAACTTGGGGTATGAGCCGGAGTAAAGCGAAGTGGTTAAATAGCGAAGCGGTCAGCTATCAGTTAAAACAAAAACGAGCCAAGTTAGGCTCGTTTTTTATTTTTGTATCTTTTTATCGCAATAAATATCGATAACTCAATTGTTTACATAATAGGCATTAGATGTGACTATTGAATGAATTGAACGTGTAGTCTAGGTATTAATTTTTTGGACTAAGCATAAAGAATACTAAGTTTTAGTTACTCTAATTAAGGAATTATAATGCAGACAATTACGGAAGATCAGCTATCTCTTGAATATTACGGTGCAGCAGTTGAAAAAGGGCAGCTAAAAGCGAAAGATGTTGCTCGCTATATTTTAGCACTAGATGAATTTATGAACGTGATTACAACAGAAGCTTATGGTAAAGATGCATCGCTATGTATGGATGTCTCAGGTTTTAGAGGGCAATCATTTGATATTGATTTTTTACTACAGGTGGTAGGTTTATCCTCTGGAGCATTATTTTGTACTAGCTCCCCCAAAGACCTTATTACTCTGGCTACTGACTCAATTAAATTATGTATTCATTTAGCTGGCAATCAACCGAAGCAGTGCACACCAGATAGTAATGCGAATACAGTTAATATCGAAAACTCTAATGGTCATACTCAGGTATTTCATATTCAAACGCTAAACGTTCTTTCTGATCCAAAAGCTGCTAATTCGTTAGATACATTTATTAGGGAGCCTTTGGTTAAAGGATTAAGCGAAGTAAAGTTAAAATCTTCAAAGTTTGATATCCAAACTAAAGCTTCGGCTAATGATGCTGAATTTTTTAAACCTCTTGATTTCGATTTACCAATTTCAAAAAATACAATTACTACAGGTTTAACGATTGAATCTCCATCCTTTAAAGATGGAAATAAGTGGAAATTATTTGATGGACAGTCCAGTTTTTATGCAGAAATTACTGATAGAGAGTTTATTGATACTGTTGATAAGGGAGAGAGGTTTGGAAAAGGGGATCTATTAATAGTTGAAATGGAAATAATTCAGACTAAAACACCGCAAGGTTTGAAGATCGAAAAACTTATTACGAAAGTTACCGATCATAAAGAAGCGCCTCAACAGAAAGGTATGTTTTAAGATTTTAGGTCAAAGTATTAGCACATAACGAAAGTCAAAATTGAAGGTTTTTTAATGAAGTATCTAAATTACATATTGCTTTGCCTATCCCTATTTTTCACATCGAACACATTTGCGCTTGAGCAAAAGTATCACGAGAGTGTTTTACCTGTTATTACTGCTTTTAAAATGCATGATAAAACTGCGATTGCTGCGCATATTCGCTACCCTCTAAAAAGGCAATATCCATTGCCCGACATTAAAAATGAAGTTGAGTTTATTACCCGCTTTGATGAAGTGTTTGACGAAGAACTTGTTGGCGTTATTGCCAGTTCAAATATTGATACTGATTGGGATAAAGTGGGTTGGCGCGGCATTATGCTCAATAACGGCATAGTGTGGGTAGACAAAGACGGCAAAATTATTTCTGTGAATACACAAAATGCCACTGAGCAAGTGCGTGTTGAAAAGCTAATTTCTCAAGATAAACAATCACTCCATTCAATTATTAAAACCTTTCAAAAACCAATACTCGATTGGGACACAGCAAAATACCGAGTTCGTGTTGATGATTTAGGCGATGGAAACTTCCGTTATGCGTCGTGGAGCATTGATAAAAGCCCAAGCGATAAGCCTGATATCGTTTTAATTAATGGTGATATTACCTTTGAAGGTAGTGGCGGCAATCATCACTATACGTTTAAAAACGGACGTTACAGTTACGTATTGCAAGTAACTGTAATTGGTTGTGATACCTCACCACCAGGTTGGCTTGAAGTATATAAAGACGATAAGTTGTTATTGTCTGACGCTGTGATAAGTGCAGTTAATAAAGCTAATTAAGTTTCTAGTGAAGAGCGGCTATTTTTAACTTACTGTGAAACGTAAACTGCGATCGAGAGAGGGAACTAGCTATGAAAACAATCGGCATGCTCGGAGGTATGAGTTGGGAGTCAACAGCCAGCTATTACAAAGTTTTAAACGAAGGCGTTAAAAACTCATTGGGTGGACTACATAGTGCCAAAATTTGTATGGTGAGCGTCGATTTTGCAAAAATTGAAGCGCTACAGCATCAAGGTGATTGGCAACAAACAGCTAAGTTACTCACCAAGGCAGCTAAATCTGTAGAGGCTGGTGGTGCCGAGTTTTTACTTATTTGTACCAACACTATGCATAAAGTGGCCGATGAGATTGCCAGTAATATTACTATTCCTATTTTGCATATTGCCGATGCCACCGCTGAGCAACTAAAGCACGATAACATTACGCGAGTAGGGTTGTTGGGAACGCAATTTACAATGGAGCAAAACTTTTACAAAGAGCGTTTAACTAATAAGCATAACATTGAGGTATTAATACCTGAGCCTAATGAGCGAAAGCGAGTGCACGAGGTTATTTATTCGCAGTTATGCCAAGGGATTATTGATGACGATTCGCGAGCTGATTATATACGCATTATAGAGCGATTATTTGCACAAGGCGCGCAGGCCATCATTTTAGGCTGTACTGAAATCGCCTTGTTGGTAAAGTCACAACATACGCAGGTTCCGCTTTACGACACCACCAAAATACATGCCGAGGCAGCAGTGAAGTTAGCACTGGCAAAATAGTTAAGCTTGAGATAACAAAAAAACCGCCAATTGGCGGTTTTTTATTAGCAAGTAAAGCTGTTAACACGCTTATATTAATGACCTTTCTCAAAGTCATTTACTTCGCGCTCGGCTTAACTTCCTTTAACCTATACATCTGAAGCTTTAATTATTGTATTTTATATAGGCTTGTTTATCATATGAGGTCTATTTACAAAGGCATGTGAATATTTAAGCTTATAGGGAATCATGTAGCAACCCTCCACAAAATGTTCACGGCCTATTTTTAAGGCTTCTTGTTTATGTCATTTTTAACGACACTTAAAAAGTTTGGTAATCATATTGGTGCTTACAAAGTGCACTTGTGCCCTGAGGTGAAAGGCCAAGTTAGTGAAAAGGGCAAGCCTTTATCTAATGTGAGAATAGACAGAGTATTAAATTTTTCTGATGGCAAATGTGCTGAAGATTTCACTTACACCGATAAGAACGGAAGTTTCTTACTACCTGAAATTAATATCCGTTCTAATCAACCAGCAGTCCCACTTGCTGAGATTTTTACTTCTCAAGCTATTTATTTATCCTACAATCATGAAGAATATTGCCTTTGGGGTTCCAGATTGTCAGGCGCTAAATACCGAGAGGAATATGCAAAAAAATTAAGGCAATTAATAGCCGATACCACTGATGAAAAGGTTCTTTTTAAATTTGAGAATAAAAAAACTGAAGGCTATAAATTTGAAGCTTTAAGTATCTGTCGTTGGTCTGATGATTTTGAAGTAGTGGAAAAAAATGCTTATTTTGACCTTTCAGAAATTGAAACGGATGAAAATTAATAAAACAAAACCTAAATTATAAGGAAATATTGATGAATGTTTTAAGCCCTGCAATAGCTGCTAACTTTGCTGCTATCTCATACGAAAGCCTTGATAAAAGAGGCTTAAGAGCTAATCCATATTTTGAAAGGATTAGCTCTTTATTTTCATTCGAATCAGAATCTATAAAAGGTGTAAGTGGTTCTATTCTTGAGCGAGTTTTTAATCACTCGACCAATTTTGGCTGTATTGCAAAAGGTAAGAAGGGTGCATATGAAGATGATTATGTTTTAGCTTTACGTGGCACGGCAAAAATACGTGATGTTGTTACTGACTTACATTGTGGTTTAAGTACTTGTAGTAATAATCAACCTGTACATGCAGGCTTCAACCATACATTTAACTCTTTCAAAAATCAGTTAGAGCTGTATTTTAAACAAAGCACTAAGAAAAAATTAAACATTCATGTTGTAGGTCATAGTTTAGGTGGTGCTTTAGCAAACTTAGCTGCTAACTGGTTAAAGCAACGTTTTGGAGCGAATGTAAAATTATATACTTTTGGTGCGCCGCGAGTTGGTTATAATAGTTTTGCAGTAAAAACTGAGTCCGCAACAGATAATAGCATTTATCGTTGTGTACATGCAGCCGACCCAGTTCCTTTAGTGCCTGTGTGGCCATTTATGCATACGGAGCAAGAATATATTTTACACGGTGCTGCCACTATTACTCCAAAAGCACATAGTATGACTAAGGATACGCCAGGATATTTGCATACAGCTAGCAACTTCAAAAGTTATTCTGCTATTAACAAGGGAATGGAAAAACGAATTCAAGAAGAGGTAAGGCTTGATTATGATAGACGACTCGAATGTAGCCGCACCTCTAAATGGGCTCGGAAAATTGGTGCAGCTTTAATTACTCATTTACGTGAGACTGGTAAATTATATGCGATACAAAATCATTTTTCGAACGCTCTCACAGTATACGATCAGATAGCTAAAGCATTAGCTGATAGCATTGATTTTTCTAAAAATTGTACTAAAGATGTAAAAGGGATTTTAGGGCATATGCTGACATTTTGTGGCTATCCATTTCAGGTGATTTCTTTTACTTACGCTTCTATTAGGCATATTTTGCAATTAATGCTTAAAAATATTTTTGCACTTGCTGGCGAAGCGCTAGCATTAGCAAAACCTTCCTAGAATTAAGGTATACAAAAAACCGCCAATTGGCGGTTTTTTATTAGCAAGTAAAGCTGTTAACACGCTTTATTTTAATGGCCTTTCTCAAAGTCATTTACTTCGCGCTCGGCTTCCTCTTTCGATTTACCGTATTTTTGCTGAATTTTACCAACAAGCTCGGTACGGCTACCTTCAATTTTATCTAAATCATCGTTGGTAAGATCGCCCCATTTTTGCTGCGCTTTACCTTTAAGTTCTTTCCAGTTTCCTTCGATACGATCGCTATTCATAATTAGCTCCTTATTAAGAGTGATGATTTTTCATTTTAAAAGCGTTACTAATAAAATGATTTTTAACGTTCACTTATAAAGTTGCAAAGGCTATACCAGAAAATAAAACTTTTAATTTCATTTATATATCAACTGCTTATGGTTTTTTGATGCGTAAAGTCTTTTAGCTGGTGGCGAGCTTTATAAAAATTCTGCAGGGTGGCTTGTAATTATTGCAGGGACTGTGACTTCAGGGGCTGTTACTTCAAGGGGGATTATTGCAAGTACACTGTGCTGGTTTTTATAAGTACAAAAAAAGCGAGCTATTAAAGCTCGCTTTGGTGTTTAATAAAGGAATTAATGTCTAAAGCTTGGCATTAGCGCAGGAATGCCTGGCAGCATACCTACCAGTGCCATTACACCGGTTAATAACACAAACATAATAAGTGGGATGATCCAGCGGCTCATTCGTGATAAATCAGCACTTCTTTCTTTACAGCCAATAAGGCCCAAGTTATCCAAAAGCATAGTCAGTGACCAACCAAATGCAGGGTTTACTAAGCTTGAGGCAAACACCACAATAGCTGCCGACTGCGTGGTTTTACCTTCACGGGTCATTTCCATACCCGCTTCAAGTAGTGGAATAAACACCCCTACAATTAAGGCAACACATAATACTGGCTGCCAAATAGCTAAGTCCATTGGATAGCCCCAAACACCCGCGATAATACAAAATAACGCAGTTAAAATAGCGCCTGCAGGAATAGGGCGTTTTGCAATAGCAGCAGGAACAATGTAAGTGCCCCAAGATGATGCAAAGTTAGCACCGCCTAATAGCGAGCCAAAGGTTTGTCTTGTTGATGCGCTAAGCATGGTATCGTCAATATTCATTTGTACTTTTTCAGTACGCTCTGGGTAACTAATTTTTTGAAATACTTGATGGCCTAAAAAGTCAGGCGACCACATAGCAACCGCTAAAACTGCAAAAGGAAGTACAACTACAAAGCTTTCAGCGGTTGGTAAACCAAGCATCCAACCAGTGTTTTCCCCCCACCAGTACATAGGGTTCATGTTTGGTAAGCCTGGAGCTGTATGAAACTCAAACGGTGCGCCCAATGCAAAAGCAGTAAAACCACCAATTAAACAGCTCAGTGGCACGGCTAACCAGCGTTTTTTGTAATGCTCCAATAAAGCATAAAGTAAAATTGTGGCTAAGATTACGATAAAAGCAATATGGGTCATTTGAATTTCTTCAGCCCATGCAAACAGCTTTTTAACTTGTGAAATGGTACCCACAAAGCCTAAATAGAGGAGTAGGCCACCACACACCCCTTTACTGGTGAGCTTGGCCATGAGGCTGCCGCCTTTACTAAATGCTAATATCAATCCAAAGGCACCTATGAGTAAACCAAAGGCCATAGGGTGTCCGCCTGCGGCAACTACAATAGGAATTAATGGAATGAGTGGGCCATGAGTACCCGCTAAGTTAGCGGTCGGTAAAATAAAGCCCGAAAATAGTAAAATAAATAGCGAAACAATTAAAAGTTCGTAGCGTACGTTTTCAAGTACAAAGCCATCACTTAAACCCAAAGGGCCTGCAAACGTGGCAGCAATGGCTGCAACCATGACTACTTTCCCTATAGTAGCGGCCATCGCAGGAATGGTGTCTTCAAATTCAAAGCGATAATCTCTAAATGGTAAATTTGGACGCCAGCGTTTTGGCTGCATAATTTGCAGTTCGTGCTCTAGGTAAGCGTCGCGGCTTTCAAACTCAGAGCTGGGCTTATGAAGATTTTCATAGCTATCGGACACGGTTTGAGTATCCGCTCCTGGTATAGCATCAGATGAATTATCATCTAGCGGCTTGGTGGTCATGACTTCTCCTGCAACTTAGTTGCTAACTCAAAATAAAAATACAGCTTTTACAAAGCAAATGAACATTGAGTGCGCAGGGTAAAACAGCTTGCTACAGATTGTAATTAGGCAAAAGGTCGTGCATAGCCCAGTTTAACGCTTTGTAAGTGTTAACAAAAATGGCAAAGGGATGTGTTGTAACTGGCTTGTTAAATCTAAAAGATATTTAAATTCAATGTCTTATGTTTTTGTTTTTACAGTGTGATCTTGCCATGCAGAATAGCAAAAAGGTCATAAAATCAGCAGGTTCAGCAGCAATCATTCTTTAGTCTAATAAAGGTGGCGTTAGCCGCTATTTGCTTATTATAAATACAATTAGCCGCAAAGTTGCACAAAAGCTAACAATACTAAGCTTTAACGGAACGACTATTTTTGGACTCAAGATAGGATTTTGAAAGGTAATAATAGGAGTAAAGTAAAAATATGGCGTAAAGTGACTAAACAAGAAAAAGCCTTTATGTAACGTATTTATAAAGGCATTTCTGGGTACGCTTGTTTGTTTTCACCGCCAGTTAAACGCTGTAACAACCGACGTTGGCTTGACAGTAATTGCCCTGAGCGTTCATTCATTATTTTGCAGGTTTTGGTTTTTAGCTCAAGTTGGTGTAATAATTTTGTGGTGAGCGAGTTTATATCAGCAGGCAGCAACGCGGTTAATTGTGCTAAGCCTTCTTTGCCACCTTGCAGGCCTAAACTCACCAAAAAGCCATCGCGCTGGTTATGCGATTCATTTAAGCTTTCTAAAAAGCCAAGCATTTTTTTATTGTGTGTTTCTAGCTGCACATTACGTTGGCTTAGCAATTCGTATTGCGTTTCAAGTAATTCAATTAATGCGTCTAGCTTAGTAATGTCTTGTTGCAGACTTACAATATACTCTTTTACAGTTTTCATTTTTTATGAAGTTCAACCATAGCGTTAACGGTTTCATCAATATTAATTTTAAATTCACCACTGGCAATTGCCGCTTTCATTTGGGCTACTTTATCCATATCAACGTCTGGCTTTGCAGCTAAATCTTGAAATGTTGAGTCTATTGATTTACTTAATGCACTCACTGAATTTACTTGCTCTTGTTTAGCCGCTACAGTTTGTTGCTCTGGTTTTGCATCCAGTGATGAACGCTGGTTTGTTTTTTGACTTTGCTCTAACGCAGTGGTTGTTATTGCACTTATATTCATTGTTTGTTACCTAATTCGTTTATCGAATTTATATTGCTTAGTTTATATCAGCGACCAAGTACAAGCATTACTTAACTTTTATTTCGACATTTTTTAAAACGCCGCCTCTGCCACACCTTGCGCAATTACTCTGCCTTGAACAACTTTTTTTGATGATAAATTTTTTACATTAATAACCTCACCAAGTTGACCATCTTCAAGGGCAATAGCTTTAACATTAGCTGAGAAAGTTGCGGTCGTTATTTGCAGTGAAATATGCTCATTTTTATTGATTAAATACTGCTTTTCTAGGTACCGGTTGGAGATCACCGTGCCTTTATCAATCTCGCGTTTAACGGTGAATCCAACGAGCTGGTCAATACCTGTTTCGCCTTGATGGCGGTGCTTGCCTAAATCCACGCTTTTATATTCTAAGTCTTGCTTATTAAGCACTTTACCTCGGTTTAAAGTGTGCTTAGCAGCTACTAGGTTTATCCACACACTTACTTTGGCGCTGGCTCTAAAGCGCCAAGCAGGCGATGGGCAAGATACAGAAACACTTACTCTGCCTGCGGGTGGCGTGTGACTTTGTGAGCGAGTGATTTGCAATTCATCACAGCTTAAATTTTCGCTGCCTTTAGGAATAAATAATTCTATATCTTGTCGCTGACTTTGCGAATTAACCGAGCGCAAATAGCTCTTAATTTCACTGTGCAAAAACTGCTGAATTTCTTTATCAAAATTAATGGGGGTGGCCATAGCATGAGCTGGCAGTAGTCCAATAGTTAAAAGCAAGCGGAAAAACCAACGCTTCCCTTGGGGAAGTTTAGCTTCCGTATGTTGGGCTGTTTTTTGCTCTTTTTTTATATAAGTCATTGAAAAAATATACTTTTAAAAGTTGGCATAAAGGTTGTTATACACAAGGTAGAAAGTGTATGCGAAGCGCGAAAGCATACAAGAAACAAAAATTAGAGGCAACAATGGAACTATTTGATAAAGCGTTAGGTGTTCACCCTTTTTCAATGAAATTAAGGTTAGACAGAGCAGAAATCATTGCCAGTAACTTGGCTAATGTTGACACGCCAGGGTTTAAATCTCGAGATGTAGATTACCGTCAAATTATGCAAAGTGTTTCATCCAGTTTTTCGCAAAACAGAGATGTTGATTTTGCTGGCGTACAAACAGATGAACTTAAATATCGCGTTCCTTATCAACCATCAAGTGATGGTAATACTGTTGAGTTAAATATTGAGCAAGCAAAATTTGCTAGCAACAGTATGGATTTTCAAACCAGTTTGACCTTTTTAAATATGAAAATAAATGGCTTACATAAAGTTATTTCAGGGAAATCATAATGTCTTTTAATTCAATTTATGACGCTAGCGGCAGCGCCATGCGCGCTCAAGTTATTCGCCTCGATACCATTGCATCTAACTTAGCGAATGCCGATACCGCAGCCGGTTCAGAAGCCGACGCTTACAAGGCACTTAAACCGGTATTTTCTGCTTTGTACAAACAAACTCAAGACAGCCAATCAATTTCAGCCTCGGTTGATGTACTAGGGATCACTGAGTCAAACCGAGCGGTAGAGCAGCGCTACGAGCCAAACAACCCAATAGCTAACAACGATGGTTATGTATTTTACTCCAACGTAAATGCACTCGAAGAAATGGCAGACATGATGTCTGCAAGTCGCAGCTATCAAACATCTGTTGAAGTAATGGGGCGTGTAAATAGCATGCAGCAAAGCATTCTTAAGTTAGGGCAATAATATTATGCAAGTTAATTCAGCCGTTCCAAGCGCTGCAGACGCCACAAAAAACACCACGAATATTGCCGGTAATAGTTCTGCAGATGAAATGTCGACCATGTTTTTAGAGTTACTCGTTGCGCAAATTAGTAATCAAAATCCATTACAACCTATGGACGGCACTCAGTATGTAAGCCAGCTTGCAGAGTTTTCGAATGTTGAGTCGTTACAAAGCATTCGCCAAAACACCGCCGATGGCTTGGATTATGTCAGCAGCTTAGCGGTGCTTGAAGCCACTAATATGGTTGGTCAAACGGTTGATGTGCAAGCAAGCAGTATTGCCCTTGAGCAAGATGGCAGTGTCTCAGGCATGGTTAATTTAGGTGAAGCCGCAGACTCTGTCACTGTACAACTTTATAACCAAGATGGTGAGTTAGTTGAAGAAAAACAACTGCCTTATTCAGGAGTCGGTTCGCTGCGTTTTGAATTTGAAAACCAAGAAGCCGGTGCGTATGCAGTCAGAGCGTATGCCACTACAGCCGAGGTGCCAAAGCAGCTTGATACTTGGTTAAGCGGTGAGGTTGAGCGTGTTTCTGTAGGTAAGTCGTTAGAAGATATTTTATTGCAAGTCGATGGTTTGGGTAATTTTGGTATCACTGAAATTAATCAAGTGGCATAAATAAGAGGAATAAATAATATGTCTATGTTCAATATAGGATTAAGTGGTCTTAAAAGTACCCAAGCAGGATTAGAAGTAACCAGTAATAATATTGCTAACTCGGGTACTGCTGGTTATAAAAATAACACTGCAGAATTTGCCGCGGTTTATAACGGTAGCCAACGCGGTGGTGTAAAAGTTGCCAATGTTAAAGAAGATTTTGTTACCGGTGGTGAAATTGTGCGCACTGGTAATGCGCTGGATATTGCTATTGATGGCCAAGGGTTTTTTGCCATATCAGAAAACGGCCGAACGGCTTACACCCAAGCTGGCCAGTTTCAGTTAGATAACGACTTAAATGTTGTTAATGCCAACGGCGGCAAACTGCAAGGCTTTGGCGTGTCTCAAGTTGATGGTGGTGATCCGACAATTGTACCGGGTGTATTAACCGATTTAAAAATTGAAGCCTCAAACATAGAAGCGCAAGCTAGTACAAACATTAATTTTAACGGTAACTTAAGTTCTTCTAGCGACGTGATTGCTTATCCAACAGCTCCTGCGGTATTTGATCCTAAAGATGGTAGCCAATATAACTTTTCTCAATCTACCGAAGTGTTCGACTCATTAGGTAATAGCCATGTGATGACCCAGTACTTTAACCATACGGGTAGTAACGAATGGCAAGCGATGTTTTTCTTAGATGGTAAACCCCTTACTCAAGGTCAGCTCTCAGCGCTTGGTGCTACGACAGGTACTCAAGCTATTGATGATGGTGCGGGTGGTTCAATTAACGCCGGTACCATTACACTTAACTTTGATACCGATGGCCAAATGGTGCCGTTTTCAGGCGATTTAACGGCGGTTGATTTAGAAGTGCCTATTACTTCAACACCAGGTAATGCAGAAATAACCAGTGGTGCTGCAGCATTAAATATCGCACTTAAATTCGATGGCACTACGCAGTTTGGTTCAAGTTTCAGTGTTAACGAAAATGATGCCAACGGCTATACCTCAGGAGCGTTCTCTGGTGTGAAAGTTGAAGACGATGGCCGTGTATTTGCGACATTTACTAACGGTGAATCTAAATTACAAGGCCAAGTTGTACTTGCCTCGTTTG
The DNA here is from genome assembly GCF_000184065.1 of Pseudoalteromonas sp. SM9913. Lineage (NCBI taxonomy): Bacteria > Pseudomonadati > Pseudomonadota > Gammaproteobacteria > Alteromonadales > Pseudoalteromonadaceae > Pseudoalteromonas > Pseudoalteromonas sp. SM9913. The sequence goes on from NC_014803.1 coordinate 949,568, forward strand.
CGAACGTTGATGGTTTAGAGCAAGGCAGCAATACCGTGTGGTATCAAACTGAAGAGTCTGGCTCTGCACTCTACGGCGAGCCAGAAAGTGGCTCTTTGGGTAAATTGCTATCGGGTTCATTTATGGGCTCAAATGTTGATATTAGTGAGCAGCTGGTTGGCTTAATGTCATTTCAACAAAATTACCAAGCCAATGCTAAAACCATCAGCAGCGCTGATGAAATGATGCAAATTTTATTTAGTAACACCTAAGGAAGCTGAGCGTGGAAAAGTTAATTTATACCGCCGTCTCGGGTGCTGAACTTAATAATACCGCCTTACGTGTTGCTGCAAATAACCTAGCAAATGTTAGTACGGTGGGCTTTAAAGCCGACTTAGAGCAAGCGCAATCAATGATGGTACAAGGCGAGGGGTTTCGTACTCGTTACCACGCGCAACTAACGCCAGTAACTACTGATTTATCGTCAGGGCCAATCATGGACACTGGCCGTAACCTTGATATAGCGCTGAGCAATGGCGGTTATTTAGAAGTGATGGATGACAATGGCGAACCGGCTTATACCCGCGCGGGTAATTTAGTGGTTGATGCCGATGGCTTTGTTACTGTTAATGGCCGACGTGTGCAAGGTGACGGTGGCGATATTCAACTTCCTGAGTTTGGTGATATTGAAATTGGCTCAAACGGCATGATTAACCTAACCCCCATTGGTGGCGGTGTAATTGCAGAAGATGCGCAAATTAAATTAGCCAGCACCGATGCAAATTTAATTAAAGGTGCTGATGGCTTACTCAGAGCTAACGATTTACAGCCTCTTGAGGCCGACGAAACAATCACAGTAAGAACTGGTGCTTTAGAAGGCTCTAATGTGAATGCCGTGGCTGAAATGATCAAAACCATGAATATCAGTCGCCAATTTGAAATGAACGTAAAAATGATGAAGTCTGCTGACGAATTAGCGACCAGCGGTAATAAGCTCATCAGTGGACGTGGATAAACAGGAAGCCAAACATGAATTCAGCATTATGGGTGAGTAAAACTGGTCTTGCAGCGCAAGATTTAAGAATGACAACAATATCTAATAACCTCGCGAACGTGAGCACTGCCGGTTTTAAAAAAGACAGAGCGGTATTTGAAGACTTATTTTACCAAGTACAAAAACAACCTGGCGCGCAGGTAGATGAGCTTAATCAGCTGCCATCTGGGATTCAGGTGGGAACCGGTGTGCGTATTAACGGCACGCAAAAGCAATTTACTGAAGGCAGTTTTGAAACAACCAGTAATCAGTTAGATGTGGCCATTGCTGGGCAAGGTTTCTTTCAAATTGAAAGCCCTGACGGCGAGTTATTATTTACCCGTAACGGTCAGTTTCAGCTTAACTCTGAGTCATTACTGGTAAACAGCAACGGCTTACCATTGGCACAAAATATTGCGCTGCCAGAGGGCACCACTAAAGTGAGTATTGGCACCGATGGCACCGTTACTGCGGTAGTGGGTAAAGATGCGCAAGCGGTAGAGTTAGGTCAAATGTTAACGGTTAACTTTGCAAACCCTGCAGGCTTACAAAGTTTAGGTGGCAACTTGTACCGCGAAACAGCGGCATCCGGTGAACCTGTTGAGGGTATCCCTGGCGAAGATGCTTTTGGGGGCTTACAACAATTTACTATTGAAGGCTCAAACGTGAGCGTCGTTGATGAAATGGTGAGCATGATTGCCGTACAGCGCGCTTACGAGATGAACGCTAAAGTAGTCTCTGCGGCAGATGAAATGCTGCGCTTTATAAACCAAAACGTATGATTATGATGAATAAGTTAACATTATTTTTGCTGCTTTTAGGTGTTGCTGGTTGCAGCAACACTCCATCAAAAACCCAAATGGTGGAATGTGAAGTGGTGTATGGGGAAGTGAAATGCCCACAAAATACCACTCAAAAATCAGTTCAAGACTATGAAATAAGCCAAGATGCCTATGCACAGGGTTTGAATCAGCAAGATGGTAGCTTATTTCAAGATAACTATATGTTTTCTTTGTATGCAGATAAACGTGCTTACCGGGTTGGCGATATTTTAACTGTGGTGCTTAACGAGCGTACGCAATCGAGTAAAAGTGCCGATTCGAGTTTAGATAAAAGTACCGACTTGGATGTTTCGGTGCCAGTAGCTGGTGCACTCAATGTAGCTGATTTTAATTTGGGTATAGGCTCGAGTGCTAAGTTTGACGGTGAAAGCAGTGCCAGCCAGCAAAACTTCCTCAGTGGCGCTATTACTGTACGGGTTAATCATGTTTTATCTAATGGGTCGCTGGTTATTAAAGGGCGTAAGCAAATTAAGCTCAACCAAGGTGATGAATACATTGAAATTGAAGGGTTGGTTCGCCCAGGCGATATTGATGTAAGTAACCGTGTTTCGTCGCTTCGTATTGCAGAGGCACAAATAAGTTATACCGGCAAAGGCACTTTGGCAGATGCGAATCGCCCAGGTTGGTTTACCACTTTATTTACCCGATTCTTAAATCCGTTTTAAGGGATTACTGAGGTTTTAATGAAATATTTACTATTAATGCTAGTGTGCTTTTTTAGCCTATTAGCGCCTGCAACTGTAGCCGCCAAAGCACGTCCATTACTAGATATTGTTGATGTGCTAGGTGTGCGAGAAAACCAACTGGTAGGTTACGGACTAGTGGTAGGTTTACCGGGGTCGGGTGATAAAGCCCAAGTGAAATTTGCCGGCCAATCATTAAGTAATATGCTAAAGCAATTTGGTGTCTCTGTAGATGAAGAACGATTACCAAAATCAAAAAATATAGCGGCTGTTGCGGTACATGCTACGTTGCCGCCAATGGGAAGCCCAGGCCAAGCCATTGATGTAACTGTGAACTCATTAGGCGATGCAAAAAGCTTACATGGTGGTAGCTTAATGTTGACCCCGTTAAAAGGGGTTGATGGCAAAGTGTATGCGCTAGCACAAGGTAACTTAGTGGTAGGGGGTATTAATGCCAGTGGTAAAAGTGGCTCCTCGGTGACTGTCAATGTGCCTACTTCGGGGCTTATTCCCAATGGCGCCATCATTGAGCGCAGTGTTACGGCTATGTATGAAAGCCAAAGCGATGTGATTCTTAATTTAAAAGATCCAAATTATCAAACTGCTCGCAATGTCGTGCGCGCAATAAACAAAGTATTTGGACCCGATGTGGCCACTGCTGAAAATTGGGCGCGTTTAGTGGTCAGTGCGCCAAGCGATGCCAATAGTCGCAACACGTTTATGTCGATGCTACAAGACATTAGTGTAGAGCAAGGCTCTGAGCGTCCTAAAATCGTATTTAATAGTCGCACCGGTACTGTCGTAATGAACGATACTGTACGGGTGAATCAGGCGGCTGTTAATCATGGCAATTTAACCATTACCATTAGCGAACAAGAGCAAGTGTCGCAACCTGGGCCGTTTTCAAATGGCCAAACCACAGCTACACAATCAAGTGATATCACGGTAGATCAACAACAAAGAAATATGCTGCTGTGGCCTGAAGGCACCTCATTAGATGAGATAGTAAAAGCGGTAAATGCACTTGGCGCAACGCCAGCCGAGTTAATGTCGATACTAATTGCACTAGATAATGCTGGGGCTCTAGAAGCCGAGCTATTAGTTATTTAAAGGAAATAGCCATGAAAATAGAGTCATCAACCCAATTATCTCAGTCATTAGCGATAGACCCCACTCACCTAGAAAATATTACCGGCAACAGTGAAGCAGGCGTAAAGCAAGCGGCAGAGCAGTTTGAAGCGATTTTTTTACAACTCGTGTTAAAAAGCATGGACAGCACCACCAAAACTATGGCCGGTGACAATGGTTTTTTTAATAGTAACGAGCAAGCCCAATTTAGAGACATGCATAACGCCCAAACTGCGCAGCACTTGGCCTCAACTCATCAATTGGGTTTAGCCGAAGCGATTATTAAGCAGTTTGATGAGAAAATTACCCCGATAGAAAATACATTTAAGAATAGCCAAACCTTGGTCGCTAATGATCATCATAAAGATGCTGAAAATGTTGAACCCACCAAAAGCTATGATATTTATGCAGGGTCGGCGTTTGTTCAGCCATTGAATGCTAATACGATTAGGTAGTTAATTATGTCTATGTTAAATAACGCGTTAAGCGGCCTCAATGCTGCAAATATTGCGCTGACTGTGTCAGGGCAAAATGTCGCGAATGCAGCCGTTGAGGGTTATTCGCGTCAGCAAGCTCAATTTAAAACCTCTAATGTATATTTAGGCGGGGTTGAGGTGGCGTCTGTTGATCGGGTTGTTGACGCCTTTTTAAATGACGATATTTGGCGCACTAATTCTGATACCACTTATTATGAAAACAAACAGTCATATCTAGGTTTTATTGAGCAAATCATTGGTACCGACTCGTTAAACTTAAATAACTCCCTTGCAAGCCTAACAGATGCACTCAATGCTGCAGCAACCAAGCCTGATTCACAGGCTTTCAGGCAACAATTTTTATCCTCTGCAGAGGGCTTTATGCAAGATATTGCGCAAATTAATGGCGCTTTGGCAGGACAAGCAACAAAGTTAAATGCACAAATGAGTAATGTGGCGCTTAATGTGTCTTCTATTACTAAGCAAATAGCCGAAATTAACAGTAGCATTGGATTAGCAACAGCAAACAAGCAATCAACCGCAGAGTTAAAAGATAATCGAGAACGCCTAGTAAACCAGTTATCAGGGCATATTGGCGTATCTATTGTTGAGCGAGATAATGGCTTTATTGATATTAGTACCTTAAGTGGTGCCCCGCTGGTGGTAGGGAGTAAAGCGGCATCAATCTCAGTAAATGGAACAACAGTAACGAGTAACTTTATTGGTCAAGAATTCACCCTTGATAAAAACGTTGGTGGTCAATTTGGTGGCTTAATAAGCGTTGATAACGATGTAATAAAACCAACCCTTGCAACCTTAAATAGCTTAGTTGCCGACCTTGCCGATGATATGAATGGCGCATTACAAAGTGGTTTTGATTTAAATAACGACCCCGGTGAAGCACTGTTTACATACAATCCATTAAACCCATTAGGGACGATTGAGATTAACCCTGCGATCACCACTGATAAACTTGGCTTTAAAGACAGTAGTACCTCAGGACCTGGTGATAACTCTAATATTGCTAATATTGTTGCTTCAATGGCAGGAAAAGGCGATAAGTTTACGTTATTAGTAGGAGATCTTGCTATTACTAGTAAGCAAAACTTAAATAGCATTACCACCGCTACTAATTTAAGTGAAAACGCCATTGCTGCGCGCGATAGCTACAGCGGGGTGAACCTTGATGAAGAGGCGGCAAACTTAATGCATTTTCAACAAATGTACAGTGCCAATGCCAAAGTAATTAGCACGGCAGATCAAATGTTTAAATCTTTACTGCAAATGTTTTAAAAGGGCAATGTTATGCGAGTTAGTAGTCATCAGTTTCATTTAAATTCAATCAAAAACATTCAAAGTAATACTGAAAACTTTAACGAAAAATCAATTCAGTTAGCAACCAATAAGCGTATTCTTAAGCCCTCAGATGATCCGCTTGGCACTGTAATGATCATGAACCTAGGTTCAGAAATAAAATCGTTAGAGCAATACAAAACCAATATGGATGCAGTTAACTTTTCATTAGGTCAACAAGAAGTACAGCTAACCGGTATTGTTAACCAAATATATTCACTGCAAAGTTTAATTACCACCGCAGCTGATGGTTCAATGGGCGAGGCAGAAATTAAAGCACTCGGCCAAGAAATGAGTGTGGCTTTTCCGGCAATTGTTGATTTACTAAATGCAACCGACAGCGATGGACAATATTATTTTTCGGGTAGTAAAACCGATGAAAAACCGTTTCAAATTGATGCGACGGGTAATTATGTTTATGCCGGTGACGATATTGTCAGAGAAGTCGCTGTATCTGACGACTCAAGTGTAAAAAACAATATCGTAGGTAATGATTTAGACCCCGGTGCAGGTTTTTTAAATGCCATGCAAGACTATCTTGTTGATGTAAATAATCCGCCAGCAGGTGGTGTTGGCAATCAATCACGGGTGATGATAGATAAATTAGCTGACTTTTTAGGTACTATTAGTAGCCAAGTGACCACCATAGGCTCTACTATGGCTTCGCTTGATTCGATTACTACCAGTAATCTAGATATCACCACATTTACGGTTAACTTGCAGGACGATTTGAGTGCTGTAGATTATCCAGAAGCGTTTATTTCGATGAATGAATCTATGGCGGCGTATGAATCATCGATGCAGGTTTACTCGACAGTAAGTAAACTTTCATTGTTTTCATACATTTAAAATTATAATACTTTCAGGAACTAACTATGCTGGTTAAAAGTAGCGAAAAAGCGCAAGCAATTGACTTGGTTAATACCAATAAATCGGATGCACTCGTTACATCAACAAAGGATTCTGCTAACAATTTGTGGAAAAACAAAATTGTTGCCAGAGAGGAGCAAGTTAAAGTACTGACTGGCTGGGCGCAGCGCGGGGCACTGAGTCAAGCGCTAGCAAAAGCCGAGCAAAGCGAAAGCACTATTCGTAATTTGTATATGGGACTTGAAAAATTAGCACAACAATTAAATACCCAAGCTGCTAATACTCAGCCACAACCTATGCAACAACAGCAAATTAAAGTGCAAATAGGGTCATTACAAAACATAGCAAATAAAAAAGGCTCAGGACTTGATACCCAGCTAAAAATAACAGATCCAAATCGCGCTATTAGCAAACAGCTTAATGCAAATATAGACCTGCTTAGCGCACGTCCACATGAAGAAAATATCCAGTTAGTGATGGGTCGTTCGGGCAAATCATTAAGCTTAAAGATACCAGCCTATCAAGATGAAAAAACCAATTTAACTGCCATTCAAAATGCGTTTGCACCACATCATATAAATGTTGAGCTTAATCGTGAAAACCGTCTGCTTTTTAGTGCGCAAAAAGATAATGCGGCTCCACTTTTAGAGCCTTGGGTGATGAGTGGTCAAGGTGTACGAGTTGCTGCAGGAAACCCGATTTCGTTGCAGCTCAATGATTTAGATAACCCTCTGAATGAACTTGCTAAAATAGCCGATAAAAATGCCACTATTGCTCAGCACCGTGAGCAAATTCAAACTGCGCAGCGCCATTTAAAAGCGAATTTAATAAAAATTCAGGCACAAAAACAACAATTACAAAGCCAACTAGAGCAGCTTGACTCTGCTAGTTCATTAGCTAACACTGATGAACTACTTGCTTTAAGTCTAGGGGTTAAACAGCACATGCAAAACCCAAGTGTAAATAGTGTGGCTGCGATTATGTCGCAAGCAAACATTACTCGTAATATGGTGCAATACTCACTCACCTAATTTTTTAATGCAGCAATTTAGTATTGCTGCATCGTTTTTTATTTCTGCTATTCCTCTTATCTGCTTTTAGCCAACGAAAATGCCTATTTTACTCGCTTTGAACACATAGCTTAAAAAAATATAAAAATAATTAGAAAAAAGTTTAGGTAATTAAAAATATGGTCGCTCTTAGTTATTAGAAGGTGATTTAGGTTCACTAATTACTTTAGCTATTCATTTAAAGAGGAAATAAACATGGCTTTATCAATTCAATCAAACATGGCTTCAATGTCAATCCAAAACCAACTTGGTCGTAGCAACAACGATTTATCTACAGCGCTTGAGCGTTTAGGTTCTGGTTTTAAAATTAACTCTGCAAAAGATGATGCGGCTGGTCTACAAATCGCTTCACGCTTAAATGCACAAGTACGTGGTCAAGACGCTGGTTTATACAACGGTAACAACGCTATGTCTATGATGCAAACTGCTGAAGGTGCGTTTGATGAAATGACTAACATTGCTTACCGCATGAAAGAACTTGCTACCCAAGGTTCAAGTGATACAAACGGTGCAAAAGAATGGGCTGCACAAAGTGCAGAATACACAGCACTAGCTACTGAGCTTACAAACATCATGGACAACACATCGTTTGGTGATGGAACTAAACTTTTAGCAGCTACTGGTAAGTTTGGTGCAGGTGCGGTTAACTTCCAAGTAGGTTCAAGTGCAGCAGAAACCCTTAATGTTGATATTTCTACTCAGTTAGGTGCTGTAACAACAGCCATTGGTTCTGCTGCTGCATTTACTGACGTTGCAACAGCACAAGCGCAGATTGCGTTTGTTGATACTTTAGTTGGCGAAATTGGTACTGCACGTTCAACGCTTGGTGCATCAATGAACCGTCTTGACCATACAATGACTAACGTATCTAACATGAAGCAAAACACTCAAGCTGCTGTAGGTACGTTAATGGACGCTGATTTTGCTGCTGAAACATCAAACATGACTAAGCAACAATTGCTAATGAACTCTGGTATCTCGGTACTGAGCACAGCTAATAGCACAACACAAATGATTGGTTCACTACTTCGTTAATAGTGATTAATCAATTAAGTATGCATAGCTACACCTAAGGTGTAGCTATTATTGTTTATAGTCATAAGTAAAAATATTTACTTTAGATTTTTTTGCTTATAACTAAAATGCTTGGAGATTAAAATGAGCTCTGCAATAGGAATCAATCCTGGGCAATTAGCCTCACAATATACACAAATTGAGCGTAGCGCTAAAGATCAGCAATTAAGTACTAAAAGTAGCCTTTTTAGCAATCAAATTAAGGCGTTTGATAGCCTGAAAAGTAATTTATCAAACTTTTTTGATGACTTACAAACCAATCTTAAAGATACCAGTAGCTTGTTTGCTAACACAGCTACGGTGAGCAATTCATCCGCATTAGCAGTAACAGCAAGCGGCACAGCAGCCAGCGGTGAGTACGATGTATTTGTCGAGCAATTAGCACAAGCACACCAAGTGGCATTGAGTTTTGATCCGGCTAAAGCTTTAACCACGGATGGTGAGTTGAGTATTGATTTGGCAGGCAGTGCGTTTAGTGTTGACTTTGCAAGCCTTGGCGCCGATGCATCATTAACTGATGTTGCTAATGCCATCAACTCACATGTTGATAATAGCGGTGTTAAAGCCTCTGTTGTGCGCTCTGGCACAGAAACCTTTTTAACTTTAACTAGTGCTGAGTCGGGTGCTGCTAATCAGGTGGGGGTGAGCTTTACTGAAGGTACGGATGCCAATGGCAGTGATATCACCAATGCTATAACAAACAAACAAGATTTAACCTTAGCGCAAGATGCGATTGTCAAACTAGGGGCTAACTCAGCACTTACAATCACTTCAAGCAGTAATAAACTCGATACGGTTATTGATGGGGTAACGATTGATTTAACGCAGGCGCAGTCGCTGGGCGATCAGCCAATTCATATATCAATTAGCCAAGATCAAGACAGCTCTAAAGAAAACATCCAAAGTTTTGTAGATAAATTTAATTCGCTCACCAATGGCATTACCAGTAACCAGTACTTAAAAAGAGATAATATGGCTGCCGGCCTTGCTCGCTCTTTACGCAACGATTTTCAGGGTACGTTTGAAGGTAAAACCTTGTTCTCTGTGGGTATTGAGTTTGATCGTAGCGGTAACTTAAAAATAGATAATAAAAAACTTGAAGAAGCTATGGCTACTAATCCTGAGCAGTTAACCAGCATGCTGACAGGTGAAAACGGGTTGTTATCTAAGCTGGAAACCCGCGTTGAGCCTTTCACTAAAAGCTATGGTTTGATGACGGATAAAAAGCAGTCATTGCAAGCGAGCTTAAATATAGTCAATAGGCAACAAAAAGATCATGAAGTGTCTATGGAGCAAGTGTACCAACGCTACTTGTCGCAGTTTACACAAATGCAACAGACTATTGCACAATTAGAATCTACAATGGGTCAATTTGGGAGCTAAACATAGATGTTAGATTTAAATGATGGCTTTTCAGCCTATAAAAGTACATCAGTAGATGCAAAAGCGGCCAGTGCCGATATTCATAAATTAGTATTGATGTTATTTGATGGTTTTTCAGATGAGCTTGAAAAAGTCACAGGCCACATAAAACAAAAAAGATACGATAAAAAAGCCGAAAGCATCGAAAAACTAATGCGCATTTTAGGCGGGCTTGAGGCCTCATTAGATCTTGAAAAAGGCGGTGAAGTAGCGCAAAACATGCAAAACCTTTATCAGCATTGTGGGCAAGCATTATTGCAAGCCAGTATAAAAAATGACTTGAGCTATATTGACTCCACCCGTGTAGTGATGACCAACTTGCAAGAAGGGTGGCAAGGCTTAGGTACACAATAAACAAATCTAAACCAGCTACCAATAGCTGGTTTTTTCATTTTTAACACGGCTTTTTTATATCTCCCCCCACTGCCTAAATAATTATTCAATTCATTATTAATAACATATCACTTCCTTCCGATGTGGAAGTTCCGCTTCCGCTTTTTGGGTTTTTATTTTATTTTTTGTTATAAAACAGCGGCTTAAAGTTGGCTTGTTTATTGCTAAATGAAACATGAACTTATAATGAATTTAGTATTGCTAATGGAACACTCTCAAAAATACGCAGCGCAAAAAATGGAACAATTACTTAGCACCATGGAAGATGCTATCCATGAGAGTAATTGGTATGAGGTTAAATCAGCCGATAAGCAGCTGCTTGCATTTTATAATGAGCTGCAAAATATGCCTTGCTTTAGTTCAATGAAGGCTGAACAAAATAACTTAAAAGCACGTTACGTTGACTTAATCGACCTAGTGAGCCAAAAACAAGCGGCCATTAAAGTGCAAATGCAGCGCCACCAGGAAGATAAAGAAGGTTTAATTGCGTATAAAAAAGTACAACAAGGACAGTCATTATGAGTATCCAAGCAAATACTATGGCGACAAAGACTGACTTTGGCAGTGCCACTAATAAACCAACCATATTAAAAAGTAGTACGCCTGCAGATGCGCAAGAACAACAGAGCGAGCTTGAGCCGTTTACGCTTTCTTCAAAGCAACAGCAAACAAAACAGCAAAATGTGCAAGGTGAACAACCTCAAGAAAGTTCAGAACAACTAGTGCAAGAAGATGCCATTACAGAAACACAAGAAATAATAAATCCGTACTTTTTAAACACTGCAAATTATAATCTTGATAGCAGTAAAATAAACGCGCCTGTCACAAATTTACTCAACTCAAATAGTAACCTTGCTCTTGATAACGGCACTGCAGCAGTGGAAACACCACCAGCACAACTTGTTATTGATGAGCAGTTAAAGAGTAAGCCTTTAGAGACTCTGCATGAAGAAGGCATTATAACTCAAGAGTCAGCTAAAACTGCGTCTGTACAAAATATGACAGTGCATAGTGATGTTTTAACTGTGCCTGCTGCAGCTATAAATGTAACGCCAGCGAATACACCCGTTAATAAAGAATTAAATACACTCGATTTAGCCAAAGCACCACAAACATTGTATTCGCAAGCGCTTTTGAATCGATTAAATCAACCTTCGGTAGTGTTGAATACTTATGGACACGCGCAATCAAGTAGCCCAACCAATGAGCAACTAGCTGCACAACCGAGTATTGGGCTCAGTAAGCTCGAGCTTGCTGCACTGACACAAAACACGCAATCGAAACTTCTCAACGTTGAATCTCGTGAAGGCAGCAGTCAAAAATCAGCATTAGTGAATGCTTTTTCATCTGCCGCCACCGCGCCAGAAACATTTGAGTGGCAAAAAGAGAAATTAAAAGAGGCTCCCAGTGAATGGGGGCAGCGCTTATTGCATGTACTTGGCGACAAGGTAAAGCTGCAAATAGGCCAGCAACTTCAGCGTGCGCAAATTAGATTAGATCCTCCAAACTTAGGCAGCATTGAAATATCTATCAATATTGAAGGTGATAAAACCTCAGTTAGTTTAACTACGAGTAATGCGCAGGTTAGAGATGCCATAGCGCAAACTTTAGAGCAGTTACGTCAGTCTTTGTCGCAAAACTCAAATACCACAGTGGATGTTAATTTGAGTGATAAACAGCAGCAACCTCAACAGCAAAGCGACAATAGCGACATTGCAAATAATCATACCGAGATGCCTTCAATGGATGATGACAACAACACTCGCACGCCTAAATCGCCATTAGATTGGTTGGATTTATTAGTATAACTACCTTGGATTAAGAGAGATAAAAGTGAAAAAAATAATAATAGCCCTAACTGTAATTGCACTTATTGCGGCTGCCTTTTTTGCGGGACAGTTTTTTAACGACAGTGACTCATCAAAAGAAGGTCCGCAAGCAGATATAACAAAAGTCGAATACCACGAAATGGAGCGCTTTATTATAAGCGTATCAGAGGACTCAATTGCCCGTTATTTAGTGCTCGACTTGGTACTTGTGACTTCACCATCTGTATACAACACAGGCACAGAGGCGATGGAGCCGCTTGTAAGAAATGTACTGGTAAAACAGTTTGCCAATATGAGTCATAGCCAAGCAAAAGCCGCTTTTAAAGATATAGATGCGGTTCAAAAAAACTTACTCGAGCAGTTTAATTTAGTGTTAGCGAATACGGTATCTGTTCGATTGGATAACGTACTTATTACGAACGTCTTCATTCAATAGGCCATCGCCATGATGTTGCAAGAAGAGTGGGGCGAGTTAATAACAGAACCACCAGTCACCTTAACGCCACAAAAAGAGACGCAACTATTATCGCAGTACGCTTTTTTGGTGAATAGAGCGGCTGCGCACATGCGTACTCAAGTGGGTGTTATTGTCGATAATGATGATATTTATCAAATAGGCATTATTGCGCTGTTGTCGTCTATTCGTCGCTATGGTCGGGATTTAGATGAGAAGTTTGCTGCATTTGCGTTTAAGCGTATTCGTGGTGCTATGTTAGATGAGTTTAGGCGTGTCGATTGGCGCCCACGACAGTTAAGGCAGCAGTCTCATCAGCTTCGTGATATGAGCCGTTCACTGCAAAAAAAGCTCGGTCGTGATGCAACAGACACCGAAATGTGTGAGGCGTTAGGAATTAACCATAAAGAGCTTATTCAACTGCATTACAGTGAGCAAGCCGAAGCATTTGATAGCCTCGAAGCGCTTCTGGAAGCTAACCCTAATTTAGCGCTTACCTGTGCCCATACACACGAAAAAGAAGAGACAGCAGCCACGCTAAAAGTGGCCATGAGCAAACTGAATACCCGAGAAAAGCTGCTCTTACAATTATATTACATGCACGAAATGAATATGAAAGAAATAGCGTTAACGCTCGATTTAACCGAGGCACGTGTTTGCCAACTTCATAAACAAGCACTTGAAGCGCTTACACAAACGCTTCAAAAAATCTAATACCTAAGGAATAAAGAATGCAAAGAGTTATAGGGTTAATAGTAGTACTTGCAACAGTATTAGGTGGTTTTGCGTTTGCGGGCGGCAACATTGCCACTATGTGGCAGCCATACGAGTTTTTAATTATTTTTGGCGCAGGCTTAGGGGCGCTAATTGTGGGTAATTCAAAGTATGTACTGACAGAAATGCTATCGCAATTAAAGTATCAATTTATTAGTGGTAAAGGAACCGATACGTCTGAGCTGTACCATGACTTACTACTCGTTATTTACTCTTTATTAGACTTAGCCAGAGTGAAAGGCATTAAAGGATTAGATGAGCATGTTGAAAACCCAGAAACCAGTTCTATTTTTCTTGCCTACCCTAAAGTGTATGAGTTCCCACAGCTAGTTACTTTTATTTGCGATAACTTACGTTTATTTAGTATGGGAAAAATAAACTCTCATGACTTTGATGCCATGTTAGAGCAAGAGATTTATACCATTGAAGAGCAACGTCTTAAACCTTCTCATTCACTGGCCAATATAGCTGAAGCTATGCCAGGTTTTGGTATTTTAGCAGCGGTTGGCGGCATTATTATTACCATGCAGCATCTTGATGGGCCTTTAAGTGAAATTGGCTACCATGTAGCAGCGGCGTTGGTGGGTACTTTTATTGGTATTTTTGCTTGTTACTGTTTAATTGCACCACTTGCCTCAGCAATGGAGCAGTATGTAAAAAAACAAGTGGCAATGTTTGAATGTGTGCGTGCCATGTTAGTGGCGCATGCTAAAGGGCATGTGCCTATTGTGGCGACTGATTCAGGCCGAAAATTAATTAATGAAGAAATTAAACCGACCTTTACCACCATGGAAGAGTGGATCACTAACAAGGCGGCTTAATGATGGAAAACAAAAATCAAGAAATCGTCATCAAACGCTCTCGTAGAAGAGCAACCGAAAAGCCTCATGGTGGTGCTTGGAAGGTTGCCTTTGCCGATTTTACTTTGGCGATGATGGCGTTTTTTATGGTGATGTGGATCATGGCGATCACCAATGAATCTGAGCGTGAAGAAATAGCACACTATATGCGAACTCACTCAATTTTTGATGGTGGCCCCGCTATTTTTGATCCTCAAAACAGCCCATTCCCCGTTGATTTAGGGGGATCTCCTTCTGTAATTAAGCACTTAGAGTCGGGAATTACGCCTCCGGACTCTCCAAAACCTGGAATGAGTGAAGTATTACAAGTGCCCGATGGCACCGTTGAGCCTAAAGCTGGGCAAGGCGAGAAGTTAAATTCAGCCATTGATAGCCAATTTGAAGCTTCATCTGAGCTGAGCTTATTACTGGAAAGTATTGATGAACTCAGTAAAGAAGAGTTACTAAAAAATAACTTACTAGTTGAAGAAGTGCCCTTGGGGCTCAGAGTGATCATTAGAGACGACAAGCACCACCAAATGTTTGAACGCTCAAAGTCGCAAATGACTCCGTTTTTTGAAGATCTGTTTTTATACCTTGGCGGCTTAGTAAAAGACATTAATAACAAAATTATTATTTCTGGGCACAGCGACGCCAGCCTATTTATTGATGGTAGCTCTCGTAATTGGGATATTTCTGGCGATAGGGCGCAACAGGCCAGAAAAGTGATGACCATGGGCGGAATGCCATCAAGCCAAGTGTTGCAAGTAAATGCATTCTCCTCTAATCGACCACTGAACAAAGAAAACCAAAAAGCCAGTGAAAACAGACGGGTTGAACTACTTATTTTAACTAAAGATGCAGAGGGAAAATTTAATCAGTTGTTTGATGATAGCAATATTAATAACCCAGTAAAAAAATCTGCCAGTGCGGCAACTGCTAATAAACCTGTGCTACGCCTTGAAGAGAATTATGAGTAACCAATCAGAAACTAAACGAAGTTACAAAAGATGGAATTTAAACCTCAAAGATAATTACGAGCCAGAGTCAGTTCAGCTTGGCGGGGTGGGCGTACAGTTACTTCGCCGCTGCTTTATTGATATTCCACTTTGTCATGGCGTTGCAAAAGACATTAGCGTGGGTGGTGTGGGTTTATTAGTGCCTGCTGAAAAGGCTATTCCTGACAAATTTATTGTGGTTTTTGATAAAGCCAATCGATTGACTGGCAAGGTAACGTACCGCCGCGAAGTAAGTGACAAGTTAGTGTTTTTAGGGGTTGAGTGGATAAGTAAAAATGAGCGCCTACGCAGCGATATAGTTAACCATTTACAGTTACAAGCCCAATTAAAAAAAGCAAAAAAAACCAATGCATAGGCAACATAGAAATGAATCAGGAAATACAGTGATATGAGTAAAACGTTAAGCGCTAAAGCAAAGTTAATTAAAGCGAAAGATTCTGAGCATATTACTCCATTTGCACTAACGCTAGAGCAAAGAGCCTACGAACACGCGCAGCAAAAAGCAGCGCAAATAAACGTCAATATTCGTAAAGCATTGGAGTTAGAACTTGCCCAATTATTTAACGACAGCCGCTTTGATGTAGAAATTTCGCCTTGTTCGCATTCAACCATTAATAGTTGGTTTAAAGAATCGCCTAGAATATTTCTTGCCTGTCCTTTATTTGCACCCACTCAAGGCGAAGCTTTCTTAGCGCTTGATTTTCAAAGTGCTCATAAAACAGCTGATTTATGTTTAGGCGGGCAATTCAATAATTCAGATAATTCAAGCCACGATTACTCGCCTACCACGAATGAATTGAGTGCAACAGAGAGCCGTATTTGTGGCCGTTTATTACAACGCCAAGTGCAAGGTATTCAGGGCTTATTATTTAGAGAACGCTCTGCGCTATTAGGTGAAATACAAAAATCACATGCTTTACCAGAAGCATTACAATATTTGGCTTTTAAAGTGCGGTTTATATTAGAAAGCCAAGTAATAAGTTGGTTTTTATGGCTACCAATTAGCTTTTTTTGCGCAGCCGATAGCGAGCAAGACCCAGCAAGTAGCGACACACTCAATACCGATATGTGGGCACAGTTTGCAGTGCAAGGCCAAATTGAAATGGCGAAGAAAAAAGTCACATTAAAACAACTAAAAGCCTGTGTTGCTGGCGGTGTCTTACCGATTGAGCTTAATGAAGCGGCGCTATTTAATCTAGGGCATAAACAAATATTTAAAGGCCAAGTCGTTGAGCAAGAGGCTGGCTTAGCATTTCAAATCACACAATTATCAAACAATACAACGAGTAATTAAATTATGAACGAAAACCTTGATAGTGCCTTAGCGGGCTTAGAGCTGGATGCTTTTGATGGATTTGATGATAAATCTGCTAATAAAACGAACGAAGGCAGTATGTCATTTTTTCAAGACGTTCCTTTGTTAGTGACTCTTGAAGTTGCAAGTACTGAAATTACCTTAGGCGAGCTTAGCCAAGCCAAAGAAGGCGACGTGCTTAAACTAGATAAAGTAGCCGGCGAAGCGCTTGATGTAAAAGTGAATGGGGTGTTTTTTGCTAAAGCAGAAGTCGTGATGGTTGAAGGGCAGTATGGTTTGAAATTTGCTCAAACAGATACCGCAAAGGATCAGTAAAAAAATGAATAAACGCGTAATTTTTAAAGTTAGCCTACTGTTGATCATGTTGTTTATACCAAGCTGGCTAAATGCAGAAGAACTTACGCTATTTTCGCTAAAAGATACGGCCGACGGACAAGACTATAGCGTTAAACTGCAAATACTTTTGTTAATGACGGTATTGAGCTTATTACCTGCGCTATTAATGGTTTTAACGTCTTTTACGAGGATTATCATTGTATTGGCGATTTTACGCCAAGCAATGGGGTTACAACAAAGCCCGCCGAATAAAATTTTAATTGGCATCTCACTGATGCTCACCATGTTGATTATGCGACCGGTTTGGCAAGATATTTATCAAAACGCGTATACGCCTTTTCAGCAGCAAACCATAGGATTAGAAGACGCTTTACTCACCGCTGAAAAGCCTTTACGTGCTTTTATGCTCAGACAAACCCGTGAAAGTGAGTTGCGCCAAGTGCTACTAATTGCCAATGAGCCAACGACACTCACCGCCGAAGAAATTCCGTTTGAAGTGTTAATGCCTGCGTTTGTATTAAGTGAGCTTACTACCGCTTTTCAAATTGGCTTTATGTTGTTTATTCCTTTTTTAATTATTGACTTAGTGGTCAGTAGTGTATTGATGTCTATGGGTATGATGATGCTATCGCCGCTGATCATTAGTTTACCGTTTAAGCTCATGGTGTTTGTACTTGCCGATGGCTGGTCAATGATAGCGGGTACACTGGCGGCTACATTTGGAATGTCACCATGACCCCAGAAATGTCGGTAGAGCTTATTTCAAGCGCAGTTTACACCATCATCAAGCTCATTTTAGTGCTTATTGTACCCGGATTATTGTTGGGTATTGTGGTCGCCATTATTCAAGGTGCTACTTCTATCCAAGAGCAAACTCTGACGTTTTTACCCCGTATGTTATTAACCTTGTTAATGGTGGTATTTGCAGGCCATTGGATGCTACAAATTTTGATTGATTGGTTTGATAAGCTCAAATTTATGTTACCTGGGGTATTTGGTTGAGCTCATTACTCTCTTTAACGTCTACTGATTTAGTCAGCTGGATGGGCACGCTTTGGTGGCCATTTGTGCGTTTTTCTGCACTTTTATGGTCTATGCCGGTATTTGATAATCCGGCGGTAACGCCGCGCTCTCGTATTTTAGTGTCTATGATGTTGGCTTTTTTAGTCGCCCCGCAGTTACCGCTAGCCCCTGCTATCGACTTGTTTTCTTTAGATGCCGCCATTTTAACCTTCGAACAAATCATTTTTGGGGTGATGATGGGGCTATCACTGCGCATCTTGTTTGAAGTGATGGCGATGATAGGGCTGATTTTATCCATGCAAATGGGTTTGTCGATGGCGCTTGTTATGGACCCAGGCAGTGGTAATCAAGTTGCCTTGTTAGGGCAATTATTTTGGATTATGTGTGCCTTATTATTTTTTGCTGTTGATGGCCACCTGATAACTCTACAAGTTATGGTGGAGAGTTTTCATAGTTTTCCGATTGGGCGCAGTATTTATGAGTTTGATATTCAATCGATCATTATGCTATTTGCGTGGATGTTCTCCTCTGCTTTACTGCTTTCGCTACCAGGAATAGTCGCCATGTTATTGGTTAACTTAACCTTTGGTGTGGCAAGTAGAGCAGCGCCGTCATTGAATATTTTTGTATTGGGTTTTCCTATGTCGCTGTTGATGGGCTTTTTCTGTGTATTTATGACCTTAGAGTACACTGGAAGTGCGTTTTCAAGGCTAACGTATTATGTGCTAACAACCTTTGCACAGGCGATGAGGTAGCGATATGTCTGAAAATAGCTCGCAAGAAAAAACAGAACAACCCACAGAAAAACGGCTAAAAAAAGCCAAAGAAGACGGCCAAGTTGCGCGCTCAAAAGAGCTTAACACCGCTATTTTATTAATGGTTAGTATTGCTGGGCTATTGTGGTTTGCCAATTTATTTTACAGCTTATTTGTTAACTTAATGAACAGTACCATGGTGCTGGATCACACAATTATAAATAACAAAAAAATGATGCCCATCGCATTGAGTGACGCCATTATGAATATGCTGTCGACCCTTACGCCGTTTTTATTATTAAGCTTTTGCGCAATGTGGATCACTGGGTGTTTACCGGGTGGGTTTGTGTTTTCAAAAAAACTGGTCGCACTAAAAATGAGCAAGCTCAACCCATTAACCGGGTTAGGCAAAATGTTTGGTAAACAGTCGTTAGTTGAGCTGCTTAAATCGATATTAAAAATAACCTTACTGGCGATTTGCTTATATACCTTTTTAACCAAGCTGTGGATGCAGCTGATGATGTTACAAAACTTAGATATCAAAGTGGCGATAGGCCAAGGTATTGAGCTGTTATTTTTATCATTAATGATCACGGTAACTTTGCTGCTTTTTATTGCGGTTATTGATGTGCCTTTTCAGCAAAAACAGATTGCTGATAAAATAAAAATGACCCACCAAGAAGTAAAAGAAGAGCGTAAATCTTCAGACGGTAGCCCTGAGATAAAAAATAAAATTCGGCAAATACAATATCAGCAATCAAACCGAAAAATTGAAGAGCGTGTTCCCACTGCCGATGTCATTGTCACCAATCCAACTCATTATGCTGTGGCAATAAAGTACAGTGAAGAGGCAGCTAAAGCCCCTTATGTTGTCGCCAAAGGCGTGGATGAAATGGCGCTGAGAATACGCGAAGTGGCCCGTATGAATAACAAAGAAATTATAGAAATCCCTGCATTAGCACGGGCTATTTATTTTTCGACCCGGGTCGACCAAGAAGTGCCTAACGGCTTATACAGTGCGGTTGCCTATGTACTGACCTACGTATTGCAACTAAAAGCATACAAGCAAGGGCGTGGGCAAGCACCCGCAGCCTTACCTGAATTAACAATCCCTAAAAACTTACAGAAACCTTAGATGTTGGAGTTATAATTTGAACTGGCGCAGTTTTACTCAACCTTACACCGCTATTCCTATTTTGCTGTTAGCTGTTTTGTCGATGGTTATTTTGCCATTACCAGGATGGCTATTAGATGCATTATTCACTTTTAACATTGTATTGTCGGTGATTGTATTGTTAGTGGCGGTATCTACTAAAAAGCCGCTCGATTTTTCTGTATTTCCGACTATTTTGTTAGTCGCCACCTTGATGCGTTTAACACTAAACATTGCCTCAACACGGGTAGTATTACTGCATGGCCATGAAGGCTCCGATGTGGCAGGTCGCGTTATTCAAGCGTTTGGTGAAGTGGTTATAGGTGGTAACTACGTCGTTGGTATTGTGGTGTTTGTCATTTTAATGGTGATTAACTTTGTGGTTATTACCAAAGGTGGCGAGCGTATTTCTGAGGTGGCAGCTCGCTTTACCTTAGATGCTCTGCCTGGTAAGCAAATGGCAATTGATGCGGATTTAAATGCCGGATTAATTGGACCTGAGCAAGCAAAAGAGCGACGTAGCACCATAGCCCAAGAGGCCGATTTTTATGGCTCTATGGATGGTGCCTCAAAGTTTGTGCGCGGTGATGCCATTGCCGGTTTAATTATTTTAGTGATTAACCTACTCGGTGGTGTATCAATAGGTGCTTTTCAACATGGTTTAAGTTTAGCCGAAGCGTTTCAACGTTTTGCCCTATTAACTATAGGTGATGGCTTAGTTGCACAAATCCCCTCGTTGCTGTTAGCCGTTGCTGCTGCAATTATTGTTACGCGAATGAACGATGAAGGTGATGTGAGTGAAGCGGTCGGTAAGCAGTTACTTGCCTCTCCGCGTGTTATTTTTACCGCCGCTTTAATCATGGTCACGCTTGGTATTGTGCCTGGGATGCCAACTGTCGCCTTTTTAGCATTTGCTGCGCCATTGTTTTATGTTGCTTGGCGATTGCAGCGCTCTCTCCCCGATAACTC
Organism: Pseudoalteromonas sp. SM9913; assembly: GCF_000184065.1. NCBI lineage: Bacteria > Pseudomonadati > Pseudomonadota > Gammaproteobacteria > Alteromonadales > Pseudoalteromonadaceae > Pseudoalteromonas > Pseudoalteromonas sp. SM9913. Next base: position 970,357 of record NC_014803.1, read on the forward strand.
TTTAATTGAAGCAGAGCAGATGACCGACACCATTTTAAGTGAGCAACAAGCTCACTTAGAGTGGGGAGATATTTCTCATGTTGATAAGTTGTCGGTTGAGCTTGGCTTTCGTTTGGTTTACTTGGCCGATAAAGACAAAGGGGAAGAGCTGGTAAAAACCTTGCGAGGTGTGCGTAAAAATCTCTCTGAACAACTTGGGTTTTTATTACCGGAGATCAGAATAAAAGATAACCTAAAATTAAATCCACAAGAGTACAAAGTAAACTTAGCCGGTGTCCCCGTTGCCAGTGCCAATGTGAATGCCAAAGAGTTACTGGCGTTAAATACCGGGGATGTATATGGCAGCTTAGATGGTGAAATAACCACCGACCCTGCTTATGGGCTTGAAGCTGTATGGATAAAAGATGATAGCAAAACCCAAGCGTTGAATATGGGCTACTCGGTGGTAGATTTAGGCACCATTATTGCCACACACACTGGTAAAGTGATCAAAGAGCATTTAGATGAGCTATTCAGTTATGAGGATGTACAAAAACTCAATGAGCGTTTAAAAGAGATTTCACCTAGCTTAGCGGAAACCTTCGAAAAAGCCTTACCCACTAACTTGCAGCTTAAAGTCATTCGTTTATTGCTTAAAGAGCACATTAGCATTAAAGATATTGTCACCATTGCAGGCACTTTAATAGACAGTGTTGAGGTAACTAAAGATCCTATTCTACTGGTTTCAGATGTGCGCTGTGCTTTGCAAAAAGTATTAGTAAAACAGGTAATGGGTAATCGTGATGAACTCAGTGCTTATAGCTTAGATGAAAAACTAGAAAGTACCTTACAAAGCTCACTCGACCAAGCGATGCAAGCAGGCAAAGTTGTACTGGATAGTTTTGCGGTTGACCCTAATTTACTAGGCCAATTTCAACGCACTATGCCACTGATTGTAGAAGATATGAAATCAAGAGGGGTAACACCTACATTAATTGTGGTGCCACAGTTACGACCCTTGCTGGCACGTTACGCTAAAACCTTTACTAAAGGCAGCTTAGTAGTTCTTTCTTATAATGAAATTCCAGATACCATTCGTGTTGATATACTCGGATCGTTGGGGTAATTAGTTAGATTTCATCTATAAAATGAACTTAGCATGAATTTTGTAAGTAATATTTGCAATTAATTCTATTTAACTATAGTCTATTGTTTTTATTATACATAGTTACTAGTTTTTATGTTGGTAAAAAACAATGCATAAGTAAATTAAATGGCAAACTATGCGAAAGCATAGGACGCAAAGCTTCCAGTCTAAGGCAATCGCTACGATCGTGGGGTTACATTAACTTAGTGATATTAATTAATACCTTGTTTGTATTTGTTGTATTTCGCTATTCATTTAAAAAACTTAATTGTTCTCTAAACTTATACGGAATACTCATGAACGGATTTCCTAACATTATTAAATTTGCACTTCCTTGTGCATTATTTTTGACGCAATCAGGGCAGGCTGCAGAACAAAATCTGGTCCAAAGTTATGAAAACTCGACTTGGACTGTTAAGGGCGATTCTTTCGCTTGTTCGCTACAACAGCGCTTTGAAAATTATGCGTTGCTTGAAGTTAAAACCGTGCCAGCACAGCAGCAACAACTTGTGTTTACTTGGCTTTTAAAAGATAAGCCAATAACCCGCTTGCACGTTTCATCACGCAAAGCCGATTGGCAATCAGCAAATACAGTACTCACCCCACTTAACTTCACATCAACAGATATCGAAGACAATAAAGTGCAATTTTCAGCGGATGTAAGTGCTTTACTTCGTTTAATTAAGCAAGGTGGTTGGTTAGACACTCTAGTCAGCTTTAAAGATGAGCAGTTGCGCCTAACGTTTACCAATACCCATAGCGATGAAATAGTTGCAGATTATCAACAGTGTTTAAATAACCTTTCTCCGCTTTCTTGGGAGCAAGCACGTGATCATCAGTTACAGTTTGCCAGCGGGCAGCGCACGGTAACAGCTGAAAAAGACTTAAAATTTCTAAAGGATTTAGTGCATTATATTTCTTTAGACAATCGCGTTAGTAAAGTACTTGTGGATGGCCACACCGATAATACAGGCTCGCCGCTATCTAATCGGCTGCTTTCAAAAGAAAGAGCAGATGACGTTGCTGCCAGACTCATTGAATTTGGTTTACCCAAAGACATGTTAGAAGTGAGAGCGCATGGTCAACGCTACCCCATTATTAAAAATTCAAAGCAGGGCGCATCGTCTAATCGCCGTGTTTTAGTTCGTCTTTTCAGACACTCAAGTTAATTGCATCGTAAGGGAATTATATGAGTCAAAGATACCTCTTATGGATCAGTGAACAACAGCCAACGCCTGAAATTCAGCAAGTTGTATTTGCCGAAAATTTTAAGTTTTTGCATACAAACTCCATCAGCGATGCGGTTAGTCACTGTCTTATTAGTAAACCGGAACTCGTGTTTGTTGATGCTGATACTCAACAACTCGAGCTGGTTGAATTAGTAAAATTACTGCGCAAAACATGCCCAACCTCACAAATTGTTACTTTAGTGGATTCATCGCAAAGTGAAATTGCTTCAAAAACAATTAATACCGGTGGCGCTGTTGATTATCTCTTAAAACCTTTCTTTGCTGAACAGCTTAAAAAAACAATCAGAAACACTGATTCAATGAAGCATGGGTTTGAAGATTTAATCGCTGTTTCTACTAAATCACAGCAAGTATTACGTTTAGCCAACCGCGCTGCACATACCTCAGCAGGCGTGTTAATCACCGGCGAGTCTGGAACAGGTAAAGAGAAGCTCGCGCACTTTATTCATAAAGCTTCAGATCGCAAAGATAAGCCATTTATTGCAGTTAACTGTGCTGCTATCCCAGAAAATATGCTCGAAGCTATGTTATTTGGATTTAATAAAGGTGCGTTTACCGGCGCTGTAAATACCCAGCCAGGCAAATTTGAATTAGCCAATGGCGGTACTATTTTACTCGATGAAATTACTGAACTACCGCTCGATTTACAAGCTAAGTTACTGCGCGTATTGCAAGAGCGCGAAGTTGAAAGACTGGGTAGTCATCAAAAAATCAATTTAGATATACGCATTATTGCCGCCTCCAACCGCGTACTGCGTGAACAGGTTGAGCAAGGCGCTTTTCGTGAAGACTTATTTTATCGTTTAGATGTATTACCACTTAGTTGGCCTGCACTTCGGGATCGTGTTGATGACATCATCCCATTGGCACGTCACTTTATAAAAAAATACGGCAGCTCTGAATTTCACATTAGTAAACAAGCAGAAGATGTGATGCTTTGTTACAACTGGCCAGGGAATGTGCGTGAAATTGAAAACGTAATCCAACGCGCCTTAGTGATGGCAAGAGGGGCAGAGATTCAGGTTGAAGACTTAAATTTACCGCAATGCTCACCGGCGGCGGCAGCTTATTGTGCCACCCAGTTAAAAGAAAATAAAAAGCAGGCAGAATTTGATTACATATACAGTTTGTTGAGTCGATTTAAAGGGCATCGCACCCAAACAGCACAGGCGCTTGGGGTAACTACCCGAGCATTAAGATACAAAATTGCCGCAATGCGTGAATGCGGTATTGATATTGATGCAATTGCATAATTTGAAGGAAAAATAAAATGTCGCCAATTGAAAGTCAACAAATGATGCTGGGCAAAATGATGGACATGCAAAAAATTGCAGGTCCAGAAAGTATAGAGCCGGCTGCTATCAGTAATCAAAATGTAAATATTAGCGAAGATTTTAAGCATGTTATTCGCTCTATCAACGCCCAACAAAATATAGCTGGTGAGATGGTAAAAGCCGTTGATACCGGTGAAAGTGAAGACGTAGTAGGGGCGATGATTGCCAGTCAAAAAGCAGGGCTTAGTTTTTCTATGCTAATGGAAATGCGCAATAAAGTGCTCAATGGCATTGATGATGTCATGCGCATGTCACTGTAGAGGCTGATATGAAAGGAGAATTAGCAAAAGTACCTGAGCAAAATGAGAATAACCTAAAAGAAAGAGTGGTTAATCTCTCAAATAAATTAAATTTTGGTAGCTCAGGTGACAGAAGTGTCGCGACCATTGCTCTACTAGCGACATTAGTAGCGGCAACCATAGTCCTTATTTTATGGACATCGGCTAAAAACTACGTGCCGCTCTACGGTAACCAAGAAAGCTACGATAAAGCCAATATTTTAGAGATTTTAGATAAAGAGCAAATCACGTTTCGCATTGATACCGATAGCGGTAATATTTTGGTTCCTCAAGAAAAGCTGGCGGATGCACGTATTACGCTTGCAGCCAGAGGAATAAAAGCCTCTATGCCTGAGGGAATTGAAAATATTAGCGATAAAGTGTCTATGGGCACCAGTCAATTTATCGAATCTATGCAATACCAACATGCCTTAGAAGGTGAGCTGGCGCGCACCATTATTAACATGCAAGGTATTCGTAACGCGCGCGTACATTTAGCGGTACCTAAACGCAGCTTGTTTGTTGGTCGTACTGAGCAAAAAACCGCAGCGTCTGTGATGGTTGATTTAGCGCCAGGCCATGAGCTTAAACCAGAGCAAGTGGAAGCCATTATTGCACTGATTATTGGCAGTGTGCCAGGGCTTGATTCTCGTTCTGTGTCGGTGGTGGATCAGCGCGGTAAACTACTCAGCGGCGACTTATTTGATACCACCCCAGTAGGCAAAGAAACCGATAAAAAACTCGCCTTTATCGAAAAAGTTGAGCGCAACATAGAGCAACGTGCCTCTATTATGTTGTTGCCAATTTTAGGCGAAGGCAATTTTAGAATTCAGGTTTCAAGTGATGTTGACTTTAGCGTGGTAGAAGAAACCCGTGAAATGGTTGACCCACAAAATGTATTAACACAAGAGTTTATTAAATCTGATAGCACCCTAGATCAGCTGGCGGCGGGCATTCCGGGTTCTTTAGCTAATGAGCCACCAGTGCCTAATGAACAAGCTGAAGATGAAAACAACGAGCGTACTTCACAACGAAGTGAGAGCAAGCGACAGTTTGAAAATGGCCGCTCAGTCACTCACACCCAATTTGAAGTAGGCCGAATTAAAAACATGAGCTTATCGGTACTTATTAATGAGCAAGTAGCAGGTACTGCTGATGGCTGGAGCGAAGAAAAGCTCGCTTCATTAGGTGAAATGGTAAAAAAAGCCACGGGGTTTAACGACGCACGCGGCGATCAATTCAACATAACTAGCTTTGCCTTTGTAGAACAAAAAATACTTGCCCCAGGTGAAGGCCTTGAGTGGTGGCAAATGCCAGAGCTTAAAGAGTATGCCCGTTATATTGTTGGCACTTTAATTAGTTTATTGCTGATTTTATTTGGCGTGCGTCCATTAGTTAATCACTTAATTAAAGGCAAAAGTAACGACGCAAACAACGCCATGGCAACCACAGATAATGAGGTTAAGTCAGTCTCTGCAACAGAAAGACAAAGTAGTCCGCTTGATGAAGCCATTAATGCGAAATCGCAAATAGAAAACTTAACTGCCAAAGAGGGCGCAAGCGAACATCAAAATATGTCGTTACCGCAAATAGGCAATGACTTTGAAGAACAGATAGCGCACATGCAGTTACTTGCTAATAAAGAAACCGAGCGTGTCACATCGGTAATAAAATATTGGGTAGAACAAGGAGTTGAAATTGAATCAAGAAAAGCTTGATAAAGGCTCACAATTACCGGCGTTAGATCGCGCCGCTATTTTATTGCTAAGTATGGGCGAGGAAAACGCCGCCAGTGTTATTCGTAAATTAGGCCGCCGTGAAGTGCAGGCTATTTCTGAGCGTATGGCTAAAATTTCAAACGTTACTCAACATGATGTTGCAGGCACCTTGAGTGAATTTTTTGATTGCTACCGCAATGAAAGTGGCGTCAATGGTGCATCGCGTGTGTATTTAGAGCGAGCACTCGATAAAGCCGTCGGTAGAAAGCTTGCCAAAACTATGCTTGATGATATTTATGGTGGTGCCATGAATGACGATTTACGTCGTTTAGAGTGGATCCCGCCTGAACTTATCGTGCGCTTTTTAGAGCAAGAACACGTGCAAATGCAGGCGCTGTTTTTGGCTTTTTTACCGCCAGAGCAAGCCTCTGCCATTATTGTGCTGTTTCCAGAATCTAAACACGATGACTTACTTTATCGTATTGCGAGTCTTCGTGAAGTGAGTGAACACGTTATTGATGATGTGCGCTTAACGCTTGAATCGTGTATTGAATTTGTTGGCCGCCAAGTTGGCGCGCAGGTCAATGGCGTCGATAAAGCAGTTGAAATTATGAATCGTTATAACGGTAATAAGAGCCAAATTATCGAACTAATGAAAAAACATAACACTAACGTGGCTGATGAAATACAAGAAAAAATGTACGATTTTGACAGCTTAATTAAGCAAACAGACGAGACATTAACCTTGTTGCTTAATGACATTCCTGATGAGTTATGGACGATGTCATTAAAGGGTGTGAACAGTGATTTTTTAGCGCGTGTTTTAGGTGCACTACCTAAACGTTTAGCGCAAGTGTACCAACAGCAAATAGACGGCTTAAGTGCACAACCACTGAGCAAAGTGATTGCCGCCAGAAAAGAAATTATGTCGATAGTTAGAGACATGAGCAAACAAGGTGATATTGAATATCGCTTATTTGAAGAAGAGACTGCAGGCTAGCTATGAGTCAAGCATTTAGGTTTCCCACTTTAAATAAAAATGAGCAACATCAAACGCTGCAAGAGCGTTTAGATGCTGCTCAGCGTGTTGGTTTACAGCAGGGCTATGAAGAAGGGCTCGCGCAAGGGGCTGCCAATAAGCAAAGCGAATTAGAGCAACAAATGGAGCAACAAATAGAGTTGCGTGTTGCTGAGCGTCTTGAAGCGCAAAAAACACAGCTTATTGAACGTTTTAACACTTTATTCGACAAAGCGAATAACGAACTACTTAACTTTAATGATGAGTTTAAACAAGACATTGCCTTGATGATAAACAAGTTAGCAGAGCACGTTATTGACTGCGAGCTAAAAGTACGCCCCGAAATACGCGCGCAGCTTATTGAAAAAGCCATTACCTTGCTTAGCAATCGCGATGTAGTAACAAAAGTTATGATCTCAGGGGCTGATCGCCACTGCTTTAATGATGCGCGTTTAGCTGAATTTTCGGTGCCGATTTACTTTGATGAGGCTCTGATCAGTGGAGACGTTGAATTGGTGGCAGAGCAACAAACACATCGGTTTTCTTTTTCAGAGCGCCTACAAAGCTTACTGGGTGAAGTGATACCTGAAATACTCAAAGCGCAGCCACATGACTAACCCCCTACACACTAGTTTAAAATCTGCGCTGACAGCGCTAACCCCGCCTGAATTAGTTAAAAGCTATGGTCGTTTAACACGAGTCAATGGTTTAACACTTACCGCGACGGGTGGGCAATTCGCTATGGGCGAAAAGTACCAAGTTGAGAGTGTTGACGGTCACTGGTATGACGCTGAAGTTGTGGGTTTTAATCAAGATGAAGCCTATTTAATGCCCTTGAAAAAAATACAAAATTTATATTCTGGTGGGCGAGTCAGACCAGTTATAAAAAACAGCCATGTGGCTATTTCAGAAAAGCTATTAGGGCGAGTAATTGATGCGCAAATGCAACCCATTGATAACTTAGGCCCACTTGAACAAGACAGCACAATGAGTGCTTGTAAATTGGGTAACGATTATTCTTTAACGCCACTGGAGCGCAAAGGCGTTACCGAGCCGTTAGATGTGGGTATTCGCGCTATTAATAGCCTATTTAGTGTGGGTAAAGGCCAGCGGTTAGGGTTATTTGCAGGTTCGGGTGTGGGTAAAAGTAAATTACTTGGCATGATGACCCGTTTTACCTCGGCCGATGTAGTTATTGTAAGCCTAGTCGGTGAGCGTGGTTGGGAAGTAAAAGATTTTATTGAGCAAAGCCTAGGTAAAGAAGGGCTAAAAAAGGCCATTGTAATAGCATCACCGGCGGACGATTCTCCCTTATTGCGTATTAAAGCCGCCGAGCTTAGTCATAAACTGGCGGCCTATTTTAGAGATAAAAACTCAAATGTATTGCTATTAATGGACTCATTAACCCGCTATGCGCAAGCACAGCGTGAAATTGGCCTATCGGTAGGCGAGCTGCCCGCATCTAAAGGGTACCCGCCATCGGTATTTAGTAAATTAACCCAGTTGGTTGAAAGCTCCGGTAATAGTGAAAAAAGTAAAGGCAGCATGACCGCCATTTATACGGTATTGGCTGAAGGCGACGATCAACAAGACCCAATAGCCGATAACGCCCGAGCAATTCTTGATGGCCATATAGTATTGGATCGCACCTTAGCAGAAAAGGGCCACTATCCGGCCATTAATATTAGTTCATCGATTAGTCGAGTGATGCCAAATATAGTGAGCGATGAGCAATTGAGCTTTTGTTATAAATTGAAAAAACTTTATAGCCGCTATATGCAAGTACATGAGCTTATACCTTTAGGGGCGTATCAGGCAGGTAAAGATCCGGAACTCGACAGTGCGGTAAATTTGTATCCAAAAATCGAATCATTTTTATGCCAAGGATTGAACGAACAAGTGGATTTCTCACAGTCAGTGAATCAGTTAAATGCAGTGATGGGTGAACTGAATGCTTAATAAATTTTTAGGATTACAACAACAAAAATTAGATAAAATGCTGGCCGAGCAAACTCAATTACAACAAAGAAGTAACTTAGAGCAGCAGCGACTATTGCAGCTACAGCAGCACATAAACAGTATGGATAAAAACCAGCAAATGAGCTCAGCGATAAGCTTACAAAATTTATCAGGGATGAAACGCATTTTGTCTGGTTTGTCAGCGCAGCAACAAGCGCGGATTAATGATTCACAGCAAGATGAATTACGTCAACAGCAAGCTTGTTTTAAGCAAATGAGCTTCACCAAAGGCATAGAAGGAATAGTGAGTAATAGGCATCGTGCTGATCAAAATAAAGCGCAGCAACAAGAAGCTAAAGTTTTAGATGAAATGATCAGCCAAGCACATAGTCGTACCCTACATAAATAACTGCTAATTTTTGCTACAATGGCGGCAAAGTAATTTAGGGTAAATAGCGTGCTGCCGGTTCAAGAAATATATAACTCACTCATTGATGCATTAAAAGCCAACCCAATCACCTTACTGCAAGCGCCGCCTGGTGCAGGTAAATCAACGTGGTTGCCATTACAGCTTATGCGCGATGGGCATTATAAACACATAGTGATGTTGGAGCCTCGGCGCTTAGCTGCACGTAATATTGCCAATTATTTAGCGCATTGCCAAAACGAATCCCTTGGACAAAGTGTTGGTTTACGGGTGCGAGGTGAGAGTAAAGTAAGTGCGAACACGCGCCTTGAAATAGTCACCGAAGGCATGCTGACACGCATGTTACAAAATGACCCTGAGCTCAGTGATGTTGATTTACTGATTTTTGATGAGTTTCATGAGCGTTCCATCGCAGCAGATACCGCGCTGGCTTTTGCTTTAGAATCGCAAGCGGCGCTACGTGAAGATTTAACCATTATGCTGATGTCGGCCACCCTCGATAGCGATCGTTATACCGCATTTTTTAATTGCCCAGTTATTCAGTCAAGCGGGCGAAGTTACCCGATTGACGAAATATATTGCCCAATAAAAGATGAAAGCCGCTGGCTTGATGCCATCCCCGCTATTATAAAACAAGCACTCAATGAGCAAACCGGCAGTGCGCTGGTATTTTTACCCGGCCAACGAGAAATACTGCGCGTGCAACAAGCATTGAGCGACTTACCTAGTAACTGCCTAGTCGCCACTTTATTTGGTGAGCAAGATAAAGCCAATCAACAAGCTGCAATAGCACCTGCGCCTCAAGGGATGCGAAAAGTAGTACTGACCACCAATGTTGCCGAAACCAGCTTAACCATTGAAGGCATTCGAATTGTGATTGATAGCGGCAAGCGCCGTGCAGCCAGCTTTAATTTAAAAACCGGTGTAACTGAGCTGACGACTCAAAGTATATCGCGTTCATCGGCAGTACAACGCGCAGGGCGTGCAGGACGAATAGAACCAGGGGTTGTGTATCGGTTAGGTTCAAAACAAACTTTTGAGCGACGAAACAGCCACGATAACCCTGATATTCTTACCTCAGATATTAGCCAACTGATGCTTGAGGCGAAGCAGTGGGGCGCAAGCATTAGTGAACTCACCTTACTTGACCCGCCGAGTGAGCAACAATGCAACCAAGCTACCAATTTATTATCTATGCTTGAAGCGATAGATAGCCACGGTAAGCTCACCGCACTGGGGAGTAAAATGTTGGGCTTTGGTGCTGATATTCGCCTAGCGCACATGTTACTAAAAGCGCAAATGCTAGAACCACAGTTAAGCGGGATTTATCGCTTAGCTATTTATTTAGTCGCCTTACTAGAAAGCCGAGTTAACACTGCCAATGAGCTTAATCTAGCACTGCATAGTCAACAGCAGCGTCCGCATCCTGTGTATAAGCAACAATTAAATTATTGGTTAAAACGCTTAAAATTTACCGACAGCAAAACAGACTTAAACACCGATCATTTAAGCTTATTAGTGTCGCTTGGCTATCCAGATCGCATCGCTAAAAAACGCGGTAATGGCTACTTACTTGCTAATGGCGCAGGGGCCGAGCTAAACCCTGACTACTGGCATAATGACGAATATATAGCTATTGCCAGTATGGGCGGACACAAAGGCGGGCGAGTTTTTGCGGCCACGGCGCTAAATCCATTAGCGCTTAAAGAGTATTTACCGCATTTATTCACTGAGTTGACCCGCTGCGAGTTTGATGAAAAAGCTGCTAGGTTTATTCATCAAGATGAAGTAAAACTTGGAGAAATTACCCTTAGCAGCCAACCAAGTAAACATAAGCTTGATAAAACAGAGCGTGCCAAGGCATGGCTTAGTGTGTTTGCCAAGCAGGGCTTTTCACTGTTTAACGAGCAAAAAGAAAGTGAGCAGTTACTTATTAGAATGTGCCTAGCCAGCAAATTGATGCCAGAACAGTTTCCTGTTATTAATCAGCAGCAGCTCATTGAAACAGCAGGTGATTGGTTAGGGGTATACCTTGAAGATATTAAAACCCTTGAGCAACTTAAAAAGTTTAATTATTTTGAGGCACTACAAAACTGTTTTAATTGGCAACAGCAAAGCGAGCTAAAATCTTTACTCCCACTGCGACTAACAGTACCAAGTGGCTCTAACATAAAAATTGAATACCAACTTGATGGACCTGCCAAGCTTAGTGTGCGCATGCAAGAAGTATATGGTTTAACCAGCACGCCTATGTTAGCTAACGGTAAATTAACACTGCTAATGGAGTTGTTATCGCCAGGCAAGCGTTCACTACAGTTAACTCAAGACTTAGCGCATTTTTGGAATAGTAGTTACCGCGAGGTACAAAAAGAGATGAAAGGGCGCTACCCCAAACATTTTTGGCCAGACGATCCTGCCAATAGCATTGCCACCAATAGAGTAAAAAGCAGAATGTGATCACGCTTCCTTAATGTCACTTAATGTTAAACGTTGACCATACAAATAACGAACATTTTTGGGCGTTTTAAAAGCGACTAAACTATTATTACTTAAATGCTGATATTTTACTGGGTAAGACTTATTACCCTAGTGTACATATGAGCAGTAAGGTAGCAAGCGTTTGTAACTAATTGAAGATGCAGCTAACAATCTAAAAGTGATAATAGAGGGAACATGCATGAAAGGCGTTATCTTTAGAGGACTTGAAGCACTGGTTATTGAAAAATGTGGCATGGCTGCATGGGACGACTTACTTGAAAAAAATGCACCGGAGGGTCGTGTTTATATTTCTGCAGAAAGTTATCCAGATGAAGAAATAGTTGGTTTAGCCCAAGATGTAGCCACTGCACTTTCTATGTCTATGCCAGAGGTATTAAAAGCCTTTGGAGAGTATTTATTTTCTCACTTAAAGGCACGTCATCCAAGCATTGTTGCTAACTTTAATTGTTTTGCTGATCTCATTATTGGTATTGATAAAGTAATTCATGTTGAAGTAGCTAAGCTTTATCATGAGCCTAATTTACCTGAAATTGACGCCCAAATTATTGAAGACGGGTTTATTTTAATGCGTTACAACTCTAAGCGACAGCTTTGTATGTGCGCCGAAGGGCTTATTTTTGGTGCTGCGGCTCATTATGGGGTTGATGCTAAACTTAATCATGCCCAGTGTATGCATGATGGGTTTGATTCGTGTTTAATTGAAATAAAATATGAGACTCCCCATGGCTGAAGACGACTACAATTATAAAAAAGCGTATTTGCGCGAAAAATCAGCCAGAGATCAATTAGAAACCCTACTAGAAGACAAAACACGGGCATTGTTTATTGTTAATCAAGAGCTGGAAGAAAAGCTCGAAACGGTTAAAAACCAACAAATAACCTTAATGCAAAGTGAAAAAATGGCCACGCTAGGGACACTCTCTGCTGGGATGGCCCACGAAATAAATAACCCGCTTGCTTACATAACCAGCAATGTAGAAAGTATAAAATTTATAAAGCCCGTGTTGGTTTCGTTAATGACGGCGGCTCAACAATTTGTAGATAAATCGATTTCAGTATCGCAGTTAGAGTCTATTTTAGTTCAGCTCAATCAAGAGAACGATTTAAGCTTTATTGTGGACGATATTGATGACTTAGTTGATGATACCCAAGAGGGATTAGAACGTATCGCTCATATTGTTAATAACCTTGTTGACTTTGCAAGCCTAAAAGACAACGTAACTGCAATGGCAGATATTACAGAATCACTCAATAGCACACTAAAACTACTCGACAACCAGCTAGGGACATGTGCTATAGAGTTACACATTGAAAAGTTACCTCTAACACGGTGTAATATATCATCGATGAAACAAGTGTTTGTAAACTTATTAATTAATGCCAAACACGCCTGCGACGATTTGCGCGATCAGCAAGGAAAAATAAGAGTTAAGCTGTTTGCCAATGAAAACAATATTTACATAGAGGTAGCAGATAACGGCTGTGGAATGGACGCTGATACACTTAAACAAATGTTCGATCCCTTCTTTACCACTAAACCCGTAGGCCAAGGCACTGGTATGGGAATGGCTATAGTTTACAATGTACTTAAAGAGCACAATGGCACTATAGAGGTTGAAAGTGAAGTGGGTATGGGGTCTTTAATACGTTGTGTAATACCTATTACTACATAACATTGTAAGCTTAAAGTTTACAATGCAGGCATGGCTACAAAGTGTGTTGTGGTTATTGAGCGTAGGTATAAGTATCTTAACTCGATACTTCTTGTCCGCCGTGTTGCTCGGCTAAATCATCAAGTTCGGCAACGGTATAATCAAATCCGCTTTCATCATATTCGTAGCTTACTTTAACGCTGTCGCCGCCATTAAAAAGACGTGTTTTTACGTCATTGACTGGCCAATCTTTTAATTCGTGTAAAAAGCGGTTGGCTACTTGTGATGACTCAAACCGGTAACTAATCTCTGTTTTCATAAATAATAATACCCTGATAATTTTACCCTCGTAGTTTGTTGATTTTTACCAAGGAGTCAAGTTATCTACTTTAAAAGGGCAATAAATTATGAGTTTATAGATACTTATCGGTCATAGTAATCTAAATTGGAGTGTTAACAGTATAAAGCTTGTTTAAAAAACAATAACCATATAACAATAACGGAGTAGGCAATGAAACATTTAGTGACCTTAGTTGGGCTTATCGCTTTTTTAATGGTGGTACTACCGGGACCTCTTTATAAATTTAATATTGTTGAACTAGGTACTGCCTTTGCTGGTTTTAGATTAGGCGTTTATGTTGGTGGGGCAGCATTAGCCTTATTATTAGTTCAAGTGCTATTCATGCGTAAAACAGTGAGCCTAACCAGTGCAGTGGTCACGGTTATTTTTGCAGCTGTTGCGATTGCAATGCCGATTAACATGATGAATACAGCAAAAAGTGTTCCGCCAATTCATGATATTTCTACCGATTTAATTAACCCACCTAAGTTTGTTGCGGTTGTGCCTTTACGTGCTGATGCACCTAACCCTGTTGCTTACGCGGGTGAAGAAACGGCAGCGCAGCAACGTGAAGCGTACCCAGAACTAAAACCGCTCGAGTACAACCAAACCCAAACAGAGCTGGTGGCAGCAATTACTAAAGCCATGGAAAACTTAGGCTGGGAACTGGTTAATAGTGATGTTAATAATGGCATTGTTGAAGCAACAGACACCACGACCTGGTTTGGCTTTAAAGACGATGTTGTGGTTCGTATTAACGATAAAGGCAGTAAGCGTGTGGTCGACATACGTAGTAAATCACGCATTGGTAAAAGTGATTTAGGTAAAAATGCACAGCGTATTAAAACACTGATTGACGAGTTAAATGCCGTTGTTGTGGAATAATTGAATACTAATAAACAGCCCTGCACTTTATGGGGCTATTTGCAGTTGCACATGATCAGCTTATGTTCATAGCTGACAATGCATACTGTGGATGATTTTTAATAAACTATGGAGTTATTATGAAAACAGTCGGATATGCAGCAAAAAGCCAAGGTTCTGAGCTTACAGAGTTTTCTTTTGAGCGCCGCGATTTACGAAATAACGATGTAGCAATAGAAATTTTATATTGTGGTGTGTGCCATTCAGACTTACACGCAGTGCGTAACGACTGGGGGGGTAGTAATTACCCATTAGTTCCTGGGCACGAAATTGTAGGTAAAGTAATATCAGTCGGTAGTGATGTAAAAAAATACAAACAAGGCGATACCGTTGCCGTAGGGTGTATGGTTGACTCCTGCCAAAGCTGTGACCAATGTGATAATCACGAAGAGCAATTTTGTCGTGAAGGCATGGTCGGTACTTACAGCGGAACCGATAGAGTTAACGGCGAAATGACTCAAGGTGGTTACTCTAAACACGTTGTAGTACGCGAAGAGTTTGTATTATCAGTGCCTGAAAACTTAGAATTATCGCGCGTGGCGCCGTTACTTTGCGCCGGTATTACTACTTATTCACCGTTACATAAATGGGGTGTAAAAACAGGTAGCCGTGTTGCTGTGGTAGGCCTTGGTGGATTAGGTCATATGGCGGTTAAAAATGCAGTAGCAATGGGTGCAACCGTTACTGTTATTGGTCGTACAGAGTCTAAAAAAGAAGATGCAATTAAGCTCGGCGCACAGCATTATTTAGTATCAAACAATGATGATGAAATGAAAAATGCGCAGTCAGCGTTTGATGTCATTATTGATACCGTGCCTGTAAAGCATGACTTATCAATTTACACACCACTACTTGATATCGATGGTACCTTGGTTATTGTTGGCCAAGTAGGCCCAGTAGATGAGCTAAACACAGTTCCTCTTTTAATGGGTCGTCGTCGTGTGGCTGGTTCGTTAATTGGCGGCATTGCAGAAACACAGCAAATGCTTGATTTTTGTGGTGAGCACAACGTACTGCCAGAGTGCGAAATGATCAACATAGACGAAATTAACACCGCTTATGAGCGTATGGAACGCTCTGATGTGAGATACCGTTTTGTTATTGATATGTCATCTATTAGCGTTTAATACGCTAAAGAGTAAAATGTAAAAAAGAGCCGCTTAGCGGCTCTTTTTGTTTTTATTAACAAGGCTGTGCCTGTTTAGTTTTGTTGCCGCTAATTTGTATATAACTAAGCAGCCACATTAACAGCCCACCTAAAAATAAAGCCGCAGCAACATAGCCTGTTTGATTTGGCGCTGCCCCTTTTGCAATAGCAATGCCGCCAACCCAAGGGCCAATAGCATTTGCAATATTAAACGCACACTGCACTAATGCCCCAATCATGGCGTGGCCGTCAGGTGATACATCCATTAATAGCGTTTGCACTAAGGTTGATAGCCCTAAGCTGCAGCCAATAAAAAATATAACCGCATACAGCAGATAAATATTATAGCTGGCACTGACATATGCAAATGCAAAAACAATGGTAGAGGCAAGCGTAAATCCGGTGGTTTTTATCGCTGATTTATCGGCAGCTTTACCTAGTACGTAATTACCGAGCGTAGAGCCAATACCAAACATCACCATAGCAATTGAAATTGTATAGGGCGCGCTCTGAGTGACCTCTAAGATCGTATCGGCCACATAGGTATAAATACAAAATACGCCACCAAAGCCAATAATAACAATCCCTAATATTGACCAAACCAGTTTGTTTTTTAGCACCCCTAATTCGTTGAGTAAGTTCGAAGTATGGGTGTTTTTAACATTAGGCACCACGTTATACACAAAAATAAAGGCAATAAACGCCAACACCCCAGCCGCAGCGAGGCAATAACGCCAACTAAGATTTTGCCCAACCAATGTCACCACCGGCACACCAACGATAGTGGCTATGGTTAAGCCCATAAACACTTTTGACATAAAGCTAGCGCGTTTTCCTTGCGGTGCTATATCAGAGGCCAGTAATAACGCGGCACCAAAATAAGCGCCATGGGGAAGGCCACTTAAAAACCTAAACAGCACCAGTTGTTCTAACGAGGTCGCTAATGCACTTAAACTGTTTGAAATACACATTAAGCTTAAAAATAATAATAGCGCTCGTCGTTTTCGCATATTTGCCGTTGCCAACATTAAAATGGGTGCGCCAACCACCACCCCAAGAGCATAAGCACTAATAGCATAACCACTTTGTGACGGGGTACTGCCAAAAGCCTCACTAATTAATGGCAACATAGGCATCATAGAAAATTCAGATAACCCCAAAATAAAAGTACCCAACGCCAGCACAATTAAAATAGCGGTTCTATTGGGCTGACCCGACGGCGATGTAGTATCAACGGCCATATAAAATCCTTGAAGATAATAAATAAAATTTAATAACAAACTAAACGCCAGTGCGTTTAAAAATAAAGCACACACGCTTATTTAGTTGAATGTGGAAATGAGGAGTAAAGAGGCGTGCATTTTAAATTAAAAGCTCTCTTTCGTCATGGACTAAACCATAATTTAAGATGAATAAAATTTAACTTAAGCCAACCAAAGGATGGTTAAGTAAGTTCAGCAAAGTATTAACGCAATCAAAAATAAGCAGTGTTAAATTTAAAATGTAATGTTAACTTGACTTTTTGTAAGGCATGAATGATATTTGTAAAGTAAACATTACTTTTAAAAACAGGATAAAGGCAATGAAAGCAGAATTAAATTTAAAACAACGCCAAATTAAAAATACCAGTTACCTAGCTAAATGGACCTTAATATGGCTTTTTACTTTAGCTATTTGCAGCTTTGGCCCCACTTTAATCTGGGATCGTTCAGCGCTAATTAGTGGCTTTTTTATTATTATAAATTTGGCTGCTGGCGTAGGGATGATTTTAGCCAACAAGCGCTATTTGCAAGGCATGGATGAATTAATGCAAAAAATACATCTCAGTGCCATGGGGTTTACCTTAGGTGCAGTGTTAGTAGGCGGGCTGGCATACACCAATTTACAATTGAGTGGTTTAATTGATTTTAAAGCGCAAATACCCGACTTAATGTTTTTAATGGGGGCGGTGTATTTAATTAGTGTGTATGTGCTTAATAAACACTATTGCGCAGGTGATGAATGAAAAATAGATTAAAAGTGTTAAGAGCCGAGCATAATTTCACTCAAGCAAAGTTGGCCGAGCTGTTGGATGTATCGCGCCAAACGATTAATGCCATTGAAAAGGGCAAGTTCGATCCCAGCTTGCCACTGGCTTTTAAGGCCGCAAGGTTGTTTAAACTTAAAATAGAAGACATTTTTGATGACGAACAGGGTTAAAAATTAACAAAGTGCGACAATATGTCGCGCTTTTTAACTTGCCGCAGTACGTATAATTTACCTACAAAATTTTTGTGGTAAATCAATAATGACTGATAAAAAAAATCCCCTAACCTCCTATTTAGTATCGCCTTTGGCACTTGTTATAAGTGGCGTACTATCGCCTGTTGCCTTTGCAGATGACGCCTCAATTGAAGTGATTGAAGTACACGGTCAAGCACAAAACAAACACCTATCGTTAGGTTCATCTGAATCGTTATTAACTGATTTAGGTGTGGACTTTTCAGCCGCCGGTGGCATGGCTAACTTACCTGTTTTAAATGGTTTAATGGGCGATAGAGTGGCGGTACTGGTCGATGGAGCGCAAATCACCGCCGCCTGTGCCAATCAAATGAACCCGCCACTGTCGTATATTTCAGCCAATCAAATTAGTAGCTACAAAGTAATTGCAGGTATTTCTCCGGTAAGCGCGGGAGGCGATAATATTGCAGGGGTGATCGCGGTTAATTCTATTTCACCTCAGTACAGTGAAAGCAAGCAACTTGGCTGGCACTCTGGCTACGTATCAGCCCAATACAATACGCTAGATAACGCCAAAAAGGTCGGCGCAGGTATGCGCATTGCCAGCGACGTATTCAGTTTTAATTATCAAGGTGCGTTTAGCGATGCTAACAGTTATGAAGATGGTAATGGCGATTTAGTGCTCGATACCCTGTACCGCGCGCAAAACCATAGTTTAAGTGCTGCCATGCGCGATGATAAGCAACAATTAGTTGTTAAGCTAAGCCATCAAAAAATACCCTATCAAGGCTTTGCTAACCAATATATGGATATGACAGATAACACCAGCTATGGCGCTGTTGCCCAGTATAAGCGTGCTTTTACAAACAGTGAGCTTGAAGCGCAGTTAAATTGGCATAGCGTAAAGCATGAAATGGGCTTTTTCAGCGCAGAAAAAACCGGAAAAATGCCAATGAAAACCGACGCCGAAGATATAAGCACTCAGTTAAAATGGCGATTAGCGCTTGAAAACAACAGCCAGTTATTACTCGCCCAAGAGTACCATTATATGAATATTGATGATTGGTGGCCTGCGGTTGAAGGCTCAATGATGATGGGGCCAAATGACTACAACAATATTAATAACGGCCGGCGTCAGCGTATTGCCCTGCTTGCTGAATATGAAAGCCAACTAAATACTCGCTGGTGGTTAAATGCAGGCGTTCGATTTGAAAATGTAATAACCAATACCGACGATGTACAAGCATACAACGCAGGTATGGCCGCTATGAGTGCGATGGCCATGGCGATGCCAAGCGATGCAATGGCCGCTAAAGAGTTTAATGGTCAGAACAAAAAACAAACAGACAACCTAGTCGATGCAAACGTGCTGATTAACTATCAACTAAGCAATAATGACGAGTTACAAATTGGTTTAGCTCGTAAAAATCGCGCACCTAATTTATACGAACGTTACAGTTGGGGGGTGGGAAATATGGCCACCACCATGATAGGTTGGTACGGCGATGGTAATGGCTATATTGGTAACATTGCCCTTAAACCTGAAACCGCACATACGCTTAGCACTACGTATACCCGTATGGCTAAAGACGACAGCTGGCGTATCAGTGCTAATGCGTGGGTGAGCGATGTAAATGATTATATTGACGTCAACAGAGTAAGAAGCTTTAACCGCACAGCGCTTGCTGCCAATACTCGTAATGTACTTATGTTTAATAACGTAGATGCCACGCTTTATGGAGTAAAGCTAGATGCGGTTGCTACTCTGCACGAGTCTAAGCAGTATGGTAGTTGGTCGTTAAAAGCTAACATTACCAATACCCGTGGTAAGCGCGACGATACCAATCAGCCGCTTTATCAAATTAAGCCACTGCAAACCTACTTTGCGATTAACCAGCAAATAGGCCGCTTTGAAAACGCACTCACGTGGCAGTGGGTCGATAGTAAAACCCGCGTAGATAGCAACCGCCTAGAAAACCAAACCGAGCAGTATCATTTACTTAATTTAAGCTCAAAAGCCAGTTGGGATGCATTGACTGTGAGTGTTGATATTACCAATCTGCTTGATGAGTATTATGAATTACCACTGGGCGGCGTAAGTATTGCTGAGTTTAAACAAGATTCAACGCAGGGGTTCAATCAATTAGCAGGGCAGGGTCGTTCTATTAATTTGGCTATGAGTTACGCGTTTTAAGATGAGAGAGTAAGTTAGTGTGAGCTGTCAGATTCGATTTTTGGTTAATCGAATCTGACAGTTAATTACTATTAATTTTTTAATTCTGCTTGTGACAAAAATCTATAAACTGCGTTAACAGCGGATTTTTGTATTTGTCTTTATGCATCACTAACCAAAACTGTCTTTGCATGGGGTGGTTTAAGTTAAGCTGCGTAACGCGGCCATCGTTTAAAGCGTACTGTGCCGCGAGTGACGATAAACATCCCAGCCCTAATCCTTCTGCAATGCTGTTGATCAATGCCTCTGTGGTATTGAGCTCAAAGCTTTGGCTCCAATTATCGATATGCGTAGCAAGGTTTTGTAAAAAGAATGAGCGTGAGCCAGAGCCAGCCTCTCTTAATACCCATTGACTGCTTGCTAAGTTATTAAAACTAAGCTGTGGTTTTGCAGCTAAAGGGTGGGATGGCGGCGCAATAATGCACATGGTGTCTTGACTAAACACGGTTGAGACTAAGTCGCTTTGCTGGGCATGGCCTTCTATTAATGCAATGTCGAGTTCAAAGTCGCGCAGTTTTTGACAAATAAGCTCAGAATTTGAAATAAAAACCTGCTGTGAATAATGCTGCTGTTGTTGGCGAAATCCACTGAGTATAGAGGGCAACACATGATTACCAATGGTATCGCTGGCACCTATTTTTAACGTGCCGCTGGCTTTTGCGTGGGACGAAAAAAGCGTATTAATATCATTTGCTCTGTGCAGTAATTCATCTGCCAAGGGCAGTAATTTTTGCCCTTCTTGATTTAAAATTAAGCGATGATTTACCCGATCAAACAATGGGTGACCTAACTGCTTTTCAAGCTCGCTAAGCGCCATACTGAGTGCCGCTTTAGACAAGTAAAGTCGCTCTGAGGCTGCGCTAAGCGTTGTATGCTGGGTAATACCTACAAACACTTTAAGTTGTTTAAGAGAAATATTCATGAGCTTGGTGTTTAGTTTTTCTGAACGTGTGTTCTATATAATTAGATTTAACTAAACAAAATGCAAGGTTAAACTTCTTTATAAGATAAACAGTGAGTGTGGAGTATAAACATGTTTAATCATATAAAAGCCAAAGTAATAACCGCACCCACCCCAATGGGCGGATTAGCATTAGGCATAGCCAGCCTTGGTTGGGCTTGGGAAAATATGTTCAATGTAAATGGCGCAGCGCAATACACTGGGGCGGCAATTGCAAGCGTATTATTGTTAATACTTGGCTTAAAATTTTTACTGCACCCGCAATTACTAAAAGCCGACTTAGCGCACCCTGTTGTAGGCAGTGTGGTGCCTACTTTTGCTATGGCAACGTTGGTGGTATCTAATTCGTTAGGGCACGTTAATCCATTAGCAGGGGATGTGCTTTGGGTAGGCGCATTTTTATTGCATTTGGGATTTTTACTGAGCTTTATTATTCATCGTGTTCGTGAGTTTAAAATTGAACACATGGTGCCAAGTTGGTTTGTACCACCGGTGGGGATTATTGTTGCCGATGTCGCGTTCTCGGGTAATCCTGCACTGCTATTTTTAGCGCAAGGGGCACTTTATTTTGGCATGTTAATGTACGCAGTTATGCTGCCGATAATGATTTATCGGATAATATTTGCTGAGCAAATTCCTGATGCTGCACAGCCTACACTAGCTATTTTAGCGGCGCCAGCAAGTTTATCGTTAGCGGGGTATTTCACTGTGGTGACCCAACCGTCACCAGTGATTATTGGGGGGTTATTTGGTATTGCCATACTAATGACACTCATTATTTATACGGCATTTTTTAAATTACTACGCCGCAGGTTTTGCCCAGGGTTTGCTGCATTTACCTTTCCCATGGTCATTGGTGCTACAGCGTTATTTAAACTCGCGGATTGGATGCTAACGATGAACGTGGATATGCAGTTTATAAATCAAATACATTACTTAGCGCTATTTGAGCTGCTAGTAGCAAGCGCTGTGGTTGGCTATGTAGCGATCCGTTATACGCATTATTTTAACCCTTTGGCTTCAAAGTGGCTTGAATATAAAACGAATAGGTAATTATCAGGTTTTTGTTTATTTAATTATTATTTTTGCGACAGTTAAAAAAGAGCCCAAAGGGCTCTTAACTGGGGGGATTAATAAGGATTGATAGGGGAGTAGAAGTTGTTGTTATTACCATTAATGCTCACGTCTAGTTGCATACCATTATGAGTGTGGCTAACCACATTGTAATTATCACCAGGTAGTAGCTTTACTCTATTAATATTTTGATAGTTAACAGCACTGCCACATTGCAATGTCACTCTTTGCGTATTAGCGGTTTCTTTGAAGATGTAAACTTCATTGCTGCCGTCAACAACACCTGTACCAGAGGCCTCGATGAACAGTGAGGTTGCCTCACTGGCTGCAATAGAAAAGTACTGATTGCTGTGATGGCCTAAAGACACGATGGCGCGCCCCATTCTGTCTCGTTCTTGGAAGTGCGTATCGGTTAAGCTATTGTCTAAAACAGGCACATCAATAAAGCGACTGCTGAAGTTAAGTGTCTCATGGCAAAAGTCAGTGACTACTTCATCGGATACTGCACCAGCAACACCATCCGGGTCGTACACGCTGTTTGCCATTAATGCCATGCCTGCAGACGTTCCGCCAACGACACCGCCCTTATCAAAAACGTGTTGCACAGCGGTTTGTACTTTTGTACCTTGCCATTGATTAAGGTAATCAGATTGGTCACCGCCTGCAATCCATACAAATTCGGCACTGCGGATAGCCCAGTCAACATAGTCATCATTCGCTTTGTTGC
The DNA here is from genome assembly GCF_000184065.1 of Pseudoalteromonas sp. SM9913. Taxonomy (NCBI): domain Bacteria; kingdom Pseudomonadati; phylum Pseudomonadota; class Gammaproteobacteria; order Alteromonadales; family Pseudoalteromonadaceae; genus Pseudoalteromonas; species Pseudoalteromonas sp. SM9913. The sequence goes on from NC_014803.1 coordinate 993,244, forward strand.
GAGTATCAATGATCAGTGTTTCTACTGAGTCGGCATTCATTAAGTTCAGTAAATAATCGTTGTAGGCGTCAGTACCTGAGGTTCTAAGCACAACAACATCGGCACCGCTGCCAACATGGTTGGCAACGCGATTACTAAATGCTTGATCAACATCGCTGCCACCACCCATAAGTAATACAGCACCTTGATCAGCTGTTAATGTGCTACATGAATCAGCACTGCCACCTTGTAAATATGCTTGTAATGAACCTGGTTTTGCAGGACGAGAACTATAGCCACAATCATCGTTACCACTTCCGCCACCGGTGTTACTACCTTCACCAAAATTGACTGTTAGATCGTACCAACCTGTACCCGTTGATTGCGCGTTATAACTGCCTGTTTCTGGCACATTACTGGTCGCCCCTTCGGCTAGGGCCGACCCCGTTTCTTGATATAATGCCCAGTCAAAGTCATCACGAGTATGATGATCAAGATTAACTTCAATAGGTCCGGTTTGCGTTAGTTCGAATCTAAACCAATCAGTATCATTTCGACTCAACGAGCCTGCAACGGCGGTATTACTACAAAGTGGGGAATTTGCATTGCTTTCAGTGTCGTTTGATTCAACTTCGTTTGTTAAACAAGCATTACTTGCAAACGAAAAAAACATGCACGCGGCTAGTGATCCATTAAGAATTGAGAGTTTTCTTTTCATTATTGTTACCTGAATTTTAATTACATAGAAGCCTTCCTACTGCGAGGCATTATTGCTTTTAAATTATTCAGGTTTTTTTATTCGTCGAACCATTCACTTAAATGATAGTCGACAGAACATTCTTGAGGAGCACTAGGAGTGATAATAAATAGTTTGTTCATTTATGCCTCCTAAGTGATTATTGGTGTGTTTCTGCATTGTTGCTGAATGTTCAATGTTACAGTTAGGTGTTTAGTTTGCAACTATTTATTAACTTTTATTTTACTTCCTGTTCCAGGCTTTTGTTTTTATTGATTTATAAACATGTTTCATCGTTTATAGACTCTATTTGCTGTTCTTGAGCCAGTAATGCTAATTTTTCACGTTCAGCTTTAGACACATAAGCAGGTTTATTACTTTTATGTAATTTTGCATTTGCGCGCTTATCTTTGTTATTAAACTTTGTAATGATCTTTTTTCTGCGATTCATGATTAACCCCGTAATTTTAAGGTGCGCATTATACAGGCATCTTTAGTAAAGCTGTTAGATAAATATAGTGGCGGTTTTACGCTCTGTCGCAAAGCGTTGTTTGTTATTAAACAAGGGCGTTATAATTATGGTTCTTAGTTGTTAATTAAATGGGATTTGTTTTGAAAAAGTTAGCTTTAGCTAGTATCGCTTTATTGGCCTTTAATACTCATGCACAATTAAATAAAATTAATGACAGCGTGGCTGATTACGCTGTAAATACCTACCAAAGTGCGCAAGTACATACACTCACAAATTTGGTGTCTTTTCCAACGGTTAATAAAAGTGATGTTAGCGCACCACAAAATCCCGACTTTATTGGCTTTAAAGCGTTACTAAAAATGAAAGCGGCTGAGCTTGGTTTTGATTATCAAGATTTAGGTTACACCGTACTTATTGGTATGGGGCAACAAACTGATAAGGTAACCATAGTAACTCATGGCGATGTACAACCTGCTAATGCCAGCAAATGGAAGCAAAGCCCTTTTATTATTGACACCTCAGAGCCGGATAAATTAATTGGCCGTGGTACCGAAGACGACAAAGGCGCTATTGCGACTGCAATGTACGCCATGAAGGCGATAAAAGATAAAGGCATAGCGCTTGATAACCGTATTGAATTAATGATTTACCTAGCGGAGGAGTCTGACTGGGGGCCGTTAACTGAGTTTATGAAAACTTATCAGCAACCAAAGTATGCGGTAACCATTGATGCCTCATACCCTGTAGTGGTTGCTGAAAAAGGCTGGAGCTTAATTGCGCCAACATTTGATGCAACATCACCACAAACAGGTGTGTATGTCAGTGATGTAACCGGCGGCGCATTTGCCAGTCAAATCCCTGAAGATGCCAGCCTATTACTACATAACGCCAACGAAACATTAATTAATCAATTAAAAGCAAAAGCTAACACACTTAAGCAAGTTGAATTTAATTTTACAGAGCAAAATAACGCGCTTGCCATAAGTGTTAAAGGCATGTCGGCCCACTCATCTGAACCGGAATCAGGCGTTAACGCCATTGCTTATTTAGCTGAAATATTTAAAAACGTTGAGCTTGAAAACAATAGTGATGGCCAGCTCATTGATTTTGTTAATCAGCTTATTGGTTTAGATATTCACGGTAAACAGTTTGGCGAAATTGCTTATGAACATGACTTTATGGGGCCAATGACCGTAGCGCCTACGGTTATTGAACGTGAGGGTAACGCGCTTACTTTAGCGGTCAATGCTCGCCGTCCGGTTGGTAAAGATGAGACGTTACTTAAACAACAAATTGATACTGCGCTTGCTAATTGGCAAACGGCTAATCAGGTTACGTTAGCTAACATTAAAACCACCATTGGTACGCCCATGCTTTTAGATAGCGCACCCCATGCGCAAAAGCTACTTGATATTTTTAAGCATTATACGGGTGATAAAAACGCTGATTTTGTTTCAATAGGGGGCGGTACAAATGCCAAGCTATTTGATAATGCCGTGTCGTTTGGCCCATCTATGCCGGGTAAACGCTACACCGGGCACTCAGAGCATGAGTTTATTACCCTTGAGCAATTAGCACTTAATTTACGTATGTACACCGCAATGATGATAGAGCTGGGAAATATGTAATTTTGGATATATAACCTATATCTAATACGAAAAAACCGCCGTAACGCCGGTTTTTTTATAGCAACGGTGTGCTATTGAAAATCAACTTCTGGCAAGCATTCAAACCCAGGTTTTGCAAATAAGTAACCTTGCATTAGCTCAATACCTGCGTATTTTAACCACTGATATTCTTCAACAGTTTCAATGCCTTCAGCCAGAGCTGTAACATTTAGCGCGCTAAACATGTTTAAACAGTGAGTTACGATTGCCTGGCGATTTTTATCTTTGTCGATATCTCTGATCAGCGCCATATCAAGCTTGATAATATCAGTTTGAAAATCGGCTAATAGGTTTAATCCAGAATAGCCTGAACCAAAGTCATCGGTGGCTGTTTTAAAGCCTAATTCTTGGTAATAGCTCACAACACGTTTTACATGTGCGCTGTCTTCTATTTTTTCGACTTCTGTAAATTCAAACATAATATTTGTTGTAGGGAAGTTATACTTTTTAGCGGCTTCTAGGGTGGTACGAATACAACGCTCTGGCTTGTAGATAGCGTTTGGTAAAAAGTTAATACTAAGCATCGAATCTACACCTAGCTTTGATGCAAGTGCAATCGCTTTAATTCTGCATAACTGATCAAACGTATAGCGGTTAGTATCGTTAACACGAGAAATAATAGAGTAGGCCGATTCATTATTTAAACCACGGACAAGTGCTTCATATCCAAAAATAGTATTATTTTGACAATTTACAATAGGCTGAAATGCCATGGTAAAGTCAAAATCTAGTTCATTCGAATCAGCGCAATTGCTACAAGAAACTTTTTCGCAATTTAGTGATTTATCATTCATTCATCGTACCCTTTGTTTTAACCTACAAAATAAGGTGTGGTTAAGCCTGCCCTTAATCCTAACAAAGTATTGATATTTTACATAATCTATTTAACTGTTTTTGTTTAACCTTTTTGTAACTCACCGCGATTAAACAGTGCCTTTATTTCTATGATTAATGAAAAAGTAGCAATAAGGTTATGGCTTTTTTACATGCGCATAACCTTACTTTTCATGAGCTTTAAGCGCTTTACGCCTAGCTTAATACACTAGGTATTTACTTAAGTGTGGCGTTAAGCGAAATCTCAGTATTTAATAATTTTGAGATAGGGCAGCCTTTTTTGGTTTGTTCGCACAATGCTTGAAATTGCTCATTTGAAATATCTGCAATGGTTGCATTTACTTCAAGGGCAATGTGCGTCACGGCAAAGCCATCATCCACTTCATCTAAACTAACCACTGCTTCGGTGTTTATGTTCTCAGCGGTAAAGCCCGCTTCACCAAGTGCCAGCGATAAAGCCATACCAAAACAGGCACTATGTGCTGCACCCACTAATTCCTCTGGGTTTGATCCTGGCTTATCTTCAAAGCGGGTATTAAACCCATACGGCTGGTTATCTAATGCGCCACTTTGCGTTGAGATATAACCTTTCCCTTTTTTAATATCACCAGACCATGTTGAACTTGCAGATTTTTTAATCGTCATTATGTTCTCCTTGTTGAGGGTGTAGGCTTTTTAGGTTAATTAGTCATACCGTGTAGTGTTTGCAATACCTTGTAAACACTACATGGTAAAACAGCTAAAAAGCGTTATTTACATAGATAGTTGCAAAATAGAAGCCAAATAATTTAATAAACAAGGTCCACGTTATGTTTGGGATTATTTATTATCCCGAATTTAGGTTATATCAGCTATTTGCAGGTGATAAGGCGGGGCGCTTTCACGGTTTTGAAACGCTAAAATAGCGTTGTTTTTAATTATTCCGTGTTCAATATTGATAGCGCGGCGAATGGTTTCGTCTTTTTGCCATTGCTCTGGGCCGGCTAAAACAGTTGGCAAGTATACAATGAGCGCGGCAGAAATAGAGCGCGTTGCACTTTCCCATAAGTAGCTAGGGGTATGATCAACCGCGTAATAATCCGTGGTTTTATAGCTAAACATTGGGTGTTTAAATGTTGTTGGCTTTGCAAAAAAGAATCCCATTCCTTCATCACAGCTTACATCTATTATAAGGCTATTGGGTTTTAAGCAATCGGCTTCAGATTCAATCAAAAAATTGACGGGGTTTGCGGTTTCTTGGTAGGTGCCATTAACAATAATGTCAGCTTCGCTAATAAGCTCAGTAAGCGGACGCTGCGACCCATCGTGCTCAACCACTATCATACGAGCTTCGCCTTCAGTGCCTGGGCGTACTTTAACATAATGACAATCAAGTACTTCTTCACGCACTTCATGATCGGGGCGCTGTATACAAATTGTAATATCTCTAAAACCATGAGCTTTTAATGCATAAATAGCGCCTCGGCTAACAGCGCCAAAACTAAAAATAATGGTTTTACGTTGATTACCGTAATGACCATCAATGCCTTTTAGTTGCAGAGCATGTAACACCGCACAATAACCAGCCATTTCATTGTTTTTATAAAAAGTATGACGGCCCACATTCCCCTGTGGTGACCATACAAACATGTCTTCAAAGGCAATAAGAGTAAGCTTTCTATCAAGGGCAGCTTGGGTAATTGCTTGTTGTTGTACGCAATGTACATAGCCCCAAATTGTGCCGCCTTCTTTAAGTTCTTGTAAATCAGCAAGCACTGGTTTGGCAATAATGACGGTGCCTAATTGGGTTAAAATATCACTGCGGGTGGCAATGCCGCCTGTCAGTGCTGCAATTTCTTCGTCGCTCATATTAAATGCCGCGCCATAACCTTGCTCAAAAATCATTTTTTTTCTGAGTTTTTCAGGTATACGCATTAAATGCGCAGGATGAATAGGGTAGCGTCTTTCATCTGTTTTACGTGATGTTCCAATTACGCCAATAGTTAATTCACTCATGCTATATCCTTGATTAAAGTATGCTGAGTTTATAAACGAATAATGCTACATCGCTAACAAACAAAGAGGGGTTTTACAGGCAAGCTCACGCCATGGCTGTAAAATAAGGCTTGGTAAAGGGTGTTCTTTTAATTAGCTGTGCTAGGTGTAATGAATGTTGAGCAGGCAGAGGGTAGAGTGTTAACTTGCATTGAATAACAAGTTGAAACGTTAACCACTATAACAGCTATGTAAGATATAAAGTGAGATTAAAGCGAATATGCGTGTATTGGTTTTTATAAGCGGCTATTTGCTGCGTTTGCACCGCTCTGAGCAATAAATAACGTTATCCCAATCTCGTTGCCACTTTTTACGCCACGCAAACGGCTTATTGCATACTGGGCAAATTTTTTGCGGTAAGTTAAGTTTTTTGTGCGCCATAATTAGGTGTTCTCTTTATTGCTGTTACTGCGAGTTTTGCGTTTTACACGGGTGATTTTTTGAGTCGGAGCTACGTGTTTTTTAAGAATTTTACCTATGGCGCGTTTTACATCGGGCCGCTCTCGGTATTGCCATAGCCGTTCGCGGGCTTCTTTTGAGGCGGTGGTTAAATCAAGCATCGGCTCAGGGTAGTCTTCACCTAGTTTAAAGTCGTTAAATAGCGCTTCCATGGGCGTTTGCTCCCAAGGTTGATGTAAATATTCAATGGGGAGCTTTTCAAGTTCAGGGCACCATTTTTTTATAAACGCACCGGTTGGGTCTTGATCCTCCGATTGCTTTATTGGGTTGTAATGACGAATGGTATTAATACCGGTGACAGAGGCTTGCATTTGAATTTGTGGGTAATGAATTCCCGGTTCAAAGTCTAAAAAGTAATTAGCCAGCGGAAAACTTGCCTGTTGCCAGCTGATGTTTAAATGATGCGTTACAAAGCTAACTAGCATAGCGCGCATTCTAAAATTAATATAACCGGTGGCTTTTAAACAGCGCATGCAGGCATCAATAATAGGAATACCAGTTTGCCCCTGTGCCCAGCGTTCAATATCGCTAGTAACCTGGGCGTCATCACGATACGGAAATGCATGGTAACCCGGATTTAGCGCTTTAAATTCCATGGTGCATTCGCTTTCAAACTTTTGCATAAAATGGCAATGCCAATGCAAGCGTGATACAAACGCGGCAAGTGGGCGCTTCCACCCTTTTTTATCAGCAGAAGTGCTATGGTATGCGTCAATCGCCATTTGATACACTTGCCTCAGGCTGATATTTCCCCACGCTAAATAGGGCGATAACCTAGAGCAATGCGTACGGCTTAAGCTTGGGCTGGATATTCCTTTTTGATAACCCTTACCGCGTTCAGCAAAAAAGCTTTGCATTACTTCACGGGCAAGTCGAGGGCCCCCGTGCTGAAAATGTTCATTATCTTGCGTGTAGGCGCTCGGCAGTATAGGTGTTTGATAATCAGTAAGAGTAAGTGGTTTTATTTGCTTCCAATTAGGTATAGCAATAGGTGCTTGCATGGTTTGTTGCCAGCGCTCGTTCCAATTACTGCGATTTCTTTTGCCACGTATCACAGCCCCGGTTGGCGACTCTAACCAGTTAATGTGATGGTGTTGGCACCAGGCTTTAATTGCTATGTCACGCTCAAAGGTATTGTTTAGCCCTATTTCTTGGTGGCTAAAGAGGTTTGTGATTTCAAACTGCGAGTGAAGCGATTCAAGTAGGGTTTGCATATCTTCATTAAATATATATACGCGGCTGTTAAAGCGAGCCAACTGAGTGTTTAAGTCGCAAATAGATTGATATACAAAGCGCCAATGCCGCTCGTTGTAATGCGCATCGTCAAGTAGTAAAGGTTCGAAATTATAAATTAAGAGGGTAGGCAGGCCGTTACTAAACGCATTTTTTAAAGGCTGATGATCGCTTAGGCGTAAGTCACGTTTAAACCAGACTATGTTTATTTTTATGCGCATGGATTCAATGTATTATTTAAAAATGCTATGAAGTAATTATTTAACTTGTACGCAGCGTAGCGATTTTCCGATTTAGTTTTTTAAGATTAAAAGTGAGAAACCATGTTTTTAGATTTAACCGATAATAGCAACCACTCTGTTTATAGCTACTTAGTAGGCGGTATAAGCCCAAGACCGATTGCGTGGGTAAGCACGTTAAGTGAAGAGGGGGTTGCTAATATTGCGCCTTATTCGTTTTTTACTGTTGCTAGTTGTAACCCGCCGGTTTTAAGCGTAACGCAGGTAAACCCTCGCGATAATGCAAATAAAGATACGTTAAATAATTTACTCGCTACCAAAGAGTGCGTAGTTAATATTGTTAGCCATTCGCTTGTTGAACAAATGAACCAAAGCTGCGCTAACTATCCACGTGACGTGAGTGAGTTTGATGCTGCAAATATACAGCGTACCCCCAGCCAATTAGTCAGTGTGCCAAGTGCTGCTGCGTCAAAAGTGCGCTATGAATGTAAGTTGCGAGAGGTGATTACTATTTCAGATGAGCCAAGCGGTGGGCAAATGATGCTGTTAGATGTAGTGGGTATTTTTCTCGACGACACCGTTTTAGTGAACGGATATATTGATCCAACGCGTTTAGATGCGGTGGGTAAAATGGGCGGCGATTATTTTAGTACCACGAAAGACAAATTTGCACTAAAGCGCCCACAGTTATAAAGCAATGTTGGTAACCTATTATTCGGTTTGTGGTAAAAAGAATGCACTTATAGCACCTAAAAAACCAAGGGTGCTGTAAAGTAAAATTAGCTCAGCGGTTGATAAAAAAGCCTCGAGTAAACCTATACTACCCAGAAGTAGTAATAACACCCCAATTACCGTGTTACTTACCGATACATAATCGGTGCGTTTATTGCCCTCAGCCATATCAACAAGGTAAGTTTTTCGCCCTAAACGCACGCCTTGGTGTGCAACTGAGAGTAAAAAATACAATATAGGCATAACCCACCAATTTAGCAGTAGTGCGCTATACCAAGTGGCAATAACAAATACGGCTAAGCCATTAAATGTGACTAATATAGCGCTAAGCACTAAAACACGCTGGCTAGATAAATCACTGAGCCTGCCCCAAATAGGCGCCGAGACTAAACTAGCAAAGCCAGAAACGGCAATAAAAGTGGCAAGCAGAGAAAATTCAAAAGACTGTTTACTGGCTAAAACTATATAAAAAGGGGCACTTAGAGCTGAGCATAAAAGTAGCGCACGGGTAACAACAAAATGGGCAAATTGTTTATCTTTATAAAGCAGCTTAAGTTTAGAAAACGCATGCAGCAAGCCATTTTCACCGCCATCGGTTGCCCCTTTATATTCATTTATTTGGCTGTAAAAAAAAGCCGCGATCACCCACATTATTGCACCGAGTGCTAAGGCTATAATGACGGTGTTTTGATCTTTTTGTTGTGAAAAAAACCACATGAGCAAGCCAAACGTTAAGGTGGCAAAACCGGCAATACTGGCAGCTAAGCCACTAATATTACCGCGCTGTTGCTTAGGAATAACTTTTCCAAGCACATCTTTTGCGGCCACCGAGTTAAACCCTCTAGCTAAGCTAAATAAAATTAATAAACCAATAATGGCGTAACCCGCAAGCTTGCCCTCAAGTGTAAACGCGACACCAACCATAGCCAAAATACATAAAGACTGCACAATAGCGCCAATAACCCACACCCATTTACGAATAGGCAATTGGCGGATAAAGCCAGCAATAGCTAACTGTGGCAGCAGTGAACCCGACTCTCTAATAGGTACTAGCCAAGCAATAAAACTCGCTGGCACGTTTAAGCTTTGCATTAACCACGGCAGCGTTATTTTGGGATTGAGTAGCGCATCAGCAAACTTACTAAACAGTTGGCTTAGCAGTAAAGTAATAAAATTACCGGGGACTTCTTGGCATGCGTTATCGTCAATGGCCTTACACGCGCGAGCATCTTCTTCGTTATTTAAGCGTTTATAAATTTGCTCTTTTGTTAGTTTTTTCACTCTATTTTACCGCTGTATAAGTACAAATATTTATATATATTAAGATGATATGGTTAACATATCTACTTTACTCATTGTTTTTAAGCTCATATGGCAACCACTTTAGAAGTTTTTTAAATAATATGTCTTGCGCAATGGGCTTAGAAATATAGTCGTTCATTCCAACCTGTAAGCACTTAGCTTTATCGCCCACCATAGCGTTTGCTGTCATAGCAATAATAGTAATTGGGGGATTTTTACTTCCAGCTTCATTTACTCTTATATGGGTTGTGGCTTGGTAACCATCCATCACTGGCATTTGGCAATCCATTAAAATGAGTGAGTACGGGTTATGGGAAGTTGTTTGTTTTAAATATTCGAGCGCGTGCTGGCCATTTTCTGCAATATCAATGCTATTAATTCCTATTTTTTTAAGCGTGGTAGAGGCGACGATTTGATTAATGTTGTTATCTTCAACCAGTAAAATACGAATGTTTTTGTCCCACACAATATCATCGCTCGACAAAGGCTGAGTGTCAGATAAATCCTCAGTAATGAGGCTGCTATTACTATGCTGTTTATCGCTAAAGCAGGTCGATAGCATCTTAAAAAGATTTTGTGTGATTATGGGCTTTGTAACAATGGCTGAAAACCGAGACGCTTGATATAAATCGCGCTGTTTATTTAGCTCACCCGTGGTCATTAAAACAACATGCGCAGCCATAAGATCTACTTCTTTATCAAGGGTTTTACTTAAGGTTAAAGCATCGCCGTCACTTAGCTGCATATCAATCATAATTAAATCAAAACAAAGGTTTTGTTTTTCGATATATTGCTGACATATTTGCACAGCCTGCTTTGCGGATGGGCTGATTACGGCTGTTGCTCCCCATTTAGTAAACTGCTTGTGTAAGATAGAAGATTGAGTTTGATTGCTGCACACAATTAAAATATTTAACGATGACATATCTACAGGGGGTAATACTTTTTGTGGGTTTTTACTGCGTTTTAGAACAACATTAAAGCTAAAGTTACTGCCCTTATTTTCTTTAGATTGTACCTGTATATCACCTTCCATTAGGTGGCATAACTTTTTAACAATCGCTAAGCCCAAGCCCGTGCCTCCATATTTTCGTGTTGTTGAAGAGTCAACTTGAGAGAATGATTTAAATAGCTTGGCTTGTTGGGCTGCAGAAATACCAATCCCAGAGTCTATTACTTGGCAGTTAAAACGCATTTGATTATTGTTAATCGGTGTGAGTTTAGCAATAACTTGCACTTCACCTTTATGAGTAAATTTAAGCGCATTATTTACTAAGTTTGTTAAAATTTGTTTGAGGCGTCCGGCGTCACCAATGACAAAAGCGTATTCAAGGTGCTCTATATCTAGCATTAACGGAATATTTTTACTGTGGGCATGAATTGCTATTGTTTCGATAAAATCGTCGAGCATGTTACAAAGGTTAAACTCTAACTCCTCAAGCTCAAGCTTACCGGCATCCACTTTTGAAAAGTCTAAAATATCGTTAATAATATTTAATAAGGAGTTTGCACTATTGAGTGCAATGCTTACCTGATGGTGTTGTTTTTCATTTAATGAGCTATCTAAAATCAAATTAAGCATGCCTAATACGCCATTCATAGGCGTGCGAATTTCATGACTCATTGCTGCTAAAAACTCGCTTTTGGCAATGTTAGCCTGTTCAGCCGCCGCTTTTGCTTCAATTAATAATTGATTCGCTGCTTTTTGCTCAGTGATATCTTGCTGAATTCCCACGTAAGCTGTGAGTTGTTGCTGCTCGTTAAAAACAGGCGAGATTTGTAGGCTATTCCAAAATTCCGTGCCATCTTTTTTATAATTTAGTATTTCTATACGTTGAGTTTTTAATGTTTTTATTGCATTAGTAATAATATCTATTGCGTTCTTATCGGTGTTTGGCCCTTGAAGTAAGCTGCAATTTATTCCTAGCATTTCCTCTTTACTATAGCCTGTTATTTTTTCAAATTCAGAGTTTAAAAAGACTAAAGGAAAGCCTTGCACACTCGCATCGGCTATAGAAATACCCACATTACACGATTCGATTGCCTGCGCTAATAAATCATTTTGCTCTTTTGCTTGTTTTAATGCTTTTTGAGAACGTTTTTGCTCAGTAATGTCAGTTACAGAGCCTGCCATTCTAATTGCTTTATTATGCTCATTGCGCAGTGCCATCCCTTTTACTGTAAAATAACGATAAGCGCCTGATTTAGTCTTTAATCTATAATCGTAATTAAAGGGAATGTTGCTAATTAAGTGATTTGCTATTTGCTTTTTATGCTTGGTTATATCATCAGGGTGAAGTAACTTATAAAGTGCATCAGCACAGTGAGGCAAAGCGTTTTTATCGTTTTCGTCGTAGCCAAGCAATACGCTAATACGGGGAGAAAAATATACTTCATTTGTAACAATATCCCAATCCCAAATACCATCATTACTGCCCTTAACCGCCAGTTCGTAACGCGCTTCACTTTGCTTTATCGCTTCTCTTGAGGATTCTAAAAGCTTAAACGGGTTTAGTAGTAAGTGCCGACCAAATACAAACAGGAATAACGACGATAAAGCCATACTTACAATAATTGATATAGCAATATCGATTATGAAGCGAGTAGTTTTAGCAGCAATTAAATTGGCAGTAATGTAGTAGTTTAATGTTATATCTGTATTGCCAATGAGGTTTTGGTTAATACTGACATACTCGTCATCTTGATTTAAATTAGAATAATAAACCCATGGGCCTGCTAAAGTCAGTCCATGGCTTTCACGGTCAAAGTCGGTCGGTAGTAACTGGGTCATTGGCGTATTAAATTGCACCATAAGCACGCCCTCAGTAAAGTTATTATATTTTATAGGCACCGCAATGGTGAATAGGTCGGTATTGGTTGGCTTATTTAATATCACCGCCTTTTCTGTTTGCTCTTCAAGTAAGCTATTTATCCATGGTTGCTCAATTATACTCAGCTCGTTAATCGAAGGGTCGTTACTAAAAACCACCTCTTTTAATACGTTTATAATCGTTATTTTTTCGGTGCTACCCATTATTTTATATTGAAAAAGGTAATCTTGGAGTAGCGCTTTTGAGGTGTCTGACCCCATTATGGCGTTAGATAAAATAGGTTGACGAGCAAGGTCATTAAGAATTTGTGTTCTTGTTTCTAAAAATAGTGTGAGGTAGCTGGTGGTGAGTTTAGATTCAATCTCAAGACTTTTACTTTGCAAATCATAAATAGCTGTATTTGCGCGATGACCAACAAACAGTAAAGAAATAGTCACTGATAATATTAAGCTCAATGCTAAAAAAGTATAAAAAGCATTATTTGTTGAGAGCTTAAGTTTTTTATTTATTAATGCTCGCATTACTCAACATTGCCTATTGGGTTTTCGATAATGTGTATTTTTCCATCTGGCTGATAATTTGCCATGCATAAATCGTCAAAACCAAGTGCTTCGTGGGCATCAATATTATTAGCTGACCAAACAGCAAAAGGACGTTGGTATTGTTTTATTAAGCCATTAACTGGCATGGTTAAGTTTTCAAGTGCATGTTTGATTTTTGCTCTGTTGTGCTCTGTATTATCGGTTAAAGTTATTTGTGATATGCCCTGTAACAATAGTTTTGTTAAGTCGTAGGCATGAATAAATCCAGCCGGAGAAATTAACTCAGTGGGTGCTACAGGGGTAGGCTTGAGGGATAAGCTTTGTGCTATAACATTTTTAGTTAAAGCGGTTTGCGGCGTTTTTAAAAATGAAAAACAGCTTTGTATAAAATGTAAGCTCAAGTTTGATTTTATGGCTTGCTCAACGTTGGCAAAAAAATCCCCACCCGTTATTCCCCAATGACTAACAATAGGAAGGCGCTCATTTTTGGTAAAACTTGCCATCGCATTTATAAATACAGCCCCCTCAATGGCATTTCCAACAAATAAAATACACTCTGCAGGTGTATTTTTTATTTGATGCAGCATTAATTTGGCGTTATTTATTTTTGTGTTCCAGTTAAACCATTCTACTTGTGGTTTTATATCACCAAAGGCCTCAAGCATGGTGTTGTTGTTTGATTTTCCCCATGGCGTGTCTTCTAAAAGTAAGAGCGGATTTTTGCAATTTAGAGTTTGCGTTGCAAATTGGGCCATTCTATAACCGGCTTTTGTATCATCTACCGAGAGCCTAAATACCCAGTTATCATCACTAGGGTAGCGCGTAATAGACCCTCCGGCAGCCCAAGGCAGTAATAGTAATAGTTTGTTTTTATTGATGAACTCTCTGTTTTTTATATATGGCGGGGAGTGCAATCCACCAATAAAAACCAGTGCATTGGGGTCTTTTAGAAACTGCTGCATGTGCAATAAGCTGCGATTCGCATTACCTCGGTTGTCTTTTTCAATCAGTGTGAGCTGATAATCTTGTACGTTATTATTAATCTCTGCTAAAGCAGTCAGCACCCCCATCTTCATTGCATAGGCCGATTCGTAATGGTTTGAATAGTCTGAGTCATGGTAGAGCGTTAATGTTTTTACATCTTCGCTGCGTGCACTTAAAGGAAATGCTGCAATATAAAGTACACTTAAGAGGAGTACACAAACCAAAGATTGCATAATAAACTTTATATTAGTAATTTTTATTAAAGTTAGTCCATTTTGGCGTGTTTTCCTGTTTTAAAAGGAAATTATTTAATTTTTTATAAAATATAAAACTGAAATATGATTCATATTTTTTATTAATGGAATAAAAAAGCCAGCTAAGCAGCTGGCTTATTGAACTGTTTTGACTTTTATTTAAAGTCTTGAGCCGTGTGGCGCTCTGCCATTTGCTCTTCTTCCGGGCCCCACGTACGATTAACGCGACGACCTCGTTTTACGCCTGGGCGTGCAGCCACTTGTTTAGCCCAACGAACCACATGGGTATAAGATGCAACATCTAAAAACTCTGCCGCGTCGTATAGGTCACCTAAAACCAGTGAGCCATACCACGGCCAAATAGCAATGTCGGCAATTGAATATTCACTGCCTGCCATGTATTCATTGTCACTTAAATGGCGGTTTAGTACATCAAGCTGGCGCTTAGTTTCCATGGTAAAGCGGTCAATCGGGTATTGCATTTTACTCGGTGCATAACTGTAAAAGTGGCCAAACCCACCGCCTAAGTAAGGTGCTGAGCCCATTTGCCAAAATAGCCAGTTACGACACTCTGTTTTGGCTTTGAGATCATTAGGAATAAAGGCATCAAATTTTTCGCCTAAGTATTGTAAAATAGCACCTGACTCAAATATGCGTGTTGGCGGTGTGGTTGAATGATCCATCAGCGCGGGTATTTTTGAGTTCGGGTTTATATCAACAAAGTCAGAGCCAAACTGATCGCCTTCACCAATATTAATTAAATACGCATCGTATTCGGCATCGGTTAAGCCAAGCTCTAAAAGCTCTTCAAACATAATACTAACTTTTTGGCCATTGGGTGTTGCCAGCGAATAAAGCTGAAATAGATGTTCGCCAATCGGTAATGTTTTGTCATGAGTAGCGCCTGCAATGGGGCGATTTATACTAGCAAATTTACCACCACTTTCACTGTCCCATGTCCATACTTTAGGCGGGATGTATTCGTTGTTTTCACTCATAAATAACCTCTATCTATATTAAACGCGTGTTTTAGTTGTTGCTTGCTGATTTTTTAATTTATCTGCTTTTGCTAGTTTATAACCTAAAAACAATCCACTTAATGCACCAAAAAAATGGCTCTCAAACGAGATATGAAAACGCTGCGGTAATACGCCCCAGATAAAGCCACTGTATAAAAATGCTACGATAACAGCGATGGAAATCGATTTAAATGAACGCCTTACAATGCCATAGCATAAAATAAATCCCCACAAACCATAGATGACACCGCTTAGACCCACATGAATATTACTGCGGGCAAACATCCAAACGAATAAGCCACCTACTAAAGCGGTGAATATAAATACACTATAAAAGCGCTGTACGCTGTACTGGCAAATTAACCAGCTTAATACAGCAAATGGCAACATATTACTGGCAAAATGCCACCAGCTACCGTGTAAAAAGGGAGCACAAAGAATACCAACCAACCCTTGAATACTTCTTGGATAAATACCTAAACCGTTTAAATTAATGCCAGGTAGGCTATTAATAAGCTGCAATACAAAACAAATAATAATAATGCTAAAAATAGCAAAACGGGTACTGGTAATAAGTGAAAGCGTGTTTGGTTTAGTGGCCATAGTGTGATCCTAATTTACCGAAAGTGTTGCCAGTATAGGAATTGTATAAGGTAATGAAAAGCAATTAAAAAAGCACAGCATAAAATGCTGTGCTGATTTGAGTTGTTGGCTGCTATTAACCTAGTTTAGTTAATAGCTTTTTAGCTGCAAGTTCTGAGCTTGCCGGGTTTTGACCGGTGATCAATAAACCATCTTCAAGAGCAAGCACGCCCCAATCGTCGGTTTTTTGGTAATCGCCACCTTTTTTGATAAGTTCGTCTTCAACTAAAAATGGAACAATGTCAGTAAGTTGTACAGCAGCTTCTTCGCTGTTAGTAAAGCCCGTTACTTTTTTACCGGCGACTAATGCATTGCCATCAGCGTCTTTAACATTTAAAAATACCGCACTTGCATGACACACGCCAGCGACTGGTTTTTGCTCTTTAATAAAGCTTTCAATGAGCGATACTGAATCGGTGTTATCGACTAAATCCCATAAAGGGCCGTGACCACCAGGGTAAAATACGGCGTCGTAATCAGAAGAGTTTACTTCGCTTAAAACTTTGGTATTTGCCATCAGTGTTTGTGCACCACTGTCTGCATCGTAACGTTTGGTTGCCTCAGTTTGAAAATCAGCAAGTGTACTAGTTGGGTCAATCGGTGGCTGACCGCCGTTTGGAGAAGCCAATGTTACTTTAATACCTGCATCAACAAATGCGTAATAAGGGGCTGCAAATTCTTCTACCCAAAAACCAGTTTTTTCGCCTGTGTTACCAAGCTCTGCATGTGATGTAAGAACCATTAGTATTTTTTTAGCCATGTAAGGTATTCCTTATGATGATTTAAATTAATTAATCTTGCTTGATAAATACTATATGCACTAAGAGAGCTTTAAACAACGATGATAAATTTAACTTAATTGATTCAATAATTGATACAATAAGAGGGTTGAAGTTAAAACCGCATTGGAGCACCTATGAAAGTCTCGTTTGAACAGTTAAAAAGCATGGTGGTATTTGCACAAATTGTAGAGCAGGGCAGCTTAACTGCAGCGGCAAAACAATTAGGGCTGACCCGTGCTGTAGCGAGTTATCACTTAAAAAAATTAGAAACACAGCTCGAAGTGACGCTACTTAACCGTTCTACCCGCACCATGGCGCTAACCGAAGCCGGAATGGCCTATTATGAGCGTTGCCGTGTTATTACAGAGCAAGCTAATGCCGCTAATCAGCAAATAGAAAATATAAAAAGCGAACCCCAAGGGCTATTAAAAATAAGCTGCCCCGTAAATGTGGGGATGCAGTTGATTGTACCGGCAATAAATACCTTTAAGCGCCAGTACCCTAAAATTGATATAGATTTACAGCTCACGGATGACGTTGTGGATATTATTAAGCACGGGTTTGATTTTGCGATTAGAGGGGTTGCACTGCGCGATTCGAACTTACAAGCCACTAAGCTCACTACTATGAGCACGTGTATTTGTGGTGCGCCCGATTATTTTGCGCATTTTGGCAAACCCACTACACCCGATGAGTTGGTAAAGCATCAGTGGGTGGTTTATCAATTAGGTAGTAAAACGCTGACCTTACAAAAAGAAGGCAAAAAGGTCGATATTACAATGCAAGGTAGTTTAAGCACCAATAACGCTGCTGCACGCACTGCGTTTGTAGAGGCGGGGCATGGTCTTGGCCGTATTCCACTTTACGATGCATGGCCAAAAGTACAAGCGGGTTTGCTGCAAATTATACTTGATGATTATAAAAGCAAAGACATTGAGCTTTATGGGGTGTTCCCGCCTGGGGCGGCGGGCTCTAAAAAACTGCGTTTGTTTATTGATTATTTAAAAGCGTATTTTGTAAAGCAACATACCGCATTAGGTATGCTTAAATAATAGCGCTTAAAGCACTCGGTTAAACAAAGCAACGGCTTGTTGATACATGGTGATAGCAAGTGCTGCGTCGTACCGCTCGCCTTCATCACGCATAAAGGCATGTTGCGCGTTCACTTCTTGCCATTGGTAATTAATACCCGTACTAACCGCTTGTTGATAAATTTTGTCGCGACCTTGTTGTGGCACATGAGGGTCTTGTTTTCCCCAAATAAAGTGGATTTCACCTTGTATATCGGCCATACGTTCAAATGAATTATTCCCTTTATGTGCGGGAAGAGTATCGCTATGAATATCAGTGGCATATAAGCAAAAAGCGGCTTTTATTGCGGGGTTTAATGCGGCCCTATAAGCTAAATGCCCACCAATACAAACACCCATTGCACCCACAGAGCCAGTACAATAATCGTGTGTTTGCACAAAGTCGATTAACGCTTGGGTATCGCTGTCGTGAGATTCAAGCGGTTTTGCCCATTTATCTTTATTGCCTTTATCTTTACCCGCATCGTCATAAGCAAGCACTGTCCCGATAGGGTTAAGCTCATGAAAAACTTCTGGCACAAGTACCACAAAACCATGGCTTGCTAAAATAGCGGCGCTGCGAGCAATAGGCGCGGTTTGCTGAAAAATCTCAGAGTAAAAAATAATGGCTGGGAATTGCCCGTGAGCGTGTGGGCGATAAACTGTAGTGCGCATTAACCCCGTTGGGGTAGGCAAGTCAGCATGGTGGTGTTGGATGATCATAAAAGCGCTCAATTAAATAATATATAAAATATATGGTAACTGAGCGCGATAAAATAAACACGCCTTAAAGTCTAAATACTTGCAGGCATGTTATTACAGCTAGCATAGTAACTTACGGTTGCTGGCCAATCGGAAAAGATACCCATTACACCTACGTCTTGCGCTAACACATCAACCACAGTGAACATATCGCCATCGTTATCTATAACATCACTAATTGACTGATAATAATAACCGCCACCTTGATTTAGAGGGCCTGAGCGCTCAAGACTCCACGCAATAATATTAAGCCCCGCGGCTTTAGCATCAATAGCATACTGTGAGGGGACAATATTACTGTTGTTATCTATGCTTAATAGCATCCATATGGGTGGCGCAATAATTTTAACGCCGTCGTTTACGAGCTCTGCCATAGATGGCTGCCATGTTGCAGCGTTGTTTGGATCAAACCCTGCATTGCTGTCGCGCCCATCTAAATAGACACTCTGCGCTGCAAATTCAGGATTAGTATTAATCCAATATTTTACGTCAGCTAAATTAAATGATTGCGGATACACTCGCGAAGCGGGTACTTCCATTTGCGTGTATTCATTCAGCATTTTTTGTGCGTATTGCGTTTGGGTCATACCGTTAAAGGGCATACTCACTTGAGGGGATTTAAGCTCTGGGGTCATTTTTACTCCCAGCTCTTTAAAGAGTGCAATACTTTGTTTGTGGGTCATGAGTGTGCCAGAGGTGGCGTATAAGTCAGTGCGCCAACTGGGTGTACCTTTCATGTAATCGCTAACATTGGTGGCACTGGTGTTTGCGCCATCCATCTTGCCCTCAAGAGTTAAAAATTCTGCCAAACTAATATCACTGGTACAACATTTAGCTGAAGCAGGCGTGCCACTGTTAGAGTTTGCAGGGGTAAATGGCTCACTACATTTAGCAGCCAATGTTGGAATGGCTAAAATATTGGTGGTGGTGTGCAAGTCGCACTGAGAATGACGACATACTAGCTCTTTATCATTGGTAAAGGTGACATCGCATTCGACAACACCTGCTCCCATGCGAGCGGCTGCAATATAAGATTCTTTAGTGTGTTCTGGGTATTGCATTGGAGCACCGCGGTGACCAATTGAAAAATCAGTACGATAAAAAGGACCTTCTTTGCACGATTCTAATTTTGTTTTTAGTGCGCTGTCAGCCATATCGTCAATTAAGTAGTCGGGGCGAGTACCTAGTTGCGTATTGGTGCCTTGAGCTACTTCAACAATAACCGGGGTAGGTACTTCAACAATTTCAACGTTAGTGTTGGTAACAACCACTTCTTTTTCGACTATTTTTACATCGTCATCACAGCCAGTAAGTGAGCTTAATAATAAAAAAGTTGTCAGAAAAGGTATGCGCTTCATTATTTGTCCTTAAAAATAAAAGTGGACGCTACCTTACTAATTATTAATGACAATTTCACTACAGAGTGATTAATTTGCTGATTTAGTTATTATTTGGTTTACCACTAAGGCAACTAGCATCACTCCCCCGCCAATGCTTAATCTAAGTAGGTCAGCGTCTCGATTCCAAATAAGCACATTAACAATTATACCGGCAGGAATAAGTAAGTTGTTCATCACCGCCAGCGCACCAACATTGACAAGCGTCGCGCCTTTATTCCACATAAAGTAGCCTAAACCAGAGGCCACAATACCTAAATAAATAAGTATGCCCCATTGAGTTGAGGTACTTGGTAATTTGTTAAGATCACCAAATAAGGCGTAACAGGCGCTTGCAACAATTAGTGCGCCAATAAAAAACCAACCAAATACGGTTTTATCATCGAGTTGTTTATTAAGCATTAATCGTTTGTAGGTTACTTGGCCGATGGCAAAACTAATATTAGCGCCTTGAACCAGTAATAATCCGACTAAAAAGTTACTGTCTAAGTTTTCATAACGAATGGTAATAGCACCTAGTACGGCAATAAACGCAACGATAAAAAACTGCGGATTAAACTGTTTATTTAGCGCATCGTTTAAAAGCGTAATGTAAAGCGGGGTCATTACAGTAAATAACAGCACCTCAGGCACACTTAAAAACAAAAATGAGTGGTAATAAAAGCCATACATAACCCCCAGTTGCAGTGCGCCTATCAGCATGAGTTTACATGCAAGCGGGGTGGGGGTTTTCTTTAAAAAAGGCAAAAATACTAACGCTGCTAAAGCCACACGAATTAACACACTAAACCATGCGTCAACTTGGCCTGCTAAATACACACCAATTAAACTAAACGAAAACGCCCAAAGAAGGGTAACTGCAAATAAATAGCCCATAACACTCATCTTGTCTTAAATAATGGTGTCAGTTTATCTGTTATGTATTGTTCTATAAACAATAAAAGCCCGCAAGCGGGCTTTTATATCAGTTGATTAAAAATATTAATTAATCAACTAAACCACGGCGCTTAAGCAGGGCGTCAGTGGTTGGTTTTTGGCCTCTAAACTCAATGTAGCTTTGCATTAAGTCACGGCTATTACCTTTTGATAGGATCTCTTTACGGAACTTATCGCCATTTTCGCGCGTTAAGCCACCGTTGTTTTCCATGTGAGCAAACGCATCGGCTGCAAATACTTCAGTCCACAGGTAAGCGTAGTAACCCGCTGAGTAACCACCTGCAAACGTATGGCTAAAGTAGTTTGATTTATAACGCGGTGGAACAGGGTAGTAATCAATACCATGTGCCTTTAATGCGTCACTTTCAAACTGCTGTACGTCAGTTACTTTCTTATCAGAACCAAATGAGTGCCATTCCATATCCAGTAGTGCTGCTGCTAAATATTCAGTGGTACCAAAACCTTGGTTGAACTTTTGCGACTCAAGTACTTTATCAAGTAGTGCTTGAGGAATTGGCTCACCTGTTTTGTAATGCTTAGCGTAGTTAGCTAATACACTTGGCTCAATCATCCAGTCTTCATGTGCTTGTGATGGAAATTCAACAAAATCACGCGCTGTAGCAGTACCTGCTAGGCTTGGGTATTTAACGTCAGAGAATAAACCGTGTGCTGCATGACCAAACTCATGGAACATAGTCGACACTTCGTCAAACGTCATTAACGTTGGCTCGCCTTCTGCTGGCTTTGGAATATTTTGTGCATTATAAATAACCGGTTTTGTGCCTTTTAAGCCGCTTTGGCTTACGTATGCACTCATCCATGCACCGCCACGTTTACCTTCACGTGCATATGGGTCCATGTAAAATAAGCCTATTGCGCTGCCATCAGCATTAAATACTTCAAACGCCATGACGTCTTCGTGATAAAGCGGTAGGTCTTTACGCTCTTTGAATGTAATGCCGTAAAGTTTTTCCATTGCAAAGAATAAACCGTTATGAATAACCGATTGCATTTCAAAGTAAGGCTTAACTAAGGCTGGATCTAGGTCGTATTTTTCAGCACGTACTTTTTCTGCATAGAAAGACCAATCCCATGGTTTTAGTTCAAAACTTTCACCAGAATCGTTAATTACTTTTTGAATCGCTTTTGCTTCTGCTTGCGCTTTTTCAACTGCTTTTGGCGCTAGGTCATCTAAAATACCGTACACGTTATCAGTGGTTTGCGCCATGCGTGAAGTCATTACATACGAAGCCCAATCTTTAAAGCCTAACAGTTCTGCTTTTTGTGCACGCAGGTTAGTTTCTTTAATAATGATAGGGCCGTTGGTTTTAGCTGCACGGTTGGTTGATGCTTTAAAAATCTGCTCACGCAGTTCACGGTTTTCAAGGCTAGATAAAATAGGCTGTTGTGTGGTGTTCACTAGGGTGATCATGTAGCCATCTTTGCCTGCTTTTTTAGCAGCTGCTGCAAGACCTGCAATTTCACCTTCAGATAAACCAGCTAGTTTGCTTTTATCTGTTACTAAAATGACGTCTTCTTTAAACGATTTTAATACGTTTTGAGAAAACTCAGTTGATAGTTTTGCAAGCTCAGCGTTGATTTCACGCATTTTTGCTTTTTCAGCATCGTTTAATTTTGCACCGGCTTTAACAAACTGTTTGTAGTAAAAATCGACTAGGCGTTGATCTTCAGCGCTTAACTTATCTTTATTGTCGTATACCGTTTGTACACGTTTAAACAATGCACCATTTAAATAAATGTCATCAGAGTGAGCCGAGAAAACTGGCGCCATTTTTTTATCAATACGTTGGTACTCATCGTTTGAGATAAGGCCAGATAGGTTATAAAACGCAGCTGATGCGCGGTTTAGTAGCTCGCCTGCCAGTTCCATTTCAACTAAAGTGTTTTCAAAAGTGGCTGGCGCTGGGTTGTTGGCAATTGCCAGTATTTCTGCATTGTGCTGTGCAATACCTGCATCAAATGCGGCTTCGTATTCAGTCGTACCAAACTTATCAAACTCAGGTGCCATGTATTGAAGTGGACTTGGTTTGAACAATACATTGCTTGCGTTAATGTCTTGAACTTGCGCTGCGGTTTCTTGTGTTGTTTCTTTAGTGCTCTCAGAAGAGCAGGCAGATAATAAAAGTGCACTAGCAATCGTAGTGGCAATCAGTGTTTTACGCATAATAACTCCATAGAAAAAATAGCCGAAATAGGCTTAGTGAGTCGAAAACACAGTTAACTTACCAAATTTTGACTTATATACAACAAAGTTTATCGATTTAAAGCAGGATTTAAACTCAAATTAGATTGCAAAAACAGCTTTAGTAGATAAAAGCAGCAGTAAACAGCCCAAATTACCCCAAGCTCAATGCAAGCATGTCGACACGAGGCAATCACGGTTGTTTTACCGTCATTATTTTAAACAGACTGTTACTTATTTAATTTAACCACATGCTAGACTCACTCAATTATTAGCATTTACTGATTTACTAACTGCTAGCTTATTTTTATATGGAATAATCATGAATATAGAACAAATTAACGACATACTAGGTTTTGTGCTGTTTAGTTATAACGACGTACATATTACGGTTGCTAAAGTCATTCAAGTCCCACTGATTTTATTTACTATGTGGTTTGTGGTTACACGTATTGGTAAATTGATTAAGAAGTCATTACTTGCTCGAAAAATGAGCCCAGATGCAGTGCATTTATTCACGCGTTTTTATTTTATTTTAAGTATTGCGATTTTACTTTTTACCTCCCTTGAGGTGCTCAACATTCCACTAACCGCATTTGCCTTTGTATCGGGTGCCATTGCCATTGGTGTGGGGTTCGGTGCACAAAATATTATTAATAACTTTATTAGCGGTTGGATATTAATGTGGGAGCGGCCAATCCGTATTGGCGATTTTCTAGAAGTTGGCACTGCAAAAGGGGTGGTTGAAACTATTAACACTCGCTCTACCCGCATTCGCAGAAACGACGGGGTGCATATGTTGATCCCTAATAGCCAGTTATTAGAAAATACGGTTACAAACTGGACGCTCATTGATGGCAATGCGCGCTCGTCGGTAAGCGTAGGCGTAGCTTATGGCTCTGATGTATTACTGGTTAAAAAGTTAATTCAGCAAGTATTAGATGAACATGAAGCAATATTAACAACGCCTCAATCAACCGTATTGTTTGATGACTTTGCCGACAGCTCGCTGGTCTTTAATGCTATTTTTTGGGTGTGCGCTGAATCTGAAACTCGCTTAAGACAAGTGCGCAGTGATATTCGCTTTAGTATTTATGAAGTGTTTGAACAACACGATGTGGTTATTGCATTCCCGCAGCGAGATATTCATATTGATGGTGAAATTGCACTCACACGTTCTTTAGTGAAAAAGTAGTATCTAGAAAGTACCGCTTTATTTTGCTATATTTTTTAATAATTCATTGTAAGGACATATGTCCGCTTTTTGGTTGTTTAGTTGCTAAAAGTACACTAAAAGTCGGGATAGTGCGCTTAAGTGTTAAAAATAAGTTTATATTTTTAACACTCAGTATGCGGTAAATTAATTACAGCATGGTATAATCTCGCGCATTCAGTCAGCCTTATTTATGCCGTTTTTGTACTCTCGGTAATAAGGTCCGCGCCGCATAGAGCAAGTCGCGAAAAATTGACTGAATCCGTAATTATGTAATTGCGCAACACATCAACCGTTGAACAAGAGTGCACTAAAAAGGTTAACCCCGACATGAAAGCAATGAAAAGATCTACGTTAGCAACCCTTATCAATGCAACGTTGTTCTCTGCCGTAGCAGGTACTTCAATTTCAGCCCTAGCTGCTGAGCAAGAAACTACTGCTAAGAAGAACCAACTAGAAGTTATTCAAGTAACTGCTCGTAAACGAGTAGAAAACGCTCAAGAAGTACCTGTTGCTGTTTCAGCCCTGCAAGGCGACAGTTTAGATGCTTACAGCTCAGCTGGTATGGATATTCGTTTTATGAATGCGAAAATCCCAAGTTTATCTATTGAATCTTCATTTGGCCGTTCATTCCCACGCTTTTATGTACGTGGTTTAGGTAACACTGATTTCGATTTGAATGCTTCACAGCCTGTGTCACTTGTGGTTGATGAAATTGTACAAGAAAATGCTATTTTAAAAGGTTTCCCTGTATTTGACGTAGCCCGTGTTGAAGTGCTTCGTGGCCCACAAGGTACGTTGTTCGGCCGTAATACGCCTGCTGGTCTAGTTAAATTTGATACCGTTAAACCAAGTCAAGAATTTGAAGGTTATGGCTCTGTATCATACGGTAGCCGTGGCGCAGTTGATTTTGAAGGCGCAGTTGGTGGTTCATTAACAGACCGTTTATCAACGCGTGTTTCAGTACTTTGGCAAGACAAAGACGATTACATTGATAATCGCGCACCGGGCTTTGAACAAAAAGATGCCTTAGGTGGTTACACTGAACAAGCTGCACGTATTCAATTTTTATATGAAGGTGACGATTTCACTGGATTATTAAACTACCATGTCCGTGATTTAGATGGCTCTCCAATTGCCTTTCGTGCCAATACTATCAAGCCTGGCACTAACGACTTAGTTGATGATTTTGAAAATGATGTGGTTTACCACGATGCCGCATCGCGTGCGACGCAACAAGTGGAATCACAAGGTGCAAGCCTTAAACTTGAGTGGGACTTAGCTAACCACACAGTAACGTCAATCTCTGGTTGGGAAAGTGCAGAAATTTACTCTCGTGCTGACATTGATGGTGGTTACGGTGGATTCTCTATCAATGATGTTCCAGTAGCTATGGGTCCTGGTTTTATTCCTTTTTCTTCAGAAAGTGCTGATGGTATTCCAGACCAAGACCAATACACGCAAGAGTTACGTTTATCAAGCAACTTTGCTGGCGATGTAAATTACCAGGTGGGTGTTTTTTACTTCGACGAAGCATTAACGATTGAAAACTTTAGCTATGATACGGCTAATAATGGCGTATTAAATGGGTTTGTTAGCCAACAGCAAGACACTAAAGCATGGGCTGTGTTTGGCTCAGTTGATTACACCATTACTGATGATTTAAAAGTAACCGCGGGCCTTCGTTATTCAGACGATGAGAAAGAGTTCTCAGCAAATCGTACGCTTAGCCCTGTAGGTGGTGCTGCTACTTACATTGAAAAAAATGTAAGCGATGATCACGTAAGCTGGGATTTATCGGCTAACTACAAAGTCAATGATGACGTAAACTGGTATGGCCGCATTGCTAACAGTTTCCGTGCACCGAGTCTTCAAGGTCGTATCTTATTTGGTGATGAAGTAACCGTTGCTGATTCAGAGACTGTTACTTCGTTTGAGACAGGTATTAAATCTGATGTGTTAGATGGCCAAGGCCGTGTTAACGCAACGGTATTTTATTACACCATGGACGACCAACAGCTAACGGCTGTAGGTGGTGGTGCTAACTTTAACCGCTTATTAAATGCTGATAAAACAACTGGCTACGGTTTCGAAATTGATTCTGAGTGGGTGTTAACGGATGAGCTAAATGCCACATTTAACTTAAGCTACAACAAAACCGAGCTTAAAGACAAAGATTTAGCCGTTGCTGTGTGTGCACAATGTACTGTTACTGATCCTACGTTCCAAGTACCAGGTGCATTTGGTCCTGAAGACCGTGCTATTTTAGATGGAAACAGCTTACCGCATGCTCCAGAGTGGATCTCTAACATCACACTTCGTTACACTAAAGAACTCGCTGAAGGTGAATTCTTCACTTACGCTGATGTGTCTTACCGTAGTGAAATTGACTTTTTCTTATATGAATCAGTTGAGTTTGAAGGTAAGCCATTAACAGAAATAGGCCTACGTGCTGGTTATGCATGGGCACAAGGCGACTACGAATATGAAGTATCAGCATTCGTGCGTAACCTATTTGACGAGCAACAAGCAATTGGTGGTGTTGATTTCAACAACAACACAGCAATGGTTAACGAAGAGCGTTACATTGGTGCTGAATTTAAAGTTAACTTTTTCTAATCGAAAAATTTAACGTTAAATTGTAATTATTGATAAAAGCCTGCCTAGTGCAGGCTTTTTTATTTTTGTAGAGCTGCTAAAGTAGCGCTCATATGTTTATTAAAGAGAAAAAGTAATGGCTGGATTTTGGAATTACCGTGTAATTTTTTGTGAAGCAACCAAAGATGAAGCGGCGCAATATCAAATACATGAAGTGGAATATAACCTAAATGGTAAAGTAACTAACTGGTCAGAAACGGGTGCAGCGCCGTTTGGTACCACGTTAGATGAACTAAAAGATGATGCTGAGCGCTTAAAAACCGCATTTGAGAAACCCGTACTTAAAGTGATGCGCAAAGCCCGTGGTTACGAGTTAGTTGATGTAAACACCGGTGAAGACGCTTATGCTGAGCCGCCAGCAGGCTTGACTGAGTAACACACATTAATGAAAGGTGCTTAGGCACCTTTTTTAATATTCAGGGCATAGGCTAAACAACTAAACAGCTAAACAGCTAAACAACAAGGAGAAAGTATGTCTATTGAAGCGGTATTATTTGATATGGATGGCACGTTAGTTGATTCTGAAAGTGTGCATTATATCTGTTGGAGCCAATTACTTGCGCCTTTTGGTGTGCGTTATGACGAAGATGATTTTTGCCAGCGCTTTTCTGGGCGCCCCACGATTGACGCTGCAAAGGAAATAAAACAAACCCATAACTTGTCTGTGAGTAGTCGCTATTTAGCGGATGAAAAATACCGTTTGTTTAGCAAATTCGTTCAAACCAATTTACCGCCTTTAATGCCTTATGCTGCAGATATTTTATTCGCGGTTAAAGAGCAAGGCTTAAAAATGGCGTTAGTAACAGGCAGCGCACGCCATGAAGCTGAGCCAATA
Organism: Pseudoalteromonas sp. SM9913; assembly: GCF_000184065.1. Lineage (NCBI taxonomy): Bacteria > Pseudomonadati > Pseudomonadota > Gammaproteobacteria > Alteromonadales > Pseudoalteromonadaceae > Pseudoalteromonas > Pseudoalteromonas sp. SM9913. Next base: position 1,021,059 of record NC_014803.1, read on the forward strand.
CTAAAAGGATTAGGGTTTTATGATTTATTTGATACGGTGGTTACAAAAGACGATGTAACCAATCCAAAGCCTGCCGGTGATCCCTATTTATTAGCACTTAAAAATATGCAGGTCGCTGCAAAAAATGCGATTGCCGTTGAAGATACCTTCACTGGTGTAACAGCAGCAAATAATGCAGCCTTAGCCGTTGTAGCGATTGCTAATAAGCACACCGAGCAGCACGACTTCAGTAAAGCAACACAGCAAATGGATAACCTTGAAGAATTTTGGCAATGGCTTCAATCTCAACTATAGTTTAAGCCATATTTAAATTTGCAAGGATGCAGTTATGGTTACTATTCAAAGATACCTATTTATTTTTTTAACGCTTTTTAGTGCGAGTTTATTAGCGCAATTGCCGCAGGTGCAACTCGCTGATGTTTATGATGAAACTAAGCATAACGATATTCGCCAATATTTGGTGAGTGAAAAGTTTGACGGCGTTAGAGCAATATGGACGGGGAAACAATTTGTTACCCGCCAAGGTAATCCAATTAATCCTCCTAAGTGGTTTACCGCCCCTTTGCCTGATGTTTGGTTAGACGGTGAGTTATGGACCAAGCGGGGTCAATTTTCTGTTCTCAGTGGTATTGTTAGAACAAAAATACCCGACGACTTACTCTGGCAAACAGTGACTTATCAAGTATTTGATATGCCAGATACAAACACGCCTTTTCATCGTCGCTATCAAAATTACCTGTCACTCATTACTCAGCTAAATAGTCCTCACATCAAGGCGGTAAAACAATATCAATTTAGTGATAATCAGCAACTAAGCGATTATTTTAATAAGGTGACCAAACAAGGCGGGGAGGGCGTTATGCTTCATTTAGCAGAGGCTAAGCATACGAGTGGTCGCTCTAGTGCATTGTTAAAACTCAAACCTTATTTGGATGCTGAAGCGCTAGTTATTGAATATTTACCAGGTAAAGGTAAATACACAGGTATGCTCGGGGCATTGCGAGTGCAAACCAAGCAAGGCGTAACCTTTTCTATTGGCACGGGCTTTAGTGATGAAGAACGCAAGCGTCCGCCAGCCATTGGTTCAACAATCACTTATCGATACCACGGATACACTAAAAATGGTTTACCGCGTTTTGCTAGCTTTTTGCGAGAAAGACCCGAAAAATAAAGAGTTTAGGCCAATTCAGTATATATTTTTTAGCAATTATGCTAAATTGCGCGGCCTTTTTGGTAATGTTTGGTGATCTATGTTTGTTGGTTTTGATTATGGTAGTTCTAATTGTGCTATGGGTGTTTTAAACGAAGAGCGTGTTCAGCTTATCCCTTTAGAGCAAGGCAAACATTATCTTCCATCAACTTTATACACTCATCATAGCGCCTTAGTCGTTGATTTTGTTGCGCAGCATTTGCAGGGCTCAGAGCATGAGCATGCCTATAAAACCGCGCGCCAACCCTTGCTTAATACGCTCCCGCGAATTAAATCAGACCTAGACTTACAAGCCGGCGACGACACCCTATTCATTGGCCGCGAGGCGATTAGTGAATATGTGCAATTTCCTGAAGAAGGTTATTTTGTAAAATCCCCTAAATCATTTTTTGGCGCAACGGGCTTAAAGCAAGGGCAAATCAATTTTTTTGAAGATATTGCTACAGCAATGATTTTAAAAATAAAACAACGTGCTGAATTATCGTTAGGGTATATGCTGAGCCAAACTGTTATTGGTCGCCCAGTGAATTTTCAAGCGGTTGGCGGTGAGCAGTCAAATCAACAAGCCGTGGGCATTTTAACACGCGCAGCAAACCGAGCAGGCTTTAAAGATGTTGAGTTTTTATATGAGCCACTCGCCGCTGGGATTGATTATGAAAGTGATTTAACGCAAGACCAAAAAGTATTGGTGATTGATATTGGCGGTGGTACCAGTGACTGCTCATTTGTACAAATGGGGCCAAGTTTTAGGAATAAACAACAACGAGATGCAGACTTTTTAGCACATAGTGGTAAACGTGTTGGCGGAAACGATTTAGATATTGCTTTGAGCTACCATGGTTTAATGCCATTACTCGGGCTTGGCAGTACGTTTAAATCAGGTTTACCACTACCTAATCAACCATTTTGGCAAGCTTGTAAAATTAACGATGTGAATTTACAGAGCCAGTTTTATAGTGCCCAGCATTATCGTGAACTCAGTGCGCAGTTACGCGATGTCAGCGCCCCTGAACTTTATAAACGACTTATTCACTTACAGCAAAATAAGCAAGGTCATCAATTAGTTCAACAAGCTGAAGCGGCTAAAATTGCATTAACATCCGCAAATAGTTTTAATTGTGATTTAGCCTTTTTAGATAACTCATTAAGCAAAGATATTTCAGTCGCTGATTTAGCGCTTGCTGTTGACGATAGCATTAGTCAGATTGTTACCTTGGCTAAACAGGCAATTACTGATGCGAATACCACTCCCGATGTGATTTACTTAACGGGAGGGAGTGCTCAGTCTCCATTAATTAAAGCAGCGTTGAGTGAGCATTTAGGCAACATAAAAATGGTGAACGGTGATCACTTTGGTAGTGTAACTGCTGGCCTTACTAAATGGGCCAGCATGCTTTATAAGTAAGCTACTATAGAGATATTTGTCGGGTTGCGAGGTATTTTTCGTAATCTGGCAATGTTCGCTCAAGCTCTATATCCATTAATGGTGAGCTAAGTAGCATATCGGCACTCACTTCATTACACGCCACAGGAATATTCCACACAGCAGCTAAACGTAGCAGAGCTTTAACATCGGGATCATGAGGCTGCGAAGCTAAAGGGTCCCAAAAAAAGACTAATACATGTATTTCATGCTCCGCTATTTTCGCCCCGAGTTGTTGATCGCCGCCCATAGGGCCACTTAATAATTGAATAACATCAAGCCCTGTTGTTTTCTCAATTAAATGCCCAGTAGTCCCTGTGCCATATAAAGTGTGTTTACTTAGAGTGGCCTTATGTTTTTCGCACCATAACTTAAGCGCGGCTTTTTTGCCGTCATGTGCTACTAAGGCTATATTTTTTTGCGCAGGTAGAGATTGTATTTTTTGATCCATGCTGATTCTTATTAGTTAGAGTAATAAATTGATAGCCAAGGCAATAAATACAATGCCTGTGAACCTATCAATCCAGAGCTGGCTATTTGGGTGATTTCTAAAAAATTGAGCTATTTTATCGCCGAAATAAATATACGTGCAGTCAATCGGAAAAGCAAAGATTGGATACAGTAGCCCAAAAAACGCCAGCTGAAAGGTTGCAGATGACAAGCTAGGGTCAACAAATTGTGGGATAAAAGCAATAAAAAACAAAGCCACCTTAGGATTTAGTACTTCGGTCATCATAGCTTGAAACATCACGTTTTTGTTTTTATTGGTGGTAACATGAGGCTTATCTTCTTGCTCGCAAATGGGGGGCTTAAAGGTGTCTTTAAGCATCATAAACCCTAAGTAACATAAATAGGCTGCACCTGCATATTGTACGCTGGCATAGGCAGTTTCAGAGGCTTTTAAAATAGCGCTTAAACCGACAACCGCAAAAAATGTATGTACTACGCCACCTAACGCAAAGCCAAAAGCACTCTGCATACCTGCTTTTCGCCCATTTGCAAAAGTTTGCGCCATTAAAAACGCGTTTGATGGCCCAGGCGCAACGGCCATTAAAAAGCTGGCGAGTAAAAATGAGAGCAAAAAGTCAGGGTTGATCATTAAATAGTACGAAAAAGAAGTGGTAAGTGATTTTATCAAGCAATGAGAAAAATAAAAAGCGGGCATATTGCCCGCTAAGTTGAGGATACTAAATTGTTATAAAACTAGCCGTTATACTTTTAAACATAACGAAGTGCTAAATTTATTAAAAACTAACGGTGATATTATTTGAACACACCGTAGTGCTCAGCGCTTCACATACTTGATATGTATACGTACCACCCCCTTTAGTATTTATACTGTCGGTGTAGGCATTGTTATTTGTTGTTGTTATTACTTTATTACCATTTCGGTAAATATCGACTTGGCTTGTTGCTGCACCATTCCATCTTAAATCAACAAAGCTACTGCCTCTAGATTTATAACCCGATGCTGATAATGAAATATCATCAACGCCTGGCTCGGGATCAACGCCACCCGTGCCGCCACCCGCACAGCCATTAGCTGTAAGGTAAGCATCAGCGTCTGCCGCTTTTACAATACCATAGCCAAAGTAATCATCACGACCAGCAGCCCCTTGATCTTGCGCAGTTGCTTTTAACGCATCGCGAATTTCTGTGCCTGTACAGTCGCTATGGTTAGACCATACTAGCGCAGCAATACCTGAAACTGCAGGCGTTGCCATTGACGTTCCACTCATAAAACCATAATCAGTTGCGCCAATATTAATTGTCACGTTGGCACTGGCTATTAATGTACTACGATCTTCAAATGCAGCGCCTACAGCAGGAATTGAAGCATTGTTGGTATCACCTAGTGTTGCGTATAACATGCCGGCTTCATTGTTAATAATAACCGCACCTAAACCGCCTGAGTTTTCACAATTAGCCACTTTGTCGTAAAATGAAACAACGCCGCGGTCAATCATACATACTTTACCAGCCGCTGCTGGATCAACTGTTTCGCCGGTCCCCATAAAGTAGGCACTCGCCGTGACTTGACCTGCATTTTCCATTGCTGATGAATTTTATGCTGTGCCATCGGCTGACATACTCGCTGCTGTAGCCATACCTGCAGGGTAGGTTGATAGCGTATCAACACCACCGGCTGTTACTTCTACACAAATGGTTTCATCGTTTGTTGCACGTTTACCACGACCTGATGAACAACTTGGGAATTGTGAAAAATCAGCAATTTGATTATTGGCATCATTAGCACCAACCATCATTACCCGCGGCAGCAACAACAAGGCCGCCTGCATTAGTAAAGTTAGCAAACGCATTTGATTCTGTACTGTTTGAGCCGCCGCCCCCTAAGCTCATACTAATAATGTTCGCACCTGCTTGAGAACATAAATCGGCCGCTTGAGCTAAATCAGATGAGTAACCCCAGCCTGATTCGTTAAATACTTTAATAATGTGCATTGCCACACCCAGTGCCATACCCATAACACCGAGGTTATTATCTGCAGTACCAATTGTACCGGCTACATGCTTCCCATGTGGGCCGCCATTATCAAACCAATTACCGGTGATGTTGCCCCAAATAAAGTCAGGGTTTGAGCTATCTAAGCCGGAATCGATAACACAGACTTTCATGCCTGCATTGGCATCAAAAGTTACTTGATCAACCTGTGATTGATAAACGGCATAAGGCGTAATTTGCTGCTGCATTACATCGCCTACATCATCGTTAAATAATGACATAGGTACACGCTTGTGATCTTCTTCAATGAGTTTAATATGTGGGTTGTTGAGTAGGCCTTTTAAGCTACTTAAATCTTGACCAGTAAATTTTGCGGCAATAAATCCATTACCATCTACTTTAATCTCACCACCTAGTTTTTTAGTAAGCGCTTTAACAACACCTTTTTTATTATTATCAACTTGAATGATGAAGCGATCGTTTGCAGCATGGGCAGTTCCGGCTGCAAAAATACCAGTAAGAACTAATGCTAAGGCGAGTTTATTCTTTTTCATATTATAATATCTTAGAATTAATTTATTAACTTATTGTTAACTTAAACCAGCATTAAAATAATAAAAAGCAAAAAATAAGGTGTTTTATCTACAAAAAACGAAATTGCTTAACTAAAATTAACAATTTTTAAACAAAAAATATATATTTTGTTTGGATTAGGGGCGGCTAATCAAGTAGCACCTGAATTAGCCAAAATGAGAGAAGTATTGAAAATGCGTTAGTGGCTAAGCATATTTAGCATAACGAAACAGTAAATAACAAAAAGGAATTAATAATAGAAAGTGCGTACCAATAAGCTCTGGGGTTGATAAGTTTAAGTATTGAGTAATAAAAACCAATAAGCTTGCTCCACTCATTTGCATTGCTCCCAAAAGAGCAGAGGCGGTGCCTGCTTGTTTAGGAAATAAACTCAAAGCACGCCCAGCGGCAGAGCCAAGTGTTAAAGCAAAACCAAATGCTGCAATGAACATAGGGATCATTAATGCCAATGGCGTTTTATATTGGCTTAATAACAACATAAGTAAGCCGGCACTCACTAGCACTAAAAGGCCTATTTTTAAGGCTCTTTTAGGTTGGCGTTTAATGTAAATAGGCATAATAAAACTAGCAAGAATACTAAGCACCGCATTGAGCGAGAACCAAAAGGTAAAGTCGGCTACGCTGCCACCTAATTCAGTAATGAGCCAACCGGGAGCCAGTGTTACAAACACCAATATAGCTGACATAGTGACCATACATAACAAGCTATTAAATAAAAATAATGGGGTTGAAATGATGGGGAAAAAGCGTCTTAAATCTAAAATATGCCCCTGGTAATGACTGTCTGCTGGTCGTGTTTCCCTAAACAAGAATAAGGTGACAATAAACCCCAGTAATGCAAAACCGGTTAAAAATAGAAAGTTCATTTGCCAACCAAACTGTACGGTTAGCCAAGCACCTAAAATAGGCGCTAATGCTGGAATAAAGCAAACTATACCGTTTAGATAGGTAATTATTTGGCCACTGCGTTCACTACCAAACTTATCTCTTACTATTGCAAAAGCGACAACAAAGGTAGCGCACGCGCCTAACCCTTGAATAGCACGAGCAAACATCAGTACTAAAAAGCTAGGAGCATAATATGCACCCAATGCCGCCAGTCCATACAAAGCGACCCCAGTTAAGGCGACGGGCTTTCTGCCAAAACGATCAGCGAGTGGACCTGCAATTAACTGCCCCAAACCAACAGTAAGCATAAAAATAGCCACCGTTTGCTGTACTTGCTTTTCGCTCACTGAGAATTGCTCTGCGATAGTGGGAAAGGCAGGCAGGTAAATATCAATGCCCATCGGACAAAAAATGACGAGTAACGCTAAGATAAGTAATAAAGTAAAATTGGGTTTAGCGGGCTGTGTATGCATCAGGTCTCCTTTTGTCGGTATTTTAAGTGGCGACTGATGAAAAAGAAAGGGCTTATGGCCGATGTATCAGCCAACTTACCTACTTTTAACCTTATTATGATTATTTTTGTTTAAGTATCACACTTCTTTAAACTGATCCGATGTGTTAATTTGCTTTTTAAGCAAAGACAATGGAAAAATAATAATGAGTAATGAGTCTGCATTAATAAAAACATGGCATAAATTTAAAAAGTGGCCATGCGGTAACTGGCTTTTCAGTAAAGCAGTGTGTTTCAAGGCACCTTATTTTGGCTCTATGAAACCCACTATTTTAGATTTAAAAGCAGGGCACTGTAGTGCTGTGGTTAAAAACACACGCCGTGTACATAATCACATTGGAACAATTCATGCGATTGCTCAATGTAATTTGGCTGAGCTGTGTGCAGGAGTAATGGTGGATGCGACGGTACCGCATAAAACACACCGTTGGATACCTAAAGGTATGACAGTACGATATTTAGCTAAAGTAGACACAGACGTTACCGCGATTGCTGAAATTGAGTTACCTCATCAATGGATTGATAAAGAAGATTTAGTGGTGCCGGTAAAGCTTTACAATACCCGAAATGAGTTGGTGTTTACTGCAGATATAACCATGTACATCACAAAGAAGAAGTAATTGCTAAATTATATTTTTTATATAAAGCATTAAAAACAATGGTTTAGTTTATTGACTAAACCATTTTTTGTTCAGGTTTAACTTTTTGCAGTAGACGACTTGTTTACAAACGAAAGGCCACTGTCTTCATTATCAACAATGGCTTTTACATCGTTAACCGGTTTTGGTTTATCTTTAGCATGCTCAATGACTTCTTTTTCAAAGCGCTGCTTTAAACTACCTTCAATAATCGCACCGGCTTCTATGCTTAGTGTGTCATGAAAAATATCGCCAAGTACATGGGCATTATTTTCGATCTTCACTTCGCTTGCATTTAAAGAGCCTATGATTTTACCTTTAACAACAACGCTGCTCGCCTCAACAACGCCTTCAACAACACCGGAGGAGCCGATAACTAAATGCTCAGCTTTAATATCACCGTCAATACGTCCATCAAGTTGCACTTCACCTTGGCTAACTAAAGAGCCCGTAATACGCACATCGTTAGAAATAATTGAGGGAGTATGACTCACTCGCTTGATTGATGAGTCCGTTTTTGCTTGTTTATTTTTACCAAACACGAGAAAGCGCCTTTGTTATTTTTAGTGGATTGACATGCTTGTCGTCTATTAATACTTCATAGTGTAAATGAGTACTTGTACTTCTTCCGGTACTGCCCATTAAACCAATGACATCGTGCTTTGCAACAACTTGGCCTTTTTTAACATTAACTTTGTTTAAGTGACCAAAGCGCGTTACAACGCCATTTTTATGTTCTAATTCAATAAAGTTACCATAACCACCATTGCGCCCAGCTCGGCGTACCGTTGCATCGGCAGGGGCAAAAATTTCTGTTTTATGCCATCCAGCTAAATCAACGCCTTTATGAAATGCGCGTCTTTTATTCATGGGATCTTTTCGAAGCCCAAAGTTGCTCGAAATATAATATTTTGCGGCAGGTAAGGGTAATGTGTTCGGCAAGGCGGTTAAAAAGTTTTCTAGCTGATTTAAAACAAGCAACTTATCGGCAATGGCTAAAAATGTATTGGGTATTTTACTTTCATCAAGTATGTCCAGCGGGCCACCTTGCGCCGTTGTTTGTGCCGCTAAGGCGAGGTGCTGTGCAAGTGCATTTTCGAGACCTGTGTCTTGCAATATCTCTAAAATAGCGTCGTGGCGTTGATTAATTTGCGCAGCTAATAAGGTAAAATTAGTATCGTATTGCTGGTTTAATAAAGTGTAGCGCTGCTCAAAACTGGTGGCATTATTGTCGGCCTGTTTGTTTTGTGACTTGTCATCTTCGAGCGCTTCATGGAATTCGCTCTCGCTCTCATTTATAGGGGAGGAGTCAAGCTCACCCTCTAATTTAATGGCGTCTTTGCTAATAGAAGCAGGCAATGATTCAATCATACCTTGTAATAAAGCTTGTTTTTGTTCTAGTTCAGCTAACTGTTCTTGTTGTAATGCATAGCGTTGCTGCTGCTGCTTTACTTTTTGTTGCCACTGCGCTTGCTTATCAAGTTGAGTTTGTTCGATATGAGATATTTGGTGTGTTTGCATATACACACGAATACTAGAGACACTCATCCACACAATAGCGGTGATAATAATAGCGAGTACAGAAACTTGTAACCATGGTGCCAAAACCACATGCTTTACTTCGCCATTTTGGCGAATAAGCAGCTGGCGAGCTGGGAAGTTCTTATGAAAAAAAGATTTTATGAATACAGACATGTCACATATTTACTGGCTATTAACGGATTCAAGATAGCAATTTCAACTAAAAAAGCCAGAAAAAAATTGTAACTATGGCTTAATTAATAAAAAAGGGCGGCTTATTCGGCCACCCTTTTTTACTAGTTTATTGATTTTACAATTATTTTGCTGGCAATACCGTACTCTCCACGCAGCCGAAGCCAATACGTGCAAAACCTTCTTTTTCACACCAGCCACGCATTATCACGTTGTCGCCGTCTTCCAAGAAGCTACGCTGTTCGCCGTTGCTTAAGGTGATTTTTTCTTTACCACCACGAGAAAGCTCAAGTAATGAACCTGCTTCTTCATGAGTTGGGCCTGATTGCGTTCCAGAGCCCAGCATGTCGCCTGGCATAAAGTTACAACCGTTTACCGTATGGTGAGTCACCATTTGTGCCACAGTCCAGTAAGAATGCTTAAAGCTAGATTTAGACACTTGTGTTGGGTTGTAGCCTTCATCACGCATTTTTTGCGTTTGAATTTTAACATCCATTTGAATATCAAATGCGCCTTGATCACGGTTAGCCGTTGATTCTAAATATTCCAATGGTTGCGGATCATTTTCATCACGCGTCCAGCTTGTTCTAAATGGTGCAAGTGCTTCGGTAGTTACAATCCATGGTGACACGGTTGATGCAAAGTTTTTTGCTAAAAATGGACCAAGCGGTTGGTATTCCCATGCTTGTAAATCACGTGCTGACCAATCGTTGAAAACACAAAAGCCAAACACATGTTTTTCAGCATTTTCAATGGCAATAGCATCACCCAGCTCATTACCCTTACCCAAGTAAATACCCAGCTCAAGCTCGTAATCAAGACGCTTACACGGACCAAATGAAGGTACTTCTGCGTCTGGCGCTTTAGTTTGTCCTTTAGGGCGATGGAACTGCTGACCAGATACGCCAATAGATGACGAACGACCGTGATAACCAATCGGTACCCACTTGTAATTCGGTAGCAGTGGGTTATCAGGGCGGAATAAACTACCTACGGCCGTAGCATGATAAATCGAGGTGTAAAAGTCGGTGTAATCGCCAATGCGACACGGCAGAGCAAACTCAATCTCGCTTTGCGCAATAAGTGCGTGTGTAAGTTGTTCTTGATGCTCAGAACCTTCACGTAATGCTTTCGATAATGCTAAACGTAGGGCTGACCAATATTGCTCACCCAGACCCATAAACTCATTTAGTGTAGGATTACTTGCTGCAGCAATGGCGACTTGAGCATCGCCACTAAAAATAGCGAGTTCATTTACTTTTGCTAAATCAATAACCTGATCGCCAATGGCAACCGCGCCACGGAAAGCTTCGTTGCTATTTTTGCGACGAACTTCGGCAAAAGGTAGATTTTGGATAGGGAAGTCGCATTGTGCATCATTTGCTGATGCAACCCAGCTAGTTAAATTTATATCATGGGTTTCGTTAATTAAACTCATTACATTTCCTTTGGTTTAGTTGGTCGCGCATATCAATTTATTAAATAAGAACATAGCACCAGCAAGTTTTAAATATCTACTAGTTATATGGTGATGAAAAGCGCGATTTAAACACGCAAAGAGAGATAAGCTCTCTTAGTTACGATTAAACGACAAAAAGCAGCGAAATACGCTGCTTTTTAGAGTCATAATTTTAATTATAAAACGCCGCGGCGTTCTTGATCTCGCTCGATTGATTCGAACAGCGCTTGGAAGTTACCTTCACCAAAGCCACCATCGTCAACACGTTGAATCATCTCAATGAAGATAGGGCCAAATAAGTTTTTAGAGAAAATTTGCAATAAGTAGCAATCTTCGCTTTGGCTATCAACCAGGATTTGATGCTCACGAATCTTTTCTTTGTCTTCTTTAACCCATGGTACACGGTCAAAAATAGTATCGTAGTACTCAGGGATAATATCTAAAGTGGCGATAGTTGATTTATCTAACTTATCAAGTGAGTTCACTAAGTCGTCGGTTAAAAAGGCTAAATGCTGTACACCTGGGCCATTGTATTCGCCTAGGTATTCATCAATTTGGTTGTTGTCGTTACCTTTACCTTCATTGATTGGAATAGAGAAAGTGCCACAAGGTGATTTTAATGCATAAGAGAGTAAGGCTGTTTTTTGGCCTTTAATATCAAAGTAGCGCACTTCGGTAAAACCAAACACGTCTTTATAAAAGTTAGCCCATGTTTCCATCGTGCCTTTATATACGTTATTGGTTAAGTGGTCGATACGTAAGAACCCTTTATCATTAACGACGTTTTGCTCAGCTAAATCTTCAAAGTCGTTTGCGTAGATAGAGCCTTTATCGCCAAACTGTTCAATAAAGTATATTAAGCTGTCGCCAATTCCGTAAATAGCAGGGTACGGTAAGTCTTTATTTGCTGCATCAGTAGCAGGCTTAGCGCCACGCTCAACCGCTGCTTCAAACGCCGCTTGAGCGTTCTCTACGCGCCAACCCATAGAACAAATTGCTGGGCCATGATTTTTAGCAAATTCAGCTGAAAAACCATCGCGTTCATTATTTAGTAAAAAATGAATATCGTTTTGGTTGTAATAAACAATGTCTTTACCTTTGAATTTTTTTAACTTTGAAAAACCAAAATCGGTAAACACCTTATCCATGTAATCGGCATCGGGTGTTGCGTACTCGGTAAATTCAATACCAACCAAACCTAAAGGGTTATTTACTTCACTCATTATAATTACTCCCGCAATTAAGCACTGCGATTATTAGTTATCGTATTGCCTGCATGATTAACCAGATTGGTGTTTTGGGGAAGAGGGTGTTGTTATTTAGTAAATAGCGCGTGTGTAAATTTTACGAGACGGTTATCAAAGTATGTTGTTTATTTACATACGAGCAGGTGAAAGTAAAAATTAGGTAGCGAGATGGAAGTGCAGGTTTTCTTATTAAGTTATTGATTATTAATATTTTAATTTAATTTATTTATATGTGTTTTTAGTTTTTTTGCGCTTAAAAAAGTGCGGTTTTTGTATTTTATTATTTACACTTTTAATGAGTTTGGTTAGCTGCGATATATATAAAATCAAAGAGTATTGATGGTTTGCTGCTATAAACTCGTTTGTGCACAGTGATGAGGTATAAATAATAAACGGCTGAATGTAAAAATTGTGTGGTTTAATCTAGCGGCCATAAAAATACCCCCTGCAGTTAACTACAGGAGGTATTTGATATCATTTATCAAAGCTCATAATTATGCGTGTGATAAATCTAAATTATTGTGTTGGTGCGGTTTGTTCTAAACCTTGTTTTTCCCATATTTTAGCTTTAAAACTCATCAGTACTAAGATGATACCTACACCGATACTAAATAAGGCAATTTGTAGGTAAAGGTTCGGGATTTCTTCAACATTGTTAGGATCAAAGTTACCAGCAAGTAATCCTGAAATAACGTTACCGATAGAGTATGTAAGTACGAATACCCCCATCATTTGACCAGTAAAGCGGCGAGGCGATAACTTACTTACAGCGCTCAATGCAACTGGGCTTAAACAAAGCTCACCCACTGTGTGTAAGAAATACGTAGTAACAAGCCAATAAGGTGCTACTTTTAAGCCTTCAGCGGCATAGTGTGCTGCCATAAACATTACTAAAAAGCCTGAAGCCATAATAACGAGGCCCAACGCACATTTTACGCTGTAAGTAGGCGAGACCATTTTTTTAGATAAATTAATCCAAAAAGCGGCAAAGAATGGTGATAGCGCAATAATGAACAATGAATTTAGAGATTGGAACCAGGTCGTTGGAATTTCAAATGTGCCAACCAGACGGTCTGTGTAGTCACGAGCAAACAGATTTAATGAAGAACCGGCTTGTTCAAAGCCAGACCAAAAACAGGCTGAAGCGACACAGACTAAAAATAGCGCCCACATTCTTTGTTTTTCAGCATCGGTTAGTTTGCCTTTGAAGTATATAAGGCCAAAGTAAACGAAAAAGATAACAGTAAATATAACTGCGGTGTACCCTGCAACAATCGATGGGTTAATGACAATAGCACCTGTCATCGCAGCAGCGGTAACACCGGCGGTCGCGATAACAAATGCAGCAATACCACCCCATGCGCGCGAAGTACCTTTAGGACTTAATGGGTTAGCAGGTAAGGCGCTGTGATCTGGTAAGTTTTTAAGTGTACGCTTGTATTGAATTAAACCAATACCCATACCAACAGCCGCGGCACCAAATGCCCAGTGCCAACCTACGTTTTCCATAAAGTAACCACACACGTAGTAACCAATTAAAGAACCTAAGTTAATACCCATGTAGTAAATAGCGAAACCACCATCACGGCGCTCATCTTCGTCAGTATAAAGCTGACCAACCATGGCACTTATATTAGGTTTAAGTAAACCAGTACCTGTTGCAACAAAGATCAAACCAATGAAAAATGAATATTCATGTGGCACGGCTAAGATAATATGGCCACACATGATAATAATACCGCCATACCATACTGCTTTTTGGCCACCAAACAATCTATCTGCTAACCAACCACCAGGTAAACCTAAAAAGTATACTGAACCTGTGTATAAGCCATAAATTGCAGCAGCAGAAGCAACGGTAAATCCTAGGCCTTCTTGTTGTAAACTTGCTGTCATAAATAATACGAGCATCGCTCGCATACCGTAGTAACTCATTCGTTCCCACATTTCTGTGAAAAACAGGGTTGAAAGTCCTTTAGGGTGACCAAACCAGCCACTGTCAGAATTTGAACTCATATTTACTTCCTAATTCATTATTGTTTTGATGACCTTGTGGTTTTTTATTTAGCTAAATTTTTACTCATAAAAAGTATAATAAATGCTCGATCATCAGTGTTTTTATGCAGCTAAGGTAATGGTTTGCTAAACGCAGCTATACGTTTAGGTAAGAGTCACACCCTTATCCTAGTTACAATTGCGCCTAAGTATACATAGACCTTTGTGCGAGGGGAAGCGTTGAGCGCGCTATCATACATCGGTTATGTAATTGTTAAATACCAGTGTGTGAACCCCTATTTGCTGCAGTAAACACCTAAACTTATCAAAAAATATCTTTAACATCATAGGTAACATTGTCATACCAACGTTATCTTTAACACTGTTTAAATACAGCTTGAAAAATAAATAAAAGCTTTGTTTTACGGGTAGTTACAGCTACTAAATTTTTAATAATAGTTAACCTTTACTACTTTAATTTAATAATCACCACTTAGATTAAACATGAGCGAATATTGGCGTATGGACAGTAATGATTCGCTCATTGCAGCATATAATTTATACAAGGCCAGCTTGACTAAATTGAGTTGCAATAACCCCGACTTTTAGTGAACAGCCAAGCTTGAATGCGTTAAGTGCTTGAAAAAGCCCTCTAGTTAGTAAAAAAACATTTTTTCGTCCAAATTTCTTTACAATAAACTATGCTCGTAAACAGAGTTAGCGTATTATTCACGCCAACTAGTTTTTCCTTACCTGAGGGTGTATGCGTTTAGATATTCACTGTGCAGACCGAGTTGGTATTGCTCAAGAGATTCTTAATATTTTAGTTAGCTACAATGTTGACTTAAAGGGGATTGAAGTCGACTCAGTAAATTGTCGTATGTATGTGAGTTTTCCTGAGATTGAATTTGAACAATTTCAAAAAATCATGCCGTCTATTCGCTTAATCGATGGTGTACATGATGTACGCACAACCGCGTTTTTACCGTCTGAACGTGAGCACAACGAACTTAACACCTTATTAAGAGCACTTCCTGATGGCGTTATATCTATTGATGCTAAAGGGT
Organism: Pseudoalteromonas sp. SM9913; assembly: GCF_000184065.1. Taxonomy (NCBI): domain Bacteria; kingdom Pseudomonadati; phylum Pseudomonadota; class Gammaproteobacteria; order Alteromonadales; family Pseudoalteromonadaceae; genus Pseudoalteromonas; species Pseudoalteromonas sp. SM9913. Next base: position 1,036,268 of record NC_014803.1, read on the forward strand.
GGGTGCGCCTGTGTAACGACGCAGCCTGCAAAGATTTACAACTCACAGAAAAAGAAGTCACCGGTGCTAATATTAATAATTTGCTCAAAGGCTTTAACTTTACGCGTTGGTTAGAGGGCAAAGAAGTACTGGGGCAAACCACGCGTGTTGAAGTAGCAGGTGAAGATTTTATTGCTGATATTCTGCCTATTGCGGTCCCTCAAGGCAGCGAAGGCGATGTGTTAGCGGGCGCGGTAATTAATATAAAATCGCAAAGCCGTTTAGGTCAGCAAGTGAGTGCTTTTAGGCGTTATGGCCAAGAAAGCTTCGCGACTATTCATAACTTTAGCACGGCGATGCGCCGTGTGGTTCGCGAAGCGCGAAAAATGGCGCAACTTGAAGCTCCCATTCTTATTACGGGTGAAACGGGGACGGGTAAAGAGTTGCTAGCACGAGCTTGTCACTATGCATCTAACCGCTCAGTAAAACCATTTATTGCTTTATCGTGTGCCTCGTTACCAGATGATGTTGCTGAGTCCGAACTATTCGGTTATGCCGGGTATGAAGAAAACGCAGCGCCTAAACGTGGTGTACTCGAACAAGCGGATGGTGGAACGGTATTTTTAGATGAAGTAGGTGAAATGTCGACGCAGCTACAAACTAAATTGCTACGTTTTTTACAAGACGGTACATTTAGAAAAGTTGGCGACGAAAACGAAGTTAAAGTGAACGTGCGTATTATTGCTGCCACGCAAAAAGATTTACCAGCAATGGTTCAAGAGGGCGTATTTAGAGAAGATTTATACTACCGAATTAATGTATTAACACTGGAAATTGCGCCGCTTAGAGATCGTAAAGCGGATGTTGGGCCACTTGCTGAACACTTTATTCAAAAATATGCGCAGCAAAATGGTCATACAGTCCCCGAGTTATCTGAAGAATGTTTAACGTTTTTACAAGATTACCCATGGCCTGGCAATGTACGCCAATTAGAAAACGCGATTTACCGTGCTGTATCGTTGTTGGAAGACAGTGAACTGCGCGTTGAACATCTACAGTTACCCACGTTTACCCATGATTTAGGCTATTTAGAGTCTGATTTTGAGGGCTCGCTTGATCAAGCGGTTAAGCGTTTTGAAGCCACCTTACTGCGTAAGCTTTATCCTGCCTATCCTAGCTCTCGTCAGTTAGCTAAACGCTTGGGACTAAGTCATACTGCAGTGGCTAATAAATTGCGTGATTACGGCATTAACCGCAAAACGGTTAAAGTTTAAAGATAGATACCCAAATATCCTCATTTAGTGATTGATTCCTTGGTTTAAAAACAACCAAAGGAGTCAATCGCTATGATACACTGATAAAAACTCAACTGATAAAAACTCAACTGATAAGACCTCTACTGTGAACTTATATTTTAGACTACTGCTGTTATTTTTTAAAATTAAACGTAATCGTTACTATCAATCGTTGTTAGATACGGTTGATATAGACTACAAAGCATTACCAAGTGACTGCGATATTAATTTGCATTTAACCAATTCGCGCTATTTAGCGATGATGGACTTGTCGCGTACCTGGATGACTGAACGGGTTGGTTTGCTTAAGCAAATAATGAAACGTCGTTGGTTTCCTATTGTTAATGCGACAGCCATTACCTACATCCGCGATATTAAGCCAATGCAACGTTTTACCATTAGTACGCGTTTGGTTGGCTGGGATCATAAATACTTTTATATTGAACAAAAGTTTCATTCAGAACGTGGCTTACATGCCATTGCTTATGTGCGCGGCGTGTTTAAAAGTAAGAAAGGGGTGGTCAGTGTTGAGCATATGCTCGAGGTTGCAGGCTTTGACGGGGTTGCACCCATTTTACCGGCTGAAATAATTCACTGGAAAGAAATGCTTGAGCAAAAAAAAGTAAATAACTTACCTCGCTAAACACAGGCAAAAAAAAAGGCCTAACGGCCTTTTTAACACACACATAAACGTTATTAGAACGAGTATTTAAGACCAAACATAGCTACAACAGGGTCAAGTGACACGGTTGATGTTAATGCTTTTGCGCCATTAGCATAAACAGTCGCATCAGTATCAATATCCATGATAGATACCATAGCGTGTAGGCCCCATTTTTCATCAATCTTGTAGTTAGCACCTACTTGAGCAACAAAACCAAATGAATCATCTAGTTTTACTTCTACATCGTTAGTTCCTAACGTTGCTTTAAGTGCTGCAGAAGGCTGTTCGTCAAAGAAGGTCGTATAGTTAATTCCCACACCTACAAACGGACGAAGTGCATAGCTGCTATCTAAAAAGTGGTACTGTGCAACCAGTGATGGTGGTAAATGTTTAATATCAGCAATTTTATTACCAGCTAAACCACCAGTACCTTCTACATCATGAGAAAACGGCGTTGCTGCAATAAGCTCTAATACCCATTGGTCGTTAAATGCGTAATCTACAGTAATACCTAACTGAGTATCTGAGTCGCCTTTTAAGCCTAGAGTAGGTGCTTCGTTAATTTTTGAACCATCGTTATCTGGATTAACATTAATTGCGCCAACATTAACACTAAAGTTAGCGTGTGCTGCAGGAGAAAGAGCCAGTAAAGAAGTAAGTATTGCAATGCTTAGTTTAGTTTTCATGTTGTTCTCCGTGAACTACTGTGTGACTATTTGTTGATTGAGGCTATTATTGCTCGAGGTTAAAAATAAAAACCTGTTCTAGATCAAAGTTTCAAAAGCGGATGAGTAAAGAGCCTCTATTTATTGATTTAGATTAAACTTTTACTTAATTAGTGCTTAAAAATTATTGACTGATCACTTAAATACAAGCCGCAAACGAAGTATTCATAATATAATCAGCTAGTTTTGTTAAACTAAGGCTATGTTCACGGTTTAATAAAAGTAAGCGACCTCATGAATCCCTCTGGTCAACTATTTCTTCAAGGCTCCATTGCTAAAGCGCTGTTGAAATTAGGTATTCCTATTATCCTCATTAATATATTGCAGTCGGCTTATCAGCTTACGGATGCATTTTGGGTTGGGCGATTAGGAGCAACCCAAGTCGCTGCAGTGTCTATTAGTACCCCGATCACTTTTTTAGTCATTGCTATAGGCTCTGGGCTTGCAATGGCCGGTGCTATTTTATCGGCGCAATACATGGGCGCAGGTCAGCAAGATAAAGTGAACCATGTTGCAGCGCAAACGGTGTTAATGGTTGCATTTACCGCCTTAGTGTTAGGGCTACTTGGTTATGTACTTTCCCCATACTTTTTAAAACTGCTAGGCGTTGAGCAGGCGGTTTACAGTGATGCGCTTAAGTTTATGCATGTGTCCTTTATTGGCGTTATTTTTGTGTTTATTTACGCCATGTTCCAATCGCTAATGCGGGGCATTGGGCAAACTAAAGTACCTTTAATCATAGTTAGCACCACAGTGTTACTTAATTTTATTCTCGATCCGCTATTTATTTTTGGTTATGGCCGTTTTGAAGGGCTTGGCGTTATGGGCGCTGCGCTAGCGACTTTAGTTACACAAAGTTTAGCGGCGCTGGCGGGCATTATTATATTTTTACGCGGTCGCCATGGCATTCAATTACAGCTAAAAAGCTTCTATCCCGATTGGCAATATATGAAACGGGCTTTTTTCTTAGGAGCGCCTGGTTCTATTGAATTATCAACACGTGCTTTTGGCTTGATCATCATGTCATTTTTAGTGGCAAGCTTTGGAACCGTTACCATTGCGGCTTATGGCGTGGGCTCTAATATTTTGCAAATGGTGATGATCCCTGCCATGGGTTTATCAATGGCGGTATCAACCTTGGTGGGGCAAAATATGGGCGCCGGCAATATTAAACGGGCTGAGCAAATAACGAAGCTTGCCAGTATGTGGGGATTAATAGGCCTTTCTTTTGTTGGGGGCATTGCTTACTTGTATGCTGATACGCTGGTGGCATTTTTTATTCCCGAAGATAACAGTGTAATAAATAAAGGCGCGCAGTTTGTTCAAGTGATGTGTTTAAGCTGGGGGGGAATTGGTGTTCAGCTTTGTATTGTTGCTGCTTTTCGTGCCTCTGGGAATATGCTTAATGCCATGATTATCGCGTTATTATCACAATGCGTGGTGCAGTTTCCTGCCGCTTATATTCTTTCTAATCACACTTTGCTTGGCGATCAGGGAATATGGTATTCGTTTGCAATTACGAACATAACCATCGCACTGATAGCGTTCGCTTGGTTTATGCGTGGCGCATGGAAAAAAACCAGATTAACCAAAGAAGATAAACACATTGTGCAGGTGACACGAGAAACATTAATAGAAGAGGGCACACGTTAGCCTGTACTTTCATAATGCGGTCATAAAAAGTCGTTGTAATAAATACACTGCTAAAACGAGGTGTGTTTATTATGACAAAAGCTATCAACAAAAAAGTACCCGCGCCGTACTTAACTATTGCACAGTTAAAAACGCTCAGTCACTTACAAACGCTGATCCAATTTAAGTCAATTACGCCTAATTCCGCTGGTGGTATTGAGTGGCTGGCACATCAGCTAACTGATTTAGGTTTTAGCATTGAGCAGTTTAGTGCCCATAATGTCACTAATTTAATTGCTAAAATATCTTTTGGAGCAGGCCCTGTGGTGGCATTTTCTGGTCATATTGATGTGGTCCCTGCTGCGCAAGGTGGCTGGTTAGCTGATCCGTTTGATGGAAAAATAATTAATGATGCGATTTATGGGCGTGGTGCCGCCGATATGAAAGGAGGCATTGCAGCCATGCTTAGCGCAACGCAGTCGCTAATACATAGTGCGCAGCAAAAGCAGGGCACCTTGTATTGGTTGATCACCTCTGATGAAGAAGGTGAGGCAGAGCATGGCTCAGTGTTGATTGCGAAACGCCTAGCACAACAAGGTGTTGTACTTGATGGCTGTATTGTTGGTGAGCCTACAAGTCATTTGCAAGTGGGCGACACCATAAAAAATGGCCGACGTGGCGCGCTGTCAGCACGTTTAACCATTCAAGGAAAAGCAGGACACGTGGCCTATCCTGAAAATACCATCAATGCTGCGCATATCAGCGCTGAAGTAGTGAATAGATTAACCCAAATTGATTGGCTTTTAGATGAGCCAAGCTCAAAAACAAGCTTGCAAGTTACCGGTATTAATATTGATAACGTGCTTGATAATTTAGTGCCTGCTCAATGTGATATTACGTTTAATATTCGCTACAGCCATGGGTATAAAAGTACAGATGTGAAACAGCTGGTACTTACTGCACTGAATGATTTAAACGAATATTTAACGGTGCAATGGGAGCGCCCATGTGAGCCTTATTATACAAGCCATAGGGCAGAGCGCTGCTTACTCGCCCAGCTAGAGCAGGCAATATTTAACGTGACCGGAAGCTATCCAGTACTTAGTACCAGCGGCGGGACTTCAGATGGGCGGTTTTTTGCAAGTAAAAACACGCAAGTGATAGAGTGCGGGGTTTTAAACCAGACCATTCATCAAGTTAATGAACATGTGCCCATTAGCGACTTGTTACAAATAGAGAAAATATACACCCAACTATTAGTACATATATTTACTCAGTCTAATAATCAGGGGATTTGATAAATATGAAATTGCCTAAGTTTAAGTATTTAAGTTTAAGCGCCCAAGCTTAGGCGCTTAAGTTAATATTTTAACGGCAAAGCTTAGTTTATTGAGGCGGTGTCTTGCGCTCCCAAATAGCGTTTTGCTTTACTCGGTTTTACTTTCTTAAGGTCGACCAATACCAATCCATCAATACAATTATTAAATTGCGGATCAATACTAAAACTTAAAAACGTTACCCCATTTGGCTCACATAGCTCGGTGTATTGTTTAAATAGTGTGGGTACATGGGTGCCCATATTAGCCAGTATGTGTTTAAGTTCTACAAAGTCTTCTTTGATGTTGTTACCCATAAACAAATTAGTGCATTGAATCTGCTGCTCACGGGTATGACGAAAAGCATTGTTAGGCGTTGCGAGTGACTTTTCAGAGCCATAATAGTGCTGATAGTAATGCACCAGTAAGGATTTTGCTTGCTCTGGCAGTGCGTTTGACACACTCACTGCACCAAATAAGTAACGATACTGGGGGTAGCGATTAATAAAAGCACCAATGCCATACCATAAATAGTCGAGGCTTTTTCTGCCCCAGTATTTGGGTTGTACAAAACTACGGCCTAATTCTATGCCTTGCTTGAAGTATGGCGTCATCTCTTGGGTATAATTAAATAAGCTATCGGTATAAAGCCCACGTTGAGAGTGCTGTTCAATCACATCCTGCGCGCAGGCTAATCTGTAAGCGCCAACTAGTTCGAGTGATTGTGCATCCCATAAGACTAAGTGTTGATAATGCATGTCGTATTTGTCTATATCACGGCGATTGCCACTGCCTTCACCTACTGCACGAAAGGCAATTTCCCGTAAGCGACCCAGTTCACGAAATAACGGTGAGCTGCCTTGGTATTGGTATAAATAAATAACCATGCCATCACTGGTTTTACCTAAATGTTCACAGCTTTCGATGGCTTTTTTTAATTCTTTTTTACACTCTGGTGAGGCAATAGGGGCATGAGTTTTTAGTGGCAGTGTTTTTTTAGTGGTTAAACGGTACAGCTGTTTTCGTATAAGCTCGACCACTTCCTTGTCTTTTAAATCGGGTATTAAATAAGATTCAGGAGCAATGGAGGCGCCTATTTCAAATTCGAGCGATTTTTGGCGCTGTTTAAACATTTCTTTGACTAGTAATAAACTGGCAAGCGGTTTATATAGCATAGAGGCACCGTAAAAAAGCGGGCTGTTTCTGGCTTTTATATGTATGGGTAAAATTGGGCTATTGGCTTTTTTAGCGATACGTAAAAACCCGCTGTTCCATTTACAGTCTTTGATCCCTGTTGGTCGAAGTCGAGAAACTTCACCCGCAGGGAAAATAAGTAATGCTCCTTCATTTTTTAAATGCTGGTGGATATTACTAAGCTCTTGTTTTTTACTTTGCCCCGACAAATTATCAACGGGTAGTAATAATGAATGCATTGCATCAACGGTCATTAGCATTCGGTTAGCCACGACTTTTAAATCGGCACGCACCGTCGATAACACATTAATTAATGCAAGCGCATCTAAGGATCCAATTGGATGATTAGCAATAATGACAATTTTCCCTTCACTGGGAATATTTTCTATTTGTTTTGCTTTGTATCGAGTGTCAAAATCAAGTTCATCAAGTACTTGCTCGACAAATTCTATTCCTTGAAGATGGGGATAAGTTGTTGCAAAGTTTGTAAACTCTTGTTCATGTAATAAGTAGCTAAGGCTCTTTTTTACCAGTTTTTTTATTTTAAATGAGTTAGTTAACTGTGGTAAGTTAGTCGCAATTACTTTATCTACACTGATCATACGCACCTCTTTTTTATACTAGGCTAAAGCCAATATGTTTAGCTTAGAGTGCGGATATGACAATACGCGGTCAGTTGTGTGACTTTTTAAAACCGTTTACATACTATTGAATTGAACCATATCAGTACTACTATTCAGGGTTACTTTTTAAGGAATCATCATGTCAGTTTTGGTGGCTATAACAGGCCGAGACAACACAAAATTAATAGCAAAAATGCAATCACGATTGCCTAGTATTCGAATTGAAGAACTTAATGATTGCCAAAATTTAGAGAGTGTAGAGTTCGTTTTAGCGTGGAATGCGCCTGCATCACTGTGGCCCACGTTACCAAACCTAAAGGCTGTGTCATCATTTGGCGCAGGCGTTGATAGCATTGATTTAAGTTTATTACCTGCGGATGTAGAGGTCGTGCGTATTGTTGATAAACAGTTAGCCAACGATATGGCTGAATACGTACTTACCCATGTATTAGCACAAAAATTGCGATTAAAAGAATATGCAATAAAGCAACAGCAAAGTATATGGAAACCTAAAAGAGCGCATAAACATAATCAAGTAAGCATTTTAGGGTTTGGCGAACTAGGTCAAGCATGTGCACATAGGCTGGTTAATAACGGTTTTAACGTAAATGCTTGGAGCCGAAGCCCTAAAACATCAAACATTGCGACACTCTATCATGGTGATGACGGCTTAACACAGATGCTTGCGCAAACCGATTATTTAGTATGTTTATTACCGCTTACCAGCAGTACCCAAGGCATTATTAATAAACAGTTACTTGAGCAACTGCCTGAACATGCTGTGGTGATTAATGTGGCCAGAGGTGGGCATATAGTAGAAGCTGATTTACTTGATGCACTTAACAATACACGTATACGCGCAGCAACGCTTGATGTGTTTGCCAGTGAACCACTGCCAAGCGAACACCCTTATTGGTTGCATCCAGGTATTACTTTAACACCGCACTGTGCTGCGTTGTCAGATCTGGATAGTGTTATTGAACAAATAGCAGAAAACATTTTGCGTTTAAAAGCGAAACAGCCATTAATAAATTGCATTGATAAGCAGCAAGGTTATTAATTGGCAGTTGTTGGCCTTCAAGGATTAAAATTTGTTTAATTTTTAACAGAAACAGCTTGTTAACATTTGTAATTTTTATTATTGTTAAAAACAGTTCTAACAATAATAAAAAAATAGGATGAATTATGAAACCCAATCAAGGGGGCGCAAAAATTAGCATCGTGGTTGTATCTATCATTATATTAGGAATATCTGCCTGGTTTAATCAAGCCAATGCGGCAGCGCTGCTGATCTGACCCTTATTTTCACAGCAAGATTTAGCTACGCTTGCTGTGTATTTCTCTATTTTGATGCTTTTTATCATCACTTTTCTTCAATAAAACATACGTCGCACCACTTCCTCCATGCTGCCTAAGTGCAGTATGAAACGCTAAAACGCATGGAATTGTTTGTAACCACTGATTTACGTAACTTTTTAATATCCCTGGCTTGGTTTTATTTTTAATACCTATGCCATGGCGAACGAGTACCATTCTTATATTTCGCTGATGGCAGTCTTGAACAAAGGCTAATAATGATGCGTGTGCATTTTTTAAAAGTTGCCCATGTAAATCAAGCGTCGCATCAAGCTGATATTTCGCTAATCTTACATTTTTAAAAACCGCGCTTTGTACGCCCTCTTTTTTAAAGCTTAATATGGCAAATGGATCGAGTAATTCAAGTGGTTCATCCAACGGATTGAACTGTTCAGAGACTAAATCTGATTGTGCTGCTTTATTTTTTCTTGCTGGGCGATGACCGCTTTATGGTTTTTAGGTGGTAAGGTCACAGTGTCATGCGTTATGGGGGTAACATCTTCCATAGAAGATAAGAATAAATCGAAATCTGACAATGGCATGGGCTTATCTCAAATTAGGCAAGGGTCTGTTGACCTTTGCGGATTAAAATTTGTTCAAAATAGAGGCGGTTTAATCGCGGCGCGAGGTTTGTAACCTAGTGGGCTAAGTAAAAACCGAGCAACAAAGAGTAAATCGCCCCTAGGTAGAACCCAAAGGGCAGCGCCTGTTTGGCATTGATGCTGCGTTATCACCTATCTATGGGGAATACCACACCACATAGGCTCTGCCTTGCCTAAATACCAAACAGACTGCTGCAAATTTAACCTTGAAAGGTCAACAGACCCTGTTACGAGATAAATTTTAACTTAGTTCAAACCCAGACCCAAGATTTTTAACAGTGAGATATAAAAATGCCCAGAAAAACTGGGCTATAAAATATTCTAAGGGGAAGTAATTAATGCTGAGATACGCTAAATTGCCCAAACGTATAAACTTTGAACAAGTAAAATGTGTTGATCAACACTAAACTCATATTTGAAATAATACTCGACGACATAAGATCTAAGCTAAATGATAGGAATAACAAACCACACGCACTAATCGCAGCAACGCGAAGCAGTGTCAGTTGGTTGATAAAGAATGCACCTAAACCTAGTGCAAGTAGTAATGTATTTAAAAGCCAATCTAGCTCGTTTAGCATGGTCGTTTCAATAGTTCAGTTGTTGAAAAAAGGAGCGCCATTATGTTGATCTTTTGCACAGCTTTCAACCAAGTAATTTTAAATTTTCAGATTAGTTTTTTTAATGCTAAAGGTAGGTCATTAATACCGAAAATAATCCCTCTTCAGCAATAACATGATATTTTTGGCAGCTTTGTGGTTGCTGAAGATCTACACAGAGGTATAGTGTTCTGCGATGCTTATCTAGTCTAGGGTGCAGCGTTGAATCCAGTAGCTTTGGTTTATTGGCAAATAGCCCTGGCCAATAAATACTTTTGCTAACCATGGCTGATTTTTTATAGGTGAGTAAACTAGGCTTTGGCGCTAAAACAAATATAAGTAATAATATCGTGAAAATAAAAAATGCGGTTAGTTTGGCGCCACGTTTTACACCTACTGCGCGCGGGTTTGATTGTGAGCTAAGGTTTGCAGGCTTGTTACTAAGTATTGGTTTAACATAGGCCGCTTTTTTTTTTTGCGACGACTCTTTTTTGTATTTTTCGACATAAAGCAAATCTGGCCTTTTTGGCTTAGCTCTCTATAATAAAGTAAATATTTGTATTTTAAGCAAATCACCAATTTCGCAGACACGGCTTTTAGCCTATAAGGATTATATATGAATACGCAGCTATCTATTTTAATAGTTGATGATGTTAGCACGGTGCGTAGCTTTCTAAGTCAAACATTGATGCATTTAGGGATAGAGAATGTAAAAGAAGCGTCTACGGCCGCGCAGTGCATAAGTGAATGCCGTGCAGCAAACTTTAACATTATATTTTTAGATATAGAGCTACCTGACGGCGATGGTAAAGAGCTTATTGCGCAGATAAATGAGTTATCACCAGAGACAAACGTGGTGATGGTGTCGGCGCATTCAGGCGTTGAAAATGTGAAGGATGCAATAGATAGAGGGGCAAAAGGATTTGTGGTTAAGCCTTTTTCTCCGAAGAAAATTGCGGCGATGCTGAAAAAGTTTTATCCAGAGCTCGATAACGTTTAAAAAGCGTATTTATTTTGGGCAAAAAAAAACCGGCAAAAGCCGGTTTTTTTAATCTTGCAAAAACAAATTATAGCGCTTTAATTTTAGCAGCTAAACGGCTCTTATGACGAGCAGCTTTGTTTTTGTGGATTAGACCCTTAGTTGCGTAACGGTCTAGGATAGGTGTAGCAACAGAAAAAGCTTGCTGTGCAGCTTCTTTATCGCCAGCTTCAATAGCTACGATTACTTTTTTGAAGTAAGTACGCATCATTGAACGACGGCTTGCGTTGTGCTGACGGTTTTTTTCGCTTGTGATAGCGCGTTTTTTTGCAGACTTGATGTTAGCCAAGGTTTGCTCCTAACAATCTTAAATAAAGCTTAAATTAAAGGCCGTGGAATATGCCTGTTTTTATCATGAATGTCAATTTAATTTTAACAATCCAAGAAAAACTGCTCCTTATAACGAACATCAATTTGCCGCTTTAGCAGTTAATGCCGCTATTGTAACAAAGCAAGGGGTTCGAGCCTAGTGCTTTAAAGCGATTTATAAAAAAGACTATGGCATAATTAACTTAATTGCTGATTTTTAATATGGATTTATAGTGTCAAAAGGTTTGTTTCGTTCCGGGATGATTGTAAGTGCAATGACAATGATCTCGCGTATTTTAGGGCTAGTACGAGATGCCGTCGTAGCTAACTTGTTGGGGGCAGGGGCTGCTGCCGATGTGTTTTTATTTGCAAACCGTATTCCTAATTTTTTACGCCGTTTATTTGCTGAAGGGGCTTTTGCACAGGCGTTTGTACCGGTATTAAGTGAAATTAAACAGCAGCAAGGCGATGAGAAGGTCAGAATATTTGTTGCCCAAGCCGCCGGCACGTTAGGCACTATTTTACTGATAGTGACGCTCTTTGGTGTGATAGCGTCACCTGTTATTGCTGCTTTATTCGGCACTGGTTGGTTTATTGATTGGTGGCAAGGTGGCCCTGACGCAGAAAAGTTTGAGCTTGCCAGTTCACTATTAAAGCTGACCTTTCCTTATTTATTTTTTGTAAGCTTAGTGGCGCTTAGTGGCGCAGTAATGAATGTGTACAACCGTTTTGCAGTTGCCGCATTTACTCCTGTATTACTTAATGTTTCTATTATTGGTTGTGCCATTTTATTGCATGACCAATTTTCTGTTGGTGCATATGCATTAGCAATAGGCGTATTTTTAGGGGGCGTGGTACAGCTATTATTTCAACTGCCGTTTTTATATAAAGCAAAAATGTTGGCCCGCCCGCGATGGGGTTGGCAAGACGAAAATGTTAAAAAAGTACGTAAATTAATGCTCCCAGCGTTATTTGGTGTATCAATTAGTCAAATTAACTTATTACTCGATACGGTAATAGCTTCATTATTGATGACAGGCTCTATCGCTTGGCTGTATTACTCAGATAGACTGATTGAATTCCCACTTGGTTTATTTGGTATTGGTATTGCGACGGTTATTTTACCTGCGCTATCAAAATTACACAGCAGTAAAAAAAGTAGCGACTTTCAACATACCCTAGATTGGGGAGTGCGATTGGTTATTTTTTTAGGGCTCCCGGCCATGATAGGGTTGATGATTATTAGCCCGTTGATTATTACCGTGCTGTTTGATCACGGTGCGTTTAAAGAGGCTGGCATTGATCACGTTAAGGCAGTGAGCTTAGGGGTGGTTGCCTACTCGGTGGGATTAGTCAGTTTTATGTTAATTAAAGTGTTGGCGCCTGGGTTTTATTCTCGCCAAGATACGAAAACACCGGTGCGCATTGGTATTGTCACTTTGGTGCTTAACATGGTGTTTAATATTATGCTGGCGCCCTTTATTGGCTATTTAGGCTTAGCCCTGGCAACCTCTATGTCGGCTAGTTGTAATGCCTACTTACTGTACCGACAGCTTAAAAAAGAGAATGTTTATCAGTTTTCCAGCATGAGTGGCTACTTCACTTTGAAGTGTTTGTTGGCAAGTATAACAATGGGCGCATTGGTTTGGTTTACTAGTAGGCAATATGACTGGGTTAGTTGGCACTTTAGCGAACAAGTTATGTTATTGGTTGTGTTATTAATTATTGCGATTGTTAGTTACTTTTTTATGTTGTTTTTGATGGGTGTTAGACTAAATACGATAAAAAGTGTAGCAATTACTGAATCAAATTAAAAAAAAGATTATAATCGGACACTCTGCGGCCCGAGGTCGCATTTTATCGCTCGCTGAAAAAGGCATTAGGTGGCATGGAGTTAATTAGAGGTATACACAATATACGCCCACAACACTTTGGTTGTGTGCTGACCATTGGTAATTTTGATGGTGTTCATTTGGGTCATGCTGCCGTATTAAAAGGGCTTTTAGCTGATGCAAAAGAAAATAATTTACCCAGCACCGTAATGTTATTTGAGCCTCAGCCACAAGAGTTTTTTGCAAAAAATAACGCTCCGGCTAGGCTGACTCGACTGCGTGATAAACTACGCCTATTGAGTAACTTAGGAATTGAACGCGTTATTTGTATTAGCTTTAATCAGGCTTTTGCAAACATGCATGCTGAGCAGTTTGTTAGCGATATTTTAATTAAAAAGCTGGGCGTTAAAGCATTAACGGTTGGTGATGATTTTAGGTTTGGTAAACAGCGCCAAGGTAACTTTAGTCTATTGGCAACTATGGGCACCCAAGCGGGAATGAGTGTTAAAAGCACTGCCAGCTTTAGGCAATTAAATGCTAGAGTAAGCAGCACCTTGATACGAGAGGCGCTTGCAGAAGGTGACCTAGTTAGTGCAAAAGTTATGCTTGGGCATAATTATGCAATATCTGGACGTGTTATTCATGGCTGGAAAAAAGGCCGCGAACTGGGTTTTAGAACGGCAAATATTGCGCTAAAACGTCAAGTTTGTCCGGTCAATGGTGTATTTGCGGTTCAAGTGATGATCGCAGGAAAGCAAGTTTTTGGGGTGGCTAACATTGGAAACAAACCCACGTTTAATGGAACTCGTGCCTTATTAGAAGTTCATCTTTTTGATTTTGCACAAGATATTTATGGACAATTTATGCATGTGGAGTTGATTGAAAAACTCCGCAACGAGAAAAAATTCGAGACATTAACACAACTGACGGCACAAATAGCAACCGATGTTGCCGCCGCTAAGCAGTGTTTTGGTTTAAATTAGGTAGCCGATAGAGACGGAAAGTAGGATTAATGAGCGACTACAAACATACTTTGAATTTACCGGAAACAATGTTTCCAATGCGTGGCAATTTGGCACAACGTGAACCAAAAATGCTTAAAGCATGGTATGAAGACGACCTGTATGGTCAAATTCGCAGCGCAAAGAAAGGTAAAAAAACTTTCATTTTGCATGACGGCCCTCCGTATGCAAACGGCGATATCCATTTAGGCCATTCAGTAAATAAAATATTAAAAGATATTATTGTTAAGTCTAAAACCTTATCAGACTTCGATGCGCCATACGTACCGGGTTGGGACTGTCATGGTTTACCAATCGAGTTAATGGTTGAGAAAAAAGTCGGTAAACCCGGTGTTAAGGTAACTGCTGCAGAATTTCGCGAAAAATGTCGTGCCTATGCTAAAAAGCAAGTGGAAGGTCAAAAAGTAGACTTTAAACGTTTAGGCGTTTTTGGTGATTGGGATAAGCCTTACCTAACCATGAACTTTGACTTTGAAGCCAATGCAATTCGTGTACTAGGTCGCATTATAAAAAATGGCCATCTACATAAAGGCGCAAAACCTGTGCATTGGTGTACAGATTGTGGCTCTGCATTAGCAGAAGCAGAAGTTGAATACCAAGATAAACAATCGCCAGCTATCGATGTACGTTTTACTTTTGCTGATCAAGACGCAGTAGTAAATGCGTTTAACTTAGCTGATGGTCATCAAGGCACTGGCAGTGTAGGGACTGTTATTTGGACTACGACACCGTGGACTTTGCCAGCTAACCGTGCGGTTGCTGTGCATGCTGATTTAGAATACGCGCTAGTACAAGTAGACGATGAAGGTGCTCAGCAGCGTCTGATTTTAGGTTCTGAGCTTGTTAAAGATGCGATGGATCGTTTTGGCTTTAACCACTTCCATATCCTTGGCTATGTTAAAGGTGCAGCACTTGAAAACTTAAACGTTGCACACCCATTTTATGACTTTAACGTACCGGTTATTGTAGCTGAACACGTAACCACAGATTCTGGTACGGGTGTTGTACATACTGCACCTGGTCATGGTCAAGAAGATTTCGTGGCAGGCCTTGAGTATAATCTTGAAGTAGCTAACCCAGTTGGCGCAAACGGAGTGTACTTACCTGACACTGAATTATTTGCCGGTCAACATGTGTTTAAAGCCAATGCGAGTGTAATTGAGGTATTAAAAGAAAATAATGCCTTAATGCATCATCATGCATTAACTCATAGCTACCCACATTGTTGGCGCCATAAAACGCCTATTATCTTCCGTGCCACACCACAATGGTTTGTTAGCATGGATCAGGCTAACTTACGCAAAGATTCACTGGCTGAAATTAAAAATACTCAATGGTTACCTGAATGGGGCGAAAGCCGTATTGCCAACATGGTTGAAGGCCGCCCTGATTGGTGTATTTCGCGTCAACGTACGTGGGGTGTACCTATTGCATTGTTTGTTGATAAAGACACGGGTGCATTACACCCAAATACTCAAGAGCTGATTGAACAAGCTGCAGTACTTGTCGAAAAATCAGGTATTCAAGCATGGTATGACCTAGAGCCTGCTACTTTGCTAGGTGAAGAAGACGCTAAACAGTACATGAAAGTACAAGACACGCTAGATGTGTGGTTTGACTCAGGTGTGACTCATGCCTGTGTTGTTGATGCGCGTGAAGATTTAGTTGGTCCTGCAGATTTATACCTTGAAGGTTCTGATCAACACCGTGGTTGGTTTATGTCATCAATGATGACTTCAGTGGCAATTAATGGTCATGCACCATACAAGCAAGTGCTTACGCATGGCTTTACGGTTGATGAAAACGGCCGCAAAATGTCTAAGTCATTAGGCAATGTTATTTCGCCACAAAATGTGATGAATAAACTGGGCGCTGATATTTTACGTTTATGGGTAGCATCAACTGATTACACAGCAGAAATGACCGTATCCGATGAAATATTCAAACGTTCGGCAGATCGTTACCGTCGTATTCGTAACACCAGCCGTTACTTACTTGCTAACCTAAGTGGTTTTGATCCAAAAACGGATCAAGTTGCTGTTGATGATATGGTTGAGCTTGATAAGTGGATTGTAGGGCGCGCAGCACAGTTACAAGATGATATTTTAGCGGCTTACGATAGCTACCAAATGCTATTAGTAACGCAAAAGCTAATGAACTTCTGTACCGGTGAGCTTGGTTCGTTCTACTTAGACGTTATAAAAGACCGTCAGTACACGGCAAAAAGCGACAGCCATGCACGTCGTTCTTGTCAAACAGCGCTTTATCATATTGCTGAAGCTATGACTCGCTGGATGGCGCCAATCATGAGCTTTACAGCGCAAGAAATTTGGGAAGCACTTCCAGGTGAGCGCAGTGACTATGTATTTACTTCAACATGGTATGAGGGATTACAAGCACCAACAACGACCAAGTTTAGTAATGAAGACTGGCAAGCTATTTTAAATGTGCGTGACGAAGTGAACCGTCTGTTAGAAGCTGCACGTAAAGAAGATGTGATTGGCGCAACATTACAAGCAACCGTAAACCTGTTTGCCAGCAAAGAGCTTGCAGCAAAACTTGCGGCGTTAGGCGATGAGCTACGTTTTGTGTTGTTAACCTCTGCGGTTAACGTTACCGAGGTAGACAGTCAACCTGCAGATTCACAAACTACTGAAATTGATGGCTTATACATTAGCGTATCAGCAACAGATGCTAAAAAGTGTGAACGTTGTTGGCATTACAGTGAAGATGTAGGTGTTGAGCCTGCTCATCCCGAAATTTGTGGTCGTTGTGTAAGTAACGTTGACGGTGAAGGTGAAAAGCGTCAATTCGCTTAGGAGTTGTTTTTAGTGAGCAAACTAACCCAAAAAAGTGGTTTAGTGTGGCTTTGGTTGAGTCTATTACTGCTTGTAATAGACTTTGCCAGTAAAACACTGGTTGTAAACACCATGGCTTATGGTGAGTCAATTAATTTACTGCCTGTTTTTAGCATCACTTATGTACATAACTACGGTGCAGCCTATAGCTTTTTAAGCGAAGCGGGTGGCTGGCAGCGTTGGTTTTTAAGTGCAATAGCAATCGCGATTAGTTGTTTGTTGGTGTGGTGGTTAAAACGTCTTCCAGCGTCTAATAAAGTATTATGTGGTGCTTACTCGTTAGTTTTAGCCGGTGCTATTGGTAACTTGTACGACCGCATTGCTTATGGTTACGTTATTGATTTTTTACATGTGTTTTACGAAGACTCACATTTTCCCGTATTTAATATTGCAGACTGCGCTATTTGTATTGGTGCTGCATTATTACTATTTGACGCCTTTACCGGCGAAAATCCAAAGGAGCATAAAGCATGAGCCAAGCTGTAATTGGTGAAAACTCAGACGTTATTTTTCATTTTTCTATTAAACTAGAAGATGGCTCTGCCGCTGACTCAACGAAAGTGCATAACAAGCCGGCTAAGCTCACTATGGGTGATGGCAGCTTAACCGCTAATTTTGAAAAATGTTTACTTGGCCTAACGGCCGGTGAGAGCAAAACATTTGAGCTTGAGCCGGAAGATGCCTTTGGTCAACCAAACCCAGATAATATTTATTATGTAGATCGTAGTAAGTTTGGTGTAGAAACGCCGGCTAAAGTAGGTGCTATTATTGCGTTTACTCAACCTGATGGCACCGAGCTTCCGGGTTTGGTGCGTGAAGTGCAAGGCGAGTCAGTTACTATCGATTTTAATCACCCATTAGCGGGCCAGCGCTTAACGTTTGAAGTTGATATTATTGAGGTGCAAGGTTAATGGAAATATTATTAGCTAATCCACGAGGCTTTTGCGCCGGTGTTGACCGCGCAATTAGCATTGTTGAGCGCGCTTTAGATATTTTTGAAAAACCAATCTATGTGCGCCATGAAGTGGTACACAATCGTTATGTGGTTGATGGCTTAAAAAATCGCGGCGCTGTGTTTGTTGAAGAGCTTGATCAGGTACCGGATGACAGTATTGTTATATTTAGTGCTCATGGTGTATCACAGGCTGTACGCAGTGAAGCAAAACGCCGTGAGCTTAAAGTATTTGATGCAACCTGCCCGTTAGTGACTAAAGTGCATATGGAAGTTACCCGTGCCAGCAGAAAAGGCATTGAATGCATTTTAATTGGTCACCATGGACACCCCGAGGTTGAGGGCACTATGGGTCAATACGACAATCAACAAGGTGGCATTTACCTAGTTGAAACCGTTGATGACGTGTTAAAGCTTGATGTTAAGAATGCAGATAACCTTTTTTATTGCAGCCAAACAACCTTGTCGGTAGATGATACTGCGGATGTGATTGATGCTTTACGCAGCAAGTTTCCTGCTATTGATGGTCCGCGTAAAGATGATATTTGTTATGCAACTCAAAACCGTCAAGATGCAGTACGTGACTTAGCAGACAAAGTCGATGTGCTATTGGTTGTAGGCGCTAAAAATAGCTCTAACTCCAATCGTTTACGAGAACTAGCTGATAAAATGGGTACGCGTGCGTACTTAATTGACGATGCCAGCAATGTTGAAGCGTCATGGTTTGATGGTATCAATAGTGTGGGGGTTACCGCAGGCGCCTCAGCACCTGAAGTGCTAGTGCAGCAAGTGATTACCCGCTTAAAAGAGCTCGGTGGTAACCAAGTAACAGAAAATCCTGGTGAAGAAGAAAACATTGTTTTTGCTGTACCAGTAGAGCTGCGTTAATTTAGAGATAAATCATAAAAGGAGGGTCGAATGGGTAAGCAACTGTCACCAGATGCGTTACTTTTTTCGGCCCTTTTTAATGAGCGTGGTGTGCTTGCATCCCTCGTAGTAACACAGGTTGTGGCTATTATATTAGCTTTTGCTCCTAATGCTGGCGATGACATATGGCTGCATTTGGGGGCGATCAGTTTGTTTCTCCATGTAACTGTGCTGGTCAGTACCTCTTTTTTATATCTTTGTCGTCGATTACTCGCAAAACAGACTCAGTTTATTCAGATCAGTTTTTTTATTGCTTCATATAGTCTCAGTACTGCTGTATTTAGTCTGGTGTTTTCTCATATTGCTTTTGATATTGAAAACGAAAAACAACTGACGTTTTTTGTGCTGCGTAATTGCATTATTGTATTTTTGCTTACCTTACTGTTTGTACAATTTTTGCTTATTCATTTTGAAAAAGAGCAGCAAACCAAAGCACTTTCTCGTGCAGAACTTGATGCTTTGCAGGCACGGATCCGACCCCACTTTTTATATAATAGCTTGAATACGGCGGCAGAATTAACGCATCATGACGTTGAGGCTGCAGAGCATGCAATTTTAGCACTAGCAGCGCTGTCTCAAGCTGCAATGCGTTCAGGTCAAAGTGTATTACTCAGTGATGAAATAACATTAACTAAACAGTATATTGCGCTTGAATCATGGCGCTTTGCAGAGCGCTTAAAGGTTGAGTGGTTATTACCAGAACATCTCCCTGCGCTCTATATTCCATATCTAACATTACAACCTTTGGTAGAGAACGCAGTATGTCATGGCATTGAGCCAAGCCAAAGTGGTGCTACTATAAGTATTGAACTGCATGTGACAACACATTATTTAACCTTAATTGTAACTAATCCTGTACCTACTGAAACTGAAAATACTAGAGAGCATAACGGTATGGCTCTTGATAATATTCGTTCTCGTTTAAGTATTTATTATAAAGGTCGGGCGCAACTGACAATAACCAACAAAGATAATCAATTTAGAGTCAAAGTAGTCATCCCAAAACAAGCAGAGAATACGTTATGAATGTATTGATTGTAGATGATGAACCCTTAGCAAGGGCACGATTGAAGCGTTTACTCGCTGAGAACCATACATCCATTCATGTGCAAGGAGAGGCTAGTAATGGCAACGACGCTTTAACACAAATGAAAAAGCAGCAGCCTGATTTAGTGTTTTTAGATATTGATATGCCAGGCTTAAATGGCATCGAAGTGGCCAATCAACTCAATGATCTAGCGGTACCTCCGGCGATTATTTTTATAACCGCTCATCCTGAGCATGCACTTGATGCGATGCAGTTAAATGCAGCCGGATATTTGGTAAAACCTATATCAGAAAAAAGTTTGCAACATGCATTACAACAGCTAGGACGTTTAAACAGAGTACACCTGCAACAACAACAAACAGAAAAAATAACCTATCAATTAGCAGGCACCGTAAGAAGTATAAAAATAGAAAATGTTTTTTATTTTTATGCACAGGAAAAGTATACCAAAGTTGTGTTCGATGGTGGGGAGGCTCTAATTGAAGACAGTTTAAAGCAACTTGAAATGCAATATCCTCGTCACATATTGCGAATTCATCGAAATACCTTAGTGAATAAAAATAAAATTTTGGCACTCCATACACTTAAAAACCATCAACATGTTATTGAACTCAAAGGGTGTTCACCTTTTTTAGCTGTTAGTCGTCGAGCGCTCAAAAGCGTAAAAAGCGTACTTTAGCACACCGACCTATTAACCGCTTATCAACATAATTAACCGTTGGTCGTGGTCCTAGTTGAATCTATTTTTTTATTGCATACACTTAGTATCAGATAATTATTATTTGGTTTTACTATGTCTTTGAGCACGTTTAAATTGCAAAAAGGTTTTACCCTTATTGAGGTCCTGATTGCGTTTATTATTCTTAGCTTTGGTTTATTAGGGGCCGTTGCCTTACAAGCTAAAGCTAAGCAAGCTAGTTTTGACTCAATGCAACGTGCCGCTGCTGTTGCGCTTGGTAATGATATTATTCAACGAATACGGGCTAATGACACACCGCAACTAGCTACATTATACGACCTTGAGTTTACCAGCGAGACAAGTATTAATTCCTCTACAACCTGTTTTACAAGTTCATGCAGTAATGCACAAATTGCGAGTTTAGATATAGAGCAGTGGAAGCGTGCTATTCGTGCCCGCGAAAATACGGGATCACTTGATGGTGCCACCGTATGTATTAATCCAGAGTCGGTAGCAGGCTCTGGCGGTAAGGCGTTTAATATTGAGGTCATTGTTTCTTGGCAGGGTCGTCAAGAATTTAAGGCGAGTGAAGCAACAGGCAAAATTAGCTGTGGTGTAGCAGATAAAAGGCGCCGTTTAGTTGTACTTACTAGCTACATTTACGTTAGGAGCTAAGATGAAGCAAGCTGGTTTTACACTCATTGAAATGATGATCTCTTTATTTATAGGGGGATTAATTTTGGGTGGCGTAATGTTTACCTATATTGGTATGAAAGTGACGACCCGCGATACGATGACAATAGGTGAGCTGCAAGAGTCTGGTCGATTAGCCATTAATATTATGCAACGCGATATAGAACAAGTAGGCTTTTGGGGAACATTTTATGATGATTCGTTTACTGCAATAAATACATCATCATTAACAAATCCTACAGGTGATTGCTTCGAAGGTCTCAACAATGGCAGCTTTCCTGATTTAACCAGCAGCAGTAATTTTAAAACCCTTTATGCAAAAACAGCGGCAAGTTCAAGTGAACTTAATTGTGTTAATAACCCTTTAGCGGGTACTGATATTTTACAGGTTAAGTTTTTACAAGGTCACCAACTAGAAGTTGATGCCGCAGGTGTTAATGAAACGCAAAGTGATGAGAATTACTTTATTGCTGAGCAAGAAAATGCACGCTTTGTTCGAGGTGTTATCGACCCTGATAGTTTAAATGTTAATGCCAGTGTTTGGCCTTACAGCCATCATAGTTATTATATTGCTGAGCAAACTTATACAGTCAATAATAAAAGTATTACTGTACCCGCACTCATGCGAAAACGTTTAGTAGCTGGTTCTATGAATACAGAAACTATAATGGAAGGCGTGGAGAATATGCGTTTTGTGTTTGGTTTAGATACCACCACCGACAGTCGCGTGGATACCTATAAAAGCATTAATAACATGACAGCCACAGACTGGGAAAACCGCAAAGGTATTTTAACGGTACAAGTTTTTTTATTGATTAGAGCACTGCAACCTGATCCAGGTATTACACTCAAAAACCAAACCTATGTATTAGGGGAAGATGCTAATAAACGCACCCTTACTTTTTCAGATAACTTTAGACGTACTGTATTCACAACAACTATCCGTTTAAATAACGTGGGAGCAAATTTATGGCGTATTTAATCCCGATGAAAAATAAACAGCAAGGTGTGGTGCTTATCACTGCACTAATAATGGTCATAGCCGTTACAGGTATTGCAGTGACGTTAATGAGTAGCAGTAGTATAGATATTAAAATTACTAATTCAGCACAAGAGCGAGAAGTTGCCGAAAATGAACTTATCGGCGAAGTGCAGCGCATGATTGCCGATGAAGCGAGCAATGGTGCAACAAATCAATTTTTTTTAACGCCAGAGGAAGTAACTACCATGGCGTCTGGCAATGAAAAAGGCATGGTTATAGCCGAACATAATGATATGCAAAGTAGAATGATTAACTTAAATAAAGGCGTGCTTGATTTAGAATGTCCTCGTCGTTTTAGTTTTACAGCTGGGATCTCATGCAACATGGTACAAGTTTCAACAACTATTGAGTATGGCTCTAAAAGTAAGCACCAACTAACAATTGTGACAGGCGTAGCCCAAGAGATGGCTAGCCTAAGCAAGGGGATTTAAAATGAAACTGATACTAAATAAAGCACTCATTTCTTTAATAGGAATAATGCTTAGCATGTCAGCAGGCGCTGAAGATATAGAGCTGTATGTTAATCATAATGTACAAACCAATGAAAAGCCTCGCGTAATCATGATTTTTGATACATCGGGAAGTATGGCATGGGATGTAAATGATGGTGATGCCTGTTATAAAAGAAGCGGTAATAGTTATTACGAGGTTGATTGCTTTGAAAGTAAAGACAGTTATAAACGAAATGAGCAATGTTATAAAAGAACTAGTTACTACAATTATGAACCCACATGTAGTGATAGCCGCTTAAGAGTTGCGCAAAATGCTATCACCCAATTAGTGAACGATAACGATGATATTGAATTTGGTTTAATGCGCTTTAATGGTAGTAATGGTGGGTATGTTTTAGCCAGAGTAGGGGCTGAAAAGTCATTTTTACTAAATAAAGTAGAAGAGTTACCTGCAAGTGGTTCAACTCCATTAACAGAAACACTCTGGGAAGCCTACCTGTATATCACGGGACAAAACGTATATTACGGGGGAAATACTAATGAACGAGATTTTACAGCAGAGTCATCAGGGATATATAAATCACCCTTTGCGCCTGTTACTGGCGAGCCACTTAGGTGTGATAACAGTATTAATATTATTTTAATGACAGACGGCGATCCAACCAACGATTCAAATAGAAATAATGATATATACAACCTTCATAATAGTTATTTCTCTGGTAATCCGCCTGCTGTTAGTAACAGCTATTTGGCGGCGCTAGCAAAAATTATTCACGGTACAGATGATGTAAAAGTTGACTTGTATAGCAAAACTAAGAATGTACTTGACATAGGACGTGTATTTCCTATCGGTTTTGGTACGGGTATGAGTGACTCAGGTAAAAACTTACTTACTGAGACTGCAGATTACGGTGGTGGGCAATACTTACATGCGAATACAGCTGCGCAACTATCTGATGCACTTAAAAATACGATTTCTCGTATTCGTGAAGTAAATGACAGTTTTTCATCGCCGTCAGTGGCGAGTAACAATGTAGATCAAACTCGAAGTCGTGATGCTATTTATTTTGCTATGTTTTATCCAGAAACCGGGGCGCGCTGGCGTGGTAACCTGAAAAAGTTAAAGGTATCGGGCAGCCAAATAGTCGATGCAACCAACAAACAAGCCCTTAATAGTGACGGTTTAATTTCAAAAGAGGCAAAAACATTTTGGTTACCTGCGGGCCAACCCGCTGATGGTAACGCGGTTGCGCAGGGGGGGGTAAACCATTATTTAAGCACCATAGATCCACTTGCTCGTAATTTATTTACGGAGAATCAAGGCTCGATTATTAGTTTTGATACTTCGGCTGTTAGTGACATTCTCAGTGGCATTGTTAATAACCCGCTGACCTTATCCACTCAAGATGTTAATTGGGCAAGAGGAGTAGATGTTGATGATGAGGACAAAGATGGCTCATCACAAGACCAACGCGCTGATATATTTGGTGATCCTTTGCATTCAAAACCAATTGCAATTGATTATGGTAATGATGATATTCGCATCCTCATAGGGACAAATGCTGGCTTCTTACATATGTTTAAAGATGCCGGTGAGACTGTAAGTGAAAGTTGGGCATTTATACCTTCAGCACTGTTTGACATTATTAAACCACTTAGAAATAAACAAGCAGATAGTAAAGTATATGGTATGGATGGCCCTATCAGTGTCTACTTTAGTAATAAAAGCTTAAATAGTGAAGGTTTGAATGACGGTATTATAGATGCTAGCAAAGGAGACGAGGTATGGGCTTTTGCTGGAATGCGCCGTGGTGGTAAAAACTACTATGGTTTAGATATTACAAATCCTAATCAGCCAAAACGTCTTTGGAGCAAACCAATTGAAGGGGGTAAAGGCGACTTTACTGAATTGGCACAAACGTGGTCAAAGCCACAAATAGCTTATATTAAAGCTTTTGGTAATAAGCCTTTGCTTGTGTTTGGCGCGGGTTACGATACAAATAAAGATGCGGCAATAAGAGCAGAGGACTCAAAAGGGCGTGGTATTTATATTGTTGAGGCAAAAACAGGCAGCTTAGTTTGGGCGTTAACCCCAGACAGTAATGGCTTTAAAGGTAAACACAGCATTGCTGCTGATTTAACTACGCTTGATTCAGATTATGATGGCTATATTGACAGAATATATGCTTCAGATACCGGTGGTAATATTTGGCGAATTGATATGCCTGGAGAAGATAGCAGTGAGTTTAGCCATTTCAAACTTGCAGAGCTAGGTAGTAATCAAGATACTCAAGATAGACGCTTCTTTTATAAGCCATTGGTTGCGCGTACTTTGTTTAGTAAAGTAACAGAGACCACGGTTAATGGTAATAAAGTGATTACTCGTTTAGATACTCCTTATGATGCAGTTGTTATTGGCAGCGGTAACCGTTCAAAACCAACGAATACAAACGAGCAAGATCAATTGTTTATGATCCGTGATGAGAATACTCTGACGCGTTCATTTAAAACTAATGCTCCTGCGCCAATTGTGCCTGCAGATTTAATGGTGATGAATAGTGACCCCTTTGGTAATACTTTAGATGACTTAGATGGTTTCACCCTTGTTGAAGCTGAACTGGCGAAAAAGAAAGGGTGGCGTTATGAGCTAGCGAAAGGTGAAAAGTCATTAGCTGCAGCTACCGTTGTTGGTGGGGTTGCTTATTTTACCTCTTTCACGCCAGCATCTGATGAAGTTGTAGAGAATCAATGTTCTTTAAGTGGCGGTGGCGGCGCACTTTATGCTTTTCATTTGCATTACGGTACTAAAGTGTATGAACAACTAAAATTTGCAACCAGTTATGATGTGCCAGATACACCACAGCTTTATTTTGGTGCGACTAATTCCTGTGCTGATTCTAACAATGATGGAAAATGTGATGATAATCCAGAGGAAGATGTTATCGAAGAGAGCCAGTTTTTTCTAATTGGTCCTGGGATCAAAGGGGAACAAGCTGAAAATCCACTTAAGCCAATAGAAATTACAGGACCTGGCTTAAAAGTGGTAGATGGTAAAATTAAGCTAGTGAATGATAAACAACCCATTGGCTTTGGTTTTAAAACGCAGCAAACATATATTTATAAGCGTGAAGAAAACGATGAGATCAACAATTAAGGGCTGTATATGAATAAGACACAACAAGGATTTACATTAATTGAGTTAATGATCACCGTTGCGATTGTTGGCATCATTGCCGCCATTGCAGTGCCTAATTACAGTGAATATATAAAAAGGGCATCACGCGCAGAAGCCGCTTCTGCGCTTTTAGATGCGGCAAACAAGCAAGAGCAATACTTTGTGGATAACCGAGCATATTCAACTTCGTTTAGCGACTTAGGTATTCAAAGTAAAACTGAAAACGGTCATTTTGAGCTAACAATTAATGTGGTTAATAGCAATGAATTTACAATCACTGCTAAACCCATTGCTGGTGCTGTGAAAGGGGATGCTGATTGCACGTCATTAACCATTAATGACGTTGGCTTAAAAGGAGCAACGGGTAGTAAAGGCAATACCGACATCAACTATTGCTGGGGTAGATAACATTAGTTATTTTTGGCATTTGTTAGTAGATTTTATTCGTATTCGCCCAGTTTGACTTATTGACAGAGCAAGCCCCTCAAGGCTTGCTTTTTCGTTATTTGGGCAATAGATAAAAGTACCGTTTTGAAAGCCGTTTAAAGAGCCATCGGGTCTAAAAGTGATGGCATCCCGAGGATACTCTAAGCTATCAGAGGGATGGATATGTTCAAAGGTACTAATAAGGCGCTCGTCATCATCTAAAGAGGTTGACTTGTCGTTATCAATAAAAAGTGACACCTGATTGTCCCAATCATCTTCTAAACACTCATTATTTTTCAAGGCACATAGAGTGACGTAGCTATTATTTTCTATTGCATAAAGACGTGCATAATTAATGTTTCTGTGTAATAGATTAATCTGGTTATCTGCGCGATTGAGCGCCAAGAAATCAGGAAAAAACCATAATGAGAGTTGGCTTAGTATCGCTATAACTGAAATGGTTACTAGTAATTCTAATAATGTAACGCCACCATTTTTGTGAGCACTTATAATTAACTTCATCCCTGAAGCCTTTCATTGAACAGTCCATTATATTAGTTTAGTAAACAATCAAAAAAACGACAAAGTATGAAATGGCTTTTAACCACAGCTCTCTGTGGTATCCCCTAAATAAAAAGCGGTGCCTGATTGCGTTAATGTTAACGCTTTTTGGTTTTTGTTGTCGCCGTTAGGACAAAATATGAAGTTCCCAGGATTTGTAGTTATACGTCCGCTGGTATTAAATCGTATACGGGTATCTGTAAATGAAACGCGATCATTAGGACTAATTTCCTCCATGACTCTGATCAAGCTATCTGTTTCATTATTATATTGGCCATTATTATTAGCATCTATAAAGGTAATAATTATTTGATCAACATCCCATTTACTTGAGCAAGTTAGGGTTTTATCATCACTTTTTACTTTTGTACCTGGAGCAGCGCACACAATTACGATCTCATCGGTACTAGCCGCTTGTGAGCGTGCAAAGCTAATATTACGTTTAAGTTCTAATAAAAAATTTTCACCTCGGTTTTCTTCCAGCATATCGCTACTGTTCCACAACGCAATAGTGGCTATAATGCCAACAATGGCCACGGTGACCATTAACTCTAATAGGGTAAATCCACGGTGCTTAGTTTTCATATAAATCTCATTAACTCGGTGATGTTTTAGTATAGTTATTTTTATTAAAATAATCATACCATGATTATTTTTCACCGGTGCTATTCAATCTCTTTGTTTGCTATGAACCTCATGATTGTCTAAAATCGAGGCAACTGAAGCTTTCAAAAGTAATTACTATGAAAAAAATAGAAGCAATCATTAAACCGTTTAAGCTCGATGATGTGCGTGAAGCATTATCTGATGTAGGCATTACGGGTATGACAGTAAGTGAAGTAAAAGGGTTTGGGCGTCAAAAAGGCCACACAGAGCTATACCGTGGTGCTGAGTACATGGTTGACTTTTTACCTAAAGTAAAACTAGATATTGTGCTCGGTGATGAAGACGTAGAACGTGCTATTGATGTTATTGTTAAAACAGCACAAACTGGCAAAATCGGTGATGGTAAAATATTTGTCACTGACGTAGAACGTGTGGTTCGAATTCGTACTGCAGAAGAGGATGAAGAGGCTATATAGTCGAGTAAACCTCGTAAAAAAGGCGCTAATTTTATAACTAGCGCCTTTTTCGTGTTATTTATTTCTGCTATTAAATTTACGCGTTTGCTCTGCATGCTGACTTAGTTCAGTCAAGCCAAGCTTCTCGTAACTTTTTTCCATCATGGCGAGTGCCGCATCAAGATAACTACTTTGTGAGTAGTGCTCTACCACATATTTACCGCGATTTGCGGCTGCTAAATAGGCTTCACGTTCGTAATAGTAAGTTGCCACTTTTAACTCATAACGTGCCATGCGGTTTAATAACCAAACTAAACGACGTTTTGCTTCTGGCGCATAATCACTTTCTGGAAAACGTTTAACCAAAGTTGATAAGTCGGTATAAGCAACACGGGTGCGTTTAGCATCTCTGTCAGCTCTGTCTACACCAAAGTATTCTTGGAAAGCATTTTTATCCGCCTTAATATTAACCAAGCCACGCATGTAGTACATGTAATCTAAATC
The DNA here is from genome assembly GCF_000184065.1 of Pseudoalteromonas sp. SM9913. Classification (NCBI taxonomy): domain Bacteria; kingdom Pseudomonadati; phylum Pseudomonadota; class Gammaproteobacteria; order Alteromonadales; family Pseudoalteromonadaceae; genus Pseudoalteromonas; species Pseudoalteromonas sp. SM9913. Next base: position 1,064,833 of record NC_014803.1, read on the forward strand.
TTTGTGGTTTGGGTTTAAGCGAATAAAACGGTCGATTGTAGCAAGCGCTTGCTCTGTATTACCTGATTGGTAATGTGCATACACTAAATCCATTTGGACTTGTTTTGAAAACGGACCAAACGGGTAGCGAGAATCAATTGCCGTTAATAATTCAATTGCACGAGCGTATAAACCAGAATCAAGCGTTTGTTTTGCATCTTCGTATAGTGCTTGTGCCGATCTGTTGGGTACGCGTTGAATATCTTCTTGGTCAGGTGCAGACGAGCAGGCCCCTAAACTAAGCACTGAAACTGAAAAAACAATGGCGAATGCACGTTTCCCTATTTTATTTATCATTTTATTTGTTACCTTCGATGTCTTCGGCTAGGCCAAGTGGGTAAAACCGAGTAAACTATGCGTATTATGTTATGCTTTTATTAAAAGCGATTCTAACCCAGTCAAGCAAAGCTTGCACTGGTAAATTGGGTAAAGTTACTAATGTCAGAGCAAATATCTCTCCAAGCCGAGGTCCCAACAGACTTAGGTGGTAAACGTCTAGACCAAGTATTAGCACAATTGTTCCCTGATTATTCACGATCACGGATAAAAACGTGGATTTTAGATGATAAAATCACCGTTGATGGTGAAATTTTCAACACCCCGCGTGAAAAACTACTCGGTGGTGAAGTTGTAGCTGTTGAAACAACAATAGAAGCACCTCGTGAATACGAAGCACAAGATATCAAATTAAACATCGTTTATGAAGACGATGATATTTTAGTGATCAACAAACCAATGGGATTAGTGGTTCATCCTGGCGCAGGTAACCCTGATGGTACGGTGTTAAATGCTTTATTACACTACTATCCGGAAATTATTAACGTACCACGAGCGGGTATTGTGCATCGTTTAGACAAAGACACAACAGGTTTAATGGTTGTTGCTAAAACGATTCAGGCACAAACACATTTAGTTAAAGCACTGCAAAAGCGCGAAAACTTTACACGTGAATATGAAGCGTTATGTAATGGCACTATGACAGCCGGTGGTATGGTTGAAAAACCAATTGGTCGTCATGCTACGCAGCGTACGCATATGGCAGTACATGAAATGGGTAAACCAGCTATTACGCATTACCGTGTTGCCGAAAAATTCCGCGCCCATACACGTTTGCGTTTACGTCTTGAAACAGGGCGTACACACCAAATTCGTGTGCATATGGCATACTTAAACCACCCATTAATTGGCGATCAATCTTATGGCGGTCGTCCTCGTCCACCAAAAGGGGCAACGCCTGAGTTATTTGAGTTACTGCGTAGCTTTAAACGCCAAGCGCTTCATGCCGTTAAATTAAGTATTGCGCATCCAATCACCGGTGAAATGATGACCTGGCAAGCGCCTATCCCTGATGATATGGTCCAAATGACTCAAGCATTGCGCGAAGACACAAAAGCAAACCCTGATATAGCGAGTTAACAATGTTTGGCTTATCAGCTACATGGCAATCTCTTCATGGTGTAGATACATTGAGTACTACACGTGAAGGGGGCGTATCTCAGCCTCCATTCGATAGTTTGAATTTAGGGTTGCATGTAGGTGATAACAGCCAAGATGTATTAAATAACAGAGCACGTGTAAATGCTCATTTGCCTAAACCGGCAATTTGGTTAAATCAGGTTCATAGCGCTGATGTAATTACAGTGGATGAGCGATTTGACCCCAATCAAATACTCACAGGCGATGCGTTATATACGCAATTACGCAATCAACCTTTAGCCATAATGACTGCTGATTGTTTACCTATTTTACTCTCATCGAGTGACGGGCAAGAAGTGGCCGCAATTCATGCCGGTTGGCGAGGGTTAGAGCAAGGGGTGATAAACAATACGCTGGCATGTTTTAAAAATACCTCGGCAAATATACATGCTTGGTTAGGTCCTGCAATAGGGGCTAATCAATTTCAAGTAGGCCAAGAGGTAGTCGAGTTATTTACAGCAAATAACCCCCTAATGCACAGCGCGTTCAAAGCTCAAAATAATGAAAAGTATTTAGCTGATATCTATCTAATAGCAACTATTTTACTTAATCAACAGGGCGTTATAAACATTAGCGGGGGGGAATATTGCACTGTAACTCAAGCTAACTTGTTTTTTTCTTATCGGCGCGATGGCCAAACCGGTCGTATGGCAAGTTTGATCTGGCGCAAGTAAATAATCATTAGGTGATTATTTTTCCCACAATACCTTGAACAAACCCGCTAACATACCCATCTATTAAGTAATTCGTTTTTTTATAGGTAAACCCCCATGCGTTTAGATAGATTTACAAGTAAATTTCAGTCTGCGCTTTCAGATGCGCAATCATTAGCGCTAGGTCGCGATCATCAATTTATTGAACCTGTGCATCTAATGTACGCTTTGTTAAAACAAAGCGGCTCAAGTGTACGTGCACTATTTGCACAAATGAGCATCAGCGTTGATGAACTCAACACTAAATTATCACAAGAGATAGAAAAGTTATTTAAAGTGGAAGGTGTTGGTGGCGATGTACAGTTGTCAAATAACATGGTGTCACTGATAAACCTATGTGATAAATACGCCCAAAAGCGTAAAGATAAATACATTTCAAGTGAGTTGTTTGTATTAGTTGCGTGTGAAGATAAAGGTCCGCTTGGCAGTGTTTTTAAAGCACTTAACATTACTGCGAGTAAGGTTGAAACGGCAATTGAGGCGATTCGTGGTGGCCAAAAAGTTGACGATCCTAATGCGGAAGAAACACGCCAAGCACTTGAAAAGTACACCATCGATTTAACTGAGCGTGCAGAGCAAGGTAAGCTTGACCCTGTAATCGGTCGTGATGATGAAATTCGCCGCACTATTCAAGTATTACAACGCCGTACCAAAAATAACCCTGTGTTAATTGGTGAGCCAGGGGTGGGTAAAACAGCCATAGCTGAAGGGCTTGCACAGCGTATTATTAATGGTGAAGTGCCTGAGGGCTTAAAAAACAAGCGCGTATTATCACTTGATTTAGGCGCATTAGTTGCTGGTGCAAAATACCGAGGTGAATTTGAAGAGCGTTTAAAATCAGTACTTAATGAGTTGGCTAAAGAAGAAGGACAAGTTATTTTATTTATTGATGAAATTCATACCATTGTTGGTGCTGGTAAAAGTGATGGCGCTATGGATGCGGGTAACATGTTAAAACCTGCCTTAGCACGCGGTGAACTCCATTGCGTAGGCGCAACCACTTTAGATGAATACCGTAAATACATTGAAAAAGATGCTGCGCTTGAGCGCCGTTTCCAAAAGGTATTAATAGAAGAGCCTTCAGTAGAAGACACCATTGCTATTCTGCGTGGCTTGAAAGAGCGTTACGAATTACACCATTCAGTGGAGATCACCGACCCTGCAATCGTTGCCGCAGCGCAGTTATCGCATCGTTATATTAGTGATCGCCAATTACCCGATAAAGCAATCGATTTAATTGACGAAGCGGGCTCTTCTATTCGCTTGCAAATTGATTCAAAGCCAGAAGCTTTAGATAAATTAGAGCGTCGCATTATCCAATTAAAAATTGAAGATAACGCATTGGCCAAAGAGAAAGATGAAGCAAGTCAAAAGCGCCGTACAGAAATGGTCGAGCTGATCACTGAGCTTGAAGGGCAATACCGTGAACTAGATGAAGTATGGAATGCAGAAAAAGCGTCTTTACAAGGCACGCAGGTTATTAAAGCTGAGCTAGAGCAGGCACGACTTGATTTAGAAGTGGCTCGCAGAGCAAGTGACTTGCAGCGTATGTCTGAACTGCAATATGGACGTATACCTGAGCTTGAGCGCAAACTCGATTTAGCATCACAAGCAGAAATGCAAGAAATGAGCTTGCTTAAAAATCAGGTGGGCGAAGATGAAATTGCAGAAATTTTATCACGTTGGACCGGGATCCCAGTGGCGCGTATGCTCCAAGGTGAACGTGAAAAACTATTACAAATGGAAGAGCAGTTACATAACAAAGTCATTGGTCAAGATGAGGCCGTCGTTGCGGTGGCTAATGCCATTCGTCGTTCGCGTGCAGGGCTTGCTGATCCCAATCGTCCAATTGGCTCGTTCTTATTTTTAGGGCCTACAGGGGTTGGTAAAACAGAACTTACCAAGGCACTAGCAGGCTATATGTTTGATACCGAAAGTGCCATGGTGCGTATAGATATGTCTGAGTTTATGGAAAAACACTCAGTCGCACGTCTAGTCGGTGCGCCTCCAGGGTACGTAGGTTACGAAGAAGGTGGTTATTTAACCGAAGCTGTTCGTCGTAAACCCTATTCGGTTATTTTGCTTGATGAAATAGAAAAAGCGCATCCAGATGTGTTTAATATTTTATTACAAGTCCTTGATGACGGGCGTTTAACGGATGGCCAAGGGCGTACGGTTGATTTTAAAAATACGGTTATCATTATGACCTCCAACTTGGGCTCAGATATCATTCAAGAGCAAGCGGGAAGTAATGACTATGACGAGCTTAAAGCAAAAGTCATGGGTGTTTTACATAATGAATTTAGACCCGAGTTCATTAACCGTATTGATGAAACTGTGGTATTTCACTCACTTTCACATAGTCATATTAAAGAAATTGCAGATATTCAGTTAAGCAAATTACGTCAACGATTGACAGAGATGGGGTATTTACTTGAGTTGACAGATGCTGCTCTTGAGCGAATTGCTGCCAGTGGCTTTGATCCTGTCTATGGCGCTCGTCCACTTAAACGGGCAATACAGCAAACCATTGAAAATCCATTAGCACAAAAACTGCTTAATAATGAATTTCAACCAGGTTGTATCATTGTCATTGATGCTAACGAAGACGGCTTAGTGTTTACGAGTCGATAATCTGAGCACAGCAAAAAGCCGCTGTTTACAGCGGCTTTTTTGTTTCTATTTTAGGGCGTTTGTTAAACTTTAAAAGTCAGTAATAAGTCATTCACTTTTCTTGAGCCTTCCACTAGTTCAGCCGCACCGCGTGCTACGCTAAAACTCAATTGTAAATTGTCATCCCCTAAGCCTTTAATCTTTTCAACATTACTACCAATGTCTTTACTTACAACCTGCTGCTGTTCTGCTGCGGCTGAAATATCCGTGGCGAGCTGTGAAATTTCACTAATTTGAATAAAAATACTATCAAGCTCTTGTTGTGTTTGTCCTGTTGTATTAACACAGTCATCGGCTTGTTGTTTTGTGCTCTGCATGATTTTAGACCAGCTAAACAAGGTATCTTGAATTTCTTTAATTGAGCTGTGAATTTGTGCTGTGGCATTTTGAGTTCGTGATGACAGCGCTCTTACTTCATCGGCAACAACGGCAAAACCACGCCCATGCTCACCGGCGCGTGCCGCTTCAATAGCCGCATTGAGTGCCAATAGGTTAGTTTGTTCAGCAATCCCTTCTATTTCACTCATGACTTGGCCAATTTTATCCGCTTCAGAGGCAAGCCCCGTTGCTGTGGCGGCCGCTTGCTCAACTTGTACAGCTAAGTCAGACACCATTTTACTGTTATCTGCAATATGATTTTTGATATCAGAGCAGCTTTGATAAGTAATGCCTACTTTATCAGCCGTGTTATTGGTATTGTTAGAGATTTCACCAATCGTGGTACTCATTTGTGACATCGCTGAAGCAATTTGTTCTAGCTGAGTGCCTTGAGAAGAAATACCTTGCTCGGTCAACGTCGATTGTTGATCTAACCCTTGGGCAATCGAATTAAAACTCAAGGTTGAATCTTTTACCCGTCCCAGTACCGTTCTTAATTTAGCACTGAGCATCTGCTCTCTATACTCACTAATACTATGTGGGTGCGAGCCACTAAACACATAACGAGATACAGAGTCTGCTTGGCTTTTTTGTTGTTTGAGGGTTGCAGGTGTTATTACCAGCTCATCATAATTTAAAACTAAAATAACAATACATACTAATAAGTTAATCGCGGCAAGCGAAAGAGAGCCCCACATTGCGACACTGGCTAACCAAATTATAATACCGGCAATGCTCAAACTTTGTCTTAATGATGTGCGTTCGCGCCAGCTAAATAATGATTTATTAGCGTTAATTTTGGCATAGAGCTTTTGCGCTCTGCGTTTTGCGCGTTGCTCTAGTTTTATTCGTACAGACTGATAACCAATAAGTTGGCCATGCTCAAAAATAGGCGTTACAAATGCATCAACCCAATAATAGCGGCCGTCCTTACATAAGTTTTTTACCGCGCCACGCCACGAATGGCCTTGTTTTAAGGTGTCCCACATTTCTTTAAATGCAGCTTTTGGCATATCAGGGTGGCGAACGATATTGTGATTTTTATTTATCAGTTCATCCATCTCGTAGCCTGCGATACTACAAAACTCATGATTGGCATAAGTAATAACACCGCGTAAGTCAGTGGTTGAAACCAACTCTTGGTGTTCTTCGAAGTTAACTTCTTCATCTATTAAGCTTTGATTACGACGCATAGTGACTCTTTATCATTCTTTATTATGGCGGCTATTGTAATTACTAAAACTAATGTACGTTAGTGATATGTGTAAAATAGCAGGAATAAGACATTTTTTTTGATATTTATATGATCTTTATCAATATTAAGCGTAATTGAATTTTTCAGTTATGACAAACTTTTAGGGTTTAACTCTATCTTATCAAAGTGTTTTAAAACGCCATGTTGTCAGCGGGGGGTTATGGCAAATAATATGTAAAAGAAATTGTATATTCGTAGTGGCAATGGCAAGATTATCTTTTATAGCGTGAAACAAAGCGTGTTTAAAATCCAGTAAAAACTATATCTAATAAATTCATATAGTTTTTTCATCGTTTAATCTTGAGTAAAGGTAAAAAGACCCCATAACCTTATGATTAAGCCACTTGGCTCGAGGAAACTTTTTTTTGACAACTTATAATTTAAAGAACACGCTCAACGCGCTATCTAATGCAGATAATCAACAGGCTATTAAAGGCATTATGCGCGGTATTGAGAGAGAATCATTAAGAATTAATCACGATGGTTCCATTTCAAAACAGGCTCATCCTCAAGGGGTGGGCTGTGCGCTCACCAATGGGCATATTACCACTGATTTTTCTGAGTCTTTACTTGAGTTCATTACACCGGTTAGCGAGTCATCAACGCAAACTTTGCAGCAGCTAAAAGATTTACAAAAGTTCACCCTAGAACATATGGGCGATGAATTATTGTGGCCAATTAGTATGCCGTGCTTTATAAATCATCAAGACGATATTGTATTGGCACAATTTGGCGACTCTAATGTCGGTAAAATGAAAACCCTATATCGCGAAGGCTTGAAGAACCGTTACGGCAGTATGATGCAAGCGATTGCTGGCGTGCATTTCAATATTTCTTTTCCACAAACGCTATGGCAGTCACTGCACTCATTAAAGCAAAGTGACGCGAAACTTGAAGATTTTATATCGGATAGTTACTTGGCGTTAATTCGTAACTTTAAACGCGAACTGTGGTTAATTAGCTACATGTTTGGCGCATCACCGGCATTATGTAGCTCTTTTTTACAAGGGCGTAAAAGCGACTTACCGTTTAAAAAACTCGGTAAAGGCACTTTATATTTGGAAGTGGGCACCGCATTACGTTTAGGCAACTTAGGCTATACCAATAGCGCACAATCGTCATTACGAGTAATGTATAACTCATTAGATGAATATGTTGCAGGACTTAAAAAAGCCATAAATACGCCTTCAGATATTTACGGCAGTATTGACGATTACACCAGTGCTACGCCAAAGCAATTAAATAAAAACATTTTGCAAATAGAGAACGAGTTTTACTCGCCAATTCGTCCTAAACGTAATGCAAAAAATGGTGAAACGCCCACCGATGCATTGCTAAGAGCGGGTATAGAATATATTGAAATTCGTGCATTGGATGTTAATCCGTTTAGTGAAGTTGGCATTGATTTAGAGCAAATACACTTTTTAGATGTGTTTTTAACTTATTGTTTATTAAAAGATTCAGCGCCTATGGATTGGCAAGAGCAAACTCGTAGCACTGAAAATCTTGATACTGTGGTTAACCAAGGTCGAGAACAAGGCTTGATGCTTAATTTTAATAATGAGCAGCGCAGCCTAGAATCTTGGGGTGATGAAATATTTAGTCAGCTGAGTGATGTTGCTCAGTGGATGGATACTGCTTACGATGTTGACTACTACTCAAACACTATTAAGCGCATGGCGACTTGGATTCATGATCCGGCATTAACGTATTCTGGTCGTTATGTTGAGCAGTTAAAAGCGTCTGGGTTAGATAATGGCCACTTTGCACTGTCACTTGCTCAGAAGTACAAACAAAGCCATGAAACAGCAAGTTATACTGAATTTTCAAAATCGTGGCTAGAGCAACAAGCTGCAGAGTCGTACCAAGCCCAAAAGGCAATTGAACAAGCTGATAAACAATCATTTACCGCATTTTTAGATACGTATTTCAGGGTCTGTTGACCTTTGCGGATTACAATTTGTTCAAACTAGGAGCGGTTTAATCGCGGCGCGAGGTTTGTAACCTAGTGGGCTAAGTAAAAACCGAGCAACAAAGAGTAAATCGCTTCTAGGCAGAACCCGAAGGGCAGCACCTGTTTGGCATTGATGCTGCGTTATCGCCTATTTATGGGGAATAACCACACCACATAGGCTTTGCCTTGCCTAAATACCAAACAAACTGCTGCAAATGCAACCTTGAAAGGTCAACAGACCCAAGTAAGTAGCAGGCAAAAAAAACGCAGCTCATAGTAGCTGCGTAAATATTCTTTAGGGATGAAACAATGCTGTACTGCTGCATTCATAGATTCAGACCCACACTTTTTTAAAAAGTTCAGTGAGATCTTAAAAAATGAAAAAAAATATTATTACCTTATCTTTGCTGCTCACTATAGCTGGGTGTGCAACAGCTCCCCCAAAGCAACCAGAAGATATTTGTAAAATTTTCGAAGAGAAATCTGACTGGTATTTTGATGCCAAAGACGCGCAGGAAAAGTGGGGCTCCCCAAAACATGTGTTAATGAGCATGATGTATCAAGAAAGTTCTTTTCGCCACGATGCAGCACCGCCTATGGAATACTTCTTATGGATAATCCCTACTGGTCGTGCAAGCGATGCCTATGGCTATTCTCAAGCTAAAACGCCTACTTGGTCTGATTATATTCGTGAAACAGGTAACAGTGGCGCCGACAGAGACGAATTTGAAGATGCGATTGATTTTATGGCGTGGTTTGTTTATAAAACCCATAAAGTTAATGGTGTGTCTAAGTGGGACGCCTACGCACAGTATTTAAATTATCATGAGGGATGGGGCGGTTATAAACGAGGCACCTATCGTAAGAAAAAATGGCTAATGAGCGTTGCCAATAAAGTAAAACATCGGGCAAGCCGTTATGGCGCACAGCTAAGACGCTGCGAAGATGATTTAGATAAAGGTTGGTTAGAGCGATTGTTCTTTTAGATTAGATTAAAAAGGAGCCAGCAGGCTCCTTTTTTATTGGTTTATTTTTTACGTTTGTTTGGTTGAATTTTAACTTGTTTAATCATGTTTTCTTTTACCTCAAGTACTTCAACCGGATAGCCTGCAATACGAATACTTAAATTAGCATCGGGTATATCTTCTAAGTACTCAACAATCAAGCCACTTAATGTTTTAGGACCGTCTAATGGGAATTCCCAGCCCATTTCTTTATTTAAGTCGCGAACGTTAGCACCGCCGTCGACAATATAAGAGCCATCGTTTTGTGTGGTTACTTCTTCACTCGGTGTCCGAGTTTGAGTGGTAGTAAAATCACCCACAACTTCTTCAAGAATATCTTCAAGAGTGACTAAGCCCTGAATGTCGCCATATTCATCAACAACAATACCAATACGTTCTTTTGATAACTGAAATTTTAGTAGTTGAGTGTTCAGCGAGGTGCCCTCAGGGATAAAGTAAATTTCACGTACCGCACGCAATAGCGAAGGCTTATCAAACTGCTCTTTAGTTAAAAGGCGAAGCGCATCACGAGAGTGAATAAAGCCAACAGCATCATCAATATTGTCGCGGTATAAAAGCACCCGGGTATGTTGAGCGTGAGTAAGTTGTTTACTGATTATTTTCCAATCGTCATTAATATCAATCGCCACAATTTCATTGCGAGGGATCATAATATCTTCAACGGTAACTTGCTCTAAATCTAAAATAGAGGTCAACATACTTTGGTGACGAGCGGGGATCAGCGCCCCCGATTCATTTAGCACGGTTTTTAATTCTTCTTTACTCATGCTGTGCTCATCTATTTGTGCAGCGCTAATACCAAATAAGCGCAATATACCATTGGTCATCCAGTTAACAACGACAACAAATGGGAAGAGAATTTTTAGTAACCCTTTGAGTATCACCGAACTTGGAAAAGCGACTCGCTCAGGATAGAGGGCGGCCAGTGTTTTTGGCGTTACTTCAGCGAAAATCAGCACCACAAGTGTTAATGCACCTGTTGCTATAGCAATACCTAAATCACCATACAAACGAATACCAATAATGGTGGCAACTTGGGCAGCCGCAATATTGACAAGGTTATTACCAATAAGGATAAGACCTATCAACCTGTCAGGTCGACTGAGTAATTTACTAACGCGTTTCGCAGCACGATGATTCTCTTTAGCGAGGTGTCGTAAACGAATACGGTTGATTGACATGATTCCGGTTTCTGACCCGGAGAAGTAAGCAGAAAAAAGTACCAATAAACCTAAAATGATAAACAGCGTACTTGTCGATATGTCGTCCAACGATGGATCCTTTTTTTATAAACCAATGCGTATTAAGCTAGAGTGAGCTTTCAGAGTCAAGTTAAAACTTATTTAGAACCACTTCTTGTATAAAACGGCTGCCAAAATAAGCGAGTGTGAGTGTAAATGCGGCAATCATAATACTCACTACCACCATTTTCCCTCGCCAACCTCGTTTTACATGGCCAACGGCAATCGTAGCAAAAATAGCCCAAGCAACTAAAGATAAGATTGTTTTATGAATAAACTCTTTGGCAAACATGCCATCAAGAAATACAAACCCTGTAATCAGCGCCACGCTTAATAATACTGTGCCTAAATTTAATAGTTGATAAAGTTGACGCTCTACCACCATTAGTGGCGGTAAATGGCTATGTACTATTGCTAAATCTTTACGTTTCAAACGTTTATCAATAAAGTAAAATTGTACGCCGTAAAGGGTGGCGATAATTAAGATACAGTAGGCTAATAACGACAGTGAAATATGCGCAACTAACGCAAGCTCTACATTAATGCTATGAAGTAAAACGTGATGAGGAATAAACAGGCTAGCAATAGTTAACAGGGCAGCAAAGCCGTATACAACAGGTAATAGCAGTGTCGCAGGAAACTTCAAAGAGACGGTGGTGACACAAAGCACTATTACCCAACAAGTCAGTAATGCAACATTAACAATACTTAAATCTTGGCCATCGGCTCTAAACACCGAGTTTACTAAAAGCAGCATATGCGCCAAAATAGCGACAGTGCTCAGTATTATAGTAATTTTTTGGCTTGGTCCCTGACGATGAAACAATCGCGAAAGCACGTGAGACGTTGCTAACACATAAAATAAACTGGCAATAATAGTTAAACTAATAATCAGCATTTTGCTTTGGCCACTTAATTGAAGTCAAATAATTCGTGTTCGTTATCTGGTCATTGTATTTTATAGCAACGCAAATGCATAGACCCTGTAAAAAGAAACTCAATAAGCAGCACTTCAGCACTGTATTGTATGCCACCATTTACGGTATACTATTTTCAATTGAATTTTAATAACATCGACCTTATTAATAGAGTTGATATAAACGTCTTTTCGGAACCGTTACATGTTTGAGAACCTCCAAGAACGATTAGGTAAAACCCTAAAAAATATTAGTGGCCGTGGTCGCTTAACTGAAGACAACATTAAAGATACACTTCGTGAAGTGCGAATGGCATTTTTAGAAGCCGATGTGGCGTTGCCTGTTGTTCGCGAGTTTGTAAAGCAAGTTAAAGAGCGTGCGGTTGGTGTTGAAGTCACCAAAAGCTTGAGCCCTGGCCAAGTATTTATAAAAATTGTTCGTGAAGAACTTGAAAAAGCCATGGGTGAAGCTAACGAAGAGCTAAGCCTTAACGCACAGCCGCCAGCGGTAGTGATGATGGCTGGTCTTCAAGGTGCGGGTAAAACCACCAGTGTGGGTAAGCTGGCTAAGTTTTTAAAAGAGCGCAAGAAGAAGTCTGTGCTAGTGGTGAGTGCCGATGTGTATCGTCCAGCGGCAATTAAGCAATTAGAAACCTTAGCAACAGAAGTTAATGTAGAATTTTTCCCAAGTGATATTTCGCAAAAACCAGTTGATATTGCAACTGCCGCCATTTCTCATGCGAAAAAGAAATTTATTGATGTTGTATTAGTCGATACTGCGGGTCGTTTGCATGTTGATAGCGACATGATGGATGAAATTAAAGCCTTGCATCATGCAATTAATCCAATCGAAACGCTATTCGTTGTTGATGCAATGACAGGTCAAGATGCGGCAAATACAGCAAAAGCATTTGACGAAGCTTTACCGCTGACCGGTGTGATACTGACTAAAACAGATGGTGATGCCCGAGGTGGTGCTGCTTTATCTATTCGTCATATTACTGGTAAGCCAATTAAATTTATGGGTGTGGGTGAGCGCACTGATGCCCTTGAGCCTTTCCACCCAGACCGAATTGCTTCACGTATTTTAGGCATGGGTGATGTACTTTCATTAATCGAAGAAGTCGAGATGAAAGTAGACAAAGAACAAGCGGCAAAAGTAGCACAAAAAGTATTTAAAGGTGATGGCTTTACGCTGGATGACTTTGCTGATCAATTAAAGCAAATGAAAAACATGGGTGGCATGATGTCGATGCTCGATAAACTGCCTGGCATGCAAAACATCCCAGATGCGGTTAAAGGGCAAATGGGTGATAAAACCTTTATTCAAATGGAAGCGATTATTAGCTCTATGACCAAAAAAGAGCGTGCACGCCCAGAAATCATCAAAGGTTCGCGTAAAAAGCGTATTGCTGCGGGCTCTGGTACGCAAGTACAAGAGATCAATAAACTGCTTAAGCAATTTACGCAAATGCAAAAAATGATGAAGAAGATGAAAGGTAAAGGTGGCATGCAAAAAATGATGCGTGGCATGAAAGGGATGTTACCACCTGGCATGATGGGTGGCGGTGGTCCAAAATTTTAATAATTTAACCTTTAATACCTCCAATACGAGATAAAAAGTAATCAATAAAGAGGCAAAATGCCTCTTTATTGTTGAATAAACTATGCACAGAATAGCTTATTCATATACTTTTTCATCTTGGATCACGGTTTAATCTACTAAACTGCCTTTTTGCATCACTTCTTACTTGCATTGTTGCTAAAAACTCGTACAATTCACCGGCTCCCTATACTGGGGAGTAAATCTTATTAATGAAAACAGTCAATCTATTTAGAGGACGGTATGGTAACTATTCGTTTGCAACGTGGTGGCGCTAAAAAACGCCCTTTCTATCAAATTGTGGTTGCGGATAGCCGTTTCTCGCGTGACGGTCGCTTCATCGAGAAAGTAGGTTTCTTTAACCCAATCGCTTCAGGTCAAGAAGAAAAACTTCGTTTAGATTTACCACGTGTTGAGCACTGGTTAGGTCAAGGCGCAGGTCTTTCAGATCGTGTAGCTAAATTAGTTAAAGACGCTCGTAAAGCGGCTTAATAGGCGTAAGTGTAACCATGAGTCAAGAGAACACCTCATCAATAATTGTCGTAGGAAAGCTCGGCGCCCCATATGGTATAAAGGGCTGGCTTAAGGTGCATTCATTTACTGATGATCCCCAAGGGATCTTCGATTTCAGCCCGTGGTTGATAGGGCAGCAAGGTAAATGGCAATCCTTAGAAGTGGTCGACTGGCGTCGCCACAACAAAGGCTTTATCGCTAAGTTTGCGCAAGTAAACGACAGAGACCAAGCAATGGCTTATACCAATGTTGAAATTTCTGTGGATTCAGCGCAGCTACCAGAATTACCGCAAGGTGAATTCTATTGGCGAGATCTCATTGGCATGTCGGTTGTAACTGATAAAGGTTATAACTTAGGCATTGTTGATGACCTTATGGAGACAGGCTCAAATGACGTACTGGTTGTGAAAGCAAACAGTAAAGATGCATTTGGCCAAGCAGAACGTTTAATTCCTTTTTTAACTGATTCAGTTATTCAAGAGGTTAAATATGATGCGAAAGAAATTACTGTAGATTGGGATCCAAGCTTTTAATGAGTCAAACAAGTTCGTTGTGGGTAGGGGTTATCAGCCTTTTCCCGGATATGTTTGATGCAATTACAACGCAAGGTGTAACCGGTCGCGCTGTTAAAAAGGGTTTAATCGACTTTAACTGCTGGAATCCACGAGACTATGCAACTGATAAGCATAGAACCGTAGATGATCGTCCTTACGGGGGCGGGCCAGGCATGTTAATGATGGTTGAGCCGCTTAAACAAGCCATTCTTGAAGCCAAACAGGCTGCAGGGGATGGTGCAAAAGTAATTTATATGTCGCCACAAGGGCGCAAACTAGATCAGCAAGGGGCTAGCGAACTCGCAAGCTCTGAAAAACTGATTTTAATTGCCGGTCGCTATGAAGGTATAGACGAGAGAATAATAGAATCGTACGTTGACGAAGAATGGTCAATTGGTGATTTTATTTTGAGTGGAGGTGAACTACCTGCCATGACATTAATTGACGCAGTAGCTCGATTAGTGCCAGGGGTGTTAGGACACAACCAGTCAGCAGAGCAAGATTCATTTTCGGATGGCTTGCTAGATTGTCCTCACTATACACGGCCAGAAACATTGGACGACAAACAGGTGCCTGCTGTATTACTCAGCGGAAACCACCAAGAGATAGCAAAATGGCGGCTTATGCAGTCATTAGGTAGAACTTGGCTTCGCCGTCCTGACTTGTTGCATAACCTAGCTCTGACTGAGGAGCAAGCGGTATTACTCGCGAAATTTCAGCAAGAGTACCAAAAAGCTTGTGGCTAGAAGACAGTTACACCTAGGAAAGTGAGAAACATAATGGCAAAAGTAAACCAAAATATTATTAAAGCGCTTGAAGAAGAGCAGCTTAAAACAGACGTACCTGCATTCGGCGCTGGTGATACAGTAGTTGTACAGGTAAAAGTAAAAGAAGGTGCTAAAGAGCGTCTACAGGCCTTTGAAGGTGTTGTAATCGCTAAGCGTAATCGTGGTCTTCACTCAGCATTCACAGTTCGTAAAATCTCGAACGGTGAAGGTGTTGAGCGTGTATTCCAAACGCACAGCCCTCTTATTGATAGCGTAACAGTTAAGCGTCGCGGTGCGGTTCGTCGTGCTAAGCTTTACTATCTACGTGAGCGTTCAGGTAAATCTGCACGTATTAGAGAAAAACTTAACTAATACGCGCTGTTTATCAACGCAAAAAAACGGGTTGCAACCTTTGGGTTGCAACCCGTTTTGGTTTTAATGCTATTGCAATTTTTATATCGCTACATTTAAAAACCAATACACACCTTAACCAGCATGCGTTAAAGTGTGGTTCACTTCAAAGCACAATATCTTCTCACTTCTTGCAAAAAATGATGTACAAAAATGAATGATAAAACGATAGTTACGCACAACGGCAATTTTCATGCAGATGATGTTTTTAGTATCGCTGCGCTTAAAATTATTTTCCCTTCTTTTACCCTTATCCGCACACGCGATAATGCGATTATTAATGACGCTGATGTGGTTATTGATGTTGGCGGCCAATATGACCCAGAAACTGACCGGTTTGATCATCATCAGCGCGGCGGTGCCGGTGCTCGCGAAAATGGGATTCCTTTTTCGTCATTTGGCTTGGTGTGGAAAAAATATGGCTTAGCAATATGTGATGATAATCAAGATGTGGCGAATGCAGTTGATGCAGGGCTTGTATCAACTATTGATGCCATTGATTGTGGTCATGTTGAAGGTGTTGCCACAGGAATTAGTTTAAGCCAAACAATTTCTATGTTTAACCCAACATGGGAAGAAGAAAGTAATTTTGATGCTGCTTTTGATCAAGCGGTTGAATTTGCACACACTTTGCTGCTTCGTTTTGTTGCCTCAGCGCAGGGTGGTTTAAATGCTAAAAAGATTGTTGCTCAAGCAATTAAACAGGCAGACGATCCACGATTAATCGTACTAGAGCGTTATACGCCGTGGAAAAAAACCGTACATAGCTTATCAGAAGAGGCGCTATATGTAGTGTATCCATCGCATTCTGGTAAGTGGATAGTGCAAACGGTACCTGCAGAGCTAGGCTCGTTTGAAGACCGAAAGCCATTACCTGCACCGTGGGCTGGATTATCTGATAGTGAATTTCAAGCAGTGACCGGTATAGATGATGCTATGTTTTGCCATAATGGCCTATTTATCGCCGGTGCAGAATCATTTGAAAGTGTTATGTCGCTTGCGACTATGGCATTGGAATATTAGATAAAAAGTGCTAATTAAAGTGGCTATTAAGCCACTTTAATTTTCATTGTTTAAACTCGGCATAGACTTACATTTTTATATGCTTTTTAATTCACTTTACGCAAGCTGTGCTCTATTCATTTAATTATCCTACCTTGGTCGCAGTTGAGTGACTCATACTGATCTTTTCACTAATTAGCCTTTTAACCCCTAACGTATCCTGTTAGTATTTATCGTATTGATTAGTTTACTTTTTTGTAATTATTAATTTACGATTTTGCTTTTTTGGATGGAATGAGAACGTGGCAGAGATAAGTGATTTAGCGCAGCTAAGAAAAGGTATAGATGAATGCGATGCGCAACTGGTTGCCTTACTTGCAAAGCGCAATGGTATTACTCAACAAATTGGCGCAATAAAACAACAAACTGGCGCGCCACTACATGCACCCGATAGAGAAGCTGATTTATTAGCTGCACGACGCCAAGAGGCAATTAATCAAGGTGTAAACCCTGATTTAGTCGAAGACATTCTCAGGCGCATGATGCGTGAAGCTTATCAAAATCAACAGGCCAAATTAGCTTGTGCCGACTCACAACTATCTCCGATTGTCATTGTTGGTGGTGAAGGGGCAATGGGGCAGCTATTTGCAAAACAATTTCAGCGCTCGGGTTACGAAGTTAAAGTTTTAGATAAAGCCCAGCAATCACAGGCAGCAGAGATTTTAAAAGGCGCAAAACTGGTGATGATCAGTGTGCCAATTAATGCCCTCGAAACGGTTGTTAACGCGTTACCTAAACTCGATGATGATTGTTTGCTGGTTGATATTACATCGGTTAAACAAGCGCCGTTAAATGTGCTCAAAAAAGTTCACAATGGCGCTGTTGTTGGCTTACACCCCATGTTTGGTCCTGATATTTCTCATTGGGTGAAACAAACCGTGGTGGTATGTGAAGGGCGTAATCCTGAAGTGGCACAAGGTTTATTAAAGCAGCTACAAATTTGGGGCTGTCAGTTAGTAGAACTTGATGCTAAAAAACACGATGAAGCGATGCAAATCATTCAGGTTATGCGCCATTTAACCACCTTTGTGTACGGTCAGTTTTTAGCAAAACAAGGACATACACTGGCAGAGCTGCGTAGTTGCTCATCACCTATTTATCAGTTAGAGCTGATGATGGTCGGTCGTCTCTTTGCGCAATCGCCAGAGTTGTATACTGATATTATGCTGGCGCAATTTGATAATGTAGAAAGCTTATTAGCGCAGTATCAGTGTTTGTTCTCAGAGACGCTTAAAAAGTTAAAAGCAGGGGATAAGCCAGCCTTAATCGATGCCTTTGCTGATGCAAAAGCCTACTTTTCTGACTCCACAGCGCACTTTTTGACACAAAGTCGCAGTTTATTAAATAAAGCGAACGACGCCAAAGTACTCGATTAAACGTGACAGATTAATTAAAACGAAAAAGGGCCCGCAGGCCCTTTTTTAATGTTGCTTTAGGCTAGCTTTGTACACTCACCGCTTGCAGTGATTCGCTTTGATAACAGCCTAATACGCGTACGTACTGGGTATGCTCTTTAAGCTCTTCTAACGCATGTTTCACTTGGCTATCAGCAAGGTTCGCTTCTAAATCCACATAGAATACTTCTTCCCATGGATTTCCTGGTACAGGGCGAGACTCTAATTTTACTAGATTTATATTATGCTGTTTAAAAATCATCAGCGCATCGGCGAGTGAGCCTGCTTGTTGCTTAGTTGCCATAATTAAACTGGTTTTAGTGGGGATTTGTTTAGATACATGTAGCGGTTTACGTGCAACCACAATGAAGCGACTATGGTTTTCTTTTTGATTAGCAAGATTGGCCTTAATGACTTCAAGCCCTACATTTTTACCTGCTTGTGCAGAGCCAATAGCCGCACTGTTAGGTGTTTCAAGTGCTGATTTTAATGCACTCGATGTTGAATCGCAGGTCTCATGCTGCAAATCGCCAAGCCCTTGTAAAAAACGGCTACATTGAGCAAACGGTTGCGGGTGAGCAAACACTTTGGTTAATTGGTTAAGTTCTGTGTCTGGGGCGGCTAATAAACAATGCTCTACGCTGTGAGTGACTTCGCCGACAATAGAGACTTGCGCGTGCTGGAGTAAATCAAATACTTCATTAATACTGCCTGAGCTGGTATTTTCAATAGGTAACAAGCCAAAGTCGGCTTGGCCATTTTCTACTTTACCGGTGATCTCATCAAAAGAACTACAGCCAATTTCAATTAATTTGCCTGGTCGGCGACTAAAGTACTTATGACACGCAAGTTGACTGTAAGATCCTTGTCCGCCTAAATAGGTCACCCGATGGGTTTCACTTAGCGCATCAGGGTTGAGGTTTTTTTGCAGCATAGCTTGTTGATGTAATACTGAGTCTTCTAATATGGTTTGAAAAACATTATTTACATAGTAGGCATCTAAACCAAGAGATTTACCATAACCGATTAATTTTTCGAGTAATGCTAATTCACGTGCTTCATCACGAATTGGTTTATTATTCGCTATCTTATATTCAACAACACCATGGCTAATACGGCGTCGCTTCGCTAATAACACAAGTAGGTCAGAATCGATTTCATTTATATCGTGCCTAAGCGTGTCTAAAACATCATTGCTCATTTGGTTTTCCTCATTCCAAAAATGTCACTGTATTTAACAGCGTAAACAAAAAAGCCTCCCAGTTGGGAGGCTTTACTATTCGATTGATTTTATCTCACAAACAGGGAAGCCTCTTCTATATAAAGAAGCTAAAAAAAGATAAGAAAGTAAGTGAGTATTTTATATTCATGCCCTTAATGTATGAAGAGTAACCTCTAATGTCAACAAGCACTTATATTAAATAGGTTTTTTACCTGATATATATACAAAACATATTGTTTTTTAAAAACTTTACAAATAATTTATAATTCTGATTTGAGATCTGGTATATTTCTACTACTCGCAAAAATAATAATTATAAATAAGGTTGGCCTTTTGTGTATCGACGCCCTCCATCTCGATTTGGAATAAACTCACTCAGTGTCAAGTTATCACTGTTGATCTCTGGCATTTGTTTAGTTGCAGGTATTTGTGCGGCTGCTTTAATGCTCAAATCAGAAGAGAAACAGCTTGTATTTGAAGAGCATGAGGTATTAAAGCAATCAAATGAATTATTAATAAACCAGTTTAATAATTTGATAGCGACCAAAGTTAAAATAGCTGAGCAAGCTAATATTGTTGTTAGCGAGCAGTTATTTGAGGGGCAATTATCATTTAAGAATAACAATGCCCCGACTATGCAAGTCACCAATGATGGTTCAGTGCGCAGCGCATCTGCCGATGGCTTATCTGCGGCGTTCATTCCCGAAAATGCTTATTCTCCTTTTTATAAACAGTTAATTGCAGATTCTGAATCGCTTTGGAAAGTGATTTCCCCCACGTTAATTCAAGATTTTTATAATTTTTACCTGATCACCAAAGATAATTTTATCCGTGTTGCGCCACCAAATTGGGCACTTAATGTCCCCGGAGATTACACCTTTAATCAAAGCAAAAGTTTTAATTACGCAAAATCGTTAACAAACCCACAACGCGAGCCGCTGTGGTCACGAGTGTATTACGATGGCGTTTGGAATAAGTGGGTCGTTAGTTTAATTGTACCTATTTATAAAAATGATGAGTTTTTAGGAGTTACGGGTAGTGATATTTCTCTCGACTCTCTCATATCGCAATTGCCCGTCGGCGGAAAAGAAAAACATTTAGTGGTGTTCGATAAGCAAGGGCAGCTATTGGCGCACCCTAATTTAGGAGCCGATAGTTATACCCAATACGGAGAGGCGGGTAAAAAGTTGCTACCTGGCGATTTTATTTCTCCTGAGCTAAAGCGAGTTATTGATAATGCAGGGCAAATACAATTGCCGGAATATGCCGACTCGTTTTCATTAAATGGTGAAGACTACATTATAAATATCCATAAAGTTGAAGGTGTAAATTGGTACGTGGGCGTATATAAAAAGCGCTCTTCTACACTATCGGCACTGAAAGACTTAAAACTGAAGTTTTTTGGCTTGTTTATTCTGTATGCCATTTTAGTTGCTTTGTTATTACATCAAGCACTTTATCAATTAGTTTTAAGACGCCTGCATTCATTGGTTTATGCGGTTACTAACTTTGGTAAAGGCCAGTTAGAAATTGATTTTCCAAAAGAAAATAAAGATGAAATCGGTACGCTTAATGGTTCATTTAAAGATATGACCATTGAAATCCGCAAACTCATCGATGGCTTAAACCAGCGCATAATAGAAAAAGAAATTGCAGAAAAGGCTGCAAATCGCTTGTCTAAAGCGGTTGCCTTCTCGGGCACAGGTGTGGTGATTACTGATGAAAACTTTGTGATTGAATATGTTAATCCAAAAATGCTGGAAATGACCGACTTTGCAGAAAGTGATTTCCTGCGCCAGCCACTTCTGACTATTATTGCTAATGAAATGACCATGCTGGTAGAGGACATTGACATTGATTTGCGCAACCGTAATTACTGGCGAGGGGATACCCTTATTGAAGCGCAAAACAAGCCACCCATATGGGTATCGCTGAGTGTGTCACCTATTCGTGAAGATGGTGGAAAAATCACCAGTTACGTTGCTTCAGCGCAAGATATTTCATTTGTAAAAGAAAGCCAACGCAAAATGGAACAGCTCGCTTACTTCGACACATTAACCGGGCTTGCTAATCGTACATTCTTTAGAATGCAGCTTAGAAAGTCGATGGCGCTTGCTGAAAGAGGGCGTTACTCGTTTGCTTTATTTTATTTTGATCTGGATGAATTTAAGCGTATTAACGATACTTTAGGTCATGATGCAGGCGATCAACTATTGGTTGAAGTGGCAACACGCTTAAAGCAGCGCTTACGAGCAGAAGATACTATAGCCCGTTTAGGCGGTGATGAGTTTGCGGTATTACTCAGTGGTATTGAGCATCAAAAAGAAGCATCGGAAGTCGCTGACACCATTCAAAAAACGTTAAATCAGCCAATAAAATTAGGTAGTAACGAAGTGATTGTTAGTGCCAGTATTGGTATTACTTTGGCGCCATTTGATAGCTTAGAAGAAGATCAGTTATTAAAACATGCCGATTTAGCCATGTATGAAGCAAAAGCGAAAGGGCGCAATACGTTCCACTTTTATAGCCAAGATCTAAATGCAGCCGCCAATGAGCGATTATTCCTTGAAAATGAGTTGCGCCATGCAATTAAAGAAAAACAACTCACACTGCATTATCAGCCACAAGTTGATTGTCGCGATAATAGTGTAGTGGGATATGAAGCATTGCTTCGCTGGTTCCATCCTACGCAGGAATTCATTCCACCTACCAAATTTATTCCTATTGCTGAGGCAACGGGTTTAATTGTGGAACTTGGTAAGTGGGTATTACAACAAGCGTGTGAGTTCACTAAACGACTAGAGCAACAAGGTAGAGCGAGCAACATGTCGATAAACCTGTCAGCAAGGCAGTTTAAAGACGCAAGCTTAGTACCTATGCTGAAAAAAATAATCATAGAGACGCAAATTAATGCTAAAAGCCTGCACCTTGAACTGACTGAGAGCATGCTAATGGGTAATGTTGAGGCGGCTATTGATCAGCTACATCAATTGAAAAAGCTGGGTATTTCAATTTCTATTGACGATTTTGGTACGGGCTATTCTTCGTTGAGTTACCTTAAACGTTTTCCTGTTGATATTCTTAAAATTGACCGCTCGTTTGTTAAAGATATCCCTGAAGATGATAATGATATGGAGATCACCGCTGCGATTATTGCGATGGCACAAAAGCTCAAGCTTGATGTGGTTGCTGAAGGGGTTGAAACAATAGAGCAAGTTGAATTTTTACAAAACAATAATTGTTTTATTGTGCAAGGCTATTACTTTAGTAAGCCCGTAGCCGAAGCCGATATCCCTGTGTTGTTTGATCAATTAGCTGCGTTAAAAGTCCCTGAATAGAACAAAAATTGCGGGTTAACCACCCGCAATTTTCACCTTAAACTTTAATCCTTCTAAAATCGCCTTTAACTTATCGCGATCATCACCTTGTACTTCAATAACTCCTTCTTTTACTGCGCCACCTTGGCCCATCTTACTTTTTATTGTTTTTGCTAACTTTTTTAAATCGTGCTGTTGGGGATCTAATCCTACAACTAGCATTACGCCTTTACCTTTTCGACCTTTGGTTTGACGCTCTATGCGAATAGACCCGTCTTTAAATAGTTTTACATCCAGTTCTTTTTCTGGCTTTGGCTGGTCAATTCGCCCTGTTGCTGTTGAATACACTAAGTGATTATCACTCATAATTAACCTATCTAAGATTGAATCTAATATTGGGCTAAATAATAACAAATTTGTGACGCAAAGGCGTAATTTTTGCGCCTAAGCTGAACACCTTTTAATCCCGCAAAGATAAACATCCTCTGTTTAAGTACCGCAATAGTGCTTATGAATAAAAGTGCTTAAGGATTTTAAAAAGCGCTTTAAATTGGCTAGCGCTATAAAAATATCCATGCTACTATTTCGGCATTATAGATGTATGGATGGCCAAATGATAAATTCTTATTTAGAGCAAGCTCAGCTTAATGTAGAGCAACAGTTAATTAATGCTGAGCTAGAAAAGCTTGAGCAGTACTTAAATAGCAATGCTGCACCGGCCGTGCGTTGGCAGTATCAAATTCCAGAACTCGGTGAAGGTGGCGCATGTAGTTTATTCGGCTACTTGCAAGATGAGCCGTTTAATTTAAACGATTACGTTAGCCAAAATACGCAAACAACGGCAAAGTTAGCGCAACTTCAGTTGATTGTTGACTATGTAATCGAAAACACCCAGTTAGATTGGTATGGCATCTATCAAAATACGGCCACCCCTGAAGGCGAGCAGTTATTAAAGCTCGCTTATTTTGGTGCACCGAGTCGCCCTTTATTTCCGCTCACCGCTGAATTTGCAACCGGCAGTAATAATGTGCAAGTGGCACTCAGTGGTAAAGGACGTGTCATTAATAATGTTGAGCAATATTTAGCCGCGGGTGGTGAGTATTACACCTGCGATCCGAAAGTAAAAGCAGAGGCCTGTTTACCACTATTTAATGCGCAAAAGCAGTGCATTGGCATTGTCGATGGCGAAGCCTTTAGCACGGATTTTTTTGATAATGCGACACTCGCGTTATTAATTGCATGCTGTATTAAAATTCCTCACTTTTTAGTGTAAATAACACTGGTCAATCGAGTGAGTTTTTATGTTAAGCTTAGCGCAACAGCTAACCCCTAAATAACGAAGAGATAGTCAATGTTCTCAGTATTAAAACCATTACCAACAGACCCTATTCTTGGCCTTATGGCGGCCTATAAGCAAGATACTAACCCTAATAAGATTGACTTAGGGGTTGGTGTATATAAAGACGAGCAGGGGAATACCCCGGTATTAAAGTCAGTAAAAAAAGCAGAAGCGTTTCGTTTAGAAAATGAAATGAGCAAATCTTACATTGGTCTTGCTGGTAACTTAGATTACTGTCAACAAATGGAAAATCTTCTTCTTGGTGAGCACCCGGCATTATTAGCTAATCGCGTACGCACAGCACAAGCACCTGGTGGTACAGGCGCACTTCGTGTTGCAGCAGAATTTATTGTACGTTGTAACCCAGGCGCTACTGTATGGGTTACTAACCCAACGTGGGCTAACCACATTAGCTTATTTGAAGCTGCAGGCTTAACTGTTAAAGAATACCCATACTACGACTACGAAAACAAAGATTTATTGTTTGATGAAATGGTTGAAACATTAACACAGGTGCCTAAGGGCGATGTTGTGTTATTACATGCATGTTGTCACAACCCAAGTGGTATGGATTTAAACGAAACACAATGGAATACCATTGCTGAACTTGCAAAAGATGTGGGCTTTACGCCATTGATTGATATTGCATACCAAGGTTTTGGTTCTTCTTTAGAAGAAGATGCGAATGGTTTACGTATTTTAGCCAATGCGGTTGAAGAGTTGATCATTTGTTCATCATGTTCTAAAAACTTTGGCTTATACCGTGAGCGTATTGGTGCGTGTTCAATTATTGCAAAAGACAGTGCAACCGCTGATATTTCAAACTCGGTATTATTAAGTGTGGTACGTAGCATTTATTCTATGCCGCCAGCGCACGGTGCAGACATTGTAAACACCATTTTAAGCAGCACAGAGTTAACGCAGTTATGGCACAGTGAACTTGATGAAATGCGTAACCGTATTAATGGTTTACGTAGTTTAATTAAAGACAGCCTTGCAGCCAAAGACATTGCTCAAGACTTCTCATTTATAGACCGCCAACACGGTATGTTCTCTTTCTTAGGTATTAATAAAGAGCAAATCGAGCGTCTACAAAAAGACTACGGTATTTATATTGTGGGCTCTAGCCGTGTAAACGTGGCGGGAATTAGTCAAGCAAACATCGATTACTTTGCTAACGCTGTTGCTGATGTATGTAAGTAACCAATAATAAGTTTTAGCTTATTAGCAATAAAAAAACCGCACACTCGTTGCGGTTTTTTTATTGTTTGTAATACCCATCCCCTTATATCAATCTGCTTAGATATAAGGGAGTTTAACTCGTTAAATTGTTCAAATATTTATACAAATTGGTATTACAGCCAGCGAATAGCGCCTGCAATACGTTCATTATACATATCAACCGGTGAGCCTAGGCTTGCTATTAGTACAGTATCAGCTTGTTTTCCTCGGCTTATATGGCCTACGTAGCGAGAGTCACTAAAGTCACCCGAGCCAATTTCAAAGACTTTGTTATCACTAGGGACAATAAACACGGTCATAGGGCCAAAGTCCGATTCAAACACTAAATGGATGCCTTTCTCGCCTTGAAAATCGCAAAAGTTAACATAAGTAACTTTCCCAGGTAAATCATTAAGTTGACCGCCAAGTAAAGCCAGCTTTTCATTGACTGTTTGTAAGCTGATAGGTTGAGTTTTATTTAACGCGTTAAGTTCATGATAAACATGCGCCAATGCATGCTCGCCAGCCGCATGATTCAAGTTTTGCTCTGTGCTAAACATAAACGCACTTACCGCAATCACAAATGAAGCAGCGAACGCCAAATATACACGGTCAAACTTAAAGCGTGAGCGTGAATCAATGACATTGTCTTTTTGTTCAAGCTCATCTTTTCTGACTTTTTCTTTTAACGAGGTGTTTAAAATAATCCGTTCAGCAAGGTTGTCAGGCACAGGAATATCAAGCGCATCATTGAGTTGCTTATCAAATGTTTTGTTTTCATTTAAAAATTGTTGTCTATCGGGACTGCTGTTTGCAAATTCCAGTAGTTCTTTGTCTAGCTCGTTTGGCTGTGCAATCGTGCGGCGACGAAACTCAAGTTCATCCATTATTTTGATGCCCCTTTAAGTTGTTCATCATCACGGCTTAGTGCCTCTTTAAGTTGATTTTTTGCTCGAAATAAACGTGTCATAACCGTATTTTTGTTTAAATCGAGTATGTCTGCAATTTCATCCCCAGAGCAGCCCATAACCACTTGTAATAGTAGCGGCTCTTTGTATTCATCGGCCAACAACGAAATTTGCCGTTGAATAACGGTTTGCTCCATTTCATCATCTAAAGAATGACTGGTTTGATCCACTAGCGTGTCGTTGTCTACATCACTGTAATCAAATTGCTTGCGCTCAAAGCGCCTTGCATTTTCACGTCTTAAAATTGTTAGCAACCATGGCTTAGCTGCTTTTTGATCGAGTAACGAGTCAAGCGAGCGCCAAGCACGTAAAAAGGTTTCTTGCACTAAGTCATCTGCAATATTCGGATCGTTACATAACCAGTAAGCGAAGCGATAGAGTTCCTTATGATAAACGTGAACCAGGGCTTCGTAGCGTTGTTGTTTTTCAGCCATATTTAATAAGACCCGATCATTCGATTTTTTATTTCCAAACATAAGCACTTTTTAATTAAAATTATTATAGGCCAAAAAAGCAAAATACAATTGAGATCAAGAATACAGCTCTTTTAACGCAGGTGATGATGGCTTAGCTGTTTGCGATTGATGTGCCTTTAACATGCTAACTATAGCGTCTAAGTTGGCGCTAGCCGTTTGCTTACTGTACAACTGTGCTTGTAAATCGTTTACCTGCGCGGTGAACTCTGAGTTGTTTATCATAGCGCATAAATGGGATAAGGCCCCTACCTTTTTACCTGTAAGGGTTAGTGCATACTGATTAAGCGCATCGTAAAATGCTTTTTCGTCATGGCTTTTAGCTAATACCAGCAGGGCTTTTAAAGATGGTTGTTGATTTGTTTTATTAGTTGTTTGAGCCGCTTGTTGCACTTCTTTAGCTGGGCGTTTAATAAAGTAAAAAATCACCGTCGCAATCCATAAAACATAACCAAGCGAGGCCACAATAATTAGCCACAGTGGTGTGACAGTTTGCTGTTGCACTGTAACTGCTTGCTCCGTTGACTCTGCCATAGTGTTATTTAGGTTGTTTTCAGCTGGCGGATTAAGCGTTTGCACTGGCGCTGTTGTACTGGGGGTTACTGTAATAGTACGCTCAGGTAAGGTCGCGTAACTAATTCGATTCATTTTGGTGTTATACCAAGGCAAGCTAATTTCAGGTAATGTGTAAGTGCCAGGTGTTTGTGGCAGTAGCGCATACGAGGCGCTTTGCTGCGATACCACTCGACCATCACGTACCGCATTATTGGTTTCTTTTTCATCAGGGTAGCTGCGAATACCATTAATAGTAGGCATATCAATTTCGGGTAACTGCTCTTTAGTCACCCCTAGCGCGGTGAGCATAATTGTACGTGTTATCGGCGTGCCGGCTTCAACGGTATTATCCTCTGGCTGCCATTGCTCGGTTAAGCTCACCAGTTCACTGGGTAACCAGTCTCCTTGATAGTTTTCAGGGATAGGTTTAATTTCAATTTGCTGCTCATCGCCAAGCGCTGACACTTCCAATTGACGATAGTTTTGCTGAATACGCCCCTGAAAAACGGGAGCTGCAATAGTGTAGGCGCCACTTTTTTGGGGCTGAATTAAATAATTACGGGTGATCACTAAATAACGTTTACCGTTAACCAGTTCATAATCTTCGCTTTGTTTACCGAGTTGGGTAAGTTGTGCATTTTCCATACTTGGCGCACTTAAGCTGCCATCAAGAAGCTCTTTGGCTAAGTAAAGCTTAATGGTGTAAACGCCAGCCTCTTGTACAAATAAGCTGTTGTTTGAGAGTGAGGTTTTTAAAAATATATCGTTATTTTTATCTGCGTCGCTGCTGCGCTCTTTAACCGATAAACTAATTGGTTGCGAGTTTAGCCCTGCAACACTAAAACTGGGAATGGTGTATTCACCCGCCTTGCGGGTCATTAGTTTAACAGACCAAGAGGTTTGTTTTTTTATACTGCCATTAATAATGTTAGTGCGGCTACTTAAGCTCATAGGGCCGACTACAAAATCTTTTAATAATGCTGAGGTGTCGGGTTGTTGCCCTTTTATTGAATCATCAATGCTAATATTAAGCATAAAAAATTCACCCGCTAATACTGGGTTTTTATCAACGCTTGCCTCCAAAGTGGTGGCGGCCATTAATGGCATGGCAGTTAATAGCAATAAACAGCAAAATAATCGCATTACCATGATTTTTCTACTCCTGTTGGACGACGTTGATATTGTCTTTTTTGGGCTTCTAATTGCATTTTGTTTCTTAATAAAATAGCGGGATCGTCGGGCACTTTTCTTAATAACTGATTTAGTTGCTGTGCTTTTTCTTTTTCTTCATTAGTGAGCTCAGCGGCTTGTGCCTGCATGGCTTGTTGCTGTGCCTGCTGTTTTTGCTCATCAGAGGGCGGTTGCTCACTCATTTCATTAGGTTGATTTTGCGGCTCATCTTGCTGCGGTTTATTCTCGTCTTTATTTTCATTTTGTTGGCTTTGTGACTGAGCTTGCATGTCAGGCTCATTCTGTTTGTCTGATTGCTCACCAGATTGGCCTTGTTGATCTTTTGATTGTTCCGAGGACTGATCTGATTGCTGTTGTTCACTGTTTTGGCTGTCCTCTTCGCTTTTATCTGCGCTGTTTTTCTCGCCATTTTTTTGCTGATCTTGTTTTGATTTATCTGCATCATCTTGACTTTGCTCATCTTGATTTTGCGAATCATTGCCTTGCTGATTTTCTTGGTCTTGCTGTTGATTCAGTAACTGCTCAACAAGCGCTTGATTCTCAGCGGCTTCACTAAAGTTATCTTGCTTTACTTGCGCTTGTTTATACGCGTCAATGGCAGCCTCTAATTGTCCTGCTTTAGCCAAGGCGTTGCCATAGTTATAATAACCGGTTGCTGACTTATCTTGGCTAAACTCATTCAAGGCAGCATCAAATTGCCCTTGCTGATAAAGTGCAGCCCCTTTGAGAGCGCTTGAGCGAGCCTGAGCTGCTTGTTGATACTCTTTGTTGTTGTATGCCTCTAATGCCCGTTGATCCGTATTTTTAAACAGGGTTGGCAGCTCTGCGGCATGCGCATTTTGTTGAGGTAAAAAGCTAAGTAATAGTACTGCGCTAACTAATGCAGATCGTCTAAATAAATACAAAGCTAAAGGCAGTAAAATAAGCAAACCATAAATACCGGCGTCAATTCGCCATAAGGCTAAATTTGGTTTTTCACTTTTTAATACTTCACTGTTTGCTTGCGGTGAAAAAACGGCAATATCGCGATTGCTTGGCTGATAATCGGCAAACTGCCCACCGCTATTTTTTGCAAGTCCTTCAAGTAAAGATGCATTGAGGGTTGGCACCACAATTTGACCATAATTATCTTTTAAAAACCCGCCTTCAGGTAACTTTATAGGGGCTCCTTGTGCGGTGCCTACGCCGTAAATATTAAGTCGATATTGACTACTGTTGGTAAAACGGCTTACATCGCTTTGCTGTTGTTGCTCAATACCATCGGTGATCAAAATAATATCGCCATCGAGGTAGCCGGCTTGGCTTAGTAGCTCTTGTGCCATATCTAAGCCAGCGAGTACGTTTGAGCCTTTATCTGGCATAATTTCAGGGCTTAAACTAGGAATAAGGTTGGCAAGAGTCTTAGCGTCGTTGGTCAGTGGTGAAATGGTATAGGCAGTGCCTGCGTAAGCCACTAACGCGGTATCGCCTTCTTTGAATAGCTCAACCATATCGAGGGCTTTAAAACGTGATTGCATTAATCGATTGGGAGCAATGTCGGTGCTATACATAGAGTAGGACATATCCATGACAATAACGCGGGCACTTTTACTTTGAAACACGGGTACTTGTTTCTCTTCAAAGCTTGGCCCTGCACTAAATATAATCGCTAAATTGCAAAATAACGCAACCAGCCACAGCGGCTGGCGAGCTTTATTATTTGATTCACTCATTACAAATGGTGCCAAATGCGGCGCAATAAGTGGCGCTGACTGGGTTTTTTTATGTTTTAGTAAGGCGATAAAAAATAACCCTGAGGCAGGGAGTAACAGCCATAAAATAGCAGGACGAATAAATTCAAAATCCATTAGTTCGGCTCCTTCATTGCGCGCACCGTTTTTATCAATGCCATTGCACTTATGAGTAAAATGGCCAGTAATAACGGATAATAGAACAAGGCTGTTTGTGGGCGAAAGGTTTGCTCATCGGCACTAATTGGTTCAAGCTTATCAAGCTCAGCGTAAATCTGTTGCAGGCCAGCGACATCTTTTGCTCTAAAATACAGACCGCCTGTTTGCTCAGCAATTTTTTTCAATAAGCCCTCATCTAGGTTACTGCCCCCAGAGCCCATATTAAATAAACTAAAGCCGCGCGGGTTATCTGAACCGACTCCGATGGTGTACACTTTTATACCTTCTTCACGGGCAAGTAACAGTGCATCTTCTGGGTTTAAATTTCCCGCGGTGTTTTGTCCATC
The DNA here is from genome assembly GCF_000184065.1 of Pseudoalteromonas sp. SM9913. Taxonomy (NCBI): domain Bacteria; kingdom Pseudomonadati; phylum Pseudomonadota; class Gammaproteobacteria; order Alteromonadales; family Pseudoalteromonadaceae; genus Pseudoalteromonas; species Pseudoalteromonas sp. SM9913. The sequence goes on from NC_014803.1 coordinate 1,095,329, forward strand.
TGTAAGCAACACCACAATACGGTTACTTTCTTTTTTACTGGCAAAGCGTTTTACCGATAAACCTAAAGCGTCACCAATCGCCGTGGCGCGTCCTACTAAACCAATTTGCGCCTCAGAGAGCATTTTACTGACGGTTTTCACATCACGCGTCAATGGGGTTTGTAAAAAAGCGGTATCACCAAACAATATAAGGCCGAGTCTGTCGCCTTGGCGCTGCTCTATAAAGTCACTTAGCACTGCTTTAACCATGGTTAAACGGTCAACATATTGGCCATTGTAAGCCATGTCTTGTTCGGTCATTGACCCTGACAAATCCACAGCGAGCATTATATCGCGGCCTTCGTTGGGTAGCGATATGGGCTCATCTAACCACGTTGGATTTGCTGATGCGGTCACTAATAATAACCATAGCAACCACTCGATAATATTCAATTTACGCGCACTTGGCTCTATGCTTTGATTGCTTAAATTATGTGATGCAAAACTTGGAATGCGCAGACGCGTGTTGGCATCATTGGCGGCGGGTTTTAATAGTAACAATACTAAAGGCAGCGGCAGTAATAAAAACAGCCATGGCCAGCTAAATTCAAACATGCAGCGGCTCCTTTAGTTTAAATTGTTTAATGGCTTGGCGAAATTTATCACTGAGGGCTGCCTGTGTTTGATTAGCGTTATATAGGCTTAAAATTTCTTCTTCTGTAAAGCCAATAGCTGAAAGTTGGTTTAATGTGTTGCACCAATGCGTTGTTGATTGCGCGGCCAAACGCGGATCGTAATAGGTGATCACTAAACGCTTTAAAATGACATGTAATTGCTGCGCTGACTGTTGTTGATTAGCTAATGCAATGGCATCACGTTTTGGCTTTTTAAAGCGATAATTTTTATAAATTATGACAATTAAGCTACACAATAAACACACAGCAATTGCAATAACAACCCACCAAGCAGGAGCGAGTGGCCACCAGTCGACTTGGGTGGGAGCAATAATATCGTGTAGACCATCAAGTGGAGAGGTTTGCATGATTTATTTTCTCACTAATTGCAGTTCCAGCGCAGTGGCTGCATCAAATGATAATAGGGTGAGTCCAGACTTTGTTAAGCGATTAATGCGCGCGCTAAATGCGTGCTCGGCATTTTTGGCAAATCGTTGTCTAAAGCTCTTGTCCATTAAGGGCAGGGCAAATTGCTGCTTATTAGCACTGACGGTTACCGTTTGTTTAAAAGCAGGTAATTGATGTTCAAAGGGGTCGCTAATATGACACCCAATCAGTTCGCAATGACGCGCTAAAAGTTCAAGTTGCTTAAAGCTGGCGTCATCCAAGGCGTTAAAATCAGACACGATATAAACCAAACTACCGGGCTTAGCTAAGTGATTTAAACGTTTGAGGTTATCGCTAAAATTATTCGCGGCCGGCTTATCAATGTTCTCAAGAGCCAGCTGATGCGCATCGCATAAATTATGGCATAGTTTTAATACCGCTTTTTCACGAGCGCTGGGTTTTAGCTCTAAATGCGAGTGCTGATTAAACACAATACCGCCAATTCTGTCGCCACGCTGACACGCTGACCACGCAACTAAGGCGCTAATATGTGCCGCTTGCACCGATTTTAACAGTAATTGCGAGCCAAATAGCATTGAGTTTGAAAAGTCAGTAAACACAAATACCGGGCGCTCTTTTTCCTCTTGAAAAAGTTTAGTGTGGGTTTCGCCTGTGCGTGCGGTAACGCGCCAATCAATAGAGCGTATATCGTCACCGTTTTGATAATGACGCACTTCGGCAAATTCCATACCCCGGCCTTTGTGGGGCGCAAGGTATTGCCCCGCCAAGGTGTTTTTTATTCTAACTTTAGGTGCCAGCTCAAGCAGTTGCGCTTTTGCTTTATAATACATCAGCTCTTTAAGCGATAAATTAACACCATGGCTATGGCTTAATTTAAGCCATGCCTGAGAATCAACGTGTGTTTGCATAACTTAAGGTACTGCGACTAGTTCAACAATACGGCTAATAACCTGATCTTTTGTAATACCATCGGCCTGTGCTTCGTAACTTAAAATAATACGGTGGCGCAATACATTATGTACAACAGCTTGTATATCATCAGGTGATACAAAATCACGGCCACTTAGCCACGCATGAGCGCGGGCACACTTATCAAGAGCGATAGTAGCGCGAGGGCTTGCGCCGTATTCAATCCAGCGGCCAAGTTGCTCATCTAAGTTTGCGCCTTCTCGAGTAGCAATAATCAATTGAACTAAGTACTGCTCTAATGGCTCGGCCAAATACAGACCTAAAATTGCTTTTCGCGCAGCAAACAAATCGGGTTGTGAAATTTGCTCAAGCACTGGGGCTTCATCATTAAGTGCTTCACCACGGGTCAAACGTAAAATATCAAGCTCATGCTCAGCACCTGGGTAATTAATACTTAGGTGCATTAAAAAACGGTCTAATTGCGCTTCTGGTAGCGGGTAAGTACCTTCTTGCTCAAGCGGATTTTGTGTTGCCATCACTAAAAACAGGTCACTGAGTGGATAGGTGTTTTTGCCCACCGTGACTTGGCGCTCGGCCATTGCTTCTAATAATGCCGATTGTACTTTTGCTGGTGCTCGGTTTATTTCGTCCGCTAAAATAAGGTTATGAAATAAAGGGCCTTTTTCAAACACAAACTCACTGGTTTGTTGGCGATAAATATCGGTGCCGGTCACATCGGCTGGTAATAAATCTGGGGTAAACTGAACACGCTGAAACGAGCCTTCAATACCTTTTGCTAAGGCATTAACAGCGCGTGTTTTTGCAAGCCCCGGTGGGCCTTCAACTAATAAATGACCATCGGCTAAAATAGCAATTAATAGTGCTTGAGTGAGCGCAGGCTGGCCAATAATTTGGGTGTCTAAATACGTTTTTAATTGTGAAAATGCGTTAGCTGCCATAATAAGTGGACTGTCCTCGTCAGCTTAAATAATACCTAAATTGGTTAGGTAACAAATACTGAGCTAGTTATAAGGTTTATAAGTGGATAACTCAAGAGTTAGACTGATTTTTTAAAAATAGTTCGTTATTTTTTAACGATTTTTTAGCCTAACATAAAACTTTGTAAAACCAGCTAAAAAAGCCTATTGTATTACCCTCATACAATGTATGTAGTGATTTACAATGGCGCTTTTGTATTAATTTACCTTTATCTATTGGCTTTATCACACGGGTTGTTTAGAATCGGAGAAAACATACAGGTCTGACCTGTCAGCGGGAGAGAATAATAAATGTCTGAGCAAAACATACTTAAAACACCAAAAGGCGACCGTATTGCCATCGTAAGCGGCTTACGTACTCCTTTTGCTAAGCAAGCGACTGCGTTCCACCATGTACCAGCGTTGGATATGGGTAAGTTAGTAGTTAATGAAATGCTTGAGCGATTAAATTTCGACAAGTCAGAAATCGATCAATTGGTTTTTGGGCAAGTAGTACAAATGCCAGAAGCGCCAAATATTGCGCGTGAAATTGTATTGGGTACTGGGATGCCAGTATCGGTTGATGCGTACTCTGTATCGCGTGCTTGTGCGACGAGTTTTCAAGCGATAGCAAACGTTGCCGAATCAATTATGGCAGGCTCTGTAAGCGTAGGTATTGCCGGTGGTGCCGATTCATCATCTGTATTGCCAATTGGTGTAAGTAAAAAATTAGCGGGTAGCTTAGTTGATTTAAACAAAGCACGTACGCTTGGTCAGCGTTTAAAAATATTCTCAAAACTACGTTTAAAAGATTTATTGCCAGTGCCGCCAGCGGTTGCTGAGTACTCAACGGGTTTATCAATGGGACAAACAGCCGAGCAAATGGCTAAAACCCATAACATTAGCCGTGAAGATCAAGATGCCTTAGCGCATCGTTCTCACTCACTGGCAACTCAAGCCTGGGCTGATGGCAAGCTTAAAGATGAAGTAATGACGGCTCATTTACCGCCTTATAAAAGCTTTATTGAAGAAGATAACAATATTCGTAAAAACTCAACGGTTGAAGGTTATGCCAAGCTTAAGCCGGTATTTGACCGTCAACACGGCTCAGTCACTGCAGCCAATGCAACCCCATTAACCGATGGCGCAGCCGCAGTGTTAATGATGAGCGAAAGCAAAGCAAAAGCATTGGGTTACGAAATTTTAGGCTACGTACGCAGTTTTGCGTTTTCAGCCATTGGCGTAGAAAAAGACATGCTAATGGGGCCGGCTCACTCAACGCCTATCGCACTTGATAGAGCAGGTATTACGTTAGCCGATTTAGATCTAATTGAAATGCACGAAGCGTTTGCATCGCAAACCTTAGCGAATATGAAAATGTTTGCTTCAGATAAATTTGCACAAGAGCACTTAGGGCGTAATAAAGCCATAGGTGAAATTAACATGGATAAGTTTAACGTGAACGGCGGCTCGCTTGCATATGGTCATCCATTTGCGGCAACCGGCGCGCGTTTAATTACACAAAGTTTATACGAGCTTAAGCGTCGTGGCGGTGGTTTAGCGTTAACGACTGCCTGTGCTGCGGGTGGTTTAGGTGCAGCCTTTGTATTGGAGAGTGCGTAATGACAGATTCAGTATTTAATTTAACGGTTGATGATAACAAAATAGCCGTAGTGACCATTGATGTGCCGGGTGAGAAAATGAATACCCTGCGAGATAGCTTTGCTGATGATTTAAAAGCATTATTAGCACAAGCTAAAGAGCACGCAGTTAAAGGTATGGTATTTATTAGTGGTAAAAGCGATAACTTTATTGCTGGTGCCGATGTTAAAATGCTAGACAGCGTGCAAAAGCGTGAAGATGCATTAGCTATTAGCGAATTATGCCATCAAGCATTTTTTGATATGAAAAAGCTTCCGTACACCACAGTTAGTGCTATACATGGCGCAGCGCTTGGTGGCGGTTTAGAATTTGCTTTAGCCTGTGATTACCGCGTAGGTACAGATAGCGATTTAACTAAAATTGGTTTACCAGAAGTGCAACTTGGTTTATTACCTGGCGGTGGTGGTACACAGCGCTTAACTAAAATCGTGGGCATTCAAAAAGCCCTTGAGTGGATGCTAACCGGAAAACAAATTCGTCCTAAACAAGCTAAAAAAGCCGGTGTATTGGATGATTGTGTACCACAAAGCGTACTGCTAAAAGTGGCCAAAGAGTTTGCGGCGAAGAAAAAGCCACAAGCTAAAGAGCCTAAACTTGATAAGATCAGTAAGTTATTAGAATCAAACCCGTTTGGTCGTAACTTTATCTTTAAAAAAGCTAAAGAAAACGTTCTTAAAAAAACCGGTGGTCATTACCCTGCGCCGCTTGCAATTATTAAAGCGGTACGTGCAAGCGTAGAGCTTGATGAAATGAAAGCGTATAAAACCGAAGCAGAAGGTTTTGCCACATTGGTAATGAGTGATGAGTCTAAGGCGCTGCGCGGTATTTTCTTTGCAACCACTGAAATGAAAAAAGAATGGCGCAATGATGATGCTCCCGCGATTAGTAAAACTGCCGTGTTAGGTGGTGGCTTAATGGGTGCAGGTATTGCCCATGTGAGTGCGGTCAAAGCTAAATTGCCGGTGCGAATTAAAGATGTGGCAGAGCAGGGCATAAGTAATGCCATGAACTACACATACAAAATTTTAGATAAGCGTCTTAAACGCCGTATTATGTCTAAAGCCGATATGCAGTTAACCATGAACCGCATTACCGGCACTACCGATTACAGCGGTTTTAAACACATAGATTTAGTGATAGAAGCCGTATTTGAAGATTTAGAGCTTAAGCAAGGTATGGTTGCTGATGTAGAGCAGCATTGCCAAGCGAATACTATTTTCGCAAGTAATACTTCGTCATTACCTATTTCGCAAATTGCAGCTAAAGCAGCGCGTCCTGAAAATGTAATTGGTTTACATTATTTCTCACCAGTAGAGAAAATGCCACTGGTAGAAATTATTCCTCACGAAGGCACCTCAAAAGAAACGATTGCTCGTGTAGTTAACTTTGCGCGTAAGCAAGGTAAAACGCCAATTGTGGTAAAAGATATGGCTGGTTTTTATGTTAACCGTATTTTAGCGCCATACCTGAATGAGGCGGCAAACTTAATGCTTGCCGGTGAGCCAATTGAAAAAATTGACGCAGCCTTAGTTGAGTTTGGTTTTCCAGTAGGGCCGTTGGCACTGCTTGATGAAGTCGGTATTGATATTGGTTCTAAAATCGCGCCAATTCTTGAAAAAGAACTCGGTGAGCGTTTTAAAGGCCCAGATGCTTTCTCGCGCATGATTGATTCAAAACGCTTAGGCCGTAAAACGGGTCGTGGTTTTTATGAATACGACAAGAAAGGCAAAAAGGTTGATGAGTCAGTCTATGAGCTACTAGGTGTAACCCCAGCTCCACGTTTAAATAAAAACGAAATTGCTAAGCGTTGTATCTCACAAATGCTTAATGAGGCCGTTCGCTGTTTAGATGACGGTATTATTGCCAGCCCGCGTGATGGTGATATTGGTGCTATTTTTGGTATTGGTTTCCCACCGTTCTTAGGTGGCCCGTTTAGCTATATGGATAAATTAGGCGCAGGCAAAATAAGCTCTGATATGTCTACTCTGGCTAACAGCAACGCTATTTTTACACCTTGTGATACTTTACTTGCAATGGCTGACAAGGGCGATAAGTTTTACACAACAGCCGCTAATAAAGCTGAAGTGGAGTTAGCGCAAGGTGATGATAAATCAACTGACACTCCAAATGAGACGACTGAACACAAAGATTAATGTTTTAAGTTAACGTAAAAAAGCCGCAAATTATGCGGCTTTTTTGTGTTCGATAATCAACAATAATACTTAATCAATCGAATTGGTAAAAGTTGCGTCTGGACGCTTATTTACAGTAACGCTTCAATGGCCTTTTTATCTTTATCAGGCATGTTGTCGACCACCAAATTAAACGAGTTATCAATCATACGCTCAATTTCACCCTGTGGTACTGAGCCATCTAAAATCACGGTATTCCAAAGGCGTTTATTCATATGATAACCTGGAATAACGGCAGGGAAAATATCTCGTAATGATTGCGCCTCATCAGGATCGCACTTTAAGTTTAGCCACCAAATAGGTTCGCCATTTTCGTCGGTTTCACCCTCATTGCTAAGTGCAAGAGTGGCAAACATTTTATGATTTACTTTATACACATCAACATCTTTAGCAAAAGGCTGGGTTAGTTTAACTAACGGCTTGTTCATTAAATAGGTATGTACAGTTTGTTGGTTCATGAGCCATTCCTTGAGGTCATAATCGATAACTTAACCATAGCAGCTTTTTGCCACTAGATAACACGAGTTTAAGTCTAAATTACAGATTTATGAGTCAGTACGAAGTAAGAAGCTAATCATATCACTTTATTGTTGAACAAAATCAGTTTCGTGGTATGTTTCTCGCAATCAAAAAAACAATAGGAATTCACCCATGCCAAAGGCAAGTGATGTTAAAAAAGGGACGGCTATTGACTTTAATGGCCGTGTATTAGTAGTAAAAGATATCGTACGTTCTGTACCACAAGGTCGTGCCGGTGGTAGTTTATACCGTATGCGTTTATACGATGTGGTCACGGGTAGCAAAGTTGACGAAACATTTAAAGACAGCGACATGCTTAACCTTGCGGATTTAACCCGTCGTGAAGCGATGCTGTCGTACATTGATGGCGATGAGTATGTCTTTATGGATAACGAAGACTACACGCCTTACAACTTGGCTAAAGAGGCCATAGCTGAAGAGATTCAGTTTGTTAACGAAGAGACCCAAGGCGTGCATGTTATTGTGATTGATGGTGCGCCAGTTGGGCTTGATCTTCCTTCAAGTGTTGAGCTTGTAGTTGAGGAAACCGACCCTTCAATTAAAGGTGCTTCAGCCAGCGCGCGTTCAAAGCCTGCTCGTTTATCAACCGGCTTAACTATTCAAGTGCCAGAGCATATTTCTACGGGCGATCGCATCCGTATTAATACTGCAGAGCATAAGTTTATGGGCCGTGCTGACAAGTAAGCCGCTATAAATCTATGATGATTAGCCGAGTATTTAAGTTGCTCGGCTTTTTTGTGTCTGATTTGCCCCTCAAATTGATTCAGCATTATTGCTGATTAGCAGCATGCGTTGCTTCAAATTTAGCCAATTTAACGCTATTATACGCGCCTTATTTTTGAGCTGGTTGAGGTGGTGGTGTTATTTATTTTGCTTAGCGGTGTATTTATAGCGCTTATGTATTTAGAAACCATTAAAAAGGGCATGCCTGTTAAACGCTGGTTATTTTTAGGTGGCGTATTTGGTCCTGTTGCTTGGTGCTTGTTTAATATACATTATCGACGTGCATTGATACGCAATATAGGTGTAAATGCGTGTCTATGGCGTGCTTAACTGGTCGCTCTAATTAAACTGAGTTTTGATTGGCTTTGTTGTTGTTTTAAAAACGCAGTAAATTCATCTTTTGAGAGTGGTTTAGAGTAGTAATAACCCTGCAGTGTTTCACAGTTTAGCTCTTCAAGTATGCTTATTTGCGACGCTTGCTCCACCCCTTCGGCAACTACATGCAAATCAAGGTTATGCGCAATAGTGACGATAGAGTCCACCATATTGCGGCCACGTTCAGTCTTCATATCATCGATAAAGGCTTTATCTACCTTAAGCGTATTGAGTGGAAACTGCTTTAAATACGCAAGTGATGAATAGCCGGTACCAAAGTCATCCATTGCTAAGTGAATTCCACGGGCACTTAAAGAGCGCATAATCGCAATGGCTTCTTGTGGATCGTCCATTACGGTGCCTTCAGTTATCTCAAGCTCTAAAAAGTACGAGGGCAGTTCATTTTTTTGTAAAATCACATCTATGCGCGAGGTTAGATCGGGTAGGCTAAATTGTTTTGCTGATAAGTTAACAGCAACACGGGCATTAAATAAGCCTGCATCTAACCACTGTTTTACATCGCGACAAGCTTTGTTTAAAACTACTTCACCAATTTCAATAATTTGCCCTGTTTCTTCGGCAATTGGAATAAATACCCCTGGGCTAATAACCCCCTTTTTCGGGGTAATAAAACGTACCAACGCTTCCATTCCAGCAAGCTTACCAGTACGAATATTCATTTTAGGCTGGTAATACACCTCAAAATGATCTTCTTTTAAGCCAAAGCGCATTAGGTTTTCTATTTGCAGTCGTTTTACTGCTTGGCGGTTCATGGTGTCATTAAAGAACAGGTAGCTATTGCCTTTCTTTTTAGCATGATACATCGCAGTATCGGCGTTCTTTAATAGTATTTCGGGGGTGTTACCATCTTCGGGGAACAACACTATACCAACGCTTGAGGTGATAGCAAGTTCATGGCCTGCCATTTTAAATGGTGTAGCTATGGCCGCCAAAAACTGTTTAGCCATGCGAGTGATAGTGAGAATATCGTTGGTGTTTGACATAACTAGTGCAAATTCATCGCCGCCAAGGCGATAAAATACGTCATTTTCACGGGTGAGCTTATTTAAACGCATAGCAAGCTTTGCCAGTAAACTATCACCTAATTGATGGCCTAATGAGTCGTTTATCTTTTTAAAGTTATCTAAATCAAATACGAGTAATGCATGATGAGAATGCTGCTTTGCAAGTTTTTGTAAGTCAGAAAAAAACAAATTACGGTTGGGTAAGCTGGTGGTGCGATCTCGGTTTGATAAATTATTCAGTTCAGATTCGGTCTTTTTACGTTCGGTTAAATCTGAATACACCACCACATAATTGGTTATTTGATTTTGCGCGTTTTTAATTTCGTCTATTGATATTTCAAATGGCAGCAGAGCATGATCGCTATTGCGAAGCTTTACTTCTTCTTGAATATGTTCGTGCTTTCTAACGGTATTTTTTATGGATTCTATATAGCTTTTGTCGTAACCGGCTAAATGAAACTCTTTCTTTAGGTATTGCTCGCGTACGCCGCCAAACAAAGTTAAAAAGCTTGGATTAATATCCACAAGCCTAAAGTCTTTATCATAAATGGCCAGCGCATCAGTGAGTGACTCAACACATTTTGCAAATAAGTTAAGTCGATCTTCCGTTGATTTTAACTGCGAGATATCTCTGACTGTGCCAGTCATTCGCAGTGGGCTTAGGTTAGCGTCTTTTTCAATGATTTTTCCGCGGTCGAGCACCCAGTGCCATTTACCAAAGCTGTCTTTAATACGATAAGTTGCTTCAAAAAAAGTACTTTCTTCGGCAAAGTGTTTTTTTAGTAGGTAATCAACATGGGTTAAATCGCGGGGGTGGATCAAGCTTTTATTCGGTGGAAATTCTACTAGGTTATTACTATTCATCACGTATTTGTCATTGATACGAATAACTTTACCGGTTTTGATATTCCAATCCCATAGAGTATCACCACTGCCTTCTACGGTACTTTTTAATCGTTTTTCAGAAAGCTGTAATTGAGAGTGTGAACGCCTGAGTGAGTGAACAATCGTTAACAAATAAACCACAACTAACGACATTATTGCGCACACGCTCACGACCAACGCATTTAAATTCAAGTTAAACGATGACTCGAATGCACTCGCAGAGTAGGCTGTGGCCAAAGTGGCCAACAATAGAATGTATTTTATTATTTTTATTTTTTTCATTGTCTTACTTCTTATTAACAAAAGACAATCTAAATCAAGCGCGAGCAAGAGTCAAAGAGAATGCGAATAAAGTGGTAGTTTCTCAGACAAATTCACAGATTTGGCACTTAAAAGCTCATATCTTGGGCGATCTGCATTAAAAATTTCAGCGGCGTAGGCTTTTAAATCTTCAAGCGTTAATGCGTTTAAAGAATCCAGCAGGCGTTGCTGCATATTAAACCGATGATCGCCATTACCTATAGCAAGCCATAAACGTTGTGAACGTAAACGCAAATTTTTGTCTTTTTCAGCAATATGGGTTGTTAATCCATGTTTTTGTTGCAGCCAGTCTTGTTCTGTTAGCTCATCGATTGTTGCTAAATACTGGCTAATAAATAAATTATGCCTGTGCAGTAACGTGGTGGGCTCAAATTTTGGTGATTGTATATAAAAGGCAATACCAGCACGGGTATTAAAAGGAGCGTATCCTGCCCCTACTAAATAACCGAGTTGTTGCGTGGTTCTGAGTTCATTAAAGTAATCTTGATTAATTAAATGATTTAGCGCCATCATTTTCACTTTTTCATTAACGTCATCGCTTTGTGCTTGGTAGTAAATCACCATGGCATTATCGCTGCAGGCAAGTTCAAGCTCGTAGCGGGTCACTTTAGTAATTTCATAAAGTGGGCGCTTTAAATCGTCGATAACGGCTGATTTTTTAAGGTGCTGGGCGACCTTCTTTTGAAACTCAAGCGCATCATTTTGCTGCCAATTACCATGTAAAAAAGACTCAACATGAAGGGCATTAAAAAACGCTTGTCTAAATTCATTAAACTGATGGAAACAGGTGTCTTTGAGTGCATTTGCTAACTCGTCAGGCTGAGGATTCCACGGCATTATTTTAGCGCCTAAAATACTAAATAGCTCACTAACGGGTTTGTTTTGATTGCTATTACGCCAATGCCTTACCAGTTGCTTTTTATATTCTGCAAAGCGTTTGGCACAAATTTTTACGTTAAATAGTGCATCAATCAGCTGATCGACTAATTCGAGTTGGCTTGAAGAAAGCCCCGCAGTGTGAAGCGTTAAGCCACCTTGATGAGAGGTTAAGTGATAACTTAAGCCCGCAAGTTCCGCTGGGTAAAACTGTTCGCCAACACTGTCCATGAATAAATCTGAAAATAACCGCGTCAGTGCCATATGTTTCACATCTTTTACTGCAAAGTCAGAGTCCATGGCTAAATAAAAATGCCCTTTGGCGACTCTAAAGGTGGCGTCTTGTTTAAACCAAAAGTCAAAGCCTGCTTCTTTTATCAGTAATGTTGGATGTCGTTGCTGTGATTCAACCGGATATAAAATGACATCTTTAGCTAAATAAGGATTAGCCGTGGGCAATAGCATTTCACTTTGTGGCTGGCTAATCTGTGCAAGTGCTTCGAGCCAATGTAGCGACAATTTTTCAATTTTATAGGGGGTGTTATACCAAGCAGCTGTGTGTTCAGGCTCTACATCAGGATGAATAAGCACTAAACGCATGTTGTGCGGAGTTAACCACTGCATAGCCATTTCATGCGTGCTGGCTTTAAAGCCCTCCATTAAATAGTCACCCTGTAAGTAATTAACTTCATCGTAATGTTGCATGTTAATACTTAAATTACTGACCCAATCAATTAGGCGAGACTTTTCTTGGTTATCAAATGCGATTTGTAATAGTTTTTGCTTATCTTGATATAGGCGAGGTAATTTGCTGGTGTTGTTATTAATTAAACAAATGTATTCAAACACCATTTCAATAATATCTTCGTAGTATTCAATGCCTTCATCGGTCAGCGCCATACTAATATTAAAGTCTTTAAAATTACTGCCATTAATTCCGCCACCTGCAGAGAGGGCATTGATCCAACCTTGCTCTTTAAGCACAGAATACAACGAGCCTTGCCCTTCATAACCTAGTAAGTGCGCAATAAAGCTGACCGTTTTATGACGATAAAAATCGTCAATGTTTGGCATGGCAAAGCTAATAATCAGCTTTTGTACATGTTTGTGTGGTTCAATATGAAGCAACTTACCCAAGTCTTGGCTGCGATAAAGCGGCGCTTCTATAGGTGGCTTTAATTGGTGTTTATCTCCCTTTATCTGGGAGAAATACTGGGTTGCCCATGCCTCAAGTGTATCTAATGACTCATTGGCACAAATCACTAACGTCATCCACTGAGCTTGGTAATGCCTATTAAAAAAGTCACGTAATTCATCACTAATACAGCGCTTTCTATCTGCTAACGTTTGTAAGTTGCCTACGGAAAATTTAGCAAATGGGTGTGCAGGGTTAACCGTTTCTTTATGCACTTGATAAATTCGACGGCCATCGTCTTTAATTTTTAATTTAAACTCAGCCTCAATAGCATTACGTTCTTTTTCTGTTTCAGCGGGGTTTAGTGTGGGCGCTATAAAAAACCGACTAAATTGTGCTAATGCTGTTTCAATATGATGGTTATTAATATCAAAGAAATAGCAGGTATGCTCTGTGCCAGTCCACGCGTTGGTATTGCCACCAGACAGCGAGACAAAATTATTAAAACTTCCTGATTCAGGATAAAGGTCAGTGCCTAGAAACAACATATGCTCTAAAAAGTGCGCTAGGCCTTGTCTATCAAGTGGATCATCAAAGTGACCAGCGTTAACAGCCATGGATGCGGCAGCTTTTGCTGAGTCTTGATCGTGCACTAAAAGTACTTTTAGACCATTGTCCAGTGTTAGTGTGCGGTAAGCTCTGTTATCATTGGTGCTGATTTTCAAATGATGCTCCTGAAACTAAACGTATAATTGTTAACAACAGATGATAACTTCAGGAATGCAATGCTATTTACCTGAACATCATGAAAGAACTATTTTAAGAAAATAAATAGGTTTGAGTTATTAATATAGCGGAAATTCGAGCAAACTGGCTACTGTTTTATATTCTTTAATTGGTTGATTTTTTATGAAAACAATCTTGATAATGCGTCATGGTGAAGCAATACCGATGCACTCTGATGATGTCAGTAGAAATTTGACTCCTTTGGGCCATCAGCAGGTAGAAAAAATGGGGCTGTGGTTACAAAAAAAGCATGCTCCAACGGGGTTATTAGTGAGTCCTTATGTAAGAGCGCAGCAAACAGCTGAGGGTGTTAAAAAAAATAATACCTTTTTATTTGAAGAGACCTGCCAAGATATTATTCCTGAAGGTAACCCGCAGGTTGCTGCAGATTATTTAGAAACGTTAATCGCGCTTCATCCGGAATGCGATACTTGGCTTGTGGTTGCCCATATGCCTATGGTGAGCTATTTGGTTGATCAGTTGTGTGCTGGGCACATGCCTATTTTTAATACCGGCGCTGTTGCACAAATTAGTTATGATGAAACTCGCCATAAAAGTGATTTTATCACCATTAATGCACCAGCGAATGTAGATGCATAGCGTGTAAACGAGCATTTAGCTAAGCTACTTTCTGTTAGATAAATGCCAATACTTTTAGGTATTTGTCTACAGTAGAATTGTTAACCACATACTAAAACTCACCACACTCAAAACTGTCGATAAAACAACCGCACTGGCTAACGTATCTTGATGTTGTTTTATTTGGCATGCAATTAAGTACGCATTAACCCCCAAGGGCGATGCGCTCAATAATACGAGTACTTTTAAGAGTGACTCATTAATAGCAAATACATGTGAGCCTAACACTAATACTAAGGCGGGCAATATAACTAGCTTTAACAGGCTGGCAATAGCTGCCGCTTGCCAGTTATCGCTAATTTTATAAAAAGCTAAGTTTGCGCCTAAAACAAATAACGCACAGGCAATGGCAGGTTTAGCTAAAAGCGCTAAGCCATTAGTTAAATCAGAAAATAAAGTAATCCCTGCTAAATTTACCAACAAACCCGTGCTAATACTCAATACGACAGGGTTGAGTAGCATATTTTTGGCAAATGTTGACCAAGAAAACACATGACTGGCACTGTTTGCACTAATTAAAAAGGTAAGGGTGAACAATAGCGCGCTATGAAAGGTGATGATCATAAAAATAATGCCCATCATTTGCTCACCTAATGCTGCAATAATAATGGGCAAGCCCACCAATACGGTATTTGAATAACTACTGCCAAGGGCAAATACACTGTGACGTTCATATTGAGGATGTTTAGAGAGAGTGTAGCGGTCAATAATGAGCGCAAAAAAATAAATTAAAATAACGGGAATATAAAAGCTTAAAAAGCCATTTAAGCTCACGCTGGTTTTTAGGTCTGCCTGGGCCATATTTAAAAATAAAAAACTGGGTACACTAATGTAAAAAGTAAATTTACTGAGCCCTGTTATATGAATGCGTTCTAAAAACTGACTTCGGCTTGCTATGTAGCCGCATAACACAATAAAAATAAGCGGAAATATAATCGAAAATATATGCACTAAAAAAGACTCTTATTGATTGGCTCTAGTGCTCAGCGTCTAAACTCATCACTTTGCGGTAAGTTAATTAATATGAGTACCGCCCCTTTACCGCCATACTCAAGCGGAGCTTGGTGCATAGCAATTACATCGGGGTGTTGCACTAAATATTGCGGTACTTTATGCCTGAGGATATGGCCGCCAATTCCGTGTACAACACAGGCACAATAGTAATGCTTTTTTTTACACTCATGAATAAGCCCTGCGAGTTCATCTTTGGCTATCTCTTTATTCAAGCCATGCAGGTCGAGGGTTAAATCAGGAATAAAATCCCCTCGACGAAGTTGTTTGGCTAAAAAACGATCCTGACCCTGTTGTACATAATTAACGGTACCATGTGTGTCTATATCGGGCACATATTCATCAGAAAAGAAAAATTCTGACTGTTGTTGCTTTTTTTGCTGGGCAAATTGCTTCGCTTGTGACACTTTAGGTTTATTGCTAAAACGGTGAGTGTCTTGTTTAAATACACGCGCACCACTGATACTTTGACGAAACAAGTCAATGTCGTCAGGACTAATTAGGCTGTTTGAGTGGGGATCTTTTTTCATAGCGGCAGTCTAAACAAAAAAGCGGTAAAAATCGAGTAAAAAGGTGTGATACCCAAGCAGCTTTGAGGTGCATATTACAGCGCCATTAAGGTTAGTTTAAAAGCGATTTATACTGCGTTATTGATTTGAACAATAGAGTGACTATTATTTGCAATCAAAGCCTTACCTAAATCGCTTTTAATACTAACTGCGCTCGCACCTAAAGGTGGCTTGGGTATACAATAGGGCAATCATGGGGCCAATGATGCGCCCCGATTGAGTTTATTTTTTTGAAAGTAGCAGGCAGATAATACTGATGAGTGAATTACTAATAGAAGAAGCAACCCTAGATGAAGCTGTTGCAGAACTTTCAACCTTACACGATTGGCTTCGTTGGACAACTAGTCAATTTGCAAGTAGCGGTATTTTCTTTGGTCATGGCACCGATAACGCATGGGATGAAGCGGTAAGTTTGTTATTACCGGCGCTTAGTTTGCCTATCGATGCACCCAAAGAGCTGATGCATGCGCGTTTAACCAGTACTGAAAAAAATCGTTTAGCGGGCTTGATTGCCGAGCGCATTAACGATTTTACCCCAGTACCTTACCTTACCAACATTGCATGGTTTGCTAACATGCCATTTTATGTGGATGAACGCGTATTAATTCCTCGCTCGCCTTTTGCTGAGCTTATTAATAATCGCTTCACCCCTTGGTTAGAAAAACCAGAGTCAGTAGGGCGTATTTTAGATTTATGTACAGGCTCAGGTTGTATTGCTATTGCCTTGGCACAAGCGTTCGAGAATGCGCAAGTTGATGCGGTTGATATATCCTATGAAGCGCTTGAAGTGGCTGATATTAATATCACTGACTATCAACTAAGTGACCGCGTATTACCGATTCAGTCTGACGTATTCAGTGGTGTACCTGGGCAAAAATACGACTTAATCGTAGCAAACCCACCGTACGTTGACGCTGAAGATATGGCTGATTTACCACGTGAATTCCACCATGAACCAGAGCTAGGATTAGCATCGGGACACGATGGTCTTGATGTAACACGTACTATTTTAGATCAAGCTAGTGAGCATCTAACAGATAACGGTTTGTTATTTGTCGAAGTAGGTAACTCTATGGTACATATGGATGCACTGTATCCAGGCGCACCATTTGAATGGATTGAGTTTGAACAAGGCGGATTAGGGGTGTTTGTTATTAGCAAACAACAACTAGATGCCTACTTTGCACAGTAATAATTAGTACTAGCCATTCATCCGAAATGGCTGGGCAAAACAATAGCAGAGTTAATCCTCGGCTATAAGTCATTAGGAATGAGGAAAGTTAATGGCAGGTAATAGCATAGGGCAGTTATTTAAAGTGTCCACCTTTGGCGAAAGCCACGGCGTTGCATTAGGCGGCGTAGTGGATGGCACGCCCGCAGGCCTTGAAATCACTGAGGCCGACATACAACACGATTTAGACAGACGCAAACCTGGGCAAAGTCGTTATACCACGCAGCGCCGTGAGAGCGACCAAATCAAAATTTTAGCGGGCGTTTTTGAAGGTAAAACCACTGGTACCAGCATTGGTTTATTAATTGAAAATACCGATCAACGTTCACAAGATTATGGCAAAATTAAAGATGTATTTCGCCCAGGCCACGGTGACTATACCTACTG
Source organism: Pseudoalteromonas sp. SM9913 (assembly GCF_000184065.1). Taxonomy (NCBI): domain Bacteria; kingdom Pseudomonadati; phylum Pseudomonadota; class Gammaproteobacteria; order Alteromonadales; family Pseudoalteromonadaceae; genus Pseudoalteromonas; species Pseudoalteromonas sp. SM9913. The sequence continues at coordinate 1,112,633 of NC_014803.1, forward strand.
GCACAAATACGGCCTTCGCGATTACCGTGGTGGTGGCCGTTCATCTGCGCGCGAAACCGCTATTCGGGTTGCCGCAGGCGCTATTGCTAAAAAGTATTTAAAGCAATTTCATGGTATTGAAGTACGTGCGTGTTTGAGCCAATTAGGGCCAATTAAAGCCGAAAATTACGATTGGGATGAGGTGGAAAATAACTTATTCTTTTTCCCAGACGTTAGCAAGCTTGAAGCACTCGATGAATATATGCGCGAGCTTAAAAAGCAAGGTGATTCAGTGGGTGCCAAAGTAAAAGTAGTGGCTAAAAATGTGCCAGTTGGTTTAGGTGAGCCGGTATTTGATAGGCTAGATGCCGAACTTGCCCATTCATTAATGAGTATCAACGCTGTAAAAGGCGTTGAAATTGGCGATGGCTTTGATGTGGTTGAGCAAAAAGGCTCAGAGCACCGTGATGAGTTAACCCCTGATGGTTTTACCTCAAATCATGCCGGCGGCGTATTGGCAGGTATTTCTACAGGGCAAGATATAATCGCATCCATTGCGCTTAAGCCAACATCAAGCATTACCATTCCCGGTAATAGTATTAATACCGAAAATGAAGCGGTCGAGATGATCACCAAAGGTCGTCACGATCCTTGTGTAGGCATTCGTGCTATTCCGATTGCTGAGGCAATGATGGCCATTACTTTAATGGATCATTTACTACGTCAACGCGGTCAAAACCCACATGTTAACCACGAACATGGGCCAATTAAAGGCGCTATTTAAGCGCGCTTTACTATAAATTAATAATAAACGCGCACTAGCGCGTTTATTATGTACAGGCTATACATCTTTATTGCCGCTCAATAATTTCCATGTGCTTAGCGCACCTAAAAATAAAGAGCAGTTATTATGCAAAAAAATAATCAATCTCACGTTACACAAGCTGAATATAAAGCCACCATAAAACGGCTTGAAGAGTTTAGCCGCTTTACCGACAGCAGCATTGGTATTCCGTTTACTAAATTTAGTTTCGGTGTCGAATCATTGATTGGGCTATTGCCAGTGGTAGGCGATTTAGCCGGGCTTATTTTATCTGGGTATGTATTAATTGAAGCGCAGCGATTAGGTGTTAGTAAGCGAGTAAAAAGCCGGATTATTTTAAACATGTTAGTTGATTTTGTAGGTGGGCTTATTCCATTTTTTGGTGATATTTTTGATGCCATGTTCAAAGCAAATACGCGCAATACCCGCATACTTAAAAAGCATTTAAGCGATAAGCTAACCACAAATCCATAAACCACTTAAGTTAATAAATGTGTAATTAGCTCCCATTATTAATTATTTATTTGGTATCAAAGAAGTACTTAGCGATGATCTGTTTTTGTTGCCCAAACTGATCAGAAATTCCAATTCCAATCCCAATTATTTCACCTTGTGCTTGCGGTGGCTCAGCTTGCATAACTTTATTAAACGCAGCCAATGCAGGGTTTTGCTCATTTGCAAGTAGGGTTAAATGTGGCTGAAAGTTTTGAAACACATTTGGGCTACCATAACGCTCAAAGGCCACGAGTTTATTAGGGTAATGCTTTACCCAACTTGGTACTGGCGCTTGATGATCGCGAAGTGGCTCAAGTTTAAGTGTCACTTCATCGGCTAAGCGTTGTAACTGATAAGATTTTTCTAAGTCTATAAAGGCCCAATTACTGGCAGATACACTAAACCCATTGGCTTTAATTTCAAAAGGTTGATGTTTCTTTACAATACGCTCCACCACCTGCTTAATTTCATTTTGTGCCTCTTGCGGATAATCAGTCAAATATAATGTGGCATGCACGGGTAAGCCTTGCTGATAAAACGTGGTTATTTGCTGTTTGGCTAGTTCATTGCTGGTTGTAGCCATGAGCTCAACAATTGGCGAAGAGGGAATAGCAAACACGTTAATACTCACGCTTTTTGCATAACTATTGGCAGAGGCACTCAGTAGCGCTAAAAAAGTAAGAATGCTAACTGGCCATGCTTTAGTGGTGTGTTGTTTAACCATAAGAGTGTATTCATTTAGGTTTTTAGTTTGCATATGGTAAGCGCAATTAGGTGTTCAGTAAATAAAGGCATAAAGTTTTTAAATTTCTGATTTTGTGACTAATATTATTTTAGCTCAAACAATTAATGATTAACTTACTTCATAGGCTTTGAATATTGCTAAATTGCAATTTTCAACGACGTATATTTACTGCTTTTAAAAGTGTCGCAAGGAACGTTCAATGATATTTAAAGCGCTTAAAAAGTTAACAAAAACAGTACGCTTTTCTATTCGTTTGACGGTTGTGGCAGTATTTGTGTTGGCAACGTCTATTACCGCTATTATAGCCACGAGCTTACAGTATTATTTTAGTGAAAAAATGGCGCTCGAGTCGAATGTGCAACACTTTAATATGACCACTCAATCGGTTGCTGATTACCTAACACGCATTAATGAAAAATCTGAAAATACTTTATATATGATGGTAAAAAACACCTCGTTAGTCGGTGAAAACCTTTCAGATAAAACAGAGCTACGAAATGTATTAAGTGAAATGATGGATTTGAATCCTTTGTTTTATGCTTTTTATATGGGCTATAACAATGGTGACTATTTTGAGGTTATTAATCTTGAAAGTAGTGCGATGGTTCGTCAGCGCCTTGGTGCAACGGATAATGACCGCTGGGTCGTTATTCAAATAAAATCTGAAGAAGGGCAAAGAATACAGCAAACGCTTTATTTTGATGCGTCATTTAGCTTAAGAGAAAAAACCAAAAAACCGACGTATTTTGATCCCCGCGAGCAAGCATGGTTTAAGCAAGCAAACTCACAGCAAGTAAACAAAACCAAGCCTTATCTATTTACCCATTTACAAACCTCTGGGCAAACGTATTCGATTAAGATAGCGGGTAAAAATCATGTGCTTGGCTTAGGGATTATCGTTGATAACATGTCTAATTATTTAATCGAACAGAAACAGCGTTTGGAGATGCACAGCTCAACACAGTTACTTATTTATAACCGAGAAGGAGAAATTATTGCCTCAAATCAGCCCTTTAGCTCAACGGTTGAGGCAAGGCTAAATCGGTTGGTACTGGATGAGCAACAGCAAAAAATAGTTGCCAAATATCCTACTATCACAGTTTCAAATGAAACCAATTGGGCACCTATGGATTTTAGTGTCAGTGGTAAGCCTAAAGGCTACAGTGTTGAATATATAAATGCGATTGCTGAACTGTTGGGTATTAAGGTTAATTATATTAATGGACTCAGTTGGCAAGAATTACTTAATTTATTTGAAAATAAGCAGATAGATGTGATTCATCCGGTACTTAATACAGCATCGAATAATACATTGGGTATGCTCAGTATACCCATGGTAACTTTGCCTTTAAGTATTGTTAATCAACAAAACAATCCACCAATTACCCATATGCAGCAACTTGCTGGTAAGTCAGTTGCGGTGGGAGAGGGCTGGTCAATTGTAAAAATATTACGAGCGCAATTTCCAGAAATTAACCTCGTGGAAGTTCCCAACACAAAGGCGTTGTTAATGCATGTTGCCAATGGTGATACTTATGCGGGAATAGACAGCAAAGCCGTATTGCAATATATACAGCAGCAATTTTTTATTGAGGGGATCCAGTACAATCCGCTTGATGAAGACAGTGCCGCGCTTTTTTCAAATGACTACCATTTATTGTTTCAAAACCAAGACGCACAATTAAAAGCTTTGTTTGATTACGCCGCCACGCAACTTCCTCTGCAATTTAAACAACAGCTTAGTGATAAATGGCTCAATACTAACTCAGGGAAAAAATCAAAAATTGTAGGCACTGTTCCTGATGAGCAATTAATCACTTTATTGGATGATGATAGTAACTTCTCTAAGCTACAGTTAGTGAACATTAATGGTAAAGAACAGTATGTTTTTATTAAGCCACTATCTGATTATTTAGCGCTAGCTAGTACGGGCTATTTAGCCATTATGGTTTCTAAAGAAGATGTATTGAGCTCCACAAGAGAAAAAATAAAGCTTTCAATAATAATTACGGTTGCCTGCTTAATTATGATGTTACCAGTGTCGTGGTTTTTTGCATCCCCCATTGTCGGTCCTATTAAAACGCTGGTGGGTGAAAACAATAAAATTAAAAATCGGCAGTTTAAACAAGTCTCGACTTTAAAAAGTCATATTAAAGAAATTAATACGTTAGCTTACTCTATGGTTGATATGAGTAAGTCGATACAGCAACATGAAGACAGTCAAAAAGCACTCATGGCGTCGTTTATCGAGTTAATAGCACAAGCCATTGATGATAAATCTCCCTATACAGCGGGGCATTGCGAGCGCGTACCTGAACTCGGTATTGAGCTTGCTAAGGCCGCTTCAGAGTCAGAGTTACCCGCTTTTAAAGGGTTTAAGTTTAAAAATGATGATGAGGTTGAAGAATTTAGTTTAGCCGCTTGGCTACATGATTGCGGTAAAATAACCACTCCAGAGCACATAGTTGATAAAGACACTAAGCTGGAGACTATTTATAATCGTATTCATGAAATTAGAACGCGTTTTGAGGTACTTTGGCGAGATGCCGAACTTGATTACTATAAATCATTGCAACACAGTCCTCAAAATCAGCTCGACTTAACCAAGCAGTTGGCAGCTAAACAGCAACAGTTGCTGGACGACTTTGCTTTTATTGCACAGTGTAATATTGGCGGCGAAAAAATCACAGAAGCTGCCCTTGAGCGTTTAACTGCGTTGAGTAATATTACTTGGCAGCGTCATTTTGACGATAAGTTGGGGCTTTCACCAGTAGAAATGTATCGCTATGAAGGGACTGATGACACGCTTCCCATCACAGAAAAATTACTCAGTGATAAACCTTGGCACTTAATTCCTCATGATAAGCCGATTGAATATGATGAGCGTTTAGGGATTAAAATTGCCCCATGTAAATATAAATATAACCTAGGGGAGCTTTATAATTTAACAGTTTCAAGAGGCACTCTTACTAAAGAGGATAGGTTTAAAATTAATGAGCACATGATAAGTACGATACGTATGCTCGATACACTGCCGTTCCCTAAAGAACTTGAGCGCGTACCGCGTTATGCCTCTACCCATCACGAAACATTAATCGGCACAGGCTATCCGCGTAAACTCAATGCGGATGACTTATCGATACCTGAGCGGGTGTTGGTACTTGCTGACATTTTTGAAGCATTAACAGCAGCCGACAGGCCCTATAAAAAGGCAAAAACACTCAGTGAGTCCATCGGTATATTAGCTAAAATGGTGGCCGATCAGCATGTTGATAAAGCCGTATTTGAATTATTTTTAAGTTCAGGTATTTATCTTGATTATGCTAAGCGTTATCTCAATGCTGAACAAATAGATGAAGTAGATATTTCTAAATATATAACTTAGGGCCAAAGCGTTAAAATTAAACCGCTTAGCGCTAACAATGTTTTTAATCACTTGTTTTTTACTTTGTAGATAAAAGTACGTACAATTCGCTTCGTTTTTAGTGTGCTTTATACTAATTTCATCTGTCTTTAAAGCATCGGGTTCAAACGAGTATACGAAGTATTTATGCACCAAGTAGCTGATCTGATTTCTATTTTCGAACACACTTTTTACCAAAGCTATAACACGCGTTTGGTAAAAGGTGATCATGAGCCTATTTACATTCCCGCAAATGATACAACCCCGCATCATCAAATTATGTTTGCCCATGGTTTTTATGCCAGCGCATTGCATGAAATAGCCCATTGGTTAGTGGCAGGTTCTCAGCGCCGCTTAGTTGAAGATTATGGTTATTGGTATTGCCCTGATGGGCGCGATGCTTCACAGCAAGCGGAGTTTGAATCAGTAGAGGTAAAACCTCAAGCAATAGAGTGGGCATTGAGTGTGGCTGCCGGGTTTGATTTTAACGTATCGGTAGATAATTTAAATGGTGAGCAAACATGTCGATTTGCGTTTCAGTCTCGCGTTCATGCAAAGTTATTAGAGTTATTGCAAAACGGGTTTAACCCAAGAACAACCTTACTATTAAAAGCACTGTGTAAATTTTATAACACCACGTGGCCATTACATGCTGCGCAGTTTTCATGGCATTCTCCCGAGGAGTTAAAAGATGCAGTTTAAGTTAGGATTGATTGTAAATCCGGTCGCAGGGCTCGGTGGTAGTGTTGCGCTTAAGGGCAGTGACGGTGAAGACACCGCTGCTAAAGCCATTGCATTAGGTGCAGAGCCTAAGTCAAATAGCCGCGCTAAAGCTGCACTTGAAGTGCTTGTACCTCATCAATCAAACATTACTATTTATACTGTTAATGATGAAATGGGGGAGCAAACAGCAAAAGCGTTGGGCTTTAATACGCAAGTGGTTTATCAAAGTAACTCACCCACAACCAGTGACGATACCGAAGCTGCAGCTCGTTTATTACAGCAACAAGGTGTAGATTTAATCTTATTTGCTGGTGGCGACGGAACGGCGCGCAATATTTGCCATGCTGTAGAAGACTCTGTACCCGTGTTGGGCATTCCTGCTGGGTGTAAAATTCATTCCGGCGTCTATGCCATAACGCCAAAAGCCGCAGGCCGTGTAGTTGAAATGCTGGTAAAAGGTGAGCTGGTAACATTAAGCGATGCTGATGTCATGGACATTGATGAAGTGGCTTTTCGCCAAGGAACAGTAAAAGCAAAACGTTATGGTGAAATGCAAGTGCCAAGTGAAGTGCGCTATGTACAAGCGGTTAAAAATGGCGGTAAAGAAACTGACGAGCTGGTGCTAGCAGATATAGCTGCTTATGTCGTTAGTGAAATGGATGCCGATATCCTCTATGTCATGGGTAGTGGCTCTACCGTTGGCGCAGTGATGGAAGAGATGGGGCTTGAAAACACCTTACTCGGTGTTGATCTCGTTGAAGATCAAGCTTTAGTAGGGCAAGACCTAACAGCCCAGCAACTTCTTGAACTTACCAAAGAACGTGAAACAAAGTTAGTGATCACCCTAATTGGCGGTCAAGGGCATATTTTTGGTCGAGGCAATCAACAACTCAGTCCTGCGTTAATTAAAGCGATAGGCCGCGATAATATTATTGTGGTGGCTACTAAAACAAAATTACAGGCTTTAAATGGCCGACCGCTGATTTGTGATACCGGCGATAGCAAATTAGATGATGAATTAAGCGGTTATATACGTGTAACCAGTGGGTTTAACGACCATATTATGTATGCAGTAGGTCATCAAGATGGGCTGCACCCAGAGGAGAAGTAACACATGAGTTTAGTAAATTACATAGATGCTGCGCAGCAATATTTTGATGATTTAGTGATAAAAGCAACCGATGACGAGTTATTTGCTGGCGGTTATTTACGCGGCCACTTTGATTTAGCCGTAGGTTATGCACAAGTTGAAGAGTTAAATCTAGAAATTGCAGAACTAAACGACACGGTTGAAAAAAGCTTAGTAAAAGCTTATCGCAATGGCGAACTTAATGAAGATGATAAAGCACTCGTAGTAAGAATATGGGATGAAGTAAAAGCACTCGCATAAGCTTTTTTTATTCATTAAAAATAGCGCGGCTACTGAGCCGTGTTTTTTTGTGCCTAAAAAAGAACTTGTTTATTCAGTTAAAATTTACCTCATTCCTTAGATACGCTAAAGTAGCACAGTCTAAATTCTAGGGAACAAGTGAAATGAATAACAATAATGATGCGACAATGCCAACTGGCATAGTTGCGCGATTTTTAAATTTTGTTGAGCGGGTAGGTAATAAGCTTCCTGATCCAGCAATTATCTTTTTGTTTGCCATGTTATTAATCGGTTTTTGTCTTGGTGGTTTTCAAGCGTCACATTTGATGCAATAGACCCTCGTACTGGCGAAGCCATTATTATTAATAACATGCTTGCCAGCGATTCGTTGGCCACTTTTTTATCTTCTATGGTAAAAACATTCACCGGTTTTGCGCCACTGGGTGTAGTACTGGTTGCTATGCTAGGTGTAGGCGTTGCAGAGCATTCGGGCTTTATTAATACCGGCCTTAAATTAATGCTCAAAGTAACGCCTAGAAAATTACTAACACCCTCAATTATTTTGGTAGCTATTGTGAGCCATACGGCTACCGATGCAGGGTATGTGCTGGTTATTCCACTTGCTGGGGTAATATTTTTTGCAGCAGGTCGTCATCCGCTTGCAGGTATTGCAGCGGCATTTGCAGGGGTTAGCGGTGGCTTTGGCGCTAACTTTATTCCATCTGGGATTGACCCGTTACTGCAAAGCTTTACGCAAAGTGCAGCACAAATTATTAATCCAACAATGAGCATTAACCCGCTTAATAACTGGGGCTTTGCTTCAGCATCAAGCTTATTTATTGTAATGTTAGGCTGGTACATCACCGATAAAATTATTGAACCACGTTTAAAAAATTCACCAGTAGATGGTGAAACTCAAGACCTACCAGCATTTGAAGATGCCCGTAGTGACGAAAAGCGCGCCTTTCTTATTGCTAGTTCCGTAATGATTGCAGGTATTGCGTTATTAGCGTATGTATCCGCACCCGCTGATTCAGCGATGCGCAGCAGCGATGGCTCTTTAACAAACTTTAGTTCACCACTAATGCAGTCAATAGTGCCGCTAATCTTCTTACTGTTTTGGATCCCAGGCGCAGTATATGGTTTTACCGTAGGCACCTTTAAAAGCTCTAAAGACATGATAGATGCGATGAGCAAAGCCATGAATGGTATGGCGTATTACATTGTTATGGCATTCTTTTGTTCATTATTTATTGCTGCATTTAGTAAATCAAACCTAGGTGCCTTACTGGCAATTGAAGGGGCTCAGGTATTAAAAGCAATGGAGTTACCGAGCTCTGTAACGGTCGTAGGGATTATTTTCTTAACTGGTTTTGTAAACTTATTTGTTGGTTCAAGTTCGGCTAAGTGGGCACTATTAGGTCCGGTATTTGTACCTATGCTAATGCAACTCGGTATTTCGCCAGACTTAACGCAAGCGGCGTACCGTGTGGGAGATTCTAGCTCTAATATTATCACTCCGCTCATGCCATACTTCCCACTAGTTGTGGTGTACTGTCAAAAATACGTTAAAGGCACAGGCATAGGTACGCTTATCGCGATGATGCTACCGTATTCAATCGCCTTTATGATTGGCTGGAGTATCTTCTTGCTAGGCTACTGGGCACTTGGTATCCCATTAGGGCTTGATGCCAGCTACGTGTACCCAGCAGTAGCGCCTTAACTTAAATCTTGATTCATAAACCTCACTCACTCGAGTGAGGTTTATATAAAAGTGCTGTAATATTCAAAGTAAGTCTAAGTTACCTTTCTAAATCTCTCACTATATAGCCAAACAAACTAGCCTCACCAAAAATATAAACATAATCGTTTTTGTTATTCATTATTGTAGACTTATCTTCGTACCATCTAAAATCATGAGTTTCGTTTGTTTTAGGATCTTTAAAATATAAACGAGTACAATTATCTTCATAATCAGAACCACACTTTTGCACATCAGTTAGGATATATTCCTTATACCAATAGTCGCCTTGCGTGTAGTAAGCCCATAATTTAATGGGGGCAGAGAATAAAAAATAGAGACTTGCATAGATTAACAAAGGGATTAATGGGTACGCGAATATTAATGATAATTTCGTTTTTGTATCTGAAAAACTATATTTAAGGTGCTCTCTGTATTTACTGCAGCGTCTATATTTATTGAATACAAGTATATTTAAATAGATGAATGATGCGCCACAAATAATAGGGAATGCTATAAAGAAAATAACGTCGTATATTTCATTTGTGATAAATGGTGGATCTGTAAAGTCCATTAAAATAGGAATAATTATGCATAATAAAATAGGTAACATTATTACTACAAAGAGTAAGTTGTCGTAATTTCTTTTCAATTTTTAATTCGTCCATGAATTATAGCCTTTGCTTAGTTTACATAAATTTTATTGTTTTAAAAATCAAAGAAAACATGTTTATACACATTAAGTAATCTGAGTTTTGGATAATAAAGCTATCTCAATCAGCTTTTTCAACGCTAATTACGTTGAATTTACTTACAATAGGCTAGCTATTGACGCGTAATTTCGCCTTGTTTTCACTGCAATCTCTGGTTAGAGAAAACAAAAAAATATTTTTAATTCAATCTGTTAGTTAAGTGCCTAATACTGACTTGCGGCTTCAAGTTACGGAAATTAAGCAGATAGCTGAATTCTAGACACAAAAAAGCCTTGGCACTTTCATGCCAAGGCTTTTTTTCTAAAGAGTCGTTGCTTACTTAGCGGTAAAGCTAACTGGGCGACGTTCTTTACGAGGGCCGCTACGCTTATCAGGGCGTTGACCATCTTTATTAAAGCTACGCTTCTTGTCACCAGCAGGGCGTTCAGAACGCTCGCCGCGTGGCTCAGAAGGGCCTTGATCTTGTGTTAATGTCATACCCATTGGGCGTTTACAAATAAACACTTTCTGGAAGTGATCAAGTACATCTTTAGGCATGTTTTGCGGTAATTGTACCGTACTGTGACTGTCGTGAAGACGAATGTCACCGATAAACTTGCTTGAAATGTCTGCTTCGTTAGCAATTGCGCCAACAATGTTCTTAACCTGAACACCATGCTCACGACCTACTTCGATTCGGTATGTATCCATAGGGCCTGCATCACGGCTGTTGCGCTCGCGTGGTTTACGCTCAGCGCGCTCACCACCGCGTTCGTTACGACGACCACGGTCATTGCTACGAGGATTACGATCATTACGTTCGTTACGCTCACGCGGTTGAATCTTAACTTCTTCAACTTTAATTGGTGATTGTTGCTGTGCTAAACACAGTAACGCACCCGCTAAGTCTTCAGGAGCAAGCTCAAGTTTTTGTGCCATGTTAGCAGCCACTTCATTGAAGAAAGTAATATCTTTGTTTTCAAGAGCAAGCGTAAGCTTTTCTTGTAAGGCATTGATACGTTTTTCTTCAACAACTTTAGCTGTAGGTAATTCAACTTGTGCGATTTCAGATTTAGTATGACGAATGATATTTTTAAGTAAGTAACGCTCGTTATGCTTAACGAAAAGAATCGCTTTACCAGTACGACCAGCACGACCTGTACGGCCGATACGGTGAACGTAGGCTTCAGAGTCTTGTGGAATGTCGTAGTTGATAACTAAGCTTAAACGGTCTACATCAAGACCACGTGCCGCTACGTCTGTTGCAATAACAACGTTTAGCATGCCGCTTTTTAAACGATCAACTGTGCGCTCACGCGCTTGCTGGTTCATGTCACCGTTAAGTGGAGCAGCAGAGAAACCTTCGCGCTCTAATAACTCAGCTAGTTGCACTGTATCGTTACGTGTACGTACGAAAACAATAGCACCTTCATATTGTTCTGCTTCTAAGAAACGAACAATGGCTTTGTTTTTATGTACGTGTGCATTCCAAAACACTTGCTCTACTGACGATACAGTTGAGTTGCGTGCAGAAATATGAACCTGTTCAGGGTTGTTCATATATTTGCTGCTGATGTTTTGAATTTGCTTAGGCATAGTCGCAGAGAAAAGACATGTTTGCTTTTCACGCGGCGTTTTTTCCATGATGTTTTCAACATCATCGATAAAGCCCATACGTAGCATTTCATCGGCTTCATCAAGTACAAGTGCTTGTAAAGCATCAAACTTGATAGTGCCACGGTTTATGTGATCGATTAAACGACCCGGTGTAGCAACAATAATCTGTGCGCCACGACGAAGTGCGCTCAACTGGATGCTGTAGCTCTGGCCACCATATAGTGCCAGTACTTCAACACCACGAGTGTGTTTTGCATATTGTTCAAATGCCTCAGCTACTTGGATCGCAAGCTCACGGGTTGGTGTGAGTACAAGGATCTGTGGCTGTTTCACAGACGGGTCAATATTATTTAGTAATGGCAGTGCAAATGCTGCTGTTTTACCTGTACCCGTTTGTGCTAGTCCCAGTACGTCCTTTCTTTCTAGCAATAACGGTATACATTGAGCTTGGATTTCAGATGGTGTCTTGTAACCCAACTCTTCAACTGCCTTTAAAATTGCAGGAGAAAGATTTAGAGATTCAAACGTGACTGGTTCTGACATTAATACGCCTCAACGAATTTAAAGAGGCGCGCATTGTATAGGAAATACGAGGCAAATGCTTGTATAAATTACAACTAATTTATATGTGTTTGATGTTGGTCGAAATTTAACCAGCTCAAGTTGTGCGTTAATTAAGCTGGTTAACAATATACCTACAAATTTACTGGTAAAGGCCTAGGTTTTCTTTGGCGTAGGCTTCAAATTCAGTAAAACCACCAATGTGTGTTTGGTCTACAAAAATTTGTGGCACAGTCGGGCATGGCTTGCCTGCAGACTTCTCTAAATCTTCTTTACTGATACCTTCTTTGATGATGTCGATGTAGCGGTATTTAAAATCATCGCGGTCATTAGCAAGTTGCTCTGCAACATCTTTAGCGCGAACACAAAAAGGGCAGCCTTCACGGCCAAAAATTACTGTTAACATAACGCTCTCCTCAAATTAGTTGACCCTAGTTTAACTAATTTCATTATTTATTACAGTGCAAAAAAACGATTATTGTGTTCGCTTTTTTTAGGGCCTGTAAAAAATAAAAATATTTTATAAAAAATCTTGAAATAAAATTGTCCGCCCATAAATAGTTATTTGAGGACGCCTGATGGGTCTTCATTTAAACAGAACTATTTGAAAATTATATTATTAATTAAATTTTGCTGTTACTTGTTCAAACGAAAAGTGGCAGCAATATATCGCTTAAATATGAGGATATTATTATGCGTACAGTAGATTTATCACCCCTATACCGTTCATTCATTGGTTTCGATCATTTAGCATCATTAATGGATGCCGCTGCACGAACTGACAAGCAGCCAAGTTTTCCTCCATACAACATCGAAGCGCTTGATAAAGACAAATACCGTATCACTATGGCAGTTGCTGGATTTAGTGAAGACGAGTTAAGCCTACAATCTGAAAACAACACGTTAGTTGTATCAGGCACTAAAGCAGGTAAAGATCAAAACGATGAGCGCAAATTTATTCATCAAGGGATTGCCGAGCGCAACTTTGAGCGTAAGTTCCAGTTAGGTGACCACGTTAAAGTACTTGGCGCAGACCTAGCCAACGGCTTACTAAGCATCGACCTTGAACGTGAGATCCCAGAAGCGCTGAAGCCGCGTAAAATTGAAATTGGCTCAGGCAATATGCTCGAAAGCAAATAGCTAAGCTAGCACACGTATTTTCCCTGTGAAAAGCCGCCATTTGGCGGCTTTTTGCGTTGTTAGTCTTTTAAATCTATTTGCATTTGTTTTAAAGCGTTAATTTTATCTATCGCAACTTGCAGTTGTTCTTGTGAAAGCTTTTTTTGCCGGCCTTTAGCAAGTAAGTCTTCAAGCTTTAATATTTTGGCTTTTGCAGCAATAACAAAACGTTGCTCTAGCTGTCTTTGCTGTTCAAGGTGGAAATCTTGATATGCCTGGTGATTATTTAAATCACCGCTGTACTGAGCAACTGGCTGAGTATTTTTTACTATGTTGGGTAAATAGGCAGGAGAGGTTATTGGTGGCAAAGGCTGAGGGCTAGTATTACTAATTGTAGCCGTTTTCAATTGCGTGCTTTTCAGCTCTTGGGTCATGTCAGCAGTAGTCAGCTCAAGTGACGTTATTTGCTTAACACTTTTAGCTTGGTTAAGGGAATCAATATTCTTTATCGTTGGTTTACTAGTATATTGAGTAAAAAGTGCGTACATACCAACACAAGCTACAACAACAGAAACGAAAACTTTTTTGCTCATAAAATTACTCCTGTCTTATTTTGCCACTTGAGCCAAGTATCCTCATACTGTTGTACCGCTTTTTGTTTTGCGATGGCCTTTGTTGCTTGGTATCGAACGGTTTCATCTTCTGGCGAAAAGTACTCAAACTGATGCTCATAACTGTGTATCACCACCCATTCACCACTGGGTGTACGTATAACAGGAGAAATAGTGTTTTCTTTAGTTGTGAACGCAAGTTGTACAACCCAGCTACTTTTGTTTTTACGGTTTAATTCACTGTTGTATTGAGCATATATATCTTGTTTTCCTGATATTACTAATGCTTGTTTTAGCGTTTTGTTACCGGCCAAGGTGCGAAAACCTACAGCATTGGCTCGATGAGCAAATTGAGCTCCATGTGCTTTTACGTGGCTTAAAAATTTAAACTGCGATTTATTGGCTTGATAAAACGCTTTAATTTCGTTTTTGTTTACTTGTTTCTCTAGTTTTTCAAGAACGGGGCTTTGCATATGCATCATTGTATTTATGCCTAGCCAGCTTTGAATGGAGGGGCGCAGAATATCTCCTTTAGCTATTTCATACAGATGTACAATATCAATATTCTGTTTTGCCAAAATCGGTTTGGCTTTTGAAAACGCTATATTGAATTGCCGTTTTTTTATTAATTCACTTTTGAATAGTTCACTATCTCCTTTGTGGAGTTTAAAGCGTACCTGCATTGATAGTGAATCGACAAATTCATATAAATTAATAGCGTTATACAAAAGAGGGGTTAAATCAAACTGCTGCATTTTTTTGATGGCGCTTTGCACATACTGGCCATTTTTAGGGTAGGGCCCTAATGTGTGTTTAAGCCATTGGTTATCATAAGTTTCAAGCTTTATCGGGCTTGACTGTGTGCTTATAACTAATTGTGAATCGAACAGATTTTTTAAGTAACGTTCAACATGGTATTGAGTACTAAAACCAACGGCAGATTGTCGTTTTATTATCGCAGGTGTTTTTAGCGCAGCTTGTTGTAATAAAAACTGATTCTCATACAGACGAGTTCTAACTTCATTGATTGTAATATCAGGGTTGTGCTTTAAATAAGCACGATGCATAAAGTTAATTTCATCACTGCTGTATTGTGTAAATGATGCCATTACTAGGGAGTGGTAAAACACACCTAGTAATGTGATCACTAAAATAGCCATTTTTTTCATTAGCGAGCAACCATGGCGTGGTTTAATAAGTGCACCACCATTGCTATTGCATGGGGCACGACCTGCTTAGCTATATTAAGGCGATCAAAATGATCTTCTGAGTTGAGTACAATCCCACCTTGTGCATAAGAAAATGAACCGCCTTGAGTTAATAATGGGCGAACATCTTGGCTATTTTTATCTAAAGGCGAGAACGTTTGCATTGCTTGAGTAACGAGTGATAAATCGTTGAGCTGCTCTTGGTCATAGTAATCGTTTACCCAACTTTCCCAACTAGAATGATTTAGATCTGATGTGGTCTATGTGTGGTGAGGTTGTAATAAATCAGTAGTATGAAATACAAACCCTAATACTTGGGGATTGCCGCTTTGTAAGTAACTTTGATACCAATATTGCCCTAAATTATCGATAGGTTGAAATGGCATTTCTTCAAAGTCATCGTACATAGAATAGGTTGAGTTGCTATCGATTCTGTAGTGAGATTCTGTTACACCATAACTGTTATATTTTGAAGAATCGGCATTAAACCAACCTGTTTCTCCCCCTTTACCATCATCAAGATAGTCACCTTTAAGCCAAGCAGATGCAAGATTATCAATATTTCCCCAAACGGTGAGCTTTTCATAATTATAACCACCAAAATCGTTTCCATGTTGGTCTGCACCTTGGGTATGATTTTGAAAATGCCAATAGCTTGTATATTTAACTATACTTTGCGCTGCTCCCCATACTGGCGCTTGAACACATGAACCTGTAATAGCACCACAGAAAAAGGTGTCTTCAAAGTCATCTACATCATAAGCAGCTTGTCCCAGCAGCTCGGCTAATTCAGAGATTGTCAGATTGTTTTGTGCAGCGTACTGACGTAGGGCAGCATATTCGGTGCTGGCTGGGTGTTGCTGCATATAATTTACGGCATCAAGAACAATACGTTTGTGAGTTTCTTGACTAAAAGCTTGAGCTTGGCTTGTACCGAGTAATAAAAGTGTCGCTGCAATTAATTGTTTTTTCATTTTATTCTCATCATAGTTTGGAGTAAGAGGTGCTATTAAAAAATAAGCTCATTACACTGACATGACAAATAAAACATTTAATTAATAATATTACCTATTTTGGTACTTTAATATTAACTATCAAGAATGCTGCCGTCAATTGACGGCATTTATATTTAAAGCTTTTCAATATTATTTAAATAGTTGTTAGCTTGCTCTAAGGTTTCTTGGCGCAATGATTCATCTTGTTTATCCCAATTACGATAAACCATGCCTATTCGCGGGTTTTTCTCAAGTCGTTCTCGGTGTTTTTGCATAAACTGCCAGTAGAGGCTATTTAACGGGCAAGCGTCTTTACCCACTTTTTCTTTTACTTTGTATTGGCAGCTTTTACAGTAGTCGCTCATTTTATTTATATAGTTGCCGCTAGCCGCATAAGGCTTAGTGGCTATGATGCCATCGTCAGCAAACTGGCTCATCCCTCGGGCGTTAGGCATTTCTACCCATTCAATTGCATCGATATAAACACCTAAATACCATTCATCCACTTCATCGGGACTGATGGCGGTTAATAAACAAAAATTGCCTATTACCATTAAGCGCTGAATATGATGGGCATACGCGCTGTCTAAGCTTTGTGTTAATGAGTGGCTTAAGCAGTTCATTTTTGTTTTACCATTCCAAAAATAACGTGGCAGTGCACGGGTTGCATTAAGCTGGTTTTTGTAAGCGTAATCGGGCATGTTTTTCCAATACACGCCACGCACATATTCGCGCCAACCCAGTACTTGACGAATAAAGCCTTCAACCTGAGAAATAGATATTTCATCTTGGCGTTGTTGGTATTCTTTGACAACACGGTCGATAATATAGCGAGGGTGTAAAATTTTGGCATTTAACGCAAATGATAACCGGCTGTGATAAAAGGTATCTTTATCAGGGCATTGATCTGTCATCGCATCTTGAAATTGACCAAAGCGGGGGAGTAAATGTGCACAAAAGTGATCAAGTGCGCTTATTGCTTGTTTACGGGTTGTTGGCCAGCTTAATTGGGTTTCTATTTGCCCAAAGTATTTTATTTTATGTTTATCTAAACGCTCAATGATGGTGCTAACATCATTTTTAAATAATTTGGGTTTGGGGATATCGGCTAAATCGCTTTTTGAAAACTTATTACGGTTATTCGCATCAAAATTCCATTGACCGCCATGAGGTTTTTCATCGTCCATTAAAATATCAAACTGCTTTCGCATTGCCCGATAAAAATGCTCCATAGTGACGTGTTTATCTTTTTTAAAGCGTTTGTCTATATCGTTAAATGCTAATAAAAAATGCTCGCTGTCACAGGCAGTCACAGCTAATTCGCTGTTAGTGGCAAAGTCGTGCAGTTGTGTTTTTAAACGGTACTCATCTGGGTATTGATATTCAATTGAGGTGCATTCATGCTGCTTAGCTAAGCGAGTTAAAAGAGCGGGTAAGTTATTATCGTCTTTGGTGTCATCTAACGTTAAATGCAACACGTTAAAGCCGGCATCTTTTAAGGCGTTAGCTAAGTTTTCCATGGCTTTAAAAAAGGCTGATATTTTTTGCACGTGATGCTTTACGTACTGCGCTTCTTGCATGAGCTCGGCAATCACAAACACGGTGTCATCGGATTTATCTTTAAACCAAGAATGAGCGGGGTTTAGCTGGTCACCTAAAATTAGTTTTAAGGTTTTGAATTTTTTCATAATGAGCCAAAATTATTTTTATACGCTGTATTTTAAAAAGCGATCGATTTCTACATGTCGTTTTAATCATAGAGCAAAGCAATAAACAGCATTGCTTTTTTTATCAACTTATTACTTATTGTGGTTGCTAATTTAGGTGTATATCTTTATAATAACGGCCATTGTTTAGTAGGTTATAAAATTTACTAACAGCGATATTAAGTTATTAACTTTTTATCTATTGGCGCGGGATGGAGCAGTCTGGTAGCTCGTCGGGCTCATAACCCGAAGGTCGTTGGTTCAAATCCGGCTCCCGCAACCAATCTTAATAGTAGGTTTATGCTTACTACTTTATATCGCGCATTCTAAGTAATGCGCGTTTTGCGTTTAAGCTAATGAAGTTTAATTTGGTCAGGGTACTGACTCGCAACCAAGCTTGGCCCTAGGCCACACAGTTTTGCGTTTTTTGGTGTGACGCCCCGCTTGGTTCGGGGCGTTGTTGTATCTGCACCGTTTGATTTAATGTTTATCGATTAAATCAAAATTTAAACTCAGTATTTTAGGGCTATAAGCCCTTTTTTTGTTTGTATGGAGGATTTTCGTGACAAAACTTGAACAAGATTTAGTAACCATGTTAACGCCTGCGGTAGAAATGTTAGGCTTTGAATTACATGGGCTTGAGTTTGTACAAGCGGGTCGCCATTCTACCTTAAGAGTATACATTGCTCATGAGGATGGGATTTCAGTTGACAACTGCGCCGATGCAAGTCGTCAAATTAGTGCGATTTTAGACGTCGAAGACCCAATTACAAACGAATACGATTTGGAAGTGTCGTCTCCTGGTGTTGATCGTCCATTATTCAAACAAGATCACTACGAGCAGGCGCAAGGAGAGGAAGTACGCGTGCGTACTAAGCTTCCACAAGATGGTCGCCGTAATTTTAAAGGCGACTTAATAGCAGTTAGCAGCGATATGATCACACTATCTAGCGATGGTGCGGAGCATTTAATCATGCTTAGTAACATTGAACGTGCGAACATAATCGCAAAGTTTTAATTCGAGTGCGAAGGAATAGGGCAAGCGAGGCATTACCCATGGCAAAAGAAATATTATTGGTTGCTGAAGCCGTTTCCAATGAGAAAGCGGTTCCAAAAGAAAAGATTTTTGAAGCTCTAGAGTTCGCATTAGCGACAGCGACAAAGAAAAAGCATGATGGTGAAATTGATGTACGTGTTGCAATTGACCGTAAAACCGGCGATTACGATACCTTCCGTCGCTGGCAAATAGCTGAAGTTTTAGAAGATGGTTCTTTAGAGAATCCATACAGCGAAATCACGTTAGAAGCTGCTCAAGTTGAAGAACCTGACTTGAAAATGGGCGACTACGTAGAAGAGCAGATTGAATCAATTAAATTTGACCGCATAACAACACAGATGGCTAAGCAAGTGATCGTACAAAAAGTACGTGAAGCAGAGCGCGCCTTAGTCGTTGAAGCATATAAAGATCAAGAAGGCGAGCTGGTAACGGGTGTTGTTAAAAAAGCAACCCGTGATGCAATCGTACTTGATTTAGGTAACAACGCAGAAGCGGTTATTTATCGTGACGACATGCTGCCACGTGAAAACTTCCGCCCGGGTGATCGTATCCGCGGTCTTTTATATGAAGTGAAGCCTGAAGCACGCGGTGCACAATTATTTGTAACCCGTTCTAAACCAGAAATGCTGATGGAATTATTCCGCATTGAGGTGCCAGAAATTGGCGAAGAAATGATTGAATTACGCGCTGCAGCACGTGATCCAGGTTCACGCGCTAAAATCGCGGTTAAATCTAACGATAAGCGTATTGACCCTGTTGGTGCGTGTGTTGGTATGCGTGGCGCACGTGTTCAAGCGGTATCGTCAGAACTTGGCGGTGAGCGTGTTGATATCGTACTTTACGATGACAACCCTGCACAGTTTGTTATTAACGCAATGGCACCAGCAGAAGTGGCTTCAATCGTAATGGATGAAGATACACACTCAATGGATATTGCTGTTGAAGCTGATAACTTAGCACAAGCTATTGGTCGTAATGGTCAAAACGTACGTTTAGCAAGCCAATTAACTGGCTGGGAATTAAACGTAATGACCGTTGATGAAATGCGCGCTAAGAACGAAGCTGAGTCAGATAAGTTAATTAACTTATTTACTGAAAACTTAGATATTGATGACGAATTTGCATCATTACTTATCAACGAAGGTTTCTCAACACTTGAAGAAGTTGCTTATGTTCCGGCTTCAGAGTTTTTAGAAATCGACGGCTTAGATGAAGAAACAGTGGACGTATTACGTTCACGTGCAAAAGATGCATTAACAACGAAAGCGCTTAAAACGGAAGAAAGCTTAGAAGGCGCTGAGCCTGCTGAAGACTTACTTGCGCTAGAAGGCTTAGAGCGTCATTTAGCATTTGTTATGGCAAGTAAGGGTGTAGTAACACTTGAAGACTTAGCTGAGCAAGGCATTGATGAGCTTGTAGATATTACAGAGCTATCTTCAGAGAAAGCGGGCGAGCTAATTATGGCTGCACGTAATATTTGTTGGTTTGCAGACGAGTAATTTATTAACGGAGGTATTAGAGACTATGGCAGAAGTAAATGTTGAAAAACTAGCCGGTGATATAGGTACAACTGTTGATAAATTACTACAGCAGTTTTCACAAGCCGGTATTACTAAACAAGCAGGCGATAATGTAACTGAAGCTGAAAAAGCGACGTTACTTGATCACCTAAGCAAGCAACATGGTGGCACGGGCTCTGAAGGCCCTGCTCGCATGACATTGCAACGTAAGAGCAAAAGCACATTAAGTGTGACGGGCTCTACGGGTAAAGCAAAAGCTGTGCAAGTTGAAGTTCGTAAAACACGCACTTATGTGAAAAAAAGTGCCGTTGAGCAAGAGCAAGAACAGCAACGTCTAGCCGCTGAAGAAAAAGCACGTCTTGAAGAGCAGCAAAAAGCTGAACAAGCCGCTGCTGAATTAAAGGCAAAACAAGAGGCAGAACGTAAAGCGAAAGAAGATGCTGATCGTAAAGCCAAAGAAGAAGCTAAACGCAAAGCAGATGCTGAGCGTAAAGCGAAACAACAGCAGATGACCCCTGAGCAAAGTGCTAAGTCTGAGAAAGATCGCATCGAAGCTGAGCGTCTGCAAAAAGAAGCAGAAGAGGCCGCATTGAAGAAAGCTGAAGAAGAAGCGAAACGTCAAGCAGAAGAGGCAAGAAAGCTAGCTGAAGAGAACTCAGCACGCTGGAAGAAAGAAGAAGAAGAACGTAAGAAACGCGAAGAAACCGCGGATCACCACCTTACGACTTCAACGTACGCACGTGAAGCAGAAGATGTAGCTGATGCTCGCGAAGAGCAAGGCTCTCGCCGTGCGAAGAAAAAGAAAAAAGCGCCAGCAAAAGATAAATTTGCAGCGTCTAAAGGTAAAAAAGGTAAGCTAAAAGCGCCAGCGTCATTACAGCACGGTTTCCAAAAACCAACGGCTGATGTTAAAAACGAAGTGCGTATTAGTGAAACAATTACAGTTGCTGAGCTTGCATCACGCATGGCGGTTAAAGGTGCTGAAGTTGTAAAAACTATGATGAAAATGGGTGACATGGTTACTATTAACCAAGTTATTGACCAAGAAACTGCGCAACTTGTAGCAGAAGAAATGGGCCATAAAGTTATCATCGTTAAAGAAAACGAATTAGAGCAAACAGTACTTAATGACCGCCATGAAGATGGTAAGTCAGAGCCACGTGCGCCAGTAGTAACTGTTATGGGTCACGTTGACCACGGTAAAACATCGACGCTTGATTACATTCGTTCAGCTAAAGTTGCATCAGGCGAAGCCGGTGGTATTACACAGCACATTGGTGCATACCACGTTGAAACTAACGGCAACATGATCACTTTCTTAGATACTCCGGGTCACGCCGCATTTACATCAATGCGTGCTCGTGGTGCAAAAGCGACTGATATCGTGATCCTAGTAGTTGCAGCTGATGATGGCGTAATGCCACAAACTAAAGAAGCGGTACAGCATGCTCGCGCAGCTGGCGTTCCTTTAATTATTGCTGTTAACAAAATGGATAAAGAAGGCGCAGATCCAGATCGCGTTAAAAACGAACTAGCTCAGCTAGACGTTATCCCAGAAGAGTGGGGCGGCGATACACAGTACGTGCACATTTCAGCAAAAACTGGTTTAGGTATTGATGACCTACTAGAAGCTGTATTAATGCAATCTGAGCTTTTAGAGTTAAATGCGCCGACCGAAGGTATGGCTGCAGGTGTTGTTATTGAATCACGTCTTGATAAAGGCCGTGGTCCTGTTGCGTCTATTCTTGTTCAGTCAGGTACGCTTAATCAAGGTGACATTGTATTATGTGGTCTTGAATACGGCCGTGTTCGTGCAATGCGCGATGAAAACGGTAAAGACATTAAGTCTGCCGGTCCTTCTATTCCAGTTGAGATTTTAGGTCTGTCTGGTATTCCAGCTGCCGGTGATGAAGCAACTGTAGTTAAAGATGAGCGTAAAGCGCGTGAAGTTGCACTTTACCGTCAAGGTAAATTCCGCGATGTTAAACTAGCGCGTCAACAAAAAGCGAAGCTTGAAAACATGTTTACTAACATGACTGAAGGCGACGTATCTGAAGTTAACGTGGTACTTAAAGCAGACGTTCAAGGTTCAATCGAAGCAATTTCAGACTCACTAACTAAGCTTTCTACTGATGAAGTAAAAGTGAAGATTGTTGGTTCTGGTGTTGGTGGTATCACAGAAACTGATGCAACTCTTGCGGCAGCGTCTAACGCGATTGTGGTTGGCTTCAACGTTCGTGCTGATGCATCAGCGCGTAAAGTGATTGACTCTGAAAACCTAGATCTTCGTTACTACAGCGTAATCTACGCGCTAATCGAAGAAGTTAAGCAAGCCATGTCTGGTATGCTTGCGCCTGAGTTTAAACAAGAGATCATTGGTCTTGCTGAAGTACGTGACGTATTTAAGTCTCCAAAAATTGGTGCAATTGCCGGTTGTATGGTTACTGAAGGTACTATCAAGCGTAGCGCACCAATTCGTGTACTTCGTGATAACGTGGTTATTTACGAAGGCGAGCTTGAGTCATTACGTCGCTTTAAAGATGACGTTGCTGATGTTCGTAACGGCATGGAATGTGGTATCGGCGTTAAGAACTACAATGATGTTCGCGTTGGTGACCAAATCGAAGTATTTGAAACAGTTGAAGTACAACGTACTCTTTAATTGTTATTAGGTGGTGTTGGACATTCAAGGTTGTACCTCGATAGCCCAACATAACCTATGCTAAGATTTTAAATGGGGGCTCAGCCCCCATTTGTGTATCCATTATTTAGTTAGCTTATTATTATTTTTCAATAAGTTATAATTTTAGGAAAGTGAAATGAGAGAATTTTCTCGCACTGATCGTGTTGCTCAGCAAATTCAAAAAGAAATTGCGGTGATTTTACAACGCGAAATTAAAGATCCACGCTTGGGCATGGTGACAGTGTCTGCGGTAGAAGTATCGCGCGATTTATCTTATGCCAAAGTTTTTATCACCGTGTTTAACACTGAAGATGAAAATGCAGCCAAACAAAGTGCCAAAGTACTTAACGAAGCAACCGGTTATATCCGCTCGTTGCTAGGTAAACGTATTCGTGCGCGTATCATGCCTGAGCTTAAATTTGTGGTTGATAATTCATTAATGGAAGGGATGCGAATCTCTAACTTAGTGGACTCTATCATTCGTGAAGATAATGCTAAGCATGTTGATGATGAAACAGATAGCGAAGAAGGCACTAAAGACTAATGGCAAGACGCAGTAAAGGCCGTCCAGTTGATGGTATTTTGTTGTTAAACAAACCAGAAGGTATTTCATCAAACAAAGCACTGCAGCAAGCGAAAGGTATTTATTTTGCTCAAAAAGCAGGGCACACTGGTGCGCTCGATCCGCTTGCGACCGGTATGCTGCCTATTTGTTTTGGTGAAGCCACTAAGTTTACCCAGTTTTTACTCGATACAGATAAAACCTATGTTGTGCGAGCAAAACTGGGTGAGCGTACTACCACGTCAGACTCTGATGGTGAAGTGGTCGAAACGCGTGATGTTAATGTTACTGCTGAACTGCTTACACAGGAAATTGCTAAATTTTTAGGTGAGTCAGATCAATACCCATCAATGTACTCAGCGCTTAAATATGAAGGCAAGCCTTTATATAAATACGCGCGCGAAGGCATAGAAGTCCCTCGTAAGTGTCGAAAAATTAACGTATTTAGCTTAACGCTTGATGAGTTTGATGAGCAAGCTAACGAAATACAAATGACTGCCCATGTATCTAAAGGCACGTATATTCGTACTATTGTTGATGACTTAGGTGAAAACCTTGGCTGCGGCGCGCATGTGATTATGCTGCATCGTAGTGCTGTAGGGCATTACCCAGCAGATAAAATGGTCACACTTGAGCAGTTAGAAACGTTATTAAATCAAGCGAAAGAACAAGACGTTGCGCCTTCTACTTACCTTGACGAACTATTATTGCCAATGGATACCGCGTTAGTTGATTTACCTGTTGTGGAAATTACTAAAGAGCAGGGAATAGCATTTAGCCATGGTCAAGCTGTGGTGCTAGGTAAAGAATTACCTGAAGGTGCAATAAAAGTTCTGGCTGACGGAATTTTTATTGGTACTGGTGAACGTAATCCTGATGGCCATCTAAAATCAAAACGTGGCTTGTCTAATCAGCAACCAGAGTAAAGTTTAACTTGTAGTTATGCTGATAATTGGTAGAATACGCCCGCTTAATCGTTTTGGCTGAATTAGTGATCGGCTAAAGCACCTATTAAATTTAACTTTTGGAGTTATTATGTCACTAAGCAATCAAGAAAAAATCGATATCATTGCTAAATTCGCACGCGCTGAAGGCGACACTGGTTCACCTGAAGTACAAGTAGCATTACTTACTTTTGATATCAACAAGCTTCAAGGTCACTTTGCTGATCACAAGCATGACTTCCACTCACGTCGTGGTCTGCTTCGTAAAGTAAGCACTCGCCGTAAACTGCTTGATTACCTTAAAGGTAAAGATATCTCGCGTTACACTGCGTTAATCAAAGAGCTTGGCCTACGTCGCTAAGAACTTGATTATCAAAAAGGGAGCTTTTTAGCTCCTTTTTTTGTGCTTAAATTTTCTCGTCTTCCCCAGTACTTTTCAGTAAACCCCTTGAAATATCGAATAAAAGCCATACTATTATCATTCACAAAGCGAATGTTTTTGGCATTGCTGTAAGCACTATTTTATCTCGGTGCTAAGCTCGCAATTTTACCTGACTTTGTTATATACTATGGCGCGTAGATAAAAAGGTTTATCTACGGTTATTTACATCATTGCCAATTGTAGTACTTAATTGATTTCCAACTGAATACAATTATGTACTGTAATTGGTACTTTGATGAAAACTTAATTAATACTAAAAATACATTTAAGGAATATTTTAAGTGCAAGCAATTATAAAAGAATTTCAACTAGGTCAACACACAGTGACGCTAGAAACAGGTGCTATCGCTCGTCAAGCAGACGGCGCAGTACTAGCAAGCATTGGCGACACGTCAGTACTCGTAACGGTTGTTGGTAAGCGTGAAGCTCAACCAGGCCAAGACTTTTTCCCACTAACAGTTAACTACCAAGAGCGTATGTACGCTGCAGGTCGTATCCCAGGTGGTTTCCTTAAGCGTGAAGGTCGTCCTAACGATGGCGAAACGCTAATTGCACGTCTTATTGACCGTCCAATTCGTCCACTTTTTCCAAATGGTTTCGTAAACGAAGTACAAGTTATCGCGACTGTTGTTTCTGTAAACCCTGAAATCCAACCTGATATGGTTGCGATGATTGGTACATCAGCAGCACTTGCTATCTCTGGTATCCCGTTCAGCGGTCCAATTGGTGCATCACGTGTTGGTTACATCAACGGTGAATACGTACTTAACCCAACACTAAAAGAGCTTGAAGAAAGCCAACTTGATTTAGTTGTTGCTGGCACTGATAACGCCGTACTTATGGTTGAATCAGAAGCAGACGTACTTGCGGAAGACGTAATGCTAGGCGCAGTTGTATACGGCCATGAGCAATCACAGTCTATCATCAAGGCAATCAACGAATTTAAAGCAGAAGCAGGCAAGCCTACTTGGGATTGGACTGCACCTGAGAAAAACGTTGCATTAGAAGAGAAAGTAGCAACACTTGCTGCTGATAAAGTAGGCGAAGCTTACCGTATTACTGATAAAGTAGCGCGTAAAGAAGCATTAACTGCAGCAAAAGATGCCGTAGTTGAAGCGCTTACTAGCGAACTTGCTGAAGGCGAAACGCTTGATAAGCAAGAAGTAGGTAAAGTATTCGGTTCACTTGAGAAGAAAATCGTTCGTGGCCGTATCGCTGCTGGCGAAAAACGTATCGATGGTCGTGAACCAGATATGATCCGTGCACTAGATGTAATGACTGGTGTACTTCCACGTACTCACGGTTCTGCAATCTTTACACGTGGTGAAACGCAAGCATTAGTAACAGCAACACTTGGTACAGAACGTGACTCACAGTTAATCGATGATTTAACTGGCACGCACAAAAACCACTTTATGCTTAACTACAACTTCCCTCCATTCTGTGTAGGTGAAACGGGTTTTGTAGGTTCTCCTAAGCGTCGTGAAATCGGCCACGGTAACCTAGCTAAGCGTGGTATCCAAGCTGTAATGCCAACATTAACTGAGTTCCCTTACTCAATTCGTGTTGTATCTGAAATCACTGAATCAAATGGTTCATCTTCAATGGCATCGGTTTGTGGTACGTCTCTAGCGCTTATGAACGCAGGTGTTCCAATTAAAGCTTCTGTTGCGGGTATCGCGATGGGCCTAGTTAAAGAAGAAGAAAACTTTGTAGTACTTTCAGATATCTTAGGTGATGAAGATCACTTAGGTGACATGGACTTTAAAGTAGCGGGTACAACTAACGGTATCACTGCTCTACAAATGGATATCAAAATTGAAGGTATCACGCAAGAAATCATGCAAATCGCGCTTAAGCAAGCTAAAGCAGCTCGTTTACACATTCTAGGTGTGATGGACGAAGCGATTTCTGCACCTTCTGAAGAGTTATCTATGTTTGCACCGCGTATTTACACGATGCAAATTCCACAGAAGAAAATCGCAGAAGTTATCGGTAAAGGTGGCGCAACTATCCGTCAACTTACTGAAGAAACAGGTACTACGATTGAAATCGGTGATGATGGCACAATCAAAATTGCTGCTACAGACGGTGAAAGTGCAGCAAATGCAATTAGCCGTATTGAGCAATTAACTGCTGAGCTTGAAGTTGGGACTATCTACGAAGGTAAAGTTGTACGTATCGTTGACTTCGGTGCGTTTGTAAACATTCTTCCTGGTAAAGATGGCCTAGTGCATATCTCACAAATCAGCACAGAGCGTGTTAACAACGTTGCTGATCACCTTAGTGAAGGTCAAGAAGTTAAAGTTAAAGTACTAGAAGTAGACCGCCAAGGCCGTGTACGTCTAAGTATTAAAGAAGCAATGGAATCAGCAGCACCTGCAGCTGACGAGTCTAAAGACGCGTAATTGCTAATCTTTCATCCAGATAATTACTGGATAGTATAAAAAGGGGCTGTTTAGCCCCTTTTTTTATGCTTTAATGTTAGCAACCTATTATGTTCAAGACGTTAAGTAACATATAACAAGAATGAACCTTACAAGACAGCTTATGTCTTATCTATTTGCTACTTACCTCGGTATTAAGGATTTTAATGAGACTTAAACATTTAGCCTTGGCATCTTTTGCTATTTTGTCTTTAAGCGCTTGTCAGGCTACTACTAAACCCGCTGCTATTATTAATGTGCCATTTACTGCGCCACTTGCATCAGACTTTAGAAATGAAATTGCCATTGCTCGTTTTTCAGAGCTATTAAATAGAGCAGACTTAAGTACAGAGCAACAAGCAAAGCTCTATTATGACCGTGGTGTGCTGTTTGATAGCTTAGGCATGACCACTTTATCGCGAATTGATTTTAACCGAGCAGTTAAACTGAAACCTGATTTGGCTGAAGTGTATAACTTTTTGGGGATTCAACATACCTTGATGCAGCAATACGAAAAAGCATACGAGTATTTTGATTCAGCCATAGAGTTAGACCAAGAACATGAATATGCGTATTTAAATCGTGGTATTGCTTTGTACTATGGTGATAGAGCCACGCTTGCAAAGGATGACTTTAAAACGTTTTTGGAGCGCTCTCCTAACGATCCTTATCGTGTGCTGTGGCTTTATTTAGCGCAGGCCGCACAAGATAAAACTCAGGCACTCGCTTCGTTAAAAGCTAATGCGGCGGCCCTTGATGAAAATGAATGGGCATACCAGCTTATTGCCTTGTATGTAGGTGATATGAGTGAAAAAGCATTTTTTTCAGGGATAGCCGATGGTGTAAGTTCACAACAAGAATATGCTCAACGTTTATGTGAAGCTTATTTTTACTTAGCTAAACAGCACCAAGCCGCAGGTGAGCTTTCAATTGCAACAGATTACTTTAAGTTGGCGCTAGCAACGAACGTTCATGAATTTATAGAATATAAATATGCACGTTTAGAGCTTGAGTTGATGGCTAGTGAAAGCGCGGGCTAACTTTTTTAAATTAAGCGTTTTATTACTGTGCACTAGCTTAATTAGTGGCTCCAGTAATAAACAAAATAGCATTGGCTTTTGGCAAGTATTGCACGCCAAAGCCAATGTGATTGATAGTTATTGGCAATTCCCTGGTTACTTTGCATCGCATATTTTACAACTCCCCCCGACCTCATTAGCCACCTTAGCACGCAATAAAATAGCCCATGCACAATACGGATATGGGTTATCATTAATAGCCAATAATCAAACTGAAACCGCCAAGCTCTTTTGGCAAGCAAGCCTCGATGAGATAACAATTAAACAACAAAAACATCTCGCAGCTTCATTGCTTGCTCAACGGCGTTGGCAAGATTTAGCGTTATTAAAAGCTCACAATAAGTTACCTAAAGGGGATGCCTTTTATCATTTACAGTTACAACAGCGTGCTCCCTTCGATGCATTAAACCAACCCTTTATGAATAAATTAGGGTTTTTGGTAGCGAGCGAGCAAATTGAGATACAAAAGCAATGCACATTTAATGTGCTAATGCTGAGCGATCACCGTGATGGTTTATATAGGCTCAACCACTTTGTGAAAAAATACGCACAACACCCAGAGCCTAGTAGTAATGCATTTTGTTTTTCAAAGCCTATATATGTTGGTAATACAATTGCTTGTAACAGCACTAAAGCAACGCTTGCGCAGTGCGATTGGCAACAGTCATCACTTAAGCAGCGGCTTCCTAAAGGATTCGATTTTGCGATTATGATGCCCAAGCAAGGTACTGCCAATGTGCATCAGGGCTTAATGCATATTAACTCGCAGGCTAATTATGCAGTCTTTTTACATGAATTAATGCACTTTAATGGTTTTGAAGATGAATACGCTTTACCAGCAAAAAAACAAGCTTGGCTTTGTCAGCTTGAGGGGTTGGTTGCCCCTAACTTATTTATTGCTCATAACACTGATGCGCCAAAAGGATGGCACAAAAGCAAAAGCTGTCAGCAAGGAGGTGTTGCTTATAAGCCAAGCGCACAGTGGTCTATTATGCAATATCAACAGGTTGGACTTTCAGAGCAATATCGGGCTTTGTGGCAAACTCATATAGAGCAACATGCAGATTTATTCCCGCGCTTTTAATCATTAAATAGAGTGCTTTTAGGTTGTTTAACCAATGATTATATGAGCCTATTAAAACTGCTTAAAAGCTGAGCCGGTTTTATCCCAGTTCATTAATTTATAGACTTTTTTGTTTGATTATTGCCCCGCTAGAAGCGCTTTCTATAGACAAAAACCGTGTTTATCAGTATAACTGTACGTATTAATGTTGTTAAAAAACAGATATAAAACGTATACCCAAGTCACTTTGGTATTTAATAATAACAAGTAGCGAATTGATAAACTTTATGATTCAAAAAGGCCCTTCATTATGACTTTGCTCTGGATACCCCTGTTATCCTTATTAGGCAGTGTTATTTCTGCATGCACCGGCAAACTTTCTCGAAATCAGGCAACGAGCCTAACGGCTATTGCGCCTTTAGCCGCGCTTGCAATTACACTTTATCATGCGCCTGCGGTTCTCGCGGGAGAAACCATTCGTTTTAGCGCGCAGTGGATACCTGCTTTAGGGCTGGATATTTCCTTACGCTTAGATGGATTGAGTTTACTGTTTTTATTTATGATTTTAGGAATAGGGCTGCTGGTTATTTTGTATGCCCGTTATTACCTAAGTCAAAACGATTCACTGCCAAAGCTATTTAGTTACTTAATGTTATTTATGACTGCCATGCTGGGCATTGTTATGTCAAACAATGTGATTCAGTTATGGGTATTTTGGGAGCTAACCAGTATTAGCTCGTTCTTGTTGATTAGTTACTGGTGGCATAAATCAGAGGCGCGCAAGGGGGCGCGTATGGCACTGGCGGTAACCGGTGCGGGTGGTTTAGCATTACTGGGCGGCTTAATGCTGCTAGGTGATATTGTTGGAAGCTACAACCTAGACACTATTTTAGCTAGCAAAGCGATTATTCAATCACATGATTTATACGAATTAGCGCTGGTGTTAGTATTACTAGGCGCCTTTACCAAGTCTGCACAATTTCCGTTTCATTTTTGGTTACCCCACGCCATGGCAGCACCTACGCCTGTTAGTGCCTATTTACACTCTGCCACTATGGTAAAAGCGGGTATCTTTTTACTTGCGCGTTTTTATCCAGCACTGGCGGGAACCGACACTTGGTTTTTATTAGTCGGTTTGACGGGTTTAACTACACTTTTATTTGGCGCTTACATTGCGCTATTCAAACATGATTTAAAAGGCTTATTAGCCTATTCAACAATTAGTCATTTAGGCCTAATTACTCTATTACTCGGCCTAGACACACAACTTGCAACCGTAGCCGCTATTTTTCATATTATTAACCATGCTACGTTTAAAGCGTCGTTATTTATGGCCACGGGTATTATTGACCATGAAACCGGCACGCGTGATATGCGCAAACTCAATGGCATGTGGCGCTACTTACCTTATACAGCCACATTGGCGATGGTGGCCGCTGCCGCTATAGCGGGTGTACCGCTATTAAATGGTTTCTTATCTAAAGAAATGTTTTTTGCTGAAACACTGCGTCAGCAAGTACTTGGCTCTATGTCGTGGTTAATTCCTGTGCTGGCAACCGTTGCAGGTGCGCTGTCGGTAGCGTACTCATCTCGCTTTATTCATGACGTGTTCTTTAATGGTGAACCGATAGACTTACCACGCACCCCTCATGAGGCGCCACGTTATATGCGTGTGCCTATCGAAATTTTAGTGGTGCTATGTATTTTAGTGGGGATTTTTCCGCACTTTGCAGTAGATGGTATTTTATCGGCTGCCTCATTGGCCGTACTTGGTCAAGCTATGCCTGAGTACAAGCTAACTATTTGGCACGGTTTCAATTTACCTCTACTTATGAGTGGTATGGCGGTGATTGGTGGTTTATTTATTTACGTTAATCGTAAGTACTTGTTCCAGTTTCAGGCGTCGTTACCTCCTTTTAACGCTAAAAAAATCTTCGAGCGTTTTTTAGCGGTTGTGGTTAATTGGTGTCAAAACAAAATCCAATCAACAGAAAATGGCTCATTACAACGCTATGTATTTATTATGTTAGGCGTTGTATTACTTGCCTCAGGTTGGCCATTATTTGAAATGAAACAGCTAGCTGGCAGTGTACCTAACACCCCAGTTGATATTCAAAATGCTATAGGTGCAGGGCTACTGATTATTGGTGCTATTGCTACCGTTATTTGGCATCGAATTCGGATGGTGTCGTTATTAATGCTGTCGATTGTGGGATTAATGGTGTCGGTAGCGTTTACACGTTTTTCAGCGCCTGACTTGGCCTTAACGCAACTTACAGTAGAAGTTGCGACCATCATATTATTAATGTTGGCACTGTTTTTCTTACCGCAAAGTACGCCAAGAGAGTCAAGCTCGTTGCGTATTTTACGTGATGTGGTTATTTCCTCTACGGTGGGGGTAATTATTGCTAGTATTTGTTATGCATTACTAACCCGTCCACTTAATTCAATTTCTGAATTCTTTGTTGCTAATGCTAAAACAGGCGGTGGGGGTACTAACGTTGTTAACGTTATTTTAGTTGATTTTAGGGGCTTTGATACCTTAGGTGAAATCACCGTGTTAGGGATTGCAGCACTGGGTATATTTAAACTGTTATCAAGAATTCCGCTTTATATGCCAGCAAGCGACAGTGAAGGGCGCCCATGGTCTAAAGACCGTCATCCTATTTTATTGGCTTGTATTTCACAAAGCTTATTACCATTGGCGCTATTAGTATCCGCTTATATTTTCTTACGTGGTCATAACTTACCGGGCGGTGGATTTATTGCCGGCCTCGTGACCTCTATTGCCTTTATTTTACAATATATGGCCCATGGTACTGCGTGGATTAATGAACGTTTTGATGTTAACTATCGAAAAATTATTGCATCAGGTATCGCTATTGCCATGTTTACGGGTGTCGGAAGTTGGTTCTTCGATAAACCATTCTTAACTACTTGGTTTGATTACTTTGATATTCCGTTTGTTGGCAAAACAGAGCTAGCTAGCGCCATTGTATTTGACTTGGGCGTGTACTTAACCGTCGTTGGCGCGACGCTAATGATCCTTGCGAGCTTAGGTAATATGACAGCGAACGCTGAGAAAGAAGAGGTAAATATTTAATGGAACTGTTATACGCATCTTGCGTTGGCGTGCTGGTCACCTGTGGCGTGTTCTTATTATTAAGAGCGCGCACATTTCCGGTGGTATTAGGGCTGACAATGATTTCTTACGCGGTTAATTTGTTTTTATTCTCATCAGGGCGCTTAACTATCAATAAAGCGGTGGTACTAGGAACTGGTGCTGATTACGCCGATCCGCTGCCACAAGCCTTAGTATTAACAGCCATTGTAATAGGCTTTGCCATGACTGCGTTTGTGGTTATTTTATCGATTCGGGGTCGAGCGGACTTAGGGAATGATCACGTTGATGGCACCCTAACAAGAAGTAAACGCAAGGAGAGAAAATGATTCAGCATTTAGCGTCTTTGCCTGTTTTACTGCCTATGTTAGCGGCAATTATTTTGCTGCTGCCACCGTGTGGCAAAAGTTTATTTGCACGACGATTAACCTCAAGCCTAATGGCTATTTTAACCTTTGCAATTACAGTATTACTGCTGGTTCAGGTAAAAGATAACGGGATTATCGTGTATGCAATAGGTAACTGGTCTGCACCGTTTGGTATTGTACTGGTTGCGGATATGCTCTCAACGTTACTAGTTACCTTAACCGCCTTTTTGGGCGTTGGCGTGGTTTTATATAGTTGTGCAGGCGATGACGAGCAAGGCAGCTTTTTTCATCCCTTGGTTCATTTTTTAATATTAGGGGTGAACGGTGCGTTTTTAACGGGCGATTTATTCAACGTATTTGTATTTTTTGAAGTGTTATTAATTGCCTCTTATGCGCTGTTAATGCACGGTGGCGGCAAGCCCAAAACACGTGCGGCACTGCATTATGTTATTTTAAATTTAGTGGGCTCAAGCGTATTTTTAATTGGCTTAGGAATTTTGTACGGCGTACTGGGTACCTTAAACATTGCCGATATGGCCCATAAAGTGCCAAAGCTAACCGGTGATGATGTTTATTTAGCAAAAGCCGGTGGTTTACTGCTACTGGTTGTATTTGCACTTAAAAGTGCACTATTACCACTGCATTTATGGCTCCCCAATGCTTATTCTAGTGCTAAACCTGTGGTTGCTGCGTTATTTGCGATTATGACCAAAGTCGGTGTTTATGCCACCTTGCGTGTATATACGGTGATATTTGGTGAGCAGGCGGGTGAGCTTGAACATATGGCGCAGTCTTGGCTATGGGCTTTGGCTATTGCAACCATAGTGATTGGTGCAATAGGGGTGTTGGCTGCACAAGATTTACGAAAACTGATTGCGAATTTAGTACTGGTTTCTGTAGGGACGTTGGTGGCATTAGTCGCACTCCAAAATATTAATGCAACTGCTGCATTATTATATTATTTAGTGCATTCAACGTTAGTTACTGCGGCGTTATTTTTATTAGCCGATCTCATTTCAACACAACGGGGTAAAGCCGGCGATCGATTAGTTGGCGGTCGCGCAGTTAAACAGCCATTTTTATTGGGGGCGTGTTTTATTATTGCAGGGCTAACAGTGGTTGGTATGCCGCCATTTTCGGGATTTGTAGGCAAAATTTGGATTTTAAAAACCACCTTAAATAGTGAGCAAGCATTGGTATTTTGGCCTGTTTACTTAATTATGAGCTTAGCGCTCATTGTGGCTATATCTCGTGCAGGCACGAGTTTATTTTGGGAACGTAAAGACAAAAGCGGTGAGGCTGGCGATGTTGCCAATGCACATCCGTTACAAGTTATCGTACTTGTTGCTCTATTAGCCAGTTCAATACTGCTGGTAGTTTTTGGTGATGCGGCAACGCAATACGCACTCGAGACGGCAACACAACTTCACGATATTAGTGGTGGTATTAATGCGGTACTTAAGGGAGGTATGTAATGCGCTTACAAGCTCGTTTTCGTTGGTTACCCACACCGTTTCGTAGTCTATTTTTATTTATAGTATGGCTATTATTAAATAACAGTGTGTCTGTAGGGCATATTATATTGGGTGCATTGTTAGCACTGCTTATTCCTTTATTTAGTATGTCTTTTAGAGATCCACAGCCGCTTATATTAAAACCAGGGCTTGCGCTTAAGCAGTTACTGATTGTGCTTTACGATATTATTGTGGCTAATTTACAAGTGGCCTTATTAATAATGGGCCCGTCAAAAAATCTGCGTCCAGGCTTTGTTAAAGTACCAATAGATTTAATGCACGAAATGCCAATTACTATTTTAGCCAGTTGCGTGTCTTTAACACCTGGGACGGTCAGTGCAGAGGTTTATCCTATTATTAAATCGCTTAATGACGATGACCAGCCTGCACAGCGTTATTTATTAATTCACGTGCTGGATTTAGATGATGAGCAAGCGCTTATCAAACAAATAAAAGCACGTTACGAAGCTCCCCTAAAGGAGATATTTCAATGTTAGATACAGTATTACTCATTGTTTTTTCAATGATTGGATTGTCATTACTGCTTAATTTATGGCGACTTATTATTGGTCCGTCAGTACCGGATCGCATTTTAGCGCTCGATACTATGTATATTAACGTGATTGCACTGATTATTTTATATAGCATCAGTATGGGCACGGGGCTGTACTTTGAAGCGGCCTTACTTATTGCCATGCTTGGTTTTATAAGCACTGTAGCAGTATGTAAGTATTTACTTCGTGGCGACATAATTGAGTAAGGTATTAAAATGATAAGTGAATGGATCGTATCAATATTACTGCTGTTAGGTGGATTATTTATTTTAATTGGCTCTATAGGCTTAATTAAATTACCTGATTTTTTTATGCGTTTACATGGACCAACCAAAGCCACTACTTTAGGGATGGCAAGTATACTCACGGCTGCGATGGTATTTTTTGCCAATTCAGCTAGTGGCTTAAGCGTAAAAGAAATATTAATCACTATATTTTTATTAATCACGGCGCCCATTAGTGGTTATATGCTAATTAAAACCGCTATTCATCATAAGTTAAAAGCCAAAGATGGAACGAAAGGACTCGATAATATCGAAAAAGATTAACCCTAACAAACGACAAAAAGCCGAATAATGGTAGTTATTCGGCTTTTTGTTTTTTTGGTTGTTCCCATTTACAACACTTATTGAACATGTGAGTATGGCGTAAATTCAAATACAAAAAGGATATTAATATGGGTAAGGTATTACTTTTATCACTACTTATTTTTTCAACTAGCCTATATGCAGCGCAAACTACTAAGCAACAAAAAATTGATGAGCTGGTAGAGGTGATGGATATGGACGCCATGGTTGACTCTATGTATTCTCAAGTTGAGGGCATGATGCAAAATATGTCGGTGCAAATGGGGGTAAAGCCAGATGAAAAGCCAATATTTGACAAATATTATGCCGATATGACTAAGGTGCTAAAAACCAAAATGAGCTGGCAAAAAATGCAGCCTATGATGGTTAACCTTTATGATAAGCAATTTAGTGAGCAAGAGATTAGCGATATGCTCGATTTTTATAAAACAGAGTCAGGGCAAGCTATTTTGAAAAAAATGCCACAGGTGATGCAAGCATCTATGCAAATGTCACAATCTCTAGTGCAAGAAGCCATGCCTGAGATCCAAGCAATTGCTGGGCAGCTAGGTGAAGCACTTAAACAATCGCGTAGTGAAGCAAACTAAACTATAGTTAACCTAAGTCGTAGCAAAATAACGTCTACATTTTCTAGCAGTCACTATTTTGTGACTGCTGTATTCTTCCTCTTCTTTAAGCAAACGTAATCACTTATTTAATGTGCCGAGAACGCATTCCCAGAGTTTTAAAATAGCGGTTGACCTGTGTGTTACACATAGGTTTATTATGTCACTATTAAAACCCGATGGAGTGAGTTATGTATGTTAAACAGCTAGCTAAAATCATGGGAGTGACCCAAGATACAGTGCGGCACTACACGCGTATAAAGCTACTTAAACCCATTCGTAGCCAAAACAATGGCTATCAGGTGTATACCAAAGACGATCAACGACGTTTAAAGTTTATTATTAGTGCACGGCAACTTGGTTTTTCTATTAAAGATATTCAGCAAATAGTTGCTCAGTCGGAGCAAGGGAATTGTCCGTGTCCACTGACACGACAATTAATAACTAAACGGCTCGAAGAAACAGAACGGCTATTTCAAGAAACACTCAAACTAAGAACGCGTATGCAAGCAGCGGTAAAACAGTGGGAAAACTCAAGCGATGGTGCTGTAAGTGCCGATATATGTAGTTTAATTGAGACCTTTGTAGATCCCCTTAACGAGCAAGTTAGTTCCGAGGAAGCAAAATGAGCAACAATAAAGACACAGTGCAAAACTTTATAATTGAAGGTGCTAATTGCGGGAGCTGCGTCGCAAAAATAGAAAAAGCGCTAAAAAGTGTATCAGGTGCGCAGCGTGTTGAAATGAACTTTGCTGATCGCAGTGTGCAAGTTGAAGGCAATGCGCCATCAGCAGAGCTGATTGAAGCAGTCGAAAATATTGGTTACAAGGCTAAGCCAATGAATAGCGAGTCGGAGCAAGACGCGTTAGATGAAAAAGCCAAAGCCGATAGCGCACACTATAAAAAGCTAATGCGTAATATGGTATTGGCGCTAGGCGTTGGCGCTCCGCTTATGTTGTATGGGCTTATTTTTGATATGAGTGTCACCACCAACGCGCAGCGTATTGGCTGGTTTATTGTTGGTATAGTCACTTTAGTGGTTATGGCCATTGCGGGTAAACAGTTTTACAACGGCGCATGGCAGTCATTTAAAAACCACACCGCCAATATGGATACACTGATTGCGTTGGGCACAGGTACCGCGTGGTTGTATTCTATGGTGGTAGTCATTGCGCCAAGCGTGCTACCCGAGGTGGCTAGGCATGTTTATTTTGAAGCCTCAGCGATGATCATCGGTTTAATTAGCCTAGGCCTTGCCTTTGAAGTAAAAGCCCGCGGTCGTACTTCTGAGGCGATAAAACGCTTAATCGGTTTGCAGCCAAAAACCGCTCGGGTAGTGCGTGATAACAAAGAGCAAGATATAGCTATTAGTGAGGTACTAAAAAACGAGACTGTGCGTGTACGCCCCGGTGAAAAAATCCCTGTGGATGGTGAAGTCATTGAAGGTCGCAGCTCAGTGGATGAGTCAATGCTCACGGGTGAGCCTATGCCAGTGAACAAAATTGAGGGCGATATCATTGTTGCAGGCAGCATTAATAAAAGTGGCACGTTACTATTTAAAGCCACCCATATTGGCAGTGAAACCACACTTGCCAGTATTATTAATATGGTTAAACGAGCACAAAATTCTAAACCCTCCATAGGGCGTTTAGCCGATGTAATATCCGGCGTATTTGTTCCTACGGTAATGATTATTGCAGTGCTCGCGGGCCTTGCTTGGCTTAATTTTGGCCCCGAGCCGAGCATTGCTTATGCGGTAGTGGCCGTGACCACGGTGCTTATCATTGCCTGTCCGTGTGCGCTGGGTTTAGCAACCCCTATGTCAATTATGGTTGGGATAGGTAAAGCCGCTGAATCGGGAATACTTATTCGTAATGGAGAAGCGCTGCAAACCACCTCTAAAATAACCACCATGATTTTAGATAAGACTGGCACGATCACAGAAGGAAAACCCACCGTTACCGATATCATTAATTTTAATGACAGCGATAAAGTACACGTGCTAAAGCTTGCCGCTAGTCTTGAAAACGGCTCTGAACATCCTTTAGCGCAAGCTATTGTAAGTTATGCTGAAAATGAAGATATCACGATTGAAAAAGTCAGCGATTTTAACGCTGTGACGGGGCAAGGTGTTACAGGCAGATTAAATGGGCAAACTTTATTGTTTGGCAATGAAGCGCTTATGAGCCAACACAATATCAGTATTGCAGAGGCAAAAGAGCAAGCTGAGCAATTAGCCAGCGCCGCTAAAACGCCAATGTATTTTGCAATTGATACCCAACTACAAGCCATTATAGCGGTGGCCGATCCGATAAAAGACGATTCAGCAGAGGCCATTAAACGTCTACAAAAAAAAGGTATCCATGTTGTTATGCTGACCGGTGATAACCAAGCTACCGCCAGAGCCGTCGCTAACAAAGTCGGTATTAAGGACTTTATTGCCCAAGTAATGCCTGATGACAAAGCCAGTGAAGTAACTAAACGCCAAGCTAAAGGTGAAATAGTCGGTATGACGGGTGATGGTATAAACGATGCGCCTGCACTGGCACAAGCCGATGTTGGGTTTGCTATTGGCACTGGCACCGATGTGGCGATTGAGAGCGCTGATATCACCTTAATGCGCGGTTCATTACAGAGTCTTGGCGATGCCATTGCGCTTAGTAGCGCCACTATAGTCAATATTAAGCAAAATTTATTTGGTGCATTTATTTACAATGTGGCAGGTATTCCAATTGCTGCGGGGCTGTTATATCCATTCTTTGGTATATTACTCAACCCGGTTGTTGCAGGTGCTGCTATGGCGTTGTCATCACTAACTGTGGTCACAAACGCCAATCGCCTGCGCTTTTTTAAACCCAGTAAATCGTAATTTTATAAATAGGAGTAGCATTATGTTGATGATCAATATACTCGGCGCGTTGTTAATTGCGGTTATTATATACTGGTTTTGGCTATACAAACCTAAGCAAGTGCAGAGTAATAACAACAAAATAACGATAGTGGTTGATAACGGCGTTTATTATCCTGCCCATATTAAAGTGGCTGCTGATAAAAAAGTAACGCTGACGTTTAATCGACAAGACAGCGCTCCATGCGCCGAAACGGTGGTGTTTCCTTCACTCGATATCAGTAAAACGCTCGCTATGGGTGAGAATAACACTGTTGAGCTGCCGGCACTTAAAGTGGGTGAATATGCTTTTCATTGCCAAATGCAAATGTATAAAGGCACGTTATTAGTGTCTTGAATATCAGATTAATAAAACTAAAAATGGCTCTGATGCGTATGTTCAAGTAGAAAACTTAGAAGGCGTAGTATGAATAAATTAAACCCTAAAAAACTGCTTAATAGTAAATGGACAGCGATCCCAGCAATTAATAAGGAAAAACATTTTATTATTGTTGAGGTTGAGTTTGATGAAGACGGCAACGTCATTGAATGTATCACTGAGGCGGTAATGTCAAAAAACCAATACCCAATCCAGTGGCGCGATTTAAAAGATCAACAAAAATGGCTGCAAGGTTGGAAATAAAGCAGGCTGTTTAAAACACATTGCTCACGCTCATAGCCCTTATGAGTATGAGCGACTAGTTTATTGATTTTTAGAGCAACACATTGCTAGCGACTCTCCTCTATTACAGCTTGTTTTCATCCCAATTCGCCATTTGGCAACAAAACGATAGTTTTTAATTCGCTCTTAAAAAATTTTTATAAAAATAATAGAAATATTATTTTAGTTATTATATTTCAATACGTTATATGTACTATTTTATACCGTTAAAGTAAGTATGTCGGATGTGTTCAGAGTCGGTTTATTCTCATAACTGCTCTAAACATGATTTTTCCAGTTTTTTCATTCCCATGTCTCTTTTTATTATAATTTAACTTATTGATTTTAAATGTTTATTTATTTCAGCCCCTGTGGCTGTTGCTAAAAAGCAACAAAATCATGGTTTATTTTTATCAAAATACTTCAAAATCGTTCTAAATACATGTTTTTAAATAACTTTAAAAACATGGCATCGAAGTTGTAATACCTAAGCTGTATTTAGCAAAAACGTGATAAAGCATATCGCTTCATCACACAACCTAATGAAGGAATTACATTATGAAAACACTTAAATCAACACTGGTACTAATGGCTTTAGCTTCTTCATCAGCGGCTTTTGCGGCAACCGATTTTGACACTCTTGATGTGGATGGCAACGGCGCTATTAGCCAAGCTGAAGCATCAGTTGACGCCTCACTTATGAGCCAGTTTACTGAGCTTGATACTGACCAAAACGGTGAGTTATCTAAAGCAGAGTTTTCTAAGGCGTAACCAGCTTTAGTGCTCAATACTACCATTGATTCTGAGTTGCCCAAGACAACCTAAATAGGCAAGGGAGCCTATGACAAAGAATCGCAAGGATATGAGGTTGATAGTTTTGAGCCAATTATTTTTTATTTGACGAACATTGCACACTTTGAAGGATTATATTATGAAAAAGTTACAATCAACACTGGTATTAATGGCGCTTGCTTCTTCATCTGCAGTATTTGCAAGCACAGACTTTGAAACGCTTGATGTAGATGGCAGTGGCACCATCAGCCAAGCAGAGGCATCGGTTGCTGCTGAGCTTATGGAGCAGTTTGCAGAGCTAGATGTAGATGGTAATGGTGAACTTTCTAAAGACGAATTTTCAGCGTACTAGTTTCCCTTAAGGATCTTTGAAAAGGACTTCTTACCATTTTAATTAAGGCATTTAGCCTAAGGATTAATTATGAAAACATTTACTAAAACACTCGCTTTAATAGCACTTGCTTCATCTTCAGCGGCTTTTGCTGCGGTTGACTTTGATTCTTTCGATACTGATGGCGACGGCGTTATTAGCCAGTCTGAAGCACAAGCTAACTCACAACTAGCTCAATTATTTGATGATTTAGATGTTGATAGCAACGGTGAGCTTTCAAAAGAAGAATTCGCAAAAATTCAGTAATTACATTACGGATGAAAGCGTTTATGTAATTTATAAACGAGACATAAAAAGCAGCTAAGTAGTAAATACTCAGCTGCTTTTTTGTGCGTGGCGAGAAATAGTGTGTGCAGTTGTCACTAAAATAGTGCAATGGCGTCAATGAATTTAAATTAAGTTATTGATTTTTAAGTTCTTTAATTTTTGGTTTTAAACTTGCTTAGCTGTTGATTAGGGTATTTAAGGAGCCTAACTATGGCGAGAATGAGTTATATAAGTAGTGTTGAGCGCTATAACGAATATGAGCAGATAATACATAGCTTATTAGAATCAATTTTAATGAGTATAGATGACGGCATCGCTAATAATCGTGATATGCGCTATTTAACAAAGCATTATCCTTTTTTAGAATTACAATACTGTTTGGACGAGAAGGGCTCACAACAGGGCAATAACGTTTGTTTTAAACGTGCCTACAATAAAAAATTAGCACAGAGAGGCAATAATCAGGATTTAAGTGAGCGGCCTTATTTTTTAAATGTAAAAGCCTGTAATGCTATTTGTTTTACTGCGCCTTATATTTCTATTGCGACCAACCATTTATGTATATCTGCGATTAAAGAATTAAACAAACCTATCAATAATCAACATTATTTAGTTGTTGATGTAAGTTTAACGCAGCTTATTGAGTTTGTGATGGGTGATACCGCACGTGCGACTATGTCACCTTATTTTAAAGCAGGTTATGGCATTATTGTGGCGTGCTTATTTAGTTTGGTGCTTTTTTTACTCAACATCGTATTTATCGACATCTATGAATTAATAACTCACGTAAATAGTTCGTCCGATCCCCTAGAACCCTTTAGCATCATTATTTATATCACGTTAGCATTGGCTGTTTTTGATCTTGGCAAAACAATTCTTGAAGAAGAAATCCTCATGCATAAAGATATTTTTAGACACTCATCAACACGACGAACCATTACCCGGTTTATCTCTACCGTGTTAATTGCTATATCAATTGAAGCACTACTCACTATGT
The DNA here is from genome assembly GCF_000184065.1 of Pseudoalteromonas sp. SM9913. Taxonomy (NCBI): domain Bacteria; kingdom Pseudomonadati; phylum Pseudomonadota; class Gammaproteobacteria; order Alteromonadales; family Pseudoalteromonadaceae; genus Pseudoalteromonas; species Pseudoalteromonas sp. SM9913. The sequence goes on from NC_014803.1 coordinate 1,154,940, forward strand.
TTAAAGCCGCATTAGGGCAATCAGAGTATTTAATGCCAGCTATAGCGATGATGCTTGCAGTGGTGGGACTTTTAATTGCTTTAGCGATATATGTGTATTTAGGGGCAAAAGCTGAAAAATTGCTTACACAGGCACGGGTAAAACTAAAATCCTCCGAGTAGGAGGATTTTAAGTAGTAATGTTTAATTGTATTTATTGTTTGTCAGCGGTGCGTTTGGCTTTAAAGTCAGACTCGCTTGTCCATTTTGGCCAATCACCGTTATTCGCCAGTTGTGAGGCTATATCAACAATCAGTTCTACATCTTGTTTTACCCCACCTAATGACCAATCAGCTGAGTAATCGTCAGCTTCTTTATGGTATTTATGAGTGATGTAGTCAGGATCGGTATCACCTAGGCTCATAAACAGTAAGCTTGGCACACCTTGTTTGGCGAGTGAAAAATGATCCGATCTAAAAAATAAGCCATTTTGCGCACGAGGATCCAGTTTAACTTGACGTCCTTGCGCGTTTGCGGCTTTAGCTAAATAGTGTTCCATAGTCGAGAGGTCTTTACCGTACTGTAAAATATAGTCGGTGCTATCGAGTACGTTCATCCCATCAATATTTAGTAGGGCAACCATATTCTTTGTTGGGATCAGGTCACCAGAGGCAAACTGCGCTGAACCTATTAAACCGGTTTCTTCGGCGGTGAAGTTGGCAAAAATAATCGAGCGTTTAAACGGTGTTTGCTGATGCATTTTTTGCATTATTCGAGCAATCTCAAGGGTGGCCGCGGTGCCTGATGCGTTATCAACGGCGCCATTATAAATTTTAGGACCGCTGTCGGTTTGTTTAGTGCCAAAGTGATCCCAATGGGCACTAATAACGATGTATTCATCTGGGCTTTCACTGCCTGTGATTTTTGCGACCACATTATGTGATTTTGCATGTGACACTTCGTTTTTAAATGCAAGGGTTGCTTTTAAATTCAACGCTTTAGCTTGAAATTGCTCACTAAGTGCTTGTTGTTTTAATTGTTGGTAATTTAAGTGTGCTGATGCAAATGTTTGCTCGGTGGCATCGAGTGTTAGCCAGCCCATAACGGGCAATTCAGATGCATTGAGGTTGTTATCCATTAGACTGTATTTAGTGCCGGTATTTGAGCTTTCAACTACCCCCCAAGGGTATGCGGCAGGAGCTGTTTCGTGAACAATAAATACCGCTTTAGCGCCTTGGCGCGCGGCTTCTTCATATTTATAAGTCCAACGACCATAATAAGTCATGGCATTACCAGTAAATAACGTATCGTCTTGAGTGGCAAAGCCCGGATCGTTTACCAGCACAATAACGGTTTTACCGGTTACATCAATATTGGCGTAGTCGTTCCAGTTATATTCAGGGGCATTTATACCATAACCGACAAAGACCACATCAGAACTGCGAACATCAATAACTGGCTGCAATTGTTTAGTACGAGCAGTAAAGTCTTTACCCGCTTTAAAGCTTAAATCACCCATGGTCAATTGCATGTTTTGATCTGCGGTGATCATGGCCATTTTAACCGGATGTAAAAAATCACCGTTATAGGCACCAGTTAACCCTATGGCTTTGTATTGTTCACTCAAATAGCCAACGGTTTTTACTTCACCCAATGTTAATGGACCGCGACCTTCAAAGTCATCAGAGGCAAGGGTTTTAATATGCTGTTTTATATTATTTAAACTAACGCCCGGACTGTTTTCGAGCGAGGAAGTGGGGGTTGCAGACTCTGAGCAACCCGTTAGTACAATAACTAAAAAAAATGTGATGGTTTTTATATAAGACATAATAAGTTAGGAAATAATATTTTTTTCGACTATAACCCCAAACAATAACACAATGCGAATTTTTATCCCTTTTAAACCTATTTTTATGCAGCTTACCTCTTTGGCCCTTTACCCATTAATCGCCATTAGGTAAGTTAAAAATAATAACAAAAGGGATATGTAATGAAGCAATTTAATCGTCGGGATTTTTTAAAGACAGCCAGTGTAGCTGCCGCTGCTGGTGTAGTTAGTGGCTGTGCATCTAGTGGCAGTGTTCATACTAGCGCGCCTATGCAACAAGGGCGCTCCGTTATCGGTTTGGTCGCACCTAAAATGGATGTGGTGAGAGTAGGGTTTATTGGTGTGGGTCAGCGCGGGTTTGGCCATGTAAAGCGTATGAGCCACATTGAAGGCACTCAAATAGTGGCTATTTGCGATACTCATACAGAGGTTTTAGAACGTGCCGCTAATTATTTAGTTGATACGGGAGTGGCAAAGCCTGCATTGTATAGTGGCAGTGAGCGCGCTTATCAACAAATGCTCGAACGACAAGACATTGATATTGTGATTATTTCAACACCATGGGCATGGCATGCGCCAATGGCTATCGATACCATGAACAACGCAAAACATGCTTTTGTTGAAGTGCCTCTAGCACTGACTGTTGATGAAATGTGGCAAATTGTTGATACCGCAGAGCGTACGCAAAAAAACTGCATGATGATGGAAAATGTTAACTACGGCCGCGACGAGTTAATGGTATTAAACATGGTACGCCAAGGTGTATTTGGGGAGCTGTTACATGGCGAAGCGGCGTATATTCATGAACTGCGCTGGCAAATGAAAGAGCTTGAGCACAAAACAGGCTCATGGCGAACGCAGTGGCATGCAAGACGTGACGGTAATTTATATCCTACGCATGGATTAGGGCCGGTATCGCAATACATGAATATAAATCGTGGCGATCGGTTCGATTTTTTAACCTCAATGAGCTCACCTTCACTTGGCCGAAGCGCCTATGCGCAACGTGAGTTTGCTGCCGAACACCCCCGTAACCAGCTCAATTATATTGCCGGTGACATGAACACGACGCTGATTAAAACTCTCAAAGGGCGCAGTATTATGGTGCAGCACGATACGACAACCCCTCGGCCGTACTCACGACATAACTTAATACAAGGCACGAATGGCGTGTTTGCAGGTTTCCCTAATCGTATTGCCCTTGAAACTGGTGGCTCAAAAAGTTTTCATGAGTGGGATTATGATATGAGCGCATGGTATGAGCAGTACGACCATCCCTTATGGACAAAAATGGGTGAAGAGGCGCAGCGCAATGGTGGTCACGGTGGCATGGACTTTTTAATGTTTTGGCGGATGATTTACTGCTTAAGAAATGGTGAACCGCTAGATCAAGACGTTTATGACGGGGCGGCATGGTCGGTTATTTCGCCGTTATCAGCCCAGTCTGTGAGTGAGCGTAGCCGCTCAATAGATATTCCCGATTTTACTCGCGGGGCATGGCAAACCGCACAGCCTTTGGGCATTGTAAGCTAAGCCAAATAAAAAAAGAGCGCATGCGCTCTTTTTTTATTTATTGGTTATGTTTATTAGCTACTTCTCACATCAACCTTGAGTTTAAGCTTTTGGCCTGGCTGTAAGTATTTTTGCCCAGCCAAGTCATTCCATTTAATTATATCGCTCACGGTTAAATTAAACTTAGAGGCTATACGCGCTAATGAATCACCCCGACGCACTTTATAAGTAATAGTGCGATTGGTGTTATTCGCTGACTCTTTAGGCTGATTTGCTGATTTATAAACAACCAATTTTTGATTTAAACGCAGTACTGCATTTTTCTTCAGCTTATTCCACTTAGCTAATTCACCTATAGTGACATCGTATTCGCGGCTTATGTCCCACAATGTGTCACCACTTTTTACCGTGTGTGAGAGCTTAGTACGCAAACTTTTATTAGCAGCCGCGCGTACTTGCTGAGGTAAATGTTCACTGTTAATTTTACCATCTGTTAGCGGCACTAAAATTTGTTGGCCAACACGAATGACGTTTGAATTAAGCTTATTTAATGACTTTATTGCATTGGTGCTAGTGGTAAATTTACTGGCAATTACCGACAGGCTATCACCTTTTTTAACTTTGTATTGTTGCCAGCGAAGACGATTTTTAATGTCAGTTGCAGCCAATTTTTCTGTAAATTGCTCTACTTTATCGGTGGGTATTAATAAAAAGTGTGGACCATCAGGGTCTGTTGCCCAGCGGTTAAATCCAGGGTTTAGCCTGTATAGCTCGGTGAGGGTCATGTCGGCCATGTCGGCTGCCAGCGCTAAATCAATTTGTGACTCAATATTGACCACTTCAACCACTTGCGCGTTAATAATAGGCTTCCATGACACATTAAAATCATCAGCACGCTTTAATAAATCGGCTAATGCTAATAATTTAGGCACGTAGGCAGTGGTTTCACGAGGTAAATCAAGTGACCAAAAATCGGTAGGTAAATGCTTTTTACGATTCTTTTTAATCGCACGCAGTAAGCGGCCTTCACCTGAGTTATAAGCTGCAATTGCGTTCAGCCAGTCACCCTCAAGGGTTTTGTGTAAGTATGAGAGATAATCAAGCGCTGCGCGAGTTGATTGCACAATGTCGCGACGGCCGTCATACCACCAGTTTTGTTTTAAATCAAAACGCTCGCCGGTTGCTGGCATAAATTGCCAAATACCTGATGCGGTGCGATGCGAGTAGCCATAAGGGTCAAAAGCACTTTCTACTATAGGTAAAAGTGCTATTTCGATTGGCATTTCACGCTTTTCAATTTCTTCAACAATAAAGTGCAAATACGGCTCAGCACGTTTAGAGATACGATCTAAGTATGCTTGATGGCGCGCATAATAGTTACGCTCAGCGACTACTGGGCGATTTTGTGGAATATCGATAGATAATTGGTAACGAATACGCTCCCAAACATCGTCAAACACAGGGGCTTCCTCTTCGATATCGTTCACTTGTTGATATTGCGCGTTCATCATCAGCGCCGTGCTAATATCGTTTGGGCTTGCGCCTTCAAGCTGGTCTAGTGCCTGATTTTGTGAATCTGTGTTTAACGTTGTCAGAGTTTGACAACCGCTTAGCGTCATCGCTAAGACCAATAAAAGAGGAGATTTATTCATAAATACCAATACATAGGGTAAAAAACTCGGCGAATACTACCCATAATGAGTCAACATTGCCACTTATGACCGTTAAAAGTTCCAAACAAATATGATTAGAAAATGTTAACTTATTGTTTATTAACTAATCGTTTTATTATTGTTGTTGCTAGCGCATGTTTAACCTTGAAAGGTCAACAGGCCCAAATTAAAAATGATCTTTGAACTTTCTCAGACTAGCAAAGTTTTCCCAAGGTTCATTGTTTTTTGTAACTAAACAATATTCTTTTGGTATTAATTCTGTAATGTTTGGCAAATTACTACGCATAAAAGGGTTAATTTTCAGCTCATGGCCTATGGTACTTGGCAACGTTATTTCATCTTTATTACGCAATTCATCCACTTGCTGGCTGTAAGCGAGTAACTCGGGGTTTCGTGGCTCAACCGCTTTTGCAAACGCCAAATTCGCCTGGGTGTATTCATGAGTACAATACACTTTGCAATCACTCGGTAGTGCACTAAGTTTATTAAATGAATGCCACATTTGTTCTGGAGTGCCTTCAAATAAGCGCCCACAACCACCGCTAAATAATGTGTCGCCAGTAAAGGCAAGTGCATCATTAACATAACAAATATGATCGAGTGTGTGGCCAGGCGTGGTGATAATATTAAATGAGGTGCCTAAAACGGTAATCGTTTGGTCTTCATTTAAAGGCTCTGTTATTCCTTTAAATGGACTGTTACTTGGGCCATAAACCTCAACGTTTGGATACTGTTTTACTAATTGGGCAACGCCATCAGTGTGATCATAATGATGATGCGTTATTAAAATACCGCCTAGGGTTAAATTATACTGTGCTAAATGCTCAGTGACCGGCGCAGATTGGCCAGGGTCAACCACCCACGCTTGATTATTATGCTCGGTGGTTAAGCACCAAATGTAGTTATCAGAAAAGGCTTTAATTGCTTTGACTTGCACCATGTATCGTTGCTCTATAAAGTGGTATTTAATTAATATTATAACGAGCTTATATAATGAAACCAGCCCTTAGTTTTCAAGAAGGCCCCAAACCGTTGTCATGGCAACAGTTTCCGCATGGTGATTATTTACGTTGTGATATAGAACGCAAATTGTCGCCGTGGTTACCACGTATGTTTGGCTATCATATGCTTAAATTGGGTAATTTAAGTGGCGAGTTAGATACCAGCAAAAGTTCCATTAAGCATCAAGTATGCGTTGCAGAGCCAGGCCCTTATACCGGAGTGGTGGCTGACATAGACGAACTGCCTTTTTATGAGCACAGTATAGATGCGTGCATTATGAGCCATTGTTTAGAGTATCACTCAGATCCACATCATATATTACGTGAGGCTCATCGTACGCTTATTCCCGGCGGTTATATTGCCATTACCGGTTTTAATCCGTTTAGCTTTTGTGGGTTAGCGCAATTACTGCCATTTAGTGGTCAAAAATTACCGTGGACAGGGCGCTTTTTTACCCCTGCACGGGTAAAAGACTGGCTTAATTTGCTTGGGTTTGAAATTGTGGCCGATGAACGCTTTATTTATTCATCGTTGGCACGCGGTAACCGGTTGTCGCGGTTTGCGTTTTGGCGCAGCTTTACCAAGCAATATTTAAAACCTATGGGCAGTGTATATTTGCTGGTGGCACGAAAGCGTGTTGCGCCACTTACGCCAATAAAACCTAAGTGGCATGCACGGCCACAATTTGCGCCAATAAAAGGGGTAGGGCTTAGGCAGACCTCAAAACAACATTATCAGCAAAATAAAAAATAGTGCGATGTTGAGGGTTATGGTTGGTAACCTTCATCATCAATTAAGTTGTTGCCGCTGGCCGCATCACGTGCAAGGTCGTCAACAATTTCATTATATTTATGGCCACTGTGACCTTTTACCCATTTCCAGGTAACGTCGTGCTCGGCGCAGGCTTTATCGAGACGTTTCCATAAGTCGACATTTTTAACCGGCTTTTTAGCAGAGGTTTGCCAACCGCGTTTTTTCCAATTGGTGATCCACGACTCAATGCCTTGTTTTACGTATTGGCTATCGGTAGTCAGGGTAACAGGGCATGAACGATTAAGTGATTCTAGCGCAACAATGGCAGCTAGCATTTCCATGCGGTTGTTTGTTGTGAGTTTGTAACCTTGACTTAATTTTTTTTCGTGGGCTTCATAAATCATAAAAATACCATAACCACCGGGGCCTGGATTACCTAAACACGAACCATCGGTGTAAATCTCTACGGTTTTTTGCACTGTTTTACCTTGATATTATGTACAATAAAGTGATTATAGAAAGATACCAGAGTCAGGCTTAATTCGATATGGCACGCAGACAAATAGTTTTAGATACAGAAACCACCGGCATCGACCCTAAACAAGGGCATCGTATTATTGAGATTGGCTGTGTGGAGCTAATGAATCGTCGGTTAACCGGCAATAATTTTCACGTTTACATAAATCCACAACGCAGCATTGAAGAAGAAGCAATCGACGTTCACGGTATTACCAACGAATTTTTACGTGACAAACCGCTTTTTAGAGACATTGCCCAAGAGTTTTTTGACTATATTAAAGACGCAGAACTCGTTATTCATAACGCGCCGTTCGATATTGGCCATATGGATAATGAATTTGCGTTATTAAATCAAGGTTATCAAAACACCCATGATTTTTGTGGCGTGCTTGATACCCTTAAAATGGCGCGTGACTTGCATCCAGGACAAAAGAACAACCTAGATGCGCTTTGCCGTCGCTACGATGTTGATAACACTAAGCGGACGTTACACGGCGCCTTACTGGATTCTGAGATTTTAGCCGATGTTTACCTGGCAATGACCGGGGGACAAGTAAAGCTAAATCTAAATCAAAATAAAGATGACTCAAGTGAAGATCAAAAGGGCGGTATTAGGCGCTTAAACAGCGATAGAGCCCCTTTGGTTGTTGTAGCAGCAAGCGAAGCAGAGCAAAGCGCACATCAATCACGTTTAGACATTGTACAAAAGGAGGGCGGCCATTGTTTATGGCGCGCTGAATAAGGCACTATTATGAAAACGCTATTAGTAGTTTCACTGTTTTTAATAGCCGCGTGCTTCATTCCCGATGCACACAGCGTTAAACAAGTTGAAGAGTTAAAAGGCAGCGGTAAACAAAATGAAATACCGTTACTGGATAACCGTTTTCGTATAGATGACAAAATTGATGAAATAAAATTAATATTTTTTAGACGTCCTGGGTCGCCTGCCGTTATTTTAGTTAGACCCGATGGCACTAAATACTTTGCAACCAATGCGGTAAGAAACACCAGCCTAGATTGGTACGACGAATTAAATTACGACCTAGTGGTTATTCGCAACCCTATGCCTGGGCCATGGCAAGTTATTGGCCAAATAATGCCACAGAGCCGTATTGTTGTAATTGGTGAGCTATCACTTAAGGTTGATCCACTCCCTAAGATTCTTTTTCAGGGTGAAACTGTAAAGGTAACCGGTGAGATTTTAAATGATGGCGAGCCCATTCGCGCTAATCTTTTCAAAGATGCGGTATCGCTCAATGTGAGTTTTGTGAGTACCAATAATGAAAATTTTGAAAATTTTGGAGCGGGCATACAGCAAGTTACTGAATTTAAAGACGATGGCTACGGATTTGATGAAAGTGCAAAAGACGGTGTGTTTACGGGTGAGTTTACCTTAAATTTCACTCCAGGCGAGTGGCGGCCAGAACTTTATATTACCACCGATGTCCTTGAGCGACGAGTTGTTCAAGACACGATAGTTGTGCATGAGCCGCCTTTTAGTTTTACCTCAGTTGAAGCAACCGATGAGGGGGACGATCACCGTATTACTATAAATATTGATGAAAAGTTATTAAAGCCTGAAACCGTGATCATGCAAGGGAAAATTTATTATCCCAATAATGAAGAGCAAGTATTTTACTTAGACACTAATAACACCGCAGTAAGAGAACTGGCTTTACAAGATTACGGATGGGGACGTTACAACATTGAAATTTCTGTGTTTGGCTCAACAGTAAATGACAGAGAGTTTATGGCTACGTTGCCAACCTATTTATTTGAAATAGAAAGACCGATAGAAGTTATTCCTGAAATTCCAAAAGCGAGCATCATTAAGGAAGAAAATATTCCAGAGCCTGTTATAAAACCAAAAGTAATGGCCACGGGATTAATGGTTAGTTTAATTATTGGTGGGAATTTGGCCATATTATTTATTGGTTGGTTATGTATTCGTGTTTTTGTGCAGAATAAACCGATAAAACTTAAATTGAATTTTGCTTTTTTAAAGAAAAAGAAAGCAACCGAGGCAAAAAAATCAGATCAGCAAAAAACAACTGATGCAGAAAATGGCTCAAAAAATGACAAAACAGGTGAAATTTTAAACCTTTCGATGTCAGATGACTAAAAAACCTGTAAAAAAACAAAAAAGCCCTTGACGAAGTAGGGGCTGGTTCGTATTATTCACGCCGCTGTCAGGGGAGACTCAGACAGCAACGAAAATGCGGAGTGGTAGTTCAGTTGGTTAGAATACCGGCCTGTCACGCCGGGGGTCGCGGGTTCGAGTCCCGTCCACTCCGCCACTTGTTATTTCCTCAATAACAAGCAATAAATAATTTACTTATTAATAAATACAAACATCATTTTATCAGCTATCAGCTATCAGCTATCAGCTATCAGCTATCAGCTCGACTCTTATATACTAACCTGCTAATATTCTTGTCTATTCTTCAATATTCAGCTTCTTATCTCTGCATGAATTACCAAGAATCTAATCTCACTTTAAAAAAGGAAGCATTAAGATGAGTACATTAGGTCAGCAATTAAAGCAGCTAAGAAATAATAAAAAATTGAGCCAACCTGAATTTGCCCAGCAAGTAGGTATATATATCAAAACTTGAAAACGATAAATCAATTCCCTCGAATGAAATATTTAGAGCTTTATTGATAGCATTAGACCTTTCAATTGATGAGTTTATGAAGCCCCTTACCTACAGCCATGACAAAACAAGACTCATGTAAATACCCGATTTAGAGCTGTGGTTTAAAAGTAAAGCAGTAAAGAGCTCAGTCGCACAGCGTAAAATTATATACCTCGCTATGTTTCTGATTTCTTTTGGCTGTGCATTATTTTATGCAGGACATAAAAATTATCTGTTTAATGAACGCTTTTACGAATACAAATCACTGGGTGTGATCAAAACAGATGAACCCCTGAATGTTTTTACTCATTGGAGCAATTATATTATTGATTCAAACCGAGAGAAAAGAGAGGAAAAAACTCGTGAAATGCTGGCCAGAAGGGTACCCTGTTTTAAGTTAATGGATGAATACATCGGTGAATCATTTGTTGAAGAAGTCGAGGGAGGTAAACGACTTTATAACGTAGATGAACTCTCGCGAACAATACCACATGCAGGCAATAGTTGGTTTGAGTTTTTAGGTATTTTGGCTGCTGTATTTGGTTTGGCGTTCGCTTTACTGGAACCCAGATTAACCAAGCAATAAAAAAGTAATAAAAAGCCTGCTTACATGAAAACGCAGCAGGCTTTAATATAAATTGGCTTGCAATTATCCTTGTGGGCCAAATAACTCTTTTAAGTAAGTATCTAAAAAGTTGAGGTAGGCGTTTGAGGCGCTGATACGGTTTTCTTTTTTGCTAAAACCGTGTCCTTCATCATCAAATAATACATATTCTACTGGCACACCATTAGCTTTAACCGCAGCAACCAACTCATCGCTTTCAACTTGTAATACGCGTGGATCATTAGCACCTTGTATTACCATTAAAGGCTTAGTGATGTTATCGGCATGAAACAGCGGTGAAATAGCACGGTGACGTTCACCATCGGTGGCAGGATCGCCCATTTCATCGTAAAGCGCCTTTTTAAAGCTTTCCCACCATGGTGGAATTGAGTTCAGTGTGCGTACCCAGTTAGTCACACCAAAAATATTGATACCTACTTTGAACTCTTCCGGTTTAAAGGCAAGCGCGGCTGCGGTCATAAAACCGCCGTAGCTACCACCCATGATGCCGATTTTATCTGCATCGACCCAATCTAGGCTTTGTAAGTGTTTTTTACCGTAGATAATATCTTGTAGATCATCGGTGCCATGTTTTTTATCGTCTAAATGGAAAAATGTTTTACCATAGCCTGAGCTACCGCGGTTATTGACGGCAAAAATAGCATAGCCATGATTAACTAAATGTTGCTGCATTGCGCTATAACCAGTTCGGCTTTGCCCACCTGGGCCGCCATGCACCCAAATAAGTGCAGGTACTTTATTGGTGCTGCTGGCTTGTTTTGGTTTGTATAATACGCCCGGTATTTCTAAACCATCAAAACTTTTAAAGCGCACAATGGTGCTCTCTACTAAGTCGTTTTGATCTATATCTTCACTTAATGTGTTGGTAAGTTGCTTGGCTTCATTACTGCCAACTTGCCAAACAAATAAGTTGCTTGGTGAGGTATCTGAATTTAAATAAAACGCCATGGTTTTCTCATCGCTTGAGAAATTCACACCACGTAGATTTCCCGCAGGTAATTTAGGCATGGCAATTTCATCCCCAGTTTGCGTGTCTTTTACTGTGACCTTTGTGCTGGCATCAGCATTTACACCGCTTACTTGGTATCGCCCAGATTTAGAAAAATCAATAAAGCTAACGTCCCAATCATCTTTTAATGCTGGACTGTGCTTGCCTGTGGCGAGCTCATATTGCCACACCTCTGAAAACTCTCCTTTAGCGTCTGTTGAGTAGTATAAATATTTGCTGTCTACAGAGAAGGTCTCAGGCGTATATTGTGCTGGTGTATCGTGTTTTGAAATTAATTGCGGCTTGAGGGTTTTCTTATAGGTATCAAGAATAAACGTATCGCTGTCTTTATTGGTATTATTTTTAGACAGCGCAATGTAGCGTCCATCAGGGCTAATTGCGCCCACATCTAGTCCTTGTGTGTTTTGATAAACGGGCGTGACTTTATAGGTTTTGCTATCTACGCGATACAAGTCCATAAACTTGGCATCGCGTTGATTACTGGTAATAAAAAACTGACTGCCATCTTTAGTAAAGCCTGCAAAACTCGCGCGGGTTTCTTCCCCTGGGGTTAAATCTTTGATTGAACCATCAACTTCACGCACATAAACATGGTAGCGCTCATTACCGCCTGAGTCCTTGGTAAATAGTACACGCTCATCATTTGGGAAATAGCGAATAGGGTAGGTGCTGTCTTCAAAATTGGTTAGGCGCGTTTTGCTACCTGTTTTTACATCAACTTCATACAAGCTGTAAATACCGCTTTCATCGCTACTAACTAGAACTTTATCGCCAGTCGGGGAAAAGCTACTGCCCATGATAGATGTTGTATCAAAAAAGGTTTTAGCGTTATAGGTTTTTACTTGTCGTGTTTGCTCAGTTGCCACAGGGGTAGAGGCTGAATTATTAGATTGACTGCAACCTGTTAATGCAATTGATACTGCACAGGTAATACAGGCAAATTTGAGGGCTTTTTTCATAGATACATTCCTTGGATTATAATTATGGACTTTTAGTGTTAACCGAAGGTTTTTTAAACGCAAGTAATTAGCCTATTCGAACTGCAATAAAGTGTTACAAACCATGTAGCCCACGAAAATAGAAAACCAGTTATAATTCACTTTCAAAATCAGGGAGTATTTATGATAGAAGTCATTGGGTTACATAAACAGTTTGCTGAAAACGTATTGTACAGTGGTTATAGTGTGCAGTTTTGTGCACCTAAAATATGCATTGAAGCGCCTAATGGCCAAGGTAAAACAACGCTGTTGATGATGTTGGCAGAGCTCGAAACGCGCCAAAGTGGGCAGATTTTATTTTCTAAAAAAGCATTAACCGAACCGCATAAACAAGTTGCTATAGCATCAGACTGTATTGCTTTACCTGACTTTCTTACGGCAAAGCAAATTATTAACTTGTCCGTGAATACGCTGGGTTGTGATTGGCCAACGACAATAATAGATGGGTTTAATTTCAATGAATTTTTAAATACTCGTTTTGATGCGCTGTCGTCAGGTAATCAAAAGAAATGCCAGTTAATTTTAGCGCTTATGCGTGATGCACCTTATTTACTTCTAGACGAACCCAGCGCAGCACTTGATCAAGCCAGTATTCAGTATTTATTAGTACTGCTTGATGAATATCTAATAGATAAGCCAAATGGGCAAATAGTCATCACCTGCCATGAACCAGCGCCATTTATTGAGCGTGGCTTTGAGTGTATACCGTTATGATTGCAAATTTAAAACAATCAATCGGGCAATATCGCTCTTTTATGGATTATCGTTATCAGGCTTACAAAACTGAACTCACGCAATTATTGTTACAACTAAAAAGCTTTGGGTTGTTATTTTTAGTGGTGTTAGGCTCGTCAGTGTTGGGTTTGATATTGCTACTTTTTTTAGGCCTTGGAAAAATTATAGACAGCAGCGCAGCACCCCAATACGGTGCACAAATGGCTTTATTTTATTTGTTACTACAAAGTGTGATGCTCAGCGCAATGAAGTCAGCAATTAAAAATAGTAAGCAGCGGTTATTTCAGCAAACTATTGCACGATCAGTTTGGTTAAATTTAGTCGATATTAAACTATTAACGCTCAGTAATGCATGGCTTATAGCCAGTGTATTAATTGCGCTAGATTTAACGCTAACACAATGGGTTAAAGTACCGCATTTTATTGTATTTATGTTGCTGCAGTTTATCTTGGGCGTTTTGTGTTTATACAAAACCAGCGCACTGGTATATGGCTTTTTGTTTAGCACGATATTAGTGCTGGTTCCTATTCATATGCAGCCGCTCACTTATCATATGGGCTTTGCTTTATTGTTTGCGCTGAGCCTTTTTGTCCCCGTGGTTAATGTTAACGGGCGTATTGCAGTAAGTTCATTATTGGGCTTTTGGTTTTGTTATTTATTAAACCATTGTTGGACACTTGTTTGGCGCGTGTCGTTACTTTTATGTGTATTCATGGCATCAGCTGCGCTAATAAACGAACGTGCTGATTTAGTACCTATACTTGTGATATTAGCCATGGCTTTTATTGTACTCTTTAGTAGTTCATTGCAATTTGATTGCGGTAGGGTGTATGAGCAGTATCGATTATTTTTTAAAACATGCGAGCAAGAACGCGCCTTTTATATTAGCCAGTTTTTACCTAGCATATTGCTGTTTTTATTAGCCACAATAAGTTATAGCGTTATTTTTGGTTACACTCATATTGTATTATTTGTCATTGGAAATATGTGGTGTGTATTACAGGTTTACCTTGCACAAAAAAAACCAGCGCATTATGCGCTGGTTTGGCTAATTTTAGCAGGGTTGCTGCTAGCTTTACTAAACTAGTTAAGCGGCATCTGCCTTTTTAGATTTAGCTTTGCTATTACGCGCTGCTTTGCCGGCAAGTAAATCTGCAGGGTCAAAGTCGTCAACGTTAATAACGTCTAAGCGAGCTTGTTCAACAGCTGCTAACTTATCAGCTTCAGCTTGGCTTAAAATGCCGGCTTCTAAGCCCATTTGCGCCACTTTATCAAGTTGGAAGAATGGCAATTTAACGCCTTTCTCTTTACATACGCGTTCAAATAAAGGCTCTACCTCTAGCACGTCTTTAAGCGTTTGCTCTTGACGACCTACAAGGTTAAGCGGCTCGTTTGTAAGGTATACATAACTTGCTAAACGATTACGCGTTTCGCTAGGCACTTGCAGTAATTGCGCTAGTTTATGCTCAAGTTTGTCGGTAGGTTTACGAACCGGGCGACCAAACGGGAATAACAATACTTTTAATACGCCACGAAGTGGTGCAGATGGCATATTGTTGATTAAATCAGCAAGCGCACGTTGACAGTGGTAAAGGTGATCCTGACAGCTCCACTGAACCAGTGCAAAATCTTCTTTTTTACGGCCTTCGTCGTTATAACGTTTAAGCGTTGCAGACACTAAGTAAAGGTAGCTTAATAAGTCACCTAAGCGTGCTGAAATACGTTCTTTACGTTTAAGTGAACCACCAAATACTGCCATACTAATATCAGACATAAGTGCAAGCGATGCACTAAAGCGTGAAGCTATACGATAAAACTCTGCCGTTTCGTCTTTGTACGGCACACTAGTAAAGCGAGCGCCAGTAAGTGCAAGCCACTTAGTGCGTACTAGGTTAGACATGGTAAAGCCAATGTGGCCCATTAGCGCTTTATCAAATACGTTAAGCGCTTCTTCGCGGTCTTCAATTTCACACGCACCTAGCTCGGTAAGTACAAATGGATGACAACGAATAGCACCTTGACCATAAATAATCATATTACGGGTCAAGATGTTTGCACCTTCAACGGTAATGGCAATAGGTGCACCTTGATAGCCACGACCTAAATAGTTATTTGGCCCAAGCATGATCCCTTTACCGCCTAGCACGTCCATTGCATGAATGGTGGCATCGCGCATTTGCTCGGTAAGGTGGTATTTAATAATAGCCGAAATCACAGATGGTTTTTCGCCTAAATCAACAGCACCGGTAGACATACTTACTGCAGCGTCTGAGCTGTAAGCATAACCGGCAAGCTTCGCCATTGACTCTTCAACCCCTTCCATTTTACCAATTGGTAAGCGGAATTGACGACGAATACGGCTATAAGCACCTGTTGCTACAGCAATCATTTTAATGCCACCGGCTGAATTTGACGGCAATGTAATTGCACGACCAACCGATAAACACTCAACCAGCATACGCCAGCCTTGACCAGCCATTTCTGGGCCACCAATAATGTAATCAAGTGGTACAAAAATATCTTTACCGCGAGTAGGGCCATTTTGGAACGGCACATTAAGCGGGAAGTGACGACGACCAATTTCTACCCCAGGGGTATCTGTTGGGATAAGTGCACAGGTAATACCAGGCTCTTTAACGTCACTTAATAATCCATCTGGATCTTGTAATTTAAATGCTAGACCAAGAACCGTAGCTACAGGTGCAAGTGTAATGTAACGCTTGTTCCATGTAAGGCTTACACCGACTACTTCTTCGCCATTCCATTGCCCTTTACATACTACACCGTAGTCTGGAATTGAGCTTGCATCAGAACCTGCCTCTGGCGAAGTAAGAGCAAAACATGGAATTTCTTGACCGCTTGCTAAACGCGGTAAGTAATGATTTTTTTGATCTTCAGTACCGTAGTGCTGTAATAACTCACCCGGGCCTAACGAGTTAGGTACTCCAACAATTGACGAAAGCAATGTTGATTTACTGGTTAGTTTTTGCAGTACACACGATTGTGCAAATGCAGAGAATTCTAAGCCGCCGTATTCCTTTTTAATGATCATGGCAAAGAATTTGTTATCTTTCAGATATTGCCATACATCCTGAGGTAAATCCGTTAGCTCATGCGTAGCTTCCCAATCGTCCAGCATACTACATACAACTTCAACAGGGCCGTCGATAAATGCCTGCTCTTCAATAGTAAGCTTTGGAACTGGATACTGGTGAAGCTTTTTCCAATCTGGGTTACCACAAAATAAATCAGCTTCCCACCAAGTTGTACCGGCATCAATAGCTGACTTTTCGGTGTCAGACATGCTCGGTGTAACTTTTTTGAAGACCTTGAAAATAGGCTTGATAATATATTGCTGACGAATGCCAGTAACAGAAAGAGGCACTGCGATGATTAAAAAGATCACCCAGCTAATTAAACCAAAAGCACCAGCAAAGGTACCAATTAATAATGTTGCGGCAGAAACACCAAGTGCTGTGTTCCAACTCGCTCTGTGGTAAAGCGCAATGCTGAGCAGTGCGATTAAACCGAGTGTAAATATGAGTGTCATTGCTAATTCCTTAATAGAGGTCAGACCACCTTGTTTAGAGTAGCGCTAGTAACGCTAAGTTTCAAGTACATTACTTAGATTAAAGTGTAGTTATCGGTACGATTATTACAATCCGTTGTATGTTATACGAACAGTTTGGCTGTAATCGTTTATTTTGGCTTATCATAAAAAATATAAGCGTTAAAAAATCAATTAATCTAGTAGTAATATAAGTTTAATTAAGTAAATATACTTATGATTTTCAGTGTACGCTTATTAAAAATAGAACGATATTCTATGTTTAGCTTTTTAAAGGTTTATTTATTTTATGTGTGAATTACTTGGCATGTCAGCCAATGTGCCAACGGATATTTGTTTTAGTTTTTCAGGGTTGTTGGAGCGCGGTGGCAATACGGGGCCGCATAAAGATGGCTGGGGCATTACTTTTTATGAAGGCAAAGGTTGTAGAACCTTTAAAGATCCTGAGCCAAGTTACCAGTCAGAAATAGCTAAATTAGTTAAAGCTTATCCGATTAAAAGCGTATCGGTGATAAGTCATATTCGTCAAGGCAACCGCGGGCGAGTGTGTCTTGAAAACACCCATCCGTTTACTCGTGAGTTGTGGGGGCGTGAAATAACCTATGCTCATAACGGGCAGCTTTCAAATTATCATGATTTAAAACCTGAATATTATCGACCTGTGGGTAATACCGATAGCGAGTTGGCATTTTGCTGGTTGCTTGACAAAATTCGTGAAAAGTACCCGCAGCGACCAAGTAATATGGCGTCGGTTTTTAGATATGCGGCTAAGCTTTCGCATACGCTACGTGAAAAAGGCGTGTTTAATATGTTATTGACCGATGGTGTATTTGTTTTAGCGTATTGTACTAATAATTTACATTATATAACGCGCCGTGCGCCATTTGGTAAAGCAACACTTATTGATGCTGATATGGTGGTCGACTTTCAACAAGAAACCACACCAAACGATGTGGTAACGGTTATAGCAACAAGGCCGCTAACCAACGATGAACGCTGGCAAAAAATGCAGCCAGGAGAGTTTGCGTTATTTAAAATGGGTGAATTAATGTAGGTTGGTAGAGTAAAACGAAACTCAACTTAAAGTTTCAAATTTAAGTATTGAAATGAAAAGCCCAAGTTATGGTTATCACACTTGGGCTTTTTATTAGCACCTTGTAAGCATTTTATTCTGGTGTTAGTTCGCTTTTAACTTCTGCAGATAAAGCAGGTGGATTGATCACGGTAAACGATTTCATTTGCACTTCAAACTGCTCCACACCTTTTTCACCCTTCCACATGCGCACTAGCATGTAATCCATTTCTGGGGCAAACCAGGCTAAAGCTTGGCGTTTATCGTTATCGTATAAGCGTTTAACTTTCACTGCTTCTACATTACCTATAGGCAGAGAAATCATTTCGGTTTCTACCACTTCAAAGTCGTAGTCACGGCAATTACCTTTTTTATCAACCAGTGGAAACGAGAAACTGGTTTTTCCTTTTTTAAGTCCTTCACGAACTTGTACTTGATAAGAAATACCATCTTGGAAGTTATCATGCCATTGGCATTTTAACGGGTAATCGCTGGTGTTACTGGTAACAGTTTTGGTTAGACGGTCAAAGTTAATTTTATACTTTTTGTCAGGCCCAGTGCCTGTTCGGATCATCGTGTAATCAATAGGCTCTACTGTATCATTCATAAAGCTAAAGGTTGATGACTCTTGACGTGAGTCAGAGAAAATCATCCATTCAATATCGCTGTGGTAAGTGACTTGGTAGTTATTATTATCGAGTTTTTTTAGTTCACGCTCGGCTTTGCCATGATTAGTGCCTTTGCGCAAAATATCGTAGCTGGCTTGATACTGGGTTAACTCACCTGCAATCAGGCTGGTAGGAAGTAATAAAGTGCCCGCACATAATAGCCAGGCACTTAATTTTTTATTTTGGGTAGTGCGCGCCGTGTGCAGGAAGTTGTTTTTCGTCAAGAACTGCATAATCTGCTTCCATCGTAAGTCGTTGTTCACTGAACCACTTGACCACCAAAGGATAAATTATGTGCTCTTGCGCATGCACACGCTTAGCGAGCGTGTCTGCTGTATCGTCTGCTAATACAGGCACTTTGGCTTGAAGAATAACGGGTCCGCCGTCTAATTCTTCAGTAACAAAGTGAACACTAACGCCGTGAATGTCGTCTTTTGCATCAATTGCTCTTTGGTGGGTATTCAGCCCCTGATACTTAGGCAACAAAGATGGATGAATGTTCAACATTTTTCCAACATATTTTTGCACTAAGCTAGGAGTTAGAATACGCATAAACCCAGCTAA
This sequence comes from Pseudoalteromonas sp. SM9913, assembly GCF_000184065.1. Classification (NCBI taxonomy): domain Bacteria; kingdom Pseudomonadati; phylum Pseudomonadota; class Gammaproteobacteria; order Alteromonadales; family Pseudoalteromonadaceae; genus Pseudoalteromonas; species Pseudoalteromonas sp. SM9913. The sequence goes on from NC_014803.1 coordinate 1,174,081, forward strand.
TACAACTAGATTTGGTTCAAAAGAGTCAATTATATGCATTAATTGGGCATCGTACGCTTCGCGTGAGTCAAACTCTTTATGACTCAGCACGTGTGTGGCAATACCTGCATTTTTTGCACGCTCTAACCCATAAGCGTCTGCTTTGTTACTAATAACAGCCGCTATATGGGCGTTTATCTCGCCGCTTTCACAGGCGTCTATAATGGCTTGTAAATTTGAGCCACTGCCTGAGATCAAAACTACTAGACGAGTGGGTGCCATTACGCAGCACCACCTACAATTTCAACTTGCTCTTCGCCAGCAACTGCATCTTGGATTTCACCAAGGTGCCATGCGTTCTCGCCAAGATCTTTTAAGATATTTAAGCTATTTTCAAGCTCATCCGCAGGTACAACTAACACCATGCCTACACCACAGTTAAATGTGCGGTACATTTCGTGTGTTGTAATGTTGCCGTTTTCTTGCAACCAGCTAAACACACTTGGCCACTGCCAGCTATTACCTTTAACAACCGCTTTAGCAGATTCAGGTAATACGCGTGGGATATTTTCCCAAAAACCGCCACCAGTAATATGCGAAAGGGCATGCACGTCTACTTGCTTGAACAACTCAAGTAATGGTTTAACGTAAATACGTGTTGGTTCTAAAAGGTGCTCACCTAAGGTTTTGCCATCAATCACTTGGTTAGTATCAGCGTTAGAGACTTCTAAAACTTTACGAATTAAAGAGAAACCATTTGAGTGAGGACCGCTAGAAGCAAGGGCAATAAGTTGATCGCCTGCAGCTACTTTAGTGCCATCAATAATTTTTGATTTTTCTACCACACCGGTACAAAAGCCTGCCATGTCGTAGTCTTCACCATCATACATACCTGGCATTTCAGCTGTTTCGCCACCAATTAGGGCACAACCTGAAATTTCACAACCTTTACCAATACCGGTTACTACGTCGGCTGCTGTGTCTACATCTAGTTTACCCGTTGCATAGTAATCTAGAAAAAACAGGGGTTCAGCGCCTTGTACTATTAAATCATTTACACACATCGCAACTAAGTCGATACCTACAGTATCGTGCTTTTTAAGGTCAATTGCTAAGCGTAACTTAGTGCCAACACCGTCAGTGCCTGCTACAAGTACAGGTTGCTTATAACCTTCAGGAATTTCGCAAAGTGCGCCAAAACCACCAATTCCGCCCATCACTTCAGGACGACGAGTTTTTTTAACTACGCCTTTAATACGCTCAACAAGTGCATTACCAGCGTCGATATCTACGCCCGCGTCTTTATAGCTTAGAGACTGTTTTTGTTCGCTCACAGGTTTTCCTCAAAATAGTTGTTTTGATGCTTACTTAGAAACGCGCGTATTTTACAACAATTGCAAGGGCGCGGCTAGTTGAAATCTGGATTTGATTTTAAAGACAAGGACACTTGTCCGCTAGTTGCTGTATTAGTAAACAAAAAAAGCGCCCAATGGCGCTTTTTAATATGGAAATAAAAATTAATACTACAAATTAGGCTTTAGCTGTAAGTATCGCTCTAAGTGGTGCAGGGTAGCCTTCAATGGTTTTACTGGTGTCAGCGGGGTCTAAAAAGTCAACTAAAGATTCGTTTTCCATCCAGTCAGTTTTACGCTGCTCGTCGAGCGTTGTAATAGCACAATCTTTAATTTTCACATCTTTAAAGCCAACACGTTCCATCCACAGCTTTAGTGCCGCAGTGCTTGGAATAAACCATACATTACGCATTTTTGCGTAGCGGTCGGTCGGAACCAGTACGGTGTTTTCATCGCCTTCAATAACTAAAGTTTCAAGTACTAGCTCACCACCAGGGCGAAGCTGTGCCTTTAATTGCGCTAAAAAGTCGATAGGTGAGCGACGGTGATAAAGTACTCCCATCGAAAATACCGTATCAAATGCTTTAAGCTCTGGCAGGGCTTCTACACCTAATGGTAATAAATGCACGTTTTCATCAGGGTTGAAGTGTTTAATTGCCTGAAACTGGCACAAAAATAAGTCAGATGGGTCAATACCCACCACAAACTGTGCACCTTCACCGCGCATACGCCATAAGTGATATCCCGAGCCACAACCAATATCTAATACAGTACGGCCTTTTAATGGCTCAATATGCGGTAGGAGTCGATCCCATTTCCAGTCACTGCGCCATTCTGTATTAATATCGATACCGTGAACGTTAAACGGGCCTTTACGCCAAGGCATCATTCGTTTTAATAAATGCGTGGTTTGCTTTTTTTCGCCTTCAGTCATTTCGCCAGGCGCGCCTATTGCTACTTTGCTGACAATATCAACGTGGTTTGTTGATACCTCAGGTAAGTTTTTTAGTACTTTTTGCCATTGAGGCAAATCGCCATGGCTAGCCTCTTGTTGCCAATGCTTTAATTGCGCAGGCAAGGTTTCTAGCCAGTGGCTAAGTGGGCTTTGTGCAATTGCAGCGTAAAATTGGTTAAACCATGCAGACATGTGTCACTCTCTAAATTATTTAATTGCTACCATTGAGCAAAAATTAAAACATTGATACCACACTTGCGTTTGGCTAAAACCAATGTCGCTTAAACGCTGTGTATGTGTGCTAAGTGTATCGGGGCGCATTACGTTTTCAATGGCGGTACGCTTTTGGCTTATTTCAAGCTCAGAGTAGCCATTATGACGTTTAAAGTCGTGGTGCAAGTCAATCAGTAAGTTATCGCATTGCTCGTTTTCGGCTTTAATTTTTTCACTTAATAGCAAAACGCCACCGGGCTTTAAATTAGCGTATATTTTTTCAAGTACCGCTTTGCGCTGCGCAGGTGGAATAAACTGCAGAGTAAAATTCATCGCTACTACTGAGGCATTTTGAATATCAAGCTCGTTAATATCACCTAATGTAACCGTTACAGGAACGTCCGATCTGAACCCTTGTAAATGGACCTTACAACGCTCCACCATGGCTTGTGAGTTATCTACAGCAATAATGTGGCAGCTATCTGTTTGAATATTACGGCGCATACTTAGGGTAACCGCCCCTAACGAGCAGCCTAGGTCATACAAATTTGAATTTGGCTGAGCATACTCGCCCGCTAATTTTCCCATGGTACTTACTATGGTGGCGTAACCGGGTACCGAGCGTTGGATCATGTCGGGAAATACTTCAACCACGTTTTGATCAAAACTAAAGTCTTTTACTTGTTGCTCAGAGGCATAAATACTGTCTTTTATACTCACGAAGGCAGTCTCTTTGAAAATAATAGTGCTATTTTAACATTTTATGCTGGATAGTCAGTGATAAATTCAGTAGCTTGACTAGAATTATGAAGAATAAGTATAAAAGAGATTATTAAATGAGCAAAAGTAAGGTTATTAGTACCGACGATATATTAGCAACATTATGCCACTCAGTAACGGGTGTACTTTCATCAGCCAGCGGCAACGAGATCAGCTATTCAGCCATGGTACAAAAAATAACGCGTACTTGTATGCGACCAGACATAGGCTGTTTTGTTTTATTTGACGGGGGCTTTACCGGCTTAGTTGTTACCAACTTTACAGCGCAAGCGGCCATGGAAATTTACGGCGATTATATGCGTAACATGGGTATGCCAGAAGACGAAATCGCGCATAGTCACTTATCTGATGACGTTTCAAACGTGATGGGTGAGTTGATGAACCAAATAGTGGGCGACTTCACGTCAAAAGTGCGTGAACAACTGCATACCTCTATTACCCAAAATCAGCCAAAAATGATGGCTATTAATAAACAGGTGCAAATATCGGTTGATACCACTATGGATCGCCCGCAAGCTCGCCGTGTAACGTTTACAACTCGCAATCAAAATATCTTCTATTTAGAATTGGCGATGGATAAAACAGAGTTTATTAAACTTCACGACTTTGACATTGTAGAAGCGATAGACCCAGACGATATTATCGAAAATGAGGCTAAGCAAAAAGCGGATAAAGAAAAAGCGAAACAGCCAAAGCAAGATGATAGCGATGACGACTTTATGGCCGAATTAGGGCTTTAACGTTTTTACGTAGGCTGGGTTAAGTGAAACGAAACCTAACACGCTTTTAAGCTCTTAGCTGTCAGATTAGAAAGTGACAATAATAAAAACGCGATGTATATCGCGTTTTTTGTTAACGAGGGCTTTCATTGTGAACTCGTGTGTCATTATTTTGGCTGACCGCTGACCGCTGACCGCTGACCGCTGACCGCTGACCGCTCAATTATACGGATTCTCACCCATCGCAATAGCCACACAAAAAATCCGTAAATCTAGCTCTAGCTGATGGTACTGTGGCTCCATATGACAGCACAGTTTATAAAAGCCTTTATTGTGGTCTTTTTCTTTAAAATGCGCGAGTTCGTGCACCACTAATGCTTTTAATAATGGCTCTGGCGCGCGCAGTAAATCGCTGTTTATTGCTAAATCGTGCTTGCGGGTTTTACCATGCATACGGTACGTGTGGGTACCGAGTGCATTGGTAACCATATCACCTTGTTTTTTAAACGCAGCGCGTCCAAATGGCGGGGCGTTTTTTAAATACTGCTTTTTAAGCTCAGTGGCGTAGCTATACAGTAACTTATCACTGGTAATTCGATGCGCCTGCGGGTATTTTTTAAGTAAATACTCACTTACTTTTCCTGCTTTTATTAGGCTTAATACTTGCTCAACGATATTGGCAGGGTAGCCGGTAAAGTAACGTGCGTATTCACTCATTATTGTCTCTGTATTTTGAATTTATTTTTAAAAAAGTGCTTGCTGGTGGGCTTCTTTTTCGCCACTAAATGGGTTGAGTACATTGTGATTATACCCCAAATCTTGGCAAAACTGACGAGCAAGCAGCGGCGCTTCGCGGTTATCAGCGGTATGAAAAAACACATAAGGACTTTTGCCCTCATCAAGCCACTGAGTTACTTTGCTAAGCCAAGGCTGATAAAAGGTCTTATAATCGTTTTCTAAATCAGCAATAACAAAACGTGCCATAGGCTGCGAGCCCGTAGCAATAGCGTGAACTGGTAAATGCGGTTTTTTCTGTTGTGCGTCTATTAGCGCTTCGGTGGTTGGCTTTACTGCAAAGAGCGCCCGAGTATCCATAGCAATACGGTTTATATTATTTGCCATTAAAAGCTGATTAAGTGCGATTTCGGCCTCACCTTTTTTAAAAAAATCAGGGTGGCGTACCTCAACCCCATAGTTTAGCTCTTTAGGAAGTAACTCAATAAAAGCGGCAAGCTTAGCTAAATGTTGTGGCGCAAACGCCTTAGGTAATTGCAGCATTATTTGCCCTGTTTTTTCAAATAGAGGGGCGAATAAATTAAGCCAATTAGTTAGCTCATGTTGCACGTTAGTAAGTTGGAGTTCGTGACTAAAGCGCCGATGAAATTTAAAGGTAAATTTAAACTCATCAGGTACACTGGCAGCCCATCGTAATACGGTGTCAGGCGAGGGATCGGCGTAAAAGCTAGTATTACCTTCTACCGAATTAAAATGCTGCGCATATTCGCTAAGCATATCGGCATTTTTACACTGGCGTGAAAATAAATTTCCTTTCCATGCGCTGCTCGACCACTGCGGGCATCCAATATATAGCATACAAACAAAAGCCTTGTTATAAAGTGCCTGTAGTGTAACAAATAACAAAACAGTGCGCTGTAAATTCAACCTCGAAAGGTAAACACGCCCTAGCATCTTCAACCTACTTGGGTATAATGCAGGGCTTAATTTGATTATTTTGAATTGCTAGCGGTTTTATTTTCATTTTGGTGTTTATAAAAACTTTTAAAACAACAGTGTTTAACCGCTATATGCCTTTTATCTGACAGGAAAACTATGCGCTCTATATACTGCGGACAGCTAAATAAAACTCACGTAGATCAGGAAGTTGAACTATGTGGCTGGATCAACAAACGACGTGACCTTGGTGGACTTATCTTTGTCGATTTACGCGATAGAGAAGGTTTAGTACAAGTTGTATTCGATCCGGAAGTTGAAGGATTAATGGAAACAGCTAACAAACTTCGTCAAGAATTTTGTGTTCAGTTAAAAGGGATTGTACGCGCTCGACCAGACAGCCAAGTAAATAAAGACATGGCTACCGGTGAAGTAGAAATTTTAGGCACGGGTTTAACGATTATTAACCGCTCTGAGCCTATGCCACTTGATTTTAACCAAGTGAACTCAGAAGAGCGTCGTTTAAAATACCGTTACTTAGATTTACGTCGTTTAGAAATGAGCGACCGTATTAAATTACGTGCTAAAGCAAGCAGCTTTGTACGTCGCTTTTTAGATGAAAATGGCTTTTTAGATATCGAAACGCCAGTATTAACTAAAGCAACGCCAGAAGGTGCGCGTGATTATTTAGTACCAAGTCGTGTACACAAAGGTAGCTTTTACGCATTACCGCAGTCGCCACAGTTATTTAAGCAATTGTTGATGATGTCGGGTTTTGACCGTTACTACCAAATTGTCAAATGTTTCCGTGATGAAGACTTACGTGCTGACCGTCAACCTGAATTTACTCAAATAGATTTAGAAACCTCGTTCATGAGCTCTGATCAAGTACGTGGCATGACAGAGAAAATGATCCGTGAAATGTGGCAGTCATTACTAAATGTTGATTTAGGTGATTTCCCAATTATGCCTTACTCTGAGGCAATGAGCCTATATGGTTCTGATAAGCCAGACTTACGTAACCCAATGAAGCTAATTGATGTAGCCGATTTAGTAAAAGACGTAGAGTTTAAAGTATTCTCGGGTCCAGCAAATGATGAAAAAGGCCGTGTTGCAGTACTAACGGTACCAGGTGGTGCATCACTTTCTCGTAAGCAACTAGATGACTACACTAAGTTTATCGGTATTTACGGTGCTAAAGGTTTAGCATGGATGAAAGTAAATGACCGCGATGCAGGCGTTGAGGGCGTGCAATCGCCAATCGCTAAATTCTTAAATGAAGATGTGATCACGCAGTTACTTGAACGTACTAATGCACAAACAGGCGATATCATTTTATTTGGTGCGGATAAACGCAACACGGTAAATGAAGCCATGGGCGCACTTCGTTTAAAAATTGGTATTGATTTAGAAATCACTAATTTAGATAGCTGGGCACCACTTTGGGTTGTTGACTTCCCAATGTTTGAAGAAGATGACGAAGGCACATTACACGCTGTACACCATCCATTTACTGCACCAAAAGATATTAGTGCCAGTGAGCTTGAAGCAAACCCAGCAGCGGCTATTTCAGATGCTTACGATATGGTATTAAACGGCTACGAAGTGGGCGGTGGCTCGGTACGTATTCACAATGCAGATATGCAAGAAGCGGCATTTAGAATTTTAGGTATTGAAGCGCAAGAGCAGCAAGATAAATTTGGTTTCTTACTTGATGCACTTAAATACGGCACACCGCCGCATGCAGGTTTAGCGTTCGGTTTAGACCGTTTAGTTATGTTGTTATGTGGTACTGATAACATTCGTGACGTTATTGCTTTCCCTAAAACCACACAAGCATCGTGTTTATTAACCGATGCGCCTAGCAAAGCAAACAGCGATTCGCTGACAGAGCTTGCTATTAGTGTAGTTGAGAAAGAATTACCAAGCGCAGAATAAAGCTAGCTTTTAGTTAGATTAAAACCCCTTAGGCTGAATACCTAAGGGGTTTTTTGTTTGGCATAACCCAATTTAGGTGCTTTATTTTTATGAGCGAGTTATTTAAAGATAGTCATTATTTTGATCAATCATTTTCAAACTTTACAGCAAATGCAAAGCGCTTTAGCGATATTGAGTTTGAACAATGTCAGTTTATTGATTGCGATTTTAGTCACAGCCAGTTTAGTGCCTGTCGGTTTATAGAGTGTGAATTTATTAACTGTAATTTGACTGAACTTAATTGGAATTACAGCTCCTTAGAAGAGGTGAGCTTTGCAAATTGTAAGCTCAATAGCATAGTGTGGGGGCAAGTAAATTGGCCGCAATTAGCGCTAACGTCACCGGTGAGTTTTAAACAGTGTGAGCTGAGCCATAGTTCGTTTTTTGAATTACAGTTAAAAGCCTTAACAATGACGAACTGTTTTGCCAAAGATGTCGATTTTAGACACGCTAACTTAGCTCAAAGCAACTTCTCGGATACTGACTTTAGAGACAGCCTGTTTCATCAAACTAATGTGAGAAAAGCAAATTTTGTTGGCGCAACGCAATTTAATATTGATATAACAAGCAATGATGTGAGTAATGCAAAGTTTGAACGGCTTGAAGCGTTAAATCTATTAACAGGACTTGATATCGAGCTGGTTGATTAGCCGCAAGAGCTTACGGCTAATACGTATATTTACTATTAGCAAGCAGGGCCATTTTTGTTACGTGCACTAGCAAGTGCGCGGGCTATGCTCAGTAGCTCAGGCGAAATATCATCAGCGCCATCTTTAATCAGTTTAGTTACATCACCAGATGAATATAAGCTATCACGCGGTGATTTAATCCCAAGCTCTCTCACAAAGTCTTTGGTTTTACCTGTACTGCCGGTTTCAATAAACTTAAAAATAATGCGTTCGTTGTTACTTTTCGGCTCGGCTTGTAACACTTTAATTTCTTCTTGGTAGGCTTCAATTCTGCTTTGTAAAATATTGATGCGCTGTTCAATGCTGCTGTATGATTTCATGAATGGATTCTTTTGCGATAATAGTAAAACAATAATCGCTATTATCGCACAAATTAGCAAAGGCGCGCGCTAACCTTTATAATAAAAATTAATACTAGTTAAAAATATATAGATAATACAATGAAATGCATGTTAAAAATTATAAAAAAGCGTTTAATATTAAGTGCGCTTACTTTAAGTACTACGCTATTTGCATCATCAAGTTATGCCCAAGACGATGCAATCATTGATGATAGTCGTAATCGCTCTATACCTGTAAATATTACCCTACCAACTAACCACCTTAAGTGCAGCGCGCAAGTAAAATGCCCAGTGGTATTTGTAAATGCGGGGTACGGCATTAGCCACAATGAATATACCTTTGTAAGTAAGTTATTTAATGCGCAAGGCTATTTAAGCATCGCGGTAGCACATGAGCTTAAAAGTGACCCTGCGCTTAATCGTGCGCAGCCATACCTAACTACTCGTATGGAAAATTGGCACCGGGGTGTTGTAACCCTCAAATTTTTAGTTAATGAGCTAAGTGTTAAATACCCTGAGTATGATTTTACAAAACTCACTTTATTTGGCCACTCAAATGGTGGGGATATCTCAGCCTTGTATACAGCTATTTATCCAAGTGAAGTAAGCCAATTAATTACGCTCGATCACCGCCGCATGTTATTGCCACGCAATAAAAACATACATGTGCTCACACTTCGAGGTAGTGATTACCCAGCCGATGTGAACGTGCTTTTAACCGACCAAGAGTTAACTGTTTATCCTGTTACACAAACGTTGATAGCAGAATCACGTCATAACGATATGTACGATGGCGGCCCTAAATGGCTGGTGGATAGAATGAGTAAAGAGGTAGCGGCGTTTTTAGAAAATTAAACGATACAGTCAGCTTTTAAATTAAAATCCTAAAAATAGCGCAGGCCTACTGCGCTATTTTAGTTTTAAGTTACTCTACCAGTTCACTCACCACCAAAGGGCTATTATGTAGCGTTTTATGCACAGGGCATTTATCGGCTATTTCGAGTAATCGATTTCGCTGAGCGTCAGTTAAATCTCCTTGTAAGGTTATTTTGCGAGTAATAGCCTCTAAATTGCCGGTTTTTTCGCAATCATCACAATCTTGGTTGTAATTGCGGGTATGGTTAAGCTCTACTTTTATATGCTCTAGCGGTAACTCTTTGCGACTTGCATACATGCGAAGTGTCATTGCAGTACACGCTCCAAGCCCAGCGAGTAAATGATCATAAGGGTCTGGGCCTAAGTTTTTACCACCAACATCAGTAGGCTCATCAGCAAGCCATGTATGGTTTTTAGTACTCACGTGCTGAGTGAATTGATGATCTTTTTCTTCAACTAATACACTGCCGTTAGTTAATTTTGCACTATAGGGTGTTTTCTCGTATTTAACATAGCGATTAGCCCACGTAGCAATGACATCGGCTGCGTAGTTAGCGTCTTCTTTATTGCTGAGTAAGTGATCGGCATTATCTAAACTTATAAAGCTTTTTGGATGCTTGGCAGCGGCGTAAATTTTTTCGGCTTCGCTAATATTCACGGTGGCATCAATAGGAGAGTGCATAACCAACAAAGCACGCTTAAGCTTGCCTATATGGCTGTTATCGTATTTGGCGATGTCATCTATAAATTGCTTTTTAATCGTAAACTCACGCCCAGCTAAACACACTTTTGCTTCACCCGATTGGTTTATTTCATCTAAATGAGCAGCAAAGTTATGAGTAACATGCTGGGCATCTGATGGCGCGCCTATAGTCGTAATAGCTGACACTTCGGGTATGTGCTCTGCTGCTGCAAGCACCGCAGCACCACCTAAGCTGTGACCTATTAATAACTGAGGTGCTTTAAAGTGTGTTCTTAAGTGATTGGCAGCAGCCACTAAGTCTTGAATGTTTGATGAAAAGTTACTGTTGGCAAAGTCACCATCGCTATTACCAAGCCCTGTAAAATCAAAGCGTAATACAGCAATGCCTTGCTGAGTGAGTGCGCGGCTTATTCGTGTTGCAGCCGCTACATCTTTAGAGCAGGTAAAACAGTGGGCAAATAAGGCATAAAATTTCACCTCACCAGAGGGCTGTTCAAGTTGTCCAGCAAGTTCTAATTCACCGCTTTTAAAAGAGACTTTTTGTCGCATGAGAATACCTTAACTAATTGATAAAGTGTGTGGTGCTGATAAATAAGAGATTGGTACGGTGGGATGAAAATTCAATATTGGCATTATTTTGATCTCGATCAAGCTAGAAAGGGCTTGCCAATTGAGTGCGGACATATGTCCTTATAATTTCAAAGGGGTTTGTCTATCCTCGCACAGCATAAAAATGCAGTCTTTATTACTTGAATTAAGTAGTTCAGCTATATTTGAATGTAATACCAATTCGTATAAATATTTGAATAATTTAACGGTTTAAATCATTTTCTAACGTTATTAAAAAAATTTTATTTAGAACAACTAGATATAATTTTTTGCTTAGTTAGAACTTTATTTTTTTATCGTTAAATATACCTACACTCAAGCGAATTGGTAAATGGCTTCTAACAACCTACTTACTGGAATGTACCATGCAATTACCTACAGTTGATTATAAAGCGGACGATGCGGCTGCGCAATTTGTTGAATCGTTGAGAAATACTGGTTTTGGCGTATTAAAAAACCATCCTATTCCGCAATCTTTAGTTGAGTCTATTTATAAAAATTGGCAAGACTTTTTTAACTCAGAGCAAAAGCATGAGTTTTTATTTTCAAAAGAAACGCAAGATGGCTATTTTCCACCGTCGGTATCAGAAGTTGCTAAAGGCCATACAGTAAAAGACATTAAAGAGTACTTTCATGTTTACCCTAAAGGCCGTGTTCCTGCACAACTAGAGGCTGATGTGCGTGAGTACTACCGTTTAGCTAATGAGTTTGCGGCAACATTATTAAGCTGGGTTCAGGCTGAAGCGCCTGAAGAAGTCCGTGCTAAGTTCTCTATCGATTTAAAAGATATGATTGCCCAGTCTGAGCAAACGTTGTTACGTATTTTACATTACCCGCCAATGACAGGTGATGAAGAGCCAGGTGCTATTCGTGCTGCTGCGCACGGTGATATTAACTTATTAACTGTATTACCAGCGTCAAACGAGCCAGGTTTACAAGTACAAAAAACCGATGGCGGTTGGTTAGATGTGCCATGTGATTTTGGTAGTTTAATTATTAATATTGGTGACATGCTACAAGAAGCATCAGGTGGCTATTTCCCATCAACGATTCACCGTGTAATTAATCCATCAGGTAAAGCAACAACCAAATCACGTATTTCATTACCTTTGTTTTTGCATCCTCGTCCAGATGTGGTGTTATCTGAACGCTACACAGCAGATAGCTACTTACAAGAGCGTTTACGTGAGCTAGGTGTAAAATAATCCTTTAGCATATGTAATGCTCAGGTAAATAAAAAGCGGCTGTTTAGCCGCTTTTTTTAGTATTTGTGTGTATTGATTTGACACAAAGTAAATAATGGCATGCATTCTGAGCTACTAAAGGTATAATGCGCGCAACTGGCCACTTTGGCCTAATTTGAAATAGAGAGTTTATATGAGTTTTGATGGTTTAGGTTTATCACAGTCTTTAGTTAATGCGGTTTTAGAAAAGGGCTATGAAACGCCAACGCCTATTCAGGCTCAAGCTATCCCAGCAATTATTGCGCGTCGCGATGTAATGGCCGCAGCACAAACAGGTACCGGTAAAACCGCTGGTTTTACTTTGCCACTAATTGAGCGTTTATCGTCGGGCACTAAAGCAAAAAGTAATCATGTACGTGCGCTTATTTTAACGCCAACCCGAGAGCTTGCGTTGCAAGTAAGCGAAAACGTTGAAGAATACGCTAAGCATTCTGATGTGAGTTCGTTTGTGGTTTACGGTGGTGTAAAAATTAACCCACAAATGCAGCGCCTGCGTAAAGGGGTTGATATTTTAGTGGCCACACCTGGGCGTTTAATTGATTTACACAATCAAAACGCGGTTAAATTTGATAGCATTGAAGTACTGGTTTTAGATGAAGCCGACCGTATGTTAGACATGGGCTTTATCCACGACATTAAACGCTTAATTGCAAAAATGCCTGAAAAACGTCAAAACTTAATGTTCTCAGCAACCTTTTCTGACGACATTCGTGCATTGGCCAAAGGGTTAATTAACGATCCGGTTGAAATTTCAGTCGCTGCCAAAAACACGACTGCTAAAAGCGTGACTCAATGCGTGTACGCAGTAGATAAAGCGCGTAAAACGGCCTTATTAAGCCATTTAATTCGTAGCAACAATTGGCAACAAGTACTGGTATTTAGCCGTACTAAACACGGTGCTAACCGTTTAGTTAAGCAACTGGAACGTGATGATATTGTTGGCGCAGCAATCCATGGTAATAAATCTCAGGGCGCACGTGTTAAAGCATTGGAAGGCTTTAAAAGTGGTGAAGTGCGCGTATTAGTGGCAACCGATATTGTTGCCCGTGGTTTAGATATTGTTGAGCTTCCACACGTAGTTAACTACGACTTACCTAATGTATATGAAGATTATGTTCACCGTATTGGCCGAACTGGTCGTGCGGGTGCATCAGGGCATGCCATTTCGTTTGTAACGGTCGACGATGCAGTGGATTTATACGGTATTGAACGCTTTATTGGCGAGTTAATTCCTCGTGCTGAAGAAGAAGGCTTTGAACCGGCTAACCCTGTTGCTGAGCGCGCCCTCGATGCTCGCCCACTGCCTGCTAAAAAGCCAAAGAAAAAACAACCATTTAATAAGCCTAAATCTGATAGCAGCAAACCTAATAGCAAAAAGCCTAACAATGGTGGCAATGGTACAGGCCCACGTCGTGGTGGTTCTAAAAAGCCAGCAGCAAAAACAGACGAGAATGCACAAAACCCTTGGGCAAAACGCCAATCGGTAGGGGGCACTGGTCAGCGCCGTCGTCGTCCAGCAAATAACGACTAATTGTCACTGCGTTTAGTTAAACGCAGCTGCAAAAAAAGCGCTAGCTTTAAGGTTAGCGCTTTTTTGTTTTTAATTTATCAGTAAGTAATTAATGCCTAGGCCAACAAACAGCGTAACGCTAACACTCAGTAACGTGCCTAGCATCACATATTCCGTGAGTTGTTTATCTTTGCTGGCACTTAAGTCGCCAAATCTAAACACGGATTTGGCGGCAATTAAAAACCCAAGCCCAGCAAACTGATCTAATAAAATAAATGTCAGCATAAGTACTCGTTCGAGCATACCAATACTTTGTCCTGCTAAAGGGAGGCTACCATCACTAGAAAAGTGATTAGTTAAACGCTCTAACATCATTCTTATAAATACCGCACTGGGACTTAAAATAATAAGGTAACCAGTTATAACCCACAGCACTTTTTCGTTGAACAATAACGCCATAAAATTGTTAGTAAATTGCTGATTATCAGTGAGCCAAATGCTTATCACAACAAGGACGGTGATATGGGCAATTTGGTCTAATAAAAAAGGCACCACGCCTTTATTTGAATACGATTTTGCAATATCAATAAAGTAGTGGCTGATCATAATAATACCGGTGGCCAGTAATACGCTGCTTAGTTGTTGCCAGCCAAAGCTATATTCCCAAAGTGCAACAACGACAGCGCTGGTAACTCCGTGAACCAATACATGGTAGTAAAGTTTTTTTGCTTTAAAATGACGGGTGTTTCTGTCGTTTACCCAGCTCATGGGTTGCCAATAAAAATCAGCGAGTAAGTGGCTAATAATCAGTGCGACGAGCAATATTGAAAATTCCATTAGTCATGTCCTTGCTGTATGCTTTTAAGCTGTTGTTGTGCATGTAAAATAAATCGTTCTATCAGCTGATAGTTAGCAAGGTTAAGCAGCTTAGTAACGTTTTCGCGGCTGGTGTTGAGCTCATTAGCTAAGGCTGCATGGTTGTTATTAGTATGGGTTAAATATACATACAAAGCATTTGCTTGTTTTTGGGTTATTTTACACAGTAATACATCGACAAACGCTAGGTTTAGCTTAAAGCTCTCATCAACTGGTTGTTTTGCAATAGCAAATGTAAAACGTTGGTTTGTCATTTTATCTAGCTCATGACCAGAGAGAGTAAATGCAGAGCCTGTAGCAGTTTTTATACTCGTACCAGGGTTATCTATGTGTCCCAATGCCATGCTTTGGCGCAATTCATAGCCGGCAGATTTGAGCTGTAGATAGATAAGAATAGCGGTGGTAACTAACCGTTCACTTTTTTCTACTTGCAGCTGAAATGCATCCCCACGGTAAATATCCCAAGATGTTGTTTTATTACAATTTGCACGTAAACTTTGCTCTAGCTGATAAAGCATGGCATCGTATTGTTGTTTAGGTATTTTTTGCGATTTAATTATATCGCCGCTGATCACACCAATCATATAAATCCAGATAGATTATTTATATGTAACTAATTTTGGTTACATCTTAAAATGTAACCGTATTTGGTTACATTGGGTTTGGTAACTAATTTAGGTTACTTAACACGCAATTGCAAGTATTACTCATTAGGACATAATAATGACCTCACAACAAAGCAGCAAACCTCGTGTAGGTATTTTTGTCGATGTACAAAATATTTATTACACCTGTCGCGAAAGCTACGGTAAAAACTTTGATTACAATGCCTTTTGGCGAATGATAGAGCAACAATACGATATTGAATGTGCGTTTGCTTATGCAATATACCGAGGTGATGAAAAGCAAAATCAGTTTCAAAATATTTTGCGCGCTATTGGCTTTGAAGTAAAACTAAAACCCTTTATTCAACGCCGTGACGGCAGTGCCAAAGGCGATTGGGATGTAGGTATAACCATAGATATGCTAGAGCAGGGAAAGCAGCTTGATAAGGTTATTTTACTCTCGGGTGACGGTGACTTTGCGTTATTACTTGGGCACTTAAAAAATCAATACAATGTTTCGTGTGATGTATACGGTGCTGATAAATTAACCGCAGAGGTACTTAAGCAAAGTGCTGAGCAATTTCATTTAATTGACAATCAGTTACTACTTTAAAAAGTATAAGCGCTGCGTTGGTTCGGTGTAATTTTGAGCAGAATGCCCACCTTCAACATGAGCATTTTTAATACAGCGGGTGCATAGATTAATTAAGCCTAATTTAGGCTTTTTTTATGGCGGTAATAAATTGGGTTTAGTGGATGATTATGGTAATTTTAAGAATCAATTAGTATCAAGGAATTACATGCTTAACTACAGTAATATGCCATTAGACAGAGGCTCAAATGCGCGCAAAGACCCTACTTGGGTAGACGCAAAAAAAACAGCAGACAGCTTATGGCTTTTAGTTAAAGGCAATCACACCTTATTTGCTAACAGTAGCCCTGAGGTGGTGTATTTGGCTTACCTACAGGTGGCACATTTAGATTTAACGCAGGCTATTTTTTTAGGTTCAAATGAGCAGGATAATGCCGTATTTGCGCTAGATGTAACCGCACTCGACGAGTCGTTATTAGCAACGATTATTGATGGAGCCCAGTTTGCAGATATTCGCCAGTTTGGTACACAGGTGGCGCTTGAAGATGGCTCAAATGCAGCGCTTGCCCGTGGGTTGTGTTACTGGCATGCCACTCATAGTTTTTGTGGTCGTTGTGGTACCAAAAATCACTTAGTTGAAGCGGGTCACTCTCGATTATGCGACAATCCTGCGTGTTTGCACCAGACTTTTCCGCGTACCGATCCTGCGGTTATTATGGTAGTAACTAAAACATTTTCTGATGGGATTGAACGCTGCTTATTGGGTCGCCAAGCAACTTGGCCAAAAGGATTGTATTCATCCCTTGCAGGCTTTGTTGACCCTGGTGAAACCCTTGAACAAACCGTGATCCGAGAAGTAAAAGAAGAGGCGGGTATTACTGTGGAAAAAGCAGAATACATTGCTTCGCAACCTTGGCCGTTTCCTTCGTCAATTATGCTAGGTTTTATTGCCACAGCAAGCAGTGATGAAATAAGCACAGAGCAAGATGAACTTGAAGATGCAAAGTGGTTTTCTCGCGAAGAACTTGCGCAATTTAAAGATTGGCACCATCAAGGGGAGCATTTAAAGCTACCTAGAGCTGATTCAATTTCGCGTTATTTAATTGAATATTGGCGTACTCAGATAGAAGGATGAATCATGTCGAGCAAAAATAAAAATACTCAGTTAGTCTCATCAGGGCGCAAAAAAGCGTACACCCATGGCGTAGTCAATCCTGTGGTACAGCGCGCTTCAACGATTGTGTTTGATTCTGTGAGTGAGCTTAAAGAAGCGGCTAAAACACGCGGTGATAAAACGTTATTTTATGGCCGTCGTGGCACCACTACGCATTTTGCCCTGCAAGAGGCAATTACTGAACTCGAAGGGGGTGAAGGCTGTGCCTTATACCCATGTGGCGCGGCAGCGATAAGCCAAACATTGTTATCGTTTTTAAAGTCCGGTGATCATATTTTAATAGTGGATACTGTTTACGAGCCAACCCGTGATTTTTGCGACAAGATTTTAGCGGGGCTGGGCATTACTACGACCTATTATCCGCCCATGATTGGCGCAGATATAAAAGAGTACATTCAAGACAATACCAAAGTGTTGTTTTTAGAATCTCCGGGTTCAATTACCATGGAAATTCAAGATGTTCCCGCTATGGTGCAAGTGGCAAATGATCATAATGTGATGACAGTGCTTGATAACACTTATGGTAATGGTTTGCACTATCGCCCACTTGAACATGGTGTTGATATTAGTATTCAAGCGGCAACCAAATATATTGTAGGTCATTCAGATGTGATGATGGGCGTAGCTGTAGCGAATAAAAAATATTGGCCAACACTTCGTGAACACTCTTATTTACTCGGGCAATGCACCAGTGCAGATGATGCGTATTTAGCACTACGAGGTTTGCGTACCATGGCGGTGCGATTAAATCAGCATGAAAAAGCGGCTATTGAGGTTGCTAAATGGTTAGAGCAGCACGAGTTAGTTGATCATATTCGCCACCCAGCATTTGAAACATGTCCTGGGCATGAATTTTTCAAACGCGATTTTGACGGTAGTAATGGTTTGTTTTCGTTTGTAATGAAAACCGGTAACCAAAAGGCCATTGATGCTTTTTTAGATAGCTTGCAGCATTTTAAAATGGGCTTTTCTTGGGGAGGCTTTGAGAGCTTAGTAACGGCAAACCTATCAATGAAAGGGCTGCGCTCGCAAACAGGATGGGAGCATGGACCTGTTATTCGTTTGCACATTGGCTTAGAAGATGCTGAAGATTTAATTGCCGACTTACAGCAAGCATTAGCTATTTATGAGCAACATTTATAATTACTAATTGTTTAAATTACATTATTTGTTACAAAGCCTACCTCTGAGTAGGCTTTTTTTTGCTAGCAATTCAACGTGTTTACACTTAGTGTTGTTAAATAACGCTTATTTTAAAGCATGAACAACGTCATTAAGGATAGTCAATGGCAACACCATTACCAATAAACGTAGGGCGCTTAACTCAAATTGCGGGTTTTGAGCTTGTACGTATGTTTTTAACTAAACGAGGACTTATTGCACTGGCGGCTTTTGCACTAGTGTGGCTTGTTATTTTACGTTACCCCATAGGGCAGGCAGTGGGCATTATCAGCTCCCCCGATTTTGAACAAATAGCCCGTGATATTTCCGGCTCTATTGGATTAAATAAGTTACTTGATTGGCCTGAAGCCGAATTTGCTATGTATTGGCTAATTGCTTTGTATAGTTTTCCTGTTTTTAGCTTATTTATTTGTAGTGATCAAACTGTGGGTGACAGAGAGAGGGGGACTTTAAGGTTTTTATCACTGCGCTCAACCCGCTTTGAAATACTCTTTGGTCGATTTTTAGGGCAGTTAGCGGTACTAACCTGTTTAGTTGGCATTACATTGGTAGCGACATTGGCGGTGCTCGGGTTTCGCGATCCGAGCTTACTTGCTGGTGGCGTTGGCCGTGCAGTTTCAATATTTTTAATTCTCATTGTTACTTTTGCGCCGTTTGTTGCGTTAATGAGTTTGATTAATACTTTTGCGAGCTCATCTCGCTTATCTATTGTGTTAGCCATTTTATATTTTACAGCCGGTGGCATTATTGTTGGATTGCTGGAGTGGCAAATACCCGCATTAAGTGTGCTTGATTATTTATTCCCTGGTGTGCAAATAGAGTTATTAGCGGGACAGAACTTACCGCTATTGGGTGCATTGGCTATTCCGCTTGTGCAAACAGCGGTGCTACTTGTGGTTGCGCAACGTGTTTTTGCAAGGAGCTCACTATGAAATCATTAATCACAGGGCGTAATTTAAGTAAATCGTACGGCTCAAAACTGGCTCTTAATAATGTGAATTTTGAGATTCAAAAAGGTGCTCCCGTTGCGCTTGTTGGCCCTAATGGCGCAGGAAAAACTACTTTATTTAGTTTGCTGTGCGGCTATATAGCCCCTAGCATGGGAGAGCTTGAAATACTCGGCCATAAACCAGGCAGCGCTGCTTTATTTAATAAAGTGAGTGCATTACCGCAAGATGCCCAGCTTGATCCGCGTTTTAATATAGATAAACAACTTAGTTTTTATGCCAAGCTACAAGGCATGAGTACTAAGCAAAGCCACGTAGAGGCACTTCGTGTGCTTGATTTAGTGGGCCTTAGCGAAATTGCAAAAAACCGCGCTGGGGATTTATCCCACGGTATGCGCAAGCGTGTAACCATAGCGCAAGCATTAATTGGCTCACCACAAATTGTAATGTTAGATGAAGCCACGGCAGGGCTTGATCCTATTCATGCCAGAGAAGTGCGCGAGTTGGTATCTCAGTTAAGTGACCAAGCGACGTTTATTTTAAGTTCACATGATTTAACTGAATTAGAACGACTGTGTTCCCAAGTACTCCATTTGGATAAAGGCGTATTAAGCGAGCACCAAACTAAAGCAGTGAACACCGATAAGCACTTTTACACCTTAATGCTTAGCGACGTGTATCAAAATGTGGAGCAACAACTCCAAGCACTTGAGGGGGTGAGTCGTGTTTATATGAGCCAGCACAAAGAGTACGTGATTGAGTATCAACCAACCAGTGATCCGCTCGATATAGCACTATTGCAATTTTGTCGCCAACATAATTGGCAGTATCGGCAGTTAGTAAATGGCCATACATTAGAAAATCAAATATTTAAACAGGAGAAACTATAATGGGACTATTTAGTGGTTTAATGGGTAATGCCAGTGAAGTGGATGACGCTGATTTAGAGAAAGTGTTGGCAAATACCCTTATTGAAGGTGAGCAAGTTGAAAAAGCGTATAAAGTTGTCCGTGATATGTTTATCTTTACTAATAAGCGACTTATTTTAATCGATAAGCAAGGCGTGACAGGGTCTAAAATGGAAATGATCAGTATTGCCTATTCTAAAATTACTAAATTCAGTAAAGAGAGTGCGGGGCACTTTGATTTAGACGCCGAGTTAAAAATATGGGTAGGTTCAGATCCAACGCCTATTAGCAAGGACTTTAAAGCAGGTGATAACATAAATGATGTTTATAGGATAATCAGCCAGTATTCATTATAGAAACAAACAAAAATCGGTGTAAAATTAAAGTAATTGTTTACAGCTTGTTGCGATTACTTTAACATAAATTACTCCAACACTTTCTTACAAATTCCCTAACAAATACAATTGCTTGATTCAGTTTTCGTTCAGTTTCGCGGCGTTAGCATACCCCCACTTTAGCAATGTAGTTAAAGTACAAAAACAATGTACATAGGGATGTTTCATTATGAAAAAGTTAGCAATTATTATTTCAGGTCTTTTATTATCAAGTGCTGCACACGCTGCAGATAGCTATCAATCAATCAGTAACTTAGGCTACACAGATACTGATAACAACGATACTATCAGCGTGGACTCTACTTACTACTTCTCTCCAAAGAGCACACTAGGTCCATACGACCAATTCGAATACATTAACAAGCAAAGCAACGTATTTGGTGGCTACGCTGATGACGATTTTGGCGATGTGACTGCTATTGGTGGTGAATACTTCGTTGAAGATTTTGTTGTTGGTGCGTCTTACCAAAATGCTGATTACAACTCTAACAACGAGTCATACACACTTTCTGCTGGTTACTTCTTCAACCCTGACTTACTTGCAAAAGTAAGATTTGTTGATCAAAAAGATGGTGATAACGTTACATTCTTTTCTTTAGCATACAACCACATGCTAAACGATACAGATTACGTAGGTATCACTGTAGAATCAGATGATGATTTTGATTCTCGTTCAGTAGCTGCTAAATACTTTGTTGATTTACAACAAGGTAACTACTTAACAGTAGAAGGTACATTTGTAAGCCTTGACGAAGCAGATGATCAATGGAACGTAGAAACAAACTACTACTTCTCTAAAGCGACTTCTGTATTTGCAGCTTACGATAAAGAAGACAACTACAGCTTTGGTGCTCAACACTTCATCAATAAAAACATTGGTTTAAAAGTGGGTTACGGCAACAACGCAGATGACTCAGATAACGATGCTTACTTTGCTAACATGCGTTTTCAGTTTTAATTAAATAATTAAAACCAGTTAAGTAGTAAAAAGCCCACATTTTGTGGGCTTTTTGCTGTGTGTAATAAATTAGTGACTTTACTCATCGTTATATTTTAATCGCAATAGAATAACTTCATCATTTAGTGGCACTCGTCTGACAGCCCATTGTATTTAAATTAAGATCGGTCATAATTAAATCAATGTTTTTATAACTGTAAAAGGAATGTGCTCATGTCAGTATTTATTATATTACTGGTTGTGGTGGTCGTGGTGTTTGCGATTAAAGATATCCGCCTTAATTTAATTACTCGACCTACTTTTAAGATGTTTAAAAAGGTGTTGCCGCCATTATCGCAAACAGAGCGAGAAGCCATGGAAGCAGGCGATGTTTGGTGGGATGGCGAGTTATTTAGTGGTGAGCCTGACTGGCAAAAATTACATAATTATCCGCGCCCTAAGTTAAGTGAAAAAGAAACTGCATTTATAGATAATCAAGTTGAAACTTTATTAGCCATGCTTGATGACTATAAAATTGTACAAAAAGACAAAGATTTACCTAAAGAGGTTTGGGACTTTTTAAAAACCGAAGGTTTTTTTGCAATGATCATCCCAGAAAAATTTGGGGGTCTTGAATTCTCTGCTATTGCTAATTCCACCATAGTGTCAAAAATTGCGACTAAAAGCTTAACGGCCGCCGTAACGGTCATGGTACCAAATAGCTTAGGTCCTGGTGAGTTATTACTGCATTACGGAACAACTGAGCAACAAAATCGTTGGTTACCTAGCCTTGCAAAAGGCGACGATGTACCTTGTTTTGCATTAACGGGCCCAGAGGCTGGCTCTGATGCTGGCAGTATTCCAGATTCAGGCGTGGTGTGCAAAGGCGAGCATGATGGTAAGGAAGTGTTGGGACTGCGTTTAAATTGGTCAAAACGTTACATTACCCTTGCGCCTGTGGCGACTGTGTTAGGTCTTGCATTTAAAATGTACGATCCAGATGGATTGTTAGGCGATGAAAAAGAGCTCGGAATAACGTGTGCACTTATTCCAACTGATCACCCAGGTGTTAAAACAGGAGAGCGTCATTACCCACTTAACATGGCGTTTATGAATGGCACAACGTACGGTAAGGATGTATTTATTCCGCTTGATTGGATTATAGGTGGCCAGCAAGGGGCAGGGCGCGGTTGGCGCATGCTAGTAGAGTGTTTAAGCGCAGGGCGTGGTATTTCATTACCGGCATTAAGCACTGCAACAGGGCACTTGGCAGCTAAGATGACCTCGGCTTATACGGTTGTACGCCAACAGTTTGGCGTGTCAATTGGGCAATTTGAAGGCGTACAAGAAGGGTTGGCACGTATTGGTGGACTAACTTATGCATTGGAATCATGCCGATTAATGACCGCAGGTGCAATTGATTTAAAACTTAGCCCGTCAGTAGTAACTGCAATTGCAAAGTACCACATGACAGAAATGGGTCGAACGGTAATGAATGATGCAATGGACATTCATGCAGGTAAAGGGATTCAGGTTGGGCCTAATAACTATTTAGCACACGGTTATATGGGTATTCCCGTCTCTATTACCGTAGAGGGCGCCAATATTCTTACCCGTAACCTTATGATATTTGGCCAAGGTGCAACCCGTTGTCATCCTTTTGTGTTAAAAGAAATGGAAGTTGCAGCAATGGATGACGATGATGCTGCACTTGAGCAATTTGATGGCTTGTTAATGAAGCACATTGTATTTGCACTGAGTAATGCAAGTATGGCCTTGGTGCATGGTTTGACTCGCAGCTACTTTGCCAAAGCGCCTGTGTGTGGAGAGACGGCCGTCTATTATAAACAATTAGGTAGAATGAGCCGAGGATTGGCGTTTACAACGGATGTTGCAATGTTGATGTTAGGTGGTGAACTTAAACGTAAAGAAATGATATCGGCACGTTTAGGCGATGTGTTAAGTCATTTATATATTGCATCAACGGTATTAAAGCGTTTTGAAGATGAAGGGCGTCAACAAGCTGATTTGCCTTTTGTAAAATATGCTATAGAGACATCGTTATATGCAATAGGCCAAGCATTTGATGGCTTCTTTAAAAACTTTTCTAATCCAGTGATTAACTTTGCACTTAAGCGTATTGTTTTTCCATTAGGTAACCATTATCACAAACCAAGTGATGCTATTGCCCAGCGTATTTGCGAGCACATGACTCAACCAGGGGTATTTAGAAATAGACTTACCCATTTGTGTTATGTGGATGAAAATGCCGGAACGGGTGTTATGGAAAATGCTTTCTTAGCAATGCACGATATGCACAATCAATTTAAGCAGTTGAAACAGTGGCAACGAAAAGGCAAGGTGCCTGCCACCTATGATATTGAACAAGCGATTGATTACGCACTTGAACACGAGCTCGTAACGAAGGTTGATGGTGAGGCAATGCATCATGCTAATAAGCTAAGAATGCAGGCTATTGCGGTTGATAACTTTAAACCAGAAGACATCTAACGCTGAGTTATAATAATAAAGAAGATAATAAAAAAGCCTTAAATTTATGATTTAAGGCTTTTTTTATGTTGTGTATTTTTTAAGCTCGAATATACGGTTATCGTTACTAAGGCTCTGAATGACTGATCAGCGCCCGTAAGGATCGGCGATGATTTTATCTACGTACCACTTACCTTTTATTTTAAGCATTTCGATGCTGCGGAAATCATCGATTTTTTTACCATTAAAATAACCGGTAAACACAATGTTTATTTTAGCCTGATTGCCATACTGTTCTCGCAGGCTTGAATTTGACATATCAATTTCAATCACAACTTCATCGTATTGTAAATTAATAAGACTACGCGCAAACTGTTTGGCCGTCCCATACGATTTCATTATGCGGGCTAATTTAGGCGTTGCGAAATCGCTGGCTTTTTGCAAGTTATGCTGGTTATAAAGCGCATCAAAATACACAGTAGCAGTGTCGCCTGGACGATCATTGTCAATATACTGCTCTTTAGGTTTAGTATTTTCATTACAGCCAACGATCAAAATACTAAAAATGAGCACAAAAATGGTTAAAATTGTTTTCATATTTGGTCAGGTTGATTACTTATACATAAAGTGTGTGATGGAATGGAGAAGATGTAAAGAGGAGTGAACTAAATAGATAGTAACTTATTAAAAAAGCAATAAAAAAGGATGTTAAAAAACATCCTTTTTTAATCAGAACGCTCGATTATTGAACAAGCTCTTGTTCGCTAAACTCTTCGTCAAACATCGGGCTTGATAAGTAACGTTCTGTTGCACTTGGTAAAATAACCACAATATTTTTATCTGCATTTTCAGGACGTTCAGCAATACGTTTTGCTGCAACTACCGCTGCCCCTGATGAAATACCGACTAAAATTCCTTCTTTTTTCATTAGTTCGTGACACATTGCTATACATTCTTCATTAGAAACTTGCTCTACACCATCAATTATTGATAGGTCTAAGTTACCAGGAATAAAGCCTGCACCAATTCCCTGTATTTTATGTGGTCCAGGTTTTACTTCTTCACCAGCAAGAGTTTGGCTAATTACCGGAGAATGGCTTGGCTCTACAGCAATTGATTTTACATTTAAGCCTTTTTCTTTTTTAAGATAACGGCTTACACCTGTGATAGTTCCACCAGTACCAACGCCTGCAACAAAGAAATCGATTTTGCCATCAAGTGCATCAAAGATTTCTGGGCCTGTTGTTTCAAAGTGAATTTTAGGGTTTGCAGGGTTTTCGAATTGTTGTAGCAAAATAAACTTATCTGGGTCTGCTGCTTGAATTTCTTTGGCCTTTGCAATAGCGCCATTCATGCCTTTAGCGCCATCGGTGAGCACTAGGTTAGCACCGAGTGCCTTTAATAGTTTACGACGTTCTAAGCTCATGGTGTTTGGCATTGTAAGCGTTAACTTGTAACCGCGAGAAGCAGCTACAAATGCCAATGCAATACCGGTATTGCCTGATGTTGGCTCTATAAGTTCTTTGTCTTTGGTAAGTTGACCTGATTTTTCAGCTTCCCAAATCATTGATGCACCAATACGGCATTTAATACTAAAGCTAGGATTTCGTGATTCAACTTTAGCGTATACATTCCCACCTGTAACACGGTTAAGTTTTACCAACGGTGTGTTACCGATGCTTAGTGAGTTATCTTCAAAAATAGTAGACATAATGTTCCTTTAGGTACAATCTGATCAACACGTTAACAACTATTCTGTTAACTTTATATGCCTACTTTACTGTGAGATAAAAAAAGTTAAAGTAAGCTTTGGCTATAACATATATTAATTACGCTTATAACGGATTGAACTAAAAACTCAATCTGTTAATTTTTTAGTTATTAAAAAGGCGAACTTGAAATCATTTGTTCGTTTTTAACTTTGTACTTTATCTTTTCTTTATGTAGTCGTTATTTAAACAAATCAACACAACACACTTATATTTTGTCGGTTAATTGTGCAAATGAACTGCGGTTGAACAGTTTATTGACACAAACTATTCAAAACATGGTAAAAACACATTATCTAAATTCAATAAAGTAATCACCATGAAGTTAATTTTAAAATTAATTGCCGGTATTGTGGCCGGTATCTTAGTCGGGCTCTATATTCCCTTAACTGGCGTTGAGCTTTTATATACAGTAAAAGAGCTTATCGGCCAGCTTATTAGTTTTACAATTCCACTGATTATTTTATTTTTTATTGCCTCTGGGATTGCCGGGCTTCCTAAAGGATCAGGGCATCTACTGGGAAAAACGGTGGGTTTTGCATATGGCTCAACAATTATAGCTGGTACTTTAGCGTTTTTATTAGTGACGGCGGTTATTCCGTTTTTAAGCGGCGGTATTTCATTTGAAGCTGAAGCAGTGACCGAAGTAGGTAGCTTTATTGACTTAGAAATTCCACCATTAATGGGTGTAATGACTGCTTTAGTCACAGCATTTGTATTTGGTATTGGTATGAGCCAGCTTGGCTTAGACACATTAAAAACTGTGTCGGATCAGGGGCGCGATATTATTGATGGTTTACTTTCAAAAGTAATTATTCCGGCATTACCATTTTACATTGCAGGTGTATTTGCTGAAATGACCGTAGCAGGCACCGTTGTTGATACATTACAAGCATTTGGTGTAGTACTTATTGCTGCGTTAGTGATGCATTGGTTATGGTTGAGTGTTTTATACATTACCTCAGGCCTATTACTTAAGCGTAATCCTATTGAGCTAATTAAAAATATGTTACCTGCGTACTTTACTGCATTAGGAACCATGTCGAGCGCGGCAACCATTCCAGTATCTTTGCAATCAAGTAAAGCAAATAACGTTAAAGAGGATGTAGCTAACTTTACAGTGCCATTATGCGCCACTATTCATTTGTCAGGTTCAACAATTACAATAGTTACCTGTGCTATGGCTGTAATGTTTTTATCGCCTAGCATGGAAGTACCTTCACTAATGGCTATGTTGCCATTCATTATGATGTTAGGTGTAGTGATGATTGCAGCGCCAGGCGCCCCAGGTGGTGCGGTAATGTCGGCGTTAGGTTTATTAACTAGCATGCTTGGTTTCAATGAAGGTGCGGTGGCACTAATGATTGCACTTTACCTAGCGCAAGATAGCTTCGGCACTGCGTGTAATGTAACTGGCGATGGTATTATTGCTTTATGGGTAGATCGTTTTAGTGAAAAGGCGTCAGCATAAATCATTGGGGCGTATTTACCTGCTGTAGGTAAATACGCTTTTAATCATATCGGTCATAAAGACCGATTACGAAAGCATAATATTAGTTATGGTTTCGTCGTATCTATGCTAATGTTGAGAATTAATTTTGTTAACTTGCATCTTATTAGGCTAGTGAGGGTGTTCCATTGATTAACGTACTTTTAGTTGATGACCATGAACTTGTGCGCACAGGGATCAGACGTATTCTTGATGATATACGTGGTTTTAAAGTAATAGGTGAAGCTAAAACAGGCGAAGAGGCTGTGCAGTTTTGTCGTCAACATGCGCCAAATATAGTATTAATGGATATGAACATGCCTGGTATGGGCGGGCTTGAGGCAACTAAAAAGGTTTGCCGTTATTGTCCCGATGTAAAAATTATTGTGCTTACAGTTAATTGTGAAGACCCATTTCCAAGCAAGGTCATGCAAATTGGTGCTCATGGCTTTTTAACCAAGGGGGCAGGATCTGATGAAATGGTGCGTGCTATACGTTGCGTGCATGCAGGGCAACGTTATATTGCGCCAGAAATAGCGCAACAGATTGCACTTGCACAGGTAACCGGGCGTACCGATGAAAACCCATTTCAAAGTTTGTCTGAGCGTGAACTACAAATAATGCTAATGATCACCAAAGGTGAAAAAGCACAGGATATTGCTGAGCGCTTAAATTTAAGCTCTAAAACAGTAAACAGTTATCGTTATCGTATGTTTGAAAAGCTAAACGTAGGAGGCGATGTAGAGCTTACTCATTTAGCCATACGTTACAAAATGATTGATATAGATATCTCTTACTAGTCGATATATATGTCTGAATTTGATCATGCCCAGTTTTTAAAAACTTTATCGAGTGAGCCTGGCGTTTATCGCATGCTCGATAATGACAACCAAGTTATTTATGTCGGTAAAGCTAAAAGTTTAAAAAAGCGGGTGAGTAGTTACTTTCGCAGCAACATTACCGACAGCAAAACCCGTGTTTTAGTGAGTAATATTTGTAATATTGAGGTGACACTTACTAATACAGAAACAGAAGCGCTTCTGCTTGAAAATAACCTCATTAAGAAATATCAGCCACGTTATAATATTCTGTTACGTGATGATAAATCGTACCCGTACATATTACTCACGAATCATAAGCACCCTCGTTTAGCCTTTCATCGTGGTAGCAGAAAAGTAAAAGGCGAATATTTTGGCCCGTTTCCAAGCGCTGGAGCCGTATCAGAAAGTTTGCGTTTAATGCAAAAAATATTTCCGGTACGTCAATGTGAAGACGCTTACTACCGTGCGCGTAGTCGGCCATGCTTGCAATACCAATTAAAACGTTGCTCTGCGCCGTGTGTTAATAAAGTCTCTGAAGATGAATACGCGCAGCAAGTTGATTATGTCCGTAAATTTTTAACCGGTAAATCCCATGAAGTAATAGCCGATCTTATCGCTAAAATGGAAAAAGCCAGTGAGCAGCTTAATTTTGAACTCGCAGCTAAAGTTCGCGACCAAATTATGCTATTGCGTAAAATGCAGGAGCAGCAGTCTATCTCAGGTAATTTTGCTGAAATGGATGTTGTAGGTTTTGCCCATTTAAATGGCTTAAATGGGATTCATCTACTAATGATCCGCGATCATAAAGTGCTGGGTAGTAAGACTTACTTTCCAAAGGTGCCTAAAGACTCACAGGAGCAGGAAATCTTAACCTCTTTCTTAGGCCAATATTACTTAGCACCGGGAGCAACAGGACGCATTGCCAAAGAAATCATCTTACCATTTGAAATTGAAGAAAGTGATGCGCTCAGCGAAGCACTAACTCAAATTAGTGAACGTAAAGTATCGCTTAAAGTGGTTACTCGTGGTGAGCGAGCACAGTACTTACAGTTAGCCAATAAAAACGCATTAAATAGTATTACGGTTAAGCAAAGCACTCAAGACTCTATAAACAAGCGTTATGCTCAATTAAAGGCTACCTTGCGTCTTGATGACATTAATCGCATGGAATGTTTTGATATCAGCCACACCATGGGCGAAAACACCGTGGCCAGTTGTGTTGTCTTTGATTCTCAAGGGCCTAACAATAAAGAATATCGTCGTTACAACGTCACGGGCATAACCGGTGGCGACGATTACGCCGCTATGGAATTTGCACTAAACAAACGTTATAACAAGTTAGTGGATGAAGATAAAATTCCTGATGTTATTTTTATCGATGGTGGTAAAGGCCAATTAGGTAGGGCAGAACAATACTTTGAAAACTGGCCGCATGCAAAAATGCCACTATTAGTTGGGGTTGCAAAAGGCACTAGCCGTAAACCAGGCCTTGAAACTTTACTTATTGACGGTGGGCGTAAAACTATTCCTATGGATTCTGATGCACCCGCACTGCATTTAATTCAGCATATTCGCGATGAGTCGCATCGCTTTGCTATTGCAGGACATCGAAATAAGCGTCAAAAACAGCGAACTCAGTCGCTATTAGAAGAAATAGATGGCGTTGGCTCAAAGCGTCGACAAACATTATTAAAATATTTAGGGGGCATGCAAGGCGTAAAAGCTGCTAATATAGAACAGCTAAAGAAAGTTCCTGGGATCAGTCCTGACATGGCTGAGAAGATATTTAACCATTTGCATGACAAGGGCTAGCCCTATGTGCGAATATAGAAAAAAAGACATATCCAAGTAGTTATGTGGAATATTCCAAACACACTCACAACGTTTAGACTCTTTCTTATCCCCATTTTTTTGGTGATATTTTATATGCCTTATTCATGGGCATTCTTTGTTGCTGCCTTTATTTTTTGGCTTGCTTCAATCACAGACATACTCGATGGCTATTTAGCGCGTAAGCTTGAACAATCAACGCCTTTTGGTGCGTTTTTAGACCCTGTTGCTGATAAAGTAATGGTGTGCGCTGCCTTGGTTGCTTTATCAGAGCATTATCAATCTTTGTATATGACTATTCCTGCACTTATTATTATAAGCCGTGAAATTGTTATATCGGCGCTACGAGAATGGATGGCTGAGCAAGGCAAACGCGGCAATGTAGCTGTATCCGATATGGGTAAGTTAAAAACCGCAGCGCAAATGTTAGCCATTATTGGCCTAATTTGGCAGTACGATACCTGGATGATGTATTTAAGCTATGGCTTACTTTATATAGCGACGTTTTTAACGCTCAGTTCTATGGTGCAATATTTAGTTGCAGCATGGGCAGAATTGACCAAAAATTGATTGTAAACGTCTAATAACGCACCATTTTAGATAAAAAATAATCAAACAGTTCAAAAGTAGCATTTTTTGTGTTGACGCGTTTAATAATCTCTGTAGAATGCGTCCGTGTTGAGAGGGCATAGCCCCCTAGATAAACAAAGCGGCACTAGCTCAGTTGGTAGAGCGCGACCTTGCCAAGGTCGAGGTCACGAGTTCGAGCCTCGTGTGCCGCTCCAGTTTATCTTAAAGCTAACCTAGTATTGAGGCGGAATGGCAGAGTGGCCATGCACCGGATTGCAAATCCGTTTACCCCGGTTCGACTCCGGGTTCCGCCTCCAATCAACACTCCACACGCTTTAATTAGCAAACTCGATGCCCGAGTGGTGGAATTGGTAGACACAAGGGATTTAAAATCCCTCGACTAACAAGTCGTGCCGGTTCAAGTCCGGCCTCGGGCACCACTTTGTGGTTTGGTTACATATACCAATATGTAACTTATAAAAAATCTTATTTAGAATTAATATGATGCGGCACTAGCTCAGTTGGTAGAGCGCGACCTTGCCAAGGTCGAGGTCACGAGTTCGAGCCTCGTGTGCCGCTCCATATTATTTGATATGTTTAGGCGGAATGGCAGAGTGGCCATGCACCGGATTGCAAATCCGTTTACCCCGGTTCGACTCCGGGTTCCGCCTCCAAATAATTACTCCACACGCTTTAATTAGCAAACTCGATGCCCGAGTGGTGGAATTGGTAGACACAAGGGATTTAAAATCCCTCGACTAACAAGTCGTGCCGGTTCAAGTCCGGCCTCGGGCACCACTTTATATTCTTTCCGTAAAATCTAATTAAATCATCATATCTTTATTACTAAGTCCCTTTAGGCACACTAATTTACTACCCCCTGTTGTTAGCAATAATGGTTTGTTGCAAGGTCTGATACATACTCTTGGCTCACCAATAGACTGTCATTGAACACTTCAGACTTTTTTACAAGTTAATCAAGGTGTAGTGTAGGTCGTTAGCTAAATCATAAACTAGACTCTTTAATACCAATTCGCTTAATTAAGCGGTCTATTTTGAGGCAGGAAAAACGGGGTGATAGCTAGGCAAAAAAATAGCTATTTAGTTGTTCTAAATGAGAATTTTTCAACACAGATAGCGACACGTTTAGCCCCGCAAAATGATTGAGTATTATTGCGGATTGGTATAATAAGCGCAGTGTTAGTTATTATGGTTATGCAGTAATGTATATAAACCTAAGCAGGGATGTCGTTATAAGCATTCAGACCTACTACATAGGTTATTAAATTTACTTGTAGGATGCTTATAATGTTTAGATAAGGTGAGCTTATAGGTAGGTTGGGCGGCTTTAATAACGTCTATCTTCGCACTAGTAATTTATAAGTGACTACTGTTATCAATAACTTTTAGATTAAAGTTAAATCAATAAAAAACCCGAAATGACAATGGCCGTTTCGGGTTTTTAACTTGAAGTATAAAAACTAATTATTTATGCCAAATACCTTTTGGAATAGTTTTATTGAGTTTGTCGTTCTTACTTGGATCAAACGTCGGTAACTTTCCGGCGCGTCGCTGAGCGTTATAATCTTTAGCAAGCCACACGACAACACCTGAGAGCATAAATAATGCGATTACGTTCACTATTGCCATTAAGCCCATAGATACATCAGCTAATGTCCACACTAGTGGTAATTCGCCCAATGCACCAAACATTACCATACCTAACACTAATAACCTGAAGATCAACATGCCAGATGCGTGGTTATGCTCTAAGAATAATAAGTTCGTTTCAGCATACGAGTAGTTAGCCACAATAGATGTAAATGCAAAAAACAAAATAGCGACTGCTACAAATATGGCACCCCAGCTGCCTACATGTTCTTCAAGGGCGGCTTGTGTAAGCGCTATACCCGTTACATCCGAGCCTGGCACTAATTGCTCTGATAATAAAATAAGAGCGGCAGTTGCAGTACAAATAATAATAGTATCTACAAATACCCCCAGCATTTGTACATACCCCTGTGAAGCAGGGTGAGGTGGGTTTGGCGTTGCCGTTGCTGCAGCATTCGCAGCGCTACCCATACCGGCTTCGTTTGAGAACAAGCCGCGTTTGATCCCTTGGATCATCGCTTGCATTACCCCATAACCAATTGCACCGGCACCCGCTTGTTCAAGACCAAAGGCACTTCTAATCACATGCATAAATACATCAGGTAATTCAGTGTAATTTACAGCACATATATAAAGTGCAACCACAAGGTAAGCAGCAGCCATAAATGGAACGGCTAATTCAGCAAATCGAGAAATGGTTTTTAGACCGCCAAATATAATAATACCTGAACCAATAACAAGAGCGATACCGACTATATAGTTAGGGATACCAAAGGCGACTTCAAAAGCCGCAGCAATAGAATTTGACTGTACTGCGTTAAAAACTAAACCAAAGGCTAAAATTAAGCACAATGAAAAGACAACACCCATCCAACGCTTGCCAAGTCCGTACTCCATATAATAGGCTGGACCACCACGGAAGTTACCTTCTTCATCTCGAGTTTTATAAGCTTGTGCCAATGTACTTTCAGCAAAGCTAGTAGCCATACCAATTAAAGCAATTAACCACATCCAAAAAATAGCACCTGCGCCACCTAAATAAAGCGCAACGGCAACACCTGCCATATTACCAGTACCGACACGGGCTGCTAAAGAAGTACAAAATGCTTGGAAAGAAGAAATGCCGCCGTCAGAGCCTTGACGACTTTGAAACATGACTTTAATCATATGTGGAAACTGTACAAATTGGATAAAACCAAGACGTATTGTAAAAAATAGCCCTGCTGCTATTAATAAGTACACTAAAATATGACCCCATAAGAGACCACTTATACTATTTATTATATCTGTCATGTGCGTTACCTAGTGAACGAGTTGTAAATATCGGGCGCAACTTACCACAAGCACAGTAAATAGTTTAGTAAACAGCATAAAAAAATGAGTTATCCACAGGGTTTTGTGGGTAACGTGTGTGTCTAGGTGGGGTATCTTTGGGGTAAAAATTAAATGCAAAAAAGCCTTTAAAAACGCTTGCGTTAAAATCGATTCGCCCTATAATGCGACCCCACTGAGACGGCAGAGCGCAACGCATAGCGAGGCACGAGCTAATCAGTGAGTCGAGTAAAACTTAGTTTCGAAAACTTTCAAGTTTAGAGAAATTAAGTGTTGACAAAAAAATAGGAAAGCGTAATATGCGCAGCCCTAGCGAGATAAAGTTAAACGCTTTAATCGCAACCGGATAACCGGTATAGCTCTTTAACAATATAAAGCAATCATCTGTGTGGGCACTCGTACAGATTGAGTTCTAACAGCCAAGCTACTTAGGTAGTGAGGCAAACAAATTTAGAGTCTCAATTGAAACTGAGTGACCAACAGAATAGTTACTTAGGTAATTATTCAGCACAGTCAATTCAATATCGAAAGATATTAAATAATTCAGAATTCATTGAGCTGTCGAAAGACATAAAACTTTTTAATTGAAGAGTTTGATCATGGCTCAGATTGAACGCTGGCGGCAGGCCTAACACATGCAAGTCGAGCGGTAACATTTCTAGCTTGCTAGAAGATGACGAGCGGCGGACGGGTGAGTAATGCTTGGGAACATGCCTTGAGGTGGGGGACAACAGTTGGAAACGACTGCTAATACCGCATAATGTCTACGGACCAAAGGGGGCTTCGGCTCTCGCCTTTAGATTGGCCCAAGTGGGATTAGCTAGTTGGTGAGGTAATGGCTCACCAAGGCGACGATCCCTAGCTGGTTTGAGAGGATGATCAGCCACACTGGGACTGAGACACGGCCCAGACTCCTACGGGAGGCAGCAGTGGGGAATATTGCACAATGGGCGCAAGCCTGATGCAGCCATGCCGCGTGTGTGAAGAAGGCCTTCGGGTTGTAAAGCACTTTCAGTCAGGAGGAAAGGTTAGTAGTTAATACCTGCTAGCTGTGACGTTACTGACAGAAGAAGCACCGGCTAACTCCGTGCCAGCAGCCGCGGTAATACGGAGGGTGCGAGCGTTAATCGGAATTACTGGGCGTAAAGCGTACGCAGGCGGTTTGTTAAGCGAGATGTGAAAGCCCCGGGCTCAACCTGGGAACTGCATTTCGAACTGGCAAACTAGAGTGTGATAGAGGGTGGTAGAATTTCAGGTGTAGCGGTGAAATGCGTAGAGATCTGAAGGAATACCGATGGCGAAGGCAGCCACCTGGGTCAACACTGACGCTCATGTACGAAAGCGTGGGGAGCAAACAGGATTAGATACCCTGGTAGTCCACGCCGTAAACGATGTCTACTAGAAGCTCGGAACCTCGGTTCTGTTTTTCAAGCTAACGCATTAAGTAGACCGCCTGGGGAGTACGGCCGCAAGGTTAAAACTCAAATGAATTGACGGGGGCCCGCACAAGCGGTGGAGCATGTGGTTTAATTCGATGCAACGCGAAGAACCTTACCTACACTTGACATACAGAGAACTTACCAGAGATGGTTTGGTGCCTTCGGGAACTCTGATACAGGTGCTGCATGGCTGTCGTCAGCTCGTGTTGTGAGATGTTGGGTTAAGTCCCGCAACGAGCGCAACCCCTATCCTTAGTTGCTAGCAGGTAATGCTGAGAACTCTAAGGAGACTGCCGGTGATAAACCGGAGGAAGGTGGGGACGACGTCAAGTCATCATGGCCCTTACGTGTAGGGCTACACACGTGCTACAATGGCGCATACAGAGTGCTGCGAACTCGCGAGAGTAAGCGAATCACTTAAAGTGCGTCGTAGTCCGGATTGGAGTCTGCAACTCGACTCCATGAAGTCGGAATCGCTAGTAATCGCGTATCAGAATGACGCGGTGAATACGTTCCCGGGCCTTGTACACACCGCCCGTCACACCATGGGAGTGGGTTGCTCCAGAAGTAGATAGTCTAACCCTCGGGAGGACGTTTACCACGGAGTGATTCATGACTGGGGTGAAGTCGTAACAAGGTAGCCCTAGGGGAACCTGGGGCTGGATCACCTCCTTATACGATTTAGAACTTATTTGTTCGTAGTGTCCACACAGATGATTGTTAGTTAGCTAAGCCACTGGCTTAACTAATTAATATGCTCTTTAAAAATTTGGAAAAGCTGATAATAAAATTCGTATGAATACAGTGTATTTGTACAGAGTTTTCAAAAGTAAAAAAGAATGATAGCAGTATCATTCAGTGCCATTTAATGAACGTTTACGTTTATTGATTGGTATCTACTTTAGTATTCAATATTAACTTCTGGCGAAGTTAAACTGTCACAAAACAAAGACCCGTTTGGGTTGTATGGTTAAGTGACTAAGCGTACACGGTGGATGCCTTGGCAGTTGGAGGCGATGAAGGACGTATTAACTTGCGATAAGCCTAGTCAAGCTAGTAAAAAGCACTTGAGACTAGGATTTCCGAATGGGGAAACCCACCTGCTTGCAGGTATCGTTAACTGAATACATAGGTTAACGAGGCGAACGCGGAGAACTGAAACATCTAAGTACCCGTAGGAAAAGAAATCAACCGAGATTCCGATAGTAGCGGCGAGCGAAATCGGAACAGCCCTTAAGCTTATTATGTGTTAATGGAAGGCTCTGGAAAGTGCCACGATACAGGGTGATAGTCCCGTACATGAAAACGCATTTTAAGTGAAATCGAGTAGGTCGGAGCACGTGAAACTTTGACTGAATATAGGTGGACCATCATCTAAGGCTAAATACTCCCAACTGACCGATAGTGAACCAGTACCGTGAGGGAAAGGCGAAAAGAACCCCTGTGAGGGGAGTGAAATAGAACCTGAAACCGTGTACGTACAAGCAGTAGGAGCCCACTTGTTGGGTGACTGCGTACCTTTTGTATAATGGGTCAGCGACTTATATTTTGTAGCGAGGTTAACCGATTAGGGTAGCCGTAGGGAAACCGAGTCTTAACTGGGCGAATAGTTGCAAGGTATAGACCCGAAACCCGGTGATCTAGCCATGGGCAGGTTGAAGGTTGAGTAACATCAACTGGAGGACCGAACCCACTAACGTTGAAAAGTTAGGGGATGACCTGTGGTTAGGAGTGAAAGGCTAATCAAACCGGGAGATAGCTGGTTCTCCCCGAAATCTATTTAGGTAGAGCCTCGGACGAATACTTACGGGGGTAGAGCACTGTTAAGGCTAGGGGGTCATCCCGACTTACCAACCCTTTGCAAACTCCGAATACCGTAAAGTAATATCCGGGAGACACACGGCGGGTGCTAACGTCCGTCGTGAAGAGGGAAACAACCCAGACCGCCAGCTAAGGTCCCAAAGTCATAGTTAAGTGGGAAACGATGTGGAAAGGCCCAGACAGCCAGGAGGTTGGCTTAGAAGCAGCCATCCTTTAAAGAAAGCGTAATAGCTCACTGGTCGAGTCGGTCTGCGCGGAAGATGTAACGGGGCTAAACTATGCACCGAAGCTGCGGATTCAAAATTTATTTTGAGTGGTAGGGGAGCGTTCTGTAAGCGGTTGAAGGTGTACCGGGAGGTATGCTGGACGTATCAGAAGTGCGAATGCTGACATGAGTAACGATAATGCGGGTGAAAAACCCGCACGCCGGAAGACCAAGGGTTCCTATCCCATGTTAATCAGGGTAGGGTAAGTCGACCCCTAAGGCGAGGCCGAAAGGCGTAGTCGATGGGAAACGGATTAATATTTCCGTACTTGGTATAATTGCGATGGGGGGACGGAGCAGGCTAAGCAAGCATGGCGATGGTAGTCCATGTGAAAGTGTGTAGGCTAGTGACTTAGGTAAATCCGGGTTGCTGTTAGGCTGAGACACGAGACGAGTCACCAAGGTGATGAAGTTGCTGATGCCATACTTCCAGGAAAAGCCTCTAAGCTTCAGATTATACCGAATCGTACCCCAAACCGACACAGGTGGTCAGGTAGAGAATACTAAGGCGCTTGAGAGAACTCGGGTGAAGGAACTAGGCAAAATCGTACCGTAACTTCGGGAGAAGGTACGCTCCGATTGGTGATGGGACTTGCTCCCTAAGCTGATTGGAGCCGCAGTGACCAGGTGGCTGGGACTGTTTATTAAAAACACAGCACTGTGCAAAATCGCAAGATGACGTATACGGTGTGACACCTGCCCGGTGCCGGAAGGTTAATTGATGGGGTTATCTTCGGAGAAGCTCTTGATCGAAGCCCCGGTAAACGGCGGCCGTAACTATAACGGTCCTAAGGTAGCGAAATTCCTTGTCGGGTAAGTTCCGACCTGCACGAATGGTGTAACCATGGCCACGCTGTCTCCACCCGAGACTCAGTGAAATTGAAATCGCAGTGAAGATGCTGTGTACCCGCGGCTAGACGGAAAGACCCCGTGAACCTTTACTACAGCTTGGCACTGAACATTGAACCTACATGTGTAGGATAGGTGGGAGACTTAGAAGCAGAGACGCTAGTTTTTGTGGAGTCGTCCTTGAAATACCACCCTTGTAGTTTTGATGTTCTAACGTTGGCCCCTGAATCGGGGTTACGGACAGTGCCTGGTGGGTAGTTTGACTGGGGCGGTCTCCTCCCAAAGAGTAACGGAGGAGCACGAAGGTTGGCTAAGTACGGTCGGACATCGTACGGTTAGTGTAATGGTAGAAGCCAGCTTAACTGCGAGACAGACACGTCGAGCAGGTACGAAAGTAGGTCATAGTGATCCGGTGGTTCTGAATGGAAGGGCCATCGCTCAACGGATAAAAGGTACTCCGGGGATAACAGGCTGATACCGCCCAAGAGTTCATATCGACGGCGGTGTTTGGCACCTCGATGTCGGCTCATCACATCCTGGGGCTGAAGTCGGTCCCAAGGGTATGGCTGTTCGCCATTTAAAGTGGTACGCGAGCTGGGTTTAGAACGTCGTGAGACAGTTCGGTCCCTATCTGCCGTGGGCGTTTGAGAATTGAGAGGGGTTGCTCCTAGTACGAGAGGACCGGAGTGAACGAACCGCTGGTGTTCGGGTTGTCATGCCAATGGCATTGCCCGGTAGCTACGTTCGGAACTGATAAGCGCTGAAAGCATCTAAGCGCGAAGCAGGCCTCGAGATGAGTTCTCACTAGACTTTTAAAGTCTCTGAAGGGCCGTTGAAGACTACAACGTTGATAGGCAAGATGTGGAAGTGGTGTGAGCCATTAAGCTAACTTGTACTAATTACCCGTGAGGCTTAACCATACAACACCAAACGCGTTTTATGTGATAGTGAAACAAGCGAAGAAGTTAATATAACTAAAGTAGATACTTGAAGACTTTATTATCAGAAATTCCAAATTTTAGTAAGGTCGATTAAATCGAACTTACACCAAATTTGCTTGGTGACAATAGCGTTTTGGACCCACCTGACCCCATGCCGAACTCAGCAGTGAAACGAAACAGCGCCGATGATAGTGTAGCATTTGTTATGTGAAAGTAGGACATTACCAGGCTCCAAATACAAGAAAGCCCGACTCTAAAGAGCCGGGCTTTTTTACGTCTGCAGAAAAGTAAAAACGTAGGTGAAAGGTAAAAGGCATCAGGTAAAAGGAAAATAATAAGCGCCTAATGCCGACTCTATACATTTGCTATGTGGCTCTCTACCGCTGTGGGCACCACGACACTACCAGGCTCCAAATAAGAGAAAGCCCGATTAGAAATAGTCGGGCTTTTTTACGTCTGCAGAAAAGTGAAAAATAAAGTTGCAAGGTGAAATGCACTAGTTAAAAGGAAAAAATAATAGCCAAAAGCTACCTGCATGCTTTCATTATGGCTCTCAACGCTGTTTTGCCATGCGCTGTTGCTAAGAAGTAGCAAACAGACTCAAATGAGCCGCAGCTTACTTTGAGTTTTTATATTATTAAAGCAAGCTTAACGGTGCTCGTTTCTGAGAAAAATATAATTTTGCTTTGTTAGTGGCTTTGATTTAGGATCAAAACAGTTTAAAACCAAGAATGATTTGCCTGTGTATAGATTATTAATTAGCGCCTTATCCATTTTCTTTTGTGTTTCTGTATCTGCAGTTGAAGTAACTGATCTATATCAAGATATTTTGGTCGTAGAAGATAAATCTCGTGATGCGCGTTTAGACGCTAGTCGCAAAGCGCTTCTTAACGTACTAGTAAAAGTGAGTGGTGATAAAAGTGCAGATGAAAATCAGATAGCACAGCAACGCACCAAAGATATATCTGATTATATGCTTAAATTTGAATACGATGAGCGTATTCCTGGAACGCTTAAGTTACTAGTTAAATTTGAAGCGCGAAAGATCAATGCACTAATAAAAGATCTTAATTTGCCGTTGTGGGGAGCTCAACGCCCACTGGTTGCCATCTGGTTAGGCATTGAAGATAACAGGCAGCGAGAGCTGGTTACTCAAGAGAGTTATCCTCAGTTAGAGCAACTGATTTACGACAAAGCAAGCCGCCGCGGTTTACCGGTTGTTGTGCCTTTACTCGATTTACAAGACAGACGGCTTGTTGGTGTCCCTGAAGTTTGGGGAAATTTTTCTGGGCCTGTAGAAGAGGCATCTAAACGCTACAGTGCTGAGCGCAGTATTACTGCTAGAATGTATCAAGAGTTTAACTCCGATAATTGGGTATTAGATTGGCGTTTTACTAATGACGAAATGTTTGAATCTAACCGAATTATTGGCTATAGACAGCAAATCGTTGCGCAAATGATTGATGATTTAGCGCAAGGTTTAGCTGGCGAATATGCGATCGATCCGAATGCGTATTATGAGCAACGTACTGCCAATTTGACCTTAAAAGGGACAGATAATTTTGTGGATATAGAGTTGGCAAAGCGTCGTCTACTCAACCTAAGTGTTGTCACCCAAGCGGTTATTATACGTAAAACTCCCGATTCGGTTGAGTTTGAGCTTCATCATACGGGGACTGTGAGTGACCTTAAAAAAGCCCTTGGCCTGGATAACGCCTTTAAAGACTATGTTGATCCTCGTGCTTTTTATCACATAGTTGATGAGCAAAGCCTAGAGT
The DNA here is from genome assembly GCF_000184065.1 of Pseudoalteromonas sp. SM9913. Lineage (NCBI taxonomy): Bacteria > Pseudomonadati > Pseudomonadota > Gammaproteobacteria > Alteromonadales > Pseudoalteromonadaceae > Pseudoalteromonas > Pseudoalteromonas sp. SM9913. The sequence continues at coordinate 1,214,320 of NC_014803.1, forward strand.
ATCAATGGGTTGTAAATTAATGCTAACTCAAGAGCCAATACAAATGGCATTGCCGGTTACTTTACCGGACGATGAAACATTTGCATCCTACTTTGGCGGTGAAGACTCACTCGAGGTAAATCATCTCAAAGATAGCTTTTCTAAGCTTGCTCACTCTTTTCAGTATACCTATTTGTGTGGCTTAGGAGATTCTGGTAAATCTCACTTACTATATGCCACTTGTATTCAGGCACAAGAGCGTGGCTTATCTAATATGCTGCTTTCCATGCGCGAGGTCATTCATTTTGGACCAATGGTTTTAGATGGGCTTGAAGCATTGGATGTATTGTGTATTGATGATGTGCACTTGGTAGCAGGCAATGATGCATGGGAAAAAGCGTTATTTAACTTTTTTAATCGCTTTAATGAGCCCAATAAAATGCTGGTAGTGACTGCCGATTTACTGCCTAACATGCTTAATATTAGCTTGCCCGACTTAGAATCCCGTTTAAAGTGGGGCACTACGTTTCAAATTCGTTCTATGAGTGACGATGATAAAGCACAGGCGCTGGTTAAGCGTGCAAATATGCGTGGGCTTGAACTGAGCGATGAATGTGCGCGATTTTTATTAACGCGTTTGAGTCGTGATATGCGTGCTTTATTGGATGTATTAGACAAATTAGATCACGCATCCATGGCTGCACAACGAAAATTGACTATTCCTTTTATAAAATCAACGCTAAAGCTGTAGTAGGTCTAGAATCTAGACCCTGCTTTCAGTTATCATTAGCTAACTAAATTGTAATCACCTTCTGTGAAAGATCAGGTATCGAATGAACTTAGAAAACATATTAGCGCAAGCACTTGAGGCGGTAGCCAGTGCCAGTGAAATCGCGCAGCTAGAAGAGATCAGGGTTAACTATCTTGGTAAAAAAGGCGAAATTACCAGCTTACTTAAAACGTTAGGTAAAATTGCCCCTGAAGAACGTAAAGAAGCAGGCCAAGTAATTAACCAAGCTAAGCAAGACGTGCAAGTTGCGATTAATGACAAGCGTGAATTGTTAGCAAGTAAAGCATTAGAAGAAAAACTAGCAGCAGAAACAATCGATGTAACTTTACCTGGGCGTGTTATGCCATCGGGTGGTTTGCACCCAGTAACTCGCACCATTGAGCGTATTGAAAGCTTCTTTGGTGAACTTGGCTTTGCTGTTAAATCAGGCCCTGAAGTTGAAGATGATTTTCATAACTTTGATGCGTTAAATATACCAGAGCATCACCCAGCTCGCGCCGATCACGATACCTTTTACTTTAATCCTAAGCTGGTTTTACGTACTCAAACCAGTGGTGTACAAATTCGTACTATGGAAACTGAGCAACCGCCACTGCGTATTATTTCGCCAGGGCGTGTATACCGTAATGACTACGACCAAACACACACGCCTATGTTCCATCAGGTGGAAGGGTTGATGGTTGATACTGATGTAAGCTTCACTGAGCTTAAAGGTATTTTACATGACTTTTTACGTAACTTTTTTGAAGAAGACATGGAAATTCGTTTTCGTCCTTCATTCTTCCCGTTTACAGAGCCTTCAGCCGAAGTGGACGTGATGGGTAAAGATGGTAAATGGTTAGAAGTATTAGGCTGCGGCATGGTTCATCCTAACGTACTTAAGTCTGTAGGCATCGATCCTGAAAAATACACAGGTTTCGCTTTTGGTATGGGTGTTGAGCGCTTAACCATGTTGCGTTACGGCGTAAACGATTTACGTGCGTTTTTCGAAAATGACTTAAAATTCCTAAACCAGTTCCGTTAAGAGTGAAGAGATAAAATGAAATTTAGTGAAAAGTGGTTAAGAGAGTGGGTAAATCCTGCAATTGATACGCAAGCTCTTTCGGAACAGCTTTCAATGGCTGGTTTAGAAGTAGATGGCGTTGAGCCGGCAGCAGCCAAATTTAATGGCGTTGTGGTAGGTGAAGTGGTTGAGTGTGGCCAGCACCCTGATGCAGATAAACTACGTGTAACAAAAATTAATGTTGGTGGTGATGAACTGCTTGATATTGTTTGTGGTGCACCAAATTGCCGCCAAGGTATTAAAGTTGCAGTTGCCACTGTTGGCGCAGTGTTACCAGGCGATTTCAAAATTAAAAAAGCCAAACTTCGTGGTCAGCCTTCACACGGCATGTTATGTGCGTTTGATGAGCTAGGTATTAGTGAAGAAGGCGATGGCATTATGGAATTGCCACTTGATGCGCCTATTGGTGCCGATTTACGCGAATATTTAGCGCTTGATGACAACATTATTGACGTAGATTTAACACCTAACCGTGGCGACTGTTTAGGTATTAAAGGGCTTGCCCGCGAAGTCGGCGTACTTAACAGTATTGATGTAAATACATTAAGCATTCCAGCGGTAACCCCGACAATTGAAGACAAAGTATCTATTGAGTTGGTTAACGATGATGCATGTCCTCGCTATTTAGGGCGTGTTATTAAGGGCATTAACCTAGACGCTGAGACGCCATTATGGATGGTTGAAAAGCTACGTCGTAGTGGTGTACGTTCAATTGATCCGGTTGTTGATGTGACTAACTTTGTATTACTAGAGCTTGGCCACCCAATGCATGCATTTGATTTAAATGCGATTGAAGGTGGAATTAAAGTACGTAGTGCAACCCCAGGTGAAGAGCTGGTTTTATTAGACGGTAATACGGCTAAATTAAATGAATCGACATTAGTGATTGCCGATCATCATAAAGCGCTAGCCATTGCTGGTATTTTTGGCGGTGAGCAATCGGGTGTTACTGAAAAAACAGCTGATATTTTACTAGAAAGCGCATTCTTCAACCCAGTGGCTATTGCAGGACAAGCACGCAGCTATGGTTTGCATACTGATGCATCTCATCGCTATGAGCGTGGCGTCGACTTTGCACTACAACACGATGCCATGGAGCGCGCTACAGCGTTACTTCTGGAGATTGTAGGTGGTAACGCAGGTCCAATCGTTGAAGCTGTTGCTGCAGATAAACTACCAAAAGTAACTGAAGTGCGTTTACGTCGTTCACGTTTAGACCGTGTTATTGGTCATCACATTGACGATGCTAAAGTAACCGATATACTTACGCGTTTAGGTCTTGATGTTAAATTTGACAATGATAGCTGGAGCGCTGATGTACCAAGCTACCGTTTTGATATTCGTATTGAAGAAGATTTAATTGAAGAAGTAGCACGTGTATACGGTTACAACAGTATTCCTAATGTTGCACCGACTGCAAAACTTAAAATGACCACACATGATGAGTCAACTGTTGCACTGAGCCGTTTTCGTAATGCGCTAGTAACCCGTGGCTATCAAGAAGCCATTACTTACAGTTTTGTTGATCCTAAAGCGCAAGCTATTTTACACCCTGAGTGTAATGCATTGGTATTGCCGCACCCAATTTCAATTGAAATGTCAGCGATGCGTGTAAGTTTAATGCCTGGCTTATTAGCATCTGTTGCCTATAACCAAAACCGCCAGCAACCACGTATTCGCTTATTTGAACATGGCCTTAAATTTATCAGCGATGAAAGCGCAGAAAATGGCGTTTACCAAGTGCCGGTTATTGGTGGTGTTATTACTGGGCTTGTGCATGGCGAGCATTGGGTTGAAGAAAAACGTAACGTTGATTTTTACGACCTAAAAGGGGATGTTGAAGCATTACTTGCTATTACCAATGATGTTAGCCGCTTTGAAATTAAAGCCGAGCAATCAGATGGGCTTCATCCTGGTCAATCAGCTGTTATTTATGTTGATGGAAAAAAAGTAGGTTTCTTTGGTGCATTACACCCTCAAGCGCAAAAATCGTTAGATATCAATAACGCTACTTTTGTGTTTGAAATTGAAATGTCGGCATTAGAAAAAAGAAATTTACCGCTGGCTGTTGGGGTGTCTAAATTCCCATCAAATCGCCGCGACATCGCTATTTTAGTACAAGACAGCGTTAAAATAGGTGATATTTTAAACGTCATCGGAAAAGTTGGCGGAAATCAATTGGTTGACCTAAACTTATTCGATGTGTATAAGGGCAAAGGTATTGAGCCAAATTATAAGAGTTTGGCGATTGCTCTAACACTGCAAGCGGTTGATAGAACACTCGAAGAGAAAGATATCAATCAGGTAGTTGATAACGTGGTGGCCGCACTGGCCGAACAGTTTAATGCATCGTTGAGGGACTAGATATGGCGCTTACTAAAGCCGACATAGCTGAACACCTATTTGAAAAGCTCGGGATCAATAAAAAAGATGCCAAAGATTTAGTTGAAGCGTTTTTTGAAGAAATCCGCTCAGCGCTTGAAAAAGGCGAGCAGATTAAGCTCTCTGGATTTGGTAACTTTGATCTTCGAGATAAGAAAGAAAGGCCGGGACGTAACCCGAAAACGGGAGAAGATATCCCAATTTCAGCACGTCGCGTGGTTACCTTTAGACCGGGGCAAAAGTTAAAAACCCGTGTCGAAGTAGGCACAAGCAAAAAATAAACAAAAAGGCAGCGTAAGCTGCCTTTTTTGTATCTGTTTTATTATTTCCGGGGGGAAATAAACGTTCCTTGATCTATTTGCTGCAAAGTCTGCTCGGCTAACCTATCTAAACTCTCTAAATTCTTTCCTTGTGCTATTAACTGCTGCTCAATTAACAGTATATCAATATGTTCAATACCAGAGAGCTGAGCTATTTTGGCAAAAATATAAGCATGTTTATATTGTTGATGTTTATAAAACAGGCTGATCAAAGACATATATATTTCAGGGTTCGGTTCATGCTTGGCTTTATTCAGCGCTAGCGTGTTGTATAAAAAATTAATCGCTTTTTCTTCATCAACCTTAATGTAATAAGACGCCAAGTAAAATTGCATCTCAGCACTTTGTTCAACTTCTGCAGTATGTTCTAAAGCGAGCAAACGTGTTAATGCACTTTCGTCATTGTTTCTTGACCAATGATAATAAAGCAAGCCCGGGTGGCTGGTGTGTTTTGTCTGTTGATAAATCCGCGCTATTTCCCTCATGCTCGTTAAATGGGCACGTCGGCGAGCCGTGGTTTTGCTTTTTAGTTTTATGTGCTGAATGTTGGCTGCCAAAGCAATACATTGATTGTAATGCTCAAACGCTTTAAGTAATTGATATTTGTGTTCATCGGTTGGTTGTAAAGATTCAAGGTGACGAGAAAAAATAGTACGTTCTCGCTGCGCTTTACAGTGACTATCTTGGTTAAGATCACTACATATGGCCGGCGATTGAACGCAAATACCTTCAACGGTTAAAGATTCTTCACAGCCTGTAAGCAAAATTGCAAAGGCGAGGGTTATGCGCTTAAAAGCCATCCGAGTCTCTCAAATTATTAGGGTCTGTTGACCTTTCAAGGTTGAATTTGCAGCAGTCTGTTTGGTATTGAGACAAGGCAGAGCCTATGTGGTGTGGTTGTTCCCCATAAATAGGCGATAACGTAGCATCAATGCCAAACAGGCGCTGCCCTTCGGGTTCTGCCTAGGGGCGATTTACTCTTTGTTGCCTACATGGATGTAGGTAAGGGGCGTGAGCAGGACGCGGAAGCTTTGCTCGGTTTTTACTTAGCCCACTAGGTTACAAACCTCGCGCCGTGATTAAATTGTCCCTAGTTTGAACAAATTTTAATCCGCAAAGGTCAACAGACCCTCATATAGTATTATTCTAGCCTAAACTTTAGTCTCTAACAGTAGAGAATAAAATGAGATTAAATTAGAATAGGCCTGCCCGAAGGAATGCGTTGCTCTCAAAATTCGATGCATTCTTAGGCTATCCGTTCAAAATTGTTTAATTAGGTAAAAAAAATGACCTCATCTCACGAGTTAGAATACACAAGTAGCTGGCAAGAACGCCAAGATTACGCAGAAAGCATGCAGCCTATTATTGGTAAATTGTACCGTAATCGTGGTATCGAAATCGCTGTATACGGCCGCCCATTAGTAAATTCAAGCACTATTGATATTATCAAGTCTCACAAATCAGTAGCTCAATTTGAAGGGACTAAACTGCGCCTACGTGAAAGCTTCCCATTCTTAGAAGCTATCAGCAAAATGGAATTAAATTCTGCCCGTATCGATATTGGTAAATTAGCATACAGCTATTTATACACAGATGCAGCGAATGGTCGTTCAGTAGAAGAGTTTGTTAAAGATGAACTTGCTGAAATTGTTGACTCTAAACCAAAAGCACCACGTGACGTTGTACTTTACGGTTTTGGTCGTATCGGTCGCTTATTAGCGCGTTTATTAATTGAAAAATCAGGCCCGTATGCCGATTTAAACCTTCGCGCTATTGTTGTGCGTGGCGGTAAAGATGGCGATTTAGAAAAGCGTGCAAGCTTATTACGTCGTGACTCTATCCATGGTCCATTTAATGGTTCTATCACCATCGATAAAGAGCGTAATGCAATTAAAGCAAACGGTAGCTACATTCAAGTTATCTACGCTAACTCGCCAAGTGAAGTTGATTACAGCGCCTACGGTATCGAAAACGCATTAGTCGTTGATAACACAGGTATCTGGAAAGATGAAGCCGGCCTTGGTCAGCATTTAGAATCTAAAGGGGCTGCAAAAGTATTATTAACAGCGCCTGCTAAAGGTAATATTAAAAATATCGTTTACGGTGTAAACAACCAAGATATTTTACCGGAAGACAAAATTGTCTGTGCAGCAAGTTGTACAACCAATGCAATTACGCCAACACTTAAAGCATTAAACGATCAGTTTGGTATTAAGAATGGTCACGTTGAAACGGTTCACTCGTACACTAATGACCAAAACTTAATTGATAACTACCACAAAGCGGAACGTCGTGGTCGTGCTGCGGCACTAAACATGGTTATCACTGAAACAGGTGCAGCGAAAGCGGTATCTAAAGCATTACCAGAGCTTGAAGGTAAACTAACAGGTAACGCAATCCGTGTACCTACACCAAACGTATCGTTAGCTATCTTAAACTTGAACCTTGAAAAGAGTACAACGGTTGAAGAGCTTAATGCGTTTTTACGTGAAACAGCACTTCACTCAGACCTACGTGATCAAATTGATTACACAGCATCAACTGAAATCGTCTCTACCGATTTAGTGGGTAGCCGTTACGCTGGTGTTGTTGATTCTCAAGCAACGATTGTTGATGATAACCGTGTTGTACTTTACGTATGGTACGACAATGAGTTTGGTTATAGCTGCCAGGTAGTTCGCTGTATGCGCGACATGGCAGAAGTCTCATTCCCAAGTTTACCTCGATAAACACATGAGCAATTAAGAAAAGCCAGCACTTGCTGGCTTTTTTAGGCCTGAATATTTTTAAAGTGTAGCGGTTATGGTACGCTTTATTAAATTGGGTACGCGTTTATACACTTTTAAAGTGCAGTAACACGTATTTACCTCTTGGCTAAATGCCTTAGTCAAAGACACACAGTTAACTAATAGGTTTGTTGTAATGAAAATCAGTAGCAATTTCGACAGTGGTAATATTAAAGTTATTGAAGCCACCGATCCGTTAAATATTCAGCTAGAAATCAATAAAGATCATCAGTCTGAGTTTTATCAGTGGTTTCACTTTCGCCTTGAAACAACGCCTTATCAACTTCATCAGTTAAATATTAATAATCTTGATAAGTCTGCATACCCTGATGGCTGGGTAGACTACCAAGCTGTCGCTTCATACGACCGTCAAACATGGTTCCGTGTACCGTCTTCGTATGAAAATGGCACATTAACATTTGAGCTTGAGCCTGAGTGCAGCAGCGTTTACTTCGCCTACTTTGCTCCTTACAGCTACGATCGTCATTTAGACTTATTAGCATGGGCACAAAGCCAAGAAATTTGCCAACTAGAAACACTAGGCCAAACACTTGATGGGCGTGACATGAGCGTGCTTAAAATTGGTCAGCCAAGCGCCGATAAAAAAGTAATTTGGATCACTGCTCGTCAACACCCAGGTGAAACAATGGCAGAGTGGTTTGTAGAAGGCTTAGTACACAAGCTACTTGATGATGAAGACCCTCATGCAGCAGCGTTACTATCAAAAGCGGTATTTTATATCGTGCCAAACATGAATCCAGATGGCAGTGCACGCGGTCACCTACGCACTAACGCTAAAGGGGTTAACTTAAACCGTGAATGGCAAACACCCAGCATGGAAAACAGCCCAGAAGTTTACTTAGTGCTTAATAAAATGCGCGAAGCCGGCTTAGACATGCACCTAGACATTCATGGTGATGAAGCCATTCCATATAATTTTGTTGCCGGTAGCGAAGGCATACCAAGCTATGATGCACGCCTAAAAGGCTTAGAGGATAGCTTTAAGGCCGCGCTTTTAACTATTACTCCAGAGTTTCAAGATACGCATGGCTACGATAAAGACGAACCAGGTCAAGCTAACCTAACAGTAGGTTCATCAGCGACAGCAGAAGAATTTAAAGCACTAACTTACACAGTTGAAATGCCATTTAAAGATAATAATGACTTACCCGATCCAGATTATGGTTGGTCAGATCGTCGTTCATATCAATTTGGTCAAGATACTTTAGCAGCCATTGTTAATGTTGTAGACAACTTAAGATAAAACGTTTGTTTCAAAGGGTATCAATAAATATTGATACCCTTTTTACTTTTAGCTAAACCAACCGTACCAAAAAATAAGAATCATTTACCCACCACAGCACTAAAACGTTTCAATACACCTTCTCGACAGATTTAATACCATATAGTCTAAATCAATTTGCACTTAGTTAAACGTTGATCTGGAAGGCTCAATATAAATAAACAATAAGTTGTTTTGAAAATTAACTGTTAACAAGGTTGGGTACTTAAGTTAATATCGATTGAACAATAAGAAAAACGGAAAAGATTAACCCCTTATTTCGTAAAGCTTATGACAGGTATTCTGAGTAGCAGAGTATGGTAATTAATAATAATAAATATAACTGTGAGGATGTTCATGGAAGCTTTTGTAAGCGCCGTTAATGATGTTGTTTGGAGTGATGCACTCATCTATTTATGCCTAGGCGCAGGTTTATTTTACTCCGTACTAACTCGATTTGCTCAAGTTAGACATTTTAAAGAAATGTGTAAGCTATTATTTAGCCCTAACACCTCAGAAAAAGGAATTTCATCTTTTCAAGCTCTTGCTGTTTCATTATCTGGCCGAGTAGGGGTTGGTAATATTGCCGGTGTGGCAGCCGCAATTGGTTTTGGAGGCCCTGGCGCTATTTTCTGGATGTGGGTTGTTGCTTTTTTAGGTGCAAGTACTGCATACGCGGAGTCAACATTAGGTCAAATTTATAAGTTAGAAGAAGACGGCCAATACCGCGGTGGTCCAGCGTATTATTTTGATCGTTGTTTAGGGCAAAAGTGGCTGGCTGTATTATTTGCTGTGTCGGCAATTATAGCATGTGGGGTTTTCCTGCCGGGCGTGCAAGCAAATGCTGTGGGCAACGCATTCACTCAAGTATTTGGCAATGGCACTATGGTGTCTACAAGTTTTGGTGACGTAGGTAGTTTTAAACTGGTTGCGTTGGCCATTATTCTAATCGTTTTAGCGTTTATTATCTTTGGTGGTATAAAGCGCATTGCTAATTTTACGCAAATTGTAGTGCCATTTATGGCGCTTGGTTACATCGTATTGGCCTTAATTATCGTATTTTTAAATATAGACAAAGTCCCGGGTATTTTCTCGCTCATTATTGGTGATGCATTTACAGCCCAAGCAGGCTTTGGCGCTGCAATTGGCTGGGGTGTTAAGCGTGGTATCTATTCTAATGAGGCGGGTCAAGGTACAGGTCCTCATGCAGCGGCGGCAGCAGAAGTTGATCACCCTGCACAGCAAGGTTTAGTGCAAGCTTTTTCTGTTTATGTTGATACACTTTTTGTATGTACAGCAACGGCATTAATGATTTTAATGACGCAGCAATACAATGTAGTCGGTACTTTGCCAGAAGGGCAATTCATTATACAAAATGTGGATGCGGCAACTGAAGTGGGATCAGCAGCATTCACCCAAATGGCGTTGTTTAGTGTATTTGGTAGCTTTGGAGAAGCGTTTGTAGGTATCGCTTTATTCTTCTTTGCTTTTACCACCATACTGGCTTATTACTTCATTGCTGAGACAAATATCGCGTACTTAAATCGCTACTTTAAAGGAAGTATTCCGCTTGTAGTGGTAAAACTTATGATTATGTTTATGGTAGCCTACGGCATGGTTAACAGTTCCGGTTATATTTGGACTATTGGCGACATAGGCGTTGGCTTAATGGCGTGGATCAACATATTGGGTATATTAGCCATTTTCTTTGTCGCTAAACCGGCCTTAACATGTTTGAGTGATTATGAAGACCAGAAGAAAAAAGGTGGCCAAATCACATTTGATCCCGTTAAGTTAGGGATTAAAAACGCCACCTTCTGGGAAAAACGTCTTGAAAAGCAATCTAAAGACGCTGAATAAACAGATCCCAATAACCTAATATCATCTATTGGGTTAAATTCAAAAAAGACAAAGAGCAATAAAACAAGTACAATGAAAAGCGCCGAAAGGCGCTTTTTTTATGCGTAGTATGGAGAGAGATGTATGGCGATTATTCGTTGCCCCAAATGTGCAAAATCAATTTCAGATAAACATTCGCAGTGTCCACATTGCCAAAGTAACGTTGCTGAATTAAATGCCGAGCAAGTTCAACAACTTCAACGTGAGCAGCGAATTAAAAAGCAGCAAATGTTTATGAACCACTCCTTTTTAGCGCTGATCTTATTTTTAGGTGGCTTCTTTTGTTTGTACTTCCTACAACCTCAAGAAAAAACACTTCAGTGGTATGCGTATACCTCGGCCATTGGCATTGGCTGTATTTGGTACCTTATTAACCGTATTATTTTAGTGACTCTGAAAAAGAAAAAATGACATGAATATTGACAACCTAGTACAGAATATTACTCCAGAATTATTTGAGCGCTTACAGTATGGCGCGGCAACGGGAAAGTGGCCAGATGGCACGCCTTTATCAGATGAGCAAAAGCAACAAACAGTGCAACTAGTGATGTTGTACCAAGCAAAAGTAGCACAATCAAACGAGCAGTTTACCATTGGTGCAAATGGAGAAATGATCCAAAAAACCAAAGCGCAACTACAAAAAGAATTCAAATCAGATAACGAAATAGCTAGGTTCAGTGAAAATGATCTTTAAACACCTTTTTACACCAAAATGGAAACACCCAAAGCAACAAGTTCGTTTAGATGCGATTGAAAAACTTGATGTGGCACGTGACGTAACAATTTTAAGCACCTTAGCCCTTGAAGACTCATCGGCTGAAATTCGTCGTAAAGCACTGCAAAAAGTAAACGACTTACCACTGTGGTGGAAAGCTTACAAACAAGATCAGGCATTGAAAGATGTTGCTGAACAACAAATCTCATCGGCTGTATTAAACAGTGAAAGTAGCTTGTCGGCGCAGATTAAAAATGAGTACATTGAACGCTTTGCACCGGTTAAAACCCTTGAAAAACTAGCATTTGCTGAAAAAGAACTGCAAGTGAGAGTTAAGCTATTAAAACGCCTAGCTAACCCTAAACTGATTGAAAAAGCCTTTAAAGAAGCAAATGAAGAGCTGCAAAAACAGTTAGTTGATTTAGTCATTACTCAGCAGTTAACTAAAGCACTGTTAAAGCATGCTCAAGGTGAAGCCAAAGTTGCGCTAGAAAGTCATCTTGAAAACGAGCGTTTAGCGCTTGAAATGCCATCGCAAGTTGAAAACGCAACCCGTGTTATTTTAGCCAAGCTTAATGCACTTCGTGATAAAAATGACTACGCTATTGTTGACCCACAAGCTGCAGAACTCATGGCGCAGTGGCAAGCTCTTGAATTAAAATGGCTAAGTGAAGAACATGTAAAAACCCTTGATGCTAAATATATATCAATTACCGATAAGCTTGATGCTCACATTGCCACATTAAAAGCGCAACATGAAATAGAGCAGCAACGTTTAGCGCAGCAACAGCGCCAAGTCTTAGCATTAGCTACGTTAGAAGCATTAAGTGAAGAAATTGAAAATGCATTGCAACTTGGATTAGAAACCCCAGAGCAAATTCAGCAAGATTGGCTTAATGCAAAAGTAGCACAAGCAAAAGACACACTAGATAAAACGCAATTGATGGCTGATCAGCAATCAAAACAAGTGATTAATAAGCTTGAGCAACTATTTTTACAAGTAGCCAAGTTACCTGAGCTAACTACGGCGATTAAAGAATATAAAATTGCCTACAGTACGCTTATTGAAATAAAACCTGCAGAGCAACTTAGCGATTACGATCAACAACTAAGTGCCTTTAATCACACATTTAAAGAGGCACGCAGCCATTTAGATGTACTTAGCAATGATTTACAAGCGTCATTTAAAACCCAACTTAATGCGCATAAAAAGCAATTTTTAGCTGCAATGAGCGAACTCACTAAGCTGCTTGAAAAAACCCAGAGCCAAGCTAAACGCAAGGCACGTGATGTAAAACGTTTAATTGAAGAAGGGCGCTTTAACGTTGCATTTGGTGTATTTAAAGGCTTCGAAGAGTTATTTAATGCCCTAACTGAAAAGTATCAACAGCCGCTGGTTAACTTAAAAGCAGACCTAGAAGCGCAATTAGCCGATGCTAAAGATTGGCAAAAATATGCGGCCGCACCAAAACGTGCAGCACTTTTAGAAGAAGTAACAGCGTTAGTTGATGAGCCGTGTAACGATCCACAACAGCGTGCTGATCAAGTTAAAGTACTTCGCAAGCGTTGGAACGAGCTAGGACGCCTTGATACAGAGCAAGAGAAACAACAGGGCAACGAGTTCGATGAAAAAATTGAGCTTTTATTTGCCCCTTGTCGCAGCTACTTCGCTGAGCAAGAAGTGCAACGTGAAGCAGCAAAAGCAGAGCGCGAGCAATTGATTGCTGATATGCATGCATTGCATTTACAAGCAACTGATACGGCTGATTTAGATTGGAAACAACTAGAAAGTCACTATAACCGTTTGCAAAAGGCATGGCGAAGTGTGGGTAAAGTTGACCCGAAAACATACCGCGTATTAAACGAGCGTTATAAGGCAGAGCAGCAACAGGTTGTAGCGTCACTTAACGCGTTTCATAAAGGCAATGCCGCACTTAAAAATGAGCTCGTTGAACAAGCACAGCAATTATCACAAAGCGATAATTTAGCAGACGCTTGCCAACAGCTAAAGCAGTTACAGCAACAGTGGCAAACCATAGGGTTTGCAGGCTTAAAAGCTGAAAATGCATTGTGGCAAAAATTTCGTCAGTTTAATGATGCAACTTTCACTAAACGAAGCGAAGAGTTTGAACAGCAAAAGCGCGAACAAAGTGAGTCAGATAAGCTGGCAACAACTGAGCTGAATGAGCTTGAAGCAGCATTAAATAGTGTTGAAGGTAAAGCCCAATTACTTGATTTGCAAACCAAAGTTAAAGGGTATAAACAGTTTAAATCGTTAACCCCTAAAGTGTCTGCTTTGTTATCAGCCATAGATGAAAAGCTGACAGGGTTAGCGGCTAAAAATGAGCAAGCTAATTTAGATGCTTTATTTGTTGCACTTGAGAACAACGAGCCAGTCCCGAGTCAATTTAATGGTGCAGTTAAAACAGCATTGAGCTGTGAGCAGCTGTTAACGCGTATGGAAATACTTGCGAGCGTAAGTTCGCAAAACTCATCGCAAAGAATGGTAGAGCAAGTAGCTATGCTTGATGATAAGCACCGTGGCGAACACGCTGATTTAAATTATTATTTAAAGCAGTTATTAGCACTCAGTGAGGGTTCAGTCACAGCTGACACACTAGCAAGGTTAAAAGTTATTTTTGCTGTAAATTAAGCGCAATCACTTTTATCAACTAAAATGAAAAAGCCGCTATTAAAGCGGCTTTTTGTTATGGTTACTTACTGCCTATACGATTAACCAATAGGGTTTTGCATGAAAATTTTTGTTTTTATTTCACTACTATTTTTAACTGCCTGTAACAGTACGCAGGGTATTTCGGTTTATTCATTTACAAATTCAGAGGTTGAGTCGTTACTAAATAAAGAGTTACCTAAATTAAGTGAAAAAGTTAGCCTGATGGGCTTACCTGTGCAGTTTGATGTGAATGATTTAAGCGTTAATATTGGCCCAGATAATAGTGATTATGTTTTATTAGGTGCAGATTCTAGCGCCGAGATTAATGCTTTTGCATTAAAGTACCCAGTGCGCTTAAAGCTGCAAATACAGGGCACTCCTTTTTATGACAGCGAGAAAAAAGCGGTATTTTTACGTAATGTTAAGTTACTCGACTCAAGCATTGATCCCGGTGGCTTTAAAGGTAATTTAGAAGTGCTGGATAACGAGGCCATGGATGTAATGAATGCTTTTTTAGCCGTTAACCCCGTTTATAAGTTAAATATGAACGATCCTAAAATGGCATTATTAAGTAATTTACCTTTAGATTTAAAAGTAGTAGAAGGCGCTATTAAGCTAGTCCCTCGGTTATAATTTAGATCCAATAGGCGTAATAAAACGTATTAGTTGACCTTATTATTAATAGATTAGGTTAATTATGGCTAATGAGCGATCCGTTCCCACATCTCGACTTTCACGTTTTGCAAAGTTAGGCTCATTAGCCACTGGCGTCGCCACGAATATGTTAGTGGGCGGGGCTAAAAGTGCGCTTTCTGGTAAAGGCTGGGATAATAAAAGCTTATTGCTTCAGCCTAAAAATATTGAAAACCTAGCCACTCAACTCTCACACCTGCGCGGTGCGGCAATGAAGCTTGGGCAGCTGCTTTCAATGGATGCTGGCGACTTACTAACCCCCGAACTTGCTCAATTGCTGTCTTTATTGCGCTCAGATGCCAACCCGATGCCACACAAACAACTGGTTAGTGTTTTAAAAGAGCAATGGGGAGAGGATTGGTTATCGCGTTTTTCTCATATTGAGCTCAGGCCGTTTGCGGCGGCGTCCATTGGCCAGGTTCATTTAGCTTATAAAGAAAATGGCGCGCAACTGGCAGTTAAAATTCAATACCCTGGAATCGCAAAAAGTGTAGTGAATGACGTAGATAACGTGATCACTTTACTTACTTTATCGCGGTTATTACCTAAAGAGCTGGATATTAAACCCCTAGTGGCTGAAGCCAAGGCACAGCTATTAGCAGAGGCCGACTACACTCGAGAAGCTGAATATTTATCACGTTACAAAAATCTGTTAGCAAATAACGCGCATTTCAAAGTCCCTAGCGTGTATCCCCAGCACAGTACTGCGCAAGTGCTAACCATGGAGTATGTAGATGCCAAGCCTATAGAGGGCATTACATATTTACCACAATCAGAGCGAAGCCGAGTTGCTGAACAACTGATTGATTTATTTTTTAAAGAAATGTTTGTCTTTAATTTAATCCAAACCGACCCTAACTTTGCAAATTTTCATTACCAACCTGAATCACAAAAAATAGTATTATTTGACTTTGGTGCCACACGAGAAATTACCCCAGCACTAAGTAATGCCTATCTAGCTTTATTTAAAGCTGGTAGTAATAACGATCGTGAAGGGGTGCTCAATGCCGCCACCGATATTGGCTATTTTAAAGATTCCCTCAAAGACAATTACAAAGAAAAAGTGATTGATTTATTTTTAATGGCCTGCGAGCCACTGCGCTATAACGGCGAGTTTGATTTTAAAAATAGCGCGCTTGCTAGCAATATTAAAGATGCAGGCTTGCAGTTAAGCGCACAGTCGCAGCAATGGCATACGCCTCCTGTTGATGCGTTGTTTATTCACCGTAAGCTAGCGGGCTTGTATTTAATCGCAGCACGGCTAGAAGCAAAAATAGATATTAAGGCATTATTTAGCCATTACTAGGTGCTAAAGCAAGAGAGAATTGGCATAATACTCGCGATATTTCGCGAGGTCTGCAATGATAAAAAACTTTTTAAACGATCCTACTTTATTACTTAATGCGGTAGGTGAGGGCATATATGGATTTGATTTATCTGGTAATGCGGTGTTTGTAAACCCAGCGGCAGAGCGAATGACGGGTTGGACAGCCGATGAATTGCTGGGTAAAAAAATACATCAATATCATCATCACAGTCATGCAGATGGCACGCCTTACCCTGCCGATGAATGCCAAATTTACTGCACCATGTTTGATGGCAAACGCCGCGAGGTTAAAAACGAAGTATTTTGGCGTAAAGATGGCAGCGCCTTTGCTGTTGAATATACCTCCACGCCTGTTTATAAAAATAGCCAGCTTATTGGTGCCGTGGCCGTTTTTCGCGATATATCAGCGCAGCAGCGAACCCAAACCGCGCTCCAAGATGCTTTAGCGCAAGTAAAGCATTTAAGCGAGCAGCTCAAAGATGAAAACGACTACCTTACTGCCGAGCTAAATCAAGATTGGCAAGACTCGGGGCTAGTAGGGCGCAGTGATGTATTTCAACGTATGTTGCAGCAAATACAGTTAGTGAGCGAAACCGACAGTACGGTGTTGATACTTGGCGAAAACGGTACTGGCAAAGAGCTGGTGGCGCGTAACTTACATAGATTAAGCAAGCGCAATGAGCAGGCGTTTATAAAAGTTAATTGTGCGGCGTTTACCCCTAGCTTATTAGAATCGGAGTTGTTTGGACACGAACGAGGCTCGTTTACCGGCGCAAATGAGCGACGTAAAGGGCGTTTTGAACTTGCTGATAAGGGCACTTTATTTTTAGATGAAGTGGCAGAGCTGCCGTTAGAGTCACAAAGTAAATTATTACGAGTATTACAAGAGCGCGAATTTGAGCGAGTAGGGGGCAGCCAAACTCTAAAAGTCGATATTCGTATCATTGCTGCAACCAATCGTAACTTGTGGGAAATGGTACAAGCAGGGCAGTTTAGAATGGACTTATACTACCGTTTGAACGTGTTTCCTATCAAAGTGCCAGCACTAAAAGAGCGAAAAGAAGATATACCTTTTTTATGTCAAAACTTAATTGCTCAAATAAACAAGCGGCTAGGTAAGCAATTACAGGGGTTAAGTAAGAAAGCTATTAGGCAACTACAAGCCTATGACTGGCCAGGCAATATCAGAGAGCTGCAAAACGTGTTAGAGAGAGAAGCTATTTTATCTACACAGCCCACACTGCAGTTAAGTCAGCCGCTAAAAGCCGGTGATGCGAATGCCGTTAACCCAACGCTTACACTGGATGAGGCGCAAAGACAGCATATTATCTCCGTACTGATGTTATGTAACTGGAAAATTGCAGGCGAACAAGGCGCGGCAAATAAGCTGGGCTTACCTGAGAGTACGCTTCGCTCAAAAATGCGAAAATTGGCAGTGCAACGCACACGTTAACTCGCGATATATCGTGCATGTCGTTAAATGTCGCGAATTTTCGCTTGGGTAGTATATGTAAAATTAATTAATATCAATAAGTTAAATTAACTTTCACTGTGGTCTGAAAGTTGCAAAATCGTACTTAATACCCGTCACTATTAAGTAAGTAACATGAAGTTTGATATTAAAGAAGAAGACATGATCATTAAGCCCTACAAAGAAGAAGGGCCAATTTATATACGCGAGCAAAAAGGGTTTTTTCAGCGTATACGCCGTAATTTAGGTTGGCTGCTAATGCTCAGCTTTATCGCCATTCCTTGGATTCAATATAACGGTCAGCAAGCGGTTTTATTGGATGTTGCCACCCAAAAGTTTACTATTTTTGGCCTAACCTTACTACCTCAAGACTTTATGATTCTCGCCATGCTATTTATGGTGGGGGCGTTTGCGTTATTTTTTGTGACCAATTGGCTTGGCCGTGTGTGGTGCGGCTATACTTGCCCGCAAACAATTTGGATGTTGATGTTCTCTTGGGTGGAGCAACGTATTGAGGGAACGCGTAACCAGCGTATTAAGCTTGATAAAAGCCCATGGGATATTACCAAGTGGCGTAAAAAAATTACTAAGCACAGTGCATGGCTGGTTATTTCACTCTTAACTGCCACTTCTTTTTTAGCGTATTTTATTCCAGCTAAAACCTTATACCTAGAAATGGTTAATTTTGAATGGTCTGGAATTACCAGTTTTTGGGTGTTTTTATTTGCGTTTTGTACCTATGGCAACGCAGGTTTCTTACGAGAAAAAATGTGCACAGTGGCGTGTCCGTATTCGCGCTTTCAATCAGTGATGTTTGATAAAGACACGCTGGTGGTAACCTATGATAGCGAACGAGGTGAAAACCGCGGTCCACGTAAACGTAAAGCCGATCCTAATGCGCTTAATTTAGGTGACTGTGTAGACTGTAACTTATGTGTTGAAGTATGTCCTGCTGGGATTGATATTCGCAATGGACTGCAATATGAATGTATTAACTGTGGCTTATGTATTGATGCCTGTGACGATACCATGGATAAGTTTGGCTACGAAAAAGGCTTAATTAAATACGCCAGTGAAAAGCAAATGGCGGGGCAAAAAACTAATCCATTTAGGCTCAAGTTAGTGGGCTATGGCGCTTTAACTGCGCTGTTAATTATTTCTATGTTTGCTTGGATGCTACAACGTACGCCTATCGAAGCCTCTGTGCTTAGAGACAGAAACGCACTGTATCGGGTAAATTATGAAGGGTTAGTCGAAAACCCTTATACACTCACCATCATTAACAAAACGCAGCAACCTTTGCATTATTCTATTTCAATTAGTGGGTTAGAAGGTGCGAGCTTGCAAAGTCCTAACGCCGTGTTGGTAGAGCCAGGGTTGATGAAAAGTGTTCCTGTAACGGTTACTGCCGATGGATATGATATACCCACGAAGGTGAGTAAGCTGAAGTTTAAAATCACCGCACAAGAGGACAATAGTATTTCAATTACTAAAGAGAGTCAGTTTTATAAAAACTAGCCCATTTGGTTTTTCGTTGACTATACCTCGGTCGTGTAATTGATTTACTCGGCTGAGGTAAGCTGACTTTTTATAAATGCCTTAGCGCTTGGCAAGTCATCAAACAAGCATTCTTGTAAATAAGCGTCACGACCTGAGCTGTGCATAATACGTTGTAGTTGCCTTATGGCAATGGGAGAGGTGAGTATAAAGGCACTCATTATGCAATTATTTATCCCCATTGTTTGGCTAACATCGATCATATTTTTTTCAGCGTCAGGGGTGGCGGCCACAACGTCGGGCGAATGGCTAATATAGCCCCAAGGTTGATGTTTAAACGTTGTAATGGTGTCTAACAGAGCGGCTTTAAAGTGATTTAATAACTCAGGGTTTAAGTTGCCTTTAAATTGGGCAATAACAATATTTCCCTCAACATAAAAACTGTAACTGCCGTAATTATTTTTAAATTCCAATAGCCGCTCCTTTGTCTGCACCTTACTATGTGCTGATGAATACCATAACTATTACTTATTAATAATGTAGTCCAACGCACCCGAAATTGCCGCAACTTGCGCTAATATGCACTCTTCAGGGTTGGCCGTTGCACTATCTGGGTAAACTTCAGTGGTTGTAACGTAGGTTGCATCAGATAACCCCATGCATAAACCTAACTCTTTTGCTGCATAGTTTACTACCCCAAATTGTTCTTGAGGTACACCAATTAATTGTTTATTTTCATCGCTTGGAGCGATGTGTGTGACCTTTTCAACACATTCAATAATAGCTTTTTGAAAAGCAGGCTCTGGTTTGTTGCTGTCAGCGACTAAATAAAAACCGTCTGGTATATTCCAATTAGTATTTATTTTACCTTCGCGCGCTGCAAGTGCAGGGCGAAATTCACTGTTATCTGAATCAGTGGTTTCATGCAAATCGATATGCGCGATTAAATCAGTATTTAAAGATTGCACATAATTCATTACCAATGCAGATTCTTGCGCTGGGCTGCCTTCATAAAAAGAACGGTTTGGATCAATTGCCTCTGGGTTCCAGCGGTTTATTGTTTCATAACCCCATGGGCTAATGCAGGGAGTAATCACCAGATTAAATTTCTCTGCGTATTGAGTTGCCAATGTTTTTGCAAACCTTAACGCACCGTGTACTCCGCTGGTTTCGTAGCCATGTACGCCGCCAGTGATTAGCACTGTGTGTTTATTTTTATCAAAGTGTTGGGTTTTTAATGCAAACAAAGGGTAACTGTTTTGAGCATAATTAAGTTCACCATATTGATCTACAACAAGCGTATCTTTTAGCTCATTAATTAGCGTTAATACTTCATCGTTATAACTACGTTTAATTTTCTGGGCTTCAAGCCATTGGAGTTTATGATTGTTATTCCACTTTTCACCAGGGTTGCCAATAGGGTAGGTACTGTTATTCATATTAAACCTTTACGTTGAATTATCTCTGCGGGCTATAGAGCACATAGACCATAATGACGAAAATAAAGCGTTAGCTTAACGCTGACTAAAATAGCGCGCAAGTATATGCGATAGTCACTGCATTAGTTAATGGCTGAGCTTGAATGCGGATAGTGCCTTTGTTGCATAAAGTCTTCTAAAAACCATGCGGCAAACTCATGTCTGCCCTCTACATCGGCTTTACTATAGATGTCTGATGCTTGTTGGCGAACGGTTTTTTCTTTTGTGTTTCTTAGTGCGCTTATTTCTTTAAAGCTTAAGCCTTTAAGTAATAACATCGCGACTTCTTGCTCGCTACGAGTGAGTGTCCACTGAGAAAACTGCGTTTGTATAACACCACTGTATTGATGACGCGCGTCTTTCATTTCCTGCGATATGTTGTTTAACTGAGTCACAGAACTGTGTAATTCGCGCTTAAGGTTAATAATTTTTTTAGTTCGCGCGTTAATATCTTTAATTAAATACAGAGCACCCAAGGCAGAAATAATCACAATTAAGCTCTCAGTAAAAATATGCCACTGCGGCACCCCTAATTTTAAATCCATGATCACGTCAAAAAAATTTAACACCATGATCACCAATAGCGTTGCTGCGATTATTTTATCTCTCATTAAGTTCTCTAATATCAGTAGGTTAAATTTGCAATGGACATATGTACTGTACTGCCAAAATCAGGGTTTATAAGCATATTAAGGCGTATGCCTGATGCGATAACCCCACAAAAAAGGCATGGTTATTCTATAAAATTAATCACATGCGAACAAACCAAATGCAGTTAAATTTTACAAAAAAAACGCGTCATTTTTTGCGTATTCAATATACGTTATTTTTCTTCTTTACGGTGATTTTATTAACATTTAATCCTGTGTTTGCTTCGCAAAATTTAGCACCTGTAGGGCTTTCGTCACTCAGTGGTTTTGATGTTGAATTTGCGCCGATTCAAAAAACAGAGTTTATTAACGGGCAAAGTTTAATTGGTGAAGTTAATTTCAAACCTGGGGTCAATTATACGGTGCTGTTTGCGTTTGATGTACAGCAGGTTCGTTACTTATACCCTAACGGCAGCATGGTTGAAAAGGGCGCTACTATTGCAAGCGTTGAGGGCAGTGATGTACACCATTTTTTAGATGCCTATCAATCAGCAAAAGACATGCTTTCTATTGCTAAAAGCCATTACGACATAAACCAACAACACTTAAAAAACAAAATAATAAGAAGTTCTGAATGGGTTGAAATCACAAAAAGCTATTTTGAAGCCAAGCTAAATTTTGAACATATGCAACATCAAATGGCATTTTTAAACATTGATGATAATGAAAATGTGACCTTAGTGAGTCCAAAAACGGGCATTTTAAAACTCACTAATGAGTCGGGAAACCGTGTGATGGGTGACACCGCGTTTGATATTATCGATGCAAGTAGTATTCGCGTTAAGATTAAAGTCCCTCTTAGTTTTACCAACACGTTAGCGCATTTCAAGCTGTCACAAAGTTGCAGCTTAAATATTGAGAGCTATGACAGTATTGCAGATAAATACCATCAAATAGTGTGGGCGTCGCCAAGCTCAAATGAGTGCCAGCTTAGACTGGGGCAAACTATCAAAGTCACACCGGTAAATAAATTAACGGGCTTTAAAATAGCAAAGTCAGCGGTGTTTGAATTTGAAGATGTTAATTACATTGCTTTAAAGTCTGGCGATAACCTTGAGTTACTGCCGATTGAGCTCAAGGGTACACAAGGCAAAGACTATGTATTTACTGCCAATAAAAACCTAGATGATCAGCAGGTACTAATAAGCTCGGTAAGTGCGCTACAAGGTATGTTGCTTCACTTAGGGAGAGAGTAAATGTTAAACCAGCTTATTAAGTTTTCACTTACTCAGCGTTTGTTTGTTAGTATTTTTGTTATTGTTGCTATGGCCATTGGTGCTAAATCTTGGTTAAGTATTCCAGTGGATGCTTTTCCAGAAATATCACCTACTCAAGTTAAAATAGTTTACAAATTACCCGGCATGAACGCCCTTGAAATAGAATCGCAAGTAACACGGGTGATTGAAACCGAATTACTGGGTATTCCGTCACAGCAAATGCTGCGCTCTACCACTAAGTATTCTATTACCGATATTACCATTGACTTTGAAGAGGGCACCGACATTTATTGGGCCCGTCAGCAAGTTAATGAGCGTTTATTAAATATTTTGCCCACCTTGCCCAGTAATATTAGTGGCGGCATGGCGCCAATGAGCACGCCTTTGAGCGAGGTGTTCATGTTTACCATAGAAAGTACTCACTTATCGCTGATTGAAAAAAGAGAGCTTTTAGATTGGCAAATTCGTCCATTACTGCGCACTGTAACCGGCGTTGCTGATGTAAATAGCCTTGGCGGCTTTTCAAAAACCTATGAAATACTTCCCAATACTTTATTGATGCAACAGCATCAAGTCAGCTTTGATGAAATGAAGTTAGCAATCACGCAAACGAATCAAAACGGTGGCATAGGGCGCTTAGAAAAAGGCAACGACACCTTAATTTTGCGCACTGAGGGCAAATACACCGATATAACCGCCATTGAAAATACCGTGATTAAGTCCACTCAAAATAAGGTTATTCGGTTAAGTGATATTGCCACGGTACACGTTGGCAGTTTAACCCGTTATGGCGCAGTCACTAAAAACAGTGAAGAGGCGGTACAAGGGCTTATAATTGCGCTTAAAAATAGTAATACAGCGCAAGTTGTTGCAGATGTAAAAGATAAACTTCGCACCATTGAAGCGTCATTACCGCAAGGCACAAAAATTAATGTGTTTTACGACCGTTCTAACTTAATAAATACCGCAATTAGCACCATTACCAGCGCATTAGGCCAAGCGATTATTTTAGTGATAGTGCTACTTGCCTTGTTTTTAGGTGATATTCGCTCTTCATTGGTGGTGTCTTTGTCTTTACCTATGTCGGCATTGCTGACGTTTATAATGATGAAGCAGTTTGATTTATCGGCTAATTTAATGAGTTTAGGCGGCTTAGTGATTGCCATTGGTATGCTGGTGGACTCATCGGTAGTTATTGTTGAAAACATAGTGAATCGGTTGGCTAATAATCAGCACCTCCCTCGGCTGCATGTTATTTATCGCGCCTGTAAAGAAGTCGCGGCGCCAGTGTTCTCAGGCACAATTATTATTATTATCGTGTTTTCACCGCTATTAATGTTAACAGGGTTAGAGGGCAAGTTATTTACCCCAGTGGCGCTCACTATCGTGTTTGCCATGCTAAGTGCGCTGTTGTTGTCGTTAACGGTTATTCCAATTTTAGCCTCATTGTTATTAAAAAATGAACCCGTAACCCAGCCTAAAATGGTCACGCTATTACAAGGTTTTTATACTAAAACACTTGCCCAAGCAATTAAAAAGCCGGTGGCTATTAGTGTTATATCGGTAGCTGTTTTAGTGCTCAGTGGGGTGTTATTTCAGGGGCTTGGTAAAAGCTTTATGCCCGTTTTAGATGAAGGCGACATTATTGTGCAACTGGAAAAATCGCCGAGTATTTCCTTGCAAGCCTCGCTGGATATCGATAAACAAATTGAAGCCACACTGCTAAAAAACACCCCAGAAATCGTACAAATTGTTGCCCGTACCGGCTCCGATGAACTCGGGCTTGATCCTATGGGGTTAAACGAAACCGATGTGTTTATGGAATTAGCGCCAAAAGATACGTGGCGTTTTGACTCCAAAGCGCGGCTAATCGAGGATATTCGACAAACACTTACGCAATTTCCAGGGGTAAATATTGGCTTTACTCAGCCAATACAAATGCGGGTATCAGAAATGCTCACCGGTGGCACCGGTGATATTTCGATTAAAGTATTCGGTAATGACATTGCGACACTTGCCTCATTAGCTGAAAAAATCACGGCACTTGCCACTAATATTGACGGCGCAAGTGATGTGCAAATGGCGCTTATTGAAGGGGGTAAATACGTAAATATTAAACTTATTCCTGAGGTTGCCAGTCAGTTTGGTTTAACCACCGAAGGATTAAGCGATTATTTAAAGTCGCAATTAGAAGGCCTACAGGTATCGGCACTGCAAGAAGGAAACCGCGTGATCCCTATTGTGTTTAATGCACAAAAAGGCGAAAGCGCAGCACACTTTGAGTTATCGTCAATGAGCGCATTAAAACAAAAGTTAATTTTAATGCCCGACAACAGCCTACTACCACTTGAAGAGGTGGCTAATATTAGCTTTAAAACGGGGCCATTGTTAATAGAGCGAGAAAAAGCAAAGCGCTTTGCTTCTGTAAGCGTTAATGTGGATAACCGCGATGTGGTTAGTTATGTAAATGAACTGGAAGCTAAAATTAATAGCAGCATAAAGTTACCCAGTGGTTTTACCTTGTCGTTTGGTGGCGAATTTGAAAGCCAGCAACGTGCAACACAAAACTTGCTGGTGCTTATTCCTGTGGCATTAATACTGATTTTCATTATTTTATTTACCACGTTTAAATCCTTATCTAAATCAACGCTGATAATTGCTAATATTCCGTTTGCATTAATGGGGGGAGTGATTGCCCTATTTATTAGTAATGAATACCTCTCGGTGCCTGCATCGGTTGGTTTTGTTGCTTTACTTGGCGTAGCGGTACTCAATGGTATTGTGATGATCAGCTACTTTGAGCAAATAAAAATGTTTTCTGCCAATGTAACGCAGCGCATTTTAGATGGCGCAAGCAGACGCCTTCGCCCAGTGTTAATGACAGCCACAACCGCCATGTTTGGTTTACTGCCACTGGTATTTGCCACCGGCCCCGGCGCTGAGATTCAAAAGCCATTGGCGATTGTGGTTATTGGCGGGTTAATTACCTCAACAATTACAACACTTTATTTATTACCTATCTTTTATGGTTGGTTGGAGAAAAAACATGGCTGAACAGTTACTTTTTACCCTAAATGTACCCACAAACATAAAAGATGACGTGGTTGATATATTAATTGGCATAGACTGCATTACCGGCTTTAACTTAAAAAACATTGAAGGCTACAGTAAAGAGCACAGTGAATTTGACATTGCCGAGCAAGTAGAAGGGCATCGCAGCTTTTATCAGTTTGAGGTGCATATATTATTACCTGAACTTGCCATAGTAAAAACGGCGTTAAGCCCTGTTTGTAAGTACACGCCGTTAAAATATTGGGTTACGCCTATAGTTGAAAGCGGGCATATTGTTTAGCTTTTTGTATTAGGTTTATTTTATAAGCTACTTCAATTGGATTGATATTTGAGCTTATTTAATTGATCTTAACAACTTATCAATGTTTAATGAGGCGATATGTCTTAACTGATTTTTATTATGCACTTTCTCAATAAGTACTTCTTACTTAACGATCATCATACTGCCCATGATGAAGTCGCACACTGGCGGGTGAGTGCACTACGGATAATTTTAACGCTCGTTACTTTGCTCTGTTTTTTGGTCGTTTGTTATACATACACCCGCGCAATTGAATTTAACCTAATTTATATTGCAGTTATTACTATTAGTTTTTTCACTATTGCTTTTAGTCTTTTATTAGCAAGTAAGCGATTTTACACATTTAGTGCAAATGCACTTCTATTAACTATCGTTGCCGGTAGTTTATCAATGAATTTATTTTTAACTGACTTAGAGCTTGCCAAGGTGGGTTCTATGTTTATGTATTCATGTCCCATCATTGCTCTTATGCTACTCGGTTACAGAACGGCTTTGGCCTACGGTATTTTAAACATCATACCTTTTTACATGATTATTAATAATGTTGATTTATCCGGCTATTCAGGAATAGCAAGCCAATTACCAGAAGCTGACTTATATATTACAGGCCTAATATTTTTATTTTTTAATATTTGTATCCCACTTGCCACTGCGCGAACAATTGTTGCTGCCAAACGTTTAAACAAAACCATGTTAAATGCTAATAGCTTCCTTAAAGATAAAAACGAGCTTTATCGCACCTTATTTACTGAATCTAATAAAGCTAAAATTATTGTCGACGAAAATTTAGTAATTACAGATTTAAATCAACATGCTATTGAAATGTTTGGATTAAAAAACAGCTTGAAAGAAAAGGCTGTCAGAATTGATGGGTTATTCCCTGCACTTAATAGCAAAGAGTTAAATATAAAAAATCAAATCATAGAATATAAGAGTCGCTACTATAAGAGTAATTATCAGCAAATAGCAATGAGTACAAATTATCGAGTGTATGACTTTTATGATTGCACGCAAGAGCAGTTAATTAAACAAAACTTGTCTATGATGGAGCAAGAGAACAAACGTCTAAGGTTTAGAGACTCGCAAACGAAATTGCCTAATCGAGAGTGGTTTGAAATGCAATGCGATAGGTTAACGTCTAAATACCAAAAAGGGTTTTATATTGTCGTTACACAAAGCGCAAATAGTGAATATTTAAATTTAAAACTTAACAAAGCTGACTCGCAATCATTGCTAATTACTGCTTATAAGCGCTTAAAAGCAATGTCAGAGGGGCCTTTGCTTTGTGCGTCTATAGAAGGTGGCAAACTTGGCTTTATTATTGGTTCAAGCTCAAGTGAACAGCAAAACAAGTTATTAATACAAATTAAAAGCACCTTAGATCAAGCTTATGATGTGTTTGGTACTAATTACCAACAATCATTTTTATTTGGTTTTGCTAAGTGTCCTGAGCATGGTGAAAATAGTGCGATTGTTCTTAGTAATGCGTGTGAGGCGCTCAAACTCGCAGACTATAACTCGCCATTTAATGGTTACAATCAAAAACAATCACAGGCCTTTATGGAAAAGTATGAAATTTCCATGTTACTTGATGAAGCTTTGCAACAAAATGATCTGTCAGTACATTATCAACCTAAAGTGAATGCAAAAGGTGAATGTATAGGGCTTGAAGCATTAGCTCGTTGGCATAGCTCTGTACTTGGCAGTGTATCGCCCGCTGTATTTATTCCTATTGCAGAAGAGTATAGAATGATTAGCCGATTAACGGACTTAATTATTCAAAAAGTCTGCGCTCAAATTGCCCAATGGAGTAAAGTTGGTTTGCCACTTTTACCCGTAGCAATAAACATATCTTTACTCGATTTTAGCCAAGCTGATTTTATGTCAAAGTTGGTAAAATATTTGGCGGATTTTAATGTAAAACCGAATCAAATAGAATTAGAGCTTACTGAAACGTCACTTGAGGCTAACCAAGTTCACTCTCTAAAACTTATGCAAACTCTGCAAGATTGGGGGTTCACTATTACAGTGGATGATTTTGGTGTTGGATACTCGAATATTGCACGACTTGCTGATTATCCCATTGATAAACTTAAATTGGATCGCTCTTTAATAAGTAAGGTTACAAGCTCTACACGCCAAAAAAGCTTAGTTAAAGCCGTGCATGTGATGTGTGATGAACTTAATATTAAGTGTGTAGCCGAGGGAGTAGAAACCGAAGAACAGGTCCTAATAATGTCCGAAATGGGATGTAAAGAGTTTCAAGGCTATTACTTTTCTAAACCTATGAGTGCTCAGGTTTATGCTGAATATATAAATCAAAATGGTCTGCTTTTTACGACAAAAAACTTAGCTACGGCGAAAAGTAGCTGAATTTAACAACTAGGTTCTAGTGACCTTGTTGGATTGATATTTGTTTAAACTAGGGTAAAAAACTCTTTGGTGTTAAATGCTGCTGAAATATCTCAGCAGCATTTTAGCTGTACTAGCTTATTCAAACACTCCTTTTATAACTGCATGGGTGTTTTGCACCATTAATGTGCCGTTAGCCCATACATACTCAGGGGTTAGGGTCTCTTTATCGAGAAGGACAACATCCGCGTCGCTCGCTGCTTTAAGACGGCCTTTATCAACTCCTAAAATATCGGCAGGATTACTGGTTATGCTCATTAAAGCGTGCTCAATAGGGACGTTATATTCTTTGACTGCTTGCTGAAACGAGGTTAATAAAGATGCCTCTTTGCCCACCTCAAGCCCTAATAAATTAAAGTCTTTATCAAAAATAGGTAAACTGGCATGGCCATCTGAGCTCATAGTGAGTTGATTTGGTGCTACGCCTTGTTCTAAGCAGTAGGCAAGGGCATGGGCTGCTGCATATTCACCATGGGCTAAATCATAGTCGGTTGTGCTGGTGGTAAAGTCGATAGTACCGCCCTGATCACAAAAGTGAATACCGGCATCAAGAAGTGCTTTATTGCGGTTCATATGCGTAGGATAAAACTGTTTAAGCTTAATATCACTTTGCTCAGCCACCTGATGTAAAATAGTTAAATGGCTATCAACAGGGCCAACATGAATACTCACAGTGCCTTTTTTACCACTGAGCATACCGGCTACTTTGGCCTCTGCTGCCAATTCTGCTAATTGCTGTACCGTAGGTTGGCTACTACGATGATCAGAAATCGCCACTTCGCCAACACCTATAAACTCCTCTATATACATGATGTCGTCAGTAATTGAGTGGGTGAGTGTTTTCGCGGGTAAATGATACGAACCGGTATGGCAAAATACATTCAGCCCTTGCTCTTTTAGGCCTTTTGCTTTGGCAACCAAGTTGGTCAGTGTACGTGAGCTTGAATCGGTACCCAGTGCGGCCACCACCGTGGTGGTGCCCGATAAGGTTGCATCTGTTAGGTTCATTTCAGGGGTGCGGCTGGCAAATCCAGCCTCGCCACCGCCACCGGTAATATGCACTAAAGAATCAACAAACCCCGGCGCAACCAGCTTATTTTTACCGGCAATCCGTTTGACGAGTACACTGCTGTCGAGGGTTATATTTTCGTCAATAGCAATGATTTTACCACCGCCAATTAAAACATCTTGTGTGCCTAGGAAGGTAGGTGCATAAACGGTTGCACCTTGAATTAAAGTTAACATAACAAATTCTTTTTATTGATAATTAATAAAGTAAGCAAGAAATATAAAGCCGCTTGCTAATACAAAAAGTGCTAGGGCAAAGCGCCAAATAAACGCAGCCCATTCTCCCCAATCTAATTTCACTACCCCTAAACAACCAATTAAACTAGCTGAGGTGGGAATTAAAATGTTGGTTAATCCATCGCCTAATTGAAAGGCCAATACCACAATTTGCCTTGATACATTGAGCAAATCGCCAAGTGGAGACATCAGTGGCATAGTGATGGCAGCTTGCCCTGAACCCGATGAAACAAAAAAGTTAAATACACTTTGAAACACCAGCATTCCCCAAGCTGCAATGTAATCTGGCACACTGGCTATGCTGTTTGCACAGTAATAAAGCAGGGTGTTGAGGGTTGAGGGAGTGGTTAAATCACTACCCCCTAATAGTAATACAATGCCTTTAGCCAATGCGACCAATAACGCCGCTGGCAATAATTCTTGTGCACCGTGTTTCAACGCATCCGCGCACTCATTCGCGGTTAGCTTTTTAAACACGATGGCAATTATTGCACTGATAAGGCCAATGCAAAAAAACTGTGCAGCAAGCTCAGGAATATAATATTGGCGCGCCATCACCCCCCATACAACCCAAGCTATGCCCAATACAAACACTAATAATGTGAGTGCATCGGCTAGGCTAAGTTTAATCGTTGGCTGATCACCCGTTTTTTGGGGTTGTGTTTTTATCCGTTTTGCATAGCGTATAGTAAACACAAGGCCTACAAGGGTAAAACAAGCCCATGCTAACATACGAAAGCCCGCACCTGAAAACACTGGGATTTCAGCTATCGATTGCGCTATAGCAATGCTAAAAGGGTTCATCCATGAGGTGGCAAAGCCTATTTGCGTGGCCACATAAGTTGTAAGTACAGTGACTTTAGCGTCGTAGCCAAGTTGTTGCATAATAGGGAGCAGCACAATACAAAAGGCAATAGCCTCTTCGCCCATACCAAATACCGCGCCGCCTAACGAAAATAGTAAAAACAGTAAGGGAATAAACAGCCATTCAACCCGCTGGGTCTTATTAATAAGTGCCATAATACCGTTATTAATCGCACCGGTTTTCATAATAATGCCAAAGGCACCGCCAGTGATTAAAATAAACGCCATTACGCCAATCGCTGCACCATATTTATCACCCGACACGAGGCCTTCAAACAATACATTAGCTAAACCAATCTCGCCACCTTGTGCAAAAACAGGTGGTGATTGTTGGTCGTTAACGGCTTGATATTGTGAAAGCTGCACAGTATGGCTGTCAGGCTCTGCATTAAATACCCCAGGGGTAATAAATACCGTGGCCATATAGGCAATCACAGCCACACAAAGCAAAATGATGCTTGCATCGGGCATAGAAAATTGTTTTTGTTTCATAATTTCACTTTAATAAAAGGTCATTGTGTTGATGCGTAAATAAACGCTTAAACGTACTTTAGCACTTAATAGGCAGTGTCACTGTAGCCATGACCTGTAATAAAAGGAATGCCGCAAAGCGTTTGCTTTGCGGCTAAGCGGTTAAAAACGGTAGCTAATACTTAATTTGTAATTAGCACCTAGGGCATTATGGTTGATTGAATCAAAGCCACGGCTTGAACCATAAAGTGTGGGTGGCTCTTTATCAAAAATATTATTGATGCGCGCGCGCAAAGTCAGCGATTTATTAACATAGTAACCCGCTGATAAATCCCAAACGAGCCAGTCATCAACCTGATGCTCACCTTTTGAGTCTAATACGCCAAGTGAATCTAGCTCATCAATTTCACGGCTACGCAGGCCTTCTATATCATCCTCGTAGCTGCTGGTGTAGTTTGCACCTAAGTTAAGGTAGTAACTTTGCGCTTCCCAATCTATTGACATACGCGCAATATTTTCAGGATAACGATATGTACCCACTAGCTTTTCAATTGAGTCTGAGCCCGGTTTGTTGCGTTCAAATTCAAGGTAGTGAGTACCGTCAAAAGCGAAGGTTAAGTCGCCGCCAGATAACGCAAAGCGATGGTCAAATTTAATATCAATACCCGCTAACGTTTGTGTACCAGTGTTTTCAAGCGGAATGACATGGTCGCGGAATAAGGGTAAGTAGTCTTCACCAGGACGGGGATTAAAGTTATCTGGGTTTTTATCGCCAGCTTTGTTATCTTCATCAACATAGTTAGCTAAAATCTCAGTTAAATTAGCGCCGTCTTGCTCTATGTTTAAACCACTGTTGTCGGTGACATCACATAATGCTTCATCGTACGATATGCCTTGCTCGCCCGGTGGTACAATGCCACAGTGACGAAGTGATGCATCGGTTATGGCGCGATCTAACACAGCGGTCATGTTGGTATCGATTACTTCTTCATGATCAAACTGCCAATAATCAATGGTTAAATTAGTATTAGCCGAGGGACTCCATGCAAAACCAACACTAATAGCCTCAGATTCTTCTGCATTTAGATTTGGGTTACCTAACTCTAACGAATTAACACTCACTTGGGTGCCATCACCCATACAGTATAAATCGGCTACAGCTTGGTTTGCACCACAGTCAAAAGTAGATTGTGTGGTTCTTAATTTAACGCCAGCCTGTGTTAATGATGGTGCTCTAAACGAGGTTGACCATGAACCACGAACAACTAACGAATCAGTTGGGCGATAGCTCAAACCTATTTTAGGATTAAAGGTGCCACCAAAATCATCGTAATGATCGTATCGACCTGCTGCTTGCAGCTCTATTTGCTCTGTGAGTGAAATACTTAATTCAGCAAACGCTGCATATTGAGTGCGATCGGCTTCTGATAAACTAGAGCCAAAGCCAAATACATCAACAAGATAGTCTTTATCTGCTTGAGCTTGTGAATCAAGCGAAGGAATGTCGCTTAGCTCTTCACGGCGTGCTTCTACCCCAAATGAGGCATAGGCAGGTAGGTCGTTAAAGGTAAATAGCTCACCATTAAAATTAGCATCCCAGCCGTAAACTGTACTTTCTCCGCTGCGTGTTGGGCGAGCTTGCGCTGTTGCCAAAACGGCATCATTAGCGGCGTCGCCTTGAAGGAAAGGGTTGTAAAAAGGCAGCAGTTCTCCCGATGCACAGTTTAAGTCAGTACCGTCATAACTTGCCAGCGTACCGTCTGAACATAGCTCGCCGGTGATAGCGCCATGGAACTGGTAACGATTATAAACTCCTGCAATCGCTTCTTGCTCTGAACGTGAGCGAGAAAAGGTTACCCCAGATTCCCAACCCCAATCACCAATTTCACCACTTAGACTGCTTACCAAGCGAAAGTTTTTCGTTTCTACTTCCACCGTTCTTGGGGCATTAAAGCGCGCATCAAATGCAAAACCATACACTTCTCGACCACTTTGGGTATCAAATGGGTCAATGTAGAGTTGATCTAATAAATCATTACTACCATCGGCATTATCGTAAATAAATAAGGCGTCTTCTAAAACATACGGGCCGTCGTCGTCATTAATTTGGTTAATAGGTGAGGGCGATGAGTACGCTTTTGCCTTGGTCTGACTGTAAAAAAAGTCAGTATGCCATTGCATACCACCAAGCTCACTATTAAACATAAAGCCGGTTGAAATGCTTTCAAATGGCGTTTCTAGGTAATCATCTTGATTAGGGTAGTAAGCACAAATTTGTTCATCTAATTCAGTAGTAACTAATTCGGTTTTGCAGTTTGGTGATGGAAGTTCGTTACCATCTCGGCTGCTGAAATAATAAATATTAGGTGAGTTCTCCAGCTTAGGTAAATAGGAGTAACCATTCACTAAAGAGGGAGAGGCCGTGTAATTACGATCGGTCGCTTTAAAAGCGTTACGGTCATATATATCAGCAAATACCGTTAAATTACTTTCGCCTATTTTTGTACCATAAACTAAGTTTAATTGTTTTTTACTTTCGTCATGCTGATCAAAGCTATCGGCAAACGAAGTATTGATTTCAGCGCCTTCAAAATCATCTTTTAAAATATAGTTAATAACACCTGCCACAGCATCGGCACCATAAACGGCTGATGCGCCTGTGGCTAAAATATCAATGCGCTCAATGGCGGCTAGTGGAATAGAGTTTACATCTACAAAGTTTTCAGTACCTGCAGCAAATGAACTAGGTGCAACTCTTCGCCCATTTATTAATGTCAGCGTTGCTGATGGCCCCATGCCTCTTAAGCTCGCAGCTGATTGACCCGCTGGTGTTGAGGTAGACGTACCGCCACTTTCAGAGGTTGAAAATGTGCCGCTTCCGCCCTTAAAAACAGATAAATCTTTGAGTAATTCATGAATGGTATTAGCGCCAGAGCGTTTGATTGCATCTTGGTCTAGTACGGTTAATGGGATAGTTCCTTCAAGATCAACGCCTTTTAAGCGAGATCCTGTTACTTCTACTCGTTCAATGTTGGTGTCGGTGTTGGTTTCTTGTGCATGTGCAAAAGTGATCGGGTTCAGTAATGCGCTTACTGTGGCCGCAATTGTTAGTTGACGAA
This sequence comes from Pseudoalteromonas sp. SM9913, assembly GCF_000184065.1. Classification (NCBI taxonomy): domain Bacteria; kingdom Pseudomonadati; phylum Pseudomonadota; class Gammaproteobacteria; order Alteromonadales; family Pseudoalteromonadaceae; genus Pseudoalteromonas; species Pseudoalteromonas sp. SM9913. The sequence continues at coordinate 1,248,087 of NC_014803.1, forward strand.
ACATCTTAAATACCTTTTGTCTTTTAAGCGCACAAAAACATACAAACAGATCTGTGGCTTTTAATTGTTATATTTTTAGACAGGGCAGTGGTGAAATGACACGCTAAGCCCCTCACTGTGAAAAAGTGAGGTGGTGGGCTACTCGTCAAACCACTCCGAAAGATAGTGTGGTGAGTAGAAATATGTTGTAAGCAAACGTGCTTTTTTAAACATAATTCTCATTCCAAAAGGTTTTTGACAAAGCCAGCAAAGGGGTGCTAGCTTACTCGCGTTTTAAAGTTCCTTTTTTTTATAGCAAGTGAGAGACGCTCTCGCAAGTTATTTCTTATAATTTTTTACATGAGTATAACATAATGGAACGAATATATTTACCAAACAAACGGTTAGCTAAATCGCGCATAATAACGGCTCTTTTTTCGTTTTTTATTGCTTTTTCGCTGCAGTTAAGCGCAAAAGAATCTGAACAAACGTTAGTATTAGTCGGCGGTGCACTCACAACGTGTGCTAGTTTAAGCCCTAAAAATTGTGAAAAAAACACACAAATTCCGGGTAAAATACATAATGTATTTACGCTCTCCCACGCTAAAATTAGTCAAATAAAGCAACAATGGCCAAGTAAAAATACGCAAGCTAAAAACAAAACTATTAAAAATTTAGCAACAATGCAGGCTAAATCATCACCCACATTGTCAAAAAAAGAGCTGTTATGGTTATGGCGCGATATTGATAGTAAACAGCTCAATAGTTTAACGGATCAAGAATACAATTTTGTAATAGATATGCTTGAAGTAGCGCAGCTGCAGGGCGACAATACGCGACTAAAAGAGCAGGTCAATACCGCGCTTAATAGCGAATCCGCCGCGACAGATATTTTGCAATTTATATCGGGCAGTTTAAAAGTAAAAAGTACTAACCCGAGCATACTAGCCATTACCGCCTCAAGCAGAGACCCTTATGAATCTGCTGATTTTTACGAAGGATTACTTCGTTTTCCCAATATAAATTCACAATGGCTTGCATTAACTCCTGCGCTTGCTAAAGCAATAACTACCAATAAATGTGATGATTTAAACACGCTTAGGCACTCTGAAATGGGGCTATATCAACGTGAACATATTTACCCTGATCGCACTCAAGCAGAATATTTGCTGTGTAAAAACGGCACAGGCGCTTTAGTGCAGCTAATCAAAAATAGTACCGGTGTTATGTTTAATGGCGGCGATCAAAGCTTAACGCGCAAGGTATTGTTTGATGAAAATAATCAGCCATATCCATGGACAAAAGCGTTACAGTCTCGCCCTGTTGTAGGTACAAGTGCAGGCACCGCAGTGCAAAGTGGCGGGCAAGCGCACGGTGGTAATGTGGTTATGATCACTAATGGCACAAGTTTATCGGCATTGAAAGAAGGCGCGCAAGCCATTGATGCGCCCAGTGAGCGCTCAAACAGCGATAGTTTAACTTACAACCGCTTTGGGGGTTTAGGCACATTTAGTTACGGTGTACTCGATACACACTTTAGCGAGCGAAACCGTACATTAAGACTAGGCACTTTGCTCGACAGCTTTGGTGCAAATCAAGCTCAACCCGCATTTGGTTTTGGTGTAGACGAAACCACCGCCTTAGTGGTTATTAAATCTGAATCAGGGAATTTAATGACCGTAATTGGTAAAAATGGTGTGGTGATGGTTAAATCAACAGGGCAGGCTCAGGCTGAAACTAAAACCTACAGTTACTCGTACTGGCCTGCTGGCAGTGTGATTGATATTAAAAATAATGATTTTACCTTAAGTCAGCGCAGTATTAGCCAAGCATTGCCAGCAATTAAAATACCGCCTTTGCCGGTTCAGCGTTTCGGCAATATTTTAACGGATGCCAAATTGCGCTCTTTAACGCAAGCCATGTGCTTGAGCCAAGAACAAACAGCTGTTGGTCAGCAAGATGCGTTTATTATTAGTCTATCAACTAAGCCTGAGTCGGCTTATCACCGTATTAGTGCTGAGCAGTATGGCTGTGCGGTGAGTAATTTAGAAATTTCAGTGAGTACCTTTTAATTTAATTAAACACGCTGCTTAGTTGATTTTAGATTAAGCGGCCATACTATACTTAAAGCGTGTTATTAAATCACAACAAAAGGAAGGTTCATGAGTAAAGTAGCGGTTATTTATTTTTCTGGATATGGCCATACCAAAAAAGTGGCGGAATTTGTGGCTGATGGAGCAAACGCTCAGCTTATTGCAATCGATGAAAATGGTGATATTAAAGACACCGATTGGGATGCATTAAACAATGCAGACGCCATTATTTTTGGTGCACCTACCTATATGGGCTCATACCCTTGGCAGTTTAAAAAGTTTGTCGATGCCACCTCTAAAGTGTGGTTTACCATGGGTTGGAAAGATAAAGTGTTTGGCGGTTTTACTAATAGCGGCAGCCTAAATGGCGACAAACAAGTCACCCTAATTAGTATGCAAACGTTAGCTTCACAGCATGGTGGACTTTGGGTAAGCCTAGGGTTACCACCCGCCAATAAATTGGAATCAACCCGTCAAGACATCAATAACTTAGGCGGTTCGGTTGGCGTATTAGTACAATCACCTACTGATGCTGACGAAACGGCTATTCCATCAGGCGATTTAGAAACGGCTCGTTTATACGGTGAGCGCGTTGCTGAAATAGCAAAACGATTAAAGTAAAAATGACCTAAATTAAGTTTATTTAATCCGTAAAGCCACACTTAATTAGTGTGGCTTTTTAGTTTGATAGCCCCAGTTCTTGCTTATGCTCAAGTTGATATAAGCTTGAATATTCACGTTTATGCACTTCAAATAAATACGCTCTCAGTTGCTCTTTACCATGGTGAATATGCTTTATTTTAGCTGCTATGCCACACTCACTGTGCCTAACGGGTTCTATGTCTAATGATATAGCCGCTTCATTGGGTAAAATAAATTGCATATTTTGTAACTCATCAAGTTCACTGTTTATTGATGTGGGTTTTAAAAATATTCCTGTGCTTGAGATAGATTCAATGCAAAAACCTTGGCTTTGAATATTTAATTCACTTAATCGCCAGCTACGTTGAGTGCCTTTAGTATCAATCACTTCTGGGGCTGCTAACACAGTACTGAAATGGCCTAATTCATCAGTTTTAAATTGAAGTGGAAACCACAGTTGGTAATGAGCTACTTCTGCTAATAGGGTTAATTTAGCCTGACCAAGTAAATGCGCAATACCATCTGGTATTGATGTTTGTACTGTTAGTTTTGTTTCATTAATTAATGCTGTACTTTGACTAGGTTCAAACAACCCAGATAAAAAGTTAATTTCTTCGTCAGACAAATCCATGTATTTTCCTTAATACGTAAATCGTAGATTCTATTCCTTACAAGGTTACTGCCCAATGAATGACCAGTTTATTATTTTGTAAGATTTGGCCTGTACGGCTTTATTTTTATACAATTTATAATCTCAGCTTTCCTGGCTGGATTTATAAGCAATTGATTTAAATTAATTATATTTTCTTTTAAGCTTGTTTAGTTAAATCACTGAATAAATCTTTTGGTATTCTAACCCCAATAACAGCAATAAGTTAAGTAATAAAGTGTACAAAATTAAAGCGCTCTGCAACGTTTTTATACCAACTATGCGTAAATGAGACTTAGGTCTAGCTTACGAAGCATAAGGAAATACTTAGAATAGCGCCCAAATAATAATGGGGTTTAAGGGGTTCCAAATGCAATTAGAACGAATTCGTCGTAGTGACTTACACAACAAAGTGATGTCTGCAGAGCAGGCCAGTTTATTTATTAAAGACGGCATGACCGTGGGCATGAGTGGCTTTACTCGTGCTGGTGAAGCGAAAGCTGTACCACGTGCACTTGCCGAGCGTGTACGTGAAAACCCAATGAAAATTAACCTAATGACGGGCGCGTCATTAGGTAACGATTTAGATAAGCTACTTACTGAATCAGGTGCGTTAGCGCGTCGTATGCCATTTCAGGTAGACAGCACATTACGTAAAGCAATTAACAACGGTGAGGTCATGTTTATTGACCAGCATTTATCAGAAACTGTTGAACAGTTACGTAATCATCAGTTAACTATGCCAGATGTAGCGGTCATTGAAGCCGTAGCTATTACAGAAGAAGGCCACATAGTACCTACAACGTCAGTGGGGAACTCAGCAAGCTTTGCTATTTTTGCTAAAGAAGTAATTGTAGAAATTAACATGTTACATCAGCCAGAGCTTGAAGGGCTGCACGACATATACATTCCATCGTATCGTCCTACGCGTACTCCAGTGCCGCTAGTGAAAGTAGATGACCGTATCGGTAGTACTGCTATTCCAATCGATCCGGCTAAAATTGTGGGTATTGTATTTACCAATCAAAGTGACTCATTTTCAACAGTAACCGACCCAGATGCCGATACCGCCTCTATTGCCCGCCATTTAGTTAACTTTTTTAAAGAAGAAGTAGCGCAACAGCGCATGCCTGCAAACTTAGGCCCATTACAAGCGGGTATTGGTAACATAGCCAATGCAGTCATGATGGGTTTATTAGACTCAGATTTTAAAGACCTCACTATGTACTCAGAGGTACTACAAGATTCTACCTTTGATTTAATTGATGCGGGTAAACTTAATTTTGCTTCTGGGTGTTCAATTATTTTATCAGAGCGTTGTAACGCACAAGTATTTAATAACCTTGAAAAGTACCGCGATAAGCTAGTACTTCGCCCACAAGAAATGTCGAATCACCCTGAAATTGTGCGTCGTTTAGGTATTATTGCAATTAACACGGCACTTGAGTTTGATATATATGGCAACGTTAACTCAACCCATGTATGCGGTACTAAAATGATGAACGGTATTGGTGGTTCAGGCGACTTTGCACGTAATGCCCATGTATCGGTGTTTGTAACTAAATCAATTGCTAAAGGCGGCGCTATTTCAAGCGTGGTACCTATGGTAAGCCACGTCGATCATACCGAGCACGATGTTGATATTTTAGTGACCGAGCAAGGCCTTGCTGATTTACGTGGATTAGCGCCACGCGAACGGGCTGTTGAAGTAATTAAACACTGTGTACACCCAGATTATCGCAACGCTATGCTTGATTACTACGAGCGTGCTTGTGTACGTGGCGGCCATACGCCTCATATTTTAGAAGAAGCATTCAGCTGGCATACCCGCCTTGAACAACAAGGCACAATGAAGCAAAGCTAATACTTAAAACCCCGCATTTGCGGGGTTTTTACAAATACTTTTAATTTTGCTTTACAGAATGTTGTTATGACTTTGCCTATAAGGTGGTTTAAGTTTTTACTGTGTGCTGTAAAATAACCGCATATTATTGACAGACTCGCTATGGCGAGCAACACATAGAGCAACCACAATGGAAAACAAACTAACTGCAATCGACACCCTCGCTGAACTTGAAAGCTTTTTACTGCAAGTTGAAAACGGCGGCTTAGGTTTAACCGGCGTAGCAGGCGTGGGCATGGCAACTAACAATGCTGACGGCAGCCGTTTTGTTGCGGTGTTTGATGACAAGCAACAACTTTTATTAGCACGCGAAATTACCGAAGAGATTTTTCAAAGCGGCCAAGACATGGTGCGCAACGGCGTAGGGCGTAAGCATTAATTCCTTGCTACTAATCTAAAAAGCGCCAAATGGCGCTTTTTTTGTGGTTTATTTTAAACAGTTGTTAAATATAAAATAAATTTATACTAACGGTGCTCTTTGTAATGGTTTTACTATATAGAAACAAATAATCGATAAGGTGAGATTATGATGATTCAACCGTTATTAGGTGTTAGTTAGTATGGACTTTATTGCTACCGCATTTTTCTTTTTAGTTCTTCTAATCGCTTTATCTATTGTTTGGAGCACGCTAAAAACGGGAATTTCACCGATGATGAGCTCAAGCAAAGCGCGACAAGCTATGCTTAATGCAATAAGCATGGATGAAAAAGGCGCATTAATTGATTTAGGTTCAGGTTGGGGAACGCTCGTTATAGCGGTTGCCAAAAAGCATCCTAATAAACAGGTTATTGGCTATGAGTTATCGTGGTTTCCCTGGTTAATTTCAATGCTTTTTAAATATAGTTTAGGTTTAGATAACCTTACCCTCTATCGTAAAGACTTTAAAAATGCCGATTTTAGTACAGTGTCTACTCTGGTGTGTTACTTGTTTCCAGGTGGTATGGTAGCGCTTGAAGAAAAGTTAAAACATGACGTAGTTAATAATAAAATCACTATTGTGAGTAACACCTTCGCTTTGCCATCATACAAACCAACTAACGTTATCAAGCTTAAAGATTTTTACCAAACACCGATTTATGTGTATCACTGGCAACCCAAATAGATGAGTATTATTTCGGGTCAGTGCTTAGTGGATGTCATATTTTTTATCCATAAGTTCATCTTCTCTGCAGACATTGGTTTGGCAATATAATAACCTTGCCCATGATAGCAACCCATGCCTATAAGTACTTTTTCGAGCTCTTGTGACTCTATCCCCTCTGCAACTAGGTTATACCCAAATGCTTTACTTAGCGCCACGATACACGTAACGATGGACTTGTCTTCATGGTCTGATAGGAGCTTTTTAACAAAGCTTTGATCTATTTTTAATGTATCTAAAGGTAATTTTTTTAAGTAACTCAACGAAGCATAACCTGTACCAAAGTCGTCTAGCGCAATACTTACCCCTAAATCGCGGCAGCCATTGAGAACGTCGACTGCTTGGTCAACGTTTCCAATTGTAGTGCTCTCTAAAATTTCCAATTCGAGGGTTTTTGGTTTTATATTATTAGTGCTGATGAGTAACTCTCTGAGGTTTTCAACAAAGCCCTCACTAAGTAAATGAGCTGGAGAGATGTTTACACTCATAGAAAGATGATTTCTTGTCCAAATTTTATGCTGTTTTAAGGCCTCAGCAAGTACCCATTCACCAATTAAAATACCAATGTGTGGATGCTCTAATGCCTCTGAAAAGTGACCAGGATAAAGTAAACCCAAAGTAGGGTGATTCCAGCGTATTAAGGCTTCAACGCCAATCAACTGGTGATCCATCAAATTTACCTTTGGTTGATAATGTAAAATAAACTCTTTGCGAGCAATGCCTTTTTCAGCAGCCAATAATAAATCATGTTTTGCATGCCTTAGGCTTTCTTCTTCTGGATCAAAAAACAGAATTCGGTTTGTTCCTGATCTTTTTGCTTGGTACATTGTTTGATCGGCTCTGCGTAAAATGTCATCACAAGTTAAGCCATCATCACTGGGAAGTGCAACGCCGATGCTGACTGAAATTTGAACGGAGCACGAAAACTCTGCTAATTTTATTGGGTCGTTTACCTCAATCAGCACCTCTTGTAACAGAGTCTCATATTCTTGTATCGTGTGCGCAGCCCCTCTTAATAAAAAGATAAACTCATCTCCGCCAATACGCGCGAGTGTATCTTCTTTGCGTAATGTGCTTTTTAGTCTTTGGGCAATAGTTTTCAAAACGAAGTCACCGGTTTCGTGACCGTATTTGTCATTAATGGGTTTAAAATTATCTAAATCTAAATAGGCAACGGCGAGCTTTTGCTCAGATGTAATGGCCTGTTGGAGTTGATCAATTAAAATAGGGCGGCTTGCTAAGCCTGTTAGGCTATCGTAGTGTGCCATGTCATGAAGTTTTTTTTCTAAGTTTGCGCGTTGAATTGAGCTAGATATAGAGTGTATCAACTGATCGCTTTTTAATTGATTTTTAAGTAAATAATCGCTTGCTCCTAGCCGCATAGCTTCTGCTGCTATTTTTTCATCTCCTAAGCCCGTGATCATAATCACAGCACAGTGGTTATTTTCAGTCTTTCTAATATTATTTAGCAGGGTAAGCCCCGATCCGATACCTAATCGGTAATCAACTATGACACAATCAAACTCACCATGTTCAAGGTAAGACATCGAACTTTCAATAGAGGATGCCTCTGAAATTTTCGCCTGTATATTTGAGCGAGATATCATACGACGTATTTGTTCTCTATCAACCGCATCGTCATCAACAATGAGTAGGTTAATACTGTCGCAGGTTTCAAAATTATCTATTGAAGTTATCATATCCATATCTCTTGCAAAATGGCTTATTCAAGCTCAACGGCATGTATATAAGCATCCATAAGTGTCGCTAATTTGGCAAACTGCGGGCCAATTGCATGTTTAACCATGTAACCTGCTACGTTGTTATGGTACGCGCGAGTACGATCGTTATCCTCATTGGAGGTCGTGAGTATAAATACAACGGTATCGTTTAATTTTTTATCTTTACGAATATGCTCTAAAAATTCAAACCCATTCATCACTGGCATATTCAGGTCTAGCAATACTAAGTAGGGCTCTGATATTACTTTTTGTTGTGCTTTTTCTCGTAACGCATCTAACGCAAGTTTTCCATTTTGTTTCCAAATTATTTTAATTTTAGGATCCACTTTTTTTAGGCTTCTTGTTACGGCTTCCGCGGCAACATCATCGTCTTCAACAAGCAGTATAGATAGATTTTTGATCATAAATTCTCTTTCCTTGCAAAGCGCGGCCACCAAACATGAAATGTAGACCCTTTTTGCGGTTCATTTGAGCTAACGGAAATGCGCCCACCATGAGCTTGTGCCAGACGCCGACTAATAGACAGCCCAATACCTGAGCCTGACTTATCGTCAGAGGTTGTTTGAAATAAACTAAAAATACGTTCGTAAGCTTCTGGTGGTATACCGGGGCCATCATCAGTCACAGTGATATGGCAAAGCGTATTTTCTGCTACACAACGAATCTCTATAGTTCCCTCTTTACTGTCGTGATGTTTAATGGCGTTACTTAATAAATTGCGGACAACGGTTTCAAGTGGCGTCCATGCAGTGACGATAGTATCTAATTGAACGTCTTTATGAAGCTTCATTCCAGCAGGTAAATCTAATAGTTCGGTAACGTTAGAGATTAATTTATGCATATCGATTACTTGAGTATCTAGGGTAGCTTTGCCAGCTCTTGCATAGGCCAATAAATTATCAATTAACGTCTCCATTTTATGAATACGATCATCAATACGCGTTAAGTTGTACTCTACTTCAGGCGTGGTAGTGCCTAAATCTTCTTTTATCCATTCAATTAAGTTTGAAATGCCACGCAATGGAGAGCGTAAATCATGAGAGGCCACATAGGTAAACTCTTTCAGGCTAGTGTTATTTTCTCTTAGCTCAGTTTCCATTTGTTTTCGTTCTGTTATATCTAACAACGAGACAAACACCATGTCTTCATCATTGGTGTTTATAAAAGGACTCAAGCCTACTTCAACCGGGAATTCTTTACCGTCTTTGTGTAACGCGGTTAAATCTCTACCTACTCCCATACTTCTTACACTGGGTTCACGGTGAAATGAATGACGAAGTGCTGAGTGATGCCCTTGGTAGCGCTGCGGTAATAACATTTCCATTTTTTTATCGAGTAGTTCTATTTCACTGTAACCAAAAGATTTACATAACGATTGATTAACCGCTTGAATAATGCCCGCTTGGTCAACTATTAACACACCATGTGGTGCAGCTTGAATAGAGCGTTGAAACATATTATTAGCGCGCAGCCTTTGCGATATATCAACCAGTGTGGCTAAAACTAATTCTTGTTGTCCTTGTATTGGGTTTAAACCTATTTCAATTGGGATTTGCTTACCACTTTTTTGACTCGCAAATAACTCACGGCCTTCACCCATTAAGCGTTTTCGAGGGTTAGCAAAAAACTGACTCATCAAGTGGGTATGATTGGCTTTAAATTGAGCTGGAAGTAAATTATCTATGTTCATCCCTATGAGTTCTGAATCCTCATAGCCCAGTATTTCAGACAGTTGATTATTGGCAAAAAGGATCTGAGCATCAGTATTAACTACCATTGCCCCCATGGGTAAACAATTAACTAGTTGAGTTAAAAATGCTTCATCCATATTTACAGTTAAACTTGGTGAGTTAGATTTTTTATTTACTTTTTTAAGGTCCATCAAGCATCCCGCAAGTAAATTTAGTTCCCATAATATAGTAATAGTCGAACAAGTAATGAACAGCAAATCTAGCGAAAGATCATGTTATATAAATGCCCATTTTAATAGTTTCTTCTTATATTTTAGCGAGTCATTATGGTTAAAAAAGGCACATTGATTTAGGATCGGGTTGGGGTATGTTGGTTTTAGTGCGTATTAAATATAGTTTGGGTTTAAATAACCTTACTCTTTATCGCAAAGACTTCAAAAATGCTTATCACAGTACTGCGTCTACTCAGGTGTGTTACTTGTTTCCTGTTGGTATGCTAGCGTTTGAAGATAGACTCAAATATGATGTAGCTAACAAAATGACCATGGTGAGTAATACCTTCGCTTTGCCATTACATAAACCAACTAAAGTGATCAAACTTAAATATTTCTACCAAACGCCTATTTATGTGTGGCACTCGCTACCAAAGTAAACTTTGCCTGAAGTCTTAACACAAACGGCAGCAGCTTTGTCGCGATTTTTAATTGCGATACTTATTGGTGCAATAAGCTAATACTGCTTGAAGCTGATAAACTTTATCTCAATGCTCATAATAAAACTATAGAATTAACAAAAGAGCTTGAGAAAAATAGAAATGCATACCGAAAGCTTGTATTCGATAATGAATCACTTAATGGAAAGATGGATTTAATTAAATCTGAAACATGTAAGCTTAATAACGTATTTAAGCTTAATACACTAAGCAATATAACTACACCAACAAAGAATGAATTGATACTAGCAATACAAAGCTTAAGAAATATTGACAAAATATTGAAAGAGTAGTTTATTTGAATAGTTTGTAACCCGCACCCTGCGGGGAGGGCTATGCGTGTAAGAAAGCTCCAAAATGAAACTTCTTCTCAAACGCTTTCTAACTCCCGCCGGTATCTATGGAACATTCGGTGAGCTGTATGTATAACATACGTTATTTTGTTACACCGTTGAGCTTGAGTTGAAGAAAACCATAGGGGTAAATCTTGACTTCAGACATTACGGCTATTTAGCATCTACTCATAGCTGCATATCAATGACCTCAAACCAATACATCAATAATTAAAGCAGTTACGTGCTTCTTTATTATTTGAAAAGTATTTAACTGTGGGGTCACATAATCTCAATATCTTTGAAATCATAAAAAGCAGGAAAACAGTCAATAAATTGGTTGGTGCGATAAATGTGCGATATTTTTTATTATTAAATTAGCTAGTACGAAAGTAAAATGGTTTTTATTGGATGAAACTGAATTCTGAAGAGTTTTAAATGGTCGGTATGGAGAGATTCGAACTCTCGACCCCTGCCACCCCATGACAGTGCGCTACCAAGCTGCGCCACATACCGACTTCGACTGCAATAGTACGTGTATTTTTAAAAAAATCAATAAGCATTTGTTTGTTTGGATGTTTATTGCGCAAGCGTTTAATATTAAGCGCTTGCGCCAGAAGTTTTACACGGCTTTACTCTTTATTTAACCACTGGTTGATCGTGTTATACATTTCATCTCGTAGTATTGGTTGCGCAGTTTTGTTAGGGTGTAAGTTATCGTTTTGCATTAGCTCGCTTTTGCCTGCTACTTTAAGTACAAAAAACGGCATTAAATACGAGCCTGTGGCTTTGCTAACACTGGCAAAGCTATCGGTGAACATTTTACTGTAACGTGGGCCATAGTTAGGTGGAATATAAATTTCCATTAGCGCGGTTTGTGCATCTATTGCTTGGCTTTTTTCAATTAGAGCGGTCAAGTTGTCTTGCATTTTAGTAATTGGGAAACCGCGTAGACCGTCATTAGCGCCAAGCTCTATGAGCACATGAGTTGGTTGATATTGCTCAAGCAATGCATCAAGTCTGCGCAGGGCGCCACCAGTGGTTTCACCGCTAATACTGGCATTAACTAAATTGAGATTACGTTGCTCGGCATCGTATTTATCTTGTAACAATTGCACCCAGCCTTGTTCTTGTTTTAAGCCATAGGCTGCGCTTAAACTGTCACCAAGTATTAAAATCGTGTTGTTAGCTGCCACAGTAAGCGGGTTAATAACTAAAAATAAAATAAATACAAAACGTAGGATTGAATGAGTCATATGTCAGCGCTTTCTCAATTAAATATAATTCAAGTAAATGGTTTGTCTAAAGTTGTATCTACCCTTGAAGGTGAGTTGTCCATCCTCAGCGACATCAGCTTTAATGTCAAGCACGGTGAGTCTGTTGCTGTTGTTGGCACGTCGGGCTCAGGTAAATCCACTTTATTAAGTTTATTAGCAGGGCTTGATACGGCAAGCAGCGGTGAAGTAATGTTAGATGGGGAGCCGCTGCACGAATTAGACGAAGAAGCGCGGGCCGCACTCAGAGCTGCAAAAGTTGGCTTTGTGTTTCAGTCTTTTATGTTGGTACAAAGTTTAACTGCACTTGAAAACGTGATGCTACCGGCAGAGCTTGCAGGTAAAGAAGACGCCAAAGAACAAGCGCTCGCTTTGCTTGAAAAAGTAGGCTTAAGCCATCGGGTTGATCATTACCCGTCGCAGTTATCTGGTGGTGAGCAACAACGTGTTGCGATTGCCCGTGCATTTGTGGGTTCACCAAAAATATTGTTTGCCGATGAGCCATCAGCTAACTTAGATAGCAAAAATGGCCATATGATTGAGTCGTTATTATTTGATTTAAATAAGCAAAACGGTACAACCCTCATTTTAGTCACTCACGATGAAGCCTTAGCACAAAAATGTGAACGCATTATTCAAATAGAGGCGGGGGAGCTGGTACAAAATTCAACAGAGGAAATGGCAAATGTGGGCTAAATTAGCGCTTAAATTATTTTCTCGTGAGTTTCGCCGCGGTGAACTAACCGTAATAAGTGCTGCCATTGCTTTAGCGGTATTAACCGTGCTTACTTTATCTATGGTAACTGAGCGAATTGCACAAAGTATTGCACAAAAAAGCAGTGCATTTATAGCAGCAGATCGTGTTCTTGCCAGCAATCACGCCATAGATACCGCCTTTATAACCAAAGCAGAACAACAAAACTTACAAACTGCACAAATGGTGTACTTTGACACTATGCTGTTTGCAAACGATCAAATGCAGTTTAGCTCGGTAAAGGCTGCATCAAACAGTTACCCGCTTAAAGGCCAATTGAAAGTTAAGTCGGGTTTGAATGCTCAAACTGAGGTTGCCCCCGGTGCGCCAAGCCCTGGTAACGTATGGTTAAGTGAGTCAGTTTTTTATAGCTTAAACATAAACGTAGGCGACCAAGTTGAATTAGGTGCCGCGTTATTTAACGTTGAAAAGGTGATTGTAGAAGAACCCGACGCGCCATTTAATGTGTTCTCTAGTAGCCGTAGGGTGCTCATAAACATAGATGATGTGGCAAAAACCGAAGTAATACAGCCAGGCAGTCGTGTATTTTACCGCCAGTTATATGCAGGTGATGAAAACGACATCAATAGTTTTTACGATTGGTTAAAGCCGCAACTCAAAGAAAACCAAAACTGGTATGGTGTAAAAGACCGCCAGTCTCCTATTTCAAATAGCTTAAACAGAGCCGAAAGCTTTTTATTGTTAGCAGGTTTGCTGGGCATTATATTAGCCGCGGTTGCTATTGCAGTATCGGCTAAGCGCTATTGTGAGCGCCAATATGACCCAGTCGCAATGATGAAAACCTTAGGTGGCAGCCGCGATATGATCCGCAAAATTTACCTTATGCACTTATTAATGGTGTGTACCATGGCGGTAGTCGTTGGCCTTGCTATTGGTTACGGTTTACAAGAAGTTGCAACTGGTTACCTTGCAAAAAGCATGGGAACCGAACTGCCCATGGCAGGGTTTAAACCGTGGTTAGTGGCTATTAGCACCGGGGTTATTTGTGCGGTTATGTTTTCTATTAAGCCATTGTTAGATTTATTTGATATTCCACCACTTAGAGTGCTTCGCCGTAATTTAGGCGACCGCCTTGCGGTAAGTAAAATCCATTTAGGGCTTAGCGCCTTAACGGTATTTTTATTAATGTGGTTATTTAGTAACAATATTAAAATTACCCTTATTTTATTTGCCTCAACGCTTGCGCTTATTTTAGTGTTGTTTTTAATTTCTAAATTAATATTTGGCGGGGGCCGAAAGCTTGGCTTAAAGCCAGGTAACAGCTGGTCGTTGGCTATTGCGTCTATTCAAAAGCGCGCCAACGTTAATGCGGTGCAGCTAATTAGTTTTTCGCTAGCGATTAAATTACTGTTGTTTTTAATTGTGCTAAAAAACGACATTATTTCGGATTGGCAGTCTCAGTTACCAAGCGATGCACCTAATGCCTTTTTGGTTAATATTACGCAAAATGAGCTGGATCCGGTAAATGAATACTTAGCGCAAAAAGGCATTCAAGTGTCGGAGTTTTACCCAACGATTCGTGGCCGCGTGAATGCAGTAAATGGCGAAGCAGTAGCACGTGAAGTGTCATTGCAAGACAACGAGAAAAAAGACGAAGAAGCCCGCTCAGGCATTGGCCGCGAGCTTAACTTAACTTGGCTTAACGAAGTCCCCTCACAAAATGACATTATAGATGGCCAGTGGTTTGGCGATGACGCAGTAGCTGAGGCCTCACTTGAAGAGTCGATGATGAAGCGCCTTGATGTGAAAATGGGCGATACCCTCACGTTTTTAATTGGTGCGCAGTCGTTCGACGCTAAAATTACCAGTGTACGTAAAGTTAATTGGGCCACGCTTAAACCTAACTTTTTCATTATTTTAAGCCCTGATGTGTTGAGCAGCTTTCCGGCCACGTATATTTCATCAGTACGTATTGAGCCTGAGCAAAAGCGCGACTTTAGCCAGCTATTGCGAGCATACCCTACTATTACAGCGATTGATGTAGACAACTTTGTTAAACAAATTCAATCGACTATTGAGCAAGTGTCGTTAGCTATTGGCTTTGTACTGGCTATTGTGGTGTTGTGTGGCGCGTTGGTACTTATATCGCAGGTGCAAGCAAGCTTAGGTGAGCGCATGCAAGAAATTGTAATATTGCGTACGTTAGGCGCTAAAAGCCGATTAATAAAGAATGCCACCTTGTATGAGTTTTTATTACTGGGCGGTTTAGCCGGACTGGTGGCTGCATTTTTCAGTGATATAGCACTGTTAATAGTACAGCAGCAAATGTTTGATTTGGCAGGTAAGCTGCATCCTAATATTTGGGTTATTGGCCCCGTTGCTGGTGGCGTGTTTGTAGCAGGGTTAGGCTATTTTATGATTGCCCGTACGCTTAAACAAAATACTCAAAGCTTAGTGCGCGCTTTAGCGTAAACTTTGCGGCCAAATAGCGTTTAAATGCCTACTTTTTAAGTAGGCATTTTTGTTTTTGCTTTGTACTGGTAATTTATACAGTGCTCTGGCATTATTAGCACTATTAATAAATAACAATAATGAGAGTGCTGTTTGGCCATAATTTTAGGGATCGATCCGGGCTCGCGTTTAACGGGTTACGGTGTGGTTGCGCATCAAGGTGCCAAGTTTACATACTTAGGCAGTGGCTGTATTAAATTAGCCGATCATGACTTTCCCACCCGACTTAAAATGATTTACCAGGGCATTACGCAACTTATAGAGCAATTTTCGCCTGAAACATTTGCTATAGAAAAAGTATTTATGGCGCATAACCCTGATTCTGCTTTAAAGCTAGGTCAAGCCCGTGGTGCTGCGATTGTCGGTGCCTCTATGGCCGACTTACCGGTTTTTGAATACTCAGCACGGCAAATAAAGCAAGCCGTTGTGGGTAACGGTGGGGCAGATAAATCGCAAGTTCAACATATGGTTAAAAACATACTTAAACTGCCAGGTACGCCGCAAGCCGATGCGGCGGATGCGCTTGCAATTGCAATTTGCCATGCCCACTCTGAACAAAATTTAATAAAACTAGCGGGTAGCGCAAGCAAAACCGTTAGAGGACGTCTAAGGAAATAACAATGATAGGTCGCTTAAACGGCGTGTTAGTTGAAAAACAGCCCCCAGAAATACTATTAGAAGTGAGCGGCGTTGGCTACGAAGTACAAATGCCAATGACCTGTTTTTACGATTTGCCTAAAGTAGGCGACAACGCCATTGTGTACACTCATTTTGTAGTACGCGAAGACGCACAGTTATTGTTTGGCTTTAATAATAAAACCGAACGTGCGTTATTTAGAGAGCTGTTAAAAGCCAATGGAGTAGGGCCTAAATTAGGCTTAGCCATTTTGTCGGGCATGTCGGCGCAGCAGTTTGTAAGTTGTGTAAATAATGAAGATGCCACTGCCTTGGTTAAATTGCCAGGGGTGGGCAAAAAGACCGCAGAGCGCTTAGTGCTCGAAATGAAAGACAGATTAAAAAATTGGGGTAATGACTTATTTACCCCATTTAGCGATAGCGCCGTAATAGAGCCTGCGAGCGATGCAACTATAGCCAATAATGCGGCCGATGATGCGGTTTCGGCGTTAGTGGCGCTCGGTTATAAATTGCCACAAGCGCAAAAAGCAGTAAAATCAGTAAGCAAACCCGATATGTCGACTGAGGTTCTAATTAAAGAATCTTTGAAATCAATGCTGTGAGTAAATTATGATCGAAGCTGATCGCTTAATAGATGCTGCTGAAAAAACCAACGAAGACACCATAGACCGTGCTATTAGGCCTAAGTTATTGGCCGACTATCGTGGTCAGCCGCATGTTAAGCAACAAATGGAAATATTTATTGAAGCTGCGCGCAGTCGTAGCGAAGCGTTGGATCACTTATTGATATTTGGCCCACCAGGCTTAGGTAAAACCACGCTTGCTAATATTGTGGCGAACGAATTAAACGTAAATATTAAAACCACGTCTGGACCTGTGCTTGAAAAAGCGGGCGATTTAGCCGCATTGCTCACTAACCTTGAAGAGGGTGATGTACTGTTTATTGATGAAATTCACCGTTTGAGCCCGCAAGTTGAAGAAATACTCTACCCGGCAATGGAAGATTACCAGCTCGATATTATGATAGGTGAAGGCCCTGCAGCGCGTTCTATTAAGCTTGATTTACCCGCATTTACACTCATTGGTGCAACTACCCGTGCGGGATCATTAACTTCTCCACTGCGTGACCGTTTTGGTATTGTTCAGCGCTTAGAGTTTTACTCTGTGGAAGACTTATCGCATATTGTGGGGCGCTCAGCGCATTATCTTAGTTTAGAAATGTGTGACGATGGCGCGGCCGAAATAGCCAAACGTTCGCGCGGTACGCCACGTATTGCAAATCGTTTATTGCGCCGAGTGCGCGATTACACCCAAGTAAAGTCAGACGGTACGGTTAATGCTGAGGTGGCCCAACAAGCCCTCGACATGATTGACGTTGATAAAAGCGGTTTTGATTACATGGATCGTAAATATTTACTCGCCATCATCGAAAAGTTTATGGGTGGCCCTGTTGGCCTTGACAACTTAGCCGCGGCAATAGGCGAAGAGAAAGAAACCATAGAAGATGTGATTGAACCCTTTTTAATTCAACAAGGATTTATTCAGCGTACGCCGCGAGGGCGAATTGTCTCTGATAATGCGTACCACCATTTTGGCTTGTTACCTAAAAAAGATTAAATAACCAGAATAACTAGACTCTTTCTAAAGCCACTGTCATTTTAACGACAGTGGCTTTTTAGTATGAGCAAAAGCTAAATTTAGACGTATTTTACTTTGCCAATAATTCACTGAGCGTTAAGACATATCAGGCTATTGTGCGCCTGCTGTAACGTTACTGAGGCCGAGTGTAGCTGATTTGACAAATTGCGGGCAAAAAAAAGCCCGCAAATAATGCGGGCAAACAACAAGTTTAAGGAAGTAATCTAGGGAACTACGTTTTACTTATTGAGGTCATACCCCAAGAAGTAAAAAAGTAATACGAAATAAATCATATTACGAAGAACTGGATTCAATGAAATAGCTTTCATTTAATGCGCTAGCTCGGTATGGGAGAATAATACCGAAGCGGCAGAATTTGTTCAAACTAGAAAATTTATATTTTCAGATTAAAAAAACTAATAGCAGGGGTTTTCTGTTTTTACTTAATGTTGCATGTTAATTAACCATTAATTCTATAAGTTAATGAAATGCTTTGTTTATGTATATTAACATATAAACGTTCGGTATTAGTTTTACTATTACGTTAAGGTAAGTGTGTAGTGTTTATGAGTGCTTATGCATTAATTTTGAATAAACAGCGTATTTTTGTGACTCTTTAGTGAAATTAAGCGGGCTTACAGATAGCTTTATTGTTATTTATTTATACAGTAAAACAAGAGTTAAGTAGTAAAACTATTTTTTTAACGTTTTTTGTTGGCTATTCACAGCAATATCGTTGTCAGCAGTAAATACACTAGATACACTAGCTGAACTTTAATGGTGGCTAATGTGTTACAAAGTTACCTTACTCAAATAAATCAATTTGATGTTTTTAATTATTTAGGAGTTTAACGTGGGATCAGGGCTTAATTTTTTAGATCTAATTCTAGAAGCCAGTTTGCTTGTGCAATTAGTAATGCTAGCGTTGGTTGCTATGTCGGTTATGTCGTGGGCTATTATTTTTCAACGTAAAAAAGCCATCTCTGACGCCTTAGCAAATGCCAAAAAATTTGAGCAACGTTTTTGGTCTGGTGTTGACTTAAGTAAGCTATATAACGAAATTTCATCACGCGGTGGTCAATCAACGGGTATTGAAGCGTTATTCACCTCAGGTTTTAAAGAGTTTGCACGCCACAAAAAAAATACCTTTCAAAGTGCAGGCATTGTTATGGAAGGCACGCACCGTTCAATGCGGGTTGCGCTTTCTCGTGAAATAGAAAAACTAGAATCAAGCTTATCGTTTTTAGCAACCGTTGGGTCAATTAGCCCTTACATAGGTTTGTTTGGTACAGTATGGGGTATTATGAATGCCTTTATTGCCTTAGGTGAAGTAAAACAAGCAACCTTACAAATGGTTGCACCAGGTATAGCAGAAGCTTTGATTGCAACAGCGATGGGTTTATTTGCGGCTATTCCTGCCGTTATTGCCTATAACCGATTTGCTAATAAAGTTGAAAAGTTAGAATCTCATTACATTAACTTTATGGAAGAATTTGCCAATATTTTACACCGTCAAGCAGCTACCCAAATAGAGGCTCAAGCGAATGTACCAGCGTAAAAAGCGTCGCCCAGTCGCAGAAATTAATGTAGTACCATACATTGATGTAATGTTGGTGTTGCTTATTATATTTATGGCCACTGCGCCATTGATAACCCATGGCGTAAAAGTAGACCTACCAAAAATGGAAGAGTCAGACTTGGTTGATACCAAAGATACGCCGCCCATTATTGCCTCTATTGATTCGCAAGGTAAGTATTATGTAAGCATAGGTACTGATCCGGAAGAGCCAATGGAAGCATTAGATGTAGCCGCTGTAATTAAACTACAACTAATGAAAAACCCTGATACTCCAGTAATGATTAAAGGCTCAGGCAAAGTGTCGTATCAAGAAGTGTTACTGCTTATGGATTTTTTGAAGAATGCAGGTGTACCATCGGTAGGCTTAATGACCGAATCCTTTGAGGGGACCAAGTAGTCATATGAATACGTCGTTAATCAAATCAGTAATACTGCATTTAGCATTAGGGGGATTTTTGTATGCATCAGCAAACATTCATCCACCTAAACCTAAAGTAATGGAAGTGACGCTTAATGCCGCCATTCCTGAGCCAGAAAATGCGGTGTCTGCTGTGACCGTGGATCAACAGCAGGTTGAGCAAAAAATTGCTGAGTTACGCAAAAAAGAAGAAGATAAAAGGCGCGCTGAAGATAAACGCATTCGTGATTTAGAACGCCGCGCAGCAGACGCACGTAAGCAAAGTGAATCTGAAGCAAGACGCATTAAAAAGCTAGAGCAGCAGCGCAAAGCTAAAGAGAAAGAAAGAGCTGAAGCCGAAGCTCAAGCTAAAAAAGCCCGCGAAATAGAACAACGTGAGCGAGCAAAGGCCAAACAAGCGCAAAAGCAAAAGCAAGAGGCTGAAGATGCTGCTAAAGCGGCTGCCGACAAACGCAAAGCCGAAGAAGCCGCGCTTAAAAAAGCGGAAGAAGAGCGTAAAAAACGTGCTGAAGAAGCCGAGCGTAAACGTCAGCAAGCATTGCAAGAACAAATACTGCAAGAGCAACTTGCCAAAGAGCAGGCTGCTCGTAATAAAATACGTCAACAGCAAGTAGTGAGTGAAGTTGATAAATACCGTGCATTAATTATGGCGCGTATTCAGCAAAACTTATTAATTGATGAAAAAATGAAAAACCAGCAATGCCGCATTAATCTCCGTCTTGGGTTTAATGGCTTGGTTACGCAGGTTAAGTCGTTAGGCGGTGATAAGTTAGTGTGTGAAGCTGCTTTAAGAGCGGTTCGCATGGCTGACACATTACCGGTATCGAAAGATAAAGACGTATTCGAACAATTAAAGAATATTAATATAACCATCGCGCCAGAGTTTTAAGGGATGACATGTTTAACAAAATTAAAATAGCCTGTTTAGTTTTAATATTAGGGTTTCAGGGCGTTGCACACGCGGCACTTGAAATTGTTATTACTGAAGGAATAGACGGTGCAAGACCGATTGCGATTGTGCCTTTTAAATACCAAGGTATTGGCCCTATTCCAGAGCAGCTTAGCGATGTTATTGCTGCTGATCTAATGCGCAGTGGTAAATTTAAGCCAGTTAGCGTTTCACAAATGCCTCAACAACCACATAAAGACGGCGATATTGATTACGGCGCTTGGGTTAATAAAGGCGTTGAAGCGGTTTTAGTGGGTGAAGTAGAACAGCAAACCAACGGACGTTACTTAGTACGTTATGAGCTTGTTGATGTTATTCGCGGCCAAATTACTGGCGGTGAAACACAAATGATGAGCAACGGTAAGCTTGTTCAAAGCCAAGACCATATTTTAGAAGCACGTCAAAGCGTAATTGGTGAAACTGGATTTCGTCGATACTCGCACCGCATTAGTGATGTTATTTATGAAAAGCTAACTGGCGAAAAAGGCGCGTTTTTAACAAAAATAGCCTATGTTATTGTACGTGATACCGAAGAAAAGCCTTATCAGTTAGTGGTTGCTGATTACGATGGTTTTAATGAACAAGTATTATTGCGTTCAAAAGAGCCATTAATGTCACCGGTTTGGTCACCTGACGGTACTAAGTTAGCGTATGTAACCTTTGAAAATCGCCAGAGCCAAATTTACATTCAAGACATTTATACTGGTAAACGCGAATTGATCACCAGCTACAAGGGAATTAACGGCGCGCCGCAGTTCTCGCCAGATGGTAAAAAGTTACTGCTAGTGCTGTCAAAAGATAAAACTGGTGCAACTGAGGTTTACTTATTAGACTTACTAACACGTAAAGAGACGCGATTAACACGCCATCGTAGTATAGATACCGAACCTTCGTGGTACCCAAATGGTGAAGATATAGTATTTACGTCGGAAAGGGGTGGTAATGCTCAGATTTATAAGTTAAATTTAAAAACTGGCAGAACGCAAAGATTAACCTTTGACGGTGACATGAACCTAGCGGGTTCTATTTCGCCAGACGGAAAAGAATTAGTGATGGTAAACCGTACTAACGGACAGTATCATCTTGCTAAGAAAGAGTTGGCTACAGGTGCGTTTCAAGTTTTAACACGAACTCGCCTTGACGAATCACCGAGCATAGCGCCGAATGGCTCGATGATTATATACAGCACGCTCCACAATAATAAACAGGTACTTGCGCTAGTATCGATGGACGGCCGTTTTAAAGCACGTTTACCTGTGCTTGATGGACAAGTAAAGGCACCGGCTTGGTCGCCATATTTACAGTAATAATTGCTGGTTTACTCAAAATAGGAATCTACTCAATGCAACTTAACAAAATACTTAAAGGCCTGCTAATTGCTGTGCCAGTAATGACACTAGCAGCTTGTAGCTCATCTTCAGATATCGACGAAAATGCAGCTAACCAGTCAAACCAAGCAACTGTTGAGCAAACAACAACGGATACAGTTGAAGTAGCCACAATGACGCCAGAGCAACAAGCAGAAGAGCAACTTCGTCAAAAGTACGAAGCGCTTCGTCAAGAGCAAATTATCTACTTTGACTTTGATAAAGCGACAGTTGAAAGCAAATATGCAGACTTACTTCGTGCACACGCTGAGTTTTTAGTTAAAAATCCTTCTGTTAAAGTATTAATTGAAGGCCACGCAGATGAGCGCGGTACGCCAGAGTACAACATTGCACTTGGTGAGCACCGTGGACAAGCAGTTGAAAAATACCTACAAAGCTTAGGTGTTTCTGCAAGCCAAATGTCAGTAGTTAGCTACGGCGAAGAAAAGCCAATGGTTAAGACTCGCACAGAAGCAGCTTTCGCTAAAAACCGCCGTGCGGTACTAGTTTACTAAGATAAGAGATATTATGAAGCCGAAAATTATTTTGGCAGCCATGATATTGAGCGGGAGCACCCAGTTAATGGCTGCTCCCGCTCCTGTTTCAGAAGCTGCAAGTTCACAGTCAAGCATTGAAAAGCGTTTAGCAACACTTGAAAGTATGATGCAACAGCGTAATTTTTTACAAGTAGAGTTACAGCAACAGCTCAATTTACTGCAAGATGAAGTTAGTCAAATACGCGGAGTAACTGAAGAGCAAAGCTATAAGCTTGAAAAAGTACTCCAGCGTCAACGCGAGCTTTATCAAGAAATTGAGAACCGTGTTAGCCAAGCTTATGCAAAGCCGACGGCTCCAGCGCCTACAACAGACTACACACAGCCTAGTAATGAGCAGAGCTACAGCAGTGATTTATCTGAAAACGAAGCGTACGAACGTGCTGTTGCGCTTATAATGAAAGATAAACGCTACGACCAAGCTATTCCAGAATTTCAAGCGTTCTTAACAACGTATCCAAATTCAGTGTACACCTCAAACGCACATTATTGGCTGGGACAACTATTAACGATTAAAAATGACGGTGTAAAAGCAGCCGAGCACTTTAAAGTAGTTGTTAACGAATTTCCAAATTCAAATAAACGCCCAGATGCGATGTTAAAGCTTGGTACACTTTTACAAGAGCAAGGTTTGAAGGCAGAAGCACAAAAAATACTGAATGAGCTTATCAATCAGTACCCAAGTACAACTGCTGCTAAATTAGCCACAGAACGCTTATCAAAATAAATGTTGATGCTTGATTAGACTGCTTTTTGTCATAAGCGGTCTAAAATTGCTCAACTAGACATAAAAACTTAAAAAAAGAGACAATTTCGGTTGCACTCATTTTATAAATAAGTATTATAAGCGCCCGCAGCAAACGAATGGTAACCCCACTCGAAATGCGACAAAAAGAGCGGGTCATTAGCTCAGTTGGTAGAGCAGTGGACTTTTAATCCATTGGTCGATGGTTCAAGTCCATCATGACCCACCATTCTCTATTGAATGGTTATAATCGGCGGATTTACGCGTACTTACTTTTATAAGTAAATCAGAGCGGGTCATTAGCTCAGTTGGTAGAGCAGTGGACTTTTAATCCATTGGTCGATGGTTCAAGTCCATCATGACCCACCACTTCTGTTACACTTTCTTCGATATAAAATATTTCCGACTATCTCCCTAATTTTTATTTATAAACTGCCTTGTTAGATTGCTATTATTTAGTGTTCGTTTCTCGTATAATTTGCACTATTAATTACACTGTAAATAAAGTGGTCGAGAACAATGAGTTTAGCTCAAACTATTATGCCAGAAGGCTATATCTTTCCTCCTAAGCCAGCTCCGTTAACACAAGACGAAAAAGGCGAATATAAAGCGCGAATAAAGCAGTTACTGCAAGAAAAAAACGCGGTACTTGTTGCTCATTATTACACTGATCCTGAAATTCAGGCACTCGCTGAAGAAACAGGCGGTTGTGTAGCCGATTCACTAGAAATGGCACGCTTTGGCGCTAGACACGAAGCCGACATGATCATTGTCGCGGGCGTACGTTTTATGGGTGAAACCGCTAAAATTTTAACCCCCAATAAAACTGTGGTTATGCCAACACTTGAAGCGACTTGTTCATTAGATATTGGTTGCCCTGTTGATGAATTTTCAGCATTTTGTGATCAACACCCAGATCGTAAAGTGGTGGTATACGCTAACACCTCTACCGCGGTTAAAGCGCGTGCTGATTGGATTGTTACCTCATCGTGTGCACTTGAAATAGTAGAGCACTTAGATGAGCAAGGCGAAAAAATTATTTGGGGCCCAGATAAGCATTTAGGCAGCTATATTCAAAAGAATACCGGTGCCGATATGATCATGTGGAACGGCGCATGTATCGTACATGACGAATTTAAAACCAAAGCCTTAAAAGACATGAAGGCATTGCACCCAGATGCGGGCGTACTTGTGCATCCAGAATCACCGGCTGAAATTGTTGAATTAGCCGATGCAGTTGGCTCTACTAGCCAGCTAATTAAAGCAGCGCAAACTATGCCTAATAAAAAGTTTATTGTAGCCACCGATCGCGGTATTTTTTATAAAATGCAGCAACTATGCCCAGAGAAAGAGTTTTTCGAAGCTCCAACGGCCGGTAGCGGCGCTACGTGTAAAACTTGCGCTCACTGCCCATGGATGGCAATGAATGGCTTACAAGCGATTGAGG
The DNA here is from genome assembly GCF_000184065.1 of Pseudoalteromonas sp. SM9913. Taxonomy (NCBI): domain Bacteria; kingdom Pseudomonadati; phylum Pseudomonadota; class Gammaproteobacteria; order Alteromonadales; family Pseudoalteromonadaceae; genus Pseudoalteromonas; species Pseudoalteromonas sp. SM9913. Next base: position 1,272,805 of record NC_014803.1, read on the forward strand.
AAGCACTGATTGATGCCAGCGGTAAAGAAGTGTTTGTTGACATGGATTTGCGCGAAGGCGCACTTAAATCATTAAATCGCATGCTTGATTTTACAGCCAATATGGCAAAATAATAGATGGCAATATAATGCATTAGATAAAGGCGATACTCAGGTATCGCCTTTTTTATTTGCTTATAGGTGGTTAGTTTGATTATTGAGCAGTTAAAAGCGTGATGTTAAAAAGGCCTTGCACCAAGCAAGTGTATTTCATACTATAGCGCGCTGTTGCAATGCAACATTGTGGAGAGATGGCTGAGTGGCTGAAGGCGCACGCCTGGAAAGTGTGTTTAGGTTAATCCCTAACGAGGGTTCGAATCCCTCTCTCTCCACCATTATTCTATATTAGGACGTCTCAAGGCGTCCTTTTTTGTGCCTGTAATAACACTAAACGTGTTGGCGTTTGTTTTTACGTTGGTGCTTTAATGTATACATTCGTTGGTCGGCTAAGGTTAAGCAGGCTTTGTAGTCATTACATTCCTCACTACTTGCTATGCCATAGCTCAGGCCTGATAGGGGCCAGTTTTTCTGTACTTGTTGATGAATATAATTTAACGATTCGTTGATGCTCAGGGTGAGTTGGCCGAGCTGTTGTGCTGATTTAACGTTACACACACAAATAAACTCATCACCGCCAGTTCTGCATACCTCACCTTTATCGGCTAACGCGCTTTTAATTAACCGTGTAACTTCAATGAGTAGTTTGTCACCGTGAGCATGACCTAGGTGATCGTTAACGCTTTTAATATTGTCGCAATCTATAAACACTATGAGGTAAAAATTATCTAAGTTATCGAGCACTTGTTGTAATTGCAGCCGGTTTCCTACTTTGGTGAGTGGATCTATGCGTGATAACTCTAGCGCTTTTATATAATTGTTTTGCTTTATTTTTAGCCATTCAGATAAAGAAAGCAAAATACAGATACAATCAATGGCCAGAGCAATAAGCACCCATAATTCAGGTGAACTTATTTCTATTAAATTTAGGTGCGATAAAATAAAAATAACCAAGGATAAGCTATAAACAAGGTTGCCAGTTAAAAAGTATTTCGCTCTAAAGTCCTTCATCCCCAGCATTGTAAAGCCAAGCTTTAAGCTTAAATACACCCAAATTGCAGCGAGGAAGTGAGCTAAATAGAACACCCAATGGAAGGATAAAAATAGGTTTAAAAAACCACAGGCAAGTGCCGTTATGGAAAAGTACTTTAAAAATCGGCTAATACCAGAACGGGTATGTTGGTCAAAGTTAAATAAGTAATAGGCAAATGAGCTGGCAGAGGCAATAGCAAAGGCAAAAATATACATGCCAAAGTAATGGGTGTTAATCGCATGGTAATTAAAAAGTAGCGCAGCTATCCCCGCTGCGAATGCCCAACCAATGCCATGTAACCCTATGTAACCTGCACAAAATAATGCCACGCGATGTCGTGTTTTAAAAAACATGATCAAGGCCATGCAAGCCAAGGTCAGCATTATCGTTATAGACACTAAGCTTAATGAATTGATATAAAACTGAAGTTTAACAAACCTAGATTGAGGAATAACGTTAATGCTGACAGGTTTGGCAAAGTGCTTAGCATTAACATAAAGCCATAAAACACCGTGTGAATTAGCTTCTAGTTGTAATTCAAAAGCTCGGCTGTGCATTACAATGGCTGATGGGATGGCACTATCTTGTGAAAAGTCAGCGACTTTTCTGATCCCACTAGCATCTTGATAAAAAGCAACGCCACTATCTAAGTAATTAACTTGGGGTATTATATACCAGCGTCCAGCGCTCGTTGTGGTTAAACTAATTTTTGCTATTGCACTGCCATTCGCACTGTACAGCGAAGTGATGGGAGTATTAACATTGTCATAGGCATTAACGAGTTGCTCACCTTGGGTTGGTTTAGCTAAATCTACTTGATGCCAAATAGCTGATTTTAATTGTAAGCTGTCATTTTCGTTTAGTGTTACAGCAGATGCACTAAAACCAATGGTTTGTAGTAGCAAACAACATATTAAATTGAAAGTGTACCGCATGTAATACCTAAGTTAGTGATCCTTAAAAATTATACTGCATTTTTAGCAGAATAATTATCGTTATGACTGTTTCAGCGTATTTTTACTTAAAATGTGGCTGTTAACTTTATATCGCTCCAAGAAGATAAATAAGTAAGTGGCAAATTATTACGCTACAGTACGTTGTTATCGACGCACGTCTTTTGGTGCGCCACCTTTTGGCCAGTCATCCGCTTTATTGGCAAAAATAGGGCGTTCTAAATGTGAAAAGTAATAAGCAATATCAATAGCTTGTTGCTCGGTTAACATGCCTTCTTGGCCCAATGGCATATTTCCTTTAATAAATGCCGCTGCGGTGTAAGTGCGTGCCATACCTGCACCATCATTAAACGACTGACTGCCGGCAATGGCTGGGAACATGTAAGTATTATTAGGATATAAGCCTTGACCGTCTAGTTGGTGACAACTTGCACAGTGCTGAACGTAAAGAGTTTTTCCGTTATCGGCGTTTGGTATTAGCTCTTTATTAATAGCGACAAAGCCCGTGTTTCCTTGCAGGTCGTCTTTGGTTTTTATATTTTGTGATAAAAAGTTCATGTAGCTGACAATAGCCTGCATTGGCACTGAATTAGTAGGCAGTGGCTGACCGTTCATTGAGCGTTGAAAACAGCCGTTAATTCTGTCTTCAATGGTGTTTATTTGTGCATTGCGAGAGCGATATTTAGGGTATACCACATTCATGCCCACATAAGGCGCGGCTTTGGCTACACGCCCTTCATTAAGATGGCAAGTGCTACAATTGAGCTTATTATTTACGTTATTGGGAAGTTGTTTATAGGTATCAATAATTAATAAGCGCCCATAACGAATTAAATCCGACTCAGGGCTGGCATCGAGCTCATTAATAGCGGGCGTTACTAGGGTGTTAGGGTGATTTGCTGATAAGTTTATAATTGTGGGCGCATTACTTAACGCTTTTTGCACGAGTGATTGTGTTTGCGCTTCTTGTGAGCATACGGGCAAAGTAAATAACGTCGCGAATACAACACTAAAATGAACTTTAAACATAATTAAAACCTAAATAAAAAAGAGTATTTAAACGACAGTGCTCATTATTGCTGCAATGTGGCTAAGTGTTTTTAATACCGCTGAATTGGTAAGATGAATCAGTAAACCGTGACCCGCTATCATAAAAATATAGTTAATGATTACTTAAAGGGTTAATAATTTAGTTAGTTTAATTATTGAACAGCAGTGCTTAGGTGGAGGTGTTATTAGTTTGTGATTAATTTATATAAGTTTGGTATGCATAGCCAAATGATTATGAACCATAACGCTATGCAAAGTGAGGTGTTTTTTGACTATTTTATTTACAGTTATAATCCATAATTTTGTGTGATAAAGCGCTAAGTATGTCCACTACTTTAAAACTTGCTTGCTCCATAAGAGATACTTTTTCTACAGCAGTATTGATATCGCCTAATTGGAATGCTTCTAAAGCAGCAAAGCCATTCTTATGGACATCTTCATGTGGTTGCTCTAATGCTTTAAAGTCGTTAATGCTTGAATATTTTAATGCACCTTCACCTTGGTAATACCATTTACCTAAACGACACATGGTATGATCAGAAAAGTCTTCTGCAGTCTTATTTGATTGCCCTAAAATGACTTTATAAATATCGTATTTCCATACAATGTGATCCATTTTTACTGTTTGAATAAATGCATCGGCACTTGAATTAACAATAACGCTATACATATTTTGTGATAGTTCAACCACCTTTTTAGCGGTAGCATCAATTTCTGATGAGCTATTTGCAATGCCATCACTTTCTTCGCTAACGTTAGTAATGTTAGTTACAACGCTTTGCATTTGCTCATTGACCTTAGCTATTAAATTAGAGATCTCGTTAGATGCATCAGAAGAGCGCTGAGCGAGCGTTCTTACTTCATCTGCCACAACAGCAAAGCCTCGTCCTTGCTCTCCGGCTCTAGCGGCCTCGATGGCCGCATTAAGTGCAAGTAAATTTGTTTGATCAGAAATCCCTTTAATTATGTTTACAAAATCATTAATTCCGATTGTTACTGACTGCAATTCTTTAACGGATTTAGTGGCTGATTTTGTATCTCTTGAGATATTATGTGTTGACGATGAAGTCGTTGCTAACATATCTAAAATTGTATCAAGTAATTCTTGGGATGACTTAAATGACGTAATATCATTAATTAGTTTATGTGAAGTTGAGGCTAAGCTTTCTCTGATGTCACTAATTAAATCAGATGACTGTAATGATAATGTGTTTAATTCACGCTGTTTTACAAAGGCTGTATCATTTGCTATTTCATTGTCGTTTTGTTGTGATTGCTCGCTGTTTGCTGCTAACAATTGCGCTTCAAGCTTTTCATTGGTTTTTTTTAATTGAATTAACTCGTTATTTAACTCATTAATTTTGTTTTTATATTTTGAATTGAACAGCATGTAGACCCCAATTTAAACACAGAAAATAAACGTATATTTTTTATTAAATTTACCTGAACATTGATTACTTTATTCGATTTTTTACAGGGGTGGAATTGACGTCCACCCAGGTCGATTTTTATAAAAGTAAGTTACAACACTATAATAGATGCTTTATAACCTTTTGGTAAATAAACTTTTCTTTTAATGCTTATAATAAGCTTGTTTAAGGTGAACACTGCTTTAGAAGTTAGTACTTCCTAATTGATTTACTCAACTGGGCTTGAAACTCATCAGGGAATAAAATTGTGCCGTCGTCTTCTTCGGTAGGGAACACGGCCACCAGTAAGTCGTCTTCTTCAAGGCCAGGTGTCCAGCGGCTAAACCAATCGTTTGTTGGAATTGCTTTAGGTGTACAGCCTTGCCATTCGCCGGTTGCCCAGGCTTGTGCGAACTCTCGTGTTGGCCATACCGGCACGCAATCGTCGTCCTCGTTAGTGAGCATTACGCAGCCGTCGTCATCGTTTAAAATCCACACTTGCTTAAATTGCTGCACGGTTTCGTACATGTATGCGAGTCGTTTTTTTGCGCCAAGGCCTAAAATTACGTCGTCTTGCTTTGATAAATTATCGGTGGTCATTTTTGGCTCTCTCTCACTGTGGAGTATACAAAGAGCAGCGAGCTGCTGCGCTTTAAAATTTAGTTTAGCTGATGGCTGCTAGTAGCTCATTGGCTAGTTGGTTTAGTGCGTCGGGGTCTTGGTTTGTTAATGCGTAGGTGCGTAATCCATATATACCCATAACACAAAATCGTGCCAGCTCTATGGCACTTCGGCCATTGGTAATTTCTTTATTATCAATTGCTTTTTGTAACTGCTGCGCAAAAGCATGCTCATATGCAGTTAAATTAGTACGCAATACGTGGCAAATTTGTGGATCGTTACCCTCTACCTCGCTAATGCTTTTTGTGAGCAGGCACACTTTGGTTGCTTCACCGTCAACGCATTCTTGCACAATGATATTAAGGTATTGTTTCAGCGTATCTAAAATACAACTGCTGTGCTCAAACAGAGCAGTAAATTGAGTATTGCGATCGGTTTGGTATTGCTCAGTAGCGGCTAAAAAAATGCCTTTTTTACTTCCAAATGCTGCGTATAACGAGCCCGGATGTAAATGGGTTGCTTGAGTCAGTTTTTGCATACTGGTTTTTGCATAACCGTGAAGCATAAACATCGCCATTGCTTGGCGCAGTACAAACTCTGTATCAAATTCTGCAGTTCTCATAATGACTCTTCTCGTTGGCAGAGTAGGTAAAGCGAACTTTCAGCAATAATCCTACCTTAAACAGCGTTTAGGTAAAGCAGTTTACGCAATCTTGAACAAAGTTTCAAAATTATACTTGAATATTCATTCAAGTGACCTTATCTTGAATGTACATTCAACAAAGGATAAACATTATGTCGATAGACTTACTTTCACCTTTTAAATTAAATAACAGCATTGAACTGCAAAACCGCGTACTAATGGCACCACTAACTCGTTGTATGGCAGATGACAATTTAGTGCCTACACAAGCGATGGTTGATTACTACGCTCGCCGTGCTGATGTAGGATTAATTATTAGTGAAGCAATTATTATTCGTGCCGATGCACAAGGTTACCCAAATACACCGGGTATCTTCACTAATGAACAAGTTCAAGGTTGGAAAAAAGTCACTGACGCCGTGCATGCCAATGGCGGTAAAATGTTCGCGCAATTATGGCATGTTGGCCGTGTTGCTCACCCTCACTTTTTTGGTGGTGATGTTCTGGCGCCATCGGCGATAGGGGTTGAAGGTTCAGTACCGCGTATGCGTGAGCTAACTTATATTACGCCAAAAGCTGCCACTAAAGATGATATTAAAGGCTTAGTGGCTGACTACGCTAAAGCGGCAGAAAACGCGATGGAAGCAGGTTTTGACGGCGTGGAAATTCATGGTGCTAATGGTTATTTAATTGACCAATTTTTACATTATGCGGCAAATGAACGTGATGACGAGTACGGGCAAACACCAGAAAATATGTCTCGTTTTGCACTGGAAGTAACTGATGCCATTATTGATGTTGTAGGCAATGAGCGTACCGCTATGCGTTTAACACCAGGTGCCTACTTTAATATGAGCGAAGATAACCGTGATAAAGCAGTATTTGACTACTTATTACCAGAGCTTGAAAACCGCAAACTAGCCTATCTACACGGCGGTATTTTTGACGACAGCATGCGTTTTGATTCACTAGAAGGTAAATCAACCTCTGAATTTTTACGAGCTGGTTATGCAAGTACCTTAGTGGGTGTAGGTAGTTATAGTTTTGAAACTGCCAAACAAGCGATCAACGATAATAAATTTGATTTAATTGCCATTGGTCGCCCACTTATTGCTAACCCAGATTACATTAGCAAAATTAAAAATGGTGAAGAAGTGACACCTTATAGTGATGAGATGCTTGCTGAGTTAGTTTAAGTTTTAAAGAGTTCTCACTAATAAGCCCACAAATGTGGGCTTATTACTTAAAAGCGGATTTATGAATCTATCTTTTTAGATAATTCTGCAAGCTCTTGAATTTTAGTAACCGTTTCTTTTATGTAGCCGTTTATTTCTTCAGAAGATGCCTTTGAATTGCCTGCAAGAGTTCTTACCTCGTCAGCAACAACGGCAAAACCGCGTCCCATTTCACCTGCTCTTGCGGCTTCAATAGCAGCATTGAGTGCAAGTAAATTTGTTTGCTCTGATATTCCATTAATTGTTTCTACTATTTTGCTGATGGTTTGGCTTATATCTAATAATTCTTTCATTGATATTTGAGTTTGATTAACTGCTTTTTTTCTTTCCGTTATGTTTAAACCTATAAACATATAACTAGTGGTTTGACCATTAACATCACGAAGAGCACATATTCTCGCATCAAAGGCACTGTATTGATTATTTTTTTCAAGTTCAAAAGTTTTTGAGATATGTTTGTTTTTGTCTAAAAATGCTCTTTCTTCAACGCTGAGATCAGAAATCAGATTTTTAGCAAACTCTTCTACAGAAAAATTGGGTTTTAATGCCGTTTTTAGTAATTCGTTACAATCAAGTACTTCACCATGAAGAGACACTTGCAACATAGCTATAGACTCGCCGATAGTTTCTAGTTTGTTTGTGAAATCAAGCGCCATTTGCTTTACTTCAGATATATCAGCTTGAATTGCAATGTAATTTTCTAATTTCCCTTCTCTTATTACTGGGTTGATAGATAGCGAGGTCCAGTAAGCACTCCCCGATTTTTTATAGTTTAATATTTCTCCATAAAAAGGAGTTCGATTTTTAAGATGTGTGCGTATCGTTTCTATCATGTTTTTGTCAGAATCTTTGCCTTGTAAAAAACTGCCTGGTTTCTTACCTTTTACTTCACTTAAAGCGTATCCTGTTAAACGTTCAAATCCATTGTTTACATATTGAATATAGCCCTTAGGATCGGTGATTATTACCGCGTTGTCTGTTTCGTTTGCAACAAGTGACAACATCCGTTGTTCTTCTCTAGTTATTACCTCTTGCGTTACATCTTTGATAAAAGCTGTGTAAATAACGCGATTAGCTAATTTAATTTTCGATAGCGATAATCGCCCCCACACGGTTGTTCCATCTTTGCGTTCAATTTCAACTACTCTACTGGTACCAACTATTTTATCGACACCTGTGTCTCGGTTTGCATTTACAAGCTCATCATGGTTATGTTGTATTGCATGGGGTACTAGCATTTTTACATTGTTTCCCATTACTTCTTGTTTACTGTAACCCCACAGTGTTTCTGCGGCTTTGTTATACAAAGTGATACAATTATTTTCATCAATACATACAACTGCATCAAGGGCTTGCTCTAACGATTGCTCATTGATTTCTTTTGCTTCACGCTCTGCTGATATATCTCTTATAAAAGCGGTGTAATGTTTGTTGTTATTTACTTTCACCTGAGAAAGCGCTAATTCGACCCAAATGCGACTTCCCGATTTAGTTTGTAACTCAACTTCTCGGTAGCTGCCAACAATTTTGTCTTGCCCGGTTTCTCTATGATGATTTACATAGTCGTCGTGGTTTGTTTTATGTTCGTCAGGGACTAGTTTTCGTATGTTGTGACCGAGTACTTCATCTTCTGTGTAGCCCCATAATTTTTGCGCGGCTTTGTTATAAAAGACAATATTGTTTTTTTCATCTATGGAAACAATTGCCGTAATAGACTGTTTTAATGCTTGCTCAGCGCTATTAGCGAAAAAATTAAACATAGTGCAGCTACCTGTAATTAAAGCGTTAATAAAAAGATAGCCCAGAAAAAGCTGATTGCAAAATTGGTTTTTAACTTTGTATAAAACCGTGTTTTTGGGCTAAAAGTTATCACTTTATGGGCTCTTAACTCTTTATATCTAAGTTAAATAAGATTTTGATCAATTGCAGTTAGAAAGAGTGAGAAAATTTTATGACTTTAGAGAGTCCCTTGGCTTTTGGGTGCTGTTTTAGTCTGATTGCTCTTAATTACGATGTGCTTGATTTGATTACTTTACGTCATAATTAACTCATATTTGTTTAACCTGTTTGTCAATAAAATTGCCCCTCGTTGTCATACTTAAAAAATAGACTGTGCCCGCTTTCATAATTACCTTTTATAATTAGAATCAAATGGGACAACAATGTACGCTTTAAAAAATAAATCGATTTTGAGCATGGCTGTGGCCATGGCGGTATCAACTTCAGCTTATGCTAACGATAACGTGATAGAAGAAGTAACTGTTACTGCAAAACCAACCAGTTATGCAAACAACGTTATTGAACCTGCGATGCTAGAACAACAAAGCTCGGTATCGAGTGTGTTATCGGTAATTGATAACTTGCCAGGGATTAGCATAAACGAAGGAGACGCATTTGGCGGCGACGATTGGTCAACAACCATTACCATGCGTGGTTTTAGTATTGACTCTAACCAACAACAATTAGGTATGACGATAGACGGCATTCCTAATGGCGGTTCTAATTATGGCGGTGGTGCTAAAGCGAATCGTTACCTAGATAGCGAAAATCTTGTCACCGTGGAAGTAGGTCAGGGCACTTCAGATATTAAATCAGCCTCGTTAGAGGCGCTAGGTGGTACTTTTAACTTTGTAAGTAAAGCACCGAGTTTAGATAAAAGCACCACCTTTGCTTATACCTCAGGCAGTCACGATGCTTCGCGCTATTATCTTAAGCACGAAACTGGCACCATTTTCGATAATACCCAAGCGTACGTGAGTTACTCACAAACTGATACCAGCCGCTGGATTGGCTCAGGCAGCAATGGCGGGAAAGATAACCAACATGCTGAAGCGAAATTTGTTACCACCCTTGATGAGCTAACTATTACAGGGCGCTTATCGTATGACGATGTAAGCGAGAGCAACTACAATAGCGTGAGCCTAGAGCAATTTGAACAAACCCCTGATTGGGATCAGCTAACATGGAACTGGACAGGCGTTCCGCACTTTGACCAAATGTTTGCAGAAGGTTGGGGCACGCTGCGTGAAAACACTCTAGGGTATTTAAAGTTTGAATACGCGATTTCACCCACCTCATTGTTAACCATTAGCCCTTATTATCATAAAAACTCAGGCCGAGGTGATTGGATCCCTCCTTATTTAACGTCCCCTGTAGATGAAAATAGTAATCCAACCACAGAAGGTGGCACAAACGCAGGCTCTTATGGCTTTACAGATAGTAATGGTAACCCACTTGCTCCCAATGCAGGTTGTACGGCTAGCTTAAACTGGCCGTGGGAGTCAGGCCCTGAGCTTAATCCTGCATGTTACGATGCTGATGCAACGCCAGTTATGTCTTATCGTCATACACATTATAATAAAGACCGTTTTGGGGTAACTGCTAATTATCAAGCAAGCATTGGCATGCACGATATTGAAGCCGGTTTTTGGTATGAGCAAAGCGACCGTGATGAGTCACGAGATTGGCATAAAGTTATAGATGCGCGCATTTATCATCACTTTGATAACACCCCTTATTGGACGCAATATAAAAACACCTTTGAGACCGATACGCTCAAATGGTACGCCCAAGACTCAATGTCATTTGACGACTTAACTCTTAACCTAGGGGTTAAAAAGTACTTAGTAGACATAGAAAAGTATGACCATTATCAAAACGCCACCACAGCTAAAGTAAACAGTGATTCAGACCTTCTATTTAGTGGCGGTATTTTATATCAGTTAAACAGTAACACTGAGTTATTTACCAGCTACAGCGAAAACTTTGCCGCCATTAAAGATGGTGTGCTTGAGCGCGATAGCTCTGACTTGTCAGCTATTGAGCCAGAAACCGCAGAAAATATTGACCTGGGTGTACGCTATCAAAATAATGCACTTAAATTAACAGCAACGGCCTATTCAATTGAGTTTGATAACCGCATCACCTTTATAGCGCCAGGCAGCGACACCGGCGGTATAGACTACACCATAGGCACTAACGGCTCGTACCTCAATGTGGGCGGTATTGAATCCAAAGGTCTAGAGCTGTCAGCAAGTTATATGCTTAATAATGAGTGGAATGTATATAGCTCATACACCAATAATAGCTCTGAATACAAAGGCGATGCGCCAGGCTTTGAAGCAGGAGGCAAAGTAATTGACTCAGTGGATGATTTATTTGTGCTATCAACCGATTACTACAGTGGCGATTTCCGCTTTGGTTTATCGGCTAAATACACCGGTGAGCGTGGCGATGTAGATAGCTACACCGTGCTTGATTTAAACGCAGGTTATGCAGCCGAAGTTAACGCAGGCCCGTTTAAAGCGGTTGATATTGCCTTTGTGGTTTATAACATTACCGATAAAAGTTATTTGGCAGGTGGTACGGGCAATGGGAGTACTTACTTTATAGGCTCGCCACGCACAGCAGCGGTTACATTAACGGCTACTTTTTAAACCTAAAGTAACCTTATATAAGCCCATCATCGATGGGCTTTTTACTATATAAAGTTGATGAGAACACCATGAAAAGCATGATAAAAATTATCGGGTTAAGTTTAATTTTATTGTTTAATAATGTGACATTGGCTGCTCAACAAAATGTAGTGTTAGTCACCCTTGACGGCGTACGCTGGCAGGAAGTATTTAATGGTGCCGATAAAAACCTGCTCAATAATAAAGAATTTGTTAAGCAACCAGCACAGTTAAGCAATGAATTTTGGGATGAAAGGGTGCAACAGCGCCAGCAATTATTAATGCCGTTTTTAACACAAACGATTGCCACTCAAGGCGTAATTATTGGCGACAGAGCAAACGGCTCAGCGATGTCGGTGAGTAATCCATGGTATTTTTCATACCCTGGTTATAACGAAATTCTTACCGGCGAAGTGGATGAAAACATTAACAGTAACGATAAAGTATTTAATCCAAATAAAACCATTTTAGAGCGATTAGATGCGCAGCCTGAATTTAAAAACAGCACGGCTTTATTTGGTAGCTGGGATGTGTTTCCTTACATTGTAAATACTAAGCGTACTAATGTGTATGTAAACGCGGGGTTTATGCCTATCGCCGATGATTTATTTGCCGATGCGCCCCTGTTAAAAGCATTACAAACAGAAATCCCCAGCCCATGGCACAATGTGCGGCTTGATAGTTTTACCTATCGATTTGCTAAAGCCTATATGCTGGCGAAAAAGCCTAAATTACTGGTTATTAGCTTAGGAGAAACTGACGACTTTGCTCACGATGGCCATTACGATGCTTACTTAAAGTCGGCCAAACAAAGCGATGCATTTTTAAAAGATTTATGGCAAACCATTCAAAGCACAGCAGGTTATAAAAATAATACTACGTTAATTGTTACTACCGATCATGGCCGTGGCAGCTACGCAAACGATTGGCAACATCACAGCTCTAAACGGGCATTAGCAAAGTCGGAGCAGGGTAAAAAGGCATTTCCTGAGGGAATTATTGGCTCAGATCATATTTGGCTTGCTGCCATTGGCCCTACAATTAAAGGTAATGGCTTAATAAAAACCGATAATGAGCTTAAACAAGCGCAAATTGCCGCCACCGTTTTAAAAGCACTTGGGCAAAACCCAAACACGATTAACCCTAATATGGCACCGGCTATTAATGAGATTTTAAAATGAAACAGTTACTAAAAACCCTTAAGCATTCAGCGCTGTTACTTGCTTTTGTTATTAGTGGTGCCGCAATGGCTGCGCCGTCTAAAATATTGTTTGGCTCGTGTGGGCATCAAGATAAAGACATCCCCATCTTTAATGCGATTAACAAAGAGCAGGGTGATTTATTTATATTTTTAGGCGATAACATTTATGGCGATACTAACGACATGGCCGTGCTTAAAAATAAATACCAACGATTAGGGGCAAAGCCTGGCTTTAAAACCTTAAAAGCAAATACACCATTAATAGCCATGTGGGACGATCACGACTATGGTCAAAACGATGCGGGTAAAGAGTACCCGCATAAAGAAGCATCACGGCAAATTATGCTCGATTTTTGGGATGAACCGGCAAACTCAGCGCGCCGTACTCGTGCTGATGGTATTTATACCTCGTACATGTATGGCAAAGGCGAGCAAACCGTGCAGGTGATCATGCCTGACTTACGTTTTAATCGCGATAAGCTTAATTCAGTGAGCGAACTTGAGTATTACACCAAGCGTAAAGCAAATAACCAAGGACCGTACAGTCCAACTGAAGTAAAAGGCGCGTCTATGCTAGGGGAGGCGCAGTGGCAATGGCTTGAAGCCGAACTTAAAAAACCAGCAGCGATTAAACTAATCGCATCAAGCTTGCAGTTATTGCCTGATTTTACTGGCTGGGAATCGTGGGCAAATTTTCCAGAGGATAGAAACCGTTTATTTTCGTTAATTAAAAAACACCACGTAAATGGCGTGGTGATCATCAGCGGCGATACCCATTGGGGGGAAATTTCAAGGTATCAACACAATCTTGATTACCCACTCTTTGAAATGACCAGCTCAGGCCTGACTGAAAAATGGAAAGACGTTAGCCCAAATAAACATCGTGTCGGTGATTACACGCACAATGTTAACTATGGCGATTTAACCATTGATTGGCAGCAAGCAGATCCAGGCTTGTCACTTAAGCTCAAAGGCATTGATGGTAACGTAATAATGCAAAGTGATTTTAGCTTATCTAGCATAAGCCCATACCAATAAAGGGGTTGTTATAAAAACGCACAGTGACTAAAGTGAGTCCTGTGCGTTTAAAAAATCAGCTAGCTACTGGCTAACATGCTGATTTATTAACGCCAATGTCCCCTTAGCGCTACCGCTTAAATTGAAAATATCTTACACTGGCTTTATCTCAAGTAAGGCTGGTATCGTATGCTCAATATTATTCAATCAAACCGAATGGAAGCCCTGCAAGCGCAGTTTCATCAGCTATTAAAAGTAAACCCATTGCAAAGCCCATTTGATAAAGAAGTGGTGTTAGTGCAATCGCCGGGTATGTCGCAGTGGCTAAAAATTGGTTTAAGTGAAAATTTAGGCGTGGCTGCGCAGGTAGACTTTCCGCTGCCGTCGAGCTTTATTTGGCAGTTGTACCAGCAACTATTGCCAAACGTGCCTAAAGAGTCGGCGTTTAATAAACCGAACCTTGCTTGGAAACTGTTTGCAATTTTACCTACTTGTATTGACGAGCCACTGTATTTACCCTTAAAAACCTATTTAGAGGGGGATATTGACGGCCAAAAAACCTTTGCCCTATGTGAAAAAATAGCCGATGTGTACGACCAATATTTAATGTATCGCCCCCATTGGATAGCCACTTGGGATAGCGGTGTTGATACGCTTGACGATGTAGATATCAGCATTGCTCCTTGGCAACCCGATTTGTGGCGCCGCCTTGTCAAATTAAGTAAAACACTTGGGCAAAGCCAATTTCACCGCGCCAACATGCAAGGACAATTACTCAGCGCCCTTGAGAGTATGGATAGCAGCTTATTGCCAAAGCGTATTAGCCTATTTGGTATATCTGCGATTGCCAGCTCACAGCTTGACGTGTTTGAAGCCTTGAGTAAAAAAACTGAGGTGTTTTTATTCTTTTTTAACCCCAGCGAGCATTATTGGGGCGATATAATCGATGAAAAAACAGCGGCTAAAATAAACGCTAAATACGCCAAAATGCCGCTGGTGGAAGCGCAGCAAAAAAAGCAAACGAATCCTGATGAAGAATACTATTTTATTGGTAATCCGTTGTTGTCGTCGTGGGGTAAACTCGGCCGCGATTATTTTGAGCAACTGGTGCAGCTTGATGCCCGTTGGATTGATGGTTTTATTGATGCGTTTGACGATACCTTACTTGGGCAAGTGCAAAGCGAAATATACCAACTTGCCTTTAAAGGTGAATCGCTTACCGATAACAAAGAATGGTTTATAAACGATGAGGGTAAACTGCCCATAAGTGCAAACGATACCAGCATTACGTTAAGTGACTGCCACACACCATTAAGGGAAGTCGAGCGCCTGCACGACTACTTACTCAATTTGTTTAATCAAAACCCAACGCTTACCCCCAAAGACATCATCGTCATGATGCCTGATGTAGGTACTTATAGCCCTTACATTGAGGCCGTTTTTGGTGGTGCGCAGGGCAGCCGATTTATACCATACGCCCTTGCCGATTTAGCCATAGAGCAAGAAAAACCAGTACTGAGCTCGTTTGCCAGTTTAGCTAATTTACCGTTTTCGCGCTTTGGCGTGTCGGATATTCTTGATTTATTACAGGTTACGCAAATTGCCGAAAAATTTGGCCTAGAAGCCCATGAATACGAGCAAATACATTATTGGCTTGAGCGAGTAGGGGTAAAGTGGGGCATAAACGCTGAGCATAAACAAAGCTTTGATTTACCCGCCATTGATTTAAATACCTGGCAACATGGCTTGAACCGTTTATTACTGGGGATTGCCATGCGCGACGAACAGTGCCCATTTAATGGTATTTACAGCGCCGATGAAGTAGAAGGTATGGCGCTTGATACTCTCAATAAGCTGGTGCATTTTATTGATGTGCTTCAAGACTTTAAAGCGAAACTCACCCCTGATGATACGCTTTCTAATAAAGCCCATATATTAAGTGAGCTACTCAATGCTGTGTATGAGAGCGAAAGCGATGATAGCTGGGATTTATTAGTGCTGCAAAAGGTGCTCGAAGATATTGCGAAGCACCACGACAACGGCGACTACAGTAAAGCCGTTTCGCAGCGCATAGTGAGCTATCTAATCAAGCAAGGTATACAAGAAAAAGGTGTAGGTCAGCGCTTTTTAGTAGGACAAGTGAACTTTTGTACGTTAATGCCAATGCGCGCCGTGCCGTTTAAGGTGGTGTGTATGCTAGGCTTGAACGATGCCGATTACCCACGTACCGTGCAGCCTATCGGTTTTGACTTAGTACCTTATTCTAAAAAGCAAAAAGGTGACCGTTCACGTAAACTCGATGACCGTTACCTCTTTTTAGAAGCGCTCTTAAGTGCTCGAGATAATTTATATATGAGCTACATTGGCCGCTCGTGTTTTGACAACCAGCCGCGCATGCCATCAACTCTAGTAAGTGAGCTTTTAGAATACATTGGACGCAGTTTTAAACTTAGCGAACCCAGTGATAAACCCTTGCCTGAATGCCTTATTACGCAGCAGCATTTGCAGCCTTTTAATAGCCTGTATTACTCAGCTCCTAGCGATGAACAGGCGGGAGTAAATAATCACAGCTATAACCCAATTTGGCTGCCTAGCGAGGCTATTGAGCCAAAAGCAATCACTGCGCTTGATGTAACACCCCCTGAGCTACTTGATCTTGATGTGTTTATTCGTAGTGTATGCCATGCCCAAGAGAGCTTTTATCAACAAAGTTTAGGGTTACGCTTGCCGCAATTTAACGATATAGCGAAAGACGAAGAACCGTTTAGCCTAGATGCGCTGCGCCGTTATTTTTACCTTGACGAAATACTTGAAGCAAACATTAACAATACGCCGCTCAGTACCGAGCAAATACTGCAGCGCGGTGAGTTGCCCCAAGCCAATGTTGGCAGCTTAATTTATGAGGGTATGCAGCACCGAGTTGATGCGCTTGCAGGGCAAGTAAAAGAGCAAATAAAAGCCGGTAAAAGCGAACCGATAGAAGTGTTACTTGCGCTTGAAAATACCACCATTGAAGGCTGGCTTAACCATGTGTATATGCAAAAACAAGTGTTTTACCGCAGTGCCAGTATTAAAGCCAAAGATTTAATAAAAGGCTTTCTTTATCACCTGGCAGCTCAAAGCATGGAACAAGAGGTTGAAACCTTATTACTGGGTTTAGATAAACAAATTAGCTTTGCCCCTATGAGTAAAGCCAATGCCGACTTGCTGCTTGCAGATTGGTTTGAACTATACAAAGCATTGCGAAACGCGCCGGTGGCGTTTTTTCCGGTGAGTGGTTACGAATATGTGAAAAGCGGTGGCGATATGGCAAAAGCTAACAGTAAATTTAGCCCACAGTATATTGGCCGAGGTGAAGGGGAAAACCCTTATATTCGTCTCACGGTGCAATCGCTCAATGATTGCCAAGAGGAGTTTATACAATGGAGCGAAAAATTATTTGTCCCGTTATTTGAGCACGCCAAGGAGAGTGACTATGCAAGCGCTTAACCCACTCACTATGCCATTATCAGGGCAAAGCTTAATTGAAGCCAGTGCAGGCACAGGTAAAACCTACACGATCACGGGTTTGTATTTACGTTATTTATTGGGCATGCAAATACCCGGTGAGCTGAGTACGCCTTTGAGCGTTGAGCAAATCTTGGTGGTAACCTTTACCGATGCCGCTACCCAAGAAATTAAAGACCGTGTTCGTAGCCGTATTATTGCCGCGCGTGATGCTTTATTGGGGCAAGTGCCCAATGATGAACTCATTGAAGGTGTGATAGCGGGCGTTGATGATAAACATCGTGCGTTTGACTTACTCGATGCAGCAGCTAAATCAATGGATGAGGCGGCTATTTTTACCATTCATGGTTTTTGTCAGCGGATGCTAAAACAACATGCGTTTGAGTCGGGGGTCGCGTTTAACTTAGAGTTTATTTTAGATGAGCGCGAGATACTGCTTGAGACCATAAAAGATTTTTGGCGCGCGTTTGTCTACCCGCTTAATAAGCAAAAAACAAATGCGATTTTAGAGGTGTTTGCCGCACCTGAATCATTATTTAGCCAAGTAAGCAGTATTTTAAATAAAGCCAACGCCGAAATAACACCGCAAGTAAATTTAGAGGATGTGTGGCAAGCCCGAGATGAATACTTGGAGCTTGTACCCGCCTTTAAAAAAGCGTGCCTAGAGCAAGAATTTATTGGCGCTGTGAAAGCATCCGATTTAAGCGGCTCAAAAACACCGGCACGAAAAGGCAGCTTAGCGGCGCTTGAAGCGTTTTGTTTAGGCAATGATGACTTTTTTGAATTTGGTACTAACAAATATTCGTTTGAGGTTTGGAGCAGCGAGAATTTAAGTAATACCGCTAATTATAAAAAAAATGGCACATTACTGACTCATCCACTTATTAGCCAATTCGATACCTTAGCTGCACTTAACAATACCATTAAACAAGGGCTAAAAATTGCGATAGTGCAATATGCGGCAAGTTGGGTAAAAGCGGCCATAGTTAAGCGCAAACAAGAGCAAAGCGTGATCACCCCTGATGACCTACTCACTAATTTACATACGGCTCTTAATAGTGAGCAAGGTGACGTATTGTCGCAAAAAATTGCGCAGTTATTTCCGGTGGCAATGATTGATGAGTTTCAAGACACCGACCCTATTCAGTACGGTATTTTTAGTAAAATTTATGCTCAAAGCAATACCACTTTAGCCATGATAGGCGATCCCAAACAAGCTATTTATGGCTTTAGGGGCGCAGATATATTTACCTACATTGGTGCCAAAGAGGCCGTAGAGCAGTCGCAACAATTTACCCTAGGCACTAATTTTCGCTCCAGCAGCGATATCGTCAACAGCGTAAATAGCTTGTTTAGTAAATACGATAACAGCTTTATTTATAACGATGCCATTCCCTTTAATAAAGTGAAAGCCAAGGGTAAAAAAGCCAAAGATACATTTTTAATTGATGGCAAACCGGCCACCGCCTTTGAATTTAATGTGTTTGTGGATGAAGCTGGCGATGAAAAAGGCAAACCGACCAGTAAAGGCTTAGGGCAAGCTCATTTAGCCACCCATTTTGCTAATAAAATTGTTACGTTACTCGAGCAAGCAAACCAAGGAATAGCTTGTATTGGCAGTAAGCCGGTAAGCGCTGCTGATATTTGTATTTTGGTGCGCGATCGCGTTGAAGCGCAAATAATGAAGCAGGCCTTGAGCAAAGCCAATATTGCCAGCGTGTATTTGTCTCGTGATAGTGTATTTAGCCAAGAGCTAAGTCACCATTTACTCAACTTTTTAACCGCATTGCACGGCCAGTACGACGAGTCGCTACTACGAGGTGTACTCGCAGGGCCATTATTCTGTTTAAGTTATAACGATATTTTTGCTTTGGCCGATGATGAAAATGCATGGCAAGAACACTTAAACTTTTTTGCTCAACTTAGCCATATTTGGCACAAGCAAGGGGCTATGGCCATGCTTGAACGCTTACTGAGTCATAATCAACTCAGTGCCAAATGGCAAGGCTTGGGCTATAACGTAGAACGTTGGCTTACCGACTTTAGACACCTTGGTGAAATACTGCAGCAAAAACAAATAGAGCTTGAAGGGACACTTCGTTTGTTGCGTTGGTTTGCGCAAAAGGTGAGCCAACAAGATGGCGAAACTGTGCAAGTACGTTTAGAGAGCGACGCAAATTTGGTTAAAATTGTCACTATGCATGCCTCAAAGGGGCTTGAATATCCATTGGTATTTATGCCCTTTGCTAGTGGCTATCGTGAAACTAAAGACGCGCTTTATCACCATAACGGCAAGTTAATTTTTGATTTAAGTAAAGACGAAGACGCCTTGCAACAAGCAGAGCAAGAGCGCCTAGCCGAAGATTTACGCCTATTGTATGTCGCATTGACCCGTGCAGTGCATTTTTGTGCCTTGGGTGTATATAACATCGGGCAAGGGCAAAGTAGCCGCTTAGCGATTCAAAGTAGTGCGCTTGGGCATGTGTTGTTCTCAGGGTTAGCGTTAACCAGCAGCCAAACATGGCGCACTCATTTAAGTGAGTTTTGTGATGCCAATGATTCGATGGAATATCTGCAAATTACCTCGGGTGAATTACTCGAGCAGGGCATACTTCGCTTTAATAATGAACACGTTGAAAAGCAGGCGCTGAGTATTAATACTGTAACCACGCAGATTGAACGCGATTGGCGGGCAACCAGTTTTAGTGCCTTGAGCTTTAAAAAGCATACTGACCAACTGGCACCTGGGCGCAGCGATGAAGATCATCAAAGAGATGAGTTTGCGGTGCAACAAGATGAACTTCTCTCACCGTATAGTTTTCCAAAAGGTGCAAAACCAGGAAGTTGCTTACACGAAATATTCGAGCAACTTGATTTTACCAGCCCGCTTGTTCACCCCTCAAATCCAGAGCAAAACTTATCGGCAGTAATTAAACGTGCCTTTGAAAAATACCATATTGATGAGCAATGGCAGCAAATTACCGAGCAATGGATACTCGATGCGCTTAATTGCCCGTTAAATAGTGAAAATAATTTAAGCTTGAGTCAATTATCACCGAGTGATTGTCTTGTTGAAATGGAGTTTAACTTACCGCTTGCTAGCCTAAGTGCGCCTAAACTCAACGAAATGCTGATTAAACACTTTGATTTTAGCCAAAGCAAACTTGAATTTGCCCATGTAAAAGGCTTACTAAAAGGCTTTATAGATTTAATTTTTTGTTACCAAGGCAAGTATTATATTTTAGATTATAAATCGA
The DNA here is from genome assembly GCF_000184065.1 of Pseudoalteromonas sp. SM9913. Classification (NCBI taxonomy): domain Bacteria; kingdom Pseudomonadati; phylum Pseudomonadota; class Gammaproteobacteria; order Alteromonadales; family Pseudoalteromonadaceae; genus Pseudoalteromonas; species Pseudoalteromonas sp. SM9913. The sequence continues at coordinate 1,293,280 of NC_014803.1, forward strand.
ATTATTTGGGCAGTACCCTTGCAGATTATGAGCCAGAGCAGCTTGAGCAAGCCATGACCAGCCACCAATATCATTTACAGTATTTAATTTATACCGTAGCGCTGCATCGATTACTTAAACAACGTATTCCTGACTATGCCATAGAGACGCATTTAGGCGGCGTGTATTATACCTTTTTACGCGGTATGCCAGCGGGTGAAGGGGTGTACTTTAAACAGTTAAGTACAGAGCAAGTTATTATTTTAGATGGTTTGTTTAGCCAAGGAGCGATGCTATGAGTGATTTAAACCAACAACCCGGTTTGTTTGATGACTTTGACGACGCGCCTGTTGATGAGTCGTCGTTACTCAATGAACAACTAGCGGACTCTGTAACTCAAACACCTAAAGTTGTGCCGCTGCTTAGCTATTTAACTGAGCAGCACCGCGTACGTGTTGTGGATGTAAAGCTGGCTGAATTACTCAGTGGTAACAATACTGAACATGATTATGACGAATTATTTTATATTATTTTAATGCTGTGTTTATCACAGCAAAGCCAGCATAGTTGTTTAACTCTAACAGAAATTGATTGGGCTAATCCGTTTAATTTACGCCAAAGCGACTTTACTAAATTAGAAGGCACCGTACCTGACACTCTCACCCCATTTAGTGACGATTTTACGACTGAGGCAGCAATAAGTTACTTACACGCGCATCACAGTGTGGGGGATCACAAGCCGCTGCAATTGTTTAATCAGCGGTTGTATTTTTCGCGTTTAGCAGGGTATGAGCAAACTTTAGCGCAGCGATTACTGGCAATGAGTGAGCGACAACTCAATATTGATGATGAAGTCCTTACTGAGTTATTAACACGCTACTTTCCTGATAATCCAACGCTTGATATTGATTGGCAAAAGGTCGCTTGTGCCATTGCTGCAACAAAGGGCTTTAGTGTGATCACCGGTGGCCCCGGAACCGGTAAAACTACCACGGTGACAAAGCTGTTAGCCATTTTACAGTCGTTATATCAGGCTGCACCATTGAGCATAAAATTAGTAGCACCCACAGGTAAAGCAGCGGCGCGATTAACAGAGTCAATTTTAGGAGCTAAAAATAAGCTCACAGAAATACCGGCTGATATTAATGCGTTGATCCCGCAAAGTGCGCAAACCATTCATCGTTTGTTGGGAGTTAAGCCATTTACTAATAAATTCAGGCACGATAAAAGCAATCCGTTGCATGTTGATGTATTGATTATTGATGAGGCCAGTATGGTCGATTTATCGCTCATGGCTAAATTAATTGAGGCCTTGCCAGCGCATGCCCGATTGATTTTACTCGGCGATAAAGACCAACTCGCCTCGGTTGATACCGGCAGTGTAATGAGTGATTTATGCCAAGGTTTAGTGCTTGGGCAAACACCGCAATATTCAAAAGCACGCTGTGAGCAATTAAATAAGGTGTGTTTTAATGGCGCAGCTAAACTTGGCGCGCAAACTCAGAGTGAGTTTAAACTGGCTGATTGCATTGCCTTTTTACAACATAGTTATCGCTTTGATGCCCAAAGTGGCATAGGCCAATTGGCTTTGGCTGTTAATACCAATGATCGGGGTATTTTAAATTATGTTGAACAACACAGTACGCAAGGGCATTTTAGCGATGTTATTTTAGACTACGATTTTGTCTCTACACCGATTGAAAAGCTTATAAACAGCGCGGCAAGTCACTACGGTGATTATTTAACACTGATTGCCCAAGGAGCTAGTGTTGCCAAAGTGCATGAGGCTTTTGCCCGCTATCAATTACTTGCCGCGGTGCGTGAAGGCGATTACGGCGTTAATAGTTTAAATCAACGTATTGAGCGTGTATTGCAACAGCAAGGGTTAATTAGCGTTAACCCTAATCAGCGGCATTACACGGGTATGCCTATTATGATTAGCCAAAACGATTATCAACTTAAACTTTTTAACGGCGATATAGGTATTTTAATGCCTGATGACAGTGGCCAACTCAAAGCACTGTTTATTGATGAGCAGGGTAATGAACGTGCATTTTCACCTGCACGACTCCCAGCGCACGATAAAGTGTATGTTATGACCATTCATAAATCGCAAGGCTCAGAGTTTAGTTACACTGCTATGGTATTGCCACCACTTAAACAAGCGAGCGTCGGTATTAACCGGCAATTAGTGTATACCGGTATTACCCGTGCAAAGCAGACCTTTGAGCTGGTAGCAGATAAAAAAGTGCTGCAACTGGCGATGGGTAAAAGTGTGTCACGGGCATCAGGACTCTATGAGCGATTAGTGTAACGCAATGCTTATACTAATCGTTTATTTTTGGTGTTCTTTTTCTAAATAGATTGGGCTGCCAGCCAAAATGGAGCGCGCCCAATCTTAAAAAAACACTGACCAACAGCGAACCAAGAATGCACCATAAATAAGGGGCTTCTAATAAAAATAGCGCGGCATAGGTCAAGCCTCCTGCAAAACAGGCGGTGGAGTAGAGCTCTTCTCGCATCACCAACGGCACTTCTCGACAGATCACGTCGCGTATTAAGCCACCAAATATCCCCGTAGTCATGCCCATTGTAAGTGCAACCATCATGGTGGTGCCTTCAATTAATGCTTTTTCGATACCGACCACATTAAAGATAGCCATACCAATTGCATCAACCAACAACATGTAATAGTTAGACACATCGGGTAAGTGGCGAATAAACATAACAGTGACAAAAATAGCGCCATAGGTGACATATAAAAAATCGGGGTTGGCTATCCAAAAAACGGGTTGGTTAAGAAGTATGTCTCTGAGCGTGCCACCGCCAAGCGCAGTGACTGAGCCAACAACCACCACTCCAAATCCGCCAATATCTTTATCATGGCCTAATAACGCACCTGAAATTGCAAAAAAAGCCACACCAATTAGGCTTAAAAAATTAAAATATTCTGCTGTCATTAAGGTGTCCTTACCTGATTGAGAATTTATATAATTAAAGGTAAGCGAAAGGGGATTTATATTAGCTGAATAACACTCTCTAATAAAACAAGCACAAGGTTATTACCCCTGTGCTTGTTACGTTGAGTTGTTATTGTAAGTAGTCAACAACCAGTTGAGATAATGACTCTACGCCGAGTTGTAAGGCGCTTTCGTCAACATAAAACTGAGGTGAATGATTACTTGCTGCCGTTTTAGCGTTTTGATCTTTTGGAGTGACGCCTAAAAAGTAAAACAGCCCAGGGGTTTCAAGCGCATAGTAACTAAAGTCTTCTGCGCCGGTAATTAAATCGGTGGTAATAATATTGTCAGCACCAGCAATACGGGCAAGCGTTGGGGTCATTTTTTGGGTGAGTGCTACATTGTTTACTGTGACAGGGTAGCCGTGATCTATATGCACATCGGCTTTAGCACCAGCGGATTCGGCAACCAGCTCAGCGGTTTTAGCTAAACGTTTTTTAATATCGGCGCGCATAGTTTGATCAAAGGTTCTAATGGTACCAATCAGCTCTACATTATCAGGGATTATATTTGAGCGTATGCCGCCATTAATTGCGCCAAACGAAATGACTGAAGGTGCTTTAGTTACATCAACTTGGCGAGAGGCGATTGTTTGAGTTGCCATAATAATTTGTGATGAAGCAACAATTGGGTCTACGCCATTCCATGGACGTGAACCATGTGTTTGACGCCCCGTTACGTTAATTGTGAAAGAATCTTCACTGGCCATTAGTGGCCCTTCACGAAAGCCAATTTGCCCTGTATTGAGTGAGCTGGTGACATGTAAACCAAACACGGCCTCAGGCTTTTGCTTAAATAAGCCTTCTTTTAACATCAGCTCAGCGCCACCTTCTTCGCCCTCGGGGGCACCTTCTTCAGCCGGTTGAAATACAAACAGTACTTCGCCCGCTAACTGATCTTTTATTTTTACCAGTGACTCTGCCACGGCCATTAAAATAGCAACATGAGTGTCGTGCCCGCAGGCATGCATAACGCCTACTTCATTGCCACGATAGGTTGATGTTTGTTTAGAGGCAAAGGGTAAATCAACTCGTTCGGTAACCGGTAAAGCATCCATATCAGCACGCAATGCGATTAAAGGGCCTTTTTTACCGCCGCTTAATTTTGCCACAACACCGGTATGAGCAACACCGGTTTGTACTTCAAGACCCAGTGATTTCAAATGTTCAGTAATGTACTTGGCGGTTTCAAATTCGCGATTACTCAGTTCTGGATATTGATGTAAGTGACGACGCCATTTAATGACCTTTTCACTCACACTTTGTGTTGCTTGTTCAAGTTGGGTGTTAACACTCGCGGCAAAACTAGGCGCGGAAATGGCGGTTAATAAAAAGCCACCACACATTATTTTTTTTATCATTATGATTCCTTGGTTGTTCGTATGTAACTAACTTACGCTATTACGCTGATAAAAAGTAGTGCCATGCGATAGTTAATAAAAAAGTTCATGGTGTTTTCAATGGCGGCTTATAAAACTTATAAACTGTTCCAAATAGCACAATAGTTTAGCGCTTTTGTCGTATTTTAACGCAGATATTTAGCCTTAACAGTGAAAATGATAACAAAATGTTGCATTTTTTAACTTTGTTCCCAATACTGGTCAATGCGTTGCTTTTACCATGCACCGACAACAGCGTGTAACAAGCTAAGCATAATAAAAATATTGAATCAGTTAAGGATTAATATGAACAACACACACATATTTAAACGCGTCTCTTTATTTGCAGCAGCATTAAGCCTGCTGATGAGTTTTTCTGCGCTCAGTAAAGAGTATAAGGTAATTTTAATTCATGGTTTGCAGGTATCACAACTTACCAATAGAGCAGCCAGTGATGTGGTAAACAATGGACAAAGCTATTGGCAGTCTTATTGGGTGAACCGCGCAGATGAGCGCATCGATTGGCCTGCATATGAACGAATAGAAGGAAAAATCACCACCGATTGGGTATGGCCTAAACTACAGCAAATTTCTCGCTCAAATCTATGCGAGCCAGGCTGTGTATTTGTGACTCATTCAACCGGTGACTTAGTTGCCCGATATATTATAGATAACCAAGAAAACTGGCTTGAAAATGCCGGATTACAGCCGCTTAATATTATTGCCACCTTTGATTTAGCGGGTGCTGGTGGCGGCAGTGAATTGGCCGACTTAGCGGTGAGTACATTAACAGGCGCATCGTGGAATTTTGCTGTAGATGCCGCGCTAACGTGGTGGTTAGGCAGTGAAGTTAATGAGGCGGTAGGCGTATTGCACGATTTAAAAGTAAATAATGCACGCAGAATTGCGCCATTACCTGATGCACGCACACCTCGTTTACGTTTTGTAGCCGATGGTAATGCTTACTTAGGTTTAACGGCTGGATTTTTACGCGGTAATGACGACTCGGTAGTGGCTACTCACTCATCATGTGGTGCAAGCTCTGTAAACTCATTTGGTAGCTGTAGCACCAATATTGACACTAATGGGCGTTTAAAATCGCAAGGTGATGCTGTTAATAGTTTTATGCCATATCATTATCCATTAATGATGACTAACAGTTATAGTCATAACGAGATTCAACAAGCGCAGCGCCAAGGAAATGTAACGATTGCGATGAATAACATTACGGTAGCTGGCGACACGCTAGGGTTTGAAACCGTAGATGAAACCACAGGTAGTTGGTTTTGGAAGAAACAATATCGTTATGTAAAAGACTCAGATAATTTGAGTGCATCGGCACTTATATATAATGTGATCCCGTGATATAAGCATACTTAAAACATCGTGTAGTATACGTACTACACGTTTTATATAGGATAACTAACCGATGAAAAAGTCCTACGTGATTGGCTTTGCTATCAGCTTGGGCCTAATTATGTGGTTTTTAATTGATGAGGGTCATGCAAGTTACCCCCTAAAACAAGCCCCTCTTAATGATAAAAAGCCGATATCGACACCTCCTGCTCAGCAGCGCACGCTAAGCCAACCTGTGACAAAGGTAACAACAAAAACCAGCTCAGTAACTCAGTCAGCATTTGATGAAGACTTAGCCAAAGCCGCCTCTGTGGTTGCTGATCAGTATCAGAAAAGTTTGGCGTTTCCGCCTTATTCACAACCATTAACGGTATATGATGAGGACAGACTTAAGCCAAATCAGTTCTTTCCTGTTAGCAGCCCAGTGGGTGAGCAAGGAGGGGAGTTAACAGTGAGCTTGTCTCAATATCGGTATGTGTATCCACAAGCTATAGAGCTAACCGTAAGCGCCCCAAATTTAGGTAAGGCGGTAGTGACACTCAGTAATACAGACACCAAAAAGTCGCTAAAAACGCAAAGCGGTGTGGCTCGTCAAAATGAGCTGGCAATGATATTTAAAGGTGAAGAAGACTATCCACGTAATTTACAATTATTAGTTGAAGCAGATATCGCGGGTAAAATAGTTCCTGTGGTGGCACAAATACACTATATGCCGCCTAGTGCAACGCTAACTAGCTTTGATAACGCGTATCCACGTAATGATAATATGATAGTGCCTGCTAATTTAACAGTTATAAAAAGTGGCTTATACCGTTTAAGAGCTAACTTATACAGTGGCACCTCGCCATTGGCACATTTAGTTGCTAAAGCACGTTTAAATGAGGGCAGTCAGCAAATTGACTTTAAAGCGCATTGGTCTGTTTTGCCCAAGCAAACGAATGACTTACGGTTGAGGGACTTTGTTATTGAACGTATGTCGCCAAGCCCAGGTGAGCTTAACAGTTTTGGTGAAAGTGAAATTAGCGAGTTTACTATTGAAGATTTTGCTTACGACAGCTTACAGCAGTTGCCTTATCAGGCAAACAAACAAGAAGTGCAGAGTTTAGAGTTTTTACAAGGATTAGCTGCTGGTCAGTAGCAGCATAGAACAAAGTGAAGGGTTTGCATTACTGCAAACCCTTAAAAATTAGCTTAAATTAATGGTAACCACGTCGGCTTGGTTTGTTTCATCTTGTTCATTATTAACTGGCGCTTTTGGAATATCTGGTTTATCGAGCGCGATATCGCCCCCATCAATAACGTCACCCGTTTGCAAGTTGGTAAAATCAAATAATTGATTATCAGCTAAGTGTGAAGGCACAACGTTTTGCATGGCGGTGAAAATACTCTCTATACGGCCCGGGTGCTCTTTATTCCATTGCTCCAGCATATTTTTAGTGTGTTTACGCTGTAAGTTTTCTTGTGAGCCACATAAATTACACGGAATAATAGGGTAGCCTTGGCTGAACGCATATTTGCTTATATCGGCTTCTTTACAATATGCCAGTGGGCGAATAACCATATGCTCACCGTTATCGCTCATTAGTTTAGCCGGCATACTTTTTAGTTTTCCGCCATAAAACATATTTAAAAACAAGGTTTCTATCATATCATCGCGGTGATGACCCAGTGCAATTTTAGTCGCACCTAACTCTTTAGCCGTGCGATATAAAATACCACGGCGCAAGCGAGAGCAAAGCGAGCAGGTTGTTTTACCCTCAGGAATAATATCAGTAACAATACTGTAGGTATCTTCTTCTACAATTTTGTATTCAATATTTAAATTATCAAGATACTCAGGAAGCACATGCTCAGGAAAACCAGGTTGTTTTTGGTCGAGATTTACTGCAAATAAATCAAACTTGATAGGTGCAACACGTTGTAAATGTTGCAACATGTCGAGCATAGTGTAACTGTCTTTGCCACCCGATAAGCACACCATAATACGGTCACCTTCTTCAATCATGTTAAAGTCCATGACAGCTTGACCTGTGAGGCGGCGTAAACGCTTTTGAAGCTTATTTAAGTTGTATTGAGCTTTGGCTTGAGCAGAATGAGACACTACGCCCCCTTGTAAATAGTACGGCAAAATTAATTGCTAAAAATAAAGGGGCGTATTATATGCCATATGTAATATGGGAGCTACTGCAAACGCTAACTTTCTGCAAGCGGGCTTACGTACCCATCAGGTTTAAGTGCAAGTACATCACAATCAAGGCTGTCAATAACATGTTCAGCAGTGTTGCCTACTAAGGCAGCGCTTAAGCCAGTCCGTCCGACCGTGCCAATAACCACTAATTCGCTGTTTAAGCGTTTTGCAACATCCGGTATCACATCTTCTGGCAATCCCTCTTCAATAAAGCATTGATCAGAGGTTAGTTTAAACTCATTAGCGAGTTCATTGGTTGATTCAATATGATGTTTTTTAACTGATTCGTTATATAACCCTGGGTTAAACTCAGGGATCTCTATTGCTATATTAACCGGTGTAGCAGGGTATGCATTGACTAAGTTAAGTTTAGCATTAGCCAGTTCACTTAAAAATTGTGCATCTTTAATTATGCGTTTATTCAGTGACAGGTGCTGATCATTTTCACTGACTGCATTAACAGCCGCTAAAATATTCCCATGTGCTGGCCACGCCATATCTTTTACAAATAATACAGGGGTTGGGCATTTTCTGACTAAGTGCCAGTCTGTTGGCGTGAAAATAACTGCTTTAAGCGCACCATGCTGATGAGTACCTTTGATCACTAGGTCATATTTATCATTAATAACGGTATTAATAATGGCTTCGTAAGGGCGGTTATGCCAAATGACTTGGGTATTAATATTAATGTTTTGATAAGGAGAGACAAGATCTTTTAACCATAATTCGCGATCTTTTAACACCGCTTTACGCATTGCTTCACGTTCATCACCAGAGAGCATAGTAGTCATTTCGTAAGAGAAATCGTACACCGTCATAAAGGCGGTAATGCTAGCCCCTGATTTTTTGGCTAAATCTATTGAACGCGCGAGGGCATTTTGATCGTCTTTAGTTGGGTCAATAACCGCGATAATACGTTTAATCGTTTCCATTGTGCTACTCCATTCACTTAACAGTTATACCTTGAGTGTAACGCAAATACACAACAGTTAAAGGGGTAGCACTAATATTCTTGTTCTATATCAAGAAATAAAGTTTCTCTAATTTTAAAACTCTTTATCTTGGATAAAAGCATGTACGGCTTTATAAAAATTTAATTATTCTCAGGTTTTATTAAAGTGTTGTCTTCTACAGTGAATCCACTCGTTTTTTTCACAAAGCCCACTTCAGGTAGTAAGTTATAAACATTATCTTTAATGGTAGAAAACAGATAACTCTTTCCACCTCTACTGAATAAGTTAATAAGATACCAATATTTCTTTTCAGGATAAACAGTCATATCAACGTCAATAAAGTGATTGTTATTGATATAAATGCCTCTTACGTATTTGTCATCTATTAGCTCGCCGGTTACATCTGACTGTATTCTAATGCCTCCCTTAGAACGTAAAACTGTGTTGTGAGTAAAATAAATACTTCCCCAATTAAAAGGCTCGGTCACACTTTTTGGTTTGTTAGGGTAAGCATTGAGGATAAACTTATCACTGTCTATGAAGGTATTAGCAATAATTTTTACGTTAGAGTAATAAGTAATTTCTATAGCGGTGCCTTTGGTGTTTTTGAAAGTGTTATATCTTACTAGAGCCTTTGATACAGGTTTAACCGTGGCAAATTTCAATGATCCCTTCAATCCCTCAAAAATATTATCTTCAACTGTAATATCATGCGTACCTCCATAGTTATTATTCCACGGGTGAGTAGTTGTTACTTGTGTGACATTTTCAAAGTAATTATTACGAATATCAATTCTGAAAGAATTGATATTCGTATCATGGGATGATAAGTGTGAAGATGTTGCTCTTATAGCCGCATCGCCAAAATCAAAAAATTGATTATATTTAATTGAAATATCTTCGGAGCCGGCAAAAAGGATACCTTGCTCACCCCAAACATAATTAATTTTGTCTGTGGTTAACCCTCTAAAAATAAAACCATTAATTTCTATGAAGCGTGAATTATAAAAGGATAAAATATACTCTCCTTCAAATTGGTCACACTTTTTTAGTATAACGCCAGTATTAGCTGTAATAACAATATTGTTAAGATTTCTAACAATAATAGCTGAGCAGATGTCATAAACTCCTGGCTTGTCTATTTTAAGCTCAGAATTTTCTGCAGTGTTTAAAATCAAGTCTTTTAGTGCTTCTGAGTCATCAATGCCGTCATCGGGGATCATTGAGCTCGATGCTTGGCTACTAAATAAAATACTTAAAGAAAGAGCGATAAATAGAAATAAAGATTTAGGCATAAGATTGTCCTTCTATGTAAGAGTTTAATAGGACGTAGTTGCTTTTATATTAAAAAATGAGCCAGACAATTCATTCATCGACTCTTAAAAGTGAATGGTTAATACCTCTACTCAAAGTGTTAGTAGAGATAGAGCATAATTGCAATAATTACGCTCCAATTCAGGGTAGGATTAATTTTAAAATGAGAAATGATTATTAACGAGGCTTAACAATCGCAGCAGTTTTGGCTAAAGCGTCATTATCTAAAATAGTAATAAATTTACCTTCTACTTTAATTAAGTCGGCTTTTTGAAAACGGCTTAATAAACGGCTGATAGTTTCTACTGTTAAACCTAAGTAGTTACCAATTTCGCCGCGGGTCATGGTAAATCTAAATTCTTTACGTGAAAAACCACGCTCACCAAAACGCTCTGATAAGTTATAAATAAAGCTAGCAAGACGTTCTTCTGCTGATTTTTTATTCAGTAATAACAGCATTTCCTGATCGTAGGTTATTTCACTGCTCATTAAACGCATTATTTGTTGGCGCAATTTAGGCAGTTTACCGGCTAGTTCGTCAAGAGTTTCAAAGGGAATTTCACATACCATTGAGGTTTCTAGTGCTTGAGAAAAACTTTGATGTTGCATTTTATTGATGGCGTCAAAGCCAACAAGGTCACCCGCTAAATGAAAGCCTGTAATTTGCTCATCGCCTTGCTCTGACAAGGTATACGATTTAAACGACCCCGAACGAACTGCATAAATTGCATTTAAAGGTGCGCCCGATTCAAATAAGTAGTCACCCTTGTGTAATGGTTTTTTTCGCTCAATGATCTCATCAAGTTTATCCATTTCTTGGCCATTTAAAGAAAATGGTAAACATAACTGGCTAATACTGCAGTTATTACAGCTAATGGCACAATTACCTTTAGCACGACTTTGAGAAAAATCCATAAGTTCAATCCGTTAAATTTCTATGCACAACATTTACCAATGTTAATGCACTAGCTTGTCTGTTGCAATGATCAGAAGGTAGATACCATACCAAATGATAACACTGCCTAATATTATTCGCGTCCAAGGGTGATTAAAAAGCGTATTGAGCTTTTGTGCAGCCACACCTAAGGTGATCATGGCAGGGAACGTCCCTAGGGCAAATGCCAGCATAACCAGAGCACCATTTATGGCAGTGCCACTGGTCATCGCCCATGTGAGCGCAGAATATACTAAGCCGCACGGTAACCAGCCCCATAGTGCGCCATAACCAAGCGCTTTTAATGGGGAATCAATGGGCATTAAATATTTATTAAGTTTAATTAAGTGCTGCCAAATGAGGGTTTTGCCAAGTTTTTCGAGCCATTGTAATGTCGCGGCTAAGCGCATGATATAAACGCCGACCAGTAACATAAACACGCCCGCTAAAAATGATAAAAACAGCGCAAAGGCCGAGTTTTGTGTGGCAAATTGACTACTAATACCGGCGACTAGGGCACCAGCCAGCATATAACTTAGCGCTCTGCCGATATTATAGGCTAGAGAATATAACCAAGTTTGGCGCTTGTTACTGGCTAACTGTAATGAGCTGGCAATGCCGCCGCACATAGCAATGCAATGGCCACTGCCAATCAACCCCATTAAAAAAGCACTAACAAAAATCGGGTCAATCATTACTTTTATTATGTTGCTCTTTATCGTCTTCAAACAAAATACTGTGGCCTTGCTTGTTTAAATCAGAGAATTGCTCGCCTTTTACTGCCCAAAAAAACACGCCAATGGCAATTAGTACAAACAAGATAGCGATAGGAACTAAAATATAAATTATGCTCATAACTTTAATAGCCTTAGTGAATTACATATCACAATAATAGAGCTGGCAGACATACCAATTACCGCCATCCAAGGCGCAACTAAACCCATAGCAGCAAGCGGTAATATAGAGCCATTATATAATAAAGAAAGCGCTAGGTTTTGCTTAATTATACGCCGTGTTTGCTTAGCAATCGTCAACAAATGATCAATAGAGGCTAAATCACTGTTAAGCAGCACAACATCGGCACTGTTTTTAGAGATATCAGCTCCTGTTTCCATGGCGATTGATAAGTGGGCGCTGGCAAAGACTGGGCTGTCGTTTACGCCATCGCCAACCATAGCAACAACTTCACCTTGAGTTGACCAATGATCAACGGCGTCTTGTTTATCTTTTGGACTACAACTGGCTTGTACTGAATCAAGCTTTAATTTTTTTGCCACCTTGGCACCGGCATCTGAGGCGTCACCTGTTAGCATATGACAACTTAGATTGGCAGCCTTTAACGAGTTAATGAGTTTATCGGCATCTGTTTTTACTTTATCAACAAAGTAAAAGCGTGCAACGGGTTGCTTGTTTATGTAAAGGGTAGCTTGCGCATTGGTTTTTTTGGTATCAAACCAGGCACTTTTACCAATGGCGTAGTGCGTGTTTTCGTATTTAGCGCTGATCCCAACCCCTGGATGGAGCTGTACATCGTCAAATTTACGCTGACCTTTAAACTCTTTAAAGGCACTAGCAATAGGGTGCTCAGAATAGCTCTCAAGCTGTGCTGCAATATCAAGAATTTGCTCTTTGCTGTAGTTATCATCAAGTATGTCAACAACATCGAGGCTAAATTTACCTTGCGTAAGCGTACCGGTTTTATCAAAAGCAACTAAAGTAAGCTTTGAGAGTGTTTCGAGCACATGTGCTTGCTTAATTAATATTCCTTTACGAGTTAAGGTAGCCACAGCACACGTTAACGCGGTTGGAATAGCTAAACTCAATGCGCACGGGCAAGTGGCCACTAACACCGATATAGTGATCCAAAAAGCGACATCAGGGTCAATTTGATACCAGCCAATGGCGGTTAGAGAGGCAAATACCAGTAATACGGCAACAAACCACTGCGCGACTTTGTCGGTAATTTCTACTAACCGTGGGCGTTTTGTTAGGGCATTATGTTGCAGGCGAATAATTTGATTAAGCAGGGTATTTTGGCCCAGCTTATTGATTTTTATTTCAATAATACCATCATGATTAACCGTGCCCGCATACACGTTATGATCAATATACTTTCGTACTGGCTGATGTTCACCAGTCATCATAGACTCATCAACACTGGTGCTACCTTTGACTAAGATGCCATCGGCAGGGATAGTTTCGCCTGCTTTTATTAAAACGATATCGTTAAGCTTGAGCTTTTTAGCGGCAATTATGTGCTCTTTGCCGTTTTCATCGAGTGTACGGGCTGTCAGTGGCAGTAGCTTTTGTAAGTTGGCTGTAAATTCACTGGCCTTTAAGCGCGCTCTAAATTCTAAGTATTTACCTAATAAGAGTAAAAAGGTAAACATACAAATAGATTCAAAGTAAACTTCACCGACTTCCATTACCGTGGCGTAACAGCTTGCACCATAGGCACCAAAAATCGCCAATGATACCGGTAAATCCATATTCAGTTGTTTTGCTTTTAAGCCGTTAATTGCATTACTTAAAAAGGGCAGGGCGCTGTACAAAATAACGGGCGTTGCAAGGATCAAGCTGATCCATCTAAAGTACTGTTCAAAGTTGCTGTCCATCCCAGAGAACATGCCAAAGTACATAGCAAAGGCAAACATCATCACTTGCATGGTCATTAAGCCTGCCACGCCGAGGCGGCGAATATAGGCTTTAGCTGTTTGTTGTTTTTGCTGGGCTTCTACATCTGATTGGAATGGATAGGCTTTGTAACCTATTTCAGCCAGTGAGGTGATTAGCTCACTTAAAGGGGATGCGCTTTTATCCCATTGGATCATAGCGCGATTAGTTGAGGTGTTTACATCAACGCGCTTTACCGATTTAAGGTTAAGTAATTGCTTTTCAATAAGCCAGGCACAGGCGGCGCAGGTAATGCCCTCAACACTGAGAAGCACCTCAGAGTTGTCGTTATGCGTACTGATAAACTCATCTTGAATATCTTCATTGTCATAGCTTTTAATAAAAGCGAGTTGTTCAGGGACGAGTTGCTCTACTTTACCGGCACTAACAGTGCGATATTTGTAGTAGTCGGTCATCCCTTGGTCAATGATATTTTGTGCAACAGCTTGGCAGCCAATGCAACACATTGGCTCAGCGGTATTGTCTATAACAACATGTGCGCTAAATCCAGCAGGCACACTTTCAAGACAATGAAAGCAATTTTTAGACATACTAAATACTACTTATAGTTAGGAGTCACTAAAACGGTGGCGGTGGTTGGTAAACTAACGTTTTCTTTCATTTTCCAACTATTATCAACGGGTTCAATAAACACCGAATATGCGCCTGGTGTATAGCTTTCTAATAATGCAGTGAACTCTTGATTAGCATTTGGGGTGAGGGTGGCCTCAAAATCGTGCGCTTTTATAGTACGGTGAAAAAACGACAATCTTAATGCGTGTATATTACTGGTATCGCCTTTGGTAAATTTAAAGCTTACACGCTCATCTGATACATTTAGGTCGCCATGTAAATACAGCGCTTTTGCTTTATCAAACTTAACGAGTTCTAAGTTGATTGCTTTGCCTTTTTTATAGTAATCATCTACAACCATATCTGGGCCGTTACCAATGGCTGTAATAAATAAACTAATGCAGCCAATAATTGCAGCTAAAGGAAAGAAGATTAAAAACCAAGGCCAAAAATTTTTATACCACGGAGTCGGTTGCATAGTCGCTCTAAAATTAATTGATGTGCGGCTATATTATAATAAATAGAATGAAAAGACTAAAAAAAAGCCTCCGAGTGGAGGCTTTTTTGATCTGAATTAATCTACTGAAATAAAAAGATTAAAACTGAAACGTTTTGTTAACTTTATCGTTATTTATCTTGCGATAAGCTGTAAACGTAAGCAGTTAATAGGTGAATTTTATCTTCGCCTAAAATCTCTTTCCATGCAGGCATTACACCAGCACGGCCATGGTTAAGTGTTTCTTCAACAGCGCGTTGAGAGCCACCGTATAACCAAATGTTATCAGTTAAGTTTGGTGCACCAAACGGTAGGTTATGGGCAACTGAACCTTTACCATCTGGACCATGACACGCAGCACACATAGCAAATTTTGCTTTACCTGCATCGGCATCTTTTTGGTTAACAGTACGACCAGATAGGCTAAGTACGTAAGCCGTCATTTCTTTCACGCCTTGCTCACCTAATGCATCACCCCAAGGTGGCATTGCTGCAACACGACCTAAAAGTAATGTTTCTCTGATCTTGTCAGGAGAACCACCGTACAACCAATCGTTGTCAGTAAGGTTAGGGAAGCCAGTACCACCACGAGCATCAGAGCCATGACATTGTGCACAGTTTTGTGAGAACAAACGTTGACCAATTTCAACTGCGAGTTGACCTTGAGTTTGCTCATGTTTAGTGCCGTTTTCTAGCGCAACTTGCTGTGCTGCATCACCAGCAAATTTAGACTCTACTAAATCTAGAACAGGTATTTGAGCCAATTCATTAAAAATAGGACCAAAACGTTCTTCAGCAGCGCGGTATTCAGCATCTAGCTTTACAAAACGGCCATCTTCTTTCGCTTCAATGACTGCTTCTTTCGATTCAGTTAAAGAGGTAATACCTTGGTTTGAGCTTGTCCATTTTGCTAAACCTTCCCAATTACCTAAACCTGGGTAGGCTGCTAAGTAATAAACAGACCACACAAACGTTGCGAAGAACATGTAAGTCCACCATTTCGGTAGCGGATTGTTTAATTCTTGAATGCCGTCAAACTCATGTCCACAGCTTTCACCTTCTTTTACACCTACATAGTTTTTTAAGTTCCAAACTAGTAGACCAAAGATAATGATTAAGCATGCAAGGGTTAATACAATAACCCATATACTCCAAAAGCTAGTCATTTCTCAGACCCCTTTTCCTCGTTAGAGAGTGTATTGTTGTGTTTTTTTTCATCTTCAAATATGACATTAGCAGCGTCTTTAAAACGACTTTTACTACGCTTGCTATATGCCCATCCAACAATCACAATAAATAATACTAAAATTACCAGAGTCAAAATGCCTCTGTATGTCCCGTAGTCCATAATAATCTACTTCAAATGTGTGCCAAGTTGTTGCAAATAAGCGATAAGGGCTTGCATTTCTGTTGCACCTTTACCGTCATTCATTGCATCAACCTTAGCAATGTCAGCGATTAATTCCTCGTCACTGCCATAACCTAGACCCGGGTGTTTTGGGTTTTCTGGATTAATAGCAAACGTGTCACGGAAAATTTGTAGTTTTTTCAGAGTCAGACTTGTATCAAGCGTGTTCTCTGCTAACCAAGGGAAACCTGGCATATTAGACTCAGGAACCACGGCACGTGGATCCATTAAGTGCGCATAATGCCAATCATCTGAGTAACGTTTACCTACTCGTGCTAAGTCAGGGCCAGTACGTTTAGAACCCCAAAGGAAAGGGTGATCCCATACTGACTCGCCTGCTACAGAGTAGTGACCGTAACGCTCAACTTCATCACGAAATGGACGGATCATTTGAGAGTGACAGTTAGCACAACCTTCACGTACATAAATGTCGCGACCTTCAAACTCTAGTGCGTTTAACGGGCGTAACCCATCCACTGGCTTGGTTGTATCGTCTTGGAACATTAGCGGCGTAATTTCTACTAATGCACCGAAGCTGATTGCGAAAACAGTCAAGATGGCCATGAGGCCAATGTTTTTCTCGATAATTTCGTGTTTGTTTTGTGAATTTTTATTGCTCATTATCTAACTCCGTTATGCTAACTGCGCTTGTTCATCAAGTTCTAACGAGTTATTTTTCGCTGAAACTGTACGATAAACGTTATAAGCCATAACCAGCATACCTGTAACGATGAATACACCGCCTAAGAAACGCATAACATAGAAAGGATGAGAGGCTTCTAACGACTGTACAAAGCTGTACATTAATGTACCGTCAGAGTTAACTGCACGCCACATTAGACCTTGCATTACACCTGAAATCCACATTGCAACAATGTATAAAACAACACCCACTGTGTGTAACCAGAAGTGTGTATTGATTAATTTAATGCTGTACATACGACCTTGCGAGAATAACGCAGGGATAAGGTGGTAAATAGCACCGATAGAAATCATCGCAACCCAACCTAATGCACCTGAGTGAACGTGACCTACAGTCCAATCTGTGTAGTGCGATAACGCATTAACAGATTTAATTGCCATCATCGGGCCTTCAAACGTCGACATACCGTAGAAAGACAATGAAACCACTAAGAAACGTAAAACAGGGTCAGTACGTAGCTTATGCCATGCACCTGAGAGCGTCATAATACCGTTGATCATACCACCCCAAGACGGTACGAATAAGATAATAGACATCACCATACCTAAGCTTTGCGTCCAATCAGGAAGCGCAGTGTAGTGAAGGTGGTGAGGACCTGCCCAAATGTAAAGAGAGATAAGTGCCCAAAAGTGAACAACCGACAAACGGTATGAATAAACAGGGCGACCCGCTTGCTTTGGTACAAAGTAATACATCATACCCAAGAAACCCGCAGTTAGAAGGAAGCCTACTGCGTTGTGGCCATACCACCACTGAACCATTGCATCTACGGCACCTGCATAGATTGAATATGATTTAGTCAATGAGACTGGGACTGCCATGCTGTTAACAATATGTAGAACAGCAACGGTAATAATGAAACCAGCATAGAACCAGTTAGCTACATAAATATGCGCTACTTTGCGTTTTGCAATAGTGCCCATAAATACAATAGCGTAAGTTACCCAAACAACAGCAATTAAGATATCGATTGGCCACTCAAGTTCTGCATACTCTTTAGAACTTGAAATACCCATAGGTAGAGTAATTGCTGCTAGAACAATAACTAACTGCCAACCCCAAAAGGTAAAGGCGGCTAATTTGTCTGAAAGAAGGCGCGTTTGACATGTACGTTGTACGACGTAGTAAGACGTCGCAAAAAGTGCACTTGTACCAAATGCGAAAATTACTGCGTTCGTGTGTAACGGACGAAGTCGAGAGTAAGTTAACCATGGTGTGTCAAAGTTAAGAGCTGGCCAAGCTAATTGGGCAGCTATCAGAACCCCAATACCCATGCCAACGATGCCCCAAATCACTGTCATAATAGCGAATTGGCGTACAACTTTATAATTGTACTCAGTTTGTGATGCTACTGTTTGGCTCATTTTCTGGCTTCCGCTGCAATAAATGCGTTTAGAAATGAATTACCTACTTGTAAAAGTAGGACCTACTATTATTCCAAAGTATACTATCTAAAACCCACAATATGTGGTTGTTAAAGATAATAATCTCAAGAAATACTTGTTTTTTTGCGGTTGAAATGATAAATTTTTTGGCCTTAAAAAGATAGGTCAATTGCGTAATAATATGACATCAATCAAACTTTATTAACTTGCTGTCTATTTTTTGAGGTGATTTGTACCTTACTTGCCCATTAAAGCCGATAATCAACCAACGTGCCCAAATGTTGGGCTAATACATTAGATACTTTGAGAACCTGCATGTATATATATAGAGTATGTTTACTTTCTTTTCTACTATTCTTACTAGGTTGTGACTTTTCTGGATCAACATCAACACCAAAAGTAAATCAATCACAAACAGAGTGTAAAAATAACAACCCGTGTATTTTTCCAAATCAAGTTAAAGTTTGGCTAAGCGAAGAAACCCTATCACCAGAGACACCGTTTTCAATTTACACTCAGTTACCGACTGGTGTAACAATAACTGCAGCTAAATTAGAAGGCGTTAGCATGTATATGGGTTACATTCCCGTACAATTTAAAAATCAGGGCAGCGTTTGGGTAGCTAATACTATGGTAGGGATTTGCTCAGAAAAAAACATGGTGTGGAAGCTTATTCTTACTACTGTCGATACAAACACTGGCATAAGTGAAAATGTTGAATATTTTTTTAACGTTACCTATTAAAGGCTTTCTACTCAGGCGTGGTTTTTAACTGCGCCATTCCCGTAAAATTATAGCGGCAAAGCCAAATGCCTCACATTTAATAGTTATTTGTAATTAAAGTACATCTGATAAAATAACCATTCTTAATAAAGCTTTTATATACCCATTTACCTTCCAAGTTTATAACTTAAGCTCTGCTTGGCTTACTTATTCAATTGTGCTCATACGTGCAATAAAGCACCTATATCATTTATATGTAGATTTATCTAATGGACCCACTTTGATAGCCGTTTTTAGTTTAATTGGCAGCCCGTCTTAAACCTTCAATACACATAAAATTTGCATGATTAAAACTTATAACAAAAAAATTCAGACTAAATAAACAATCTACTTGCATAAATATGGTTAGGAATTAACACCTAGTTTTACCGTTTTAATAACGAGCTGTGATTAACATGTTAATTTTCCTGTTTAGGGCACATTATTGTAATAATTACATTTGATTACAAACTCTACTCATTTGATTTCAGCTGTGTTTTTTATGTGATTGCTTGGTCTTTAGTTTATGATTTTTAACTGTTTTTATTAATTAACAATGAAACATACTGTAACCTTTGTTCCTTTCGTGGGACGTCTTAATTTTCATTGATTGCATAGTGATCGCTCGTTAAGTTTTCATTCAGTTAAAGGCGCCTAAGTTGCTCCCGCTCACTCAAAATTCTCATAAAAGTGAGCATTACCAATTTAGGTAAATTTTCAACAAGTAGGGTTCATCCATGAAAAAATCAACTCTTGGTTTAGCTGTAATTGCAGCGATCCCAATGTTCTCAAGTGTTCAGGTTTTAGCTGCAGACGAAGCAGCAAAGTCAATTGAAAAAATTCAAGTAACGGGTTCTCGTATTAAGCGTTCAGATATGGAAACTGCTAGCCCAGTTACACTTATCGGTGCCGATGAAATTAAAGCATCAGGTGCAACATCTGTAGATAGCGTATTACAACAAATGACGGCTACGGGTGGTGCAATGACAAACCCTGGCGTTAATAATGGCTCTGGCGGTGGTGCATCTATAGATTTACGTGGTTTAGGTTCACAGCGTACTTTAGTACTTGTTAATGGTCGTCGTATGATCAATTCAGGTACTGGTGCGGCTTCAACGGTTGATTTAAATACTATTCCAGTATCAATGATCAAACAAATTGAAGTACTTAAAGACGGTGCTTCTGCTGTATACGGCACAGATGCTGTAGCGGGTGTTGTAAATATTATCCTTAAAAATGACTTTGAAGGTTTAGATTTAAACGTCAACACAGCCATGACTTCAAAACATGATGCGTCAGAAACATCAATCGACTTTACCTTAGGTACAACATTTGACAAAGGTAATATGGTTTTTGGTATTCAATACACTGATCGTGGTGAAGCAAGTCAAGGTGATCGTGGTTTCTCATCATGTCCTTTATTTGAAGGCGAAAATGGACTTTTCTGTGGCGGTTCTTCATTCAGCGAAGGCGGCCATATTTACAATGTTAATACAGCTAATATCATCAACGATAAAGGTGAAATCGAGAAGCAGGGTGTTGCTGACGATGCTGGTTTAAGTGGCCTTGGCGGTAACTTACACCGCTATACCGATGAAAACGATGCATACAACTATGCGTCTAAAAGCTACCTATACACACCTATGGAACGCTTAAACATCACAGGTTTAGGTAATTATGAACTAAATGATGACACAATGCTTTTCAGCGAGTTTACCTATACTAAGCGCTGGTCAGAGCAAAAGTTAGCACCACAGCCTATCAACTTTGGCTTTAAATATACCGAAGATATGGGTGACAGCTTACTGTCACAAACTTATGATAAGCGACAAGTCGTTAACGGTGCATTTGTAAAAGATGCTAATGATAATTACGTTACAACACCGACTAATTACGCCTATGGTGATGAAATAAGCTACCGTCGTCGTATGGCTGAAAGTGGTACTCGTGACTTATCGCAAACAGTTGATACTGTTCGTGTTGTTGTGGGTGCTGAAGGTATTATTGGTGATTATTCATGGGATGCATCAGCAAACTTTGGTCGCAATGATTCTGTTGATAAAATGAGTAATCTGCACAACGTTTCTGCAATCACAGAAGACTTAGCTGCAGGTACATTTAAGCCTTTAAATGAGGCATCTTGGTCACAAGAAAACATTCAAGATTATATATACACAGAGCAAAACTCAGGTGGAAGCCAGTTATTTATTTTGGCAGCTTCATTATCTGGTGAAATGTTTGAGCTACCTGCAGGTTATGCTGCATTTGCAGCGGGTGTAGAGCGTCGCCAAGAAAAGGCATGGTATAATCCTGATTCAATTGCTGCTCAAGGTCTAGGTAACGATCCACGTGTAGATCCAACAAGTGGTGGGTTTGATGTGAATGAGGCTTATGTTGAGTTTGCATTACCCTTACTATCTGAGCTTCCATTTGCAGAATATGTTGAATTAAGTGCGGCAATCCGCGCGTTTGATTACAGCACTTTTGGTTCTGATGAAACATGGAAACTTGGTTTTACTTGGAAAGCAAATGATGAATTGATGTTCCGTGGCGTACGTTCAACCGCATTCCGTGCTCCAACGGTAGATGAGCTTTACTCAGGTAATGCGCCATCTTATGAGCAAGTAAAATACCCAGGTGCTGATAGCCAGGCAGAAGTAACTGTGGGCGGTAATCAAAATCTAACACCAGAAGAAGCTGATACTTTAACGTTTGGTGTGGTGTACGAACCACAATGGTTTGAAGGTTTCTCAATGACCGTAGATTACTACGACATTGAAATCGAAAATGCTATTTCAACATACAACAACCAATTCGTTGTTGATCAATGTATTGGTAATTCAAACAGCAGTTCAAACGAACTTTGTGCAAGCACAGGTGCAATTTTACAAGCTGATGGTCGCATTGTTTTCAATAATCAGCTTCGTAATATTGGTTCTGAAAAAACATCTGGCATTGACTTAAATCTGAAGTATTCATTTGATGCATTAGGCTTAAGCTGGAGAGCTGGCCTTGATACAACATATTTAGATGAATACGTTGTTGATACGGGTGCTGTTGTAGATTACGCTGGTTACATTACGGGTGGAGCTGGTAGTTACGCAGATATCAAATCAAACTTTAACTTAACAGTTAAAGGAGATAACTGGGATGCAACTTATGAAGCACGCTACATTGCTGGCCTAGATAGCTTCGCATGTATTGATGGTGAGACATGTTATGCACCTTCAACGCCTTCAGTTGTGTACCATGACATTAGTGGATCTTACTTAATTAATGATACAGTGACATTGTCTGCAGGTGTTAATAACTTATTTGATAAAGAGCCACCGTATTACTCAGGTAATAACGATTCAAACACTGACCCGTACACGTTTGATACGTTAGGTCGTCGTTTATTCGCTGGCGTAAACGTTAAGTTCTAATTTTAATTCATTAGAACTACTAAAAGGCCTAGTTTTTACTAGGCCTTTTTTGTTGAACAAAATTAAAGAGGCACGTAAACTCAGGTAGATAACCAAAGGAGGCATCATTGTTAAAGCAAGACGAAAATTTATCGTTTGTTATTGAACCGCAACTATCACCGCGTGCAGAGCAGCGTCTCGATCTTTATTTTTCTATCCCAAACGAAATGGGTATTAACGCGCAAACACTCAGCGAAGAGTCTTACTTTAATAACCAATTTAAATCTTTTGTAGCCTATAACGCGAATAACATTCATCTTCCATTGGTACGAAGCCGCTTTGTGAGTAAAAACAAAGGTGAGCAGCAAGATTACCGACAAAATTTAAATTTATATTGTTATCAAGTGCGTCTAGCAATTGATGCCGATATTAAAGATGCGTTAAAAATTCAAGAAAGCGATGAGTTTTATCAACGAGCCATGGAGCTCTGTGAACAAAGCCAAAGCCTACTTAGAAAACTCAGACGTTACACCCCAGATAACGAAAAGCTGATCCCGTTTTATACTAATGCTGATAACTACCTAAGCTGGCAAATTGAACAAACTTTTTTAAAGCTACTTGATGAAGGCCCGCGTAGTAGCGATCACGCTAAAGAACGAAACGACTTATTAAACTTTTGTAAGTCAGAGAGTGAGTATCGAGCAGAGCAGCAATATAATTCTGACTCAACACTTAAAGACGCCAACAGAATTACTAATAAGATGCGTTTACTCCAGCGTTTAATAGAGCATGGAGTGATTTTACAGCGCCAAACACGCTATCTTAATAGCTATTTAAAGCGGTTGGTAAAAGGCTCTGTAACAGCTGTTATAATGGCTTTTGTGATGGTGGTTATTTTAAATGCGCGTTCTACCTTTACTGAAATAACCGCTTCATTAATTCTAATTTTAGGGGTTATTTACGGGCTGAGAGAAATATTTAAAGAAGATATTACCCGTATTATTTGGCGTGCTATTGTGCGAGGGCGGCCAAAATGGCGCTTTATTTTTAAAAACAGTATCACAAAAGATAAAGTGGCGAGTCAGTTTATTTGGTTAGAGTACACCCGGTTTAAAAAAATCCCCAAAGAAGTGAGGAAAATTTTTTCTAAGCGTCGTCAGCAAAACAAACAGGCGGCGCAATGGCTGCATTTTGCTAGTGAAACCCGGGTAAGTGCTAAAGAATTTTTGCCAGGCTACGATAGCTTGCAGCAAACGCTGCAATTTAATCTTGCGCCGTTTGCACGTTATTTAAAAAAAGGGGAAGGGAAGCTCTATCATTTAGAAAACAATAAAATTTCTAAACAGGGAGTAGAAAGGCGCTATCAGTTAAACATGGTATTGGTTCTAACCGAACCGGATAAAACGCTCTATCAGCGTTACAAAATCACTTTAAACCGCAGTAAAATAGTCAACATAGAGCTTATTTACACCAGCGATGCAAAAAAAGAGGAATAACATACGTTATTCCTTTTGTCCTTATTTATCCGTTAGCCCTTTTTTGCTGTAAAGCGTTACTTTGTCTGATACCAGGGTAATTTCGATGTTTTTAGCGTCATCACCCCAAGTACAGCTAGTATGTAATGTTTTTTCTACACAGTTATCAGCACTGCCTAAAAGTGCTTCAACTTCTGTTTTGTCCATACCAATTTTAATTTTTTCGTAATTTTCCATGCTTACTTTTGAACAAGCAGCAAGACTCAGTGCTGCAGCAATTATTAGGAGCTTCTTCATTATTATTTTCCTACTGTTAATGGTTAAATTTTCGAATTTGTACAATCATACCCATACGAGGATGATCAAAGTAATGAATATCTTCGCTGAAAACGCGTCTAAATTGTGAAAAACGGGCTGATTCTAGCTCACCATTATCTTGCTTTTCACTAATATCGAAATCCGCATTAATGTATAAATAATGGCGTAAATGTATTTTCAATAAGCCATCTAACTCCCATTTCATGGTCGGAGACTGTGCTTCATTAAACAATGGCTCAGGAGTATCAAGTAAGCTAATAAAGTTGGAATTGGCGTAACTAAAACCGGTGTTCATATTGTTTTTTAATTGGTTGCCTGCAAATAAGTGCATACTAGGGGAGCGTGATTTACTTGCGCCTTCAAACCGCCAGCCGGTATGTAATATAGGGGTGAGTCCTTTGCTGTCTAAAGCTTGGCGTTGTTGTTCAAACTGCAGTTGTTCAGGAGCGAGCAGGTAAGTTTGCTCCATCGTATCTTGTACTGGTGCTTGAGGGGTTACTGGCAGCACATCGTAACTTTTTACATAATCAATGCTGTCGTTACACGCTGCAGACTGTGGGTTTGAATTAACCAAAGTGTCAGCAAATGTACGTGTTTGAAAGCGTGGGTCACCGTTTATACACGCGTCCATTGCTTGGTCTTTATAAGCAGAGGCCAATAAATCTAAGGTGTTTTTATCTTCAATGGCGTCATGCTTTAAGCTAAAGTCTTCTTGTAAGTAAGGAGCAGGGCGCTGTTTAAATATTAACACCTCTACTTCAAACCAGCGCTCTGCAAATGCAGTACTGCTAAATAAGCAGCATAAAATAACCAGCGATTTTTTCAGCAACATTAATGGCTAACCTTTTTTTCGAAATCTGCAATCATAGCAGTGATCATTTTTAAGCGTTCACGGGCATTCGCCTCGCTAATGGCAAAGCGTAATTTATTTGCGCCATCCATTTTATAAATGTGTGGCGCACTTTGTATCAAACCAATAATGAAGCTAGGATTAACCTTGGTATTTTGACTGAACTCAAAGTAGCCTCCTTTCGGGTTAGCTTCTATTTTGGTTATGCCCAAATTGCTCGCCTGCATTTTTAGTTGTTGTAAACTAAATAGGTTTTTAGCTGCATCAGGTAATAAACCAAATCGATCTATCAATTCTACTTGCAGTTCATCAATATCAGCAAGGTTAGCACAACTTGCTACACGCTTGTACATACCTAAACGCGCGTTAACATCATGAATATAATCATCAGGTAACAAGGCAGGTAGCTTTAAATCAACTTCGGTTTGTTTTTGTAATAAATTTTCAAGGGTTGGCTCTTGACCATTTTTAAGCGCGTTAACAGCCTGTTCAAGCATTTCCATGTATAAATTAAAGCCAATGGTTTGCATTTGTCCAGATTGATCGTCTCCTAATAGCTCACCGGCACCACGAATTTCTAAATCGTGGGTTGCTAAGGCAAAGCCTGCGCCTAAATCTTCTAATGAGGCAATGGCATCTAAACGCTTTTTCGCATCTTTAGAGAGCGCTTTAGGGTTACCTGTGAGTAAATAAGCATAGGCTTGGTGATGACTTCTACCAACACGTCCGCGTAATTGATGCAGCTGAGCAAGACCGAGTTTATCGGCTCTGTCCATAATAATAGTATTTGCTGTGGGTACATCAATGCCGGTTTCAATAATCGTAGTACATACCAGTACATTGTATTTTTGGTGATAAAAATCGGTCATGATCTGCTCAAGCTCTTGCTCTCGCATTTGCCCGTGGGCTGAGGTAACTGTTGCCTCAGGCACCCATTCGCTAATTTCTTGAGCAACACGCTCAATGGTTTCTACATTGTTGTGTAAAAAGTACACCTGGCCGCCGCGTTTAATCTCACGCAGTACCGCTTCGCGAATAAGCTCTTCGTCGCGTTGGCGCACAAAAGTTTTAACAGCTAAGCGTTTAGCCGGTGGGGTAGCAATAATAGATAAATCGCGCATACCACTCATGGCCATATTTAAAGTACGGGGGATAGGGGTTGCGGTCAGGGTGAGTATGTCAACATCAGCTCTCAGGGCTTTAATTTTTTCTTTTTGGCGCACCCCAAATCGGTGTTCTTCATCAACAATTAACAGGCCTAAGTCTTTAAAATTGATGTCTTGTTGAATTAGTTTATGCGTGCCAATGACAACATCAAGCTTGCCATTACTCATCTTTTCAAGGGTTTCTTTTTGCTCTTTGGTCGAGTTAAACCGAGACAATACACCCACTTCAATTGGAAAATCAGCAAAGCGGTCTTTAAAGTTATCGTAGTGTTGTTGAGCAAGTAGGGTGGTAGGGACTAAAATAGCCACCTGCTTATTATCGTTAACCGCAACAAACGCTGCACGCATGGCTACTTCGGTTTTACCAAAGCCTACATCACCACAGACTAAGCGATCCATGGCTTGTTTTGATTGCATATCACCCAGTACAGCTTCAATAGCGTTACGTTGATCATCCGTTTCTTCAAACGGGAAGCTATCACTAAATTGACGATAAGCTTGGCCATCCAGCGTAAATTTATTACCCGGCTTTGCTTGGCGCTGAGCGTAGATATCGAGCAATTCAGCAGCGACATCGCGTACTTTTTCAGCGGCGCGTTTTTTTGCCTTATCCCACGCATCAGAGCCGAGCTTATGCAGTGGGGCACTGGCTTCTTCACCGCCAGAGTAACGGCTAAGCATATGAAGCGCTGATACCGGCACATAGAGCTTTGCTTCACCGGCATAAATAATGGTTACAAATTCAGTAACCACACCGGCAGCATCAATTGTTTGCAGTCCTTGATAACGGCCAACACCATGGTCAAGGTGCACAACCGGTTGGCCTTCTTTTAACTCTGCTAAGTTACGAATTAGCGCATCTTGGCTTGCTTCATACTTGTGCTTACGGCGTCTGCGTTGTGATACTTTAATTCCAAGCAATTCTTGCTCAGTAATAATGCTCAGGCTAGGTTTTGTGCTAAGCACGACACTTTGTTCAAGTGGGCTTACAATTAAACCAACGTCACTACTGCTGTTGGTAAATTGCTCAAAAGTATCAAACTCTTTAAATTTTAAGCCGCTGGGTTTTAATATACTCAGTAATGATTCACGTCGACCATCCGACTCAACACTAATGACAACTCGGCCTTTTTTCTTTTTTTGCTCTGCCACATAGCTAATGAATGCGTTGTAAGGTTCATGTTGTTTATGATCAATGCGGACATTGGGTAATTCATTAACGGCAAGGTTTTTATTGCCCGCTTTAGTGCCCAATTTTGCTTGCGATAAACGAATGCGGCCATAATTACCTAAGTTTGAAAATAGCTCATTGATTGGCTGGTACAATTCATCCGGTGGTAAAAGTGGGCGCAAGGGGTCCACACGGCGGTTTTCATAGCGTACATTAACATCGTGCCAAAAGTTATCCGCCGCATGTTCTAAATCGCCTAATTGCATCACGGTCGTTGATTCAGGCAAATAGTCAAAAATAGTCGCCAAGCCATCAAAAAATAATGGCATGTAGTATTCAATACCTCCAGGCCAATTACCTTTACTAACTTGCATATAGACAGAGTCTTGCTCTGCGCTTGCGCCAAACTTTTCACGATAGTTTATTCTAAAGCGTTCAATATCCGTGTCGTTAGTGGGGAATTCATGGGCAGGAAGTAACTCAATTTTTTCTACTTTTTCATCTGAGCGTTGTGTTTCCACATCAAATAAGCGAATGGTATCAAGCTCGTCATCAAAAAAATCGAGCCTAAATGGGTGTTTACTGCCCATCGGGTATAAATCAACAATAGAGCCACGTATTGCATATTCGCCATGCTCCATAACTTGTTGCACGTGCATGTAACCCGCTTGCTCTAAGTTTTCACGCAAAGCGTGGGTGTCTAATCTATCGCCCACTTTAAAATTAAGCGTTGAACCGTATATAAACGAAGCTGGGGCCGTGCGCAGCATCAGCGTTGATACAGGCATAATGAGCACGCTTTGTTGCTCGTTTTTCAGGGTATTAAGCGTTGCTAAGCGCGCTGAAATAATATCTTGATGGGGAGAGAAATGATCATAAGGCAATGTCTCCCAATCCGGAAATATCATTACCGGGTTATCCGGAAGCAAATACTCTAATTCGGTTTCAAGGCGCAAAGCACTTGGTGTATCTGGCGTAACTATTAACACTAAGTTATCTTGTTGTTTTACACCTTGTGCAATGGCAATGCTCAAGCCACTGCCTAAAAGCTCGCCCCATTGAATTTTATCTTTTTGAGATTTTACCCAAGGCAAGGCTGCCCATTGCTCAAACGCCATTAATTACTCCATTAAATTAGGCTCTTAGCTGCTAAGAGCCATACTATTATTTAGTCGCGATAGATTTTTGTTAAATCTTGATAATGATCAATTCTGCGGTCGCGTAAATACGGCCAGATACGTCTTACGTTCTCGCTGCGTTTTTGATCAAGTTCAACCATTAATATTTGTTCACTTTGATTATCGGCCTCTGCCAATATTTCGCCTTGGGGACCTGCAATAAACGAGTTACCCCAAAATTGAATGCCGTCACTTTGTCCACTCGGGTCGCGCTCAAGACCAACACGATTACAGCTAATCACCGGAACGCCATTGGCTACCGCATGGGCTCGTTGGCTAATAACCCAAGCATCTTTTTGACGGGTTTGCTCGTCTTTATCATCGCGTGGATCCCAGCCTATGGCCGTTGGATAAATTAAAAGCTCGGCACCTGCCATCGCCATTAAACGCGCCGCTTCAGGAAACCACTGATCCCAACACACCAGTACGCCAAGTTTGCCCACTGAGGTTTGAATAGGCTCAAAGCCTAAGTCGCCTGGAGTAAAGTAAAACTTTTCATAAAAGCCAGGGTCATCCGGTATATGCATTTTACGGTATTTACCGGCAATACTGCCGTCTTTTTCGAGCACCACTGCGGTATTGTGATAAAGGCCTGTAGCGCGCTTTTCAAATAAAGACGCGACAATCACGATACCAAGCTCTTTAGCAAGTTCACCTAACGTATTACTACTCGGCCCAGGTATTGTTTCGGCTAAATCAAAGACGTCGACATCTTCGGTTTGGCAAAAGTATAAACTACGGTGTAACTCTTGTAGCACAACAAGTTGTGCACCTTGACTGGCTGCATCGCGAATGCCAGCAATTGATTTTTCAATATTGTGTTCAGCGTTGTCACTGTTGCTTTGTTGCACTAAGGCAACTGATAAATTTGCAGGGCTTGTCATTGTGCTGCTCCAGCTAAAAATCCACGAGGTAATTGCATTGTAATGCAGTGAAGACTGCCAAATTGCTCAATAATAGGTAAACAATTTACCCCAATAATTGTGTGATCTGGGTATGCTTTTTGAACCTGTGCTAACGCGCGTTGGTCGTTTACATCGTTATAAGTAGGCACTAATACCGCATTGTTAATAATTAAGTAATTTGCATAGGTGGCGGGTAAACGCGTGTTTTCATCATCGTACACGGCTTTTGGCCATGGCAACTCAATTAGCTTATATGGGGTGCGATCGGCAGTTTTAAAGCTTTGTAGTTGCTTTTGCATGGCATTAAGCGCGCTGAAGTGCTCATCGCTTTTATCGTCACATTGCACATACACAAGGGTATTATTTGGTGCAAAACGCACTAAGGTATCAATGTGGCTGTCGGTGTCGTCACCTGCTAAATAGCCATGATCAACCCATAAAAAGTCTGTTGCGCCCAAGTGCGCTTTTAAAAGCGCTTCTATGTCACTTGGGTTTAAATTTGGGTTACGGTTTTTATTAAGCAAACATTCGCTGGTTGTTAGCAACACACCATGCTCGTTTATTTCAATACCGCCTCCTTCAAGTACCATATCGAGCGCTTGATAGTGGTTGTTTTTGCTACTTAACTCTTTTACCAAAGTACGATTAATTTGATTATCTAATGCGCTTTCAAATTTATTGCCCCAACCATTGAAAGTACAATCATATACTTTTAGTTGCTCGGGTGAGTCAATAGCGCTACAAGTAAGCGGGCCATGATCGCGAGCCCACGTATCATTGGTAGGGGTTACTACAAAATGAACACGATTCAAAGGGATGTTAGCGCTATTTAGCAATGCTGTAATATGCATTTTTAAGGCGCTATTATGCGCCACAATCACAAGCTTTTGCTGCGTTGTTATATGCTTAGCAAGCTCAATATATACAGGTTCTACACGGGCTAAATTATCAGCCCAATCTGTGTCTTTATGCGGCCATGTAAGCATAACAGCGTCTTGCTCGGCCCATTCAGGTAAAAGTCTAAAGTTCATGGATTTTTAATACAAATAAAGATGGGGCTAGTTTAGCAGTTCAATTACTGCTAAGTCACTTCTAAATGAGCGTTTGGCTCACAATTTTAAAGCGATTTGAGAAGTAAATAAACGCTAGCTTTTATCGTTTGTACTCTCTTTGGCTTTTTCAAGTTGCTGGCGCTTTTTAAGCTGGCGAGTTTGCGCATGTAAGCTGGCTCTTACAACCAGCTCTTGGTCGCTGTCTCTTATTGATACAAATAACAGAGTATATTGGTAGTGCTCATTATCTTGTTTTTCAATGGCAACCACTTCGCTATAACAATACACCGCAGAGGCCTCGTGTTGTAAAAAAAGTTTAGTACGAAACTTTTGCCCTAATGTATACAAATGTTCACTGGTAAACTTAATGCCGCCACCGCCGTAACTGTCGCAATAGATAGAGTTATCTTCTGGTTGTTCAGAGGCTAAAATATGACTCATGATCAAATCTATTTTGCGCGACTGAGCTTGTAAAAAAGTAGTTAGTTCTTGGGCAATATCACCTAAATTACGCAAAGGGCCTAAGGCGCTTTGCTCTAAACTGCTTACTTCGTTAGCAAGTTTAAATAAAGGCGGAATATCAGCGTCAAGTTCAGCTAAGCTTTTTGGCACAGCCGAATCATCCACGGCAAACAGATTGACGCGATTACTTTCCTCAATTTGAAAATAAAGCTCAAAATCTGATAATTTTTGATTATTCATATGTAACTCCTATCCGTTAATAGTAGCGTTGCGACTACTAAATTACTACACAACACGCCAATAAAATTAAGCTAAATATCTGTTTGCCCTCATTATAAAAAGCCAAATCAACTAAAATTGCGCTAACTTTCAATATTTACCAAACAGGCATAATGATTAAAAAAGTTTTAAAAGGTAATACGTTTACATTGCACTATGTATGTTAGCAACTAATAAATAACCAATAATTAACAAAACTCCTTGTAATTAGCCCTAAAACTCGTAATCTTACGGTAATAATAATAACAAGGGACTACCCACGTGGCTCGAGGACTTAAATTAGCCAGTACATTCTCAGACATATCCACGCAACTGCGGCGCTTCGTGTCTAAAATTGTGTTGCCTGACGATGTTGATGATATTGTTCAAGAAACCTTTGTTAAAAGTTATGAAGCTGAATTAAAGCAAGATATTCAATACACCCGTAGCTACATGTTAAAAACAGCTAAACACCTAGCACTTAATCATATAGCTAAATGGGATAATAAATTTAGTACCCCTTTAAACCACGAAACTGAACTTCCCAAATTGCTTAAATCAATGCAATTAGAAGACGAATACACCTCTAAAGAACGTTTTTTATTATTTTGTCGGGCGACTGAGCAATTAAGTCCTGTTGTAAGAAAGTGCTTTATTTTAAAAAAAGTCTATGGAATGAGCCAAAAAGAGATCGCACAGCAAATGCAGCTAAGTCAAAGTACGGTAGAAAAACACATTGCCAAAGGGTTATTAAATACCATGCTATATATGCGCGAACAGTCACACGATGAGAGCGACCATTGCCAACAAAGTGCGGACATAATGAGGGCAGCAAAATGAATAACATCCATCAATTTACCTCAAAAGAATTAATATTAGAAAAAGCATCGCAATGGATCAGTGCTATTGACCGTGGCCTTACAAAAGAAGAGCAGGAACAATTTAAACTGTGGATGCTACAAAGTACTGCTCATCAAAATGCGGTGTATGAATTAGCTCAGCTTTGGGATGACCTGAGTGTACTTAACGAACTCAGCGTATTATTTCCAAATAAACAATCGGCTAATAGCAAAACAAAG
Source organism: Pseudoalteromonas sp. SM9913 (assembly GCF_000184065.1). Lineage (NCBI taxonomy): Bacteria > Pseudomonadati > Pseudomonadota > Gammaproteobacteria > Alteromonadales > Pseudoalteromonadaceae > Pseudoalteromonas > Pseudoalteromonas sp. SM9913. Next base: position 1,325,720 of record NC_014803.1, read on the forward strand.
CCTGCGTATGTATTTGGCATGGCAGCAAGTATTGTTGCTGCATTAATGATGTGCAGCTATTTATTGCTAAATATAGATAGCAATTTCAACAAAAATTTAGCCAAGGTAAATTATACAAAAATTTATAAAACAAAAGTTGGTGAGCAAGCAACCTATGTTTTACCAGATGGCACAATTGTACAACTTAATACCAATAGCTCATTGGAAGTCGCTTATAGCCAAGGCCGTAGGCAATTGTTACTAAGTCGTGGCGAGGGCCGTTTTAATGTTGCTAAAGATGCATCACGCCCATTCAGCGTGATGGCCGGTGATAAAAGCTTTACCGCTCTCGGTACTGTATTTAATGTGCAGCGCAATACTTCGTCAGATCTCGAGCTGGTTGTTACTGAGGGTAAAGTGATGATCACCGATCCTAGCGTTGCTGTTAATGCTGATGATTTTAAAGCGTATCAACAAGCTGATAATAACAATCATGAAATTCGTCAAATTAATGCCAATATCGTGATTTCCGGTGAAAAAGCAATTATTGAACAAAGCGTTACCAAACCAATCACACAGTTATCGGTTGATGATGTGCAGCGTGACTTAGCTTGGCAAAATGGCATGTTGATATTTAATGGTGAGCAACTGGTTGATGCCTTAAACGAAGTTAGCCGTTATACCGCTACGCGGTTTGAACTATCATCTGATGAGTTAGCCCGTATAAAAGTGGCCGGTGTTTTTAAAGCGGGTGATGTGGCAGGGCTGTTAGAGAGCTTACAAAATAATTTTTCGATTGAACATGAACGTTTAGGCGAGCATGTTGTTAGCCTAAAATATCAAAAAAAATCATAGGTAATCGTAATGAAAATCACACCATTGTTAATCAATGTTGCTCGTAAGGGTGTAAAAAGTAATTTAAAGATTAAAAAAATGATAAAAAACTATAGAGGATTTTTGTTTGCTAACTGTTTATATAAGTTGCGCAGTAACCATACGTGCCATTTAACTCAATTTGGCCTTGTTGCACCGCTGTTTTTAAGTATCAGTGTGTATGCAAGTCAAACCGAGGGGAAAATGATGCAATTTGATATAAAAGCGCAACGAGCAGACAAAGCCTTAATAGAATTTGCTAAGCAAACAGAACAAACTGTGGTTTTTTCGTATGAACTTGCCAAGCAATACGAAGCAAATTCGTTGTATGGATTTTATTCTCAACTTGATGCACTAAAAGCATTACTGGCTGAGACACAGCTCGATGCGGTTGTTGATCAAAATGGTTTACTGAGTATTAAACTCAAACAAATCAATAGGAAAGATAACAACATGATGAAGCTTTCAGGAGTTAGTGCAGCTGTATTACCTGCTTTACTTGCAGTTAATTCACAAGGAATCAATGCCGCTGAACAAAGCGCAGAACAAAACATCGAAAAAATTGCTATTGTAGGTAGTCGTGTGGCAGGGCGCTCAGTTGAAGACTTACCTGTCCCCGTTGATATTTTAAGTGCAGAAGCACTCGAAAATACCGGCCAAACAGAAGTTGGCCGCATGCTTCAAGCTATTGCACCTTCTTTTAACTTTTCAAGTTCATCTATCAGTGATGGTACTGACGCATTAAGACCAGCAACGCTACGTGGCCTAGGGCCAGATCAAACGTTGGTATTGATCAATGGTAAGCGTCGTCACCAAGCCAGTATTATTCATATTAATACTTCGGTGGGGCGTGGTACGGCGGGTACCGATATGAACGCTATTCCAGCCTCAGCAATTAAACGTATTGAAGTACTGCGTGATGGCGCTGCGGCTCAATATGGTTCTGATGCAATTGCCGGTGTTATAAATATTGTGCTCAAAGATGGCAGCGAAGGTGGTAAAGCCGCTATTAACTACGGTGAGTATTCAGAAGGTGATGGCGAAACTGTTAACATCGACTTTAATAAAGGCTTTGCTTTAGGTGACAATGGTTATTTAAATACAACTATAAACTACCGTGACCGCGCACCAACTAACCGTGCAGGGCTTCATGGTTCATGTCAATTTTATGGTTGTACTGAGCTCAGTGACGGCACGTTACTGGCAGGCGACCCGCGTGAACTAACCGCGCCACGCGATACATTTAGAATTGGCGATGCCGACTCTCAACAATTTGGTTTAACGGTTAACACCGGCTACGAATTAGGAGCGGGTGAACTATACGGTTTTATTACCTACTCAACGCGTGATAACGAATCAGCAGCATTTTTCCGTCATAATGCCAATGCCGGTGGTAACCCAGTATTACAAGATGGTGATGCGACAGTTCCGGCTGGCTTTTTACCAAAAATAAACACTACGATTGACGATATTTCATATAACTTTGGTTATAAAACGCAGTTTGATAACGACTCAAGCTTAGACTTATCGTACACCTATGGTGAAAACAGCATTGATTACACCACTAGCGATACGATTAATGCCTCTTATGCCAACTTCTTACGTTACGACCAAGGCTTAAGCGCTGCAGATATTCGCGCCACTATTCCACGTGAAGGTTACGCGTATGGTATGGAGTTATCACTGCAAACAATTAATCTTGATTTTACTCAAAATTTTGATGATTACTCATTAGCAATGGGCGCAGAAATACGCACCGATGAGTACCGTATTTTAGAGGGCAGCGAATACGCATACCGTGATTACGATACCAACAATGGTGTTAATATTTATGATGGACTGAGCGGTGGTATTGGTAGCGAAAATGCATCAGGTGGCACACAAGGCTTTGGTGGTTCATCGCCAGCATCGTCGGTTGATGAGTCGCGCGATGTGATCTCGTTTTATTTAGACGCTGAAGCTTACGTTATTGAGGATGTGATTATCTCAGGGGCGTTACGTTACGATAATTACAAAGGATTTGGCGATACAGTTAACTTTAAACTCGCGGGTAACTGGTCATTAACCGAAGATATTTCACTTCGTGGTGCATTAAGTTCAGGCTTTAGAGCGCCTTCAATGCAGCAGTTGTACTTTAACAACATCAGCACGCAGTTTGTTGTTGGTCCTAATGGCAATTTAGTGGCTGAAGAAGTGGGCACGTTTAGAAACGATTCAACCCTGGCGCAAAGTTTAGGTATTCCTAAATTAACAGAAGAGAAATCTCAAAACCGCAGTTTAGGTATTGTTTATAATGTAAGCGATAATATTAATGTAACGCTTGATTACTACTCAATCGATATTGACGACCGTATCGTAATTAGTAATCGCTTAGGCAAAGGTTTATCAAACAGCCTTGATGCCGCGTTACTGAGCTCGGGTGCTGGTGCAGGACAGTTTTTCTTAAATGGGGCTGACACAGAAACGCAAGGTATCGACTTTGTAGCTACATGGAATACAGAAGGTCTAGGCGGCACACTTGATTTTACTTTAGCGGCTAACTTTACAGAAACCGATGTGGTGTCGTTATTTACACCTGCAGGTTCTGGGCTTGAGACCGTGCCAGTTGATGATGTGTTTTCTGATCAAGAAATTTCTATTATTGAAGAATGGCAACCAGAAGATCGAATTAACTTAAGTGCACTTTATCGTCGCGACGACTGGACCGTAAACCTATCGCTTAATCGCTTTGGTGAATACACAGTGGAAGATGGCGGTCGCCAGACTTATGGTGCTGAAATTTTAACTGACATCAAAGTAAATTACTTTGTGACTGATGACTTATCGGTAAATATTGGCGCAAATAACTTATTTGATGTTTACCCAGATGAAAACACCATAGGTAATTCACGTTCAGGCACAATTGTAGATGCTCAAGGTAACACCATTGTCAGCAGCGATGGTGTATTTAAGTACTCACGTCGTTCAGCGCCATTTGGCTTCAACGGTGCTTACTACTACTTAGGTGCAGAGTACCGCTTTTAATAAGGGTCTGTTGACCTTTTTGGATTAAAATTTGTTCAAACTAGGAGCGGTTTAATCGCGGCGCGAGGTTTGTAACCTAGTGGGCTAAGTAAAAACCGAGCAACAAAGAGTAAATCGCCCCTAGGCAGAACCCTTCGGGCAGCGCCTGTTTGGTATTGATGCAGCGTTATCGCCTATTTATGGGGAATAACCACACCACATAGGCTCTGCCTTGCCTAAATACCAAACAGACTGCTGCAAATTCAACCTTAAAAGGTCAACAGACCCTAATAACTCTCCTATTGTTATTTAACAACCAAAGGGCCGTAAGGCCCTTTTATAGTTTTTAAACTTAATGTTTTTGCATTTTACTCATTTCAGCATGGCAGCTCTGCATAGTAAGTAATACTTTTGATAACGCTGCTTCACAATCATGTGATTGAGGCTTTTTTAACGCTGTTTTGATTTCTTCTAAGGTTTTATCTTCTACTTCTTCAAGCTCTTTAATGTAGGTTTGGTCGTTATCGCTAGTAAATGTACTGAGCAAAGCGGTAAATGCTCTGCGTGCTTCTACCGCGAACGAAGAGCCATCTTCACGTGCACCTTGTTGATTAATTGCATAGGGTTGTAAGCTTTCAACACTTACTTTGCGGGCGTCGATCATGCGCTGAAATAATGCACTTACGCTAGGATCTTGTACTTTATCTTGTGCTTTTTCGTAAAAGTCGATACCGCTATTCATTACTTGGATAATGTCGGTGATATGATTTATCTCTTGTCCATGATGGGTGCTCATAATAATGACCTCTGTTAATTTAAAATACATAGATAACTAAGCAAGCGGCATTCCAATGCGGTTTTATTTTTTTAACTAATTGTTTTTCATGGTTTTATTATTGTGAAGAGGTCTAGGCAAGCTTGCTAACATGCTGCTAGCAAGCAAAATTTACATAAAAGCATGTAAGAAGGTTATTTAAGCTCTTCAGCTACTTCGGCCACTTTTTGACGTAACCAAATATGGCTAGCATCTCTGTGTAACAAAGGGCTCCATATCATATCAAGTTCAAATGGTGGAATTGGAAAGGGTGGTTCAAGTATTTTAAGCCCCGGATCGTCTACATAAATATTGGCCGCTTTTGAAGGTAAAGTCGCCACGAGGTTTTTTTCTTTCGCTAAATGAATCGCAACATGGTAGTTACGAGTAAAGGTGGCAATATTTCGATGCTTCCCAAAATGTGCGAGCGCTTCGTCAACCCAACCCAGCTTTTGCACATCTTTAGGATCCATGCCAACCCCAACACCAAAGCCTGTTTTACTTACCCAAATATGACGGGCTTTTAAATAGCTATCTAGGCTAAAGTTTTCAATAATAGGGTTGTCGGATTTTACTAAACAGCAAAAGCTATCTTTCCAAATTCGCTTATGATGAAACGATTGCGGTAAGTTCTCAAAGCGGTTAATTGCCATGTCTACTTTACCGTTTTCTACATCATGAAAAGTTACATCGCTGGGCGTTAAAATATCTAATGTGGTGTCTGGGGCTTCTTCATGTAATTTCCCTAATAAACGCGGTGCCATGGTACTGGCTGCATAGTCACTGGCCATAATTCTAAACACGCGTTTACTTTGTTTAGCTTCAAATTCGCGATTAGGTGCTAGCGTTTCTTCAAGCGTCATCAAAATACCGCGAATAACAGGCTGTAACTCAATAGCGCGCTCGGTCGGCACCATACCATCGCTGGTACGCACTAAAATAGGATCGTTAAAAAGGTTACGTAGGCGTTTAAGTCCATTACTCATTGCCGGTTGAGTAATACTAAGCTGGTTAGCAGCACGAGTAACGTTACATTCGCGCAGTAATGTATCGAGGTAAACCAGTAAATTTAAATCTATTTTACTTATATTCATTGTGTGTCCTTAACGTTTACCAGTAATGGATAAAACGCTGTGCTGTAGGATAGGGATAAATATGACTCACCTTTCCATTTTTTATATTTTGTTGTGCTTGTTTCCAAAAGCTCACATCAAGTAGTTCTGGGTGCGTACTGGTTAAAAATTGTTTATATGTTGGGTTAGGCATTACAAAGGTACATAATTGCTCTGGAAATACATCTTGCGGAGCAACCGAGTAACTTTGTTCATCCATCAAATAATCATCATAACTTTTTGCTTTGGGTAGTGCTCTAAAGTTCATGTCTGTTAAATATTGCACTTCATCGTAATCATAAAAAATAATACGTTTGTGCTTACTTACACCAAAGTTCTTTAACAGCATATCGCCAGGGAAAATATTCACGGCAATCATTTCTTTAAGCGCCTGGCCATACTCTTCAATGGCATCGGCGGCACTTTTTTCGTCTGCATTTTCTAAAAACAAATTAAGCGGTGTCATTCGCCGTTCAATGTATAAATGTTTTATGATTAACCAGTCACCCTCAATCACCATCGATGAGCCAATGGTTTTGTGCAACTGTGCTAACAAGTTACTATCAAATCGTGCCAAAGGAAATACGACGTTTGAATACTCTATGGTGTCAGCCATTCGGCCAACACGGTCATGACTTTTAACCAGTTGATAGCGTTTTAATACCGTATCGCGACCAAACGGCTTACTTTCACCAAATTTATCTTTAATAACTTTAAATACATAACCAAACGAGGGTAGGGTAAATACCATCATCACCATACCCGGTGTACCGGGAGCAATGGTAAATTCATCATTAGAATGGGTTAAATGATTCAAAAACTCGCGATAAAACTCGGTTTTACCTTGTTTATGAAAGCCTATGGCGTTGTAAAGCTCGGCGAGGGTTTTATTAGGCATAAGTTGATTTAAAAACCGCACTAACGCTGAAGGAGCATGAGTTTCTACCATAAAATAGGCACGCGCAAAGCCAAAAATAACGCGCATTTGCGACGACTTTGTAAGTAAGGCATCTAAATAGAGGCCTTTATCTTCATGGTGTAACACGGCAATAATAAAAGGCTGAACGCCACTTTGTGATACAACGCGCCCCACAATGTAAGCGGCTTTATTACGATAAAATGGGGTATGTAATATATCAAAACGCATTTGCCAATGCTGGTGGTGTGTATCGGGTGCTTGTTTATAAAAGGCTTTAACTAATAAACGAATATCGCGTTCTAGGTTGACAAAGTCGGCCTTAAAATCAAAGTGATTAATAATACGCTTAATGGTGGGCTTTAAACCATCTACAACAGGAAAATAACTACGGTATTCAGCTTCAACGGGCACAGAAGGCGCATCTTTGAGCGTGGCTTCTACAAAAATAAAGTCATTGTGAAAATAGCGGCGGTGGTACAGGCGGCAGAATACTGAATTATAAAATGTTTCAGCAAGTTCTGCTTGCGGATGAAAACATAAAAAGTGTTGGTAAAGCTTTTTCACTTCAAGCCATAAGCTCTCGTTTAGCGCGTCTGTTTGCTGGCGTTCCCTTAGTGTTTTTGTTGTTTCGTTTACCCGATCATCGTAATAGCTTATACGCAGGCGACTTATATCATTAATAGCTTGCCAGTCTCTTTTAGCAAAAGCGTAGGGAGCCTTGGCTGTTGTTCTTTGAAACAGCAAATAATGCTTTTTAAAACCGGTTAAAATTAATTCAGCAATTTGGCGTGGTTGCATCAGTACTCCTTAATAGACGCCTTTAGGTGTTTAGGATAATGCCGGTGGTTATACCAATTTTATTAAAAACATGATCATTCTAGCGTTTTAAATAATCCGCTAGCTGCGTTAAAAATTATTTATATAGAACAACTATGTATCATAATTTTCGCCTTGTTATCGACTTATTTCTTTGTCGCTATAATAGATCACTAATTTAATGCAATTGGTATTAGTATTAAATCCGAAAAAGGTGGTCAAAGGAAATTACACCACTAAACACACAATAGAGTTTATGCTCTATAGATGTTAAGGGTATGTTATTTTATATTTAAAACCAAGCTAATTAAGATGATATTTATTGAAGTTAGTCTGATTAAGGTTGATAGGCATCAATCTTTTTTTGTAACTTTTTAATACGCTTTTCAATCAATGCTTTATCTTTTTTATATTGCTTATCTAATTTTTTCTGTGTGTTTCTAATATCTTTGCTAATACGCTTTTTATCATCTGCGCTCAATATATGATTTAAACGCTGCTGTTGTTTAAAATCAGCCCTGTCTTTTTCTCGTAAAAGTATTGCTAACTTATGCTGATTACTGCGCAGCTCTGCTTCTAGATTGGAAATAATCGTATCTCGTTCCAGCTCGTTTAACTGTTTGGTATAGTTTATTTCTTTACCGGTTTGCTTAGGCTCAGTGGCGGTTATTGTGTGTGAGGTAGCATTATCACTACAGGGAAACTGAGAGAAAGTGGTGCCTTTGGGAGTGACGCACTTGAAATAGGTGGTTTGAGCTAATGCAAGAGAGCTAAAACATAAAATACAGACAGTAATGATCAGATTAATAACGCTGAACATAATGATTATCCTTTGTATATTCTGATCGAGTTAATAATTTTTAATAATAAAAACTATAACCTAGCTTGGGGGGATAGCAAGTGCAAAGGAGTAATAACAGAAACTAAGCGAGTCAGTTTTAATGACTCGCTCGTATTATGAGGTGCTATTGAGAAAATGTTTTAAGCTTTTTAATACCATGCACTAAGAATGGAATATCAAGCCCTTGTTCAATTGAAAACCCTTCAGCGGCAGAGATATTTCTAAAATTTCCATCACGATCAATAAGCGTGATTCTATCTTTTTTATAAGCAATCACCACGCCTTGCGAGTAATTAACCCCAATATTATTACTTTTACTGTACAAGTTTTCACCCAGCATAGTTTGCTGCGCAAGCGCATTACAGTTTAAGTATTGGCCAAGGCTCGTAGCGATAATATCGCTGGGCTGAATTAAACCGTTCACCTTAGAAATAAATTTATCGGAGCTGTACAATGTTGACGTGGTTACAATTTCATTGCTATTTTGCGAGATACTAAAAGCAAAAAATTCAGTAGCGTCATCACGTACAGTGGCGTTTTCAGCCCCTTTGACAATTCTTATTGCACTGTCTTTGTGTGCTTGCTCGTTAATAAAGCTCAGCTCATCAATACCGGCCACTTCCACACTACGACGTTGGCTTTGCCAAACGGGTAAAGTTTGCTGCTCAATAATGTTCGTTTTGTAAAATGCTGGCAAGCCGTACACAAGCCCAAATAACATATCACTATGATCGGTGGGTTGTAAAAATTGCGTGTTTTTATAAATACTTTGTTGGCTGGCAACAAATTTTGCTAGCTGCTCGTCATTATCAAACACCAAGATATCAACTTTTGCTGCGCTGTAATCTTCACATTTTTCTAATGGAGCAGGTGCTTGATAATTAATACCTTGGTTATTAATTTTAACGTTGTGCGCTTGCTCGTAGCTTTCAACATCCAGCAAATCGTTTTTAGCGAGTAAGCTTTTTGCCGTAGTCGGGTACGAAAGCGGTAGTACATTATCTTGTTTAGTGATATCAAATTTTAAATTGGCATCAGCCCAAATATGAATGCTGTGGCTTAGCGCAAAACAAATCACTAAAAATGAACCAGCATAACGGGCAAATTTAAACTGTTTCAAACGCCCTAAATGATGCCAAGTAAAATTACTAACAGTCAATTGAAACGCTAATATTGCTAACACTATGCTGCCTGCTAGCAAGGTAGTAAGTGCGGGTGAGTTTGTTACACGATGCCACAACAGTGAAATAATTTCAGGCAGTGCAGAGGCATTTAAATGATAACCTAAGTTAAAGTAGACGTAAGCGTCTAAAGTCAGTATTGAGGCCCCGACAGTTGCAATCACTGCTGCCATACCACGTATATGCCGTGGGTAGGGGAATACTAAACTCAAAGGGAAAACCGTCAGCACAAACGCTAAAAATGCAATAAAGCTAGTGTGGCTTAGCCAAGTAACCATCATATAGGTTATACCCATATAAGTGGTCGGTGGCGAATCGGCAAATAAATAGCTTAAGCTAATTAAAAGCGCTAAGCCAATATTGGCAAATGTAAACCAATGACCCCAACTTAATAATTGACTCGCTTTCGATGAAAACTGGTTGTGCTGCGATAAATTCATAGAGTTTACTTAACCGACTGCGCGAGTGCTTTTGCAAAGTTCTCGGTAACGGCTTGTCTTTTCCCTGTTGGTACATGCTCTTTTAAGATATGCGTGATAGAATTTCCTAAACACATAAGACTTAAATCAACCGGCGCATTATGTTTTGATAAAACATCAATAAGCTGATCGACGATTTGTTCTACTTCTTCATTAGAGTATTTTGATAAGATTGGCATCAGTTGGTTCAATAAAAAGAGTTATATTCCCGTATTTTAACACCAGAGGCGTGAAAAACAAAGATGGCAATAGATGTTAAAAAATTAGTCGTTCACTATGTAGACAAAAAAGACGACGACACTCAAATTCACCTTCGTAACGACGAAATGACTATCAACGATAAAGTGGCTGTATTCATTGAGCAATTACACCATGCCTACAATGGCAAGCCAGGCAAAGGGTTTTGTGCTTTTAGTGGCGAAAAAAACAGTATTGTTGCCTCTACTATGCAAAGCTATCGCAATAATGAGCTTGGCTTTTGGCATATGACCGAGCAAGCATCAACGGTATTAAAAGAAGAGTTAGATAAATACGCCTTTAACGAAACCGGCTATTTAGTATTTTGTCATTATCAGTACGTGGCGACTGATTATATGTTGATTGCCATGATCAATATTAAAGAGCATTACTCAATGACCTCTGAGCTTGATTTAGCCGCATCGCGTCATTTAGATATTTCGCGTATGCAATTGGCTGCTCGTATTGACTTAACCGCATGGGATACCCAGGCAGAAGACAATCGTTATATTTCATTTATTAAAGGTCGTGCAGGGCGTAAAGTCGCTGACTTTTTCTTAGACTTTTTAGGTTGTGAAGAGGGCATTGATCCTAAGCAGCAAAGTCAAGTGATGCTCAATGCGGTAGAAGACTACTTATCAGAGCAAGAGTTTGATAAGTCAGAAAAAGACGAGTTACGTAAGCAAGTATTCGATTACTGTAACGACTGTGTTACCACGGGTGAAGAAGCTAATGTGAGTGAACTTTCAGCAACGCTTACCAAAGGCGACGACAACCCGTTTGAAAGTTTTTGTAAAGAGCAAAGCTATGACTTAGAAGAGTCATTCCCGGTTGATAAAAAAACGGTAACCAGCATGGTTAAATTTTCAGGCTTAGGCGGGGGAGTCAGTATCAGTTTTGAGCGTAAGCATTTAGGCGAGCGTGTAACTTATAATGAATCCACTGATACGTTAGTGATCAAGGGCATTCCACCAAACCTAAAAGATCAGCTACAGCGATTTATGGAACAACAGCAAGATTAAACTCACAACGGGCTGCGAGCTACGGGTTTCGGGATCAGGCTCGTAATCCGCACCTTTTAGCCCGCTAACTTTTTTGACTCTAATCTTTGGTTTTTTAATCACAGAGAACACCGAGGCGCTGCGCGCTGCACCGAGAATACAAAACAAAACCAATACCCTGTACTTTTTAATTTCATAACATTTGTATTTAATCATTTCCTCTTTTTTCTTCTACCCTCTGTGGTAAATAAATCACTAAAATCTTATTGTCATGCTTACGGCAAGTTGCGAGCTAAGGGGTTAGGGATCAGGCTCGAAGCCCGCTCCCCGCAACCCGTTAACTTTCGATTGTAACTTTACCCTCTAAAAGCGCAGCGTCTCTTAGCCCTCTTTGTGAATAATTTTCTTAAATATCTAATTGCACTGAGAGAAAAGAATGAGGAGTAAATGAGAAGATAAAACAGGTATTGCAGATAACTGGTAGACATAGAGCTTGATCTCGTGTGAAGCGAAGCTTCGAATGTTGATACGACTCTATAAAAGTGGACACTTATTTAAGGAATAAGTGTTATGAAAATCAAAACTAGGCGTAGTCATTCAATTGAATTTAAAACAAAAGCAGTTGAACAATCGTTAGACTCTCCAGATACTGTTAATGTAATAGCTCATCGGCTGGGCATTAACCCTGTCTTATTATCTAAATGGAGACGAAAAATGACGTCAAAAAGTACATCTAACCCAATTAAAAACCAAGGCCCTGATAAGTCATATAAAGATTTGGAGCGCCAAGTGCGTAAGCTTGAAAAGCAATTGGAAGATGCGCAGTTGGAGAACGATGTGTTAAAAAAGGCGAAGGCCTACTTGGACAGCCGAAAAGAATAAGATTTGAGTATATTCACCAAGCTGCGACAGCTAAGAAAACGATAAAAAAATTATGCACATGGTTGTCAGTATCAAAAGCTGGATATTATAAATGGCTAAAGCAATCATTAAGTCAACGTGCGTCAGAAAACGACTCATTGCTTGAGTTTTTGAAAAAAGTAAGTAGTGATGAGCACTGTATTCCGGGCTACAGAAAGTTGTGGAAAGCCGCTATAGATAATGGGTATGAGTGTAGTAAAGGCCGTGTGCAGCGATTACTGCAGAGTATGGGTTACCGCTCAGCCGCGGGTAAACGCCGATATACCGGTAGCGGAAAAAAGCAGGGGCATATCACTGCAGAAAACTTATTGGGTCGTGAGTTTAGTGTTGATGAACCCAATACGGTATGGGTGTCAGACATAACGCAAGTTCGTTGCAGAGAGGGTTGGCAGTATTTATGTGTAATTTTAGATTTATACTCACGCAAAGTCGTTGGTTGGGCAACAAGTCGAGTTAACAGCGCAGACTTGGTGATTAGAGCGTTAAAAAAAACATGGGATGCACGTAAACCTGATGGAAGTCGCTTATTATTTCACTCAGACCAAGGCAGCCAGTATCGTGCAAAAGAAACAATATCGTGGTTGAACAACCGACAGGTAACAATTAGCATGTCGAGAAAAGGGAATTGCTGGGATAATGCCTGCTCAGAAAGCTTTTTTGCCCAGTATAAAAAAGAATGGATGAACAATTTAAATGAACTGAGTCGTAGTGAAATGACAGTACAAAGTCGCTTTTATATCGAAAACTACTACAACTCAGTAAGAATGCATGGCACGCTAGGAAAATGTGAGTCCCATGCAATACGAGTTAATGAATTAAAAACCCGTGTCTACTTTATGGGGGTCGTATCATGTTTTAACCTTTAACCTTTAACCTTTAACCTTTAACCTTAAGTCTTTACTCCTTACCCGATCCTCGCAGCCCGAATCCCGTTTGCCAGTTACATAAATGCCAGGCATTAAAAAACCGCGTTAAAATCAATTAACGCGGCTTTTTTAATGCTTTGAGCTAAACTCAGTGCTTATTCAGCACTCAGCGTTTTAGTCATTGCTGAGCTTGCACGACCGGCAGGTTTTACCGAGCCAGGGCGAAGGCCGCTGTCAGGGATTAACTCACGTTTGTCATGTGCCATTGCAACCGATGTATGCTTGGTTTCGCTATCGGCTACAGGCGCAGGCTGTGCCATTGGCGCACTTGCATGTCCTGCTGTAATCACTGTTTTAGCGTTTACATTAGCTGAACTCGCTTGCGAAACTGCCTTAGGTTTATTTTCAACCACAGGTGCTTCTTTCGCTTCTACAGGTGTTTCAGTAGCGCTAACCGGTGCTGTTTCAGCTTCAACAGCAACTTCTTCAGCTGGTACTGGTTCTTCAGCTTTTACTGGTTCTTCAGCTTTTACTGGTTCTTCAGCTTTTACTGGTTCTTCAGTTTTTACTGGTTCTTCAGCTTTTACAGGCTCTTCAACTTTCGCTAATTCTTCTTCAACAATGTTTTGTTCAACTGCATCAGAGGCATCAACGGCCGTTTTATGTGCTTTTGCTTTTAGCTCTGCTTCGTATTCAGCAGCGGCTTGATCCGCAACTGGAATGAAAGCAGGCGCTTCATCAGACTTCTCTTGCGTGCCTTCACCTTCAGGACGACGACGACGTTGGCCAGATGCACGAAGATGACGCGGTGAACGACGTGAGCGAGTACGTGTTTGCTCTTGCTCTTCATCTTGTGTTGCCACGTTATCGTTTGCATCAACAACAGCCTCAGCTTGTTCTTTAGCAGGTACAGGTGCTTTTTCATCAGATACCGGCGCTTGCTTTTCAACAACAGGAGCTTGCTCTTTCACTTGTGACTTGTCTTCTTTAACCACTGGTTGCTCAACAGCTTGCTCAGTTGTTTGAACTTGCTCTGTGCTTTCGTCTTGTACGCGAACTTTTTTACGTAAATTACGACGTTGACGACGTACCTTAGGCTTTTGCTCTTTTGGCTCAGCATTCTTATCAGATTTAACTACAGTATCCGCATTTTGAGTTGCCTCTGCTTTTACTTGCGTTTTATCTTCAGTTTTATGCTCAGGACGTTTACGCGTATTTGAATTACGACGGCGCTTATTGCGATTCTCATTCTTTTCTTGCGTATCATTTACAGGCGCCGACTCATTTTTAGCTTCAGCGTCTGCAGTACGTTCGTTACGCGGTTTATTACGAGGGTTATTATTACGACGACGTTGGTTGTTATTACGACGACGATTATCATTACCACGGTTATTACTAGGGCGATCTTGCGATTGCTTTTCAGTCTGTTTTTCTGATTTTTGCTCAGTATCAGACCCAAATAACGACTTAATCCATTTACCTAATGCGGCAAATAAACCAATTTCAGCTTTTGCTTCTACTACCGGCGCAGCTTTTGCTGCCGCTTGTGGAGCAGGCGTTGAAGGCATAACGACGCCTTTAAGCTTCGGCTCTTCACGAACAGGTGCCGCTGGCGATTTAGACATTTCAAATGCTTCAGGCTCAGGCGCAACAACTTGCTCGTAGCTTACAGTTTCAAGCGTTTCATCTTTACGTAAACGCATTACTTCGTAGTGAGGTGTTTCCATGTGTTGATTAGGAATAATCACTACATCACATTTATGATGCTTTTCAATACGGTGAACGCTACGACGTTGCTCATTCAATAAATAAGCGGCAACAGCAACAGGCACTTGAGCATTAACTTGAGCGGTGTTGTCTTTAATCGCTTCTTCTTCAATTAAACGAAGAATAGACAATGCGATTGATTCGTTAGAACGAATTGTACCTTGACCACTACAACGTGGACAAACACCTTGGCTTGCTTCGCCTAGTGAAGGGCGTAGGCGTTGGCGCGACATTTCAAGTAAGCCAAAGCGAGAAATTTTACCAATTTGTACGCGCGCACGATCTGGGCGAGCAGCATCTTTTAAGCGGTTTTCTACTTCACGTTGATGACGTGGAGGTGTCATATCAATAAAGTCGATAACAATTAAGCCACCTAAATCACGTAAACGAAGTTGACGTGCAATTTCATCTGCCGCTTCTAGGTTGGTGTTAAGCGCTGTTTCTTCAATATCGCCGCCTTTTGTTGCTTTAGACGAGTTGATATCGATAGAGGTAAGTGCTTCAGTAGGGTCAATTACAATAGAACCACCTGAAGGTAAGCGCACTTCACGTTGGAACGCAGACTCAATTTGGCTTTCAATTTGGTAATGTGTAAATAACGGTGTATCACCTTGATAAAGCTTAACGCGACTCATGAAATCAGGACGAAAACGCTCTATGTGCGCTTTAGCTTCTTCAAAAACACGAGGCTTATCAATTAAAATTTCGCCAATGTCACGACGTAAATAATCGCGAATTGCACGGAAAATTACGTTGCTTTCTTGGTGAATTAAAAATGGTGCTTTTGCACTGTCTGCCGCTTGTTGAATGGCTTCCCAGTGGACTAATAATGCTTTTAAATCGTAGTTTAGTTCTTCAAACGACTTACCAACACCTGCGGTACGTACAATTAAGCCCATACCTTTTGGAAGTTCTAAGCGGCTTAGCGACTCTTTAAGTTCAGTTCGCTCATCACCTTCGATACGGCGAGAAATACCGCCAGCGCGAGGGTTGTTAGGCATAAGCACTAAATAACTACCTGCCACGCTGATAAAGGTAGTCAGTGCTGCCCCTTTTTGGCCGCGCTCTTCTTTATCAACTTGTACAATAACTTCTTGACCTTCTTTGATCACGTCGCGAATATTCGGACGACCATGAAAGGTGTAACCTTGCGGGAAGTAAGTACGGGCAATTTCTTTTAAAGGAAGGAAACCATGACGATCAGCACCGTAATCAACAAATGCTGCTTCTAAAGATGGTTCAATACGTGTGATTTTACCTTTGTAAATATTGGCTTTTTTCTGTTCGTGACCTGGGCTTTCTATATCTAAATCATATAGGCGCTGGCCGTCAACCAGTGCTACGCGCATTTCTTCTTGCTGCGTTGCATTGATTAGCATACGTTTCATAATGTTACTCTACTAGTTTGTGTCGCTGACATGACGATGTTTTCTCGCCTGTTCAGGTGTTCCTATTTTTAGAATGTGCAGCCTCACGACTGGGTCTTTAACGGAACGGCTCTGTATTTAGTAAGCAGTATTTTAAATGCCGGCAAACAATAGGGTGTAATCACGCTATTAAATTCTAAGGGGATACAAACGTGTCGGCTGTTTAGCTCAATACTCGTTTTATCCAGAAGTTGGCCTGTCATAACAATCTTATTAAATGCATTCATATTAGGTGCGTAGGGCTCTTTAGCTTCAAACCATAGTTTCGTTTTTAAAACTACCGTTATCGTTTTTATGAGCAAAAATCGCTACCGATGTTAATGAACGCTTATTTATTAGATTTTTTTAGTTCTAAATAAGCTGCTGTACGGTACTACAATATTTGAGCGAATTCTGAACGGCGTTTTTTTACGCCGCCACTATCAGACAAATTATCTGTTCATTGCTTTTACTATCACTTTAAAAATCAATTCATGTTCAAACTTAAGCAGCAATATATTACGCGCATTGCCGTTAGTTGTGCGCACGTGTTAACTGGGTATGTATAAAAGCTTTGGAAAACTTAACTCGGATCTGTATGATCGGTTACCCAGAATGTGCATCACGAATGTTTTAATGTGTTAAAAAGCACCGTTGTTATTTGCAAATACTAAATATTTGCGCTGCTGATTATCCCACTATTATAACTGTGTTAGCAACTAAATTATTTTACTTAAATCAGTGATTAGGCAATGTCAGAAAAAACCGGCTTACAAGTAACTTTTGTCACTATCAACGAAGACCACCTAGGTCAGCGTATTGATAACTTTCTTATTACCCATTTAAAAGGGGTGCCTAAAAGCGCAGTTTACAAAATTCTTCGTAAAGGTGAGGTGCGTGTAAACAAAAAACGCATTAAGCCTGTGTATAAATTGCAGCTAGACGACGTTATTCGTATACCACCAATCAGAGTGTCAGAGCGTGAAGAGTTTGTCCCTTCAAAACTCGATAAAGTAACGCGCCTTGAAGACTATATTCTATTTGAAGACAAATACCTGATGGTTATTAACAAGCCATCGGGTATGGCTGTGCATGGCGGCAGTGGCCTAAGCTATGGCCTTATTGAAGCATTACGTGTTTTACGCCCAGAAGAGCGCAGCCTTGAGCTTGTGCATCGTTTAGACCGTGATACATCAGGTTGTTTACTCATTGCTAAGCGCCGCTCTGTGCTGACTGCCTTGCATGAGCAATTACGCGAAAAAACCATGGAAAAAAATTATTGGGCACTTGTTGAGGGTCAATGGGACTCTAAAACAAAAAATGTGACTGAGGGCTTGCGCAAAAACACCCTAAAATCGGGTGAACGCGTAGTACGTGTTGATAATACCGAGGGCAAACCGTCGCATACCCGCTTTAAAGTGCTTGAGCGTTTTAACGATTGCTCATTAGTACAAGCATCCCCTGTAACCGGTCGTACTCACCAAATTCGTGTGCATACTCAGTGTCAAGGTCATGCTATTGCCTGTGATGACAAATATGGCGATCAAGGGTTTGACGAGTCAATGCGTAAACGTGGTTTAAACCGCTTATTTTTACACGCCCATGATTTAAGTTTTTACCACCCTAAAAACGAAACCACTATGCGAGTAGAAGCACCGCTTGATAAAGCACTATCAAGTTGTTTAGTGAAACTTAGAGCAGCAAAAGCGTGATCTCACCCACCATGAAAAACTACAAGCTGGTGATTTTTGATTGGGACGGCACCATTATGGATTCAATTAGCAAAATAGTTAATTGTATCCGCAAAAGTGCGCAGTTACTCAATATTGAACCGCCGAGCGATATCGCCAGTAAAAATATTATTGGCTTGTCGCTTGAAAACGCAATAGCGAGCTTGTTTCCTGATTACAGTGAGCATCACGAAGCGCTTATTGCAGGTTATAAACAGCAGTATGCGCTTGATACCACCCCAACACCGGTATTTGAGCACGTTGAACAGGTGCTCACTGGGTTAAAAAATCAAGGCGTAATATTGGCGGTTGCCACAGGTAAAAGTCGGGTAGGGTTGGAGCGTCTATTGGATGAGAGCCAGCTGCGTCATTTTTTTAGTGCTACGCGTACCAGCGACGACGCCAAATCAAAGCCAGCTCCTGATATGCTCTATCAACTACTTGAAGAGCTGGCTATAAGCGCCGACGAAGCATTGATGATAGGCGACACGCAAATCGACATGGCAATGGCAAAAGCTGCAGGTATGGATAGACTAGGAGTAACCATGGGCGTGCACAACGCTGCGCAATTAAACGAGTTTACGCCTATTGCAACCGCTGACAACTATCAGCAGTTGCAACAACTTTTACTTAGTTAGTTTGTGCGCTTAATACATCTAAGCCAAACTCAGCCAATAATTGGCTGAGTTTAATGAGTGGTAAACCAATTAAACTATTTGGGTCATCACCACTGAGCTTTTCAAATAAACAAATACCTAAGCCTTCACTTTTAAAACTTCCTGCACAATTATAAGGTTGCTCTGCATCGCAATAAGCACTTATTTGCGCCGTTGTTAACGTTTTAAAAGTGACATTAAAGGGCTCAACAAGGGTTTTGCTTTGCTTAGTGTCTATATCGTACACACACAAGCCAGTTAAAAAAGTGACCGTTTGCCCACTAAATAAGCTGAGTTGTTTCATGGCGTTTTCTTTATTGTGTGGTTTACCTAATATTTGGTCATTAAATACAGCAACCTGATCGGAGCCAATCGCTAAGCCTTGGCCAAAATGCTCGACCGCAGCTGCGGCTTTTAGTTCGCTTAAACGTTTAACAAGATCGTTAGGTGTTTCGTTGCGGTGAGGCGTTTCGTCAACATCGGGCGAAAACGTTTCAAAAGGCAGATTAAATTTTTGTAATAAAGACTGCCTAAAAGGCGAGCTTGAGGCTAATATAAGAGAGTGCTTCATGGCATGTTTTCCTAGCATAAATCAGATTGAGTTAGGATAAATCAGATCCGTGAGTAAAACACGTGAAAAACAACGTAAAATTGGTTTTTTACTTTGACTAACCCACTAACTATCTATATGATGCAGCCCCTATGCAAAAGGTGAAAATTCCCATCACCCTTCATCCGGGCAAAGCAGCGCAACACCGTTTAAAGTATGACGGCATTGTACCGCTTGAGAAACTTCCTCGTTTACGAGGGGTTATCCAGGAAGAAGTAGGTGAAATAGCGGTAAAAATTCATTGCAAAAACGATGAGCAAGGTTTAGTTGTGATTAGTGGCAATTTGTCCACACACGTAACTGTCACTTGTCAACGTTGTAATGGTGATTTAGGGTTGGATTTGGATCAAGACTTTGTGTATTCGCCAGTCGGTTTGGATGCAGAGTCAGATGATCTTCCAGAAAGCTACGACGAAGTAGCACTTGATGAAAATGGTGAAATAGACGTGTTTGAGTTAATCGAAGACGAGCTTATTTTAGCAGTGCCATTAGTGCCTACCCACAACGAAGCTTCATGCAGTTATACAGCAGAGCCTGCCAGCTTTGGTGTTTTAAAGGCGGAAGATGATAAACCAAATCCATTTGATATTTTGAAACAACTTAAGAAAGATTCTTAGGAGAAGACTATGGCTGTACAAAAAAGCAAAAAGTCTCGTGCAAGACGCGGCATGCGCCGTTCACACGATGCGATCAGTGGTCCAACTTTAACTGTAGACCAAACATCTGGTGAGACTCATCGTCGTCACCATGTGACTGCAGATGGTTACTACAAAGGCGTTCAAGTAATTTCTAACTAAGAGATTGCTTATATGCTGACCAATCTAACCATAGCGTTAGATATGATGGGGGGCGATTATGGCCCCCGTTCATCTATCCCCGCAGCCGTTTCCGCGGTAAATGCTAATGCCAACTTAAAACTCATTTTATGTGGCAACGAGCAAGTAATAGCTAAACAATTAGAATCACTCGATTCACTTTCTCATCCCAGATTAATAATTCGCCATTGTAATGACGTTGTCACCAATGCCTGCGAACCCGCTGTTGCTATACGCTCAAAAAAAGATTCCTCAATGCGTGTTGCCCTTGATTTAGTTAAATCGGGTGAAGCGCAAGCCTGTGTTAGCTCTGGCAATACAGGGGCGCTATTTTTTATGGCGCATTACGTATTAAAAATGCTTCCAGGAGTGAAACGTCCCGCACTCATATCGGCTGTACCGACTGAACGAAAAAATCCTGTTTACTTACTCGATTTAGGTGCCAATGTGCACTGTGATGCGCAAATGCTGTATCAATTTGGCATTATGGGTTCGGTAGTGGCAGGACAAGCACTCGGGTGTGATAACCCAAAAGTCAGTTTATTAAATATTGGCGCCGAAGACATTAAAGGTCACGACGAAATTAAGCAAGCCGCGCAGTTAATGCAGCAAAGCGAGCTGATTAATTATATTGGGTATAGCGAAGGTAGCGATATTTTTTCTGGCAAAGCCGATGTTATCGTCTGTGAAGGGTTTGTCGGTAACGTAGCACTTAAAACCTGCGAAGGCATCGCCAAACTTATCATGAAAAAATTCACTCGCGCTCTCGAAAAACACGTTGTTTATAAGTGCATGGCGTTTATGTTGGCGCCAATCATAAAAAAACTCTATAAAAGAGTGAACCCCGACCAGTATAACGGCGCTTCTCTGGTAGGATTGCGCGGTATTGTTGTTAAAAGCCATGGAAATGCCTCAGCTAAAGCATTTCATGCCGCAATCGACGAAGCAGTGAAAGAAGTAGAACGTCAACTTCCGGATAAAATTGCTGCTATCTTCGAAAAAACACATTCTAAAGACACGGTGGCCAATCAGTAAATTGATGTGCCGTGTTATACATTATTTATTTTGTTTAATTAAAAGAGCAAACTATGGCACAAAAAATTGCACTTCTTTTTCCAGGTCAAGGCTCGCAAACTGTGGGTATGTTAAACGAGCTACTTGAAAGCTCAGACATAGTAAAAGCCACATTTGCAGAAGCATCAACCGCACTAGGATACGACCTAGCAGATCTCGTTCTTAACGGTCCAGAAGAAAAACTAAATCAAACTCACCGTACTCAACCTGCTTTATTAACAGCAAGCGTTGCTATTTACCGTCATTGGTTAGCAGCAAATCCAGGTGCAGACGTTGTCATGGCAGGGCATAGCTTAGGCGAATACTCAGCACTAGTATGTAGCGATGTGATCAGCCTAAGTGAAGCCGTAAAACTGGTTGAAAACCGTGGTTTATACATGCAAGAAGCCGTCCCTGCGGGTGTGGGTTCTATGGCCGCTATTATTGGTTTAGGTGATGACGAAATTAAAGCAGCATGTGAAGCGTCTGCACAAGGTGAGGTTGTTTCACCGGTTAATTACAACTCGCCAGGCCAAGTGGTTATTGCCGGTCATAAAGATGCAGTAGATAGAGCATCAGTCGCCTGTAAAGAAGCCGGCGCAAAACGTGCACTGCCATTATCGGTTAGCGTACCGTCGCATTGTGAACTTATGAAACCTGCGGCTGAAAAATTAGCCGCTGACTTAGCGGCTTTAACATTTAATTCACCTAAGTGTGATGTAATTAATAATGTTGATGTAAAAGCTGAATGTTCAGCCGATGCAATTAAAGAGGCATTAGTACGTCAGTTATACAGCCCAGTTCGTTGGACTGAAACAGTGCAAGCATTAGTTGCACAAGGTGTAACGCAAAGTTATGAATTTGGCCCTGGTAAAGTATTAACAGGACTTGCAAAACGCATTGATAAAGCGATGGTGTGTGGCTCAGTTAACGACCTTGCATCAATCGATACAGCTAAATAAGAGTATATAATATGAGTAATTTATTTTCTTTAGAGGGCAAAGTTGTCCTGATCACCGGCGCTAGCCGTGGTATTGGTAAAGCGATTGCAAACACCTTAGTGGCACAAGGCGCAAAGGTAGCGGGCACAGCGACAAGCGAGTCGGGTGCGGCTAAAATTAGCGAATACTTAGGTGATAACGGTAAGGGTTATGCGCTTAACGTCACCGATCCTGCGTCAATTGAGGCAACATTAGCAGCAATTAAAGCCGATTTAGGTGATATTGATGTTTTAGTAAATAATGCCGGTATTACGCGCGATAATTTATTAATGCGCATGAAAGAGAGTGAGTGGGACGATATTATCGACACCAACTTAAGCTCTATTTTCCGTTTATCTAAAGCGGTACTTCGCCCAATGATGAAGAAAAAGAACGGCCGTATTATCAATATTGGCTCAGTAGTGGGCACTATGGGTAACGCTGGCCAAGCGAACTACGCGGCAGCTAAAGCGGGTGTTATCGGTTTTTCTAAATCATTAGCGCGTGAAGTTGCTTCTCGTGGTATTACTGTTAACGTGGTTGCTCCAGGATTCATCCAAACAGACATGACGGATGATTTGACAGATGAGCAAAAAGCAGCAACGCTTGCAAACGTACCTGCGGGTCGTTTAGGCCAGCCAGATGAGATTGCAGCAGCTGTGTGTTATTTAGCATCTGACGCCGCTGCGTACGTATCTGGTGAAACTTTGCATGTAAATGGTGCGATGTACATGGTTTAGCTTCGCAATGCGAAATAGTTAAACCACAAATTACCAATGAGTTTGCTAAAAAATATTGAATTTTTCGCAAACTTGCTTTAAACATACTTGAAATCGCTGTGAAAATAAGCGATAAAAGATAAAATAAACACTCAAGAGGTTTGACCAGCAAATTATTTATGGTCAAAAGATTGAATCAGAGAATTATCGGACGTAAACTACGCCGCAATCTGAAAATAACGCATTGGCGTTTTTAATAAAGGAAAGAAGAATGAGCGATATCCAAGAACGCGTAAAGAAAATTATCATCGAACAGCTAGGTGTTAAAGAAGAAGAAGTTAAAAACGAAGCTTCATTCGTTGATGACCTAGGTGCAGACTCTCTTGATACTGTTGAATTAGTAATGGCTCTTGAAGAAGAGTTTGACACTGAGATCCCAGATGAAGAAGCTGAAAAGATCACTACAGTACAATCTGCAATCGATTACGTTACAGCTCACGCTGAGTAATTAATCGCAAATTAAGGGCAGCATCCGCTGCCTTTAATCTTTATATCCAAACCACCTCAAAGTACATGATTCAATTCCAAACCCTCACCTATCATCAGCAATTAAGTTGTTATTGCTCAGCGTTGGTTATTGGTTTGAGACTCGCACTTTGAGGTAGCTTGGGTATGATCATCCCCAATACTAATAACATAACTAGCAACAGCGTTAACGCTGAAATAAACTGAGCTAAGTTAATTGGTATAATAATAATTCCTTATTGGAGGCAAACCGTGGCTAAACGTCGTGTCGTCGTAACTGGCTTAGGAATGTTGACGCCGCTAGGCAATGATGTGCAATCAACCTGGCAAGGCTTATTAGATGGTAAAAGTGGTATTCAAAATATTACCCACTTTGATACATCAAAATTTGGTACTCACTTCGCTGGTTTAATCAATGATTTTGATGCATCGGCTTATATGTCGCCAAAAGATGCTAAAAAAATGGATTTATTTATCCAGTATGGCATTGCAGCGGGTGTTCAAGCTTTTCAAGATTCAGGCCTCGAAGTAACAGAGCAAAACGCAACCCGTATTGGTGTAGCGGTAGGTTCAGGCATTGGTGGCTTAACCCTAATCGAAGAAAACCACATTAAATTACTAAACAGCGGTCCACGAAAGTTATCGCCGTTTTATGTACCGTCTACCATTATTAATATGATCTCGGGTCACTTATCAATAATGCACGGTTTGCGTGGTCCTAATATTTCAATTGTGACGGCATGTACCACAGGCCTGCACAACATTGGCCATGCAGCACGTATGATTGCCTACGGCGATGCTGATGCAATGGTTGCCGGTGGCGCAGAAAAAGCGTGTACGCCAATTGGTATGGGTGGCTTTAATGCCGCACGTGCGCTTTCAACGCGTAACGACGACCCACAAGCAGCGTCTCGTCCGTGGGATAAAGACCGTGATGGCTTTGTGCTTTCTGATGGCGCTGGTGTAGTAGTTGTTGAAGAATACGAACACGCTAAAGCTCGTGGTGCTAAAATTTATGCAGAGCTTGTTGGCTTTGGCATGAGTGGCGATGCCTACCACATGACCTCGCCACCAGAAGACGGCGCAGGTGCAGCACTGGCTATGGAAAACGCATTAAACGATGCGCAAGTAAATGCAGAGCAAGTTGGCTACATTAACGCACACGGTACGTCTACTCACGCGGGTGACAAAGCCGAAACCTCAGCGGTTAAAACCATTTTTGGTGATTCAGCGAAAGATGTAATGGTAAGCTCATCTAAATCGATGATGGGTCACTTACTAGGTGCTGCGGGCTCTGTTGAGTCGATAGTGTCTATCTTATCGTTGACCGAGCAAAAAGTAACACCCACGATTAACCTAGACAACCCAGATGAAGGGTGTGATTTAGATTACGTACCGCACACAGCGCGAGACGCCAAACTTGATTACGCTTTATGTAACTCATTTGGTTTTGGTGGTACTAATGGCTCGTTACTGTTTAAAAAGGTATAATCTTTTTTAACAACGAACGACAATAAGAACCCAGTTGTTTAACTGGGTTTTTTTATGTGTAAAAAAATATGCAAACAATAATAACAGCAAGTGAAACCAGTAGCATAAGTACCCGCGATAGGGGCTTAAACTATGGCGATGGTTTTTTTACAACCGCGATTATTACTGATGGACAGGTTGAGCATTGGGTTTATCATAAAGCGCGTTTAATTGAATGTGCGCAGCGTTTAGGGTTTCCAGCGCTTGAGTTTAAAGCACTTGAGTCGCACATTACTCAGCAAATAGCATCACAGGTTCAATCGGTTCTTAAAATAGTGGTAACACGAGGTGAGGGCGGGCGAGGCTATGCGCCACCAAGCGAATGTAATTTAAACATTATTGTGAGTGTTTTACCTTATCCAGCGCATTATCACAGCTTACGCGAAACAGGAATTAGTTTAGCTATTAGCCCAATTAAACTGGCTTTACAACCGCACTTAGCAGGGCTTAAAACCTTAAATAGGCTTGAGCAAGTATTGATTAAAAATGCCCTACAAGCCGAGCAAAGTGATGATGCACTTGTACTTGACTACAACAACAATGTAATTGAAACCTCAGCGGCTAATATTTTTGCAATAAAAAATAATAAAGTAATTAGCCCCAGACTTGATGAGTGCGGCATTAAAGGTGTTTTTCTGCAATCTTTATGTGATAAATTAGCAATTGAATTTAAAACTATCAGCGTTGATGAGCTTACCCAAGCAGACGCGGTATTTGTATGTAATAGTTTAATGAAAATTGTGCCGGTAAAAAGCATAGGCGAGCACTGTTTTGATATTGCTCACAGTCAGTCATTACTAACAGTAGCCAAGGAGGCTTAGTGTTAAAAGTTATTGTATCAGTATTATTACTGGCTTTTTTTAGCTCAGTGATTGGCTATCAGCAATTACGGGCAACAATTCAAACGCCATTACAGATAGCCGATAACACCCAATTTGAAGTTAAAAAAGGCACCGGCTTTAATAAGTTGTGCCGTCAATGGCAGCAGCAACAGTGGGTAGAAGACTGTTGGCGGTTTCAAATATTAGCTAAACTCGACCCAACCTTGACCGATTTAAAAGCAGGTTTGTACGAGTTAAGCGCAGATAGCGTGATCAACAATATAAAAAAAATAAACCAAGGCGAGCAAGTTAGTTTTAGTTTTACCATTATTGAAGGCCAAGCACTTAGAGATATATTAAATGCACTAAGTACGGCACCACACTTACAAAACGATTTAAAACTCGAACAACTTGGCGAGCAAATAATAGGTAGGCAAACCCATCTAGAAGGTTGGTTATTCCCCGATACCTATCATTACCATAGCAATGATACTGCCAGCAGTTTACTAAAACGTGCTGCGCAAAAAATGCAGCAAACGTTGGCTGATGCTTGGCAGCAACGGGCAAACGATTTACCTTACGATACCGCCTATGAAGCACTGATCATGGCCTCTATTATCGAAAAAGAAACCGCGCTTGCCAGTGAGCGTCCGTTAATTGCATCGGCGTTTATAAATAGATTAAACACCAATATGCGCTTACAAACCGATCCAACCGTAATATATGGGCTAGGCGAAGATTTTGACGGTGATATTAAACGTAAAGACTTGATAAATTACACACCGTATAATACCTATCGTATTAACGGATTACCGCCCACGCCAATTGCCATGCCATCCAAAGAAGCGATTTTAGCCGCGGTAAACCCGCCTAAAAGCGAGTATGTTTACTTTGTAGCAAAAGGCGATGGCAGCCATCAGTTTTCAACCACATTAAAGCAACATAATGCGGCGGTTAACCGGTATATTTTAAATAAAAAGAATTAGTGTTTATGAAACCAAAATTTATAGTGATAGAAGGCCTAGAGGGCGCAGGTAAATCAACCGCTATTGCCTTGTGCCAAGACTTTTTAAACCATCATCATATTGATTTTATTAATGTTCGTGAACCCGGTGGTACACCACTGGCTGAATCCTTACGTACTTTAGTAAAAGCAGAGCATCAAGAAGAAATCGCCTTTGAAACTGAGCTGCTTATTATGTACGCAGCTCGTTCACAGCTAATGCACAATGTAATAAACCCAGCACTTGAGCAAGGGCAATGGGTATTGGCTGATCGTCACGATTTATCGTCACAGGCGTATCAAGGCGGTGGACGCGGAATTAGTGCAAACACGTTAGCGTCGTTATCTTCTATGGTGTTAAAAGGATTAAAACCCGATTTAACCATTTACCTTGATATTGACCCTGTTATTGGTCTTGAACGTGCAAAAGGGCGGGGTGAACTCGATAGAATTGAACAAGAAGCCATTGAGTTTTTTCAGCGCACCCGTATGCGTTACATTGAGCTTGCAAATGATGACGACAGCATTAAAACCGTTGATGCTAACCAAAGTATTGATAAAGTACACCGTGATATTACCAATGTACTGCGCACATTTTTTTCAGGATTAAAATAATATGGCATTGCCATGGCTTAACGATGTAGAGCAACGCTTAGCTCAAAGCTATAAAGCGCAGCGCTTTCATCACGCGCAGCTATTTTGCGGGCCTATTGGGGTAGGCAAGTTTGAGCTAAGCGATCAATTAGCTAACAGTTTGTTATGTCATAATACACAATCGCAGTTAAGCGCACCTAATAGCGTGTTAACGCCGTGTGGGCAGTGTAAAAGCTGCTCGTTAAACCTAGCTGGGACGCACCCAGATAAACGCGTTACTCAAGTAGAAGGGCAAAGCATAGGTGTAGATGACATACGCGGCATAAGCGATTTTATGCACCAGTCGGCAGCGCAAAATGGCAACAAAGTGGCGATTATTGAAAACTGCGAAAAAATGACAACGGCGGCAGCAAATGCATTATTAAAAACCTTAGAAGAGCCAAGTAACAGCCGGTTTTTAATTCTCACAACCAGCCAAGTGGCACAATTACCAGCGACTATTTTAAGCCGCTGTGCTAAAACTGAGGTCAAAGTAACCAATAGCCAGCTGGCACAGCAGTGGCTAAGTTCTTTAGATGTGCCTAACTACCCATGGTTATCATTGTTTTACAGTCAACCCCTGCAAGTAAAGCAGTGGCAACAGCAAAATCAGCTAGAAAGCATTGATACACTCTATAAATTTGCAACTGAGTTTAAACAAAGCCATAATTTCAATGCGTTAGTCGATATAATAAATAAACAGCCTGAGCTTGTTCGTATTTTTACCTTATTTTTAAGTGAGCAGCTAAAACAGCAGCTTTTAAACGGCATGAGTTTTGAAGCCTACCAAGTTGCACAGCAAGCCTTGAATGATTTTTTACAAAATAATATACAAATTCTTGGGCTAAACTTACCGCTTGCGGTATCACGACTAGCGTATACATTACGCAACCAATAAAAAGGATTAGATATGCAAGAGCTATTAGTTGATATAGATGACCTTGACGAACTATATCGCTGCTACATGCCTTTTTTAAAAAAAGGGGGGCTATTTGTACGCACCAATATGCGTTATGAGCCTGGGTATTCACTCGCTTTACGAGTAACCTTACCTGATGCCTTAGAAGACGATGTGGTCACCGGCAAAGTCACGTGGATCACTCCACAAGGTGCACAAAGCTCAAACCCTCCGGGGATCGGCATTAGCTTTTTAGATGATAAAACAAACCTAAACGCGAAGATCGAAAAACTGCTGGGGACTATGTTAAACTCCGGCAATCCAACTTATACCATGTAGTAAAAACAGGCCTTATTTTGATTGTAGATTCTCATTGCCATTTAGACCGTCTTGATTTTGATAAACTCGATTTAAACCTAGACCAAGTACTTGATAACGCCCGTGCCAAAAAAGTAGAACACTTTTTATGTGTGAGCGTCACACTTGATCAGTTCCCTAACATGCTAGAGCAAATTAAGCATTACGACGACGTATCAGCGTCATGTGGTGTACATCCGCTTGATCAAAAAGACGCGCTCAACAAACAGCAACTAATTGATTTAGCCTCGCACCACAAAGTAGTGGCTATTGGCGAAACCGGGCTTGACTACTATTACGCAAAAGACACTCACGCAGTGCAGCAAGCAAGCTTTGTTGGCCATATTGAAGTAGCCAACGAATTACAAAAGCCACTTATTATTCATACCCGCGACGCACGTGCCGATACCATTAATTTAATGCGTGAGCACAAAGCAGAAAATTGCGGTGGAGTATTGCACTGTTTCACTGAAGATTGGGATATGGCCAAAAAAGCCATTGATATGGGCTTTTATATTTCTATTTCAGGAATTGTGACTTTTAAAAATGCGGTAGAGCTTAAAGAAGTAGTAAAACAAATTCCACTCGATCGACTGCTTATTGAAACCGACTCGCCTTACTTAGCGCCAGTACCATATCGTGGTAAAACTAATCAGCCAGCGTATGTGGAAGACGTTGCTTACTATATTAGTGAACTAAAAGGTATTAGCTTTAACGAATTGGCAAAGGCCACCACCGATAATTTTTATTCTTTATTTAAATTAGCAGCTAAAGGCTAACCTCATGACGACTCTCTCGGTGCAACACCCGCTGTTACTTATGGGGCCTATGGTGCGCCGAGCAGAAAAAACCACAGTTTGTATTCAGTTTGCTACCTCAAAGCAGGTAAACGGCCGTATAGAGCTAATGGGTTACGAATGCTATAGCGAACAAAATAGCGTTAGACTGGGTGAACATTTATTTTTACAGTTTATAGTTATTAAACCCATAAACAGTCAGTTCCCGCGCGATATATTACTACAATATCAGTTGTTTTTTGATGACAGCCCCGTTGATTTATCAGCGTTTAGTTTTAATGATGGTGCGTTACCTGCGTTTGTGATCCCCAAAAGACTGACGCAAATATTACATGGCTCGTGTCGTAATGCACATCATCCCGCAAAAGACAGCCTAGTTAGTTCAAGTCAGTGGCAAGCTACTCAACGCAGTAATAATCAACAAGGGGCGCAGTTGCTATTGCTCTCGGGCGATCAGGTATATGCTGACGATGTAGCAGGGCCTATGTTATTAGCTATCCATCAACTCATTAAGCAATTAGGTATTTACAAAGAGCAACCGCTTGCACTGGATTTACCCGACGATATTAGCCAACAGCTTTATGGCCGCCATCATTTATTACCCACCACCTCGTGGAAAAAGCGCTCTAAATTAGGCATAGGTTATTGGTTAAAAAAAGACGAGCCACATTTTTCTAGCGTAAAAGCGTATAACCACCTTATTCATTTTGAAGAGTTTGTAGCGCTGTATTTACTTAATTTTAGTAGTACCGCGTGGCAATATGTTGACTTATCAAAGCTAAATTACTCAGGCGGTAACGAAAAAAGCCAAGCATTGTTTAGCACAGAAAAAGCCGCACTCATTGATTACGCTAAAGGCTTAGCTGAGGTAGAGCGATTATGTGCCAATGTGTCTACCTTAATGATGTTTGACGATCACGATGTCACTGATGATTGGAACCTCACCGCCGGGTGGGAGCAAGCCATTAATCAAAACCCCAGTAGCAAACGTATTGTAAATAATGGCTTAGCAAGCTATTGGCTGTTTCAGGGAATGGGTAACGACGCACTACAAAAAACCGGTGCGCTACTTACTCCATTTACAACAAGTCTAGCTGGGGATAAGCAATGGCAATTCAAAGCATTTGATAAACATCTAAATGATTTTAACCATTGGCATTATGAGCTAACAACTATTCCTAAAGTGGTGGTGCTTGATACCCGAACACACCGCTGGCGTAACGAGCAGAACTTTAATGAACCCTCAGGCTTGTTAGATTGGGAGCGTCTTACTGAGCTTGAAGAAAGCCTATTAAGCCATGACCAAGTCATTATTGTATCGCCCGCTCCGGTGTTTGGGGTTAAATCAATAGAGGCGATTCAAGCGGTGTTTAACATGTGTGGGCAACCGCTTATGGTTGATGTAGAAAACTGGATGGCGCACGAAGGCTCAGCTAAAAAATTGCTCGACACATTTAGACGTACCGACACCCCAAATGAAACGCTGATTTTATCAGGCGACGTGCATTATTCGTTTTGTTTTTCAGTGCAAAAGCGTTTTGGCGATCACCCCAACAGAATTTGGCAGCTCACAGCTAGTGGCATTAAAAACGAGTTCCCGCGTAAGCTAATAAATGTGCTTGATAAGCTCGACTCCATTTTATATGGCCCTAAAAGTCCGCTTAACTTTTTTACTAAACGCTGGCACATGGAAGTCGACAAACACCAAACTAAAGGCAAAGGGCAAAAGTACCTAGTAAGTGATTCGGCTATTAGTTTGGTTACCCTTAAAGGCGGCAATTTAGTCCGCTACCAGCTCATACACGGCGACGGCCACACCACCGAATTTGATTTAGAAGAGCAGTAAATTTGAACAGGCGATAGGTTTTAGGTGCTAGGTATCAGGCCGCTATTATTTCCGACTTGTAGCAGCGACTTCATGTCGCGTCATTTTTAATGTCGTGAGCGGCGGGCGACGGGCTTCGAGTTGCGGGCTCAATATCCAAAACGCAGCGTCTCTTAACCCTCTGTGGTAAAAAATCACTAAAATATTTTTTGAACAAAGAGAAGAAAATGAGAAACAAATGAGAGGGTCAAGCCGGTTCTAGGTTGATATTATTGCCGACTTGTAGCAGCGACTTCATGTCGCGGCATTTTTTAATGTCGTTAGCGACGAGCTTCGAGTTGCGGGCTAAATAACTAAAAGCGCAGCATCTCTTAGCCCTCTTTGCGCATCATTCACTTAGGCCTAATTGAACTGAGAGAAGAGAATAAGAAGTAAATGAGAAAATAAAGCCACTAACCCAAGTGATTAATTGTTTTGTTACTGCCTCTAAAAGCGAAGCGTCTCTTAACCCTCTTTGTGAATAATTTTCTTAAAGATCTTATTGCACTGAGAGAAGAGAATGAGGAGTAAATGAGAAGATAAAACAAGTGTTAGGGATTAGGCCCGTAACCCGACCCCCGCAGCCCGATAATTTGAACCTTTAACCTCTAGAAGCGCAGCGTCTCTTAGCCCTCTTTGTGCATACTTTTCTTAAAGATCTTATTGAACTAAGAGAAGTGAATGAGGAACAAATGAGAAGGCCAAAAAGATGTTAGGATACAGCTCGTGACTCGCTCCCCGCAGCCAGGTAACTTTCGACTTTAACCTCTAAAAGCGCAGCGTCTCATAGCCCTCTTTGTGCATAATTTTCTTAAGATCTTATTGTAATGATATAACTGGATGAAGTGTTAGGTGTTAGAGCTTGCTCACGGCGGGTTGCGAACTACGGGTTTCGGGATTAGGCTCGTAACCCGCTTCCCGCTTCCCGCAGCCCGTTAACTTTCGCTGCGCCGTTTTTTAATCCGTTTTGGTGCCGGTAACTTGTTGGTTAATAAAGCTAAACATAACACTACTATAAACAACATCGAATTAGCCCCCGCCTGAAGCGAATAATCAACCGACGAATGTAGCATCATTGCTACAATAGCTGTAGCGCAACCAAACGCCACCCCCTGATAAAGCGCCGTTTTGCGCGTTCGCATAGTATTAATACATAACCATAAACAATAAACCACTAACAGGCCCAATAGCGCCGTAGTAGGAATACCCAGCTCAACTGCAAATTGCACAAAATCGTTGTGCGCATTGTCGTAATAACCAGAGTAGGGCTCAGACTGATATGCAGGAAACGCAGTGTAAAAAGTACCGCCGCCCGAGCCTAATAACGGGTTATCTAAAATTAGTGGGATTGAGTCGCGTACAACTTCATCGCGAGTTTCCGATTGTAAACTGGTTTCGCTAATACGTTGTTTTACCTTTTCTACATCGAAAATGGCACCAATGATGATTAAATCGATAATGAAAAAGCTCACAATCAGCAATTTAAATGCTTTAGGCTTTTGCTTATAAATAAACAGCGCCAGTAAGCTCACTATAATTAAGGCGATAAAAAAAGCCGAATTACCCATGCGACTACGGGTTAAAATAAGCGCCACAATTATAATAATTAGCGATATACGCAAAATTATTTTAGAGCTTAATATAATCTCAGCCCAAGCACGTAAGGTTTGTTTTAAAGTAGGCTTGTAGCCGTTGTTAGTGCGTTTTAGTTCGCTAATTAAAACACCAATGCCTAAGCATAAGCACAGCGCTAAATAGTTAGCTAAAAAGTTAGAATAGGTAAAAGTACCAATTGCTCTGTCGGTGTGTTTGTAGCCAAATAAAGGGCTAACAATATCGGGCGATAAGTTTAAGTAACTAGCATACAAAGCCTGAAAAACACCGGCGCAAATGACGGCGTAAATTAATTTTTTAATACGATTTACATTATTACAGTAATTAAATATTAACCAGCTCAACATTATTAAAAAACTGGTTTTTAATAACATTTGTTTGGTTTGAAAAGCATCAACACTTACGCCAAATAACTGGACCCCGCACACCAAAGCAACAATGCCTAAGGCAGTAAATAATGGCCAAGTATATCGAGGAGGGAAAAGTGCTTGGTGGTTATTTAAAACACTGTTTGCCAAGTGAGTAATAAAGGTAAAGCTAGTTAAAATACCAATAGCTAAAATCGCCCAAGGCCTGTAACTACCTAAAGGAAGGGGAAGCAAAAATAAGATCAGGCAAATAAGAAAAAATATAAAACGATTCAAAATAAACTCAAACAAAGTAAAAACGCAGCCAATTGGCTGCGTTTAAATATACTAATAGTAAAAACTAGTTACCGACTTCAGATATACCGTTATCACCGCCTGTACCACCAGAACCTGGAGGTGTTGGTAATGTTGGTAAGCTGCCTACTGGCGGAGCAGGCTGACCTGCCCCAGGACCTGCAGCAGTTGCTTCAGAAGCGGTTGTTGCATCAACACCTGCGGTAATTGCTGCTAGGGTAATTGCATCAGTATCTAAACCAGCATCCGAAAGAGCAGCTAAAAAGTCAGAAATTAATGGATTGTCTGCACCAAAACGTGCCACAACAGCAGCAACCATTGCATCTATATCAGCAGCGCCACAAGCGCCATTAAGCAGTTTTTCGTCTAGCTTGATTTTTTCTTTATTTTTACAAATACGTTTAATCGCTTCTACTAAATCTTCGCGTAATTGCTCTGGCGTAGTATCTGCTGTTACGTTATTAAGAATATCAATAATGCTATTTATGCTCACTTCTTGAACCACAGCATTATTATCCGTTTGTGCATAGGTTGGCAAAGCAGTTAGAGCAGAGGCACTAGCTACTAAGCCAGCTAAAATTAATTTTTTCATTTCTCGTCCCTTGGTTGAGTACTAATTGCAAAATTTTAGCGCATCGGTGCAAAAAGTAAACTCTTTATTTACGCCATTTTCATTAGATTTAATAATTTTTGATGGTGGTAATATTAAATTACCTTGTACCCCATCACATCCTAGGTATTCAAGTATTTCTAAAGTCTCGGTTTTTTCAATTAAACAGGCTAAAACTTTAATACCAAAGCCATGACAAATATTATTAACTGTTTGAATATAAAATTGACTTTGCGGGTTAGTTACCAAATCTTGAATGTAACTACCATCAATTTTAACGTACTCAATATCAAGACCTTGTAAATACCTAAACGACGTTAAGCTAGTACCAAAGTGTTCAATACACACATTAATACCCAGCTCTTTAATTGCATCTATATGTAAAGACGCAACATGCACGTTATAAAGCAAACCAATTTCATGTAGTTCAAACACTAAGTTTGTTTTAATTACCGGTTTAGTGTGCGAGTAAAGGGTAAGCCATTGTATAAAGTCGGCTGAATACAAGGATGCTTTACTAATATTCAACGCAAACACATCATTAGGGTAGTGCTCTTTTACATCTACAAAGCTACGTATAATTTTTTTATCGAGTTCTTCGGTTAAATTTAATTTTTCAGCCATCGCAAATAAGTGACCATTATTTACCTTTTCACCTTCATGAATAAAGTGTGCAAATACCTCAAAGTAACACTGAGAATCAGTTTTATTAGCTTGTTTAACAGGTTGCACCGAAAAACTCACTTCGCCAGCATTTATAATCGACTTAATTAAGGTACGCCATTGGTTAACACTAAATAATGACTCTTTATCGTTTTTATCAAACGTAGTGTCTTCACCTATAGTGCAACCAGTATCAAGTAGCGATAACACTTCACCTAAACTCGCTCCTTGCTCAACGCCAACAATGGCTAAATTAGCGTAACCGTTTATATGTAAGCTGTTTTCTTTTTGACTTAAATTATCAATGAGGTCTAGGCGGGCTTTATTTAAAAATAAAACGTCATATGGGGCCAGTAATACAAACGTACCCCCATTAAGCCTAAATATAGTTGAATTTGGTAACTCATCAGCAAGCTGTTTAAGTATTTTTGCTGCATCAAGTACATGCTGATCACCATCTTGGTAGCTTACCACTTGGTTAATATTATTTAACGAGGGCAGGGTAAGCATCAACGCAGTAATTGGCGCATCGTCAGTAATATTATTTACAACAGAATTAAAGTGGTTTTCAAACGACTTACGGTTACCCAACCCCGTTAACGAATCTATGTATACTTCTTCAGTAAGCGCTTGTGTTTGTTTGGTCAGCGAATCAAACGTACTTTGTAAGTTTATAACCATGTTATTTATGGCTTGGGTTACTGTGCGAAGCTCCCGTGCTACTGGTATTTCTTTATTTAAGGTAAAGCGTTTTCGAGTCACTAAAGTGGCTTGGTCTTCTACTGCTTTTAACGGCTTAAATACTGCGCGTAAAATTAAAAATGCAATAGCCAGCGATGCTGCTAATAGCAAAAATGAGCTATATAAGCTGCGGAGTGTGTGTTGCCATAAGGTAAGGTAAGATTGCCCAGTATGGCTGGTTACATCAAGTGTGCCTGCCATCATCCAACCATTGTTTATTTCAGAATGCATAGTTGGTGCACTTAGCTCAACAGCACCTATAAACCAAACAGGAACTGATTCAACGCGCTTAGGGTTTTGTAATTCAAAAACGATGTTGTTTTGCACGTCGGTAAATTTAATTTGGCTGTAATAACCAGAGTCAAAAATAGCGGTTGCCATCGTTTGTGCAATCATTAGGCTGTCGTCTTCTAAATAAGGTGATATCGAAAGCCCTAAACTGGTAGCCGTGTCTTGCGCATGGCTGGCCATTTGCGTTTGTAAATAATTACGGGTTGTATCCACATCGGTGATAACACGTACGCAAAATGAAATAACCGAAATTAATATGATCAAGCCATATACTTGGGTTTTTAAACTCAATCCATGTTTAAAGAGTCGAGACATAACTACTAGTTCCTTTATTGTTACCGTTGGCAGGCGCAAGCTCGCCTTGTTCAATTCGTTCAAGCATGGTGTTCCAAGCAGAAACGCCACGACTATTTTTAACCTTATTACCTAACCCTTTCGATTTGGCTAACCATAAACCTTGGCCATTAAAGCTATAGATAGGTTTTAGATCACCCCGATTACTAGCAGGCACTAATTTTGTATTAAAATTGTCGAGCACCAGCGGTATTTGGTTAGGTTGTTCAAAGTATATAAGCACCATGTGAGGTTGATTAACCGTACGCTGGCGTACATACATAAAGCGTATTTTATCTTCTGGGATACCTAAAGCGATTAAAGTAAAATATTTAGCAATAACATAATCTTCACAGTCACCCATGCCCACACCTAAGCTTTCTAGTGGGGTGGCCCAGTAATCTTTTTTTTGCCAAAGTTCGTCATCGGTTTTGTACTTTATATGCTTATTAAAAAAATCATTAACTAAATGAATTTTTTGCCATTCGCTTTTGTCGGCAGAGTCATCTATAAAACTCAGCCATGTTTTTATTCGTTGGTGGCCTGCATCGCCGTAAAACTGTTTGGCACGGGTAATTATATCGCTATTACGCAAATGTAAAAGCATGTCTTGTGCACAAGCAAAAAAAGACACTAATATAATTATGCAAATTCCTACGCGCACAAATCCCATCCCTTAAAAGTTAACAGCACTATTATATTCCCATTGAAAGTAAATTGATAGATTACAAAAAAAGCAAAAATAACCAGTTAACAAAAAATTAACCTAAAACAACCAAAAAGGCTGCTTTTTATATTGAGCGATTATATGTGTTGTGTATAATAGCCGCCCATATGGTTAGTAGTGCTTAAAACTCGCTATTCGCAGCGACATTTATAAACAGCTACGCTATAACGAAAAGTAACTATAAAAGGAATTGAAGTGAAAGTATTAAAAGCAGTCTTGCCTGTTGCAGGTTTGGGTACACGCATGTTGCCAGCTACAAAAGCAACGCCAAAGGAAATGCTTCCGTTAGTCGATAAACCTCTCATTCAATACGTTGTAAACGAAGCAGTAAAAGCCGGTATTAAAGAAATTGTACTGGTTACTCATGCTTCTAAAAACGCAATAGAAAATCATTTTGATACTAGCTTTGAGCTAGAAGCCACTCTAGAAGCGCGCGTAAAACGTAGTCTGCTAGAAGAAGTTCGTTCAATAATCCCGCGAGATGTAAGCATTATATCGGTTCGTCAATCGGCGCCGTTAGGCTTAGGCCACGCAATACTTGAAACTCGCCCAATCATTGGCAATAACCCTTTTGCTATTTTATTGCCCGATGTAATTATCGATCAATATAAGTCAAATCTTAAGGTTGATAACCTAGCGCAAATGATCGACCGATTTGAGCGCACCCAGCATAATCAAATTATGGTTGAGCCCGTCCCACAGGACGAAGTGCACAACTATGGTGTGGTTGATTTAGCAGGTAAAAAAATCCATCCTGGTGAAAATGCAGCCATTACCAACATGGTTGAAAAGCCAAACAATGACGAAGCACCCAGTAATTTAGCCATAACAGGGCGTTATGTTGTTTCGCCTGCTATTTGGGACTTACTCGAATATACCCCTCCCGGTGCTGGCGGCGAAATACAATTAACAGATGCATTACTACAGTTACGTCATCTTGAAACAATTGAAGCGTATCATCTAAAGGGTAGGTCACACGACTGCGGCTCAAAACTAGGCTATATGCTCGCAAACGTAGAGTATGCAATGCAATCAAACATAATGGGTGAAGAATTTACCAAGCGCGTTAAGCAATTAATGGCAAATGCATAAAGTTATGCAAAATCGGTTAGTAAAAAATTAAGGGAAATCATGGCTATTAAAGTATTAAGTATTTTTGGTACGCGACCTGAAGCAATAAAAATGGCGCCGCTAGTTAAAGCGCTAAATGAAGCAGACGGTATTGATGCAAAAGTATGTGTTACTGCTCAGCATCGTGAAATGCTTGACCAAGTTTTAGACCTTTTTGAAATTGTACCAGAGTACGATTTGAACATTATGAAACCGGGTCAAAGCTTATACGATGTAACAACAAATATTTTGTTAGGTCTAAAACCTATTCTTGAAGAGTTTAAACCAGATTTAGTGCTTGTTCATGGCGATACAAGTACGACTTTATCTGCAAGTTTAGCGGCGTTTTATCAGCAAATTCCAGTAGGGCACGTAGAAGCGGGTTTACGCACAGGTAACTTAAGTTCACCATGGCCAGAAGAGGGTAACCGCAAGCTTACTGGTGCTATTACAAAGCTGCATTTTGCACCAACGCAAACATCGCAGCAAAACTTACTCAATGAAGCAGTAAGTGCTGACGATATCGTAATTACTGGTAACACGGTAATTGATGCATTATTACAAGTGGTTGATAAAGTAAAAACCGACACCGCTTTAATTTCAACTCTAAAAGCTAAATTTCCAGAACTCGATGAAACTAAAAAGCTTATTTTAGTTACAGGGCACCGCCGTGAGAGCTTTGGTGGCGGTTTTGAGCGAATTTGTGAGGCATTGGTAGAAATTGCAACTGCCCACCCAGATACACAAATTTTATACCCAATGCATTTAAATCCTAATGTACGCGAACCAGTAAATCGCATATTAAAAAATGTTGATAATGTGCATTTAATCGAGCCGCAAGACTACCTACCCTTTGTGTACTTAATGAATCAAGCTCACATAATCGTAACCGACTCAGGTGGTGTTCAAGAAGAAGCGCCAAGCCTAGGTAAACCTGTACTTGTTATGCGTGACACCACAGAACGCCCAGAAGCGGTAGAAGCAGGTACAGTTAAGTTAGTAGGTACAGATAAAGCTCGCATTGTGAGTGAAGTAAATAACTTACTCACTAACGCTCAAGAATATCAATCAATGAGCCGTGCACATAACCCTTATGGTGATGGTAAAGCGTGTGACCGCATTGTGGCTAAAATTAAGCAACACTTTAAAGATTAAAATAAAGTTTAAAACTTTTTCAAGGATTTAGTAATGACAATTAAAACAGTTTCAGTTGTTGGTTTAGGCTACATAGGTTTACCAACTGCAGCGGTTATTGCATCGCGTGGTATGAAAGTAATTGGTTTAGACGTAAGCGAAAAAGCAGTTAATACCATTAATGCCGGTGAAATACACATAGTAGAGCCCGATCTCGACATAATAGTGCGCGGCGTAGTGTCTACCGGCAATTTAAGAGCGACTACAACGCCAGAAAAAGCCGATGCGTTTATGGTAGCTGTACCTACACCATTTATTCATAGCGAAAGTGGTAACCACAGTGCAGACTTAAGCTATATTAAATCGGCTGCAAAAATGATTGCCCCAGTGCTTGAAAAAGGTAACTTAGTTATTTTAGAAAGCACCTCACCTGTAGGTGCAACAGAGCAACTAGCCGCTTGGTTAAGTGAAGCGCGCCCTGATTTAACGTTCCCACAAGATAAAGGCGATGCCGCCGACATTAATGTTGCTCATTGCCCTGAGCGTGTATTACCTGGTTATGTATTACAAGAGCTAGTGTCAAACGACCGTGTAATAGGCGGTATGAGTAAAGCATGTAGCGAAAAAGCCGTTAAGTTATACGAAACTTTCGTGCGCGGCGAGTGTATTATTACCAATGCCCGTACAGCTGAAATGGCTAAGTTAACCGAAAACTCATTTCGCGATGTAAACATTGCCTTTGCTAATGAATTATCGGTAATTTGTGACAAATTAAAAATTAATGTGTGGGAGCTTATTAAGCTTGCTAATCGTCACCCGCGTGTAAATATTTTAAACCCAGGCCCAGGTGTTGGCGGCCACTGTATTGCGGTTGATCCTTGGTTTATTGTTGCAAGTTGCCCAGATGAAGCAAACATAATTAAACAAGCACGCTTAACTAACGACGCAAAACCATTCTACGTAATTGAAAAAGTAGCAAAAGCCGCTGATGAATTTAAACGTCCAGTTATTGCGTGTTTAGGCCTTTCATTTAAAGCCGATATTGACGATCTTCGTGAGAGCCCGGCATTAAATATTGTTGAAGAATTAGCAGCAAAAAATATTGGTGAAATACTTGCGGTAGAGCCAAACATTTCAGAGCTACCAGCTAACCTAGCAGATAAAAATGTCAGCTTAGTGTCGTTAGAAAGCGCACTAGAGCAAGCAAATGTCGTTGTAGTATTGGTTGATCATAAACAATTTAAAGCTGCAGATAAAACAGAGTTTGCATCAAAAGTTGTTATTGATACTCGCGGTATTTTGTAAGGCTAACATTTATGACTCCTTTTGAGCTTATAAAATGTGATTTGTATCGGAGTACCGCAAGGTACTCCCATAAATTATTAATAAAAAACTTAATCAATAATAACCGTTCTTTTAAGTACACTTTTTGGTGGAGGCTAACTCAGTCGAATAACCTATTGATTAGGACATTAGCAAGGCTTATGCATTTAACCTTATCTATTAGGTATCAAATACAAATAACTAAAGAAGCAAAAATTGGCCCTGGGCTCAATTTAGGTCATGCTACTGGAATAGTTTTAAGTCCAACAGTAGAAATTGGAGCTAACTGCAATATTAGCCAATTTGTAAACATTGGAAGTAACCATGGGAAAGCTGCCTCTATTGCAGATAACGTGTATATAGGTCCTATGGTTTGCATAGTCGAAAATGTTGTCATAGGAAATAACGTCACTATTGGTGCTGGCTCTGTGGTTATTAAGGATATACCTGAAAATTCAACGGCTGTTGGTAATCCTTCTCGAGTAGTCAACCAAAATAATCCTGGCCGATACATTATGAATAAATATAATGCCTAAAAAACATATCGCTTTAATTATGCCTCTTTCAACTTACGACTGGGGCAGTAACAATTGTGGCGGCGTAGATAGTGTATGCCAGATGCTTGCAGAATATATGGTTAACCAAGATGACGCTAACCATAGGTTTACCATTATCGGTCTCGACCCGCAAAGTAAAACTCCTTTCACTGGTGATGTTATTCGTCTATCAGGTAATGTTGATTTTATTTGGCTGCCTGCATCAAGCAAGCAATTAAAATTTAAAATCCCTGGCATTATTTGGCAAAATTGGCATGTTCGTAAGTTGTTAAAAACTTTAAACCCTGATTTAGTACATACCCACTTTTGGAGTTTATTAATAGGCAGTGGTTTTAAAGGTAAGTCACTCGTTACAGTTCATAGCTATAAAAAAATAGCACGACGTAACGTTGGAGTACTTAATAATTTCCTATATGAAAAGATAATTCCCTTAATTACAACAAGGCGAAGTGATAAAGTGGTGGTTGTAGGAAAACAATTACAAACAGCATTGTCTAATGATGGCGTAAAATCGCAGCTTGTCCACAATCCAATAGATCACGTATATTTTGATACTAGTTATGTTAAACATGAGCGAAGTGAAATTAAACTTGTTACGTGTGCGTTACTAACACCAAGAAAGAAGGTTGAAGACTCTATTGATTTATTGGCGGAGTTAGTGAGTAATGGCATTGATTCTACCTTAGCTATAATAGGGCCAGCTGCCGATAAAGTATATACAGAGCAGCTAAAAAAACAGGTATCTTCCTTAGGGTTAGAAAACAATGTAGCCTTTTTAGGTAAACTAAATAAAACCCAAATTGTTAAACAGTATCTTAATGCTGACTTAGGTGTATTTACTTCTAGTGAAGAGACCTTCGGCTTAGTACCTCTAGAAATGTTAGCAGTTGGATTGCCTCTATTAACAACTGAAGTTGGGATACTTGAAGATGAGAAAACTTTCTTTGAGAAAATGGGCGTTTTATATTTTTCTGACACGATAACCCCTAACCATATCAAAAATTTAATTGCTAATCATAATGTTAATGAGTCTAAAAGCGAGCTTGAAGTAAAATTTAATATTGCATCTGTTTTCGCGCAATATATTGATTTATATAAAAAGTGTAGTGAAAAAAATAATGATTAGCTCGTTACTTAAATATGCTCCAGTGCAAATTTTTGCTGCAATTAGTGTTTTCGTATTAATTAGTATTCATACCAAGTTATTAACTACTACTGAATATGGTATGTTGGCATTAATGCTACTAACAGTTGAAATTGTAAGAGCGGTAGCTGCCCAGTGGGTTAACGCTAGCATGTTGCGCTTACTCCCTAGTAAAAAAACAGAAGAGTATGAACATTTTGCAGCAGTTGCTAGCTCGATTATTTTATGTTGCACAGTACCTGCTCTGGCATTGGTTAGCTTGGGGTTATATTTAACAGATTTATTAACCTTATATACGTTTTTAGCTACCTTTTTAGTTTTTTTAACTAAAGCTCTCTATCAGTTCTATCTTGAATTAGCCCGTATAATGGAGCGTTTAAACCAATATAGAATTGCCGTACTTACTCAATCTATTATGGCTATAGTAATTACAGGCAGCTTGCTAGTTTATTCTCCTAATATACTTTCTGCGTTATCAGCCCTTGCTTTGAGCTACATAGCTGCAGGTTTAGTTGTTTTTAAACCGCTTAAAATCAGTATTAATAAACTTAAGACTGCAGATGCTCAGGCTATTTTCTCTTATGGCTTACCACTTATGGCCAGTGGCTTAGTTGCAGCAATATCAAGTCGGTTAGACCGCTACTTTATTGCCGACTCATTAGATTTAGCACAAACAGGTATTTATGCTGCTATATCAAATATTTTATTAGGAATTGGCGCACTTATTTTTATGGTAGTAGCCTTACCAAGTTATCCTGAATTAACAAAAAAAATTAACGATAAAGCCGCTTTGTACAAAGCCCATGGTGAATATTTAACTTTATTATGTTTAATTTCAGCTCCTGCTTTAGTTGGGTTTTGTATTTTAGCCGAGCCTATAACGCACCTATTACTTAGTGAAGAATATTTATCACAAGGTTCTACTGTTATTTATATTTTATGTGCGGGAGTGTTTGTTTTAAATTTGAAGGCGCATTATATAGACCATGGTTTACAGTTCTCTTTAAACACTAAATACCTGCCAAAAATCAGTGTTTTCTCATTAGTATTAAACCTATCATTACTAGTTACTTTGATTCCTCCTTTTGGTTTGATAGGTGCAGCGAGTGCTTTTTTAATTGCTAATATTATCGCATTGATTATGAGCCTATGGTTATCACTAAAAAAAGGGTATAAATACGCTGTACCGTTGCAGGTATACAAAATTCTACTTTCAACTGTGTGTATGGCTATATTCCTTCCAGAATTACGTGTTTATAACTTTGTGGTAATTAACATACCCATAGTCAATATTATTATTGATGTAGTTATTGGCGTGAGCATTTTCTCATGTGTGCTTGCCTTACTGAATTATAAAAAATGTAAAGCATGGGTAATAAATAAATGAAAAGTGAAAATATATATAAAGTAATGATGTTCACTTTTTTGACAGCCTTTATTTTTGGCGGCTATTTGCTAGAAAACGTAGGTATAAAATACGTATCAGAAGGCGGAAATCCGTTAGTTAAAATACATATTTCGACGTATATATTAATGCTGACCGTTGCTATTTTTACGCTTAGAAGAGGTATTAATGTGCCTTTAACCAGCCTAAGAGAGCTTAGAGCATCTTGGCTAATAAGTTTTTTGTGTATTGTACTTGTTATATTTTACGGCTTAATTAGATTTGGTACGTCGGGGATGGCTTACTTGGTCGATACTATGGTAGCCCCGCTTTTAGCTCTATATTTATTGAGTCAGTTGAGTACCACTCATAAAAATAAACTATTAACGTTGCTTGCATACTTATTATTCATAAATTCAGTTATAGCTATTTTAGAGTTTATGCTTGGTAGTTCACTGATATCTGTTCAGTTCTCTAGTTTTAGTTATTTCAGATCTGTTGCTTTACTGACTCATCCACTCAATAACGCGTTGATTACTGCTGCATTGGCACCTTTACTAATGAGCTATACGCGAATTCCTTATTTAATCTATTTTACTGTAGTTACGTTAGCACTATTTGCTTTTGGTGGAAGGGGAGCTACTGGGGTATTTCTGCTAGGTATGTTCTTGCTTGTAATGCCTAAAATTCCATCATTTGTGTCTAACGGTTTTAGAGTATCTAAAATGCGCTTTGCAGTAATACAAGCGCTCGCTTTTTTTGCATCTATTTTCACTGTATTAACAATAACTTTGACTCCAATTGGAGCGCGTATCTTAAATAAATTACATGTTGACTCTAGTGCTCAGGCTAGATTTGATGTGTTTATTATTTTGGAACAATTGAGTTTTAGTGAGTGGCTTCTTGGCGCACCAGCCTCGATCATGCAGAATATTAAATTTTATATTGGTATCAATACGATAGAAAATTATATTGTTGGCTGGATTGTGAGTTTTGGATTAATTTCAACGGTTTTACTTTTAATTGCTTGTTTTAGCACTGCTGGGAAATTGGCTCTCAATGGTCCAACACAATTAAAAGTAGCATTGTTTGTTTTATTAGGGGCTTCGGTTACCAATAACGCACTAGCAACAAAAACCCCCGTACTTCTATTTTTTATTTCTTGTTTATATTTGGTTTATTCCACTAAAGCGACTGATGATGAAAAGGTTGGGGTTAAGTGATTTATATATTACAAATTCGCTATTAAAGTTTTTTTGATAAGTGATTTAATAATTTTTTAAGAATAAGTAAGAGGTCATTAGTGAGTGCAATAATTTTAGGTTCTGGGCCCCAAGCTCTTTATGTTCTTCGGCTATTAGCAAGGCAAGGTGAAAAAGTATTGTTGGTTTCTTTAGATGAGAAAATTGCATTTCATTCTAAGTATGGTGAAAAGTTATGTGTTAAAGACCCTCAAGAATTTA
Organism: Pseudoalteromonas sp. SM9913; assembly: GCF_000184065.1. Lineage (NCBI taxonomy): Bacteria > Pseudomonadati > Pseudomonadota > Gammaproteobacteria > Alteromonadales > Pseudoalteromonadaceae > Pseudoalteromonas > Pseudoalteromonas sp. SM9913. Next base: position 1,370,682 of record NC_014803.1, read on the forward strand.
TAAAAAAACTAAAATTGCTGAATCGTGATTTCAATGAAATGCACATCTGTGGCGGTAAAGAGTTGCAGGCTATTGTTGACTATGGAAAAGAATTAAGTTCACTGTATGACATATATCCTAAACCATTCGAGCTAATAAAACTCTTTGCCCATAAAGATTCAACTTACAATTTTTTTAAAGAAATAGGCATTAAATATCCAAGAAGCTACGAACCGACTACCTTATATGAAAATGGTGAATTACCAAATCCAATTTTGGTTAAATGGAATCAGGACGTATTACATAGTACTAGTGACGCTAACTTTAAAACAAAAGTTTTTAATTGCTTTAGTGATTTTCAGCACTTTTATACAAGTGTGAGCAAAAACACACTCCAATATCTAATCTTTCAAGATTATATAAGTGGAGCAGAGGATTCTAACATATCGCTACAACTTTCAATTTCAAGTGAGCATGTAGCATACCTTTTGACTAGAAAGTGCCGAATATCTAAAAACGGTTTTGGTTCTTATGTAGAAGAGTTTGAAGCTCCCACTGCTTTTATGGATTTTATATACAGACCGATAGTTGAACTCTTAAAAAGTTCTAATTATGTCGGTTTAATCGAAGTAGAGTTTAAAGAATGCGATCAAACAGGGACATATTTTTTAATTGAAGCAAACTCAAGGCCATGCGGCTTAATGAGTGCGATAGGTAGCAAATATACTACCCCTTCTAAGTTGCTCTATGGAAAGGCGGAAGAGGGAGAGCGTTTAAACACAACCATAAAATGGTCATCGTTTTTGAGAGATATTCAATCTTGTATGATCTTATTTACCAAAACTAAATCATTTAAAAAGTACTTTAAAGATAACTTATCAATTCTTAGATCAAATAGTACTGATATATTCGATTTAAAAGATTTAAAACCATTTTTTATGCAGGTAAAAAAATGATTATTAAGATTTTAAAACGATGTAAGACTGACGGCTTCTACAATGTTTTTATAATGTTCTTGAAAAAAGTCACAGGTTTTTTTTATAGAAAAACAAGTACATTAGGCTTTGAATTAAACATCTCAGAACTTGAATTTGAAAAACTGAAAACAGTGGATTTAAAAGATATAGATAAACCAATAGGGATTTTGCACTTATCAAAAGCGGATGTTGCAAATAGCTTTGAAGGTGGGGGTGAATGCTTCGTTGCAAAGGTAAATGATGAAGTGGCAGGTTTCACTTTTTTATCCTTTGGTAAAAAGGAAATCGCTGGATTCGGAGAGGTTTTACTTAGTGCTAATAACTCTGCATGGATTGGCCCTGTTTTTGTTGATAAAAAGCACAGAGGTAAAGGTATAAATAAAGCAATGATATTTTTTGCAATTGAGAAATGTAAAGCAAAGGGAGTATCTAAAATTGTAACTTCTATAAATGCTCAAAATCTATCATCAATAGCCTCTTTCACTAAAACTGGGTTTAAACAGGTATCAGAAGTTAAAACTTTAATGATACTTGGCAAAAGGTATGAGCTTTCAAGGGAAACTAATGACTAATATTATAACAATTGACTATGAGTTATTTGGAAGTGGTAAGGGATGTGTTTTTAAACATTTAATCGACCCTACTTATAAAATGTTGAAAGCGTTTGATAAACTTGGCACCAAGGCTACTTTTTTTATTGAAATACTAGAAGTTGAAAAGCTGATAGGCTTAAAAGAGTTATATCCAGAAGAGAGTAATGAATATCTGGGGGCAGTTGCAATAGAAAATCAAATTGCTGAGCTAATAAAGCAAGGCCATGATATTCAGCTTCACTTACATCCGCAATGGTACAATGCCGAGTATATTAACGGGCAGTGGAAATTAAACCATCAATGGTGGAGCTTTTCTGATCTTCCCGAGCGTTCAACTAAGGGGTCACCCGGGAAATATGAACTTCTAGCTTTAGGTAAAGAAATGCTTGAAAAGCGTGTTAGAGACGTAGACCCAAATTATAATTGTACTGCTTTTCGTGCGGGCGGTTATAACGTAGGTAATTCATATGAAAGTGTCAATGCACTGTTAGATAATAATATTTACTGCGACTCTTCAGTTTGCCCTGGTTTTTTTTCTAACAGCCTCTCTAATTATGATTTTACAATGGCGCCTAGTAACCTTCCTTATTGGCATTGTGATGACTCAATAATTGTACCAAGTGATAAAAAATCCGTTAGAAGATTGCTTGAGCTACCATTATTGACAATCAGTGTTAATAAACTACAACGATTTAGCTTGGCTAGAGTATTTTCTACCATTAAAAATCGCCAATATAAAAACGTACCATATTCTCATAATAGAGAAGATAAAAGCGCTCAAAATATTGAAATGCTTAAAAATAGTAATTTTGATATGTGTTTATCTAGTTCTATGGAAATTACTCGTTTTAAAGTTGCAATTAAACAAAGACGTATACAAGACCCTAACTACCCGCTAGTGCTAATTGCACACCCTAAGGATTTGAGCTTATTTAGCCCATTTTCAAAAGTACTTTCGCAATTCAATAGTTTTATGACGCTTAATGAATACACTGAAAAAATGGACTTAGTGGAATGTTAAACAGCAAAATATATAAACTAGCACCAATATTTATCCAAAACAGTATTTTAACAATACGTGGATTTATTCGAGTTAAACTAAAAAGAAATAATTTTTCAGAAGAGACTCTTCGTAATATTCATAGAAATGAGCGTTCGGCGGATAATCTACAATCTTATTCCGACGCAATGCTCGAATCGTGTATTGATAATGCTCTAAAGAATGTTGGTTTTTATAAGGAACAAGCATTAACAGATAAATCTATTAATGGCTTTCCTGTTATAGATAAGAGCGTGGTTCGCAATAATCCAAGCGCTTTTATTTCAGATGTTAAGCCTAAAGTAGTGATCAGTGGTGCAACAAGCGGTACAACAGGGAGCCCTCTTAATATTTATCAAGACCTCATTGCAGTGAATAGAGAGCAGGCTTTTTTTGATAGACAGCGAGAGTGGGCTGGCTATAAAAAGGGTGATAAAAGAGCATGGATTCGTGGGGATATGGTTGTGCCCTTTGCTCAAAAACAATCTCCATTTTGGCGTTATTCATATTTTGAAGATATGATTTTGTTATCTTCTTTTCATATTTCTGCTATTACAATACCTGATTATATTAAAGCTATGGTCGATTTTGGTGTAGAAGTTATACAGGCATATCCATCTTCTATCGTTGCATTAGCAAGGTACTTAGAGTCTATTGATAGTTACTACCCTAGTAAAATAAAATCAATCCTCACATCTTCTGAGTCTTTATCTGAAGAAGATCGTCACTTAATTGAGACTCGGTTTAACTGTAAAGTATTTGACTGGTATGGTTTATTTGAGCGAGTAGCTGCGATAGGCCAGTGTGAACATGGAAGATACCACCTCCTAACCGATTATTCCCATGTAGAACTAATGCCCGTTGATGCGACAGGGCGACATGAAATTATTGGCACTAATTTTAATAATCATTATTTCCCTTTGATAAGATATAAAACAGGTGACTACGTTTATTTATCTAGTGAAAAGTCATGCCCTTGTGGCAGAGTTTTCCCTATTATAGAAAAAATTGAAGGTCGAGTTGGCGACTATTTAGTGGCAGAAGATAATCAGAAAATTCACATATTAAATCATATCCCAAAAGGGGTTGCAGGGTTAATTGCTTGCCAGTTTTATCAGCAAAAAAAAGGAGCTGTTCATATCTTTGTTATGGTAGATACAGCTGTTTTTAACGAAAATGAGCGCAACATTCTAGTTGAAAATACTAAAGAGCGTTTAGGTCAGAGCATAGCTGTAACTGTTGAAGTTGTGGACAGCATTCAACGGACTAAAAATGGTAAAATGCGACAAGCTATTTGTAAAATTAAGGATTAAAATGAAGAAAAGAATTAATTTAATGGTTGGGCCAAAACGTGAAGGTCAAGGAGGAATCTCAACCGTTATTAACAGTTATTTTGAAATGGGGTTTGTTGACGAAAATAATATTAAGTTAGTTTCTGTGAACAAATCTGGCGTTAGTCATTTTTTGATGAAATTGTTCTTCTTATTATCAATTTTTAAAATTATTTTTTTACTTTTGCTTTATAAAATTGAAGTTGCTCATGTTCATATGGCATCAAGAGGAAGTTATAGTCGTAAGTCATTAATAGTAAGAATACTAAAGTTTTTTAATGTGAAAGTAATACTTCATTTGCATGGTGCTGAGTTTAGAGATTTTTATTCTAATGAATGTTCAGATGACAAACAGCAGCATATTAGAAATACGTTCATGATGGTAGATAAAGTGCTTGTCTTATCTACGCAATGGTTAGACTGGGCGGCGGATACCTTCCCAACAACTGAACATTTTCAAGTTTTGTACAACTCTGTCATTCCTATTGCAAATAATGGTAGTGATTCTCAAATAGGAAAAGTCGTTTTCCTTGGTCGTATTGGTGAGAGAAAAGGAGCAGGGGATTTAATTAGAGCTTTCCATAAGGTTAAAGCCAAATGTCCAAATGCTAAATTAGAGTTAGCTGGTGATGGTGATATCGAAAAATTCACAGCGTTAGCTTCTGAACTTGATATTTCAGACTCGGTTATGTTCTTAGGGTGGATCAGTGGAGATAAAAAATTATCTGTTTTACGATCTGCTGATATATATTGTTTGCCTAGCTATAACGAAGGTTTCCCTATGGGGGTTATTGAGGCTATGTCTGCAAATATTTGCGTCGTTTCGACTTATGCCGGAGGTATCCCTGATGCAATTGAATCTGATAAAGATGGTTTATTAGTGAATGCAGGTGATGTTGAAGCCCTAGCACAAGCATTAATTAAACTAATAAAGGATAGAGAGTTAAATGCTCAATTAGCTAAGTCTGGAAAGATAAAGTTTGAAAACAATTTTTCCCAACAAGCAATTCTTCCTCAGCTACAGTCTATATACGACAGCTTAACTAGAAAAGCAGAGGCTGCTTGATTATGACTGACAGCTTTTATTGCGCAAATACAATACTCAAACAAGCACAAAAATATGAATACGCTGGTCAGGATCCATTTGATGGGCTCAATAGTAAACTATTTGAATTAATTCCTCGATTTAAACAAGGCATTGTAGGGCTTGCTTGGATTCAGCTGCATAAACGTTTAGCTATTAACTTGCGACCATTATGTGCTGTGCCCAAAAAGCGAAACCCAAAGGGTATTGGTTTATTTATTTTAGGTTTATTGGAAGACTATAAAGCAACTAATGAGCAAACTTATTTAGATGAAGCGATAAAGCTAGCTGATTGGTTATTGACCCAGCAAAGTGATAAATCTATTTGGCAGCATAGCTGTTGGGGTTATCACTTTGACTGGAATGCTCGTGCTTTTTTTGTACCTAAAGGTAAGCCAAACGTAATTACTACTATTTATGTTGCTCAGGCTTTATATGCATTAAGTGAAATCACCAAAGACAAAAAATACTCAGATCCTGCAATTGATAGTGCACATTTTATTGTAAAAAACATTATATAAAGAATGTGATGGTAGGCAGTTTTTTGGTTACATACCGGGTGACTCAGTGTACATAATGCTAGCCTTTGGGGCGCTGCATGGGTTGCAAAAGTTGCGGTACTTACTAACAACCAACATTACAAACAGCTTGCTTTAAATGCAGCAAGGCAGTCGGTAAGCGAACAGGGACTTGATGGTTCATGGGTATATGGTGCTCGCCATCATCATCAGTTTATTGATGGCTTTCATACCGGTTATAATCTAGAGGCACTTCGCTTATTGAGTGATGAGTTGCAAATTGATGAGTTTGAATCGGCAATTGCAAAAGGCCTTACTTATTATAAAACGCATTTGTTTGAGCAAGATAGCACCGCAAAATATTACAATAATAATCGCTACCCACTCGATATGCACAGCGTGTCGCAGGCTGTGTTTACGCTATTAAAAGTAGGTAAAACGCCAGATGACTTTACGATGGCTGAAAAAGTAATAAACCGTGCAATACAAACCTTATATATGCCTAAACAGCAGCGATTTATTTATCAAAAAAATAAGCACTTTACCAATAAGGTTGACTACGTACGTTGGACTCAGGCGTGGGTATATTATTCGTTTGCTTATTTTAATCGCCAAAAAGTAGACATAACGCAGTAAGCAGATACCGAACAACTTTAAAACGGACACAATAATGAAACGTATTGAATTTTTAAAAGCGCCTATGGATATTGCCACCATGCAAGAGACGGTGTCTTTTATTGAAAACAGAATTGAGCAAAAGCAATTTTTACAACATGTTGTGGTTAATGTTGCCAAAATAGTAAATATGCAAAAAGACCCTGTTTTAGCTGAGTCGGTTAAAGCGTGTGAGGTAATTAATATTGATGGTATGGGCGTTGTTTTTGGTGCGCGTTTTTTAGGGCACGAAGTACCAGAGCGTGTAGCAGGGGTTGACTTATTTCATGAATTGTTAGCAATGAGCGCCAAGCGAGACTTCCCTGTGTTTTTGCTCGGTGCCACCGAAGAGGTGGTTAGCAAAACAGTAAGCAAAGTTAAAGCGCAGAACCCAAATTTAAACATAGCAGGTTATAACGATGGCTACTTTTGGGATGATGAAGAGGCCGTTGTCACTAAAATACGCGAATCGGGCGCTAAGTTATTATTTGTTGCGATTACCTCCCCAAAAAAAGAAAATTTTATTAATAAATGGCAAGACAAGCTTGGGGTAGACTTTGTAATGGGTGTTGGCGGTACGTTCGATGTTGTAGCAGGAAAAGTAAAGCGAGCACCACAGTGGATGCAAAAAGCCGGTTTAGAGTGGCTATATAGGGTAATTCAAGAACCAGGCAGAATGTGGAAGCGCTACTTAGTTACAAATTCAAAGTTTGCATACTTATTAATAAAGAATAAGTTTAGTAGCTAATTTTTTAACATTGACTAAAACCCCCCTCCCTCGCAAATCACTTTTAGGCATCAAATTTCAAGCTGACAATATAATAATATAAGAGTTACAACAGAGTAACTCTTATACTCTTATGTAACCTCTGTTCTTTCACAAAAAATTAACAAGTTGCAATTCTTTAAGGTGTGTTTTGTGTTTTTTTTAAATTAATTTTGATTTTTTATTACTGTAACTCATTGATATTATGTTTTTGTGTCCTTTTAGGTACTGAAAATTAGTACTTTCGTAGTGTTTTTTGTTCCTTTTGATTTTATTTGTGTATATAATGTTCACCAATCGCTTGATGAATTAACTTTCATTAAACAAATGACTCAAACTTGGTGCCTATAATGCACTTTTCATTTTCGAGGGAAAAAATGACTAACTCATTACTTAAATTTAAAAAGATAAGTGCAGTGATCGCACTTTCTTTAGCCAGCTCTACAACACTGGCTGCAGACTTAGGCGTAGCCAATAATTTTTCAGCATTTGTTTTTGACGATTTTAAATCGAACTTTGGTCGTGCTGACGGCGCAATTGCCGCCGGTGAAATAGACCTTAAAGGTTACAGCGTGGGTTACACTCGCCCATACAGCCCTGAAGAATATTACCTAATTAGTGAATCTACCATCGACTTTAAATATGGTCGCCAATATGTAGGTAGCATGATCGCAGGCGGCGGTACTGATGTTCACTGGAGTGTTCGTTGGGGGATGGAGTGGGGCTCTAAAATCCTTTCTAACCAAGATGAATCGGCAATGCCATTTAACTTTGATGAACAAGAACAATACTACAAAGATTTAAGTGCGCAATTAAGTGAGCTAGATGAAACAGGTACAGTTTACCGTAAATGGGGAGGCCTTTATTTACAAGGTGATGGCAGTTCTGATAGACAAGTATTTAATTTAGATGCTCGTGACTTTGCTAAAGCGCATACTTTTAAAGTATGGGGTATACCTGCTGATGCCACTATAATTTTTAATATTACAGGTGATGACAACGTAGTTGTTAAAGGTAAGAGTTTTGCGCGTTTACGCCACCATGCAAGTAAAACAGTATTTAACTTTACTAATGCTCAAAAGCTCGATATTAAAGGTAACCGCTGGCAGGGTGTAATATTAGCGCCTTACGCTGACATTAAAGGCGCTTACGGCACGGCTAAAATGCCAATTATTGGCCAAAGTTTTAAAGGCTCTATGGCATTGTTAGGTGGCGAATTCAATGGTGATTTGCCTACAGTTGCAGAGCCTATAGCTCCATTTTCAATGCAACAAAAATGGCAGTGGAACTCAAGTGATTTTATGCCTGAACACATCCAAGTAATTTCTACTCCAGTTGTTGCTCAATTAAACGATGATAATGGTGATGGAGTTATTAACAATAATGACGTTGCTGATGTGGTTATAATATCTTACAAAGATAAAGATTTATCTAATGGTATTGTTAGGGCTTTAAATGGTGTTGATGGAACTGAGCTTTGGAATTATTCAACAGGTACCGTTGCAGCAGATGCGCGGTATTCACCAGCTGTTGCTGACTTAGATGGTGATGGGGTGGTTGAAATTGTTGTTTCGAGTAGGCTTAAAGATTATATTTCTGTCGTTGATAATGAAGGTGTAATTAAAAAACAGATATCAAAAGTCGGTTCTAATTGGTCAACGATTGGTAACGTCTCGATTGCTGATTTAGATAATGATGGCTCTGTAGAGTTTTCGTTAGGTGATGCCGTTTATAACTATGATACTGGGTCAGTTTATACTTTCGATTGGGCTCCTTCTTCAGTAATATTTGATTCTAATTCTGATGGTGTCCAAGAAGTTTTATCTAGTGGTCAGCTTAATGATGTGTATGGAGCAGAACTTTGGAGATATGTTGGTGAGGACAAAATTTGGTTTTCATCAATAGCAGATATTGATGGGGACCAGCAGCCTGAAGTTATTCTGTCTATTCCAGCGACATCAGCTACAGCTAACAAGAGCAAGCTAGTCGCACTTGAAGCTAATGGAAATGTTAAATGGGAGTTAGATAATTCAGTAAACGGCGGTAGCGGTGCACAGTCAATATCTAACTTTTTAGGTAAAGATGATATGGGTATAGCACATGCAGGATATAAATCAATTGATATGTACAATAATCAAGGTGGTTTAGTATGGTCAGTAGCTAATGACGATGAATGGAGTGGTAAGATAGGTTTGAGTGCCTATGACTTTAATGGTGATGGTATTGATGAAGTAATTGTACAAGATCACTACAAAGTAAGAGTGTTAAATGGTGTTAATGGTGAAGTATTATCGACAGTTGCTAACTCATCAGGAACGCTTTGGGAATACCCAATTGTGGTTGACCTAGAGGGCGACGATAATGCAGAGCTTGTTGTTGTATCAAATAATACTGATTCTAGATATAGCATTAACAATGGTGTCACTGTGTATGGTGCTGCTGATAACAGCAAACCTTGGAAAAATGCAACTCGCATTTGGAACCAACACTCATACCATCAAACTAATATTAACCAAGATGGTACTGTACCAACGGTAGAGTTGCCAAGCTGGTTAAATAATAATACTTACCGCTCTAGTACGCTTAAATAAAAAGTACTTTTAGCAAATAAAAAGCCAATTAATTTTTAATTGGCTTTTTATTATTAAATAGTTGTTTAAAATAATTGGCAATTAATAATCACGTTGAATTTGAGGTTTTTTTGTCGAACTTACAGCAAGATCCAGCTATTAGAAGTTTATTAGAGCGAATGCCTAAAAACATTCAATCTACCTTTACCGATGAACAGTTAGCGCATTTAAAAATAGCCATTGGCGCTAGGCAGTGGGGTAACCATACTGTTGATTGCAGAGGCGTAGTTAAGTTTTTTAAATACCGTTATTACTATGTTTTTTTAGCAGGTCGAAACAGGCGTGAATTAAGCTTAAATGAGCAAAAAATAGCAAGGTTTACTCAAGCAATAATTTTAAGTTTTGTAGTCACGTTTACTATTTTATTTACCTTGCTGGTTTTATATTTGATTAAGTCGGCATTGGGAATTGATATTTTTGATGGATATTCGTTTGGGGTTTGGGGTTGGTTTAAGGGGTTATTTAATTAAACTTAAATAAAATGTGAGTATTCTTTTTGATACTTAATAACAAGCAAGAGTTAGCTAAAAGGTTTAAACACGAATTTTAGTACTTTTGTCGGAATCAGTAATTGAACAAAATTGGCTAATACTATATTATCCCCGTGGATTTTGTGAGGTGCTACTCACACTGAATTAGCTATAAGGAATTAAGCAAAATGACATCTCCAAGGACTTTTAAACCTTCAGGTTCCTCTGATGCCAATTTTTACCGATTATTTGATATATTTGCGTTATTTTTAGCTTTTCAGTGCGCAGCCTTACTCTACAGTTTTAAACTCACTCCGATTTATGCTGCCTCTGCATTAACTGTTGCCCTTAGCTTTTTATACAGCGCTGAGCTGTTTTCTACCTATCGCTCTTGGCGTGCAGGGAAATTTAGAACAATGGTAATGTGTGCATGGGGTAGTGTGCTTATTGCTTTTGCGTTTTTATTAGTTGTGTCTTTTGTATTTAAGTTTACCGAGTCGCTTTCACGCGTTGGTGTGGTTATTTGGTTTTTACTAAGTGTGGCTTATTTGTACATTTGGCGCTTAGGGGTTTATTGGTATAAACGTAGTCGCCGTAAACTAGGGCTATCGCAACGCAATGTGGCCATTATTGGTGCCACTGAGTCGGCCGCATACTTACATGCTGAAATAGTTAAACACGATGAGCTTGGGTTTAACTTTAAAGGTTTTTACGACGACAGAAGCCCTGAACGTTTGTTTGAACAACTTGAACAGCAGGGCGTTGAGGGGCGCATTCAAAATGCGGTAGACGCAGCACGTAATGGCGAAATAGACATACTTTATATTGCGCTGCCTATGAAAGCGCAAAAACGCATAGCTGATATTTTATTGCAGTTGGGCGATACCACCGTTGATGTGCATATAGTCCCCGATTTTTTACTCTCAAACTTAATACATGCTCGCATTGAGCACGTGGGTGATGTTGATACATTAAGCGTGTTTGAAGCACCGTGTATTGGTGCTCATGAATTTATAAAGCGAACAGAAGATATTGTTGTTTCAGCTATTATTGTTACCTTAATCACCCCATTATTATTGATTATTGCTGCCGCAATCAAGCTGACATCTAAAGGGCCTATTATATTTAAGCAAGATCGCTATGGCTTAGATGGCCGCAAAATAAAAGTGTGGAAGTTCCGCTCGATGACGGTGACCGAAAACAGCGATGTGGTGACTCAGGCAACTAAAAACGATGCCCGAATAACTCCGTTAGGTGGCTTTTTGCGCCGAACTAGCCTAGACGAACTGCCGCAGTTTATAAATGTTTTAAAAGGTGATATGTCGATTGTTGGCCCAAGGCCCCATGCGGTTGCCCACAACGAAGAATACCGAAAAAAAGTAGAGTTTTACATGTTTAGGCATAAAACCAAACCGGGTATTACCGGTTGGGCACAAATAAACGGCTGGCGCGGCGAAACCGATACTTTAGATAAAATGGCCAAGCGAGTTGAATACGACTTACATTACATTAAACATTGGTCTTTATGGTTTGATGTAAAAATAATTTTTATGACAATTTTTAAGGGATTTAAAAGTGAAAATGCGTACTAATACAATTACCACTTTACTCGTTGCGTTAGGCTTATCAGCACCAGCTTTAGCAGTAGAATTAAAGCCGGGCAGTGTAATGACTAAAGACGGCGCTGAGATTACACCTACGCTGCAACTAGGTGTGAGCAGCAACGACAACTTTTTTATGACGCCGTCTGCCACTCAGTCACGTTTAATATGGAATATAGCGCCGAGTTTAAATGCATTGATTGAAGACGGCCCAGACAGTTATAAATTTGATATTGCATCTAGCACGTCGTTTCATAATAAAGACACTACCGATAACTTTACCCAAGTTAATGTGGGTGCCGGCGTACATAAAGAGTTTACTAGCCAACACCGCTTAGATGTTACTGGTGACGCAGATTGGTTGTACGAGCAACGTGGTGGCGGATTAACTGAAGGCCAGGGCAGCGCACTAGATGAGCTTGTAAATTATCAGCAACAAAACGTAACTGCTCGTTACGAATATGGTGCAGAAAGCTCTAAAGCTCAGGTTGCTTTTACAGCAGGTTACTATAACAAAAATTATCAAAATTTTACGGCAATATCGCAGTTTCGTGATTACGACAAGCCTATGCTAGGTATTACAGGTTATTATAATACCCAAGCTGGTACGCGTGCCTTTTTAGAAGTAAAGCAAGAAAACTACCAATACGACGTTATTGATTCAAACGGTATTACCCGTGATTCAGACGACGTAAAAGTATTATTGGGTATGGAGTGGGAAGCTACAGCCGTTACTACTGGCTCATTTAAAGTGGGTTACCAAAATAAAGATTTTGAGTCAAACCTGCGCGATAACTTTAGTGGTTTAAGTTGGGAAGCTGCTGCAGTTTGGAAACCTCTTACTTATTCATCACTACAGTTGGTTACTAGTCGTGCCGCTAAAGACCCATTACTAGAAGGCGATTACATTCGCGAAAGTGTTTATGGTGCAACATGGCAGCATGATTGGAGCGACTACTTAAGCTCGGTAGTAAGCGCTAATTACGTTGACCAGCAATACTCTGGTAATTTTAACCGAAAAGATAAAGTAAAAAATGCCCGCCTAGGTTTAAATTATTTAGCTAGTAATTTTGGTATGGTAACAGGCTATGTTGATTTTATTGATCGCAATTCTACCCAAACTAATATTGAATTTGACCGCGTAATTGTTGGCCTTAACTTTACATTTGCATTAAAGGGAAATGAATGAAGGTTAAAATTTTAACGGGCTTAATATTATTACTGAGCTTTTGTAGTTTTGCGAACGATTCGCAAAACTACATTTTAGGTGCGGGTGACAAAATAGAAATTAAAGTATTTGGCCAGCCTGATTTAGATGTAACCTCACTGCTTGGTAATAGCGGTGAGATTAACTACCCATTTTTAGGTAAGGTGAAACTAGTTGGTTTAAGTGTTTCGCAAGTTGAGCAAACAATAAGCGAAGGCTTACAGCCGGACTATTTAGTTAACCCTAATGTATATGCGCAAGTTATAGAATACCGACCTTTTTATATTCATGGTGAAGTTAAAGAACCAGGCGCTTACCCTTACCAACCCGCTATGACGGTGAACCAGGCTATTGCGTTAGCCGGTGGGTTAACCGAGCGCGCCTCGGTTGATAAAATATTTATTTTTAAAGAACAAACCAAACAGCAGCAACAAAAAGGTAGTTTAAACAGCCAAATTGCAGCGGGTGACACCATAAAAATAGAACAGCGCTTGTTTTAAGCAGTTTAAGGTAGTAATTAAAAAAATGAATACACACTCTGAAAAACCTAGCAACAACGAGGAAGTTATTGATTTAGGTGCTTACCTTAATGTTATTAAGCAAAGTAAATGGAAAATATTAGGTTTTGCAATTGTAGTGACCTTGCTCACTATAATGGTTGCGTTAACTCTAGTGCCAAAATATGTAGCTACAGCCACTTTATTGATTGAGTCGGAGCAAACCAAAGCGGTCAGCTTTGAGGAAGTATATGGCTTAGACTCAACTAAAAAAGAGTATTACTTAACCCAGTTTGAAGTTATTAAGTCAAACAGCATTGCTCGTGAGGTAATTACTAAGCTTAATTTGAAAGAGCATACCGACTTTATTGCTAAGCCTTCACTCACTGGTGAGTTAAAAGGTATGGTTAAGCAATTACTGCCTTTTTTAAATAAAAAAGAAAGCTCTGTTCTTACAGTTGAGGAGCAAGCCGAACGTGAGATGTTGGGCTTACTTGCTGCGTTTAAGTCTCGTTTAACGGTGTCTCCAATTCGTAATACCCAATTAGTGCGTGTAAGTTTTGAGTCGAGCGACCCTAAGCTGGCAGCTTTAGTAGCTAATACAGTAGGCGAGGTTTACATAGAAAGCCAAATGCGCGCTAAAATGGGCATTACCCAGCAGGCATCGAGCTGGTTAAACACGCGTTTATCAGAGCTACGTATACAACTAGATAGCTCTGAAGTGCGTTTACAAGCTTACCGAGAAGAACAAAAGTTAGTTGATATAGAAGGTATAGCAGGGCTGGTTACCCAAGAGCTTGAGCAAACCTCAAAACAGCTAGTAGATGCGCGAGCGACTAAAAATAACCTAGAAAGCATTAACCGTGTTATTAACGAATATGGTAACGATAACATAGAGTTACTTGGAAGCATGCCTGAAATTACTTCGCACCGTGTAGTACAAGATGTTAAACGCGAAGTAGTATTGGTTGAGCGTAAGGTGAGTGAGCTTAGTGAGGTTTACGGCCCTAAACATCCTAAAATGATTTCAGCTAAAGCTGAGCTTGCTACAGTTAAAACTAACCTTAACAAGCAAATAAAAGGGTTAATTACGGGTATTGAAAAAGAGCTTAACAGAACCACACGCACTGTAAATGCGCTTGAACGCGACTTAGCTAAAATTCGTGCTGAATATCAAGATATTACCCGCAAAGAAACCCAATATAATCAACTAAAGCGTGAAGTTGAGACAAATCGTAACATCTTTAATACCTTTTTATCGCGCTCTAAAGAAACCGAAGTAACCAGTGATTTTAGCTCTGCAGCAGCGCGTTTTACAGACCGTGCTTTTGCACCAAATGAACCGAGCAAGCCTAACAAAAAGTTAATTGTTATTTTAGCCTTTGTAGCCAGTTTTGGTTTTGCAGTAGTAATGACTTTTGTTTTTGATGCCTTAAACGATACAGTTAAAAATAAAAATGATGTCGAAAATAAACTTGCTCAGCGTATGCTTGGTTTGTTGCCTCACGTTGCAGTTCCTAAAAAGAGCTATTTTCCGATTCATGCTTATTTAGAAGATACCTATCGCCGTTTTGCTGAGTCGGTACGTACCTTCCGTACTAGTTTATTGTTAACTCATCTTGACCGTGCGCATCAGGTTATTGCGGTTACCTCTACCTCCCCAGGAGAGGGTAAAACCACCACCTCTGCTAATTTAGCGATGTCGTTGGCACAAATGGGCAAGGTATTACTGATAGATGCCGATTTACGTAAACCAACGTTAGCTAAACGTTTTGATATACCTGTATTTCATCCTGGCTTAAGTAATTTAATGATAGGTACTGAGCAATTAGCTGAGTGTGTACATGTTGATACGCAATCGGGTGTCACTATTATGCCAAGTGGGCAAATACCATCTAATCCACTTGAGTTGTTGTCAAGCCCACGCTTTGCTGAGCTACTTAGCGAGTTAAAAGCGCAGTACGATCATATTATTGTGGATACACCGCCTACCCAAGCGGTAAGCGATGCATTGGTAATCGCGCAAAGTGTTGATTCAGTTGTTTATGTTGTTAAATCAGATATTACCCGTATTAAACCTATTACAGCCGGCCTTGAGCGTTTATTTGAAGTAAAAGCTCACGTTGCTGGTGTGGTACTGAATAAGGTCGATATGAGTAAATCTAAAGATGAGCATAGCCATGGCTACTATGATTATTACGATTACTCACAGCAACCTGAAAAGCCTCAAGCGTAATTAAGTTAATTTATGATTGATATTCATACGCATATTTTGCCGGGTATTGATGATGGCGCTAAAGATTTAACTGAATCTTTAGCGCTTTTAAAATTGGCCGAAAACGATGGCATTACTCATATGGTGGCAACGCCACATATACATGTGGGGCGCTTTAATAATGCGACGGCTCAAATAAAAAACGATTTAGAGAGTTTAAAGCAAGAGGCAAAAAAAGAAGGTATAAATGTAAAGTTGGCTGCCGCTGCTGAAGTACGTTTGGACATAGAACTGATGGCAATGGTGATGGCTAATAAACTGCCTTTTATTGGTAAAATAGCAGACAAAAGCGTGTTGTTATTAGAGTTACCGCACTCTCACATGCCGCAAGGTTACGATAAGTTTATTCAGTGGCTCGCTAAACAAAATATACGCGTTATTATTCCGCACCCAGAGCGTAATCGCGATATTCAGTCAAATCTTTATTATATTCAACACTTAAACCAATTAGGTTGCGATTTTCAGCTAACGGCATCGAGCATTGAAGGTGAGTGGGGTGAAAACGCACAAACTATAGCGTTACAAATGCTAAAAGATGGTTTAGTAAACTATGTTGCCTCTGATGCGCATTCAGTAAAGCGCCGACCTCCTATATTGAGTCAAGCTAGAAAAACAGTAGCGCAGTTAATAGGTGAAGAGCAGGCAACAGCGCTTTTTGTAACTAACCCGCTGCAATTAACCGAGAGCTTATTTAATGACTAAATTAAACATGATCAAGGTAGTGCCTGCTGTTATTTTAGCTCTAATAGTGCTTGTAATTGCATATAGCAGCATGCAAAGTATGCGCGCTAATGCATGGTACTTTCATGCACTTAATATTGTGCAAGAGTCGGATGGTGCTTTATCTGGTTCATCGCTTCAAGCTGCAGAAAATGCGATTACGTTAGCTACGAATATGGATCCCGAGCATCCTCATTATTGGCATTTTTTAGCCCATATAAAATTACTAAGCCTCAGTGGTATAGATACCACATCAAGTGAGCAATCAGATAAAGTAAAGCAAACATATCAACAAGCTGAGCAGGCGCTATTAAAGTCGGTTGAGCTTAGACAAACTTGGGCACAAACTTGGATGAGCTTAGCGCAGGTTGTAAGTTATCAAGAGGGGCCAACAGAGCGGGTATACAATTATATTCAGCAAGCCAAAAAAGTAGGCCCATATAAGTTAGATATTCATTTAGGCATTATTCAAATTGCGTTAATGCACTGGAGTGAACTACCACCTACCTACAAAGCCCTTTATGTGAATGAGCTTAAATTAGCCTCTAAATATGGTTATAAATTTTATGATGTGTTTAGTATGGCTGAGCAAATGAATCGTTTGCCAATAGTGTGTTTATCGCTGCAATTTGGTTCTCATTATGAGGCTATTAGAGGCAGTTGGATGTTTAATAAATACTGTGGTTAAAACACGAGCCACGAGCTTCGAGTAACGGGCCTTGAACCTCGCAGCTCGTCTACTCTGAACTTTTTTTTTTGAACCACAGAGAACACCGAGGCGCTTCGGCTGCACAGAGAAAAAGCTTCAATTTTGGAAATCAATAACTAACAACAGTTCTTTAATCTTTGTCTTTAATTACTTTCTCTGTGTCTCCTATCCTCTGTGGTAAATAAATCACTAAGTTCTTATTGTAATAATAGGGCTGGGTGAGGGATTAAGCTCGTAACCCGACTCTCGCAGCCCGTTAACTTTCGCCTAGACAAAAAAAGACCCAGAGCTATAAGAACTCTGGGTTATAGAGGGGCTCGTATTTGAGCCCTGCGCTAACTAAAGACACTTTCAGATTCTTAGGGAGAAGAAGAAAGTTATTTAAGTATAGTCAAAAGTGCTAAAAATACACATTTTTGTTCGTTTTTTATACTGTCGTAATTACAGTAAGTTACATTTGTTATGCACATCTTTATTAGAGTTTACGCCCAGTTTATTAACTGCGTATTTTGTACTAAATCTCTTGGTAAAGAGTTTTTAACTTTATTTTTTTGCCATTTCCCTAAACCAATAGGGCAACCACATAAAGTTAGGATCACCTCACCGCTGGCTTTGGTTACCTCTTCTAGGCGTATATCTTTACCATTAAAGTAATCGTTAGCCTGTTCATTGGTTAATGCCAGTACATTACTTTTACACTGCTTACCAAATACGGTGGCAAATTCGTGCGTTAGGCGTACGCCATTTTTATGAATAACGCCTACTTGTACCCCTAATCGCGCATATTTAATTTTATTTTGTATTGCTTCAAATTCATCAGGAAACAGCCAAAGCTCTTTGTCGCGTTGTTTTAACGTACCTTGCAGACTCGTTAAACCAAATTGCTTTTTAAGGAAGCTCATAAACGCAGCACTTTGTTTACTATCAAAGTCACTAAAGGGGAACGCGCCTTTTTTAACTTTTAATGTTTGGTTTTCGCAGCTGCTGTGCTTTTTAAATTTGGCAATAAAAAAACCTTCGCTGTCGAACGTTTGCGGCCAAACATGTAAGTAGCCCTCTGTGGTGGTGGCTTTATCAGCCCCTGGGAATAAGTCGCTTAATGACTCAGGGCTTATATATTCGCCAAACTCATCTAATAATGCGCTACATACTTGCTGGTTTTCGAGTGGGGTTAACGTACAGGTTGAATACACTAATGTCCCACCTGGTTTAAGTGCATAAAACGCACTTTTAATCAGATCTTTTTGCACTTGGGCAATGGTAATATTTGACTCGATAGACCAATTTTTTAGCGCGTCACTATCTTTACGAACCGTGCCTTCGCCAGAGCAGGGCGCATCAAGTAAAATGCTGTCAAAGCACTCAAACATGTAGTTGCCAAATACCACACCATCAAAATGTGATAGCGCGCAGTTACCTACACCCATACGCTTTAGCGTGGCACTGAGTACTTTTAAACGTGATGACGACAGCTCATTGGCTACTAGCACGCCTTGATTGTTCATTAACGCGGCAAGTTGTGAGGTTTTAGAGCCCGGTGCCGAGGCCATATCGAGCACTGTGTTACTGGTTTGTAGGCTTTGCTTTAGTGCCATTGGCGGCAACATTGAGCTTGCCTCTTGCACGTACATAGCCCCGCTTAAGTGTAAGTCGGTATTACCCAGCGCTAGGTTTTGCTCTTCATCGTTTGGGCGCTCTAACCAAAAACCTTCATCGCACCAAGGAATAGCGGTAAGTTGCCAGTTTTTTTTAGCCGCTTGTTGCTTAAACTCTTCAACACTCATTTTTAATGTATTAACGCGAACAGATTTACGCAGTGGACGACGACATGCACTTAAAAAATCATCTAAGTTTAGGTGCTCGGGTAAATAGGTTTTTACGTCGTTAACAAATGGCTCAGGGATGTAAGTGTTTGCGTCCACGATTTGGCTCATACAGTCAAAATAAAGCAGGATAATAGCATTTTTAACGATTTTTTTCAGTGTTAAAAACGAAATAGTAACCCTTAAAAGGTGTCGACATCTTGTTGAGTAAAACAGCTTAAATACATTTTTCATTATACTTTTGGCTAATAATGTCGACAATATGGTGGTTTTTCACTCAGTTTAAGTGGTTTTAGGGTTGACAGGTATAAATAATAAGCACATAGTTAACCCATAAATTGTCGACAATATAAAAATACTTTATGACACAGCACTTGTTAAATGAAACATCTATCACAACCGCTTCCGATAAAGTGTTTGTAGATATGCGCCGTGAAATTGTAGAAGGCAGCATTGCACAAGGCAGTAAAATATCTGAGCCGGAGCTTGCAAAGCGTTATGGTGTAAGCCGTGCAACCCTCAGAGAGGCATTAAACCGTTTAGAAAGTTGTTACTTAGTTGAGCGCAAAGCCAATATAGGTTGTCGCGTTGTGGCATTAACCGCAGAGCGTTTAATTGAGGTGTATCAAGTGCGCAGTGCACTTGAAGGGCTTGCATGTCGCCTAGCTGCCGACAATATGGAACCAGATGAAGTACAAGGCTTGAAACAATTACTTAATCAGCATTTGCAAACTCAGCGTGTTAAAGAAGGTGAGTCGTACTATCAAGAGGCCGGCGACTTAGATTTTCATTATCGAATAATCAAAGGCAGTAAAAACGCGCACTTAATTCATTTGTTATGCCACGATCTGTACCAATTAATAAGAATGTACCGTGTACAAATGGGTATGGTAGGGCCACGGGTATCGAAAGCATTTGACGAACACTTAGCCATTATTAACGCCATTGAAAATCATGATGGTGAGCTGGCCGAAATGTTAATGAAGCGCCATATCAGTGCATCACAAGCGAATATACAAACAAAATTTGATGGATATCAACAATCAGTAAAAGCCACTCAAAATGAAATGGCTAACTAGGGTCTGTTGACCTTTGCGGATTATAATTTGTTCAAACTAGGAGCGGTTTAATAACGGCGCGAGGTTTGTAACCTAGTGGGCTAAGTAAAAACCGAGCAACAAAGAGTAAATCGCTCCTAGGCAGAACCCGAAGGGCAGCGCCTGTTTAGTATTGATGCTGCGTTATCGCCTATTTATGTGGAATAACCACACTACATAGGCTCTGCCTTGCCTAAATACCAAACAGGCTGCTGCAAATTAAATTTTGAAAGGTCAATAGACCCTAATACATATGTCACAATATTAAAAAATACTAAGTTGCCAAAGAGCAGCCCCGTTCAAAGTTAGGAGAAGGTAATGTCAGCAGGATTAAAATTTAAACAGGCAATTGCAAATAACCACCCGTTACAAGTGGTAGGTACTATTAACGCGTACACCGCGATGATGGCTGAAAAAATGGGCCATCAGGCTATTTATTTATCGGGTGCGGGTGTGGCTAATGCCTCATTTGGTATGCCAGATCTAGGTATGACCAGCCTTGATAACGTGCTTGAAGATATTCGCCGTATTACCGGTGCTAGCGATTTACCTTTGTTAGTGGATGCCGACACAGGTTGGGGTGGGGCGTTTAATATTGCCCGTACCGTTAAAGAAATGACTAAAGCAGGTGCAGCCGGTTTTCATATTGAAGATCAAGTGGCGCAAAAGCGTTGTGGCCATCGCCCTAATAAAGAAATAGTTACCCAAGCTGAAATGGTTGACCGTATTAAAGCGGCAGTAGATGCAAAAACCGATAGCGATTTTTACATTATGGCGCGTACCGATGCGTTTCAAAAAGAAGGCTTAAATGCGGCGATAGACCGTGCAGCAGCTTGTGTTGAAGCCGGTGCCGATGCGATTTTTGCAGAAGCGGTTCATGATCTTGCTGATTACCAAGCATTTACCAAAGCGATTAATGTGCCTATTTTGGCCAACATTACCGAGTTTGGCCAAACCCCAATTTACACCAAAGAGCAATTAAGCGATGTGGGCGTAGAAATGGTGCTTTACCCATTAAGTGCATTTAGAGCAATGAACAAAGCCGCACTCAATGTGTATTCGGCTATTTTGAATGAAGGGTCGCAACAAAGCCAAATTGAAAACATGCAAACGCGTGCAGAGCTTTACGACTTTTTAGATTATCACTCGTACGAAAACACGCTAGATAACCTTTTTTCAGCAAAATCTGACAAATAATAAAAATTTCAACAGGAGACACATCATGGTAGATAAAGCATTAGGTGGCGCAGGCTTACGTGGCCAAGTAGCAGGACAAACCGCATTATGTACAGTAGGGCAAACAGGCTCAGGTTTAACTTACTGTGGTTACGATATTAGTGAACTTGCTGAAAAAGCACAGTTTGAAGAAGTGTCGTTTTTACTTTCACGCGGTGAGTTACCAACATCAAGCGAGTTGGCAGAGTACAAAGCTAAACTTAAAAGCTTGCGCGGTTTACCAGAGGCACTAAAAACAGTGCTTGAGAACATTCCAAAAGACGCACATCCAATGGATGTAATGCGCACAGGGTGTTCTATGCTAGGTAACCTTGAAATGGAAAATGACTTTGGCGAAGCAAACGATGCGATTGACCGCATGGTGGCAATTTTCCCAAGTATTATTTGTTACTGGTATCGTTTTACTCATGACGGTGTTCGCATCGAAACACAAACTGGTGACGATTCAGTAGGTGCACACTTTTTAACGCTATTACACGATAAAGCGCCAAGTGAATTATTTGCACAAGTAATGAATGTATCACTAATTTTGTACGCAGAGCATGAATTTAATGCCTCTACCTTTACCGGTCGCGTGTGTGCATCAACGCTTTCTGATATTCACTCATGTGTAACTGGCGCAATTGGTACCTTACGTGGTCCACTGCATGGTGGTGCCAACGAAGCCGCCATGGATATGATTGAAGGCTTTACCAGCGCCGATCAAGCAGAAGATGCACTGATGGGGATGCTTGAGCGTAAAGATAAAATTATGGGCTTTGGCCACGCTATTTACCGCGAGTCAGATCCACGTAATGTTATTATTAAAAAGTGGTCTGAAAAATTAGCCGCAGAAGTGGGTGATGATGTGCTTTACCCAGTATCAGTTCGCTGTGAAGAAGTTATGTGGCGTGAGAAGAAGTTATTCTGTAATGCTGACTTTTTCCATGCATCGGCGTACCACTTTATGGGTATTCCTACCAAGTTGTTCACGCCTATCTTCGTAATGAGCCGCGTAACTGGTTGGACAGCGCATGTAAAAGAGCAACGTGCAAATAACCGTATTATTCGCCCAAGTGCTGATTACACCGGGCCAGATGCGCGTAGCTACACGCCAATTGAATCAAGAGGCTAATTAGTTAGCGTTTAAGGTGAGCCTAGCTCACCTTTTATTGTTTATAGCGCTGATGATTACTCATTATAGCGCTTTACCGTACTCTCCTCCGTCACCAAATTAGCGAATTTATTATGACCATTATTAATAACACCCAATACCGTAAGCCTTTACCAGGCTCAAATGTTGATTACTACGATACCCAAGCCGCCGTCGATGCCATTAAGCCAGGCGCATACGCTACACTACCTTACAGTTCGCGTGTATTTGCCGAAAACTTAGTGCGTCGCTGTGAGCCAGATATGCTAACCGATGCGCTTAGCCAAATAATTGAGCGTAAACAAGACTTAGATTTTCCATGGTATCCGGCACGCGTTGTATGTCATGACATTTTAGGCCAAACCGCACTGGTTGATTTAGCGGGCCTGCGTGATGCTATTGCTGCAAAAGGCGGCGATCCTGCAAAAGTAAATCCGGTTGTACCGACTCAACTGATTGTGGATCATTCATTAGCTGTTGAGCACGCAGGTTTTGATCCCGATGCATTTGAAAAAAACCGCGCCATTGAAGATAGACGCAACGATGACCGTTTTCATTTTATAAACTGGACCAAAACAGCGTTTAAAAATATTGATGTGATCCCACCGGGTAATGGCATCATGCATCAAATTAACCTTGAAAAAATGTCGCCGGTGATTCAAAACCGCGATGGCATTGCCTTCCCAGATACCTTAGTAGGTACCGACAGCCATACCCCGCATGTTGATGCATTAGGTGTTATTGCTGTCGGCGTAGGTGGCCTTGAAGCCGAAAGCGTAATGCTTGGGCGCGCATCATATATTCGTTTACCAGATATAGTGGGCGTAGAGCTTACCGGTAAACGCCAGCCTGGCATAACTGCAACCGATATTGTACTGGCGATTACCGAATTTTTACGTGAGCAACGTGTGGTATCGACTTACCTTGAGTTTTACGGTGAAGGGGCTGATGCACTAACCCTGGGTGATAGAGCGACCATTTCGAACATGACCCCAGAATTTGGCGCCACCGCTGCTATGTTCTACATTGACGATAAAACTATTGATTACTTGCGTTTAACAGGCCGTGATGAAGATCAAATTGCCCTGGTAGAAAACTACGCTAGAACAGCGGGTTTATGGAGTGATAGCTTAAAAACAGCGCATTATGACCGTGTACTTAAGTTTGATTTATCAAGTGTAGGGCGCAACATTGCAGGGCCTTCAAATCCGCATCGTCGTGTATCTACCAGCGATTTAGCAGCGCAAGGTATTTCGGGTGTTGTTGAGAACGAAGAAGGCTTAATGCCAGATGGCGCCTGTATTATCGCCGCTATTACCAGCTGTACTAATACCAGTAACCCGCGCAATGTAATTGCTGCAGGTTTATTAGCGCGAAATGCAAACGCTAAAGGCTTAATGCGTAAACCGTGGGTTAAAACCTCATTGGCGCCGGGTTCAAAAGCGGTGCAGTCGTACCTTGAAGATGCAAACTTACTCACTGAACTAGAGCAACTCGGTTTTGGTATTGTTGGTTTTGCCTGTACTACCTGTAATGGCATGAGTGGTGCGTTGGACCCTAAAATTCAACAAGAAGTGATTGACCGCGATTTATACGCAACGGCTGTGCTTTCGGGCAACCGTAACTTTGATGGCCGAATTCATCCGTATGCTAAGCAAGCGTTTTTAGCGTCACCACCTTTAGTAGTTGCTTATGCAATTGCGGGCACCATTCGTTTTGATATAGAAAAAGATATACTCGGTAAAGATCAACAAGGTAACGATGTAACCTTAAAAGATTTATGGCCATCTGATGAAGAGATAGATGCGGTTATCAAACAAAGCGTAAAACCAGAGCAGTTTAGAAAAGTATACGAGCCAATGTTTAACTTAACTGTTGATTACGGCGAAGATAACGACCCACTTTACGATTGGCGCCCAGAAAGTACGTATATTCGCCGCCCACCTTATTGGGAAGGAGCTTTGGCAGGTGAGCGCAGTATGACAGGTATGCGCGCGTTAGCAGTACTTGGCGATAACATTACAACCGATCATTTATCACCTTCTAATGCGATTATGGCCAGCAGCGCAGCAGGTGAATACTTAACTAAAATGAACGTACCAGAAGAAGACTTTAACTCGTACGCAACGCACCGAGGCGATCACTTAACCGCACAACGAGCTACATTTGCAAACCCTAAACTATTGAACGAAATGGTATTAGATGAAAACGGAGAAGTGAAGCAAGGCTCATATGCACGCATAGAGCCTGAAGGTGAAAACACGCGTATGTGGGAAGCAATCGAAACCTACATGCAGCGTAAACAGCCACTCATTATTGTGGCAGGCGCTGATTACGGCCAAGGCTCTTCGCGCGATTGGGCAGCAAAAGGCGTTAGGCTTGCTGGTGTTCAGGTTATTGCAGCTGAAGGGTTTGAACGTATTCACCGTACTAATTTAATTGGTATGGGCGTATTGCCGCTTGAATTTAAACCAGGCACAACGCGTAAAACACTTAATCTAGATGGTAGCGAAAGCTACGACGTGAAGGGCGAACCAACACCAGGTGCAACCCTAGAGCTTGTTATTACGCGTAAAAATGGCGAGGTATTAAACGTACCAATGAAATGTCGACTAGATACGCAAGAAGAGCTCTCTATTTATGCGGCAGGCGGTGTGTTACAACGCTTTGCGCAAGACTTTTTAGAAGCCACGCAAGCATCATAAGGACACACGTTTATGTTTAAACCACAAATTAAAGTGCCTGCGACCTATATGCGTGGTGGCACGAGTAAAGGGGTTTTTTTTAATTTAACCGATTTACCCGCACCAGCCCAAGTGGCAGGTGCGGCGCGCGATAGCTTATTATTACGCGTTATTGGTAGCCCAGATGCATACGGTAAACAAACCGACGGCATGGGCGGAGCAACCTCAAGTACCAGTAAAACGGTTATTTTGAGTAAGAGTGAACAGCCCGATCACGATGTTGATTATTTATTTGGTCAAGTCGCCATTGATAAAGCGTTTGTTGATTGGAGTGGTAACTGCGGAAACTTAACCTCTGCCGTTGGCGCGTTTGCCATCAGCAATGGTTTAGTTGATAAATCTCGCGTACCGGATAATGGCATTGCTATTGTGCGCGTATGGCAGGCGAACATTAAAAAAAGTATTTTAGTGCATGTACCCATGACTAACGGTGCAGTACAAGAAACCGGTGACTTTGAGTTAGATGGTGTGACGTTTCCTGCCGCTGAAGTAAAGCTTGAATTTATTGACCCTGCTGATGGTGATGGTGCGCTATTTCCAACAGGCAATGTGGTTGATGATTTAGAAGTACCAGGTGTGGGGACATTAAAAGCAACTATGATCAACGCAGGTATCCCGACTATTTTTGTAAATGCCAGCGATATTGGTTATACCGGTACTGAGCTACAAGATGATATAAACGCTGATGAAGCCGCACTCACTAAGCTTGAAACCATTCGTGCCTATGGCGCGGTAAAAATGGGACTAATTAGTACTATTAATGAAGCGCAAGCACGCCAACACACACCTAAAGTGGCGTTTGTGGCTGCACCGCTTAATTACAAATCATCAAGTGGTAAGCAGGTTAATGCAAGCGATATAGATTTGTTAGTACGTGCAATGTCAATGGGTAAGTTACACCATGCAATGATGGGCACAGCCGCTGTCGCTATTGGCACAGCAGCCGCAATTGACGGAACATTAGTTAATTTGGCCGCTGGTGGCGGTGCTATTAACCAGGTTAACTTTGGTCATCCATCGGGCACACTTAAAGTAGGTGCCGAGGCGGTTGTTACAAATGGCCAATGGCAAGTGACTAAAGCGAGTATGAGCCGCAGCGCACGTGTATTAATGGAAGGCTGGGTAAGAGCGCCATTTGATTATGACTAACTAGCACCCAAAATACGTACTATAGTAAAATAATAAGCCGCGAACTTAACTTAGTTTGCGGCTTTTTTATTTAGCAATTCAGTAGGTTGTAAAATGTACTTTGTTGAGGGGTGCTCAATAAACAGCAACATTTTTTCTGTTATGTCGGCAAATATTCACTTATATTGAAATGAACACTAGCCCGTGTATTTTTTCAATACAGTTTGTACGGAGTACATTAATGGATTTATCAAGGCTAAATGCAGAAAGGTTAATACAAAACTTACAAACCGGTGTGGTGGTGCATTCACCAGACACAGGAATTTTGTATGCAAATCCTGCGGCTTTAAATATTTTACGTTTAACAAAAGAGCAAGCGTTAGGGCGCGACTCGTTTGATAGTAAATGGAAATTACTGGATGAATTTCGTCAACCACTGCAGAGTTCTCAGTATCCTGTTAGCATTGTTATTGAAACCCAAAAACCACTGATGAATCTTGAAATAGGTATATGTGATAGCTCAAGCGACGAAATTACATGGGTGCTATGTAACGCTTATCCAGAGTTTGACGAGCAGAATAACATTGCTGAAATAGTCGTCACTTTTATAGATATTACTCATCAAAAACAAGCTATTCCATTTAAAGAAATTGTTGAATTAGCCAGCGACGTTATTTTAGTTACCGAGGCAAGCCCTATTACTAATGATGGCCCTAAAATTGTTTATGCAAACCAATCGTTTACTAAAGTAACGGGTTATCATTTAGATGAAGTTAGAGGTAAAACGCCGCGCATTTTACAAGGCGCTAAAACTCAACAAGCCACACGCGATAAAATTAGGCATGCGCTAGAAAATAAACAGCAAGTATCTGAGCAAATTCTAAATTATAAAAAATCAGGTGAGCCTTATTGGATTGATATGAATATTTTTCCATTAAAAAATGCGTTAGGTGAGGTGGCTTACTATGCAGCGATTGAGCGCGATATTACAAAAATGAAGCAGTATCAAGCACAACTAAAAGATTTAACCATTAAAGATCCGCTTACTAATTTGCTCAACCGAAGAGGGTTTATGGAAACAGCTAAACTTGCACTTGATGAGTGTATTAAAGACAGCCAGCACTTAACCCTTACGATGATAGATATAGACCACTTTAAGCGCATTAACGATCAATTTGGCCACGAAGGCGGAGATAGTGTGTTGCAAAGCATAGCTGCTACGTTTAAATCATTTTGTGACAGTGATGATATTATAGCGCGTTTAGGAGGAGAAGAGTTTTGCATTGTTTCGCCTACCAAATGTGTCAGTACCGTTGTTAAAACCTTAGCAAAGTTGCAAGATCATTTAAAAGATAACCCAGTGCAGTTATCAAGTGGCGGGCAGGTGAGTTATACAATAAGCAGTGGTGTATCAAGTTTGACTTCTGAGTCGTGTTCGCTGCAGGGACTATTAAGAAATGCCGATACCGCACTTTATAATGCAAAAACAACCGGACGGAACCAAACGGTGGTGTTTAACCAAAGCTTAGACTATGAGTAGATAAAACTGAAAACAGTCACGCTCAAATTTAGCTGTCTACGGCTTAATCGAGGTTATAACACTGCTGTTTTTTAGTTTTTATGAAGCGCTCAAATTCATTATTTGCACGCATAATCGCTATTTCTGCGTTGATATCATCTAAGATAAATTGCCAATTAGGCGTACTTTTACTGATTTCATAATACAGGGCTTTGTATTCTATGCTTGGCGTTAATGCAACTAGCGCACTAAGCATCCTCTTTTTTTCTCTAGCTGATAATAGTGATTTATAAATACTGGCTCTTAGCACTTCTAAGTCGGCAACAATAAGCTCAACCCGACCATTTAAAAGCAAATGAATAAGCTGATACTCACTGTTAGCAACGATGGTTTTTATTTCGCCTTGTTCAATAAGTTCATCTAATTCTTTACTATTTTTATATGAACGTACCACCCCCATAACCCTGTTTTTTACAGACTCAATACTGCCATCGTAATTTATGCTGTGATCTCTAAGTGCTACAAATGATAAGTCACCACCAGGAATGGGCTCAGATAACGCCAATAACTGATTACGTGTTTTGGTTAAAATGTTTTCTGACATTACATCGTCATTAATAAAATACTCAGGAAATAAAATATCAGCTTTACCTAATTCAGCTTCACGAACGGCACGCGCCCAAGGGTAAAGCTCTATATGTACACCATAGCCGCGTTTTACTAACATGCTTACTGTAAGTTGATATAGCCAGCCCTTATTGCATAAGTGATCGTCTATATAAGGGGGCCAATTAAGTGTAACTAAGCGAAGAACTGTATCGGCTTTTAAATTATAGCCATAGCCGCTTTTGTATTTCTCTCCGGGAAGTGTGATATTTTTATTGTCGACCGTATAGGTTACTGGCGCCGGTTGTGCGTAAGTGAAAAATGATAGTACTAAGGCAGCGATTAAAAATATTCTCATAAGGATAATGCATTTTTATCTTTAATTTTAAGTTTAGTGCGTTATTTGGAATAAACAACTTAAATAGTGAGGTTCTTCTAGTATACAAACAATTAAATATAGCCTTAAAAAGCGATAGCTATTAACATGCAAAGGTAAGTAATTTCACTTTAATACGACATAACAACAAAAAGTCTTTTTACTAGAGGGAATTTTTATGGCTAACAAGCCAATAAGTGAAGACAATCCATTTGCTAATTTATCTGATGTGCAGTGTGAGCAGATCCAAAATTGGTACCAAAAGCATATTTCTTCAACCTTACATTCTTTACTTAAAGGCAGTAAGTCTGGGCAAGTTATTGAGAGCAAGTTAGAAAGTACTTTAAATAAAGCGCTCTCTCAGAGCAAACAGCTTACTACTTATGCTATTGAGGGTAATTCGAGTATTAAATTAAAAAATGCCAGTGTTATGGCTGAGCTCAATGATACCCGTGATTTGTTTTATGGCGCGCAAGTTAAAATAAATAAACTAGAGCAAAAAATAACAACCAGTGCTCAAGAAATACAATTATTAGAGACAGAAAAAAGCGAATTGCAGCTAGAAGTACGTAGCTTAAAGCAACGTTTAAATCACGTACTTTCAAGGCTAGAATCGCAAGGTGTCTCATTCCAAAAAAGCCATTATGTAGGACGTATATTAGTTCAGGCTTTGCGAGCAAGTTTTGAAAATTGGCAGCAAACTCCACAAGGAGAGCCCTTTAAAAATCATGATTTTTACAAGCTTTTCCCGCGTGTTTTGTACTCAAGCTTATTAAAGGAAATAGAAAAACTGCTAGGGGAGCACGATTATAATCAAATCGAGCGTTCACTTAGTGATTTTGTGTTTAAGCAAAAGGGCTCGCCTGTAGAGAATTGGCCAGATGAAGACCCGATTTACGAGACGCGGTTAATTAATCAAAAGCAATCAGAGCTGTTAATAAAATTACATAGCCAACACCTGCAACGAAAAAACTTTACGTCCTATTTAGAAAAACGCCTTTCTAGTACTGGCTTTACCCATAAACACAGTGATTTATTGATGACGCTGGTTGAGTTTGCGACACACGATGAAAATAGCAAATTTTCTAGTTATTGCCATTAAGTTATTTGTAATGTTATTAAGTATTAAAGCAGCACCACTAAATATCATGTTGTTGTAGGCCAAGTATCTTTAATTTGGTTGCTAGGGTATTTTGTGCAAGTGTTTTTTTTACTATTTTATAAAGTGTGTTTACATTAAGTTGGTGTGTAGGGCGAATTAATAATTGGTGTTTATAGGTTTGCGCGACGCGTTCAGAGATAAGCAGCTTTTTTTTACTTTCTGGGTATTTATTGAGGTATTGATTTAAGTAAGAACGGGTAACAATCGCCATATCGCTGCGTTTTTTTAATACTAATTCAATACTTTTTTTATGACTGCTCAGTAACGTCATTTTATATTCGTTTTCAAGTATTGATGGATTGTTTTCAAAGTTTGCTAACTGATAGTGATAGCCTAAAATCCCAATGAGGGTTTTATCGTCTAAGTTATCAAACCAAGCTTGTGACTTTGCAAATTGCTTTAAAGCAATAAATACTTCGCTGTCTGTTGCTATCACAGGGGAGCTACTGATTATATGGTTGCCTTGTAGCCACCTCCAGTTTGGATCTTCAAAAAATACCGCATCGAACAAACCTTGCTGATAATCTTTAAAGCGCCGAATAGGTGTGGTGAGCACAAGCTCAAAATGATAGTCAGATTGTATTTTATTAAGTTCGCTAATTAGCTCTACGGTAAGGCCTGAAGCACGGCCGTCAACAATCTCTATGTAGGGAGGAAATTCATAGCCACCCACTTTGACTAGGGTTTTAGCTTGAACTTGCCCAGCAAAAATAAATAGCAATAGTAATGTAATGAGTGCGGCAGACTTCACAGGTAAATCCTTTCCTAGAATACTTTCTGATATTTCATCTTATAAGATAGCCTACTTGTTAACATAGTATTAATTTTCAAGCAATAAATTCTGACTTTGCAACGTGATTAAATGGATGTTACCTAATATTTATTAAGGAAGTTTAGAGCGTGTGCGCTTTTTCTTGGTATGTTTTTTGATGTTGGGCGTTGCTTGATGGTGGTAGGTTACACAATGTCGGGTGGCGCGGCTTCGCCACTTAACCGACCTACGTTCCCAACAATTAACGTAGGTTGGATAAGCCGGAGGCGTCATCCGACGATGTTGGATAATTCGGAGGCGTCATCCGACGATGTTGGATAATTCAAAGGCGTTATCCTACGATATTGAATAACCCAGAGGTATTAGCCGTTTATTATAAGGAGATTTTTTGTGAGATATCGTCGAAATTATCAACCGGGAGGAACGTATTTTTTTACGGTTAATTTGCAGGATCGTAAAGAGTCATTATTGGTTGAGCATATTGATTTATTGCGTGGGGCTGTGCGCTGGGTAAAAATGCATAAACCATTTTATATTGATGCGTGGGTGGTGTTGCCTGATCATATGCATGCAGTGTTAACTTTACCCGAAGGTGATAGCGATTATTCTGGTCGTTGGCGCGAAATTAAAAAACGTTTTTCTAAAGGCTTGCCTAAAAACGAACATGTATCACTCGCACGCATTAATAAAAATGAACGAGGGATTTGGCAACGCCGTTTTTGGGAGCATACCATTGTTGATGAACGTGATTATTGGCACCATGTAAATTATGTTCATTTTAATCCGCTTAAACATGGTTTGGTTGAACGGGTGGTTGATTGGCCTTATTCAAGCTTTCATAAAGCGGTCGCATCAGGAATGTACAGCCGTAATTGGTGTGGGGAATAATATAATATATTTTATGTCGGGTGTTTCACATACGTTAACAATAATGAACGTAGGTTGGATAAGCCGGAGGCGTCATCCGACGATGTTGGATAATTCGGAAGCGTCATCCGACGATGTTGGATAATTCAGAGGCGTCATCCGACGATGTTGGATAATTCGGAGGCGTCATCCGACGATGTTGGATAATTCAAAGGCGCCATCCGACGATGTTGGTATTGGTCATTACCTGTGCATGCTTTGCTTTATGTTGGATGGCGTTTGGTGTTGGAATGCAACCTAATGTCGGGTGTTTCATCAATGTCGGGTGGCGCGGCTTCGCCACTTAACCGACCTACGTTCTTTTTTTATTGGTACGACTGAGTGGATTCGAACCACCAACCTTTGGAGCGGGTGATTAAGAGTAGGTAGTGCTTTTTCTTGAGGTGTTTTTTGTAATTGGTACGACTGAGTGGATTCGAACCACCGACCCCTACCATGTCAAGGTAGTGCTCTAACCAACTGAGCTACAGTCGTACTATGAGTTTACGTACTATTTAATTCATCCATGAAGCTTTATCCTGTCGGCGTCCTGCCTTCACCTCGTTCGGCTGCGAAGCTTCGCTTCGGTCCAATCTCGCCCAACTGAGCTACAGTCGTACTTCTGTATTTAAGAATTGTTAATTGCTTAACAACGGTCGCTAATATATAGCGTGATGAGTGGTGAATCAAGCATGTTTATGGTTTTTAAGTTTATTTGCCGTTTTTTTATTCATATTGGACTGATTTCGCACGTTTTATAAAATTTTTGCCACCAGATAACATGCTCTTTTGCTGACGCTTTTAGCTGAGAGAGTAAGTTGTTAGAATTTGGGTCAAGTAGGGCATTTACCGCTTCACTACTCACTGCTTGATTAAACCATAGCTGCATATAAAGCGGCTGCAATGTTTCTAAATACCCGCTCAGCTGTGCTTGATAAGGCTGTATTTGTTTTAAATAATATTTATTAAATATATTACTGACAATTTTAGCCTGCTGCTTGTTTTTCCCTTTAGGGCAGATATCTTCTACTACTAATGAATTTACAAACTGGGTTGCTGTATGATTTAAGCTAATTTGTTCTCGCGCAGCTTGAATAAGCTGTTGGTCAAATTTGTATCTGTTGAGCGGTTCAAGCGCTGACAAAATATCATCGCTGTTTATTGCCATACTCTTTTTCGTTTCTATTTGGTGTTTTATGGTAGTTAGCTTTTTAAGCGCCTCAACTGTGTCGCTAAACCCAGCTGGTTGGGTGCTGAGTTCTTGGCCAGTAAGCTGCCAAGTGCTGCTCAGTTCAGGTTCACTATATAAAACATTATTAAAATAATGAGCGAGTTGAGTTTGTTTTTGGGTTTTTGCCGCTGCAATTTTACTGTGAACGTTGCTTTGTTTATCTAAGGTGTTTAAACAGTTTTGCGCGCTTTGAATAAAATCTATTTGGTATTTCAATTGGCTAGCAGCGGTGGCTGTTTTGCCTAATTGATTATTATGCTCGCTTATCAGAACGTTAAGTTTACATTGGCTAATACCAGCTAGTTCAGTTATGCCAATTTTAATGGTAGGTTGCAACGCTTCAACAGGCTCTACTAAGGCTAATTGTTGCAGTGGCTTTGTGTGTGGCTCAGGCGTTTGTAAGGTATTACTCAAGCGAGACAAATAGGTTTTATTTGCCTCACTGGGCTGCTCTGAGCAGCCCAAAAGCACCATACAACACGCCGCCAATAACCAATTAAGCGGCAGTTTGGTATAGATTGATTGTTTAAGTGAGAATAAATGGTTCACGTTTAAATCGCCTATGAACGGTCAGCATCAGTAGTATAGCTGCAACTGATAAGCCAACGATAATGCCTATCCAAAAACCATGCGGGCCCATTGCTGGCACTATCATGTCTGTTCTTGCTAATACGTAGCCTAAACTAAAGCCGATTAACCAATAAGAAATAAAAGTGATATACGAAATCGGCGCTGTGTGTTTTAAACCACGTAAAATACCGTTTGCAGCTACTTGTAATGCATCAGGAAGTTGGTAAATACAGGCTAAAATCATAATTGATGAAGCAAGCGCAAGTACCGCAGGGCTATCGCTATATAACTGGCTAATCACATCACGCCCTATAAATGTAATAAAAGCGATAAACAACGCAACCATAGCCGCCATAATATAACTTGTCGATACCGCTACTTTTAATTGATCTAAATGATTTTGCCCAAATAAATTACCAATTCGTATGCTAATGGCAATTGAGAGGCTCAGAGGCATCATAAATAATAATGCAGTCACACTGGCTGCAATTTGATGGCCAGACACAGCCACCGCACCCAAATGCGCAATAAACAGGGGAATACAGGCAAACAAGGTCACTTCAAAAAAAGTAGCGAGTGAAATAGGAATACCGAGTTTGGTAATAATACCAATGGTTTTAAAATTGGGTTTTTCAAAGCCAGTTAATAAGCCTTTGGCATCTATTTTTTTACTCAGCTGGCAATAAGTAACTTGAGCAATAGCCATTACAGTAAATACCAGTGCGGTGGCAATACCACAGCCAGCGCCCCCAAATGCTGGCAGACCAAATAAGCCCTTAATAAAAATATAATTGAGTGGAATATTTACCGCAAGCCCGAGTAGGCTGATATAAAATGCAGGCTTGGTCATACCCATGCCTTCGGTCATATTTCTATACACGGTAAAAATTAAAAAACCAAATACACCCCATTTAACAAAATGAATGTAATCAAAAGCAAGTCCCGCAATCGCCGGGCTAGTATCAAGCTGTAAAATAACGGTATTGGCAAGCTGGGCAGCACAAAAACCTGCAATACTCAAAAGGAGCGTTAAATAAAGCGCTTGCTGAAAATAATGGCTAATGCCGTTGCGATCTTTAGCACCCGCAAATTGAGCAATGACTCCCGTTAGGGCTAATAGAATACCTTGTATTGCTAATAAAATTGGGTTCCATATTCCTGTAGCAATTGAGAGGGCAGCGAGATCGGTTGGACTCACTTGTCCGGCCATAATGGTATCAACCACTGACATTAATACTAAGGTCACTTGTGCTAAAAAAACGGGAAAGGCGAGGGAAAGTAAACGTTTAGCTTCCCAACTACAAAAAGTCATAAAAAACAGCTATTCAGAAAAACATGGGCGCATTGTAATCTATTGTGATTGCTCTATCTATGTAGACAATCAGCGAATCTATTAAATTGCTGCATAAGCTTACTTTTGTTGCGAATAAAAGTGCTATTAAGTGAATTATTTTAGCGATTGATACGTTAAACTAGCACTTTGTTAGAAAGAGAAGCGATTTTTATGTTTACCGGTATTATTCAAACTCAAGCAACAGTAGTCTCTAGAACCCATACGCAGGGTGTATTACGTTTAGTCGTTTCTGTTAATGAGCAATACGTAAAGCATTTAGACTTAGGTGCTAGCATCGCTATAAATGGTTGCTGCTTAACGGTAGTTAAAGTAGAGCTTAGTAATCAAGATGTGGTGGCTCAAGTGCATTTTGATGTTATTGACGAAACTTTGCAGCTTACTAACCTTGGACAACTGGAATTGGGTAGTTTAGTCAATTACGAGCGTTCGGTGTCGTTTGGTACTGAGCTGGGTGGGCACATAGTCTCTGGTCATATTCATTGTACTGCCAAAATAGTGCAAATAGTTAAACTAGAAAATAACTACAAAATACAGCTTAGCCTGCCACAAAAATGGCAAAGATATGTGTTATACAAAGGGTTTGTATCTATTAATGGCGCCAGTTTAACGGTTGGCAATATTGATGAGCATGGCTTTTGGTTACACTTAATACCAGAAACACTCGATATTACTAATTTAGGTGCAGCTGTTGTAGGTGATGAATTTAATATAGAAGTTGATCAGCAAACATACACTATTATAAACACCGTCGAAAACTACATGCGCCAACATAGCTAAAATATTTGTTCGTCATCGCTGTCCACGTGTAACTCTAACTTATTACGTGCATAGTCTATATGCATATTTAAGTGAATTAGATTACAGCAAGCACTGCATTCTTCATAGTAGTCTTGGTCGCCCATACTGGCATCAAGGTCTAAATGAATATGGTGTCCACAATGTGGGCAGGCGATACGTTGTGATAAAAAGTCTTTCATAACACCCCCTTAAAAATTAAGTTATTTTACCTAGATAGCACATAACGGCTTAATACTAAGTAGCTTGAACTCTGACTAAATGATTTACTCATATTGAGCTATCAACAGTGATTTATTACAAATAAATTCAATGCAATTAGCCCTAAAAATAACGCTTGAATAGATTTATTTTGTAGAGTTCAAGTATAAGTATAGTGCTTATATTTTGTTTACTCATTTATTTAAGTTTAGTAGTTTTTCAACGTGTTCTTTTGCCTGATTTAGGTAATGGCCTGCATAAATATTGGCATGGTTCAAAATAGGGTAAAGCTGATAAATAAGCTTACGATGTTGGTAGTTCTGAGAGAGTGGATAATGATGATCATAGGCGCTATAAAATTCATCGGGTAATGGAGCAAAAAATTCACTCATAGCAATATCGACCTCTCGATCACCGTAATAGCAGGCAGGGTCAAATAGGGTCGGAATATTATTTACAAATCCCATGTTTCCGCGCCAAAAGTCGCCATGTAATAATGAGGGCAAAACATGATGATTATGCAGTTGCTCTTTTACTAAATTTATCAGTTGTTCGGGGTCTGCCAGCACAATGTCTTTTTCAGCTAATAGCTGTAATTGCCAACCAATACGTTCTTCTGCAAAAAATACATCCCATTTTTTATGCCATTGATTTGGTTGAGGCGTAGAGCTTAAATAATTGTCTGTATCAAAACCAAACATCGCTTGCTCGTGTTTTTGATGCAACATGGCAAGGTGTTCACCCATCGTTGACCAATGCGTGTGGGGAAGGTCATCAAGTGTAAGCCATTCTAATACAATAAACGCATATTCTATATTGGCGCCAGTTGTAATACAGTCGGGCACCATAAATATACTGTTTTGAGTGAGTTGTTTTAAGCCCTGTGCTTGTGCTTCAAAGCGATCAAGCTCATTTTTTTGCGCAATTTTAACTAAATAATTGTGCTTGCCATCACTTATATGGAAAAGCTTATCGGTTGATGTGTTTTGCAACTGACGTTTATGGGTGTGTTTAAAATCGTAATGGATAGCTTGGCTGATCTGTTGATTGATTGTTTTCCACATAACAATTGCTCACCTTTTAAACCTATAAATAAACTATGGCAAAAAGGGATTAAATAAACAAATTAATCGGTGTAAAATTAAGACTATCAATTTCTGATACAAATCACTGAAACGGAATAAAAATGAATAAAAGTTTTATCACTAACTTATTGGCAGCGTGTTGTGTTGTTATTGGTTTTGTATTTGATCAAGCCATTGTACTTTCGGTGGGCTTATTTGCACTCTCTGGTGCGGTTACAAACTTACTCGCTATTCATATGCTATTTGAAAAAGTCCCGTTTTTATATGGATCGGGGGTGATTGCGCTCAAGTTTGAAAGCTTTAAAGTAGCTATAAGAAATTTAATACTTACGGAGTTCTTTTCTGAGCATAAAATAGATAAGCTTCTAAGCAAGGCGCAGCCAACGATAGACTTTGAATCGGTAATTGAAAAGGTAGATTTAAATCCTGCTTTCGATAATTTATTAGTGGTGATAGAGCAATCACAATTTGGCAGCATGCTGGCAATGTTTGGCGGTACAGAGGCGGTAGAGCCAATGCGAGAAAAATTTATCGAAAAAATGCAATTATCACTGGTACAAATAAGCGACACCGACGATTTTAAAATGCTACTAAGCGACATGCTTACTCAAGGAAATAACGCGGAAAGCTTACATAATACGGTACTTAAATTAGTGGATGAACGCCTAGATGAACTCACCCCTAAAATGGTAAAAGAAATTATTCAAACCATGATCCGTGAGCATTTAGGTTGGCTCGTTGTATGGGGTGGGGTATTTGGTGGCTTGTTTGGTTTGTTGGCAGCGCTTATTTAATAATAAATACACGTTAAGCAGGTACTAAGCCCTGCTTAACGTGTTTGATTCGTGTAAATTGAACGTATTAAAACCGATTTCCTAGTCATAATTTAGGTTATTTAGATCCCGCCATAATAACCACCATCAGTTTATTTACCTTTGCCAAATCCCTTATTGATGTGCTGGTGGTAGCCTCAATATTGAAAAAGCGTGCAGATTTGTCTAAATCATAAAGCGCTACAAAATCATTCATTGATAAATCATTGCAGCGTAATTTTTTGCCAATTACATGCTTGTTGGTATGGAGCTCTTTAATTGTTTTGTGCAGTGTCAGTTGTTTGTTAGATGCAACGGCCATGCAAACTTGTGTACCGGGTGATGAATCAGCGGCAACAAAAGTGGTTGCCATTACAGGCGCTGTTAATGTTGCTGCGCCCAATAATACAGTTGAATATAGAGTTGCTTTGAAAGAAATCATAGTATTTGCCTCTTTGTTTATGTGCAACTTAAGTATTGCTTAATGTAGCCAGCATGTTGTTAACTGAATGGGGCAAGCTGTAAGAAGATGTGTATATAAATCGTGCAATTTTGTAGGTGTATGAAAAGTTGTTCATAAGTAACCTGAACTATGGATAATAAATCTATCTCAAGCAGCTATTTTCAGCGCTAACTGCGTTGAATTTACTTGAAATAGGCCCACTATTGACGCGAAAATTCGCCTTGTTTTCACTGTAAATTTCTGGCTGGAGAAAACGAACTAAATTATTGATATAATTCAATATATTATTAAATCTCTTAACCAAAGTTCAGGTTAAGTAATTTATTTTTGACACACTTTAGCGTTTTCATACTGAAATATTTTTTCAGACTGTTATTATCGCGCCCTAAATTTGTGGCATTTTATATTTTTGGAGCGCAATTGTGAATAAAACGTTAGCCAGTTACTACCAGCAAGCTTATGCGTGTGAGCAACAGCATTTTAACCAATGTTTTTATTGCGGGTGTGAGGCAACAGAGCGCGATCATTGCCCACCATTGCACATGTTACAAAGTATTATTGATTTAGGCGAAGAAGCAGATTTTGTTGCTATTGCGGCTTGTTATGAATGCCATGCATTACTTCATAATGAACGCTTAATGACCATTGATGAGCGTTTTAGTAAGCTTAAAAAGAAACTATCAAATAAATACGCCAAGCCCTTACGTGTGTACAACATGTGGGAAGAAAGCGAGCTTGGCGACATGAGCGATGAATTTGCGCACAGCATTCAAGCGGGCATGAAACTCGGTAAAGAAGCGGCTGAGCGACTCGCCTTTACAGGGTTTAGTTATGCCACTGAAGAAGCGCGCGTTACGGTGCGCGAAAAAACCAAAGAGTTTGATGTAGAAGGCACCGTATTTACCGACTTTAAAGAAGCGCTTAACTATTGCATTACTGTATTAAAAGTACAAAAAAGTGATTTTTATAAAATTTTAGTCGAGGATTATCAAGGCGATTTTAATAAGGCATTGAGCCAATACAGGCATCGTCATGATAAAGTCACTGCCGCAAAAGATGGTAATACATTAATTAAAGATTTTTCAAAATTACATAAGCAAAATTCGGATTTTGTAACCCGAACGGTTAAACACTTTATTAGTAAAGATCCATCGCTCACCACTGAAGGGGCACTGGATAAGCTTTATAACAATTATATAAAAAAATAATTACAGAAACTCACCTTAAATAACCGCCTTTTCACCTGTTTTTTTAGCTTTATGCGTTTGCTTTCGCTAAAGTAGTAAAAAAACAGGAGAACCTAAAAACATGCAAAAATTTGCTCCCTCATTGTTAGCTGTTGGTTTAGCAGCGGCTCTTGTTGGTTGCCAAGAAAGCGGCCCGCAAGATGCAAAAGTAACCATTAATAAAAACCCATACCCAAGTACTTATCAACCCGTTGCTACATCAAGCACATTAATTACCAATGCCACTGTATTAACGGGCACGGGTGAGCGTTTAGATGAAGCCGATGTATTACTTGTTGATGGTAAAGTACAGCAAGTTGGTAAAGATTTAACCGCTAACGCAGACACCACTATCGATGCGCAAGGCAAATGGGTAACACCAGGTATTATTGATGTTCACTCTCATTTAGGTGCTTATCCAAATCCGTCGGTTGAGTCTCACCAAGATGGCAACGAAATGACTAGCCCAAATACAGCAGAAGTATGGGTTGAGCATTCAATTTGGCCACAAGATCCAGGTTTTAATCGCGCACGTGAAGGCGGTATTACCTCGTTACAAATTTTACCAGGTTCAGCTAATTTATTTGGTGGACGTGGCGTTACCCTTAAAAATGTACCGGCTCACACCATGCAAGGGATGAAGTTTCCTGATGCACCATACGGTTTAAAAATGGCGTGTGGTGAAAACCCTAAACGCGTTTATGGCCGTAAAGGTGAATTACCGATGACACGTATGGGTAATATGGCAGGCTATCGCACAGCTTGGATTGGCGCTCAAGAGTACAAACGTGCTTGGGACAAATACGATGCTGATTACGCTGCGGGTAAAAACCCAGAAGCTCCACACCGCGATATTAAATACGATACCCTTCGCGGTGTTTTAGAAGGTGAGGTTCGTATTCACAATCACTGTTATAAAGCTGAAGAAATGGCGATGATGATCGACCTTTCTAAAGAGTTTAATTACCATGCGGGTACATTCCATCACGGTATTGAAGCCTATAAAATCGCAGATTTACTGGCTGAAAATGGCTCGTGTGCAGCACTTTGGCCAGACTGGTGGGGCTTTAAAATGGAAGCCTACGATATGGTACAAGAGAACGTAGCGATTGTTGATGCAGTTAAAAACTCATGTGCCGTTGTGCATTCAGACTCAGACACGACCATTCAGCGCTTAAATCAAGAAGCCGCAAAAGTAATGTACAGTGCAAACCAAAATGGTTTTGATATTTCTGAGCAGTATGCAATTAAGTGGATCACGGCTAATGCCGCTAAATCACTCGGCATTGAAGATAAAACAGGCTCACTTGAAGCAGGTAAACAAGCTGATGTGGTTATTTGGAATCAAAGCCCATTTAGCGTTTACGCAAAAGCAGAGCAAGTGTTTGTTGATGGCGCAAAAGTTTACGATAGAAACGATAGCGCATTCCAAGCACAAAGTGATTTTATGTTAGGTCAACAATAAGGAGCACCCAGAATGAAAAAATTATCACGTTCGTTTTCGCTTTCTCTGGTTGCTGCAGGGTTACTAGCATCGGGTGCGGTGAGCGCTCAATCTCTTGCTATAATTAACGCAACACTGCATACATCCTCAGATCAAGGCGTATTAGAGTCTGCCAGCATCGTAATGAATGATGGCAAAATCACTGCAATTAATCCTAGCGATGTTAAAGCAGATAAAATTATTGATGCCAAAGGTCAAATCGTGACCCCTGGTTTTATTGCCACTGTAAATCAACTTGGTTTAGTTGAAGTAGGTGCGGTTGCGGGCTCTCGCGATGCGGGAGAAGAAAAAGCAGGTATTGATTTTGATGCAAGCTTGGCATTTAACCCTCGTTCAAGCCTAATCCCTTATGCACGTAAAGGCGGTGTTACTCGCGATTTGATCACCCCGTACGGCGGTGACAGCATATTTGCAGGCCTTGCCAGTGTGGTGGATTTAAGCGGCAGCTTTGAAAGCGTAAACAAAAAGCAAGCGGCATTAGTGGTTCATTTGGGTGAGCGAAGCAAAGGCTCTCGTGCATTTACATTGCAAACACTGATCAATAAGTTAGATGAGCACCAAACTAAAGCAAGCAAAGAAGCTAAAAAAGACGATGCTAAGCCAAGTGCTGAAGATAAAATAATGGCTAAAGTACTAAAAGGCGATATGCCATTACTAATTAGTGTGTCGCGTGCATCGGATATTGTTGAACTTATAAAAGTGAAACAGCAGTTTGGGGTAAATATTGTTCTTAATGGTGCGCAAGATGCCGTTGTAGTTAAAGATCGAATCGCAAAAGCGGGTATTCCTGTGATCATCAGTGCAATGGATAACTTACCAGGCAGTTTTGATTCATTACATGCAAGCCTAAATAATGCCGGCATACTAGAAAAAGCCGGTGTTAAAGTACTTTTAACTGTGGGTGGCGATGCCAGTCATAATGTTTACCAGCTCCGCTATGATGCCGGTAATGCAGTGTCTTACGGTATGAGCCAGCAAGGCGCATTAAAAGCGATGACTTCAAATGTGGCTGATGTATTTGGTATTAATGCTGGTAGCTTAGAAGTGGGTAAAGCCGCTGATGTTGTAATGTGGAGTAATGACCCGTTTGAGCTGAGCAGCCACGTAAATAAAATGTTTATTAATGGGGTTGAGGTAAGTACTGAATCTCGTCAAGATAAACTGCGTGAGCGCTATACAACAGAATCAAACATGCCACGTGCATACACTAAATAAACTTGTTTAGTTGAATATAAAAGGCCGCATTAGCGGCCTTTTTTATGAACAGCTTTTACTTATACCAATCTGCAAAGTAAACCACTTAAATAAGCGAATTGGTATTAGGCACAAAAAAAAGGCGCTCTTTGGAGCGCCTTTTCATTCATTTAATGGATTTATACCAGTTTAGATAAAATCTCGTTAAATGTTGTGCTTGGGCGCATTGCTTTAAAAGCTGCATCGTCATTTGGCTGGAAGTATCCGCCAATGTCCATTGCTGGGCCCTGTGCATCGTTTAGCTCGCTAACAATTTGCTCTTTGTTAGTTTCAAGGTCGCTAGCAATTTGCGTAAACTGCGCTTTAAGCTCGCTGTCATCATTTTGCTTAGCAAGTTCTTGTGCCCAGAATAAAGATAAGAAGAAATGAGAACCACGGTTATCAATCTCTTTTACTTTACGTGAAGGCGACTTGTTTTCAGCTAAGAATGTGCCGGTAGCTTTATCAAGTGTATCTGCAAGTACTTGTGCTTTTTTGTTACCTGTTGTTGTGCTTAGGTGCTCAAGTGACGCAGCAAGTGCTAAGAATTCACCTAAAGAATCCCAACGTAAGTGGTTTTCTTTCTCAAATTGTTGAACGTGCTTAGGAGCAGAGCCACCCGCACCAGTTTCAAATAAACCACCGCCATTCATTAGTGGCACAATTGAAAGCATTTTAGCACTAGTACCCAATTCTAAAATTGGGAATAAATCTGTTAAGTAATCACGTAACACGTTACCCGTTACAGAAATTGTGTCTTTACCTTCTTTGATGCGTGCTAGTGAGAACAAGGTTGCATCCATTGGCGATAAAATTTGAATATCTAGGCCAGCAGTGTCGTGATCTGGCAGGTATTTATTTACTTTTTTGATTAGCTCAGCATCGTGTGCACGTTCTGCATCTAACCAGAAAATAGCCGGATTACCTGTTGCGCGAGCGCGGTTTACTGCAAGTTTAACCCAATCTTGAATAGGTGCATCTTTAACCTGACACATGCGCCAGATATCGCCTTTCTCAACACTGTGCTCAAGTAACGTATTACCGTTTGTGTCTACAACACGGATAGTACCGTCAGCTTTTGCTTCAAATGTTTTATCGTGTGAGCCGTACTCTTCTGCTTTTTGAGCCATAAGGCCAACGTTTGGTACGCTACCCATAGTCGTA
This sequence comes from Pseudoalteromonas sp. SM9913, assembly GCF_000184065.1. Lineage (NCBI taxonomy): Bacteria > Pseudomonadati > Pseudomonadota > Gammaproteobacteria > Alteromonadales > Pseudoalteromonadaceae > Pseudoalteromonas > Pseudoalteromonas sp. SM9913. Next base: position 1,413,871 of record NC_014803.1, read on the forward strand.
GGATCAAATGCACCGTGCTCTTTACAAAAATCAATCGTTGCTTGGTAAACGCCAGAGTAACAACGATCTGGAATTACAAAGCTTGTGTCTTGTAATTTATCGTCTTTATTCCACATTTGACCGCTTGAACGAATTGCAGCAGGCATAGAGGCATCGATGATCACATCACTTGGTACGTGTAAGTTTGTAATACCACGATGAGAATCAACCATTGCGATAGCAGGGCGGTCAGCGTAAACAGCTTGAATGTCAGCTTCAATTTCTTCGCGCTTAGCGTCATCTAAAGTTTGAATTTTAGAGTACACATCGCCTAAACCGTTATTTACATCAACACCTAGCTCTTCAAAAAGTGCACCGTGTTTTGCAAAAACGTCTTTGTAAAATACTTTTACAGCGTGACCAAAGATGATTGGATCAGATACTTTCATCATGGTCGCTTTCATATGAAGCGAAAATAACACGCCTTTTTCTTTAGCTGCATTAATTTCAGCTTCAAGGAATGCTTGTAATTTTGCAGCACTAATACGTGATGCATCAATAACTTCACCAGCAAGTAGCGGTGTGCTTTGCTTAAGTACAGTGATATCGCCATTAGCCGCTACGTGTTCAATACGAACATCCGTTGCTTCATCAACAGTTAGTGATTGCTCTGAACCAAAGAAGTCACCTTCTTCCATGCTTGCAACATAAGACTGTGAATCTTTGCTCCATGCCCCCATTGAATGTGGGTTATTACGTGCATATTCTTTTACTGAACTTGGTGCGCGACGGTCAGAGTTACCTTCACGAAGTACAGGGTTTACTGCACTGCCTTTAATTTTGTCATAGGCGGCTTGAATCGCTTTTTCTTCATCGTTTTTAGGTTCTACAGGGTATTCTGGAAGTGCATAACCTTTTTCTTGAAGCTCTTTAATTACAGCGCGAAGTTGTGGAACTGAGGCACTGATGTTCGGTAATTTAATGATATTAGCTTCTGGTGTTTTCGCCATTTCGCCAAGTTCTGCAAGTGCATCACCAATGCGTTGTTCTTCTGTTAGGTAATCCGGGAAGCTCGCAATAACACGACCAGCGAGTGAGATGTCGCGTGTTTCAACTTCAACACCTGCCGCATTTGTGTACGCTTGGATAATTGGTAACAACGAATACGTTGCTAATGCCGGAGCTTCGTCCGTTTTTGTATAGATAATTTTTGATGTCATCATCATTCCTAGATAGTAGGCCGCATTGGCCAAATTCAACAATGCAAAGAAATCATCGCCTAATACCTTATAAATAAAGTATTAATGTATGCAATGAGTAGTCTGTTAGGTGTTGGTACTCGTATAACCTAAACAAGGTAAGAATAATCACACCTGACGGACTAGTGTCTTTTATAACTAAAATTTATGTAAATCTAAACTAGCCATTAGGCTAAAGTAATTACGTTTTACAGGATAAAGAGTGTAACAAGCTTGGCTAAAAAGGGCTAGGATTACGCGCCAAACGCCAGCAGTTAAACATCTAATAATGAAATTATTGGGGTAGATAAAATAAAATCAAGGAGTGGGGTTGAATTAACGAACAATGAAGCAATTAATATAGAAGTGGTTAGGGGTTTTAGGGAATTAAGCGAGGATCTAAATAGGTCGCTCGCTTTAGTCTCATATTTACAATCACTCTAAAATATCGCCGTTAGGGGCTATATTAGTAGCGTGTAGACCTTTAGGGCCTTGTTGTAATTCGAAGGTAACATCTTGACCAGCTTTAAGCGTCTTGTATCCGTCCATTACAATAGTGGAGTAATGAGCAAAAATGTCGTTCTCGCAACCGTCTTCTACGATGAAACCAAAACCTTTGGCGTTGTTGAACCATTTGACTTTACCACAAGCCATACTTCTACATCCTTCTATAAGTTGACTAATTTAGTTATCCTAAACTGTATTGTTTGCTAGACTGACTAAGGTTTAATCAATCACCATTTGACTGTAGTTTATTTAAGCAACCAGTCAAGTGTTTTGGGTTATTTTTTAACATTTTATTTATTTTTTTATTCAAGTTTGCTTGAGTTACAAAGACAAGACTATATTTAATTATGAGTGGTATGAAAGATTCTGGTGTTATCGACACCGTTCGCGATAGTGAAAAGCAAAAGTTGCAGCCACCGCGAAAATATAAAGTTGTGTTAAACAACGATGATTACACGCCGATGGATTTTGTAATTGAGATCTTGATGACGTTTTTTAATATGGATAGCGATAGAGCAACTGATGTGATGCTGCAAATACATCAGCAAGGTAAGGGCATTTGTGGTGTTTACAGCGCCGATGTAGCACATACCAAGGCTGAGCAAGTTAACCGCTACTCAAGGGATAACGAGCATCCACTGCTATGTAGTTGTGAGCAGGAATAAATACCACAAAGGTGAACTTTCATCTTTGAAGTGCGGTATAAAATTATTATCTCTGTAAGGGGTTGCCAATGCTAAATAAAGACTTAGAACTAACTTTGAACACCGCGTTTCGTGAAGCGCGTACACGTCGTCATGAGTTTATGACCGTAGAGCATCTTTTATTAGCTCTACTCGATAATCCATCAGCTGGAGAAGCGCTTAATGCGTGTGGTGTTGACATTTCTGGATTAAAAACAGAGTTACTTGAATTTATTGATGAAACCACACCGGTTATTCCTGATTTAGAAGAAGAACGCGAAACTCAACCAACGCTTGGTTTTCAGCGTGTATTACAGCGCGCAGTATTTCATGTGCAATCTTCGGGAAAAAATGAAGTGACTGGTGTAAATGTGCTGGTGGCTATTTTTTCTGAGCAAGAAAGCCAAGCAGTTTATTTACTTAAAAAGAATGATATTTCTCGCCTTGATATTGTTAATTTTATTTCTCATGGGATTGCCAAAGGTGACGACGAATTAGGCGATGACACTGACGATATACATGAAGAAGTGCAAGAAGTTGCCAGTGAAGAAGCGAGTAAGCTCGACAGCTTTACAACTAACCTTAATATACACGCTAAAGAGGGTAATATTGACCCGCTTGTTGGCCGTGACAGTGAAGTAGAGCGCACAGTGCAAGTGCTGTGTCGTCGTAAAAAGAATAACCCATTATTGGTTGGTGAAGCCGGCGTGGGTAAAACAGCCATCGCTGAGGGTTTAGCGTATCGAATTGTTAACGAACAAGTGCCTGAAGTTATTGCTGATGCGGTTGTTTACTCATTAGATATGGGCGCTTTGCTTGCCGGTACTAAATACCGAGGCGATTTTGAGAAGCGCTTTAAAAGCTTATTAAAAGAGCTGCAAGCTAAACCAGGCTCTATTTTATTTATAGATGAAATTCATACCATTATCGGTGCAGGTGCTGCATCGGGTGGGGTAATGGATGCCTCAAACTTAATTAAACCGCTACTTTCCAGTGGACAATTACGGTGTATGGGTTCTACCACCTATGGTGAGTACAAAAATATTTTTGAGAAAGACCGTGCCTTGGTACGTCGCTTTCAAAAAATTGATGTGCTTGAGCCCAGTGTGGAAGACACCACTAAAATTCTTAACGGCTTAAAAGAGCGTTATGAAGCACACCATGGTATTCGTTACACGCAAAAAGCGTTGAAGGCGGCAGCCGAGCTTAGCGCTAAGTACATTAACGAACGTCATCTGCCTGATAAAGCGATTGATGTTATTGATGAAGCGGGTGCAAGCCAACGCTTGTTACCTACCTCTAAACGTAAAAAAACGATTGGTGTTTCTGATATCGAGCTGATTGTGTCAAAAATGGCGCGTATCCCGCCACAAAATGTATCATCGTCTGATAAAGAAACGCTGAAAAACTTAGACCGTAACTTAAAAATGTTAGTGTTTGGGCAAGATCAGTCTATTGATGCATTAACTTCTGCCATTCGTTTGTCGCGTTCAGGTTTAGCGAATGAGAACAAACCGGTTGGTTCGTTCTTATTTGCAGGCCCAACCGGTGTCGGTAAAACTGAGGTTACCAAGCAACTAGCTAAGTGTATGGGCGTTGAGTTTATTCGTTTTGATATGTCTGAATATGTTGAGCGCCATGCAGTGAGCCGTTTAATTGGTGCGCCTCCGGGTTATGTTGGTTTTGAACAAGGCGGCTTACTAACAGAAGCGGTCATTAAAAATCCACACGCTGTTGTACTTTTGGATGAGATTGAAAAAGCCCATCCAGATATCTACAACATTTTATTGCAAGTTATGGATCACGGTACGCTAACTGATAATAATGGTCGTAAAGCCGACTTTAGAAACGTCGTAGTCGTGATGACCACTAATGCCGGCGTGCAAGAAACCACACGTAAGTCGATTGGCTTTAGTGAGCAAGACCATACGCACGATGCAATGGGTGAAATTAATAAAGTATTTTCACCAGAATTTAGAAACCGCTTAGATAACATTATTTGGTTTAATCACCTTGATAAAGAAGTTATTTTACAAGTGGTTGATAAGTTTGTTGTGGAGCTTCAAGCGCAACTAGACAAGAAATCAGTTAATCTTGAGCTGACGTCTAAAGCACGTGAATGGTTGGCTGACAAAGGCTATGACAAAGCAATGGGCGCACGCCCTATGGCACGTGTTATTCAGGAAGACCTTAAAAAGCAATTAGCAAACGAAATACTGTTTGGCGAGCTAATCTCTGGCGGTACAGTAAAAGTATCGGTTAAAGATAAAAAGCTGCGTTTTGATTACGAGAGTGACTTAACGCCAGCCTAACCTATAAAAGTTAGCAATTTAAAAAGCCTGCTTTATGCAGGCTTTTTTATTTGCCAAAGAAATAGACAACAAAAAACCCAGCGAAAGGTCGTGGGTTTTTTGTTTATTAAATGTAATTACTGGCGAGTATCCATTAATTACATTTAATAAACGCTTAAAGCTAGTTTTCACTAGCCAAAAACTAAATCTCGTTTACGCACTTACTTAGCGAGCACGGAATACGATACGACCTTTCGATAAATCGTAAGGAGTCATTTCTACCGTTACTTTATCGCCGGTTAAAATACGGATATAGTTTTTGCGCATTTTACCTGAAATATGAGCCACAACTACGTGACCATTTTCTAGCTCAACTCGGAACATTGTATTTGGTAAAGTATCAAGGACTGTCCCTTGCATTTCGATTACGTCTTCTTTCGCCATGTTTAGCGTAACACCTCTTTAATAGTTAAACGCTGCAGATTTTGCCCAAAATACGCCAATAAGTAAAGGCGCAGGGGCTATTTTTGTAAATTAAATAGCCAGCCACTGGTCATTGCACTGTTTTTGAGCAGGTAAAAACTGCGTTTTATAGTTCATTTTGTCGCATTCATCTATTTGATAGCCTAAATAAACAAATTGTTTTTGTTGTAGTTTAGCAAATTTAAGTTGCTGTAATATCATTACAGTGCCTAAACTAAAGTGCTCATAGTCAGGGTCAAAAAATGTATAAATTGCCGAAATAGCATTGTCCATACAATCAGTTACAGCAACAGCCACTAAGTTATCTTGATCCCAAAGCTCTATAAAAGTAATGGTTAACCAACTACAAAACAAAAAGCTTTGAAATTGTGATTTATCAGGTGGATACATACTACCGTCTTGGTGGCGCAAGCTAATGTATTTACTGTAAAGTGGATAGTATTGTTCGCGTTCAACTTGAGAATATTTTACCTCAAAGCGGTTTTTTGCTTTGTTAAGTTTACGTTTTTGCGATTTTGTCGGCATAAACTCATCAGCTAAAACGCGCACAGAACTACACGCGCTGCAAATAGGGCAGTGCGGACGGTAAATTTGGTTACCACTGCGACGAAAGCCTAATCCTAATAACGACTCAAACTTGTTGCTGCTATAACAACTTGGGTCGAGTATCACCAGCAGTTGCTCTTGGCGATCAGGTAAATAACTGCATTCAAACGGTTGGCTTAGGCCTATACGAGCTGGAAGTTGTTCATTCATATATCGCGATTAGCTCCTGTGGCTGCCACATGCTGGCAGCTGGGGTGTAACACTGTGCTTTATTAAGTTTAGTTAAAAATTCTTCACGCGAAACCACGCTAGCACCTAACGACATTAAATAAGGGTTTTCTAATTGGCAATCAATAAAATGCGCATTATGGCGTTTAAGCCAATTAACCAGCGCCCACATAGCCAGTTTGGAGCAATTTGTTTGATGATGAAACATTGATTCACCACAAAAAACACCGGTTTGCATGATGCCATATAAGCCACCTGCAAGCTCTCCCTCGCGCCAAACCTCTAAACTATGAGCAATTCCATGGTGATGGGCATTAATGTACGCCTGTTGCATTTGCGGAGTGATCCAGGTGCCATCGGTATCAATACGTTGATCGCGACATGCTTCTATCACTTCTTCAAAGGCATGGTTTATGGTTACGGTGACCGGGTGCTTTTTTAAATGCTTACGTAGGCTTTTACTAACATGAAAGTCATTGAGCTCAACAATACCCCGCTCACTAGGCGACCACCACATAATTGGCTCGTGCTCACTAAACCACGGAAAAATACCTTGGCTGTAGGCATTTTTTAATCGCGCTACCGACAAGCATCCACCAATGGCAAGTAAACCATCGGGATCATCTAATGCATGGTTGGGATCAGGAAAAGCAAAGTGGCTTTGAGCGAGTTGATAGAGTTGTTTAGTCATAACACCGATTGAATAACTGCATGGTCAAGGTAAAGTGTAACCTGTTGCTTTAAAATCACAAACCACAAATTATTGTGTTGTCCATAGGGTTGAGCAGGGCTTACATTCCTGTTAGGTAAATTTTAGACATAAAAAAAGCGCGTTAAAAAACGCGCTTAATTAAATGGTAAACTAATCGAATTAGCTAACCACTTTTACAGGTACTGCTTGTCCAGCGTTAAACTTAGTTGTCATTGCTTCTTCAACAGGTGTAAACGAGGTAAGGTCAATACCTTCAACCGCAGACTTATACTCTTCGATAGTCGGGAAACGACCAAGTACAGTAGAAAGTACTACAACCGGCGTAGAGCCTAGTAGTGACTCACCTTTTTTCTCAGATGTATCGGCTACTACACGGCCTTGGAACAGACGAGTTGATGTTGCGATAACAGTGTCACCAGGTTCAGCTTTTTCTTGGTTACCCATACATAAGTTACAACCAGGGCGTTCTAGGTATAGGATATTTTCATACTTAGTACGTGCCGCTGTTTTTGGTTTTTCATCGTCAAATTCAAAACCTGCGTATTTAGCAAGAATATCCCAGTCGCCTTCCGCTTTAAGCTCATCAACAATGTTGTATGTTGGTGGCGCAACAACTAATGGTGCTTTGAATGAGATAGAACCGTTTTTCTTTTCTAGGTTACGCAGCATGTGAGCAATAATTTTCATATCGCCTTTGTGAACCATACACGAACCAACGAAACCTAAATCAACAGGTTTGTCGTTGTAAAAAGAAACAGGGCGGATCACATCGTGAGTATAACGCTTAGAAACATCATCGTTGTTCACGTCTGGATCGGCAATCATTGGCTCAACGATTTGGTCCAAATCAACCACAACTTCTGCGTGGTATTTAGCGTTGTCGTCTGGAGAAAGTGCTGGCTCTTCACCAGATTGAATACCTGCAATACGTTTGTCAGCTAAGTCGATTAGACCTTGTAGCGTTTGCGCTTCGTTATCCATACCTTTGTTGATCATGATTTGGATACGTGATTTAGCAAGTTCAATTGACTTAATTAGCGTTTCATCATTTGAAATACAGATTGACGCTTTCGCTTTCATTTCTGCAGTCCAGTCAGTGAAAGTAAACGCTTGGTCAGCCATTAGGGTACCAATATGTACTTCAATGATACGACCTTGGAATACGTTTTCGCCACCAAATTGCTTAAGCATTTGCGCTTGCGTTGCATGTACAACGTCGCGGAAATCCATGTGCTTAGCCATTTTGCCTTTAAACGTCACTTTAACTGAATCAGGAATCGGCATCGCTGATTCACCGGTTGCAAGTGCAACAGCAACAGTACCTGAATCGGCACCAAAGGCAACGCCTTTAGACATACGAGTATGCGAGTCACCACCGATGATGATAGCGCGATCATCAATTGTAATGTCGTTCAATACTTTGTGAATAACGTCAGTCATTGCATGGTAAACGCCTTTCGGGTCACGTGCAGTGATCAAACCAAACTTATTCATAAACGCCATTAGTTTAGGAATGTTAGCTTGTGCTTTGCTATCCCATACTGATGCAGTGTGACAACCAGACTGATAAGCACCATCAACAAGAGGTGAAATCGTTGAAGCAGCCATCGCTTCTAATTCTTGTGCTGTCATTGGACCGGTTGTATCTTGCGAACCAACGATGTTCACTTTAACACGAACATTTGAGCCTGCGTGAAGTGGCGTATCAGATAGAACACCTACCGCATTACGGTTAAAGATTTTTTCAACCGCTGTTAAGCCTTGGCCTTCATGTGAAATTTCTTTTGAAGGTGCATACACAAGAGGAGTTTCAATGCCGAGCGTTTCAGCAGCAAACGTTTGTAGTTTCTTACCAAATACTACAGCGTAAGAACCACCAGCTTTCATGAATTCAACTTTTTGCGGTGTGAACGCTGATGATACATCAACCAGTTCTTTATCACCGTTATAAAGCTTTTTCTCTTTTGTATTGATTGTTAATACAGTACCTGTGGCAACTGAATAAGCTTCTTCAAGCACTGCATCGCCATTTTCATCAGTTACAGTATTGCCGTCTGCATCTACTTTCTTAACCCAGTTTTTAAGATCAAGACCAATACCGCCGGTTACATCAACCGTCGTTAAGAAGATTGGTGCGATACCATTAGTACCTGCAACAACAGGTGCAATGTTGATGAAAGGAACGTATGGACTTGCTTGTTTACCCGCCCAAAGTGCAACGTTATTTACACCAGACATACGAGATGAACCAACGCCCATGGTGCCTTTTTCAGCAATAAGCATTACTTTAGCATTAGGGTGTTTCTTTTGAAGTTCAACGATTTCTTGTTGTGCTTCTTCAGTGATCATACACTTACCGTGTAATTCACGGTCAGCACGTGAGTGTGCTTGGTTACCTGGAGACAGTAAATCAGTTGAGATGTCGCCTTCACCAGCAATGTAAGTTACTACTTCGATTTTTTCTTCGATGTCAGGTAGTTTTGTGAAGAATTCAGCTTTTGAGAAACTCTCGAGTAATTCTTTAGCAATTGCGTTACCTGCTTCGTAGGCCGCTTTTATGCGCTCCATATCAGCATCGTATAAGAATACCTGAGTTTTAAGTACTTCAGCCGCTTGTGCTGCGATTGCTGCGTCATCACCAAATGCTAAATCAATTAGTATTTCAATTGACGGGCCGCCTTTCATGTGTGAAAGCAGTTCAAATGCAAATTCTGGAGTGATCTCTGCAACGAGCTCTTCACCTAAAATGATTTCTTTTAGAAACTGTGCTTTAACGCCCGCAGCACTAGTTGTTCCAGGTAAAGTATTATAAATAAAGAAATGCAGTGAATCTTTACGGTGCTCGTTATTAGTATCTTTAATTTGATTAATTATTTCTGATACTAGTTCAGCGCTATCGATTGGTTGTGGGCTTAATCCAAGCTCCGTTTTACGGGTTTGGATTTCTTCCATATATTTTGTATACAAACTCATAGAAAACTCTCGGTAATTTACTTGATATGAAGTTAAGCATTTTAACTGATTTTACAGTCTCTAGTAATGCCTAAATGAATAAAGCTTTTATTCCTGACGATAATTATAGCTAGTTTTACTTATATAATTTGACGGTATTCGTTGCTCACCCTTAGATCCTATCGTACCTAAGCCATTAATTGTATAAATACGATTGATTTCCAGTATAATTTTTGTGAATGTTTATGCGGCTGCAATGAGTACTTTTCGGTGTTGGATGAGCCTTTATAATTTTTGGCCACAAAAAAAGGGCTGAAAATTCAGCCCTTACTATATGTTATGAAAACTTATAGGTTATCTAAAAAGCGTTCTGCATCAAGTGCAGCCATACAGCCAGTACCCGCAGAAGTGATTGCTTGACGGTAGATATGATCAGACACATCACCGGCAGCAAATACGCCTGGCACACTCGTTTGTGTTGCATTACCGTTAAGACCAGACTCAACTACTAAGTAGCCGTCTTTCATTTCTAGCTGACCTTCAAACATATCGGTGTTTGGCTTATGGCCAATGGCAATAAACACACCCGCTAAATCAAGTTCTTCAGTAGCATCTGATGCCACATCTTTAATGCGAACGCCGGTAACGCCCATTTGGTCACCAAGCACTTCATCGAGTGTACGGTTGTAGTGCATGACAACGTTACCGTTTGCTGCTTTTTCAGCAAGGCGGTCAGCAAGAATCTTTTCACTACGGAAACTATCACGACGGTGAATAACATGAACTTCATCAGCAATGTTAGATAGGTATAACGCTTCTTCAACCGCTGTATTACCACCGCCAACAACCGCTACTTTTTGACCTTTATAGAAAAAGCCATCACAGGTTGCACAAGCTGAAACGCCGCGACCTTGGAAATTAGTCTCAGACTCTAAGCCTAAATATTTCGCAGAAGCACCTGTTGCAATGATTAAAGCATCACAGGTGTAAGTACCTTGGTCACCGGTTAGTGTGAAAGGGCGCTTAGATACGTCAACTTTGTTGATGTGGTCGAACACAATTTCAGTTTCAAAGCGTTCTGCATGCTCTTTCATACGATCCATTAATGCAGGGCCGGTTAAACCGTGTGCATCGCCAGGCCAGTTTTCAACTTCAGTAGTGGTTGTTAGCTGACCACCTTGTTGAATACCTGTAATTAAAACAGGGTTTAAATTAGCACGTGCAGCGTAAACTGCAGCTGTATAGCCTGCAGGGCCCGAACCTAAAATAAGTAACTTACAATGTTTTGCTTCAGTCATGATCTTTTCCTAAACGTTTAATACGGTTTTAATGCGCCCGATTCTAAGAAAAACAAGCAGGAAGTAAATAAAAGATGAGATTATTTTTTTTCGTAAATTCCGAAGCTGTTCATTAATGTGTACTAGCAAATGACTTACAAGCAGTGCTCGACTAATAAATAGACTGTTAGCCAATAAAACGACGTTAATTCATGACCAGCCTGATTTTTTTTGTTATCTTTTAACTAATTTTGATTTGTCACTGCTTAATTATGTGACCTAAGTGAATAGGCAACTATGTTATTTTGGCAAGAGAAACCCGCATTTGGGTTGACTTCAAAAGACGTTAACGTCTTAACCAATGCGCAAGAATACCGTACGCAATTGTTAGATTTAATTGCCAACGCAAAAAAACGAATTTATATCACCACACTTTACTTACAAGATGATGAAGCGGGTCGTGAAATATTAGCTGCACTACACAGTGCTTCGTTAGCTAATCCTGCGCTTGAGATAAAAGTATTGGTGGATTTTCATCGTGCGCAACGCGGTTTAATAGGAGCTGAAAAGTCAGAGGGCAATGCAAGCTTATATTGCGACGATTTAGAAAAATTTAATTCAAACGTTCAAGTGTATGGTGTCCCCGTAAAGGCAAAAGAACTGTTTGGGGTGTTACATTTAAAAGGCTTTGTTATTGACGACACACTGCTCTACAGCGGTGCCAGTTTAAATAATGTGTATTTGCAATATAGCGACCGATACCGGCTCGATCGCTACTTTTTAGTATCGCAAAGCGAATTATGTGACTCAGTAGTCGATTTTATCGAATCAACTTTATTAAGCTCTGAAGCGGTACCAAGAATTGATCAACGACCGCTTAAACGTATGGCTGACTTTAAGCTTGAACAAAAGCAACTTATGCGTGAGCTTAAATCGGCAAGTTATAAAAATGCGCAAGAGTTTAATACCCATGCAATGGGTATTCGTTTATTTTTAGGGTTAGGCCGTCGTAATAACGAGCTCAATCGCTTAATTAAAGCGTTATTTGATACCACCGAGCAAGAGTTGGTGTTATACACGCCGTATTTTAATTTTCCAGCGCCTTTAATGCGCTCTTTACGTCGCTTATTAAAGCAAGGTAAGCAGGTTACTATTGTGGTGGGCGATAAAACCGCAAACGATTTTTATCTGCCACCTAGCGAGCCATTTAGTAAAATTGGTGCACTGCCGTATTTATACGAAACTATTTTGCACAAGTTTGTAAAATCGCAAAAACGTCACATAGATAATGGCAACCTAAACGTATACCTTTGGAAACACGAGAGTAACTCGTTCCATCTAAAAGGGATTTGCTGCGACCGCAAAGTGCATTTACTTAGCGGGCATAACCTAAATCCGCGCGCGTGGGGGCTCGATATCGAAAATGGCATCCTGATAGAAGATCCTGAGCAAACGATAATGCGCGACATTGATAATGAACGCCAAGAAATTTTAAAGCATTGTCGTCGTTTAACCGGCCCTGATGATTTAGAAACCATGGACGATTACCCGCAGCCGGTGAAAAAACTGCTTGGTCAAGCTAAGCGCGTAAAAGTCGATTTTATTATTAAACGATTTATATAATACGAGGGTCTGTTGACCACAGACCCTAAAATTTAGATACAAAAAAAGCAGCTAATTAGCTGCTTTTTTAATGCTTATACCTAAATAATGACTTAGGTATAAGCGGTAACTATTATTGTTACGCGTTTTCTACTGCAGTACGTGGGTCAACATATTCCATGTTGAACGCTTCAGCTACTTCTTTGTATGTTACTTGGCCTTTAATTACGTTTAAGCCTTTTAAGAAGTGAGCGTCATCTAGTAGTGCTTTTTTGTAACCTTTGTTTGCAAGGTTAATGATGAACGGTAATGTTGCATTATTAAGTGCAAACGTCGATGTACGTGGAACAGCACCAGGCATGTTAGCAACACAGTAGTGAACAACTTCATCAACGATGAAAGTAGGATCAGCGTGCGTAGTTGCTTTAGAGGTTGCAATACAACCACCTTGGTCAATCGCAACATCAACAATAGCAGCACCTGGCTTCATTGCTTTAATGTGTTCAGCAGTCACTAGTTTAGGTGCAGCAGCACCTGGGATAAGTACGCCACCAATTACTAGGTCAGCTTCTAGTACGTGCTTTTCAAGCGCGTCAGCTGTTGAGTAAATAGCTTTAACTTTGTTACCAAACTGTGCGTCTAGTGCACGTAGTACGTCGATGTTACGGTCAAGTACAACAACCTCAGCACCTAAGCCAACCGCCATTTGTGCAGCGCTACGACCAACCATGCCGCCGCCAATAACAACAACTTTAGCTGGCTCAACACCTGGTACACCACCTAGTAACATACCACGACCGTGGTTTGCTTTTTCTAGCGCTTGTGCACCTGCTTGAATAGACATACGACCCGCTACTTCACTCATTGGTGCAAGTAGTGGTAAACCGCCGCGTGCGTCAGTCACTGTTTCATAAGCAATACAGATTGCTTTACTTTTAACAAGGTCTTCAGTTTGTGGAAGATCCGGTGCAAGGTGAAGGTAAGTGAAAAGAATTTGGTCTTCACGTAACATTGCACGTTCAACAGCTTGTGGCTCTTTTACCTTGATGATCATTTCTGCTTTTGCAAAAACGTCAGCAGCTGTTTCTAAAATTTCAGCACCTGCTTGAACATAATCATCATCTGTAAAACCAATGCCCATACCAGCGTTAGTTTCAACAATCACTTGGTGGCCGTGATTTACAAGTTCGCGAACACTCGCAGGAACCATACCTACACGGTACTCATGGTTTTTAATTTCTTTAGGTACACCAATAATCATAATTTTGCCTTGTTAGAACGGGATAAAAATTTTTCACTATTATATTCATGCTAGGGTAGTGTGTCTCACCTTTTTTTAAGGTATTTGTAGTGTTAGTATCTGTTAAATCGATTTTATTAGAATAAAAAACTAAAAAGCTATGCATAACTTATTAGACCGTATTGATCGCAAGATTTTAGTCGAATTACAACTCGATGGCCGCCTGTCAAATGTTGAACTGGCCCGACGAGTTGGCCTAAGCGCCACGCCCTGTCTAGAGCGAGTGAAAAAGCTCGAACGAGAAGGGTATATTTTAGGCTACAAAGCTGTGGTTGACCCTGCCAAGCTTGGTCAAGGGCTTTCTGTGTATGTGGAAGTAACCATTACCAAAACATCGCCCGACGTATTTGAAGAGTTCAGTGCCGCTGTTAGAAAGCACGAAGAAATTATAGAATGTCATTTGGTTTCGGGTAATTTCGACTTTTTATTAAAAACCCGGGTTAACGATATGTCAGAATACCGAGGCGTGCTCGGTGATATATTATTAAAACTGCCTAATGTTAGTGAAAGCCGCACTTATGTAGTCATGGAAGAAGTAAAAGGTGAAGAGGGCGTCGTTATTCGTCCTTTTGTTGCTTAATGATAGAGTAACAGCCTTTAATATACTTTTATTGTTGCAGCCAACTTTGCTTTTTTAATAAGTGTACGACTAAATAATAAAAACTTGTTCATAATCAGGCCATCATGGTTAAGATAAAGTGCATCAAAATACATTTCCTGCTAAGGTATTCTATTGCCAAGTGAGTGTAAAAAATAATAATGAGGGATAGGTAATTATGCGCCTAAACGGTGTACAAAGACTATTAGAAACGGGGCTCATCGTCAGCACCTTTGCAGCGGTATTTATTTTATGTGCTTTAATTAGTTTTCATCCTGCCGATCCTGCTTGGTCGCAAACGGGTGAATTTACCAACGTACAAAATATTACGGGTACAGCGGGCGCGTGGGTGGCTGACATACTACTACTTACCTTTGGCTGGCTTGCCTATTTTGTGCCAGCGGCTATTCAGCTGCTAGGTTACTTGGTGTTTAAGCAGCCACACCGTATTTTACAACTCGATTACACCACACTTGGATTACGCATTATTGGTTTTGCGCTGTTTATTACCTCAGCAACCGCTATTAGCAGTATTAATTTTGATGATATTTATAACTTTTCATCCGGTGGGGTAGTGGGTGATGTGATTGCATCAGCCATGATGCCAGCGTTTAATTTTACCGGTACCTCTATTTTACTACTGTGTTTCTTTTTTGCAGGGCTAACGCTGTTAACGGGTGTGTCGTGGGTACAATTTGTTGATTACTTAGGTGATTTAATTGTTCGGTTATACCGCTTTTTGGTGACCTATGCCCGAGGCTGGATGCAACGTGAACGCATTGCAGGTAAAGTACAAGACGAGCAACCCGATGCTTATTTTGAAGACGATACACGCCAACAAGAACCTGAACTTGCTGATAAAAAAGCAGACAGACCAAAAGCACTCGACAAACCAACAACTAAAGTAAACGCCCCTCAAGACGACGAATTTATGCCGTTTGACGAGCTTGACCAAATACTCGATCAAGAAATTAGCTTTAGCGCCATAGACGATGAACCTATGGACACCGAGGCAGCACTTAACGCGCTGGATCAAAGCCCTGTGGTTGAACCTGAAAAACCAGCAACAACCGTGGTTTCACCAGCAAGGCCAATTAACAAGCCAAAATCAGGGTTTCAACCGCCGCCAACTGCAAAAGAAAAGTTTGAACAATTATTAGAGCAAGAGCCACCTCCGGGGCCATTGCCGTCACTGGATTTACTCGACAGACCCGACAAAGCAAAAAACCCAATTTCGCAAGAAGAGCTTGATAGCGTATCACGCCTTGTAGAAACAAAACTACTCGACTTTAACGTGCAAGCAACCGTAGTTGGAGTATATCCAGGGCCTGTTGTTACTCGTTTTGAGCTTGATTTAGCACCGGGTATTAAGGTGTCTAAAATTACAGGGCTGTCAAAAGATTTAGCGCGTTCACTTTCGGCAATTAGTGTGCGCGTGGTTGAAGTTATTCCTGGTAAAACCTATATCGGTATTGAGCTGCCTAATAAATACCGTGAAATTGTACGTTTATCAGAAGTCATAAACGCACCTAAGTTTGAGCAAAACCCATCGCCACTGACCATGGTGCTAGGTAAAGACATTGCAGGGCAACCTGTGTGTGCCGACTTAGGTAAAATGCCACATTTATTAGTGGCCGGTACAACCGGTTCAGGTAAGTCAGTGGGCGTTAATGTAATGATATTAAGCTTACTGTATAAATCGGGCCCTGAAGATGTTCGCATGATCATGATTGACCCGAAAATGCTTGAGCTTTCTGTTTACGAAGGCATTCCGCATTTATTGTGTGAAGTTGTGACCGACATGAAAGAAGCCGCTAACGCACTGCGTTGGTGTGTAGGTGAAATGGAACGCCGTTATAAGCTGATGTCGGCTTTAGGTGTGCGTAACTTAAAAGGGTACAACCAAAAAGTAATGGAAGCCAAAGAAGCGGGCTACCCAATTATGGATCCATTATTTAAAGACACCGACGGCATGAAAGACGGCCCTGATGAGCTAGATAAATTACCTAGCATAGTGGTGGTGATTGACGAATTTGCCGACATGATGATGATTGTAGGTAAAAAAGTTGAAGAGTTAATTGCCCGTATAGCGCAAAAAGCCCGTGCTGCGGGTATTCACTTAATTTTGGCAACGCAGCGTCCGTCGGTTGATGTAATAACCGGTTTAATTAAAGCGAATATACCTACACGTATGGCGTTTCAGGTATCAAGTAAAATAGACTCGCGCACCATACTGGATCAACAAGGCGCAGAAAATTTATTAGGCATGGGTGACATGCTTTATTTACCGCCAGGTACCAGTGTACCCGAGCGTGTGCATGGCGCGTTTGTAGACGACCATGAAGTACATGCTGTAGTAAACGATTGGAAAGCCCGTGCTAAACCAAACTACATAGACGAGATTTTAAATGGTGATGCCACGGAAGATATTCTATTACCAGGGGAAGCCAGCGAAAATGGCGATGAAGAGTCAGATCCGTTATACGACGAAGCGGTCGCCTTTGTAATAGAAACCGGTAAAGTATCGGTATCGTCAGTGCAACGTAAATTACGTGTAGGCTATAACCGTGCTGCACGATTAGTAGAACAAATGGAAACATCAGGTATCGTGAGTGCACCAGGACACAACGGGGCGCGCGATGTATTAGTACCTAATGGAGCAAATTAATGAAAAAATTAAACAGTTTATTATTGGTATTGGGCAGTTTAGTGGCGATGCCAAGCTTTGCTGACGACAGCCAAGCATTACAAGATAAGTTATCGACCTTAAAAAGCTTTAAAGCACAATTTAAACAGAACGTAACCGACGGTGAAGGCCAACTGGTAATGCAAGGTCAAGGCAATATTGCGTTGCAACAGCCATTAATGATCCGCTGGCAGCAAACTAACCCAGACGACACTTTATTTGTATCAAACGGCGATAAAACCTATTACTTTGATAGCTTTGCTGAGCAAGTAACCATTATGAAAACCAGCGGTTTAATTGACTCAACGCCGTTTATATTGCTCACCTCTAAAGACCCTGCGCAATGGGAAAAATACAGCGTGATCGCTACTGACTTAGGCTTTAGCATTACCCCAAATAAAGGCGTAGAAAGCCAAGTAGAGCAGCTTGATATTACTTTTGCTGATAACGAGCAAGGGCTTGCAAAACTGGTAGTTAAAGATAACTCAGGCCAGCTGTCTGCGTTTACATTTAGCAATGCACAGGTTAATACTGAGCTTGATAAAACAACTTTTGAATTTACCCCGCCAGCGGGTGTAGAAATAGACGATCAGAGTAACGGTGAGTAATTTAGGATTTAACTTTGGGCCCGATGTGCGCCCACTCGCTGCGCGTATGCGCCCTTTATCGCTTAACGATTATATAGGGCAGCAACATTTACTCAGCGCTGATAAACCTCTTCATCAAGCGATAGTAGCAGGGCGCTGCCATAGTTTAATTTTATGGGGGCCGCCGGGGGTAGGTAAAACTACGCTGGCGCAAATTATTGCCAACCATGCCGACGCTGAACTAATTCAAATGTCGGCAGTAACCGCTGGCGTAAAAGATATTCGCGATAGCGTAACCCAAGCTCGCGATAACTTACAAAGCCGTGGTCAGCGCACTTTAATGTTTGTTGATGAAGTACACCGCTTTAATAAGTCTCAGCAAGATGCGTTTTTACCGCATATTGAAGATGGCACTTTTATATTTGTAGGCGCCACTACCGAAAACCCCTCGTTTGCGCTTAATAATGCGATTTTATCTCGCGCAAGGGTGTATGTATTAAAATCCTTGCAGGAAAGCGATTTATACACAGTAATAGAGCGCGCACTCAAACAAGACGAACAACTTAGCCAAAAGCAAATCGTGATTGCAGATAACGCCAAACAAGCGCTGTGCCAAGCAAGCGGTGGCGATGCTCGTAAAGTGCTTAATTTACTCGAGCAAGCAGTCGATTTAACCACTGAGCAAAACGGCAAGTACAACGTAGACGAACAGGTACTGAGCCAAGTACTCCCTACGCATTTAGCTAAATACGATAAAGGCGGCGATGAATTTTACGATTTAATTTCGGCGTTTCATAAATCAGTACGGGGCAGTTCGCCCGATGGCGCGCTTTATTGGTACTGCCGTATTTTAGCCGGTGGCGGCGATCCGCTGTATGTTGCAAGGCGCTTATTAGCGATTGCCACAGAAGACATCGGCAACGCCGATCCACGAGCGATGGAAGTGGCTTTAAACGCATGGGATATATTCCAACGTGTTGGCCCAAGTGAAGGCGAACGTGCTATTGCGCAGGCCACCTTGTATTTAGCCAGTGCACCTAAAAGCAATGCGGTTTATATGGCGTTTAATCAAGCCAAACAAGATGCTAAAAACGAGCCGAGTTATCCCGTACCTGAACATTTACGTAATGCCCCCACTAATTTAATGAAAGACTTAGGCTATGGCGCAGAGTATCGATATGCGCATAATGAAGAAGGCGCATTTGCTGCTGGCGAAAAATACCTACCGCCAGAAATGGATGGCAAACAATACTACCAGCCAAGTGATCGTGGACTTGAGCAAAAAATTAAACAAAAGCTCGATTATTTAAAAGAGCGCGACGCGCAAAGTCCAATAAAACGTTATGAGCATGATTAAACTTTACATGATGATAGCCCTTGGCGGAGCGTCAGGAGCCTGTTTACGGTTTTTTATTAGCGAAACCATGCTAAAACTCCTCGGTAGGGGATTCCCTTTTGGCACGTTGACGGTTAATATTCTGGGTTCATTGTTGATGGGCATTTTATACGGTTTAATAGATAAACAAGTTATTGCCGTCAGTCCTGCTAAAACCCTCATCGGAATTGGCTTTTTAGGTGCGTTAACCACCTTTTCAACATTCTCAATGGATTCGTTGTTGTTGTTACAACAAGGTCACTTTATTAAAATGGCCCTCAATATCATCTTAAACGTGATGGTGTGTATTTTTATGGCTTGGCTGGGCCTTCAGCTAGTAATGCAAAAAGGTTAAAAAACTAACATGTTAGATTCTAAATATTTACGTCAAGATGTCGAACAAACTGCCGCTCGATTAGCCGCACGTGGTTATGAACTTGATGTAGCAGCAGTAACTGAACTTGAAGAAAGACGCAAAACATTACAAGTAAAAACGCAAGAGCTTCAAAGTCAACGTAATGCCAGTGCTAAAGCCATTGGCCAAGCAAAAGCAAAAGGCGAAGACGCACAGCCATTGCTAGACGCAGTTGCTAACTTAGGCAGTGAGCTAGACGCCGCTAAAACCGAACAAGACGAAGTGTTAGAAGCAATTAAACAAATTGCCTTAGCAATTCCAAACCTACCGGACGAATCAGTACCTGCTGGCGCTGACGAAGACGACAACGTAGAAATTTTAACGTGGGGTACACCTAAAAAATACGACTTTGAGGTAAAAGATCACGTTGATGTAGGGCAAGACTTAAACGGTCTAGATTTTGAAATGGGCGTTAAAATTAGTGGCGCACGTTTTACCGTAATGCGCGGCCAAGTAGCACGTATGCACCGTGCACTTACCCAATACATGCTAGACACCCACACAGATAAAAACGGCTACACAGAAATGTATGTACCGTACTTAGTTAATAGCGCAAGCCTATACGGCACAAGTCAATTACCTAAGTTTGCCGGCGATTTATTCCACACATTAGGCCTAGTGAACGATGATGGCGAGCAACAACCGGGCTTTAGCTTAATTCCTACGGCAGAAGTACCGCTTACAAACAGCGCACGTGATGAAATTTACGAAGAAAGCGATTTACCAATTCGCTTAACAGCGCACACGCCATGTTTTAGAAGTGAAGCAGGCAGCTACGGCCGCGATACACGCGGTTTAATCCGTCAGCACCAGTTTGATAAAGTAGAGCTTGTACAGCTTGTAAAACCAGAAGATTCAATGCAAGCACTCGAAGAGCTAACAGGCCATGCTGAGCAAATTTTACAAGCGCTAGAATTGCCATACCGTAAAGTGATTTTATGTATGGGCGACATGGGTTTTGGCGCAGCTAAAACATACGATTTAGAAGTATGGTTACCAGCACAAGACACCTACCGTGAAATTTCATCATGTTCAAACATGGTCGATTTCCAAGCACGCCGTATGCAAGCACGTTTTCGTCGTGAAGGTGCTAAAAAACCAGAGCTTTTACACACACTAAACGGCTCAGGTTTAGCGGTTGGCCGTACACTTGTAGCAATACTAGAAAACTACCAACAAGCCGACGGCTCTGTAGTCGTACCAGAAGTATTACGCCCATACATGGGTGGACTTGAAGTGATTGGGAAAGCTTAAAGTACTAGCTGTCAGTTTTTAGCTATAAGCTTTAGAAAGCCGCTGTTTTAACGAACAGCGGCTTTTTTGTGGGTAAAAGGTTAAAGGGAAAAGGTTAAAGGCGAAAGTAAAAGTCTAAGTTACGCTATTTGTCACTAAAAATAGTAAACCTGCCTCTATTGTTTATTTGCACAACACTTTTTGTCTGATATTACTGATCTCCACCATTTTGGTGTTTTTCTGCATCCAGTAAATTTAGGTGAGAGCTAACTAATTGTTTACATGTGCTTATTCGCTGGTTAAATTAGATGCTTCGTAATATTTGGACATTTGTCGATTTATTAAGCGACAAATGTCGGATACAAAGTTGTTAGAGCTATTCGGAGGTTATGTGAGTATATTTGGCTGGTTTTCCAAAAAGAAAAGTGACGAATCACTTGCTAACATATCACAAGGGGCTCAAGACTTTATTGATGGTAAGAAAAACACGCTAACGTCGGCAGATATTGATCCTGAAGGTACAGCTCTTTTTAACAATTACTTAAAAGCTATGGAATTAAAAAAAGAAGAGAAATTTTCTGAAGCAGAGTCTTTGTTAATAATGTCTACTAAACCCCCTTCAGTATATAAAGGGCATTATCGAGAATTATTTAAACTTTGGAGACAATTCAACAGAGAAGACCTTAAAGCTAAAAAATATCAAGAAGTAATGGATCGTGTTGTAAATATGTATCACCTTGATAGTGAGATGATAGACGAAATGCTAAGGTACTGGAGCATTCAGCAAAAAAGAAAACTTCCTAAAGATTACTTTGATAAGTCCCGAAATCTATTAATCAGTGATGCAAAAGCATTAAAAAAATCAGCTGAATCTCTGGGAAATGAAGGCAATCTTATTCTAGCTAATAAATTAATTGGTCGTTTCGGTAAAAAATAGCTCTAACAAGCTGTTAAACAAGGACAAAAAACAGTTGGTTTTGCTCCTTCGTCGCTAATTTTAACCAACTATTTTTTGCCTGTTAACAGGGCGTTATGTTTTAAAACAATCAGGATGATTAACAATGTACGATGACCTATATATACGCACACAATATGATGGCCATGACTATAGATCTGTTTTGGAAATCTATCACTATGATGAAGACGGAGAAGAAGAAGAGCTAGAACATCTAACGGATCTCTGTATTGATGTTACTACGTGCGCTGTTCAAGGCTGTGATACTTGGTCTTTCATAAGTGATCAAGTAGCAATACGCTTAGATAATGCCGAGATATCATACACGGGGCTTCATTTTTCTGATGATGAACCTAGCATCTAAACATAACAAGTCGTTCGTGTGGGAATTTTCGCTACGCTGCGCTTCGCAAAAATCCTCACAACTCAAACGTTAAATGCCAAAGCAGTTGAATATCAAAGGGGTCAAATCTTGACTTCAGACATCAGAACTTAAATTTCTCCAAACGCCTTAATTCAACCTGTTATTTTCCTCTAAAAGCGCAGCGTCTCTTATCCTCTTTGTGAATTAAGTTCTTCATTAATAAAAGCACTCGGGTAACAATTTAGCGAAGTTAGTTAAGTTTTAACTATATGTTAAATAGTAAGTTATCTTTGGCTTTTGCTCCTTTATAACTTATTCTAAGCTACTTCATTGGCGGATTAATAAGTTGGCGTCATATGCCAAAGGGTATTTATGAGTACTAAAAGTAGACGATTACGAAAGAAATTGTATTTAGATGAATTTGCTATTTCAGGTTTTGAATTTACTTGTAATTTAAATGTAACAGAGGAAGAGTTTGATTTATTGCTAGATGAGCTTTTAGAATTCATCGATAAAAGAAAACTTTGTATTGCTGGTGGAGGTGACTATAAGTCATTCAGTGGCTTTATTTGTTCTGTTCATCGTTATGGTTCGGCGACTAACCAAGATAGAGAAGACGTTGAGCTTTGGTTAAAGTCTAAAGAAAACATTTCAAATATTGTTGTTAGTCAGCTAGTTGATGCAAACTACGCAGTGTAATGATTTATCTAAAATTATTTGGTTGAAGACCAAAATGAGCAAATATTAACTTCATATATCAGAACTTAAATCTTATTGCGGCTTAATTTAAGCCGCTATTTTGCATATTAAGCACAGCGTGATAAGTCGGGTTGTCTCAAGTAAATTTATCATTTTTGTCGGATGGCGTGGCTTCTCCACTTATCCGACCTACGTTAAAAGGTAGGTTGGTTAAGCCGAAGGCGCCACCCAACAGAGTTCTTAAAGCTATTAAAGCGGCTTAATTCAAGCCGCTACTTACCTCTAAAAGCGCAGCGTCTCTTATCCTCTTTGTAAATTAATTTGCTTTAAACAACATCAGCTTTGCCTCTTTTCCATCCGTTAATATCGCCACATTACCTTCAGCAGTGACAAACACATCTCTGAGCCTGCCTGTGGCTTCTGGAAAAATATGAGTCTGGGTGTATTCACCATTCGCTAAATTAATACTGTAGAGCTTTTTATCGACCAATGTAGTAATAAGCACGTGACGTTGCAGTGAAGGGAAGGCTGTATGGTTAGAGCCATAATATGCCATGCCTGATGGGGCGATTGAGGGCGTCCAATCTACGGCTGGTTTAGCCATTCCAGGGTAATCTCTAAAGGGGGAAATACGTGCTTGCGAGTAGTCATCTCCGTTGGTGATTACTGGCCAGCCGTAATTGGTGCCAGCTGTTAAATAGTTGAGCTCGTCACCTCCTGCGGGGCCGTGTTCGTGGCTAATAATTTGCTGTGTATCGTGATCATAAACCAAGCCTTGCAAGTTACGG
Source organism: Pseudoalteromonas sp. SM9913 (assembly GCF_000184065.1). Lineage (NCBI taxonomy): Bacteria > Pseudomonadati > Pseudomonadota > Gammaproteobacteria > Alteromonadales > Pseudoalteromonadaceae > Pseudoalteromonas > Pseudoalteromonas sp. SM9913. Next base: position 1,437,369 of record NC_014803.1, read on the forward strand.
TGCCCGAGTGAATAAATGGCATGCGCGTTAGCGTTTTTGTGACTAAGAAACGGGTTATCGCTTGGTATTGTGCCGTTTAAGTTTATGCGTAATGTTTTGCCAAGTTGACTAGTAATAACCTGTGCTTGCTCGCGGTAGTCAAAACCATCACCACTTGAAAATAATAAGGTATTATCAGGCAGCACAAGCGCGCGGCCAGAATAATGCTGCGGTGTGCCTTTATCGGTGGCGACTTTATAAATAATTTTTGGCGTTGAAAATTGCGCACCATCAAACGTGGCTTTGGCTATTACTAGCCTGTTTGCATCAAGCTCACCTTGGGCGTAAGTGAATATAATTTCTTTTGATTCACTGTAATTTGGCGAAAGCACTACATCAAGTAAACCACCTTGCCCTGCAACGTATAAGCCCGCGAAGTTTATTTTAACTCGGGTTTGTTGGTTGTTTTTAATGATAACAACATGGCCATCACGCTCGGTGATTAACCAGGTATTGTTTGGGAGTTTAACCATGCTCCATGGTGAATTGAGCCCTGTTGCTAAAGTACTAGCTGTGTATTGCTGTGTTGGTAACTTTGCACTGGCGTGACAAGAAAACGCTAAAAGTGACAGTAGCGTAATACAATATAGAGATTGTTTACCCTGCAAGCCTTTGCTAGTGTAAGGAAAAAGTTTCATTTTAAGTTGAGATAACCATGCAGTTTTTAACACGTATACTCCCGTCATTTTTAGTTTCTTGGTTACTTACATTCACTCTTGCTAGCTTGTTTCATAGTCAATACGTTGTCAATCAATTAGTTAATGTAGGTGTTGTAGTGGGCTTTAATGACCGTGTTAACTTAATCCTTGAAGATTGGCTTGGCTTGCTACCGACCTATGGCGCTATTATTGCTGTTGCACTCGCCATCGCGTTTTTGGTTACTTGGTTTATTGCTAAAAAAATGAACAAGCAAGGTACACAACTATTTGTTATTGCTGGTATTGTAGCATTTGCTACCGCGTTAATTGCGATTGAGTCAATTATGAATATTACTATTATTGCAGGTGCAAGAGGTTGGGGTTTTTATGCGCAATTATGTGCAGGTGCAGTAGGGGGTTATGTATTTGCAAAACCCATTAAGGAAAATAAGCACAAGGCAGCGCATCACGGCTTTTAAGTCAGTATTGGTCTGCAATGTAAAAAGCCGCTATTAATATAGCGGCTTTTGTGTGTATAAATTACCTAGTGATATTAAAAAATTAAACTAAACAGCTTGTAACCACTTAAGCCAAAAATAAGCACTAACACCGGTAAAGTAAGTAAGTTTACCAACATTGAGTTGGTGTATTTGCCCATTACTGTTTTTTGGTTAACCAGCCACACTAGGTAGGTGGTTACAATAGGCAGTAATAAGCCATTTGCGGCTTGAGCAAAAATTATCACGGCAACAGGGTCTAAACCCAGAGACGCCACGGCGGCACCAAATAATAAAATAACAATGGCGACACTTTTAAAGCGGGTGTTATCCATTTTATTTGACCAACCTAACATGCCACATACTGCATATGCTCCGGCAAGGGGGGCTGTTATTGCGCTGGTTAAACCTGCTGCAAATAAGCCAATAGCAAAAAAGTAATGGGCGGCATCGCCAAGTAATGGCTCAAGTTGTACCGCCATGTTGGCAGCGCTAATTTGCCCTGCATCTGTGCCATAAAATGCCACTGACGCGGTTGATAAAATTGCCAGCGTGATCACGCCACCTAAGGTGATAGACACACCCGTATCGACATTAGTTTGCTTAATGACTTTTTGCTTATCACTTTTGCTGTCGTGCCTTGCAGCTAAAACACCTGAGTGTAAAAATAAGTTATACGGCACTATGGTGGTGCCAACTAATGCCAATACCGTGGTAATTGAACCCTCTGGCATACTAGGAATAAAGCCTGCTAACACATCACTCAGCGAGGGAGCAGCCATAACAAGTGTAGAGATAAACACTAGGCTCATTAAAATCACTAATAAAATAAGCGCGTTTTCAACGACTTTGTGTTTACCGCTGTAAAGTAACACCGCACTTAAAAATGCAATGAGTGGCGTCCAAAGCTGGGCATTAACATGAGGGAATATTTCAATTAATCCCATACTGGCACCGCTAAGGTTACCAGCCTCGTAGGCGGCACTGCCTACTCCAATGGCGCTGATCACTAAAAATATAGCGAGAGATTTAAATAGGGGCGTTTCAATGTGAGCTCTTAGCGCTTGCGCTAAATCTTGCCCGGTGGCTACGCCAAGGCGCGCCGCCATAGATTGTAATAATATGGTGGCAATAACTGAAAACAGTAATGTCCATATTAGTGCAAAACCAAAGTTTGCACCTGCCACACTGGCAGTCGTAATAGTCCCTGGTCCAATGAAGGCAGCGGTGACGAGTAGTCCTGGTCCTAATCGCATAATTGACCTTAATAGTACTTTTGTATATTGCTATTTAAAGTTACATCTAACGTTTTATAACGCGATGCCTGTATTATTGCTGCCACTTATATTAAGTGCCTTGCAGCGATAGCCGCCCCTTGGCAAACCCTTTTTTGATGATAATCATATGTTAAAAAAGGTCGCGTAGCATACCAACTTATATATAAATTTAAAGGGGGTATGGCGCGTTTGCACAAAATTAATACAATCAACAAATAAAAGTAATAACCGCTTACCTCAGTTTAGGGCTTATTTAACGGCTAGAGGATGACTGAATAACCTTAAATTGTTCACAGGTTTATGCCAATAACTATAGGCACTATAAACGCTTTGCACGCACTGTATTCAAACAGAGGGTTTGAATACCCTAAATATCACCCAATTCATGCCATCACTGCTTTAATGGCCTCTAAGCCTTTTCGCAAAGTGCTGGCATCGGTTGCATAATTAATGCGAATACACTGGTGTTTGTGTGCCCAAGCATCATCAATACCAATAAAAAAATTATGCCCGGGAATAATATAAACATCCTGCTCTTTGAGCTTTTGGTAAAGTTGTTCGCTGGTTATTTTTGCCTCTTTAAACCACAGCCACATAAAAAATGCGCCTTCTACTTTGTGTAAGTAAACGGGGAGGTGGGCAAATATTTCATCAAACAAGTTCATTGCTGTTTGTGCTTTTTCTCGATAAAAAGGCAGCACTGAATTTTTACACAGCGGAAGGAGTTCATCTTCATTAATAAGGCGCGTTACTAAACTTGGGCCAAAACTGTTCGGCGACAAAACCATACTGCCATTTACACGGCCAATGGCTTTAATTATGTCATTGTTAGCCACTACAATACCGGTTCGCAAACCCGGTAGGCCAAGCTTTGAAAGTGACATGCATAAAATAATGTTTGAGTTCCAGGTTAAGTTTGCGTCGGTATAAATACACCCAGGGAATGGGTCGCCGTAGGCGTTATCAATGATCAGTGGGATATTATATTGCTTTGCCAATAAATCGAGATGCTGTACTTCTTCATCAGTAATGACATTGCCTGTTGGGTTAGTCGGGCGCGATACACACAGTGCGCTAATGCTGCTGTCGCTTGCTAATACTTGCTCAACAGTTTTAAAATCAATGATATATTTAAATTGGTTTGAGCCACTTTCAGTATTTAAAATTTCGATATCGGGCTTTATTGCTACAAACATATCGTCAGTTAAGCCTTGATCTGCATAGCCTACATACTCAGGTGCCAGCGGAAATAAAACCTTTTTATGGCTTCCATCAGGCATACTTCCAGCTAACAGATTAAATAACACAAAAAAATTGGCTTGGCTGCCATTACCAAGCGCTATATTATTTGCGGTTAAATCCCATGAGTATTCACTTTTTAGTTGCTTGGCCAGAGCTGCTCGAAATGCATCATTACCCGTTGGGCCATCGTAAAGTCCAAATACGTTGGAAAGTGTATTATTAGCAACAAGCTTTTGTAACTCATTGATAAAAATATTATTAACCTCAGGCACTAAGGCCGGATTACCACCACCGAGCATAACAATATTTGGATTGTTACTGTTTTTAGCATCGCCTAAATCTTCCATTAACTGAGTAATACCATTAGGTTGAGTAAATTTAGTGCCGAAGTTTGAGTAATCCATAATGACCGTGTGCCTTAAAAAATGATAAGTTAGTGTAAATTAACACTATGAATTTGATATTGAAAAATTTTCACCGCTTAGATTACTATAGCGATAACCCGCTATAATCGTTTTTCATATTTTAAGTAGGGCAGCCTTATCAGCAACCTTGAATCACACACTAAAACACCTTTAAACACCACAGCAGACGATTCGGTTATTACTGATACGATTCTTAAAATTGCCACTTTTAACTTGTTTAATTACCTTGAGCCGCCTAATGCCTATTATGAATTTGAACGCATATACACCGCAGAGCAGTGGGCTAAAAAGCAGCGTTGGCTTATTAATTACTTAACTGAGTATCAGCCCGATGTGATTGGCTTTCAGGAAGTATTTAGTATTGAGTCGCTTAAAGAATTAGTTAAAGATCAAGGCTATACGTACTTTGGCGTGGTAGATGAGCCCCAGGTAATCGACGACTTTATTTACAAACGCCCTGTAGTAGCGCTTGCTGCTAAATACCCCATCGTTGAAGTGGCAACTGTTGAGCTAGACCATGAGCTTGCTGATACCCTTGGTTTAACTGAGGATTTTACATTTAGCCGAAAGGTGCTTAGAGCTACAATAACCTTACCGCATATCGGCAACACGGATTGTTATGTGGTGCATTTTAAGTCTAAGCGTTCAATGATAGAGCTCGATGAGCAAAACAAAAACCTCACACCCGAAAAAAATATTATCGAGCTATTAAAAGCCGATATAGCAGGGAGTTGGGGCTCAACTATTCAGCGCGGCAGTGAAGCCACATTACTGATGATAGACATCATTGCGCGCCGCGAATCTACACAAAACCCAATGGTTTTAATGGGCGATTTTAACAACGACTTAGCTGATGGCGTTTTAAGCCATTTACTAACAAATACACTGCGCTTTGCCCCCACGTTTGACAGTAACACTTACCTTGCAAAATATTGCCTTAACGACGCATGGCAGTTATTTACAAGGTCGCAATTAAATTTGGCTAATCAAAATAATGAAAATACAGTGGATTTAAAGCGAAAGCCTACCCATTATTTTGGCGCGAGCAGCTCAGTGCTTGACTACATTTTGTTGTCTTGCGAGTTTGACTCAAGTTACGACGACAGCTTTTTTGAGGTGAGCCAGTACCATACTTACGATCGTCATTTAATTAACCCTGAATTTGAGCGTGATGATTTAAGCACCGATCATGGCGTGGTATTGATTAGCTTAGCATTAAGGTCGTAGCGGGTTTTGTTACTATAAATTGTAAGCTAATCTGCCGCTGACATAATTAGTATTAAGGCGCTCAGTAGGTGCCTTGATGTTTTCCCTTTCTTTTATCCTGCTGTTTTAAAAAATCACTAATAATTAGTGCATTAACTCTAATTTATATTGATCCACATCATCTTTATTAACGGTGAGAGTGGTAAATTAGTGACGATGGATTTTTAAGTTCGTTTAAATCGCTTATTACAACTACCCTTGTTGTACTTACAAAGCAGGGTTGCTTTTATATAACAAATAGCGTGCTGTATCCTAAAAATTTTTACCTTGACTACCCTCACTTACATTACTTTATACATACATGGAGTTTTAGCACATGACAATTAAATCAACGTTCAAATCTTTGAGTAAGCTCGCTGTATTGGTCATTGTGGGGGGGGCTGGCTGGTATGCTTGGCAAACCTTGCAGCCTACATCATTTGCTGATCAACTCCCTGACAGCGTTGCCTATGGAAATGGGCGAATTGAAGCGACTGAGTACGATATTGCTACAAAATTACCGGGCCGCTTAGTTGACGTTATGGTGCAAGAAGGCGATATGGTCAAAGCGGGTCAAACGTTAGCGGTTATTGATACTGATGATTTAAACGCACAGTTACGTGAAGCTGAGGCGGGGCTTCGTGTTGCCAATGAGTCTCGTAAATACGCATTAGCGATTGTAGAGCAGCATAAAAGTGAGCTTAATTTTGCACAAACTGAATTGCGCCGCTCTGCAAAATTATTGGAAAAAGGCCATATTTCAAAAGAAGTGGTAGATCAACAACGAACCACCTCTGCTATTGCCCAAGCAGCTTTAACCGCGGCAAACGTAAAAGTTGTGCAGTCGGATGCTGAAATAGAAGCAGCGCAGGCACGTATTGAGCGATTACAAAGCAACATAGCCGACAGCACGCTCACCGCACCAATTAATGGTCGCATATTGTATCGATTAGCTGAGCCTGGCGAAGTGCTTGGTAGTGGTGGTAAGGTTTTATCGTTATTGGATTTAACCGATGTTTATATGAGTATATATTTACCAACAGCGCAAGCGAGCAAGGTAACAATAGGCTCACAAGCGCGCATTGTTATTGATGCTGTTGCCGAGTATACATTGCCGGCTAAAGTGACGTTTGTATCTGCACAGGCGCAATTTACCCCTAAATCGGTAGAAACCCGAAACGAGCGCGATAAACTGATGTTTAGGGTTAAGGTAAAGCTCGACTCGCAGTTATTAAAAGACCATATCAAACAAGTAAAAACAGGGGTGCCAGGGCTTGCTTATGTGTTGCTAGCACCTGAAAAAAATTGGCCTACGTCATTACAGGTACGAGTACCTGAATAATGGATAACGACGATAAAAACATTCAACAGCTATCACGTGAAAGTGTGGTTACGCTTACTAAGGTGAGTCATCGCTATGCTAATAATCGCGTGCTGGACAACATTAGTATTTCATTACCTGCCGGGAAAATGGTCGGGTTTATAGGCCCTGATGGCGTAGGAAAATCAAGCTTGCTGGCACTTATAGCGGGGGCAAGGGCGATTCAAGAGGGGGAGGTTGAGGTATTAAACGGCAATATGCGCAGCAGTGGTTTTCGTAATACGGTGTCGCCACGCATTGCTTATATGCCTCAAGGACTTGGCAAAAATTTGTATCCAACACTTTCTGTGTTTGAAAATATAGATTTTTTTGGTCGTCTATTTTCTCAAAATAAAGCCGAGCGAAAACAACGAATTAATAACCTTTTAAAAAGTACAGGCTTAGAGGCATTTGCCGATCGCCCCGCAGAAAAGCTCTCTGGCGGGATGAAACAAAAACTCGGTTTGTGCTGCGCACTGATCCATGACCCTCAATTATTAATTTTAGATGAGCCAACAACCGGAGTTGATCCGCTATCGCGTCGTCAATTTTGGCAATTAATAAACAGTATTCGCGCTGAAAATACACAAATGAGCGTACTGGTTGCGACCGCCTACATGGAAGAAGCCGATGATTTTGATTGGCTAGTTGCTATGGACGATGGAAAAGTAATTGGTACGGGCAGCCCACAAAACCTGAAAGCGCAAACTAATAAAGAATCGCTTGATGAAGCCTTTATAGCATTACTTCCTGAAGAAAAGCGCCATGATCATCAGCGGTTAGTTGTGCCACCTCGTAAACAAGACTTAAACACAACTCAGTTCGCTATAGAAGCAAATGGATTATGTAAAACATTTGGTGATTTTACCGCTGTTAACAAGGTGAGCTTGAGTATTGAACAAGGTGAAATTTTTGGCTTTTTAGGCTCAAATGGCTGTGGAAAAACTACCACAATGAAAATGCTTACCGGGTTACAACCGGCAACCAGTGGCGAAGCAAAATTGTTTGGTGAAAAGGTCGATGCCAATAACATAGAAAGCCGCAAGCGCGTTGGTTTTATGTCACAAGCGTTTTCGCTTTATAACGAGCTTACAGTGAAGCAAAACTTGGTATTGCATGCGCGTTTATTTCACTTACCTGCAGAGAAAATAGAGCCGCGCGTTAAAGATTTAATTACTCGGTTTAACCTTAAAAAATACAGTGACGATTTTCCTACCGATTTGCCCCTAGGTATTCGCCAGCGTTTATCGCTTGCTGTTGCGGTAGTACATAGCCCTGAAATGCTCATACTTGATGAGCCCACATCGGGTGTAGACCCCGTTGCAAGGGATGACTTTTGGCAGTTACTCATTGAGCTTTCGCGCGAACAAGGCGTGACTATTTTTATTTCGACTCACTTTATGGATGAAGCGGCACGTTGCGATAGAATTTCGTTAATGCATGCAGGTAAAATACTTGCCAGCGATACGCCAGCTGCACTGTGCAAAGCGCGTAATACCGACACACTAGAAGCTGCCTTTATTGCATATTTAGAAGAGGCGGTAAATGCAGCCGGAGCAAGCTCGGCGATACAAGCATCGATAACTGATAAACCCAAAGCTTTGGCTACAGCGCCCGCTACTCATAAGAATAACACTAACCCCACATTTAGTTTGTTGCGGTTATTTGGTTATGCGCATCGCGAAACGCTAGAGTTATGGCGCGATCCTATTCGCCTAACGTTTGCTTTGCTGGGCTCGATAATTTTGCTGTTTATTTTAGGTTATGGCATTACATTTGATGTTGAAGATTTAAGCTTTGCGGTACTAGATCAAGACCAATCACCCGAGAGCCGCAACTACATTCAAAATATGGCAGGTTCGCGTTACTTTATTCAAAAAGCAGATATTAAAAGCCCGCAAGAACTTGATAAACGAATGCGCAGTGGTGAGTTAAGCGTGGCCGTTGAAATTCCACCTAACTTTGCTCAGCAATTTAAACGCGGCCGTAAACCTGAAATTGTAGTGTGGATTGATGGTTCTATGCCGTTTAGGGCAGAAACGATTAATGGTTATATGAGCGGCGTGTATTACAGCTATTTAACCAACTTATCTTTGCGCACTTATGCACAAGTACCAAACTTAGTGCCAGCTAATATTGAATCTCGCTATCGTTATAACCAAGATTTTAAAAGCATTGAGGCCATGGTGCCGGCGGTTATTCCACTACTATTGGTATTTATTCCTGCAATATTGATGGCGCTTGGCGTAGTGCGCGAAAAAGAGTTGTGTTCAATCATAAACTTATATGTAACACCGGTTAATCGGCTGGAATTTATTATTGGCAAACAGCTGCCTTACATTTTAGTGAGTATGATTAGCTTTTTTGGCTTAGTTGCACTTGCTATTACTGTGTTTGGTGTGGCGCTAAAAGGCAGCTTTTGGGCGCTTAGTTTGGCTGCATTATTATACGTTACAGCGACTACCGGAGTGGGGCTGTTAATTTCGGCTTTTACAAAAACACAAATTTCAGCACTGGCAGCCACTACGGTGGTGGTGTTAATGATTGCCGTTAACTTTTGTGGGCTAATTGACCCTGTTTCTTCCTTGGAAGGGTTTGGGGCGATTATTGGCAAACTGTTTCCGACCACCTACTTTTTAGAGGCGTGTCGGGGGGTCTTTAATAAAGCGCTTAATTTTTCTGATTTATCAGCCCAGCTACTGCCTTTATTCGCTTTTATACCCGTGCTGACGCTGGCCAGTGTATTTTTACTTCCAAAGCAGGACAAATAGCCATGCAACGTCGCGGAAACATTATTAATTTAGGTATTAAAGAGTTGCGTAGTTTATGGCGTGATAAGGTTTTGCTGCTATTCGTTTTTTTTGCTTTTACTGGGCTGATTTATGTAGTGGCTTCAGCCACGTCGATAGAGTTAAATAATGCACCAATTGCAGTTGTTGATCACGACCAATCGCAATTATCCAAGCGTATTATTAATGCCTTTTATGAGCCTTACTTCAAAACGCCAGACAGTATTTCATTGAGCGATGTAGACTCAGCTATGGATAATGGCCGTTATACTTTTGTGCTTAATATCCCGCCTTATTTTGAGCGTGATGTACTTGCAGCTAATCAACCTACGATTCAAGTAAATATAGATGCTACGCGTATGTCGCAAGCATTTATTGGTGATAACTATATTCAAACTATTATTAACGGTGAAGTAAATGAGTTTGTGCAAGGTTATCGAACCGTTTATTCACTGCCAATAAAGCAATCGGCGCACATTATGTTTAATCCAAACATGACAAGTGTATGGTTTGGTAGCGTGATGGAATTAATGAACGTGATCACAATGATTTCGATTATTTTAACTGGCGCCGCGGTGATCCGTGAACGCGAACACGGCACATTAGAGCATTTATTAGTGATGCCATTAAGCCCCTTTGAAATAGTGATGGCGAAAATTTGGGCCAATGGGTTAGTGATTTTATTACTAACTGCGTTTTCATTATTTATTGTGATCGAAGGTTTGTTACAAGTGCCCGTTCATGGCTCGGCAGGCTTATTTTTATTTGGCGTTGCTATTCATTTATTTGCGACCACATCGCTGGGTATATTGTTAGGCACACAGGCGCGCACCATGCCGCAACTCGGGTTATTGATGATCTTAATTTTATTACCATTACAAATGCTCTCTGGCGGTGTTACGCCGCGTGAAAGTATGCCTGAGGTAGTGCAAAATATTATGTTATTGGCGCCAACAACGCATTTTGTCAAATTTGCTCAAGCAATTTTATACCGAGGAGCTGGGTGGGATGTAGTTTGGCCTTACTTTTTAGCGTTAGTTGTTATTGGCAGTGTGTTTTTTACTGTTGCATTAATGCGCTTTCGTAAATCAGTGGCGCAAGGTTAGGGTATTAAAATATAACGCGTGTGTTCAAAAAAGTGGCTGTTTAAGATAAAGCCAGCCGTTAACGTTAAAGCGCTAATGGGTGGCTATTGAAGTATGGGGGAGTGATACCATCCGCAATAATAATTAAGCGAATGGGTATGACTTAGTTTAGTCTTGGGTTAATTTCTAAAGGAGATAGCGTAATGGTCGCATTACTGCTTGCTCCTTTATATTCTTGATAGTCTTTGTTTTCAAACAGCGTGTAAAAAACATCAACATAATCGTCATTATTAGTAAACCATTCATCCGGCATTGCTTTTAGCAGTTCATTGGTCAGCTTAGGGATAATGGCATAACCTTGCGCTTGTAAATCAGGAATACTCGCCATCACTTGCTCTGATATTTCTAATAATTTTATTGCTAAAGTTTTATAGTTGGTGTTGTCATCTTGTTCCATTAAGAGTAAATCAACCGCCTGCCAACGATAACGCTGCCAATGAATGAGTACCTGATTAGGGCTGTAATCGGTTTTGTCATGATCTAAATACGGTAAATCAACGATATCTAATATTGTTTCATCTCGGGTCGGGTCGATACCCGTTACAATGGCATAAATTTCAGCACCACCTGAGATCCAAGGTTCTTTGTCATCTTCTAAGCGTATTTTTTTCAATACACTGGTTTGCAGAGGTTGTTCATTGCCTAGCTGGTTTTGTGGACTAACCGTGGTTTTACTGAATTTGTTAGCAGATAAAATTCCTCTCATTACTGCAATACCCGCATCTTGTACTTTTTGTTGATCTAATTCGACAATAAGTACAGGTTGGGTCGGCATTTGGTCAACACTAAGATAATGAATGTCACCATACTGATCGAACGCTTCAATCTCGCTCCATTGCGTATCGTCACCAGCGGGTGCAAATGCAAATAAAGGGCGTTCGCCTTGCTGCCAAGCGCTAAGCATTTTATCGCTTGCCAAACGCACTTGTAACAAACTACCGGTGTTTTGTGGTAAACCTTTCAGTTGTTGTAACGCGTTGTTTGCTAAACGAGTATTTTGTTGTGTGTGCATACCTAAAGACGGTAGCTGATCCGCATTCAAAACCAGTTTATATTGGCTTAGTGTTTGTTTAAGATCAGCGTTTAATACACTGTAATTAAGCGCTATTTGTTTTGCGAAATTGCGTTTAATGGTGGCTACGTCTTTGTATTGCGCCAACTTAGCCAAGTTTTCACCTTTTTCGATTTCATATTGAGCTGAAAAAGCGGGCGCTGATACACAGTTCAATAGCGCTAAGGTTACCAAGCATTTGGTTATTTTATTCATCATATTCATTTTACCGTTCCGTTATCAGTAACACTATAAAACAACACTTAGAATAAATACTCAAATAAAAATTATAAAATACGTAATTAGTACTGGTTTTAAGTTGCGCTCAGACTCTAAAAAAATACCAAGACGCTGTGATAGAGTAAGTTTTATATAAAGAATGAATCTATTACAAAAAATTATTTTACTAAAAAGTAATTACTATATACATCAGTGACTTATCTTTGGCTTGATAGTTGCTGTAACTACTACTCTAATAACAACACAAAGGATTAAACAATGACCGATATAGCACATTCAGCGTTTATAGCATTTTATTTATATTTAATTATGATGTTAGTTCAGTGGGCAGTGGCAACGTTTAGTAAAGCCAAACAGCCTGGGGCTGTACCAGGAAAAATTGATAAAGACCTATCTCATGAGAGTTTTATATTTAGAGCACATCGCACCTTTCATAACACATTAGAAAACAGTGCGTTATTTATAGGAACGGTTTTATTTGCCTTTGTGATTAATTACCACAGTTCGGTTTTTGCAATCTGTATTTGGGTTTACGTCATTGCACGTTTAATTCATATGGCACTGTATTACGCCATTGCCACCGAGAAAAACCCCAGCCCGCGTAGCTACTTCTTTTTGATTGGTGTGATTGCAAACATTGTGATGTTAGTGCTGTTAGGACTGCGATTAGCAAGCTAATTAAATGATTAAAGCGAAAAGCAGACAGTCCCTAGCTTTTCGCTTACTTATTTTATTGGGCTGGCTTTGTTTTTCGGGTCACAATAAAACACATTAATGAGCCTAATGTAACTAATACTACGCCTTGCCAAAATGCGTTGGTGAGCGATAGTGATAAGTAAATAGAGGCAAATAGCGTAGACAATACAGGGATAAAGTAAGACAAGGTGCCTAAAAACACTAGGTCACCGCCAATGATTGCTTGGTTCCATAGTGCGTAACCTCCACCAATAACCACCCCTGCCAGCAATAAAGTAAAACTAGAATATACGTTAAACTCAAAGCTGGGTTCATTACTCAGTCCGTAACTTATCCATAAAGAAATTGCCGTGGCTGCAAAAAACACATTAATGGCATTTTTACCCTCGCTAAGTTTAACCGTTACACTGCAATACACAGCCCAAATAAACGCTGCTGCAAACGCCATAGAGTAGGGTAATGGGTTGTCGCTAATATTAGCGGTTAATACAGCCATAGATAAACCACTGTTGCCAGCAATACACCATGCAACGCCTAAAAACGCAATCAGTATGCACGGGTAGACTAATACGCTTACTTTAGTGCGGTTAATAATAATCGAAAATAAAATGGTTAACGCTGGCCAAAGGTAGTTAATAATTGCCATTTCTAACGCTTGCTGGCGACTATTTGCAAAGCCGAGGGATAACGCTAAACACATTTCGTAAATAACAAATAAGCTGCCACCAAAGACTAAATAGCGTTTTGGATAATTGCTTAGCCTTGGTACACCCATGACTAGTATTAAAAAAATCGCACTGATGCTGTAAATTAAAGCAGCACCGCCAATTGGGCTGAATAATTCTGATAAATCACGAATAAAGGCAGTTAAACTGCTCCAGAGCAAAATTGCGAGCACCCCAAACAGGGTGTATTTGTGTTTACTTAATAAAGACATAATAAAATTCAAAGCGTGATGATAAAACACGGGGAATGTGGCATTTTATGATTTAAAGAACAAGCATATGTATCAAAATGCCGACTAAATGCTTATAAATTATATTTAAGATCAATAGCTAAGGACAGAATGTAGCATTAAGCAGGGCAAGCTTAATATTCAGCTTGCCCTGTTAACCTAATTACTCAACGCCAATAAAACCACCGGTTTGATGCGCCCAAAGAGCAGCGTAAATGCCGCCTTGGGCAATTAATTCATCGTGACTGCCTTGCTCTACAACGCCGCCTTCATCAAGCACGATGAGTCTGTCCATTTGTGCAATGGTTGATAATCGATGGGCAATGGCGATTACTGTTTTTCCTGTCATTAAATCATCTAAGCTTGCTTGAATTGCCGCTTCGACTTCTGAGTCTAATGCGCTGGTGGCTTCATCAAGTATGAGGATTGGTGCGTTTTTAAGTAGTACGCGTGCAATGGCAATACGTTGGCGTTGACCGCCTGACAGAGTGACCCCTCGTTCGCCTACTTGCGCATCAAAACCTTTATTGCCTTTGCTATCTTCAAGGTCGTTTATAAAATCAAGGGCTTTTGCTTGCTTAGTCGCATCGAGCATTTCGGCTTCTGTGGCATCAGGCCTGCCGTATAAAATGTTATCTTTTACTGAGCGATGTAGTAGGGATGTATCTTGGGTAACCATAGCAATATAGCGGCGCAGGCTTTCTTGGCTTACATCCGTAATATTTTGGCCATCAATACTAATGCTGCCTTTGTCGGTGTCGTAAAAGCGCAGCAACAAGTTAACTAATGTGGATTTACCCGCGCCAGAGCGACCCACTAAGCCGATTTTTTCACCGGGTTTAATGTTTAAGTTTAATCCGTTTATTACGGGGCCACGGTTATTTTCATTCGCGGCTTTACCGTAGTTAAAATGTACATTATTAAAGTCGATTGCCCCTTGGGTGACCTGTAACGTTTCGGCTTCTGGTTTGTCAGCAACCGCAATAGGATTAGAAAGGGTGCGCATGCCATCAGCCACGGTGCCAATGTTTTCAAACAAGCTGCTAATTTCCCACATGATCCATTGGGCCATACCATTAAGCCTTAACGATAAACTCAATGCCACGGCAATCGCTCCTGCACTAATGGCGCTTAACGACCATAAATACAAAGACACTGCTGCTACCGAAAACACTAACAAATAGTTTAAGCTTTGAATAACCACGTTTAAGCTGGTGACCAAGCGCATTTGTTTATAAACAGGCTGTAAAAATCATCCATACTTTGTTTGGCGTATTGTTCTTCGCGTTGGGTGTAAGAAAACAGCTTAATGGTTGAAATATTTGTGTAGCTGTCGACGATACGGCCGGTCATTTCTGAGCGAGCATCAGCTTGTGAACTGGCAATACTTTTTAATCGGGGTACAAAGTAAATTTGCACGCAAATATACAATGCTAACCACACTAATAATGGCAACATTAAACGCCAGTCTGAGGCGGCCACTAAAAACACCATTGAGCCAAAATAAACAGCAATGTACATAAGTACATCAAGTAACTTAGTGACTGACTCACGTACTGCTAATGAGGTTTGTAATACTTTTGTAGCGATACGCCCAGCAAATTCGTTTTGATAAAAGCTGACACTTTGACGCAGTAAATAACGGTGTGCCAACCAACGAATCGACATAGGGTAATTGCCCAATAGCGATTGATGTAAAATAGCTGATCTAAAAAACACCACTACAGGCATGACGACTAAAAGCATTAACCCCATTTTTATTAGCGCGGATTGTTGCTGCGAAAACAGCTCTTCAGGTGTGTATTCGCCAAGCCAGTCAACCAGTTGGCCCATATAACTAAATAAAGACACCTCTAAAATAGCGAGTAATGCGGCACTGAGCGACATAAGCACTAACGACAGTTCCATGCCTTTAGTGTAGTGACGACAAAATGCAAAAAGGGTTTTAGGAGGCTGAGATGGAGAACGCTCTGGGAACGGTTTAGTCATCCGTTCAAATAGTCGATACATATTAACTGCTTAATTAAATATTTATAAAGATGTCCCACTATACCATTGTAAAACACAAAGGCGCAGTGGGAATGAGGTGTGCGTCGGTTAACTCAAGTTGAGTTAACCGTTTATAGCTTAGTGTGGCCGGTTTTATTTTTTACCAGCCAATACGATATACCCAGTGCTAAGGTAACTAACGCAAGGCCAACAATTTGCTCTGAGGTCACTAATTTTAAATCGAGGACAATAATTTTACGCGCCACAGCCATCAATGCGGTAGCAATAACCAGTTCAACAGGCAGCGAGCTTGAGCCCAAATATAACCGGATATTAGTAAATATTTCTACCGCAATTAGCACCACCATAAAGGCACCAAAGGTTTGCAGAATGTCTTCAATATTTAATAAAAAATAAGGCGGAGAACTTAACCGCATGTATAAAACATACACTACATCAGCAATACTCCAAAAAATAACCAGCACCATGAGCACTGCCAGTATTTTAATTGCAAAGCGAATAGCATGATGTAAATACTGCATCAGGGGATCAACATGATCCTCTGGTAATTCTTCGTGTTTCTTCATGTTATTTCAGCACCTTATTGATTAAATTAGCCTTTATAAAATGATAGCTGATTAATTATGTTTAGCACTATATACGGTCAAAACAGTATAAGTGATTATTTTTATTAAAATAGTGTGCTTGAACAAGGGACTTGTTTGGTGTGGGTTAAATTCTAAGTAAAATTCAAGGTGTTAATAATATGTAATTAAGCGTGTGATTTTTAGTGTCTATCTCAAAAGGTTTGCGGTTATTGGTTTCTGCTGTCATGTTGGTGGCATTCATTATGAGGATAACAATGCTATGTCTAATTTAGGTTTAAAGTTAGTTAATCGACTTATAAAGTATGGTGTGTTGGCATCATTAAGTTCTGTAACGCTTACAAGCTTTGCTGGCGAGTCTACACAACAAGCATCATTGCATAAAATTGCACAAGAAATTTCGGCGCAGCGTATTGAGAGTGATATTCAAACGCTGGTGGGTTTTGGTACGCGACATACGCTATCAGAGACTAAGTCTGATACACGTGGTATTGGCGCGGCAAGGCGTTGGATTAAAAAAGAATTTGAAGCGATTTCGGCACAATGTGGTGGCTGCTTAGAAATAATAGAAGTAAAACAAACCATTTCGGGAGAAAAGCGTATTCCTAACCCTGTTGAAGTGGTTAACATAATTGCGATTCAGCGCGGCATTACTGAGCCTAATCGTATGGTGATGATGTCGGGTGATATAGACTCGCGCGTTAGTGATGTAATGGATTTTACCAGCGATGCGCCAGGTGCAAACGATAACGCTTCAGGGGTTGCCGGTGTTATTGAGACAGCGCGTGTTTTATCGAAATATACATTTAATGGCTCGGTTGTTTACGCGGCGCTCTCAGGTGAAGAGCAAGGTTTATTTGGCGGTAAAATTTTAACCGCTTATGCGCAAAAAAATAATTGGCAGGTTCATGGTGTTTTAAATAACGACATGATTGGTAATATTACCGGTATTAATGGCGTAACCGATAACACCACTGCACGTATTTTTTCTGAAGGGACGCGAGTGGTTGAAACCAAAGAGCAAGCACGTACTCGTCGTTTTACAGGTGGCGAAGTTGACTCAGCGAGTCGTAATTTAGCGCGTTATATAGACACCATTGCCGATAAATACATTGAAAATTTAGACACTATGCTGGTGTACAGACTCGACCGATTTGCTCGAGGAGGGCATCATCGCCCATTTAATGATGCGGGCTTTGCGGCTGTACGTATAATGGAAACTAACGAGCATTACGACCGTCAACATCAAGACCTACGCACCGAAAATGGCATAGTGTACGGTGATACCATTGATGGGGTTGATTTTGATTACGCCGCAAAACTCACGTCATTGAATGCGGTGAGCCTAGCGTCAATGGCATGGGCACCAGCGCCACCGAAAGAAGTGAAAATTAGTGGTGCCGTACGCGCCAGTACCACACTTTCTTGGCAACCATCGGATGATAAAAATATTGCCGGTTACAAAATTTACTGGCGCTATACGAGTGAGCCACAATGGCAATACAGCCAATGGGTTGATAATGTTAGCGAGTTTACGCTTAAAAATGTGGTTATTGATAACTACTATTTTGGCGTTGCTAGCGTGAATAAACAGGGTGTTGAATCGCCAGTGGTGTTCCCCGGTGATGTGGGGTCGTTTGATCACAACATAAAATAATCGGTTTGCTTAAAAACCCAGCAAACAGCTGCGAATAAGGTGTTAAGCACGCTATTTATGCTTGCGCCTTATTTGTTATGCCCTTAAAGTGTAAACAAAGAAGTAAAAAGGTTATTAAAATGCAGCAACAAGAACAAAAACCATTAACACCAGAGCAGCAAGCTGAACTTCAGCAACAAGAAATTCAATGGCAGCGCGAATGTTTTCAAAATGCGCAAAAACATTTAGCTGAAAAAGGCATTATGCCCAAAACATTGCTTGAAAAAGAAAGCCGTTTTTTAGCGCCTTTATGCGCGCTATGGAAATTTAAAGCGCAAAACGGTAAAAGCTACTGGGTGATCACCGGTCGTTTACCAACCGATCACGCTGAAGCATCTGCAGCAAAAGATGCACGCGATGCTATGCGTTATTTTTCACTGCAGTGGCAGTTAAAGGCCGATCAAATTATTACCGCGGGTGCGCGAGATAAAACCCAAGCTGATTTTGCAAATTTACTGATTAACCGTGCACATGGTTTATATGAAATGCATGAAAACGAGCAGCTGTGGGCAAAAGAACCCGCTTAATAAATAAAAGTGAATACATTTAAAAAAACCTAACTTAGTGACCTAAGTTAGGTTTTTTGTTGGAACTTTCAGAATTAAGCTCGAAACATAAATAGACTCTAATAAGCGCTATCTACGCGCACTGTGTTGTTGGTTAAATAAATAAGGCGTACATTATCACCTTGGTGAAAACGCATAGCGGGATCGTTGTCTTGTACCACCATAAATTGTTCACCATTTTCTACTTGTATAAGTAGTTCAACTAATTGGAGGTTTTCATAGCGTTGTGTCTGTTGCTGATTATGCGCAACATTACCACCAATCACTGATCCTAAAATAGTTGCAACCGTGCGACCACTGCCGCCGCCAAACTGGTTACCAATAACACCGCCTAGTAAGGCACCGCCAAAGGTTTTCCAGCCGTTGCTTTTATCGTGAACCAATTGTTGCTCTGAAATGTTGCGCACCGACTTCACTTTACCAAATAGTACTTGCTGCACAGGAACGGCTTTATTGCGTTCATACTTGGCAAAAGTGGGGGCACTAAATATTAATAAAGTGCATAAAAATAAGCTAAGCGTTTTCATGGTTCGCTCCTGTTAGTTACCAACCAAAGGTAGATTTTTCACGGGTTTTACGAATTTCAGTTTCGTCAGCCCATTCAACAAGGCCACTTTGCATATCCATTAAGCGCATTGTAAATTTGTAGTACACATCGGCTTTGTCAGCATTGGATTTAACAATGCTCGATAGGTTACCGTACAGCATATATTGCGCACCAATTTGTTTACCAAAGGCCACCGCAGTGCTTGGATTGATCAGTGCATCTTCATTTTGAAATGTAAGTTGTTCACGAACCGCTTCTACACGAGTCATATCAACAAATCTAAATTTTCCACTGCGAAGTAATTGAGTCGAAATTGAGTCGGTAATTGACTCAGTGTCTATGTGTTCACTGGTTTTGTTTTTAATACGCTCAACAAATACCACAGGGCGGGTATTGGCAGTCATAGTACCAACCACTGGCGAACTGAGCAGTGAGTCGGTCATTTGCGAGGCTACTTTTTGTAGGTCGGTAGAGCCAAAGTTTATATCTGTGGTTTCTACGGCTTGTGCATCACCATAACTAACGACTGCTTTATTGGCACAGCCGGTTAGTGTGAGTGCGGCTAAGCCTAAAATTGCATAGCCAGAGAGTGATTTAAATTGTTTATTGATCATCATGGTTTCCTTAATCTTTAAATTCTTGTGCTTCAGTAGACACTTCTCTTACAGCTAAAGAGAAAGTAACGGCATTAGGGCTAGGCGCGAGCCCTGCAAGCTGAGTTTTAGCAAAGCCAAATAATGTGAGGGCTTGCCACGGCGAGTGGTTGCCTTTAATTAAAAAGCCATCTTTATCAAACCAGTTAAATTGATACTGTAAATATTGTGACTTTTTATAGGTACTTGCCAAGGTGACTACCACGTCGGTTAGGTTATTTGTTTGACGAGTTTTTACATCACTAATTAATAGCTTTTTTGCTAACTGTGGATTGTTAACATTGAGCTGCTCTTTGTAGGCGTTGGTAGTTTGTTCAACTCCAATGCCTGAGGTTACAGGTCGGCTGCTACATGCGCTAAGCATAAACAACGCAATAATGGGGAGTATGTATTTCATGATGGCTCCTAAAGTTGCACTACATGGGAGTTAAAATAGTTATTAACAGAGGTTAGGTAGATTAACGTTAACCTTTGCTTACTAACGGTAAAATTTATTGGCGGTTGTGAGCCAACATTTAAGGTATGTTCTCCTGCAGCCACTGCACTGCGGGCAAGGCTAATTTGATTGGGTAAGGTAAGCCAGCTGCGGGTATCGGCTTGCTCAGATGCAAGATTATATAAATTTGCTAAAATATTCCCCACATCACCGCCACTGCGGGCAAGCTCAGCGCGCAGCTTTTCTTTCGCCACTAAGCGCAATATTTGCCTCGATACACGCCCAGCAACTTGCTGCTCTAACGTTTTAGCGGCCAGTGCCTCTAAGTGCACTAGCGGGCTTAGTGATATTACGTGGTCATTAATTTTGACGTTGTTAACGGTGCTTTCATAGGCATTATTTATATAAATGGGCATGGCGAGACTATAAAAGCGGGCGTCTCCCTGCGAAGTATAAATGGGTAGTCGCAATTTAAATTCGTGTTGTTTTGGTATCAGGCCTTGTTCGAATAATATAACCACTTCGCCTTGGTTTTTTTCTAAGGTGTTAACTTCACCAAACTGGCGTTTAAATTGGTTATAGTCATCAGCAAAACCTTGCTGCTTAGCAAGACGCAGTACATCGTGTTGTAAATACGGATTGTTAGGTTGTATTTCGAGTGCTTTTTTATAGTCTATGTAGGCATCATCACCTTGCTTTGCCGTTTCATATAGCAACCCTGATAAGTAAAACGTGTACGCATTTTGAAAGCCATTTTTGACCGAGCGAATTAAGTTATCCATATCGGGATAGTGTTGCTGTGCTTGGGCAACCGCATTATCAAATTCGCTTTGATTATTTAATAGTTCATCAACTTGTACTTTATTAGCACGGCGTATTTCAACTAAGGCGCTTTCAATATCATGTTTATAAACATAATTGAGTGCTTTGTAGCTATGCAACATACTCATTTCGTAGGCGGGCGGTGTATAACCAATAGCTGAGTCGTTGGTTAACAGCGCATTACTTTGCTCAAGCCCAGCACTTACTTGTATTTTTGCAGCTTGGCGCTTAGATTGCATTTGTTGATAGACAGTTTCAAAATGAACTTGTGCGTTATCGGGGTTGTTGGCTAAATCCGCGATACGGCCTTGTTCTAATTGGCTCAGTAAATAATTACTGTGTGTTTTGCTGTTTTTGCTTATTAAGGAGCGTGCACTCTCAATATTATTATTCGTAATGGCTTGTCTGATAGGGGTGGTATTAGTGGCGTAATCATTAAAGAGATCGTCAAAGCCAATGGTGCTGCAACCACTTACGATAAAGCAAAGACTAAAAATTAAAATGTGACGCACGCGCACTCCTTCTTATTTATTCTGTAAGGTTAACATACTGCCAATAAATACAAGTGTGAAAGATTGTAAAAAAGCGTAGTGTATAAACATAGAACAAAAACCCTTAATAAAAACTTTATCATTTAAAAAATAACCATGGTAACGTTTACAACATTGGACGTTAATTTAATCGGTATATAAGTACGGTACATATTTATCAATACGTTAGGAATTAATTTGAAAGCAACACTGTTTACTATTATCGCGTTAGTTGCCTTTGCTGCAAATTCGTTATTATGTCGGTTAGCGTTGGCGCAAGGCTACATTGATGCGTGGAATTTTACCGTTATTAGGTTACTGAGCGGGGCAGTGTGTTTGACCATTATTATGCTGCTCTATACTAGGCAGTTAAATAAAAAAGCGCAGTTAAGTAATCCTATTATTAACGATACTGGCAGTTGGCGAAGCAGTGCTAGCTTATTGATATATGCGCTGTGTTTTTCTGTTGCTTATATCGAGCTTGATACCGGCATGGGGGCGCTTATTTTATTCTCGGCGGTGCAATTTACAATGATTGGCTGGGGCATATATAAACAAGAGCGTTTAAGTGCTGTGCAATGGCTTGCATTTATAGTGGCGTTTGCGGCATTTGTTTACTTAATGGTGCCCTCACAGACAGCACCACCGTTGATGGCTGCATTATTAATGAGTATAAGTGGCATTGCGTGGGGAATTTACAGTATTCGTGGCAAGGCGTGTGTGTCGCCGCTAAGAGCCACTGCCTTTAATTTTATTCGTAGTTTATTAGTGCTACCTATTTTAATTGTGGTGGGAATGAGCCAGCTTAAAAATATACGTATCGAAGGGGCGTTACTTGCAATAGCCTCAGGTGCCATCGCATCTGGCGTAGGGTACAGTATTTGGTATGTGGCTATGCCACTATTAAAGAGCACGCATGCAGCCATAGTGCAGTTATGCGTACCCGTTTTGGCGGCTATTGCAGGGGCAGTGTTTTTATCAGAGACATTAACTGTACAATTTATGCTCCCCAGCAGTATCATTTTACTAGCGGTATTAGTTTTTACTTTAAATAAAAAGACTAAAACTGCTTAGCTGGTGGACTTACATTGATCACAAAGCGTTCATACAACGCAGGTAAGTGGGTTAAAATAGCGTCTTTACCTAATAAATCACTGTGTTTAATGCAGTCGTGCAACACTTCTGGCGTAAGGTGACCAATAAGCTGCGCTGATTGCGCTATGTGGCTAATATGCCAAAGCTCAGGAGCTACCCCGCCCAAGTCGTACTGGTAAGGTCGATAAAATCCAAATTCTGCTAGATGAGTGTCTAGCCATTGGCTTAGTTTAGCAAAAGGCCCACCTTGCTGATATTCATTAGGGCTCAATTGCAAAACATAATCGTCACTCACTGCGCTTTTATCGTAAATATCTAAATCAGTCCCTAAATGATGGCGACTCGCCCCCGGTAGCGCAGAATAAAGCATAATGGCAATGCATTTATCAATATCACTGAGCGAATTAATATCAACGTGTTGCTGCGCTTTGTTTAATACCGGCCGCTTAGCGGAAAATTTAGCGTTCCAAATAGCTGATTGACGGTTAAAATCCCGAAAACTTGATGCAATACATAAATCAAAGCCTGCTGATGAAGCCGCTGTTTGCAGTGCAATAAAGTCATTTACAATATCGGCATGCAAAAAGTGATTTTGTATGGCAACTAAATGTGCATCACTTTGGCCAGTGATGCATTGTATGAGTTCTTTATTTGCAGTCATTAAGTTAACAGGTGCTCTAATATTTGTTCGTAAATATCGGCCAGCGCGATTAGGTCGTCGGTGCTAACACACTCGTCCACTTTATGAATAGTGGCATTACGTGGCCCTAATTCAATAACTTTAGCACCCGTTTGTGCGATAAAACGACCATCTGAGGTGCCACCTGTTGTTTCTAAGTTAGTGGTTAACCCCGTTACCGATTTAATGGCGGCTACGGTGGCATCAACCAATGGGCCGTGATCGGTTAAAAACGGCAAGCCATTCACAATCCAATTGAGTTCATAATTTAAATTGTGTTTTTGTAAAATGGCATTTACTTTTTGTTGTAGTTGTTGATGAGTAACTTCGGTACTAAATCTAAAATTAAATTGTACCTCTAGCTCCCCAGGGATCACATTGCCTGCGCCCGTACCGCCATTAATATTAGAGATTTGAAAGCTGGTGGCTGGAAAAAAGTCATTACCCATATCCCACACAGTTTGGCTTAACTCGGTTAAAGCTGGCGTGGCTAAATGAATTGGGTTTTGTGCTAAATGTGGATAGGCCACATGACCTTGCACGCCTTTTATAGTTAAAAACCCCGTGAGTGAACCACGGCGGCCATTTTTAACCACATCACCGAGTACATCGCGAGAAGAGGGTTCACCTACAAGGCACATGTCTATTTTTTCACCGCGCTCCTCTAAAGTATCTATCACGCGCGTGGTGCCGTTAATAAACGGGCCTTCTTCATCTGAGGTAATTAAAAACGAAATGGAACCTTTGTGATCTGGATGCTTAGTCACAAAGCGTTCGGTTGCCACAATCATCGCCGCTAATGAGCCTTTCATGTCGGCAGCGCCACGGCCATGTAATAAGCCGTCTTCAATTAGGCCTGCAAAAGGTGGGTGCTGCCAGTTTTTTTCAGGCCCAGTGGGCACCACATCAGTATGACCGGCAAAACAAAAATGCGGTGATTGCGTGCCTTTTCGTGCCCATGTGTTTAGGGTATCGGTAAAAAATAGCGATTCAATATCAAAGCCAATGGCGCTTAGGCGTTCATTCATCATATGTTGGCACCCGGCATCTTCAGGTGTAACCGACTCTCGCTGAATTAAGGCTTGGGCTAGGGTAATTACTGGATGGGTCATTATTTAAAAATCTCATCGTATTGTGCTGCTTTAAAGCCTAAGTGATATTGCCCGTTATTAACAAGAACAGGACGTTTGATCATCGCCGGTTGTTCAACGAGTAGATCTATAGCGGTTTGTTTAGTTAAGCTTTGTTTTTGCTCATCAGTGAGCGCTCTGTACGTTGTGCCACGTTTATTAACCAATTGTTCCCAATCAATATGTTCTGCAAAGTCGCTTACCATGTCGTTATTAACGCCGTCTTTGCGATAGTCGTGGAAAGTGAATGCAATGTCGTTATCGCTTAAGTATTTTTTTGCTTTTTTAATTGTATCGCAGTTGCTAATGCCATAGAGAGTGATCATAAATCTACTTCTTTTTAATAATAGTTAATAAGGTATCTACACCGGCATTAACTTGCGGGTGAGAATAATGAAAAGTGCCTAAATTATGGCCATTGAGAATTATAAGGCTGGCTAAAATAGGCGAGTCGAGCTCACGTAAATCAAAATAGGCAAGGCGTTGGCCTTTGGTTATTTTGCTGCCGTTAAGCTGAGCAATATGAGTATGCGTAAGAGTTTGTGAATCGGGCACCGCTAGATTTATTAATACTTTTAAGCCGTTGTTGGCTTTTAAAATAAATTCACAACCGGCACTTTTTACTTGCAGTAAGGTGCCATTAAAGGGCGCTAATACTTTATGACTCGATAAGCTAACAACAATACCTGGGCCGAGTGTGCCAAAACGAAAAAAGGGTTGTGGATGCTCTTCCATTGGCATCACTTTACCACTGAACGGACTCGTGATTTGTATCGCGTTTCGGCCAATTTTATTTTTAGTTAAATAGCTAACGTCTTCAGATTTCATTATTTATTCAGTTACCACGTTGTAGCCATCGGCTTTAAGGGCTGTAATTGCTTTGGTGACCGTTTGTTTTTTACTAAAATATAGTCGGTATCGTAGGTCGATATCGAAAAAATGGACACGCCAGCTCTGGCTAATACGCCTGACAGATTTGCCATAATGCCAGTTAACGAAAATCCTAAAGGGCCTATCACTTCCAGTGCTTGCCAATTAGATTCAGTATCTTGGCTATCAATAATAAAGTCGACAGGGCAAACAACTGACAGTTCATCATGCGTTTTTGAGATAAAAAATAACGGTTGTTTTAACAGCGCAGGCGGTATGTCAGCATCAAGGGCTAAACTATGAATAGATAACACGGTGCTGTGTAATTGTAATGTTTGTTTTGACATTAAACGTATCGCCAGCAGCAAAATAATAGCTTTATAGTATAGAGTATTGAAGCTAAATTAAAGGCTCAAGTTTAGGCAGTGCTATATTTTTATTAGCTAAAAAATAATTGTCCACAATTTCTGTGGATAAGCTTGGGGGTTGTGAGGTATAAATAGCCTAACCAGTTAATTACTAAATAAAAAATGGCTAGGCTATAAAAAGGGCATGTTAATTACAGGCCTTAATTAAGCGCTTCTACTTGCGCCGCCTGAATGGCTGTTAAAGCAATGGTATACACAATATCGTCAACTAATGCGCCACGGCTTAAGTCGTTAACAGGTTTGCGCATCCCTTGTAACATAGGACCAATACTGATCAAATCGGCACTTCGTTGCACTGCTTTGTAGGTGGTATTACCCGTATTTAAATCAGGGAAAATAAACACGGTTGCTTTACCGGCAACCGGGCTATCTGGCGCTTTTTTAATAGCTACACTTTCCATAATGGCCGCATCGTATTGCAATGGCCCATCGATAATGAGATCTGGGCGCTTTTGTTGGGCAATTTTTGTTGCTTCGCGGACTTTTTCTACATCAGCGCCACTGCCCGAATTACCCGTGCTGTAACTTATCATTGCTACACGAGGTTCTATGCCAAATGCGGCAGCAGAATCGGCAGATTGAATTGCAATATCGGCTAGTTGTTCAGCATTAGGATCAGGATTAATAGCACAGTCACCATAAACAAGCACTTGATCAGGCAATAACATAAAAAATACCGACGAGACTAATGATGAACCCGGTGCGGTTTTAATCAGCTGTAAAGGCGGGCGAATGGTATTGGCCGTGGTATTGACTGCCCCTGAAACCAGCCCATCTACTTTTCCTTGCTCTAGCATCATGGTGCCCAGTACCACGTTATCTTGCAGTTGTTCCTTTGCAATAACGTCAGTTAAGCCTTTGTTTTTACGAATTTCGACCATAGGTGCCACGTAGTCGTTAATAATACTAGTTGGCTCTATTACAGTCACATGCTCGTTCAGTTCAATCCCTTGTTGCTCCGCGATTCGAAATATTTCATCGCGATCGCCAAGTAAAATTGTTTTAGCAATGCCGCGCTGGCCACAAATAGCAGCGGCTTTAATGGTACGAGGCTCGTTACCCTCAGGCAGTACAATCGTTTTATCCGCTTTACGTGCTTTATCGGTTAATAAATACCTAAAGGCCGGGGGGGATAATTTGCGGGTTTTTCCCACACTTTTTGCTAATGTGTCCAGCCAATCAGAATCGATATGTGCAGCGTTGTGGTCTTTTACTTTTTCTATGCGTTGTTCATCGTCGCTAGGCACTTCTAGGTTAAAGTTATGCAGCAATAAAGAAGTGCGCCAGGTATCGCCCTCGGTTGCCAAAATTGGCAGACCAGTTTGCATAGCTTGTTCGCATAGCGCCATAATGCGCGGCTCAGGCTCAAAACCACCGGTAAGTAAAATTGCACCTAGTTTTGTGCCATTCATGGCCGATAAGCAAGCGGCAACGAGTATATCTGAGCGATCGCCTGGGGTTACCAATAACGCACCTGGCGTAAAATAATTTAAAATATTGGATACCGTGCGGGCACAAAATGTAATTCGTCTGAGTCGGCGGTGCACCATATCGCCTTCGTTGATAATAGTGGCTTTTAAATAGGCACTTAAATCTTTAACACGTGGGGCAACCAGTTCAAAATCCCACGGAATAGCGCCGAGTAACATAAACGGGTTTTTTCTAAAAATAGGTAAAGAAGCTAAGCGGTTTAATTCGTTATCAAGCGCTTCTGGCTTATAGGTATCGACTAAATCGGCGCGAGCTCGACCTTCCTCATCAAGGGGGGCGTTCACTTTATTAAAAATACAGCCAAGCACGCGAGGGTGGTCAATGCCACCATAGTTGCCAGCGGCTATTTCTAGTCGGTCTTCAATTTGAGTAATGTTGTAATTGCCAGGGGTAAGTACAAAAACGATATCCGCCCCTAAAGTTTGTGCGATTTCGCGATTTACTCTCCCCGCATATGGTTGGCGACGGGTAGGCACCATGCCTTCAATAATAGCCACTTCATCATCGTTAATTTTACTTTGAAAACGCTCTACAATTTCTTCTAGCAGGTCATCGCCTTTGCCATCGCCAATCATTTGCTCGGCGTAATCCAGCGCAAATGACGTAGGTGGATCAATAGGTGAGCCTTGGGTAACAATTTGTGTTGACTTTTCTGGGCCTGTTTCACCCGCGCGTGGTTGGGCTATAGGTTTAAAAAAATTAACTTTAACAGTTTTCTGTTCCAGCGCCCTTACCAAACCCACCGATACTGAGGTTAAACCAACCCCAGTAGAAACGGGGATCAACATAATACGACGAGCCATATTATAACTCCTTGGTGATGTTTGCGGCATCAAGTGCGATCACCCATTCTTCGTTAGTGGGCATAACAACCGCTTTGCTACGTGAATCAGCTGTACTAATTAACCCAGCTTGGCCAAAACGTGCATCAAGGTTTGCTTGTGGGTCTAAATTAATACCTAAAAAGGCCAATTGTTTAAGTACTTTATCACGGATAATATCGGAATTTTCGCCAATACCGCCGGTAAAAATAACTGCGTCTAGCTGTTGCAGCGGAACCATGTAAGCGGCTATTTGTTTTGCGAGGCGGTAACAAAACATATTAAGTGCCAGCATAGCTTGCTGGTTGCCTGCAATAGCTGCTTCTTCTATGGTGCGACAATCGTTAGACAACTCGCTTATGCCTAATAAACCACTTTTTTGATTGAGTAAGTCATCAATTTGCTGAGCAGTGTAATCGAGTTGCGTGGTTAAAAAGTTAAATAGGCCCGGATCAATGTCACCACAGCGCGTACCCATAACAAGCCCTTCAAGCGGGGTTAACCCCATGCTGGTATCAACACTTTTGCCATTTTTAATCGCACACACTGAACAGCCGTTGCCTAAGTGAGCGCTAATAAAGTTACTGTTTTCAATGGGAAGTGCTAATAACTTCGCAGTTTGTCCTGCGACATAAAAATGGCTGGTGCCATGAAAACCATAGCGCCTAACACCAAAGTCTTTATAAAGCTGATAAGGAAGGGCATAAAGATAAGCGACTTCATCCATTGTTTGATGAAATGCCGTATCGAACACGGCTACTTGCGGTAAGTTTTTAAATGATGCTTGCGCTGATGAAATACCCAGCAAGTTAGCGTGGCCATGCAAAGGTGCTAGCGTGGCTGCTTGCGTGATACCTGCAATAACGCGTTCGTCAATTAATACTGATTGGGTAAAATGCTCACCGCCATGCACAACACGATGACCAACAGCAACTAGTTGCTCATCAAGATTGTGATCTTTTATTAAATCAACCAGCGTATCAATGGCATGCGCGTGTGCCTGATTAGCAGCAAGTTTAATGGTGGTCTTTTCTCCCTTAAATTTATATTTTATTGAGGGAGCATCTGCACCTAGGCGCTCAGCTAAACCTGAAATAATGTCTTTTCCTGTGTTTGCATCAATAATTGCAAACTTTAAACTTGAGCTTCCACAATTAAGTACCAAAACATGGTTTGGTTTTTTTGGGAGAGTTGGCATAGATTCATTTTCCATTTAAATATTAATCAGTACACTTGGTTGATATATAAGCATTGTAGGCTTAAATGGGTATAGACTAAAGTGTAGTTGACTTTATTAAAAGGGCTTTGTGGAATTCTTTTAATAATTTATGCTTTTTGTGAGTTTTACTAATGAAATTAAGCATTTTTACCGATAAAGTGAGAGTTGTGTTACACTTTTATAAGCAAGATGCTTTTACAAGTGTTAAATTCCGTGATTGTGAGGATTTATAATGCAAAAAAGTGTGATATCACAAGTTCAATTAGGGCGCGCTTATGCTAAAACATGGCCTATGCGTAAAGAGGTCGCGCCATTATTTGCCGAGTTTAAAGTGATCAGAGCAACCGAGCTTGCGATTACAGTAATGCCTATTTTAGCCATGCTAACTTTGTTTTTTCAGCTTAATTATTTAGGCCCTGATTTTTTACCTCAAGCTATTGCCAGTAGTCTATTTTTTATCTCCTTGCCGTTACAAGGGCTTTTATGGCTAGGTAAACGTGCGCAAACAGAATTAGAACCCGCTATGCTGCAATGGTACAACGAGTTGTTTGCAAAAATGATCGCCAACGGTTACGACGCACAAATGGGGAAAAACAAGCCCCGCTATTTGGAGCTTGCTGAATTGTTAAAAGACATGTTTGATAAAATGGATAAAAACTTTACTAAAGAGCAGTTTTAACAAACTGGCTAATATAAAATGACAAGGTAACCTTATGATGCTGTTTTTGTTCAAGTGCCTGCCAATGCTCGGGTCTGAACTTCCATGCAAAGGGTGTCATCATTATTAAATTTCTTACGTCGCTAAATGTGAGTGACACTTGCTCTGTAATGAGCTGTTGCGATGATTGTTTAAAGCCTGTTGGCGTAGCAACTTCAGTATGTTCATTTACCGTATTATAGATATATTTTTTCAACTCTTTGAGGTGCATAGGCCCAGGGCTTGCCACCACTAAACAGCCATCCTCTTTAACAAGGCGAGAAAGTTCATCGTCAAACAAAGGGGCAAACACGCTAATTAACACATCAGCAAGGTGATCATTAAAGGGCGCGTGGCTTATTGATGCCACGCTAAATTGACATTGTTTGTATCGTTTTGCTGCGTATTTTACCGCCGACTTAGATATATCAACACCATACACAGTAGCTTGCGTGTTATTTGCTATAGCATGGGTGTAAAATCCCTCGCCACACCCTAAATCAATCACTATATTTGCATTGAGCGGTTTGACTAAATTAGCTAAGGCTGTCTGTAAAAATGCATAATGGCCTTGCTCTAAAAAAGAACGCCTTGCTTGTACCATTTCTAAAGAGTCACCGGGCTGTTTAGAGTTTTTATTTTGCACGGGGAGTAAGTTTACATAGCCTTCTTTGGCAAAATCAAAGCTGTGATTATTATCACAACGTAATGTTTTTTCATTAAGTGCCAATGGAAGTTTGCAAATAGGGCAATGGTAATGAAGACTCATGAGCCTAAATAGTCCTTATCAAAAAAAGTTTTTACCCAGTGCGGGCGATAGGTGATCATAACAGTTATTGCCATACCGTTTAGCATTGCTTCAGGAAACGCTAAAATAGGACTGAGATAAATGTAGTTTTCTGTTAGCTGATGCCAATTATATTCGCCAATTGCGTAATAAAAAACACCCCCGAGTATAATGTTAACGCAAGCAACGACACCAGCCGTTAAAAAGCTACAAACAAATATATAGATAAAAAAGTGCCGCGCTAAGTAGTGGTAACAAAGCATAAATACAAAGTAGCTTAATAATACTGGAATAAACGCACTTATTAGTAATTTTACCGCAATCAGCTCGAATGCTATTTGTCCAAAAGCAGTTAGCAGGGCTGTTGCTAATACACAACTTAAAATAGCCAGACGCCAGCCTAAAATCAGCGTAACAGCAGTAATGCCCAATATATGAAGATCAAGCCCAGGTAAAATACCGGCTTTTATACGCCATAGTAAAGCGAGCACCAGCGCGCAGGCAAACACGCCAGTTTGCCTAGCTGGCGTATTAAATAAATTGGCGTATGTTGATTTATTAACACTTAAAAAGCCAATAACAATAACACCAATCCACAGTAATGCCTGTAATTGCACACTTAGCATAATCGTTAATTAAACTCAGACCAAATAGGCGCATGATCTGAAGGCTTGTCGATAGCACGTAATTCGTAATCTATACCGGTGTCGATACAGCGAGCTGCTAAGTCATGCGTTGCCAGAACCACATCAATCCTTAGGCCACGATTATCAACAAAACCCTTAGAGCGGTAGTCAAACCATGAGTATTGATCGTTAGTTTCTGGGTTTTGCTCCCTAAAGGTGTCTTTAAAGCCCCAGTTTAATAACGTTGCTAGCCATTCACGCTCAACGGGTTGAAATGAACATTTTCCGGTTTTTAACCAGCGTTTTGCGTTTACCTCACCAATACCAATATCTAAATCGGTTGGAGAGATATTAATATCGCCCATTACAATTACATCTTGATCAGGCGTGTAATGACTATTTAGGTGAGTCATTAAGTCTTGATAAAATTGACGTTTATAAGGGAATTTAGTTTCGTGGTTGATATTATCGCCTTGCGGGAAGTAGCCATTCATGACATGCAGGTCACGGCCATTTTCTTGCTCTACGGTAACGCTGATCATTCGCTTTTGCGACTCATCTGTGTCGGTGGAAAAGCCTTTTAATACCGACTTAGGCTCTTTTTTGCATAACATTGCCACACCGTAATGCGCTTTTTGTCCATGAAAATAAACGTGATAACCCATTTTTTGTACATCGTCTAGCGGAAATGCTTCATCGTGCACTTTTATCTCTTGAAGACCAATAATATCTGGCTGGTGTTTATCAATAATAGCTTGTAACTGATGTAGGCGAGCACGCAGGCCATTGATATTAAAAGAAATCACTTTCATAAAGTTTACCTTCAAATTTATTTTCATTGTTAGCTAAATTGTATCAGTATTTGGAGCGACATAACATGACTGAAACGAGAAAATAGCTGCACAAATGTTGATCAATTTTTGCTTAATGTTTAAACATTGTAAATGCAATATTAAATAATAAAATAAATAAAATATTCAATTGATATGTTAAAAGTTGTCTATATAATGCGCAAAAATCGTTTGTTTAACTCGTTCAAATAGGACTACCTGATGAAAACTCAATTACTTTTAGCCGCCTCTCTTTTTGTTTCTGTAACTGCTACTGCGCAAAGCAATACGTATTACAGCCAAGACAACAAATTAGAGTCTAACTTATGTGTAGTAAGCGCCAATGAGGGGTTTTCGGCTGCTCGTAAAATGGCAGCAAAGCACGGTGTATATTTATCGCGTTATTCAAAAAGTATCCTATGTAACGGTCAAGACATCCGTGACATTGCAAAAAAAGAAGCAGCAACGCAATCAGTTGTGTCTAAAGTAGAAGTATTTGCAAAAGATTCACACCAAGAAACACAGTTATGTATGACTGCATTAAAGCAAGGCTTACAACCAGTACGTAAGCAAATTGGTAACTTAAATTCATTAAAGTGTAATGGCCAAAGCGTTACTGATTTTGTTAAGCGTTACCAAAACGCTGCAATCTAAATTACCGTATTAGATATAAATAGCTCGGTTCTTACCGAGCTTTTTTTTTGCAAAAATTACCAGAGTAGCTTGCAAAAATTGCATTATTAAATATCGTTATAGAAGTTGTTCTTGGTTAATTGTTTGATTTTAATAGTTTATTTTTTGGCATCGTATTTGTATTACTAGATTTGAAATTTATTAATACAAGGATACGTCTGATGAAAAAATTAACGATAGCTTCTACTGTTTTAGCCGCATTGAGTTTAGCCGCTTGTTCTTCAAATCAAGGTTTAGAAAAAATCGACAGTGATTTTGCAAGCTTAGATAACGACAGCGATGGCTTTATTTCTAAAACAGAAGCCGACGATGATAGTATTTGGCAGCACTTTTCAAATATAGATACAAATATGGATAATCAAATAAGCCGTAATGAATATGATGCTTATATGCAGCTAAATGCTGGGAAAGTTGCTACAGATAGTGAAGTGAGTGAGTCTGCATTTAAGGCTGATATTGCGAAGTTTGATAAAATAGAAAATGACTTTAAAAGCTTAGATAATGATAGCAACGGTTTTATTTCAGTTTCTGAAGCTGACGATGATGATATTTCAAATCATTTTGGTTACATGGACAGCAATAAAGATAAACGAGTAAGTAAAAAAGAGTTTAATAGCTATATCCAAAAGCATGGTGATTCTGTTGCAGAGGACGATGCACTTGAGCAATTTAAAAATAGCTAAATTACATTATTAAATACATTTGATACCAAGCCAGTGTTTTTCACTGGCTTTTTTATACCTATAAAATGTTATTTTATTAATATGTTTTCCTAGTTTGCCGTTGTTCTGTCATAATAGATGGCTGTGTGTTTTTATTAACTTTAGAGTGATTATGGTTGGTCGGCGAATTAGTGATGAACAATTAATTGAAATCATTGAAGCGGCGATTTTTGTGGCAGGCAAGCCCGTATCAAAACGTCATCTTAAGGACACGGTTTTAAACGACTTAGCAATTTCTATGGCGCGCATTAATGATGCTGTAGAGGCCATTCAAGTTCACTATCAGACGCGTGGAATACGTTTGGTTGAGGTAGGCAGTGGCTATCGTTTTCAAGCGTGCAGTAGTTTAAGCCCATGGTTGAGTAATTTATGGCAAGAACGTGCCCCTAAATACTCGAGAGCTTTACTCGAAACCCTGTCGTTAATTGCATACAAGCAACCCATTACCCGTGGTGAAATTGAGCAAGTGCGGGGTGTAGCAACTGGCTCAAATATTATTAAAACTCTGCTTGAAAGAGAGTGGATTAAAGTAGTTGGGCATAAAGAAGTACCCGGTAAACCGGCACTTTATGCAACGACTAAACAATTTTTAGATTATTTTTCGATAACGGGACTTCATGATTTACCCGCATTGCCAGAGCAACAGCAAAGTAAAATTACCCAGTTATTAAGTGATCCTTCTGTGAGAGAACCATCCGAATGAGTATACAAGGTGAAAAGTTACAAAAAGTCCTAGCCCGTGCAGGCGTAGGCTCACGCCGTGAAATGGAAAAATACATTGATGCAAATCGTGTGAGTGTAAACGGTAAAGTAGCTAAGTTAGGCGACAGGGTTGAAGAAACCGATTTAATTCGTGTTGACGGCCATACCGTTAAAATAGAAGAAAAAGCAGACAGAATTTGTCGTGTAATTATGTATAACAAACCAGAGGGTGAGTTAAGTACGCGTAAAGACCCTGAAGGCCGTAGAACCGTTTTTGACCGCTTACCTCGTATTGATGGCGATCGCTGGATAGCAGTAGGCCGATTAGACGTGAATACCTCAGGCCTAATGCTGTTTACCAATGACGGTGAATTGGCAAACCGCTTAATGCACCCAAGCTATGAAGTTGAACGCGAATATTCAGCACGTGTATTTGGTGAAGTCACTGACGAAACAATGAAAAACTTACTGCGTGGCGTAGAACTTGAAGATGGCCCCGCAAAGTTCACTGGTATCAAGCCTATGGGCGGTGAAGGTATTAATCGTTGGTATAATGTAACGCTTAACGAAGGTCGTAACCGTGAAGTGCGTCGTTTATGGCAATCACAAGATGTGGAAGTATCACGTCTTATTCGTATTCGTTACGGTAAATTAGAGCTTGATAAGCGCGTACCGCAAGGTGGCTGGATTGAGTATGATTTAGATACAGTTAACTATTTACGTAAAACAGTAAAGCTTGGCAAAGAAACACAAACTAAGCTGTCTGTTATTCCTGAAAAGCGTAAAGACAAGCGCGCTAAAATAAACCAAATTCGCAAGGCGGTTAAAAAGCACAATCAACGTGTAAAACCGACTAAACGTAAGTAATTAAAGCATAAAACAACAAAGCCGCTTTTTATAGCGGCTTTTTTACGTTTAAAACTAAATATTACTTTTTAGCTTGTGCGTCTAACGATTGGCCATTGATATTTTTTGAGTCATCACTCATTAAATACAGGTAAGTTGGCATTAAATCTTCAGGTGTTGCTAGTAAATCACGATCTTCACCTGGAAATGCACTTGCACGCATTGATGTACGTGTTGCGCCTGGATTGATGCAGTTAACACGGATTGGCGTTTTTTCAACTTCACACGCCCATGTTTGCATCATACCCTCTACCGCAAACTTAGAAATAGCGTAAGGTCCCCAAAATTCTCTTCCTTTACGACCTACACCCGATGAGGTAAATACCACTGAAGCACTTTTTGACTTACGCATTACAGGGAACAACGCTTTGGTGATCATCGCTTGTGCAGTTACGTTTACTTTCATTACATTTTCGAATGTTGATGAACAAAAGTGCTCCAACGGCCCTAAAGTACCTAAAATACCAGCGTTATTTAATAGTCCATCAAGGCAGCCAAATTGACTTTCGATAGTTGCAGCAAGGTCGCGGTAGTTTTGTTTAGTTGCACCTTTTAAGTCCATAGGCACAATCGCTGGCTGTGGGTAGCCTGCATTGACGATTTCGTCATACACACATTCTAGTTTATTAGTTGTTTTTCCTAATAAAATAACGGTTGCACCATGTTTAGCATAAGTAATTGCTGCAACACGGCCGATACCATCACCTGCGCCTGTTATCAAAATTACTTTGTCTTTAAGTGCGTTTTCAGTTGCTTGATAGGTATGCATAAAAGTACCAATGTTTAAATTTTTTTTGATTTTAACATAGCAAATCGACAAGTAATCGAATTTATTACAAATTTAGGTGGCGAAACTAGAAAGTTTACGTTAAGTTTAACTGGTCTAATGTCTCATTAATATACTAGCTACATTATTTTAACTTAATTACACTGACTATAAACACACTATAAAAATAAGATTTGTGCGGAGAACACTATGAAAAAAATGCTACTCTCGCTCTCAGTTGCAGCTGCATTAGCAGGCTGTGGCGGCGGAGAAACGTTAGAAGATGTTAAAAACGATTCAGTTACAGTTATTCCAAAAGCTACGGTAAAATTTGACCCTGCAAATGGTGTAATTTCGGTTCCTAATGATTTATTGATGAGCGGTACGCGCGATGGCACATTAAACATTCCTGGTGAGCTAAATGACGAAAATGTTTCTATCCCTCGCGCTGCGTATGCGGATCCGCAACTTGCACTAGGGGCACTTGATGGCTGGTCTACGCAAGTTCCTTTTAAAATAGATTTAACGTTTCCACCGGGCATTAGCCTAGATGAAACGTCTGCAGCTTCACCAGGCTCAGTACGTATTTTTGAAGTGATCATGGGTGCAAGCCTAACAGATGCCGAATGCTCACAAGCACCAGCCGGTGCTGCATGTAAATTAGTGGGCGAATTAACCTTTGGTGTTGATTTTGTTACACAAGGCTCTGGAGACGGGGTTGCAATTATTCCACTTAAGCCATTTAAGGCTGGTAGCTCGTACATTAATGTATTAACGACTGGGCTTAAAGATTCAGAAGGTCGCTCAATTGAGCCATCATCAACGTATGCGACTGTTAAACAAGAAGCTCCGTTAGTAACACCATCACAGCTTGCGCTGCAAGGGGCTGTTAATAGCTACGAAAACGTAGTGGTGAGCTCGGGTGATATCACCAAAGACGATATTATTTTTTCAGCCGCGATGACGATGCAATCAGCAGGTCCTGTGCTTGGCACAATCAAAAAGATTTTAGCGGCAAGCTTAACAGAGCCAACAATTCCAACGCCTGCGTTGCAAATTCCAACACAGCCTATGGCTAATGTACAACAAGCGTTTGCAATACAAGGTGTAACGGTGCCTGACGTATTCCAAGTAGCACAGTACCAAAAGGGCAGTATTCAGTTACCTATGTATTTAGGTACGCCGAAGGGTAAAGAAATCAGTGATTTAAATGATACTTACTGGCAAGGTATGTGTGATAACGCAGTGGCTATCATGGGTTATAAAGCGCAAGCGGGTGAAGCGTTCCCAACTGATCCTATTAGCGTTAACGATGCAACATGTGCAGCGTTAAGTGATGGACAGCTTCGTGATTTAGGTTTAGATAGCACGCGTCATTTAACCAAGTATAACGTTATTCCTAAAATGCAAAGTATGGCGACTGTGCCAGTACAAATTACTAAGCCTATTTTACCGGTTGTTAATGCGTACCGAACAGGCTTAGGTTTAGAGCCTTTTGCTGCTATGCCAGAAAATGGCTGGCCAGTGGTTATTATGCAACACGGTATTACCACACAAAAAGAAAGCATGTTGACACTAACAGCACAGCTTTCACTTCAAGGCTTTGCAACGGTTGCAATTGACCATCCTCGTCATGGCGAGCGTGGAATAGATGTTGATGTTGATGGCACAGATGACTTTAACGCAACATCAGGCTCTGTACTTAGTTACATGAACCTAAGCTCGTTATTGGTCGCTAGAGACAGCTTACGCCAGTCAAGTGCTGACTTACTTGGTTTACGTTTAGGCTTAAACTTCAGTGGTGATAGTTCACTCAATTCTAGAGATGTATCTTATATTGGCCATTCACTGGGCTCAATTGTAGCGCCTGCATTTATTGCACAAGCGAATAGCCCATTGGCTGATCAAGTAGACCCACTATTTAAAGTTAATGCTGTTGCATTGGCAAGTGGCGGTGGCGGTATTGCTAGCTTCTTATTAGAGTCAGCCGCGTTTGGTCCATTTATTCAAGGCTCTGTACTTTCTCAAGCTGGAACTGCTGAAGCTGACGAGTTTAATGCATTCTTAAATGCTGGTGCGTTATCAAACTGTGGCGCCTTGTTACCAGACATGCAGGACTTCTTAAGCTGTGGCTTTAATGAATTTGCAGCATCGCTAACGATGGCGGGAGAAGCTGATAAACTGGCTA
The DNA here is from genome assembly GCF_000184065.1 of Pseudoalteromonas sp. SM9913. Lineage (NCBI taxonomy): Bacteria > Pseudomonadati > Pseudomonadota > Gammaproteobacteria > Alteromonadales > Pseudoalteromonadaceae > Pseudoalteromonas > Pseudoalteromonas sp. SM9913. The sequence continues at coordinate 1,475,462 of NC_014803.1, forward strand.
ACATCAAGGGCGTGATGACGCAGTTTGTATTTGCAGCACAAACAGCATTAGATAGCGGCGATCCGACTAACTACGCAGCAACCGTTAAAGCACTAGAAACACCTGTGTATATGAATGTTGTTGTTGGTGATGGCACTGATAGTAACAAGCCAGACCAAGTTATTCCGCCGATGACTGCTAACAACCCAATTGCAGGTACACTGCCTCTAGCTAACTTCATGGGGTTAGAAACAGTGAGTACATCTCAAGCACCAACAGAGATGGGCTCTAGCTATTTAGTTAAATTTAACACAGGTCATCATGGCTCGGTATTAACACCGGCGCAAGATGAAAGACAGTCGTCTACAGCAGCGGGCAGCGCAGCAGCTAATGCAGAAATGCAATTGCAAATTGCAACTTATCTAGCATCGCGTGGACGTTTATTATCTGTATCAGATACTGATATTGTGACTAATTAATAATCAACCACCCAATTAAGTCTAAAAAGCCACTGTATAGTGGCTTTTTTTTATTTTAAAGCATGCTAAATTGGCTGAAATTTATAAACGGAGAATACAGTTGGAATTTTTATACGAGTACGGTTTGTTTTTTGCTAAAACCATTACCTTTGTTATTGCTATCGCTGTGATTTTAACCTTAATTGTAAGCTCGGCTGTTAAGCCAAAAGCAAAAAAAGGTGAGATAGAAATAGATGACTTATCAGAGCAGCTTACTAATATAAAAGAAAGCTTTTTAAATAATACGCTAGGTAAAAAAGAGCTAAAAGCCTATCAAAAGCAACAAAAAATAGAGCAAAAAAAAGCTGAAAAAGAAGAGCCTAAATCACGACTCTATGTTATTGACTTTAACGGCAGCATGGATGCACATGAAGTAGAGAGTTTACGCGAAGAAGTGACTGCGATTATTTCAATCGCGGACCCTAAAAAGGACAAAGTGTTAGTTCGTCTTGAAAGTGGTGGCGGCGTGGTACATGGCTATGGTTTAGCCGCATCACAATTACAACGTTTTAAGTCAGCTGGTATTGAGTTAACCGTATCAATAGACAAAGTCGCTGCCAGTGGTGGCTACATGATGGCTTGTGTGGCTGATCATATTATTGCAGCGCCGTTCGCAATTGTTGGCTCTATTGGTGTTATTGCACAAATTCCAAACTTTAATAAAATATTAAAGAAGAACGATGTTGATTTTGAACAAATTACGGCGGGCGAATTTAAACGTACGCTAACGTTATTTGGTGAAAATACCGATAAAGCCCGTGAAAAGTTTCGTGAAGAGATAGAGCAAACTCATGTATTGTTTAAAACGTTTGTAAGCACACAGCGTCCCAGTTTGAACATGGACTTAGTGGCAACGGGTGAACATTGGTTTGCAACCCAAGCAATTGAAAAAGGGTTGGTTGATACTATTAAAACCAGTGATGATGCATTGTTAGAGCAGCAACATCAGAATCAAATATACAAGGTTCAATACAAAATTAAAAAAGGTTTAAGTGATAAGCTTGCAATAGGGCTTAGCCATGGAGTGAATAAAGCAGGTGTAAGTTTAATGTCAAAATTTAAGGCGTTAAATCCCTAATAACAAAACTCAATAAAAAAGCCTTGTTACTTAAAGTAGCAAGGCTTTTTTTATAACTAACAAGAGAAGCGGTTAGTCAATTGACTTGTGATAGTCTTCTAAGTCTTTAGCTGCATTAGGGTCGTTAAAGATACTTTCATCTAATTCACCCTCACTTTTAGCAACTACACAGGTTACCATACAGTCACCTGTTACATTTACTGCGGTGCGGGTCATATCAAGTAGTCTATCAACACCTATTATAATTGCGATGCCTTCAACCGGTAGGCCTACTTGGTTAAGTACCATAGCTAGCATAATTAAGCCAACACCAGGAACACCCGCTGTACCAACCGAGGCAAGCGTTGCTGTTAATATCACCATTAAGTAATCAGAAATAGTTAAATCAACACTAAATACTTGAGCAATAAATACCGTAGCGACACCTTGCATAATTGCAGTGCCATCCATATTAATGGTTGCGCCTAATGGAATAGTAAATGAAGCCACTGAGTTATTAGCGCCTAGCTTCTTAGTTGCAGTTTCAAGTGTGATAGGCATAGTTGCGCTTGAACTTGAGGTGCTAAAAGCAAATAAACAGGTGTGCTTCATTTTAGCTAAGAAAGTGAGCGGGTTTAGGCCTGTAAGTATTTTTAGCAGTAGGGTGTAGTTTACGAATGCATGCAATAACAGGGCTAAAACAACCACGCCAAAGTACTTAGCTAAGCTTACAATTAAGTTAAGCTCGATAGTAGTAAATAACTTAGCCATTAAGAAGAATACGCCGTAAGGAGCAATATTCATTAGCAAAGTAACCAGTTTTAAGATAACGGTGTTTAAGTCTTCAAATACAGTAGCGACACGTTTACCTGCCTTTCCGCTAAGCGCCATTGCAATACCAAATAATAAAGCAAATACAATAACTTGTAGCATATTACCTTTTGCCATTGCTTCAAAAGGATTGGTAGGGAACATATCAATAATAACGCGAGCTAAAGTTGGCGCTTCTTTTGCGTCGTAGCTTGCTTGAGAAGGAAGCCCAATCCCTTCACCTGGATTAAATAGTAACGCCAGTGTAATTGCCACTGTAATAGCTATCGCTGTGGTAACCAAATATAGGCCAATCGACTTTCCACCTAAACGGCCTAATTTTTTAGGATCGCTTAAACTACAAGTACCACACACAAGGGATACAAATACCAAGGGAACAACTAGCATTTTTAAACTAGCTATAAATATTTGCCCACCTACATGAAAAAGGCCATCAACAAAAAAGGCTTTAATTGGCAAAGAGAATAACCCAAGAGGGATTAGGTAATCGTCTTCACCAGCTAATATAGCCTGAAATATAAAGCCTACTGCAACACCAAGCACCATACCAATCATGATGCGAGTAGTTAAACTCATTGAACGGATTTTAGACATATTTCCAATCTATTTTTTATAAATTTGGCATAGACTAACAGCATGTAATTTTTTTTACAGGAAAAACGTCAACTTTTTAAAAATTTTTATCGCAAAAAGAAGTAAAAATCTGAGATTTTAGACTAAGTTATAGGTTAACATTAAGTAAATAAGTTTAACTTAGTAATAGCGCATTGGAGAAACATATGCCTTTAACCCGTTTGCTTAGCATTATATTGCTCAGCTCATTACTCATTGCTTGTGGCGGTGGTGGCTCACTTGAGAAAGAGACAGGAACCGTTGGTGGGGATACTGGAGGCGACAATGCCGTACTAGATACCCAAGTTGAACTTAATTTTGAAGATCGAATCGTTACCGCTAACAATCCGCTTGAGGTCGTTGCGACTGTAACTGACAGTGATGGACAGCCTGTTGTTCGTCAAGAAGTTAGTTTTACTACAACACTTGGCTCTTTCATACCTGCTACAGCAAGCGCATTAACAAATACAAGTGGTGTTGCAACTATTGAGCTCAGTGCAGGCAGTGTTGAAGGAGCAGGAACTATTGTTGCCAGCTACGAAGGCTCCACAAGTAAGCTCGGTTTTTATACCGCAGGTGATGAGCCGCAATCTAATGACTCTGCTGCAAATATTGACATTAAAATCTTACAAAACTGTCCTGATAGTTGGTTAAATATTGATAGAGATTCTACAGAACTTGATCCATCTGATTGTTCACAAAATAGCAACTTACTTGGGCAACAAGCGATTGTTTATGCAAAAATCACAAAACCTGGTAGTAATACGCCAGCCAGTAATGTACTGGTTCAAGCGACAACCACGCTAGGAATTTTACTACCAGAAAGCTTAACAGCTAAAACTGATGCGTTTGGTGTCGCTATTTTAAATTTATTGCCTGGCAGTAGCTCAGGCGTTGGCCAAGTTGAATTAACCGCACAGGGTGGAGTTGCGAGTGCTTTATTTGAAATTAATGCTGTTCAAGTAAATGTTAATTTAAGCGCAGGTATTGCTACCGGAGATGTGCTATCTGCAGGTTCTACCACGATTATTACAGCTCAGATTGTAGACGGTAGTAATAATGTATTTACTACTCCGCTGGAAGTGCAATTCACTTCTGCTTGCGCAGAAGAATCCACTCCTAGGGCCACTATCGATAATGTGGTAACGAGTATTGGTGGTACGGCAAGTGCAACTTATAAAGCTGATGGCTGTAATGGTATAGATACGATTACCGCGACCGTAGTTACTGGCGGTAATGTTGCAACAAAAACTATAAACATAAATGTAGCTGCGGCTCAAACTGGCTCAATTGCGTTTATGGGGGCGACTAATCAAGTGTTAGCTATTAAAGGAGCGGGTGGTCAAACCTTGACCGAGAATTCAGAACTCACCTTTAAGCTTTTAGATGTAAATGGAAATCCAGTGGGTCAAAAGCAAATTGATTTTGCACTTTCACAAAACCCCGGTGGTGCTTTATTAGATAGCGCATTTCAATTTACCAACAATGAAGGGCTAGTGACTGTAAACGTTCGCTCAGGAAAAGCTGCTGGTATTTTATCTGTTATTGCTTCGCATCAGATTGATGGTAATGATAACTCACAAAATAGTGTGATTTCTATTGTCTCTAATGACATTACAATTACCACAGGTGTGCCAGATCAGGATAGTTTTACGCTTGCAGTGCAAACCTTTAATACCGAGTCATTAAATGAAGCAGGAGTGACTACAGACTTAACCGTATTTGCAGCCGATCACTTTAATAATTTTGTACCAGATAACACGGCAATTTATATTGCCAGTGAAGGTGGTGCAGTTGGCACTATTGATGATGAACAATTTACACCTTTATTACTTTGTCGCACCACAGACGGTGTGTGTAAAGCGCAGTGGCGTAGCCAAAATCCAATTCCATACCATTACAGCATTTATAATAATTCTGTTGCAGATAAATGCGACCGTTATTTTGGACAATCTGCACCTTGTTCTTTAGGTATTAGAGAGTCACAACTAGACGCAAATGGTAACTTAATTAATTATCTAGATAGCAATGGCGATCCAATTGCACTTACTGATGCGCCTAATGACTCGCCAATTGATTACCCACTAGGTGGACGTGTTAGCTTACTTGCTTATTCTGTGGGTGAAGAGTCATTTAATGATGTATCTGCCAACGGTGAATTTAATCAAAACGAGTTTGACTCAACTTTACAAGATTTACCTGAAGCCTTTATAGATTTTAATGAAAATGGAGTGTTTGATGGGAATTTACCAGCGCCAGCAAACCCTGTTGATTCTAATGGTGGTGAAGATGAGTGGTATGTGGAACGCTCAGGCCCATTAAATAATGGCCTGTATGATAGTGGTGATGGTATATACAATGGCTTGTTATGTAGTGATGAGGCCCTTGCTGCAAATGCGTGTACTCGTGAAACAGTTAATGTACGCGCTCGTTCAGAGTTAGTTATGTCAGGTAGTACACCTTACATTAGAGCTGTAACGGCTTTAAATGACTGTAGTTTAAGTGACGGTATTCGCTTAGAAGCTTCTGATATGGCGGGTATGTGTGACATAAACCTTATTGATATTAGCAATTCCACACCTTACAGCGCGATTTCAGTGACTATTTTCTTCAGCGATATTCATAACAATCCACTGCCTGCGGGTACTACAGTGAGCGTCACTGCCGACAATGGTGTATTAAGAGGGTTAACAGATTACACCGTGGTTAATACAGCACAAAAAACGCCAATCTCTGTTTCAGTTAATATTACTAAAGAGGCTGAGCCAAATGATGTTGATTCTGGGTTTTTATACATTGAGTTTGAAACGCCAGGAGGTGTAAAAACCCAATATACCGTGATGTCGATTTTAGACGAACCTAAGGTTTAAAATATGTGAAGGATAAAAAATGCCAACCAATAAGGTTGGCATTTTTGTTTCTATTCTATATATTCCACATCAATTATTCAAAAAACGCTGGTTTGTTTAAATTAACAACAGAAATTGTTTGTTTATTCAGTAAATACTGAAAAGTTTGTATTAAAAGCTTGTAAGAACTAGTGTTTGTAGATATACCTATAAATATTCGCGCCGCATGAGTCGGCTAAACACATTTAAAAAACTAGGTTAGAAATAGGCAACTATGGGCAAATCGCTAGTAATTGTAGAGTCACCTGCTAAGGCTAAAACAATTAATAAATACTTAGGTAATGATTTTATCGTTAAGTCCAGTATTGGGCACGTACGAGATTTACCTACATCAGGATCGGGCAAAAACAAAGTACCAGCAAGCAAAACACCTGCTGAGGTTCGTAAAATGCCACCTGATGAGAAAGCAGCGTATAAACAGCAACGTGACTACTCTAACTTAGTCGCGCGTATGGGCATCGATCCCGAAAAAGGGTGGGAACCACATTACGAAGTATTGCCGGGTAAAGAAAAGGTTGTTCAAGAATTACAAAAGCTTGCCCAAAATGCTGATCAAATCTATCTCGCAACGGATTTGGATAGAGAAGGGGAAGCTATTGCTTGGCACCTTCAAGAAATTATTGGTGGCGAACCTGAAAAGTATAAGCGCGTTGTGTTTAACGAAATCACTAAAAATGCAATACAACAAGCGTTTGAAACACCGGGTGAATTGAACACCGATATGGTTTTTGCACAGCAGACCCGTCGTTTTCTAGACCGCGTGGTTGGTTTTATGGTCTCGCCTTTGTTGTGGGCTAAAGTTGCACGAGGTTTATCTGCAGGACGAGTACAATCTGTTGCAGTGCGTTTATTGGTAGAACGCGAACGTGAAATTAAAGCGTTTATTCCTGAAGAGTTCTGGGATATTCATGCAGATGTTAAAAATAGCGAGTCTGACTTACGTTTAGAAGTCACTAAACAAGCAGACAAGCCATTTAAGCCTGTAAATGAAGCACAAGCTACAGCAGCAGTTAAAAGCCTTGAGAATGCCGAATACAAAGTTGTAAGCGTTGAAGAAAAACCAAGTAAGAGTCGCCCAAGTGCGCCATTTATTACTTCAACCATGCAGCAAGCCGCCAGTACTCGACTCGGTTATGGCGTTAAAAAGACCATGATGCTTGCGCAGCGCCTATATGAAGGTGGTTACATTACCTATATGCGTACCGATTCTACTAACTTATCGAAAGATGCGGTTGAGATGTGTCGTGAGTATGTAACCAATGAGTTTGGTGCAAAATATTTACCTGCTGATCCAATTAATTACAGCTCAAAGGGTAATGCACAAGAGGCGCACGAAGCGATTCGTCCTTCCAGCGTATCGGTACTTTCAGGGCATGTTGAAGGTGTGGATGCAGATGCTAAAAAGCTTTATGAGCTTATTTGGCGTCAGTTCGTGGCTTGTCAAATGGTGCCTGCTGAATACGACTTAACCACATTAACCGTTGCCGCCAATGATTTCACATTAAAGGCAAAAGGCCGTGTGCTTCGCTTCGATGGTTGGACAAAAGTACAGCCAGCAGTGCGTAAAAAGAACGAAGAAGATCAATCACTTCCTGCTGTTAAGCAAGGTGAAGTTCTCACCTTAGTTGAGCTTGATCCTAAGCAGCATTTTACCAAGCCGCCAGCACGTTTTAGTGAAGCGAGCTTAGTTAAAGAACTTGAAAAACGTGGTATTGGCCGTCCTTCAACTTACGCGTCTATCATTTCGACTATTCAAGACCGTGGCTATGTTCGAGTAGAAAATCGTCGCTTTTTCGCTGAAAAAATGGGTGAAATTGTTACCGATCGCCTAGTTGAAAACTTTACTGATTTAATGAACTTCGATTTTACCGCTAAAATGGAAGGTCGTTTAGATGATATCGCTGAAGGCGAGCGTGTTTGGACGCAAGTTCTCGATAAGTTTTATGCTGATTTCTCAACCCAGTTAAACATTGCTAAAGGCGAACCAGATGAAGGCGGCATGCGTCTTAATCAAATGGTAGAAACCGATATTGACTGTCCAACCTGTGGCAGAAAAATGGGCATTCGTACTGCTTCAACGGGCGTATTCTTAGGCTGTACAGGTTATAACCTGCCACCTAAAGAGCGCTGTACTACCACTATGAATTTAGTGTCGGGTGATGAAGCGGTTGCAGCTGATGTTGAAGACGTTGAAACAGAAACATTAATGCAAATGAAGCGCTGTCCTATTTGTGAAACAGCGATGGATTCATACCTTATCGACGAAACCCGTAAATTGCATGTGTGTGGTAATAACCCAGCATGTCAGGGGCATGTTGTTGAAGAGGGTACCTTTAAAATTAAAGGCTACGACGGCCCTATTATCGAATGTGATAAATGTGGCGCTGATATGGAGTTAAAATCAGGTCGATTCGGTAAGTATTTTGGTTGTAACAACGATGAATGTAAAAACACACGCAAGTTGTTAAAAAATGGCGAAGCTGCGCCACCAAAAGAAGATCCAGTTCATATTCCTGAATTAGAATGTGAAAAGTCTGAAGCCTATTTTGTATTACGTGATGGCGCGGCCGGTATTTTCTTAGCTGCAAATACGTTCCCTAAATCACGAGAAACACGTGCTCCTAAAGTAGAAGAGTTACAACGCTTTAGAGATCGTATTTCGCCTAAGTTTTACTACCTAGCTGATGCACCAGCCAAAGATCCTGATGGCAACCTTGCTGTTGTGCGTTACAGTCGTAAAAACAAAGTCCAATATGTGATGACTGAAGTTGATGGTAAAGCAACTGGTTGGACGGCCCATTACGAGGGTGGTAAATGGGTAGAAGAGGCTAAGAAAAAAGCTGCGCCTAAAAAGAAAGCTGCAGCTAAAAAAGCGCCAGCTAAAAGTAAAGCTAAAGCCAAACCAAAAAAAGATGATGAATAATTAATTATTCATCGCTTTAATAATAAAAACCGGAACGCACAGCCTGTGACAGTTCCGGTTTTTTTGCATTATCAAACCTATCGCAATGGCATTTTTAACCTGATTTTTTATTTTACAGAGTTAAAATGTAACCAATTTAGGTTTGAACTGCTCAATTATTCATTAAATCTTAACAGCAGTGACTTTGTTATAGCCTTCAGATGTTAGTTCATCATTCACACACTTTAAAACATAGTTATAAATTGCTTCATCGCTTACGTCGTCTTCTTTAGCCCAGCTAATACACATTTCTGTGAACTCTTGAATCGTTTCGGCTGAAGCGTCTGTAGTATCGCTTGCAACTGCATTTGCAGCTGATAAAGCGAAAAACGGTGCAACGATTAACGCGAGTAATGCTTTATTCATTTTTTTATTCCTAAAAATGGAGTAACAATCGAATTATGCATTCAAATAATGCCTACATAAAACAAGTGTAACCAAGGCAGAACATCTCTGTTGGTAAACTGATTTTTAATCACAATTCACACAAAGGAAAACGAAAAATTTTTATCGTCAGGATAAGCATATTGCGTACCTACTTTTAGGCTGAAGTGATTGTGTTAGCGTTTAATTTAAGCTAATGTCGCGTTTTAATTTTTAGGTGCCCCTATGTCAGAGCCACACACAAATAATACAAATAAAAAAATACACCCTGTTCATAAAGTTGAACACGGCCTTGAGTCGTTTATATTTAAAGGACGCTGGTTACTCGCCCCATTTTTTGTCGGCTTATTATTTGCTGTGGTTTTACTACTTATAAAGTTTTTTAAACAACTATATATGATGGGGATAGCGACGTTTACTGCTAGTAATCAAGAGCTGTTGGTTGGTATTTTAACTTTAGTTGATACTGCATTATTAGCAGGTCTGCTGTTGATTATTATTTTTAGCGGTTACGAAAACTTTGTCTCTAAGCTTAATATCGAAAATCATGAGGACCGTCCCGTATGGATGGGAAAAGTAGGGTTTTCTGGTTTAAAAATGAAACTGATTAGTGCAATAGTCGCCATTTCAGCCGTTGAGCTACTAAAGGTGTTTATAAGCTCTGCATCTCATTCAAATGATGAATTACTCTGGAAAGTGCTGATACACGTTACCTTTGTTGTGTCGGGTGTACTGTTTGCATTTACTGATTACTTAAATAGTAAAACAATTAGCCACTAAAAATTTGTTATAAAAAACCCGAGTAATGCTCGGGTTTTTTATTTGTAATAATTTTAAATATTAACTGCAGTTGGCGTAATAACTACCAAATGGCTCAACGGTCAGTGTTTTATTATTAAGCTGCGCGTTGTAATGAGAAAGCGCGCTATGCTCTTTTTCAATACTAACATCAATAACAAGCTCTGCTTTTGCCCCGCTTAAATTGAATACACACAACATCTTTTCTTCGTTTAACGTGCGGTAAAAAGCCAAAATTGGCTCGGCGGTTTGTATAAACTCAATATCACCTTCAAGTAATACTGGCTGGTTTTTACGCCAGGCCATAAACTCACGGTATGCATTTAATATTGAGTTTGCATCATTCTCTTGTTCAGCAACTGCTTGGAGCTTGTGTTGTTGATCAACAGGTAACCACGGTTTTACCTCGCTAAAGCCCGCATTGTGAGCATTGGCATGTGAGCTATCAAGGTTTTCCCAAGGCATTGGGGTACGACAACCATCACGGCCTTTAAAGTTTGGCCAAAACGTAATGCCGTATGGGTCTTGTAAATCTTCAAACGCAACGCTTGCTTCACCGAGCCCGAGTTCTTCACCTTGATACATACACACGCTACCACGTAACGAGGCCAATAGGGCGGTTAACATCTTACATTGCGCAGGGTTTACTTCACCCGTTTCGCTCCACCGGCTTGCAACGCGCTCTACGTCATGGTTACTAAATGCCCAGCAAGGCCAGCCTTCAGTCATACGTTGTTCAAGTGTAGTAACGGTGTTTCTTATATATTCACTCGAGTAGTCATCAGTTAGTAGCTCAAAGCTGTAACCCATGTGCAATTTATCGCCGCCTTGGGTGTATTCTGCCATGGTGGCTAATGAATCTTCAGATGAAATTTCACCCAGTGACACGGTTCCAGGGTATTTATTGAGTAAGGTGCGAATGTCACGCATAAACTCAATGTTTTCTGACTGTGTGTTGTTGTAGTAGTGATACTGAAAAGCATACGGATTGTCTTCACTAAAACCACGGCCCTGACGCTTTTCTTTTGGTTTTGCAGGATTATCACGAAGCTGTGCGTCATGGTAACAAAAGTTAATTGCATCTAACCTAAAACCATCAACGCCTTTTTTAAGCCAAAACTCAACATTATCTAATACAGCTTGGCGAACATCAGGGTTATGAAAGTTAAGATCAGGCTGTTCCGTGAAAAAGTTATGTAAGTAGTATTGTCCACGACGCGGCTCCCATTGCCATGCACCGCCACCAAAAATAGACAACCAGTTGTTTGGTGCTGTTCCGTCTTCTTTAGCATCAGCCCATACATACCAATCAGCTTTATCGTTGGTTAAATCTTCACGGCTATCAATAAACCATTGGTGTTGATCTGAGGTGTGACTAAGCACTTGGTCTATAATAATTTTAATATCGCGTTGATGTGCTTGCGCAATGAGCTCATCAAAATCATCTAAGTTACCAAAAAGGGGGTCGATATCGCGATAGTCGCTTATATCATAACCAAAATCTCTCATAGGTGATTTAAAGAAAGGTGAGATCCAGATAGCATCCACCCCTAAACTTTTAATGTAATCAATGCGATTAATTATCCCTTTTAAGTCACCAATGCCATCGTTGTTGCTATCTTGAAAGCTACGCGGATAAACCTGATAAATAACCGCACCTTTATACCATTGCTTTTGGGCCATGCCTTTCTCCGTTTTCACATTGTCTTTGTGTTGTTCTTTTTTAGAGGTGTTAATCCTCGTTTATTTGAAAAAGCATACTTGAAGCCCGTCATACTGTAAAAAGTCTGCATACGTATGCACCGTTTTAAGGCAATTAAAAGAGGTTAAATCAATCGCTTATTTCATCGATTTTAACGCCGGTTTATTGAATATCTCTTTACCAATTTGGTTTGTTAAATTGTTAATTTATTGTTTGCGTTATTTAGGTGCTTAAAAATAAGGGGGTGCACTAAATTGGTGATTATTAATATTGGTCTTACCAATTGTACTTAAATAAATGTTCTCCATAATAATAAATTAGAAAATAAAATAGCGTCGTGTCACTTTATTTATGTTTAATGACGAGCTTATTTTATCAAAAAATAAATAATGACTATCATTAAAGCTATAAATGCTAATTGCACTAAAATAACTCATAATAAAACAGTCACTTATGAATTGAGGTGTAAATTTAATGTTAACTTTATACGTGTTGCGTTACTTTGAATACGTATGCATAAAGTTGTTAATAAAATAATACGAGCGTTAGTATTCATCCTGACAACAAAATAAGCTCGCAAGCTTAACTATCACTTAAGCAAGTAAGCGGGTATCACATTATGGGTAACGGGAAAACATTATGGCTATGTTCAAACCAAGTATACTAACGCTAGCATTAACTGCTGCCGGACTATCAAGCTTTGCCACCACTGCGGCACAAGAAGAAACAATAAAAAATGATGATGTAGAAATCATCGAAGTAAAAGGTTTTCGCGGTAGTGTTGTTGAATCAATTAATACTAAGCGTTTTTCAACACAGGTGGTTGAGTCAATTTCTGCAGAAGACATTGGTAAACTTCCAGATACATCTATTGCTGAGTCAATTGCACGCTTACCTGGTTTAACAGCCCAGCGTCTTGATGGCCGTGCTAGTCGTGTAAGTGTTCGTGGTTTTAGCGAAAACGAAAGCGCAACCACATTTAATGGTCGTGAGCAAGTATCGATTGGTGACAACCGTGGTGTTGAGTTTGACCTTTACCCATCAGAAATAATGAGCGGCGTAACCGTTTATAAAACGCCAAGTGCTAGCATTGAAGCTGAAGGCATTGCCGGTGTTATCGACATGCAAACGGTAAAACCTTTAAGTAAAGGCGAGCGCGTGATCATGTTTAATGGTCAGTTAGAGCAGTCAGGTTTTGATAAGCTAAACCCAGATGGTGATGACAAAGGCTTTCGTGGCACGGTTTCATACATTGATCAGTTTGCAGATGACACTATAGGTGTTGCATTTGCTTACAATACTATGAGCTCACCTAACCAAGAAAAACGCTGGAATTCTTGGGGATACCCTGAATTCGACGTTGATGGACAGAATTATTCAATCTTAGGCGGCGCTAAACCTTTTGTACGTTCATCAACACTTGAACGTGATTCAGCGATGCTAGTAGTTGAAGCTGCACCAAATGACCGTTTAAACATGACATTTGATGCGTTGTATGTTGATTTTACAGATGAAAAAATCCTACGTGGTATTGAAATTCCATTTTTTCCTGATTGGGGTGGGCAAGGCAATATTGATCCAAATAGCCTAGCTATAGATGAAGAATCTGGGTTTATTACCAGTGCAACAACGCAAGGTCAACGCGTTGTAGTTCGTAATGATGTTGAAGAACGTGATGCTGAATTAACGCAATTTGGTTTTAATACTAAATATGACATTGACGATTCGTGGTCGGTAGAGTTTGATGCGAGCTTATCTGAAGTTGAGCGTAAGGACTGGAGCTTACAAAGTTATTCTGGCACAGGCCGCGGTCAAGCGAATGGTGTTGCTGACAACATTGGCTATTCACTTAATGGCGGCAATACCGGTGCACAATTTAGTCACGAGTTAGATTATAGTGATTATGCTTTAATTCAGTTAGGTAGCCCTTTGTCATGGGGAACCAGCTCAGCGCTTAATGATCAATACGGTTTGTCAGGCACACCTTATCAAGATACAGCCCAAGATGGCTTTATTAATGCCCCTGAGGTTAATGATGAACTGCATACTTTAAAACTAGCAGCAAGCAAGCTATTAGAAAACGATTACTTAAGCAAAGTTAGTTTTGGTATGTCATATCGCGACCGCGAGAAGAGCAAAAAGTCTGAGGGGTACTACTTAACATTAAGTGACTTCTCATTAGATAACCCAGGTATGCTTGTCGTTCCAGAGCAATACCGTCTCGGAACTGCTAGTTTAGATTTTATCGGTATGGGGGATATGATTGCCTATGATACCCGTGCACTAGTTGACGATGGATATTATAGCTCAATCCAAGAAAGTTTAACGGATATAAAACACACGACGCAATCATACACAGTGCAAGAAAAAGTCACGGCGTTTTTTGTACAAGCTGATATTAATGCTGAAGTAGGTGAACTACCACTAACAGGTAACTTTGGTGTTCGCTATGTTAGAACTGAGCAATCTTCGCAAGGTTTTGCGGCTGTGCCGAATGACGTGACTGGTCTAGTTGAAGCCGTTCCTAACAATGTGTCACACGATTATAGCCATGTTTTACCTAGTCTTAATTTATCTTTAGCGCTAGATGAAAATCAAACTGTGCGTTTTGGTGCCGCTAAAACTATCTCACGAGCCCGCCTAGATGAAATGAATGCTTCTGTTAATGCGAGCTATAATTCAGAGCGTCCTGATGAGAATGGCAACTATTGGTCAGTATCGGGTGGTAACCCTACACTTGAACCAAAAGAAGCAACGGGTTTTGATTTGACTTATGAAAACTACTTTAGTGCAGAAGGCTACTTCTCAGCAGCTGTATTTTATAAAGACTTAAGTCAATGGATATTTGATGGCGTATACGAAGTTGATATGTCAGGGGTTGCTGACCCTTCAACGGGTGAGATACCAGAGAATAGTAGTGGTACTGCATCAGGTAAAGTGAATGGCGGTGGTGGAGACCTTTGGGGTTATGAATTGTCTCTTGCTCTACCGTTTAACGTCTTTAGTGATTCATTAGAAGGTTTTGGTTTAATTGCCAGCCATACAGGAATTGAACAAGATATTGAAGATCAAAACGGCAACGAATATGAGCTACCTGGTCTATCAGACAAAATAGAAAGTTTAACTTTTTATTATGAAAACTATGGCTTCCAAGCACGTACTAGCATGCGTAAACGCAGCGACTTTAAAGGTGATATTTACAACGCAGGTTATGAAACACAGCAAGTAAACATCTTAGGTGAAACAATTTGGGACGTACAAGTTGGTTACGATTTTGGCGAAGCAGGTGTTGAGAGCTTAGATGGCTTAAATGTGACATTCCAAGTACAAAATATCACTGAAGAACCATTTACAACACTAAGTGGTGATAATGCCTTACAAGTGCGGGATTACCAAGATTATGGGCGTAACTTTATTCTTGGATTTAGCTACAAGCTTTAACTGAAATTTAGTTAAGATATTAGCCCTTGTAATTAGTTTTACAAGGGCTTTTTTATAGTGACTTTACCTAATAAATTATTTTAGCGGCTTTAATACACAGCAAAAAGTGGACAAACATATGAAACCAATAAAACACGTCGTCATTGCAGGCGGTGGTACAGCTGGATGGATAGCCGCTGCACTGTTAAATAAAGTATTAGGTAAAGTAATTAATATTACCCTAATAGAATCAACTCACATTGGCACAGTGGGCGTAGGGGAAGCCACTATTCCCCCTATAATGCAGCTAAATAATGCATTGGGTATCAATGAACAACACTTTATAAATGCCACTAACGCGACGATTAAGCTTGGTATTGAGTTTGAAAACTGGAAAAGCTCAGCACACAGTTATATGCATGCGTTTGGCACTTTGGGTAAAAACTTTCCTTTTTGTGACTTTTATAATTTTTGGCTTAAAGGCCAAACGCAAGGGTGCAAAGATGATTTTTGGGATTTTTCATTAAATTATCAGGCTGCGAAAAACAATAAATTTGCTCCACTGAATACCATTTCTAACACGTCGTTGCCAGGATTAAGCTACGCGTATCATTTTGACGCCAGTTTGTATGCTGAGTTTTTAAAGCACTTAGCCACAGAGCGGGGGGTAAAACATCTAGATGCTAAAATTAATGAGGTCATGCAGTGCCCAACCAGTGGCAATATTCAGAGCCTAACCCTTGATGATGGCAGCAGTATCAGTGGCGATTTATTTTTAGATTGTACGGGCTTGCGTGCCTTATTGATTGAGCAAACACTCAATACTGGGTTTGTAGATTGGTCGCACTACTTACCCTGCGATAGCGCCATTGCAGCACAAACAGCATCAAATGGTGAATTAAAACCTTATACACGTTCAATTGCGCACAGTGCCGGTTGGCAGTGGCAAATTCCATTACAGCACAGAATGGGGAATGGCTTAGTATATTGTAGCCGCCATATATCTGATGACGATGCAAAACAATTATTACTCAATAATCTTCCTGCAGAGCCTATTACTGAACCCCGATTAATTAAGTTTAAAACAGGTCGTCGTTTAAAACAGTGGCATAAAAACGTCGTCGCCATTGGCTTATCGAGTGGGTTTTTAGAGCCACTTGAATCAACCAGTATTCATCTAATACAAAGTGCTGTGACGCGTTTAATTAAGTTATTTCCTCACCATGGGGTTAGTGATGCGTTAGTAACAGAATTTAATAAGCAAAGCATCACCGAAATCGAGCATATTCGTGACTTCATTATTTTGCACTATAAGCTAACTGAGCGGAAAGATACTCCATTTTGGCGTCAATGTAAGCAAATGGAAATTCCGCAATCGTTAGCGCATAAAATGGATTTATTTAAACAAACGGGCAAAGTAGTGCGCGAAAACGACGAGTTATTTGCCGAAGTGGCGTGGCAACAAGTCATGATAGGTCAAGGCCTATTACCCGATGATTACGGTGCGCTAGCAGATTCATTAACCAATGAGCAATTAGCCGAGTTATTTAGTAATTTAAAAACATTAATAAATTCAACGGTAGAGCAACTGCCAAGTCACACCGTATTTTTAAGTAGTTTAAAACCAAAGTAAGCCCCCAAAAATTTTCATGCGGGCAGTTTAATTTTTGGGTTAACAGGTGCTGAATGTAGCTGTGAATACGTATGCAGCAACTGTAACCAAACTACAGTTAGCTTTAGTATAAACCAATGACAACACTGAAATAAAAATGACACACACAATGAAAAAAAGATTTTACATACCCTTGCTGCTATCAAGCACATTAGTTGTGCAAGGCTGCAGTGATGATAATGAAAGCACGCAAGCAAAAACGATTGTAAATAAGACAGAGCCTGTAAAGCCAGTTGTTTATCAAGTGTTTACCCGTTTATTTGGTAATACTCAAACCGCAAACATTCCATGGGGTACTAAAGAGCAAAATGGCGTGGGTAAGTTTGCTGACTTTAACGACGCAGCGCTTAAAGGCATTAAAGAATTAGGAACGACCCATGTGTGGTATACCGGCGTTTTACATCATGCCTTAGTGGGTGATTACACCGAATATGGTATTAGTCAGGATGATCCAGATGTGGTTAAAGGGCGTGCAGGCTCGCCCTATGCAATTAAAGATTATTACGATGTAAATCCTGATTTAGCAATTAATGTTACCAATAGACTCGAAGAGTTCAGTGCCCTAATTGAGCGTACTCATGAGCATGACATGAAAGTAATTATTGATATTGTTCCTAATCATGTAGCACGAGATTACCACTCAACGGCTAAACCTAACGGCGTGAAAGACTTTGGTGAGGACGATGATACCAGCAAGGCATATGCTAAAAATAATAACTTTTACTATGTACCGGGTGAATCATTTAAAGTACCAACAAGCGACAGTTACCAAGTGTTAGGTGGCAACAAACACCCTTTAGCCGATGGTCAATTTAGTGAAATCCCAGCAAAATGGACTGGCAATGGTGCACGTGCTCCACAGCCTGATATAAACGACTGGTACGAAACGGTAAAAGTTAACTACGGTGTTAAACCCGATGGTAGCCTAGATTTTCCAACTTTACCTAAGGCGCTAGAAAACCAAGACTATCGCGCTCATTACGCCTTTTGGCAAGATAAAGAGTTGCCTAATAGCTGGTATAAATTTAGAAATATTGCGCTTTATTGGTTAGATAAAGGCGTGGATGGCTTTCGCTATGATATGGCTGAAATGGTGCCGGTTGAATTTTGGAGCTTTTTAAATTCATCGATAAAAATGCATAAACCCGATGCATTTTTACTTGCCGAAGTGTACAACCCATTGATGTACCGAACTTATATTCACCAAGGTAAAATGGATTACTTGTATGACAAAGTAGGCTTTTACGACACCTTAAAAGTTATAATGCAAGGCAAGCAAGCCGCAAGTAGTATTTTTAATGCTCAGCAAAAAGTGGCTGACATAGAGCAACATATGCTGCACTTTTTAGAAAACCATGACGAACAACGTATCGCAAGTCCTGATTTTGCCGGCGATGCCGCATGGGGCAAGCCGGCAATGGTGGTCTCTCACTTAATCAGTCGCTCGCCAAGCTTGCTTTATTTTGGTCAAGATGTCGGTGAAGATGGCTCAGAAAACGCGGGGTTTGGTAGCCCGACTCGCACCAGTATTTTTGACTATATTGGTGTCCCTGCTCACCAAGCGTGGATGAACAACGGTAAATTTGATGGCGGTCAGTTAACAACTGAACAAGCGCAATTACGCCAATATTATATTTCAATTATGGCACTTAACGATTTACCAGCGATTGTTGCCGGCGATATGGCGCAGCTGATGATCACGGGGAGTGACAGCGTGGTTGGTTTTGTGCGTACCTTAGGCCAACAATCATTATGGGTGCTGAGTAACTTTAGTCAAAAAACGCAAACGGTTACCGTTACACTTAGCCCGCACCAAGCTTTAACTCTCAAACCTAATTCAACGTTAAATGACCTGTTAGAGGCGCATAACGGTATTTTGGTTAATCACGATCAACAAAACGCCACCTTTACACTGACCCTTGATGCATTTAGTAGTGCGGTTTTAATTAATAAGGCTGAAAAATGAATAACAATAAAAACAAACCAGATTTAAGTTTTTGGCAAATATGGAACATGTGCTTTGGCTTTTTAGGCATTCAATTTGGCTTTGCACTGCAAAACGGTAATGTAAGCCGAATATTTCAAACCCTTGGAGCGAATGTAGATGACATTCCTATTTTGTGGGTGGCAGCACCACTTACCGGTTTAATTGTACAGCCAATTATTGGTTACTGGAGCGATAAAACCTGGGGCAAATTAGGCCGCCGTCGTCCGTTTTTTTTATACGGCGCTATTTTAACCACATTATCGTTATTTATTATGCCAAACTCACCAACACTTTGGATTGCAGCGGGCATGTTATGGATCATGGATGCATCGATTAACGTCACCATGGAACCATTTCGCGCCCTTGTAGGCGATAACCTACCAAACAAACAGCGTGCTACGGGCTATGCAATGCAAAGCTTTTTTATAGGCGTAGGCGCCGTGGTTGCTTCTGCACTCCCTTGGATGATGACAAACTGGTTTGATATTGCCAACACCGCCGCTGCAGGGCAAATTCCTGATTCAGTAAAGTACTCATTTTACTTTGGTGCAGTTGTATTGCTGGTCGCAGTGGGCTGGACAATTATAACCACCAAAGAATATTCACCTGAAGAATTGGCCGCATTTAATCAACAAGAGCAAGCTGAAGTTGAACAGGCGGTTTGTGCACAAATTAACTTTAGTAAAGGCGGCAGTGTATTTACCGTGTTAGGGCTTGCCGTACTTGGTTTAGTCACGGGATTAAACCTAGAAAAAGAGCTGTACCTTTTAGCAGCTGGCTTAGTGAGTTTTGGCGTTATTCAATTTATTGCAGCCGCACTACAGGCAAAAAACCACACCAGCGGTGGCTTTTATCAAGTCGTTAACGATGTATTCACCATGCCAGAGGCGATGAAACAACTTGCTTGGGTACAGTTTTTTAGCTGGTTTGCCTTATTTGCCATGTGGATTTACACCACCTCAGCGGTAACCAGTTTTCATTATGGTAGCAGTGACACAAGTTCAGCGGCGTATAACAATGGTGCAGACTGGGTGGGTATTTTATTTGCGGCTTACAACGGTTTTGCTGCATTGGCGGCTTTATGTATCCCGATCATCGTTAAGCGTGTTGGTTTAAAACTAGCGCATGCACTTAACCTTATTTTAGGTGCCTTAGGTTTAGCGAGCTTTATGTTTATACAAGATCCGAGCTTACTTATTTGGCCAATGATAGGTATTGGTTTTGCGTGGGCGTCTATTTTGTCGTTGCCTTACGCCATGTTAAGTACCTCTGTACCGAGTCATAAAATGGGTGTGTATATGGGAATATTTAACTTTTTTATTGTGATCCCACAATTATTAGCCGCTAGTGTCCTTGGCCTGATACTCCGTCACTTTTTCCAAAATCAACCTATTTACGCATTGATGCTAGGTGCTGTGTCTTTTGTACTTGCAGCGGTTGCCGTACTGCGTGTTAAACAGTCTTAATTTAAGGGGCTAAAATGAAAAAATATAACCTAATTACCGCGACAATATTGGCCGCAGGCCTTGTAGGTTGTGGTGTGCAAAATACGCAAACCAGTGCAGTAGCGCAAACATCAGTGAGTGCGCCAGGCGCACCAGGCGAAGCCCCATTTTGGGCATACGCAGGCAAAACTGGGATAGGCACGTCTTTTGAGCAATACCAAAATGGCCATTACAGTAACGAAGCACCTACAGGTAAAGTGTCAAAAGTATGGTTTTCGATTGCCAAAGGGATGATCACCGAAACCATGTTCGGGCTTATTCATCAAGCGCAAATTAAAGACATGCAATTTGTTGTAGTCGGAAAAGATTTTACAGTCACCGAAGCTGACGATTTAGACGTTACCATTGATTACTTATACAAAGACGATAAAGGCCGCCCGTTATCATTAGCATACAAAGTAGTAAGCAAAGATAAGCAAGGTCGCTTTAGCCTCGAAAAACATATATTTACCGATCCAGACGGTCAAAGCTTATTTGTACGCAGTATTTTTAATACCCAGCTTGACGGTGTAAAAGCATATGTAACAGTTAACCCGTATATAAACAACAACGGCTTAGATGACTTTGCAAAAACCACCGAGCAAGGGTTGGTAGCGTGGCAGGGCGATAATTATTTGTCATTGCAAGGTGCACAGCCATTTAAACAAACAAGTGTTGGTTTTACAGGTGTGAGTGATGGTTTAAGCCAGCTTAAAACAACTCAGCAGCTTACCCGCGTTTATAAAAATACCGGTGAACAATCGGGTAATGTTAGCCTACTTGCAGAGCTGGGTGCAATTGGTGAAAACAGCCAGTTCGATTTAACCCTAAGCTTTGGCAATAGCGAACAAACCAGCTTTAAACAAGGCCAAGCTACGTTAGCCAAAGGTTACCAAGCGGTGCTTGATAATTACAACGGTAAAGGCGAAGCACTTGGTTGGCAAGACTACCTGCAAAGCCTTGCACCGCTAAATAACATGAGCGAACAAACCGCTGATAACGGCAAGTTACTTTATACCAGTGCTATGGTGTTAAAAGCCCAAGAAGACAAAACCCATGCCGGGGCACTTATTGCCTCTCTATCTAACCCATGGGGCGAAACCGTATCGGCTAAAACAGGTTCTACTGGTTATAAAGCGGTATGGGTGCGCGACTTTTATCAAGTTGCCATGGCGTTTATGGCCATGGGCGATAATGCGACCGCTAAAACCGCATTCGAATACCTTGAAAAAGTTCAAGTAAACAGCAAAACCCCGGGCAATAAAGGTGATACTGGGTGGTTTTTACAAAAAACACACGTAGATGGCGAACTTGAATGGGTAGGCGTACAGCTAGACCAAACCGCTATGCCTATTATGCTAGCGTGGAAGCTTCATCAAGCTGATGTATTAACAGATGCAGAGCTGAGCGATTGGTATAGCCGTATGTTAAAGCCCGCGGCAGACTTTTTAGTTGAGGGTGGTCGTGCAAACATTCTATGGAACGACACACAAATAACGCCGCCAGCCACTCAGCAAGAACGCTGGGAAGAGCAAGAAGGGTATTCGCCATCAACCACCGCTGCTGTTATTGCCGGTTTAATTACCGCCGCTGATATTGCAAAAATGGCAGGAGATGAGGTGAATGCTAAACGCTACCTTGCAACGGCAAAAAGTTACAACGCCGATATAGAAAGCATGATGTTTACCACCGAAGGTAATTTAGAATCAAACGCAACAGACGGCGAGTATTTTATACGTATTGGCCAAGACAAAGACGCCAATTCAAATACTAAAATTAACGCCAACAATGGCCGTGAAGGGTTTAATAAAAAGCAAATTCTCGATGGTGGGTTTTTAGAGCTCGTTCGCTATGGTGTACGTGATGCGCTAGCGCCTAGCATAGTAAAAACACTGCCAGAATATGATAACGAAACCCTAACAGATAACTTACAAGTTAAATACAGCTTTGAGTTTACTGATGGCAGCGGCACATTTGCAGGCTACCGCCGTTATGGTAACGACGGGTACGGTGAAGATGAAGTAACTGGCGCTAACTATGCGCAAGGTGGAAAAAATAGCCCAGGGCAACGTGGGCGAGTTTGGCCATTTTTTACCGGTGAACGGGGCCATTATGAAATTGCCGCCGCAAATGCTAATAATACCTTAGATGCAACAAAACAGCAGGCTATTAAAAATAGCTATGTAAAAGGGCTAGAGCAATTTGCTAACGAAGGTATGATGCTACCAGAACAAGTATGGGATGGCGTAGGCGTAAATAAAGCAGGATACACGTTAGGCGAGGGTACAAACTCGGCCACACCACTGGCGTGGACGCATGCTGAATACGTGAAGCTAGTGCGCTCACTAAGCGACAAACAAGTATGGGATCATTATCCGGTGGTAACTAAAGCACTAAAATAACCACAAACTATCCGCAGTTCAGGTTAATTAACATAGCCGTAGTAAAATACGGCTATGTTATTTATTACAATAATAACGAGGCTGAAATGAAAACATTTACCTTGAGCGCATTAGCATTAGCAATCATGCTAACAGGCTGCCAAAGCGCACCATCATTAAATAACAACACGAATAACACCGAAACATCGCAATTAAATACTAAACAACAAGCAAGCCCGTGGTGGGAAAGCGCCATTTTTTACCAAATTTGGCCACGCAGCTTTTACGATAGCGATGCTGATGGTCATGGCGACTTTAACGGTATGACCCAAAAGCTCCCGTATTTACAAGAGCTCGGCGTAAATGCACTGTGGTTAACCCCCATGTTTGAAGCACCGTCGTATCATGGCTATGATTTTACTGAATTTTACCAAGTAGAAAACGACTACGGCAGCATGGCCGAGTTTGAAGCCTTTATAAAAGCCGCTGATGATAAAGGCATGAAAGTCATACTTGATTTAGTTATAAACCATATATCAAGTAACCATGAATGGTTTCAGCGTTCAGCAAAACAAGAAGCCCCTTATGCAGATTACTTTATTTGGCGCGACGATATGCCAAAAGCCGGAAGTGGTTGGGGGCATGCATGGAGTAATAACGACCAACCCGATGTCGTATGGCATTGGAATGAAACACGCCAGCAGTATTACTATGGTGCGTTTGGAGCAAGCCAACCTGATTTAAATTTACGCCACCCAGATGTTATTGCTGAAATGGAAAAAATGGCTAAGTTTTGGCTTGATAAAGGCGTTGCTGGTTTTAGGTTAGACGCAGTTCGCTTTGCCATGGAAAGCGGCGGCAATGCGCAGGCCGACACAGACGAAACCATAGCTTACTGGCAGCACTTTAATCAGTATGTAAAAAGTGTAAACCCTGAGGCCTATTTAGTCGGTGAAGCCTGGGCAGATATTCCTGTGGCGGCAAAATACTTTGGCGAAGGTAAAGGGCTTGATCAAGGCTTTGATTTTGAAGTGGGCTATAAAATACTGGGCTTATTAAAACCCGACGCCAGTGGTGAAGCGCAATTTGGCACCATGCAATCTAATCAACAAGTGAATACAGTTGATGCCAATGTGCTCAAACAAAATTTACAGCAACGTATTGACTCAGTCGCACCGCTTGATTTTTTTGCACCGTTTTTAACTAACCACGACCAAGAGCGTGTGGCTTATCAACTTGCTGAACACGACGATAAAGCAAAACTTGCTGCCGCTATGTTATTTAGCTCTCCTGGCACGCCGTATATTTATTACGGTGAAGAGATAGGCTTAACACAAGGTGGCACAGGTCACGATGTGTATAAACGTGCGCCTATGCAATGGGACAACAGCAATCAAGCCGGTTTTACTCAAGCTCAAACAAGTTGGGTTGAGCAGGCTGAACTGTTTGGTGACAACTACACCCAGTGGTGGCCTGAATTTTTAGCACAGCAAATTAATGCTGCTGATCGCAATGTAAAAACGCAACAAGCGCAATCTAATTCAATTTGGCGTTTATATCAGCACTTAATCGCACTAAAAAAACAGCGCCCAGAACTGGGTATTAAAGGTCGTTATGAATTAACACAGCATAACAACGGCCTTGTCGAAATAACCCGCGAGTTAAACGGCAGTAAAAGTATGTTTGTACTTAACTTAACCGCTAACCCGCAAAGCATCAGCGGTATAAAACGTCAGGGGTTAACGCCTAGCTGGCAACACGACCTCAATGGCGAACAACTCGCTGGCTATGGTTTGTTGTTACTGAATAACACACTATAAATAAAATACACATAAAAGGGGCTAACATACGTTAGCCCCTTTTATGTACATGCTTTAATTGCATTACCCCCAAGTTATAGCGCATTTTAATGAATCATAAGTCGCTTAACTTCTTCTGGCGTCATGGCACTTATCATGAAAATGAATATGAGATGCAATCCACCTCAGGTAGGTGTCCACGGTACGTAATGAATACTGATGTACCAACATATATTCAGCAATGTAATTTAAAAATGGGGAACGCGTTTTCATATCATCATCAATATTGAAGGCTGTATAAATATACAGTCTAGTTGTTTTGCTCCCATATTCAAGAAAATGAGCGCTGAGCGCACTTTCTTATTATATTTAGTAGCAAGAAAAAATTTTAGCTGGCAATGAGTTAAGTTATTTGTTAAAAAAGTAATTAATAAATATATTAGCGTGACGTTGGCAGAAATATACGCGACGAGCGCACTATAAAATTGTTAGGTGTTTCTCAGGTTTGGAGTTCAAATGGGATTTAAGTTTTGGTTCGTTAGAGCATTAAAAGTATTTCTTGGAGTAGCAGCCTTACTTTTTATAGTTGAGTTGCTTAAACAGCACTCAGTTCAAGAAGCATTAATTTTTGCTTGTACTTGGTCATTGATTACAACAGCATTGTTTATATGTTCAAGACTATATCAATCACGTAAAGGTGTAGAGTGTGCTTTGTGCAATGATATTCCAGACAAAAGTGATAAAAACACCTAACAAGAATTTAAAGCGGGACTGCTAACAGTTTGCTCGGTTTCGCTACGCTACACATTTTAGCAAACAATTAACAGCCCCTTAAATGGGCGTTATGTTACTAGATAAGGATATTTATGAAATTAAGCATCGGAGCTTTATTAACACTCTTTCTAATCTCAGGCTGTACAAGTACATCAATTAAGCCGTTGAAATGGGAATACAAAACTATAAATGTAAATCCATTTAAAAATGGGCTTATTGGTAGAGAGCTAAGAGAAATCGAAAAGGAATATTCTAATACGCAAAAAGAGCTTCTTTCAAAATATGGTGAAGATGGCTGGGAATTGGTTCATATTGAGGGTAAAAACTATATTTTTAAAAGGCCAGTTCAGGTTAATTAAGTAACATAACAAGTGACTATGGTGTCAATTCCTAATTTTAAACCATTTTAGGATCCCACATGGCACCATCCCTCACCATAGAATTTATGATCACTACCAGTTTTCGTATGCACGCAATAATGGCTACCTTTTTAGGCTTTCCTGCTTTGACCATGCGTTGATAAAGGTCTTTAAATTTAGAGTTGCACTGAATGGCTGACATCATCGCCATGTACATGGCAGTTCTTATTTTAGGTCGGCCGCCACGTATCATTCGCTTACCTTGATACACGCCACTTTCACGATTAAATGGGGCTACACCCATTAAAGAAACGGCCTCTTTGTTGTTCACATAACCTAACTCAGGCATATCACTAAGCAAGTTAAATGCGACCACATTGCCAACACCTAGCACACTTTGGATAATGGCATTTTTTGCTTTGTATTCGTCTCATTCTTCAATCAGTTTTTGAAGTTTTAAATCGACTTTATCTATTTGGTTTTTCAGTGCAGTTAAGATAGGTTTTATGAGTGACGATAGTGTTTTTGGCATTATTTGAGAGCGATTTTTCTCCATCGTTTGCATATCCATTAACTGACGTCTTCTCGAGAGTAAATCGCTCATCAAGCGCATTTGCTCTGGCTTTAAAGATGATAAAGGCGGTTTAATCGCTTCACCAAAGTGAGCAATAAGTTGTGCATCAAGTTTATCCGTTTTTGCTTTTTGGCCGATAGCGCCTGCGAAGCGTTTTATGTTCACGGGATTAGCAATAACGAATGGAATAATCGCCTCAGCGCAGGCTATGATAAAAGGCTGTTCAAGACGTCCACTTGCCTCAATAGTAACGCGTGTTACTGGGTGTTTTTTTAAGATTTGAATGGCGTGTTTAATGCCACTTTGATTATTTTCTACAGTAAAGTAAATGTCTAAAGGCCTGATATAAATATCGAGTTGTGTTTTACCTGTATCGACACCGACGTTAATTTCATTTTGATTATTTATTGTATTCATAATAAGCTGACTCTGCCTTGCTATTCGGGCTCGAGGCCCCGTTGACTATCCGAGTTTAATGCTTGGAGTTTATACAGCGTTCTAACTTGTTACTGGTCTCTCAATAGAGGAGCCTACGCTCAATCGAACTACTGTATAAAAGGCTTTGGTTGCAGCCAAAGCTTGGGCCTCACATTACCCGAACTAGGTTAAAGTATTAATTTATGGGTTTATTATCCATACAAGTCGTTAAAGCAGGACACTGCTCCTCACCCGTTTTAGTGAACGACTCCACATAACATTAAGGAGCAACACAGCCTAATTGGCCCTTAAACATAGCGAGTTGATTTTAGTTTAAAAATAAACTGTTGACATAATATGTCATGGTGGTTACTTTTAATACATAATATTAAAAGGAAAACTAAAATGGAAATTTGGAATTTATTTACTGCTTTTATTGTGCAATTAATCACCTTTTTTACTCAAGAAGTGGGCGTAAGCCAAGCGGTTGCAATTATTTTGTTTACCGTTATTGGACGATTAGTTTTAATGCCGATTAACCTTGTTGCTATGGTTAACATGGTTAGAAATAAAAAAGCAATTGCCGCACTAAAACCTGAGCTAGATAGCATAAAGAGCAACTATAAAGACCAGCCCAGTGAAATCGCAAAATTAACTATGGCGCTGTATAAAAAGCACAACATTAAGTTTATTGATAAAAAAAGTGTGATTAATATGGCAAGCCAAGGGGTATTTGGCCTTGGAACTTTTCAAGCTCTGCAACAAATTGTATTGAATAGTAAATTTGCTTGGATTACCAGTATTGCAAAGCCTGATATTGCGATTTCGTTATTAGTGGGGGCTATTACATATTTATCTATGATGATGATGCCAGGTAGCGCAGAACAAACCAGCACCTTATTGTTCCTAATTCCCGCAATTATTTGTGTGGTTACTCTCGTTAATTTTCCTTCTGCAATTGGTTTGTACTGGGCTACATCCAGTAGTACTAGCTTGTTGCAGTCATTATTAGTAAATAAGTATTTTAAAAACCATCAGCCGCAGCATCCTTTATAAAGGTCGCTAAACAAAGGAATGACGATAATGAATATGTGTTATCAGCCCACAGCCGATTTGATGGCATCGGCATTGTTAACCTACACCAACATGCGTGAATATTATGAGCAGTATGGCGTTGATTGGCAGCAACATAAAATATATGAACAAATAGTAAACCTTGAAAATTGGGATATTGTGGTAAATGGCGATGTAGTGGGTGTAATGCGCTTGGCTTTCGATGATAAGGGTTGCTATATACGTGACTTACAAGTAGATGCTGCGTTTCAAAATATGGGTATTGGTGCAGCAGCAATTAATGAGTGTGCTCGTTTAGCAGTGCTCCGAGGTGCTATGCAACTTAGGCTTCGGGTTTTTAAAATAAGCCCTGCGCACAAGCTTTACACACGTTCAGGTTTCAGCATAGATAAAGAAGACGACAGATTTTATTATATGTCTAAAAGCTTAGTTTAATAACTGTGACTTTTATTTTAAAAATCAATGTTGCTCAGTCACTGTAGATTAATATTCGCTCATTCAAACTGCTATCCCGACAATTTAATAAAATAGTTATGGATAGATTATGCGCTTTTATACAAACAAAACAGCCACATTGAGTGTTTGCTTTTTATTGCTTGGCACAGGTTTTATGCTGATAGAAAACAGTGTGTATCAATATGTTGATCATAATGGTGTTCTACATGAAAGCTTGTTTATGCCCTTGAGCATACTGTGTTTTGCTGTGGGAGTTCTTTTTGTGGTTAGTTTGTTAGCCCGAAAAGTATTCGGGCTATTTAAAAGTGCTAGGGCAGATGGGCATTAACCGCTGCTGTTATTACTCATTATTTAAGTTAGCGGGTTCTAATAAGTTAAATGTCGGTAAGCGCCATTTAAAGCGTACCGACGCCATACGAATTAAATAGCCTACTACTAAACTTGCAACTACGCTGATATTGTCATCAATGTTGTAGTGGTGCAGTGCTAAGTATAAACAAGCAACAATAAGCGCTACGCTTGCGTAAAGTTCATGATGAAGTACTAATGGCGCTTGTCGACAAATTAAATCACGCAACAGTCCACCAAATACACCTGTTACTATAGCTGCGACAACACAAATTCCATAGTGCAAACCCATATTTAGCCCAACTTGGCAGCCAATTATACTAAACGCTGCAAGCCCTAAGGCATCTAGACGCATGAATATGCCTTTAAATTTAACCACCCATTTGGCCAACCAAGTGGTTACAATACCCGCCACGCATGTGATCAGTAAATATTCTGGGTGTTTAACCCACGTTAACGGGTAATTGCCAAGTAAAATATCGCGTACGCTGCCACCCCCAATGGCTGTGGCACTGGCTACTAGCATAACCCCAAACCAATCCATGTTTCTGCGCCCAGCGCTGAGTGCACCGGTCATGGCTTCTGCTGTAATTCCGATGATGTAAACAATAGTGAGTAGCATGAAATAGTCACTTAAACTTTTAAGAGCAAAAATAAAAGTGCGATTGTAGAGATAAAATAGTGCATTGACGAGTGAAAAATTACATTAAAAACAGCTGCTTTCAGATTAAAAAAACTAATGTGATAGCGAGGTGTGAATAGCCTGTTAATGTAACGAGAGCGCCGGCTTTAGTATTGAAAGCAAAAAGGACAAATGACCGTAAAAATGCAATAAAGCCTGAATTAATTTAAGGTAAAAGAGCGCTGTTGCCTTTAATTTTGTTGCTTCTTAAAAGCGGTTTTATTGAATGTATTAACTTGAGCCACGCGCAATTAAACGCGGGGGCAGTAGGGTGCTTTGTACTTGCTCACCACGAATTAATTTGAGTAAGTTTTCAACTAACATTTGCCCCGCTATAGTGGTGTTTTGCTCTATGGTTGTCAGCGGCGGATTAATGTAACTGGCAATAGAAATATTATCAAAGCCTATTACGGCTACATCTTTTGGCACGTTAATATTGGCTTCTTTTAATGCCCGTATTGCGCCTATAGCAATCAGATCGCTGGCAGCAAAAAGTGCATTAAAAGTAATGTTATTAGCAATTAAAGAGCGAGTAGCATGGTAGCCAGATTCTTCGGTAGAAATTGCATTGGCAATTTTACGATCATTTAAGGTGACACCGTTTTGCTGTAGTTCGTCTTTAAAGCCATTAAAACGGGCAAAAAACTCAGGGCTGTGATCAGAGGCATCGCCAATAAATGCACAATCAGTTCGGTTATGCGCCAGTAAATGCTCAGCGGCAAGTTTACCACCGCCATAATTATCGCAACTTATGGTTAAATCAGGGCGGTTATCAACGCTTGCTCCCCAGCAAACAAATTTAGTGTTTTGTTCAAGCAAGGTATTAAATTTTGGTTGAAAATCAATGTAGTCGCCATAGCCTAATAAGATTATTCCATCTGCTCGATGGCTGTCTTCGTAGTCTGCTTGCCAATCAGCGCTGGCTGATTGAAATGAAACAAGTAGATCATAACCTTCTTTTGCGCAGGCACGGGTAATACTGCCCAGCATGGCTAAAAAAAACGGATTGATTTGTGATTCATCTGAGGTCGGGTCTTCAAACAACAGCAATGCTAGGGTACTGCTTTGTTGAGTGCGAAGGTTACTGGCGTTTTTGTCTACTTTGTAATTAAGTTTTTTAGCAATATCGTGAACACGTCTTCGAGTTTCGTCATTTACCAGTGGACTATTTCGTAAAGCACGGGAAACTGTAGATTGAGACACCCCAGCATAATGGGCTATATCAAACGAGGTGGCTTTACCTTTCATCACGATTACTTACTTAAGAGGACAATAAGGGGATATTCTCGTTTATTAGTGATTTTTTTCAAGCTTATTTGTCAATAAAGGCATTTTTTTATTGATTTTTTCATGACACCGGTGTCACAATAAGGGCGTTTTATCATTTTGTTGTCAAAACGTATTAGCTACCTTTATTATTAAAGGTAGCATTTTTTTACAGTGATAGCTGCTTTGAGGTGATAGCTCAAAGTAAATAAGTATCAATGATACCCCATTAAAATAATAAGTACTCATTACTTAAACAAAAGAGATAACACTATGGGTTTACACTCTAGCACACACTTTGATCCTATTCTGGTTGCCGATATTGGCGGCACAAATGCTCGTTTTGCGTTGATCACTGGCTTCGACGAATCAAGTAATCAATTTACCATTGAGCATAATCATACGTTTCCCAGTGCTAACTATGGATCGCTCGAAAGTGCTACCGAGTACTACTTATCAACAGTGTCTCATATAACCCCTAAACGCGCATGCCTTGCAGTAGCAGGCCCTATAAATGCAGGGCAAGTTCATTTAACTAATTTAGGTTGGCACTTTAGCGTTAATGATTTTAAACACCACTTTGACCTTGCTCAATTAAGCGTTATAAATGACTTTGCTGCTTTTGCCTACGCAGCACCGTATTTAGACCCTTCACAAAATGTCACTGTTAAACCTGGTCAAGCGGATGAGTCTGCCAATATAGGTGTAATGGGCCCAGGCACTGGTTTTGGTGCAGCGTGCTTAGTGAGAACGGCACATTCGTGCGCGGTGATGAGTTCAGAAGGCGGGCATATTTCGTTAGCAGCCGTTAATCAACTCGACGGTCAACTTATTCAAGAACTCAAAAAAGATCACCCTCATGTATCGGTAGAAACGGTATTTTCGGGCCCTGGCATTGCTCATTTGTATAAAGCCATGGCTGCGGTTAAAGGGGTGGCGGCAAAAAATTTAGATGCCGCACAAATTAGCAGCTTAGCCAATAGCGGTGAATGTGAAGTGTGTGATGCAACGCTTAATCAATTTTGTGACTGGATTGGCAGTGTTGCGGGCGATTTAGCATTGGCCTACGGCGCTTTAGGCGGCCTTTATATTGGCGGTGGAATTTTACCACGCATGCAAGCTCGTTTACTTGAAAGTCGTTTTATTGAGCGCTTTTCGCAAAAAGGTATTATGTCGCAGTACACAGGTCAAATTCCGGTGACGTTAGTAACACAAGACAACATCCCATTAATTGGAGCTGCCGCGTGTTTGCATACGAGCCAACAGGATTAATCGCTTTGCATAGGTTTGGAAATAAATAGATGAAAAAAGTCACTATAAACAGCGTTGCCAGTCATGCAGGTGTTTCTAAAAAAACCGTATCGCGAGTACTCAATAATGAGCCTAATGTCAGTGCAGCTACACGCGAAAAAGTGTTAGCCGTATTTAAAGAGCTAGATTACACCCCAAACCCAATTGCACGCGGCCTTGCACAAAATCGCAGCTTTATCATTGGTTGCATTTACGATAACCCTAGTAAAAGTTATATCACCCGTGTGCAAACAGGCGCACTGGCTGCCTGCCAAGAGAACAACTATAACTTGCTTATTCATCCTTGTGAGCTCAGGGGCGATGCACTCATTAACAATATTGAGCAGTTATTGCAGTCATCACGCCTTGACGGTTTAGTATTAACCCCGCCATTTTGTGATTTTGGCGAGTTGGTAGATTTTTTAAAGTCGAAAAAAATCCCTTATGCTCGAGTCGCTTCTGCAATTTTAGATGATGATTCTATTTCTGTGACCAGTAATGACGAGCAGGGGGCGTTTGAAATTACCGAGCATTTAATAAATCTTGGACATACCTCCATAGCGTTTATTAAAGGTCACCCAGATCACAGTGCCACTGAGCAGCGTTTTAAAGGTTACAGGCGCGCATTAACAACTCATGGCATTGAATTTAACGAACGCTTAGTTGAAGAGGGTAACTTTAGTTACCATTCAGGAGTAGACAGTGCGCGTAGTATTTTAGATTTATCGCCACGTCCTACTGCTGTATTTGCATCAAACGACTACATGGCAGCGGCAGTGCTCAAATTAGCTACGCAGCGTAACTTACGTGTACCTGATGATATTTCTATCGCTGGGTTTGATAATGCACCAATAGCGCGCCACATTTGGCCTGGGCTGACCACCATAGCGCAACCTGTAGAAGAAATGACAAAACAAGCCGTTACGCAATTGATCACCCATATTATTGAGCCGCAAGAGTCGCCATATAAAGTGATTTTAGAAGCTAAATTAATCACGCGAGAGTCAACTGCAGCCGTAAAATAAAACCCTTTTTTCACAGTAGCCCGAGTATGAGTGACGCTTACTCGGGCTTTTTTTTGTCTGTACTTTTAATTTTCATTATTTGCTTGCTGGTATTTCACTAAAAATTCACGTTTATTTATTGTACATGTTAAAAAAATTGGCTATTTTTATGACTCAGGGTTGACACCGGTGTCAATGTCATGCGTTAATACCCTGACACCGGTGTCAGGGTTGTTGTGAGAGGCTCCCTGGTAGCGTACCTTTGAACGGGTAAGTCAAAGATGCTCAGTACAGTTATTTTCGTGGAGTCTATAATTGTTACTGAGCCTTTATCCTCTAACGAATAGAGATGAGTAAAATTATGTTGCACCCTCGAATTCAAGAAGTCACAGAACGCGTTATTGAGCGCAGTAAACAAACCCGTCAAGCCTATTTAGATCGTATTTCGCACGCAAAAAAACAAACAAGAGTTCGTGCTGGATTAGGCTGTGGCAATATTGCTCATGTAATGGCTGCGTGTAGCAGCGATGACAAAGCGCGTTTAAAAGCAGACGAGGTGCCAAACCTTGCAATTATCAATTCATATAACGACATGTTATCTGCACATGTGCCTTACAAAGAATACCCCGATTTAATTAAAAGCATTGCCACTAAATTTGACGCCACCGCGCAAGTTGCTGGCGGTGTACCTGCGATGTGTGATGGTGTTACGCAAGGGCGTGATGGCATGGAGCTATCGCTTTTTTCTCGTGACGTTATTGCTATGTCTACTGCGGTTTCGTTATCGCATGACGTGTTTGATGGTGTGTTTTGTTTAGGCGTATGTGACAAAATCGTCCCAGGCCTATTAATTGGTGCTTTATCATTTGGTCACTTACCTGTGTATTTTTTACCAGCAGGGCCTATGCAATCAGGTATTCCAAACAAAGACAAAGCACGTGTTCGTCAAAAGTTTGCACAAGGACTGGTATCTCGTGAAGAGCTACTAGAAGCTGAAAGCGCTTCTTACCACAGTGCGGGTACCTGTACGTTTTATGGTACCGCTAACTCAAATCAAATGCTGATGGAAATAATGGGCTTACACTTACCAGGTAGCTCGTTTATAAACCCATACACAGAACTGCGTGATGGCTTAACCGGTAATGCGGTTGAAACCATGCTTAAGCAGCTTACTGAAAACAAAGATGGCCCGTGTTTAGCGGATGTGATCAGCGAAAAAACCATTATTAACGGCTTAGTTGGCTTGTTATCAACAGGTGGCTCAACCAATCATGCAATCCATATTGTGGCGATTGCTAAAGCGGCCGGTATTCAAGTTACATGGAAAGACATGTCCGATTTATCAGCGGTTGTTCCATTACTGACGCGTATTTACCCTAATGGCTCTGCAGATGTTAATCACTTTCAAGCAGCCGGTGGAATGGGCTTCTTAATGCGTGAATTAGCAGGTGCTGGTTACCTTCATACAGACGTAACCACTATTTTAGGCGAAGGCCTTGCACCTTACATGTGTGAGCCACTACTCGATAAAGACGATAACCTAATTATGAGTGATGCGAACGGCCCAAGCAAAGTTAAGTGGGTAGCGTGTCCAGAAAACTCACATGATGAAGAAGTACTTCGCCCAGTAAGTAACCCATTTAGTAAGCAAGGTGGTTTACAGCTACTAACGGGTAACTTAGGTAAAGCGGTTATTAAAGTCTCTGCGGTTGCAGAGTCTCATCAAGTGGTGTCGGCACCGGCTAAAGTATTTAGCTCACAAGGTGAGTTACAAGATGCCTACAGCCGTGGCGAACTTAACCAAGATTTTATTGCTGTACTTAAAGAGCAAGGGCCAAAAGCCAAAGGCATGCCTGAGCTTCATAAGCTCACACCGGTAATGGCAACATTACAAGATCAGGGCTATAAAGTGGCTATTGTTACCGACGGTCGTATGTCGGGCGCATCAGGCAAAGTACCAGCGGCAATCCATTTAGCACCTGAAGCGGTTGAAGGTGGGATTATTGCTAAAATTCATGAAGGCGATATTGTTACTCTAGATGCGCCAAATGGTATTTTAAAACTGCATGTTAGCGATGAAGAGCTTGCTAAACGAGAGCCGCAAATTAGCCAAGCAAGCCAAACGTTTGGTACAGGTCGTGAATTATTTACTGGATTTAGAAACATAGTAAGCAGTGCCGATTTAGGTGCAAGTGCTTTTGGACTTGAATAATAATTAGCCATATTGGGTAATGAGGAACAAGTAATGAGTATTGAAAAAATCTTAGCATCGGCACCGGTAGTGCCAGTGGTGGTAATCGAAAAATTAGAAGATGCAGCACCACTTGCAAGAGCGTTATATAACGGTGGCCTAAAAGCACTTGAAATTACACTGCGTACACCCATTGCAGCTGAGGCTGTAAAACTAATGAAAGCAGAAGTGCCCGAAGCTTATGTTGGTACAGGTACTGTGGTTGATAAAGCAAGCTTTAACGCATCAGTAGAGGCGGGTGCTGACTTTATGGTAAGCCCAGGTGTTAGCGATGAGTTATTAGCGCTGGCAAAAGAGTCTACTATCCCATTTTTACCCGGTGCAGCGACCCCAAGCGAAGTGATGAACTTAGCTGCTCATGGTTTTAAGTTCTTAAAGTTTTTTCCTGCAGAAGCTGCAGGCGGTGCTGCCATGCTTAAATCTATTGGCGGCCCATTACCTGATATTACTTTTTGTCCAACCGGTGGCATTAGTTTAGCAACCGCACCTGATTACTTAGCACTTAACAATGTTATTTGTGTAGGTGGTACCTGGATGTTAGATAAGCAACTTATTGAAAATAAAGACTGGCAAGCTATTGAAACGCTTGCTCGCCAAGCATGTGAAGTTAATAGGAGTCAAAAATGATTAATGTAGCAATTAATGGCTACGGCCGAATTGGTCGTAATGTATTACGTGCACTGTATGAATCAGCGCAAAATAATGAAATTAAAATTGTGGCTATTAACGATTTAGCCCCAGCCAATGTAAATGCTCATCTGACTCAGTTTGACTCAGTACATGGTCGTTTTTCACAGCAAGTAACGCTTAAAGACAACACCATGTTAATTGGCGATGATGTGATCACCTTAACGCAAGAACGCGATCCTGCTAATTTACCGTGGAAAGCGTTAAACGTTGACATAGTACTTGAATGTACAGGGTTATTTACGTCACGCGAAGCGGCTAATAAGCATATTGAAGCCGGTGCTAAAAAAGTAGTGGTATCGGCACCTGGTACAGATATGGATGCTACCGTAGTGCACGGTGTAAATAGCGATGTAATTAATGCCGATAGCAATATCATCTCAAACGCGTCGTGTACAACTAACTGTTTAGCGCCAGTAGCCAAAGCAATAAACGATACGGTAGGGATTGAACAAGGTAGCATGACTACTATTCATGCTTATACCAACGATCAGAACTTATCTGACGTATACCACCCAGATTTATACCGCGCGCGTAGTGCGACTCAATCTATGATCCCAACTAAAACGGGCGCTGCAAA
The DNA here is from genome assembly GCF_000184065.1 of Pseudoalteromonas sp. SM9913. Taxonomy (NCBI): domain Bacteria; kingdom Pseudomonadati; phylum Pseudomonadota; class Gammaproteobacteria; order Alteromonadales; family Pseudoalteromonadaceae; genus Pseudoalteromonas; species Pseudoalteromonas sp. SM9913. The sequence goes on from NC_014803.1 coordinate 1,511,719, forward strand.
AGCGGTTGGTTTAGTACTGCCTGAACTTGCCGGTAAACTAGATGGCATGGCGGTACGTGTACCTACAATTAATGTGTCGTTAGTTGATTTAACGTTTATTGCTAAACGTGACACAAGCATTGAAGAAATTAACCAAGTGGTTAAAGCAGCCTCAGAAGGGCCAATGAAAGGTATTTTAGAGTACAACGAGCTGCCGCTTGTTTCTATCGACTTTAACCATAACCCAGCTTCATCTATTTTTGATGCAACGCAAACGCGTGCTGATGGTAAATTAGTTAAAGTAATGGCGTGGTACGACAACGAATGGGGTTTCTCAAACCGCATGTTAGATCAAGTTAAAGCGCTGGGTGCCTATTTATAAATTTTCCGTGTAGTTAATTTAGCTTTATCCAGCCAAGCCACGCATTGCGTGGCTTTTTTTGTGTTTTAGTTAGCCCAAAATTTGCTAGAATATGCGCACTAGAATAGGGACTGCATATTATATTAAGGAAAATAATGCTAAAACACGTCACTAAAAAAATATTTCGCACCAGTCACCTGCAAATTGGTGAGGGTAATATCAGCGGTTACATTGCTTGCTTTTTGGCGATATTAAGTTGCTTGGGAGTGCTTGCATTCCACTTCCCTGAATATTTAACGACTCCAGAATTGCGTAAAAGTTATAGCGTCGAGTTTTTACGTCAACTTATGTTTGTTGCCCTTATTATTTCAGGAAGCCTGGGTTTACTTAATTTTGTACGAAATACCAATAAGCGCTTGGGGGCGACTGCGTGGTTTTTTATTGTACTAGCAATTGGCTTTGGCGGCCCGAATGTTGAAGTGAATGACTTTGCCGATAACACCCCATATATTGGCTTAGACTGGTTTATATTAGACTTATTAGGCTCAACCTTAATTTTTATTTTAATTGAAAAACTGCTTCCGCATCGAAAAGAGCAAAAAATACTGCGTAGTGAATGGCGCGGGGATTTAAACCATTTCTTTGTCAATCATCTAATAGTGGGCTTTGTATTACTGGTTACTAATCATTTTGTTCATTATGGTTTTGGTTGGGCGGTGTCGAGCACATTACAAGGTTACATAGCGCAAATGCCGTTTATACTGCAGCTATTTTTAATTATTTTGGTGGCTGATTTAATGCAGTATTGGACACATCGTGCGTATCACGAAGTCCCCTTTTTATGGCGATTTCATGGTGTGCACCACAGTGCCAAAGAAATGGACTGGTTAGCAGGCTCTCGTCAGCATATTTTAGAAATACTGGTTACCCGTAGTTTAGTGTTAACGCCTATATTTGTGCTGGGTTTTTCACAGCAAATTATTAGTTTGTACGTGATTATTGTAGGCTTTCAAGCGGTATTTAATCACGCCAACGTAAATGTAAAATTTGGGTGGTTAAAGTATTTTATAGTTACACCGCAGTTTCATCATTGGCATCACGCATCCGATAAAGCCGCAATTGATAGAAATTATGCAGCCCATTTTTCGTTTTTAGATTACTTGTTTGGCTCTGCAGTAAAAGGGCAAGCAGAGTGGCCTAAAGAATATGGGGTTGTGGGTGATTACATGCCTGTAGGTATGCTAAAGCAACAAATTTACCCGTTTAAAAAACAAAAATAGTGTTCAATTTTAGCTTGTGGCCATAATATTAATGGCCGCATAACCACTATAAAAAGTCAGCTAATGCGCTAAGTGTTGGCCGCTGTGTGATATTTTCGCTCATGCATTGCTGCGCAATATGTTTTAAGTGCATGACTTCAGCGTTTTGCTCTTGGCAGGTTGTGAGTAAATCCTCGATTAAACACCCTAAAGCACGCACTTCTATTAACTGCATTTGTTGACGTTGATAGTCACTGAGCATAGTAAGATCAGTGGCCGCGCCAAAATCCCCAAACAGCACACGCGCGTGCGGGTCAACCATGGTATTGTGCGCATATATATCACCATGGCTTATATTGTGCTGGTGCAAGTGGGCCACAGTGCTAACCATTTGCTGCGCTATGGCATAAATTGCGTGGGTAGAGTAGTGGCAATCGCTTTCAAATGTATCTCTAGTACAGGTATCAAGGCTGGGCGGTAAGCCTAGATTTGTATAGCTTGTATCAATTAACTCCATCACTAAACCAAGCTGTTGCTGTTGTTCAATGTAAGCCAGTACTTTAATTAAGTTTGGATGCTCAAGCGCTTGCAAGCAACAATTAACTTCATCCAGCGGGTAACCATCGCTTGTAATAGTCCCTTTAAATAACTTAACAGCAACCGGCTCTTTATTCGTTGAATAAGCAAGATGGATAATCCCTGATGCGCCTTGGCCTATTACTTTACTGAGCGAGTAATCTGCCAGTGGTTTATTGGCTAAATTTGATTGGGTAAGGCACTGTGATTTATTAAAGCAATTACCTGCAAATGCAAGCCAAGTCAGTTTTGGTAGTTCAAATAGCCAATCATCAATTTGAGTTAACTGATTTGCAGAGAGCCTAACTAGTTCTAGGTTATGGCAGTTTGCCATGCTTATTGGTAGCTCACTGAGCTGATTACCTGCCAATGCCAGCTTTTTAAGCGCAGTGTATTGGCCAAATGTTGCAGGCAGCTTAGCTATTTTATTATCTGTAAGAATAAGCCATTCAATCGTTTTAGGTAGGCAGTGATCTGCAAATTCAGTGATGTGATTACCTTTAAATGCAACCATTGTCAGAGCAGGGCACTTAGCGAGTATTTTAGGTATATGTTTAAACTGATTAAACGATAAAAACAGTCGTTTTAATTTTGTTAGGCAGGCAAATTCATCAGGTAAATCAGATAAATTGTTATTAGATAAATCCAAGACTTCAAGGGTATCCGCGAGGGTAAAAATTTCCTCTGGAAAGTGGCTTAGCGCTTCAACTAATTGTAGGTGTTTTGCACCAAGTAATTGGCCGCTGCGAAGTTGTGAAAGGGTATTCAAAATTAATAATCCATTTTAAAATCAATAAAAAGGCCAACTAAGTTGGCCTTTAAACACGATTAAGCTTTAACGTTTAAAATTGTGCGTTGTGGTACACGTTTTGTACGTCGTCACAATCTTCAAGCATGGCTAAAAAGCGTTCCATCACTTCTACATCTTCGCCTTCAATAGGGGCTTCTACTTGGGGTACAAAGGCAATTAAGTCTTCGTCAAATTCTGTCACACCCATTTCTTCAAGTGCGGTACGCGTATTGTTGTATTCAGTGTGTGGAGCAAATACCGTCACTTTACCATTTTCTACTTCTACATCGGTTACATCAACGTCAGCCATCATTAGCGCTTCAAGTACGGTTTCATCGTCGTCACCGTCAAATACAAAAATAGCAAGGTGATCAAATAAGTGTGATACCGAGTTTTGTGCGCCAATTTTAGCGTTTGCTTTAGTAAAACACACACGTACATCAGCAAAGGTACGTTTGTTGTTGTCGGTTAAACAGTCAACAATAATCATGCAATTACCTGGGCCGTAACCTTCGTAGCGCGTAGCTGCATAGTCTTCACCGCCGCCGCCTTTGGCTTTATCAATGGCGCGTTCAATTACGTGAGCCGGTACTTGGTCTTTTTTAGCGCGTTCAATTAAACGACGCAGTGCTAGGTTACCGTCTGGATCAACACCGCCGTTTTTTGCACAAATATAAATTTCTTTACCGTATTTTGAATAAACTTTAGTTTTAGCACCCGCAGTTTTAGCCATTGAATCTTTTTTGTTTTGGTAAGCTCTTCCCATCTGCGTTTCGCCTTAATATGTATAAATAATTGAAAAAATTTGCAAGCCCATATTCTAAAGGTAAATGCCGGGCAGGGCTAGTAAGTATTGAGATTGATTACTAAGTAACGGGGGGAACAGTTATTATGAATGGAAAATAAAACAACCCGCCGAAGCGGGTTGTTTATTCGTTACAAATGATGAACGTTTGTCAGGGGATTACCAAATACGAACACGTTCGTCTTCTGGTAAGTACAACTCATCACCTGGTTTTACATCAAATGCTTTGTACCATGCGTCGTGGTTACGAGGAGCTTGTGCTCTAAAGCGACCTGGCGCATGCGTACCGCCACGTAATTGATTTAACATGCTTTGCTCAGTACGTTTTTCTTTCCATACCTGTGCCCACGCTAAGAAGAAACGTTGATCGCCGGTTACACCATCAATCACAGGGGCTTCTTTACCATTTAGGCTTAGTTTGTAGGCATGATAAGCCATGGCTAAACCACCTACATCACCAATATTTTCACCTAAGCTGTTGCGGCCATTTACAAAGTTACCTGGAATTGGCTCATATTTGCTGTACTGAGCCGCCAGTTTGTCGGCTTTAGCATCAAAAGCAGCACGGTCTTCGTCAGTCCACCAGTTACGTTGTATGCCGTTAGCATCTGATTTTGACCCTTGGTCATCAAAGCCATGGCCCATTTCGTGGCCAATCACGGCACCAATACCACCGTAGTTTACCGCAGGATCTGCATTTGGATCGAAAAACGGCGGTTGTAAAATAGCGGCAGGGAATACAATTTCATTAAATGAGCTATTGTAATAAGCATTTACACGTTGTGGTGTCATACCCCAGCGATTGCGGTCGGTTTTCTTAAGCTCTTTTTCAACGCTATCGGCTTGGAAAAACTCACGCATATTTTTTACATTAGCCATTAAATCATTTTTGCTAATGCTTAAGCCTTCGTAAGATTGCCATTCATCTGGGTAACCAATTTTTGGCACAAACGCCGCTAATTTTGCACGCGCATTCACTTTTGTTTCTGCGCCCATCCAATCTAGGTTATCAATACGCTCGCCAAGGGCTGTGCGTAAGTTTTCAACCAGCTCAGACATTTGTTGCTTCGATGACTCAGGGAAGTAACGATCTACATAAATTTTACCAATCGCAAAGCCTAGTGAACTAGTGCCTGACATTTGGCTGATCGCACGTTTCCAGCGCGGACGAGGCTCTTGCTGACCATTTAACTCTTTACCAAAGAAAGCAAAGCTGGTGTTAAATATGTCTTCTGACAACAGCCCAGCGTTACCATTAATTGCATGGTATGTTAGGTAGTCTTTCCATACGCTTATATCTTCGTTGTTGATTAAATCAATCATGGCCTTTACAGGTTCAGGCTGCGACACGTTTAGCTGCGGTACTTTGTAACCTGTTTGCGCAAAGTATAAATCCCAATTAAATCCAGGGTACTGGGTACTTAACTCGTCGCGTTTTATTTGGTTTAACGTTATGTCACGATTACGGCGTTTTTCACGTGGCCAATGACCTTCTGCAATTTTTGTCTCTAGCGCTAAAATTGCTTGTGCACGTTCAGTGGTATTTTCAACACCAGCAAATTTAAGCATGTCGGCAATATGTGCAACATACGCTTCACGAGTTTTGACAAAACGCTCTGCATCTTCAAGGTAATATGAACGATCAGGTAAGCCTAAACCACCAGCACCTAACGACATTTCGTATTTATTAGGATCTAAGCGGTTAAACCACATACCACCACCAATTGGGGCGCTAACACCAGTGAGCCATGAATTACCAAAGATTTTTGCTAAGTCATCAGTTGAGTCGACAGCGTTAATATCGTTAAGCAATGGCTTAATGGGAGTCACACCGAGCTTATTTAGCGTGTCGGTATCCATGTACGAATTATAAAAATCAGCAACTAGTTGCTCTTCTGCATTTAAATTGTCACGTGCTGCAATATCTTCAATAATTTCTTTTACACGCTCTTCACTGCGTTCAGCTAACGCAGAAAACGCACCATAGCGTGTTTTATCTGCTGGCATTTCGTAGTTGTCGTACCATGAACCGCTGGCATACATAAAAAAGTCATCGCCTGGTTTTACAGCTTCATTGCGGGCAGTTAAATCAACCCCAAAAGTGCCTAATTCAGCTTGCTCAGTTGCTTGTGGTTTTTCAGCGACTGCTGCGACTTGCTCAGTTTTTGTAGTTTGTGGCTCTGAACAGCCGGTAATAAATGTAGCGGCGAGTGCCGCTGCAATTAAACTTTTTTTCATTACTTTCCCCTATGAATTCACGTTATTTAATTCGTTATATTTTTGTTATAAAAATAGCTATTTGATTGTATTGATAACTTCACTTCAAACAAACCTTTTGAGGTGAATAACCGTACCGGTCGATAAGATGAATAAAATACTATCAAAATAGCAAAAAAACACTCAACTACTTAAATCGTTCTTGAGCGGCTTAGTTTATTGCGCCTTTGACTGCTTTTGCTGTAATGCCCACATACGGGCATATTCACCGTTTTGATTTAGTAGTTCTTGGTGTTTGCCTTGTTCAATAATTTCACCAGCTTTTAAAACAATAATTGAGTCTGCGTCGGTTATGGTCGAAAGTCGGTGTGCAATAACAATACTGGTGTGATCATTTGCCACTTCACGCATTGCTTTTAAAATAGCTTGCTCTGCATGAGAGTCGAGCGCAGAGGTTGCTTCATCAAAGATTAAGATGGGTGATTGCTTTAAAATAGCACGGGCAATGGCAATCCGTTGTTTTTCACCCCCTGAGACTTTTAACCCACGCTCACCCACGAGGGTTTTATCGCCTTTGTCTAAGCTATTTATAAAGTCGGTTAAGTGCGCCATGTTAATTGCTTTATTTATTTCATCTTCAGTTGCTGAGGGTCTGCCATAGGCAATATTCTCACGGATGGTGCTATTAAACAGCACAGTATCTTGGGGGACTATCGCAATGGCTTTACGCAAGCTTGCAAGAGTAACTGTATTAATTGCTTGTTTATCTATGCTAATAGTGCCTGATGACAGCTCATAAAAGCGATACAGTAATCGGGCTAATGAGCTTTTTCCTGCACCACTTGCACCCACAATCGCGACTTTTGAGCCGGCAGCAACATTAAAGCTAATGCTTTTTAAAATAGGCCTTTTACTGTCGTAGTGAAAGCTTACTTTATCAAAGCTAATTTCACCTTGTTTAATGACCAATTCTTTAGCCTCATGAGCATCCGCCACTTTAGGTTGTGTATTAAGCAGGCCGAGCATGTTTTCAAGGTCGGTGAGGGCACGGCGTATTTCGCGATACACAAACCCTAAAAAGTTGAGCGGTAAAAAGAGTTGAATCATATACGCATTGATCATCACCAGTTCACCAATCGTTAACTCGCCCGTGACAACTTCGCTTGCGCCAAGCCACATTAATGCGGTTATTGCACAGGCAATTATGAGTGCTTGCCCTGAATTTAGCGCCAGTAACGAGAGTCTGTTTTTTAATCGTGCTTGTTCCCAGGTTGCTAAAAACGTATCGTAAGTTTTAGCTTCATACTCTTCGTTATTAAAGTATTTAACGGTTTCGTAATTTAATAAGCTGTCGATGGCGCGTGTGTTACTTTGGTTGTCGGCAGCATTTGACTCGCGAATAAAGCGGTTTCGCCATTGGGTAACTGCCACGGTAAAAAAGATATAAATAGCCACAGCAAGTAGGGTGATCAGCGCAAACCAAATAGAAAATAAGGTGCCAAAAATAATCGCCACGGTCATTATTTCAAACAACGTGGGCACAATATTAAACATTAAAAAGCGCATTAAAAAGCTCAAACCACTGGTGCCGCGCTCTATGTCTCGACTTATACCGCCAGTTTGTCTGTCTAAATGAAAGGCTAAATCTAACGAATGCAAATGTTTAAATACTTTAAGGCCAATATCACGCATGGCATGCTCGGTGACTCGAGAAAATACAGCATCGCGTACTTCACCTAAAAACACGCTGGCAAATCGCAGTGCGCCGTACATAACGAGTAATAAGGTTGGGACGAGCAGTAGCGGGTTAATTGATTTATCAACCGCATCAATTATTTCTTTTAAAGCCCATGGCATGAGCAATGTCGCGCCTTTAGCACCGACTAGCGCTAATATGGCAATCAGCACACGACCTTTAAATTTAGTGATATAAGGCCAAAGAGTTTGAATGCTTTGTTTTAAATTCATAGCGTCGGGGCGTTTTACTGAACTTTGTCTGGAGCGCATCGAGGATCTCAGTATTGTTTTTATATAAATGAAATAGCTTAATGTTGGCTATTGTATTTTAATTAGCTGCCCTTATATACTAGCTATCCTTTATTTTAGTTTTAAATGACAGATGTTAAAATTTCGCGTTTTTTTAGCTACTTGCTTGTTTTTTGCTGCACTCTTTAGTGTGCAAAGCCATGCTATGGGCGTAAAGCACGAATTAAACAGTAACCAAAGCAGTTATAGCCATGTTGTTAATGTCGAAAATTTAACTAACGCTCCCACACCGTTAAAATCGCTAGGTAATTTACAGCATAAAAACTCAAAGCATTCTGAGTTTGCTGCGCATCAACCTAGGCTAACAGCCAATAACTCATTTTTATTTTTACACAGTGCGCAGGGCGATCCTGAATACGATGTAGTGCATGAGTTTTTTGCGCTAAATGGGTGTAGGCATATTTTTTTGCGACCGCAAGCAGTCACCATAAATCAGCCTTGGTATACTTGGGTTTTTAAAAGTAAAAAGTCGCGCTTGAGCGGCTGGAAAGATGCGAATCTGTTATACACCGCTGTAACCACCTACCACGCTTAAAGTTCCTTAATTATCGTTAATTGGTTTTAACGCATCGCGTTTTGACCTTAATTTTAATTGTGCCTAATAGGTACGTTACTGAGCTATGCCTAGTAATAAGGAACAACTATGTTAAGTTTTAAAAAACAAAAAAAGCCATTTATGGCTAAATTTAAATTAAGCTATGTAGCCATGTTGGTTGTATTGGTTTTACTGGCAATAAGCGCTTTACCTAATTTATACCCGAATAAATCGTGGTTGCATATTAGTGCCGCACCTGAGGTTAAAACACAAGCAATACCAAGTACTGAAAACATAGTGCGCTTTTTAAATAGCCAAGGGTTTGAGGTCAGCCAAGGGGTAGAAAACCAAGCAACAATTAATGTGCTTTTAAATACACCTACGCAAAGTGCCCAAGCTCAAGCGGCTATAAAATCGAATTACCCAAACACACAAGTTAAAATTGTAGAACATGCAACCAGCCCTATTTGGTTACAAGAGTTTGGTCTATCGCCCATAAAGCTGGGTCTTGATTTAAACGGCGGAGTATTGTTTGTACTTGATGTTGATTTAGATAAAGCCATTGATGAGCAATTACTCAGTGCTTACCAGCAAACGAAAGCCATTATTGTTAAACAAAAAGCCTATGGTGTTAAAGCAAAGCAAACTAACCAAGGCTTTGAAATAAGTGCATTAGAAAATGCAGCTGAAAAGCTAACCTCAGTTATTAGCGACCTTAAAAGCCGCTTTGAAAATCTAACTTTAACCACATCAACTCATGGCAACTTACAGGTCGTTAAAGTGAGTTATTCTGAGCAAGGGCGCAGCGCATTTGATAAACAAGTCATGAGCCAAACACTCACTACGCTTCGCTCACGCATTGAAGAGTTAGGAATTACCGAGGCGGTTACACAGCGCCAAGGTAAGCAGCGCATTCGCATTGAGCTACCCGGCGTCCAAGACCCAGCCGAGGCAAAACGTATTATTGGTGCTACCGCGTCACTTGGGTTTTATCAACTTAAAGAGATTGGCGGACAAACATTTAATTTGCAATCGGGTGGGACTATTAAGCTCGACCCTGTGCCTATTTTTACTGGTGAGCACATTAATAATGCCAATATTGGCCGTGATGACTGGGGTAAACCTTTAGTACAACTGAGCCTAGATAGCCAAGGTGGCGATGCTATGTCGGCGTTTTCTAAGGCGAATATAGGCAAGCCGATGGCAACGCTCTATTCAGAGTATTCACAAAATGCTAAAGGTGAAGTGGTTAAAAAAAGCGAAGTCATTAATGTGGCGAATATAGCCCAGCATTTAAGCTCACGCTTTAGTATAACCAATATGCAAAGCCAGCAAGCGGCTGCCGATTTAGCGCTATTACTCCGTGCAGGATCGCTTACGGCGCCAGTAACCATAGTACATGAACAAACTATTGGTCCAAGCCTTGGCCAAGACAACATTAACAATGGATTGGCGGCGTTAATGTTAGGCATGGGGTTAACGCTTGCCTTTATGGCGCTGTGGTATCGTCGTTTAGGGCTTATTGCAAATGTTGCGTTAGTTTTAAATTTAACGTCTTTAGTGGGGTTAATGTCATTATTACCTGGGGTGGTTTTAACACTTCCTGGTATTGCAGGTTTGGTGCTAACCATAGGAATGGCAGTTGATACTAACGTGATTATATTTGAACGCATTAAAGAAGAGCGCCGCAAAGGACGTCCTCCATATCAAGCGATACAAGAGGGCTATAAACAAGCTGCGAATACGATTTTAGATGCCAATATTACCACGATGATCACCGCGATTATTTTATATGGCATAGGTTATGGCCCTGTAAAAGGCTTTGCTATAACGCTGGCGCTGGGACTTATCACATCGGTATTTACTGGTGTGTATGTATCGAAATATTTAAGCCAAAGCTTATATTTAAAGCTGGGTAAAAAAGCAGGAGTAAACGCGCATGCTTAATTCTTTTTTAAAATGTGAGGCAGGGTCTCGTATACGTTATACAGGCATGCTGATCAGCGCCATATTTGTGTTGTTGTCGGTATTCACCATTGCACAAAAAGGGCTAAACTTTGGCCTTGATTTTACGGGTGGATACTTAACAGAGTTTACCACCAGCCAAGGTGTTGAACTAAAACAGCTTGAGCAATTTATTGCAAAAAATCATCAGGGTGAATTTGAGCTAACAGCACAGGGCAATAATCATTTTCAACTAACACAAGGCCCCAATAATACAAGCAATAACGATGACTGGAAAACGGCTATTAGCCAAAACCCAACTATAAATGCTGAGGTTTTATCATCGGCATATATTGGCTCTCAAGTGGGTGATGAACTATTTGAACAAGGCTGCTTAGCATTATTTGCTGCGATGGTCGCGGTAATGATTTATTTAGCTGTTCGTTTTGAATGGCGTTTGGCATTAGGCTCTGTGGTGGCTTTATTTCATGACTTAGTGCTGGTGGTTGGCTTATTTGCATGGTTACAAATAGAGTTTAACCTAACTGTTTTAGCCAGTTTGTTGGCGATTATTGGCTACTCATTAAATGACTCAATAATAGTTGGAGATAGGGTGCGCGAGCTGTTGCGCATACCAACAAACATCACACTCAAACCAAGCAGTATTATCAACAGTGCTATTAAAAGTACCTTAACTCGTACGCTTATTACCTCCGGGACTACGCTCGCAACGGTGGCAAGTGTTTGGCTGTTAGCAGGGGCGCCGCTTCAGGGATTTGCAATTGCTCTGTTTGCAGGAATAGTCGTAGGCACGTTATCGTCCATTTGTATTGCTGCAACATTACCCGAGCTACTTGGGTTAAGTGCTAAAAACTACGATAAGCAAGTGGATCAGCAAACGCAGGCATTAATGGATATGCCATAGGCTTAAATCAGCATTGTTGTTACACAGCAAAGGGATAGTGTTAGGTGTAGCAACAATGCTAAAATGGCAAAATTATTTTACCGTATTTAGTGAATTTCCAAATGAATAAAGCCCATGTTACAGAGCACCTGCGTTTTGCCTTAGAAGAGCAGCTTAATACTGCGAAAATTGCAGCTCAAACAGCCCACGATACCGCGACCCACGAAGAAAGTATTGCAGAAACTCAATATGATACGCTCGGGCTTGAAGCTGCGTATTTAGCGCAAGGTCACGCTGATCGGGTGAATGAGTGTTATAAAGAAATACAACTATTTGAAGCCATCTACAACGACGTCGTTACAGGCACAATAGCAGTCAGTTCATTGGTGTGTTTAGAAGATGATGCAGGCACACAAAAATGGTTTTATTTAGGCCCTGCAGCTGGTGGATTAACCGTTGATATTAAAGGCACAACTATTCAAGTACTTACCTCTGGTGCACCATTAGGCCAACAGTTATTAGGTAAACAAGTCGATGATGAAGTTAGTTTAACACTCGGTGATGTAAAACATAGTTACGATGTGGTTAAAGTGCTTTGAATGTAGTATTTATTTGTCTCTTACGCTGAGACGCAGCATCTCGTAGGCCTCTTTGTTAAATAATTGCCTGAAACTTATAGAATAAAATTAGAGATGAGCCGTTTATGAACTTAGTTTTGGTTAGTGATATATTTGGTAAAACAGCGGCTTTAAAAGCATTAGCTGAAGAACTAAACGCTCAGTCTATTGTCGATCCCTATGGCGGGGTGGATTTGGCATTTAACAGTGAACAGCAGGCCTATGAGTATTTTAGTCAGCATATTGGCCTTGATGAGTATGTCGCTATTTTACAAAAAGCGATTAAACCACTCGCTGGTAACATCATATTGATTGATTTTAGTGTTGGCGCATCGGCAATTTGGTCAATGTCTGCACATCCGGCGATTAAAACGATAGCTAAGGGCATTTGTTTTTACAGCTCGCAAATTAGGCACCATACTGAGCTAAACCCGGCATTTGAAATAGAGTTAATTTTTCCTCACTATGAGCAACATTTTGATGTAAAAGCACTTCAGGCTAAGTTGGCAACAAAGCCTAATGTTTCCGCTAAGTGTGTTGATTATTTGCATGGTTTTATGAACTCGCATTCGAATAATTTTAATCAACGCGCTTACGATGAAACATTAACTGTGTTATCTAATAAGCTAATATAATAAACTAGTTAAGGAGTGTTTATAACTCGATGTTAGCCGGTTTCACTCAATCACAACTAAGGCATTTATAGCGTGAACTTATAAGATTTGCTTGAGTCTGATAATCATTAACGGATAAGCAGTTAAATAAAGGACATAAATTTAAGGGAATATTATGGAGATAGGGATTTTTACCGTCACAATTACGGGTGTTTTACTCACGGCTTTAATTATAAAGTACTTAACCTTTAGGCCTGAGCGTGTTTTTTCTGATATTGGAGAAAACGTTCTACTTTGCAAAAAACCTCACTGGTTCAATAATAATAAAAGTAGAATGCAGCTTATTCCTAAAGGGGCGATAATTAAAATACAGCTAGCGTCAAATACCGTTACTTTATTTTGTAAAAGTGGCAATGTTATTGATATACCAGTTCCAAACTCAAAGTTTACTGCCGATGTTTTGCAAAGCGCAAAAACACACTTTCACAAAGCAGAAGTAGTAATACTAGACAACTAACACACCACTATGAGAACTGAATATAGATTTTAAAATTTTTTAAAAGGCGCTGAAAATCGATTAGTTAAAGTGGATGTCAGTTTGTTAATGTAATAAAGCGCCAAGATTACGCAGGTTATTGCTGTATTTAATTGTTTATCTCAATGGGTTTAGGCTTTTTTAACAAATTTAGCCGTCACCATCATTTCACCTATGCCATCTACTTTACAGTCAAGCTCATGATCTTTTTTATCAAGTACACGTCTTACTAAGGCTTTGGTGCCAATTTTAATAACTTGTGAGCTACCTTTAATTTTTAAATCTTTAGCTACGGTTACTTTGTCGCCATCAGCAAGTAAAGTGCCGTTTGCGTCTTTCACTAAAATAGCGTCTTCGTCATTAGTAACATTCGGGTTCCACTCATAGGCACATTCTGGACAAATAAGCAGCTGTTGGTCTTCGTAAACGTATTCACATTGGCATTTAGGACAAGCGGGAAGAGACATGATGATCACTTTTAGTATTAAATTTTGGCTATTTTAAAACACAAATTAGCAATAAAAAAGTTCATCAAAAATTTTTATCTTTACGCTAAAAATATCTCGTTTGTGTGCATCTAAAAAAGGGCATATAAATCACCTGTCGCTTAAGCAATTTAAGCGCTAACGTTTATAGTAGATATTCGTTAAAGCACCTATCGTATTAAGTGATTTGCTAAATGCTGCACTTAGTGCGATAGGTGTTTCTATTTGCTGTTTTATTCGCTGAGCTAACTGATTAGCAAGGCTGCTTTGTATATTTTGACTTAACTAGGAAAAGTCGTGTTTAAAACCTTAATTGTGGTTGATAACAATGAGCAAACGCTTGCTCTTTCATTTGAAAATGTCATTACATTTGACACCTATTTGCGTGACTACCCAAAACGCAACGAACCAAAAACCCGCATAATAAACCTATGTGATGCTAGCCAGTATTTAAGTAAAGGCTATTACTGTTCGTTACTTGCTGAGGCGCGCAAGCATCAAGTATTACCGAGTGTAAAAACAATTAACGCGCTTCGAAGCAATCAAGCGTCATTACAAAATATTGGCCATATTGATGGTGCTGTTTATTTTGGTCATGCGGGAAATGATCAACAAGCTAAAGCCGCTAAATCGGTATTTAAACAATATCCGGCACCTATTTTATTTGTTGATGAGCAAGGCCTATTACAACAAGGATCATTAGCGTCACTAAGCGAGCAGCAGTATGCTGCGTTTATTGAAAAGCTAAATGAGTTTACCCAAACGCAATGGCGTATTGGTAAAGTAGAGCGCCGTTTTCGTTGGGATATGGCGATATTGGTTGATCATAACGAAAAAGTACCGCCAAGTGATAAAGATGCAATAGCCCGTTTTATAAAAGCAGCAGCGAAACATGGTATTAACGCAAAAGCACTCAGCTTTGAGGAAATAGACAATATTGCCCAATTTGATGCGTTGTTTATTCGCCAAACAACAGCGATTGATCACCCAACGTACCGCCTTGCAAGTAAAGCGCAAAGCCTAGGTTTAGTGGTGATTGATGATGCGGAGTCTATTTTACGATGCTGTAATAAAGTGTACTTACATGATGCATTCAATTATCAAAAAGTACCGAGCTTAAAAACCGTGGTGGTCGCAGATCAATCAAAAGACACAATTGAGCAACTAGAAGCGTCGTTTACTTATCCGCTGGTATTAAAAATGCCAGAAGGGTCGTTTTCTAAAGGCGTGTATAAAGTTGCTAATCGTGATGAATTAGAAGCTAAGCTTAGTGAGTTATTTGCTTTAAGTGCGCTAGTTCTGGCGCAAGAGTACATGTACACAGAATACGATTGGCGTGTAGGGGTACTTAATGGCCGTGCTATTTATGCGTGTCGTTATTTAATGGCGCGTAACCATTGGCAAATATATAACCATGACGCAAAACGCTTTTTCTCGGGTGGCTTTGAAACATTGCCTACGTTTGAATTACCTAAAGCTGTACTGGATGCTGCTTTAAAAGCATGTAAAACCGTGGGTAAGGGTTTATACGGTGTGGATGTAAAAGAGCATCAAGGCCGTGCGTATGTGTTGGAAGTAAACGATAACCCAAGTATTGATCACAAAGTAGAAGATGGTTACTTAGGTGATGAGTTATACATGATCATTATGGATGAGTTTAAACAGCGCCTTGAAGCACGAGGTCGCGGCTAATGCTTAACGCATTGTCTGATATGACGATTTTGGCAGGAGCGGGTATTAGTATTCGCCCTGCAAGCGCGAGTGATTTAAACGCCTTAGTGGCGCTTGAAAATGCCTGCTTTAGTAACGATAAGCTTAGTGCGCGAAGTTTAAAGCGTTGGCTTAGTGCTAAACATGGGATTTTATTAGTCGCCGAGCATAATTCGCAATTATGTGGTTACGGTTTGGTGTGGTGCCACAAAGGCACGCGGTTAGCGCGTTTGTATTCGTTAGCCGTATTACCGACGATGCAGGGCAAAGGAATCGCTAAAACGCTGCTTAAAGCCCTTGAAAAAGCCACTAGTGAGCGTGGGCGTATTTATTTGCGTTTAGAAGTGGCAGTAAATAACGACAGCGCCATAGGGCTTTATAAAAGTGTAGGGTATCGAGTTTTTGGTCAATACAGTGATTATTACGATGATCACAGTGATGCCTTGCGCATGCAAAAAAACATTCGCCAAACCAGCGAGTTGCAAGTTGAGCGTTTAACGCCATGGTATCAGCAAACTACCGAGTTTACCTGTGGGCCTGCGGCATTATTAATGGCAATGGGCTCGCTTGATAACAGCACAGAGCTGAGTCAGTCACATGAATTAGCTTTATGGCGTGAAGGCACCACCATTTTTATGACCTCGGGACATGGCGGTTGTCATCCGTTTGGATTGGCATTGGCTGCAAATAAACGGGGATTTAAAAGTGAGGTCATTGTTAATACCTCAGAGCCATTATTTTTAGATGGGGTACGCAGTGATAATAAAAAAACGGTGCTGGCGACAGTACATCAGCAATTTGTTGAAGGCATAGCCTCGGCTAATATTCCTGTTACCTATAAAGATGTTGAACTAACTGATATAGAAACGTGGTTAAACCAAGGTTTTAGTGTGTTACTGTTAATAAGCACTTATCGGTTTGATGGAAAAAAATCACCGCATTGGGTATGTGTTACTCATTTAGATGCGCACTGTGTGTACGTACATGACCCGTTTTGCGAACCAGGTAACGACAATCAATTAGCGATTGACTGTCAATATGTGCCAATTGCACGCAGCGATTTTAGTAAAATGTCGGCTTTTGGTAGTCAAAGGCTTAGAACGGCAGTTGCTATTGGTAAAAATAATAGATTAGGATTTTAAGTGACATTTTTAGATTTTATCGATGTAGCCCCATACTCGTGGGCAGCTATTGGTACGGCGGCTTTTTGTGGGGCTATTATTGGTATAGAACGGCAATTGCGTGGCAAACCTGTAGGGATCCGTACTTCTGCACTGATCACCTTAGGTACTTACTTGTTTTTATCGACTGCGTTTAATTTACAAGGGGATGTGATTGATCATTCTCGCGTAGTCGGGCAAATAATTACCGGCATCGGCTTTTTAGGCGCAGGCGTAATGCTCGCAAAAGACGGTGCGGTAGTCGGGGTTACCTCTGCTGCCACCATTTGGGTACTGGCCTCCATTGGCGTGATGATAGCAACCGAAAACCTCGGGGCTGCTATTAAGCTCTCGGTGCTTGTGGTGGGTATTTTATACGGCGTTGACGTGCTAGAAGCTAAGTTTAAAAGCTTAAGTAAAGGCGTGCATGCTAAAGTGAAAAGTTATCATAAACGCTATTATCGAAAAGACAGTATTGATACCGAGCGCCACTAATTAGTGGCGTTTTTATGCGGGTAGTGCTTTGTTTTGGAAGCTAAGCGCATCTTCAATTGGTGCGGGGCGGCCAATAAAATAACCTTGTACACTGTCTACATTGAGTATTCTTAACGAGTTTAGTTCTTCTGCGGTTTCGATCCCTTCGGCAACAATGGTGCAGTCGATTGCTTTTGCAAATCCACACAGTGCTTTTGCCAGTAAAAATTTACGATCGTCTGTGTTTATATTTTGAGTCAGGCTAATATCTAATTTTATAATATCGGCCTCAAGCTCTAGTATGTGCTGAAATGAGGAAAAGCCAGCGCCTACATCGTCAATGGCCAAGCGCAGACCTTTGTTTCTGAGAGGCCTAAGTGCAGCTCGCATTTTTTCGTAATTAGAAATTGGCGAATGTTCAGTAATTTCTAATACCACCCTAGTGCAGTCAATCTGTTGTAATGTTCGTTCAAGTGCGCCGCTAAGAATGTGCGAAGGCGAGCAATTAATGGCAATGTAAGTTGTATTATTAAACTTTGCCATATTGGCTACTGCATTTTTAATGGCCAGCATTTCTAATGATTCACTTAAACCCACCTTACTCGCTTCTTTAAACCAGATATCAGGGGTTTTATAAGGGGTGGTAAAAAAACGTGCAAGCGATTCAAAACCTACAACTTTATTATTTAGTTGACTATACATAGGCTGAAAATAGATACTAATATCATTATCGCTAATAATTTGCTCAATAGTTGATTTTGTGTGGTTGTACGATACGCTTTTATCTAAACTCTTTTCAATTAATCCGGTCGCTATTTCTGAAATAATATTTAAAAAAGATAAATCGCGCTCATTTAAGCTCTCATCATGGTGTGATTTATAACAACAAAACGTACCATATAATTTCCCGTTCGACAGGTTGATAGGTACACCTATATATGCCCCTATACCTAATTTTTTTGTAACCGGCATCGCTTTGGTTATTGGGTTTGCTTTGGTATTAGTAATAATAGGGCTAAGCTTGTTGTCGGTGATTTGTTGGCAATACGTTTCATTAATCGGATCGGCATTACCCACTTTAACAATTTGGTTTTCAGAGGGGTTATCGACCACTTTAAAAACACGCTCATCGTTAATAAATTCAGATATAAAAGCAACATCCATATCTAAATGTTTACGAACCAAAGTGAGTAAGTTAGCTAGTTTAGCCTTAATGGATGCATTGTTGTGTTGTTCGACAAGCAAATTGGTTAATTCATCCATCGGCTATCTCCCTATGTTAATACCACTACACCTAATGAGTAATACTATAATTTATATATATAAAAAGATCTAATCAAGGCCTATCAATCTTTGTTCACGCATATTTAAATTTAGGCTAATTTTAGCTGTTATAGTAAGTAGGCTTACATATATGTTGTAGTTATTATCTATTTTTTAATCCTAGGCTGATATGCTTGAAGTTTATGGGAGGTAATTATTTAAAGGGATATTAATGCATCAGCATTCATTTGATAAAACAGAATCAGTCAGATTAACCGTATTCAAAAATATAAGCTTAATAATTACATTAGTTGCTTTAGTTGTCACTTACGTTAATGTGTTTATGAGTAAAAATTATGTTTTGGGCTTTATTGAACTTGCATTAGCTTTTTTTTGTATTTATACGTATCACCAAACGAGAACAAATCGCTCTAAATTATGGCATCGCTATGCTGTTATTTATACTTACTTTGCAGTTGTGTTGCTTGCTATCACCGCAATTAACTTAGAGACTGGCATATCGCATTGGGTGTGTACTCTTCCTGTATTGGTTTACTTATTGTTTGGAAAAAGCATGGCTTTATAAGCAGCTTTAGCTTTTTGATTACGTTGTTACTGCTGTTTTATGTGATCGACAAACGGTTAGTTGAAATAAATTTTAAGCTCATCATTAATCTTTCTCTGACGTATATTATCGTGTGGGGTGTTTCACATGTTTTTGAATCGATGAGAGCCTCTAATCAAGAGGAAATTATTAATTTAGCATTACGCGACAGCTTAACGCAGGCTTATAACCGGCGTGCTTTTAAAAGCCATTTTCATAACCATATCGACTTTTCTAACCCCTATTGTTTTGCCTTAGCTGATCTGGATTTTTTTAAAAAAGTAAACGATAAATATGGGCACGATGCCGGTGATGCAGTGCTGGTACAATTAACACAGTTATTTAAAAAACATTTAGGCGATGAACATGTTTATCGTTTTGGCGGTGAAGAATTTACATTGGTGGTAAATGACGACATAGAGGTCGCTATAATCACAATGGATAAGCTAAGAACTGACATACAAAATCATCAATTTACTTATATGCAGAGCACGTTAAACATCACTATTAGTATTGGCTTGGTCGGTATTGATGCACATGAGCATACTCACCTGAGTGAAATTTTAAGATTAGCCGATAATTATTTATATTTAGCTAAAAACAACGGTCGAAACTGCGTTGTCAACGGCCTGACTAAAATATCAAACAAGGGCAAAGAAACATTAACCAAATAACTTTCGTCTGACTACTTTTCTGTATTCGCTCGGGGTTTGGCTCAATACCTTTTTAAACACACGGGTTAAATGGCCTTGATCGTTATAACCAACTTCTAACGCGACTTCCTGAATTGATAAGTTCGATGAGGCCAGTAATTCTTTTGCACCTTCAACACGTAGCTGCTGCCAGTACTCTATAGGGCTTTGATTTGTAGCAAGTCGAAACCTGCGTGTAAACGTGCGGTAGCTTAAGCTAAATTGTGCCGCGACTTCTTGTAAATCTAACTCACTAGATAAATTAGTTTTTAACCAAAATTGTATTTGTGCAATAAGTTCATCAGCATGTCGGTTAACGGCGCCTTCTAAATAGCGTTGATCTTCGTAGGGTTTACGTATTTCATGTGAAAAGTTCCGCTCAACATGCTGCGCCGCTTCTTTGCCATAGTATTGGCTAATAATATGAACAATAACGTCAGCTAAGGCATTTAAACTGGCTACCGTATACATGCGCTCTGATTGGGTAATAAAAAAATCAGGTTTTAAGCTAACGTTTGGATAATCTTGAGAAAATTGCTTGGCATAATGCCAGTGAGTGGTTGCAGGGTGACCATCAAGTAAACCGGCTTCTGCGAGCAAACAATTGCCGGTACCAACACCAATAATATGGCTTCCCATGGTAAAACTCTCATTGAGCCAATTAACTATTGGTTGATTCGTTTTAACAACAGGGCGTGGATTACGCCAAATACCCGGAACAATGATTAAATCGCAATAGGGGGCGTTATCACTGCTGCAATCAGGCACGATGGCTAAACCTGTTCTGGTTGCAATAGGAGCCATATTTTTTGCAATTAAATGAATATTCAGTGCTCTGAAGTTTTTTTTACTAGTGTGTCCCTTGGCAAACGCTTCACCTGCTCTGAGCATTTCAATTGGCAAGGTTAAACTAGTTACCAGTAGGTGCGAGTAAACAGCAATGGCTATATTTAATGGTGGATTTGTTGGATTATTGCTCATTTAAATGCTCCGACCAGTTGTTTTTGGCCTTTTGTGCTTAATATTTGGCTATTAAAGCACAAAGATGTGTGCGTAATCCATTTAAACTAACTTCATATTCTTATAACACGTTTTTTAAAGGTAAATTATGACCGCATTACCCGTCATTGTCGGCATGGGAGGCATTAATGCCGCTGGCCGTACTTCTTTTCATCAAGGTTATCGTCGTATCGTGTTAGATAGCTTAGAGTCTCAAGCTCGCCAAGAAACATTTTTAGGCCTCGCCACATTAATGAATTTAGTGAGTGTTGTGAATGGACAACTACAAGACATGCAGGGCAATAATGTTGAGCAAAGCGACATAGAAGCACGTTTTGGTGAGCAAATTATTGCAGGTACATTAATTCGCAAAATTGAAAAACAACACTTTGATGTAGATGCCACGCCGTGGCAGCAAAAAATGACGTTAACCGCATCGGATGAAAACGCGATTGTGTTTGAAACACGCCGTCGTGATTTACCTTCGCCAGTACCTGAAAGTTGGCACGTTGAAGAGCTTGAAAATAAAAAAGTGAAAGTAACTATTGCGGCTCAATTTGATATTAAACATGATTCTACTCGCGATAATCCAATTAAATCTGCTGGGCAACTACCCACAGGGTTTGATCCGTCAATTATGTACAATAGCCGCTACCAACCTCGTGGTTTACAAGCTACTATTTTTGCTGCCACCGATGCAATAAAATCAACCGGACTTGATTGGCAATACATTATGAATAGTGTTGAGCCTGATAAAATTGGTACCTATTCAGCATCGGTTATTGGCCAAATGGACGATAAAGGTTTAGGTGGGTTAGTCAAAGCGCGCCAGCAGGGTGATCGCGTCAGCACTAAGCAGCTAGCACTGGGTTTAAATACAATGTCGACCGATTTTATCAATGCCTATGTTACGGGCAATGTAGGGACTACTTTTTCTACATCGGGTGCGTGTGCTACTTTTTTATATAACTTGCGCGCAGCAGTAAATGATATACAAGCAGGGCGCACACGTGTTGCAATTGTGGCAAGTGTAGAATGTGCGATTACCCCTGAAGTGGTTGAAGGCTTTGGCAATATGAGTGCGCTGGCTAATATTGAAGGTTTGCGCCGCTTAGATGATTTAAGTAATGACGATGAACCTGATTATCGTAGAAGCAGCCGCCCATTTGGCGAAAACTGTGGCTTTACTTTAGGTGAAGGCGCACAAGTGGCTATATTAATGGATGATGCGCTGGCACTTGAACTAGGTGCAGACATTATGGGCTGTGTGCCTGATGTATTTGTTAACGCCGATGGAGTAAAAAAATCAATTACTTCACCTGGGCCTGGTAACTACATTACCATGGCAAAATCGGCTGCACTTGCCAGTAGCTTACTAGGTAAAGAGGCATTACAGCAACGTAGCTTTATTTTAGCCCATGGTTCAAGCACACCACAAAACCGCGTAACTGAGTCGTTAATTTATCATAAAGTAGCGCAAACATTTGCAATAGATAATTGGAAAGTAACCGCCCCTAAAGCGTATGTTGGCCATACTATAGCACCTGCCAGTGGCGATCAGCTTGCCATTGCCTTAGGTGTATTTAGTCATAATATTATGCCGGGTATTACCACTATAGATAAAGTGGCTGATGATGTTTATGCAGATCATTTAGATATTCGTAACAGTCACTATGATTGTGGTGATATGGATATTGCATTTATAAATTCTAAAGGGTTTGGTGGTAATAATGCAACAGCCACAGTGCTTTCAGCAAAAGTAACGATGCAAATGCTTGCTAAGCGTCATGGCGATGAAATGATGGGGCTCTATACCAGCAAACATGCAGCGGTAAAAGAAGCACAACAGCACTATCAACAACAAGCAGATTTAGGTCAATACACGCTAGTTTATCGTTTTGGTGATGGGCTGATTGATGAAAATGACATTGTTATTGATGAGCACAGCATTCAGCTGCCAGGCTTTGAAAAAGCAATTATATTCAATACAACACATTCCTATCAAGATATGTTCTAAGCACACATACTTGTTAGCAAGGCGCTTTTTAAGCGCCTTTTTTAATGTATGAACCCATATTGTAGTTTAACTAATGCGCTAATTAGTTCCTTAACAAAAATATTAAAACTTCACCTCTTTGCAAATACTTCAAATTACTAATCTCTTCTTCCGCATTAAAAATAAAGCACCTTGATAAATTGAAAATATTAGGTTTGTTGCATACAATATAATAATTAATTGGTAGTATGTTATTTATTTTATTAAGTTAAAAAGTATTATTTATTATGCATCAAGAACTTTATAAATAGTTACTATAATTTTTGCTCAGATAGGTTAAATACTCAATTTTATTAATTACTTTAGGAGTAGTGATGAAATTAATACCATTAAAACGCTGGCTTATAGGGCAAAAAAGTCTCACTTTATGTACTTTACTCTTTCTGTCTAAACTTAGTTTTGCGTCTATTATTTTATTTGATGACAAACCACGTAATGGTACTTCATTGTGGTCAACCTCATCAAGTGAATCGACTTTAACTAAAATTGGTGAGCCTGTAGCTGATGGCGAAAGAGCTATATTAATGCAGGTACACTACTGGACTCAATCAGGATTACGTATTGCTCAAGTACCTCCTTTTAAAAATTCAATACTTGAGGCAAAAATATACAGAAAATCAGGAAATAAGGGCACTTTAATGTTTCGTCGCGGTAACGATTCATTAAAAATAAATCTTGATGAAACCAATAACGAATTTTGGACATTGGATGGTTTGCCTGGCCATAATAATTTTTCAGACGATACATGGCACACGATTAGAATCAATCTCAATGGCTTTAATCTTGATGAAAATGAGAAAGTCCTGGCTATTGGTATTCAAGGCCCTCTTGGAACAGGTAGATTTTACATGGACTCGGTTTCCTTTGTTGAGGGAGAGCCAGATAATAACATTTCTCCGCCGTTAGCTGGTAATTGGGAGCTGACTTTTGAAGATACTTTTAATTCAACTTTATTAAACCCTAATAATTGGCATGTTGGAAAGCAATATCTAGGAATGAGTGGTATCGCAGGTAATGCTGGGCGAGAAACTATTCGCATTGAAAATGAAATGTTACGGTTTGAAGCAGAAAAAAACACATTAAATCAAGGAACCAATCGTTACTTTTATAAAGCCGCTGAGGTAAGTACTTTTCGTAAATTTAGACAAAAATATGGTTACTTTGAAGCCAAAATTAAGTATGACTCAGTACATGGTGCTTGGCCTGCATTTTGGTTACTACCTGACAAAGGCATTTATGGTAACGATACTTATAGGAGGCAGTCATTATTAAAATTTAATCTTGATGATGTATCTACTACTATTTCTTCTGCATTATTAAGATTTAAGATCTCTGAAGCAAACACTCAAAGCAGCATAGCTGTGCATAAAACACTTTCCGCAGATTGGTCCCAAGATACTGTAACTTGGAATACTAAACCGCAGGTCGATCCCTTATGGTTTAGTCATAGCTATGGAGAGGTTACGGGAAACATAATTGAAGTGGATGTTACCAGTTATATAAGAGAGCAAAAAAGTTCTGGTAAAGAGGCGAGCTTTGCATTGATTGACAATTATATGCGTAGCCAGCTTATAAAAATTTTTAGCAGTGAAGCGAATAATATTTCTGATAGGCCCGCTTTAATTGTAAATGAAGAAAGTTTATTCCCGACTGAAGATGCTTTTGTGCGTGGAGGTAATTATGCAGATACTAATTATGGTCAAGAACCATTTCTTTTAATTAAAGACACTTGGGGAGATACCTCACCTACATTCGATCAGGGAATGGAGTTTGATATTATGGAGAGTTTAGGTATCTGGGGGGAAGACATCAGTATCTCAGCTCTGCATTGGGATGGTTACGGTAGCCAACATAAGTCAGTAAATTCCGGCGAGCTTTATCATAATTATTCCTCAGATGGTTTCCATATATATGGCATGCATTGGCAGCCTGGTTATGTCGGTATGTATATAGATGGTGAAAAAGTCTGGGAGCACTATGACGACCGAGTTGGAAGTTTACCTTCTTATATTATTTTATCGTTACAAGTAGGTGGTTGGGATGGTAATGAAAAGAATATCAGTGATGATTTTGAGGCTAACATGCTAGTAGATTTCGTTAGGGTCTGGAGTAATTCAGAGTTCAATTAACAACAAGAGCGAACCAAAGCGTTATCATTTATAAATGTCGATTATGATGCATTAAAAAAAGCACTCAAAAAATTAAATTAATCTATCTGATAAAGTGACGAAACATTTTATCGAGTATTTCCCCCACAATATATTGTGGGGGCGATTACTAAATATATTTAGCAATCAGGCTGTTTTTATTACGATATTTCCAGTTTAAGTAGCGCTTAGAGAGTAAGGCGGTAAGCACAACCACTACAGCTATCATCGCCATGGTCGCAATATAACTCATACCATACCCAGATGGTAAGCCAACAAGGGTTTCACCATAGGTCATATCACTAAAGTTAAAACCAAGAGCAGGTATTAAAAGCCAACTGATAGCATGTAGCAAATACAAGTGAGTGAGGTAGGAAAACATGCTGGTTTTACCTAGTACTTGCAGAAAATTTTGCGAAAAACTAGCCTTTAAGTGGCTCAACAGTTTTAACGCAATTAAACCAAGCCCTACAGTAAGTAACATAAATTGTAACGACAACGGATATTTAGTCGGATTTAAAAACGACATAATAGTCAGCAGTGGATCTGTATGTGTAGAAAACTGTGACATATCACCGTATAAATTAAAGCCGCGTAGTATTGAATATAGTGCTAGGCAGCTCATACCCATAATAAACGCGTAATTCATCACTTTTTTACTATAATGCTGAGATTTATAATATACACCTGCACAATAAGCCAAACACATGAGTCCAACAATAGGCGCAACGGGGTAGGTCGTTCTAATAGAAAAACCAAACGGCAGTGCTAATACATTTTTTTGATGAACGATAGACCACAGTGTATGCGCTATTGTATTAGTTTCAAAGGTAATGCCATCAAGTAAGTTATGACCAAATACCAGTAATAAGCCAGCTATAAATACAGGGTATATACCTGTTAAGCGAAGCAAGCCAAGCACCACAAAGCCCCAGCCAATCGCCCAAATTACTTGAGCATATAACATCGGGAAAAGAGGATTAAAACTCCATGACCATGACACAATTGTAAACTCAAATAAAATAAGCACTAAGCCTCGAACTATTAAAGCGTTAGCAAACTGACGAGTACACGCGTATTTATGCTCTGTAATAGCGGCAGAGAGGCCTGCTAAAAATACAAATAATGGCGCACAGAAATGCGATATAAAGCGTGTGAAAAAAGTAAGCGCATCTGTTCCGGGTATGGTCATGGGATCAGTTACTGAATAATTTAGACAATAATACATGCCGTGATCTATCACCATAAATATGATGATAATGCCGCGTAATAGATCAATATGATGCAAGCGACTTTGCGATAAAGATAATGACATAAATATAATTAACAAGAATGAAAAAAATGAACTTGATTATATGTTATATTATATCAAAAGGCGAGTTTGAAGATTGAATTTAACAGGGTGATCGCATCAGCGCTAAGCAATTAATTATAATTTTCATTATTTAAATTTTTTAACATACCTAAGCGTTATGAAGTTTATTACTGCCAACAAAATAGCTATTTCATAGCGGCTGTACGCAATAGCGATACCAATTAAACCCATATTCCAAATACTCGCAGCTGTTGCTGTTCCAGATGTAGACTGGTTATTTTTTAAAATAGCGCCGCCACCAATAAAACCAATACCTGTAATAATACCTTGTAACATTTTAGATTGCGCCTCTGCGCCCTCCAAAACTGACATAGCAATCAGTGCATAACCACATGATGCGACGGCAACTAAAGGAAACGTTCTTAGACCTGCACCATTATGGCTATGCTCTCTATCATATGCCATTGGCAGGGCAAGTAAATACGCCATGCCAAGATGAATCAAGTTATCAATAATGTCTCTCCACTGTAGATCAATTTCCATTGCTATTTCCACGGATAAATTTTAAATAAGTAGCAAAAATTGAACCAAGGTATTAATTTAAATAAAATCATTGTGTTACCTTTGTTTTATCGAGGGGGATGAGTGGCGTTAGCAATATTTACACAATAAAGTGCGTTTTTACCCAGCAATGAATTTCAGCTGCGTACCACACAAGCAAACTCTATTATGTAAAATTGTGGGGCTTACATATTTTTACAACACTCCCTTTTTAAGTCGTATATAATTTGGCTTATTTGCAACGAGAGTTTACATGCGCATTTTATTAATTATTATCTTTTCAAATGTATTAAGTGGTTGCACAGTAATGGGTATATTTTTGGATGAAACGGCGAGATCCAAGTTAAACATCAATAGCACTAATAGTTTTGTAAAGGATAAAGATAGTTTTAGTTTTAGCAAACTTGGTTACGAAACTGATAAAGCCATAATTGAATTTATAAAAGAAGATAACGGTGTGATTAAAAAGTGTAGGCAGGTTACTAAGGTCTTAAAAGAATGTGTAGAAGTAGATAAATCTACTCTACACAGTAATGAATCTAAGCCGATAAAAACTGATGATGAAATAATAAGTGTTGGTCTATAAAGCTATTAATAAAAAAGTAACTATGATCGTAGCCAGCGTGCATTTCGAGCTGCAGCGGATACGCTTTTTTATTAGCGATATCGACCAAATTTTGCGGCTTAAGCTGCTCTTCTAAAAAGTTATCAGCATCACCTTGGCTTACCAGCATAGGTAAATAGTTAGCTTGCTCGGCTTGTTGCATTAATTCGCAAGTATCGTAGTGTGCCCACGTTGTTTTGTCGTCGCCTAAGTAGCCTGTAAATGCTTTTACACCCCACGGACACGCCATAGGATTAACAATAGGACTAAATGCCGAAGAGCTGGTGTACGATTGTGGGTTTTTAAGTGCAATCATCAATGCGCCGTGCCCGCCCATTGAATGACCACTAATTGCTTTTTTATCTGTAACAGGAAAGTGTTGCTCAATTAGTGCCGGTAACTCATTAACAACGTAATCATACATATTAAAATGGGTGTTGTAGGGCGCTTTTGTGGCATTAAGGTAAAACCCAGCACCTTGTGCAAAATCATAGCTGTCTTCGTTTGGCACGTTATCACCACGTGGGCTCGTATCTGGCGCTACAATGGCGATACCCAGCTCCGCTGCTTTTTTAAATGCGCCTGCTTTTTGCATAAAGTTTTCATCGGTACAGGTTAAACCTGATAACCAGTACAGTACCGGCACCTTATTGGTTTCACTGGCGCCTGGCGGTAAAAAAACTGCAAAACGCATAGTACAACGAGTGCTTGAGGCGCTATGGCTGTATTGCTTATGCCATCCGCCAGCTACTTTAGCGGTTGAAATATTTTCTAACATAACAATCCTTAAAAGCCGTTACTTAATAGCAACGGCTTGTGATGGTAATTAAGTGAAATGGGCGTATTAGTAATGAATTACAGTACGAATACTTTTACCTTCATGCATTAAATCAAAGGCATCGTTAATTTCTTCTAGGCTCATGGTATGAGTGATAAAGTCGTTTAGCGCAAATTCACCCGCCATGTAACGCTCCACAATTTCAGGAAGTTGTGAGCGGCCTTTAACACCACCAAATGCGCTACCACGCCATACACGGCCAGTAACAAGTTGGAACGGACGAGTTGAAATTTCTTGGCCAGCACCGGCTACACCAATAATCACAGACTCTCCCCAACCCTTATGACAACACTCAAGCGCAGAGCGCATCACATCAACATTACCAATACATTCAAATGAGTAATCAACACCGCCATCGGTCATCTCAACAATGACTTCTTGAATTGGCTTGTCAAAGTCTTTTGGATTAATTAAGTCGGTAGCACCTAGTTTGGTCGCCAAGTCAAATTTAGAGGTATTAATATCAATACCAATAATACGGCTAGCACCAGCCATTTTAGCGCCAATAATGGCAGATAAACCAATACCGCCTAAACCAAAAATAGCCACGGTATCGCCCGCTTTTACTTTAGCCGTATTTGTTACAGCGCCCATACCGGTAGTAACACCACAGCCTAATAAACAAATTTCTTCTAACGACGCTTCTTTGTTTACTTTAGCCAATGAGATTTCTGGCAATACTGTGTATTCAGAAAATGTAGATGTACCCATATAGTGGTAAATAGGCTCGCCATCTTTGAAAAAGCGAGTGGTGCCATCTGGCATTAAGCCTTTACCTTGCGTTTCGCGAACTGCTGAACACAAGTTTGTTTTACCTGAAGTACACATTTTACATTCACCACATTCTGCGGTGTATAAAGGAATAACGTGATCGCCAACTTCTACACTTGAAACGCCTTCGCCCACAGCGTAAACCACCCCAGCGCCTTCATGACCTAAAATAGCGGGGAAAATACCTTCAGGATCTTCACCTGATAAAGTAAAAGCGTCTGTATGGCACACACCAGTGGCAGTGATTTTGACCATTACTTCGCCTTTTTTAGGCATCATCACATCAACTTCTTCAACGCTTAAAGGCTGATTAGGGCCCCAGGCAATCGCTGCTTTTGATTTTATAAATTCAGACATGTGTATATCCTTTGTAGTGGTTTGAATATGAATTGTAGACCCATACTGTTTGGGTGATGAGGTTATTGTATTTGTTTCTCAGATAATGATAATCTTCAATTTAATAAAACACTTTTACAGTATGGTAATAATTATGCGTTGGGAAGGTATTGATGAGTTTATTGCTGTTGGCGAAGAGGGGAGTTTTACCCAAGCTGCACAGACGTTAGGTTTATCGGTTGCTCATATTAGCCGCCATGTTACAAAGCTAGAACAACGGTTAAATACGCAATTATTAACACGTACCACTCGAAAGGTTGTGTTAACCAAAGAGGGCGAGCAGTTTTTACACCAAGTTAAACATTTACAGCACGCAATGGACGAGGCCACTCAAGGCTTAGCATCGGTACAAACCTCACCTAAAGGTAAAATTAAATTAACAGCACCGGTTATGTATGGTGAAAGTTTTATTATGCCCATTGTGCATTCATTTATGCATGATCACCCAGAGGTAGAAGTAATCGCAACGCTCTCTAACGAGCAAGAAAACTTATTAGAGGGGGGCTTTGATTTAGCCATTCGACTAGGCCATTTAAAAGATTCAAGCTTAAAAGCGCGGCGCTTGAGCTCGCGACGATTTATTATGTGTGCTTCACCTGCATATTTAGCGCGTTTTGGTGAGCCTCACACTTTGGGGGAGCTTAACAATCATCAATGTTTAATTGGCAATAGTAGTTATTGGCGAGTAAATGAAAATAATCGTGATAAACATATTAAGGTCGCAGGGCGATTGCATTGTAATAGCGGCTGGGCACTGGTTGACGGCGCTATAAAGGGTTTGGGTATTGTTCAGTTGCCTGATTACTATATTGAAAATGAAATTAAATCCGGTCAGTTAGTACCTATATTAACTGCATACCAACCACAACAAGAGGGCGTGTGGGGTCTATATCCGCCACGGCAATTTGTGGCTACTAATGTGCGGGTATTACTTGATTACTTAGTAACAGGGCTGAAAGTTTAGCAGGGTTTACTGGCTTGTTTAAAATATAGCCAAGTGTCAGATTTATAAATTATTTCTTACATTTATGGTGATATTCAATTGCGCTGAGTTCGTGCTACTATAACGCCACACTTTTGGCATTAATGTTTTAATTAATATGTTTCAACCTGTTAGCCTATTTATCGGACTCAGATATAGCCGCTCCTCTAAAGGCAATGCGTTTATTTCGTTCATTTCGTTTTTTTCTATTGCAGGTATAGCGATTGGTTTAATGGCGCTTTTTACGGTCAGTAGTGTAATGAACGGCTTTGAGAGTAGTTTAAAATCAAATATGTTGGGGCTTATTCCTCACGTTGAAATACAAGCCAAAGATCACTCCAAAGCGCAAATGAATTCGCTAAAACCTGCGCTTGAGCAATCACCGTATGTTGATCATGTTAGTTTATATCGCCACGGTGAAGCCATATTGCAAACCAATAAAGATCTTCACGGGGTGTTATTACAAGGCCTTTACGACAACAACGGCTCGCTATATAAAATCACCGACAAAATAGTGCAAGGCAATTGGCAAAATGTACTAAACAATAATTATAATATTGCAATAAGTCGTTATTTAAGCCGCAAACTTGGCGTTGGTTTAGGTGATAAGTTACGTGTAATTATGCCTAACGCATCTACGTACACCCCACTTGGGCGCATGCCAAGCCAACGTTTATTTAAAATTGCTGCTATCTATGAAACTGGCTCTGAAATAGACATGGGACTGGCATTTACCAGTGGCGTATCACTACAACGGGTTTTAAAACTTAGCAACAATACGGTACCTAATTTAAGCGTGTCACTGCATGAGCCGTTTGCACTTGACCAATTTATGCAAGACAGCCAACACATACTCAATGACTTTAAACTCACCGACTGGCGAAGCAGTCAAGGCACTTTATTTGCCGCCGTTGCGATGGAAAAACGCATCATGTCTATGCTCCTTGGCTTAATTGTGCTGGTGGCGGTATTTAATATTGTATCGGCACTGACCATGATGGTCAGTGAAAAACAAAGCGAAGTAGCAATTTTGCAAACATTAGGACTCACACCAAGCCAAGTGCAAACCGTATTTATGGTACAAGGGCTCTATAACGGAGTAATTGGCACGGCCGTGGGTGCTTTTTTAGGTCTTTTATTAAGTTTATATATAAATGAACTGCTGGCTTTGGTTGGTTTAAATTTACTATCGGGAATTTCACTCCCCGTCAAATTTGATGTGGTTAGTTTAAGTGTTATTGCCGTTTTAAGCTTAGCAATGAGCTTTTTAGCGACTTTATATCCAGCACGCCAAGCCGCTAAAGTAAACCCAGCAGAGGTATTACGTTATGAATGATTTAGTAATTAGTTGTGAAAAAATAAGTAAAGTGTACCAAGACGGGCAAAATCAGGTTGAGGTATTAAAAGGCGTTGATTTAGCCCTAACGCAAGGTGAAATGCTGGCAATTGTAGGCAGCTCAGGTTCAGGTAAAAGCACCTTGTTACATATTTTAGGCACCTTAGACACGGCCAGTGCGGGTAGTGCAAAAATAAAAAACCAAGACGTTGCTAAGTTATCTCGCTCGCAGCAAGCGGCTTTCAGAAATAAAAACTTAGGGTTTATTTATCAGTTCCACCATTTATTAATGGAATTTAGTGCGGTTGAAAACGTTGCCATGCCATTACTCATAAAAGGGTTGAGCGCGAAAGAAGCCAAAAAGAAAGCACTTAACATGCTAGATAAGGTAGGCCTTGCACATAGAAGTAGCCATAAGCCTTCGGCTCTTTCTGGTGGTGAACGTCAGCGTGTTGCCATTGCACGCGCTTTAGTGACAGAGCCTGCGCTGGTGCTTGCTGATGAGCCAACGGGTAATTTAGATAAGCAAAATGCGATTAAAATTTACGATTTAATTAATGAGTTAAATAAAAGTTTAAACACCAGCTTTGTGGTAGTGACTCATGATTTAGAACTGGCAGATAAGCTGGGTAAAATAGCGTACTTAGATGATGGTAAACTATCAATAAAAGAGTCTAGCCATGTTGCTTAGTGCCTTTATTAGTAAACGCTTTAGAGCCTATTCAGGCCATAAAGATGAAAAAAATGCCTTCGTAAGTTTTATAGCCAAAGCATCCACTATTGGTATTTTACTTGGTGTTGCCGTGTTAATTGTGGCGTTATCGGTGATCAATGGTTTTGAGCAGCAATTAGTGCATCGCTTATTGAGTGTAGTGCCGCAAGTTGAATATGTTGCCCCAAGTAGGCCGATTGCCGATTGGCCCACTAAAGTCGAAAAGTTAAAACAGCAACCACACGTAACGGGCGCAGCCCCATTTATTGCTGTTAATGGGATGGCGCAATTTAAAAGCCAATTAAAAGCGGTTGAGATCCGAGGTGTTGAGCCTTCGTTGGAAGGTGATGTGTCAGCCATAAACCAATTTACACAAGGTAAATTAGTCAGCCAGTTAACAGGTGATGATGTTATTTTAGGCAAGCAAATTGTTAAGCAACTTAATATCGCATTAGGTGATAATGTGACCTTGTTAATCCCGCAAATTAGTGAAAAAGGCCAGTCATTACTCGCCCCAAAACGCGTTACCCTCACGCTTGCCGGCATTATAGAAATGGGCGGACCAATCGACAGCAGCGCTGCTTTTATTCATCTTAACAAAGCACAACAAACCTTAGGCTATGATCAAAGCCAAGTAACAGGGTTACGCTTGCGTGTTGATGATGTGTTTTCGGCGCATCAAATAGCGCTTCGTGTTGGCCAGACCATTACCGATTATGTGTATATTTCGAGTTGGCTCAGAACGCAAGGTAGCTTGTATCAAGATATTCAAATGGTGCGCACGATTGTTTATATTGTGGTGTTTTTAATTATCGCGGTGGCGAGTTTCAATATTGTGTCTTCACTGGTAATGGAAGTGCGTGAAAAAGAAGGCAATATTGCTATTTTAAAAACCATGGGTGCCAAAGACAGTACCATATTGGCTACTTTTGTCATGCAAGGCTTAACCCAAGCATTTGTGGGTGTACTTTTAGGCTCAATTGTTGGCGTGATTTTAGCAATTAATATTAGTGAGCTATTTACTTGGCTGAGCTTATTACTGGGTGAAAACCCGCTAGAAGGTGTGTACTTTATCGAATTTTTGCCCAGTAAATTAGTTTGGCAAGATATTGTGTTGACCGTTATAGCCACCTTTGTGCTTGCGATATTTGCTACGCTATATCCAGCATGGCAAGCAACACGCGTAGATCCGGCAAAGGTATTGGGTAATTAAACACAGTATTTAATAGGGTGCTTAGTGTAACTCTGATAAACTGCGCCGCTACTAAACAGCTTTTGTTTGCTGAGCGCTTATTTACCTTGGGATTTACTTTGACAAATAACGATATTTTACGCCGTATTCGCTACACCTTTGATTTAACTGATTCAGCTATGGTTGATGTTTTCGCCGCAGCAGCGCAGAGCGTAAGCACTGAGCAGGTGATTGCATGGTTAACTAAAGAGGGCGAGCCTGGGTATACCCCAATAAGTGACACTGAATTTGCGGTATTTTTAAATGGTTTTATAAATACCAAGCGCGGCAAGCGTGAAGGTGAGCAGCCAGAGCCTGAAAGTAAATTGAACAACAATATTATTTTTATGAAGCTACGTATTGCTTTAAATATGAAAGCAGAAGACGTGATCGCGACCTTGGCGTTGGTTGATTTTGATTTAAGTAAACATGAGCTAAGCGCATTTTCACGTAAAGTTGAAAACAAGCATTACCGTGTGTGTAACGATCAAATATTGCGTTTATTTTTAACCGGTGTACAGCGTACTTTTCGCCCAGATGGCGAAAAAGCTTAATGCATTTTATGGAGGTTGAATACAACCTCCATTTTGACCTCTCCACATTTACTCAATTATCAGTCTATCCTTCTACAACTTCAGTCTCATAAAGCAGTTTATTTTGTCGCTCTCGTAAAAATGTAGAGTCGTATTTTGTTTTACTATTTTTTTAATACTTTTAACGTGTTATTCATTCAAATGGGTGTTTTTAGCATATAAATTCTTTTTTAATGAGTTTTTATACAAAAGAAACAACAATTTAATTCAACATCAAACACGTGCATCCAGTTTATCTATGATGTTAAAGTGTGAAAATAATGATCGGATAATTAATTTCTTCACTAACAATAGCATTGATCATTTTTCCTATTTCAAATTAAAAAATACCTACATGGAAGAATAAATATGAATTATATACACACAACCATTGCGCAGTTAAAACAAACGAGCCCTGCGCAATGTGAGTTTTATCAAGCAGTGGAAGAAGTGCTTGACTCACTTGAACCTGTATTTGCGCAAACAAGTCATTACCAACAACAAGCAATTATTCAAAGAATGGTAGAGCCAGAGCGCCAACTAATGTTTCGTGTGCCTTGGGTTGACGATGAGGGCAATATTCAAGTGAATAAAGGCTACCGTATTGAATTTAATTCGGCGTTAGGGCCTTACAAAGGCGGCTTACGTTTTCACCCGAGTGTAAATGCCAGCATTATAAAGTTTTTAGGCTTTGAACAAATTTTTAAAAATGCACTAACAGGTTTGCCTATTGGTGGGGGAAAAGGCGGTGCGAACTTTGATCCTAAAGGACGCTCTGATGGCGAAATTATGCGTTTTTGCCAATCCTTTATGAACGAGCTATACCGCCATATTGGCCCGACTACCGATGTACCTGCCGGCGATATTGGCGTAGGTGCCAGAGAGATTGGCTATATGTTTGGTCAATACAAACGCTTAACAGGGCGTTATGAAGGGGTGCTAACGGGTAAGAGTTTACTTTGGGGTGGATCGCTTGCCCGTAAAGAGGCCACTGGCTATGGCGCTGCCTATTTTGCTAATAATATGCTTGAAGAGCGTAACGATAGCTTATCGGGTAAGCGCTGTTTAATTTCAGGCTCTGGTAATGTGGCTATCTATGCCATGGAAAAGTTATATCAACTTAATGCAACGCCAATTACCTGTAGTGACTCTAAAGGCACTTTATACGATGAGAATGGTATTGATTTAAAGCTGATAAAACAGCTCAAAGAGCAATCAAGAGGGTGTTTAAGTGACTACTTAGACACTCATCCTCAAGCTAATTACACACCGCGTGACGAATATCCTCAAGATGGTCATACGGTATGGCGCTACAGTGCGGATGCGGCATTCCCTTGTGCCACGCAAAACGAGTTAACTCAAGCTGATGCAAAAGCGCTTCTTCATAATGGCTGTAAATTAGTATGTGAAGGTGCCAATATGCCCTCAACCAAAGAAGCGATTGATTGCTTTATTGAAGCAAAAATTGCTTATGGCCCTGGCAAAGCGGCTAATGCCGGTGGCGTGGCAACCAGCCAACTAGAAATGGCGCAAAATGCCAGTATGCAAAGCTGGACGTTTGAAGAAGTTGATGAAAAGCTCAAGCAAATAATGAAAGATATTTTCATAACAGCAAGCGATACCGCAAAAGAATTTGATCAGCCTGGTAATCTATTACTAGGCGCTAACATCGCTGGTTTTAGACGTGTAGCCGATGCAATGATTGAACAAGGCGTTGTATAGTAGCGCCTCGGCTATTTAATTAACTCTCTACTTTTATTCGTTATATCCTGAATAAGAATTGTTCAGGATATAGCAAAAATAATGTATAATATTATTTAATAAGGTAAATTTAACTCGCTAATTAATAACAATAAACTATACTTTGGATAAGGATCAGTGAGCTTATTAAGGAGAGTGCAGGTGCGACTTATTCCCGCAATTTTTTATTTTTCAAGTGCGACAGAGCACGACTTCCAAAATCAACTTAATAAAAGCTCAATGCGCCTTGCTGATGCATCACTCTACCTTGTAACACTTTTTTTATTGTCTTTTATTTTTATGGCTTGGTTTAATCAACAAGAGCCTGCTAATTCAACAATAACAATTTTACGTGTAGTTATGGTATTGCTATCGATAGTTCTGATTATTATAAATAAAACACTAAGTTCAGAGTACTTACATTCGCGCTTTTTTATTTATGCGGTTTTATTTTGTTTTTTATTTAGTTATTTCTTCTGGGTATATGTTCAGCGTTACGGTGAGTTGAAAGAGGGAGGGCCTATGCTTGTAGCGGCTGCATTTATAGCCATACCGATGCTGCACTTAGGACATAAACTGGTTTTATGGTCAATAATCGGCATTGCCTTGATATTTATTGAGCTTTTTTCTTCTACTTCGATTGTATGGACACTTTATTTTTATTTTAGCATGGTGATTGTATTGGCTATTGTGCAATATCAACTAGATACCTTATTAAGAAAGCAATATAAAGCGGAGTTATTTGAAACGGAAAAAGCTAACACCGATCAGTTAACAGGTATGCATAATCGGCATAGTTTTGATCGGCGCTGTAAAGCATTAATTAACAAGTTAGCGCCATCACAATATTTAGGGTTAGCCATGATTGATATCGACTATTTTAAAAAATATAACGATAACTACGGCCACTTAGAGGGAGATAACGTACTAATAGCAGTAGCAAACCGATTAAAACATTGTGACGCTGATATTGTGGTGCGCTTTGGTGGTGAAGAATTCATATTAGTAAAAACATTGCTAGCGAATGAGCTAGATTGGTTAAGTGACTTACCTAAGTGCTTCGCAGACGACCCCATTGCACACCAATATTCACCTTTTAACCGTATTACTGTCTCTGCCGGTATTGCAATTGATCAATACACGACATACAGACCTTCAATAAAATCATTGTTAGCAACAGCTGATGTAGGGGTTTATAAAGCTAAAAATGCAGGACGAAATATCAGTATTACCGATTTTGTTGACCCTAAACAACCTGAAATTGAGTAAGACAATGCAAAGCACTAAGCCGATAGTGCTTCGCATTGAATCGGATTACGAAAATGCAGACTCGGCGAGCTCTTCTTGCATTTGTTCACGCATTTTAAATTTTTGCAATTTGCCGGTTACCGTCATCGGGTAATTTTCAACAAAGCGAATGTATTTAGGTTGTTTAAAGTAGGCGAGTTTGTCCTTTAAAAACAGACGAATTGCCTGCTCATCAAGCACTTCACCTTCTTTAGGCTGGATCCAAGCACAGACTTCTTCACCGAATTTTTCATCACTAATGCCAAAAATAGCGGCGTCTTGTATACCCGGATAGGTGTAAAGCACTTCTTCAATTTCACGCGGATAAATGTTTTCACCACCACGAATAATCATGTCTTTAATTCTGCCAACAATGCTGACAAAGCCCTCACTGTCCATTACCCCTAAATCGCCCGAGTGCAGCCAGCCGTCATTGTCGATAGTAGCTTTGGTTTTCTCTTCATCATTCCAGTAGCAACGCATAATGCCGGCCCCACGGCTACATACTTCACCAGGCTGCCCGATTTTTTGAATGTCACCAACCTCATCAATAATTTTTACTTCGGTGTGTGCAAGTGCTCGGCCAACCGTAGTGACTTGACGCTCAATAGAAGAGTCGGTTTCGGTAATGTTATTAATTGGGCTGCATTCTGTTTGCCCATAGGCAATTACCACCTGATTCATATTCATGAGTGTTTGTACTTTACGCATCACCTGTTCAGGACAAGTTGAGCCTGCCATAACACCCGTTCGCAGTGTACTTAAGTCATACTCGTTAAAGTTATTAAGCTCTAACTCGCTTATAAACATAGTGGGTACACCATGAAGGCCGGTGCATTTTTCTTGTTGTACCACCTCTAATGTAGTTTTTGGATCAAAAGAATCACTTGGATAAATTGCAGCGGCCCCTTTACTGACACACAATAAACTGCCTAATACCATGCCAAAGCAGTGATATAGCGGAACAGGAATACAGAGCTTATCGCGCTCAGTAAAGTGCATAGCTTGTGCGACTAAAAGCGCATTATTCAATATATTTTTATGCGTCAACGTAGCCCCTTTAGGGTTTCCTGTTGTGCCAGAGGTAAATTGAATATTGATATCTTGATTGCAATCGAGGGTTTTGGCCACCGCTTGCAGTTCTAATTTATGTGCATCGGTGGGCATGCTCATAACCTCATTAAAGGAAAACATCCCATCGACGGGTTCATCACCAATACAAATTACATTTTTTAAAGTGGGTAATTTGACTGCGGTTAACTCACCTTTGTTACAACCGCTAAGCTCAGGAGCTAAACTTTGCAGCATATTAATATAGTGGCTGCCTTTAAATTCAGTGGCGGTAATAAGCGTAGAACACTCCACACTGTTTAGTGCATATTGCAGTTCACTGGGACGATACGCTGGGTTAATGCATACCATAATGGCACCTATTTTAGCGGTGGCAAATTGTGTTAAGCACCACTGTATATTGTTCGGTGACCAAATACCGACCCGTTCACCAGGTTTTACCCCTAAAGCCAGTAACCCCATAGCAAGTTGATTAATCTGCTGTTGAAATTGCTTATAGCTCAAACGTATATTTTGATGGGCAACGACTACGGCCAGAGCGTCTGGGTTATTGTCGACAATGCCGTCAAAGTAATCGCCTATGGTTTGTTCTACTAGTGGTGTGCTCTGAATTCCTTTAAAATAGCTGTTTGATAGCGGTATAGTGTTTATTTGCTCTACTTCTTTTATCACTTTTTGTGTCGCTTTCATGACATACTCCATGTTTTTATTTTTGAGAGGCCTGCTGTTTAAATAAACACGAATTGTCGACAAAAGGAAGAGGGTTAGACTAATGTATTATACCAATCGGCAATAATACTAAATCATTTTGAGGGGGCAAATCAGACGCTAGCTGTGTAAAAAATTTCTCATTTAGAACAACTACCTAACGAAATTTTTGCTTTGATATCGACACGATTTTCCTCCCTCAAAATTAGATCACTTAGTTAAGCGAATTGGTATTGCTGTTTTTATGTAGAATTTAAAGACAAAAAAACGCGTACTCTCTAGCGAATACGCGTTTTTATAAGGATGTAATTAATTTACATTTCGTCGCTGCGATACGTTTTTTTCATGATGTAAACGTAAGCATTAACAAATGCATTTTCTTGATACTTTTTAAGACCGGTGTCTTCAAACGCGATAGGTATCGGATTACGTTTTACTTGTTCTTTTATTTCGGTGGTTGAAAACACGCGTACATCGAGATTATCGATTAACTGAATAGCGGTTTCCATTTTGAATCCTTTAGCGCTGCCAGCAAACTTACCTTTAGGTTGGCGTTCGCGAATGGCAACCGAATCAATTTGATAATCTTGCATTAACTTGGCAAAATCAAATTGAAATTTACGCATTATTTCAGTGTCGTTACCGTTACCTAAGGTAAAGCGTGTTTGGCGCACGTCACGAATATCAAAAACGTCGTTATCTTTACTTAAAATACAAAGTAGTACATCGCTACCGGTAATTTCTACACCACATGTTCTCATTGTTAATCTCTACTATAACTTAATTACCGGTTATTATACGCAACACGCATTAAAATGCGAGTTTAAGCACTTTGTGTGCTGCTTTAATATAGTGCTTTACGTTAATTTGATGCGGCGTGACTGAAGAAAAATTATTAATTGCACATTTATGTTAAAAATGCGTGGTTTTTAGTAGCTTAAAACTTGTAATTAACGCTGCAGCACGCGACAATATCTTTTTTGTAGTTGAGCAGACTCAGCATCTACATTAGCCTTTGAGGGCGAAAAATAGTCAATGCTTATTCGTAAAAGCGTTGTCGAGTCATTCTCATTTAATTAATTAAAAAATACACGTGATACATTGTAGGTGTCACCACTGTATGTAAGGATTTATAATGCCAGTTATTACTCTCCCTGACGGTAGTCAGCGTAGTTTTGAAAACCCTGTAAGCACGCTTGATGTTGCAAACGATATTGGCCCTGGTCTTGCTAAAGCAACCATCGCCGGCCGTGTTAATGGCGAACGTGTGGATGCATGTGATTTAATTTCAGCCGACTCTCGTCTTGAAATTATTACAGCAAAAGATGACGATGGTTTAGAAATTATTCGCCACTCGTGTGCGCACTTAATTGGTCATGCTGTTAAACAACTTTTTCCTGATGCAAAAATGGCGATTGGTCCAACAATTGATAACGGTTTTTACTACGATATTGATATGGAACATTCGTTATCTCAAGATGATCTTGATGCTATTGAAAAGCGTATGTTACAGCTTGCAAAAACAAACTACGATGTAGTGAAAAAAACCGTTAGCTGGCAAGAAGCACGCGATACGTTTGCGGCGCGTGGCGAAACATACAAAATAGAAATTCTTGACGAAAATATTGCTCAAGATGATCGCCCAGGTTTATACCACCACGAAGAATACGTAGATATGTGTCGTGGACCACATGTTCCTAACATGAAATTCTGTCAAAACTTCAAAATTATGAAGGTAGCAGGTGCATACTGGCGTGGTGATTCTGAAAATAAAATGCTGCAGCGTATTTACGGCACAGCGTGGGGCGATAAAAAGCAACTTAAAGCGTACTTAAAGCGTTTAGAAGAAGCTGAGAAGCGCGATCACCGTCGTATCGGTAAAGCACTTGATTTATGGCACTGGCAAGAAGAAGCGCCAGGCATGGTATTTTGGCACAACGATGGTTGGAGCATTTACCGTGAATTAGAAGAATTTGTGCGTGAAAAATTACGTGAGTACCAATACGAAGAAGTAAAAGGTCCAATGATGATGGATCGTTCGTTATGGGAAAAATCAGGTCACTGGGAAAAATATTCAGAAGCCATGTTTACCACGGAGTCTGAAAAGCGTGAATACGCAATCAAGCCAATGAACTGTCCAGGTCACGTACAAATATTTAACCAAGGTTTAAAATCATACCGTGATTTACCACTGCGTATGGCTGAGTTTGGTTGTTGTCACCGTAACGAGCCATCAGGCGCACTTCACGGTTTAATGCGTGTGCGTGGCTTTACCCAAGATGATGCGCATGTATTCTGTACTGAAGAGCAAATCATGGATGAAGTATCGGCCTGTATTAAAATGGTTTACGATACGTATGAAACATTCGGCTTTGAAAAAATTGTAGTTAAACTTTCAACTCGCCCAGAGCAACGTATTGGCGAAGATGAAATGTGGGACAAAGCAGAGCTTGCACTTGCTGACGCACTTAAAGCAAATGACATTGAATTTGATTATTTACCAGGTGAAGGGGCGTTTTATGGCCCTAAAATTGAATTTACTTTGTACGATTGCTTAGACAGAGCGTGGCAGTGTGGTACAGTGCAACTAGATTTTGCATTACCGGGTCGTTTGGGCGCTACTTATGTAGCTGAAAATAACGAACGTCGCACACCTGTTATGATACACCGCGCTATTTTAGGGTCTATTGAGCGCTTTATCGGTATCTTAACAGAAGAGTACGCTGGTTTATTCCCAACGTGGCTTGCGCCTAAGCAAGTGGTGATTATGAATATCACCGATAAACAAGCACCTTATGTGCAGGAAATTGTACAAAAATTAAATAAACTTGGAATTAGAGCCGCTGCTGACTTGAGAAATGAGAAGATTGGCTTTAAAATCCGAGAACATACACTTAAGCGTATTCCTTACTTACTGGTTGTTGGCGATAAAGAAGTTGAACAACAAGAAGTAGCAGTACGAACTCGCACAGGTGAAGACCTAGGCAAATTTAATGTCGATGATTTTATCGCTAAAATCAGTGAAGAAATCAAAAATCGACAGTAAAAATCGAGCGTGTAGGGCAATCACAAACGGCCAACTACACGCTTATATTATTGATATTCTTGGAGGAACGTACCATTAGAGGCGGCAAGAAAGGGCAACAAACAGCTCAAAAAAATCGTATTAACGAAGAAATTACAGCGCTAGAAGTTCGTTTAATCGACATCGACGGCGAACAAGCTGGAATTCAGTCATTAAAAGACGCGCAAGCTATGGCTGATGCAGCGGGTGTTGATCTTGTAGAGATCAGTCCAAACGCTGAGCCGCCTGTTTGTAAGGTTATGGACTACGGTAAGTTCATCTTTGAAAAAAGCAAAGAACTAAAAGAGCAGAAGAAGAAGCAAAAGCAAATCCAGATTAAAGAAATCAAATTCCGTCCGGGAACGGATGAAGGCGATTATCAGGTTAAGCTGCGCAACTTACGTAAGTTCTTAGAAGCTGGCGATAAAGCTAAGATAACTATCCGCTTCCGTGGTCGTGAAATGGCTCACCAAGAAATTGGTATCGAATTATTAAACCGTATTAAAACCGATTTAGAAGAGTTAGCAGTTGTTGAGTCTTTCCCAAATCGTGTTGAAGGTCGTCAAATGGTTATGATGATGGCACCGGTTGCTAAAAAGTAATAATTAGGCGATAATACGCACCGAATTTAGCTCAGGTTTGCAAGTGATGTGAAAATGTCCACCTGAGTTAACCGGTTTTAAAGTAAAATTGCGGTATTTATATCGGGTTTTCACCGGAACATAGCAGTAAGTTAGGCCTTTAAAGTGGAGCTATAGCAATATATCTCACGCCTTCTTACTAAATTTAAAGCAATACAATTGGAGTTATTGCAATGGCTTACAAGCTAAAAAGTCACAGAGGCGCAGCTAAGCGTTTCAAAAAGACTGCTTCTGGCGGTTTCAAGCGTAAACAAGCGCATCTTCGTCACATTCTGACTAAGAAAACTTCTAAGCGTAAGTTACACCTACGTCCTAAGATGATGGTTCATAAAAATGACCATGGTCTAGTTTC
This sequence comes from Pseudoalteromonas sp. SM9913, assembly GCF_000184065.1. Lineage (NCBI taxonomy): Bacteria > Pseudomonadati > Pseudomonadota > Gammaproteobacteria > Alteromonadales > Pseudoalteromonadaceae > Pseudoalteromonas > Pseudoalteromonas sp. SM9913. The sequence goes on from NC_014803.1 coordinate 1,554,672, forward strand.
ACGTATGTTACCATTCGCTTAATAGGGGTTTTTAGAAATGGCAAGAGTTAAACGCGGCGTTGTCGCACGTGCACGTCACAAAAAAGTTTTAAAACAAGCGAAAGGTTACTACGGAGCACGTTCACGTGTTTACCGCGTAGCTTTCCAGGCTGTTACTAAAGCGGGTCAATACGCTTACCGTGACCGCCGTGCTAAGAAACGTACTTTCCGTCAACTATGGATTGCACGTATCAATGCTGCTTCACGTCAAAATGGTCTGTCTTACAGCCGTTTTATCAATGGTCTTAAAAAGACATCTGTAGAAATCGATCGTAAGATCCTTGCAGATATCGCTGTTTACGACCAAGTTGCATTCGCAGCGCTTGTAGCAAAAGCAAAAGAAGGCCTAGCGGCAGCTTAAGTTTTTGTATAAGTAATGAAAAGGAGCCCATGGCTCCTTTTTTTGTGCCTGTAATTTATTATCTTTTTTATGCGCTTGTAGGCTTTTTCCTTTATTTATTACCGTTGTGTGTTCGTTTTTTAGTTACTTATTAGCCCTTTTTATTCAGTAGATGTTGATAGCGTGGCTGGGCTGCAACTAAAAATGCCGTTGGCTGTATTTTTTTGTTGAACCACCGCAGTTTTGGCAACTAGAAAAGTTTAATTGCTATAATTTTTCTTAATTAATGGGTTTGTTAGAGAAGTATATGTTTATAAGTTTATTGGTTTTATCTGCAAGTATGGCAAATAGCAATCATTTACCGCCATTATTACCATGGGAAGGTAGTAGTACCTCACTATTGCAACAACAGGGACCCTTAACCACAGACTTTGAAATTTCTGCTGGAGTCTCGTCTCCCAATTATGCTAATACCATGGCATTTGTTGATAGATTAGTGGCTGCGAATCCCACTCAATTTAAATCAAAAACGATTGGCTATAGTAATAGTAAACGAGCAATAAAAATGTTGATTGCCAGCGAACAAGGTTTTTTTAATGCGGGGCAAATGGCCAATAGCACCAAACCAACCGTGCTTATTCAGGCTGGTATTCACGCTGGTGAGATTGATGGTAAAGATGCGATGTTTATGCTGCTTAGAGACATTGCTACGGGTAAACGACGCGATATATTAAAAAAGGTAAACATTTTATTTATCCCAATATTAAACGTTGATGGTCACGAGCGTAGTAGTGCGTTTAATCGTATTAATCAGCGTGGCCCTGTCAAAATGGGTTTTAGAACAAACGCAAATAATCTTAATTTAAATCGTGATTACACTAAGCTTGATACGCCAGAGGTTAAAAGCGTCCTTCAAGTAATTAATGATTATAATCCGAATTTGTATATTGACGTACACGTGACTGATGGGGCTGATTACCAATACGATGTAACCTATGGCTATAACCCAGTATTTGCTAGCGAGTCGCCTGCCATTTCAGATGCGCTTAACCGTTATTTTAAACCAATGATTGATCAAACCCTCACTGAGCAAGGCCATGTTCCGGGCCCTTTAGTGTTTGTTATGGATAAGCAAGAATTTAAATCAGGTTTAGCAGGTTGGGTTGCCACACCGCGGTTTTCAAACGGGTGGGGTGATTTAAAGTCATTGCCTACCATTTTAGTTGAAAACCATTCTTTAAAGCCATACAAACAACGCGTGTTAGGGACTTATGTGTTTATAGATGGTGCTATTGAAGCATTATCAGCGCATAAAGATAAACTCGCTAATGCAGTAAAAAAAGAACAAGAATTTGTTCCTAAGCAATTAATTGTTAAGCGTGGTTATTCTGAGCAGCCTGATCATATCGCGTTTAAAGGTATTGCTTATTCTAAAAGCCTGAGCCCATTGTCAAATCAACAAGAAGTAAGCTATTTGGGTAAAAAACAGGATTATGACAAGCTGCCTATTTTTTGGCAAAAAGAGGTGCAGCACACGGTTGAAGTACCAAAATCATTTTTTATTCCACCTGTTTACACCGATATTATTGAGAAATTAGCCCTGCATGGGGTGTCAGTTAATAAGCTCAGTGGTGCCAACACTCAGCCATTAAAAATGGCAAAAGTAGCGCAATATAGTTTTGATAAAGCGCCATTTGAAGGGCGTTTTAGAGTGTCGGCTAGTTTTGATTATGTACCAGCTACAAATGTGGATTTAGATGGTTGGTTTGAAGTGAGTACGCAGCAAAAGGCAGGAGAGTTAGCTGTCCACTTGCTACATCCTGAAGCACCAGATTCATTTTTTGCTTGGGGAGAGTTTAATACTATTTTTCAGCGCACTGAATATATGGAAAATTATGCTTTGATACCGTTTGCTGAAAAAATGCTTGCTGATGACCCCAAATTAGCCCAAGAATTTGATAAAAAAGTAAACCAGGATAAAGACTTTGCTAAGAACGCTGATGCACGTTTAAATTGGTTATATGAGCATAGCCCATTTTATGATCAAGCTTATTTGAAATACCCAGTTTTAATGTCATACGAAGAGAATATAGTTATTCCAGCACAAAAAGATAAAGAAATATAAGATGAAAATAATCACTATTCCCGTAACCCCGTTTATGCAAAATTGCCGCATTATAGTATGTGAACAAACCCAGCAAGCTGTCGCGGTCGACCCTGGCGGTGATGCTGAAAAAATTAATGCATCACTTAAGCAGCATAATTTATCATTAGCAGCGATTTGGTTAACCCATGGGCATTTAGATCATGTAGGCGCTGCGCATAATTTACGCGAGCAACACAAGGTAAAGATGATTGGGCCTCATGAGAATGAACGTTTTTGGTTCGACAATTTACCGATGCAAGCCACTATGTTTGGCTTTAAACCGATCAACTCCTTCTATCCTGATGAATGGTTAGCCCATGGTGATAGTATCAAGGTTGGGCAGCTTGAATTTAAAGTACTTCATTGCCCAGGGCATGCGCCAGGGCATGTTGTGTTTTATCAACAAGCACACAATACGGTTATCGTCGGGGATGTTATTTTCAAAGGTTCAATAGGGCGTACCGACTTTCCTAAAGGCGACAGCAAGCAGCTAATCGAATCTATAATGCAACATATCATGACATTACCACCGAACACTGCAATTTTAAGTGGCCATGGTGACAACACCCATGTTGCTCATGAACAGGCTACTAACCCATTTGTAAGTGGCCAGTTTGGTTGATGTGCATATTTGTTAAAAATAAGCAGACTGCTTTTTAAAAAGGCTGTATAATTTAACCAATTTATTAGATAAATAAGAAATAAAATGTCTCTAAATCACGTAGATCGCCAAATATTGGCACTTTTACAACAAGATGCAAGTTTATCAACTGCTGAGATTGCAGACAAAGTCGGACTTTCTCAGTCTCCTTGTTGGCGTCGTATTGCTAAATTAGAACAAGATGGCTACATCAAAAGTAAAGTCGCATTGCTTGATGAAAAAAAGCTGGGCTTTGATATGTTGGTTTACGCCCATGTACGTTTATCAAACCATGGTAAAAAGAATTTAGCTGAGTTTGAAAAATTAATACTTAGCTATGATGAAGTGACTGAATGTTACACCATGGCTGGCACTATGGACTTTATGTTGCGTATTATTTCTCAAGGCATAGAAGGTTATGAGCACTTTGTACGCGATAACTTGCTTAGCTTAGAATATGTACAAGAGGTTCATTCTAATGTGACCATGACGTGTGTTAAACGAAGCACGGCACTGCCACTTTAAACTTTACTAAGCAGCTAAAAACACACAGGCTGAATTAACTATAATTGTGAAATGAGCGCTAATTTGATAAAATCTAGCGCTTTTTTTGTTAGCGAAATAAAACTGAGGAACTCAATGTTTAACTTACTCAGCAGAGCGCCAAGCTCTGCTAAAAACGATATTCTCTCTGGATTGACAGTGGCACTTGCCTTGATCCCAGAAGCTGTTGCATTTGCCTTTGTTGCAAATGTAGAACCTCTTGTTGGTTTATACGCCGCATTTATTGTGGGCTTAATTACGGCTATTTTTGGTGGTCGTCCGGGTATGATTTCGGGTGCAACCGGTGCATTAGCGGTTGTGATGGTAAGTTTAGTACTTGATCACGGAGTGGAATACCTATTTGCCACTGTGTTGCTGATGGGACTACTACAAATATTGGCTGGGGTATTTAAGCTCGGTAAATTTATTCGTATGGTTCCGCATCCTGTTATGCTCGGTTTCGTTAACGGTTTAGCGATTGTTATATTTTTAGCCCAGCTTGGACAGTTTAAAGTGCCTGATGGTGCTGGCGGCCAAATGTGGATGACGGGCAGTGCGCTTTACATCATGTTAGGTTTAGTGGCGCTAACGATGGCAATTATTCACTTTTTACCAAAATTAACTACCGCGGTGCCTTCATCACTGGTTGCTATTGTTACTGTAACGGGTTTAGTGATTGGTCTTGATTTAGAAGCACGTACGGTACTTGATTTCTTAAAAGGCATGACAGGAAATGAAGCTGCAACCATTGCCGGTGGCTTACCACAGTTTCATATTCCTATGGTCCCTTTTAACCTAGAAACACTACAAATTATCTTTCCATATGCGCTTATTCTTGCAGCAATTGGCTTAATTGAATCGCTGTTAACGCTAAGCTTGATTGACGAAATTACAGAAACCCGTGGCCATTCTAATAAAGAATGTATTGGCCAAGGTGCGGCCAATGTCACATGTGGTTTCTTTGGTGCAATGGGTGGCTGTGCCATGATTGGCCAATCTATGATCAACATTAATTCAGGTGGACGTTCGCGTTTATCAGGTATTAGTGCCGCATTGATGTTACTTGCATTTATTATCTTCGCTTCAAGCTTAATCGAAATGATTCCACTGGCGGCATTAGTTGGGGTTATGTTTATGGTGGTGCTGGGTACGTTTGAATGGGCGAGTTTCAAAATGATGAAACGCGTCCCTTTATCTGATGCTTTTGTAATTGTATTAGTTTCGGGTGTAACGGTTATTACCGACCTTGCGATTGCGGTGTGTGTAGGTGTTATTGTCTCTGCGTTAGTGTTTGCATGGCAGCATGCAAAACATATTTACACAACTAACTATATTGATAAAGAAGGTTCAAAAGTGTACGAGCTACATGGGCCTTTATTTTTTGGTTCGGTTAAAAACTTTGCTGATTTATTTGATGTTAAGAATGACCCTAAAGATGTGATTGTTGAGTTTAAATACAGTCGCGTTGCGGATCATAGTGCGATTGAGGCCATCGACAGCTTAGCTGACAAATACAATAAAGCGGGTAAAAAGCTGCACTTGCGTCACTTAAGTAAAGACTGTACTGAACTACTTCATAAAGCACGTGACTTAGTTGAAGTGAATGTAATTGAAGATCCGACTTATAAAGTTGCTTCAGATAAGCTTGCTTAAAAAATAAAAGTAAACATTGATAAGCGAAAGGTGGATGCCTTTCGCTTTTTTTATGCGTTTTAAACCATCCGCAAGGGGTAATTGCAACACGAGTTTTAATTTGTTTAACGTAACAACTAAACCAGAACTGAGCATCCATCCAGTGTTTATTTAATTTATTGTTTGCGATAGGGCTATTAAAAAGTAAGACAGTTGGTAGTGCTATACCTGACGATAAATCGATATAATAGTGACAAATTTACAAGGTAATAATTAATTTTGAATTGGCAGTCTTTAATTGATAACAGACAACGTTTTTTCTGGCTTTTGCAAATTGCAGGCTGGATAGGTTATGCGTTAGTTAACTATATTGGTTCTAAAGTATTCGAAATGCGTGATATTTACGTATTCGTTATTTTACTAAACGCCTATGCGGGCTGTTTAATGACTGTGCCTCTGCGTTATATTTATCGCAAAATTTGGAATGCCTCACCTTGGGTATTAATTATTGTTGTATTTGGCGCCTCTTATATAACCGGTACATTATGGGCCGTGGTGCAAAAGTTTAACCTGTGGGAAATTTATCGCCACGGATACCGTCCTGAAGAATGGTTTTATTATTTACAACAAGGACTTGATTCTGTTTATATTATTTTGTGTTGGAGTGGTTTGTACTTTGGTGTTAAGTATTACCAGTTATTACAAAGTGAACGTCAAAAAGCCTTAAAAGCAACCACAATGGCGCACGAAGCGCAGTTAAAAATGCTTAGATACCAGCTAAATCCTCATTTTTTGTTTAATACGCTCAATGCAATATCAACCTTAGTTTTGGTAAAAGAAAATAAAGATGCTAACTTGATGGTATCTAAATTGAGTGACTTTTTACGCTATACGCTTAATACTGATCCAATTAAAAAAGTGCCGCTGGAGCAAGAGTTACATGCATTAATGCTCTATTTAGAAATTGAACGTGTACGTTTTGATGAGCGCTTACAAGTTAATGTGGACGTGAGTGAGCAGGCCAAACAAGCGCTAGTGCCAAGCTTAATATTACAACCGATCATCGAAAATGCCATTAAGTACGCCATTGCCCATATGTCAGAAGGTGGTGTTATTGATATAAAAGCGCAAGTTTTTGCTAATGAATTATTACTTGAAGTGGGCGATAATGGGCCTGGCACTGATATTGAAAATGGTCAGTTAGTTAATGCACAAGGCGTAGGGGTGGCAAACACCCGAGACAGATTAAAAACGCTCTACGAAAATAATTACTCGTTTGTATTATCACATAATACGCCAAGTGGGTTAAAAGTTAATCTGCGAGTCCCGTTTGAGAAGGCTGTGAAGAAATGACAAGAATAAAAACGCTTATTGTTGATGATGAACCATTAGCACGTAAAGGTTTAGCCGTCAGGCTTGAAGAGTTTTCTGATATTGAAGTGATCAAACTGTGTAGCTCAGGTTTTGATGCGATTGAAAGTTGTAAAAACGAAAAAATTGATCTTGTCTTTCTTGATATTCAAATGCCTGGTATGAACGGTTTTGAAGTCGCACGTGCTTTAAGTGAAAGCAGTAAAGATTTACCTGCCATTGTGTTTGTTACGGCGTTTGATCACTTTGCTGTTAAAGCATTTGAAATTCATGCTTTAGATTACATTTTAAAACCCGTTGATGATAACAGATTAAAACAGGCGGTAGAAAAAGTGCATACCTATTTAAAAACTCAGCAGGATAACGCCCATAAGAAAAAACTAGCGAGTTTCGTAGCAGGGATAACAGGCAATAACTGCGAAGAAATTTTAAAGAAATTAGCCACAGGCGATACCCTTACAGATCGTCGTTATCCTGAGTCATTGGCCGTAAAAGAGCAGGGCGAAATTGTCAGAGTACCCGTTGCTACAATACAGTGGGTAGATGCGGCAGGTGATTACATGTGTCTGCATTGCCAAGATGGGCAAACGCATATATTACGTAAAACCATGAAAGAGCTTGAACAAGAATTGGATCCAAGCTTATTTGTACGTGTTCATCGCAGCGCGATTGTTAACACCAAACAAATTAGCAAGCTGGTAACTCAGGTTAGTGGTGAATATTTATTAGTGTTAGATAACGGACAAGAGCTTAAAGTAAGTAGAAGTTACCGTGATAAAGTAAAAGCAGCATTAGCTAGCTAACTTTAATAAATAGCATAAAAAACGCGAGCTTTTAGCTCGCGTTTTTTATGCGCGTTACAGTTACGAAACTGTGACTATTTTCATCGTGTTGGTTGCACCAATCGTTTCCATCGCATCACCGTGGGTAATAATCACGGTATCGCCTGCTTGTAATGAGCCTGCGGCTACGAGTGTGCTTAGTGCATCTTTAACCATGCTATCTTTTTCACATTTTGTAGAGTCAAAAAATACAGGGTAAACACCACGATACAGCGCTGTTTGACCTAATGTACTTGCATGACGTGAAAGTGAATAAATAGGCAGTCCAGAGCTAATACGCGACATCAATTTTGCCGTGCTACCTGACTCAGTCAAGGTGATAATCGCTTTAACAGAGTCTAAGTGGTTAGCTGCATACATAGCTGATAAGGCAATTGATTCGGCATTAGAAGAAAAACGGCTGTCTAAACGATGTTTAGAAACGTGTGTTTCTTTTTGTGATTCAGCACCTAGACAAACACGCGCCATAGTAGCAACGGTTTCTTCCGGGTAATCACCAGCGGCTGTTTCAGCAGAAAGCATCACTGCATCTGTGCCATCAAGTACTGCATTGGCAACATCCATAACTTCTGCACGTGTTGGCATAGGGTTATCGATCATCGATTCCATCATCTGCGTAGCGGTTACAACGGTACGGTTCAATGAACGAGCACGACGAATAATGAGTTTTTGTTTACCCATTAGTGCAGCATCACCAATTTCAACACCTAAGTCGCCACGGGCAACCATAACAGCGTCAGACGCTAAAATAATGTCATCAACTGCCTCTTGTGTTTCTACTGCTTCAGCACGCTCAATTTTAGCTAAAAGCTGTGCATTAGAGCCTGCAGCTTCCGCAAGTGAACGCACATAACGCATATCATCGCCACTGCGAGGAAAAGAAACCGCAATGTAATCAACGCCAATTTCAGCAGCAGTGATTAAATCTTCCTTATCTTTTTCCGTAAATGCAGGTGCCGTTAAGCCTCCACCTAAACGGTTAATCCCTTTATTATTAGAAAGTACGCCGCCAACAGTCACAATGGTATGAACTAAGTGACCTTCAACACTTTCTACGGTGAGTTGAATTAAGCCATCGTTTAATAGCAATAAATCACCAGGGGCAACATCTTGTGGTAGCTCTTTGTAGTCAATACCGACGGCGTTAATATCGCCTTGGCCTTTTTCCATTTTGGCATCAAGAATAAATTTTGCACCAACAGATAAGGTCACTTTGCCTTCTTTGAAGGTTGAAACGCGAATTTTTGGGCCTTGTAAGTCAGCGAGAATCGCGATGTGCTTACCAAGTTTAGTTGCAATATCTCGAACAGCTTGTGCACGGTCTTTATGATCTTGTGCAACACCGTGTGAGAAATTTAATCGAACGACATTTGCGCCTGCACGAATAATTTTTTCTAAGTTATTATCTCTATCTGTTGCAGGTCCAAGTGTCGCGACTATTTTTGTACGTCTTAACATTAAATTCTCCTGTGTGCTTTTTTTTAAGCAAGTTGACGGTTATTTTGTTTTTAGCGATTACTAATAAAGAGCAATCTTTAGTTTTATGCAATTTTTATAACATTGCGACTATTATATACAAAATGAATATGTCATCATTATGACACCGGTGTCACAGGGCGTCAATGATCTAAAAATTTAAATAGCACTGCTATTTCTTCCCCTGAGAGGGCGGTTGTTTGATATAATTGCGGCGTTTATTTTAGCTGTAATAAATGCATGTAGCTTTGCTCATGGCTGCGGTCTGAGTATAATGCACGCGGTATTATTTTAATTTACTAACCAAATAGTTGTTACCGAGGAGGGCACTAAATGCAAGTTGCATTAGTAGGGTTAGGCGTTATGGGGAAAAATCTTGCCCTGAACTTGATTGAAAAAGGGATAACGCTTGTCGCTTATGACAAAAACCCAAATGCGGGTGAAGAATTACTAAGTTGTGCTAAATCACAAGGCATGGCTGATAAACTTCACATTGTCTCTGATCTAGGGGATATGGTTAGGCGTTTAGAAGCACCGCGTTCTATTTTATTACTTGTGCCTGCTGGCGAGTTAGTTGATGCGGTTTGCAACGAGCTTATTGAAGCGGGTGTTCAGTGTAGTGATATTATTGTTGATTGTGGTAACAGTAATTATAAAGACGGTATTAACCGTAAGCTCAAATACCAAGATAAGTTTGAATTTGCCACTATGGGTATTTCAGGCGGTGCCGAGGGTGCACGTCACGGTCCAGCTATGATGGCCAGTGGTTCTGAAGGTGGCTGGGAGCGTGTCGAGCCATGGTTTACAAAGGTTGCTGCAAGCTATAAAGGTGAGTCGTGTTTTGCGCGTGTGGGCCAGTCAGCTAGCGGCCATTTTGTAAAAATGGTTCATAATGGAATTGAATACGCACTCATGCAACTGATTGCAGAAATGTATCAGCTATTGCGTCACGGCACTAATCGCTCACCTAAAGAAATTGCAGAGATATTTAACGAATGGTCTCAAGGGCAGCTAAATAGCTATTTACTGTCAATCTCAAGCCATATTTTATCACTTGAAAATTCGCATAATGTGCCGCTTGTAGATTTAATTGACAATAAAGTAGGCGCAAAAGGCACCGGTTTATGGACAGCACAAAACGCCCTTGAATTAGGTATTGCGGTACCGTCGCTAGTGGCTGCTGTACAAGCTCGTCATTTAACCAATGCGTGTAATACCACTGCCGCACAAGAAATGACATACAGCGCACAAAATACCACGCAAGTTGATATTGATTTAGATGAATTAAAAGATGCGTTTACCCTTGCGAGCCTATTGGCATACCGTCAAGGACTTGCATTAATTAAAGGCGCTTCACGAACTCATCAATGGAAAGTTGATTTAGCGAAAACGCTACAAACATGGCGTGCAGGGTGTATTATCCGTGCTGATTATCTAGATAGTGTAGCGCAAGGCGTTGAGTTTATTGATACGCTTGAAAAAGAGTCATTAGCGATGCGTAAAGTGACTGGCCAAGCCGTTATGACGGGTCTGGCGTTTCCTGTGCTTAGTGCAACACAAACCTACTTAGCAACGTTAACAACACCAAGTAATGGGCACTTAGTTCAAGCCCAGCGTGATTACTTTGGTGAGCATGGCATTAAAACCCACAGTGGTGAAACGTGTCATTTAACTGACTTAGTTGATATTGACGCAAAAGTTCGTTAATAAAATCTAAGTAATCAAAAAGGACGCTAAGTAGCGTCCTTTTTTGTTATTCGCTTAACTGATTACTTAACGGGTCAGCTCACCACGCAGGTTATCTTGCATTAAATGGCGAATTGTTTCAATTTCTAGGTTTTGACTAAACAAGTAATGCAGCTTAGTTAAGCATGCTTCTAAGGTCATATCGTAACCGCTGATCACGCCTATGTTTAACAGCGCATTACCCGTGGCATAACCGCCCATGTTCACTTGGCCTTTTAAACATTGGGTTAAATTAGTAATAATAACACCCCGTTTACTTGCTTCATCCAGAATATCTAAAAACTCAGGGTCTTGTGGCGCATTGCCTACGCCAAAGCTTAGCAGTACGAGGGCTTTAATATTGCCATTAACTAAGCTTTTTACTACTTCTTTGCTGATCCCTGGGTATAAATACAGCACGCCAATAGCTTGCGGTGTAATAGGGGTAACTTGGAGTTCATTTTCTACATACGGGCTTAATTGCCCTTTGATCAGCTGAATATTAATACCTGAAAGCGCAAGCGGCTCTAAGTTAGGTGAGGCGAATGCATCAAACCCATCTGCATGGGCTTTGGTGGCACGATTACCTCTGAACAACTGATTATTAAAAAATAAGCTGACTTCTGCAATTGGGTAGTTAGCCGCTAAATACATGGCATTAAGTAGGTTAACTTGACCATCAGAGCGTAATTGAGACAGCGGAATTTGTGAGCCGGTCACAATAATAGGTTTAGTTAAGTTTTCAAACATAAACGACAGAGCTGATGCAGTATAGGCCATAGTGTCAGTACCATGCAGTACCACAAAGCCATCGTAATCTTGGTATTTACTTTTTATGTCATCGGCGATGAGTTGCCAATGAGCAGGTGACATATCTGAAGAATCTATAAGCGGGCAGTATTCATGAATATCAAATAATGGCATTTCTTCACGATTAAACTCTGCGTTATTAACCACGGTTTCGGTTAAAAACCCTTCAGCAGGAATATAGCCGCGAATTGATTTTTTCATTCCTATGGTACCGCCAGTGTAAGCGATATAAATGCGTTTACGTTTCATAAAAAAAGCCCAGTAAAAAAACTGGGCTTAGTATAACGCTAACTGCTAATCAATACAGCCTGTTAAGGCACTATTGTGCAACTGTACACTCTAAACAGCGGGCATAAACACCTTGTGGATCGTTATAATCTTTTAGGTTTTCTACTTCACTGCTTAATTGTTTAATAACACTTTGCAGATTAGCTTGGCTGGCTAATACTGCTGTTTTTTGTGTTTCAAGCCCAAGTACTGATTTAACGGCGGCACTGCCGAAAATATCTTGAAGCATTTTTTCTTGTGGGCTAAGCGATTGCTTAATTGTTTTAACGTCATAGTAGTTAAGCTTTGCAAGCTCTGCAGCTGCTTTAATCGCATCTTGTTTATTACCAAGTTTATCAACTAAACCAAGCTCTTGAGCTTGAGAGGCAATCCATACCCGACCTTGGGCAATTTTATCAACTTGCTCTGGGGTCATATTACGTGCCTCAGCAACCACATCTAAAAAGCGTCCATACGCTTCTTCAACACTCATTTGAATAACTTTAGCCATTTTCTCGTTAAGTGGGCGAGTGATTGAAAAACCTGCCAATTCGGTGGTCGCTACGCCATCTGAATACACGCCTATTTTAGCGAGGGTATCTTCAAATGTCATAAAGGTACCAAATACGCCAATTGAACCGGTAATTGTACTCGGCGCTGCCCAAATTTCATTGGCCGCCGATGCAATCCAATAACCGCCTGATGCAGCTACTGAGCTCATTGATGCAATAACGGGTTTACCAGCAGCTTTAAGTGCAAGTACTTCAGCACGAATTACTTCTGAGGCAAACATGCTGCCACCGCCTGAATCTATTCGTAAAACCACCGCTTTAACCTTGTCATCAAGTCGCGCTTTGCGAAGTAGGGCTGCAGTTGAATCACCACCAATTTCACCAGCACGGCGCTCACCATCAACAATAGTGCCTTTAGCAACCACAACAGCGACTTTTTCAGTCATAGGGTTATCAAACTCAATAGGCGGTTTTACTAAACTTAAGTATTCACCAAAAGAGACTTGTTTAAATGTTTTTCCATCTTCATTTTCTCCAACCAATTCAATTAATTGTTGGCGAATTTGCTGATTGGTTTTTAATGAATCAACCCATTGGTTATCCAGTGCATATTTACCGGCATCACCATTAGCGGCTTGCATTTTAGCTAAATAAACATCCATTGTTTCATCAAAGTTTGACTCATCAAAAGGACGTACAGCACTAACGTCTTGCTTATATTCATTCCATAAAGCACCAAGCCATACACGGTTTGCTTCTTTAGCTGCCTCTGACATATCGTTTCTGATAAACGGTTCAACGGCCGATTTAAAGGTACCTACACGGAATATATGCTGAGTGACTTCTAATTTTTCTAATGCGTCTTTGAAGTAAAGCGGGTACATACCGTAGCCTTCAATAAGCACACTACCATAAGGATGCATCGCAATTTCGTCTGCATGCGCGGCAATGTAATATTGTGCTTGGGTGTAGTAATACCCTGAGGCAATCACTTTTTTACCAGTTGCTTTAAATGTTTCAAGTGCCTGTGTAATTTGTTTGAGCTTATTTAAATGTGCTTTTGGCATTTCTTGTAAATCAAGCAAAATAGCGCTTATACGCGAGTCTTGTGCTGCTTCATTAATTACTTCAACTACATCGTCGAGCAATATTTCACTGGGTGAGTCAGCACTGGCCGTTGCATCATTAATAGCGGCTTCAACAGGGTCTATATAGGTTTTTTCTTCGACAATAGGGCCATTAAGGTTAAGTCTAAGAACAGAGCCCTCTTCGACAATAATTTTATCACCGTCACTTGATACCGATACGATAAAAATGACGACCAAAAATAAAAACAATACGTTGAGTATTAAACGACGTGAGAAGTTGATCCCCGTCCATATACCTTTAAATACCTTTGCTATCAAAATAGCTCCTTAAATTGGTACAGCTAAAACGTTATTGCCATCTTAGCGTAGAATATAAATAAATTTAACTGCTAAATCGTAACGAAACATTTATAAATTCAATTACACTTGAGATTAAACACGTGTTTATTTAATAAATAATTACTGAAATTATGGCTGTAGTCACTACTTTTAACTCACGCTATTGGTCAAGATAAACGCAGTCAACAGGTTTTAAGTTAAAAAATTATTAAGTTTAATCTGCTCATATATTGCTTATTGTTGGTCATTAAAGCAGAATTGACTAAATGCACACAGGTTAGACCAGTTATTGGGGCACAGGATGTTAGAACAAAAATTAGAACTAAAACACACACAATTACGCAACCGTTTAGTAATGGGATCAATGCATACCGGCCTCGAAGAGGGATGGCATAATCGTAAACGCCTACGTGCTTTTTATGAAGCACGTGCTAAAGGTGGCACAGCAATGCTCATTACGGGGGGATATAGCCCTAATCTTCGCGGCAAGTTAACGCCTATTTCATCATCATTTAATAGTTATTATGATGTTTTTAAACACCGTGCTTATACGCAAGCTGTTCATCAACATGGTGGTAAAATTTGCCTGCAGTTATTGCATGCTGGGCGCTATGCCTATCATCCATTCAATCAAGCCCCAAGTGCGATAAAAGCACCGATCAACCCTTATAAACCTAAGGCTATGTCTTTAAGTTCAATTAAAAAAACCATTAAAGATTTTGCTCACTCTGCATATTTAGCAGAAAAAGCAGGTTACGATGGCGTTGAGGTGATGGGCTCTGAAGGTTACTTAATTAATGAATTTATGGCACCGCATACAAACAAACGAGACGATGAGTTTGGTGGCAGTCTTGAAAACAGAATGCGTTTAGCTGTTGAGATTGTAAAAGCAGTAAGAGCTAAAGTTTCAGATAAATTTCTAATTATTTTTAGACTGTCTGTTATCGATTTAATTCCGAATGGCTCAACTCCTGAGGAAGTAACACAACAAGCTATTGCACTTGAAAAAGCAGGTGTTGATATTTTTAATACTGGCATTGGTTGGCATGAAGCTCGAGTACCGACAATTGCAAGCATGGTACCCCCAGGCGCATTTAAAGAAGCGTCAAAGCGGTTGAAAGATGTCATTAGCGTGCCTGTTATTGCCGTAAACCGCATTAATACACCAGAAATTGCCAATGATATTTTAACGGCGGGTGAAGCTGATTTAATCTCTATGGCGCGTCCTTTACTTGCCGATCCTGAGTTTTTTAATAAATACCAAGCGAAGCGCTCTGACCATATTAATATTTGTATTGGGTGTAATCAGGGCTGTTTAGACCACGTATTTAAAGGTAAACGTGCCACGTGCTTAGTTAATCCACAAGCGGGTTTTGAACTTGATTACCCTCTAGAAAAAGCCGCAACAGCTAAAAATGTATTAGTGGTTGGAGCGGGTCCTGCTGGGCTTTCTTCAAGTTGTTACTTAGCGCAAAAAGGTCACAATGTAACGCTTATTGACCAAAAGCAGCATATGGGTGGGCAGTTTAATTTGGCCATGCAAATACCAGGTAAAGAAGACTTTAACCATACATTGGCTTACTTTACCAATGAACTTAAGCGTTTAAACGTCACCATTGAATTAGGCAAAGCATTTGATGATAGTATGCTGAGCCAGTTTGACGATGTGGTTTTTGCCACGGGTGTAAGGCCACGTGAAGCCTCTATAGAATGTAGTGATGACAAACGTGTTTTTGCCTACGATGAAGTCATTCGCGGTGAGGTTGAACTTGGTAATTCGATTGCGATTTTAGGCGCAGGCGGTATCGGTTTTGATATGGTGGCATTTTTAAGTGAACATAAATCACAAAGTATCAGCGACTTTAAAACCCAGTGGGGAATAGAGTGCGAGGCTCAGCCTCACAAAGATGATCGTCAACTTTATATGCTTAAACGCAGTGAAGGGCGCTTTGGTGGTGATTTAGGCAAAACAACCGGTTGGATACATCGTCAAGTTGCTAAACAACATGGCGTTAAGCAAATTGCCAATTGCCAGTACCATCGTTTTGATAAAAACGGCTTAACTATCAGTGTTGCTGGCGAAACACAAGTATTGCCAGTTGATACTGTGATTGCTTGTATTGGCCAAGTGTCTAATGACGAACTATTTAAGGCGCAAGCAGAGAATGCCAAGGTTCATGTTATTGGTGGCGCTAAACTAGCAGCGGCTATTGATGCCAAGCGCGCTATATTCGAAGCCTTACAAGTTGCACGCAGTATCTAATATGCAATTTAAGTAAGTACACGGGTCTGATTATTTTTTAAAGATAGTTAACTTATAATCAGACCCTTATATTGTTGTTTTTTACCTTCCCCCATTCCTTGTATAGCTAATAAATACGCTATTACGATTTTTAATGGTGCCTCGGCTACAACGCTTAACTGGCAAAATTAAATCTATAAAGCCTCTCATTAGTTCGACCTAATTATTTACACGCAAAAGGCGAGCGCCACTTTGTAATGGCACAAATACACGGCTATTTGGATTGCGATATTATTTGTCTACTTTTTAACCTAGGTGCTTTCTTGATAAGCAAATAATAACAGCGGGGTGCCCATTATATTTTAACCTAAGGGTTTCAATGGTATGCTATTGTTTTGTCTTTTGAGTAATTATAATGGATGCTATTGAGCTTTTATTAACCCGCCAGTCAGATGCAAAACTGACAGAGCCAGGCCCTAATGAAGAACAACTAAACATTATTCAGCAGGCTGGGCTCAGAGTTCCCGATCATGGCTGTATTGCGCCTTGGCAATATATCATTGTTCAAGGGGATGCACGTCATAAGTTGGGTGAAATTTATTATCAAAGCGCTTTGGCCGAGCAGCAAGCTGAAAAAGTAATTAATCGTGCTAAAGAGTTACCCCTTA
The DNA here is from genome assembly GCF_000184065.1 of Pseudoalteromonas sp. SM9913. Lineage (NCBI taxonomy): Bacteria > Pseudomonadati > Pseudomonadota > Gammaproteobacteria > Alteromonadales > Pseudoalteromonadaceae > Pseudoalteromonas > Pseudoalteromonas sp. SM9913. The sequence continues at coordinate 1,571,352 of NC_014803.1, forward strand.
GAGCACCCATGATCATTATTGCCATTGCAAAATATCAACAACATCCAAAAGTACCAAGAATAGAACAAGTTCAAAGTGCAGGCTGTGGCGTGCTGGCTATGCAACAAGCCGCATTTGCACAAGGGCTTGGCGGTATTTGGCGCACAGGTTACTTTGCACAAAGCCCCAGTGTTAAACACGCGCTTAACTTAAACAATGATGATGAAATAGTGGGTTATTTGTATTTAGGGACGCCAGCAGTTGAGTGTAAAAAGTCACCGCGCCATAAACCAGAAAACTATTTTAGTTTTTTGTAGCAATAGGATGAACTTTTTATATTCAATATAGTCATAATTCATTAAGTTAATCGTGTTACACTACCGCGGTTAATATTGTAGCTGCGAGAAGCGCACGGAAGCACCATACGCAATAAATCTTCTTCAGTTTGTTTTTTAATCGGTTGTTTTTTGGTAATGTATGGAAAGTCTTACCAATAATAACGATAAAGAAGACGAAAATGATGGGAAATTTATTTTTACGTGAAAAAGAAAACTGGTTTGCTTGGTCAATCTGGGGTGTTGTTGGCGCGCTTGCGACATTTTATGTTGCAATGAATACACAAGCAGCTCACTTTATTGCTGCAACTGCGATGGGTGTGCTAGTACTGCTAACGTGGTGGATGCAACAGTCTCGACGATTTGATTTTGGCAGAGCCTTTAAAATATGCTGCTATGTTCTATTATTCACCGTACTGCCTTCGTTTGTGTTAGTTGTGATCCCAAGTGATGATTTAAACCGCTTCGATTTAATATTTCAAAGTATTGCATTTTTAACTGCCAGCTTACTGTTGTGTTTAGTATGTTCTTGGATTGCCCGCAGACCTAAACAATATTACTAGGGTTTATGACTATCTTGGTTAATATTTAACTATTTAATCAGTTTTAGTAAAATAGGGCTTTACAAGCTAAGCGTATGATATTATTATGCGCGCCGTACGGAGAGATGGCAGAGTGGTCGAATGCACCGGTCTTGAAAACCGGCAGGGGTTTATAGCCCCTCTAGGGTTCAAATCCCTATCTCTCCACCATTATTTAAAAAACCGCCTTATTGGCGGTTTTTTGCTATCTGGAGCTTTATTATGTCACAGTCCCCGGAGTTATCCTTTTCTAAACGTTTACTCAAGCACATCCTGCTATGGACTGTGTTTGGTTATTGTTACCAAAGTGCCATATCGTTATTACAAAAAATGGCCATTGATGCATACCCAGATAATGCGCTGATGATGACTTTCTTATATGGCATCGGGTTTAATCTTTTATCCGGGCATTTAATCACAAAATACGATCATTTTTGGCCAGTGTGGGGCGCGTTTTACATTGGCATTATCGGTTTGGTGGCTGTGCCTCTTTTGTTGATCGGCGTGGTCGGATTGTTGCCGATGAGCTTACTTGTTGGAATTTTGCTCAGTTTACCTGTATGTACCTTTGCTATTGGTTTAATTAAAGAAAAACTCAATAAAAACTAGCCCCAAACGGCTTTTATTTTGTGATAGCATATACGGGTCTTTTAACTAACAAAACGTGAATAACACATTATGTCAGATAATTTTACTACAGATGCTGAAAAAGCAAGTTACGGTATTGGCTTACAAATGGGTGAGCAACTTAAGGCTAACCCTTTTGAAGGTTTAAACTTAAATTCAGTATTTGAAGGCATGAAAGATGCGTATGCAGGCAGTGCTTTTCAAGTAGAGATCCCTGAGATCCAAGCTGCATTTGAGAAAATCAACGAAGAGATCCAAGCTCGTCGTGAAGAAGAAGCTAAAGTATTGGCTGCTGAAGGTATTGCATTTTTAGAAGAAAACGCAAAACGTCCTGAAATTACAGTTACTGAGTCAGGTCTTCAGTACGAAGTACTTGCAACAGGTGAAGGCGAAAAGCCAACTGCAGAGTCTACAGTACGTGTTGATTACCACGGTACTTTAGTAAACGGTACTGTTTTTGATAGCTCATACGAGCGCGGTCAACCTGCTGAATTCCCAGTAGGTGGCGTGATCAAAGGTTGGACTGAAGCATTACAAATGATGCCAGTAGGTACTAAATGGCGTTTATACGTTCCTCATGAGCTTGCTTATGGTGAACGTGGTGCCGGTGCTGCAATCGCACCTTACTCAACTCTAGTATTTGACGTTGAGTTACACGCAATTCTTTAATTAGAATTTAGTTGTAAAAAAACCGCATTCATTATTACGAATGCGGTTTTTTATTGTCTGATTAAAAATGAGCGCGTTTTAAAAGTAGCCTCTAACGCCAAATTGGAAGTTACGTCCAGGAAGAGGTGCCGTATCTTTAATAAATGAACTATGTACAAAACCAAGTTCATCAGTAATGTTATCAACACTTAGGTATAGCTGCGTGTCAACTGCGCCTAAATCAAGTTGATAATTGGCTTGTAAATCAATTAATGTATAGCCATCCGTTGCCGTTTCGTAAGCACTAATATCATTTTGCTCAAAGTAATGGGTTCCTGTTAAGGTAAATTGCGCATTACCTAGGGTATATTGTAGTTCTGAGCCCAATTTATTGGCAGGGATACGTGGTAAATTACCTTCATTATCTTTTAGTTTGGCGCGAGTAGAGTCACCAAATACTTTTACCATGGCGCTGGGGTTTATTTGATAATGTGCATCAAATTCAAAACCATAAAGCTGCGCATCTTTACTGGTAAATTGATAAACATCAATTGCATCGCTGTGTCCATTGGCAGCAGACTCAAAGCCATCCATCTCATCAAACACTAATCCGGTGTTTTGTTGATAATAAAAGTTTTTAATATCGTTATAGAAAAAGTTGACGGTGTAGCCAAAGTCACCGCTAAAACGACGTAAACTAATATCAAGATTGGTTGAGGTCTCTTGTTTAATTTCTTCAGGTTCAAAATGCGCTTCTGCCCCTTCAATATGATAGCCCAAACCAAGCTCATAAGTACCTGTGGCAACATGCACACCATTAGAGAGTAACTCAGCTGAAAGTGGCGCACGCTCTGAATGTGACAAGCTAACGGCTAGATTGTGACTTGGCATATACTCCCAAATCGCACCTGCTGAGGCACTTACATTAGTAAAGCTTTGGGTGTAGTTAATGGTCTCATCTGCCGATACAGGTTGTTCATCATGGCTGTGCTGATGTGTATCTACATCACTTTTGATATCATAATCTTCTAGGCGGGCGCCAAGCTCTACGGTGACATCGCCAAATGTGCGTTCTTCAAGTAAATATAACGCATGAGTGGTAGTGACACTTGCAGGTGTAAACGCTTCTTCGCCAATTGCATCGTAATCAGATTCACTATAGTGATAGCCAATCATGCCATGCCATTGGCCTAACTGATGCTCTACATTTAAACGTGCTTCAGTGGTTTCGTTACTAAACGTGGTGCCAATCGCGCCATCTTCAATTTCACTGTGAGTGTAGTCGGTGTAGCCAAGACGAAGATTAATCGATTCAATCCAGTTATCATGAAATGCATAGCTTACCAGTCCTTGCCAACGATCTTGCTCTAAATGAGCATAAACGGGAGTTTCTATATGTTCTTCATCCGCATGATCTTCATGATCGCCTTCTTCTTCATGGGCATGACCGTGATCATGTGAATGCCCTGGAATGCCATAGTCTGTTTCAATATTGCCGTATGAAAAGCCAACGGTTAAATGCTCACCGACATAGCTGGTACCAAAGTTCACTGTTTCACTGTCGATAAAAGTATTTTCAACTGAAGTGGCTGTTTCTTCATCGCCCTCAATGTGTACTTCACCTTCTTCATGTTCATCTGGTAGGTTAAAGCGAGGCGTTTGATAGTCATCACCACTGCGTTTGGTGCCATCAAAATGAAAATTAAAGTTATTGCTGCCTGTTTCTAATTTTGCCGCATAGGTGTTCGCATTTGAAACGGTATCGTGTGTGTATTGTGCCGCTCCCGAGAGTGCGTCAATATTATTGGTTGGAATACGGTTATCAACCACATTTACTACACCGCCAATAGCACCAGAGCCATATAGTAGGGTGCTTGGGCCTCGTAGTACTTCAATTTGTTCAGCGGCTAAGCTATCACTTGATGTCGCGTGATCTGGACCGATACGTGATGCATCACTGCTATCTAAACCGTTTTGAGTAATTTTAACACGAGGACCACCTAGGCCACGAATAATCGGACTTGAAGACACAGGACCGAAGTAGCTAGCGTTTACTCCTGGTATTCCTTTAAGTGTTTCACCTAGGGTCGGTTTCGCTTTATTTTTTAGTTCATCCCCTGATAGTACGCTTACAGGTGAAATCATTTCTAAGCTATTTTTATGCAGTGCCGAGGCATACACAACCACAGTTTCAACCGAAGACGGCTTTAATGTAACAGTAATTGTATCGTCTACATTCTCAAGCGATATACGTGAATCGATGTAGTTATCTTTACTAATATGTAATTGGCTTTTAGCATCTATGTCGATGCTAAACTGACCTTGTTCACTGCTTTTCACGCTTTGTGACTTTCCATGAACATGGATAGTTGCATTAGCAATAGGTTGTTTTTTTGAATCTGTTACTGTGCCGTTAATCGTTGCTGCTAGGGCAGAGTGAGAACACAAAACAGACAGTAGCGCTGAGGATATGAGTGTTAACTTTGTCATAATTACTTCGAATCGTGGTTGTTATGTTGTGATATAATATAACACTACAAAATGGCATCATCAACAATGTTATACTATAACTTTTAATTTTGCGTTGAATGGCAAAATAATCGCGTTAAATTTACATTACCAGCTCATTATTACAGTTTAGTGCATTTGTTATATTTATTCGCTTAAGAGCGGCTGTCTATCATTAGTATGTCTAATTTTTTTTGTGCTTTGAAAGGATTTTGTTTATCGATTGGTTCAAGCATTTCACAGTCATCGTTTATCATTTCTGAAATTAAACTTGGGTAGTGTCGGCAATCTTGAGGACGGTCATGGTAAATACTGCATGTATATTTATCTTTTTCTTGTGGATATTTTTTACTGCTAAGTACTAAAAATGGGCATTGCGTTAATTGCTCGCCTGTTTTGGGATCAAACCATAACTGATCGTTTTTAACATATTGAAATATTTCTGGGTTGAATAACGCCCACATTTCAATTTCATCCTGATTTGTATCTAAATCTGCCGCACCATATTTAGTGCAGCATTTACCGCATTGATTGCAATTTTGCATAGGGTAGGTATTTACTATTGCGACTTAAATTAAGCGTTAAGTGTAGCACTGTAATATCCAGGTTTTTAAATTAAACCTCTGTTTTTATCGCTTATAATACTTTTGTAACAACGCAGCGCTTAATAATAATGTACTATTAGGGAATATATTTCGAATACGATGCCTTTAATAAGTCAAAAAAGGCGCGTTAATAAGGTAGCGAGTAATTATGAATACTAAAGTATACAAAGCGGTTCACGATTTGGCGGAAAAGCTGATGGCAGCGGCTAATAAAAATGATACTAAACAGTTTGAATCTTTATATGCTGAGCTAAAAGCTATTTGTATTGAAAACGAAAATACAGCGAAAGATCACCCTGTTCAGTGGGAAACATTGGCTGATTTCACCGAAGAGCTAGAAGAAGCTATCGAGACTTACGAAAAAGCGTTACAGAAGTCGATAGAAATTAATAACAAAGATCATATGTCGTCTGTTGCCTTTTCTATGGCTACTTTACAGCTTGAGCTGGGTGATAAAGAAGCGGCAATTAAAAATCTGCAAGATGCTAAAATCAGTGCAAATAAAATTGAAGACAAAGAATTAAAATCAGAGATCCATGAGTTATTAGAATCATTGGTTGAAGAAGAAGGTTAGTTTAAAGCGTTACTTTGTATTTATCATTCTAATAAGCGTCAGTAATAATACCATTGGCGCTTTTTTATTGATAAAAGCAAATTCTGCGTCATTAAATGTTTATGCTTAAATTAAGTCACTAAGCAAATTTTTTGGAGAAAACATGCTAGCGCAAATAGAACAATGGATTGATAAAACGAATAGCGAGTATGTTGATCAAAGAATATGTTGTGATACATTTGTTAGCGAATTTGCTGGCTTTTACCCGCATGATTTTTTGAAAACTGCATTTTATGTGGTTGTTGAACACATTCCCAAGCCTGACTTTACTGGTTTACGTGAAATTGGTTTAAGCGATTTTATTGACATGGATGTAGCAGGGATCACCTATAAAAACACTTATTACATATTACCTCATGTTGCGCGTAATTTAAGAGTGCATTTTCATGAGCTGGCTCATGTCGTTCAATGGCGCGAGCTCGGTGCTCACGCTTTTATTATGCGCTACATCAATGAAATCCAAACCTGTGGTTATGATGATGCTCCGCTTGAAAAAATGGCCTATGCACTTGATGCGCACTTTACCAGCAATGGAAATAAATTTAATATTCCTGACTATATTACTCAACAGCTTTAGTTAATAAATATTATAAAAGGAATTTATATGTCGCGCTTTGTGCTCTATTTACTAGCTTTATCTGCCCTTGATGTAAAGGCAGCCGATTTTAATCATGATATTGTCAACGCATTGATACACAGAACAACGCAACAAGTAACTTACGATGGCGCCTATCATAGGCTTGAATACCCTGGTGGCGATGTACCCGCTAATATTGGTGTATGTACCGATGTTATAATTCGATCCTATCGACAGCTTGGTATTGATTTGCAAAAGTTAGTACATGAAGACATGCAGGCCAATTTTCGCGCATATCCTTCTAAGCGTATTTGGGGATTAACCAAGCCAGATAAAAACATTGATCATCGACGTGTACCTAACTTACAGGTTTACTTTGAGCGCCATGCTCAAGTGTTAACTAAATCGCTTAATGCAGCAGATTATAAAACCGGTGACATAGTCACTTGGATGCTGCCAGGCAATTTACCGCACATAGGTATGGTCGTTAATCAAATAGCGCAGGACAGTGGTCACCCGCTTATTGTGCACAATATTGGTCGCGGACCTGAAATGAGCGATATGCTTTTTGCTTATACAATTACGGGTCATTACCGATTTGTACCTGCTGCTTATTCAGAGTAAATAACACGGCTATAATCGCGATTACTTGAGTAATAATTGCAGAAACAGGTAAGTGAATAAAGCGAGCTGTTAGGCATTATACTGTGTGGTTTGCTAGTTACTTTAAATTAATACTGATATCACCATTGGGCTTGCAGCAACACAATAGTATTTCACCATCACGCACAAAGGCTAACGGTTCTTCATTGTAATTGACTTCACCAGAGACAAGCGTAGCACGACACGCACCACAATATCCCTCACGGCACTGGTAAGCAGCATCAATTTTATTCGATTCTAAGCAGTGTAAAAGAGAAGGGCAGCCAGCGGTAAAATCTAAACACTGGCTGTTATCTGCAAGCGTAACACTTGCAGTGGTTCTATCAGTCATTATAAATCAAAGTCACCAAATTCAGCTGCATCAACCTGTGAATCAATTTGACCTACAAGGTATGAGCTAATTTCCGCTTCTTGTGGAGCAACTTGCACGTTATCAGAAACAAGCCATGAGTTGATCCATGGAATCGGATTACTGTTATTATCAAACTGTGCTGGTAAACCAATAGCAGTCATGCGTGCATTGGTAATGTATTCAACATACTGACATAAAATATGTTTATTTAAGCCAATCATTGAACCATCTTTAAACAGGTACTCTGCCCATTCTTTTTCTTGCTCTGCAGCGTCTACAAACATTTTGATTGCTTCTTCACGGCACTGTGCAGCAACAATTGCCATTTCAGGGTCGTCTTTGCCATCCTGCATAATATTTAAAATATGCTGAGTGCCTGAAAGGTGAAGCGCTTCATCACGGGCAATAAGCTTAATAATTTTTGCATTGCCTTCCATTAGCTCACGCTCTGCAAACGCAAATGAACACGCAAAGCTGACATAAAAGCGAATAGCTTCAAGAATGTTCACTGACATCATCGCCAGGTACAATTTCTTTTTCAGCTCAAATAAATTAACCACCACGGTTTCACCATTAATGTCATGTTTGCCTTCACCGTACAGGTTGTAAAGCGACACTGAGTTAATTAAATCGTCGTAATAAGTGGTTACGGCATCGGCACGTTCACTAATTTTGTCATTGCTAACAATGTCGTCAAAGATGAGTTCAGGCGCTTGGGTTACGTTACGAATAATATGTGTGTATGAGCGGCTGTGAATGGTTTCACTAAACGCCCATGTTTCAATCCATGTTTCAAGCTCAGGAATTGACACAATTGGCAATAGTGCAACGTTAGGCGAACGGCCTTGAACACTATCAAGCAAAGTTTGGTATTTTAAGTTACTTAAAAAGATATGCTTTTCGTGATCAGGAAGCGCTTGAAAGTCTAAACGGTCTTTACTTACGTCAACTTCTTCAGGACGCCAAAAGAAAGACAATTGTTTTTCAATCAGCTTTTCAAAAATAGGGTATTTTTGTTGATCGTAACGTGACACGTTAACGGTTTGACCAAAAAACATTGGCTCTTGCATTTGGTTATTATGATTTCTGCTAAAAGTAGTATAAGACATGTTTATCACTCAAAAAACTATCACTAAAACTATCAGGACAAAGCGGGCAAGGCGCCCGCTTTAAGTTTAACTATTAAATTTTACACGCGCCGCCTGCACAATCGTCATCTTCCACTTCTGGAGCGTCTTCTTGTGCATCTGATGCGCCATCACGGGTGTTATGGTAGTACAGCGTTTTAACACCTAGCTTGTAGGCACCAAGTAAGTCTTTTAATAAGACTTTCATAGGTACTCTACCGCCTTCGTATTTATTTGGATCATAATTAGTATTTGCTGAAATCGTTTGGTCGATAAATTTCTGCATTATGCCTACTAATTGTAAGTAACCATCGTTAGATGGGATATCCCACAGTAACTCATAGCTATCTTTGAGGCGTTCGTACTCAGGGACAACTTGTTTTAAAATACCGTCTTTACTTGCTTTAACACTAATATGGCCACGCGGTGGCTCAATGCCATTGGTTGCATTAGATATTTGCGATGATGTTTCTGATGGCATTAATGCGCTCAGTGTTGAGTTACGCATACCGTGCTCTTTAATGCTGGCACGTAACGCGTCCCAATCAAGATGAAGTGGTTCATCACAAATTTTATCTAAATCACGCTTGTACGTATCAGTTGGCATAATACCTTGTGAGTACGTTGTTTCGTTAAATTTAGGACAGGCACCACGCTCTTTTGCCAGCTCATTAGATGCTTTCATTAGGTAGTACTGAATCGCTTCAAATGTTCTGTGCGTAAGCGCATTTGCGCTGCCATCTGAATAACGCTTACCGTTTTTAGCTAGGTAGTATGCGTAGTTAATAACGCCTATGCCTAGCGTACGACGTCCCATAGTTGCATTTTTAGCTGCAGGTACTGGGTAGTCTTGGAAATCAAGTAGGTTATCAAGTGCGCGTACCGCAAGCTCAGCTAACTCTTCTAGTTCATCTAAAGACTCAATGGCACCTAAGTTAAACGCAGATAATGTACAAAGTGCAATTTCACCTTCTTCATCATTCACGTTGCTAAGAGGCTTAGTTGGTAACGCAATTTCTAAACATAAGTTAGATTGACGGATCGGAGCCACTTTTGAGATAAACGGACTGTGTGTATTACAGTGGTCAACGTTTTGTAAGTAAATACGACCCGTGCTAGCACGTTCTTGAGCAAACATAGAGAACAGCTCAATTGCTTTAATTCGTTTTTTACGAATTGACTCGTCTTGCTCATATTTTACATATAGCGCGTCAAACTCGTCTTGATCTTCAAAAAATGCATCGTAAAGGCCAGGCACATCAGAGGGGCTGAATAACGTAATGTAATCATCTTTAATTAAACGTGAGTACATGAGTTTATTAAACTGTACGCCGTAATCTAAGTGACGTACGCGGTTATCATCAACGCCACGGTTGTTTTTAAGCACTAATAAGTTTTCAACTTCTAAATGCCAAAGCGGGTAGAAAAGGGTTGCTGCGCCACCACGTACACCGCCTTGCGAACAGCTTTTAACCGCTGTTTGAAAGTGCTTATAAAACGGAATACAGCCAGTGTGATACGCTTCACCGTTACGAATAGGGCTACCTAATGCACGAATACGACCTGCATTAATACCAATACCAGCACGTTGAGAAACGTATTTAACAATTGCTGATGATGTAGCATTAATTGAGTCTAGGCTATCGCCACACTCAATAAGTACACATGAGCTAAACTGGCGTGTTGGTGTACGTACGCCCGACATAATTGGCGTAGGTAAAGAAATTTTAAATAATGAAACCGCATCATAAAAACGTTTAATATAATCAATGCGCGTGTCACGAGGGTAATCAGAGAATAAGCTTGCGGCCACTAAAATATATAAAAACTGCGCGCTTTCATAAATCTCACCCGTTACACGGTTTTGGACAAGGTATTTACCTTCAAGTTGCTTTACCGCTGCGTAGCTAAAGTTAAGATCGCGAGAATGATCTAAGTACGCATCTAGCTCATCTAATTCTTGCTCTGTGTAATCAACGAGTAAATGTGCATCGTAGCGTTTTTGTTCAACCATGTTAGTAACATGGTCAAAAAGACGCGGTGGCTCAAACTGGCCATAGGCTTTTTTACGTAAATGGAATACAGCTAAACGAGCAGCAAGATACTGATAATCAGGTGATTCTTTTGAGATCTGATCCGCAGCGGCTTTAATAATCGTTTCGTGGATGTCTTTAGTACGAATACCGTCATAAAATTGAATATGCGATTTAAGTTCAACTTGTGAAACCGAAACGTTATTTAAACCTTCGGCGGCCCATTCAATAACGCGATGGATCTTATCAAGATCGAGTGGCTCTTTACGACCGTCACGTTTGCTTACAGATAACTGTTGGTTCATAGCTTTGCCTGTATTCCTTGGGAATTAAATATTTTTGACCAATGCGTGCACCTAAAAAAGCACAGTGCCTATTCGTTTATTGTTATTTTCACCGGTTTGGTGAATTTAATTGAATAACATTTAGCCACAATATCTGGTGTTGTTCAAATTAGAGATCACAAGATAGTGTGGTCTGGGATCTTTTGCAAGGGACAGAAACCGCTCTCATTGTGGATAACGTTGGGATAACGCAATTGTGTTAGTAGGCATTAACCTTTGATCATTCGGTTAAGTTGAAATTTGTAAAAATCAACTAAGGAAAGATTAAATTTACGCTTTTTTAAAATAAATTTTGTCTGCTTTTTTTATCATCAAGCTTTGCGTAAAAACTAACACAATCACAATATGTAGTGTTTATTAATTAACATGGCACTATATGTGGTTAAATGCATCTATAGGACTGTGCCAATTAAAATCCGCATTCCAAGCCAATGCCTCGTCAACACTCGGTACATATCCCCATAGTGCGGTTGCGGTGTGCATATTGGCTGCTTTACCTGCTTGAATGTCACGCTGCGCATCACCTATATATAAGCAACGCGAAGGATCTACACTCATTTGCTCAGCGCAATACAGTAAAGGAAGGGGTGAGGGTTTGGATTGCGCTAAAGTATCGCCGCTCACCACAATACGTGCATTTTTTAATGCAGGAATCGCCTTGACTAAAGGATCAGTTAAAAATCCGGGCTTATTAGTCATAATTCCCCAGGGTATTGCTTTGTTATCAAGTGCGATTAATAATTGCTCTATTCCTACAAAACATCGAGTATGGGTAGCAATATTGGCAGCATATTGCGTGACTAGCTCATGTAAAAGTTGCTCTTGCGGCTGTTGTGCCCAGCTTTCTTTAAAACCAGCAGCCAATAAAGCGGCAGCACCGTTTGAAGCCGCGGGGCGATATATATCACTGCCCACTTGGGGTTGTTGATGATTTTGCAGCACGGTGTTTAGTGCGGCGCCTAAATCATCAGCGGTATCGAGTAAAGTGCCATCTAAGTCAAACAGCAATGCTTGATATTCCATTGGGGCAATGGGGGTTTGAGAGCTTGCCATCACGCTAACTTCTCAAAATGCAGCATATAATTTACGCTTACATCATCATTCATTGTGTATTGCTTAGAAAGCGGGTTGTAACTTAAACCAGCACTGGCACGTACTTTTAAGCCAGCTTGCTCTGCCCATGCAATTAATTGTGCAGGTTTAATAAATTTTTTATGGTCGTGCGTACCTTCGGGGACCATTTTTAACAGTTTTTCTGCCCCGACAATAGCGTATAAGTAAGCTTTTGGGGTTTTATTAAGAGTAGAGAAAAAAACATCAGCCCCCGGTTTTGCCAATTTAGCCACCGCATGAATAATAGATGCAGGGTCGGGGACGTGCTCTAACATTTCCATACAAGTGATCACATCAAAGCGCTCAGGGTGCTCATCTGCAAACTGCTCTGCAGGTACTTTTATATACTCAACGGGGACACTTGTTTCTAAGCTGTGTAACTTGGCGATAGTTAAAGGCTCTTGGCCCATATCGATACCTGTTACGTTTGCGCCCATTCGCGCCATGCTGTGACTTAAAATGCCACCACCACATCCTACATCGAGGGTTTCTTTATCAAATAATCCTTTGGTTTTGTCTGCGATGAAATCTAATCGTAATGGATTAATTTCGTGAAGCGGCTTAAATTCGCCTTCTAAATCCCACCAACGTTCTGCGATGGCTTCAAACTTTGCTATTTCTGCGTTATCTACATTTTGATGTTCGGTCATAAAATACTTCCTCGTCAATCTGAGGCCATTATATAGGCCTAAATTGATAAATCGCAAAGTTTTGCGCCTGTAAATTAAAATTAATTGTGATAGCATGGTTACTTAGAAATAATAACAAACACTCTTAATACCTAATACTGGGTTGTTAAGAGCTGATACTGAAGGAATGTGATATCAAATGACTGATCTCGCCAATGAAATTCTGCCAGTCAATATTGAAGACGAGTTAAAAAACTCCTACTTAGATTACGCCATGAGTGTAATTGTAGGACGTGCATTACCAGACGTACGTGACGGTTTAAAACCTGTTCACCGCCGCGTTTTGTTTGCAATGAACGAGCTTAGTAATGACTGGAACAAGCCTTACAAAAAATCGGCCCGTGTGGTCGGTGACGTAATCGGTAAATACCACCCACACGGCGACAGTGCAGTTTATGACACCATCGTACGTATGGCTCAGCCATTCTCACTGCGTTACATGCTAGTAGATGGTCAGGGTAACTTTGGTTCGGTTGATGGTGATTCAGCAGCGGCAATGCGTTATACAGAAGTACGTATGGCAAAAATGTCGCACGAATTATTAGCCGATCTTGAAAAAGAAACGGTTGATTTTGTGCCTAACTACGATGGCACAGAGCAAATTCCTGATGTGTTACCCACTAAAATACCTAACCTGTTAGTTAATGGTTCATCGGGTATTGCGGTTGGTATGGCAACAAATATTCCGCCACATAACTTAACAGAAGTCGTGAATGGCTGTTTAGCGCTTATTCAAAACCCTGAATTGACCATTACTGAGTTAATGGATTACATTCCTGGGCCTGATTTCCCAACTGCGGCGATTATTAACGGTAAAAAAGGCATTGAACAAGCTTATCAAACCGGTCGTGGTAAAGTGTACATGCGTGCGCGTGCTGACATCGAAACCGATGAAAAGACGGGTCGCGAAACCATTATTGTTCATGAAATCCCTTACCAAGTTAACAAAGCACGTTTGATTGAAAAAATCGCCGAGCTAGTTAAAGATAAAAAAATTGAAGGGATCAGCGCATTACGTGATGAATCAGATAAAGATGGTATGCGTATCGTTATCGAGATCAAACGTGGTGACGTAGGTGAAGTTATTTTAAACAACCTTTATTCACAAACTCAGTTACAAACTGTGTTTGGTATGAATATGGTTGCGTTAATTAATAACCAACCTAAGTGTTTCAACTTAAAAGAAATGCTTGAAGAATTTATTATTCACCGCCGTGAAGTTGTTACCCGTCGTACGGTATTTGATTTACGCAAAGCCCGCGACCGTGCGCATACGCTAGAAGGTTTAGCGATTGCACTGGCTAACATTGACCCAATTATCGAACTTATTCGTAAGTCGCCAACACCTGCTGAAGCAAAAGTTGCATTAACAGCGCGTCCATGGGAATTAGGTAATGTTAAAGCCATGCTTGATAAAGCAGGCGAAGACAACGTAGCACGCCCAGATTGGTTAGCAAGCGAGCTTGGTATTCGTGATGGTCAGTACTATATTTCTGAGCAACAAGCTCAAGCAATATTAGACTTACGTTTACATAAACTTACTGGTCTTGAACACGAAAAAATTCTTACCGAATATCAATCATTACTTGAGTTGATTGCTGAGTTATTATTCATTTTGGCAAATCCAGAGCGTTTAATGGAAGTTATTCGTGATGAGCTCGTTGAAATTAAAGAGCAATATGGTGATGAGCGCCGCACTGAAATAAATGCTGCAGCACATGATATTAGCCTTGAAGATTTAATCAACGAAGAAAACGTAGTTGTTACGCTTTCACATGAAGGGTACGTTAAGTATCAAGCATTAACTGATTACGAAGCGCAGCGTCGTGGTGGTAAAGGTAAATCAGCAACTAAGATGAAAGATGAAGATTTCATTGAACGTTTATTGGTTGCCAATACGCACGATACTATTCTTTGTTTCTCTACAGCGGGTCGTTTATATTGGCTTAAAGTATACCAGTTGCCACTTGCCAGTCGTGCAGCGCGCGGTAAGCCAATTGTTAACTTATTACCACTTGAAGCAGATGAACGTATTACTGCAATCCTGCCAGTACGCGATTATGAAGATGATAAATACATCTTTATGGCGACGGCGTTCGGTACGGTTAAGAAGACGCCATTAACGGCATACAGTCGTCAACGTGCAAGCGGTATTATTGCGGTTAACTTAAACGAAGGTGATAGCTTAATCGGTGTTGATATTACCGATGGCAGCAACGAAATTATGTTGTTCACTGATGCGGGTAAAGTTGTTCGCTTTAAAGAAGCTGAAGAAACAGCTGTTGTTGATGAAAATGGTAACCCAGTACTAGACGAAGAAGGCAAACCTGAAATCCGTTTCAAAGGTGTACGTCCTATGGGCCGTACTGCAACGGGTGTTCGTGGTATTAAGATGCCAGACGATCAGCGTGTTGTATCACTTATTGTACCAAAGAATGATGGTGCAATATTAACAGTGACAGAAAATGGCTACGGCAAGCGTACCCAACTTGAAGATTACCCATCTAAGAGTCGTGCAACTCAAGGTGTTGTATCAATCAAAGTGAGTGAGCGTAACGGTGCTGTTGTTGGTGCTGTACAGGTTGATGACAACGACGAAATAATGATTATTTCGAATCGTGGTACCTTAGTACGTACTCGCGTTAATGAAGTTTCTACGGTTGGACGTAACACCCAAGGTGTTATTTTGATCAGAACTATTGACGAAGAGCAAGTAGTTGGTTTACAACGTATAGAAGAAATTGAAGTGACTGAAAGTGACTTGGTTGATATCGAAGACGTTGAAACAGTAGATACAGTTATTGATGAAGTGGCGGATGACAATCCTCCTTCAGAATAATTAGATTGAAAAAAGCGGCCTTGGCCGCTTTTTTTATGTGGTTGAAAAAAATTAAATTAGTTTAATTCAAGTTAAATTACTGGAATGAGGAAAAGGTAATGAGTATATATAATTTTTGTGCAGGCCCTGCAATGTTACCACCGGCTGTTATGCAAAAAGCGCAAAAAGAGTTTTTAAACTGGCAAGGTCTTGGTGTATCGGTGATGGAAATAAGTCATCGTAGTCATGAATTTTTAGCATTAACCGCTAAATGTGAAGCCAGCCTGCGTCGTTTAATGAATATCAGTGACGAGTTTGAAGTGCTATTTATGCACGGTGGTGGTCGAGGTCAATTCAGTGCCGTACCTTTAAACCTTCATGTTAACGGTAAAAAAGCAGTTTATTGTGAAAATGGCGTTTGGTCAAAAAGTGCAACCAGCGAAGCCGATAAGTTTACAAATACACACGCTGTTGATGTGCGCAATGATGATAACGGCCTGTTTTCTATTAAGCAGGTAGCCGATTGGGTTTTACCTGCTGATGCGTCTTACATTCACTATTGCCCGAATGAAACCGTAGACGGCCTTGAAATATTTGACGTACCCAGTCATCCAACGGCGCCGATTGTGGCCGATATGTCATCGACTATTTTATCGCGCGAAATTGACGTTAATAAATTTGATTTAATCTACGCGGGTGCACAAAAAAATATCGGTCCATCGGGCATTGCTATTGTGATTGTTCGCAAAACGCTACTTGAGCGTGAAGGGCTCGCCAAGCCGGGTATTTTAGATTACGCCCTTGAAGCAAAACAAGGCAGCATGTTTAACACCCCACCGACT
This sequence comes from Pseudoalteromonas sp. SM9913, assembly GCF_000184065.1. Taxonomy (NCBI): domain Bacteria; kingdom Pseudomonadati; phylum Pseudomonadota; class Gammaproteobacteria; order Alteromonadales; family Pseudoalteromonadaceae; genus Pseudoalteromonas; species Pseudoalteromonas sp. SM9913. Next base: position 1,587,806 of record NC_014803.1, read on the forward strand.
TTTGCTTGGTATTTAGCGGCTGAAGTATTTGCATGGCTTGAGCAAACCGGGGGTGTAAAAGCCATGGAAGCTCAAAATATTGCCAAAGCGCAGCTGCTTTATGATTTTATTGATGGTTCAGATTTTTATACCAATAAAGTAGCGAAGCATTGCCGTTCACGTATGAATGTGCCTTTTTGGCTGGTTGATGAAAGCTTTAATGATAAGTTTGTTAAAGAGTCAAAAGAAGCGGGCTTGTTAGCGCTTGAAGGTCATCGTATTGTTGGCGGGATGCGCGCCAGTATTTATAACGCGATGCCATTGGGAGGTGTACAAGCCTTAGTTGACTTTATGGCTAACTTCGCCAAGGAGAATAGTTAATGGAGCAACTTTTCTTAGCCCCTATTTCACAAGTGAATGGCAGTGTGACATTACCGGGTTCAAAGAGTTTATCAAACCGAATTTTATTATTAGCAGCATTATCTAACGGCACCACGGTTGTTGAAAATTTACTCGACAGCGACGATATTCGCCATATGCTGGGTGCGTTAAAGCACTTGGGCGTTAATGTAACGCTTAATACTGAACGCACCGTAGCAACCGTAGAGGGCGTAAGTGGCGTGTTTAATACGCCAACTGAGCCGTTGTTTTTAGGTAATGCAGGTACAGCGTATCGGCCATTAACGGCAGTACTGAGTGCGATTGCTGGTGAGTATGAGTTAATTGGTGAGCCGCGCATGGAAGAGCGCCCTATAGGGCATTTAGTTGATGCATTACAAGCCTTGGGTGGTAATGTAAGTTATTTAAAAAATAAAGATTACCCGCCACTTAAAATTATCGGTGGGCAAATAGCCGGCGGTGAAGTCGAAATTGACGGCAGTATTTCAAGTCAATTTTTAACGGCGCTGCTCATGGCTGCGCCGTTATTTAAAGGCGATACACACATTAAAATTAAAGGTACCTTAGTCTCTAAGCCTTATATTGATATTACGCTGGATGTGATGGCGCGCTTTGGTGTAACTGTTGAGCATGATAATTACACCACGTTCTTCGTTAAAGGTGCCCAGCAATACCAAGCGGTTGAGCGCATAATGGTTGAAGGTGATGCTTCATCGGCTTCTTATTTTATTGCTGCTGCAGCAATTGCCGGTGGCGAAATAGAAATTAAAGGCGTCGGTGCTAAATCAGTTCAAGGTGATATTGGTTTTGCTAACGTTATGGAGCAAGTGGGTGCCAAAATTGATTGGTATGACGAACGTTTAGTTGTTCGTAAAGGTGAGCTTAACGGTATTGATATTGATGCTAATGCAATACCTGATGCTGCAATGACCCTGGCTACAGTTGCCTTGTTTGCAAAAGGGCCAACGGCAATTCGCAACATTTATAACTGGCGAGTAAAAGAAACTGACCGTTTACACGCTATGGCCACCGAGCTTAAAAAAGTAGGGGCTGACGTGGTTGAAGGGCACGACTTTATTGAGATCACACCGCCAAAACATTTTAATAATGTGGCTGTAGATACCTACGACGATCACCGTATTGCCATGTGCTTTGCAATGGTTGCAGTAGGGGGTAAGCCCATAACGATTAACGATCCAGCCTGTACTTACAAGACATTCCCAACATTTTTCAACGTGTTAGCATCTGTCAGTAAATAGGCTATTTATAAGTATTTATAAAAAGTTACATACTAAAAGCGGATAATCTTTAATAATTGACGTATAATGTGGCGGTTTATTTTGGTGTGCATTGAAGGAGGTTTTAAATGCCGGCGTTATTAATGCCCGTAATCACCGTAGATGGCCCAAGTGGTTCTGGTAAAGGAACTGTTTGTCGCTTATTGGCTGAAAAATTAGGCTGGGATGTGTTAGATAGCGGTGCAATTTATCGCGTACTTTCACTTGCAGCACTTCATCACCAAATTGCGTTAGATAACGAAGAAGCACTGGTTCCATTAGCTGCAAATCTTGATGTGCAGTTTTTGATAGACAGTGACACTAATGCAGGAAAGATTATTTTAGAAGGCGAAGACGTAACAACCACTATTCGAAATGAAGAAGTGGGAGCTGCAGCGTCTAAAGTGGCGGCATTGCCACGAGTTCGTGAAGCGTTACTTCGTCGCCAGCGTGCGTTTAGAACTGAAAATGGCTTAATTGCTGATGGTCGCGATATGGGCACTGTTGTGTTTCCTGATGCGCCATTAAAGATATTTCTAACCGCAAGTGCAGAAGAACGTGCTCGCAGACGTTTTGTTGAGTTGAATGAGCGCGGGCTTGATGTTACACTAAGTGGTCTATTACAGGACATTCGGGCTCGTGATGATCGCGATATGAATCGCGCCGTTGCGCCGCTTGTACCTGCAGAGGATGCGATTGAGCTTGATACTAGCGAACTCAACGCACAGCAAGTCTTTGATAAAGTTATAATTTTATTAGATTCAAGCATCTCTGAAGGTAAGCTTCCTAAACGAAGCTAAACACATTTTATGCACCAGCAGGACGCCAGTGCTATTTTAACAACCCCATGCAGCATGGTTGCTTATTGGTATTAATATATGAGACGTATATTCGTATGTCAGAAAATTTTGCGCAGTTATTTGAAGAAAGCTTAAAGGGTTTTGAAGCAGAGCAAGGCTCTATCGTTAAAGGTACAGTAATCTCAATCGAGAACAACATTGTACTTGTAGATGCTGGTCTTAAATCAGAAAGTGCTATCCCTGCAGAGCAGTTCAAAAATGCTGCTGGTGAACTAGAAGTTGCTGTTGGCGACGAAGTAGATGTTGCACTAGATGCAATCGAAGACGGTTTCGGTGAAACTATCCTTTCTCGTGAGAAAGCGAAGCGTCACGAAGCGTGGATCCGTCTTGAGAAAGCATGTGAAGAGCAAGAGACTGTTACTGGTGTTATCAACGGTAAAGTTAAAGGCGGTTTCACTGTTGAAGTTGATTCAATCCGTGCTTTCCTACCTGGTTCACTTGTTGATGTTCGTCCAGTACGTGACACAACTCACCTTGAAGGCAAAGAGCTTGAATTTAAAGTAATCAAGCTTGATCAAAAACGTAACAACGTTGTTGTTTCACGTCGTGCAGTTATCGAATCAGAAAACTCACAAGAACGTGAAGAGCTTCTTGCTAACCTTGTTGAAGGTCAAGAAGTTAAAGGTATCGTTAAGAACCTTACTGACTACGGTGCATTCGTTGACCTTGGTGGTGTTGATGGTCTACTACACATTACTGATATGGCGTGGAAGCGTGTTAAACACCCTTCAGAAATCGTTAATGTTGGCGACGAAATCGCAGTTAAAGTTCTTAAATTCGACAAAGATAAAACTCGTGTATCTCTAGGTCTTAAACAGCTTGGCGAAGATCCATGGGCAGCTATCGCTGGTCGTTACCCAGAAGGTTCTAAACTTTCTGGTCGTGTAACTAACCTTACTGATTACGGTTGCTTCGTAGAAATCGAAGAAGGCGTTGAAGGTCTAGTACACGTTTCTGAAATGGATTGGACTAACAAGAACATCCACCCTTCAAAAGTTGTTTCACTTGGTGACACTGTTGAAGTTATGGTTCTTGAAATCGACGAAGAACGTCGTCGTATTTCTCTTGGTCTTAAGCAATGTATTGCTAATCCTTGGCAGGAATTTGCTCGTCTACAAAACAAAGGCGACCAAGTTACTGGTAAGATCAAATCAATCACTGACTTCGGTATCTTTATCGGTCTTGACGGTGGTATTGATGGTCTTGTACACCTTTCAGACATTTCTTGGAATACACCTGGCGAAGAAGCTGTACGTGAATTCAAGAAAGGCGACGAAATCACTGCTATCGTATTGCAAGTTGACCCAGAGCGTGAACGTATCTCTCTAGGTGTTAAGCAAATCGAAGCTGACCCATTCAATAACTACCTTGATGCAAACAAAAAAGGTGCTATTGTTAAAGGTAAAGTGACTGAAGTTGATGCGAAAGGCGCAACTGTTGAACTTATCGAAGGCGTTGAAGGTTACATCCGTGTAGCTGATATCGCTCAAGAGCGCGTTGAAGATGCAACTACTGTTGTTTCTGTAGGCGACGAGATTGAAGTTAAATACGTTGGTGTTGATCGTAAGAACCGCACTTTAAGCTTATCTGTTAAAGCTCTTTTCGAAGCAGAAGAGAAAGAAGTACTAGAGAAGCTTAAGAAAGAAGAGCCAGTGTTTGAAAACGCAATGGCAGCTGCTTTCGCAAATGCACAAAAAGACTAATTAATTATAGTCTTTTAATTGGAAGGGCAGTTTATGCCCTTCCACTATTTCTTTTTAAGGAAACGCTATGACTAAGTCAGAACTGATAGAAACACTTGCCGAACAACATTCACATATTCCTGTGAAAGATGTTGAGAACGCTGTTAAAGAAATTCTTGAACAAATGGCCGGCTCATTATCTTCTTCAGATCGTATTGAGATCCGAGGTTTTGGAAGTTTCTCTTTGCATTACCGTGCGCCTCGTACAGGTCGCAATCCTAAAACAGGTGAAACTGTAGAGTTAGATGGTAAGCATGTACCTCATTTTAAGCCAGGCAAAGAACTACGTGACCGTGTAAACGAGAGCATTGCTTAGTAAACTTATTGGAGTAGTTACTTGTTCAAGGTATTAAAAATTATTCTGGCGGCACTTTTTTTAATTGGTGCATTTGTATTGGGTTCTCAAAACCCACAATTAACACAAATTAACTACATAATAGCCAGTAATACATTACCTTTAGCCGTTATAATAAGTATCTGCTTTTTGCTAGGTGTTGTAGTGGGTTGTTTTGTGAGTTTTAAATTGTTCACGCAATTAAAGTGGCAAAATTACCGTTTAAAAAAGCAATTAACGCCTGAAAAAGATAATAAAAAGCGTATTGCCAACAAAGACACCTAATTATGATTGAGCTGTTGTTTTTACTGCTTCCCGTTGCTGCCGGTTATGGTTGGATCATGGGGAAAAACAGTGCAAAAAATCAGGCTCATCAGTTTAATCGTCAAATTACTTCTGAATACAGTAAAGGCTTAAAGTTTTTACTGGACAGAGAAGAAGATCAGGGGCTTGAGCATTTAATTAATTTGCTCGAAGTAGCTGCTGACTCTGTTGAACATTATTCTACTTTAGCCACCATGTTTCGCCGTCGTGGTGAGCTTGACCGCGCAATAAAAATTCACGAACTGCTGCTAAAACACCCAAGTCTTAACGAAAAACAAGCCGCTAATAGCCGTTTAGAACTAGCCGAAGATTATATTATGGCTGGCTTATTAGACAGCGCAGAAGAACATTTAATATGGCTGGTAAAAAATAGCCATGCAGATGCACTCGAACCGATAATTTCTTTATATTCACAAACCCGTGAATGGCAAAAAGGCATTAATATGTTTGAAGCGCATACTGAGCTTTTTTCAAAAGAACAACACTTTAAAGCCATCGCTAATTTTTACTGTGAGCATGCCATTGCCAGTAATAACCCACAACTTATGCGTAAAGCCATTAGCTTAAACTTTAAAACAATTAGGCCTTTATATGAGTTTGGACTGTCAGCTTACACCAAAGAAGATTACGTAAAAGCAATTTACTATTGGCGAGAATTAATCTGCCAATTTACTTTTTTTGCGCCATTGTTTATTGAAAAGTTAGCTCACAGCTATAAGCAATTAAAATTAACTCACCAATTTCATGAACTCATTACTGAGTTACTAGAAAAGGGTGGGGTGATGATAAAAATACAGCATTGCCAAGCCTTGCTTGAGCAAGGACACACTGAACAAGCCTTTGAATTTTTGACTGATAATTTAAAACGTCAACCCACTATTCGTGGCTTTAGTTTTTTATTACAGTTAATGAGTACAGAAAATAAAAATACAAAAGACGTGCTTAATCAAATCGATAAACTTGTTACTTCTTACATTGCCACTAAACCTGACTTTCAATGTCAGCATTGTGGCTTTACTAGCTACACCATTTATTGGAATTGCCCTTCATGTAAACACTGGGAAACCATTGTGCCTAGCAGAGGCTTAGACGGATTTTAATCTTTATACTTTTCGCTCACTAGTAGGATAGTTATGTCTTTCGAAAAATCAAAAAAAATTCTTATCGCGCTTGATTATGATGATCAGCAAACTGCTTTAGCATTTGTAAAACAGTTATCACCAGATACCTGTCGATTAAAAGTGGGCAAAGAAATGTTTACTTATTTTGGTCCTGCATTTGTTAAAGAATTGGTCGATTTAGGTTTTGATGTATTTTTAGATTTAAAGTTTCACGATATTCCAAACACCGTTGCTAAAGCGGTGACTGCTGCGGCTAAAATGGGTGTATGGATGGTCAATGTACATGCATCGGGCGGTTATGAAATGATGCATAAAGCTAAACAAGCACTCGAGCAGTTTGGCGACAAAGCGCCATTACTTATTGCGGTAACTGTATTAACCAGCATGGACGAAGCTGAACTTGAGCGTTTAGATATAACTAAATCACCCCAAGAGCAAGTTATGCATTTAGCTAAATTAACAAAGCAAGCAGGACTAGACGGTGTTGTTTGTTCCGCGCAAGAAGCGCAAAGTTTAAAGGCTGCTTTAGGGAAAGAGTTTAAATTAGTTACGCCAGGTATTCGCCCAGCGGGCAGTGATGCAGGCGATCAAAAACGTATTATGACACCTAAAGAAGCGATTGAAGCGGGTAGTGACTATTTAGTGATTGGGCGTCCGATCACTCAGGCACAAAACCCTGTAAAAGTACTAAATGATGTAAATGAATCAATAGCTTAAATTAAAAATTAGCATAATTGAGAGCAGTTCCTTACAACTGCTTTTCTTTGTGCTACATTTAAATTATGGGTGTGCAGTGAGGGATCTGCTTTGCGTATAATAATATTTTTAGTTGTAATTATGATTAGTGGCTTTGCTGTAAATAAATATGTTTTTTCAACTAAAATGTATGATGATGTTTCAAATGTTACTGACTTGGTATCTGGTTACCCCGTTGATTTATTCAAGTTTAAAAAAATTGCTCAAAATTATGCCCAGCATCTGTGTTACACCAATGAAGGTGTGTTAGCAGGAATAGATGTTAGCAGCAGAGACTGTGTTGCGACACATGATGAAATGCAAAATGAGTGTACAGAAAAAGTTTTTAGGCTAGCGCCGTTAAATCTAGATTCTAAAAAAGAATTAATTGAATACTCAAATGAATATTCTCGCTGTACCTTACCTTATAAAAATATTAGGTTATAAATTTCAGATACTAAAAAGCCACTTAGGTTTAAAACTTAAGTGGCTTTTTATTTAATTATTTTAAACGAATAGACTTAGCTTCAATATCAATTAAGCCTTGTTTAAATAAACCGCCAATGGCTTTTTTGTAATTTGCTTTGCTGGTCGAAAAGACTTTTTTAATTAATTCAGGATCAGACTTATCGCCTATGGCTAATATGCCACCCTCATCCTTTAGTTTTTCCATTATTTTTTCACCAAGCTCGCTTACTTTACCCATGCCTGGTTTTTCAAGTATGACGTCAATTTTTCCGTCTTCACGTACTTTTTGAATAAATCCTTTTAGCTTTTGACCAACAAACAGGTTTTTAAACACCATGTTGTAAAACACGACGCCAAAATGGGATTCTTCAATAAGCACCTTGTAACCAATATCAGTTTTGCCTGCAACAATTAAGTCAACTTCTTGTAAGTGACTATACTGAGGCTCATCTTTTGATAAAAAACGGTTAAAGTTAGTTGAGGCACAAATACGCTGACTGGCGTTATCAAGATATAAACGCACTAAATATGAGTAGCCTTCTTGCATACGTGGTTTTTGTTCATTAAACGGTGCGAGTACGTCTTTTTCTAAGCCCCAATCTAAAAACGCGCCTATGCTGTTTATTTCTTTTACACGCAGTAGGGCATATTCACCCACTTGAGCATGCGGCTTTTTAGTTGTGGCTGTTGGCAGGTTTGCATTATCTAAAAATGTGAATACACTGATGCTATCGCCGGCTTCAAGCTCATGTTTTATTTCATGTTTAGGTAAAAAAACTTCACCTAAGTCATGCCCATCTAAATAGGCACCTTCGTTGCTGACTTCTTTAACAAAAAGGGTTTGGGTGGTTCCTAGGTAACTCATAATTATTCCTGCTCAGGCTTTTTTTTACGACGCATCGGGGTATCACCATCAATATTAAGAGGTGCTTTAATTGGGGCCGCTGGCTTTTTCGGTTTTGCTTTTCGTTTTGGCTGTGGCTTATTCGCGGTCACTGCTTTTTTAGTCGGTTTAATTGGCGCTACTTTTTTCTCTTTAATACCTTTAAATTTCGCTTTGAAACCCTCAACAGCAGCAAACGATAATTCATCATTTAAAAATGATTTTATTGCCAAGTAACTTGCCCAATCTTTAGGGCCCACAAGTGATAATGCGTTACCTTTAAAACCAGCACGACCAGTTCTACCAATACGATGAACGTATTCTTCTGCGTGTTTTGGTAAATCAAAGTTAATAACATGGGTAACACTGAGTAAATCTAAACCGCGCGAAGCAACATCTGTAGTAATTAATATTTTAAAGTTTTCACGGCTAAACGCATCCATAATATCAAGGCGCTTACTTTGAGTTAAATCCCCAGCTAATGCGACAGATTTAAAGCCTTTACTATTTAATGATTCACTTAAACGGCTGGTATCAGCTCGTGTGGCAGTAAATATAATGCACTGGCCGACGTTATCTTGGTTTAAAAAGTGCTCAAGCAGTGCTTCTTTATGATCAAGGTGGTCAGCTAAATACAATGTTTGTTTAATATCACTGTGTTGCTCATTGGCTGCACTGAGCATAATTTGTTTTGGTTTTTTTAATAAATTACGCGATAACGCATCAACTTGAGCATGATCTAATGTCGCCGAAAACAACAAAGTTTGACGAAGACGATGATCGGCCAGTTCATTAATTAATTTAAGTTGATCGGTAAAACCTAAATCTAAAATACGGTCAGCTTCATCAAATATAAGTAACTCTAGGCCACTTAATTGTAATGAACGTTGCTTTAAATGATCGGCTAAACGACCCGGTGTGGCGACCACAAAGTGAGGGTCGTTACGCAGTGCTTTAATTTGGTCGTTAAAATTTTCGCCACCGAGGATTTTAACGGCCTTTATGTTGGTACCGGCAATAAGTAATCGAAGTTGAGTAAAAACTTGGGTCGCAAGCTCACGAGTTGGAGCAACAATAAGTACACGAGGATCACGTTTACTGAGTGCTTTTTGTTTCATTACACGCTGCACAGCCGGTAATAAAAACGCTAAAGTTTTGCCTGACCCAGTTTTTGACTGAGCGAAAATGTCATGTCCCGCCAGTGCCGTTGGCACAGCATGAGCTTGAATATCGGTAGGCTGGGTGATCCCTTGGTGCGCTAATTGTGTTTCTAGGCGAGTATCAATCCCAAGATCAGTAAAGTGCAATGTATGTTTCTCCAATATGAGCAAGTCTGTATAAATTTATCCGCGCATTATAGCCCACTGAGCTACTGCGCTAACAGTAAAAAGCGCATTATCATCCATTTTTTTGCATTTAAATAAAAAAAGCGTAAAATACGCGCCCCATATGCGCCGGATTTACGATTCGGTAAACCGCCCCTTGCGGGTTTTAAAAGCAAAATAGGAATACCATGACTGCTGTCCATAAAGATAATGTAACCAGCGAACACTTTGTTGTATGCGCTCTGTATAAATTTGTTTCTCTGCCGGATTTTGAAGCACTTCGCCAACCTTTACTTAATGTAATGGAGCAAAACGAAGTACGAGGCACTTTATTAATTGCCGCAGAGGGGATTAACGGTACTGTCTCTGCAAAACGTGAAGGCATAGATAATTTACTTGCCTGGTTAGACACCCAACCAAATTTAGACAACATTGTTACCAAAGAATCATTTGATGACGAATGCCCGTTTTATCGCACAAAAGTTAAGCTGAAAAAAGAAATTGTGACTATGGGTGTTGAAGGCGTAGACCCATTAAAAGTAGTGGGCAGTTATGTTAAGCCACATGAATGGAATGCCCTTATTTCTGATCCAGAGGTGATCCTTGTTGATACCCGTAATGATTACGAAATTGAAATTGGTACGTTTCAAAACGCAGTAGATCCAAACACTAAAACGTTCCGTGAATTTCCTCAGTGGGCCAAAGAAAACCTAGACCCATCAAAACATAAAAAAGTAGCCATGTTTTGTACTGGTGGTATTCGCTGTGAAAAATCAACAGCCTATATGAAAGAGCAAGGTTTTGATGAGGTATATCACCTTGAAGGCGGCATATTAAAATACCTAGAAGAAGTGCCAAAAGAAGAAACCATGTGGGAAGGCGAGTGTTTTGTATTTGATAACCGTGTAGCGGTAAATCATGACTTACAAAAAGGCTCATACGATCAATGTCACGCATGTCGCATGCCTATCACAGAAGAAGAAAAGCAAAAGCCAGAATACATGGAAGGGGTGTCGTGTCACCACTGTATTGACAATGTAACCGATGAACAACGCGCTCGCTTTGCAGAGCGCCAAAAGCAAATAGAGCTTGCTCAAGCGCGCGGTGAAGGCCACATTGGTAACGAAGCACAAGCTGTTTTACAACAACGTAAAGAAGCTAAAAAAGCGCAAAAAGAAGCACAGCGAAATAAATAAGCGGTACTTTTTGTTTGTACGTTATTAATAAAAAAACCTCAGTTTTAACTGAGGTTTTTTATTTTATACTCTTTTCACAATTGCTTGTATCTGTAGTAGAGAGCGTGACCTTGTTGGCAGCATTGACGAGCACACATTTTGTGTTTTTATCGAGCTTTTTCTTTTGAATAACGGTAAATTCACCTTCATCAGCAGCATATAGATTATACTGATACGCGGTGTTGCCCCCTTCAAATAAAGCAGTAAATAATCCACCGACTAGTCCACCAACAATGGCGCCGCCAATCATTTCTTCTTTGTTGCCATCCAAGCTATCTACAAAGCCAAACCCCGCACCAGCAGCTATTCCAGTTCCCACTTCTGAGGAGAGTGTTACTTTTTGTATTGATTCAACAGACGCATAATAACGTTTAACAACTTGATTTTGATCTGCCCGATCAATCCCTGGTGATGCACAGCCTGATAGCAAGATCACCATAATTAAACTCTTTTTCATAAATGTGCCTTTAATAAAAATATTGATGAGCTAAATCATAGTTATAAATGTAATTTAAATATGTGTGGATTTTGTATGCAGCTGTAAAAATATGTAAGAGTGGCTAGCATGCTTAATTTCAGCTTACTGTTTTGCTAATTTATCGTACTTAGCTATTTATTGATCATAGAGCTGTTAAACTACGTAACATAATGCAAATAATAATTAATTAGGGTGAACCTTTGAAATCGCGAATTTTTTTTACCAGCGTGTTTTTTTCTTTAATGTCGTTAAGTTTATCTGTAAAGAGTGCCAATGTCGTGGTGGAGCAGGTAGCGATGGAACATGCTAAAGAGCAAGTTCAGGCTGTCGGTAACGCCGAAGCAATTCATTCGGTTATTTTATATCCGGCTGTGGGCGATAAAGTAACTGCGGTGCATTTTAAACCGGGTGATAGCGTAAAGGCCAGTGATGTGTTACTCGAACTTGATTCACGCAGACAAAAAGCGGCACTTGAAGAGGCAAAAATAAAACTTGCTGACACCCAAAGAACCCTCGCACGTTTAAAGCAAAGCCAAGCAAAAGGGGCTGTGCCACAAAGTGATGTGGATGATGCAAAAACAGTTGTTGAATTAGCAAAAGTGACCCTTACCCAAGCAGAAACAGAATTTGAAGACCGCCAAGTTCGTGCGCCTTTTAACGGCACTATGGGACTTACCGACGTTGAAGTGGGTGACAGAATTACTCCCCAAACGGCGATTGCAAGTATTGATGATACGCGTGCTTTATATATAAACTTTAACGCCCCAGAATCGGCCGTTTATATGCTGCGCAATAAAGGCAATGTAAAAGTATTCCCTTGGCAGTCACAAAATGCTGTAAACGCAAAAATTGCTTATCTAGATTCACGAATAGACCCACAAACCCGCACCTTACGTGTAAAAGCGCAGCTTGAAAACCCGCAGCAAAAGTTCTTACCTGGCATGAGTTTTCGTGTTCATATTGAAGTAGAAGGGCAACGTTTTGCTGCTGTACCTGAGGCGGCATTACTGTGGGGAGCAACAGGCCCTTACGTATGGACAAGTGTTGATAAAAAAGCCACTCGAATTGATGTTAAAATTGAACAGCGCCTTGCAGGTCGTTTATTAGTTTCGGGGGCTTTAAAAGAACAAGATAACTTAGTGGTAGAGGGCGTACAGCGCTTACGAGCTAACCAAGAGCTAAGCTTCTCAGCGCCAATCGCTAATACGCAGGAGTAGCCATGAAACAGCAACCTATGATGCAAGACTTGCCATCAATGGCTATTCGCCGCCCAGTGCTTATTGTGGTACTGAATTTACTGATTATTATTGCCGGAATTGCCGCCATAGCTGGCGTAGAAGTTCGAGAGCTTCCAGATGTAGACAGACCCCGTATTACTGTATCAGCCTCGTTCCCTGGTGGTTCACCTGAAACCGTTGATACCGAAGTTACCAGTAAACTTGAAGGTGCCGTGGCCCGCGTGAGCGGTGTTAAATCGATTCGTGCACAAAGTGAAGAAGGTAATTCACGCATTGTGGTTGAATTTAGACCGGGTGTTAATCTTGACGACGCCGCGAATGAAACGCGTGAGTCCGTTGCTCGAGTGCAAAGAGAGCTCCCTGAAGAGGTAGAGCGCGTTTCTATTATTAAGGCTGATAACGACGCTGAAGCGGTGGTTTCATTAACAGTATCAAGTGAAAGCTTATCGTTAGAGGCTTTAACAGAGCGGGTTGATGTTGACTTAGCGCCGCAGTTTTTAACTATTCCTGGCGTTGCCGACGTACGATTAAACGGCGATAGAGAACGTGTGCTCAGGGTTCGCATTGATCCATTAAAGCTCAGCAGTTTTAACTTAACGATTCCAGATGTTGCCGATGTACTCAGACAAGCCCCCTTTGATGTGCCTGCAGGGAGTTTAAAATCAAACGATCAGCAAATAATAGTGCGCGCTGATGCAACGTCTGTTACCCCCGCACAGGTGGGCGATATTATAATTCAGGGCGATACCCGTATTAGCGATATCGCCGCGGTATATTTTGGCCCAGCCGATCCGCGCTCTATGGTAAGACTTAATGGTAAACCTGTTATTGGTATGGAAATTATTCGCCAAGCACAGTCCAACACCATCGAAATTTCTGATGAAGTACTCAACCTTATAGAGGGAATGCGTGAGCGCTTTCCTGAGATGGAGTTTACGCTAACATCAGATGATGCGCAGTTTATTAGAAGCTCAGTAGATGAAGTGATTAACTCATTGGTTCTAACGGTACTGCTAGTGATCATCACCTTATGGGTGTTTATTGGTTCATGGCGTGCAACATTAGTCCCAGCATTTGCCATTCCTGTTGCGCTTATAGGTTCATTAGCTCTGATATGGGCACTTGGGTTTTCAATTAATATTTTAACCTTATTAGCACTGGTATTAGCGACAGGATTAATTGTTGATGATGCAATTGTAGTGAGTGAAAATATTCAACGCCAGCGAGGGTTAGGCCTTGGAAGGCGTGCCGCAGCGGTTGTTGGTACCCGTGAAGTATTTTTTGCCGTTATTGCCACCACTGCAGTATTAGCGGCTGTGTTTGTACCCATCGCATTTTTACCCTCTACAGCAGGGCGTTTATTTAGGGAGTTTGGTGGCGTACTAGCTGGTGCGGTAATTATATCTAGCTTTGTTGCGTTATCGTTAGTGCCGGCGCTCACCTCTAAACTAAAGCTTAAGCAAGGTGGTTTTCATCCCTTTGCGAAATTTGGTAACGTGCTTGCCAATATTTATACCAAAACAATTCATAAAGTACTGGATCATGCGTGGGTTACCTTTATTGTTTGTTTATTAGTTGCAGGCGGTTCGGGTGCTTTGTATATGAGTTTAGATAACGAACTGCTCCCTACTGAAGACCGCGGTAAAATTAGAATATTTGCCCGCGGACCTGATGGCGTAGGCTTAAATTTTATGGATAGACAAGCCATTAAAATGGAAGATACCTTACTGCCTTTCGTTGAAAGTGGTGAAATTGAGTCTATTTACACTGTGGTTGGGCAATGGGATCCCAATATTGTGTTTATTACTGTGCCATTAAAGCATTGGGATGAACGTAACTTTAGCCAACAAGAAATTATTAATAAAATTCGCCAGCCTTTAGGTAACATCCCTGGTGCACCTGCTTACCCTGGTGGTGCAAATAGCTTAAATTTACGTGGCCAAGGTGGCGGCATAGAAATCGCTTTACTGGGACAAGATTACCTTGAAATATTTAAGGCTGCACAGCAGTTTTCAGCTGATCTTGAAAAAGCCGTGCCAGAGGTTGCGCCGGTAAGAGTATCGTATCAGCCATCGCAGCCGCAATTGCGTGTTAATATTGACAGACGACGCGCAGAAGAACTTGGCGTGTCTTTAAGTGATATCGCAATTACGTTAAGAGCCGCTATTAATGGTGACGATATCGCTGATTTAAACATTGGCGATCAATCTATTCCTATTATGCTACAGGCACAAAATCAAACTATTAACGACCCAAGTGATTTAGCAAACTTGTTTATTAGAGCTCGTAATAATCAATTGGTACCGCTCAGTAGTGTCGCTAACATTTCAGAGGAAGGGGTTGCTGCCGAGCTTGAGCGTCATGCTCAGCGCCGTGCCATAGAGCTCAGTATGGAGCTGCCTGAAGGCTTAACAATTGCCACCTTAGTGGAGCAAATAAAGCAAGTGTCTGAGCAATCATTACCAGCAGGTATTACCCTTGCGTTTAAAGGGGAAGCACTGACATTTGAAGAAACCTCCAACGAAGTATTAATGACCTACGTATTGGCATTTTTAATTGTGTTTTTAGTACTTGCGGCGCAATTTGAAAATGTTAACAGTGCAATCGTGGTAATGATCACTGTACCATTTGGGATTACATCGGCCATTTTAGCGCTGTATTTAACCGGTACCTCACTGAATATTTACTCGCAAATAGGCCTAGTGATGTTAATTGGGTTAATCGCTAAAAATGCGATTTTATTAGTCGAGTTTGCTGATCAATTAAGAGATCAGGGGCTGAGTGTTCGAAAAGCGGTTGAACAAGCTGCATTGGTACGTTTAAGACCAATCACCATGACCTTAATATCGACCTTACTAGGTGCGTTACCCCTAATTATGTCAACAGGTGCCGGAGCAGAAGCACGTAATGCCATTGGTTGGGTGGTATTTGGTGGACTAGCCTTAGCGGTATTGTTTACGCTTTACTTAACACCGGTGATTTATTTAGGATTAGCCCGCTTTACCAGTCCTCGTGGCGATGAGTCAAAGCAATTAGCCCAAGAGCTGGAGCAACTTGACTAACTAATTACGCTAATTGGCTATTTTTCTTTGAAAAAATAGCCAATTAAGCCCACAATTCAACTAGATTAAAGCCACAAGGATCACCTATGCAGGCCGAGCAAGTTGAAATAGCCCAATTTTTAGTTGAACACCCCCCTTTTGATACGCTTGAGAGCGAGGCACTAAACGAACTAGCAATGCAAATTGAAGTTGCTTATTTTCGTGCGCAAACTGATATTTTACATTTAGGCCAAGATATTAGTGACTTATATATTATTCGTAGTGGCTCGGTTGAAATTTCACGTCGTAATGGCGAGCTCTATAATCGTTTAGCCACAGGCGGCATTTTTGGCCAAATGGGCCTATTGATGAACCGCAAAGTGCGCTTTCCGGCTCGTGCCCTAGAAGACACCTTAACCTATTGTATTAACGTTAATACCTTCAACGAATATTGCGATAAATACGAAACCTTTGCCGATTTTTTTGAAGTGGATGGTAACGTACGTTTGCACCAAGCCATTGTAGAGCAAGCCGACAGCAATGATTTAACCACCGCGAAAGTAAAGTCATTATTACACCGTGATGTGGTCACAGTAACAATGCAAACTGCTATTCAAGACGTCGCATTTTTAATGACGCAAGAATCGGTCTCTTCAGTGTTAGTTACCGACATAGAAAAACAAATAAGCGACGATCCAGAAGAAGACGACGGTCAAGTTGTTGGGATCATAACCGACAGAGATATTCGCACTAAGGTGGTTGCCCAAGGGTTAACATATGATACACCCGCCAAAGAAGTAATGACATCAAGCTTAGTACTACTTGATAGCAACGCCTATGTGTTTGAAGCCGTATTAGCCATGCTAAGAGATAACTTACATCATTTACCTGTGGTACATAAAAAACGACCTATTGGGGTAATATCGCTGTCTGACATTTTACGTTATGAATCACAAAGTAGCTTACTGTTAGTACGCGGTATTTTAGCGCAGCAATCAGTTGATGACTTAGTTCATTACGCGCGCCAATTACCTAATGTATTTGTACGTATGGTTAATGAAGATGCAAATTCGCATATGATAGGAACCGCTATGGCGGTCATAGGCCGTACCTTTAAACAGCGTTTGTTAGCACTGGCCGAAGAAAAATTTGGCGAGCCGCCTATTCCTTATTGTTTTATAGCCTTAGGCTCAATGGCCCGCGACGAGCAGCTAATTGTGACTGATCAAGATAATGCTCTCATTTTGGATAATAGTTTTGATGAGGCACTGCACGATGAGTATTTTCAAAACCTATCAGATTTTGTGTGTGATGGTTTAGCTAAATGTGGCTATACCTATTGTGACGGTGAAATTATGGCGTCGTTTAAAAAATGGCGTATGACCCGTACACAATGGAAAGAAAAATTTGCTAGTTGGATGGCCGAGCCGAAACCGCAAGCACTACTTAATAGTTCGATATTTTTTGACTTAGATGGTGTATGGGGCAAGCTAAAATGGGCCGATGAGCTTAAAACGCTGGTGGCCAAAGAAAGCAAAGTAAACAAACGCTTTTTAGCGAACCTTGCTGCCAATGCCCGCAATAGAACGCCGCCACTAGGATTCTTTAACGGTTTTGTGCTTGAGCATAATGGCCAGCATAAGCGGTCAATGAACTTAAAATGCCGTGGTACGGCGCCGCTATCTGATGTGGTGCGCGTGCACGCCTTAGCGGTTGGCTCACGTAAACAAAACTCCTTTGAGCGCTTAGAAGATATTATAGAGGCAAATTTACTGCCTAAAGGTAAAGCACAAGATTTACGTGATGCGTTTGAGTATATTGCCACAGTACGTATTCGTCATCAGGCGTGGCAAATAGAGCAGGGTGAAGCCCCAGATAACGATCTAGACCCCCATTTACTTTCACCCTTTGAGCAAAGTAATTTAAAAGAAGCCTTTGCTATTTTAGAAAAAGCGCAAAGCTTTTTAAAATTTAGCTATTCTGCGCACCCGGGTGTGAAATAAGTTATGGCTAAATCACCGTTAGATTGGTCACAGCGCTACGAGCAGTTATTGCAAACTGCGCAAAACCCGTTACTTAAAGACTTTTATCAACAAGCGTTTACCAATCAGGCTGCTCCACTTAAAGATGTCCCTTTTGTGGCGCTCGACTTTGAAACAACCGGCCTTGATGCGAATAGCGATGATATTGTTAGTGTGGGGCTGGTGCCTTTTAATGTAAATCGTATTTATTGTAAAGAGAGCCGTCACTGGGTGGTGCAACCACGACGAGATTTAAGTGAAGAGTCAATCGTTATTCATGGAATTACTCATTCAGAAGTGGATGAAGCCCCTGATCTTAATCGAATTTTAGCGCCACTGCTTGATGCCCTTAAAGGCAAAGTGGTGGTGGTACATTATGCTGCAATAGAACGTCATTTTTTTTATAACGCGCTACTTATGCGTATAAAAGAGGGCATAGAGTTTGCACTAGTTGATACGATGGAAATAGAAAGGCGGGCGCTTAAAGCGCGGCAGGGGTTATTAGGCAGGCTGTTTAATTCAAAGCTAGGATCACTTAGGTTAAGTGATACACGGGAGCGTTATTCATTGCCACTGTATCAAAACCATAATGCGCTTACTGATGCACTAGCCACTGCCGAGCTGCTGCAAGCGCAGCTGAGTTACCACTATAGATCAGACACGCCAGTGAGTGAAATTTGGCTTTAGCTATTGAAGCATTACTGTTAAAAATAGAGCACAAAAAAAGCCGCAATTTGCGGCTTTTTTATTATGGAATGTGTTATTTAACTGGGCGAGGCTCAGTTCGTAAACCTAAAATTAAGCTTACACACATCAATAACAATACAATGGTAAATGGCAGACCGGTTGATATAGCCCCCGCTTGCAGTGCTTCAATCGCTTGAGTGCCACCAATCCAAAGTAATGCAGCAGCGATAGCACCCTCAACAGACGCCCAAAAAATACGCTGTGGTACCGGCGCATCAATCTTACCACCTGCTGTGATTGAATCGATTACAAGTGACCCTGAATCAGAAGAAGTAATAAAGAATACCAGTACTAAAACAATAGCAATGAAAGATAAAACGTTTGCCATTGGCATTTCATCAAGCATTTGGAACATCGCCATAGGCACACTTGTTAAACCGTCAGTTCCTAGGGCACCAATTCCATTAACTACTTGGTCAATTGCGATGCCGCCATAAATAGACATCCATAAGATAGTGACTGCTGTAGGAATAAGTAGTACAGCGGTTAAAAACTCACGAATTGTACGACCACGTGAAACACGGGCAATAAACATACCTACAAACGGTGACCACGAAATCCACCAAGCCCAATAAAATACTGTCCATCCATGCATCCATGTTTCATCTTCACGACCATGTGGGTTACTTAACGGAATAATGTTTTCTACATAGCCCATTACCGTGTTTGGTATATTACCCATAGATACAGCAAAACCAACTAAACATACAAATACCAGTAGCACTAAAGCAATAAGCATATTGACATTACTTAGTAGCTTAACGCCACCATCAATGCCTCGAATAACTGAGACAATGGCTAATAACGTCACCCCTGTAATAACCAGAATTTGTGAACCTACGCCACCTTCAAGGCCAAATACGTGGTTAATACCCGCTGAAGCTTGTTGAGCACCTAATCCTAAAGACGTTGCCAAACCAAATAAGGTCGCAAGCACAGCTAAAATATCGATTATATGCCCCGGCCAGCCCCATGCTTTATCACCTAAAATAGGGTAAAAAATTGAGCGTATAGAAAGCGGTAAGCCTTTATTGTATGTGAAAAACGCTAAAGAAAGCGCGACAACTGCATAAATGGCCCAAGGATGAAGACCCCAGTGGAACATAGTTGCGCCCATTGCAAGCTTTGCTGCTTCTGGGGTGTTGGCAGCCACATTAAGCGGTGTTTCATACCAGCCGGTGTAATAAGCCACCGGTTCAGCAACTCCCCAAAACATTAAGCCAATACCCATACCTGCTGCAAATAACATTGCCAGCCAAGAAATACGAGAGTGAGATGGTTTAGCATCGTCGCCGCCTAAACGGATATTGCCGTAAGGCGAAAAAATTAAAACTAAACAAAAAATAACAAAGAAGTTAGCAGCCCACATAAACAGGCCGTCAAAATTATTAATAATATCGGTTTTAATACCATCTAGCGTCGTTTTAGCTACTTCGGCATCAGATACTAATACGGCAATTAAAAACAGCGCTATTAACCCTGCACTTATTCCGAATACAGGGTTATGTATATCAAACCCCCATTTTTGCACGTTGTCTTGACCTACGGTGTAGTCCGTATTGTCAATACTGTACTTGTCATGATTCTCGCTCATGCAATACCTCATTGGTTAATGAAACAGGCTGGCTTAATGCCAGTTTTTTATAGTTCACTGTATTCGTCTTATTAGATTCTTTGCCAAAGCTAATAACACGAATAATTAGAAGACTAACTAATTTAATTGCCCATCATACCTTTACTGCTAGGGGAGTTAAATATTAAATACGAAAGAATTAACACTTTGCTAAAATTTTGAGCTGACTTTGTCTTTTTATTGTACATGTCTGGTCGCTAAGAAAATGAAAACTAACGCGTTAGCACTTTATTTTATAGTCGTAAATAGCAATGAATGCAAAAGCTAAGTTAATGAATGTTCATATTAATAGGGCGTATAAACAGATAAATCACTTAATTGGATACGCTAAAAGCGTACTCTGATTTTTAAAACTAAGAGTAATTTGTTAAATGGGCTTTTTTATGACTTTTTAATTACATTTTTATAGCTTTGGATTTTTAGCCAAGGGGAGGTTAATAGAATCAGCAATGAAAATAGCGATGTTAAAGTAGTTTTTATAAAAAAGTGGCTTATTTATTTTGCGGTTTAAACTAATTTGGCTTCCTCGTTTATTTTGACGATTAACAGCTTAACTCACAAAGAGGATAAAGTGACGCTGAGCCTTTAGAGAAGTAACAAAACCACATAATTAAACAAAAATGATGAGGCAGAATGGCTTTTACTTTCTCATTTTCTTCTCATTCACTTCTCTCAGTGCAATAAGCATTTTAAGAAAATTACGCACAAAGACACCAAAAAAAGCTGCAGCTTTAACACTGCAGCTTAGGATGGTTAAATTTTTATTTGTACGCTTCGTTATGAACGCCCGCAGCGCGCCCTGATGGATCGGCATTATTTTGAAATGATGCATCCCATGCAAGTGCTTCTGGGGTTGAACACGCAACTGATTTACCATGTGGTACACACTTAGCCGAGGCATCGCCTGGGAAGTGCGACTCAAAAATACTGCGGTAAAAATACGCTTCTTTAGAGTCTGGCGTGTTAATTGGGTATTTAAATTTGGCATTCGCCAATTCTTGATCCGTTACTTGCTCATTAACAAACTCTTTTAAGGTATCTATCCAGCTGTAGCCAACGCCATCAGAGAATTGCTCTTTTTGACGCCATAACACTTCATCTGGGAGGTAGCCGTCGAAGCCTGCACGTAAAATGTGTTTTTCAATTTTGCCGTCTTTACACATTTTAGCTTCAGGGTTAATGCGCATTGCCACATCAACAAACTCTTTATCTAAAAATGGTACGCGTGCTTCCACACCCCAAGCCGCCATTGATTTATTGGCACGTAAACAGTCAAACATATGGAGCTTTGAAACTTTACGGTTCAGCTCTTCATGAAACTCTTGTGCATTAGGCGCTTTATGAAAATATAAATAACCGCCAAATAATTCATCTGCACCTTCACCTGAGAGCACCATTTTTATACCCATGGCTTTAATTTGACGGGCCATTAAGTACATTGGGGTTGATGCACGAATGGTGGTTACATCGTAAGTTTCAATGTGGTAAATCACTTCTTTAAGTGCATCAATACCTTGTTGAATAGTAAAGATAATAGGGTGGTGAATTGTTCCAATCATATCAGCTACTTTTTGCGCTGCGGCTAAATCGGGGGAGCCTTCTAAACCCACCGAAAAGGAATGCAGTTTAGGCCACCAAGCATCACTTTCATCGTTATCTTCAATACGTTTTGCAGCAAAGCGCTGGGTAATAGCGGAAATAACCGATGAATCTAAGCCACCCGATAGCAATACGCCATAGGGTACGTCACACATAAGCTGGCGCTTAACCGCCGCTTCCAATGCATCTTTTACATCTTCTGCTTTGGCATCGTTGTTTTTAACAGCGTCGAAGCTTTGCCAATCACGTTGATAGTAAGGGGTTAATTTGCCGTCTTTGCTGTAAAGGTAATGCCCCGGCGGAAACTCTTCAATGTGCTTACAAATAGGTGAGAGCGCTTTGAGCTCTGACGCTACATAAAAGTTACCGTGCTCATCGTGACCTGTGTACAGTGGAATAATACCAATGTGATCGCGACCAATTAAGTATGCGTCTTGCTCTTCATCATATAAACAAAAAGCAAAAATACCATTTAAGTCATCTAAAAATGCCGGCCCTTTTTGTTTATACAGGGCTAAAATCACTTCACAATCTGACTGGGTTTGAAAATCAAAGTCGATCTCTAAGTTAGCGGCCAGCTCTTTGTGGTTATAAATTTCGCCATTAACCGCTAAAATATGGGTTTTTTCTGGGTTGTAAAGGGGTTGAGCACCGCTTGATACGCCAACAATGGCTAAGCGCTCATGCACTAAAATTGCTTTATCAGATGAATACACACCAGACCAATCTGGCCCACGATGACGTAACAGTTTAGACATTTCGATTGCCTGAGTGCGTAACTGGCTGGGATCCGATTTAATATCGAGTACACCAAAAATTGAACACATAATTTTTCCTCATTCCTATTAAGTGCCTACGATAGCGAGTTTGCTAAAGACTAACCTTGTTTTATCAGAAATAAATAACTAAGTCACACGGCTTTTTTAAATTAATAAGAATAATTTATGCACCAAACATGTTGCTGGTGCACCAATATGGTGAGGTTAATAGTATGATAGCAACGGATTGTACAATTTTTGATTTAAAACCGGCAGGGTTTAGCGTTTCATGCTGATGTAAATTTATATTTGCACCAAGTGGGTGCAAATATAATCATTAAGAAAACAGCGTTATCGTACTATGTTAATTAGCCCAATAGCGATTTAAACTCAGTTTAAGCTGAGATAGATGCGCATCGAGTTTACTTTTTGCCGCGGTTGCTTGTTCAAGCGTTACAAACTCAAAAGTAATAGAATCGGCGGTTCTAAACTGAGCAAACTGATGTAAATCCGCCTCTATTACATGGCCTATCAATGGGTAGCCCCCCGTTGTTTGTGCATCATTTAACAGCACAATTGGGTTGCCATCAGGTGGGAGTTGCACGCTTCCCGGTGCTACCGCGAGTGAGTGCAGTGAGAGCGAGTGTTGCATTATTTGGCTATTATTATGATCTAAGCGTACTCCCATTCGATTACTATTCGGGTTAATAGTAAATGAGGTGGTACAGAAAGCGTTTATACACTCAGGTGTAAGTAGTTCATGATGTGGGCCTTGATGTAGCCGAATAACTTTTCGTTTAGGCGGTGTTAATGCACCTTTATTGCATAGCCAAGGCTGAGTATATGGGGTTATTTTTATAATATCGTCGCTTTGTAATGCTCGGCCATTAAAACCACCAATGGCTGCCCCTAAGTCGGTTGATTTAGAACCCATAACTTCAGGGCATTCAATTCCACCTTTTACAGCAATGTAAGCTCTGGAGCCACCGCGTCCTGTATCAAATTTAAGTGTTTGTTTTGCTTTTACCGGATAACTCCACCCGGGGTAAACGGCTTGAGCGTCAAGTTTAGCGTTTAAGTCGGCTCCATGCAGAGCAATGACGGTATCGCACTCAAATTGCAATTCACATAACCCAACGGTGAGTTCAAGTACGGCATCGTTATCGTGATTATTTACTAAGCGATTGGCAATAATGTGCGCATAGGCGTCTAAGCTACCCGAGCGGCTAACCCCTAAATGACGAAAACCCACACGGCCTAAATCTTGGATTGTAAGCTGTATACCGGGTTTGATTACTTTAATCATTGTTTACTCCTTTTAACAGGCACAAATTCAAGGGTGTCACCGGGTTTAAATAAACAAGGGTTTGAGGCGGTTGCATCAAATAAACAGGCATCAGTATGAGCAATAATATGCCAGCCACCAGGTGAGTTTTCAGGATAAATGCCTGTTTGGTCTGCCCCAATCGCAATCGCGCCTTTAGGAACACTGACTCGTGGGTTATCACGCCTTGGGGTAAACAGTTGAGAATTGAGCCCATGTAAATAAGGAAAACCGGGCACAAAACCTAAAAACAACACATGGTAAATTTCTTTACTGTGTAAATTAATTACCTCATCTATTGTTAGCTTGTGATAATTAGCCACATAGTTTAAATCCTCACCTTGGTAATAGGTGTCTATTTTATGATGCTGACTTTCAAAGGCGTAATCATCAACCTCATCCCATAGTTTTGTTAAGGTGTTTTGCCATTGATGTAAATTACTGGCTGATTTTAAATACAAGGTTAATGAGTTCATCCCGGGGACTAAATCTATAAACTCATTGGTGTTTTTACAATACTGTGACAGCGCCCAGAGTTTTTTTTGCGTCGCAAGTATGTGTTGTTCGCTGTAGTGAGAAACATCAAAAAGCAGACTAGAATTTGTTAATATTTTTATACTTGGCAAAGTGCTCATACAGATAACTTATTAATATTGTTTGTATTTAAGCTATCACAGTCGTTGTGCTATTACGATATTAATAGACAAACTCGGATCGATTAAATTCCCGTCTTCGTAAAGTTTTATTGCGTGTGAAATTTATTCTTGAGTTTACAGGTCTGCTTTAGGGTCTGTTGACCTTTGCGGATTAAAATCGCTCCTAGGCAGAACCCGAAGGGCAGCGCCTGTTTGGCATTGATGCTCCGTTATCGCCTATTTATGGGGAATAACCACACCACATAGGCTCTGCCTTGCCTAAACACCAAACAAACTGCTGCAAATTTAACCTTGAAAGGTCAACAGACCCTAGAGTAACTAAAACTAAGAGGTCATCGTATGTTTAAGCGGGTAATACTATCGGCGTTTGCCATTGTGGGCTTACTAAGTGCAATGAGTGCTATATCGTCAGATGAAATAATCAAACCAACTGATTTAGATGCAACCATGCATGTTGAAAAAATAGTGCTGGGTTCGGGCTGTTTTTGGGGTGCAGAAAAACGCTACGAAGCACTTAATGGTGTGTTAGACGCTGAATCGGGTTACGCCGATGGCCGGGGGTTTAAGCCAACCTATAGAAATATCACTAAGTTATCCCGTCGCTTTGATGAAGATAATTACGCCGAAGTGGTGCAGGTTACTTTTAATAGTAATATTATTTCAGCAAGAGAGTTGTTGCAAAATTACTATGAGAGCCACGATCCAACGCAAAAGAATCGTCAAGGTAATGATGTAGGCACGCAATATCGCTCTATTATTTTAACCACTACCGATCAGCAAGCGAGCATCGCAAAAGCGGTCACGAGTGAGTATCAGCAATTATTAAGTAAAGCCGATTATGGAAAAATAGTGACGCAAATAAAGCCACTTGAGCGCTTTTATTCGGCTGAAGAGTATCATCAAAATTACCTTGAAAAAAATCCAAACGGCTATTGCCCTGATCATTCAACCGGTGTTGTATTTACTCAAAGTGATAAACCGAAGGTAGATAATACTGCATTATTAAATGGCAAACAGATTGTTATTTTAGACTCGCAAAGTTATTGCCCTTACTGCGAAAAGTTTAAAGCGGCCGTTGCCAATGATTATAAAGGCACAATTCCAATGACTTTCCGCCATGCTGATCAGCTTGATGGGTTAACGATTAAATCGGCGACATGGGCTACACCTACCATATTATTTTTAGAAAATGGGGTTGAGGTCTATTCTCGCCAAGGCTACATGAACCCAGAGCAATTTTATAAAGCATTAGGTGCGTTTAAGCTTGGCAACAGTGAAGCTTATAAGGTGGCTTTTAATGCTAAAACCGACAGCCCTTACTGCAAAGAATATGCTATTTTTAAAAACACGCCCGATGGCATCTTTATTGATAAACTAAGCGGTGAGCCATTATTTGATACCCGCGATAGATTTAACTCAGGCACCGGTTGGCTTTCATTTACCCACCCAATAAAAGACAGTGTAACCCAACATGAAGATAATAGCTGGGGAATGCAGCGCATTGAGCTTAAGTCTAAAAGTACCGGTATTCACTTAGGGCATTTATTTCCGGGTGAGGGGCCTAGAGGGCAAGATAGATATTGTATTAATGCGACTGTTTTAGAATTTGTAGCCAGAAAACAGTAAATTTTAAGCAAAAAAAAGCAGCGATGATTAAGTAGATACTTAACGGTCGCTGCATTTCAATTGACAACATCTTCACACACAATAAAGATTCGGGGGGGTTGTATTAGTACAAAACTAACTCTGGCTTATTGTTGTTGATGAGAATGAAAATAAAAACAACCCAAGCTCAGTCACCACCGGACTTGAGTTGTTTTTTACACTGACAACATCTTCACACACAATAAAGATTCTTAAGTTTATTGGCGGGTGTAAGGGTAAAAATAAAAACAACTCAAGCTAAGTCACCACCGAACTTGAGCTGTTTTTTACACTGACAACATCTTCACACACAATAAAGATTCTTTTTTACTAGCTCGTTGTTACAAACTAATGAAATCTGATTTTGGTAACACGTTTTATATTTTTTAGCGTGTTGCCGTTTGGTTGAGTTAACTTTAGAGCTTTTACTCAATTTCGACAAGCGATAAAAACAAAACTAATAAGTGAAAAAAACTAACTTATGGGGTTTTAGATTTTTTCAATAAATAAAGCGCTGATAAATAAGCGCTTTTTTTGTTTTTCGGTAGGGGGATTTTAAAAATAAAAGTTGCACACTTTAAAATTAGCTAAAAAGCGCTCAACAAGGAGCGCTTAATTGAATGTGCTATTTAGTTTGCCTAAAGGTGTTAATCACCCATTTTGCAAACAAATCGAGAGGGTGATTAGCGGTACTTGAGCCATGCTGAACTAAATAATATTTGTCTTTTGTTGTTAGTGGTTGCTCAAACAGTTTGTAAAGCCATTGCTCATCCAGCCAGCTTTGGCTTATTGGTAAAGGAATAAGCGCGATGCCCATACCTTGCTGTGCAGCGCGTGCAACGCCAAACATACTATCTATTTGAATAATTTGTGCAGGGGAAAAGTCATCAATACCGACTTTTTCAGCCCATTGATGCCATGCCCAAGGCCGTGCTTTATGCACAATAAGCGGCACTTGATTGAGCGCCTGGCAGTGATCGTTTTGCCACTGATCGAGCAGCTTTTTATTACACGCTGGAATATATTCTAAATTAAATAACTCAGTAGCCAGCCCATCAAGCGGTTTACTTGAAGATAAAATGATTGATAAATCACTTTGGCGAGTCAGCTCTTTGCGCGTTTTAAGGGTGTCCATGTGTAAATTAATATTAGGATGCTCACTCGTCCACTCACTCAGTTTTGGCATTAGCAATTCACTGGCAAAAAACTCGGGCAGGGTAATGGTTAAATTTACATTTTGTTGTAACTGACTAAATTCGGTAATGGTGCTTTCCAGCATATTTATAATGGGGTAAATCGCTTCAAAAAAGTTTTTTCCAGCTGGCGTTAAGCTTATGGAACGGGTTTGCCTTTGAAATAAATCAATGCCCAGCTGCTCTTCTAGCTGCTTTATTTGATGGCTGACCGCCGATGGCGTTAAATACAGCTCTTTGGCGGCATGTTTAAAACTTAAGCTTTTTGCGGCAAAACAAAAAGAGCGAAGGCCGCGAATAGGTGTTTGCATGGTATCCAATATAAAGTTATTTCAATCACCTTATTACAGGCAATTATTAAACCAAAAATAAAAGTTAACTATATCAGTTATTTAATTTTTTTATTAGGGCGAATTCACCTAAGTGGTGCGTTAAATTCTCACTATAGTGCAAAAGCTAAAATAAAGGCAAAAAAAATCCCTCTTGCGAGGGATTTTGGGTAACTCAGCGCCATTGGCACTGGGAATGAGGTCGGTACAGGGTGAAATTGTGAGTAGTTTAAAACACCATCTCAGGAATATCACCGTCAACAAGCAATTTACCTGCCGTTTTACTAATAATTTCATCAACTGATACGCCTGGTGCGCGTTCTAGCAAATGAAATGCGCCGTCTTTAACTTCTAATACGGCTAAATCGGTTACTATTTTTTTAACACAGTTAACGCCCGTCAGCGGTAACGTACAGCTTTCTAATAATTTAGAATCGCCGTGTTTACTGGCATGGGTCATAGTAACAATAATGTTTTTTGCACCAGCAACTAAATCCATTGCTCCGCCCATGCCTTTTATTAATTTTTTAGGGATCATCCATGAGGCTATAGACCCGTTTTGGTCTACCTCAAATGCGCCCAGAACCGTTAAGTCTACATGACCACCCCGTATCATGGCAAAACTATCTGCACTATTAAATATAGCTGCACCGGTAGCTGCCGTCACGGTTTCTTTACCCGCGTTGATCATATCGGCATCTACAGTGTCTTTAGTTGGGTATTCACCCATACCTAATAGGCCATTTTCGGACTGTAGCATAACTTCTATGCCATCGGGTACATAGTTTGCGACGAGTGTCGGAATACCTATGCCTAAATTAACATAGTACCCATCTTGTAGCTCTTGAGCGACGCGCATTGCGACTTGTTCACGTGATAATGCCATTTTAAGTGCTCCTGCTTAATCTCGTGTGGTAACACGTTCAATGCGTTTTTCAAAGTTGCCCTTGATCACGCGATTTACAAAAATGCCAGGGGTATGAATTTGACTTGGCTCTAGCTCACCGGGTTCAACAATCTCTTCCACTTCGGCAACGGTAATTTTACCTGCGGTTGCGGCCATTGGATTAAAGTTCATTGCGGTATGGCGAAATACTAAATTACCGTAACGGTCTGCTTTCCATGCTTTTACAATGGCAAATTCGCCCGTGATTGACTCTTCTAAAATATAAGGGCGACCATTAAATTCTTTTACTTCTTTACCCTCAGCTACTGGCGTACCGTAACCTGTGGCGGTATAAAAAGCAGGAATACCGGCACCACCAGCACGCATTTTTTCTGCTAGAGTCCCTTGCGGTGTTAGCTCTACATCAATTTCGCCATTAAGTAGTTGTTGTTCAAAAAGAGCATTTTCGCCCACATAAGAGGCAACCACTTTTTTAATTTGTTTGTCTTGTAATAAAAGCCCTAAACCAAAGTCATCAACGCCGCAATTGTTCGATACGACCGTTAACTCTTTGGTTTGCATTTTTTTAATTTGTGCTATTAATCCCTCGGGAATACCGCATAAACCAAAACCACCAGCGATGATAGTATCGCCGTCTTTTAAACCTTCCATTGCAGCTTCGTAACTCGAAACTACTTTATCAAAACCGGCCATGAGTGACTCCTCATTCTATGCTATTGCAATTATTGTGTGTGTAATGCCACTGAAACTTTACTAACAGGCTGTTTATTAAGCGCATTAGTAATTTGCCAACCTGCTTGTGCGAGCCTTTTTAAATCAATTCCATGTTCAATGCCAAGCCCTTGCAGTAAGTAAACAACATCTTCGGTGGCAACATTTCCTGACGCACCCTTAGCGTAAGGGCAGCCACCAAGGCCAGCAACGGCAGCGTCAACCGTTGAAATACCTAGGCTTAAGGCAGCGTAAATATTTGTGAGCGCCTGTCCATAGGTATCATGAAAGTGTACTGCAAGCTTACTTTTATCAATATGCTTGAGCAGCAATGTAAGCAGCTCAGTCACTTTACCTGCGGTGCCGACACCAATAGTATCGCCAAGGCTCACTTCATAGCAGCCAAGCGCTAATAACTTTTGTGCCACGTTTAAAACAACCTGAGGGTCAACGTCTCCCTCATAAGGGCAGCCTAAAACACAGCTTACATAACCACGAACGCGTATATTATTGGCTTTAGCAAAAGTCATTACCTCGCTAAAACGATCAATACTTTGCGCTATTGAACAATTTATATTTTTTTGACAAAACGCTTCGCTGGCCGCCGTAAATATAGCAAATTCTTTAATACCAACAGCATGCGCAGCTTGTGCGCCTTTTAAATTTGGCGTTAAGGCACTTAAATTAATCTCTGGAAGGTCAAGCGCACTGATCACCTCGCTTGAGTCTGCCATTTGTGGCACCCATTTGGGAGATACAAATGCACCAGCTTCTATGTCTTTTAATCCCGCGGCGGCGAGGGCATTAATAAGTGTTACTTTATCTTCAGTGCTGACGGTTTTTTCATTTTGTAAACCATCACGTGCGCCCACTTCAACAATACGAACTTTGTTTGCAAAGGCACTCATTAAGCACCTTCCTGAACAGTCGTATCTTCAACAATGGCTAACAGTGCGCCGTGTGAAACTAGTTCACCTTCACCAAAGCAGTAACTCTGTAATATGCCGTCATGCGGTGCATTAAGTGTATATTCCATTTTCATGGCTTCGATAATAACAACGGCATCACCTTTAGTGATAGTGCTACCTACTTCAATTAAATGTTTTACTACCGTGCCATTGAGTGGCGCAGCGAGCGGCAGCGCGTCATTTTCGTGTGAACTAATATAATGTTTATCAACATATTCAAACTTAGTTTGCAGTGCTTTATTCATTACAGTAATTGCATTGTCAGTTATGCTGACATGTGCGCTGTGCTTTTCACCGTTAATAAATACGTTGCACACACCATTATTTAACGTCCCTTGAACACTGTATACGCCCGTACTGTGTGTCACATTGTAACCCTGCGCAGTTTTGATAGCGCTTAGCGGTAAATCTACAAATGGGATTTTAATTGCCTGCGGTGCATTTAAAGTAAACCCACTCAGTTGTTGCCAAGGGCTGGCACTATTGTTTTGTGCTTGGTGCGTGTTTAACGACTCTAAATAGGCAAAAGCGGCAATAAGCTGGCTTGATAGCAATAATGACTCATCAACTGCAGCGAGTGAATCACCTTGCTCAGCAATAAAGTGTGTACTTGGCGCGCCTTGTTTAAAACTTGCGTGGCAAGCTAAGTTATGTAAAAAGCCAATATTGGTACTAAAGCCTGCTAAATGAAATTGCTCAAGCGCCTGTTGCAAACGAGAAAGCGCTTGTTCGCGATTATCATCATGAACAATTAACTTTGCAATCATTGGGTCGTAGTAGGGGCTTATTTCATCACCTTGGGCAATCCCGGTATCTATGCGTACAAATTCACTATTAACGGGGACATGTAGCGCTTCAATGGTGCCTGAGCACGGAATAAAGTCATTTGCAGGGTCTTCGGCGTAAATACGCGCTTCAAAGCTATGGCCTTGCAGTTGAATATCAGATTGCTTTAACGGCAGTGTTTGCCCGCCCGCAATATTAATTTGCCAGTTCACTAAATCAACACCGGTCACCATTTCGGTCACTGGGTGCTCTACTTGCAGGCGAGTGTTCATTTCCATAAAGAAAAATTCATTACCGCAAAGTAAAAACTCAACAGTACCCGCACCACGGTAATTAATGGCTAATGCACAGCGTACAGCCGCTTCGCCCATTTCTTTACGCAGCGCGTCAGATAAACCTGGAGCAGGGGCTTCTTCAATCACTTTTTGGTGTCGGCGTTGCAACGAACAGTCACGATCACCCAAATAAACACAGTTACCGTGATTATCTGCAAATACTTGTACTTCAACATGGCGAGGTTGATTAACGTAGCGCTCTAATAGCACTAAATCGTTACCAAAACCGGCAATGGCTTCACGTTGGGCGCCTTCAAGTGCAGCTATAAAGTCTTTCGGCTTTTCTACCACTCGCATCCCTTTACCGCCACCGCCAAAGGCCGCTTTGATAAGAACAGGGTAACCAATTTTTTCAGCCTCAGATTGCAAAAAAACAGGGTCTTGTTTATCACCATAGTAACCAGGTACCAAAGGAACGTTTGCCGCGGCCATTATTTCTTTAGCACGGGTTTTTGAGCCCATTGCTTCAATACTCGTTGCTGGTGGGCCAATAAAAGCAATGTTATTTGCTTCACAGGCTTTAGCAAATTCACTGTTTTCTGATAAAAAGCCGTAGCCTGGATGAATGCAATCAGCGCCACTGGCTTTAGCAACCTGCAAAATTTTATCTGCGACTAGGTATGAATCTTTACTTGGCGCAGCACCAATATGGTAGGCTTCGTCGGCCATTTTTACATGTTGCGCGTTTTTATCTGCATCTGAATACACCGCAACCGTGGTTAAGCCCATTTGCTTTGCGGTGCGCATAATACGACAGGCAATTTCGCCACGGTTAGCAATCAGAATTTTTTGTAATTGTACTGTGTTCATAATGCGTCCTAGAGTTGCCATTGGGGAGGGCGTTTATCAAAAAAGGCGCTCAGTCCTTCTTGGCCTTCAGTTGATACACGAATTTTAGCTATACGCTCTGCAGTCAGTGCAATTAGCTCCTCGTTTATCTCTTTATTGGCAACATCGTTAATAAGTGCTTTTGCGGCTTTAACGGCAATAGGGCCGTTATCAATCAAGGTTTGCAGCAAATTATCGAGGGCTGTCTCTAAGTTCCCAGTAATTTGATGCACTAAACCCAGTTGCTTTGCTGTGTGGGCATCAAACACTTCTGCAGTTAAAAAATATCTGCGTGCAGAACGCTCACCAATGGCCTTAATCACATAAGGGCTGATCACGGCAGGTATTAGCCCAAGTTTAACTTCACTTAAACAAAATTGTGCATCGTCTTTACTAAGCGCAATATCACAGCAGGCAATTAAGCCTAATGCCCCACCAAAGGCGGCACCTTGTACCGCACAAATTGTAGGATGCGGGCTCTGTGCTAATACTTGCATAAGTTTAGCCAGTTGCATTGAATCAGCTAAGTTATCGTTATAGTTATTATCTGCCATCGATTTCATCCAGGCTAAGTCGGCACCGGCTGAAAAATGTTTACCTTCGGTTTTGAGTACTAAGGCACGAATATCGAGTGTATTAGCATGTTCAATACATTGAATAAGCTCATGGATAACGTCGCTATTAAACGCATTACGTTTTTCTGGGCGGCTTAAAACGAGTACAGCCACATTAGATTTTGTTATTTGTAGTGTTACTGACATTGTGCGCTCCGGTTACATTCTAAATACGCCAAACTTAGACTCACGCTGTGGTGCATTTTTAGCTGCTGTTAATGCAAGCCCTAACACATTACGTGTATCGACAGGGTCTATAATGCCATCGTCCCATAAGCGGGCACTGGCATAATAAGGATGACCTTGTTGTTCGTATTGACTAATAATTGGCTTTTTAAAATCGCTAACTTCTTGCTCGCTCATGCTTTCGCCTTTACGGGCTAATCCATCTTGTTTAACTTGTGCCATAACACCTGCAGCTTGCTCACCACCCATGACTGAAATACGGGCATTTGGCCACATCCACATCATGGTCGGTTCAAATGCACGGCCACACATTCCATAATTGCCGGCGCCATAAGAGCCACCAATAAGCACGGTGAATTTTGGTACATCAGCACACGACACCGCCATCACCATTTTAGCGCCATGTTTAGCAATGCCTTCGGCTTCGTATTTTTTACCGACCATAAAGCCAGTAATATTTTGTAAAAATACCAATGGAATGTTGCGCTGAGCACACAGCTGAATAAAGTGCGCGCCTTTTTGCGCCGACTCACTAAATAAAATACCGTTATTAGCCACTATGCCCACAGGGTTGCCATAAATGCTGGCAAAGCCTGTCACCAATGTTTCGCCAAAGTAACGTTTAAATTCATCAAAAGACGAGTCATCGACAGTGCGGGCTATTACTTCACGCACATCAAATGGCTTTTTAAGATCAGTACCAACAATGCCGTAAAGCTCGTTAATATCGTAACGGGGAGCTTTTACGTCATCTAATAATGGGGCGGTAGGGCGTGTGTAATTAATTCGCTCTATGCATTGGCGTGCAATTGATAATGCATGCGCATCATTTTCAGCGTAATGATCGGCCACACCCGATGTTTTACAATGAACATCGGCGCCGCCAAGCTCTTCTGCGGTAACTTCTTCACCGGTTGCCGCTTTTACCAGTGGTGGGCCTGCTAAAAATATAGTGCCTTGCTCTTTAACAATAATACTTTCATCGGCCATAGCAGGAACATACGCACCACCTGCGGTACATAAGCCCATAACCACTGCAATTTGTGGAATGCCTTTACCCGACATACGTGCTTGATTGTAAAAAATACGCCCAAAATGCAGTTTATCTGGAAATACATCGTCTTGCTCTGGCAAATTAGCACCGCCAGAATCAACTAAGTAAATACACGGTAAGTGGCAACGCTCAGCAATATCTTGTGCGCGTAAATGCTTTTTAACAGTAAGGGGGAAATAGGTGCCACCTTTAACTGTCGCGTCGTTTGCAATCACCATACATTCAACGCCTTTCACGCGACCAATACCTGCAACCACACCGGCACAAGGTATCTCTTGTTCATACACACCAAATGCAGCAAATTGCGATATTTCTAAAAAGGGTGAGCCTTCATCTAATAAAGTACTGATACGGTCGCGAACAAACAGCTTTCCTCTGCTTTCATGGCGCTCTTTAAGTGCAGCGCCACCACCTAAGCTAATATTGGCAACTTTATCGCGTAAATCATCCACCAGCGCCGACATTTTTTTGTGGTTTTGCACAAAACTAGGATCGTGGGGATTAACGCTCGATTTTAAAATCGTCATAAATTAATCCTTAACGGCTTTCAGTAAATAATTCACGGCCAATCAACATGCGGCGTATTTCTGAGGTGCCTGCGCCAATTTCGTAGAGTTTAGCGTCACGAAGTAAACGCCCTGTTGCGTATTCGTTTATGTAGCCATTGCCGCCTAAAATTTGGATTGCATCAAGGGCCATTTTAGTTGCAAGCTCTGCAGCGTATAAAATTGCGCCAGCTGCGTCTTTACGGGTGGTTTCGCCGCGATCACAGGCTTTTGCTACTGTGTACACATAAGAGCGGGCTGCATTCATTTGTGTATACATATCGGCAATTTTGCCTTGAATTAACTGAAATTGACCAATAGGACTGTCAAACTGCTTACGCTCATGAATGTAAGGCACCACAATGTCCATACATGCTTGCATAATTCCTAACGGGCCTGCAGCTAAAACAACTCGCTCGTAATCAAGGCCGCTCATAAGTACCTTAACGCCTTCGTTTAAGTTACCTAAAATGTTTTCTTCGGGTACTTCGCAGTTATCAAATACCAGTTCACAGGTGTTTGATCCGCGCATACCGAGTTTGTCGAGTTTTTGTGCGGTAGAAAACCCCGGGAATGTTTTCTCAACAATAAAGGCGGTAATACCTTTAGCACCGGCATTTAAATCTGTTTTTGCGTAAATAACCAAGGTATCGGCATCAGGGCCATTGGTGATCCACATTTTATTGCCGTTTAAAATGTACTTATCGCCTTTTTTCTCGGCTTTAAGTTTCATTGATACAACATCAGAGCCCGCGTTAGGCTCACTCATGGCCAAGGCACCAATGTGTTCACCGCTAATTAATTTAGGTAAGTATTTTTCTTTTTGTGCTTGTGAGCCATTACGGTTTATTTGATTAACACACAGGTTTGAATGCGCACCGTAGCTTAAGCCAATAGAGGCACTTGCACGGCTAATTTCTTCCATGGCAATAACGTGCTCTAAATAACCTAAACCCGCACCACCAAATTCTTCATCGACGGTCATGCCTAAAACGCCCATTTCACCCATTTGCGGCCAAAGTTGATTGGGAAACGCATTATCAAGGTCTGTTTTTTCAGCTAGTGGGGCAATTTCTTGACTTGCGAAGCTATTAACATGACTGCGGATCATGTCCGCTGTTTCGCCAAGACCAAAATTCATTTCTTTATATAGTGAAATAGTGCTCATGATTCATTCCTGTGTGTTTGATGATGTTTATTATATTTTATTCATCTATTTTACTAAGCGTGTCGCGACAACGACGTTCTGCGGTAACCAACTCCATTAGTACAACTTTAATGTCGTCCATTTGTTGAGATAGGTCGGCCTTTTTTTCGCTGATGAGGTCAAGCATAGTAACTAACTGTTTAGCGCTTGATTTGTCTGCATCATAAAGTTCAAACAAACGACCGGTTTCAGCCAAGGTAAACCCTAAACGTTTACCACGTAGTATTAACTTTAGGCGCACTTTATCGCGCTTTGAGTAAATACGAGTTTGGCCGTTGCGCTCTGGTGATATAAGCCCTTGGTCTTCGTAAAAGCGAATAGAGCGAGTGGTAATATCAAATTCTTTCGCTAATTCGCTGATACTAAAAGTTTGTTCGTTTTTAGCCGGCTCATTGGCTGAATTTGCAAAGTTTGTTTGATTATCTGATTTCATTGTAATGTTTACCTCATTCGAATATCACCAATATAAGTGAAGTTTACGTAAAGGTAAAGTGCGATCTGGTTGTTATACTTTAGACGTACAAAATAAATGCGGATTTACAGTAGAAGTTGAGTGTTTATAAACGTTATAAGCCATTTGTGGAGGTTGTCATACATTTTTAGCAAGCTTGCTTTACAGTTTTCACACTAATTAGAAAGTTGATTTTAGATTTACGTTGGCGTAAACGTAAATTTTATGTATGCTCGTATTTATCAGATTAGTTTAAACATTAAGCTAAACATAATAAAACATGTTTGCGTTAATAGAAAATGGAGCCTTTTATGTCTTTCGAAAGCGTTGTAATTGTAGCAGCAAAACGCACCCCAATGGGTGGATTTATGGGCGCACTAAGTGATGCGCAGTCTACTGAACTAGGTGCTACAGCTATTGCAGGTGCACTTGCTCAAACGGGTTTAAGCAATGATGCAATTGATGAAGTGATTATGGGCTGTGTATTACCAGCTGGCTTAGGCCAAGCGCCTGCACGTCAAGCAATGCTTAAAGCGGGGCTTGCACTTAGCACCGGTGCTACCACTATTAATAAAGTATGTGGCTCGGGTTTAAAAGCAGCGATGTTAGCGAATGATTTAATTAAGGCGGGTTCTATTGAATCAGCAATCGCTGGTGGTATGGAAAGCATGACCAATGCGCCTTACTTTATTCCTAAAGCCCGTGGCGGTATGCGTATGGGACATGGTGAAATAAAAGATCATATGATGAGCGATGGCCTTGAAGATGCTTACGACAATAAAGCAATGGGTTGTTTTGCTCAAGACACAGCCGATGAATACGGTATTGGTCGTGAGCAAATGGATAATTTTGCATTAAGCTCACTGACTAAAGCAAAAGCTGCAATTGAAAATGGTAGCTTTGAGAACGAGATTACTCCGCACACTATAAAAACGCGTAAGGGTGACATCACCGTTTCAATCGATGAGCAACCTGGCAACGCACGACCTGAAAAAATTCCAAGCTTAAGAGCTGCATTTAAAAAAGACGGCACCATTACTGCCGCTAACTCATCGTCTATTTCAGATGGTGGCGCAGCACTGATTTTAATGAGCGAATCAAAAGCAAAAGCAGAGGGTTTAACGCCACTGTGCAAAATTGTGGCTCACAGCACGCATTCTCAAAAACCCAGTGAATTTACCGTAGCGCCTGTTGGTGCAATGAACAGCGTACTTGAAAAAGCAGGGTGGACAACCGCCGATGTTGACCTATGGGAAATTAACGAAGCGTTTGCCATGGTTACCATGCTAGCTATTAACGAGTTAAAGCTTGATGAGAACAAAGTTAATGTTAACGGTGGAGCCTGTGCATTGGGTCATCCTATTGGTGCCAGCGGTGCGCGTATTTTAGTAACACTTATCCATGCACTTAAAAACCGGGGTCTTAAAAAGGGCGTAGCCTCTTTATGTATTGGTGGCGGTGAAGCCGTTGCCATGGCCGTAGAAGCACTTTAACTAATAATAAAGCCGCAGCAACTATAACAAAAACGCTGCGGTACCCAATTTAATCAATAGGATTTTAATTATGCACCAAGTACCCTTACTCATTAACGGCGAATTTATTCAATCAACTTCAAATGAATTAATTGATGTTGTAAATCCTGCTAATCAAGAAGTGTTAGCGCAAGTACCTTGTGCTACAGACGCTGAAATGGACGCGGCTATTGCCTCTGCCAGCGAAACGTTTAAAACGTGGAAAGACGTACCAATTACAGAACGTGCGCGCATTATGATGAAATACGCGGCGCTGTTAAAAGAAAACCATGACGAACTAGCCACTATTATTTGTCATGAATTAGGTAAAACATTTGAAGATGCAAAAGGCGATGTGTGGCGTGGTATTGAAGTAGTCGAGCAAGCTGCTAATGCACCATCATTAATGATGGGCGAGACGATGGAAAACGTAGCGCGTAAAATCGATACCTATTCATATATGCAGCCACTAGGTGTATGTGCAGGTATTACCCCATTTAATTTTCCGGCCATGATCCCACTTTGGATGTTCCCACTGGCAATTGTGTGTGGTAACACCTTTATTTTAAAACCGTCTGAGCAAGACCCACTTACGCCAATGCGTTTAGCTGAGCTATTTATTGAAGCGGGTGCACCAAAGGGTGTTTTACAAGTTGTGCACGGTACAAAACCACAAGTAGACCGTTTATTAGAAGACAAAGCGGTTCGCGCTATTTCATTTGTAGGTTC
This sequence comes from Pseudoalteromonas sp. SM9913, assembly GCF_000184065.1. Classification (NCBI taxonomy): domain Bacteria; kingdom Pseudomonadati; phylum Pseudomonadota; class Gammaproteobacteria; order Alteromonadales; family Pseudoalteromonadaceae; genus Pseudoalteromonas; species Pseudoalteromonas sp. SM9913. The sequence goes on from NC_014803.1 coordinate 1,625,981, forward strand.
ATGTGGCGTAGGTGCATACATTTATTCTAAAGGCACACAACATCTAAAACGTGTGCAAGCCTGTGTGGGCGCTAAAAACCACATGGTAATTATGCCTGATGCAAGCAAGTCTCACGTAGTTAATAACTTAGTAGGCGCATCGGTTGGTGCGGCAGGCCAGCGTTGTATGGGTATTTCAGTGGCGGTATTTGTTGGCCAAGCAAAAGACTGGGTTGATGAAATTAAAGCTGGCTTTGAAGGTGTACGCCCAGGTGTATGGGATGATGCAGACGCTGCATATGGTCCGCAAACATCACCAGCTGCAAAAGCGCGTATTTTATCATTGATTGCCGATGGTAAAGCGCAAGGCGCAACCTGTTTAATTGATGGCTCTGACTTTACTGTTGAAGGGTTTGAGCAAGGTAACTGGATAGGCCCAACGTTATTTACTGATGTAACCAAAGAGATGAACTTGTACAAAGAAGAGATTTTTGGCCCAGTACTGGCGTGTATGTTTGTAGATACGCTTGAAGAAGCCATCGCCCTTATTAACGAAAGCCCTTACGGTAACGGTACCTCATTATTTACATCAAGTGGTGCAGCTGCACGTAAGTTCCAACACGAAATTGAAGTGGGTCAAGTGGGTATTAATGTGCCTATTCCTGTGCCACTGCCATTTTTCTCGTTCACGGGTTGGAAAGGCTCATTCTACGGCGATACTCACACCTATGGTAAACAAGGTATTCGTTTTTACACAGAAACTAAAACTATTACCTCTCGTTGGTTTGAGGATGACATTGCCTCAGGTCCAAACATGAGTATTAATCTTAAATAATATTGCACTGAATAATTAATAAAAAAGAGGGGCACAACACACAGTGTTGTCGCTCCTCACTAATTACTCCCGTTATGGGATGCTTTGACAACAAACAAAACACACTTAAAGAGGTCTACCATGGACTTTAACTTATCTGAAGATCAACAAGCCTTTGCGCAAACCGCTCGCCAATTCGCAGAGTCTGAACTAGCACCACACGCTGCCAAGTGGGATCGCGAACATATTTTTCCTAAAGACACAATAAAAGCCGCTGGTGAGCTAGGTTTTTGTGGTTTATACACCCCAGAAGAAGCCGGTGGCTTAGGTTTATCTCGCTTAGATTCAAGCATTATTTTTGAACAGCTGGCGATGGGCTGTACCGCAACAACGGCTATGTTAACTATTCATAATATGGCAACCTGGATGATAGCCAGTTTTGCGACCGATATCGTAAAAGAGCAATACGTTGAACAATTAGTAATGGGTGAATTACTTGCATCGTACTGTTTAACTGAGCCAGGCTCGGGTTCTGATGCTGCGTCATTAAAAACTAAAGCAGTGCGTGACGGTGATGAGTATGTTATTAACGGCTCAAAAATGTTTATTTCAGGCGCCGGTGAAACAGAAATTCTAGTGGTCATGGCGCGTACGGGAGCCGATGGCCCTGGTGGTATTTCGGCTTTTGTTGTACCTGCAGATGCATCAGGTGTTGAATACGGTAAAGCAGAAGAAAAAATGGGGTGGAATGCACAGCCCACACGTTTAATTAGCTTTGAAGATGTGCGTATTCCAGCCGCAAACTTATTAGGCCAAGAAGGTGAAGGCTTTAAATTCGCCATGCAAGGTTTAGACGGCGGCCGTATTAATATTGCCACTTGCTCTATTGGTACAGCCCAAGCGGCACTTAATACGGCCCGTGAGTATTTAAAAGAGCGTACCCAATTTGGTAAGCCATTGGCTGCGTTTCAAGCGCTACAGTTTAAAATTGCCGATATGAATACCGAGCTTGTAGCAGCACGCCAAATGGTGCGCTTAGCGGCGTTTAAACTCGATACTAACGACAGTGAAAAAACCACTTATTGCGCCATGGCTAAACGTTTTGCCACCGATGTTGGTTTTACCGTGTGTAATGACGCGCTGCAAATTCACGGTGGCTACGGTTACATAAAAGAATACCCGCTTGAGCGCCATGTTAGAGATGTACGTGTTCATCAAATTCTTGAGGGCACTAACGAAATTATGCGTGTGATTATTGCGCGTCGTATTTTAGCCGAATCAGCCAGCGAAGTTTTATAAGGAGATTAGTATGTCAAATCCTAGCATTGAGTTAACTATTGAAGGCCATGTAGCTATTTTAACCATGTCGAATCCGCCAGCGAATACCTGGACGAAAGACACCTTAGTGGCGCTTAAAGACACGGTTAACCAATTAAATACCAATAAAAATATTTATGCGTTAGTACTGACTGGTGAAGGCGAGAAGTTCTTTAGCGCCGGTGCCGACCTAAATGTATTTGCCAGTGGCGATAAAGGTGTAGCTGCAGATATGTCACGTGTATTTGGTGAAGCGTTTGAAGCGCTAACTAATTTTAGAGGTGTGTCGGTTGCAGCCATTAATGGCTATGCAATGGGTGGCGGCCTTGAAGTAGCGCTTGCTTGTGATATTCGTATTGCAGAAGAGCAAGCACAAATGGCGTTACCTGAAGCAAAAGTGGGTTTATTACCGTGTGCTGGTGGAACGCAAAACTTAGCATGGCTTGTTGGCGAGGGCTGGGCAAAACGCATGATTTTATGCGGTGAGCGCTTAAAAGCCGATAAAGCCCTACAAATTGGCTTAGTGGAAGAAGTGGTTGCACAAGGTGAAAGCTTTGCCGCAGCATTAAAACTGGCAAACCAAGTAGCAGAGCAAAGTCCATCGTCGGTTGCTGCATGTAAAACCTTGATTCAAAAAGGGCGTCATCAACCAATGGCGAATACATTGCCACTGGAGCGTGAACTGTTTGTTGGTTTATTTGATACCGAAGATCAGCAAGAGGGCGTGAACGCCTTTTTAGAAAAACGTAAAGCTATTTGGGTGAATGGCTAATGACAGAACTTACTCGTTTAAATTCAGCTGATGCTGCCGTGGTATTTGAAACAGCAACCACAGACAATGGCCGACTCATTGGTTTTGCAACCTTAAATGCGCCTAAATCGTTAAATGCCCTTAATTTTGAAATGATCAGCTTACTCGAGCCGCAACTACAGCAATGGGACAAAGACGATAACATTGCATTAGTGGTTCTTAAAGGCACTGGTGAAAAAGCATTTTGTGCCGGTGGCGATGTAGTGAGCTTACACAAAGCAATGAGTGAGGGAAAACCGAGCTCACTGGTTGAAGAATTTTTTACTCAAGAGTATCAGCTCGATTACCTAATTCACTGTTACAACAAACCCATTTTAGTGTGGGGTAACGGGATTGTAATGGGCGGCGGTTTAGGTTTAATGGCCGGTGCCAGTCATCGCGTAGTGACTGAAACATCACGCATTGCTATGCCAGAGCAAACCATTGGTCTTTACCCTGATGTAGGTGGCAGTTATTTTTTACATAAAATGCCTGCGCATGTTGGTTTGTTTTTAGGGCTGACCTCGGCATCAATAAATTGTGAAGACGCTAAGCTTGTATCGCTTGCCGATCACTTTGTAAATGCCGATAAATACCCAGAGCTTGTTGAAGCGTTACTCAATACTAAATGGGGTAAAACAGCAAGTTTAAACCACGACAAGCTAAGTAACTTGCTTATTGAGTTAGATAACAACTCTAGCCGTATGCCTAAAGGCAATTTAAAAGCCAACTTATCGCTAATTCAAAAGTTAGGCGACTTTGACACCTTACAGCAGCAGGTAGATTACATTTTAAACCTAACCACAGATGACAAATGGCTACAACGTGCACAAAAATCGTTGGCGCATGGTTGCCCTTTAAGTTGTGCCTTAGTAAGTGAGCAGCTCAAACATAGCAAAGGTAAAAACTTAGCTGAGTGTTTTAAAATGGAATTGGGCATGTCGGTTCGTGCCGGTGAAGTGGGCGAGTTTCAAGAAGGTGTACGTGCCTTACTAATCGATAAAGATGGTGCGCCACAGTGGCAGTTTAAATCGTTAGCTGATGTACCAAAAGAAGTAGTAGAGAGCTTTTTTGCAAACCGCTTTGGCGAGCAACATCCGCTAGAGCCGTACTTTTCACAACTAAATTTACAAGGGTAAAGCGATGAGTAAACTTAATATAGGATTTATTGGTTTAGGAAACATGGGCGGCCCAATGGCAGCAAACTTAGTTAAAGCAGGCCACAGTGTGCGCGTGTTTGACTTAAGTGCAGAGGCCGTGAAAGAGCTTGTGAATCATGGGGCTAGTGCGGCGCAAAGCGCCAGTGACTGTGCTCACGAGGCTGATGTGCTAATTAGCATGCTACCGGCAAGCAAACATGTTAAATCACTTTATTTAGGCACAGACGAGCAATCGGGTTTAATTAAAGTACTGAGTAAAAGTACCTTAGTGATTGATTGTTCAACTATAGATGCACAATCAGCACGTGACGTTGGCCATGCCCTAAGTGAGCAAGGTATTGCGTTTGTTGATGCACCGGTATCGGGTGGTGTAGCAGGTGCAACAGCAGGAACGCTTACGTTTATCGTTGGTGGTGAGCAAGCTGCATTCGATAAAGCCAATACTGTATTAGTCGATATGGGTAAAAACATATTCCATGCTGGTGATATTGGTGCTGGGCAAGTTGCCAAAATATGTAACAATATGCTGTTGAGTATTTTAATGGCAGGCACCAGTGAAGCCATTCAAATGGGCATTAATAACGGCCTCGACGCAAAAGTACTCAGCGACATAATGAGCGCAAGTTCGGGTCGTAACTGGACGTTAGAACTTTATAACCCCTGCCCAGGTGTTATGGAAACCGCACCAGCTAGTAACGACTATAAACCCGGCTTTATGGTTGATTTAATGGCTAAAGATTTAGGCCTTGCTATGGAAGCGGCGCAACAAAGTAATTCACTGACGCCAATGGGCTCAATGGCTAAAAATTTATACACTATGATGCAGCACCAAGGTGCAGGCAGTGATGATTTTAGTGCCATTTTTAAATTGTTTTCGAAGTAGGAAAGTATTGTGGAAATAAAAAATAATACCGTAGTTATTACCGGTGGCGCACAAGGCTTAGGTTTTGCAATGGCGCAAAAGTTTGCCTTAATGGGCGCTAATATTGCCTTAATTGATATGGCGCAAGCCCAATTAAATGAAGCAACCGAGCAACTATCTGCATTAGCAGGCGTAACAGGCACTATTAAAGGCTACAGCGCCAATGTAACCGTTGAGAGCGAAGTTGAAGACGTTTTTAATACTATTAACAGTGACTTTGGCCACATTGGGGTATTAATTAATAACGCCGGCATTTTACGCGATGGTATGTTTATAAAAGCCAAAGACGGCAAAGTGGTTAAAAAAATGTCGCTTGAACAATTTCAATCAGTGATTGACGTTAACCTAACAGGTGTATTTTTAGCAGGGCGCGAAGCTGCAAGCCACATGATTGAATCAGGCAAAGGTGGCGTAATTGTAAATATGTCGAGCGTAGCGCGTGCGGGTAATATTGGCCAAACTAACTATGCTGCCTCAAAAGCCGGTGTTGTGGCACTAACCACTACATGGGCTAAAGAGCTTGGCCGTTTTGGTATTCGCGTTGGCGCCATTGCCCCAGGTGTTATTAGCACCGCAATGACCGATGTAATGAAGCCCGAAGCAAAACAACGCATGCTTGCTGTAACGCCCGTAGGGCGCTTAGGTGAAACCGCTGAAATAGCCCATACCGCACAGTATATTATCGAAAACGACTTTTTTACTGGCCGTGTAGTAGAGATAGACGGCGGTATTCGTTTGTAAACTAATGTTTATAAACGTATGAGTGTTAGTTGATTAAAAAGCACAGCCTTTTGGGTTGTGCTTTTTTTGTTTTAAGTCGGACATTTATAATTTTGAAAAAGGGCTGATGTATCCGTAAACGTAGTACCTCCATTAATCGCATACCACTGCCATAAAGTAATCCACAGGGTAAATAATGCTTCGCAGAGCACACTTTAAAAAATTGTTTATTTCTTGTTGCGTTAAAACTACCGGTAGTTTAGTTGCTCGTTTACCCTTAATAAAACCTAATGATAATGAGAGTGGCTTTTTAATCACTTCTTTAAATAAAAAGTTAAACGCATTTAAGGCTTGTGATTGAGTATTAGAAGCAACATTTTGTTGGTTGACTAAATGATTTAAAAAAGTTCGACCTCATTATCTCACATCGTTGTAGGGTGCCTCATAGAGTTAAAACGAATAAACGAAGCTATCCAGTATAAATAAGCTTTAACGGTACTTTTAGCATAACGCTTTAGATACATTTGTTCGGCTATCATAGTTAAAAAAGGTGATTTCATGACATGAATCTTTAGTAAAAAAGCAACTGTATATATGGACAGTGTTTATCGTCTTGTCCAATATTACTGATCTCCACCATTTTGGTGTATTTCTAAATTAAAGAAAAAAACTTAAAGTTAACTAATTATTTACAGGTGTTTATTAGATGGTTAAGATAAATGCATTGTAATATATGGACATTTGTTGGTTTATAAAGCGACAAATGTCGTAGACAAAATTGTTAAGTTGCACACACATATGGAGTAGTAAAATTGGAAGTTTTGAAAGATGTAGTTTTAGAATGGGCACTTTGGATTGACGTAATTGCACTTGTACTAATAGCATTAACTAGATTTTTCTCAAATACGAAATCTAGTTGGGCGGGTGTTGGCTGTATTTTAATTGTAATAGCACTTGGTAATGCTATTTCGTTAGTTAGCGTTGGTATTAACCCTACAGAACATATTGCTTCGTTATTTGGTTTAGCAGTGTTGGGATCATTAGGAGTTAGATTATTTAGTAATTGGCTCACTGATGGAGCAACTTAACAAGGCAAATCACGCGGAGGGCTAAAGCTGTCGCATTTTTTGCTAAAAACCAAAGGCGCAAAAAATGCGCCAGCACGCCGCCAGTGTTTGCGGCGTTGAGTAAATAAATAAACTGACACCCACTCTAATTTTTGCAGTTTGGCGAACTAAGTACTAGGCTTTAATCAGTGTGAAAAAAGCTGGGTGTCTTATGGCAATCGCAAGAAAGCGTCAAGTAAGCTTGGTTGATACAAAGTATTATCACTGTATTTCACGTTGCGTTCGTCGTGCTTTCTTGTGCGGTGAAGACCATTTTATTGGTCAATCGTATGAGCATCGCAGAAGGGTGGGTTGAAGATAAGTTACTCGCACTAACCAAGGTATTTTGTATTGACGTATGTGCTTATGCTGTTATGAGTAACCAGCAAAATGTCGGAACATTTTACAACAGCGCAGCTGGCCCGGAGGGCGGAAGGCAGGATGCCTGAAGTACACGCATTTAGTGTTGTATGTAGATGATAAGAAAGCTAATAGGTTAAATGATAAAGCGATTGTTATTCGCTGGCACAAGCTGTGCAAAGGCACCGTACTTACGCAAAAGTACATACAAGGCGAAAAGCTAAGCAAAGCCGAACTTTTCTTTTTTAATCAAACAGTAAAGGAATACCGAGAGCGCTTATCAAGTATTAGCTGGTTTATGCGGTCGTTAAATGAAGACATTGCGCGCAGAGCAAATAAAGAAGATAACTGCACTGGCAGGTTTTATTCGCTGCCATCCATGGCGCTCACCCTTCGGGCTGCCTAACGGCATTCAAATTTATTCCCTATAAATTTATGGGAAGGTCGCTTTAAATCACAAGCACTCCTTGATGAAGCGGCGCTTGCCGCGTGTATTGCATACGTCGATTTAAACCCTATTAGGGCTAAGATGGCTATCACTCCAGAAGAGTCTCACCATACCAGTTTACAAAAACGCTTAATATACGCAAAAGAAGGCAAGCAGCCAAAACAACTACTTCGCTTTGCAGGTATGCCGAGTCAAATTATGCCAAAAGGGCTGCCGTTTAAGCTTAAGTCGTATCTTGAATTAGTTGAATTAACAGGGAGAATAATGCGAAAGGATAAACTCGGCCATATTGATAACACTCAACTTCCTTTACTGGAAAGACTCAATATATCTCCTGAAAACTGGTTAAAACTCACTACACAATTTACACTCGTATTTCACGGCGCAGTTGGCAGGCCGACCTCACAAGCAAGTTATTGTGAAAATTTGAATCGAAAACGGCGAGCTAATACAAGTAATTGTGAAAGGCTATTAGCATAAACTATAAATTACTCAGTAGAAAAGTTGAAACTGCATCATGCAGTTATTTTTATGCGTGGAATTTAGATTCAAGTGTAATAATGGCTTATTTGCTAGATGAAACGAAAGTAACGTAGTCGTAAAGCATAAATTATTAACCTATAAAATAAATATAAGAACTTAGCTTTTGCTTGTTAAATTAAAGTGGGTGTCATGTTAGTTCATCATGTTAGTTAGAGCGCTGTCAGATGCTAATTTGTTGTTGATAATAAAGTACGTGTTCAATGTCAATTATCAAACCTATGGTAGCCCGCGCGTATTTCATTCGCTAAAAAAGAAGGTGTGAACATAAGCCAAAAGCGTGTTGCCTGCTTAATGCTAGAAAACGGTTTAAGAGCCAAAGCATTTAATAATTACAGTAAACCGGCGAAGGTGAAGTTCTTTTATAAAGAGGTGTCAAAATTAAAGGGTTATCTAGACTATTTTTATAATAGACAGCGATTGCATTCAAGTTTAGGATATAAATTGTCTGCTGAGTTTGAATCGGCAGTTAATTGAAACGTGGACGGTGTCAACTTTATCGGGTGAAGATCACTTGTGAAAGCTATCGTCTTTTTTGTTTCAAAAAAACGCTATCTCACCAAATCGGTGTTTAAGGCTTTAAATGGCTTCGTATTTGCCATCATTTTAGTTAAGGAATAATAAAGAATGGATAATAATAAGTGGTATAAAAACCCTGAGATGATAGTTGCTTTATCTGCTCTTCTTATAGGGTTAGTTACTGCTTTTACGTCAATTTATTCAGCCTATGTTGATCGTGAATATGCAAGAGCATCAGTTTGGCCAAGGTTGGAAATATTCAGAAGTTTTAGCGAAGATTCATTTGGTTACGGTGTAAGTAATAATGGAACTGGCCCTGCATTGATAAAATATGCAAAAGTGAAGGATGATTCTAAATACATAAAAAAATGGATTGAAATAGAGGCATTTCAGAATATCAGACAATCACACCTTAGCAATCGCACATTGTCACCTCAAAGCAACATTACCCCAGTTTCTTACAAAGGAGAGAATGCAAAAGCTCTTGTCAAAGCCGATGATTTAATAAGTATAGAACTTTGTTATTGCTCTATTTACAAAGAATGTTGGGTTATTGATAGAGAAAACCGTCCAAAATCAGTGGAAGCTTGTATTGCCGACAATAAGCAAACATTTCTACAATAAACGCTAGTAAACAATAATTTAAAGCGGTACTGCTAACAGTTTACTCGGTTTCGTGCGCCGACACAGTTTTAGAAACAATTATCACCCCCTCGAAACAAAAGGGGGTAAATCTTGACTTCAGACATCAAAAGAGCCAATGCTGCAAGTGTTGGTTAGTCAAAACCACTCGCACTCAATACTCTGCGGTTTATTAATGTTTAAACGCGTGATAATTTAAAAAACGGTAACTTAAGGTTGCCGTTTTTTTATGCCTATTATTTAAGTTTATTTTAAGCTTGCTCAGTTATTATAACTAATACTTAGATTCCAGAATCATTAAACTATTGAACTGACTTATTAACTCATTCTATGTTTCAGATCATTAAACTGTGAGTGATTAAAGGTTAGCCTGTATACATGTACTCATATGCATAAGTGAGCTTTTAACTTTAATGCGTTTATTAGGAGGTATTATGAATTTTAAAAATACAGATACTCATTACAATACACTCTCTGTTGCTTTGCATTGGTTGATGTTTATTTTAATTGTGACTGTGTACGGTAGTATTGAACTTCGCGAATTATTTGATAAAGGCACTGAAACCCGTGATGCCTTTAAAATGTGGCACTTTATGTTGGGTTTATCGGTTTTAGCTTTAGTAAGCGTGAGGGTAGTTGCGCGTGTAGTGGGTGGTGCAGCACCTGCTATACAACCTGAGCCTGTAAAATGGCAAGATAAGTTAGCTAAATTTGTACACCTTGCGCTGTATGTGTTTATGTTTGCTATGCCAATTGCGGGTTGGTTAATATTAAGTATGGCAGGTAAACCTGTGCCATTTTTTGGTTTAGAGCTGCCTCCATTGGTAAGTGAAAACAAAGAGCTGGGTAAAACCATTAAAGAAATACACGAAACAGCGGGCGAAGTTGGTTATTACGTAATAGGCTTACATGCGGCGGCTGCATTATTTCATCATTACATTTTGGCTGATAACACCTTTAAACGTATGCTGTTTTCTAAAAAATAAACACATCACCTATAAAAAGGGAGACCATGTGTCTCCCTTTTTATATTAATTAATGATGTGTACTCTTAAACCCAATTCTAAACCCGCCCCAATGTTTACCGTTTACATAAATTGGCACCGAGAGGTCATGCAGTATTTCACCGGTATCACGTTTATAGGTTTGTAATAAAAAGCTTTCGGTGTGGCTACCACAGCGAATTCCTGTCGGGTCATTAAAAATACGTTTAGTACGGTTGTTTACTAAATCTTTTTCAAAGTTACCGGTTAGGGCTTGGCTATAGCGTTTGTTATGAGTAGGAAAGTAGCCCTTTGTATCAACGGCACCTGCAAAAATAATGTCTTTATTTTCCAGTATTGGTTCTTGAATAGCCGGCAGTGATTGATCTGTAAGTTTATCGTAATCGGTTGTGTACTTGGTTGGATTAGTATTCTCGATGGGTTTATAGTTTTGCGAAAAAAGTTGTTGCTGGGTTATTTTTCCGCTTTGGATCCAACCCTCAAAACATTCGCCAATTGCTTTACTGGCGTGTTTAGCCGACATCAGGATTGGTTTAAAGAATGCGTCATACTCTATGTTTTCAAGCTCTCTAAATATTGATTCTGATCCCAGCGATAAAGAAGACGCTTGCTGAGAAATTGTACTGCCTTTTTTAGTAACTTCGCCCAATAAACTACTGATGCTAGTGACTGAGCTATTTATTTGGGTGGTTGCATGCTGAAATGCCGAAACAGACTGATGCATACTATCAAGCGCGGTAGATGAGGCACCAATATCTTGGTTAATCGTTAAAAAGGATTGAGTCACGTTTTCTAGCTCTGATTTTACAGAAATACTTTGCTGTGAAACCTGCTTCATATCTTCATTGGTTTTTATACTGTTGGCGTTAATGTCTGTGAGCATGTCTGCAATTTGTTTGGTTGCTTCATTGGTTTTATTTGCAAGGTTACGCACTTCGTCGGCAACAACCGCAAAACCACGACCTTGCTCACCTGCACGAGCGGCCTCTATGGCTGCATTTAAAGCAAGTAGATTGGTTTGCTCTGCAATGTTTTGAATAACTTGGGTAATGCTTTGTATATCACTGGCACTTTTTAATAATAAATCTAATTGCTGGGCCACTTTATCTATAGAGCCTGATAACGAATCAATTTGGCTGGTGGCCGTTTGTAAGCGGCTATCGGCAGAGCTTGAGGCTTGCGCTGTTTGTACCATTGCTTGATTAATAGTGGTCATGCTGTCACTGAGTTCAGTACTATTTTGTGAAAGCTCGTGTGTGGCACGCCCGACAGTTTCACTCTCGTTATAACAAGCGTCTATTTCTTTAGATAAGCTATCAACATAAAATGACACTTCAGCTGCGCCTATGGCATTTTTTGAGGTGGCTTTGGTAATGTTTTGTGCAATTTTGTTATTGAACGACTGCACGGCACCTAGTGACGAATTGTTATTTGCTGATTCAGATTTTGCTGGTTTTATATAAAAAATTGCAGATAACATCACTATAATTGCTGCAGTAATGGTGGAGAGCTGTTCAAAATAGAAAAGAAAACAAATGCTTAAATAAAAAATGCTGTAGAGCAGGTAGGTTATTTTCATTCCTTTGACCTCGTTACTAATTGTTCCTTCTATCTTTGACTATAAATCAAACAAAATCAAATAATAAACACACTTTTAAGGATTTATTAATAGTGATGTATTGAGCTCTATAAAACTGTTTTCGTACAAAAAGCGCCAAAGTAGTAAACCTACTTTGGCGCTTTTATTAGTATTAATAAACAATTAGTTAGCTAATAACCATTCGCTTAATAAGCGAACACCAAACCCCGTTCCCCCTGGTGAAAGTTCATCTTTACCTTTTTTCACTAAGGCATTACCTGCAATATCGATATGCACCCAACGGGTATCGCCAGCAAAATGCTCTAAGAAAGTGGCAGCAGTGGTTGCACCTGGGCCACCTGAACCCACATTTGTTAAATCAGCTATGTCAGACTCCAACATATCTTTATACCCTAAAGGTAGGCGCCATAGGTTTTCGTTTACTTGTTTACCGGCTACCGTTAGTTGAGATACTAGCGTATCGTCATCTGAGAACACTGCCGCGTATTCATTGCCTACAGCACGGATTTTTGAACCGGTGAGTGTTGCAACATCAATCATAATTTCTGGTTTGTAGTGCTCACGTGCATACCACATAGCATCACTTAATACTAAGCGTCCTTCGGCGTCGGTATTTAAAATTTCAACACTTAAGCCCTCAGCGGTGCGAACAACATCACCTGGGGCTACAGCGAACTGCGATACCATATTCGCAGCCATACCCATAACGGCTACCACGTTTTTGTCAGCTTTAGCTAACGCCATTGCTTTAACTGTACCAAGCACTGCAGCAGCACCGGCCATGTCTGACTTCATACGTGCAATAGATGCACCGGTTTTAATGCTGTAACCACCTGAGTCAAACGTAATGCCTTTACCAACAAGGGCTATAGGGGCATCGTCAGACCCTTTATAATGGGCAACCACTAAACGGGCACCTTGCTGGCTACCTCGACCAACAGCTTCTAATGCACCCATACCCAGTTCTTTTATTTCTTTAGGCTCCAATACTTTGATGGTTACGCCCAAAGATGCTAATTCTTTTGCCGCATTAGCAAAGTCAACAGGTGTCATTTCGGTAGCGACTTCAGATGTTAAATCGCGGGCTAAAAACACACCGGCTTGAATACTTTCTAATTGGGTGTAAAGCTTGCGAGTTTGCTTAGTGTTATCAACATCAAATGTATAGCTAACTGTTTCAGTGTTTGGTTCTTTTTTATAGTTTTCAAAACGATGATCGCGTAAGTTTGCACCATGGGCAAAGTTAGCAGCAAGTAATGCATTGTCACTTACACCGGTTACATCTTCAAATACAACGCTGGCAGTGCCTACTTTGGCTTTAACTAGTTGAGCGTGAATATTACCGCCTAACTTAGCTGCTTTTGCTTTATCAAACTCGCTAGTTTTACCAGTACCTACGACTAAAACGCGGCTGTAGTTACTTTTACTTGGCGCAACAAGTTGTGCCACTTTAGCGTAATCGCCGGTAAAATTTTCTATATCAATAACGCGTTGCAATTGGCCATCGAACTGCTTGTCGAGCGCTTTAAATTGGCTGTTATTTCCATCTTGGCTATAAAATACAACCAGCGTATTTGCATCGCTGTTCACTTTTGAAGAAAAATTAAAGTCTGCGGCTTGGGCATTCATGCACATACTCAGAGCAAGCGCGATTGAAGAGGCTTTTATAATACGTTTCATTTTTTTAACCTAAGAATAATATAAAGGTGTGTTTTACCCTATTTACGATGCTGTGGTTAAGTAGGATACGGCGAAATAGCAAATAACAGCGATATATGTCTTAACCATTACTAAATATCATGACATAACGGCTTGATAAACATATTGTCATGCTTAAAGGTTTAATTCACACAATGCTCGCGTTACTATCAAATATAAAGGTAACACTGCGCTTTTAACAACTAACCTAGAGAACCCGCATTGAAAGCTAAAGAAATTCGCAATTTTTATATCAACGAAGAGCAGTCGGTTTATTTGCTGTCACACCGTGATGCAAAAAAACATCGTCAGTGGCTTAATATTTGTATTAAACAGCTCACTTTGCTTGGGTATAAAAAGGTAGAAATGATTGGCTCAGGGGCATTTGGGTTTGTATTTGCAGGGGATGATGAACATGGCCTGCCTTGGGTGTTTAAGTTTTCTAGAATTACGCTCGCACAAAGTGTACGTGATCGCCTTGAAGATGAAGCGTATATGCTTTCGCAAATCAAAAATCCCTTAGTGCCAACATTTTATGGCTTTGAGCGAATAAAAAAACAAGGCATTTTGATGATGGCGCGCGCTATTGGTGAAGACCTTGAAAAAGTATCACTAAAGCAAGGGCGCTTACCGGCCGCCAAAATAATGAGCTTAGCGGTTAAATTAAGAAATGTGTTGCTTGATTTACGTCGTCATAAAAATGGTTTAATCCCGCAGCCTATTGTACATGGTGATATTAAACCCTCTAACTTGGTGTGGGATGAAAATGAAAAGCAGCTTTCATTGGTTGACTGGGGAAGCTCTGTTTATGCCCAAGTAGATGAACAAGGAAACCCAATTGCCAGTAATTTTATGGATTTAATGTCAGGTGACTTAAGTACCACTAACGCACGTATGGGCGATGTGTATTTTATAGGTGATGCGCAAATGTCGGGTGAAAAGTCATCCCCTCGTTTTGATGAGCAGGGGGTTGCATCAACCCTATATGCACTTGCCTCGGCGCAGTCTTGCCGATTTGGTGCTCAGGCTATACCGGCCAGTAGTTTAATGCTACCTAAAGAGCTGGCGAATGTAATTGATGGCATGCTTTCAAAAGAGCGTAGTGTAAGGGATAGAGCCGGCGACTATTTTATGCGTAACATAGAAACCATGGCAAAAGCGTATTTACCACAACTACCAAAAACAGAAACTAAAGCGGCAATTCCGTTTTGGTTTAGCCAAGACCCCGAACCCGAAACCGTAGTTTATAGCTCTAGAAAACAATTTTTACGCCAAGCCGATCATAAACAACAACTTTTAGATGTTAACGATGCTCAGCTTGATAGGTATTATAAAGAGTTTTTATTTGATACTGGGGATACCGAAAAAGCGTTTTTAGCCTCTATTAGCCGCTTAGCTAAATATCCTGTAGTAGGAGGGCTCAGCTTTCATTGGAAAGATGAATCTTTGTATGTTGAATCGTCACTCATTATGCATGACGAGACCCTCGCAACCGCATTCACCGATGCAGTAAACAACACAGTAATGTTAGCCCAGGCTATTAGCCAAAAAGGCTTATTTAAGTGTTGTTTATTTGATGCCCGCAAAACGATTCAGTTAGAACGTGATGGCACTGGCGCGTTTAAATTTAACCAGTTACCTGAGCTTGATTATGAAGTGGTTAATGTAAAAGCCAGCGATGTAACGCGTCCGCATTCATATTTTGAAGATGGTAAAGACCCCGATGAGCAATTGCAACTGCCTAAAAAAGTGATTAAATGTGTATTTGAGCTAAACCAGATACATCATACCGGCTGTATTATTTTTGAAGCGCTGCCAGATAGGATGAAAATTCATCATTACTACAGATTACTTGATGCCAGCAAAGAAGTAGAATTTAAACGTTTACTAAATAAGCTTATGCAATACGCGGTAAATATTACCGACGTGGGGGTGGCTGGGTTTATGAAGTTGCCGTATAAAAATACTCGCGAGTTTAGTTTATGCGAGCAGCAACCCAGCAATTACTACCCTAAAAATCCAAAACAACTACTTAATTAATAAACCGCTCGCTTAAGCTGGTGGTTTTAAAATTGAAAGTACAAAAATAGAAAGTTCAATGGCAAAATCTAAACCACAAATTACATTACAAAGTTTCGGCATATATAGTCACTGGGACAAAGACAGTAAATCGCTACCGCAAATTACTCAATTCACTACGCAAGTCAAAGCAGAACTTGATGTAGAATTTGGTCTGATAGTTAATATTAAAAAAGCTAAAGGCGAAAAACTACATTTTTGTATTTACCACCCAGGTATTATAGATACCAATGGCGAAGTGATGCTGCCTTTTGAGGGGACTGTATATGTTAAAGACAACGACTGGTCGTTTTATTTAGGCGATACGGTATGGGAGCCTATTGAGGATAAAATAGGTGACTGGCGTATGACCTTATCTTTAGCGGGGAAAGTGATTGCGGATAAAACATTTAATCTTATTAATGAAAAAACTAAAACTGAAGACGACTTTTGGAAATACCGCGGTTATTAATTACTTCAGTTTGCAGTAACGCAAGAGCTAACGTTTATTGTTAACTCTTGCCTAAAATACGTATTAGTTACCCCACGGGTTACTTGAATTTGAACGTTGCTTACGGGTACGCGCACGTTGTTTTGCTGCTTTTTTTTCTTGAATACGTTTTGCATCAGAAAAGCTTAACTCGCAAGGCTCCCCTGGTTTATCGCCTTCAGGAATAATGCGGTCGCGTGGAGGCAGTTCGTATTGTACGTCATCTGGGCGAGGTAAGTTTTTAAGGCGGTACAAATAGAAATTATCTACTTTTTGTTGTGCCCACTCGGTTTTACGCAAAAATTTAACTGCAGATTTAATGTCAGGGTTATTTTTAAAGCAGTTAAGTTGTAAGTAGGCATGCAGGAGTTCCCACCCATATTGCTCAACCAGTTCTTCAACCACTTGCTCTAATTTAACGCCTTGCAGTGGGTTATTACTGAAAAGTTCTTGGTTGCTCATAGGTGTTCTCTCGTTATTAAAAAATCAGCGAACATTATAAATTTAATAACGAGAGTTTAGTAGCAAAAATGCTTAACTTTGACAATTAACCACTACACGTCCACGAATTTGGCCCTGCATTAGTTGCTCGGCGCTTTCAATGACTTGATCAAGATTTATTTCAGTTGAAATTTTATCCAAGTAATCGGCATTAACTAATGAAGCTAAACGTTCCCAAGCTTCAACACGATCCGCTTTAGGGCGCATAACGCTATCAATACCCATTAATGAAACCCCACGTAAAATAAATGGTGCAACCGAGGCCGGTAAGTCCATACCTTGAGCAAGCCCGCAAGCAGTAACAACCCCCCCATATTTAAGTGATGCACAAATATTTGCAAGTGTATGGCTACCCACAGAATCAATAGCTGCAGCAAAGCGTTCTTTTTGCAGAGGTTTACCAGGGTTAGAAAACTCATTTCTATCAATTACATTAGTTGCTCCTAATGATTTTAAATAGTCTGCTTGCTCCATACGACCTGTTGCAGCGGTGACTTGATATCCTAGCTGGCTTAGTAAATAAATAGCAAAACTGCCTACGCCACCATTAGCACCGGTCACTAAAATTTCACCTGACTCGGGAGTAACGCCTTGCTTTTCTAGTGCAATAACACTGAGCATTGCCGTATAACCGGCAGTACCAATTTGCATAGCTTGTTTAGGTGATAAGTTAGCGGGTAGGGGAATTAACCAATCACTGCTCAGTGCCGCTTTTTGAGATAAGCCACCCCAGTGCTTTTCGCCAACACCAAAACCATTTAAAATAACGTGGTCGCCACTTTTAAATTCAGCACTGTCGCTGCTAGTCACTGTACCCACTAAATCAATCCCCGGCACCATAGGAAAGCTACGTACAACAGGCCCTTTACCCGTGATGGCTAAGCCATCTTTATAATTTAAGGTACTGTAAAGCACATCAATTAATACATTTTCGTTTGGTAGATCGTCACTGTTTATGGTGCTTAGGACTGCAGTGTAGTTGTCGTCTTGCTTATCTATAACAATAGCTTTGATAGAATTGCTCATTAGATTTCCTTTTAGACCGATCGTCTTTAAATTAGTAATAAAAAATGCATTAACTGAGTAATGCGCGTAAAAACATTTCTGTGTATAAAGTAAGTGGCTTACTTGATTGGGTTAGTTTAGCTCGCATTACTGCGCCTTCCCAACCCACCCAAAAATATTCACTCATTTGTTCGGTATTAATGTGTGGATTAATAGTTTGTTGCTGCTGGGCTAAATCTAAACATCGTTTTAATTGTTGTTGCCAAGCGATGTAGCTTTGCATTAAACGAGTTTTAAAGTCGTCACTTAAATGATTAAGCTCTTGATTTAAGTTACCCACCAAGCACCCGCGTTTGTAATCATACTTTTGCATTCCAGCAATTGCGCTTTGTGTGAAATTAACAATGCGCTCAAGTGCGGGGACTTCAGATTGCTCTAGGTAAAATTTAAGTTTATTTATAAAAAAAACGTCGTAGGCATCAACAAGAGCCAAACCATAGGCTTCTTTACTTTTAAAGTAATGATAAAAAGAGCCTTTTGGTACTTTTGCTTTTTTTAATATGGTGTCGAGCCCGGTGGCACTAAAGCCAAACTCAGTTAAGGTTTCTAAGCCCACACGAATGAGCAGCGCTTTTGTATCTGCGCTGTCTCTGGCTATTTTGGGTGGGCGGCCACGCCTAGTTGCAACTGCTGGTGTTTTGTTCATGTTTTATATTAGACCGATCGGTTTTAATTAATCAAGCTTTTATTTGGGATGTTTTTAAAACAGCTCTGACGTTCATTTTTTGATTACAAATTAATTGGGAACTTAAGGGTATATTGTTAGTCACAAATATGACACTTATGTGTTTTGAACCGATGTATCGGAACATTTTAATAAAGTTAAATTGGTTAATGTTGAGCAATAAAATTATTTTTAAATTAATTTATCATTGCATCAGCAGCTTAGTTAAAGTCAAACAAATTAATTGTATTTTGTGTTTGAATTAAACATTTTTGTTGGCTATTTATTAAATGTAGATGAACTTAATGCTACAAAAATATAAATATAAAGGTGAGGATTTTACCGATGAAGAGACAGAAAAGAGATCGTTTAGAAAGAGCTCATTCTCAAGGTTTTAAAGCTGGTTTAGCTGGTCGCTCAAAAGAGCACTGCCCTTATCAACAAGTTGATCCTAAGTCTGAGTGGCTTGGTGGTTGGCGCGAGGCAATAGAAAATCGCAATATGTATAAAACATAAACTCACAACGAATTTAAGCAAAAAAAGCCTCTAGTTAGAGGCTTTTTTGTTGCGTGCGTTAAAATTAAAACGCGCTAGTGTCTTGGAATAAGCCCACTTTTAAATCTTTTGCTTCGTATATAACGCGGCCGTCTACTTCAACAGTGCCATCAGCCATACCCATAAACAACTTACGTTTAATAACGCGTTTCATATCGAGACGGTAAGTTACTTTTTTTGCCGTTGGTAGAATTTGGCCAGTAAATTTCACTTCGCCTACACCTAATGCGCGGCCAAGACCAGGGCCACCAGACCAGCCTAAGAAAAACCCAACCAGTTGCCACATTGCATCTAAGCCTAAACAACCCGGCATTACAGGGTCGCCTTTAAAGTGGCAGTCAAAAAACCAAAGGCTAGGGTCAATATCTAGCTCAGCAATAATTTGGCCTTTACCGTGCTCACCACCATCATCGGTGATAGAGATGATACGATCCATCATTAACATATTGTCACTTGGTAAACGACAATTTCCTTCACCAAACATTTCACCTTGACCACAAAGGATCAAATCTTCTTTTGTATAGCTATTTTTAGGTTCCATAACACTTAATCTTTGCTTAGAAATTGCCCCGTACTTTAGCGTACACTTGTACGCTAAACAACTCGGAGCAGTTAAAAAATGGTTTAAATATAGCCAATCAGTCAATGCAACTGATTTTAGTATGATTAAACCGCGCAATTACTAACAGAAATCATTATAATTAGGGCTGACTTTTAATCAGTTTAAAGGAAATTTATGACCCTTTTTGTTAACTCACTCACTGTGATTGATTTTTCTTACTTATGCAATAAACGCGGTGCAGTTGGCGAAAGTTGGATTGTTGATTTGACTTTACATGGCAAACTAAATGAAGAGTCTATGGTTTTAGACTTTGGCTTAGTTAAAAAGCAAATAAAAGGCATTATTGATGAGTGTATTGATCACCGTTTAGCTGTTCCAAATAACATAAACGGTAGCATTAATGAATTTGCTGATCATAAAACATTAGATTGTACATTTGGTGAGAATAAGCACCTTGCAATGAGTGCGCCTCATCAAGCTTTTTGCCTAATAGATACCGACGAAATAACCATTGAGTCGGTTACAGAGTATTTAGTTGCCACAATACTGCCACAGCTTCCTGATAATATTGAAAAAATTGAACTGGTATTAAAGCCTGAGCACAACCAAAGTTTTTACTACCACTACAGCCATGGCCTTAAAAAGCATGATGGTAATTGCCAGCGCATTATTCATGGCCATCGTTCACAAATAGGGATCAGCTTAGGTGGTATCTCTATGCCTCGTTTACAAAAACAGTGGGCTGATAAATGGCAAGATATTTACTTAGCTACCAGCGAAGATCAAATCAGCGCCTCTGAATTAAAACACATTATCGCCAAAGAAGATGACGTGTGTTTTGCATACACAGCCGCGCAAGGTTATTTTGAAATGGCTATTAGCGAATCGCGTTGCGACATTTTACCAATAGATACCACAGTAGAATGTATTGCTGAGTATATTGCCGGCCAAGTAAAACTGCAGCATCCAGAAAAAGACGTAAAAATTACCGCTTATGAAGGCGTCGGCAAGGGGTCAATTAGTTATGCTTAAATCCTTATTAGTGTCAGCGTTAATTGCATCATTTAGTTTTAGTGCTTTGGCAGTTGAACTAAAAGGACATTTAACTCAAGGCGGCTTGGTTACAGGGCAATTGAATAACGCAAAATCGGTTAGCTTAAATGGTAAGCCATTAAAGCTATCTGATACTGGCTTATTTGTATTTGGTTTTGGTCGTGATGCAAAACCAAACCACACTTTATCATGGGTTGATAAAAGTGGAAAAAACCACAGCCAAGATTTAGTTATAACCCTTCGTGACTACAACATCGATAAAATAACCGGTGTTGCAAAAAAATATGTATCGCCACCAAAAGCGGTCAGTGAACGTATTAGCCGTGAAGCGGTCGCGGTAAGAAAAGCGCGCGCTGTTAACTCTGACCTAGAGTACTTTTTACAGCCTGTGCTTAGGCCTGCCGAGGGCCGTATTTCAGGTGTTTATGGAAGCCAGCGTTACTTTAATGGTGAACCACGCAGACCACACTTTGGTTTAGACATAGCAAATAAAACAGGTTCTCCTGTGTATGCGCCGATCAGCGGTACCGTGGTATTTGCTGAACCAGATTTATATTACTCAGGTGGCACATTAATTTTAGATCATGGCCACGGTGTTACCTCGACTTATATTCATTTAAGCAAGCTAGATGTAAAAGTGGGGGATAAAATTACACAAGGTATGAAAGTGGCTGAAATAGGGGCGACAGGGCGAGTAACTGGCCCACATTTAGATTGGCGATTTAATTGGCAAGGTGAACGCCTTGACCCTGCATTATTGATGCAAGACACATTAGCAAACAAAAAGTAGAGATTATGACTCAAGTAGAGCGCGAAGCAATTATTGCGCAGCGTATAAAAGATTCGACCACATCGGTTACAAAAGCGGTATTTCCTGGGCGTACTAATCACCACAATACGCTATTTGGTGGTGATGCATTAGCGTGGATGGATGAGGTTGCTTTTATAGCAGCTACCCGTTTTTGCCGTAAGCCATTAGTGACTATTTCATCTGATAGGGTAGATTTTAAAGAGGCTATTCCGGCAGGTTCATTTGCCGAATTAATCTCAAAAGTGTCGCATGTAGGGAATACCAGCCTAAAGGTAGATGTTGAAATATTCCTAGAAACTATGCAGAAAGATAACAAGCACTCTGCTATAACCGGCAGCTTTACCTTTGTTGCTGTTGATGATAACCACAGGCCAACACCTGTCGTGTGTGACAAAATGCTGCATGGTTTTGAGTTATAACACCTAACAGTAAAAATAATATAAGCACCAATTATGGTGCTTATATTATTAACCATAAAGAACACATCATACTTTATTTATCTAATGGCCAACTTAGCAATTAAACAAGATAAAAAGTATTGGTTTTTCAATGAGCAGGGCGTATTAAAGTAATAAATGAGACTAATAAAAAGGCGTGCAATGCACGCCTTTAAATAACTATAAAACCATAGCGGCTATCCAGCCAAACACCAATAACGGAATATTAAAGTGAATAAAGGTTGGCACAACCGAATCCCAAATGTGGTCGTGTTGTCCGTCAGCATTAAGTCCTGATGTCGGCCCTAGAGTAGAGTCAGAGGCAGGGGAGCCGGCATCACCTAATGCGCCAGCCGTACCAACAAGTGCAGCGGTTGCCATTACAGAAAAGTTTAGCTCTAAACATAAAGGCACAAATAAGGTTGCAATTATAGGCACAGTCGAAAATGAACTACCAATGCCCATGGTTATAAATAAGCCGACTAATAAAATTACTGCAGCTGCTATGGGTTTATTACCGTCAAAAATGGCGGCGCTGCTATGGACTAGGCTAGCAACGTGTCCGGTTTCTTTCATTACAGCAGCAAAACCTTGCGCAGAAATCATAATAAAACCAATCATTGCCATCATGGCAACACCCTTACTAAATACGTCGCCGTTTTCTTCCCACTTAACCACACCAAATACACTAAATATAACCACCCCGACTAGGCCACCTAATATCATTGAGCCACTGGCATTTTGAGCGATCAGAGAAGCAAGCACGGCAAATAAACCAACCAGCATTACCTTTTTTGGGTTTTCAACATCAGCTTGTTGGCTTTGAACTGTTAATGCTGTGCTTGTGTATTCGCGGCGTTTTCGATAACTAATAAATAGGGCAATCAACAAGCCGACAAACATACCAATAGCTGGAATTATCATTGCTAAAGGGACACTGGTATTAACAATCTCAAGGCCATTATCAACTAGATTTTTATGTAATATTGAGTATAAATAAATACCCCCAAAACCATACGGGAGCACCATATACGAGGTGGCTAAACCAAAGGTTAAAATACAAGCAATGGCACGTCTATCTAATCGCAGTTTATTAAACACAACAAGCAGCGGCGGGATCAAAATGGGAATAAAAGCGATATGCACCGGCACCAAGTTTTGAGAAGAGATAGCACAAATCAAAATAATAAACAGGATAAAATAGCTGAGCAGGGTTTCGCTTGAGCCAGTTTGTGCGTTAACTTTTGCCAATAACTTCGCGGCCAAAATACGCGTTAAGCCTGACTTAGAGATAGCGACGGCAAATGCACCTAGCATCGCATAGCTTAAAGCAATTTCGGCGCCTGATGATAAGCCAGAATTAAAAGCATCAATACTTTCTTTTAAGCCCATGCCTGCGGTTAATCCGGCAACAAGCGCACTTATTGTCATTGCAACAATCACATTTACGCGGACCAAAGTGAGTCCCAGCATTAAAATAACGCCTATAATAACTGCGTTCATAGATTTCTCTGTTTTATAGATTTAATTAATTTTATCAGATCTTTAGCCTGATTTTTACGTTCTTTGGTAAATGGTTGTCTCGCATAGCGCACTTGCTCAAATAAGTGACAAAAGGCGGTTATTTGTTGCTCTGCATAGGGGGCTTGTTGACTAATGTGTTGTAATGTTTGAATAGGCGTAGCATTTTCAGGGTAGTTTATAGTGTGCTTATTAGCCCAACTGAGTATTTGATAATACTCTTTTACCAGCGGAGGTTGTTTTGTTGAGGCTTTAGGTCTGTTTAAATAAATAAAGTAAGCCGTAAAACTCAAAATTAAAATAATAATAACCCCAAGTGGCACCAGCCAAATAAACTTATTACCAAATAAGGTAGCAAACAAATATTGTTGTTTGTCTTTATCAAACCCAAGTACCCAACTAGACCATTGATAATCTAAGTTTTCTAATTCAAGTCTAAGCCAGTTTATGGCAGCATAATTACTTAAGCTAACTAAACCAAAATTAATATTATTTTTAAATTCATCATTTAATGCAGCACTCTGTGATAAAGAACCATTTAATCGTTCGGGCGCAACAACCGCTGTTGCATCAAATATTCTCCAGCCTGCATTAGTATATACCTCAACCCAAGCATGCGCATCGTATTGACGAACGGTAATATAGTCATTGTTTTGATTATGCTCTCCGCCTAAATATCCGCTTACTACCCGCGCTGGAACGCCAGCACTTCTAAAAATAAAGGCAGCTGCACTGGCATAATGACCACAAAAGCCACGTTTATTATTAAACATAAATTGATCAAGCGTATCATCATCGCGCATAGGTGTTGGCGTAAGAGTGTAACTGAAACTATTTTGCGAAAAATAATCTAGCAGTTTATTAAAAAGCTCATCAGCGTTAGCACTTCTGTTTTTTAACTGTTGCGCCAGTTGATAACTTTTTTGGTTATTACTCACAGTAAGCGTTTTATAAAAACGCTGCTCTACGCTATTAAGCTTCTTAGTCGATAATGGTTTAGTACTAACAGAATATTTTAACACTTTGGATTTATATTGTTTTTTACGCAGCAAGCCGAATGAGTTGGAAACTACATTTTCATTGTTACTACTGGCATAGCCAAGCCCATATAACCAATCAGCCATTGCTGGCTCAGCAATTATTGAGTATTGAGTGGTGTTTCCATTGCTGTTATTTTGGCTTGGTAACATCATTGCTTGCTTTAAAAATGAAGATGTTTTCCAAGCTTTACCGTCAAATTCATCATGTACAATAGCGCGCCAGTAATAAGGAGGCGTGGTTGAATTATTATCAAACTTCGCTCTAAAAACCAATTCATCGGAGTTTGATAATTTAGCTATATCAAATGGGTCTACTTGCTCAGATAGGCCTGTTTGCGCCATTTTTGGCCCAGGTAATTGCCAAAATGCAGGGAGTTTTGGTAAAAATATTAAGAGTACAACTGCCAAAGGAAAAGCCAGAAATATTATTTTAGCACTTTGTTTTGATGACAGTTTTAAACTATGACTAGATTCAAGTAACCCAAGTACAGCAAAATTTAAAATATACAGTGTACTAATAATTAAAGTGGTAAAAATAGTTTGGCTAAACAAATACACTGCTGAAAGTGAGAAGAATGTGAGGGTGATGATCAATTGATAATGCTGCTTTGTTTTTGCCTGTAGTAATTTAAAAACGCATGACAGCAAAAGCATGGCAACAAACAGCACCACGGTATCTTTAAAGCCAATACTGCTTAGCATAATAATTAATGCTACTACAGCGAGTCCGTTTGCTAACCACGCATTGGGCTTTTGTTTGTGTTTAAGAGTTAAATAAATATTCCAACCACATAACACGCTAAGCATAATAATAAAGGGTAGGGGCAAGTGTTCTATAAAAAAGCTCACTAAACCTAAGTAAATAAATGACAGAGAAAAATTTATAACGCGTTGATTTTTTATCTCATTCATAATCAGTGCCTACATTACTTAAGGCTTGTAAGCAGCGTTGCAGATGAAGCTTACCTGATCCATTTTCTATGGATTTATTGGGCAATTTCATCGAGTAATTAATGTCGCTTTCAAACGCTTGGCATACTAGGTAACACAATTGCCCTAAGCGTTGCTCGGTATCGCCTGTCATTAAATTAAAGTCAAATTGTGTATCGGCTGATTTAAAATCACTAAATTGTTTTACTAATAATTGCTGAGTTTTTGCGTAGTGTTTCCACGAAACTCGCTGCAACCCCATTTCTGGCAAATGGGTAATTAAACTTTCAAATTCGTCATCGCCTAGATGTTTTTCAGTTCCTTCATCATCATTGGCAGTCATTTGGCTTAAATGTTTTTGATTTGGTGTTTTAATAATTGAAGGGTAAACATAAACGGTATGATCTGGTTGAATATAGCTCCATACACTCACCAAACCAAATGGATAATTACTGGCAATTTTTATTGGCTTTAGTAAATAGCGACCGCGCTTTAAATAAGGCAATGGTAACTGGCATTGTATGGTATCGGCTTTTACACTCTCTATATAGCAGTCTTGTTCAAAATTATTGGGATAACTTAAGGTGATTGACTGACATGTGTCGTTTGATTTTATTTGCCACACTAATAGAGGTGGCTGTGGCGCATAACTCTCAATAGTATTCTTAAAGCTGACAGTTAAGCCTTTAGCGTTGCTATAACCTAACAACAAGGCAAAAATAATAATCACAAACATTAAATAAGCCATAAACAGAATTAAATTATTTTGATAATTAATCCCCATTACAAAATTTAATGATGCAACAACGCTAAAGTAAACGCCAAGCGTGGATGGTAAAACATAAATAGTATTATGTTTTAAGGTGATGCTATTTTTTTTGTGCTTATTTTTTAATAAGGCAGTTAAAATCGCGCTTTTTATATCGAGAATAAAAGTAGGGCGCTTAAATTTATAAATACGAATTTACCTAAACGGGCACTAAAACATGTTTTAAAATGGCAACTATTTGTGTATCGCCCGCATCACTATGTAAGCCTAATCGATGCTGACACACACTTGAAAAAACAGCCTGTACATCTTCGGGTAATACGTAGTCACGGCCTTCAATATAGGCCCACGCTTTGGCCGATTTAGCCAGTGCCATACTGGCTCTTGGGGAAAGCGAAGTCGTTAATGTTTGAGATTCACGAGTATAAGTCACTAACTCAATTATATAATCAACCACCGGCGAACTTAGCGTGATATTTGATATTGCATCTTGAATTTGCTTAAGTTGATGTTGTTCAATTCGCTGCGGTAACTGCGAATAATCACGTTTTAGATTATTTAACAGTAACCGTTTTTCTGCATCTTTAGGTGGAAACCCTAAACTTATTCGCATTAAAAAACGATCTAGTTGTGATTCTGGTAACGGGTATGTACCTGCCTGATATAATGGATTTTGAGTCGCAATTACAAAAAATGGAGTAGGGAGCGGGTACTTGTCTCCATCTACTGTTACTTGGTGTTCTTCCATCGCCTCCAATAAAGCACTTTGTGTTTTAGGACCCGCGCGATTTATTTCATCAGCGAGCACCACTTGGCTGAAAATTGGGCCTTTATGAAATGAAAAACTATGTTCATTATTATTAAATATATTGGTGCCAATAATATCAGCGGGCAATAAATCGCTGGTAAATTGTATACGCTGATACGATAACCCCAGTACTGCAGCTAATGCATGCGACAAAGTGGTTTTTCCCATGCCGGGTAAGTCTTCAATTAGTAAATGGCCTTCACTAAATAAACAGGCTAACGCTAATTTTATTTGTTGTTGTTTACCAAATATAACGGTAGATAGGTCATCAATTATTGTCGTAACAATGTGCTGCATAATTTCCTTTAATCTATGAGTTCTAAACGTTTCATTACCGCATCAACTTTTTGCGCGTTAAAGGGCTTAGCTATAAATTCTTTTGCGCCTAGCTCCCAGGTATTTTGCACTGTTTCAAAGCTATTGTGGCCTGAACACATAACAACATGTGCATGAGGGTGTTCGTTGTTAATCGACTCTAAAATTTCAATGCTTTCAGAATCAGGTAAATCAACATCTAAGAATATAACGTTGGGTGATTTTTCAATAAGCAGAGGTTTAGCACAATTAAAATTATCGCACTCAATAATGTCATCAAAACCTAAACCGGCTAATACTTGGCTTAAATCAGCGCGGATCTGTTTAACATCATCAATAATTAAAATTGGTTCGAGTGGGCGTACAAATTCCATATGAATACTTCAATGTTTTTTACGGCTTGTGCTTTAATATTAAGCTAAGCATTAAGGAACCTCAAGGTGATAACTATGAATAACCATAATAGTTGTTTAAATACATTTAATGTCCGATACCGTCTAGTATTGGACTTAGTGAGCTTGAAGCTATTTAAAATAGACCGCTACTTATATATAGATATATAATTACCTATAATTTATATTATGTTAAATAGCATAAGTATCTACTTAAGCAATCTAACTGTCGGCAATTACGTCACTTATAAACATGATATTTTAGCCCTTTTATTCGCACATTATTTATTTATAGTAATATGCTCTACTTTATTAAATATAAAAACGTTGTAATGACATTTTAATCAACCAAACTATTTAGCTAATCAATTAATTGCTTAAGCTGTTTAGTTTCGTCGTTTAGCTTTTGCTGATACTTTTTAACTTTGTCATGCTTACCTTGGCGCTTAGCTTTTTTAAGACCGGTTTTATATTCTTCAATTTCGCTATTGGTATCATCTATTTTTTGTTGTAACTCTACTTTTAATCCATCCTGGGTGAAGTATTCGTTTGTATTATTGAGTGCTTTATTAAGACCTGTAACTTGGTGTGAATTACCTTGGCGTTTTGCAGTTAATAACTGGTGGTTAACTTCACAGGCTTTTTTCGCACACCCCGTTAAATTTGCACAATCATCTTTGGCCAATACGACTGTTGAACCGGCAAATAAAAAACTTATTGTAATACCTTTAATAATCGTCATTTTAGAGTTTTTATTATCTCGCATTGGTCATTATTCCTCTTTAATTAGTCGTTAGCGGCAAAATACAGATAACAGCCCTTGTAGCTCTTCATTTATAACATGTTGTTTTGCAACATCTTGCATAGGAGTATTTGATACTTTGTTATTTAAAATACCCACCATTTTAGCGCTTTCTCCAGCACATAAAGCCTTAACACTGTGTACGCCTAATCTTATTGCTAACATACGATCCGCTGCAGATGGATTACCGCCGCGTTGTAAGTGCCCTAGCTTAGTTACGCGCAAATCTATACTGGGATTAACGGTACTTATTTTCTCACATATATGCTCAACGCCAATTTCATCACCTTCAGATACCACCACAATAAAAGCATGCTCACTGTGATAATCACTAATTTTATTCACTAAATAAGTTATGTCTTCATCACTTTCAGGTATTAATATCGAATCGGCGCCAGAGGTTAAACCGGCATAAGTGCCAATATAACCAGAATCACGTCCCATTACTTCAATAACAAACACCCTATTATGTGATTCTGCAGTATCTCTAATATTATCAATACATTGCATTGATGTGTTTACTGCTGTATCAAACCCTAAGGTGTAATCTGTACCCGCAATATCATTATCAATAGTGCCTGGAATGCCTATATACGGTATGTTAGTAATTTGTGATAACCATAAACACCCTCTAAATGAGCCATCTCCACCTATCACAATTAAAGCGTCAATATTATTATGTTCAATTGTAGCTAGTGCTAGATTTCTACCGGCGTCACCTCTAAATCTTTCACTACGCGCTGTTTTTAACACAGTACCACCTAAGTGCATGGTTTGTTGTAGGCTTTTGCAATCAAGTGTCACTAAATCATTATCAATTAAACCCTCAAACCCTTTTCGAACGCCCGACACTTTTATTCCATGTTGTTGAGCGGTTTTTACTATGGAAAATAATGCGGTGTTCATCCCAGGCGCATCGCCCCCTGAGGTTAATACGGCAATGTGTTTAATTGGTTGCATCGGTTCACATCCTTCGACAAGCTAAACTTTAATAATTCATAATAGCTGTTTATGAGTAGGCTGTGTAAAGTAAGCGCAGTAAAGTTGATCTACTTAGGGTTTATTTGATTGTTTAATTAGTATGAAGGGAGCAGTTATAAATTGAAAAGTTGGTATGTTACTTTTGCTTTTAAAACAACATACCGTAATTTTTAATGTAGAGCCGCTGTAAAAGGAATGTTTTTACAAATTTCGGCTTCTATTGTTAGTAGCTCGTCTAAGCGTTCGTCAACTTCTTGCTTATCAAAGTATTCGTAGGCGAGTTCCACAAATAAATTTTTATGTTTTTCTTCTGATTTAGCAATTGCGACATAAAAATCTTTTTCTTTTCCTTCAGGTAGTGCCTCGGCAACTAAAGAAAAACGTTCATGTCCCCTCGCCTCAATTACCCCACCAACTAATAGTCTGTCCATTAAAAAACCGTCACGACCATGCCTAAAGTGTGCACGAATTTGTTTAATGTATGGATCTTTTTTATCATCACCCAAATTAGTATCGCGTTCAATTAATAGTTTAAGCACTTGTTTAAAATGAATTAACTCTTCAAGAGCTAAGTCAGTCATGGCTTTAACTAATTTACGCTTATCCGGATAATGTGAAAGCATTGACATAGCCATGCCAGATGCTTTTTTCTCAGCAGCAGCGTGGTCTTGTAAAAAGGTTTCGAAGTCAGCTAAAACAACTTCGGTCCATTCAAATGGCGTGTGGTATTTTAATTCAAACATAGGGATACAACTTATAAAATAATGCGTGGATTTTAGCGTATTTAAAAATAAAAATCTTTGATCGCGATTTAAATTTAACTTTCATAAGGCAAAAACTTATCAATCCGCCCTTTCGACGTTGACTCAATTTTTAATGGGTGCTTTATATCATTCCATGCAGTGACTTTACCGCCCATGTTCATTTTTTCAAAGCCAGCTAAGCTGCTGGTAATATTTAAAAACTCACATAGCTTATTAAAACTCTCGGGATTTGCTATGTCAATGGCTAAAAAATCATTAGGCCGGTCAGCAAAATAAGCATTAGCACTATTAAAATGAGTGTTATAACAATTAGTTAAATATTCATCCTGATTAATGTTTTCGAGTGAAAAATCACTAAACGTATTTAAGTAACAGCGCTTTAAATGAATATTAAAGCCCCCATCAGCACGCGTTAAATTAGTATGCATACGCACTAAAAGCTGTTTGATTGAAGGCAGCCACGCGCTAAGTTCTCGCTTTAAATATACAAATTTAGAACCTGGGTAATATTTATCTAATGTTTGATAATCGTTAAATACAGGTGTGTCTGCGATAGCCACCGCATTTTCAAAACAAGCGTTAGTGTAAGCAGTATGGGCAGTACGTATACCAAAATCTAAAAATGCATTACATACGCTAGTCGTCCCAGTGCGTGGTAAACCAATAATAAATATTTTTTGTGTCATGGCGTTTTAAATGTCTTTTTCTGAA
Source organism: Pseudoalteromonas sp. SM9913 (assembly GCF_000184065.1). NCBI lineage: Bacteria > Pseudomonadati > Pseudomonadota > Gammaproteobacteria > Alteromonadales > Pseudoalteromonadaceae > Pseudoalteromonas > Pseudoalteromonas sp. SM9913. The sequence continues at coordinate 1,656,829 of NC_014803.1, forward strand.
AACCAAAGTGATGCATCATTAAGGGGTGTTAATGCGGGTAACTGATTGTTTTTAATTTAATGATAATTTTATTTTTTATATCTGCATGCTCAATCGCACTGCTATGATAAGCCTTAAACAAACGATCAAACTCACCGTTTTTACGCATAATAGCTAAGCCTTTCTCAACCGCTTGCGCTATTTCGGGCTTTTCTTTACTAAAAAAGAAGTAGATTGCACTTGGGTATTGCAACAATAAGTGCGGCACTATCGTGAGGTTAGCAACGGCTTCATCTTTAAAGGTATTGAGCTCAGTTTCAACCTCTAACACAGAACGAGGAAATACATCACCTCGGCCTTTTATCAACATATTAAATAACGAACTATATTCGATTGATGTCGATACAGTTAAACCGTTATCCTGCAGTATTTGTGTGTCAGGCCAATCATGCCCTTGAATAAAGTGTATGCTTTTAAAGTCGCTAAGGGTATTGATGTTTAATAAGGTATTCACTTTATCCTGTGTAGTTACCAAAACACGCCACCCATATAACCCCTTAAATATAGGCACTCTAACGGGTAGTAATTGTTGCTCACGCTGTTTAGAGGTCATGGTCCAAGCTACGTTTATTTCATCATTATGAAGAATTTGCTTTAACGCGCGGCTCTGTGGCATCGAAATACTTGAGGGTTGTAATGTAAAATTTTCTCCGCTGAATTGCAGAGCTGTTCTTAATAGTACTAACGGATATAATATTTCATCTTCACCACTGCGCATTGTTTTGGGGTATACAACATGCAAACTAGAAACGGTGTTTTTGCTATTATTTTCTATTGCCCATGCAAATGATGTCAGCGAACTGAAAAAATAAACACATGTAAAAACAATAACTAACCGCATAATCGTTTATCTACTTAAAAGTAATAACACCGCGCTTATTATCACAATAGCAAAGGTGCTCATCATGCTCAATCCACGTGCCTTTAAATTATTGTTAATAATGGCAGAACCATGAACAACACGGCTGATAAATAATAAACCGCCTAGTGCATGCACATAATGACTAGCTAACCCTTGATACTCCAATAAAAAAACTAAAATTAAGCTAATGGGCACGTACTCAATAAAATTACCATGCGCTCGGGTTGCACGTTCAAGCGCGGTATTACTGCCATTACCTAACGAAATCCCATCGGCTTTACGTATTTTTATAACATTAACACTCAAATAAATATAATAAAGGGCCAATAAGGCCGCATAGCTAGATATGATCACAGTATAGTCCATTTAATTTTTCAGCAATAATAACACATAAGTTAAGCGGTAAATCAGAAGCTTTATCATGAACTATGCTAGAGTAATTTATACATTGGAATAGTAACAAGTAAGGATAATATGTATTTAAGAACAAAAATCACCAATCACTATCGTGAAATAATAAACAGTATTGGCTTTTATCCCTCACTCCTGTCTGTTGCGTTTTTAATTTTTGCTGTACTCACTATGTCTGTTGAGTATTTAGCCCCTATTGAGCAATTTAAATCATTAATCTCATTTGTATTAGTAGACAGTGCAGAAAACGCACGAACCATATTAAGCACCTTAGCTGGCAGTATTATTTCGTTAACCGTATTTAGTTTTTCTATGGTGATGGTGGTTTTAAATTCAGCCAGCGCTAGCTTGTCACCCAGAGTCGTTCCTGGGCTTATTACCCGTAAATCGCATCAAATGGTATTAGGGTTTTATTTAGGCAGTATTATTTATTCTATTATAATGCTCATTAATATTAATAAGTTAGATAACGGAAATACGGCAATACCCTCATTAGGGGTACTCTTTGCGTTAATTTTTGGTTTGATTTCTTTGGGCTTGTTCGTTTTTTTTATTCACTCTATTTCAAAAGCAATTCAGGTTGATAACGTATTAAATGGTTTATTTAGACAAACCAAACAAGAGCTCCAAGACATCATCAACAAACAAGGCGATAACCCCGTTGATAACTTTCCTGAATTTTCAAATTGGCATTCAATAAAAAGTACTACTGAGGGTTACTACAAAGGGGTTCACACAAATAAGCTGTGTGCTATTTTGGCTGAAGAAAAAATAGAACTTTTTATTACCGTTAAGCAAGGTTACTTTACCGTTAAAGGCTACCCGTTCTTAAAGTGTAATAAAGACATTTGTGAAAACGAAGAGTTAATAGAGAAAATTTTAGACTGCTTTATTTTTTATATAGAAGAATACATTAGCGATCATTACCGTTATGGATTAACCCAAATTTCTGAAATTGCTGTAAAAGCAATGAGCCCAGGGATTAACGATCCGGGGACAGCGGTTAAAGCTATTGATATGCTGAGTATTTTATTGATTGCTCGCCTAAAGATTAATGCGATTAACTACGCGTGTTATCAACCAGAAGAAGCCCCTTTACTCTATTTTCATGAAACCAGTTTTGATGAATTACTGCACGATAACTTCACTCCTTTGCGCAATTATGCCAAAGCAGATGCCTATGTAATGACCAATGTTATTGAAGCATTTAAAAATATTTTGTTTATTGCCAACGAGGATGTTGAAGCTCGAAACAGTGTGTTTAATTATTTAGGTGCCATTGTTGATGATATTAATCAGCACATTTGTAATGAGTATGACCGACGAGAAATTAGAAATATGCTACAAGCAATAGTGCGAATTAGTGAGTTACAAGGTAAGCAGTTGGTGGCACGTTTTGAGCAGCACCGACCTATTAGCGAGTAAGCTCTGTAGAGCTATTTATTCTGCCGAGGGACTAAGAGTTATCGCCCTCGGCAGCGCCTATTTGGCATTGAAAGATCATCAAACCCTAATCTATATAATAAATTGCATAGCTTGACGCGCTAATTGTAATTTCACCCGCATGATAGGCATCAGGGACATAATTACCAGGTGCACTGTCTGCCATCATTACTTTTTCACTGCGCATGTACGGTGTAGATGGCATATCAAGCGGGGTTAACGACGCGCTATATAAGCCTTTTAACTCTACATCAAAGTCGTCACTTAGCTCTTTTGCCGCGACTTTGGCTTGTTTAATTGCCATTTTTTGTGCTTTTTTATGCAGCTCATCGTAGTTGCTAGCTAAAAATTGCGTTTGTCTAATTTCATTAATGCCATTATTAACTAAGCTCTGTAATAATTCAGGGTATTTATTAATTGCAGAAAGTTTAATGGTGAGCGTTCTTGATACCTTAAAGCCAGTAAACTCTTGTTTACCTGTTTCACGATTATATTGGTTATCACGGTATATAGAAATTTGACCGGCATTAATATCCGCATCATCTACCCCTAGTTTTTTTACTAAACTTATTGCACTGGCCATAGTGGTATCGGTTTGTTTTTTTGCTGCAATTAAGTCTTTATCTATTTCAGTAATGCCCACCGTTAATAAAACATGATCCGGCATCGTCGTTAGTGAAGCTTCACCTTTAACATAAATATGCGGCTCTTCTGGGGCGTTGCTCGCATAAGCTGATGTACTGAGTAATGCGGCGGTTAAAATCGAAAGCGTTTTCATAAGTCTATCCTTTTAAATTTGATTGCCTCAGTTAACACCTTATGCGGTTAATTAAAGATGAACAAGCATAAAAAAACAGGCAAAAGCCTGTTTTTTTAATCTCTACTGTAATTAAATGCTGCAACGTTTGTAGTTACGGTATTTTGGTAACCAGTAGTTTTTGTCGATGGCTGCCCACAGCGCATCGTCTGAAATTTCAAGGGCAACGCCCTCTTCAATTGCCTTTTTAGCCACTGCAAACGCAATACGTTTACTAAGCGTTTCAATTTCAGTCAGTGCCGGTAGTAAGCTGCCTTTACCTGTATTAGCTAAAGGTGACGACTCAGCCAACATTTCGCTCGACATAATTAGCATCGCATCGGTAATACTCGTTGCTTTAGCGGCAATTACACCTAAACCAATACCTGGGAAAATATAGCTGTTGTTACATTGAGGAATTGGGTAAGTCACGCCGTTATAAACAACTGGGTCGAATGGGCTGCCAGTTGCAACAATTGCTTTGCCATCGGTCCATTTAATTACATCTTCTGGGTAGGCTTCTACTTGTTTAGATGGGTTACTTAACGGGAAAATAATTGGCGATTCACATTTAGCATGCATAGCGCGAATGACTTGTTCGGTAAATAAACCAGGTTGGCCAGATACACCAATTAAAATATCTGGTTCAGCACAGTGCATTACATCTAATAATGACGCGTATTCGCCGCTGTAGGTCCAATCTGCTAGGCAGCTCGTTGGTTGCGCTAACATTTGTTGGAAGTCGCGTAAGCCTTGCATACCATCTGTTAATAAGCCAAAACGGTCAACCATAAATACTTGGCTGCGTGCCTGTGCTTCACTGATGCCCTCAGCAACCATAGTGCTAACAATTTGTTCAGCAATACCACAGCCTGCAGAGCCTGCGCCTACAAAAACAACTTTTTGAGTTGATAATTTAGCACCTTTAACACGACATGCTGCTAATAAAGACCCCACAGTAACCGACGCAGTACCTTGAATGTCATCATTAAAGCTACAAATTTCATTACGGTAACGCTTTAATAATGGCATTGCATTAGGCTGAGCAAAATCTTCAAACTGCAGTAACACATTTGGCCAGCGACGTTTAACTGCTTTAATGAATAAGTCTAAAAACTCATCGTATTCGTCTTGTGCAATACGTTTATGGCGAGCACCCATGTACATTGGGTCGTTTAATAATTTTTCGTTATTGGTTCCCACATCGAGCATAACCGGTAACGTATAAGCTGGGCTAATACCGCCACACGCGGTATACAAAGAAAGTTTACCAATTGGAATCCCCATGCCACCAATACCTTGGTCGCCAAGGCCTAAAATACGCTCACCGTCGGTAACAACAATCACTTTTACTTTGCCTTTTGTGGCATTACGTAAAATATCGTCAATGTGAAAGCGATCTTCATAGGAAATAAATAAACCACGGGCACTGCGATAAATATCAGAAAACTTTTCACAGGCATCACCCACTGTTGGGGTGTAGATAATAGGCATCATTTCTTCGATATGATCGCGCACTAAACGGTAATAAAGCGTTTCGTTATTATCTTGAATGGCGCGTAAATAAATGTGCTTATTTAAGTTGTCGTTAAAACTTGAGTATTGTTGGTAACAACGCTCAACTTGCTCTTCTATTGTTTCGTAACGAGGAGGAAGTAAACCAGCAAGATTAAAGTGTTCACGTTCTTTTTGGCTAAAAGCACTTCCTTTATTCAATAGTGGGGTTTCAATTAGGCCTGGGCCAGAATAAGGAATATAAAGATAATTTGGATCGGTATTTGTAGTCATATTTCCAAGCTTTACTGAATCTTAAGTAATGATCTGCCATTATCATTGTTAAAGGCTAAATTGCAATGACATTTAAGCTTGTCAGACCATTGAAAATTTACAAATACAAGCGCTACTTTAGTATAAAGCCACTCATATTTGGTGAATATGTTAGCTGGCTGTTGTGAGTTTATAAAAATTAAAACGGGCATTAGACCAGCGTTTGCTGTGTGCAATGATTACAACAGTGTCAGTTATTTTTAGATTTGCTAATTTTTTACGTTAGTTAACATACTATTTTCAATCAAATAATCATTAACTATTAAGCTGTTACATAAATAACAGCAGGTAATACATTACCTGCAAACCTGCTATTGATTATACATGTTTTAGAATTTAAATGAGGCTTTATTATTACTTAAATCCGATAATGCCATCCCTTCCCTGCGAGGATCGGCGGCGCCATACAAACGGTTGTTTTTAACTTCTACCGCATGCAGCCCAGAGTTTAAGTCAATCACGCGCACATCATGGCCGCGCTTTTTAAGCTTTGGTACCACCGCTTCAAGTGCAGTGCCTTTTTCTACGCTGGTGTAGTCGTTGCGATTAGTGGTACGCGGTAAATTAATGGCTTGTTGCGCGTTCAAATCCCAATCTAAAACGCCAATAACAACTTGTGCAACATAATCAATAATACGACTGCCACCAGGAGAGCCGACCACTAAACGTAAGCTCCCATCTTGATTAAATACCATCACGGGTGACATTGAGCTGCGCGGACGTTTATGGGCTTCTACTCTGTTAGCCACTAACTTGCCATTTTTACGCGGCGAGAGTGAAAAATCAGTCAGCTGATTATTTAAAATATAACCATTAACCATCACTGTTGATCCAAACGCCATTTCAATAGAGCTGGTCATTGAAACAGCATTGCCTTTGCTATCCACAATTGATACATGCGAGGTAGAGGGCAATTCAAAAGAGTCATCATTTGCGTAGCTTAAGTAATCAACTGGATCACCAGGAAATGCTTTTTGATCTTTTTCAGTAATTAATTTTGCGCGGGTGGCAATATAGTCTTTATTTAATAACTCTTGAGTAGGTACTTGGGTAAAGTCAGGATCACCTATGTATTTATTACGATCGGCAAACGCAATACGTGACGCTTGGCTAAAGTAATGAATTGCCTCGGCACTATTGGCTTTAATGTTTGCCATGTCTTTGTGTTCAAGCAAGCCTAAAATTTGTAGCACCGCTACACCGCCACTACTTGGCGGCGCCATCGAGCAGACATTATAAACTCGGTATTTTATACAAACGGGTGCACGCTCTTTACTGCTGTAATTAGCAAGATCTTGCTCAGATAATTTACCAGGCGCAATTTTTGACTGTTGTACTGCTTTTACCATGGCTTTTGCATTATCACCTTTATAAAAAGCATCAATCCCTTGTGAGGCAATGTCTTTGTATAAATTAGCAAGCGGCTGATTTTTTTTAATACTGCCTACTTTGATCACTTCACCATTGGGAAAAAAATACTCATTTATGACCGGCATACTCATAACACCAGGGTTTAACTGCCTAACGAGTAAGCCATGTAATCGTGGAGATACTTCAAACCCTTGTTCAGCAAGCGCAATAGCTGGCTTAAATAACGTTGCCCATGGCAAATTACCATATTGTTTATGGGCACTGGCAAACGCATGTAAAATACCTGGTACACCTACAGAGCGACCACCTACAACTGCTTCAATCCATTTAACAGCTTTGCCATGTTCATTTAAAAACAGGTTTTCATCGGCATTACTTGGGGCTGTTTCGCGACCATCAAAACTGGTGAGTTTATTGTTAGCTTTGTTGTAATACATCATAAACGTACCACCACCAATGCCTGATGATTGCGGCTCAACTAATGTAAGCACTAATTGAGTGGCAATTGCGGCATCAACGGCGCTTCCGCCTTGGGCTAAAATGGCCTTTCCCGCTTGTGAGGCATAAGGATTTGCAGCCGCAACCATGTATTTATCGCCTGGTACTAATTGCTTTTGTACTACCCCTGTGGCGGCTTCTGGTTCACGGGTTTCAATTTGGCTTGCTTGCTGTGCAAATAAAGGTAAAGACAGTGCACTTAAAGAGAGAGCAAATAAAGAGTTGAGCTTAAAATTCATAATTACTGATTAAACTTAAATTGCATGGAAGATAATTGGCATCTTAAAGTTAAACAGGCACAATATGCAAAAATAAATATAAAAAATGATCATTAAATGCTTAATTTACCTCTTCAGGCGCGTTATGTTTTACCCCCCTTGTGTTTAATTGTATTAAGTACGCTCTTAGCATGGCTTGGTATGAACAATGAGCTTGAGTTTAATCGCCCATTAATTGAACAAGGCCAACTATGGCGTTTATTTACGAGTCAATTTGTACATGCTAACTGGGTACACCTAGGTTTAAATTGTGCTGGTATCGCGCTTATTTGGTTATTGCACGGTGAATACACTACACCTAAGCAATACAGCTTTAATATCGCACTCCTTGCGCTTTGGTGTGGCTTGGGGGTTTATTGGTTTTGTCCAACAATCATTATTTATACAGGGCTGAGTGCGCTATTGCATGGCGTGATCGTGTGGGGGGCGATAAAAGATGTCACTGTTGGGCTAAAATCAGGTTATATCTTGTTTATTGGCGTATGGATAAAACTTATTCTTGAGCAAGTTAATGGTCCAAGCGCAGAAATTGGTCAACTTATTCAATCAACGGTGGCCGTTGATGCGCATTTAATTGGCGCAATTGGTGGGGTTTTATTAGCTGTGCCGTTGGTTGTAAAACACATCAAAAACGATAATAAACACAGTTAAAAAAACGCCACATAAGTGGCGTTTTTATTTTTAGTCGATTAAAGCGTTTCTTTAAACAGTTTATAAATCCGACGGTATTCATCTAACCAGCTCGAAGGCTGAACAAAACCATGCGGTTCAACTGGGAAGATTGCTGTTTCAAAGTTTTCTTTTTCAAGTTCTATTAAACGCTGTACTAAACGCACTGAATCTTGAAAGAACACGTTATCATCAACCATAGGCGCATTTATTAATAAATGCTTTTTAAGCCCTTCTGCATAATAAATAGGTGAACTACGCTCATAGGCAATCGGGTCAACATCAGGGTGATTCAAAATGTTAGCCGTATAACCTGTGTTGTAATGAGCCCAATCAGTCACTGGACGAAGCGCTGCGCCTGATTGAAACAAGTCTGGTGCGGTAAATAACGCCATGAAGGTCATAAACCCACCATAAGAGCCACCGTAAGTCCCTACCGCTTGGGTATTAACATTGGCATTATCCGCCATCCATTTTACGCCATCGGCTAGATCTTGTGTTTCAGGTGTTCCCATTTGGCGATAAATAGCCGTTCGCCAATCACGGCCATAGCCTTTAGATGCGCGGTAATCCATATCCATTACTACATAACCTTCATCTGCTAGTAATGAATGGAACATAAATTCACGGAAGTAGCCAGACCAACCCATATGTGAATTTTGCAAGTACCCTGCACCGTGGTTAAAAATAACCGCTTTGCGGGTTTTGCCTGTTTCACCCTCTTGGTAATCAGCGGGGTAATAGACTTTGGCGTATATGGGCTGATCTGTATGACTTGATGGCACAGCAACAATTTTAGGCGCTGTGAGTTTTTTTGCTAAAAACGCATCAGATACCGTATTGGTTAAACGAGTCGCGGTTGTGTTTGCTTTAGCCTCTGCCACATAAAGTTCAGTCGGCATAGTGATTTTAGAATGTCTAAGTAATAACTTAGATTGATCAGGGCTTAAGGTGTAATCCGTCATACCGTTTAAGTCGGTTACTTGCTCACTAACACCTGTTTGTGGATTAACGCGGTATATTTCGTAAAGACCCGGATGCTCAATATTCGCTTTATAATAAATAGCACTATTGTCATCAGTAAGCGTTAAGTCAGACACTTCAAATTGACCTTGTGTTAAAGCCGTAGCCTTGCCATTTAAAGGCTTTTTATAAAGCTGACTGTACCCCGACTCTTCCGATAAATAATACAGCGTAGTTGAGTCATTTAACCAACCAAAGTCGTTAAACGCATACGCAATCCACGCATCGTCATGTAAACGGTGTTGAGATACGAGTTTATTATTTTCAAAATCAACGGTGGCCAACCAACGATCTTTGTTATCCCATGCTTCAAGCATAATCGCCACTTGGCTGCCATCATCGTTCCAGCTGATAGGCGATTGATCCCATCCCCAGTCTGAAATTACATTAATGCCACGCGGTTGCTTCTTAGACTTATACGTTTTGCCTTCACGGGCATAGTTTTCTTTTTTAACCTCAGCGAGTACATCTTCATCAAAACCAGGCAAGGTATTAAACCCTAAAGTAGTTTGGCTTTGATCTGCAAGGTTAATATAAACAATTTCAGAAGTTTGCTCTTTAGCGTCAGCCACACGACGGCGAACTTTTTTAGGCTCTATAGTCGCATCATCAGTGATGTAGTTAGGCATAATATCGCCTTCACCACGCCATGAACTTTTTTCTTGAACAACCACAATTAACGCGTCGCCATTTGGAGAAAGCTGGGCTTCATCAACCGTGTTGCCATCGCCTAAATAGTAATGCGTGTTGGCAATTGAGCTATTTTGGGTTTTAACTTGCTCATTTCGCGCATACTTATCTTGTTTGTTTTTATGCTGCAGTGCAATGTACTCAATCAGCTTATGTTGCTCTTTGGCAATGTAAGTTGTTGGCTCTTTAACACCTTGTGGTTTGTCAGCCAGCTTTAAATTAGCAATTTCACGGGTTAAACCTGTGGTTAAATCTACTTTAAAAAAGATATTACCTTGGCGATACGCTAAATTACCATCGTTTAAAAATTGTGGTTTTGACTCGGTGGCTGAGCTTTGCGTAATTTGCTTAATTACACCTGACTTTACGTTTTTAATAAATATGTTGCCTTCAAACACATAAGCTTGAAGTGATTTATCGTTAGAAAAAACAGCTTTACTTGAGCCTACGCTGTGAAGCTGATTTAAAGCCACTTGCTCTGCTGTTTGAGCGTTTACAGCTTGAGTGAATAAATCTCTTAGCTCACTACCTTGTTGTTTACGCGCGTAAATAACGGTACTTGAGTCAGCACTCCAAAATGCACTTTGCGGTTGGCGTCCAATCCAATCAGGGTGAGCCATCGCTTGTTCAAGCGTAATTCTTGAGACACCCATGTCTGCAGGTGTGTTAACAACACTTGCAACCTTGGTATTTGTTTGAATAGCTGAGTCATTAGAAGTTGTGGCGGTTGCTGTACAGCCCGCTAACATAACACTTGACGCAACAGCCATTGCAACAAGTGTTTTAGAAGATGAAAATTTAAAAATCATAGTGCTTCTTGACGGTTATTATAATTAACCGTATTTAAGCAGAAGCACCTTTATAATTGCAATTATTTAAGATAAACAACGCTGATATCGGGGTGAGTAACCCGTTTATTCAACCGTTAAATCAAGCCATACCAAACGGTGGTCACTTGATGCGTTTCTATCTTTGATTAAACGGTACAATTCGCTTTGTTTTTTCGGCCAAAATACGCCACCATCTTTAATGGTTAGTCCATAATTTGAAGGCAGAACGTAATCAACGCGTGCCTGCCAGTTAGCAGTGTAATTTTTAGCATAAGCTTGTGGGTATTGCTCTTTAGCGCCCTCACTGGTTGGAATAAAACCGGCATTAATCATCGGGCTTTTAAGTAACTGATCTGTTGTATTTGTGCGCTTTTTATCGCCCTCAGGGGCGGCATTTAGGTCACCTAAAATCACAAAGCGTGATTTTGCTGCAAGGCCGCCCTTTTTACCGTTATCGTCATACAGGTAACTTTCGTTATTAACGTAATCAGCAATTAATCTAATTTCATCATGATTACGAATGCCGTTTCTGTCTTCATCACCATCAAACACAGGCGGCGTAGGATGCGAGGCTAACATATGAACTACTTTATCATTTACTTTTACCGGTATATCCCAAAACGATTTAGAGCTTAAACGTAAAGCATTCCATTCTTCTTCGTTATACCAATTTGTATTGGTTTTTGGATCTACCGGCATTTTCACATTCGGTAAATCTTTGTGCTTAAACGTTTGCAGGGTTCTGATGTTGTCAAAATCAATGGGGTAACGAGACAAAAACACCATTGCGTAGTGGCCTTCAAAAAATCCAAAACCTTGCGCATCGCCCATCACACCATTTTTTTTGCCATCGTTGTCTAAATCAAACTCTGTGGCTAAGCCGGTGTTAACTGGTGCAATGTAAACATAAGGATAATCGATAGCCGCTTGATCATTTTGCCCTACATTTAAGTAATGGGTTTTAAAGTATTCTATCCCTTGTGATTTAGGGACGTAGTCAAATTCATTTAAAAGCACCACATCTGGACGAACGCGTTGAATTATTTCAGCAATATTTTTAATTTGCTGGTGGTCAGAGCGCAGCGCGTTAACTAAGGCATCGCTTTTTACTTTTTCATTTTTAGCGGTGTAATTGGTTGCATCCATACTGACATTAAACGTTGCGACCCGTAATGACTCTGCGTGAACATAGCTTGCTGAAACCAGTGACAATAAAAAGCCACCAATAATTTTAATACCGAGATCATGTCTCATTATATGAATCCATCTATAATTAATAATAAAATAACACTGCTAACCACGATCCAAAGAATCACAGCCATTAAAAACGGTTTAATTCCCGCTTGCTTTAGTACCGATAACGACAAACCACTGCCAATTAAAAACAGTGTCATCACTAGTATTTGCTTCGCTGCAATGTTTATCAACTCCCAATAAGATGAAAGCGACGGCACATAGGTATTAATTAATGCGGCTAATAAAAAGCCTACAATAAATAATGGAATACTCGCCTTTTCATCTGAGCGCATAAACACACCCGCAAGCGTAGTGTATGGAATAATCCACATAGCACGAGTAAGCTTCACTGTTGTTGCTATGCTCAGTGCCACTGCACCATAAGTAGCCGATGCACCTACCACGCTGCTGGTATCATGAATTGCAAGTGCAGCCCATAATCCAAACTGCTCTTGGGTTAATTCAAAATAATGCCCAATTGCAGGGAATAATAATAACCCTACACCATTGAGTAAAAATACGATACCCAGCGCCACAGCCACTTCATGATCTTTAGCTTTTATAACCGGTGCCATGGCCGCAATAGCGCTACCACCACAAATAGCGGTTCCAAAGGAAATTAACACGCCTGTGTTACGATTAAGTTTAAACACTTGAGTTAAAATTTCGCCAAGCCCAATTATGGCAGTAATACTGACAATTGTTAACACTAAAGAGCTGCGACCAACCTCAATTACCTGATTAAAATCAACAGCAAACCCCAACCCCACAACCGCCAACTTTAGCATCCATTTACTGGCCTTTTGTGATAACTCAGCAAACGGGTTACCCAAGGTAATCGCAAATAACGCCCCTATAACCAAGGCACTACCAGCGCCAATAAATGGAGTGATGCACAAAGCCAGTAATATTATAAATACAGGTTTATGTAATTTAGCGATAATCATAACGTTAAGCGCGAATCAGTTTATTAGTCAGTTTATGGACAACGGGGGCAACAAATATAACCGTTGGAAAGGCAATACAAAAGGCAAATAACCACGCTTTAAGCCAGATAGATACGATGTTATCGACCATACCAACATTAAATAGAGAAATAACTAACGACATAAAACCTGACATGAAAAGTGCCATAAAAAAGGCAAACACAATAGTACGAAACTTTGGATGGATCATTGAAAAGAACCTTTAGAAGGTAAAGCGATATATTGAAGTTAAGTTCAATTTATCGCTTTGTTTTTTAACTTATAATAGCGATTTGCTGGTAGCTAATACACCGGGGTAATCTTGCTCTGGTAAACACATTGCGAGTTCACCAAGGCGTTCACCTAATTGCTGTAAATTATCAGCAGATACATTAATGTGGCCCATTTTGCGACCAGGTTTTACACTTTTACCGTACCAATGGCTGGTAACATCTGCTGTTTTTAACACATCAGTAGGGATTTGTGCTTGGCCTAATACATTTATCATAGCAGTAGGCTGCTTAAGTTGCGTACTACCTAAAGGTAGGCCGGCAACAGCGCGCATATGGTTTTCAAATTGCGAACAATGAGCACCTTGTTGCGTCCAATGGCCTGAGTTATGAACTCGCGGCGCAATTTCATTAACCAGTAATGTACCTTGCACATCAAAAAACTCAATGGCGAGTACACCAACATAGTTAAGCTCATTCGCAATTCGGGTAAATGCCGTTATTGCTTGTTGCTCTAGTTGGCTATTATTGTTTATACCTGCAACCGAAAGCGTTAACACACCCTCGGTGTGCTCGTTTTCAGTTAATGGATAAATAGCAACATGGCCGTGTTTATCGCGCGCACCAATAATAGAGACTTCACGATCAAACGGGATCATTTTTTCTGCAATTATGGTGTGCGGAGCGTGCTCAGTGCCTGATGCAATAAAATCAGCCATTTCAGCCCAAATTTGCTCAATTTGATCGTCTGATTTTAAACGCCATTGGCCTTTACCATCGTAACCCGCTTGGCATGTTTTAATGACTAATGGCTTACCAAGTGTTTGAACCGCGAGTTCAAGATGCGCTTTTTCTGTAATTAATTGATATGGCGCGCATGCGACCGCGGTTTTATCTAGGAGCGCTTTTTCAAGCGCACGGTCGCCACCGGTTTTAATGGCTTGTTTGCCCGGATAAAACTTATTGCTATTACAACACTGTGTAAGTACATCATCTGGAATATGTTCAAACTCGGCCGTAATAGCATCAGCGTTTTCTATCGCTTGTTCGAGCGTTGTTGGGTACACTTCGTTTGTAAGCGGATGTACAATCTTTTTGCTGCCTACATCATAAGCAACCACATTTAAATTAAGCGGTGCACCAGCTAAACTCATCATTCGTGCTAGCTGCCCTGCCCCTAAAATTAAAATATTCATGATCACTCTGCAGGATTTGGGTTAGCTAAAACAGTCTCAGTTTGTTCTTTACGGAACGCTTCGATTTTTGCGAATATTTCTGGATTTTGACATCCTAAAATTTGTGCTGCTAATAAACCTGCGTTTGCAGCACCGGGCTCACCAATAGCAAGAGTACCTACCGCAACACCTTTTGGCATTTGGCAAATAGATAACAGAGAGTCTACACCGTTTAGCGCTTTAGATTTAACGGGTACGCCTAAAACTGGCAGAGATGTAAACGCTGCCGCCATTCCCGGTAAGTGCGCCGCGCCACCTGCGCCTGCAATAATAACTTTAATACCGCGTTCTGCGGCTGAACTTGCGTAATCGGCAAGTAATTGAGGAGTGCGGTGGGCAGAAACCACTTTAGTTTCATACTCAATGCCAAATTTTTCTAGCATAAGGGCGGCGTGTTCCATGGTTGGCCAATCTGATTTAGAACCCATAATAATGCCAACAGTCATAAATACTCCTCAGTAATGTATTTTAAAAATAGCGGACTTATGTCCGGTTTTATGGCGGGTATTATATACTTAAATGCTGCACTAATGCGACCAACAGGCAATAAAAAAGCCATGTTAAACATGGCTTTTTTTAAACAGCGAAACAATCAGTAATTAAGCTTCTTTACTCGCTAAATATTCGCTGTAGTTTCCCCTAAAGTCGATTATTTTACCGTCTTTAATTTCCCAAATACGGGTAGCAACTGATGATACAAACTGACGGTCGTGTGACACAAACATCAAGGTACCTTCATATGCTTCAAGTGCTAAGTTAAGCGCTTCTATAGATTCCATATCCATGTGGTTAGTCGGTTCATCCATTAATAAGATATTTGGTTTATGCATCATGATTTTACCAAACAGCATACGACCTTGCTCACCACCTGAGATAACTTTTACAGATTTTTTGATATCGTTTTGTGAAAACAACATACGACCTAAGAAACTACGAACAACTTGCTCATCGTCGCCCTCTTGTTGCCATTGCTCCATCCACTCAAACAAATTCATGTCTTTTTCAAACTCATCGGCATGATCTTGTGCATAGTAGCCAATGTTTGCATTTTCAGACCATTTAAACTCACCGCTTTTAGGCGCTAAACGTCCTGCTAAAGTGTTTAATAATGTTGTTTTACCCACACCATTTTCACCAATAATAGCAATGCGTTCACCTACTTCAACCAAACCCTCAAGGCCTGAGAATAAAGTTTCTTCAAAACCTTGCGATAAGCTAGTCATTTCTAGTGCGTTACGAAATAACTGCTTTTCTTGTTCAAAACGAATAAACGGTGTTTGACGTGACGACGCTTTTACTTCGTCTAATTGAATTTTATCAATTCGTTTTGCACGTGAAGTGGCTTGCTTTGCCTTTGATGCGTTGGCAGAAAAGCGCGATACAAATTGTTGAAGCTCTGCTATTTGGCTTTTCTTTTTGGCGTTTTCACTTAATAAACGTTCGCGTGCTTGAGTAGCTGCAAACATGTATTCATCGTAGTTACCCGGGTAAATACGTAGTTCACCGTAGTCAATATCGGCCATGTGCGTACATACCGAATTTAAAAAGTGACGGTCATGCGAGATGATGATCATGGTACAGTCACGTTGATTCAATACATCTTCAAGCCACTTAATTGTATAAATGTCCAAGTTATTGGTAGGCTCATCGAGCAGCATGATATCAGGGTCTGAAAACAAAACTTGAGCTAGAAGCACACGAAGTTTAAAACCTGGTGCAATTTCTGACATAGGTCCGTAGTGCTGCTCTGTAGCAATACCCACACCTAATAGTAACTCACCCGCTTTAGATTCAGCCGAGTAACCGTCCATTTCAGCAAATTCAGTTTCAAGATCGGCTACTTTCATGCCGTCTTCTTCACTCATTTCAGGTAGGCTATATATACGGTCACGTTCTTGTTTGATATCCCACAATTCTTTATGACCCATAATCACGGTATCAATAACAGAATATTCTTCGTAGGCGAATTGATCTTGGTTTAGTTTAGCAACGCGCTCATTTGGATCAGTACTTACGTTACCCGAAGATGGTTCTAATTCACCACTAAGGATTTTCATAAAGGTCGACTTACCGCAACCATTAGCACCAATTAAACCATAACGGTTTGATTCGCCAAATTTAGCTGAGATATTTTCAAATAACGGTTTAGCACCAAATTGCATGGTGATGTTAGCTGTACTAATAATAGCGCTACCCTCCAAGGGAGACTGAAGTATTTAAATTGCGCGCAGTTTAAACCAAATCACCGTTTTTTTCTATGAAAGTTTATAGCACCAAACTCAAAGTAAACGGTGGCTGTTTATTAACTATAAAAGCAATTAAATAGCCAAAGTACTGGGCGAGTAAATGTGCTGAAAAGGTGGGTAAAACTCATTATTGTACTGTTGATGCAGTAAAAAAATGTTTATTAAAAAACAACTAGCATAAAACCTTTATAAATTATTTAATCGCGTTTACAGGCGACTTGGTCGCATTTTACTTTTATTAACAATTAATACGGCTATATTAACTCCTTTTATAGTATAAGAGTTTTAGCTCTACCCATGCCGACAGGCGCAACTATGAAAAAAATTCAATATCCCCTCTCCTGCATTTAAGCCTAATGTCTTATTCCAAAATTAAATGGCAGTTTATACGGCTACAAAATAAAAACAGCATTAACTTAAAATGAACAAGCTGCGTGTTTTGTGCTAATTGTCATTGATAATTTTTCACTTTTGAGCCTTTTATTGCTTTGCTAGTCTGCACGACTTCGAATTTAGTAATTATAAAAACGCCTTTAATTTAGGCAAGGCACACACAATGAAAAGAAAATTAGTATCGCTAGCAATTGCGGGTATTTTAGCTGCTCCAAGTGTTTCAGCAGTAGAAGTGTTTAAGGATGAAAAAAATATAGTCGCAGTAGGCGGATATATTGATGCACGAGTGATAAATACTCAAGGTCAAAACGAAATCGTCAATGGTGCCTCACGAATTAATTTTGATTTTAAACGCCAAATAAAAAACGGCTGGGAAGCAATGGCGCGTGTTGAATGGGGTGTCAACCCTGTTGGCAGTAGCGATATTGTATACAACAACCGTTTTGAATCTATTCAAGATGAGTTTTTATATAATCGTTTAGGTTATGCAGGACTTAAACACGATAAATACGGCCAAATTACGATTGGTAAACAATGGGGTGCGTGGTTTGATGTTGTGTATGCTACAAACTACAGCTATGTATGGGATGGTAACGCTGCCGGTGTTTACACTTACAACAAAGACGATGGTGCAGTAAATGGTACTGGTCGTGGTGATAAAACACTGCAATACCGTAATAGCTACAACGACTTTGACTTTAGTGTTCAAACTCAGTTAAAAAACAGCGCTTTTTATACTTGTGATGTAAGTAATATTACAGAATCACAATGCCAAGCAAATTTTGAGTCTGGAGATGCTGCTGCACAACAAGTTGAATTTAACTATACGTTTGGCGGTGCAGTAACCTATAACGTGACTGATAAGCTAAAACTGACTGCGGGTATTAACCGCGGCGAGTTTGAATTAACGTATGGCGACGGAACAACCCGCTCTGTTGACGATTTAATTTATGGTGCAGGTGTTATTTGGGGCAATATTGATGCGCCAGGCTTGTATGTAGCCGCTAATATCAACAAAAACGAAAACCACGATACAGATAACATAGGTCGTTTAATTAAAGATGCGATTGGTATTGAAACATTTGTGTCGTATCGCTTTGATAACGATTTTAGACCATTTATTGCCTATAACTTATTTGATGCAGGTGATGACTACGTAATTCAACCAAACTTTAATGCCGATCCTAACGATGTATTTAAGCGTCAGTTTGCAGTTATTGGTGTGCATTACTTAATTGACCAAGACACACAACTTTATGTAGAAGCACGTAAAGACTTTGGTGATTTTGAAAGTAATAATAAACAGCAGCAAGCGCTAATGGAGCAATCTGAAGATGACGGTATTGCTTTTGGTTTTAGATACGTTCTTTAATATCAGTTGAGCTTTCAAGCTTAAAATCACAAAGCTAAACTTAAAGCCCTGCAAAATAGCAGGGCTTTTTTCGATTTGTTTAGTTGAAGCTTGAGCTATTTTTTCTTAAATGCTTTTTTTAACGCACGCGTCCCCTCTGTTGGCCCTAGAATAAGCCATAAAAAAGCAACCCCTCCTGGGACTAAAACTACTTTTAATATTGGCCCTAGCAAATAAGAATAAAAATAAATTAGTGGAATAAAAAGTACATAACCAATAACACGTTTGATAAACTTCATGTAACATCCTTATAAAAATGAGCGCGCTCACAATATTAATTGAGCGCGCTCAATTAATCAAATAATGATTTAGCCCTTTTATTTAACAAACAAGTAAAGCATTGAAATATAATGAGTAAAAAAGAAAAGACACGCGATAAAATTTTAGCTTCAGCATGGGAATTATTTTTGCTGCAAGGTTACGATCACACATCAACAAGAGAAATAGCGGTTGCAGCCAATGTTGCTGTAGGTACAGTGTTTAGTCATTTTGAAAATAAAATTGATTTATTGATGGCCGGTATGCAACAACAAATAGCCGTTATTATTAACCAAGCAAAGCAGTTAGATACGCAGCACTCCCCTCGCTTAAAGTTACGTCATTACGCTCATCCGCTTTATTCTTTTTATTGTGAAAATAGTGAATTTAGTAAGCTATTAATTAGCGACATCATTTGGAGAACGTCTTTTTTTAAAGCGCAGATGGATGAATTTAAACAACTGCTTTTTAGTGAACAAACGAAGTTTGATGAAACAAAAGCAAGCGTAATGATGGACTGTTATTTTATGACCTTAATCGATGGGTTAAACGATCCCTTACCAAATGCTGAAAATATGCTTAGACAGTTAAGTAATAAAATAGCGCTTTTGTAATTAAGTCCTAAACGTATAGATCGGTGCTGATATAAATAAAGCACCGCCCACCTTTTTTGTTATTTAAATTCTTTATTTAACGATCCAGATAGCCAAACTCAATAAGCGTTATAAACCCACCACTCCACTTATGAGTAAATCGATAATTTATATTACGCCATTGCTAAGATTACATTTAAACACAATTAAGTATGATGTGTTCTTGCATGTGTTACCTTACATCCACCAGCCATTTACACCATAAAATAATTTATAGCAAAACGGCTTAACTGTACATATATACAGTTAAGCCGTTTTGCTAGTACTACTCTTAATTAAAGTTTAACAATATTATTAATTAATAAATTCATCATAGGCCATTAAAGCCCCCGTAATACTCAATGCTGGATTATCATTATGCTTTGCATCAGGGTTTACTTTACTGCCCCACACTAACCAGTTACTAGTATGGCTTACTAAACTTTGCTCCAAGTTATTATACGCCTCAAGCATTAATTTATGCTCAGCCCCGCCAACAGTAAAATATAATAAGGCGGGTCTATAGTAGCTCTGTGTTTTAACTTGTAAAAAGCTATTAAAATGATTTACTACGGTCATATCGTCATACCAAGCCGCAGGGCTAAATGCAAAGTAACCATTAAATAGCATTGGTTTGGTATGCAGCGTATATAAAGTAAAACTGCCCCCTGCCGAAAATCCCGTTAATATACGGTTTTCAGTTAACCTGTAGTTAGCCTCTAAATAAGTAAGTAGCTCTTGCTCTATAAAAGCTAAAAACAAATCAGCTTTACCAAAAATTTCTGGCGAAGTTTCATGTTTAGGTCGAGGATTTGTATTTACGTCCTTCCTTGCATAAGGTGGTACAAGATCACGATTTCGGGTATCAGTAAAAAACTGATTAGGTATAGCAACTAAAATAGCCTCATTTAATATACTTTCAGGATTTAATGCTTTTAGCGCTTTATCCCAATTAGCTAAATTAAAATTACCATCTGTTTTTATAATAAGTGGATACGCTTTATTTTTATCAAAATCATCGGGGAACCTTATAAATACCTTACGAGACTCATTAAGCACTTTCGAATCTAAGGTTACATCAACAAAGTCTGAAACATTATTTTGATAATAACTAAACCCAGTTATTGCAAACCCAAATACACTAACAGCAAGCAACACATTTAAAATAATCGCTTTTTTAATTCTCATGCGTCACCCATTTTAGTTAATTGCTTATGCCATACACCGTTATTAAGTTGCTGCTTAAATACAAAGCCAAGTTTAGTAAGCAAGTTATAACAGCGTACGTTTTTACCATGAATTTCTGCATATAAGTGCTCAATGTTTATAGAGCTATGCACTTCACTGACAAAGCCTTTAAGTACTTCTTGCATTAAGCCTTGCTGCCAATAAAAAGGATCGAGTTCGAAGCCCAAATAAGCACTTTGGGTTTGGCTATTTATGTTATATAAACCACAGGTACCAATTAGGTCACCAGATATATTATGTTCAATCGCAAGCCGAACACCTTCACCTTGGTAATAACTCGAGATATCATCTTGAATTAACTGCTTAATATGCTGTTTATTTAGCGGGGTTTTATAATCGTTAAACTCATAAACGAGTGGATTATTTAAAATTGTTAATAGCGCTGCGCCGTGTTTGTGGGTAATTAAACGTAAGGTAACGCGGGGTAATTTTATAGTTTTAAACATGCCTACGCCAAATAAAGTAAACGCGCTTTAAATAGCACTTTATAGAGCGTCATTATTAACTTACCATACCGTATTCACAAGCATTAATTGAGATAAACTATGAGTGACAATTTTAAAGTAATACAACCAACTACTACTGTTTACTGCCCAAAACGTGGTGAAGGTTGGACCCTTACCGGCATTACTAATATTAACGAGTTTACGTCGGTTATGTTTGATGGTGTGCGTTACACCTTACCAGCGAGAGAAATTGTAGAGCAGTTGCTGCCTAACCAATTAGCGCGTGAACAGCAAAATAGCTAAATTAAACAAAATTTATCACTTAACCATATGTACACAGTTTTCTGGTAATGGGCTTAAGTCATGATTTTCTGGGGTATTAGCAGCAACTTTAAAGCCTAGCTTTTTATAAGCCGATACTGCTGCTAGGTTGTATTTATAAATAAACAATGAGCAATCATTAACATTTAAGTTTAATTGCCCATGTTTACATAATGCTTTAATTAGGGTGGCTGCAATTCCCTCCCCCCTTCGTATAGGGTTTACTATTAAACGCGCCAAATGACATTTGTTTTTTTGTTGATAATATTGCCCAAAAGCGAGTAATACGTTTTGTTGTCCAACCAATACAAAAGAAGTCGAGACATCAAGGTTTAAGTTTTCAATAAAAGTCTGCGCCGTAAATGGGTACCTAAAGTAAGGGCCAGCCCATTAAGTTATGTCATGTTGATCATTAAACCAACTCATTAGCTCGATAATATGCGTATTATTAAGTGGTTGTAATGTCATTCGCCTTGTTGATTCCTTCAAAACGCATCATCTTCGCTATACACATTTACGCCAAGCTCGTCTTCATCATCAAACACCACAAACGTAATGGGCTTACAGCATACTTGACAATCTTCTATGTATTGCTCATCAATATCAGCCACATCAATTAATACTTCTATGGTTTCACCGCAGTAAGGACAACTAATTGACTTTTCGGTTAACTGGTTCATGATTTCCCCTTTCAAATTTACATAAGGTTATAATTTCACTTTAGTAAACAACCCTATATAAAACAATGCTCGTAAAGTGACTTAATAATTCAAATTTAAACAGCGTTAGCTAAAATATTGTTTAACTTAATTAAATCAACTAAGCCATGTTGGTTCTGATTTAAAAAATAATCGCATTGCCAACGCTGAGTAACTTTAGCAGAATTACTAAATGCGCCAGTCCCTTTTAATGCCCTACTTTCGCTCCAAGGCGGAAATACTCTAAAAGCCGTTTTACCTTTATGGTTTCTACCTGTGACGATGCCTTTTTTAACTAACAACTCAACTGGAAATAAAAAGAAACCTTTTTGTATATTTGCTACTTGGTTATTAATAGTGGTTAATCCATCACTTGAAACCGCTACTAATAAATAGTCAAACTCATTGGCAAATGGAATTGGTTTAAAATTACTCAAATCCGCTGGGCGTTTCCATAGTGCTAAAAAAGCGCCAGGTCTGTCGGGTGTAATTTTAGCTTTTCTGTAAATTATACGTTTTTGGTTTAAAGTAAATGCATAGCCATGGTATTGGGCATTTTGATTATGAGGTATCAACTCATCAGCGTTTGGTAGTTTATACCCTGAGGGAGCAAAGTTGTTTTGTAAAATGATTAATAATTCATCATGCAAATGATCATTCGTCATTAAACTTTTCATATCTCGCATCCGTTTTATATAAAGTTAGTTCAAACCCTTAAGCAACTTTGTAATGAAAGAGTTTTTAAAGTTAGCGGGTCTTACTATACAAGTATTTATACATAACTAAAGGTGAACATTTTTATGAAACACACATTAGCGCTAGCATTGACCTCTATGGGGATTTTGTTTAGCTCATTAACATACGCTAAAACCGAACAAGCTATTTTAGCCGGTGGCTGTTTTTGGTGTATAGAAAGTGACTTTGAAAAACTCGAAGGTGTAACCGATGTGATCTCAGGGTTTACTGGTGGTGAACTTAAAAATCCAACCTACAATGGTAATCACCAAGGCCACTACGAAGCTGTTCTGGTTACCTACAACACTAATGTATTAAGCTATCAAGATATTTTAAACCATTACTGGGTGAATATTGATCCTTTTGACGCAAAAGGTCAGTTTTGTGATAAAGGCCCAAGCTACCGTAGTGCGATTTTTGTTGCTAATGAGCAACAGCGACAATTAGCTAAGCAATCTAAACAAGCCGTTATGAATGAGTTTACTAACCAAACAGTAGTAACCCCTATTCTCGATGCTAAAACCTTTTACCCTATAAAGGGCGATGAAAGTTATCACCAAGATTACTACAAAAATAATCCTATTCGTTATAACACCTATCGCTGGCGTTGTGGCCGTGATAGTCGCCTAGAAGACATTTGGGGCGATCGAGTTACCCACTGAGTTTAAAAAACCAAAAGGCTGCAAAAAATGCAGCCTTTCTAATATTTAAGCAAAGTAATAGCAGACTAATTATTTATTCTATTCTCAAAGCTGCAGGCCCACTTAAAAATTCATTTTTTAAGACGGTTAAATAGGCTTCCTATCATGGTGATTTCTTTTTATAGGAAATACCTTAAACCAAAATGCCATTTCAAAAACAAAGCCCGCAATAATAAAAATAAATAAGCCGGTAGTGCTACCGTATGAATAACATGAAATAGCGGCAATAATTAATGCAGCTAAAATCAACCATTTTATAAACACATTCATCTTTAATACCTTCGGTTCTGTTGATTTATCGTGGCAAATTCCATTTAGGTAATCAGATCCTATGCATCATGATTATTCACCAAAAAAGTGTGTCTAGCGTAATTACTCGTTTATTGTTTGTCTATTAAAACGTATCGTAAAATGTTACGCATTGTTTCTACTGAGTTTTTATTTTAAAAAACGCGTTATTTGCAGAATCTTTAATTACTAATACCTCAAGTAAGTACACCTTCGCTCACAATAATTTATTAAATATTCTAATACAAAGGTAAATTTCTTGTTGCCACAAAAGGGACTAATGAGTACTTTAATTAAATAATTAGTTTTATAACTTTAACTAATTATTAAGTACTAAATACAATTTCATGTCTTAAATTAATACAGGAGATTTACCTTGCTTGATATCATAGCGCTTTTTATAAAAGTAAATCATTACAAAACATTTAATGAAGCGTCAGTAAAGTTAAATATTCCTTTACCCACTTTACAAAGAAAAATAAAAAAACTTGAAGAAGACTTATCGTTAGCGTTGTTTTATCGTGAAAAAGGAAGTTTGCGATTAACAGAACCTGGAAAGAGTTTTTATAGCCACTGCCTAGCCCATGTAGAAGGTTTACAAACTACGCTGTGCAATTTTAAGAATTTCAGTGAAAATAAAGTGAGTAAAATTAAACTAATAGCGCCGCAAAACTTTATAAAGAGTGTGTACTTCTCAGGCGTTATAAATCAATTCACATTACTTTATCCAAATATTAAGATTCATATGATGCTATCGGATGAACGCCTTGATTTAAAAGCCACCGAGTTTGATTTAGCCATTAGAATTGGAAAACTAGATAGCTCACAAAATATATGTAAAGTCATTAACCAAATGAGTTTTGCTTTAGCTTGTTCATCGAGTTTAATTGAGCAATATGGCATACCAAGTAATTTTGACGATTTAGCTAAACTACCCCACATATCGTGCTCGCCATTCGAAAACTGGTCCTTTAAAACAAATAAAAATGAACAGGTAATTTTTAAACCTCAACCTAACTTTATTTCTAACGATATAGAAATGTGTGCCTTAGCTGCTATTGAAGGAAGAGGTGTATATTATGGCCCTAAATATTGTTTATTACCGCATATAAAAGACGAAAGCTTAGTTGAAGTATTAACTCAGTTCAAACCCATAAAGCGAGATGTAAACCTTTTATGGCCTGATAAATTAATTCCAAAAAGCACACGCTATTTAATTGATTTTTTTAGAGCACTCTCTCAAAGGAATCAAAATGTAGCTACCGCAGCATTAATAATTTAATTAATTTTTGTAATGTTTAAGCAACTAATATTTTTGAAAAATCAACTTTCATATAACACTCTATAAAAATAAAGCGAGTTCTTTAGAATCAAAATTGGTCCAAAATTAGATTATTTAATTAGGACCTCATTTAAATATAATTTTAAAGGATGTAACTTAATGAAAAAAATATTACCCCTATTGCTGTTGTCGCATACAAGTTTTGTAAGTGCTAATACAACTGCAATTTATCCAGATCAACTTAAAAATGAAAGCTTAGGTGCTGGAGTTTGCTCAGCTGATAATAGACTAATTACAAAGGCTGAAGCGCAAACCTACAGAAATGAACTTACTAACAAAATGGGTAAGTGGCAAATAACGGGATTAGCTAATGGCTGGGTTATTATGGGTTCTGGCTACGCAGGTGAAATAAAACAAGGGACTGCTGCAAATTCTTGGTGCTACCCTAACGATCCTATTAATGAGATCCCTACATTAAGTCCCGTAAAAGTATCGCCAGGCAGTCAAAGCCAAATTGAATGGGACTTAGTAAATCAAAAAGAGGTGTTTATAAAACCCCTTTCATACCTTGCTCATACAATGGGATTTGCGTGGGTTGGTGGCAATCGCTCAAGCTATGTTGGTGATGACATGGAGGTATCTAAAGCGGGCTCAGGATGGAAAATACAAGGTTACAACGGTGGCAGTTGTGATGGTTATCGATGTGATGAAAAGTCAGCTATTACCGTATCTAACTTTCAATATGTGATGGATAACGAGTCATATAAAATAACAGGTGATATTGTTGCTGCCGACAAAGAACTAATAAAAACGTTAACAGTCCCTGCAGTGAATGACACGTCAGCAGCTCAAATGTCAGTGGTTACAATTGAATACGATGCGGCAACCAACTGGTCTAAAACCAATGATTACAGTATTTCTGAGTCTGTTACATTATCTAATACATGGAAGTCTCCCTCTGTTACTGGCGGATCAGACACTTCGTTATCAGTCACAATCGCAGCGGAGCAAGCATGGGGAACAAGTAATGGCGGCTCAGAAGCTGAGCGAGTAGTTGTACAGGCAAGAACCAATGTACCAGCATACACACAGCTTAATGCAAAGGTCGATTTGTTTAAATCATCAATATCGTATCCTTATGCATTCGATGCTGATATTACCTATGATCTATCTATAAATGGCTTTATGCGATGGGGAGGCAATGCTTTATTAACCCACCCAGAAAACAGACCTAACGACACTGCTAATTTTGTAATTGGCCGTTGGGCAGGTCAAGATAAAAGCATTGAGTATCAATGGGAACACCGCTATATACCAGGTGAGAATAAAAAATGGGATTGGCCTTGGATGATACAACAAACAAGCTTATCAACAATGCAATACTATTTAAGCCATGTTTTAAGACCTAAAAAAACAACCCTAACAGGCCACTTTTATGCACAAAGCCAATTTGCGGGCAGTGTTTACTTTGGTGACGAAACCCCAATTGTCACTAACCAAAGAAGTAAGCGAAGTGTTTCATCTAGTGAGTACTCTAGTGCAGAAAAGTTAAAAAAAGAGTTTGAAGATGCGGGTTTTAAAAATGTTGTTGTTAATATTGAAATGATTGATTTATAAACACCTGTGGGCTCTCATAATGAGAGCCCTATTTCATAAATTTAAACAAAAATATTATTACTACTCACCTACTTTACTATTCCCTTTATTAAAATACATATACAGCTGAACCAACCTCGCCTTTAGTTTATTGAGAAATTATGCTTTGATGCATTAATAAAACTATTAATCGCATTAGTCTATTAAACATACACCAGCACAAAGTGATTATAAAAATAATAAGAGAACAACAATGGCACAAAATACAAACAACAGCGTAGTAATACTCAGTGCGGTTCGTACCGCTATCGGCAGCTTTGGTGGCAGCCTCAAAGATTTTAGCCCAGCTGAGCTTGGCACTTTGTGCGCAAAAGAAGCCCTAAATCGGTCTAAACTATCTCCTAACCAAGTAGGTTCATGTGTGGTAGGCAAAGTTATTCATAACGGCCCTAAAGACGCATACCTTTCAAGAGTCATTGGTCTCGATGCTGGGTTGCCTATAAGCAGCCACGCTGTAACGCTTAATCGCTTATGTGGTTCAGGGCTTGAAGCAATCATACAAGCGGCACAACAAATTCAATTAGGTGATGTAGATGCAGCCATTGCTGGCGGAGCAGAAAGCATGAGTAGCTCTGCCTATACCCTTGAAAGTAACCGCTGGGGGCAAAAAATGGGCAATAGCACTATGGTCGATGAGCTCACCACGACCTTACAAGACCCATGGGATAATAACCCGATGGGAATAACTGCTGAAAACATCGCAGAAAAATATTCAATTAGCCGTCAGCAGCAAGACGAGTACGCAGCAAAAAGCCATCATAAAGCCGCAAAAGCGATTGCTGCAGGTCATTTTAAACAGCAGATTGTGCCTATCGAGATTAAATCACGTAAAGGCACGAACGTTTTTGACACCGACGAACACGTTCGCGCCGATACCACAGCCGATAAACTTGCCACTTTAAAGCCTTACTTTAAAAAAGATGGCACCGTTACCGCAGCAAGCTCATCCGGTATAAACGATGGTGCAGCCATGTTGGTACTTATGTCAGAGCAAAAAGCCAATGAACAAGGCTTAAAACCGCTGGCTCGTTTAGTGGGTTATGCCAGAGCAGGCGTTGATCCTACTTTAATGGGTATCGGCCCTATTCCTGCAGTACAACAGGTATTTGAAAAAACCGGCTTAACCATTGACGATATGGATGTAATTGAGTCTAACGAGGCCTTTGCAGTACAAGCTCTGTGCGTTGCAAACGAGTTAAATTTCCCTGCCCATAAAGTAAACCCGAATGGCGGCGCCATTGCGTTAGGGCACCCTGTAGGCGCAACAGGTGCAATTTTATCAACTAAATGCTTGTACGAACTCAAACGAATTAATGGCAAGTTTGGGTTAGTCACAATGTGTATTGGCGGCGGGCAAGGCATTGCAGCCATTTTTGAAGCGCTTTGATTCTAAGTTCATAACAACTATTTAATATCACATTAGGTTTAAACATAAAGGCTTTATACACAAGGAGTACTAAGAGACGCTTTGCTTTTAGAGGAAATAAAAACGTGGAAGTTATATTCTTTCGTACTCCCCCTCTTGAGTTTCTCTTTGTGAAAATCGATTTTAAGGCTTTTTTCACTTAGGGAGATAAAAGTTGCGTCAACTTATAGGTTAACTATCAAACATGAAAAAACTCTCGTCTACAAAACGTGTTTTATAGTTAACTTTCTTACGCCTACTAAAACACCACCAAATGAGATTAAAAATAATATTGGCAAAAACAGTAATGTTTCTGTGTTTTCTATATTTATAGCTGGGCTGCCAATAACCGCAAGCGTATTAATTAACAGCAGTATCAAACTTGATTGCAGGTAGCCCTTGTATCCAATAGCCCCAGCAAATAAAAGCATAATAAATGATCCTGATATTGCAGGCGTAAAAGGTGCGGCTGCGAGTAACATGCAAACAAACGAAAATATAACAGCACAATCAATTATTATTTTAAACATAACATCCTCCATGGTGTTTAACAGTTAATTCAATATAGCTTAATTTAAAGCACCTTATCGTGCCTTTATTCCACCAGCTATTTATAGCTGTATTATCAAAAATCGTATTCCACCTAACAGGCTTCAACAAAATTTTTGGTTTATTAATAACCCCAATATAAAAACTACTTATTCCCAAACTGCCGTTCACAAGGCTCACCATCTCTATCACCGTCCATTTTGGTATTGGGGCAATGTTGAATAAAAAATAACGCCTCTGCATAGGAGGTCATTTGGCTACAATGTTGGCGGCCATCACAACGAAATGTTGGTGGTGTTTTAGTAGGTGAGTTTGAACTAGCGGGCATAAATGACTCTAAATTAGCATTAGTCACTACAGGTGTTTGCTTGGTATTTAAATAACCGGTTTTATACACACTAAAACCAATACTAAAAATAATACCAAGCGTTATAAGTTTCATTAATGGTGAGTTTTTACGTGCGGTTTTACTTATTCTAACCGACCTTGTTGAAGTGTTTATGTGTGGTTGTGCTAATACGCCCTCAATACGGCAATTTACAGCTTTAGTTTTACCGTTGGGATCAGTCGCTACCTCAAAGTAAATAATGTCGCCCACTTTAGGTTTACGGCTCATGTGTTTGAGCGACGATATGTGTATAAAGGTATCGTGTTGCAGTGTAGTTGATTTAATAAAGCCAAAACCTTTCTCGTCATTCCACGATTTTAATAATCCTTTATTCATCCTTGAATCATCCATTTAATAACTGTTAATTTTACATCCGTTTTAAAAGAGGCTTAAAACCAAGCACATCTTGGGTAGCCCACCAACAACCATAGTTTTCCTTATTAACTAACTCATTTTGCAAAAAAGCGTATTTTTGCTTCTTTTAATGTGCTTAAAAATACAGAAAACGCACAAATTCCGCCACCCATAAATGCAATTTGAAAACTAGATAGTGACGAGAAACTAAATTGCTGAGAATACATGTACTGCCCAAATAACTGTGCAAAGGTAGCCACACCTAAAATAATTAATAATGGGCACACAACCAGCGTAAACCAAAACCAAATACGTTTAATACCTTTCATAAAAAATCCTTTTATTTTAAATTCAACTTAGAGATTAATTAGCTTATAAGCTACCAGCATTTTAAAAGCCGCTTATAAGGTTGCCACATGAGTTTGATGTCTGAAGTCAAGATTTGACCCCATTTGGTTTTTACTCGGCAACTCCAAAATTAACGCAAACCAAAATCGCCGAGCGTTGAGGGTCTGCTTCAATTGCTTGTTAATGCTCTTTACCCAGGGCCATAATCTGATAATCAGACAAAGAAAAACCCGACTTTTCGTAAGCTCGCTTGGCAACAGCATTGTCTTTATGTACGTATAGCCTCAGCTCTATACCGCCTTCGCGATACATTTCTGACTCTACACATGTGATCAACTCGCTCATTAAACCTTTGCCTCTATACTCGGGTCTTAGGTACATGCTTTGAATCCACCAATAATAGCCAGCATTCCAATCACTCCATTCTCTTATCGAGGAAACACTACCTATCGGAATATCATTTTCATCAGTCATAACCCAATAACTTGCAACATCTCGGTCACAAAGTGCGACTTCTATACCACGCTTTAGAGTTTCGGGTATCTTGACAGCATTCTCAGCTTCACGAGCTTCTTCGGAAGTGAACTCGACTAAAAATGACAAATCTCGTAACTCTGCTTTTCGTATATTCAAACTATTTCCTCTCATAGAGCACTAACGCCACAAATAAACGGCAAAAATTAGTTGGCTAAAATTTGTGAGGTACGAACAAAGCCAACTAGTTTTTGTCCGCACTTTTTAATTTGCTTTGTTATATGCCGATTACCAATTCGCCTGCTTAGTTTTTTTTATAACCTAGCCACATAGTAATTGCTAGCGTTAAACATCCCAACAAAATGAAAATAGCTGTTACATTTGGGGACTCTTGCACAATGCCAAGATTTCCATTTAACCATGCAGGGAAGAATATACTAAATGGGATGTAGGTAACGATAAACAACAGAAACCAAATATATTGGCTAAACACGTTTAACAAACTACGACGATTAACCAGTTTAAGTTTATCTGCTAAATGTTTATGGAACTTTACGATACTCAAGCAGAGCCAAACATAGACCACAAATGAAACTACAAAAATAGCAATATTCACATAACTCTCTTAGGCATATAACGCCCCATTAATGGGCTAAATATTGTTGGCTAAAATAAGCGACGAAGGAGCAAAAGCCAACTGTTTTAAGTCCTTGTTTATTTTCTTGTTATGTTTACTCATCACCGTAGCACTTTATGTCAGATGGATTTGATTTAACGTAGAAACATGGGATAAATGATTCTTTATTTAAATCCGCACCATCTTTAGGTACTTCGAATTGGCGCTTAGCTAATTTAGCTTCCACTTTTTTAACATAGTTAGAAGGTGGCTGAAAATTAATATCGATATTTTTTATTGGGTTAGTTGCTTTTGAAAAGCGTAGATTTGATAATTTACCGTCTTTATCTACTTTAACTGCAAATATAACTCCGTAAATATTTACATTATCTCCACTCGAATTATTGGTACTTTGACAACCGAATAATGACACCAATATCGATAATATAAATAGCTTTTTAAACATACGCCGAATTTCCTTGTAAACATAACGCTTTGCTAAGCGGCAATAAAATAGTTGGCTAAAATTAGCGAGGAACGAGCAAAAGCCAACTGTTTTTTGTCCGTTTAAGCAACTTGTTAAGTTTCGTTTTCAGCATGCCATTTTTTTGCATGTTCTAATTCATTTTTCACCCATTCAGGAGTATATATTTCAAATTGCACATGGTTTGGGTTGCCTAGTGTAAAAGTTGGTTTTACTAATTTGGCTCCCATTTCCCCAGCTACATCAAAAAATGCTTGTGTGACTTTCTCCCAAGCAGATGCTGCTAGTGCAGTGATTTCATCGTCAGGAAATTGCTCCAATTTCCATTCTCGCTGCACACATGTATATTCGCCACCTCCATCTTCTTCGGTATATAAAATACCGAGGAAATCAACATCTTTAGCTGCGTAATTAATATACTTTTTAATTCCTATTTCGCTATCACTGAGCGGGTCAATAGGAAAACCTAAACCCAATTTCATACCTCTACCACGAGTAAATCCAACACCAGCCTTGCTTGCAGGCTTTAACATAGATTTATGTACAATTATGTCACGCTGTTTATAAAGGAAAGATATTAAAGGATCTTTGGATAATTCTGCCTTCTTAGCAGTGACCACTTTTTTAAGCCCTTTATCACCTTGAACTTCCATGGTGACCAATTGCATGATTTCTTTTAATGCTCTCAAAAAAGAGTTTAAAGACCACCTAAATTTATCAGCTTCATGGTAGTTTTCTTCCATTAATCGAATGAACCATGCAGCTTCATCAATTCTATCGAATGAGGATGATAAGGAATTGAATATTTCTTTATTTGGACAACTATCCACGTTCACCTACTTAGAAACTTAACAACTTTGTCTACGACATTTGTCGTTTTATAAACCGACAAATGTCCATACATTACATAGAATTTATCTTAGCCCTCAAATAAACACCTGTAAACAACTAGTTAACTTCGGCTCATACTTCATAAATGCACAAATATACCAAAATGGTAGAGATCAGTAATATTGTACAAAATGCCACAAACTGTATAAATATACAGCACCCATAAATATGCCATTTTCTGCTTACAAAGCACCCAACAATTTAGCAAGGTGGTTTTAATTTTTGCTGCTGTTTATTATGATGAGCGTATGCCCTGCCTTTTTAAATCCATTAAGGTTTTTTCAGTCATTTTATTAAGGATTATCTCATGTCTAGCTATAACGAATCTCCAGAGCAAATTGCACAGGCCACTGAGGGCTATGTGATGCAGCAAACCATGTTGCGTATTAAAGATCCAAAACTGTCGCTGGCATTTTATGAAAATGTATTGGGTATGAAGCTGTTAGGAAAGTACGACTTTCCTGGTATGGAGTTTACTTTGTACTTTTTAGGCTATGAGCAAGATATGCCTAAAGGCGATGATAAAGAAAAAACTCAATGGGTGTTTCGCCGCCCTGCGCTGATTGAACTTACCCATAACTGGGGTACTGGAAACGACGAAAGCTTTAACGGTTATCATAGTGGTAATGAAGAACCAAAAGGCTTTGGCCATATTGGTATTAGTGTGCCCGATGTATACGCTGCCTGCGAGCGCTTTGCTAAGTACGATGTGGAGTTTGTAAAACAGCCAGATGGCGGCTCAATGAAAGGCCTTGCCTTTATTAAAGACCCAGACGGTTACTGGATTGAAATACTCTCGCCAGAGGGCATTACTGACATAATTCAATCGCAATAAAAACCATTAAACATAAAAAAGCCTGCAAATGCAGGCTTTTTGTTTACAAGTACTGTGAAAAACTTGAATTTTTTAACGACGTAGTGCGTCTATACGTGCATCAAGCGGTGGGTGAGATGAAAACAACTCAGCCATGCCTTTACCACTGGCGATACCAAAGGCCATCATTGAGCCTTCTAATTGCGATGGGTGGTTTTGCTTTAATCGCTCAAGGGCTGAACGCATTTTGTCTGCGCCTACCAACTGAGCTGCGCCGTTATCGGCTGCAAATTCACGCTTACGGCTATAATGAGCAACCACTATGCTTGCCAGTACGCCAAATAATATTTGGAATAACATATCGAATAAGAAGTAAGTCCAGCTGCTGCCGCCCTCTTCTTCATCGCTATTGATAAAGTTGTCAACAATGCCCGCCAGTACTTTAGCGGCAAAAATAACAAAGGTATTAACCACACCTTGAATAAGCGTTAGCGTTACCATGTCGCCATTAGCCACATGCGATACCTCGTGCGCCAATACGGCTTCGGCTTGATCTTGGCTCATGTTATGTAATAAACCCGTGCTTACCGCCACCAGCGAATTATTTTTACTTGGGCCGGTTGCAAACGCGTTCATTTCTGGGCTGTCGTAAATAGCCACTTCTGGCATTTTAATACCGGCTTTTTTAGCTTGATCAGCCACAGTGCTTACCAGCCATTGTTCGGTTTCGGTACGAGGTTGGGTGATCACTTGCGCACCGGTTGATTTTTTGGCGATCCATTTCGACATAAATAACGAAATAAACGATCCACCAAAGCCAAATACAGTCGCAATTAGTAAAATTCCGCCAAGGCTACGATGGCTTAAGCCCAGCGCACTCATTATGATTGAAAGCACCACACCTAATACCAACATAACCGCGAGGTTAGTTAATAAAAACAAAAATACACGTTTCATACGAGTTCTCCAAAAATAACATTTATTGCTGAGCGATTTACTATGTTTGATCGGCTTTGAGCAATCACTGCATTATGACACACTATGTCATAACGTCAGCGCTATTCTGTGACAAACTATGTCACAACACAAGGGTTATTTATGGATTTATGGATAATTTTTCAAGCAGGGTTTTATAAATTTGTAATTTAGGGGTTTGCTCTGTGTATGGGCTAATGGCAAGCAGTGGAAATGGTAAACGTGTTTTGAGTGAATCTAGGTTTGCTTGGTATTCATCCATAGTGGCATCAACTTGGTTTGCAATCCAGCCAATGCAATTAACACCCATACTTTGCATATGTGCTGCAGTTAGTAATGCATGATTTATACAGCCTAGTTTCATCCCGACCACTAATATTACTGGCAGTTGCTCTGCTTTTACCCAGTCGTATAAATACTCGTTATTATTAATTGGTAATGCCCAGCCGCCCGCACCTTCGGTTAACAGGTAATCGGCGCCTTGTTGCTTCACATTTTTATAAGCGGTACGTAGCTTTTCAACACTTAGGGTTACTCCCACTTGCTCTGCTGCAATGTGCGGAGCTATGGCGGGCTCAAAAGCAAACGGATTAATAATGTCGTATTTTGCACTTACAGTTGCACTTTCCATTAGCATTAAGGCATCGGCATTCACGAGCTGATCAAACGCAAGTTCACACCCTGATGCAATCGGTTTAAAACCTATTGCACGCTTTTTATGTTGGGCGAGTAACTTTAACAGCAAACTGGTTACATGAGTTTTACCGGCATCGGTATCTGTACCGGTAATAAAAAACTGGTTCATGGCATGGCCTTATTATTTTTACTGGGCTTTTTCTAATGATAACAATACCACATGGTAAGATACATGGGCTTTATTGTTTATAATCGGATAGGCATCACATACTTTTTGCAGCGCTGATTTGGTTAATAAACCACGACGACTTGTTGCATGATTTTGTGTGGTGGCACCAATGGCTTTAATCGATTTTATAGCCGCTAATGCACTGCTGTGCTGATCGGTATAGATGATTTTTTTTGATGCGTTGATCTTAAACCCGGCCTTTTCGACCGATTGGTTTATATTATTATGGCTTGCAAACTGATTAATATGATTATGTGAATCAAGCACTTCAAAGGCGGTTTTGATCTCGTTTAATGACCCTGCAACAACCGTACTAATATAGGCTTGCCCGCCTGGTTTTAATGCTTGGTAAAGCGAGTGCATTAAGGCTTCTAAATTAGCAGACCACTGCAGCGCAAAATTACTAAATAGCACGTCAATACTGTTAGCTTGCAGCGGTAAGTTATCCATGTCGGCGCACAGTTTTGGGGTGTTTAAATTACTGCTTTTTAGCATGTTAAAACTCAAATCTATGGCAACAACTTGGCCAAATAATGTCCTTAAAGCCTGAGTATTAACAAGCGGCCCTGCGCCTAGGTCAACACAGAGCTTATTAGGGTTTGCACTAATGAGTTTAAATAAATCATTTGCCGCTTGTTTTTGCACATTGGCATGCTGGCTGTAACTGTTTGCTGCCTTTGAAAAGTTATGCGCTGTGGTTTTTTTTAAAACCTGAGCAGCTATACACACAGTTGTAGGGCTAAGTGGCTTAGTTTTAATTGCCTGCGGGCTTATCATGAAATGACCTTTTGTAAGCTACCAACGAGTTGTTTTATATCGTCATGGGTGTGGGCTGCACTTAAGGTAATACGCAAACGCGAGGTATTGTGTAAAACAGTTGGCGGGCGAATAGCCGTTAGCCAAATGCCCTGCTGCTTTAGTTGCTCACTGGCTTTTAACGTTTGCTCGGCGCAGCCTAAAACAATTGGTTGAATCGCGGTGTTAGAGTCCATTAGCGCAATGTGCTGCTCTTTAGCTCGGCTTTTAAACAGCGCAATATTAGCGTTTAATTTAGCTCGCCTGTCGTTGGCATCTCTTATGCTTTTGATACGCGCCAAAGTATGAGAGGCAATAAACGGCGACATAGCGGTTGAGTAGGTATAATCACGATTAAACTGCAGCATGTAATCTATAAAATGCTGCGAACCTAATACGCACGCACCACTACTAGCAACCGCTTTACCAAAGGTGATCACTAAAATATCGGGCAAGGTGTCGGCTGCAATTAAGGCTTCACAACTGCCAAGCCCCGATTTTCCTAAAACACCAAAACCATGGGCATCGTCTATCATTAACCACGCGTTATGCTGCTTTGCTAAGGCAAATAGCGCTTTAATTGGCGCGGTATCACCATCCATGGAGAACACACCTTCAGACACGATGAGCTTATTGCGCGCTTTTGATTTTTCTAGCCGTGAGCGTAAATGGTTTATATCGTTATGGTTAAAGCGTATTAACGCGGCGTTGGCGTGTAATGCGCCATCAATTAAACTGGCGTGATTGAGTTTATCTTGAAAAATCGCACTGTGTTGCGCTGTCGCTTTATCTTGAAACAAGGCTTTAATCACACTGCTATTTGCGCTAAAGCCCGAATTAAACAACATGCCTGCTTCATAACCCAAAGCACTACATAAAGCTTGCTCAAGCGCTTGCTGTGGTTGTTGATAACCCGTCACTAATGCTGAACTGTGGCTACCGAGTAATGGCGCGCTGGTTAATTCCACCGGCGAATCGCCAAACCCTAAATAATCGTTACTCGCAAAGTTGAGGTAGGTTTTATCATTAACCGTAATAGTGCGCGCCGTTGCGCTTTGCACTACATAGCGTTTACGCAAGAGCTGCCGTGCTTTGCGTTCATCTAAATGGGTGTTTATAAATTCAAATGACATAAATGCTTTAACCTTCAACGCGATACTTTAAACCATTAGCATAGTACTGAGCACTTTACGCTTCGTAAAACAATTCTGAGGTTGCTTTATCGGCCACTTGCGATGACAAAGACGCAGCAACGGCTTCATCAGAATAGTCTTCGGCTGTTTCTGGGTTCATCCCGAGCTTTTTAATTAATTGCATGTCGGCATCGGCTTCTGGGTTTTCGGTAGTAAGAAGTTTATCACCATAAAATATAGAGTTAGCACCGGCAAAAAAGCACATTGACTGCATTTGTTCGTTCATTGCTGTGCGCCCTGCTGATAAACGTACGTAGCTATGGGGCATCATAATACGTGCTGTGGCTATGGTACGAATAAACTCAAACTGATCTAAGTCATCAACGTTTTCAAGCGGTGTCCCTTTTACCTTTACTAGCATATTAATTGGCACGCTTTCGGGCTGCTGGGGTAAATTAGCCAACTGCATTAATAAGCCATAGCGGTCGCTTGCTTGCTCACCCATACCGACAATACCGCCGGAGCATACTTTCATACCAGCGTCTCGCACATTGCCTATAGTATCAAGGCGGTCTTGAAAGGTACGAGTTGATATAATTTGCTCATAGTATTCAGGTGAAGTGTCGAGGTTGTGGTTATAGTAATCAAGCCCTGCACTGCGCAGTTCATGGGCTTTTTCGTTATTTAACATGCCTAAAGTCATACAGGTTTCAAGGCCAAGGGCTTTTACTTCTTTTACCATTTGCGAAATGTATGGCATGTCTCTGTCTTTTGGATCTGACCATGCAGCCCCCATACAAAAACGGGTAGCGCCTTTTTGTTTTGCTAACCGCGCTTGCTCTACCACTTTTTCTACTTCTATTAGGCGCTCGCGTTCTAAATCAGTTTTGTAATGACCCGATTGCGGGCAATATTTACAGTCTTCTGGGCAGGCACCGGTTTTAATAGATAACAACGTAGAAATTTGTACTTCGTTTGGATTAAAATTAGCGCGATGCACAGAGGCGGCTTTAAATAATAAATCGTTAAATGGCATTTCAAATAAGGCTTTTACTTCCTGATGGGTCCAATCGTGTCGAACTGTTGCAAGCTCCATAATACTCTCTTTTATTTTTTGCTCTTGGTGTTATTGGCTTAGAATACGTATTGCCGTACCATTGTCAACGAAGTCCACTTAGTTAAAGTTTACATATGATTAATAAACAAACGATAGACCTTGATTTTGATCGTCAGCACATTTGGCATCCCTACACCTCAATGACTCAACCTATTCCGGTTTACCCCGTAACGCATGCAAGTCACAACCTTATTCACTTAGAAACGGGCGAACAACTTATTGACGGTATGGCCTCATGGTGGAGTGCTATTCACGGCTATAACCATCCGGTTTTAAATGAAGCGATGCACGCCCAAATAAATAAAATGAGCCATGTAATGTTTGGTGGCATAATCCACCAGCCGGCAGTAGAGCTCTGTAAAAAGCTGGTAGCGATAACGCCAGAGGGATTAACAAAGGTGTTTTTAGCCGACAGTGGCTCAGTAAGTGTGGAAGTAGCGATAAAAATGGCGCTGCAATATTGGTTAAGCCAAGGGGTTACAACAAAACAAAAATTAATGACCCCGTTCAAAGGCTACCATGGCGATACGTTTGCAGCGATGAGTGTGTGCGATCCTATTAATTCTATGCATAGTTTGTACGCTGGTTTTTTGCCTGAGCATATTTTTGTGCCTGCCCCTATTAGCCAATTTAATAGTGCGTTTAATCAAGCTGAGGCCGATGAACTCGAAAGCTATTTTTTAAAGTACCACAAGCAAGTCGCCGCGTTTATTATTGAACCTATTGTGCAAAACGCCGGGGGGATGAATTTTTATCATCCTGAGTATTTAGCCAGTGTGCGTAAGCTCTGCACTCAATATGATGTTCTGCTTATTTGCGATGAAATTGCCACCGGATTTGGCCGCACCGGCAAATTGTTTGCTGTAGAGCATGCCAATATAGAGCCCGATATACTGTGTATAGGTAAAGCGCTGACTGGTGGAGCAATGACCCTTTCGGCAACCATAACTAGCGACAAAATAGCCACAGGAATCAGCGAAGGAGAAGCTGGGGTTTTGATGCACGGGCCTACATTTATGGGAAATCCGCTGGCCTGCGCTGTTGCTTGCGCCAGTATTGATTTATTACTAAGCCAAAACTGGCAACACCGTATCAGCGAAATAAATACTCAATTACAGCAGCTGCATAAATGCCAAGCGCTCAGCGCCGTGGTGAATGTACGTACTTTAGGAGCTATTGGCGTAGTAGAGCTTACAGAAGAGGCTGGTAGCATTGATGTCGCTAAAATTCAGGCTTATTTTGTATCTCAAGGAGTATGGATACGCCCCTTTGGTAAGCTAATTTATCTAATGCCACCGTATATAAGTGACAAAAACAGTATTCGCGCTTTATGTGATGCTATTTATAACGCCATAAAAGGTAAACATTACGTATAGATAGGTTAACTATTATTAAGGGTTACGTTAAAATTTATGCAAATAATTAGTTTGCTGCCTATTCGTCCCAAAACATTGGTATTTTTAGCCCTGACCTGTCATTTAGTGTGTTGATCTGAGTGATCTTTAGGGATATGATAATGCCTATCATTTACAATAACATTTATGGACTCACTTGCTATGAAAATATTACTTAAGCCTGCCAAGACATTAAGTGCAAGTTTTTTACTCGCCTCTGCGATTTTTGCACAACCTGTATTTGCTAATGGCCCTATTGGTGAGCATGTTAATCACCTTCAAGCTAATTTAAAAACTTACAATGAAGACGTTGAATGGATGATCTCTAAAGTCGATACCATGGTAAGCGATTACGAGAAAAAAGGCGCAAAAGCAGTTAATAGTGATGATTTGGTTGAGTACTGGGAATCAGTTAAATTCCACAGCGCAATAGAAACTAATTACGTGCCTGTCTATGCCTCTATTTGGCAAGGTTTGTATGGCATAAAAATGGCTATCGATAATAAAAAACCAGCGCTAGAAGTACGCAAACAACAACAAGCAATGAATAATGCCCTATGGCAAGGATTAGGCGCAGTTAAACTGGCGGCTAAGTTTCAACAAAAAGGGTTATTAGATAGCGTTAAAGCAACAGCAACCAAAGAAATGACTCAAAGCGCGACTATCGACGAAATTAAACATAAATTAGACCGAGTGGTCGCTAAATACGCAGAACGTTTAAGCGATGAAGCCACCAACATAGTGCACGACACTTACCTACATTTATTTGAAGGTGTTGAAGGTACACTAATTGAGCAAGACGCGAAGTTAGTAGAAGTTCTAGAAAAAGACTTTAACGTAACACTTCCACAAGCAATTTCTAATAATAAAAGTGTTGATGAAGTTCGTGATGTGGTTGTTGATATGCAAACCAAACTAAGCCGCGCTCAAACGCTGATTGAAAAAGCAGAAAAAGCACGTAAGGATGTATTTTAAGTGAAACGCAGAACCTTTATTCAAGGCTTAGCTGCGTTAGGGGTAGCGGGTGCTTTACCGCTATCGCTTTCACGCGCTTTTGCCGCTGATATTGCTATTGCAAACCCCGTGTCTGTTGATACATTGCCTAAATTAAAAGGTGCATTGACGCTTTATTTAGGCCGTGGTGAAGGTGGCTTATACGAAAACGTATTACAAGCCATTCAAAAAAAGAACCCTGATCTTGACCTTGCCATTCGTCGCGGCCCTACCGCAGCGCTTGCCAACACCATTGTTGCCGAAGCAAATGCAGGGGTTAAACGTGCCGACTTATTTTGGGCAGTCGACTCTGGGGCAATTGGTTTAGTTACCGATGCCGGCCTTGCCAAGCCCATGCCGAGTGATTTATCAGCGCAATTACAGCCACAATTTAGATACGATGAATGGGCACCTGTAACTGGTCGTATACGTACTTTGCCTTTTAATACTGAGCGTTTAACCAAAGAGCAAATTCCAACAAGCATTATGGACATTGCCGACAGTGATTTAAGTATTGGTTGGGCGCCTGCTTATGCTTCTTTTCAATCGTTCATTACCGCTATGCGACTTTTAGAAGGTGATGATAAAACAGCTAAGTGGCTTAAAAAAGTTAAAAAACGTTCTAAAACCTACGCCGGTGAACTCGGTGTGGTAATGGGCGTTGAACGTGGTGAAGTAGACATTGGTTTTGCTAATCATTACTACACGCTGCGCTTAAAATCGGGTAAGCCAGATGCAAAACTTGATTTAGCCTTTACGCAAAATGATGCTGGCTGTTTAGTTAACGCTTCAGGTATTTTATCGTTATCTGACGACCCACTGGCAATCAACTTTATGCGCTATTTACTTAGCATTGAAGTGCAAAGTTATTTAGCAAGCGAAGCCTATGAAATCCCACTGGTTAATGGCATTACTCAACCCGATGGATTGCCAAAGTTAACCAGTATTTCGCCACCTAAAATTGATTTAACCCAGTTGGCTGATTTACGCCCAACTATAGATTTAATGCGCAGCAGCGGCGTTTTATAATGCGAATTCCTACATCTTACCCAATGGCGCTGCTTGCAGCGCTAGTGACCCTGACTCCTATTTTTGTTTTAATTACGCTTGCCTCTGACGCAAGCTCTTTTTTTGATAGCCACAATTTAACTATTTTAGGCAATACCCTGTCGTTAATGGGATTAACTGTATTAGGTTCAATTTTAATTGGTGTGCCCTTGGCATTCATTAGCGCCTATGTGCAGTTACCGTTTAAAAAGTTTTGGCTGGTGGTGTTTGCAGCCCCGCTTGCTATTCCTAGTTACATTGGCGCTTTTACGCTTTATGCTGCATTTGGTCCCGGCGGTGAAATAAACAACTTACTTGGTTTTGAAACCCCTTCTATGTATGGGTTAACGGGAGCCGCCATTGTCATGACCTTGTATACTTTTCCGTTTGTTATGATGACTACCCGTTCGTCTTTACTTAGTTTAGATGCCAGTATGGTCAACGCTGCTCGCACACTGGGTATGTCGATGACGCAAAGCGTATTTAAAGTTATTTTACCCCGCGTAATAAATGGCATTGCTGCAGGGTCATTATTGGTTGCGCTGTATACCTTATCTGACTTTGGTACCCCCGCAATGATGCGCTTAGATACGTTTACCCGTGTTATTTATGTGGAATACAATGCCTTTGCCTTAAGCCGTGCGGCTATGTTGTCACTGCAACTGATGGTGATTGTTGGCTTTTTATTAATGATTGAATCACAAATAAAAACCGCCTCAGAGCGTCAAGGTCGTTCGCTTATTTTATTCCCTAAAAAATGGCAACTAGGCGCTATGTTTGCCACCTTTGCGCCTATTTTATTACTCGCTATTGGCCTACCTTTAGCAGTATTTACTTTGTGGTTAGTGCGTGATGGCTTTAGCTCGTTTGATTTTAGTATTGCGTGGCATTCAACTTACGCTTCAGCCATTGCCGCTATTGTTACGGTTATTGTTGCCATTCCGGTTGCCCATGCGGCTTTAAGTGGTAAGGCTGGTAAAGTAATGGAACGTGTTACTTACTTTGGTTTTGGTATTCCGGGTATTGTTATGGGCACAGCGCTTGTGTACGGCGGCTTACAACTTCCCTTTTTATATCAAACGCTGGGCTTATTGATTATTGCTTATATGCTACGTTTTTTACCACTTGCGGTAGGTTCTG
This sequence comes from Pseudoalteromonas sp. SM9913, assembly GCF_000184065.1. Lineage (NCBI taxonomy): Bacteria > Pseudomonadati > Pseudomonadota > Gammaproteobacteria > Alteromonadales > Pseudoalteromonadaceae > Pseudoalteromonas > Pseudoalteromonas sp. SM9913. The sequence goes on from NC_014803.1 coordinate 1,699,329, forward strand.
TGCGTACCAGCACCGAGCATCTTGACCCAAGCTTGGTAAAATCAGCGCGGGTATTAGGCGCAAGCCCGCGCGAAGCCTTTACGCGTATTACTTTACCCCTGACTATGCGTGGTATTATTGCAGGTGGGGCCTTGGTCTTTTTAGAGTCAATGCGTGAATTAGAAGCCACACTTTTATTAGGCCCCACTGGCTTTGAAACGCTATCTACCTACTTATGGCGTGTTTACGAAGCCGGTTATTTTGGTCGTGCTGCTATTCCTGGCTTATTGTTGGTGGTGATTTCTGCGGGTGCTTTAGCTATTATGATGTCTGGCGAAAAACGCAACCAGTTTGAACATTAAGGATTTATAAAAAATGCTATCTGTAAGTCAGTTGTCTATAGATTATGGCAGTAATCGTGTTGTTAGCGATTTAAATTTCACCTTAGGTGAAAGCGAAATATTAATGCTTGTTGGTCCAACAGGTTGCGGAAAAAGTACTATTTTACAAGCGTTAGCGGGGCTTTTACCGATTAGCGAGGGTGAAATTAAAGTGGCTAAATGGACAGCGACACCAAAGCATACTGTGGCGCCTGAAAAACGCAGCGTAGGTATGGTGTTTCAAGACTTTGCGTTGTTCCCTCATTTAACAGTTGAACAAAACGTATGTTTTAAACTTAAAGACACCAGCCCTGCCGAGCACTGGCTAAAACTTCTTGGTTTAGATGCATTTAGGCATAAAAAACCAGCCACACTGTCAGGCGGGCAAAAGCAACGCGTAGCATTAGCGCGTACCCTTGCCCACCAACCTGACTTTGTATTACTTGATGAGCCGTTATCTAACCTTGATGCTGCCTTAAAAGATATGTTGCGTTGGGATATACGCAACGCATTAAAAGAAGCTGGTGTACCGGCAATTTGGGTAACGCACGATCAAGAAGAAGCGCTTTCGGTGGGCGATCGTGTGGGTGTTTTAAAAGGCGGTAAAATACAACAAATTGACACCCCAGAGCAGTGTTTTAGTACCCCAAACAACCGCTTTGTGGCCCGCTTTTTAGGTGAAGCCAGCTTTATAAAAGGAACCCTAAATAACGGCCAAGCGCTTACCGATATTGGTAATGTACCTGCAAACGGCGTTGATTGTGACACTGGTGAGGTAGAAGTTTTGCTTCGTCCAGACGATGTGTTACTAGTACAAAGCAGTATTGGTAATAATGGTGAAGTAATTTGGGTACGCTTTGAAGGCGGTAGCCGTTTATGCGCGGTTAAACTTGCATGCGAAACCGTGGTAACTAGCCGAGTAAGCCATGAGGTTGTTGTACACCCAGGTGACAAGGTACATGTTTCGCTCAGTACATCTCACCCATTGGCGGCATTTAAAAGCTAGTAGCCTATTTATCTTACTTGAGAGGAAACCATGAACGGACCAAATCCAAACAATCCATCACCTATGGACGGTTTTCCTCAAGTAGGTTATTTAAAAAACTTTATTAAGTCACCTAATATAGAAGTAGGTGATTACACGTATTACGACGACCCTGATGGGCCTGAACATTTTGAAAAAAATGTGCTCTACCATTTCGATTTTATCGGAGACCGTCTCATTATTGGTAAGTTTTGCGCCATAGCTAAAGACGTTACTTTTATAATGAATGGGGCTAACCATCAAACCTCCGGCTTTTCTACTTATCCATTTTTTATATTTGGCAACGGTTGGGAACAGTCTGCTCCTCAACAAGGTGACTTACCTTTCAAGGGCAATACTGAAATAGGTAATGATGTATGGATTGGTTACAACGCCACTATTATGCCGGGGGTAAAAATTGGCAGCGGCGCCATCATAGCGAGTAAATCTGTGGTAACCAATGATGTACCTGCCTATAGCATTGTAGGCGGTAATCCTGCAAAAGTAATAAAAAAGCGTTTTAATGAAACAACTATCAATCAACTTTTAGCGATTGCATGGTGGGATTGGAGCAGTGAAAAAATCACCGCACATTTAGATGCCATTACCCACGCTGATATAGACGTATTAGCTAACATTTAATAATTACCACTCAAACATGTAGGCCATTTTACTAATGGTTTTAAGCGGTATGTTATGGCTGTTGCGCTTGGCATATAAGTGCTGCATTGATTTGTCTTTTACTTCACCAACAATCACTTCTTTTACTTGATACCCTAAAGCTATCGCTGCTTGCGAATAGGCAATGAATTCCCATTTTTTAATGTTAGTGTTATCAACAATAACCAGTTCAATACCTTGTGCTAACGCGTTAATAAAACGTGCTAGGTTTAGGTTATGATATTGCGATAATTTAAACTTATCGAAATGATATTCACCCTGCTCGTTTACAAAGTAATCATCTGTTGAGCAAATAAAATAATTGCTTTCATCTGCGCCCGATAATTCGTCAGCGAGATTTTGCGCATAATATGACTTACCACTGCCTGGCAGTCCTCGTAAAATAAAAACTTGTTTCATAGCATCCATTTTTTATTAATGGTAAACGTAAATTTGGTTTGTTTACTAATAATGCCACAAATTGATGAATTTTCAGAGTAACAAATGGTAATAGTGGCCATTTAACACTAAAAACTGGTTAAAAAAACCGCGCATGACTAAAAACTTTTAAAGAGTTGCCCACAACAGTTTTTTTATTTTACTTTACTAGGTATTATACAAGGTTCAAGTGCAGTGACCTTACATACATAAATGCATGAGTAACGCACAATTAATTTATATAGTTAGGCAACTTATATCATTGGAGTGAAGATGAGCCATTTAGCGATTTCAGAGCTATTAAAAGGCAATGTTGCGGTAGACAGCCAAGTAACCATTAAAGGCTGGATCCGTACACGCCGCGATTCAAAAGCAGGAATATCATTTTTAGCCGTTCATGACGGTTCGTGTTTTGATCCTATTCAAGCGGTAGTTCCTAATTCACTGAATAATTATGATGAAGTTACAAGCTTAACAGCAGGCTGTTCTGTGTCGGTTACCGGTGTATTAGTACAATCAGCAGGACAAGGGCAATCTTTCGAAATTCAAGCTAACTCAGTGACTGTGTTAGGTTGGGTTGAAAATCCAGATACTTACCCAATGTCGGCTAAGCGCCACAGCATTGAGTATTTACGTGAGCACGCTCACCTTCGCCCGCGCACCAACATGATTGGCGCAGTAACGCGTGTACGTAACTGCTTAGCACAAGCGATTCATCGTTTTTATCATGAGCAAGGCTTTTACTGGATCAGTACACCAATCATCACAGCCAGTGACTGTGAAGGTGCGGGTGAAATGTTCCGCGTATCAACCCTTGATATGCAAAACCTGCCAATGACAGATAAAGGCGAAATTGATTACAGCGAAGACTTTTTTGGTAAAGAAGCATTCCTAACGGTATCTGGCCAGCTAAACGGTGAAACATATGCATCTGCTATGTCAAAAATTTACACCTTTGGTCCTACGTTCCGTGCAGAGAATTCAAATACATCTCGCCACTTAGCTGAATTTTGGATGGTAGAGCCAGAAGTTGCGTTTGCTGATTTAGAAGATATCGCAAAATTGGCTGAAAACATGCTTAAGTACGTGTTTAAAGCCGTACTTGAAGAACGCCGTGACGACATGGAGTTTTTTGCTCAACGTATCGAAAAAACAGCCATTAGCCGTTTAGAAGAATTTGTTGAAAAAGACTTCGCACAAGTTGATTACACAGACGCTGTAGAGATTCTAAAAGCGTGTGGCAAGAAATTTGAGTACGCTGTTGAATGGGGTGTAGATTTACAGTCTGAGCACGAGCGCTACCTAGCAGAAGAACACTTTAAAGCACCGGTTGTTATTAAAAACTACCCGCGCGATATTAAAGCATTTTACATGCGTCAAAACGAAGACGGCAAAACTGTTGCGGCTATGGACGTAGTAGCACCTGGCATTGGTGAGATCATTGGTGGTTCACAACGTGAAGAGCGTCTTGATGTATTAGATGCACGCCTTGACGAAATGGGCTTAAATAAAGAAGACTACAGCTGGTACCGCGACCTACGTAAATACGGTAGCGTGCCACACTCTGGCTTTGGTTTAGGGTTTGAGCGCTTAGTTGCTTATGTTACCGGTATGGGTAACGTACGTGATGTAATTGCATTCCCTCGTACTAAAGGCAGCGCAACGTACTAAGCCACGCTTTGTAACGTTAAATAAAAAACCAACCTAAGGGTTGGTTTTTATTGTCCTAAATCTTTATAAATATCTTTCGCTTATAAAGCATATTTGAAATTAACCAAAAGCCAATAACATGTAATAAAGCAAAGGTGAACGATGCCAATTTAGCACTCATAACTAAAGCGAGTTGCTCATACATCCAATCCCCCAAGTTTAGCTCGCCAATATTAACCAGTGAATAGCTCAGTACCCACACACCCGATAACACATAAATAAACAACGGATTCGAGCCATATACAATTAATGGATTAACAAGACGTTCGGGTTTTACTATGTCGCAAAGCCACACAAAAAAGGCCAGTACAATACAGGCAATCCCTGAGGTGTAAATAACAAAGGTGCTGGTCCAAAGCGATTTATTAATTGGCATAATCAGCGAGCCTAATTGCCCTAAAGCGATACCAACAACCCCAATGACCAACAAACGCTTAATACTTGTCCATTGACTGCTAGAGCTGGTAAGTAAACGGGTAACCTCAAAGCCAAATAAAACACTTACTACACTTGGTAAGGTGCTCAAAAGCCCTTCTGGATCAAACGCTAATCCTTTACCTTGCCACAAATGCGATTCACCTAATACCGCTATATCAACCGTTCTAACTAAGTTATTCTCTAGTGTATACGCATTATTAGGACCAACACTTAAAAGCAGTAACCAATATGCAATTAAAATAACAACCGATAAGCTGATCACCCCTCGCCTGTTGAGTAACAATACACAGATAGACGCTAAAATATAGGCAATGCCTATTCGCTGTAATACGCCCAGTATTCTTAAGTTTTCAATGCTCGTGGTAAAGGGATACATATTTAACGCTAAGCCAATAGCAAAAATAATTGCTCCTCGTTTTATCAGCCGTAACACTTGGCTTGCATTAGCTGTGCTGTTGGTTTTTTTAAATGAAAAAAACATCGCAGAGCCAATAATAAACATGAAAACGGAAAAATTACATCCGTTGGTGTACACCCATGCCAATCGGCATGAAGTAAAGGGGCATACACGTGGGACCACGAACCCGGTGTATTTACCAGTATCATTAATGCGATGGTTAACCCTCGCATAGCATCAAGCGCTTTATACCTTGTCATTTTGGCTCCTATTTAATAATTTGTATGACTACAAATGACAACGCTGTCACTTTGTTATAAAAAAAAGCCAAGCGCAAGTAATTTAGATAAGTGGCGTTATTGAATTAAAAAAGCCGCAGAATCAAGAATGAAACGGCGGCTTTAAATCAGAATATTTAACTTTATATAATGCTGTGGTTATTAAACTTTATAAAGCTTGTTCAAGTTCAGGTAATACATCAAATAAATCAGCAACTAAACCGTAATCAGCCACTTGGAAAATAGGCGCATCTGGGTCTTTATTAATGGCCACAATAATTTTTGAGTCTTTCATGCCTGCTAAATGCTGAATGGCACCACTTATACCTACGGCAATATATAAATTAGGCGCTACAATTTTACCTGTTTGACCTACCTGCATGTCGTTAGGAACAAAGCCTGCGTCAACCGCTGCACGTGAAGCGCCAATTGCAGCTCCCAGTTTATCGGCAATACCATTAAGTAGCGCAAAGTTTTCACCATTTTGCATGCCTCGACCACCTGAAATAACCACATCAGCTGCGGTGAGCTCTGGGCGTTCAGATTCAGTTTGCTCAACACTTACAAAGCTACTTAACTGTGAATCAGAGACCGTATCTAAGGTTGTGACATTAGCTGGTGCTTGTTCGCCTTGTAAATCAAAGCTACTTGCACGCACGGTGATCACTTTTTTATTATCGAGTGATTTAACCGTTGCTATGGCATTTCCCGCATAGATTGGGCGTTTAAACGTGTCTGCGTCAATAACATCAATAATTTCTGAAATTTGTGCAACATCTAATAATGCGGCAACACGCGGCATAAAGTTTTTACCTGTCGTTGTGGCACTTGCCACAATATGGCTGTAGTTATCTGCAAGTGATAACACTAAATCTGTCATGCTCTCAGCGAGTTGATGTTCGTACACCGCGTTATCTGCAAGTAATACACTTGCAACACCCTCAATGCTCGCAAGTGACTCACTCATCGCACCTAAATTTATGCCAGCTAACAATACATCGACATCAAGACCTAATTTTTTAGCGGCATTAATGGTTTTTGAGGTTTCTGGTTTTAAGGCACCGTTATCGTGCTCTGCAATTACAAGAGTTTTCATTTAAATCACCTTTGCCTCTGTTTTAAGTTTTTCTACAAGCTGTGCAACGTCTTCAACAATAATGCCGCCGCTGCGTTTTGCTGGTTCTTCTACACGAACGACTTCAATACGCGGTGTTAAATCGACACCTAACGAATCAGCCGCAATAACTTCTAGCGGTTTACGTTTAGCTTTCATAATATTAGGTAGCGACGCATAACGAGGCTCGTTTAAACGTAAATCGGTGGTTACAATCGCGGGTAAATTAAGTGCAACAGTTTGCAAACCGCCATCAACTTCGCGGGTTACATTCACTTTGCCATTTTCAATAACAACTTTTGAAGCAAATGTACCTTGGCCGCGATTAGTTAATGCTGCTAGCATTTGGCCCGTTTGATTATTATCAGAATCGATAGATTGCTTGCCTAAAATAACCAGCTCAGGAGATTCTTGCTCAACCACTTTAGCAAGTAACTTTGCAATATGGAGAGATTCTAGGTTTTGCTCGGTTTCAACATGAATCGCTTTATCAGCGCCAAGGGCAAGTGCTGTGCGTAATTGCTCTTGTGATGCTTTAGCGCCAATAGTCACAACAACTACTTCGCTTGCAGTACCCGCTTCTTTTAAACGAATTGCTTCTTCTACCGCAATTTCACAAAATGGGTTCATTGCCATTTTTACGTTTGTTAAATCAACACCGCTGTTATCAGGTTTAACGCGAGCTTTTACGTTGTAATCAATCACTCTTTTTATTGGTACGAGAACTTTCATAGGGACTCCATAATTATTTAAACCTATAAGCTAACGTATACGTCAACCTATTTATTTTATGAAATCAGACTACTTCCTGTTGACGTAAACGTCAACCTAAAATAACCTTAAACTATTCACAACCTGTAACGTTTAATTTGCATCACAAAATAACAGGTTGCTTAGCTTACTTTTTGCCTACAGGGCAAAAGTGAGTCCGTCATAGATAAAGAGGTTATTATGATTGAACGCGAAACCATGGAATTTGATGTTGTTGTTGTAGGGGCAGGCCCTGCTGGGCTTTCAACAGCAATTAAACTCGCACAGCAAGCACAAGAAAAACAACAAGAGTGCATGATTTGTGTGGTTGAAAAAGGCTCTGAAGTGGGCGCGCATGTATTATCGGGTGCTGTTTTTGAAACCAAAGCATTGGATGAGCTACTGCCAAACTGGCAAGAATTGGGCGCGCCTGTTACGACTAAAGTCCAAAGCGATGAAATTTATTGGTTTAATAACGGACAAAAAGCAACCTCTATCCCTCATTTTGCAACCCCAAACACATTTCATAATAACGGTAACTACATTGTTTCTATGGGGAATGTATGTCGTTGGCTTGCTGAACAAGCAGAAAGCTTAGGCGTTGAAATTTTTCCAGGCTTTAGTGCTCATTCACTTATTATTGAAGATGATGTTGTTAAAGGCATTATTACCGGTGATATGGGGCTGGATAAAAACGGCGACGAAAAAGACGGTTACATGCCGGGTATGGAGTTACGTGCTAAATACACGGTATTTGCTGAGGGCTGTCGCGGCCATTTAGGTAAGCAACTGATCAATCAGTTTGCTTTAGACGATGAAAGCTCGCCACAGCATTACGGTTTAGGCTTTAAAGAAATTTGGCAAGTGGATGAATCTAAACACCAGCTTGGTAAAGTAGTTCACGGAACCGGTTGGCCATTGAGTGGCGATACTGGCGGTGGTGCTTTTATGTATCATAGCGAAAACAACCAAGTGGTGGTTGGTTTAATTGTTGATTTAAATTATTCAAATCCACATTTAAGCCCATTTGATGAGTTTCAGCGCTTAAAACACCACCCGGTATTTAAAAACACCCTCGAAGGGGGTGAGCGTATTGCTTATGGTGCGCGCGCCATTGCCAAAGGCGGTTTACACTCTTTGCCTAAAATGCATTTCCCGGGTGGCTTGTTAGTGGGCTGTGATGCAGGCACGCTTAATTTTGCAAAAATTAAAGGTAATCATACGGCTATGAAGTCAGGCATGATAGCCGCTGAGGTCATTTTTAATGCGCTACAAAACAATTTAGCTAACACTGATTTAACCCAGTACACTGCTGAGTTTAAAAAATCATGGGCGTATAAAGAGCTGTATCAATCTTGTAACTTTGGCCCTGCAATGCATACATTAGGTAAATTTGCAGGCGGTGCATACAACACCCTTGATCAAAACATATTTAAGGGTGCCCTACCGTTTAGTTTTAAAGATAACGTACCCGATCACGCCACTTTAAAAGACGCTGATCAAGCTGAAAAGATTGCCTATCCGAAGCCTGATGGCAAACTCAGCTTTGATAAGCTTTCTTCGGTATTTTTATCAAACACTAATCATGAAGAATCGCAGCCGTGTCATTTAAAACTCAAAGATGCATCAATTCCGATTAAGGTAAATTTAGTTAAATTTGATGAACCTGCACAGCGATACTGCCCTGCCGGCGTTTATGAAGTACAAGAAGTCGAAGGCGAGCAAGCCTTTGTGATCAATGCGCAAAACTGTGTGCATTGTAAAACCTGTGATATTAAAGATCCAAGCCAAAATATCACCTGGGTCACTCCTGAAGGTGCTGGCGGTCCTAACTACCCCAATATGTAACAACCTTTCTAAAGAAATTATAAACTTATCCTAAATTGCAGGGGCTTCGGCCCCTTTTTTGCGCTATGCTGTTAAGTAATATGAATAAATGAGAGTGTGTTATGGCGTCGTCGAATGTAATTTTTCGTTTTTTAGCAGAGCCTACCGATGTAAATTTTGGTGGAAAGGTGCATGGTGGTGTGGTCATGAAGTGGATTGACCAAGCAGGCTATGCCTGTGCTGCAGGTTGGAGCGGTCATTACTGCGTAACCGTATCGGTTGCGGGCGTTAAGTTTAGCCGTCCTATTTTGGTTGGCCAAATTGTTGAAGTGGAAGCCAAAATTGCACACACTGGTAAAACCAGTATGCAAATTTTCATTCAAGTACGCTGTGGCGACCCTAAAACCCAAAACTTAGTTGAAACTAATCATTGTGTAATAAGTTTTGTTGCTATGGATGAGACGGGTTACCCTGTTGCCGTTCCTGAATTCACATCTGTTACTGACGAAGATAAAAAGCTAGAAAATTACGCCATTAAAATGAAACAAATAGCGATAGAAACAGAAAACTTACTTTATCAAGTCTAATTCGGTACCTTTTGCAGGTATGTATAAACTACAACAAGCTGTAAATTCTACAATTTTTATTTTTTTACAAATTAACAGTACGCTTAACAGTTGAATGTTTTGCGTACTAAAACCACCAAAAAAGTTCAATAAACACACTTTAAGAGCAAATATTAAACAAAAAAATTATTGGCATGTTCACTGCAATTAGTAAATCGACGTTTGATGAATCTATCGAACATTAGATTTTATTTTTTAAAGGAGCTATACAATGATTAAAACACTTTCTCTTTCTGCACTTGCTTTAGCAACACTGGGTTTTAATTCAGCAGCACAGGCTGATGTTACCGACATGGACTCTCCACGTATTTATACGGGTATTGGTTACGGCCAATATTCATTTCAGTTTGAAGATAGCGAAAACGACACCGATTTCGATGACGACGCGCAAATGTTAAAAGGTTATATCGGCACTCAATTTAATGAACATTTAAGCCTTGAACTTGCCTATCAAAATTTTGATGAAGTGAGTGACATAGACAGTAAAGCAGAAATTGATGGGGTATCACTAGCAGCGCGTTTTGCAGCGCCAATCACTGAAGATTTTTCTGTTTATGCAAAAGGCGGTTGGTTTGAATGGGATGCTGATTTAACTCAAGAACTACCAGTAGGCAGCGTTAGCGTATCACAAGACGGTGGTGACGTATTTTATGGTGCAGGTATTGAATATGCTTTCACAACCAATATGCAAGTGCGTTTAGAGTATGAGCGTTACGAATTAGATGATGATATTGATCCAGAAATGGACGTTGCGTCAGTATCTTTCCAATATATGTTTTAATAACAACTCAATAGTTGCAATGTAAGGGTAAGGCTAGGTTTAGCCTTGCCCTTTTTTATTCCACATTTAAACCAATCAGTCTAAACTCTCTTTATGCTGATTATATTAAGCTAATGCCACCAATGGTAATTACAGGTAGAATACCCCCCTATTTTATTTGTTAGCGAGCATTATGAGCGATTATCAGATTTCGGCTATTGGCCATATTCAATCACCGTATAAACAAAAGTTTGCCATTCCTAGACAACCTCGATTAGTGCCAGAAGCAAAAGCTAAACTTATTTTTGCTCCAGATTTTAATCGTGAAGAATTTGTTCGTGGTTTAGATGAATTTAGCCACATTTGGCTGTTATTTCGTTTTCATGAAACCGCGGATAAAGGCTATTCAGCAATGGTGCGCCCGCCGCGCCTTGGTGGCAATGAACGTAAAGGCGTTTTTGCCACACGCGCTACATTCAGACCTAACGCTATAGGGATGAGTGCTGTTAAGTTAGAGGGAATTGAATACAAAAATGGGCAGTTAGCGTTATTGCTCGCCGGTATTGATTTACTTGATGGTACACCTATTGTTGATATTAAGCCTTATTTGCCCTATTCAGACGCTTTACCTGATGCAAGCGCTGGATTTGCCGATACGCGTCCAGAAACTCAAATGAGTGTTGAATTTAGTGAGCAAGCTTTGGAATTTATAAATAAACAAAGCCACTATCCTGAGCTACAAGCATTTATCAGCAATGTGCTAAAACAAGATCCTCGCCCAGCGTATAAAAAGCAAAAACAAGGCATGCAAAGTTATGGTATGAATTTGTATGAATACAACATTACCTGGCAAGTGACTGACTCTCATCATCTGGTTACTCATATAGAGCCCAGTTAAACTAACTTTAAAACCCTGCTATGGCTATAAAATGCGATAAAAAATCACTTAGCGCTTTAGTGTCAATGCATCCGCTGGTAAACTGAGCGCCTTAATTAAAAGAACATATTACTCTATTTCGGAAAAAACATGCGTACTAGTCAATATATACTCGCTACACTTAAAGAAACGCCATCAGATGCGGAAATTGTATCGCATCAATTAATGCTTAGAGCCGGAATGATCCGTCGCGTCGCTTCGGGTTTATACACTTGGCTACCCTCTGGTTTACGTGTGCTTAGAAAAGTAGAAAACATTGTACGCGAAGAAATGGATAAAGCAGGCGCAATTGAAATGCTAATGCCAGTAATTCAACCGGCTGACTTATGGGAAGAATCGGGCCGCTGGAGTGAGTTTGGTCCAGAGCTTATGCGCTTTACCGATCGTCACAATCGTGAATTTGCTATGGGTCCTACCCATGAAGAAGTGATCACCGATTTTGTCCGCAAAGAAATTAACAGCTACAAGCAACTGCCTATTACTTTGTACCAAGTACAAACTAAAGTACGTGACGAACGTCGTCCGCGCTTTGGTGTTATGCGTGCTCGTGAATTTACTATGAAAGATGCCTACTCATTCCATTTAACCGATGAATGTTTAGATGCAACTTATCAAGTTATGCACAAAGCCTACTGTAATATTTTTGAACGTTTAGGCCTTGATTTCCGCCCTGTTATTGCTGATACCGGCTCTATAGGCGGTAGTGTATCGCATGAGTTTCACGTACTTGCTGAATCTGGCGAAGACGCTATTGCCTTTAGTGATGCTAGTGACTACGCCGCTAATATTGAAAAAGCAGAAGCGCTAGCGCCAACTGAATCGCGCCCACAAGCAAGCAAAGAGCTAAAAGCATTCCCAACGCCTGATGCTAAAACAATTAATGAGCTGAAAAAACACTATGGTGTAAAACCACATCGCGGTGTTAAAACACTGATTGTTTATGGCGCCCCTGATGAAGACGGAAAACGTGGCTTAGTTGCACTAGTACTGCGTGGCGATCACGAGCTTAATGAACTTAAAGCTGAAAAACACCCACTGGTTGCTGCACCATTAGAAATGGCAACCGAGGCAGATATTGTGGCTGCCATTGGCGCAAAACCGGGTTCTTTAGGCCCTGTTGGCTTAAACATGCCAATTATTGTTGATAGAACCGCGAATGTAATGGCTGATTTTGTAGCTGGTGCCAACAAAGACGATGAGCACTTTAGTGGTATTAACTGGGATCGCGACGTAACAGACTACGAGGTTGCTGATATCCGTAATATTGTTGAGGGCGATCCTAGCCCGTGTGGTCAAGGCACGTTGCAAATTAAGCGCGGTATTGAAGTTGGTCATATTTTCCAACTAGGTACTAAGTACTCAGAAGCAATGAAAGCAGGTGTATTAAGCGAATCGGGTAAAAACCAAACAATGACTATGGGTTGTTATGGTATTGGTGTATCGCGCGTAGTTGCCGCTGCCATTGAGCAAAATAATGACCAATACGGTATTACCTGGCCTAAAGCCATCGCCCCTTTCGATTTAGCAATTGTGCCAATGAATATGCATAAATCGCATCGCATCCCTGATATTGCTAATAATCTATATCAAGGTTTGAAAGATGCAGGTTTAGATGTGCTATTTGATGACCGTAAAGAGCGCCCTGGTGTTATGTTTAACGACATGGAATTACTCGGTGTACCTTACACACTTGTAATTGGTGAGCGTAACCTTGATGAAAACAAGGTAGAACTTAAAAACCGCCGCACTGGTGAAAAGCTAATGATAGATATTGATAGCGCGATTGAAACAATCAAAAATCAATTTAATGCATAAGCTTAAAATTAATTAAAAAACCGCTGTATGGTTTTTTCTATACAGCGGTTTTTATTTAATTTCTGTAAGCCAAGCTCGATTTTTTAAGTACTCATTTCAGCACTAAAACCTAGTAATAATTAATAAAAAAGGTCGCTCTGCGACCTTTTTTATACTTATGAATTATCTAAACAACACATCTTCACGATTAAACCATTTCACACAAAATGCCAGGAGTGCCCCAGCGATGATTGCTGTTGCTAGGAATATCAATCCCACTAGCGTGTAATCAACGGTGCCTTTAACAATTTCTTTAATCGCTAAGGCGACGTTAGTCACGGGAATAAACGCCGTTTTAGAAGTCAGTTCCATGTTAGGCATTATTGAAATAATAATCGGGAAAAACACGACCATGCTTAATGGCGTCATGTAATTTTGCGCTTCTTTAAACGAGCGTGCATAGATTGATATTGCCAGAGCTAATGCAGAAAAGGTTGCAGCTATAGGCAATAATAAGACAAAAATCATTAGTAAGTCTGTGATAGCCAATGTACTAAAAGCGGCTTTAATAAATTCAAGATCAGCAAAAGCCAGCGCTAAGGCTATCCAACACCCCATACTAATTACGGTTATAGTGGTTGATGCAATTGACGTGGTTAGTAGAGTAATGAATTTACCCAATACTAGCTCGGTACGAGTAATAGGTGTAAGTAATAAGGTTTCTAAGGTACCTCGTTCTTTTTCACCGGCCCCTAAATCAATAGCAGGATACGTTGCGCCTACCAGTACTAACGGAATAAGTAGATAAGGTAAAAACCCACCCACTTTTTCACCTAGGTTTTCACGCTTATCGGCAGTGTCTACTTTAACTACATTAACTGGCTTTAAAATAGATTCTTGTGCGCTTTTATCTATACCAAAGCTCAATAATTTACTTTCTTGTAAAGTATCGCTGTACTCTTTAGCAAGCTCTTTGACACGCTCAAATAAGAAGTTAATTGATTTTGAATCATTAAATACAACTTGCCATTCGCTTTGCTTTTGCTCATTTAATGTTTGCACTGCATCACTTGGCAGGTATATTCCCATGTCGATATCGCCGGCGTTTACACCAGCTTTTAGCTCCTCAATACTGTTGAAGGTTTTATCACCTTTATATAACTCAAAGCTTTTGTGATAAAACACTTTATCAGTAAATTCTGGTGCATAGTCGCCATTGATAATCACATAGGTATTTACTTTTTGTTCAGCATCAAGCGCAGCTTGCGAGGATATAAACGCAACCACAGCAAATAACAACGGGAAAACCACAATAGGAAATACCACCACGAACAATAAGGTTTTTTTATCGCGTAGTAGCTCTGTTAATTCCTTTTTAAATACTTCAAACATCATGTTTCTCCGTTAATATGTTCATAAACGCTTGATTTAATTCTTCACTGTTGCCTGCCTGTTTAAATTCAGCAAGCGTGCCATCAAAACAACTAACGCCTTCATTAATTACCGCAACGCGGTCACATAAAAGTGCTACTTCATCTAAATGATGCGTAGAAAAAATAACAGGAATACCTTGTGCTTTTAAGCCTTTAATAAAGTTGATCACCGTTTGGGTGGTCATAATATCGAGGCCGGTAGTTGGCTCATCGAGAATAACAACGTCTGGGTGGTGTACCACAGCACGCGCTATATTGGCTTTTTGCTTCATGCCGGTTGATAGGTTCTCAGCGCGTTTATCAATAAATTTATGCATATCAAGTAAGGTAAATAATTCTTCACAGCGTGCCTTAATAGCCTGCTTGCTCATGCCGTGCAGTTTTGCAAAGTACTCTATGTTTTCTTTTACCGTTAAACGACCATATAAACCAGTAGAGCCAGATAAAAAACCAATACACTTGCGCCCAATGAGTGGCTTTTTAATTATGTCGTTTCCTGCAATAGTAATACTGCCATCATCCGGTTTTAAAGCGGTAGAGATCATTCTTAACGTCGTGGTTTTGCCCGCGCCATTCGGTCCTAATAGCCCTAGTACTTCGCCTTTTGCACAGCTAAAGCTGACATTTTTAACCGAGTGAAAATAATCTTTATCTTCACGGGGGTCTATATCATCTATTTTATTTTTTTTATGATCTTTAGTGAGCTTAAACTTCTTTTTAAGCGCGGTAACTTCTATCATTTTCGTGTCCTTCGTTTCGGTCTAAAATAGTCCGTGTTATCGTAAAATGATGGATTGTTATTCTCATCAAACCAACCAGGAACACCTAATAAAGGTAAAGGTGAAAGCTGTTTGTTATCGGCTAAACAATCATCAGTTTTAATCATCTCATAAAGGCGCTGATCTAGGTACTGGTATTGAGTTACTAAATCTTTACAAAATATTTCATCCGGTACATTTACAAATAAGGCTTTGCCAGTCAGTCCAATATAAGGTTTGGTTAACATTTCATAATTAGCATGGCCAAACATGAAAGGCGCAATGGTTTTACCCCACTGTACTTTGTGCTCTACAAATGCAGTCTTCCATTGATGATCTCTTAACCACTCTTTCCACTGTGATTCGCTGACAGCTAGCACAACCCCACACTCGTCAAACAAGGTCAGTGCGTTACGGTGTTTACTTCGTTGTTTTAATCCATGCAACGCTATTTCATCAACATGACGCTGATTAATAAGGGCTTTTGTTTTTGGAAATAAGCACCAAATAAAACCACCAAACAGATCATGCCAGTTTTGTTGTCGGGTGGGCACGTCCCCTGTTTCAAAAATGACTTGTTCATAATAGCGCTCAGCAAAATCAACCTTGGCATCATCGACAAAACGAATTGGCAGATTATTAGCATTGATGGCGTTTAAATACGGGGTAAAGTACGCAGGCTCAGGCCAGTCTGTTTGCTGATCTATTTTAAACAGCTGACGAAGGTGCTCAAATGCACCTCCATTTATACTCGTTACTTGAAATTGTTCTGGGGGAGTAAAACGCTTCATTGTTACCTTTACTGTACATTTTTATCAGCAACAGTTTACCGCAAAAACTGGTTCTAATTAACAGAAGTTCATATACTAATGCCACTTAGAACAAAAAAAGAGCCAATATGAAACGTTATTTTTCTTTGACCCTAATAACAACGGCAATTTTAGCCGGCTGTGCAACAACAAGTATTACATCTGATGATGTCGCTAAAGGCTACAACAGCATTCAAGCGGATGAAATTGCTAAGCATGTAAAAGTGTTAGCTTCTGATGAATTTGGTGGACGTGCTCCTTCATCTGAAGGTGAAAAGCTTACGCTTGATTACTTAACAAAAGAATTTACTGCTTTAGGCTTTGAGCCGGGTAATGGCGACAGCTTTTTCCAAGAAGTGCCGCTTGTATCGTTAGAAGCAGACTCTGATATGGTGCTTAATATTGGCGGTAAAGACTACCAATACAAAAAAGACATGGTTATGGGTAGTAGCCGTATTAGTGCGCAAGAAGGAATTGAAAACTCGGAGCTTGTATTTGTGGGCTACGGTGTTAACGCACCTGAATATAACTGGAATGATTACGAAGGCCTAGATGTTAAAGGTAAAACCGTTGTTATGCTGGTAAACGATCCGGGTTTTGCAACTAAAGATCCTGCTTTATTCACCGGCGATGCAATGACCTATTACGGGCGTTGGACTTACAAATACGAAGAAGCAAGCCGTCAAGGTGCTGCTGGTGCTATTATTATTCATGAAACTGCTCCAGCGTCTTACCCTTGGTCTGTGGTTGAGAACTCATGGAGTGGCGAGCAATTTGGTTTCGTAAAAGAAAACAATAATATGGACCGTGTTGCTGTTGAAGGTTGGGTTACTGTTGATGTTGCAAAAGAGCTTTTTTCTAAAGCAGGCCTTAATTTTGAAACCGCCAAAGCAAACGCTGCCAAAGGTGCTTACCATGTTGATATGGGCGATTTAACAGCCACTGTGAATGTAAAAAACACCATCAAAAAATCGGTATCTTATAACTTCATTGCCACTCTTCCTGGTAGTAAAACACCCGATGAGCATATTATTTACTCTGCGCATTGGGATCATTTAGGAACGGATAAAAATCGTAAAGGCGATCAAATTTATAATGGTGCCCACGATAATGCGACAGGTACAGCCGGTATGATAGAAGTTGCCGAAGCCTTTACCAAACTAGGTAAACGCCCTGACCGTTCAATGACCTTTTTAGCGGTAACCGCTGAAGAGCAAGGTTTATTAGGCTCGAAATATTATGCCGCGAATCCAGTTATTCCAGCTAATAAAACCGTTGCAAATATTAATATGGACAGCTTAAACCTATTAGGTAAAGTAAAAGATATTAGTGTGGTGGGTATTGGTAAATCACAAATGGATGAGCTATTAGCAACTGCGGCCAAAGAGCAAGGCAGAACAGTATCGGGCGACCCTAAACCATCTTCAGGTGGCTACTACCGCTCAGATCACTTTGCCTTTGCTAATATGGGTGTTCCTGCCATGTATGCCGGTGGCGGTACACAAGCGTTTGACGATGAAACTGCAAATTACCGTAAGCGTATGAGCTTAGTACTGCGTGGTTGTTACCATCAACCTTGTGATAGATACCGCGATGAGTGGGATTTATCAGGTGCGGTTCAAGATTTACAATTATTTTATAAAGTAGGTTTTGATATTTCACAACAAACTCAGTGGCCTACGTGGAATGAAAACTCAGAGTTTCAACGTAAAAAGTAACTACTGCGGCAACACTTAAATGATATTGATTATCATTTAATAAAATAGTACAGTGCGATCTCATTCTTTAATTAGGTCGTACTGTATGTTTTTAACATCCCATTTAGGAGTTATTTCGCCAGCTGCAAAACGTGTTTTTCATCAAAATAAACGCCTAATTTTACCTCTGTTAATTTTAGTCTGTTTAGCCCTGCCCGATTTACGCACCATAACAATTACTGCACTCAGTGATGCTTTTTTTCAAGTGAGTGTGTTTGTTGCTGCGACCTTATTTATTTACTACTACGCGATTGATCATTTACCCCAACTAGAGCTTCGTTACCTAAATGCTAAGTCACCGGTATTAGAGGTCAGCTTTGCTGCTTTTTTAGGCATGTTACCAGGCTGTGGTGGCGCGATTATTGTGGTGACTCAATTTACAAAAGGCCAAGCTAGCTTTGGCGCAATTGTGGCTGTATTAACGGCGACTATGGGTGATGCCGCGTTTTTATTATTAGCGACTCGCCCTACCGAGGGTTTAACCATCATGGCAATAGGGTTTGTGGTTGGTTCTGTAACGGGTTTAATCGTCAACACACTTCATAAAACAGGCTACTTATGCCCAACTGATCAAAAGCACACACCACAGATTACCCTTTTACCGACGAAGATAATTACGCTCAGTAAGCCTATTTGGTACATCGCTATTATTCCGGGGTTACTCATTGCCTTTTTACTCGCTTTTAATATTGATTTGAGCCAATTTGGGCAGTACACCACATTCACTGTTACTCATTTTGGCGCATTAATGGCGTTGTTTGTCGTATTTATGTGGGCGTTATCTTCAAAAGGTGAAAGCTATAAAGAAGTAACCTCAGAAGATGATATATGCAGTCCACCTTCAAAACTCACAAAAGTACTGCAAGATACTCATTTTGTAACCGCGTGGGTGGTTGCCTCCTTTATATTATTTGAACTACTGGTAACAGTGTTTGGCCTTGACTTAAAAACATGGTTTTTAAATTATGCTTATATGGCCCCGCTCATAGCGGTATTAATTGGTTTTTTACCTGGCTGTGGCCCGCAAATAATTGTTACCACTTTATATATTCAAGGGGTTATTCCGTTTAGCGCATTAGCGGCCAATGCCATTTCCAACGATGGCGATGCGCTTTTCCCAGCCATTGCCATGACACCTAAAGCGGCTATTATTGCTACAATTTATACCGCCATACCGGCATTAATGGTTGGTTATGGCCTGTATTTTCTGAGCTAAATCAGTCTAGCTTTTATTTATTTAGTTATAAAAAAACCAGCTAGTTGCTGGTTTTTTAATTTATAAATGAATATAAAGACTTAGCGCATAGCCATCATCATTTTAGCTGGCTGCTCTAAGTATTCTTTCCATAAATTATTAAAGCGCGCGATAGTGCCGCCATCAATTACACGGTGATCCCCTGACCAACTTACTTGCATAATTGCACGCGATACCACTTGCCCTTGCTCGTCAAAGCGCGGAAGGTGCTGTAATTTACCTAAGGCAACAATCGCCACTTCTGGCTTATTAATAATTGGTGTAGCTATAGTGCCACCAATTGCACCAATATTAGAAATACTAATAGTACCGCCTTTTAAATCATCTGGTGCTACGCGGCCTTCTCGAGCTGAGTCAGTTAATTGCGTTAAATTATTAGCCACCTCTACAATACTCTTAGTTTGGCAGGCTTTAATATTTGGTACTAATAAGCCCACTTTAGAGTCCACTGCAACCCCAATATTGTGATCATCATAGTAGGTAATTTCACTGCAATCATCATTTACTTTTGAGTTAAGTACCGGGAATTCAGTCATTGCCAAAGATAATGCCTTAATAAAAAACGGCATCATCGTAAGTTTAACGCCCTGTGCTTTATATTGCTCTTTAAGATCAGTTCGAAGTGCAATTAAATCAGTTAGATCAATTTCGTCACTGTAAGTAAAGTGCGGAATCGTTGAAACTGAAGCCACCATTTGTTTTGCCATGGCCGCTTTAATGCCTTTAATTACTTCTGTTCGCGTTCCACCCGCGCTAGTTGCGTGTTCAGTACTAAGAGTGTTTTTACTCTGGGTAGTTTGTGGCTTGTTAAGCTCAGAGGTATCCATGCCAGATGGCACTTCATTTTTTATAAACGCTTCAATATCTTGTTTATAAATACGGCCATTTTTACCACTACCTGGTACGCAGGTTAAATCAACGTCAAGCTCACGCGCTTTACGCCTAACCGCCGGTGATGCAACCGCTTTTTCGTTAACTATTGCAGTTTGCGTTTGCTTAGCAGGTGCGTCTGACGTTGCGTTACTTTGTGCTTTTACAACTGCTTGGTTAACATCAACGTCTTCTTTTGCGACTTGCCCTGCAACCGTCATTTGAAATAATGGGCTATGCACCTTCGCAATTTCACCTTTTTGATAATACAGCTTTTGCACTGTACCGGTGTATTTAGCTGGTATTTGTACTAATGCTTTATCGGTCATTACATCACAAACGGCTTGATCTTCTTCTATTTCATCGCCCTCTGCAACTAACCATTCAACAATTTCACACTCAACAATACCTTCACCAATGTCGGGTAAAATAAAGTCTTCTAAGTGTTCACGAGTACTTGTTGGTGAAGAAGCTGTTTGAGTCTCTTCACTAGGCGCTTCACCGGCAACATCCATTGCAAATAACGGCGCATGTACTTTAGCAATATCGCCTTTTTTACAATGCAGCTTAGTGATCACCCCATCGTGTACCGCTGGAATTTGCACTAAGGCTTTATCTGTCATCACATCACAAATAGGCTGATCTTCTTTTACAGTGTCGCCCTCTTGTACCAGCCATTCGACTACTTCGCATTCAACTATGCCTTCACCAATGTCAGGTAATATAAAATCTTTAGCCATGGAAACCCCTAAAAGTTCACTGATTGTTTAATTGCGGCCATTACTTTTAATGCATCTGGAACATATTCTTTTTCGAGCGCCAGCGGGTATGGCGTATCTAGGCCACAAACACGTAAAATAGGCGACTCTAAATGCAGAAAACACTCTTGAGCGATGGTTGCGGCTATTTCTGCGCCAAAACCGTTAGTAATAGGTGCTTCATGACTAACAATAAGACGGCCTGTTTTAGTCACTGATTTAGCAATCGTTTCAACATCCCATGGTAAAATACTGCGAAGGTCAATCACTTCACAGCTAATGCCCTGTTCACTGGCTTGCTTTGCCGCTGCTTCTATAATTTCCATTTGTGCACCCCACGCTAATAAAGTAACGTCAGTACCCTCTTGAACCACTTCAGCTTTACCAAGTTCAATGCTGTAATCTTCCTCAGGCACTTCACCAGTTGAAGCACGGTATAAACGTTTGGGCTCAAAAAATAGCACTGGGTTGTCGTCTTTAATACACGCACGCAGTAAGCCTTTAGCTTGGTACGGGTTACGCGGCACGACAATTTTTAACCCTGGCGTGTGAGCAAAGTACGCTTCTGGCGATTGCGAGTGATACAAACCACCAGCAATACCGCCACCGTAAGGTGTACGAATCGTTAGATTACCCACATTAAACTCATTACCACTACGATAACGAAACTTAGCCGATTCATTCACAATTTGATCAAACGCAGGAAAGATGTAATCAGCAAATTGAATCTCTGCCAATGCAGGTGCACCAAAGGCTGCCAAACCATTTGCAAAGCCTAAAATACCTTGCTCTGTGAGCGGGGTATTGAATACGCGATGCTTACCGTACTTTTCTTGTAACCCTGATGTTGCTCTAAAAACACCGCCAAAATAACCCACGTCTTCACCAAAAATACACGCTTGAGGATGTTCATTCATGGTGATATCTAAAGCAGAATTAATTGCATGTAGCATGTTCATTTTAGCCATTACTTAATTCTCCCTGCTGTTGTTGGGTAGGCGTCTGGATGTGCTTTTATATGCGTTTTAAGTTCATCATATTGACGTTGTAAAGATGGAATTGGCGTATCGTAAACATCTGAAATTAGCTCTTCTAACGCCGGCTTATCAATTACTTCAGCGCGTTTTAGTGCCGCTAAAATATCATCACGAATTGTTTCTTTCGCTTTGATATCTTCTGCGTCATCTAACCAATTTTGTTTTACTAACCATTTTCTAAAGCGCTCAATTGGGCATGTTTTATAGTTTGCTTCTTCATCTTTTGAACGGTAACCGCTTGGATCATCTGATGTTGAATGCGCACCTAAACGATACGCTATCGATTCAATTAATACCGGTTCACCTTGTGTTGCAGCAATTTTGCGGGCTTTTTTAGTAGCCGCGTAAACGGCGAGCGCATCACTGCCATCAACACGAATAGTTTTAATACCATAACCCACACCACGCGATGCAATCCCATCGCCTTTAAATTGCTCATCGGCTGGGGTTGAAATAGCATAACCATTGTTACGTGCAAAAAAGATAACCGGTGCTTTATGTACTGCAGCCATATTTAAGCCTGCATGAAAATCACCTTCTGAAGCAGCCCCTTCACCAAAATAACAAATAGTAACGTTATCAATAGTACTTGCTAGTTCACCTGTTTTAGCATCAATGTGTTTTACTTTTTGACCATATGCGTAACCCGTAGCCTGTGGAATTTGTGTTCCCAAAGGTGATGAAATGGTCATGTAGTTAAGTGCTTTAGAGCCATAATGGATCGGCATTTGACGGCCTTTACCTAAATCTAATTCATTAGAAAACATTTGGTTCATAAATTGATCAAGGGTAAATCCACGGTAGTGCAAGGCTGCTTGTTCACGGTATTGCGCCATGATCATGTCATCTTGTTCAAGGGCTGCAGCAGAGGCTGTTACCGCCGC
This sequence comes from Pseudoalteromonas sp. SM9913, assembly GCF_000184065.1. NCBI lineage: Bacteria > Pseudomonadati > Pseudomonadota > Gammaproteobacteria > Alteromonadales > Pseudoalteromonadaceae > Pseudoalteromonas > Pseudoalteromonas sp. SM9913. The sequence goes on from NC_014803.1 coordinate 1,722,002, forward strand.
TTCTTCCCCTAAACATTGCATGTAAAAGCTGACGCGGCCTTGGCGTTGAGCACCCTGCATACGTTCATCCAATAAACGAATAAAACGCATGGTTTCGTATAATTTAATAGCGGTGTGTTTAGAAATATCAGGTGCAGGAGCACTAGGATGAATGTCGCCGTCCTCAGTTAAAATACTCAGGGTTGGAATATTAAGTGCGTGGCCGTCAATAAACTCAAGCTCATGATTAATATTCAGCGATACGTTATTGGGATTACTCATAACCTACCTTCTTTTGTTGTCGGTATCACAGCGCCCCTTTGGATTATTATTATGGGTGATAGTTGCTGAATAAACTTTGCAACATCTGCACTGTATTTAATTAAAGCTGCCAACACTTTACGTTAACGTAAAGTGTTATTCAACAAAACTGTGACCAAAGAAAAGTAAATAATGAGCAAAAAACTGGCAAGTTAACTATACATAAAATTAACCACTTATTAATCAGTTGGTTAAACTTTCATAACAAGTGGTCTGATGTGTTGATTTAGCTAAAGCGGCTATCCACTTGCATAGGGACTACCGTGAGTAATGCACGTTGCCCAATGGCAACCTGTGCGTTAGGAAAAATAATTGCTTCCCCTTCTACGTCGGCATATATGGCATTATCGCCATCGGTGGCTAAAAGCTCACCCTTTGCAAACCCTGTAAAATTCTCGGCATCGTCAGAAAACGGAAAACTAAAGTTTTGCTCTGTGCGGTTAATAGTTCGATGAACAGAAAACAACTCAAAGTCGCTTGCATTAAATTCTGGGTATTTTACTTCTTTTTGGCTAATTAATGCAGTTAGAGTTTGTTTTGTTTTTGCAAAGCGTGACATGTCGTTTTCACCAAAGGGTTTCACTTGCCCAAGCTCTACAGTAAATGAGTCAGCCCCATGCACAAACGACGAATAGTAGCTAAACGTGGTAGCAGGCGACTTCATCATCAATACTGTATTTACACCACAGCTTAATAAGAACTGCAGTTGCGACTTTTTCCAAGGCTTGCCATGTAAGAATGGGTAAACAGCAAATTTTTCGTTTTTAGAACCGCGAATAGCGGTATGTAAATCATAATGACAGCGATACGTACCCTGCTCTGAACGCGCATAAAAATCGCTAACATATTGCTCAAGTTTATCAGCGCGAACGCGTTCGTCGTTCATCGCAATGCCATCAACAGTGTGGTGGCCGTTAAACAAGCGGTTTAAGTTCTCTTCTACAAATCGTTTACCAATATTAATTGACTGAGGATTACCAAAAATAAATAAAACACGTTGTTGTAATTCAAGTTGCCCACTAATAATGTGTTTAATGAGTTCATCGCAAATTTCAATGGGGGCTGTTTCATTGCCATGAATGGCACTGGATAGCACCACATTTTTTGAAGTTATACAATCTGGTTCAAACTCAATTACTCCGGTATCGTGTATGGTAACCTGAGTATTGTTATTAAGCGTAAATTGACCTGCCTCTAAATGCCATTCATGGTTACGCGAAAGCGTTAAAAAATCACCATCTTGTTTTAATTGATTAATATATTCTGCAGTGGCTGACATAACGATAAAAGCCCTTTTTTAAAATTATAGATACAAAAACGGCTGATAAAATCAGCCGTTTTTAGTTGTAATTGCATATTAGCTAATCACTGAATCAACCAGTTTTTTAGCTTCTTTTTCTAATAAAGCTAAGTGCTCTTCGCCTTTAAATGATTCTAAGTAAATTTTATAAATATCTTCCGTACCTGACGGACGCGCCGCAAACCAGCCGCTTTCAGTTACCACTTTTAGCCCACCAATAGCTGCATTATTACCTGGCGCATGAGTTAGCTTTTGTAAAATAGGCTCACCCGCTAAGGTATCTGCTTTTACGTCATCAGCACTGAGTGCTTTTAATCGCGACTTTTGCTCAGGCGTTGCTGGCGCATCTAGGCGTTTATAAAGTGGCGCACCAAATTCTTGCTCTAGTTCTTTATACAGCGCAGACGGTGTTTTACCTGTAACTGCAAGAATTTCAGCGGCGAGTAAGCCCATGATAAAGCCATCTTTATCTGTACACCAAACCGTGCCATCAAAACGTAAGAAAGCCGCACCAGCGCTTTCTTCACCACCAAAGGCCAATTTGCCTTTGTTTAAACCCTCAACAAACCATTTAAAGCCAACGGGTACTTCTTTTACTTTACGCTTGTTGCGCTCAGTTACCTTGTCAATCATTGAGCTAGAAACAAGGGTTTTACCGATTTCAACACTGGCATCCCAATCACGATGCGTTAGTAAATAGTCAATCGCTACGGCTAAAAAGTGATTAGGATTCATTAACCCATCTGGTGTTACTATGCCGTGACGGTCATAATCAGGGTCATTACCAATCGATAAATCAAAATCATCTTTAAGCGCAATTAAATTAGCCATTGAATAAGGTGATGAGCAATCCATACGAATTTTGCCATCTTTATCAAGCGGCATAAATGCAAAACGTGGATCAACACTGTCATTAACGACCGTTAAATCTAAATTATATTTTTGCGCAATCACTGGCCAAAAGTTAATGCCTGAGCCACCTAATGGATCAATACCAATCTTGATGCCTGCATCGCTAATCGCTTTTAAATTAATAATGTTTTTTAAATCATCAATATAAGGCGTCATTAAATCTTCGTAGCGAATAAAACCAGAACGTGAAGCTTTAGCAAAAGGAAACAGTTCTACTTCAACTAAGTCTTCTAATAATAATTGATTGGCTCTGTCTTCAATCCATTTTGTAACGTCTGTGTCTGCAGGACCGCCATTGGGCGGGTTATATTTAAAACCGCCATCTTCTGGTGGATTATGAGATGGAGTCACTACAATGCCATCGGCAAGCTCATTAGGATGATTTTTATTATAACTAACAATAGCATGGCTAATAACTGGCGTTGGAGTAAAGTCACCATTTTCTTGGGTGATAACTTGGACTTCATTAGCAACCAACACTTCAATTGCTGAGTTAAAGGCCGCCTCGCTCAGTGCGTGGGTATCTTTACCTAAAAATAACGGACCAAATATATCGTTCTGTTTTCTGTAATCACAAATAGCTTGGGTAATTGATAATATGTGCGATTCGTTAAATTTTACATCGTAGGCACAGCCTCGATGCCCTGAGGTGCCAAATGCAACACAGTGCTCGGGGTTTTGCTCTAAGTCAGGCTCATTTAAATAATACGCAGACACTAACTTTGGTACATTCACTAAAGCCGATTGTGGTGCAGTTTTACCTGCGCCGGAATGAATTGCCATGGTCTTTCCTTAAAGATAATCACGAATTTTTTCAGCTTGCTCGTTGCTGTAGCCTAAACTAAGTGCAACTTCATGCAGCATCATTTTTTTACGCGTGGTATTAGAATTGGTCATCACCCAATATTCACTGTCAGTGATATTTTTTGGGTTCATACTACTACCGCTATTCACTAAGTCTTCTTTACTGGTCGCGAAGTAAACACGATCTCGACCTTTAATATCTAGCACCGCAGAGAAGTCTGTTTTATGCGTTCGATAAAATGCACTTAAAATAAATAAAAAACGACCTACAACGCCTTTTTGCATCGCCAATTCTTCTTTATTTAAAATATTAAATACGTTTGCATTTTTTTTATTTACCGGCGGTTTTGCCACTTGGGTTGGCTGTTCAACGTCTGCTATAGGTTGTTCAAGTGATGAATTAGACACACTAACGGTTTCATTTTTATGATCAGTGTCTAGTTTAGTGGTGTTAATTTTTTCGCCGTTGAGATTTAATAAACGACGTAAAATAGTGGATGCACTCTCACCAATACTCTGTGTATTGCTTGCAATGTACTGATATAACTCGTCGTCTATGTCGATTTGTTTCATGTTCTTCCTGTCATTACGGGTCACATTTTTCTTTCGATATGATTATACCCAAATCACCTCAAGATGCGAGTTTCAGTTGGAATTAAAAGCGATTTAGGCAAGGCATTGATTGCAAACAATAGTCGTTCTATTGCTAAAACCAATAACGCAGTATAAATCGCTTTTAAACCAACCCTCTGGGCGTTTCACAGGAACTTACTCTCATCGTTGTTAATTTTTAAAAGGGATCACCATTGTTGCAAACTAACGCCTTGATATTAAGCCCCGGTGAAACGCTGAATTCTGTATCTTGTGATGGTTTGGGTATATACCCAATCCAGTTAGAAATGCGAGTTACAACCAACGCGACCCTAAACATAGTTGTAATTAATAATTACTAAATAATCAGGAAGCTAGGTATTTTTGAGTCCAACATACAAATAATATCTGTATTTTTTGCTTTTTAGGGTAATGCTCGGCAAACTATGCGCAAAATTGAAGGAGGCGTCTATGCAATTAAATTACAAACAAATTGGTCAAGGTCCAAATGTTATTTTGATCCATGGACTGTTTGGCTCTTTAGAAAACCTTAATGTGATTGCAAAACCATTAAGCGAGCATTTTTGTGTAACCAACGTTGATTTACGTAATCATGGCCTTTCGCCCCACAGCGATGAAATGGATTATACTGCAATGGCTAATGATGTTGTTGAATTAATGACGGCATTAAACATACAAAAAGCGCATCTGGTTGGGCACTCTATGGGCGGCAAAGTGGCGATGCAAATAGCACTGAGCCATACTGATTTAGTCGATAAACTAGTGGTTCTTGATATTGCGCCTGTGAGCTACCCTGCGCGCCATACTCAAATACTTGAGGCTTTAAATGCAGTTAAAAATGCAGATATTAGTGATAGAAAGCAAGCTGATTTAGTAATGCAACCGTATATAGAGGAGTTAGGTGTACGTCAGTTTTTATTAAAAAGCTTATATAAAAATGATGATGGGCACTTTGTTTGGCGCTTTAATTTACCTGTGCTCGATAATAAATATTCAACTATTACCGCAAACATTAATGCAAATAATTCTTGTTTGTGCGAAACTCTGTTTATTAAAGGTAATGACTCTGACTACATTTTAACCGAGCATCGCGAAGCGATTAATGCGCTGTTTAAAAACGTCAGTGCAAAAATCATTCATGGTGCGGGTCATTGGTTACATGCCCAAAAACCACAGGCTGTAAACAAAGCAATCAATGATTTTTTAACTGCAGTTTAATGTTATTTTTATGGCGTGTTTTTGATTTATCACACTAAATAATTAAAGATTTATGTGCTATAGTACGCGCCGTTTAATTTAAAGGTTATACGTCGATGGTCAGTCAGTTTATTAACGAATTTGATACCTTAGGGTTGTATTTTGGCTTAGCAGGTATTTTTATTTTTATCGGCTTGGCAATTAAAGACGTACTGAAAAGCGGCAATGTGCCTAAATTTGGTCGTTATATTGTGTGGCTGGTACTCTTTTTAGGTTGCTCTGGCTTTATTGCCAAAGGACTTATTCAGGTATTTTGGCAAGGTGCGGGTGTAGGTTAAGCATGGCCAAGTCAGAAACAGATAGAACAACGCTTGATTTATTTGAATACGAGAAACGTCCAGGTAGACCTAAAACTAATCCCCTTCCTCGGGATATGCAGTTAAAGGTTAATAAACGTAATCAAATAAAAAGAGATAAGGCACGTGGTTTAAAGCGTGTTGAATTTAAAGTTTCGTCACAGCTGTATCAGGCACTGAGTGATATGGCAGATGCACAAAATATTAGCCGCAGTGCGTTGATCGAAACAATTTTACAAGAAAGATTGGCTATTGATAGATAAAAGGTTTAAATCCATGGCAAGTGTAGGCATTTTTTTCGGAAGTGACACAGGTAACACAGAACACGTAGCAAAAATGATCCAAAAAGAATTGGGTAAAAAGCTCGTTGCTGTGCATGACATTGCAAAAAGCTCTAAAGAAGAGATTGCTGAGTTTGATCTGATCTTATTCGGTATTCCAACTTGGTATTATGGTGAAGCACAATGTGATTGGGATGATTTCTTTCCTGAGCTTGAAGAAGTAAGCTTTGAAGGTAAACTAGTGGCTATTTTTGGCTGTGGCGACCAAGAAGACTATGCAGAATACTTCTTAGATGCTATGGGCATGATCAACGATATCGTAACAGAACGTGGCGCTATTGTTGTTGGCCATTGGCCAACAGACAGTTATGATTTTGAAGCATCAAAAGGCATGGCTGATGACAAACATTTTGTTGGTTTAGGTATTGATGAAGACCGTCAGCCAGAATTGACTGAGCAGCGTGTTAAGCAGTGGTGTGCTCAGGTATATGATGAAATGTGCTTAAGTGAGTTAGCAGATTAATCCCCCCCTTTTAAATGCTAACTGTTTAAAATATTATCAAACAGTTAGCATTTTCCGCGTTAATATTGATATAGATCAATTGTTCTTTGCACTTCCTGCTAAGGCACGTTATCCTAACTGTTATTGTGACGAGTACATCTTGCAAGATGTCTAGTATAACTAAATAAAATTGAGACAGATTTAATGACTGATCATAACTTGGAACTTAAAAAAGCCGGGCTAAAGGTAACTTTACCGCGTATTAAAATTTTAGAGATTCTTCAATCTCCAGATAACCAACACATAAGCGCTGAAGATGTTTACAAGGTTTTATTAGATCTAGGCGAAGAAATTGGTCTTGCGACTGTTTACCGTGTTTTAAACCAATTTGATGATGCAGGAATTGTAAGCCGTCACCACTTTGAAGGCGGTAAGTCAGTATTTGAACTTTCTGGCAGCACTCACCATGACCACTTAGTGTGTTTAAAATGTGGCAAGGTTGTTGAGTTTGAAGATGATTTAATTGAACGTCGTCAACTCGAAATAGCTGAAGAAAACGGTATTAAGCTGACCAATCACTCTCTTTACCTATATGGCGAATGTGAAGATAAAGACGCGTGTAAAGCGTTTGCGCAAAGCAATAGTTAAAAGCCTATTTAGTTTAATAAAAAAAACCTGCTATTAAGCAGGTTTTTTTATAACTAGAAAATAGAGCAGTATTATTTGTGCTCTATTTTAGCCCACGAATCACGTAAGCCTACCGTTTGGTTAAATACCAGGTTTTCTGATTTAGTATCACGTGAGAAATAACCGGTACGCTCAAACTGAAAACCTTGTGCAGGTACAGAATTAGCCAATGAAGGTTCAAGTTTAGCATTAGAAATAACCACTAATGAGTCTGGGTTTAACGTGCTTTCAAAGTCCTCTGCGGCTGCAGGGTTAGGCACACTGAATAAACGGTCATATAAACGTACTTCAGCTGTCACTGACTCAGGCGCTGATACCCAATGAATAACCCCTTTTACTTTACGACCATCGCTTGGATTTTTACCCAATGTTTCAGGATCGTAAGTACAGTAAATAGTGGTAATTTCACCATTGTCGTCTTTTTCAACACGCTCTGCCTTAATCACATAAGCACCACGTAAGCGTACTTCTTTATCAAGCACTAAACGTTTAAACTTATTGTTCGCTTCTTCACGGAAATCTTCGCGTTCGATAAAAATTTCACGCGTGAAAGGCACTTCACGGCGACCCATTTCTTCTTTATTTGGGTGATTAGCCACAGAAAGCGTTTCTACTTTATCGGCTTCATAATTCTCAATCACAATTTTCACTGGATCAAGTACAGCCATTGCACGCGGAGCATTTTCGTTTAAGTCATCACGGATACACGCTTCAAGCATGCCCATTTCAACCATATTTTCCTGCTTAGTAATACCGATACGCTGACAGAATTCACGCACAGATGCCGGTGTATAACCACGACGACGCAGACCCGCAATGGTTGGCATACGCGGATCATCCCACCCTTCTACGTGCTTATTAACCACTAAGTCATTAAGCTTACGCTTTGACATAATTGTGTATTCAAGGTTTAAACGTGAAAACTCAATTTGTTGCGGGTGACATTCAAGGCTGATGTTATCCAATACCCAGTCATATAAACGACGGTTATCTTGGAACTCTAGCGTACATAATGAATGAGTAATGCCTTCAAGTGCATCAGAAATACAATGCGTGAAGTCGTACATTGGGTAAATGCACCACTTATCCGCTGTTTGATGATGATTAGCAAAACGTATACGGTATATAATTGGATCGCGCAGCACCATAAATGAGCTGGCCATATCTATTTTAGCGCGAAGGACACATTCACCTTCTTTAAATTCACCGTTACGCATTTTTTCAAATAATGCGAGGTTTTCTTCAGGTGATGTTTCGCGGTATGGGCTGTTTTTACCAGGCTCTTTTAATGTACCACGGTATTCGCGAGCTTGATCTGCAGTTAAGAAACAAACATACGCTAAGCCTTTATTAATAAGCTCTACCGCATAACCATAAAGTAGATCAAAATAGTTTGACGAATACTTAATCTCACCATCCCAATTAAACCCTAACCACTGTACGTCTTCTTTAATTGAATTAACGTAGTTAATATCTTCTTTTTCTGGGTTTGTATCGTCAAAACGAAGGTTACATAAACCGTTATAGTCTTTGGCGATACCAAAATTTAAGCAAATTGATTTTGCATGGCCAATATGTAAAAAGCCATTAGGTTCAGGTGGGAAACGGGTATGCGTTGTGGCATGTTTTCCACTTGCTAAATCTTCATCAATTCGGGTTCTAATAAAGTTATTTGGGCGATTCTCGATTTCCGCCATAGGATTATAAACCTCTGTATATTGCGTGATAACAAAACTACTGCATTATTACAAAAACCAACCTTAACATACAGTAATAGATGCGGGTTTATGCAGTTATTACCAAAGTTTGTTAGATAAGGGATAGTTTATGAGCAAAATTTGTTTTAGCGCAATATTAAAGTCATTAAAGCGATTTATAGTAAACGAATAACCCCAACTTAAAGGAACGAAGATGGCCTCATTAAATCAACACCGCATATATATTCCAAGTAATGCACGTGCAAATCATTACTTATTAGCCGAAATTACACCTAATGAAGATTTTTATAAAAACTTCAGTAATATTAATGCTTGCTATGAACGAATTGCGCGTCAGTTATTTGCATCATGTGATGAATATGAACTGCATAATGTCCATTTACTCGCAAATGATAAACTCCCCGTGGTGAGATTTCATGATGAGTCTTACCAACTTGAAACCGATAAGCAAATGTTGTTTTTTTATAACCCTCGTTACCATGAAGCGCATAAACTTCATCACACAGAAAATCAGCAAAGTAAAAAAATACGCCTATTGTTTTTAGCTACTGGCGAAGATATACGTGCCCACTCAGCGCAATTTCATACCAATGTACAAAAAGTATTGAGTCATTTACAAGATCAGTTATTTTTAGACCAGCCAAGCTTTAAACTGCGCGATCATCAACATTTAACCTATGACTTATTCGCTAAAGAAAAAGGTAATAAAGAAAGCTATGGTTATAAACTAAGAAGTTTGTACCCTCGTTATCAATCCAGACAATGCGCAATACCTAGTAGCCATGCTGAAATGACTTACGTCACCTTCTCTATTCCCGTGTCACGTAATATTAAGACGCAATTTCAAACACAAATTAATAGCCAAACTTATAAGCCGTTTTATAACCACTTTTCGCAGTTATTTACTCAACTTTGTGAAGATAATAAACTCACCCATGCAGCGATGGTTGCCAATGGGGCAATGCCAATAATTCGTAATAGTGAAGTAGATAGAAATGAGGGAAATGGTGAGTTACAAAAAATTAGTTTTGATATAGAAGATTCAGCGCCGCAAATTAAAGTATTTTTTGATGAAAATAAACTCGTAGAGACGCTACATTTTGTGATTGTTGCCGCCGCACATAACAAACATGAGATTGGCTATGGTCGCTTTATGAACCAAGTAGAGAAAACCGTTCATGCATTCTGTGATGAATTAGCTATTAATAAGCAGCGCCAAGATTTATCTCTGCGATTTTTTCAACATATTAGTTACCCGTTTTAAGATTAAGGGTAATACGCTCTAGTCATAGATAACAAAAAGGCTCGCAATTGCGAGCCTTTTTTAAAGAATAACCGCTGATTACCAGCCTGTTTTTTCTTTAAGTGCTTTACCAATATCAGCCAGTGAACGTACAGTTTTTACGCCCGCAGCTTCTAATGCAGCAAATTTCTCATCAGCAGTACCTTTACCGCCTGCGATGATTGCGCCAGCGTGACCCATACGTTTACCTTCTGGTGCAGTAACACCAGCAATGTAAGAAACAACAGGTTTAGTTACGTTAGCTTTGATGTACTCTGCAGCTTCTTCTTCTGCAGTACCACCAATTTCACCAATCATTACGATTGCTTCAGTTTGGTCGTCTTTTTCGAACATTTCTAAAACGTCGATAAAGTTAGTACCTGGGATTGGGTCGCCACCAATACCAACACACGTAGACTGACCAAAACCAGCATCTGTAGTTTGCTTAACCGCTTCGTACGTTAAAGTACCAGAGCGAGAAACAATACCTACTTTACCAGGCTTGTGGATGTGACCAGGCATGATACCAATCTTAGTCTCACCAGGAGTGATAACACCTGGACAGTTAGGACCGATCATACGTGTACCTGTTTGATCTAGTTTAACTTTAACGTCAACCATATCAAGTGTAGGAATACCTTCAGTGATACAAACAATTAGGTCGATGCCCGCGTCGATTGCTTCTAAGATTGCATCTTTACAAAAAGGTGCTGGTACGTAGATAACTGATGCAGTTGCGCCAGTTGCTTCTACAGCGTCACGTACTGTGTTAAATACTGGAAGACCAAGGTGCGTTTGACCGCCTTTACCTGGGCTTACACCACCAACCATTTGTGTACCGTACTCAAGCGCTTGCTCTGAGTGGAAAGTACCTTGACCACCAGTGAAACCTTGACAGATAACTTTTGTATCTTTATTGATTAATACAGACATTATTTGCCCTCCGCAGCAGCAACAACTTTTTCAGCCGCGTCTGTTAATGATTCAGCAGCGATGATGTTTAGATCAGACTTAGCAAGTACTTCACGACCCAGCTCAGCGTTAGTACCTTCTAAACGTACAACTACTGGTACGTTTACGCCAACTTCTTTAACTGCACCAATGATGCCTTCTGCAATCATGTCACAACGAACGATACCGCCGAAGATGTTAACTAAAACAGCTTTAACGTTGTCATCTGAAAGGATAATTTTGAATGCTTCAGATACACGTTCTTTCGTTGCGCCGCCACCAACATCTAGGAAGTTAGCTGGCTTGCCACCGTGTAGGTTTACGATGTCCATAGTACCCATTGCTAGGCCTGCACCGTTAACCATACAACCTACGTTACCATCAAGGGCTACGTAGTTAAGCTCGAAGCTTGCTGCGTGAGCTTCACGCGCATCTTCTTGAGATGGATCGTGCATTTCACGGATTTTAGGTTGACGGTAAAGTGCATTACCATCGATACCGATTTTACCATCTAGACAGTGAAGGTTACCTTCATCTGTGATTACTAGCGGGTTGATTTCAAGTAATGCGAAATCGAAATCGTTGAACATATTACCAAGACCCATGAAGATCTTAACAAACTGTTTCATTTGCGTTGGGTTAAGACCCAATTTAAAACCAAGCTCACGTGCTTGGTAAGCTTGAGGACCTACTAATGGATCGATCTCAGCTTTGTGGATAAGTTCTGGTGTTTCTTCAGCAACAGTTTCAATTTCAACGCCGCCTTCAGTAGACGCCATGAACACAACTTTACGAGAAGCACGGTCAACAACAGCACCTAGGTACAGTTCGTTAGCGATGTCAGTACAGCTTTCTACTAAAATTTTAGCAACTGGCTGGCCTTTCTCGTCTGTTTGGTAAGTAACTAGGTTTTTACCTAACCAGTTAGCTGCAAACGCTTTAACTTCGTCGATAGTTTTAACTAGCTTTACACCGCCAGCTTTACCACGTCCACCTGCGTGAACCTGAGTTTTAACAACCCACATATCGCCGCCAATCTTTTCAGCAGCTGCTGCAGCTTCTTCAGGTGTATCGCAAGCGAAACCTTGAGAAACTGGTAAACCATATTCGGCAAAAAGTTGTTTTGCCTGATACTCATGCAAATTCATGATGCTTTATCCAATTTTTTTATATTAAAAGAGTTGAATATTTATGCAAATAAACAACTATCCCAAATTGCGTGCCTAGTATAGATCTCATGGCGCTACATGAAAACCCCAGTATGACCATAGGCACAAAAAAAAAGCTGTGATTTTAACTCACAGCTTATATTTCATACTACTTAATTAAACATCCAGCAGTAAACGTGTTGGATCTTCAAGTAACTCTTTAATTGTTACTAAGAAACCAACTGATTCTTTACCATCGATTTGGCGGTGATCGTAAGATAACGCTAAGTACATCATAGGTAAGATTTCAACTTTACCGTTTACAGCCATTGGACGATCTTGGATTTTGTGCATACCCAAAATTGAAGACTGCGGTAAGTTAATAATTGGAGTAGATAGTAACGAACCGAATACACCACCGTTGGTGATAGTGAAGTTACCGCCGGTCATATCGTCAAGCGTTAGCTTACCATCACGACCTTTAAGCGCTAGCTCACGAATACCCTTTTCGATTTCTGCAACAGATAGCTTGTCACAGTCTTTAAGTACAGGTGTTACTAAGCCACGAGGTGTAGAAACAGCAATGCTGATGTCGAAATAGTTGTGGTAAACAATATCATCGCCGTCAATTGATGCATTTACATCTGGGAAACGCTTTAACGCTTCAGTCACTGCTTTCACGTAGAAAGACATGAAACCTAAACGGATACCGTGGCGCTTTTCAAATACTTCTTGGTACTGCTTACGAAGATCCATGATTGGCTTCATGTTAACTTCGTTAAATGTAGTTAACATTGCAGTTGAGTTTTTCGCTTCAAGAAGACGATTCGCAATGGTTTTACGTAAACGTGTCATAGGCACACGTTTTTGCGTGCGGTCACCCATAGGTGCTGCTGGCGCTGCTTCTGCTTTTGCTGCTGGCGCAGGTGATTTCAAGAATTGATCAACATCTTCTTTAGTCACACGACCATTTTTACCTGAACCTTTGATTTTTGATGCATCAAGGCCTTTCTCAGCAATTAAACGACGAACTGATGGCGTTAACACATCTGAACTGTCGCTTGAGCTTTCTTCTTTGGCTGCTGGTGCATCCGCTTTTGCGTCAGATTTAGCGGGTGCAGCGCCTGCTTTTACTTTACCAATTACTTGCTCACCAAGAACAGTATCGCCTTCGTCATGAATGATTTCACCCATAACGCCGTCTTCTTGGGCAACCACTTCAAGTACAACTTTATCTGTTTCAATATCAACCAAGTTTTGGTCGCGTGTTACCGCGTCACCTGGTTGAACATGCCAAGTAGCAATTGTTGCATCTGCAACTGATTCTGGAAGTACAGGTACTTTAATATCCACTTCTTTACCTTCTGATGCTGGTGCTGATTGCGCCGCCGGCGCGTCTTCTGATTTTTCTGATGCTGAGCTATCTTCTTTTGGCTCTTTACTTGGTGATGCTTCTTGCGCATCACCAATTAAACCGATCACTTGGTCACCAAGTACCGTAGCACCTTCTTCTTGTGAAATTTCAGTGATCACACCGTCATTTTGTGCAACCACTTCTAAAACCACTTTGTCTGTTTCAATATCTACTAAGTTTTGGTCACGGCTTACTTTGTCGCCAACACTTACATGCCATGTAGCAACGGAAGCATCTGCAACCGACTCAGGAAGAACAGGAACTTTAATTTCTGTGCTCATTGCTTATCCTTTCTTTTCTATAGTAAGCGCGTCGGCAACGAGCGCTTGTTGTTCTTTAGTATGTACTGACATATATCCACATGCAGGAGATGCTGATGCCTTACGGCCTGCATATTTCAATTTTGCACCTTGTGGAATTGCATCAACAAAGTGATGTTGTGAACAGTACCAAGCGCCTTGGTTTTGCGGCTCTTCCTGACACCACACAAAATCAGTAACGTGTTGGTAACGTTCAATAATTGCTTTCATTTCGTCATGTGGGAACGGGTAAAGCTGCTCAACACGAACAATTGCAATATTGTCTTGCTCAAGTTTACGACGCTCTTGTAATAGTTCGTAGTAAACTTTGCCGCTACAAAATACAACACGTTCTACTTTCTTAGCATCAATCTCATCAATTTCATCAATGATGTTGTGGAATACACCCTCAGAAAGCTCTTCTAGCGATGACGTTGCAAGTGGATGACGTAGCAATGATTTAGGTGTCATTACAATCAGTGGACGACGCAGTGGTCTAACTGATTGACGACGTAACATTGCGTACACTTGCGCCGGTGTTGATGGCACACATACTTGCATGTTGTGATCAGCACAAAGCTGTAAAAAGCGTTCTAGACGAGCCGAGCTGTGCTCTGGACCCTGACCTTCATAGCCATGAGGTAACAAACACGTTAAGCCACATAAGCGACCCCACTTTTGCTCACCTGAACTTAAGAACTGGTCAAATACCACTTGTGCACCATTAGCGAAATCACCAAATTGTGCTTCCCACAATACTAATGAAGTCGGCTCTGCAGTTGCATAACCATATTCAAATGCTAATACCGCTTCTTCAGACAGTACCGAATCAAAAACTTCAAACGTACCTTGGTCTTCACTAAGGTTCTGTAATGGTAAATACGTTGCACCATCTTTTTGACTATGAACAACCGCATGACGGTGGAAGAAGGTACCACGGCCTGAATCTTGTCCAGTTAGACGAATATCAGTGCCTTCAGCTGCAATAGTTGCATACGCTAAAGTTTCTGCCATACCCCAATCAAGTGGTTTTTCGCCAGCAGCCATTGCTTTACGATCATCGTATATTTTTTTAACACGAGATTGTGCTTTGTACTCTTCTGGGTAACTTGCAACTATGTTACCAAGTTCTTTAAGCTTTTCTACCGAAACGCTAGCATCGTAATCAACACTCCATTCATGGCCTACATACTTAGCCCAATCTGAAGAGTGTGATGTTTCTGGCTGTATTTCTTCAACAACACAGTTGCCATCGTCTAAACCATTACGGTAATCATCAGCAAGCGCTTTCACTTCATCTTCTGTGAAAGAACCTTCAGAAATCAGCTGATCCGCGTAGATTAAACGAGGTACTGGGTGTTTTTTAATTTTTTGGTACATGATTGGCTGTGTAGCGTTAGGCTCATCAGCCTCGTTATGACCATGGCGACGGTAACAAACAAGGTCAATCACAACGTCACGTTTAAACTGATTTCTAAAATCAAGCGCGAGTTGAGTTACAAAAGCAACCGCTTCAGGATCATCAGAATTTACGTGGAAAATTGGCGATTGAACCATTTTTGCGATATCAGTACAGTAATCAGTTGAGCGTACATCGTCTTTTTTACTTGTTGTAAAACCAACTTGGTTATTAACAACAATACGGATACTACCGCCACAACTAAATGCATTAGTTTGCGATAAGTTAAACGTTTCTTGAACAACACCCTGACCTGCAATTGCTGAGTCGCCGTGGATAGTGATTGGAAGTGCTTTGCTGCCTGTTTTGTCATTAAGACGATCAAGACGTGCACGCACAGAGCCCATAACCACCGGATTTACGATTTCTAAATGCGACGGGTTAAACGCAAGTGCCATGTGCACGTTGCCACCTTTAGTCTCGAAATCTGATGAATAACCCATGTGGTATTTAACATCACCTGAGCTTAACGTTTCTTTGTGCTTGCCAGCAAACTCATCAAAAAGTTCTGATGGATTTTTGCCTAGCACATTAACGAGAACATTTAAGCGACCACGGTGGGCCATACCAATAACGGCTTCTTTTTGGCCACTTTCACCGGCACGGTGAATAAGCTCTTTTAACATAGGCACTAACGCATCGCCACCTTCAAGTGAGAAACGCTTAGCACCCGGGAACTTAGCCCCTAAATATTTTTCAAGACCATCAGCCGCTGTTAATCCCTTGAGGATTCGTAGCTTTTCATTTTTATCAAATTTTGGCCTAGACTGAACAGACTCTAAACGCTGTTGTAACCAACGCTTTTCTTCTGTTGATGTGATGTGCATATACTCGGCGCCAATAGAACCACAGTAAGTGGTTTTTAGTGCTTGGTATAACTCACCTAAAGGCATAGTATCGCGGCCAACGGCAAACGATCCTACGTTAAATTCGCGGTCAAAGTCAGCATCCGATAAGTCGTGGTACTCTAGCTCTAAATCTCGTACACGTTCTCGTTGCCAAATACCTAGTGGATCTAGGTTTGCATTTTGGTGTCCACGAAAACGGAAAGCATTAATAAGTTGCAGTACTTTAACCTGTTTAAGGTCGCCACCACTGCCCTCTGCTACCACTACTTCTCTATGCTTGTTTTTAGCAAGCGCCGCAAATTGTGAACGAACTTCTGAATGTTTTACTTCAACATCCACACCATCTACTTTTGGTAACTGTTCGAACACTTCTCGCCATTCTTCTGGCACCGAAGTCGCATCGTCTAAATACGCTTCATAAAGCTCTTCAACATAAGCAACGTTACCGCCGTTTAAATGTGAAGATTCTAGCCATGCCTTCATCACACCTTCGTGCATTTATAAGCCCTTTTTTTTTAGCGCAGAAATTAATAGTTATATAACAAGATGGCTAATAAATTATTAGCCATCTTTCGTCTACTAGAAATTAAACCGAGCGGTTTAATAACATAGATTTTATTTGTCCAATTGCTTTGGTCGGATTAAGACCCTTAGGACAAACGCTAACACAGTTCATGATACTGTGGCAACGGAACACACTGAATGCATCGTCTAAGTCAGCTAAACGCTCTTCTGTTGCTGTGTCTCGGCTATCAGCTAAGAAACGGTAAGCATGAAGAAGGCCTGCTGGACCTATAAACTTATCTGGATTCCACCAGAAAGAAGGACACGATGTAGAACAACATGCACATAAAATACACTCGTAAAGCCCATCTAATTTATCACGTTCTTCGATAGATTGAAGACGTTCACCTGCAGCAGGCTCATCATTAATTAGATACGGTTTTACTTTTTCGTATTGAGTGTAGAACTGACTCATGTCAATAACAAGGTCTCGAACAACAGGAAGTCCAGGTAATGGACGCACTACGATTTTACCTTTGCCATTTTTTTGCAGCGTAGATAAAGGAGTAATACATGCTAAACCGTTCTTACCATTCATGTTTACGCCGTCTGAACCACACACGCCTTCACGGCATGAACGACGAAACGATAGTGTAGGATCTTGCTCTTTTAATAGTAAAAGTGCATCCAATACCATCATGTCTTGGCCTTCCTCAGTTTGCAAAGTGTAATCTTGCATACGAGGTGCGTTATCAACATCCGGATTGTAACGATAAACTGAAAATTGTACTTGTGCCATCGTCTCGCTCCTAGTAGGTACGTGCTTTAGGTGGGAAAGCTTCACGTGTTTTAGGCTCGTAGTTTACTTTACGCTTGCTCATTTCATCCGTTACCGGATTAAATACTGAGTGACATAACCAGTTTTCGTCATCACGATCTGGGAAGTCAAAGCGAGAGTGTGCGCCACGGCTTTCAGTACGGAAGTTTGCAGCTACTGCAGTTGAGTAAGCTGTTTCCATTAAGTTGTCTAGTTCTAAACATTCAATACGCATGGTGTTAAAGTCTGATGATTTGTCATCAAGACGCGCGTGCTGTAAACGTTCACGGATTTCTTTAAGTTCAGTAAGACCTGTAGCCATTGAGTCACCTTCACGGAATACCGAGAAGTTAAGCTGCATACATTGTTGTAGGTCTTTCTTGATTTGAACTGGGTCTTCGCCTTGACCAGCTGTTGAGTTTTCCCAACGGTTAAAGCGCGCAAGAGACGCTTCTAGGTCAGACTCTGAAGCTGCTTTAGAAATTTCAACGTCATTTAGGTATTTACCTAAGAAGTTACCTGCTGCACGGCCAAATACAACTAAGTCAAGTAATGAGTTACCACCTAAGCGGTTAGCACCATGTACAGATACACAGGCAATCTCACCAACAGCAAATAAACCTTGTACTACTTTTTCGTTGCCAGCAGCATCGATATTAAGTACTTGACCATTTACGTTTGTTGGCACACCACCCATCATGTAGTGACATGTTGGGATAACTGGAATCGGTTCTTTTGCAGGGTCAACGTGAGCAAATGTTTTAGCAAGATCACATACACCTGGAAGACGTAAGTTAAGCGTTTCTTCGCCTAAGTGGTCAAGTTTCAACTTAAGGTGAGGACCCCAAGGACCATCACAACCACGACCTTCACGAATTTCTGTCATCATTGAACGAGCAACAACGTCACGAGACGCTAAATCTTTAGCATTTGGTGCATAACGTTCCATGAAGCGTTCGCCATCTTTATTTAAAAGATAACCACCTTCACCACGACAACCTTCAGTTACTAGCGTACCAGCGCCAGCTATACCTGTCGGGTGGAACTGCCACATTTCCATGTCTTGCATAGAAATACCAGCACGTGCAGCCATACCAACACCGTCACCGGTATTGATGTGAGCATTGGTTGTTGATGCGAAAATACGACCTGCACCACCTGTCGCTAACACAACTGCTTTTGATTTGAAGAAAGTGATTTCACCTGTTTCAATTTCAATCGCTGTACAGCCTACTACATCGCCATTATCGTTTTTAACTAAATCAAGTGCATACCATTCTGAGAATACATTGGTTTTGTTTTTAACGTTTTGTTGATAAAGAAGGTGTAATAATGCATGACCCGTACGGTCAGCTGCTGCTGCAGTACGCGCAGCCTGTTCACCACCAAAGTTTTTCGATTGACCACCGAAAGGACGTTGGTAAACACGGCCATTTTCAAAACGCGAAAATGGTAAGCCCATGTTTTCTAATTCAGTAATAGCTTCTGGGCCAGTTTGACACATGTATTCGATAGCGTCTTGGTCACCGATAAAATCAGAACCTTTAACGGTATCATACATATGCCATTCCCAGTTATCTTCATGCGAGTTACCTAACGCTACTGTAATACCGCCTTGAGCAGATACAGTGTGTGAGCGTGTCGGGAAAACTTTAGAGATTAGCGCACATGTTTTGCCAGATTCAGTAATAGCAAGAGCAGCGCGCATACCTGCACCACCGGCACCAATTACTACGGCGTCAAATTCACGAACAGAATATTTCACTTAAACACCCCATAAAACGATTAAACCCACAGCTACGTAAGCAACAGCCATTAGGTTTAGTACAAAGCCTAAAAAAGCACGCAATTTAGCGTTCTTTACATAGTCGGTAAGAACCTGCCAAAGGCCGATACGGGTATGAACCATAATGCAAACTAGGGTGATTAACGTTGCCCCTTTCATTGCTAGGTTTGAGAATAGGCCTGTCCAGGCTTCATATGTGACTTCTGGCATTGCTAAAAAATAGCCAATAATAAAGATTGCATACGCGCTGATTATTAATGCCGTTGTGCGTAAAGATACAAAATCTTGTACGCCATCACGTTTAAGAGTTGCTTGATTTAAGACCATATCCACACCCCTGCCAATACAGCAAACACAACGCCAAGTGCCATCGCAATTTTAGCGCTAGTATTGCCTGATTCAAGTTCTTCCCAATGCCCCATATCCATAATAATGTGACGGATACCACCGATAAGGTGATAACCCAATACAGAAAGGGTGCCCCAAGCTATAAATTTGGCAATGAATCCGTTAAACAGACTCTTGACGAATTCAAAACCTTCAGCTGAAGAAAGAGACTCTGACCAAGCCCAAATGACAAACGTTAAAGCAAAAAATAATGCAACACCGGTGACGCGGTGAAAAATTGAAGCTTTAGCCGTTGCCGGCATAGATATAGTTGTTAGATCTAGATTTACAGGTCTTTGCTTTTTCACAGTTACTTGCCCATCTTGCCCGCAGTGGGGCTCATCTACTTGTTTTTCTAAAACCCACCAAATGTTTCTGGTGGAACTATCAAAATAAACGTATTGATACTAATAAAGTTCACTTTTTATGAAAATTATTATGTAAAAAAAAGTTTACCCAAATACAAATTGGTTAAAAACCTCCGTTAGTATATATAGCCGGAGACTCTTTTACAATTCTTGTTTACTTTGAGTCGTTTGCGAATTAGCCAATGGTATAATATTCAATCTATACCGAATATTTATTATACATATGTGCATAATACTTATAAAAATTGACTTTATACCCCTCTTTCACGTTAAAATGTAAAGATGTGCTTAGAATAGATTTTAGAATATAAAAATCAGAATAGTTATCTTAATAGGAGATACATAGATGGCAGATAAGAAAGCCACAGTCCATATTGATGGGCTAGATCCAATCGAACTTCCAATTTATCAAGGTACTGCTGGCCAAGATGTAATTGACGTACGTACACTCGGCTCACATGGTCACTTTACTTATGACCCAGGTTTCATGTCGACTGGTTCTTGTGAATCTACCATCACTTACATCGATGGTGGCAAGGGTGTTTTATTACACCGTGGTTACCCAATCGAACAGTTAGCAGAAAGCTCTAACTACGTTGAGTTATGCTACTTACTATTAAATGGTGAGTTACCAACTAAAGAGCAATACGATGATTTCGCTACAAAAATCACTCGTAGCACTATGCTAGATGAAAAAATCGCAAACTTCTTCCAAGGTTTCCGTTTTGACGCTCACCCTATGGCGATGCTATGTGGTGTGGTTGGTGCTTTATCTTCTTTCTACCATGAAGATCTGGATATCACTGATGCAGTTCAACGTAAAACAAGCGCTATTAAATTAGTTGCTAAGTTACCAACAATTGCAGCAATGGCGTACAAAACAAACATCGGTCAACCATTTGTATACCCACGCAATGACTTAAGCTATGCAGAAAACTTCTTACACATGATGTTCTCTGTGCCTGCTGAAGAATACAAAGTAAACCCTGTCACAGCTAAAGCAATGGATAAAATCTTCATGCTTCATGCTGACCATGAGCAAAATGCATCAACGTCTACAGTACGTTTAGCAGGTTCTTCTGGTGCTAACCCTTATGCATGTATTGCTGCTGGTATTGCATCACTTTGGGGCCCTGCTCACGGCGGTGCTAACGAAGCATGTTTAAACATGTTAGAAGAAATTGGCTCAGTTGATCGCATTGACGAATACGTAGCAAAAGCAAAAGATAAAGCGGACCCGTTCCGTCTTATGGGCTTTGGACACCGTGTTTACAAAAACTTCGATCCTCGTGCAACAGTAATGCGTCAAACATGTCATGAAGTGTTAGCAGAGCTAAACATTCAAGATCCATTACTTGATATCGCAATGAAACTAGAGCAAATTGCACTTGAAGACCCGTACTTTGTTGAGAAGAAACTTTACCCTAATGTAGATTTCTACTCAGGTATTATCTTAAAAGCAATCGGCATCCCTACCAGCATGTTCACTGTAATCTTTGCAATGGCACGTACTGTAGGTTGGATCTCACACTGGGACGAGATGCTTTCTCAACCTGGCCACAAGATCAGCCGTCCACGTCAGCTTTACACAGGTGAAACACACCGTGATTATAAAGCAACTGACAAGCGCTAAGCATTAAGTTAGTTTAAAAGGCCGCCTCTGCGGCCTTTTTTATTACATGTTACTTGAGAATTATCTTAAACAGATTACAATTCCTGCCCACTTGATTAACTTTATGAGCCTATGTCTGTGTCCTCGTTTGATCCTAAAAAAATCCGTAATGACTTTCCTACTCTAAATCAGACAATCAATGGCTACCCTTTGGTTTATTTAGACTCAGCAGCAACAACACAAAAACCACAATGCGTGATTGACGCTACCACAGAGTTTTACACCTTACAGAATGCAAATGTTCATCGCGGACGTCATACGCTGAGTGAGCAAGCTACAGCGGCTTATGAGCAAGTACGTCAACGCGTTGCCGATTATTTTCAGGTAACCAGTAGCGAAATTGTCTGGACCAAAGGTGCCACTGAAGCGATTAACTTAGTTGCTCATGGTTTAAGAAATACATTAACAGCTGCTGACACTATTTTAATTAGCCCAATCGAACACCACGCTAATATCGTGCCGTGGCAAGAACTGGCAGCGCAAACCGGGGCAACATTAAAAACTTTACCACTTAACGCAGATGCTACATTTGATATAGCACAGTGTTGTGAAGTGATTAAGCGCACCAACCCTGCACTACTGGCTATTACTCACGCCTCTAATGCACTAGGCAATATTACTGATTTAGCCCCCTTAATAGCCTCAGCGAAGGCGGTAGGTGCGCTAACCTTAGTGGATGGCGCACAAGGGGCGCTGCATTTAAGACCGGATTTAAAAAAGCTCGATTGTGATTTTTACGTGTTTTCTGCTCATAAAATGGTGGGGCCAACAGGGCTAGGCGGTTTATATGGCCGTTATACAACCCTAAATGCACTATCGCCTTATCAAACAGGCGGTGAAATGATTGAGAAAGTAACCTTAACGCACAGTACTTATCGTGACGCTCCTGCTAAATTTGAAGCAGGAACGCCAAATATAGCCGGCGTTTTAGGTTTTGGCGCTGCACTTGAGTATTTAATGGCGCTTGATCTGCAAACATTACAGCACTATGAACAGCAGTTGTTTATTTATGCAGCGAACGCATTGAGCAAAATAGACGGTATTATTATCTACAGCAATCTCAAATCGAATATTGGCACACTTTGCTTTAATTATAAAAATGAACATCCTTATGATCTGTCAACTTTACTTGACGGCTATGGTGTTGCTGTACGAAGTGGTCATCATTGTACCCAACCTTTAATGAGTCATTTAGACCTAAATGGCTCACTGAGAGCGAGTTTTGCTTTTTATAATACGACTAAAGATGTAGACCAATTTATTGCCGCACTCAAAGAATGCATTGCTTTATTAGACTAATTTGGATAAATAATGACACACACATATCAACTCGTAACTAAAAGTATTCAAAGCAGTAGTAGCTGGCAACAAAAGTACCGTGAAATTATGTTACTCGGTAAAACGCTGCCACCTTTAGCCAATATATTAAAAACAGATGATGCGTTAGTGCCAGGCTGTGAGAGTAAAGTATGGATGTTTGTCGAGTTTGACCTAACCGAGAATGCACTGGTTGTAATTGGAGACTCTGATACTCGCATAGTAAAAGGATTATTAGCGTTAATTTTAGCCCTGTATAACGGTTTAACACCCGAAGAAGTGTTAGCAGTAAATGCTTATGATGAATTTGAAAAGCTTGGCTTAATCAGTCATTTGAGTGCGTCAAGGGGTAATGGAGTAAAAGCCATGGTTGAAACAATACAAACCATGGCCAAACAAAAAGCGCTTTAAGCGCTTTTTAAATACTATTAAACCAAAACACTTTATCTAAGTATTTAGACGCGCACGCTTGTCTAAGTATTTTCGAACCGCTTTAGCGGCAACAAAAAAACCAAAACTACCGGTGATCATCGTCACTGAGCCAAAGCCATTATTACAATCCATATTCATACTGCCATCTGCATTTTGTTTCGCATGGCACACACTGCCATCACTGCCAGGATAAACAAGCTGCTCTGTTGAATACACACAGTCAATATTAAATTTACGTTTTGGATTAGAGCTGAAATTATACTGCTTACGCAAAATATAGCGCACCTTTGCAAGCAATGGATCTTGAGTCGTTTTTGCCACATCTCCAAATGTAATTTGACTTGGATCAGTTTGCCCACCTGCACCGCCCGTGGTAATTATAGGCATTTTATTACGCTTACAGTGCGCGATTAACGCCGCTTTTTCTTTTACAGCATCTATACAATCTATTAAATAATCAAAACCTTGAATATGTTCTTGAATATTATCAAGGGTAATAAAGTCATCAATAACATTAACTATACACTCAGGGTTGATAAGCTCGCAGCGTGCCTTCATGGCGTCCACTTTTGCTTCCCCAATAGTGCCTGTTAACGCATGAATTTGACGATTAACATTGGTTGCGCATATATCATCTAAATCTATTAGAGTAATTTTGCCCACGCCGGTGCGCGCTAATGCTTCTGCAGTCCAGCTGCCTACGCCACCTATACCAACAACACAGAAATGTGCCTGTTGTAACCATTCAAATTGCTGTTGACCATATAGTCGTTTAATACCACCAAAGCGGATATCAGTTACTTGTTCACTCATTTACCAATCCAATTTCCAAGGCGTTTGCCAAGAATCAAAATCTTGATGTTTAATTAATTGCGCATATTCCACTCCACACTCTGGCAACAGAGTGTGTTGTATTTGTTCCCCAGCCCACTCAAAGTCCAACGCAAATGCATGCAAATAGGTGCGATCAGCGGCACTCCCAGAATAACTAGCATCGCCTAATATAGCGGCACCTATACTCTTTAATGCCACCCTAAGCTGATGGGTTTTTCCCGAATAGGGTTTTAATAGGTAAGCTCTAAAACCGCTTTTAAAGCTAAACGAATAAAAACGTGTAATAGCGGGGTTACTCTGTGAGTTTAATAATTTATACGTGCCACGGCGAGACTTAGCCATATCACCTTTAACCCAGCCTTGCTTTTTTTTAGGCTTAGAATCACTTACAGCTAAATAAAATTTATTAATAGTATGCTCAGTAAACATCTGGGTAAACTTTGCCGCAGCGTCTTTATGCCGCGCTAATATGATCAGCCCTGAAGTCACTTTGTCTAGACGATGAACCGCAAACAATTTTTCGTTTAGTTGTTGCTCAGCAAGAAACACAAAACCAGGGCTTTCTTCTGAATGAAAATTAAGCCCTGCAGGTTTAGTTATAATATAAAAATCATCGTGCGTGTATTGCACCTTTAACACAGGCGTATCTGCTTTATTCACGCGCTTTACTTTGAATATGCGCAACGACTTTAGCTAAATCCTCTGGTGTATCAACCCCAGCATGAGGGGTCACCAGCGTTTGCTCTATTTTAATCGCATAGCCATGGTAAAGCACCCTTAGCTGCTCTAGTGATTCTAAAACTTCTAATGGTGATACCGATAATTGAATATATTGCTTTATAAACCCTGCGCGATACGCGTAAATACCCACATGGCGTTGAAAAGGCGCTAAATTAAGTGGTTGCTGCTCTGCCATCATAGCACTTCTATCAAATGGAATGCTGGCTCTTGAAAAGTACAAAGCATTTTTATTAATATCGCTGACCACTTTAACCGCGTTAGGGTTAAACACCTCATCACGCTCTTCAATGGCAACACTTAGGGTTGCCATAGGCGCGGTTGATTGCGCTAATAATGTAGCCACTTGTGACACGTTATCAGGGGATAATAATGGTTCATCGCCCTGCACATTAACTACGATAGTATCTTCTGATAAATTTAGTAAATCAACGACTTCTGCTAACCGTTCAGTCCCTGATTGATGATCCTCTCGAGTCATCAATACATCATTGGTAAAGTGTTTAGCCGCATCAAATACTTTTTGATGATCGGTGGCAATAACCACTTTACTCGCTCCCGACAAACACGCTTTTTCATAGACATGTTGGATCATTGGCTTGCCACAAATATCAGCAAGTGGCTTACCTGGCAAACGAGTAGAAGCGTAACGCGCAGGAATAACTACTACGAATTCCACTTTTCTACCTCTTCAAGAGACAATTCTCGGGCTTCATTTTCAAGTAATACTGGAATATCATCGCGTACAGGATAAGCAAGCTTTGCAGCTGTACTTATCAGCTCTTGGTTTTCTTTATCAAAGCGCAACTTACCTTTACACACGGGGCAAGCAATAATTTCGAGTAACTTCGTATCAAAGGCCATGATGGATCCCTTTTTCTTTTAATAGTAAATTTAATGTGTTTATTACCGCCGCTGTTGGTTGAGCATCAACAGGCAGGTAATACCAATTAGGCTTTGCAAAATCACGGCATTTAACCGCATCTTTTTCTGTCATTAATACACAGTCATCGCCAAATTGAGCGAAATCATCAGCGCTATAAGCATAATGATCGCGAAAATGATGTGTAGACAGTAATTTAATACCTTGTGCTTGCAGTGAAGCCTCAAAACGACCTGGGTTACCAATAGCACTCACCGCATGCGCAGCCTTTAAAGGCGTCGTTATATCCGTGTTATCGGCAACGCGTTTAATAACCGATGGCTGCAAGCGATAACTAAACTCACCCTCAGAGCCATTTTCAATTACTACGTCTACGCTCTTTAATCGAGAGACGGTTTCGCGCAGTGGCCCTGCGGGCATTAGCAAACCATTACCAAATTTTCTTTCGCTATCAACAATACAACATTCTATGCTGCGTGCCATTTTGTAATGCTGCATGCCATCATCAGAAATGATCACATCAAGCTTAAAGTTTGCGTTGAGCTTTTCTATATTGTGTTGCCTATTAGGGCCAACCACTAATGGGCACTGTAAACGGTTAAATAAAAGCACCGGCTCATCACCAGCCTCTCGTGTAGTCGTTTGTGCAGTAACCAATAACGGGTAATGAGTTGCTTGCCCGCCGTAACCTCGACTAATTAAACCAACGGATAAACCTTGGGCGATTAAGTGATCATGCAGCCATAATACAAATGGGGTTTTACCATTACCGCCAACGCTTATATTACCAACCACAATAACCGGTGTTTTGCTGATAAACGATTTAAAAATGCCAAACTTATAGCAATATCTACGCAGCAAAGAAATACAGCCAAAAATAGCGGACAGTGGTAATAGCAATAACGTAATTAAGCTAAAAGGTTTATACCAGCTTTGCTCTATTTTACTCACCCTTGCTCACCAAACTGCATTTTGCATAACGCAGAATAAGTGCCATCGTTAGCAAGTAAATCTGTATGGGTACCACTTTCAATAACTTGACCACTGTCTATTACATAAATGCGGTCACTATTTTCAATAGTCGATAACCTATGCGCAATTACAATAGACGTTTTGTCTTTCATTAATGTATCGAGGGCATGTTGAATGAGTTTTTCTGATTCAGTATCCAGCGCCGAGGTCGCTTCATCTAAAATTAAAATTGGTGCATCTTTTAATATTGCGCGAGCAATCGCGATACGTTGACGCTGACCACCTGAAAGCATCACCCCATTTTCACCAACCATAGTGTTAAGTTGCTCCGGTAAATCTTTAACAAACTCCCACACATGAGCTTGTTTAGCCACAGCATGAAGCTCTTCCATCGATACATCGCGTTGGAGGCCATAACAAATATTATTTGCAATCGTGTCATTAAAAAGCACCACTTGCTGCGATACTAAAGCAAATTGACGACGTAAATCGGTGAGCTTATATTCATTTAAAGCAATACCATCCAGTAATATTTCACTGGGCGCTTCTAAATCATAATAGCGAGGTAATAAGTTTGATATGGTGGATTTACCCGAGCCTGAGCGGCCAACAAGCGCAATGCTCTCGCCCGCTTTAATAGTCATAGACAAATTATTTAATACCGGCTCGTCTTTGGTTGGGTATTTAAAGGTGACATTTTTTACCTCAATATGACCTTTAACTTTATCAACCGATAAGGTGCCCGTGTCTTTTTCTATTTCTTCATCTAGCACTAAAAATACACTCTGCGCAGCTGAAATACCGCGTTGTAAATCGCTGTTCACATTGGCAAGCTGTTTTAACGGGCGTAGTAACATCATCATCGAAGAAATGAGCACTACAAAATCCCCAGAGCTAATACTGTCTATCATTGAGGGCATAGACACCACCCATAAAATAACGGCCATTGCACTGGCGGCTAAAATTTGAATGATAGAGACACTTAACGCCTTAGTCGCATCCATTTTGATACGTTGCTGGCGATTATGATTATTAATTTTAGAAAATTGATCGATTTCTTGAGTTTGACCACCAAAGCCGTGGATCACTTTGTGACCACTGAGCATTTGCTCTGAGCTGCGGGTAACTTGCCCCATCGCAGACTGAATATTTTTAGATATATGACGAAAACGTTTAGATACCACCGCCACTATAATAGCCACTAATGGAATAATAACTAAAAAGATTAACGATAATTGCCAGCTGGTATAAAACATAACTGCAAGTAAAAACACCACAAAAGCGCCTTCACGAACTACAATAAGCAATGCTTTGGTAATCGCTTGCTGTACTTGCTCTGTATCAAAGGTAATTTTTGAAATAAGGTCGCCAGTCGAGTTTTTATCATGAAACGATACTGGCAAATGTAATATATGCTCAAATAGTTCTTGGCGAAGCGCACGCACTACCTGCGAACCAACATAGCTTAAACAGTACGATGACATAAAATTAAATACGCCACGCCCGATCACCAACGCAATAACCACAAATGGCGCATAAGTAAGTACCTGACTATTACGCTCATTTAAACCTTCATCGATAAACGGCTTCATCAGTTGGATAAATAATGCATCCATACCTGAATAACCTATCATTCCAATAATTGCGACGATGGCAACCGACTTATAGGCACCAACGTAAGAAACAAGCCGTTTATAAATTTGTGTAGTACTTTGATCCATAACACTCTCTAAAACCACTGACAGCCTCTATTGTATCCTTAGCAACAGCAAAACAAAACGTCAATCTTTGATAAACCAATAACTTTCCTGCGCCCTCGCTGTAGTAAGCTCAAGGTGCTTAGCATAAAAATCAACTCTAACTTGTCCTACATCACCGGTGCTATATTGTTTGGCGTTTATTTTATTGTAACGCTCAACTACCGCTTTACTTGGAAATTGCCACTGACCTTGATAGGCACTTGAATGAATCACAATCGTTGGGTTTACTGCCTTAATAAACTCGTCACTCGAGGAGCTGTCACTGCCGTGGTGTGGGCTTATCAAAACGGTACTTTGTAAATCATCTTCCTTTTTAATTAATTGAGACTCTCGCGTCTTTGATATGTCACCGGTAAGTAGCACACTATAGTTTGCAGCTGAGATTTTAACGATACAGGAATTATCATTACTATTATTAAATTCCTCTTTAGTAAAGGTTTTAATACTCAACCCATGAAAATCGCGTGTTGTTGCTATACAGTCGTTATATACACCATTTGGATGAAAATAATCAAAACTCCATGCATAACCGGCCGCTTTAAAATGCGCAACACCTCCGGCATGATCGTTATCTTGATGACTGACAATCGCGGTACTTACCGTTAGATTATGGGCGTCAATATAGGGTAGTAATACACTAGGCACACGACTAAAGCGATTAAAGTAACTCGGGCCAAAATCATAAATAAACGCATGTTTGTCTTTTTTTATCAGTACCATTAGGCCATGGCCTACATCAAATACGTTCAACTGCCAAAGACTAGATTGCGTAAAATAATAATTAGACAGTAAAGTCAAAAGCGGAATACACGCCAGTACGCGAAGCTCAATAAAATAAAGTAAAGGAACGACACTATAAAGCAGCACCACAGTGGTTATACTTACCTGACCAACATTAAGCCAACGTATGTGCTGCGGTATTGCCAGCAACATTTGATAAATATAGGTCAGTGGAAAATCATACAACACAATAAACGCATGCCAGTCGGTTAATAACCCCAGCAACACACTTAAAAATAAAGCAGGCATTAATACAAAAGATAAAATGGGAATAGCGACAAGATTTAAAACTAAACCTGCTAAACTCACGCCATTAAAAAAGTATAATGACAGCGGTAATAAGCCAATAAATAATCCCAGTTGAATAATAAAAAGAGTGCGAATATTGGCTAACAATGAATGACCTCGCAGCGGAAACTGTTTTAAAACCATAAAAATAATACATACCGCTAAAAAGGAAAAATACAGGCCAGGATTAAGCAAACTAAATGGATTAACCGCTAGAATAATAACCAACGCATATAAAATACTTCGCCATCTAAGCGCTTGCTTCGCTAAATAATAAAGCAACAAATAACAACCCAACATAATTAAGGCGCGGGTTGCCGAAATAATGAAATCACTCAAGTAAACATAAATAAAAGCGGCAACAAAGCCAGCAGCGCTATAAAAAATAGCAATATTTAATGATTGATTTAGTTCAGGCTTAATCAACTTAAGTAAACAGCGCACTGCAAAATAACAAAAGCCGAAAACCAAAGAGATATGCAATCCAGAAATAGCCAGTAAATGACTTAACCCAAGACTTTGCATTAATTGTTTATGCTCAAAGGTCATTAACGACTTGTCTCCAGTTAAGAGCACATAATATAGCCAATTAAGTTCAGCACTACTTACGAGCTTTTTGACATAAGTCCGGTAAGCCGCGATATGATTATTTTGTGGACGGTTGTAAATCGCTAACTGCTTATTTAATACTGTACCTTTAAACGCTATTTTTTGTGTAAAGGCATAGAGTTGACTGTCGAACACAGTAAAATTTTTAATCCCCCTAAAATTTTTTAACCTAACTTGAGCAGTAAAAGCATCACCTGGCTGAATAGGTTGTGTTGAATTAATACTTAATAAGGCATTAGGTGCTCTAAACTGACTATATTCGCTATCTTCCAAACGGGTTATTTTCACTTTTACGTATTGTGGAGGGGTTGAAGAAATGACCTCTTCGACAACAACATTGACAGAATATGCGTATTTTTCGTGCTGATTAGGTAATTCAAATGAATAAAACAAGATAAAATGTGCTGCTACACAGCAAATACCGAAAATAAAGCCTAACAATACAGTTAAAAACGGCTTAAAATACGTGCTCACAATGAGGATTGAAATTGTGATAACTGTAAATTCAAGGGTTTGGTAATAAAATACGGTAACAACAACTCCGATAACAAACCCAAGACTCATCCACACAGAAGTAAATGGTTGCTTTAAATGGCTAAAAAAACGATCCAACGGTTTTTACCCGATCCAAATAAAATTAGACATCACAAATCGCTAAGAATATTTGGCCGTCTTTTACATGATGCTAACCTTTGGCATTTAAATAGACGTTCGGCACGAGGTGCTTTTGCTGTTGGGCTCTTTTTTGCTTTCATCCCTGTTCCTTTTCAAATGGTGCTCGCGGCTGCCGCAGCGATAATTTTGAGAGTTAATTTACCCATTTCTGTTGCGCTAGTTTGGATCACTAATCCACTGACTATGCCGCCAATTTTTTACGGCTCCTACCTTGTTGGTACATTAGTACTTAATCAACCAGAACAACACTTTGCGTTCGAAGCCAGTTGGGCATGGTTTATAGAAAGCTTAACGACAATTGGCCCTGCATTCTTAGTCGGTTCTTTGGTATGCGCCTCTATCGCCAGTGTCATTGGCTACTTTGGAATAGATCTAATTTGGCGCCGCTCTGTAAGGCGGGCATGGGGAATGAGAAATAATTAGCCTCTCTTCCTTTAAATGCTTACATTACTATAGACAAAAAAAACCCAACTTAACAAGTTGGGTTTTTTAGTCGTTCTGTTTAACGATTTAAGCTCATTTAAAATCTAAATACACGTCTTAAACCAACAAGTGGTAGTAATAATAAACCAAACCAAGAAAAGCTCGCAGAACTGCGTTCGTAAAATTCAGCATCTGGGGCTTTACAATTCTCAACTTCACCATTAGGGATAGGCGAAAGTTTTACCGCAACGGCTACACTTTCATACTCAATATTACCATTTACATCGGTAACAACTCCGCCCAATGAATTTCGTTTTTCAACTGTTTTAGTTGCAACACCAAATACTTCGTTGTTTTCATTAATCGATTTAGCTTCTACCATTTTATAGCTGAAACTGGTTTCACCATCACTGTCATAACAAGGCAGCAATTTATTTAGGTTAGTGATCTTGTCATCGCCAATTTTATAAATGAAGGCTTCTGAACGACGAGTGTTCTCAGATTCACCAATTTCACCTTCACCAACAATGTAACCTTGATTATTAATGTCATTTGCATATGAGCTTGAGCTTATAAAGTAACCTTCAGGAAACACGGTCGTGTTTGTATTTATATCATGGTAAAAAAGTTTGTTTCTTAGCGTGCCTTCTATTCGCTTGGTCGCATAACCTACAACAATATCGTTATCGTTGATAGCAAATGCTTTACCACTTTGCCAGTCATCTCTTTGTTCAATAAAATCAACCACTTCACCATCTTTAAAGTAAACTGGCATCGTTAAAATTGTGGAATCTCTATCAAAGTAACGGGTATTAGAAAAACCGGCCGCAACGCCATTTTTATTAACCGCTAATGCATTACTAATAAATGGGTTACTGTCTTCATCTTCTTTTGGTGTCAGCGCTAAACCTAACAATTCTGTTGAGGTTACATTATAGGCACTATCTAATGTCCACTTAACCGCTGTTTTATTAAATAAACCACGTGTGTTACGACTATTAATTGATTCAATACACGTCATTACAGGTTCATCAAGACCATCACAATTATCAGCAATTAAGGTTTGTCTCTCTGTAGGGATACTCACTGATACATTACCAACAACAACGTAACCCGTGTCAGTGGCAACAATATCAGACGCTTTACTCGTCCCACCATGTTCAGTAAATTCTGGAACAAGCGGCACTTCTACACCGCCTTCAGAAATTAAAATACCACGTTCTATAAACTCTCGGGTAAACCAAGTTTCTTCTTCAGTTTCACCATCTGGTGTAAAAGTGATTTTATCAAACGGTGCACTGCCCCAACCTACGGTCGTACCGTCCTGTGCAACAGCATTATAAAAGTTGCTGGTCGATCGCGTTAATCCATCATAATCAACCGAAGCCACATCAAACAAAGATTGCTCTGTAATTACACCACTGTTGTAATTTGTAGCAACAATTGAGCTAATTTTTTGATATTCAAAGTTAGCAGATAAGTTTGACAAGAAACGAACCATAAAAGTATGCGCATCAGCATTGGTATAAATAGCGTCGTTGTTTTCGATGTCATCAAGTGTAAACGTAATTTCTTTGTCACTTAGTTCAAATGAATTTACTTCATTAGTATAAGCGTTCTTAATTAAACTATCGGTAAAATCAATATAACTAATATCAATTGGGATATTGTATAAGCCATTAGCAAGCCCAATGACATGTCCGTTTTCACTCACATCGGTAACATAAGTATGTTTTGCGTTTTCAAAGTTACCTAACTCCGTTAACGCATAGGTAGCACTTAATGCCGATGTACTCAGTGTTGCTAAAACACTGGCCGCGAGTAATTTATATTTCATTTTATTCCTTACTACTGATTCTTTAATTCTTCAAGTTCTTCCCAACGCTCAAAAGCGGCTTCAAGGTCAGACTCAAGTTGGGCTAAATGGTTCAATTCCTTAGCTGTTACATCACTGTCTTGCTTGAAAAAGTCTTCGTGACTTACTCGTTCTTGTTGTTTTTCAAGCTCAGCTTCAAGTTGTTCCATTTTATTAGGTAGTTGCTCTAGTTCAAGTTTTAATTTGTAAGAGAGTTTATTTGCTTTGTTATTACTTTTAACTGGCGTTGGCTCTGTTTTTTCAACTTTTTTGACTGGCTGCTTTTGCAACTCTTTGTGCTGCTCCGCCAAATAGTTGGTATACGCTTCATAATCACTGTAGCCACCAACTATATCAGTGACTTTGCCGTTACCTTCAAATGCCCATACACTCGAACACGTATTATCAATAAACTCACGGTCATGGCTAACTATCAGCACAGTACCTTGGTATTGATTGATGATATCTTCTAGTAACTCTAACGTTTCTATGTCTAAGTCGTTGGTAGGCTCATCAAGAACCAATATATTGGATGGCTTTAAGAATAACTTAGCCAGAAGTAATCTATTTTTTTCACCACCTGAGAGCGCTTTTACGGGGGTACGAGCACGTGCTGGCGGGAACAAAAAGTCTTGTAAATAACCTAATACATGGCGAGAACGCCCGCCCATCATGACCTCTTGCTTACCCTCAGCTACGTTATCTTGAACGGTCGCTTCTTCATCGAGCTTTTCACGGTATTGATCAAAATAAGCAAATTCTAAATTAACACCTTGCTTTATTTCGCCACTGTCAGCTTTTAAATCACCAAATAGTAATTTTAATAGTGTTGTTTTACCAATGCCGTTAGGGCCGACTAACCCAATACGGTCACCACGCATAACCAAAGTAGAGAAGTCATCAGCAATGATTTTATCTTTAAATGCATGGTGTAAGTGTTTCGCTTCAAACACTAATTTACCTGAACGATCAGCCGTTTCAATATTGAAATCGGTTTTGCCTACTTGATCAACACGCTTTTTACGCTCATTACGTAATTGTTTAAGCTCACGAACACGCCCTTCGTTACGCGTACGACGCGCTTTAACACCTTGGCGGATCCACGCTTCTTCTTCCGCTAAACGCTTATCGAACAATGCATTTTGCGTTTCTTCCACTTTTAAATCATGCGCTTTTTGTTCTAAGTAAGTGGCATAATCACCTGGATAAGAAATTAGTTTACCGCGATCTAAATCTAAAATACGTGTTGCAACGGCGCGAATAAAAGCACGGTCATGCGATATAAATACAATCCCGCCTTTAAACTCTTTTAAAAATTGCTCTAACCACATTACACTTGTCATATCTAAGTGGTTGGTAGGCTCATCGAGTAATAATAAATCAGGCTCGCTCACTAGCGCACGCGCAAGTGCAACTTTACGTAACCAACCACCAGAAAGTGATTCTAGTTTTGCATCGGGGGTTAATTCTAGTTGGGTTAAAACCAGTTGAATACGGCTATCAAAACGCCAGCCATCAGCTGCTTCTAACTTATTTGATAAGCGCTCTAGTTTGTTGAGTAACTGATCAGTACAATCTGTTTGCAATTGTGTACTTACATGATGAAAATCAATCAGTAAGTTAGCAATTTCAGGCATACCTTGGGCAACATAATCAAATACAGTGCCGCTTGCGCCTTTAGGCGGATCTTGTTCTAAACGCGATATTTTTAAACTACCGACTTGGTTTATTTCGCCGTCATCGAGTATTACTTGGCCATCTAAGACTTTCAGAAGCGTTGATTTTCCTGCACCGTTACGCCCTACAATACACACACGTTCACCGCTTTCTATAACCGCATCGGCATTATCTAATAATGGGTGCGTACCGTAGGCTAATTGTGCTTTTGAAATTCTAATTAAATCCATAATTAATCTTTACTCTTATTCTGCTTGCGCTAAAAACTGCTGCGCCTGAGGTGCAGTAAATGGCCAAAACAATTGCTGACCTTGTTGATTTTTTAAAACCGGAATACTGATTTGATACTCTAAAATTAATGAGTCATCGCTCATAATATCAATAAGTTGTAATTCATCAGCTGATGAAAGTAACGGCTTTAACAGTTGCTCTGCTTGCTCACACAAGTGGCAACCGTCTGTGTGATATAAAACCCACTTAGCCATGTTTAATTAACCAGCTATTATGAATTTTTTTATTACGTTTAAAATCGGGAGATAAGGTTTTTTCTGAAATATTTTCCGCTTTTAAGCCTAAGCCCATTAACCCTACTTCGTCCATCACAAAGCCGCGTTTATTGTTAGAAAATATAAGCGTACCCGATGGGCTCAATATTTTTTTAACCCAAGTTAACAGCTTAATGTGATCATTTTGTACATCAAACGCATCTTTCATTCGCTTAGAGTTAGAGAATGTTGGAGGGTCTAAAAAGATCAAGTCGTATTGTCCTTGTGCATGCTCTAGCCATTTTAAACAGTCGGCTTGCTCAAACCGATAACGCGTATTGCTAATATCGTTAAGCGCAAAGTTATCTTGCCCCCATTTTAGGTAGGTTTTAGATAAATCAACGGTAGTAATTGCTTTTGCACCGCCTAATGCAGCATGAACCGACGCTGTTCCCGTGTAGGCAAACAAATTTAAAAAGCGTTTATCTTTTGCATTTTCTTGAATGTAACGACGCGCAAGACGGTGATCTAAAAATAGTCCGGTGTCTAAGTAATCAAATAAGTTAACTTTAAACTTAGCACCAAACTCCTCTACCACCATGGTTCTGTTTTGCTTAGCCATCGGGGTATATTGTTCTTCACCTTTTTGCTTTTTACGTACTTTTACCGCAATGTTTTCAGGTGCAATATC
Organism: Pseudoalteromonas sp. SM9913; assembly: GCF_000184065.1. Lineage (NCBI taxonomy): Bacteria > Pseudomonadati > Pseudomonadota > Gammaproteobacteria > Alteromonadales > Pseudoalteromonadaceae > Pseudoalteromonas > Pseudoalteromonas sp. SM9913. The sequence continues at coordinate 1,758,025 of NC_014803.1, forward strand.
CAGTTGTTGCGCTGTTAAGCTAATAACATCTTGCAAGCGTTTTTCTGAGGTTTTTTCATCAATTTCTTTTGGTGCTGCGTATTCAAAAATAACCGCTGAATCACCATAAATATCAACCGCAACGTTATATTCAGGAATATCTGCATCATACACGCGATAGGCATGTACTTGATTTTGCTTAAGCCAATTTTTTAAGCCTTGCTTATTCTTTTTCAAGCGATTAGCAAAAGCCATTGAGCCTTCAAAGTTTAAAGCCGGTTTGTCATCCGTGGTAAGACTCACTTGCTTGTCATCAAGTTGATACAAGTTTAATTCAACATCAAGTGGACCATTTTTAAATTTATAACGTTTTTGCTTCACCAATTTAAGCAGTTTAAACAAGCTTTCATCCATGCCTAATAAAGCTAGTTTCCAGTGGTTGAAGTGTTTTTTAAAGCCAACACCTAAACTACGATGTAAGTTAACCAGCTCAGCCATAGAGCCAATTCGCTCACCATAAGGTAAGTTAGAAATAACAACACCCGGCAATTTAGCAACCGCAGTCAATTTAGTTGCATCGCTTTGTTTAAACTTAATTACCGTATCAAGTTCTGCGCGCTGCGCATTGGCAATGGCTTTATCAAGGACATTTGCGTCGTAATCATGGCCAATTAGCCATAATTTAGGAACAGTAATATTCGCTAAAAGCTGCTCTTTAAGTTCTTTGAATTTTGCCACTCTAAAGCTTGGTAAACGTTCAAACGCAAAGCCTTCACGAAATAGACCTGGCGCTTCATTACGCGCCATTCCAGCGGCTTCAATTAAAATAGTACCAGCACCACAACATGGATCAAATAAAGGCTGATTAACATTTTCAAGCCAGCCACTGCGCTTAATAATCGCTGCAGCTAAATGTTCTTTAATTGGTGCTTTACCTTGACCTTGACGGTAACCACGCTCTGATAAACGCGGGCCTGAGTAATCAATATAAAGAGAAACACCATGGCGATTTAAACGTGCAACCACTCGCACATTGGCATCTTGCTTATCAACATTTGGGCGCTGTTCATACAGATCATTAAAATAATCAACAATCGCATCTTTAATCACTAACCCTGAAAACTGGGTATTTTTAAGCGAGTCGTTTGTGCCATTAAAGTCAACAGCAAAGGTTTGCGTAGGCCCAAACCACTCTTGCCAAGGTTGTAAGCGTGCAAATTTATACAAGCTGTCTTTGTCATTTACGCCTTCTTTTTCTTCAATAAGCATAAGTACACGCGTAGCAAAGCGTGTTGATAAACACACCTTTTGCGCTAGCAATGAGTCAGCCTCAAAGCGAACAGAACCCACAGTTTGTTTTGACACCGTAGCGCCAAGCTCTGTAAGTTCATCAACCAATAAATTTTCGATTCCGATAGAAGTAAGTGCGATAAATTGCAAAGTAAAAACCCTTAATAGCTAATTGCGCGGGATTATAACATAGGTTTGCGTACAAATACGCCATAAACACGGTGGGAAAACTAAATTAGATTAAGCGGTTTGACTATCGTACTGTGAGATAATAAGCGGGTGAACACGGTTGTTTAATACGCGGATCACTTCAAACTGTGAGAGTGATAAATTATCGTCAAGCGCAAAGGTTTCGCTTAAATTAATACACACAGAAGCATCAGGGCAATGCTCCACAATTAAAAACTCGCCAGTTTGAGATTCAGAGCTCAAGTTGATAACGGCTTCAGTACTAGGTGTTGTACCCGTGTAGGGTTTAAAAAACCAACTCTTAGCTAAAACGGGCTTTAATTGAAACTTAACCGCGGTGGCATTGAGCGCTATTTGACATAATTGCGCAGGATTCCATAAGTTAAACTGCTCGAGGTAATAATATACCTGCTCATAAAAAGCGGCGTCTTCTAAACTAAAGTAAGGGTTTTTAAAGGTGCAATCTGTTAATTGCCTTAGTTTATAAGGGGTGCATAGTTGCATATCGTCATTTAAATCAAGCAGTAAGCGGTTTTTTTCAGCACACGCTATCCACTGCCATTGCTTTGACGCTTGTAACATTTGCTCCTCCCTACTTAGTACTTAAAAAAATAAAATAAGACAATAAGCTTAGAGTATAGCTGCTTTTGACCATTTTTAAAACGTCTTTTTAGAACATTTATCGAACGATCAAAAGCTTACATAACTGATCCTTATAAGTCGTTAATGATCGACTTGACCAATTGTGGTCCTTTATAAATAAATCCAGTGTAAACTTGAATCAAATCAGCCCCTGCGTTCATCTTCTCTTTAGCCGATTGAACGTCATCAATACCGCCTACACCAATGATAGGTAATTGATTATTAGTTAAACGTTTTAGTTCAGAAACAATATGAGTTGAACGCTCTCTAACCGGAGCACCCGATAACCCTCCTGCTTCATCAGCATACTGCTGACCTTGCACTAGGCTACGCTCAAGGGTGGTATTTGTGGCAATCACACCATCAATTTTATTCGTTAATAGTGATTCGCTCACTTGTTCAATTTGAATAGGATCTAAGTCTGGCGCAATTTTAACCAGCATAGGTACATTTTTATTATGCTTGGCAATTAAATCTAACTGCTCATTTTTTAAACTTTGCAATAGGTCATCTAATGCTGCGCCATATTGTAAGTCACGCAATCCTGGTGTATTCGGCGATGAAATATTGACGGTTATGTAAGATGCATACTCAAACACTTTTCGCATACAGTGAATGTAATCATCTTTGCCTTGTTCATTCAGCGTATCTTTATTTTTACCAATATTAATACCTAAAATGCCATCATACTTTGCTGCTTTTACGTTATTTACTAGATTATCAACGCCTTTATTATTAAAGCCCATGCGATTAATAATTGCATTCGACTGTGGCAATCTAAACATACGAGGCTTATCGTTACCTGCTTGTGGACGCGGTGTTACTGTGCCTACTTCGACAAAACCAAACCCCATTTGGGCGAATGCATCAATACACTCGGCATTTTTATCAAGACCAGCGGCAAGCCCTACGGGATTTTTAAATTCGAGGCCTAAAAAGTTCACAGGCTTATTTGCCACGCTTTGTGACCACGCGGCACTTAACGGTGTATTAGCAAAGCGACGTAAGTTATTAAGAGCAAAATCATGGGCCCACTCCGCATCACGGGTAAACATAAAACGGCGAGCTAAATCGTAAAACATGAATATAATCCTCTTAAAGTTGTAGACAAAAAAATACCTCAGACAAGGCTGAGGTATTATATAACAAAAAACTGTTTAACGATTAATTTTAATCAGTTGCAGTTTATTACTTTGCAGAGGTATCACAGTTGTGGCCTAGTAACATAAGCTCTCTAAGTGCAACTGAGAATTTTGCAAAGTCATGACTTTGCGATGTTTTAAATTCAGTTAGCATTTGTTTCCAGCGCTGTAACAACAGATCTTGGCTATCCATCCACTGTTCAATTTGGCCATCAACATCACTACTATCACCTTCAAAGCTGTTTAACACTACTTCAGATAATGTACGTTGTTGCCAATCTAACTCTTCACGATATGAAGCACGCGCAAGTGCTTGCCAATGGTTTGAAACAGGTTGATTAGTAATTTGGTCTAAGAACCAATGTAGCCCCATTTGCGCACCAAGTTTGAAGTAAGTGTGCGATACCATATCGATTTTACGATTAGAGTTTTGCGCAATTTGTGTCAAGTCCATTACAGAGAACAAGCTTGATAACGATACAATACGCTGAGCAATCTCAACCGGAACACCGCTTTGCGTTAGCTCTTCACGTGCACTTTCTATACGATCGCTTTCTGTTTTCACGATGTATTTAGTTAAGTTTTCACTTAAATCGGCAAACGTTGGTGCAAATGCTTCAATTGATTGCTCAATGGTTTGTGCTTTCGTACGATGACGTAAGAACCAACGAGTTGCACGACGAACAGTACGACGTAACTGGTACAACATTTCTGTTTGTACGTTAGACGGTATCTTGTTATCTAAATCACTAATCGATAACCAAGTGTCACGCATTTGGAATATTTCACTTGCGATTGAATAACATAATGCAATCTCAGCTTCGTTTGCACCTGTTTCTTCATTCATACGCACCATAAAGTTTAAGCCCATATCGTTAACAATATTATTTGCTAACTTAGTGGCAATGATCTCTTTGCGTAGTGGGTGATTATTCATAGCATCGTTAAACTTCTCACGTAATGGACGTGGGAATGATTTAACCAATAACTGACGATAGTAAGGGTTTTCGGTAATTTCGTCGGTTACTAATGACTCTTTAAGAACCATTTTCGCATAAGAGACCAACACTGAAAGCTCAGGACGTGTTAAATCTCTGCCTGCGGCAGCACGCTCTGCTAACTCCTCATCCGTCGGAATAAACTCAATCGTACGGTCTAATTTGCCCTCTTTTTCAAGCGCATGAATAAAACGAATTTTTTCTTTAAGCGTTGAAGTCCCTTTTGATTGGGTAATCGATAAAGTGTGTGTTTGACGATAACAGTCTTTAAGCACTAATTCAGATACTTCGTCGGTCATTGAGTAAAGTAACTCATCACGTTGCTTACGTGTTAAATCACCTTCGGCAACTAAACCATTAAGTAAGATTTTAATGTTTACTTCGTTATCTGAACACGCAACACCGCCTACGTTATCGATAAAGTCAGTATTAACACGGCCACCTTTAGCTGCAAATTCAATACGACCTAACTGGGTTGCCCCTAAGTTACCGCCTTCGCCAAAGACTTTAGCGCCAAGGTCTTTACCATTAATGCGCAGTGCATCGTTTGCACGGTCCCCTACATCCGCATCTGTTTCTTTAGAGTGCTTAATGTATGTACCAATACCGCCATTCCACAATAAATCAAACTCCATCATAAGTGAGGCTTTGATCAATTCATTAGGCGTCATGCTGGCTTTTTTAGTGCCCAACATTTTTTTCATTTCTGGGCTTAGCGTAATCGACTTGGCTGCACGAGAGAACACACCACCGCCGCTTGAAATTAACTCTTTGTTGTAATCTTCCCATGATGAACGTGGCAAATTAAATAAACGCTCGCGCTCTGGGTAAGAAGCAGCTGCATTAGGGTTTGGATCCACAAAAATATGTAAGTGGTTAAACGCCACTTGCAAACGAATGTGCTTTGATAACAACATACCATTACCAAATACATCACCGGCCATGTCACCAATGGCAACGGCAGTAAAGTCTGTGGTTTGACAGTTAATATCCATTTCACGGAAATGACGCTTAACAGACTCCCATGCACCACGCGCAGTAATACCCATTTTCTTATGGTCGTAACCTACTGAACCACCTGATGCAAACGCATCACCTAGCCAGAAGTTATATTCGATTGCGATACCGTTCGCAATATCAGAGAAAGTCGCAGTTCCTTTGTCCGCTGCAACCACTAGGTATGCATCGTCTTCATCATGACGAGTAACATCAACAGCAGGTACAACTTCGCCGCGCTCAATATTATCTGTGATATCTAATAAGCCACGAATGAAGATTTTGTAACATTCTTGGCCTTCTTTGATAAACGCTTCGCGCTCACTAGGCAGTTGTTTACATACAAAGCCACCTTTTGAACCAACCGGTACAATTACGGTGTTTTTAACCTGCTGCGCTTTTACCAAGCCCAAAACTTCAGTACGGAAGTCTTCACGACGGTCTGACCAACGTAGGCCACCACGCGCAACTTTACCAAAGCGTAAATGCACACCTTCAACACGCGGCGAGTAAACGAAAATCTCAAACGCAGGCACAGGCAGTGGTACTTCTGGAATTAAACTTGGTTGAATTTTAAGTGAAATGTATGACTTAAACTTACCTTCAGCATCTTTTTGGAAGTAGTTTGTACGCAGCGTTGCAACAATCATATCAACGTATAAACGGATAATACGGTCATCATCAAGATTCGCTACGTTTTCTAACTCTGCATAAATTTCTAAGCCTAGTTTTTCAAGTGTTTTAGCACTTGCAGGACTTTTAACTGAGAATTTTTTAGCAAATAAATTAACGATTTTAGCCGCGATGTGTGGGTAATTAGCAAAGGTACTTTCGATGTACGTTTGCGAGAAAGTAACCCCAATTTGGCGCATGTATTTAGCGTACGCACGTAAAATTGATGCTTCGCGACCGGTTAACCCACCCATTAACACTAAACGGTTAAAACCATCGTTTTCTAAACGATTTGCCCACACACTGGTTAGTGCGGCACGAAAACGTGCGGAAATTTTATCAAAATCGGCCATCCCTTTGCTATCAATCAGCATTGAGAAGTCCATGATCCAATTAATGCCACCATCACTGGTTTTAACTGAGTAAGGTGTTTCACCTACAACACGTAAACCAAAGTTTTCCAGCATTGGCATCACATCTGATAAGTGAATTGGCTCATCTTTGTGGAATAAGCTTAAACGAACAATATTGCTGCTCGCCTCTTCTTGTGGACGATAAAACAACATCTCAAGTTTGTTGTCATCGTTTAGCATTTCTAGCTTTTCAATATCAACAACAGCGGCACTTGGAAGTACTTCTTCTTTGTATGAACGTGCAAAAGCGTTGCAGTATTTACGGTTTAATTCGTTACCACGTGCTTCACCAGCAGATTCTAGTAAGGCTGATTGGAGTTTATCTTCCCAGGTACGAGCGGCTTCTATTAGATTATTTTCTATGTCTTTCACGTTATATTCAATATTGTTATCGGTCACACGAACGGTGTAATGAGTACGCGCCAGTGTTGACTCTGAGAAATAGGTAGTAAATTCGACTTTAACGTCAGAATTAAATGCATTTGCTAAAATAGCCTGCGTTTCGCGGCGCAGCGCCGTGTTATAACGTTCACGTGGTACATACACCATACAAGATAGGAAGCGACCGTATGCATCTTTGCGAACAAATAAACGACACATATCGCGTTCTTGAATTTGTAACACGCCCATAGCAACTTCAAGTAGCTCATGTTCGCGAGCTTGCACTAATTCGTCACGTGGGTAGGTTTCTAAGATGTTTAATACCGCTTTGTATGCATGTGTACCCTTAGCAAAATCACACATATCCATAATGCGATTAATCTTGCTTTTAAGAACTGGGACATCAGCAGCGCTGTTATTATAAAAGTTAGATGAGAATAAACCTATAAAACGGTCTTCACCAATCACATTACCTTTGTCATCAAAACGCTTAACACCCACATAATCAATATAGGCTGGGCGATGAACTCGAGATAATGAATTGGTTTTTGTTAAAATTAATAAGTTACTACTACGTGCTTCTTGACGAGCCACTTCAGGTAACTCAGAAAGCAAACGTGTATGCTCAGCATCTGAGTTTTTCATTAACCCTAAGCTGGTATCCATTTTACCTTTTAATTGATAATCACCTTGGACTGGCGAAAGCTCATATTGGCGGTAACCCATTAATGTAAAGTTGTCTTTTACTAGCCAATCTAAGAACTCAACGGTTTCATTTATTTCGTTATCATTTTTATCTTTGTGGCTTTTAGGTAAGCTTTTGCTAACTGCGATTAGTTTTTCGCGAATAGGCTGCCAATCTTCAACCGCAACCGATACATCAACGAGTACAGATTCAAGTTCTTTTTTGAAAGACTCAATAACAGTAGCATCTGTTTGACGGTCAATTTCTATGAAGAATACTGTTTTTGTTGATGTTGATTCTTGCTCTGCTTTTAAGCTTGATAACCCTGATATTTTATCGTTTTTATCACGTTGAATTTTCAGTGGGCTATGTAGAAGTAAGTGAGAGGCAATGTTTTCTCGTGTCATGGCCATACGCACAGAGTCAACTAAAAATGGCATATCTTTAGCAATGATCTCTACAATGGTATGCGATGACTGCCAGCCATCTTTTGCCACTTCAGGGTTGAAAACGCGAATAACTGCGTCATCTGATGTATTTTTTTCTAGCGAATTCCAAAGGCTAAGTGCAGCACCATATAAGTCACTGTCGTTGCGATTTGCCAAATCCTCTTTAGACATATTGCTGTACAAGGCTTTGGCGAATTTCTCAACGAGTAACACATTATCAGCGCGAACTTTTTTCTGGATAAGCTTACAGACGTTATCTAAAATAACCGAGGCTTGGCCTTCATTTCGTGTCATTGTATGTTCCTTAATCTATCACTGCTAGTTTAGCAGAGTATTTGTACAGCCATTTATTAGCGTGGAGTCAGTTAAATTCTAACCCTTTTGAAACTAATAAACAGCCTTTTCGATGAAAACATTTTAAGCATTTCAGCTATTTGGTCATCTATTCACAAAATATAGATATAAATGGCCATTACTGGCCATTTTGGAGCAAATTTATTCACCTTATTTTTTCTGGTCAGTCCAGAGCAAGCTGCCAATTGCAGGTAAAAGTAACACTGCGCCCAACATATTTACTAAAAACATGAAGGTAAGCAGAATTCCCATATCAACTTGGAACTTCAAATCAGAAAAAATCCACGTACTTACACCAATCGCTAATGTAATACCGGTAAATAACACCGCACTACCACGTTCAACTAATGCATTACGATAAGCAATACTCAATGGTACGTTTTGTTTTAACTGCCCCATCATCGATGACAAAATATAAATACCGTAATCAACACCAATACCTACACCCAGAGCAATCACTGGTAACGTTGAAACAGTCAGACCAATCTCAAGCTGTACCATCAGTGCTTGTGCAAGGGTTGATACTATGTACAAGGGTAATACCACCGCAATTGTTGCTTTTACACTCTTAAAACTAAGTAAGCATAAAATAATAACCGCACCGTAAACATAGAGCATCATGGGTATTTGTGCTGCTGAAACAGATTCATTCGTTGCAGCCATAACACCAACTGGCCCTGATGCCAATTTGAAAGCAAGCTTGTCTGTGCCCTCTTCATCAGCAAATTGTTTTACTTTTGCAATCACGTTATCAATTGTTTGTGCTTTGTGATCGTCTAAAAAAATAATCACCGGCATTACCGAGCAATCACCGTTTAATAACCCTGTGCTTGTTTCCACACGTGACGTTGATTGCACTAAGCTGGCAGAATTGCGCGGCAAACTTTGCCACTTTAAATTGCCCTCGTTGTAACCGGCATTGACTGATTGTGCCACTGAACTTAAGCTCACTGCTGACTGCACACCTGCTAAGTTTTCAACTTTATATTGAAAACGCGATATACGTTCCATTACATCGTGCTCTGTACAGGCCGCAGGGTATGCTTCCACAATCACTTTTAAAATATCAGACGAAATGGTGTATTTGTCCGATATTAAAAAGGTATCTTGGTTGTAACGTGCATCTTGGTGCAACGATGGCGCACCTGCGTGTAAATCACCGATTCGCATTTTATCCGCTTGCCAATAGCCCAGTGCAAATAAAACCAAGGTAAAACCTATGATCATTTTTGCTGTTTTTGGGTCAGTTGCTTTAACTAATAAATCGCGCATTGCATCGAGTATATTCGGTTTGTTGGCATCACCCGATTGAATATGGATGCTGTTTTCAAAACGCATATACGATGCCCATACAGGCAATAAAATAAGATTAGTAAATATAATAACAGCCACCCCTAAACTTGCTGTAATAGCCAGTTCACGAATGATGCCGATATCTATAGTTAAAAGTGTTAAAAAGCCAACCGTATCTGATAACAACGCAATCCCACCTGGTACCAGCAAAGCTCTAAAGCTAGATTGACAACATACGGCGGTCGTTTTGCCCTCAGTGACTTTTTTACCAATGGCGTTGATCATCTGCACACCGTGACTTACGCCAATAGCGAAGACTAAAAATGGCACTAAGATAGACATAGGATCAAGACCGAAGCCTAAGCTAGAAAGCAATCCTAACTGCCAAATAACGGCAATAATAGAACACACAATCGGTAAAATAGTGAGTTTCAAGCTGCCACAAAATAGCCATACCATGACGAATGTAAACGCAATCGCGATGGCAAAAAATAAAACAACCCCTTTTGCACCTTCAGCGATATCGCCAGCCATTTTTGCAAAACCGATAATATGAATACTGATATTATCAGTACTTAAAGGTTCACGAATTTCGGTTTCTAATTTTTTTGCAAAAGCGAGAGTGTCTAATTTTTCTTGTGTTTGCGGATCAGTCTCTAACAGTTGGGCGGTGACCATGGCACACGAATAATCGCTTGCTATCATACGACCAACTACTTTTGCCTTTTCAATATTTTCTTTTACAACGCCTAACCCTTGCTTGTCTGCTTTAAAGTTAGCTGGAATGATAGGGCCACCGGCAAAACCGTCTTCAACGACTTCAACAAAACGGGCACTGGGTGAAAAGATAGAATTTACTAAAGGACGATTTACCCCAGGAATAAAATAAAGCTGATCGTGCACTGCTTTTAATTGGGTAAAAAATTCAGGATTGAAAATATCTCCGCTGTCGTCACATACGGAAATTAAAATACTATTTGCACCACCAAACTGTTTCTCATGTTTAGTGTATACCTTCATGTATTCATGATTGAGCGGAATATTTTTATTAAATGACGCATCAAGTTGAATCTGTGTTGCTTTAAAAACCAATAAACAGGTGATCAACACAAAACTTATGAGCACCACTAAGCGGTGTCTAAAAATCGCTTTTTCTAAAAAATCTAAAATTGCTTGCATTAAGGGGTCAACTCCTTCACTTTAATGCCATTTTCTGTCGCCAGAATAAGTCTATCTTTAACAATTACACCATCAAGTATTGCCTTACCATCGGCCAATTGCTCGTATGACAACTCATCATCTTTTAGATGAAAAATAACACCGCTATTAGCCAGTAATAGCCATTGTTTATTGTTGTAGTTGATAATGCTATTAATAGTGGCGGTTTTGTCATTTTCTAAATGCTGCCATTGTCCACTGTCGGTTTTATTTACGAAAATATTACCGCGTAGCCCTGCGACGATTTGTTGCGATGAATCAGAAGCAAAACCAAAAAACGAGCCAGGGTAAATTTCATCTAAACGTTGCCAAGTTTGGCCATCGTCATCACTTTTTGCCATTAAGCCCATCTCACCGACCAGCATTAAACCCGTGCTAGTCGGTTCTATGCGGTTAAAATGTGGCAAAATAGACGAAGTTTCTATTTCATACCCTTCGGGATCGGTTTGTTTTAAATCGTTTAAGTACGCTCTATCTTCACTAAATAACAGTGAATCTAAAAAACGTTTTTGCCAATGTTCGCCGCCATCACTGGTTTGATAAAACATACCGTAGGCGCCCACGGCATAACCATGTAAATCGTCTTTAAAATAAATATCTAAACAGGGTTTATCAAGTGAGGGCTTTGCTTGTTGTAACTGCCAGTTTTCACCACCGTCGGTGGTATTTATAATTGTGGCGTCATGTCCACATGCCCAGCCGTGAGAATCATTAGTAAATTCAACCGCCGTTAGTAATACTTGTGTAGGCACTGATTGTGCTTGTTGCCAATTGTTACCATCAACACTTTTAATGACCGTACCGTGCTTACCCACAGCAATGAGCCCTGCTGAGGTTTGTGTGATATCGGTAAGGAGTGCTTTATCTGCATTAATCGCGCTAATCGCACTTAAAGGTGCGTCTTGTGCAAAACTCGCACCGCTTAGGATCAGGCTGGCATAAACCAAATACTTCATAAATTAAATTCGCCTTGAACTGAGGATTTGTTTGTCTGTTATAAAGAGGAAAACCTGTGCGTTAATAGACAAACGCGATGTGAAAGAAAAAAGGCACCTAGGAAACTAGGTGCCTGCTTTTATACTATCTGCCAGCGCGACGTAAAGCGCTCGATGTGAACTCATTATCATTAAATGACTGAGAAAAATCATACATCTTTTCTTGGTTATCTAAACCAATGGCTAAGTAGCGACGTGAGTTAAGGTCGTGGTAAACCTCAAGCGTACTCCACTGAGTCGGTACTTCGTAGTAGTTAAGGCCATAAGCCATTGCTACACGATACAGTTGGTCGCGATTATCGTAAATATCGGTAACATGTACTTGCCAGCTGTCTTCATCAATGTAGAACACACGTTTTTTATAAATATGGCGCGTGTCATCTTTTAAGTTTGCTTCAACAACCCACACACGGTGTTTTTCATAACGTGTATGCTCTGGGTTGATGTGGCCCGGCTTTAAAATATCATCATAGGTTAGCTTATCACTATGAAGCTTGTAGCTATTGTATGGGATGTAAAGCTCTTGCTTGCCTTTTAGCGTCCAGTTATAACGATTTGGTGAGCCGTTAAACATGTCAAAATCATCGGTAGTACGTAAGCTATCTGCTGCTGTACCCGGAGCATCATACGCTACATTAGGTGCACGACGAACACGACGCTGACCTGAATTATACGTCCACGCTTGACGTGGTGTTAATATTTGATCCATGGTTTCATGTACTAACAATGCCGTACCTGCCAAACGTGCTGGCTCTGTCACTTGCTGTTTAAACTTAAACAAAATATTAGAGTCTTGCAGCTCAGCAGGCGTTGCACTTGGATCAGAATATTTAACTAATAGTTGCTCATCAAAGCCAACATAGTTGTACGACCCCGATGCCGTTGGCGCTGCTTGACCACCAAAGCGCTCAATTGATTGACCACGATAGCGAAGTAAATGGTTCCAAATTGCTTCTAAACCCGTTTTAGGAATTGGAAATGGAATACCAATTGCTGTGTTCTTAATGCCGTTACCGCCTTCAACTAATTCAGCTGTAGTAGCAAATTTCTTTGTCGCATCGTATACAAACTGTGGGTATGATGCTGAACGACGTGTTTTGTAAATAGGCATTTTAAACGTATCTGGGTACGCTTCAAATAATGCTATTTGCCCAGGGCTTAAATTTTCTTTGTACTTATCAATATTGCTTTTATCTATAGTAAACAATACTTTATCGGTTGCATAAGGGTCTAAGTGGTGCATACCCGGTTCATAACCTGCTGGAGCAGCAGTAATACCGCCATTCCATGCTGGGATTGAGCCATCAGCATTCGCTGCTTTTTCCGCACCAATTGGGCTTAAGTCTTTACCAAGGCGCGCAGCCTCTTCTGGGCTAATTTTAGCCAGCGCTGCGTGGCTTGCAAACAAACTACAAAACGCTGTAGCAAGGAGGGTAGGTTTTTTAATCATAATAATGTTACCCCTAGATAGAATATTTTAAGTTAAAAGAAATGTAATCTCGGTCAGAGAAAGTGTTGGTGTCGCCACCACCCCAAAATGAGTTGTAACTTACATCCAAAGACCATGCATTTTGGTAATTAAAGCTCATAGTTGCACCTAATGACTTACGATCTTCAATGAATAAGAACATTGGATCTGGCGTGTTACCATTTACATCATGCGAGAACACAAAACGAGGTGAGAAGTTAATACCATTGTAAATATTAAAGTAATCACCTTTGGCAATTAAGCGATAACCCCAAGACGACGCCGTAGCAAACGATTTTTGCTCAGGTCCATTAGATAATGCCATATGTAGTGAAGAGTAATCTGAACTACCAGGGCCTTGCATGATACCGCTTCGACCAGTACCAGACACATTCAAGCGCATTTCATCGTATTCAGGCATATTGTTGATGCGAACACCACCAATTTCACCGACAACTGCCCAGCTATCAGCACCTAATGAAGGGCCGAATAAATGCGTTGCCGTAAACTGTAGCTGTGAAGTATTACGTTCAATGTAACCTTTAGCCAGCTCGCCTGGACCTACAACACTTGCAGCATCACCTTTACTCATTTGCGAAATACCCGCAAATTCAGGGCGTAAGCCGGCAATCGCTAATTGCTCAGGCATAGCTGCATAAAGTAATTCTACGTCATCGATTTGTAATGGTTCGTCTTCACGAAAAGTAAACTCACCAGCAAACGCTGTTTCACCAAGTGAAGTGTTAAAGCTTAAACCGTAAAGTTTAATATCTTCAGGGTATTCGTTTGTCGCTTTAGCAAATGCTTTTAAATCAGATACGTTATCAGAGGTAATTTCTGTGGTGGCAATCATCGCTAAATCTTGTTGTATTGATGCTTGCGTGAAATTAGATACGCGACCTGAAATAAGTGGACGACGGCTATGGTAATTTACATGGTAAAGTGCCACTTCTGTATCGTTCCACTCGGGTAAGAACATGCCTAAGCGTAAACCATATTGGCCGCCATCATCTGGCTCTGTTTTGCCATCGTAGCCTTTGCCTTTTAGCGCGACCTTGGTCGGGTACGCTAAGTACATATTTGCCAATAGCTCTTGGCCAGCTGAGCTTGATGGGTCAATACCTTGGCTTGCAGCCACTTGGCCATAAGTTGCCATCAGGTTATTCAAGTTATCTGTTAAAAACGCTAAGTCAATATCAGGATTTGAGGTAAAACCAAGCTGTACATTTTGTTGATAACCGTTTTCAGCCGCAAAATCATTGGTAGAAAAATAAGTCCCTGCTGCTGGTAAACGTGTTTCATGCCATTGGTATTGATAAAAGCCCTCTAAGGTCATGTTTTCTGTAAGCCCTAATGAGGCCCACAACATACCAACCGGAATAAACGCTTCTTTTAGTTCAGCACCTGGTGCTTTTAATCGGTCAATATCAACCGGGTTTACGTTAATACCATGAGAGATTAATGTACTTTCCCCCCAGTTAACCACTTGTTGACCAACTCGAATAGAAAGCGGGTTTTTGCCTTCATTTAAATCAAAGTTTGCCCACACATACGCATCAAGTAAACGAATGTCAGCACAGCTTTGCTCTTTAGTATCATCATCATCACACGGATCTACACCCTGACCTGATGTTGGATTAACGTAGGCACGATCGCCGTCCATTAATTCAAAATCATAAAAGTACATAAAACGAGTAAATAAGCCGTAGTTATCTTTACTTATTGATAGATCATGCGTGCCTTTTAATAGCTTTGAAAAAGTTTCGCCGCTATCAAAGTTTAAATCGCCTGCATCACCATTATTTGAGTAAGAGCCCGGTTGAGCCCAGACATCTTGAGATGAATAAATTGTATTGATTGCTGGGTTATAACCTGTCCAATCAAATGATGGGTTATTACTTTTACCAATGAGGTTAAAGTCACGGTCTTCTACGCGAATACTTTGCCCATAAGAAAAAGTAGAGTCGAAAGCGATATCAAAACCGCCTACCTCAAATGTTGCAGCCTGTGTCTGTGCTGCTGATAAACCGATAGCCGCAGCTGTTAAGCCGAGTACTATTTTATTTTTAACAAAAAGCGATCTTCTTATCATTTTGGTTCCCCCCTGTCGCGGGTATTTTTTGTGTGATCAAGTTATTGTTTTTAGTGTAATCGTAACGATAGAAGCGAATTAAACAAATTACAAATGGTCGCCTTCAATCAGTTATAAGTTTTTTATTTGTTTAACGTTTACGTATTGGTAAGACGTCATACCAGATAATTTATACACGTAAATTAACAATAGAACAAATCGAAATTAACAAAAAGGCAATATTTGTGTATATCTATATCACAAAAAACAACAGCTAGGCTACTCGTTCGAGACGGATGAACTTGTTTTCATTACTTAAAATAAGTCTAAACCGACCACGAATACCTAAACTAGACATGAAGGGCCGAAGATAATGCGCAGCAAAACGAATTGTTTTGCCGCTATCAGCTGTTACTTGAATTGAGCTATACCGGCCATGGTAATAATCCATGCACTCGTTATAGCTCAAATTTATATAAAAATAATGTTCTATCATGATTTATTGTAAAGCTTTTTCAACCTTTTCAAATAAATCATCGCTTAAACCTTCTAAATTCGAAAGGCGCTCTAATTGCGCTTTCATTGCAATTGCACGGGTTTCATCATAGCGGCGCCATGACATAAACGGCGTTAACATACGTGATGCATTTTGCGGGTTAATCGCATTAAGCTTAATTAATAAATCGCCAAGTAATGTATAACCTTGACCATCTAAGCGATGAAATTGTGCGGTATTAAAGTGCGAAAAACTTCCCACTAATGCACGAACTCGATTCGGATTTGAAAAATCAAAACATGGATGTGTATACAAGGCCTTAATTTTCTCAATGGCATCATCAGCGCTGTTCATTGCTTGTAAAGCAAACCATTTATCCATTACTAGCACATCATGGCGCCATTGGCTGTCAAAATGCGCAAGTAATTGATTTGATAATGGGTGCGCAGCTTTAACTACACTGCTCAAAGCACCAAGCACATTAGTCATATTTGTTGATGCTGCTGCCTGCTCAATTAAGCTTGCCGCCTTAGCACTGTCTGTTTTTGCTAAATAGTGCAAGCAAAGTTGTTTTAAAGCGCGAATAGCCACCGCTTTGGCACTCACACTACCATCATCGGTGATTGCCTGATAACAACTTAAAAACTCAGTATGTAGTTGTTTGGCAATTTGTTGTTCGAATAGCTCAATATTGGCAATAATGTCATCAACCGGAATAACGTCAAACTCCGCAGCTAAAGTATCAAAACTAGGCAGTTTTAAGAGTTCAGCAATCAGCGCTAAATCACCCTCTCGTTGCGATATTAGCACCCTAAGTGCATCAATAACGGCATCGCTTAGTGGTGTATTACTAGCTGAAATAACGTTTGCCTTGAGTGCATTAATAAACAATTGTTGTTGTGCATCCCAGCGTGAAAAGTCACTGCGTGCAAAACGCATAATATGTAATAAATCAGCTTCAGTGATCTGTTGATTCAAAATACACGGTGCTGAAAAATCTTCTAGCAATACGGCGGTTGGACTGTGTTCAATATTATCAAAATGAAATGTTTGTTTAGCTTGAGTAACATTTAATACGCTATCAACCTTTTTACCTTGGTATTGCAATGCAATACTTTGGCCTTGCTGATCTAAAAGTTCAATCGCAAAAGGAATATGTAACATCGCATTATCAGGCTGATTCAGGGGCGCAAGTTGCTCTATAGTGAGCGTGAAGATTTGTGCACTTTCATCATACGCTTTGGTAACGTTTAAACGTGGTGTCCCACACTGATTATACCAACGCTTAAATTGTGATAAATCAATTGATGATGCATCACTCATTGCCGTAACAAAATCATCGCAGGTAACCGCTTGGCCATCATGACGCTGAAAATACAGTGTCATGCCTTTTTGAAAATTTTCCTCACCCAACAATGTATGCATCATACGAATAACTTCAGCCCCTTTGTCATACACTGTAACGGTGTAAAAGTTATTCATTTCGATGACTTTTTCTGGGCGTATTGGGTGTGCCATTGGGCCGGCATCTTCGCTAAATTGATGAGTGCGCATCACTTTTACCGCGTCAATTCTATTTAGCGCACGAGAGCCTAAATCACTGCTAAACTCTTGATCTCTAAATACCGTTAAACCTTCTTTTAAAGACAGCTGAAACCAATCACGACAAGTTACACGATTTCCGGTCCAGTTATGAAAGTACTCGTGGCCAACTATAGACTCAATGGTGTGGTAATCTTTATCGGTTGCCGTTTCTTGATTTGCCAGCACACATTTGCTGTTGAAAATGTTTAACCCTTTATTTTCCATTGCTCCCATATTGAAGAAATCAACGGCAACAATCATATAAATATCAAGGTCATACTCTAAATTAAAACGTGACTCATCCCAAGCCATCGCTTTTTTAAGCGACGTCATAGCATGCTCTGTTTTAGGTAAGTTTCCTTTATCGACAAATAACGCTAGGGTGACATCCTTACCACTGCGGGTAGTGTATTTATCGTGTAAAACATCAAAGTCCCCTGCCACTAGAGCAAACAAATAACTCGGCTTTTTGAACGGATCTTGCCATTTTACAAAATGGCGTCCATCTTGCGTTTCACCACTGTCCACTTGGTTACCATTAGAGAGCAAATGCGGAAATGCCGTATCGGCAATAATAGTGACATCAAAAGTTGAAAGTACATCAGGACGATCCATGTAGTAGGTTATTTTTCTAAACCCTTGCGCTTCACATTGAGTACAATAAGCGCCTCCCGATAAGTACAATCCCTCAAGTGATGTGTTTGTTTGCGGTGAAGTTTGCGTCACTATGCTTAACTGACATTCATCAGGCAGATTATTAATGATTAATTGCTGATTTATAATTTTATAATCTGTGAGCTCTGCACCGTCAATCGATAAAGAGATCAAAGTTAAGTCAATGCCATCTAATACCAGGGGGGCATTTGAATCACCCACGCGTTTAAGCGTTAATAAAGCATTTACTTGAGTCGTTAATGGCTGTAAGTCGAAAGTAAGCTCAGTATGCTCGATTGAAAAATCGGGGGCTTTATAGTCTTTTAAATATTCTGCTTGAGGTTTTTGTAGTTCAGTCATGATCACTCCAAAAAAATAGCCCCTTTTAGTGATAAAAGGAGCTACTTAAATTAAGCCGTTTGCTTAGGCTTGATACGCAGTATCTTAATACCTAAGTAAGCATAAATAACGGCTAAGAAAGGATTTATAAGGTTGAAAAATGCATAAAGTGCATAATCAAACGGATTGATTAATAGGACACTTTGCATATACGCACCACAGGTATTCCATGGTATGAGCGGGCTGGTAATTGTGCCACCATCTTCTAGTGTGCGTGACAAATTAACCGGCTTTAACCCGCGCTTTTTATATTCTTCTTTAAACATACGCCCGGGTACAACAATAGCAATATACTGATCGGCTGCGATAATATTGGTACCAATACAGGTAGCAATAGTTGAAGCAATTAATGAACCGGTACTTTTTGCGATTTTAAGAATACTTTTAACAAATATATCAAGTAGACCCGTTTTTTCCATAATCGCACCAAACATAAGTGCCGTCATGATCAACCATGTGGTTGTTAGCATGCCTGACATGCCACCGCCACTGAGCAAAGAGTCCATTTTTTCATCACCGGTACTAATAGTAAAACCGTCAAAAAAGGTGGTCCAAACCAGTTTAAAGTAACCAACAAACTCACCTTGAGTCATATCTATTTGGTTAGCAATCAAATCAGATTGAAATAACAATGCCCATACAGCCCCTATTACAGCACCAATAGAAATAGCCGGAAACGCTGGCATTTTTCTTATTGCTAAAACTAGTAACACGATTAAAGGCACCAACATTTCTAAACCAATATTAAAGTTTTGTTGAAGAATTGATGTTATTTCATCAATTTGACCCGACTCGCCTGCCGCGGTGGCATTGAACCCCATAAATACAAAAATGATTAATGCAATCACAAAGCTTGGAACAGTTGTCCATAACATATGGTGAATGTGTTCAAATAAATCAGCACCAGCAACAGCCGGTGCTAAATTGGTTGTTTCTGACAATGGGCTAAGCTTGTCGCCAAAGTAAGCGCCTGATATAACTGCACCGGCGGTAACTGTCGGCTCTAGGCCAAGTCCAGAAGCAACGCCAAGTAATGCGACACCTATGGTCGCTGCCGTGGTCCACGAACTACCAATACTCATTGCTACAATGCCACAAATTAAACAACTCGCGGCGTAAAACCAGCTAGGGTTGATAATTTGTAAGCCGTAATAAATTAAGGTCGGAACCGTTCCTGATAATAACCAAGTTCCGATAAGTGCCCCCACCATGAGTAGAATTAAAATAGCGCTAAGAGATAAGGTAATTCCCTCAATCATTGCATCTTCTAATTTTTTCCATGTGTAGCCATTTTTTAAACCAATTAGTGCTGCAGCGAATGTTGCAAACAACAAGGCAATTTGATTGGGACCTGACGATGAGTCATCACCAAATAAGTACACAGCGGCACCTAATAAACAAATTAATACAGCAATTGGAATGAGTGCATCAAAAAACGAGGCACTTTTTAGTGGTTTTTCTTCAATGGGCTTCAAAATATAGACTCCTACACACATTCGATGCATGTTGATTATTTTTATTAGCACGTACGCGCATTTATTGAGCACTATTGCTCTAGCTCAACTTTTGGTAATCCGCGATTATAACAATTTAGCAAATTATCGATAGTAAAAAAGGCGCCTAGGCGCCTTTTTTTACAAAGTGAAGCTGAATTTAGCGCTTAGCTACGCGACCATATTTGATATAATCTTGCGTAATAAGAGCAGCTTCTTCAAGAAATGGGTCAAGCTCTTCAATTACCTCAGGCACATCATCCAAGTTTTCTACAGGTTGTTTGCCTAAACGCTTTAAACGCTCGTTAGTGCGTGCTAGTGCTCGCGCTTCATTTTCTTCTTTTTCTTTAATGCGCTTTTTCTCGACTAAAGAAATTGTTTTACGATCTTTTTCTTCGTTGTAACGAGCGATATCCTCAAACACATAATTAAATTCAGGTTCAGTTTTAATTCGCTCATTGTGCTGTTTTTCAAGCACATTTATAACAGGATTTAAACGCCCTATTTGCTTATACTTCGCTTGTACTATGCTATCCCATGGTAGTGCATTATCTTGCTTACTTTCCCCCCACTCAGCAGGGTCAATAGCCGATGGGAACGTAATATCTGGGATCACCCCTTTATGCTGTGTACTACCACCATTAATGCGGTAAAACTTTGCAATTGTATATTGCACACTACCTAATGGATTATCGTATAAGTCATAAGCACGCGCTAAACCTTTATGCTGCTGCACAGTGCCTTTACCAAAGGTTTGTTCACCTATGATAACTGCGCGGCCATAGTCTTGCATTGCCGCTGCAAATATTTCAGATGCAGACGCGCTGTATCTATCAACAAGTACCGTCAGTGGACCATCATAGTAGGTAATGCCATCACGATCTTTTTGCTCTTCAATGCGATTATTTAATGTATGAATTTGTACCACTGGGCCTTGATCAAAAAACAAGCCTGACAATTGCGTCGCTTCATATAGCGAACCACCGCCATTTTGACGTAGGTCTATAATAATACCGTCAACTTTTTGCTCTTTTAATTTAGCAAGTTCTACTTTTACATCTTTAGAAAGGTTGTTGTAAAAGCCAGGGATTTCGATTACCCCTATTTTACTAGTCAGATCTGAATAGCTGGCTTCAAATACTTCTGATTTTGCTGCTCGGTCTTCCAGACGAATTTTATCACGGGTTATCTCAACTACCTTTGGCGTACCGTGAGCATCTGCACCCTTTAAATATTGTAAACGTACTTTCGTGCCTTTAGGACCTTTTATAAGATCAACCACGTCATCTAAACGCCAACCAATAACATCAACAAACTCTTCGCCCTCTTGAGCCACACCAATAATGCGATCATCGGCTTTAATTTGCTCAGATTTGTCTGCAGGGCCTCCTGGAACTAGACTACGAATAACCGTGTAGTCTTCATCAGGCGTTAATACTGCGCCAATCCCCTCAAGCTCTAAGTCCATGTCCATTTTAAATTGTTCAGCACGACGAGGTGACAAGTATGAAGTATGCGCTTCAATACTGCGTGCTAGCGAGTTCATTACAATTTGAAATGCGTCTTCAGATTTTGACTGAACAAGGCGTTTTTCTGCGTTTTTATAGCGCTTAGTCAACACCTCTTTAATGCCTGGCCAATCTTTGCCAGTCATTTTTAAACGCAGTGCATCATATTTTACCCGTTCGCGCCAAATTTCATCAAGCTCAGCTTGGGTAGTTGCCCACGGTGCATCTTCGCGGTCATAAAAATATTCATCTTCTTCGTCAAACGTCATTTCGTTTTCAAGTAGCGACAGTGAAAATTCATAACGTTCAAAACGGCGTTTAAGGCTTAAGTTGAAAATATCAAACGTAAACCCTAACTGACCGCTAAGCAGCGCGTTATCAAAACGGTTACGATATTGCTCAAATGAGTCTACATCGCTTTTTAAAAACACGCTTTTATTAAAATCAAGGGATTCGATGTAACGATCAAATACTTTACTCGAAAGCTCATCGTTAAATCGAACGGGTGTGTAATGTGAACGAGTAAATAGATTAGCCACTCGTTTGCTGGCTGTACCGTGCTGACTTTCTTGTTTTAACAAGGGTAAGTCTTCTAATGTTACCGGCTCTACTGCAGCAAATAACGAACCTGAAAACAGCGCAGCAACTAACGGAATGAGCGTAAACTTTTTACTCATACACAACTCCTTAATTTTTTTCGCAACTTAAATAATGTATAAGCTGTCGGCTTTGGTTTTTACTTGCATACCTGTCACTAGTTCAACGTGAACATCGTCTTTGTTTACTTCAGTGATTACTGCATTAACAAGTGCTTGGCCAAGTTTAACTTTAACCTTGTTATTAACCTTGACCTCGCCTGCAGGTAAAGGTTCAACTTTTCCTGAACGCTTAGGCGCAGCGGCTTTGGCAGGTTTTGCTGCAGCTGATGGATTTTTAGCTGAATGCGCTGGCTTCTTCTTAAAAGATTTTGCATCTGAGTCTTGACGTGGGCGTTGCTGCTTTTTGCGCTTTGCCATTTTAGCACGGCTTTCTTCCAACGCTTTTTGTGCGTGGTCGATATGCTCTTGCTCAACTTTCTCGCCTTGATTTCCGTCAAGATCAATACGGAACTCAGATTTAGTAACCGCTTCAAGATAGCGCCAGTTAGATGTGTATTTTCTAAGTGCTTGGCGTACTTGTGTTTTACTAACTTTTTCAGACCCTTCAATACGCTCAGCGATATCTTTAAAGATACCTACTTTAAGCGGCTGAATGCCTTCTTTTTGTTTAAAACATTGTGGAAATTCTTGGTATAAGAACTCCAATACTTCATTAATATCTTTTAGCTTGTTTGTGGTTTCCATTTTAGAACCTATTTAATCACATCTTTTCATCAAGGGCAGAATCAACATAGTGGATGCTCCAATCAACTAACTCTTCAAAGTCAGTTTCAATCACAGCCATATCACCACGTAAATGTTCCCAAATACCATTTATAATTTCATCAATTGAATCACAGTCTAAATCATCAGGTAGACGATCCCAGGCCATGTGAATCAAATCATTGAGCGTTTCCGCTACATGTTCTTCTTCACCTTCCCAATCACCTACATCTTGAACGGCGAATAGGTAATCTTGAACATTTAGCAAATCTTTCATTACAGGCTAGCCTCTAAGCATTTTACAAGTGCTTCAAGCCCTGCTTGGTCATCAGTATCAAATCGGCCAATACTTGGGCTATCTATATCAAGTACCGCAAATACATGGCCGTTTTTCATGATAGGTACAACTATCTCAGAATTTGACGCCGCATCACAGGCTATATGACCGTCAAACGCATGCACATCTGAAATTAACTGGGTTTGCTCGGTTGCCGCAGCAGTGCCACATACCCCTTTCCCTACCGGAATACGAATACAAGCTGGATTGCCTTGAAATGGACCAAGTACCAATTCTGTCGGTGAATCCATAAAATAAAAGCCCGCCCAATTCACATCTTCTAAAGAAGTAAATAACAGCGCGCTAATATTTGCCATATTGGCAATTATGTTTGATTCACCGCCTATCAGCGATTCAGTTTGCTTAACTAATGACTGGTAAAAATCGTGCTTTTGCATACCAAACTACTTCTTATTAAACATACAGTAGCTAAAGGTACTCTTTGTCACTAAAAATTGAAACCTTTTGCGGGTAAAAAAAGGAAATTACATGGTTTTACGACACACTTGATTAAATATTCTGCAATTAGCTTTGTACCGATTTACGCAAGCCAAATAAAAACAGTCCTGCAGCAAATCCCGACATCACACTATTGATTAAAAATATCTCGCCAGTAGTCGCACTAAGCAGATAGCTAAAAATAGCGCCACCCAGTAAGCCAAGAGTTAATACCCCAGAATAATTCACCTTAGAATACTTAAACATAAGTAAGTAGCCTGGCACCACAAACGCAGCCATTGTTAACCCTACTATGTGGGCATTAGCAATGGCCGTCATCAATAGTCCTAAAAAGATAGACACCGCGTCACCACGCATAGTCAATGCGTAATATATTCCTAGCATACTGCCGATAATAACAGGAGATAATAATGAAAGTGCGACGCTTTTAGCAAGTTGATGTTTCATAGTAAGAACCTTAAATACACAAGCATAAATCTTATTTCTTAGCATGCCCTAAGAGCTGTAGCTTATAAATAGAGACTATGGTCGTATTTTTTAACTAAATATACTTGGTTTTGAGGTTAGGTATAGCGAAAATTAGACACAAAAAAGCCCGCTAATAAGCGGGCTTTAATATAATGGTGGAGAGATAGGGATTTGAACCCTAGAGGGGCTATAAACCCCTGCCGGTTTTCAAGACCGGTGCATTCGACCACTCTGCCATCTCTCCGCACGGCCTGAATAATAGGGAAACCCATGGGCTTTGTGAAGCTTTTTTTTCAATTATTTGTTCAAGTGATTAAAAAACAACTAATTTGTTTAAACATAAAGCAAAAAGATCGATTCCTATACGCCGAGTGAACTTTTATTTAAATTTAATTGTCTATTGATCTACAAAGGTTTGCCCAAACATATAAGAGTTGGTAATCTAATTTTAGTTAAATTACAGGAACTACTTAGTTTCACTTACAGGAGCTCTACAATGGCATTTAATCAATCGTACAATACTGCAAAGCCGGTAATGTCGACCATTGAAACAAACAAAGTGCTTAAAAACACTTATTTTCTACTTGCAATGACACTTGCATTTAGTGCCGTCACCGCCGGCATTTCAATGGCACTGCAATTACCTTATTTCATGGGACTAGTGTTCACTCTGGTTTCGTTTGGCCTTCTTTTTGTTGTAAACAAAAAAGCCGACACAGCATCTGGTGTATTTTGGGTGTTTGCGTTTACAGGATTAATGGGCGCTGGTTTAGGCCCACTCCTTAATCACTATGCACAATTACCTAATGGCCCTATGCTAATTATGCAAGCGCTAGGTTCTACGGCGTTAATCTTCTTTGGTTTATCTGCTTATGCACTTAACACTAAAAAAGATTTCTCGTTTATGGGTGGTTTTTTAACTGTGGGCTTAATTGTGGTTATCGTGGCAAGTATTGTAAATATTTTCCTAGGTAGCTCTTTAATGTTTATGGTACTAAACGCAGCTGTGGTACTAATCATGTCTGGCCTAATTTTGTTCGATACGAGCAGAATCATTAATGGCGGCGAAACGAATTATATCCGCGCAACGGTTTCTTTATACCTGAGCGTTTATAACTTATTTACGTCTTTACTTGCGTTACTTGGCGCAAATAATGACTAATTAAATAGTTCTGTTAAAATAGCCCCTTTATTGGGGCTTTTTTATTGGAATAGTTTTGGCACGCTTTGTACTTTCTTTACATACTCCACCATCGGATCACGATACCACACAGCGTATTGTTAAATTTGCTCACGCCTGTTTAGCACAAGGGCATACTATTGATGCAATATTTTTATACCAAGATGGTATCTATCATGCTTCTACTCATTTTGAGCTTGCCTCTGATGAGTTAAATTTATCCTCTCTTTGGCAACAGCTAGCCGACAAAAATATTAGTTTAATGCTGTGCGTTACCGCAGCTGAAAAGCGTGGCTTAGATATGCAAAATACTGGTGTATTTGCTGTCGCAGGCCTCGCTGAATTTGCTATGTTAGCCAGTGAAGCAGATAAATGGATACAATTTAAATGATTAATGTACTCGTTATTAGTCAATCAAGCCCATTTGATGACATGCATATTCGCGATGCACTCGATATGACGCTTATTTTTGCCGCAGTTGATCAAAATATAAGTTGGTTGTTTAGCGGTCCTGCGGTGCTAGCTCTTAAAAAAAATCAAAGCCCGAATAGTTTGGGGCTTAAAGATTTTTTTAAAAATATTAAAACCCTAGAAATATATGATGTTGACAATATCTACGTGTGTGAGAAGTCACTCATTGACTACGGTTTAAGTAAAAATGAGCTACTTATTGAAGTAAAAACCGTTAACTTTAATGCCCAAAAACAGTTAATTCAAAATCAGCAGCACGTGGTAACGCTATGAGCACTTTACATATATTTTCAAAACCGCTGAATTACTACAGTGCAAACAGTCTCGATAATCTGATTATGCTAACAGACTCGGTTTTATTAGTGGGTGATGCCTGTTTTGCTAAAGGGCAATACAGACAATTTGCCGATTCGCTTTATATTTTAAAGGACGATGCAGCGGCGCGTGGTATCTCTTTAAATTTGAATGATAAAGCGATTAGCTATGATGAGTTCGTTACGCTTAGCTTATCAACTAAACAATCAATTACTTGGTGATCCATGCTGGAATTTAATAATCAAACAATAGACACAGATAAGCAAGGTTACCTGCTAGATCATACTGATTGGTCTAAAGAATTGGCCGATGTTATTGCACAACATGAAAGCATTATATTAACCGAACAGCATTGGGAAGTTGTTAACTTTGTGCGCGCATTTTATCTAGAATACAACACCAGTCCAGCTATTAGAATGTTAGTCAAAGCGATGGCTAAAGCGCTCGGTGAGGATAAAGGTAATAGCATGTACCTGTATAAGCTTTTTCCGAAGGGACCGGCCAAACAAGCCACTAAAATTGCGGGCTTACCTAAACCTGCACGGTGTATTTAATGAAACACAAAGCTACAAACACGTCATCTTCAACAAGTAAACGCAATACAGGTCGTACATATTCGCGCAGTGCTGTAAAAAAGAGCCCGATAAAAAGAGCAATTAAGCCGCAGATAGCCCAAAGCGATAAAAAAGTTATTTTATTTAACAAACCTTATGATGTCCTTTGCCAATTCACAGACGAGCAAAATAGACAAACACTGGCTAATTTTATTCCTATTAAAGATGTTTATGCTGCGGGTCGCTTAGACAGAGACAGTGAAGGCTTGTTATTATTGACCAATTGCGGGAAATTACAAAATACCTTAACCGCTCCTGGTAAAAAAACCAACAAAACGTACTGGGTACAAGTTGAGGGGGTGCCTACAGAAGCATCTATTGATGCGCTCAGTCAAGGGGTCGAACTCAAAGATGGATTAACCTTACCTGCACAGGTAAAGTTAATCGATGAACCAGCGCTTTGGCCACGCACTCCCCCAGTGAGAGAACGTAAATCAATTCCAACATCTTGGTTGAGTATCACTATAAACGAGGGGAAGAACCGTCAAGTTCGACGAATGACCGCACACATTGGCCACCCAACGTTACGGTTAATTCGCTATAGTATTGGTAAATACACACTCGATGGAATTGAAACAGGTCAATATAAAATCAGTGGGCCACCAACCAACAGTTAATACTTTACGTTAGCCTTTGCTTATCTGGTATTAAAAGCAAAGGTTAAACATGCTGTGTTATTCATGCCTTCCTAAGGCAATACAATTTCTGCCCTGCCTTTTTGCATAATACAGCGCACTATCCGTTGCTTTAAAGAAATCGACATGGTTAGTTTTTTCGCCATGTTTTACCGTATGAACTCCCATACTCACAGAGAGAAAGCCAGTAAAACTATCTTCATGAGCTATCGCTAAATCTTCAATAGATTTTTGTATTTGTTCTGCAATAAAGAGTGCACCTTGATTATCTGTTTGTGGGAGTAAAACAACAAACTCTTCTCCGCCATAGCGCGCTACAAAGTCCTCAGGACGACTGACTGTTTCTGCTAGCTTTTGCGCTACGCTATGTAAACACTTATCCCCGGCAATATGACCATACCTATCATTAAATTTTTTGAAATTATCTATATCAATAATGATCATAGAAAGTTGAGTATTTACTTTTATCAGTTTTTTAAATTCAGCATGTAATTTTTCGTCAAAACGGCGTCTGTTGGCAATTTTAGTCAATGAGTCTAAAAAGGCCATATCGCTGAGTATCTCTTGAGTTTTCAAACGCTCCGTCGCATCGTTAAATACAGCAATAAATTCACTTTCTACACTAATACCTGACACTTGCATTATCACTTTTGAGCCATCTTTACATACAATTTGATAGTCATTAGCAGGAATATCGTCATTATTTTTATTTGCCTGCGCTAAAGACTCACCCCACATCGTTTGAGCAGACTCTCTATAACTAGGCTCAGGATACGCGACCTTCCACCACTGTTTTAAATTAGGGATATCATCAATTGTATAGCCAAATACATCTACAAAGCGTTGATTAAGCTTTAAAATATCGCCGGTTACCATACAAACATTACACACGGGCAAAGGCAAAATAGTAAATAATTTTGCATAATGGCTCAGCTCATGTTTTCGCATTGGATGTTCAGTTGCACTACTAACAAAACGCTGCTGTTCAACGTGTTTCATTTCAAGAGAAGCATTCATAGTGGCAACAAAATGCCATTCTAACCACCACTTTTCTAGCTGCTTTAAAATGACTTGTTGAAAGGGATTAATAAAGTCTAAAGAATGTTCAATGAGTCTAAATAGCGCTGAAATAGGGTTGGGTTCTTCAAAGCGGTAAGGACGAGGAACCCTAATGGTTTGATAAAACAGTTGGTAAGCTGATTCTTTAACGTTATGTGGTAATTGTTCTGCTACTAAGCAATCATCGCGTTGTAACTTTGTTGATAACTCAACAACGTAAGATTTTACCTTTTGTGCTTGAGAAGCATAATTCATATATTCATTCCATTGACTATATTATAAATACTTATTTGAGTGTTTATTCAATTTAAACTCATCTAAAGGTATTGCATAATCATTTGGTTGTAAAGGTTTGTTAATGAACAATAATAAATATATTCTTTGATATTATATAAACAGTACTAACACCTTAAATAAACAACATTTACTCATCATTTATAACTTAAATGAGTGTTTATAATTTAATGGCCTGACATCTTGGACCTGTTGTTCTTTGCAAATTAAAATGTGTTCAAACAAAGGGGCTATAATAGCACCGCAAAATGTGTAATCTAATCGACTAAGTAAAAATCGACTAACAAGGAGTAAATCATCCCTAACCAACATAAAAAAAAGCAACAAAATCTATTCAATAGCCCTTCCTCTCTTTAAGCACTTACAAAATACATGCTATAATCGCGGCCTTTCCAAGTTAACAGTAATCTGTATAAGCGAAATTATTCATGAGCGAAAATAGTCACATTAAAGTCATCGTTGGTATGTCCGGCGGTGTTGATTCTTCTGTATCTGCATATTTATTAAAACAACAAGGCTACCAAGTAGAAGGCTTGTTTATGAAGAACTGGGAAGAAGATGACAATGATGAATATTGCGCTGCCGCTGAAGATTTAAAAGATGCCCAAGCTGTCTGTGACAAATTAGGTATTGAACTTCATACCGTTAACTTTGCAGCAGAATACTGGGACAACGTATTCGAATACTTTTTAGCTGAGTACAAAGCTGGTCGCACACCTAACCCAGACATCATGTGTAACAAAGAAATTAAATTTAAAGCCTTTTTAGAATTTGCGGCTCAAGCACTTGGTGCTGACTTTATAGCAACGGGCCACTACGTGCGTCGTGAGCTCAGAGATGATAAATATGTTATGTGCCGTGGCCTAGATGATAATAAAGATCAAAGCTACTTTTTGTACACATTGGGTCATGAACACATCGCGCAAACGCTGTTCCCTGTCGGAGATATTGCCAAGCCAGAAGTGCGCCGTATTGCTGAAGAGCAAGATTTAATTACCCACGATAAAAAAGACAGTACTGGTATTTGTTTTATCGGTGAGCGTAAATTTAAAGATTTCTTACAAAAATTCTTACCTGCTCAACCTGGTGTTATTGAAGACACAGATGGTAACAACGTTGGTGAACATGAAGGTTTAATGTACCACACCTTAGGTCAGCGCAAAGGCTTGTTAATTGGTGGTATGAAAGAAGGCTCAGGCGAACCTTGGTATGTTGTAGACAAAGATGTTGAACGCAATGTATTGATTGTGGGCCAAGGTAAAAATCACCCTCGCCTTTACAGTAATGGCCTAAATGCCAACCAATTACACTGGGTAGATCGTGTCGGTCCTCAAGGTACTACTCGTTGCACCGTAAAAACACGCTACCGTCAAGAAGACCTAAGCTGTACCTTGTTAGTTGGTGAAGATGGTATGGCACGCGTATTATTTGATGAGCCACAAAAAGCGGTAACCCCAGGACAATCTGCCGTATTTTACGCTAATGAAGTGTGTTTAGGTGGTGGTATTATTGACTCGGTGATCAAATAATGAATCAACATCAAGTCATGGCGCTTGCAGCCATGTGTCAAGTGGCTAAGCAAGTTCAGAAGGTTGCCCAATATGGTCGCGCTGATGAACAAGATTTATCGATTTTATTATCAAGTATTGTGCAAACCTCGCCAGCTTCCCCAGAAGATGTATATCAAGGTGAACATAACTTACGTGACGGCTATAAAACATTGATGGCACAACTGAGTGCCGGTGCTCAAAAAGATGTAGAAATAGTCAAATATGTAGGTGGTTTAATGCAGTTAGAGCGTGCGCTTAGTGCTAACAGTAAAAGCCTCAATGAATTAGGTAAACGTATTGATGATATTCATCGTCGTTTAGATCATTTTGCTATTACCGATGACAGTGTTGTCGCCGGTTTAGCAGATATATACTCGTCGGTGCTAAGCCCCCTTGGGCACCGAATTCAGGTTTATGGTAAACCCGAGTTATTAAAACAGCAGCTCACGCAAAATAAAATCCGCGCATTACTTTTAGCCGGAATTCGCAGTGCAGTATTATGGCGACAAATGGGCGGCAAACGTCGTCATTTCTTTTTTGCGAAAAGAAAAATTCTCGCCATAGCTAAAACAAAAATTTAATTATCGTTCAAACTAAAATTTAGGAGTTATTATGGAGCTTTCAGCGTTAACGGCTATCTCTCCGGTTGATGGTCGCTACGGCAGCAAAACCACTGAACTACGCAGTATTTTTAGCGAATTTGGATTAATCAAATACCGCGTAACCGTTGAAGTGCGTTGGTTGCAAGCGTTAGCTGCAGCAAGCGAGATTAAAGAAGTCCCCGCTTTTAGCGACGAAGCAAATGCGCTGTTGAATGCAATTGTAGATAACTTCTGTGAAGCTGATGCTCAGCGGGTTAAAGACATCGAACGCACGACAAACCATGATGTTAAAGCCGTAGAGTATTTACTAAAAGAAAAAGTTGCTGATAATGCTGAGCTACACGCAATTAACGAATTTATTCACTTTGCCTGTACTTCTGAAGATATTAATAACCTATCTCATGGTTTAATGTTAACTGAAGCGCGTAACCACGTCGTTTTACCTTATTGTGATGAGTTATTAAGCGCCATTAAAGAAAAAGCAATTGAGTACAAAGCCATTCCAATGATGACTCGTACACATGGACAGCCTGCAACGCCTTCGACTATGGGTAAAGAGTTTGCAAATGTTTACATGCGTTTAAAGCGTCAACGTGACCAAATTGCACAAGTAGAAATGCTAGGTAAAGTAAACGGTGCTGTGGGTAACTACAATGCACATCTAAGTGCGTACCCTGACTACGATTGGCATACCCACGCCGATAAGTTTGTAACTAGCCTAGGTTTAACACTCAACCCGTTTACCACGCAAATTGAACCGCATGATTACATAGCAGAGCTTTTTGATGCAATTGCACGCTTTAATACCATTTTGCTCGATTTTGACCGCGACATGTGGGGCTACATTGCACTTAATCACTTTAAGCAAAAAACCATTGCCGGTGAAATTGGCTCATCAACTATGCCACACAAAGTGAACCCGATTGATTTTGAAAACTCAGAAGGTAATTTAGGCTTAGCCAATGCTATCTTTGGTCATTTAGCACAAAAACTACCTGTGTCTCGCTGGCAACGTGATTTAACTGACTCAACCGTATTACGTAACTTAGGTGTAGGTATGGGTTATGCGGTAATTGCATACCAATCAACCCTTAAAGGTGTAAGCAAACTTGAAGTAAACGAGCAACGTTTGGCAGATGAGCTTGACCAAAACTGGGAGCTGCTCGCTGAGCCAATTCAAACCGTTATGCGTAAATACGGTATTGAAAAACCATATGAAAAGCTAAAAGATTTAACCCGTGGTAAACGTGTAAATCAAGAAATTATGGCTGATTTCATCGATGGTTTAGACCTACCAGAAGCTGCAAAAATTGAAATGAAAAAACTAACGCCGGCTAACTACATTGGTCGCGCTGTTGAGTTTATTGATGATTTAGTTTAATCACTCAAATCTACTAATAAAAAGCGAAAGGTACCTGCCTTTCGCTTTTTTCATTTAGGTCTTAACGTTATAGGCATTCTATGTATCAATTAAAAATAAATGAATTATCAGAGCAAGCGTTTTTAAGTCAATATTGGCAAAAAAAACCACTGTTGATCAAAGCTGGTTTTAAAGATTTTCAAGACCCACTTGATGCGAATGAACTCGCAGGCCTTGCTATGGAAGACAGCATAGAATCGCGCATTATTACTAACCACAATCAACAATGGCAATCGCATCAGGGACCATTTGACGATTTTGAAATACTCACTGATCAGCACTCGACACTACTCGTGCAAGCAGTGGATCATTGGCACCCAGAAGCTGCTCAGTTACTTGAACCTTTTCGCTTTATACCTAATTGGCGAATAGATGATTTGATGATCAGCTACTCAACCCCAGGTGGCGGTGTTGGCCCACACCTAGACCAATACGATGTATTTATTATTCAAGGTGAAGGTAAGCGCCATTGGCGGGTAGGATTACCCGACCCAACACTAAAACAATTTGCTCAAAATAAAACATTACTGCAAGTTGAAGCTTTTAGTGCAGTAATTGATTGTATTTTGGAGCCCGGTGATATTTTATATATACCACCCGGTTGTCCTCATGAAGGCTATGCGGTTGAAAATGCACTCAACTATTCAGTCGGTTTTAGAGCACCTAATCAACAAGATTTACTTTCAAGTTTTGCTGATCATATTATCGACACAGAAAGCGGCCAAAAAAGGTATACCGACCATACCCTCGCCCTACGTGATTCCAAAGGTGAGCTAACCCAAAGCGAAGTCGATAAAGTAAAAACGTTAATGCAAGCATTGCTAGAAGACGAGAGTTTATTTAAACACTGGCTAGGTAATACCCTTAGCCAACCTAAGCATGATATGGACTTAGCCCCTGAAGAAGACCCATTTAGTGTCGAACAAATACAACAACTGCTTGAAAACCAAGTAACATTTGAGCGTTTAGGGGGCACACGTGCTATTTATCAATGTATGGATGCAGAGTTACTTCTAAGTATCAATGGCGAAAACTACGATTTACCCTTATCAGATTTAGAAGCGGTAAAACAGCTTACTGATTTTATTGAATTTGATAGCAGCGTGCTTAATGCAACCACACCTAGCCTAGATTTTATCGAAACTTTTACTACACTGGTTAATGAGGGTATTTGGTTTAGCTAGGAGGAGGTCATGGTTTATACCGTTGACAAAGTTGATTGGCAAAGTGAAAAAAGTCAACTGCAACATATAAGGGAGCGAGTGTTTGTATATGAGTTACATATTCCTAAACGTATTGAGTTTGATAACTTAGATGCACTCGCTCAACATATTCTGGTCACCGATAATATGCACTCACCTGTTGCCACAGGTCGATTATGTAATGATGGTTTAATTGGTAGAATCGCCGTATTGCCGCAGCATCGCAACCGCAATGTTTATAAGTCACTGCTTAATTTCATTGTTAAATTAGCAGCGGAGCAAGGTATTGAAGCAATCAGTATTAATTGTATTTTAAACGAAGTAGAGCGATTCAAAAATAATGGGTTTACTGTGCAAGGCCACGTCTTTATGGAAGCAGGTATCCCAAGGCAACGTATGCAGTGCCCTATTGCATGCTTTGAAACACGACCATTTACTTTAGTGCATTAACGAAAAAACGAGCCACTTGGCTCGTTTTTTTCTTTATTCTTGTCGGTAATCTTTGAAAAAACGCTGCATTTTCATCATTGCACTCGATAAATCATCTTTATTAGGTAAGAACACCAATCTAAAATGATCAGGCTCTGGCCAGTTAAAGGCGCGCCCATGTACTAACAATATTTTTTCTGTTTTTAACAAATCAAACATCATTTGTTCATCGCTTTTAATATTGAATTTAGCGGTATCCACTTTAGGGAAAGCATAAAGCGCCCCTTTAGGCTTTTTACAACTAATTCCATCAATCGCATTTAAGCCGCGCCAAGCAATATCACGTTGCACATATAAACGCCCACCGGGGTCAATTAAGCTATCAATCGACTGAACGCCACCCAATGCTTGCTGAATTGCATATTGTGCGGGCACATTGGCACAAAGACGCATTGAGGCAAGAATATCTAAGCCTTTAATTAAATCTGTCATTAATGCGGTGCGACCACTTAGCACCATCCAGCCCATTCTCAGCCCAGCAGCACGGTATGTTTTAGCTAAGCCATTAAAGGTGATGATAGGGAGATCATCGCATAATGAACCAATAGAAGTATGGGTAACGCCGTCGTATAGAATTTTCTCGTATATTTCATCGCTTAACAGCAAAAGCTTGTGCTCTCGAGCAATATTGATCAATTCTTCAAGTAAAGCGTCACTGTACACAGCCCCGGTTGGGTTGTTGGGATTAATCAGCACCAATGCTTTGGTTTTAGAGGTGATTTTACTTTTAATATCATCAATGTCAGGAAACCAATCTTGCTCTTCATCACACAAGTAGTGAACCGGATTACCACCTGCTAATTTTACCGAGGCAGTCCAAAGCGGATAATCTGGAGCGGGAATTAACACTTCATCATCATTATTCAACAGTGCTTGAGTAACCATTTGGATAAGCTCACTCACGCCGTTGCCAATGTAAATATTATCAACGTCTAAATTGTGTAAGCCACGCTGTTGGTAGTGCTGATAAATAGCAACACGCGCAGAATAAAGACCTTTAGAGTCACAGTATCCTTGAGCTGAATATAAATTACGAATGATATCGCGATGCATATCTTCTGGCATATCAAAGCCAAATGCGGCGGGGTTGCCTATATTAAGCTTTAATACCTTTTGGCCCTCATCCTCCATTTTTTTAGCTTGCACTAAAACGGGACCTCGGATGTCATAACAGACGCCGTCTAATTTATGACTCTTTTTTATTTCTGACATTGTTACCTCTAAAGAGCAAGTTAGCCATTAGACTAACGCAGTAAAGCCGTGAATTACTAGGAAAATTAAGCGCTTAAAACTGAAAAAAATTCACGTTAACACTCTTTTTTATTACTATTGAAACGCGTTTAGCGCCCAGCTAACCATGCATTTAGTTTTGCTTGTGAACCAGTAACTTGCGCCATTAATCCATCGGCTGCATTAACAGCCTGCTCGTCATTCCCGTTATTTAAATTATATTCAATTAAACGAGCAACTTCGGCTAAACTTGCCGCACCAAATTGAGCGGCGTTTGATTTAAGGCTATGAGAGTGGCGAATAGCAGCCTCTTTATCTTGCCCAAGCGCAGCAATTGCTTCGTTCCCCAATCGCTCAAATTCCGCACAACAAAATTCCAACGTATCTGGAAATTGTTCACCTAATAGCGATTCCATACTTTCTAAAGCGGATTCGTCAATATTGATCTCTGTCATATTCATGCCCTTCAATACGGTCCATCGATTTTCTTCTTATCTCTTACTCTATATCTAAGCACAAAAAAAACCAACTTTATTAGTGCAAAAATGTATAATTACGGCAAATGTACCAACGAAATAGTGTATTCAATGGCACGTCCTCTTTGTAAACAGTGTAACTTTTCGCTAAGCACTTGTATTTGCAGCGCAATTACCCGTGTTAATAACCAAACACAGGTTATTATTTTGCAGCACCCCAGTGAAGCAAAAGTTAGCAAAAATACGGCGCAGCTATTAGCTTTGGGTTTAACCCACTGTAAAATGATTAGAGGCGAAAATAATCAGGACTTCGCCTGTTTACAAAACCTGCCTATAGAATCGAGCGTATTACTCTACCCAAGCGAGAGCGCCGTAAAATTAGACCGACCGAATAGTAAAGAAAATCTACAAGAGATTACGCATTTAATTGTGATTGATGGTACATGGAATAAAGCCTTTAAAATTTTGCAATTAACCCCGTTATTACAACAGTTTAAAACGGTAAGCTTTAACCATATTCCCACCAACCGTTATGCTATTCGTAAAGCCCCTAGAGCAGATAGTTTATCGACACTAGAAGCAGTAGCACATAGTTTATGGCTCATAGAAGCACTAAACCCTGCGCCCTTGTATGGTTTATTAGAGGAATTAATAAAAAAACAAACCCAACACATGCCCGCTCACGTAAAAGCACGTTACTTGTAATGTATGAGCTGAAATAAAATAACCGATGCGTAATACCACATCTCGATTAAAACGCGGATTTTCTCGCCAAGGCCCCGACTATCGTTTTGACGATCAAGTCGATTTTAATGATATAAGAACCACTTTTGGTTTTCGTTCTATGGTGGTTGGTAAATGGGTTACTAAAGAAGAGCGCTTTATTAGTGCCAACTTAATTTATGATGCGCTGGCTGATTTAGCGCAGATTTTGCATTTACCACCCACAGCCATTGGCCTGCGTGGCAAACTTAATTTCGCTTTTGGTCACGGTGGACAAAAAGGCGTGCAAGCACATTATAATGCGTATGACCAAACCTTAGCACTGGCTAAAAATGCAGGCGGTGGCGCT
This sequence comes from Pseudoalteromonas sp. SM9913, assembly GCF_000184065.1. Taxonomy (NCBI): domain Bacteria; kingdom Pseudomonadati; phylum Pseudomonadota; class Gammaproteobacteria; order Alteromonadales; family Pseudoalteromonadaceae; genus Pseudoalteromonas; species Pseudoalteromonas sp. SM9913. The sequence goes on from NC_014803.1 coordinate 1,794,628, forward strand.
TTAGCCCATGAATGGTTTCATGCTTTTGATCATCATATTAGTGAGCATTTGTTTAAATCAAAAACCCGCTTTGGTTTCGCTTCTAAGTTATGGTTATCACACTCTCCCGACTTAAGCCATCCACTTAATGATGCACTTAATCAATTTTATAAACAGGTGTTTTTAGAGCAAAGCGGTGAACATGCCAATGAATTTGTAAATAAATGCATTGCGTTTGATAAAGCGCATAATCAGCAGTATATGAGTATGCCAGAGGAGCTTGCTGCTCGGTGTTTTGAAGCCTGTATCAACGAGCATCAAACAATCAAAAACAGTTTTTTAGTCGGCGGTTTGAGTAATAATAACTTAATTTATCCTGAGCTAAATCACACGTTACACGCCAATGAAGCGCTTAACCATTATTTTCAACTATTAGGTTATGCGCTTCATCAACTAGAAAAATAAGCTATTGTTTAGCTTAGTTATTTATCGTCACTGATACGGCTTGCTACCGCACTATTCTGATCTTTATATTTTGCATCAATGCGGGTGTTATAAGGGCTTTCACACGGACCGGTAAGTGTTTCAAAACTCATTGCGCCAATTTTCATCATAGGTCTGAGCGCAAGCGGCAGCTTACCCGAGTTATAAAACTCTAAAACAATATTACCACTCCAACCAGGATCGATTCTGTGTGCTGTAACATGCACCATTAAACCTAAACGTGCCAGCGATGAACGCCCGTCTAACCAACCAACAATGTCTGCAGGTAGGGTTACTTTTTCATAGGTTATTGCCAACGCAAGCTCGCCAGGATGTAGAAAAAACGCTTCGCCTTCAGCTAATACAATTTCGTCGCTCATGATTGATTCTAACGCTTTATTAAGCTGATCTTTTGGACCACTTAAATCAACATAAGCGGCATTATGGGCATGAAATGTTCTAAACTTATTACCTAAGCGAAGATCAGCGGTAACCCCTGAAATCATTTCACTCGTTGGCGCGGGCTCGATAACAATGCGCCCATCGTTTAAGTATTCTTTAATATGTGTATCTGAAAGTCTCATTTTTAATCTTCCGTAATCACAACGTCAATCGCGTTGTGATGTTGTTGATAGTAAAGCGTGCTGGCAATCAATCGTGCGGCCGCGCTGTAAGTTTTGCTAATAACCGCATCTGTATCATCGGCAATCAACTTACCTTGCTCAGAGGATTCTCTGATATCAATCGCAAGCGGAATATGCGAAAGCACAGGCACACCATGCTTAAGGGCTAATTTTTGTGCACCGTCTTTACCAAATACATGGTTGGCCTCGCCGCAATGCCCACAAATGTAATGGCTCATATTTTCAATCAAACCGAGCACTGGCACATTTACTTTATTAAACATAGCAATACCCTTTTGCGCATCAGCAAGCGCTAAGTCTTGTGGCGTCGTGACAATCACGGTGCCACTGGCTGGCACTTTTTGGCTCATGGTTAATTGAATATCACCGGTACCTGGCGGCATATCTACAATTAAATAATCAAGTTCACCCCAATCGGTTTCATTTAAAAGCTGACTAAGCGCGCCTGAGGCCATTGGGCCGCGCCATACGGTGGCATCATCGCTGGGGACTAAAAAACCGATAGATTGCGCTTTAATACCATTGGCATCAAACGGTTGTAATTGTTTATTGTCTTTTGTAACCGGCTCACTGCCAACTAATCCTAACAACATAGGAATTGACGGACCATAAATGTCGGCATCCAATATGCCTACTTTTGCGCCTTCATTTTTAAGCGAGCCCGCAAGATTTACAGCCGTAGTAGATTTGCCTACCCCGCCTTTGCCTGAGGCGACTAAAACAATATGTTTAATGGCTTTAAACTTCGCAGCTTCTTTGAGGTGAACATTAGCCGTTACGTTTACATCAACCTTTAAACGCTCAGTCAAAAATTGAGCCACGTGCGGCATTTCAGATTGCGCCGCAAAAGGGAGAATGAGTTTAACCGTAATTGATTTATCGGTGTTTTGAGTGATATCAGCAATGAAATCTTGCTCAATACCCACAGCGAAAGCGGCACTGCGATAGGCCGCTAGAGCAGAAATAATCGGTTGTTTTTGCACCGATTTTGCAGAGAATAGTTTCGACAGTCCAAACATAGCAATAAAATAGCGTTTCTTTGATGAAAAGTGCCACGGAATTATGTAACATTCAGGGCATTAACACCAGTCAATTAGTAAATATCGATAAGCAGTGTGCTCTGTTATCACTTTGCTTATCGATAATGTAATAATTTTCATCTGTTCCTGACTAGGAACGCTTAATTCGGAATGATTATGGCACAGCGAAAGATCCTGATTACTAGCGCATTACCTTATGCCAATGGCCCTACCCATTTAGGGCATTTATTAGAGTATATTCAAACTGATATTTGGTCGCGTTTTCAAAAACTACAAGGCCACGAAGCATACTATGTATGCGCCGATGATGCTCATGGCACACCTATTATGCTTAATGCGCAAAAGCAAGGGATCACGCCTGAGGAAATGGTAAAAAACGTTAGTATCGAGCGCCAACGCGACTTTGCTGATTTTAATATCAAATTTGATAATTACCACAGTACCCATAGCCAAGAGAATAAAGAATTTAGTGAGCTTATTTATAACCGCCTTAACGATGCCGGTCATATCAAAAAGCACACTATTTCACAGTTATTCGATCCAGAAAAAGGCATTTTTCTGCCAGATCGCTTTGTTACTGGCACGTGTCCTACATGTAAATCAGAAGATCAGAACGGGGATAGCTGTGATGCCTGTGGCGCAACCTACAGCCCAACCGAGCTAATCAACCCACGCTCTGTTATGTCGGGTGCTGAGCCTATCTTAAAAGATTCTGAGCATTACTTTTTTGATTTACCCGCCTTTGAAGACATGCTTAAAGAGTGGCTACATTCAGGCACAATTCAACAAGAAATGGCCAACAAGTTAGATGAGTGGTTTGCCGATGGTCTCCAGCAATGGGACATCAGCCGTGATGCACCTTATTTTGGTTTTGAAATTCCAAACGCACCGGGTAAATACTTTTACGTATGGCTAGATGCGCCTATTGGTTATATGGCGAGCTTTAAAAACTTATGTGATAAACAGGGCATCGACTTTGATGCATTTTGGCAAGAAGGTTCAGACGCTGAGCTTTATCACTTTATTGGTAAAGACATCATCTATTTCCACAGCCTATTTTGGCCTGCTATGTTAGAAGGCGCTCAATTTAGAAAGCCAACTAATGTATTCGCCCATGGTTTTGTTACGGTCAATGGCGCAAAAATGTCTAAATCAAAAGGCACGTTTATTAAAGCGCGTACTTATTTAGATAACCTAGACCCAGAATTTTTACGTTACTACTACGCAGCTAAACTTAATAGTGGCATTACCGATTTAGATTTAAACCTTGAAGATTTTGCACAACGTGTAAACTCAGACTTAGTGGGTAAAGTAGTGAATATTGCCAGTCGTTGTGCTGGTTTTATTACTAAAAAGTTCGACGGTAAGCTGAGCAATACAGTTATGCAACCTCAATTGCTTGCAGAATTCCAGAACGCATCAGCGACAATCACCGAATATTACGAGAATCGTGAATACAGCCGTGCAATTCGTGAAATCATGGCACTTGCTGATAAAGCAAACCAGTTTATTGATAATGCCGCGCCTTGGGTGCTTATTAAAGATGAGTCAAAGCAAGAAGAAGCGCATCAGGTTTGTTCACTAGGACTTAACCTATTTCGCGTGTTGATCACTTACTTAAAACCAGTGCTACCTGGCATGGCAAGTAATGTTGAAGCCTTTTTAAATGATGAATTATCTTGGCAGGGTGCGCAAACAGCGTTAGTAAACCACCCTATCAATAAATTTAAGCCGTTAATGCAACGTGTAGAAATGGATAAAGTGAATAAAATGGTTGAAGAATCAAAAGAAAGCTTAGTTGCTGAAAAAGATAAAATCGATCCTAATAGCCCACTTGCAAAAGAGCCTATTAGCGAAGAGATTGAGTTTGATGACTTTGCAAAGGTAGACCTGCGTGTTGCTAAAATTGCCAAAGCAGAGCACGTAGAAGGCGCTGACAAGCTGCTTAAATTAACCCTTGATTTAGGCGGTGAAACTCGCCAAGTGTTTGCTGGAATTAAATCGGCTTACGCACCAGAAGACATTGAAGGTAAATTAACGGTAATGGTTGCTAACCTTAAACCACGTAAAATGCGTTTTGGAATGTCTGAAGGCATGGTACTTGCGGCAGGCCCTGGTGGTAAAGAAATTTACATTCTTAACCCAGACGACGGCTCTGAGCCGGGTATGCGCGTAATGTAATTATTATCGCTTAAAGCCGCTAATATTTAGCGGCTTTTTTTTCACCTGTTATTTAGCTATTCTAATGAGGATTTTTAACGCCGCTATTCTCTGGTTTGCTCCCTGAAAAATAATTAAGCATTATTGCGATTTGGTATTACTGCAACAACTTTTGCTAAGTGAATCACCAAGCTTTGCGAGCTAATATACACAAACCAGTTTATATAGCGCACTTGAGGGTAAAAGCCTTGCCCCTGATTACCATAAATCCAAAAAGCACCAATAATGGCATCAGCCAATGCAGCAAGGAAAAGCCCTAAGCTCACCCACACTATTGATTTGGGTGCGTTAATCCCACCATAGCCAACAACTAATACCAGACCCATAAGTCCAACAGCCGTTATCACTAAGCTATAAACCCCTGTCATAGCTAAAATAGTATCTCCTGCCCCCTCAAGATACATAGAAGAGAACGACGCACTACTTAGCACCAACACAACAACAAAAAAAAGTGCACTTTTTATAAGCGACACCCGGCGTTTTATATTAAAAGCTAACACACAGGCTATAAATAAAAGGCTGTAACCAGGTGCAAAAAATAAGATTGAATCCACTAAGTAATCATGTTTTATCAAGGTACTATAGCGATAATAGTGTTGGGGTAAATTAAAATTAACCACATCACCCGCGATACACAACATAAAAGCGCCACTGCCTAAAAGAGCAATAAAGCGTAATTGTTGGTCTTTAAAACGTTTAAATACCCAAGCTGACATCGTTACACTATTAAACACAAGTAAGCAGAGCGAACTCAGTGTCAATAGCATTAAAACACGTTTATTTTCAGGCGCAAGTAGCCCTATTAACATCACAGCTAAAGCGCACAGCCAAGCTATAAAAGTAATAATTTGATGCGGATGTTTTATAGATAACGGATTAATTGCACTATCCAGCCTTTAAAATCAATAACGTTAACTTAGCAAGTTTTTATCGCCCAAGGCTATTTTTTGTTTTGCATGTGCTGTATTTCTTTTTGTGTTTTAAGCAGACATTGCGCTAACTGTTCGAGTCGAATTGCTTTAATAGCGGCTAATGGATCTTGTACATTAAGTCCACCAGCATCATGGTTATTTTGTTGGTTTATTATTTTATTCTCATCGTGCTTATTGTGCATATCTTTTCTCTTGAAACTGTTTATCGATTTTAGGCGCGGTACCTTAAGTAAAAAACTGCTTAAACGCTAAACGATTTACTTGAAAAACACCTGACACCCTGTATATTAGAACCTTCTAATGTTTGGAGGTGTATTATGCGCATTATTTTACTTTTTTCCAGTTTATTTATTTCATCCGCTGCTTTTGCTAGCAATACCGACGAGGCACGACAAACCATTAAGGCATTTTCAAGTGATTTAAAACAGGTACTGGTTAGTACTATGAAACAAAGCGGCCCACTAGCGGCAATAAGTGTATGTAATACAGCTGCACCCGCTATCGCTTCACAACACAGCAATAGTCCTTGGCAAATTAGTCGCAGTGCTTTGAAAACTCGTAACTCAGATAATCAACCCGATGCATGGCTCAAAAATGTTTTATTAAACTTTGAACAACGTAAGCTCAATGGCGAGCCGTTAGCAAGCATAGAATATCAAGAGCAAAGACCCGATGGCTGGTATTTTGTAAAAGCGATTCCTACTCAAAAAGCGTGTTTAGCGTGTCATGGCAGTCAGATTGACCCCACAGTTTCTAAAAAAATAGCGACTTTATACCCTAATGATCAGGCAACTGATTTTAAACTGGGTGACATTCGTGGCGCATTTGTTGTTAAAAAGGCCAGTGAAAATCACCAATGATAATACATTGACGATCAGCTATTAAATTTTACCGCATCGGATGCAATACGCTTTTTACGCCTAACATATAAAGTATGTGGCAGCATAAGTAATTGATTTAATAAAATAGCTAATACCAATGCAAACAACACTGCACTCGTGGTTAAAGGAATACCTAACTTAAAGTTATCAAGTGTACTTTGTAATCTGTCAACGCGCTCAGGGGAGAACATATACAGCATTTTTTGCACTAAATTACCTTGTTCAAAAATAGCCATCCCTTTTTTTAAATCGGCAAATTGCAGTAATGTTTGCTGTTTTTGATTTGCATCGGCTCTAACGCTAGGTTCAGCGTTAGCTAAGTGGCGGTTTATCATCGCTTGCGTGCTAGAAAAGTTATATTGCTTGGCCGTTTTTGCATAGCCGTCGACTTGCCATTTTGTTGCATGGTATAAGCCCGCTAAATGTTGTTGGTAATGATCACTCAGCTGCGGTAGTTGCAATGAAACAATAAAAGCGCAAGCAAATATTAACTTATCGAACAGGTTAACGATCATAATAATCCCTTGTGCTGCGTTTAATAAAAGTGACTACCGTTAACTATAACAGGTAGTCGCTTTAGTCTAAATACCATGCGCTGCTGCGCTGTTAATCTGCTTGGTGGAATTGACGATGTAGGGCGTGAACTTGCTCAACAAGTGCTGGTACGGGCCCATAAACAGCGACATTAGGAGCAACCGCTTCAATAGGTAACGGGTTAACGGGCGACTTAGTCATTTTGAGCTCGCTATGCCAGCTAGTTAATTGCGCAGATGAACTGACATACATAATTCGACCTAAACCTACCCATGCGTGTGCTGCGGCGCACATAGGGCAATGTTCCCCGGAGGTATACACAGTAGCCCCAGCGCGTTGCTCAGGGGTCATATTGTTGGCTGCCCAACGAGCAATTTCAAACTCAGGATGACGTGTATGATCGCCACCGGCAACACGGTTACGATCTTCCATACATACATTTCCTTCAGCATCAACAAGCACAGAGCCAAACGGTTCATCTCCTGCTTCTAACGCCTCTTTAGCTAGTACTACGGTGCGTTTTAAGTGCGCTAAATCAGTCTCGTTCATAATCTGTAAACTCCTTTACTATCACTTTTGGGGATATTTAGTAACGTGATCTGTTTTTCTACTGCGCTAACCATAACGCTTTGATCCCTGCTTTTGCAACACGTACATCCTCACTGCCATGAGCACCGCCAACTCCCACAGCCCCCACCACAGTATCGTTTATATAAATAGGCACCCCGCCATCCAATATTAAAATGTTTTCATCTAAATAACGAAGGTCTGCTGGAATAGTGCCCTCTTTTATGCCTTTTGCTATAACTGCGGTTTCTCGCTTTTGCGAATTGGCGGTATATGCTTTTTTATAACTGGCACGAATAGTATGAACACCGGCACGATGATCGCGAAGTACCGCCAGCGTTTGTCCAGATGCATCCACAACGGTTATTGATACAGCTAAATTGTCCTTGAGTGCCGCTACAGACGCTGCATTGACTATACGCTGTGCCATTTCACCCGTTAATTGTGCCACCATAGCCACATTTTCAAGCTGTTGATTATAAGTATTTATCTGCATTTCAGTTTGTCCAGCAACAGACGCTAATGAAGAAAGTGATGCAATGAGCGCTGTAAAAATAGCCCGTTTTTTCATGGTTTATTTCCTATTGTTAATTAATGTCGTTATATCGCTGAACTGGATATAAAAAATTGAAAATAAACAGACCGTGTTTACTCATAAAAGCTTTCACTAGGAGGGTTAATCGCTGGCTTTGCTTTTTATTAAATACCTTTATTGTGATAAGGCAATGACTCACCCTTTTTTAAAATGATCGTAAGTTAGCAAGCCTGCGTAATATTTAACCGATATCTAATCAATTTAAAGGAAAGTAACATGTTTAAGAAAATAGCGTCTGTTCTGACTTTTGTATTAGCAAGTTTAACCCTATCTACAGCAGCTCATGCCGATCACCATGGTATGAAAAAAGATATCGTTGATGTAGCTGCTGCCAATGGATCGTTTTCAACACTCGTTGCTGCCGTCAAAGCAGCAGGCCTTGTTGATACGTTAAAAGGAGATGGTCCTTTTACTGTATTTGCGCCAACTGATGAGGCATTTGCTAAACTACCAGCAGGTACCGTTGAAAACCTTCTTAAGAGCGAAAATAAAGACAAGTTAACTGCAATTCTTACCTACCATGTGGTATCAGGTAAAGTAATGGCTGCAGACGTTGTAAAATTAGACAGTGCAACGACCGTGCAAGGCCAGTCTGTGAATGTAACCACCAATGATGGCTCTGTCATGATCAACAATGCAAACGTAGTAATGGCAGATGTAAAAGCCAGCAACGGCGTGATTCATGTCATTGATACTGTTTTGTTGCCAAAAGAGTAACAATCTAATCTCCACAGCGGAGTAAAATACTAACTCCGCTCACTATTACAAGCACAAAGTATTATTTTCTTTTACTAAATGCCCTCTTTTATACTAGTGATTTTTACACTATATTAAAAGATAATTAAGCGTCTGTTAATATTGAGAAAGTGTTTGTGGAAACAAATAAAAATAATACTACTGTTGAAGATAAACCAACTGAAGATCAAAAGAAGTTTTTCCTCGATTTACTCCCGGGAAAGCTAATTGATATACAATTTAACAATCCCATTCAGGTTCGCTTTAAACTCACTTTAATCGGCTACGACACCGGTAAATATTTAATATTAAAATACCCTGCTCAAGCAGGTAAAAATGATTACAGCGACATTTTAGTTGAAGGTAATGGGGCTATTGTACGGTATATCATTGAAGACGAACGGGGCGAATGTGTTGCTTTTTCAACCAGCATATTAGCGATTTCATTTCGCCCTGAACGATTAATTTATTTAGCTTACCCTAAAAAAATTGAAAGCCGCCAATTACGTGAAACTAGCAGGTTGCCTACACACATTCCGGCTAAAATTAGTTTACATAAAGGCGATATTGATGCTGATAATAAAAGCTTATTGCACGGTTTAATTATTGATATTTCTCCGAGTGGTTGTCGCTTTGCTATTCACGTAAGCTCTGGATTTGTTGCACTAAAAAAACGTCAAGTTTTTGTGCATATACTTTCTCCATTAGACAACGAGCCTGTTATTATTACGTCTTACATTAGGAATAACCAAATGAAAGGCAACCGCCTTAGCGTTGGTATAGAGTTTGATGCTTCAGAGCAAGTTAAGCTTAACAAGCTATTAGAAGCTTACTCGATTGATATTGATTAATGCCTTAAATAATCCTACCTGCAAAAACAGCAATGGCTAACCAATCTTGCTTAGCCATTATAATAGTTAGTTTTTTATTCTAAACGCTTCAAAAATCGGTCACTTCTTGGCAAGTAGTAATCATCATAATCAAGCGAGACAATCACTCGCTTTGCCCGACCAAGCAACTCATCACGTGGAATTAATCCAATAACCCGTGAGTCCGCACTGTTATCGCGGTTATCACCCATAACCAGATAATGATCTGCTGCTATTGGTGTTGCCGGAAACTGCACTAAGCTTGCTGCCGATTTGGTAAGCCGTATGGTATGAGCATGCCCCTTTAAGTGCTCAGTTTTATCTAGCCACCGAATACTCTCGTTTAAAGTGCTATAACTTACTTTCTCGCCATTAATGGTCAATTCGTTATTTTGCAATGAAACTATATCACCTGGTGTGCCAATAACGCGTTTTATTAAACGGTTATCCGCCACTTTAGAATCAAATACAATAATATCGCCGGTTTGTGGTTCTGCCAGTCTTAACAGGGATACATGCGTAAATGGTATACGTAAATCATACGCCATTTTATCGGTAAGGATTCGGTCGCCTTCTTCAATAGTCGGTTTCATTGAACCTGTTGGTACTTCGTACCAATCGGCGACGGCACTACGAAACACACTCATTAAAATAATAAAAACAATAGGGCCTGTTGACCTTTGCGGATTGGAATTTGTTCAAACAAGGGGCGATTTAATCGCGGCGCGAGGTTTGTAACCTAGTGGGCTAAGTAAAAACCGAGTAACAAAGAGTTAATCGCCCCTTGGAAGAACCCTTTGGGCAATACCTGTTTGGCATTGATGCTACGTTATCGCCTATTTATGGGGAATAACCACACCACATAGGCTCTGCCTTGCTTAAATACCAAACAGACTACTGCAAATTCAACCTTGAAAGGTTAACAGGCCCTTAAGAACGGTTATTTTTCCAAAATTTATAAAGTCGCTTCATGTTTTGTCTCTGCTATAGGTTAAGTATTTATTTGACTGTATAAATGCAGAGCCGTTCAAATGAGTGTGTAACAAAACATGTTTAGAGATAGAGACATGCATAAAACATGTCTCTAAAGATAGTTTACTGCTGGTTTAACTTGTCTTTCGCTTCTTGTACTTTTGCAAAATCTAAACCTAACTCATCCGTTGCTTCTTTAATTAAATGAGGTTGGGTCATTACTACCGCCATCAATTGCTGAAGTTTTTCAGGTGGTATGCCCAGCTCTTGTACTAATGCCATAGCCATCATTGGGTTTTGGGTAAATGCTTCAAATAATGCCGCTACTTTTTCATCGCTGACATTGTGCTCTTTTAATATTGCAATAATTGGATTCATTATTAACCTTAAAATCGAAATAGTTTTTTAAAGTATATGGCCTCATACAGGGATTAACAATATTAACCCCTGTGGCATTACTTGTTTCACTCTACCAACAATACAACTTTACCTGAGTTTTCATTACCCTCTAAAATGGCATGTGCCTCACTAGCTTGTTGCCATGGCATGGTTTTATAAATATTAAAGTCATATTTCTGATTGGCAATATCATCATAAAAGCGCGCTACAAATGCATCTCTTAACGCACGTTTAAACGCAATACTGCGATTACGTAATGTGGAGGCATGAAACGAAATACGTTTTTGTAATAAGCGTGCAAAATCGACTTCGGCAAAGCGACTATCTAAAAATGCGAGCATCACAATCTGACAATCCATTGCGGCCACTTTGGCATTTTTATTCAAATAGCGGCCAGAAACCGGATCGACTATGGCGTTTGCACTTAAGTTATGTGCCTTCATATATTCAACAAAATCAGTGGTTTTATAATTAATCACATGGTCAGCACCCAAGCTTTTAGCGTGTTCACATTTTTCATCAGACCCTGCTGTTATTACCACCTGTGCACCGGCACTTTTTGCCATTTGAATAGCCGCTCCGCCTACGCCACTGGCACCGGCATGAATAAGCGCCGTTTGCCCTGATTGTAGTTTTCCTAACTCAAAGAGTGCGCCAAAGGCAGTTAAATACACTTCACTAATAGCAGCACCTTGTGCCATAGAAATATTATCTGGCAATTCCATTAATTGCTGCGCATCTACCGCGACATATTCACTGTACGCACCACCGGCACATAGAGTAAAAATACGCTTATCTTGCCATTTAAGGTCTACCTCACTGCCAAGCTCACACACGGTACCTGCACATTCGAGTCCTAGAATAGGGCTATCCCCTTCAGGAGCAGGATACTTACCTTGGCGCTGCATACAATCGGCGCGGTTAACGCCAATCGCTGCTACTTTTACCAATACTTCATTACTGCTAATCTTCGGCTTGTCGGTTTGTTCAAACGTTAATTGCTGATCTTGATGTGAAATGTACTGCATAAATCTCCTCGTATTTTATTCTATTTGATTTTCGCCATACTTCGGCTTCAACTAACTCGTTATTTTCTGTGTAATATATTTAAAGTGTGTAGTGGTTAGTAATTTTATTGATGTAACCTCGGGGTTTTAGCACTGGCAAACACAAAGCCTGACAAAAAAAGCGAAGCCAACTAATATAAACCTCATAATACTCCTTTTGGAGTTAACAGCGCCTTAAGCACAAAAATTCAGTGCTGATTTAATCAGTTTATTGGCCTTTGTCGACTAACCTTTGTTCAATTTAGGCCGAACTCGTTGGGCAGTGCATGTTCTGCATTTATGCTGCGTTATCAGCAATTGCTGGGGAAGCATTGCCTAAAAACACGACTTCAAATTTAACCTTGAAAGATAAACAAAACTATAAATTATTAAAACGCCAGCTTTGTTTATAAGGATATACATCAGGAAGCTGACCTTGCTCAATACCTTGCTGGGTCATTTGCCAGTACTTTGCCGTAAATAAATCACTATGATAATGATTAAAATGGCTAAAGGCACTGCTACTGGCACTAAAAAACACCTTAAATTGACTCGGGAATATATCATTTTGGTCTATATCAAAATAAGAATGTGAGCTTATTTCCTCTAACGCGTTGTCAGTATTTGGCACTTCTCTAAAATTACAATCAGTAAGAGGGCAAATTTCATCGTAATCATAAAATACCACTCGCCCCCAACGTGTCACGCCAAAGTTTTTCATTAGCATGTCACCGGCAAAAATATTTGCACTGGCAAGCTCTTTAATCGCTTTACCATAATCAACCATCACCTGCTGCAGTGATTTACTGCTACATTGACCGATATATAAATTAAGCGGTGTCATTTTTCGCTCAACATAGACATGTTTGAGTATTAACGCTTTGCCCGAAATAATTAAGCTATCACCAATGTGTTTTTTCATTTGTGTAAGCAGTTCATCACTAAAACGACTTAAATCAAAGGCTAGGTATCTAAATTCATGAGTATCAACTAATCGCCCTACTCTATCAGCCTGTTTTACAAAGTTATATTTATCTTTTACCTGCTGTTTTGTCGCCGTTTTTGGTGCACTAAATTTATCTTTTATTACTTTGTACACATAGTCTAGGCCATCAATTGTAAAAACAAGCATCACCATACCTGGTGTACCTGGCGCTAAATGATATTTATATTGCTCGGGGCTACTTTTAGTCGTGTCCACCTTATAGCGATAGAATTCTGTTTTCGCATGTTTAATAAAACCTATCGCATTAAACAATTCAAACCGTTGTTTGTGAGGCATTAACACACTTAAGTAATCTACATACCTTGCAGGTTGGTCGGTATCTACCATAAAGTACGTGCGCGCAAAGCCAAATAACAAGCTCAGCTGATCAGCGCCCATCATCACAGCATCAATTGTAAGCCCGTCAGGGGTATTTAAAATGGCTATTGCAAAGGGCATATTATCGCCATTTTTAGCAATACAACGTCCTATTACATAACACGCTTTATTTCGGTAAAAGTGTGAATTGGCGTACTCAATATAGCCGTCATTTAAACTTATTAGCTCATACACTTGTCTACATTGTTGCTGCGCCCCTTGGGTTAACGTTGCTTGTAGTTTAGCTAAGTCCTCGTTTAAATTTTTAAATGGCACTCTAAACACTTGTTCATTGACTAAAGTTTTAACTGCGCTATCAAACCCTTCTTTTAAGGAAATACGACTCACTAATCCTTCATAAGAACGTGGTTGCCCACGGTACTTTGCTTTTAAGACAAATAAATGCACCGTACGAATTTTTTTATCATCCCAAATAGCGCCAAAAGTAGAATTAAAAAACGTATGTGCAATTGGCTGGTTTTCATGCTCTTTAACCATTTCGCCATAAATATTTTTTGCACGTTGCCATGTTTGTGGACAGTTTAGTTCATCATAGGCAATCACTTTAACGGCCTCACTCACCTGCTTTACTTGACGCTCATACACTTGCAAGCGCGCTCGCATTGCCGCTTGCACCTCATGATATTGGCGTTGTTCAAAGCGACTTTGTGCCCCTAAGGTAATATTTAAGAACTGTGCAAACATAGCTTCAAAGCCTGCAAATACAGCGCGTGCTAACTTAGTGGCTATGAGTTCTTGTATAGGATTGTGGGTAGACGTTAACGACGTGCTAGGCATAGTATAGGCGCTTCTATTTTTAGCAATTATGCTGATTATTTTTTATTAGAGGTTTACACCTTAGCAAGCACGCTTTAATTTAGATAATTAATACAGCAAATAAATAAAATTGATCATATGAATATAAGAAATGTCGATCTCAACCTACTCGTCTATTTAAATGTATTAATAGATGAAAAAAGTGTGTCTAAAGCGGCCAATAAACTCGCATTAACACAACCTGCTATGAGCAATGCGTTAAAACGCCTAAGAGACTTATTTGACGATCCTTTGCTGGTACGAGCTGCGGGCTCTATGACTCCCACGGCTAAAGCACTTGCCCTTAAGCCCGAGATTGAAGCGCTGTTAAAAATGGCAGAAGAGATCACGCAGCCCAGTGAGCAATTTAATCCCGCTACTGCACAGGTTACGTTTCGTATTATGGCAAACGATTATTTAGAATCGACGCTAATTGCCCCCTTTATTTGCGAGCAGCTAGCTAAAAATCCGGGCATTGACTTCGATGTACTTAGCCCCAGCGACGTGAACCTACAGGATATGGAAAAAGGCACTATCGATTTGGCAATAAACCGTTTTAATGGTCTGCCGCGCTCTTTTCATCAAGCTACTGTATGGCGAGATAACTACTGTTGTTTAACCCATCCACATAATCCATTTTTAAACGATGCAAACTTAGACCAATACTTAAAAAGTGAACATATTTGGGTTAATCGAGCCGGCTGGGGCCCCGAACCCGCTGTAACAAATAAATCAGGTAAACAAAAATTAGGCTGGGTCGACGAGGCATTATGGCAATTAGAACAAACACGTAAAATACGCGTATTTACTCGTCATTACATGATTGCCAGTTTACTGTGTCAATCTGAGCAACTCATTGCAACCCTTCCGCGTCGTCAAGCAAAGCTTTTAACTAGCCATACTAATTTAGTGATTAGCCCTGTGCCATTTCAAATCGTCCCCATAGAAGTAAAAATGATATGGAGCCCGTTATTACACCATACACCAGCGCACCAATGGCTTAGGCGCGAGTTGTTGGCGTTTGCAAATACAGTGATTGATAGGTAAAGATTTAAAATATTGATCAAATCAATATCAGTTATTGAAAACAATAATTTCATTAATATTACACTTAGCGCTACAGTGAAGTTAAGCCAACAAACTAAGAGTAATAATTATGCAAACATCAGCAAGCTTCACACAACAAGACGGATTATTCATTGATGCAAATTTACATCAATTCATTGAACAACAATTGTGTCGTAAAACAACACTTCAAACGCAACACGTTTACCAAGCGTTAGCCACGCTAGTTGATGAGTTTGGGTGTGCATGTCGTAAAACAAAACACCAAGAAAACGACATTCTCGACGTGAATACTTTATTAAATGCATATCAACGTAAAAGTCATCCACATTGTCATGTAGATGCACAAACAACCGCAGCCGTTCTAGATGAATACTGTTGCCAAGTGCCTGCAATTATTGTGGTTGCTTTAATGGATACGCTTAGTGGCACACTCTGTGATGAGCCAAGCGCCCATAAACTTTACCACAGAGCTGCAGAGCTGACAGAGCGTCCATGCGTTCATCGCGAGCAAACAGCTAACGCCTCTGCAGCGTAAAATGCTGCCCTTTAAAAGTGCTCGATAACCTTGTTGGCAAATTGTTTGCAACTTAAGGTTGTCGAGTTATGATTTGATTGAGCTAAATCAAATGTAACCTGTCCACTGGCAAATGTGCTTTCAAGCGCGTTTTCAATTAAACAAGCAGCCTCACTCCATCCCATAAACTTAAGCATTAACACCGCACTCAATAAGCTACTGCTCGGATTTGCCTTATCTTGTCCTGCTATGCGCTCAAATGTACCATGTGTGGGTTCAAAAAACGCAACTTCGGTATTTAAGTTTGCCGCCGGCATAATCCCTACTCCACCGACTTGTGCACTGAGCATATCGGCTAAAAAGTCTCCGTTTTGATTAGTGGTGGCCACCACATCAAATTGAGCAGGATCCATTAAACACTGCTGAAGCATATTATCGGCAATCACTTCTTTAATAACCAGCGGCGGTAAATCAGCACGTTGTATTTCAAGCCAGCGCCCGTTTTGATGCTCAATGGCAGCATATTCACGTTTGGCCAGCGCAAATCCCCAGCGCTTAAATGCGCCATCGGTAAACTTAAGTACATTGCCTTTGTGAACTAAAGTGAGTGATTCACTATTATTTTTTAGGGCATAATTAATTGCATAGCGTATTAATCGCTCTGATCCCTCTTTAGAGATATTTTTAATACCTAAACCACACTCTTGGGTAAAACGAAGCCGAGTTACGCCCATTTCTTCACATAAAAAATCGAGCATTTTTTCACTTTCAACACTGCCCGCTTGCCACTCAATTCCTGAGTACACATCTTCACTGCTATCACGCAGCACGGTAATATGCGTGGTAAATGGGTTTTTTAATGGTGACGGTAATGCACTAAATCCTTTAATGGTTCGCATATTTACATACAAATCCATTTCATGGCGAAGCGCGACATTTAGCGAGCGAAATCCGCCTCCAAGCGGTGTTGTTAAAGGGCCTTTAATCGCGATTTTACAATCTCGTACTGCATTAATCGTTTCTTGAGGGAACCAATCACCGTCATAAAGTTTGGCAGCTTGCTCACCATTATAAACTTGCATCCAATGAATTTTGCGTCTTGGGCCATAACTATGCTCTATGGCGGCATCCACTACTTTTCGCATCACTGGCATCACATCGAGGCCGACGCCATCACCATCAATATAAGCAATAATAGGGTGTTCGGGTATATGCCACTGTCCTTGTTCATCAATAAGTATATGTTCACCATTTTCTGGCACAGTAATATGTTGATATTGCATTGTTAACACCTAAAAAACATCCTCTTTCCATTAAAGCATGTTCGTTAATAGGTGTCTGTAATTGCATTTTTATAATTGATATCACCGCAGCGAATAACTGCACGGTATTCACTATTAGTAAAAATGAGGGAACGGTTTTTTAATAAAGGTGGCATCAGGCATTTTATTTAACGCCCGACCAAATAGAACATTACTGAGTAGAGCATAACTGCAGATTAATTTTAACCACCGGATGATTATAAAATTAACCTGCTAAGTGAGATTATTTATAATAGGCAAATAAGTATTTATTAAAGCTATATTGACTTTGTATGACCGCAATAACAAATCCTGCCTTACCATCTAAAAAGCCACGTCTTAAAAAATAATGGCGGATAAAAGCAAAAAAAGCGGAACTACTTGCCTTCAAGAGTGATGGTTTTTTACCCTTTTTTTCCATTTGCTCTGCACCTATGTGCGCATAATGGTTTCTTTTATTCATATAGCCAAAAATATCTTCATGCTGAAAATGTAATATATTTTCTTTCAGCTCAATTGGTTTACAATCAAGCATTACAACAGACTCATGCACTAAGTTTTGGTTATAACCTGTTATTTTTTTATTGTAAATACGCGCAATACGATCAGGATACCAGCCGCTGTGTCGAATAAATTGGCCACAAAAATACGTTAAACGGTTAAGCTTTAAAATATTTTTCTCATTGCATTTTGCCAATGTCGTTATTATTTCTTCCTTTAAACGCTCACTGACAACTTCATCACAGTCAATTGCAAAAATCCAATCGTTAGTTGCTAATGCTTCTGCTCTACGTCTTTGCTCACCAAACCCTTGCCAGTCATCACGCACAAATACTTTATCTGTGTATTTATTTGCAATAGCACGTGTTTCATCAGTGCTGCCTGAATCAAGTACAATAATTTCATCTGCCCACTTTACTGACTCTAAACAACGCTCAATTTTATCCTTTTCATTTTTACATATAATACAAACAGATAGCTTCACAAAATTTCCTTTTTAATAACACTGTATTTTAAAAATTATCTTACTATTATAAACAGATCATAACAACACAGGAAACAAGGCTTTAAAAAGTATGGTTTTAAGCTTCTAAAATAACGTCAATTGTATTGAGTAAAGCCTCTACTTGATGTCTATCAAGCACGGCGTTAGCGGATTTTAATCGTTTTTCAAACTCAACAGCTTGTTGATACAGTGCTTGGCATTCAAACATCCCTGCCGTTCCCTTAATCATATGTACGCTGCGTGCAAAACCGGTTATATCACCCTGCTTAAATTGCGACTGTAATGTGTGTTTTTGTTTTTTTAATCCTTTAATGTATTCTTGCTTGAGCAGTGCAAACTCATCATCAGGCAGCTTAATATTTTCGCATATATCAATATCAAGATAACTTGCGATTTT
This sequence comes from Pseudoalteromonas sp. SM9913, assembly GCF_000184065.1. Lineage (NCBI taxonomy): Bacteria > Pseudomonadati > Pseudomonadota > Gammaproteobacteria > Alteromonadales > Pseudoalteromonadaceae > Pseudoalteromonas > Pseudoalteromonas sp. SM9913. The sequence goes on from NC_014803.1 coordinate 1,812,989, forward strand.
ACTACTAAAACACCGTCTATCGATGGGTTTGGCAATATGATCGGTAAAACCTTGTTTTAAATAACGATCGACTTCATGCTTCATCGTGTTCGCAGTAAGCGCCACAATCGGTGTTGTTACACCCGTGGCTTGCATAATATTAATTGCTTGTTCACCATCCATAATTGGCATTTGAATATCTAATAAAATTAAATCAAATTGTTCATCAAGTGTCGCTTGTGCAGCATCTCGGCCATTTTCTACTGCCACCACAGTTAAACCCATTCGCTCTAAAATCCGCTTAATCAGCTGTCGGTTTTCTGGGTGATCTTCAGCCACGAGTACCCTACCAATCAAATTTCGCTGGTTACTATTTAAAGGGAGCTCTTTGTTTTGTGACTTACAGATATCGTCAAATGCGTAAACCCATTTTGTATGTTCCGTTGTATGCAGTGCCATAGTAAAACAAAACTCACTGCCGCTACCGAGTACAGAATAAACCGTAATATCCCCATCTAGTTTAGTTGCTAAGCTTTTTGATATGTTTAATCCAAGTCCAGTGCCACCGTATTTACGAGAAATCGACGAGTCAGCTTGATGAAAGGGAGTAAATAGATCTTTTTGCTCACTGTCGGTCATACCAATTCCCGTATCTTTCACTTTAATAATTAGTTGTTTTTTATTACAGCTAACCGTTAGCTTTATATAACCTTGGCTGGTAAATTTAAGCGCATTGGTTGCTAAATTTAATAATATTTGTCGCAATCGAGTTGGATCTGAGACTATCCAATCAGGTAGCGGAAATTGATAATCAACTTTAAATTTTAAGCCTTTATCACGAATTTGTTTTCCTAATAACGATTCGATTTCAGCAATAGTGGCAAACAAGTCCGTTTCAACTAGCTCTATCTCTAGACGATTAGCCTCAATTTTTGACATATCCAAAATGTCATTAATTAAGCCAAGAACATGACGACTATTTTGCAAAATCACCCGAATGCCATGGTTTCTCTCATGAGGCTGTATATCACCTAAAATAATACCATCAGCATAACCAATGATTGATGTCATTGGGGTGCGAATTTCGTGGCTCATATTGGCTAAAAATCGACTTTTAGCTTCACTTGCATCACGAAGTTCTTCAGCTAATTGTTGTAACTCTTGAGTACGCAACTGTACTTTGTGTTCTAAATTTTTAGTCAATTCAACATTCTCATGGTGTAAAATGCTAAATTTATTTGCCACGGCAAAAGCAAGTAGCACTGCATCGAGTGCGGTACCAATGAGCCCAAGTAAATAGAGATCTATCTTTATAGGTTCAATTAGCCCTAAATTAGTTAAATTGCCGACCATATTAGGAATGGCCATCGCCAAATACGCTAAAACAAAATAGCGAGCGGGCTTAAAGCCACTTAACCAACTTCGTATACCAACAATCATACCCAGGCACAAAGTAGCCCCCGTTACTAAAGTAGCCCATATAAAGCCAAAACCTGGCCAAATGATTGCAAATGGAGTACCTGCGGTAGCAATAATGCCCAAGTAAATTGAAAACCGTGATAATTGAGGAGACGTTTCCTTTAATTTAAGTAAGCTGTTAAAAAATAGGATATTTGTGATGGGAATTAAGGTAAAACCTAGCCAATGAAAATGGGCGTTGTAAAAACCAAAAATTTGATCTGGTATATGAAAAAACTGACTCCAAGCTAATACCCAGCACGCGGTAAACAGGGCGTAATGCAAATGGGTTTTATCTCTATCACCCAAGTAAATAAGAAAATTGTATAAACCTAATGCAATACCAACCCCAAAGCACAGCAGCATAATCATGTTATATGATGTTTTTTTCACAAAAAAATCATCATAAGGTGAAAGCACTAATTTAGGTGGGGTGTAAAAGTATTCACTTTGAAATTTTGCAATTAACATATAGGGACGATTAGGCGTCAGCTCAATTCTATTACCATAATGAAATGCAAACTCATTAGGGTAAATGCCACCCGTTGTATAACGATTTATTGGCTCATCAAAATTCGACATATCATAAATACGCGTCTCAATTTTTGAAAGCAGCGTGTTATAGGGATATAACACAAGTTCATTTAAATCAGTTTTGTTTTCCAGCTTAATCACAAACCAAAAACTACCACCAAAAAACGATGTTCTCGATTGTGGTTGCTTTTTTTCAAGCCACGTTTCTATATCGCTATGGTCTCGGGGAAAAGCGCCATCAGTGACTTGAAATACACTGCCTTGATTAAGCAAATCAGTATCTTGTTGTTTCAAAGTATAAGCAAAAGGCTCAAGTGCATTTGCCACTGCTAAATTGCTAAAGCATATAAATACACAATATATAAATAGCTTTAGAGCTGCCTTTATTGGCATACTTTGCACCTTAAATTAAAACTGATAACTAATATCCAAGCCAAAACGCCGGCCTTCACCCTTAAAATCTTCAAGCATGCCAAGAAAAGAACTTAAATCAAATTTTAAGTGACTGTATTGAGTACCAAACAGGTTTTTACCCCAAATGGCAACCCCCCAGTTATCGTGTTGATAGTGTATATTGGCGTTAAAAATACTATAGCTGTCTTGCATCGCATAGGGGTTTTGATTCTGATCAAAATAGTAATCGGATTGATAATCAACTAATAATTGAGTAGTTAGTGGGTGATTAGCCACCTCAAAAGTGTATTCAATACCCGCACTGAGATTCCATTTTGAGGTAAACGGCAAACGATTATTAGTTAACGCATTCCCTAGTGGATCAACATATTCTTCAAACTCTGCATGAGGTATATAACCCATAGCAAACTTAACATTCAAATTATCGGTCAGCCAATACTCAAGATCAGCTTCTAAGCCGTAAATAATGGAGTCAGCCACATTTTCTAATAATTGAATTGGCGGGCTCTGCTCAGATGTTGAAGGCTGATTCATAAAGACTTGTTGATCATTATAATCATAATAAAATGCAGCCCAGTTAAATCGAATACCCTGCTGTGGCCACCAGGACTTTGATCCGATTTCATGTGAGTTTAACCGCTCTTTTTGATAGTCAGCGAGTTGGGCCTGTTCAACCGATGATAAAAATCCACCGTTATAGCCTCCGCTTTTGGCGCCATTAGCAAAACGATAATAGGCGTAAGTTGAATCATCGACTTTAAAGTTCACTCCTAACTGCCCTGAAATGCCATTATCTGACTGCTCTCCTTGAACACGATAAAATGGAACCTTAACCCCTGTTAAATCGTCAGCATCTATTAAAACGTTAAGCTGAGATACTGAGTCGTAGTCTAACGATTCATAAGAGTAACGAAGCCCTGCAGTGATCAACCAATCTTGGTTTAATTGATAATCGAGTTGCGTAAACGCAGCCATACTCTTTGTGTTTATTTTATTATTATAAAAAAAAGTAGCGGTTAAATCTGTCGATAAAACTCCCCGATAGTCGCGTAAAATATCATTTACATTATCTTGAACAATAGACTCATCAGCATAATATATTCCCGTCGTTAAAAAATGCTCACCCAACTGAGATTGCAATCGCAATTCTTGCGTCACCAAATCAGTATTTAACCCTAAGTTGCCCTCACATAACTGTGCGGGAGAGCCATCACAATTAAAAGCATGGTCCCGTTTTAATTTGTTATAACTGCTTAAAAAAACAAGCTCATTGTGTGTGTCTAATTGCCAATTAGCATGGGCGCTAATGCCCTTACCATCTGTTTTATGAGGCGAATTATTATTTACGCTGACTGTATAAAAATCATCACTGGCATCATTAAAGCCAAAATTATCAAAACAGCTGGTTGAACCCGCTTGTGCTGGCGAGCATCGCTCTCCTGTTAGTGGATTAGCAACAATTCCAATACTGCCAACCGGCTGTACTATGCCATCCCAATCGGCAATATGCCCTTTTATCAATAGCTGTACCGTGTCAAAATCAGCTAAAAAGGAAACTCGGCCATTCGTTTGTCGCATGCCAGCTTTCGGTGAGTCGGCAAAAATATTGTTAGTGGAATAATCATAATCTTGATGATTAAGCGCTATACGAACGGCAGTGTTTTCACTAAGTCCTGAATTAAACATAGCATCAACACTGGTCGCATTGTTATTAGCAATGCCAGTGCTTAAATAACCACTTTGTTCAAACTCAGGGCGTTTAGAGCGGATTAAAATAGCGCCCCCAGTAGAGTTGCGACCAAATAAAGTGCCTTGAGGACCACGCAAAATATCAATTTGTTCAATATCAAATAAATTAACAATTTGGTTACTTGCAGAGCCAACAGCAATGTCATCAACATACATCGCCACAGGGGATGTATTCGCCGTATTGTAATCAACTAGCCCTACACCACGAATGTTAACCGCTGGCGGTGTGCCTTCCGCTGCGTTTTGACTAATTTTTAGATTAGGCGCAAATACAGACAACTCTGTCGAATCTTTAACGTGTTGCACTTGAAGATCATTACCTTTAATGGTGCTTACAGAAATGCCAACTTCTTCAATTTTTTGCGCTCTTTTTTGCGCATAAACTTCTATGATTTCCATATTACGCGCATTCGCACTTTCATCATCTACAAGTACTTTCGCCTGCAGTGGCAGTAAAAAGCCTGGTAAGCATATCAACCCTATTTTCTTATTGAGAAGCTTGCCTTTATTTTTCATTTCTTGTGACCTTTACGCTAGACAAATGTAAACAGCATGTTTAATTATATACTAATCAATCGATAATACGGTTATATGAATAATATTTTAATGTTTGAGGGCTGCAAATGCATCTTCGCCACTAATGTGTTGTGGGTAACCCACCATTGCTCTTGCTGTTTGCATACCAGCCATGACAGCCGCTTCAACACAACCGGCATTAACGCCTGTTTTTATCCAGTCACCGGTAATAAAAAGATTGGTAAATTGTGTTTCATCAGTTGCCAGACGATATTGACTTGAGCCCGCAACTGACAAAACATAGCGCTCACTGGGATCCACATTTACTCGCCAGTATTGAGCATTTAATCGTTCATCCCCTGATAACTGAGAGCCATGCAAAACAGACCAGTCAAATTGATTATTTTGAAACGCAAGCGGCCATAAAGACTGCATATTATTTTCTAGCATACCTTTAAGATTAGCTTTTACTTGCGATTTTGCTTGAATAACAAATTGATGTTCACTTTGTGACGGGTAATAGTCACAAGGAAAAACACTGCAAAAGTAAGCAATGTTTTTAGGAGGACAATCGATAGGCCATTGCTCTTTGTCGATTAAATTCATCATCGCAGCCCATGTATCAAATGGTTCGCTAAAGCCACTGAGAATGGGGCCTTCTTTGCTAGGTGGCCTATATTGCCAACCTAATTGCTCGTCAGTCTTACTAAGCCATAATTGGGCTGCCTGCGTTGTCACCGTTTTGACTTGTTTTGCTTGAGCTGCAAAATTTGTATCCCATACTAATAACGAAGGGCATACATGCTCAAGTGAGGCAACAGATACGCCAAGAATCATCCTGTCAAAGTCATCTTTGTAGCGTAATTCTTTTATTGGCAGGGGCTGCCCAAAATGGTTTTCATATTGAGCTGGCCAGTCAGACCAAAAAGATTCTAAATTAATATTATGCTGTTTTAATAGTGCGGCTTGTTCACTATTAATTTGCGCATAAAGCGGCTCACTTGGCCAACAAGGTAGTTTTTTCACATCAACAAGTGGTTGATATTCAGCATCTGAGAGCAAAGTAACTTGTTGCTGTAACTTAATTACCTCAACAAAACGTTCACCCTGCTCATTTAGGCTGGGTTCCAGGTTTTGCAATTGATGGAAATATTCAAACTTAACCCCTCTTTTTTTTAGTAGCTCATACAGTGGAGCAAAAATGACATCGCCCATCCCCGCTTGCATTTTCCACATGACGCCACCGCGATAACACAGCGCAATACGTAACATAGCAAGTGATGCAACACCGGCTTCAACATTAGGCTTACTGATGTCTCCATCAGCGTAAGCAAATACTAAATCATAAAATCCCCGTATTGGCGCAGAGTTAGCACTGTACTGCTCATTTGCCCCATTTCTTATCAGCCACTGTCTAAAATCAAATTTGTTTATGACCCCAAACCCATCTCGATATACTTTGTCTTTGACCAGGCCAACCAACATTGCAATAGCAAGGTCTGCACAAATATATAATCGTCTAAGCTGCGCATTATTGTCTAATAACTCAATCATTTCGCTATTTAGCCAACGCTTTAGTTTTCTAACTATATACCAAATGACAAGGCCATCTTTTTTCTCTTGTACTTGGGGTTTTAATGTATTGTCAGCGTGAGCAAACTGATTTAATTTACTTATTAATAAGCTGGGAGTAGAGGCTATTTCACTCGAGTATTGTTTTATATCATCAGCAAAGTGTTGCCAAGTTTCCTCTGTATCATCAACCAAGTCCGCTATTTGTTGATGTAAATGGCGTAATAAAGACTGATCACGAGATTTTTTTGTGCTCAGTTTTATATTTTTATTGGCTTTTTTTGCGGCTAATTGTAAATCCAGTATCCACTTTTTTAGCCAAGCTAGGGTCATTTTAATAAAGTCCCATGGCGTAATATCCAAACTACCCTCCGCAGGATTTCCAGGTAATAAGGGGAAATCTATTGGCCATGTTTGCCATTGATCATTAATATATTCTTCTAGTGCTATAAAACTATGCGGCTTTAAAGCTTGCTGCCATGTAGATAAAGGTGAATCGACTGGGCGTTGTAACTGAGTGTAAACCGTTTCTATTGTTTTAAAGCTATTTACATAAGCACCAAACCATACATGCAAGCCATGCTCTTCAATACGCTGCCCACGAGCCGCATTGCGGCCACTTGCGCCTTTACCACCTAAACGCCAACCTTGTTGGTATACAGTAATAGTTCGATGCTGTTGCCAATCACGCTGCTCGGTTAAATACAGTGCAGCAGTCATAGCCGATACACCGCCACCAATTATCACAATTTTTTCTTGGCCCATGATAAATCCTTCTAAGTAATTTAAATTTTAGTTGCGGCTAACTGGTCAAAATCCATTTGAACATAAAATGGTAAGTGCAGCGCTTGACTACCTAACTTCAGACCAAACATATCGGCAAGGGGGAAACTATCTAATTTATTAAGATGTAACGTAAACTCAGGTTTCAGAAATTTAAAGCGATGTATTTTTTTAATCATAGAGGGTGAGTGCATTACGCTTTGGTATACCGCTGAATCACTACTGCCATCGGGAAATTGCTTAAACAATATTTGATCCATTTGTGGATTAACAAACCCACTCAATAGCTGCTTTAATAATGACAAATCAATGCCTAAATGTTTACGAGAAAACAAATTTGCTACTTGCTCGCCAAAATCATCTAGGACAGAGAAAAAGTCATTTTCGTGCCCCTGAGAGTTTATTGTAATTGTAAATAACTCATGCATTTGCAGCTTTGATTCAGGCGAAAAATGATCAAAGCATTCTAAAGATAGTGAAAAATTCGAAAGCTCAGTTACACACTCGGGCATAATGTAATCACATAAATATTTATTATAGCCCCACGTTTCGCGACCATTTATGAGTGCATAAATGTTATTAACGCAGATAAATGCTGGATACCAATATAAGTAGCTTATATCCTCATTTTCAACTTTAGCGACAGGCAACCAGATGATAATATCTGTTTCTTGCATCCAACCATGCTGATCGAAAGGCGGTGTCATTGAGGCTATTTTTTCAATATCTGTAAATGTAATAAGCGCAAACTCGCCAAGTATTTTAAAACGAATATTCCCTTTAACGCCTACGTTTAGCGTTGAATCAATATATCTTTGTGATTTAGCTAATTCTATCTCAGCAAAAAAGCCATACATATTCGCATTGTGCATACGACAAGGCGGCTTTGCTATTGGATTAGATAAAAAATGTTGGTATGGCGTAGATAGTGAGCTCATTTGACCCCCTCAGTTAAAAACTGAGTATAGTCAGATATATTCGGGTCTGTTGACCTTTGCGAATTAATATTTATGGCTATATGTGAATTCCACTCGATTCAAAGTATTTTAATAAATTGCTTGCAAAGTAAAATGTTGTGAAGTAGTATCGCTTCTTGGCTATAAAAAGCCCTCGCGGTTAACCTCTTTACCCTGATCCAGTAAGTCCCGCAAAACGTATATTCAAAAGCTAAGTTATTGTACGGCGAGAACCCCTATTAATACCTTGATGATTTATTTTTAATATCATCGTAAAAGTGTCATAAAGATCGTCAACACTGTAATGAAGCTAAACACAATTAGATTATTTATCATCTGTAATGTGCTTTAAGAAAAAGCCCAGAATAAATAACAAAAATAAAGTGAGTTTTATTATGTCATACAAATATAACGGATCTATGATCCAAATAGCACATCCAGTGCAATCAATTTCGGTTAACAAACATCGTGTAATCTTTAGCGATACACAAGGTTTGAAAAATGCATTGTTTCAAAAAGCAAGTGATGCACGTCAATTTGTAAAGTGGCTCAAAGCCAGCTAATTATCATTGATAAGTTAAACACTTATAAATAAATCTAAATGCCAGCGTGAAGCTGGCATTTTACTTTTTGGTGTATTATTGACTACACTTAAATCCTTGTTTATTTATTCGTTGTAGTGCAAATGCGGTTTTCGTGGTTAATACTGTTAGTCTGTGTATTTTTAAGCACAAAGTGTAATGCCAGAACAATAAAATGGTTAACACATGATTTTGCGCCCTACTACATTATAAGCGGGCCGAACAAATCCCAAGGTCGTGACGAAAGTATTATTTCGCTTTTAGAACAGCAGCTGCCGCATATTACCTTTGAAAGAGTGATCATCCCCTCAGGTAAAGTGATTCAGGAACTCGCAAACCTGCAGTCTAATGCCTGTGCTTTGTCGCTCTATAGGAATAAATACCGCGAAGAGCGTGTTTATTTCACACATCAAAGCTCTACAGCAGGGCTTTCGCCATCAATTGCCATGCATACCAAGCTAAGTAGTGCGCTAGAGATTGAAGACGCTAAACCGGTGTCATTAACCAATTTATTAGTTAATAAAAAGCTTACCTTAGGTGTATCTATGAATCGCTCCTATGGCAGTGAAATTGATAAAATAATCAACACCACACCCGGTATAAATCTGGTCATTCGACCAACTCGCGATACCCTCAGTACGTTAACATATATGCTTAACCTTAAAAGAATTGATATTTTATTAGGTTACCCAAGTGAACATTATTATTTAGCAAAAACAATGGGCTTTACTGATAATTTAACCCAGCGGATGCTCACCGAAGCACCAGAAATAAGTTACGGTTACATTGGCTGTACTAAAAACGAGCAAGGTGCAGAGGATATTGCTACGCTTAATCAACAACTCAAACTGATTAAGCAGACTGAAGACTATAAACAGATATTAACTCGGTGGTTACCAAGTCATTTAAAACCCAAATTAGGAGCACATTTACAATAATAAAAAGCTAAGCGTGTTACTAATTAGCGCTTAGCTTTTTTAAAATAGTCTTACTGGCGAATACCTTCAATAAATAAACCAATATCAACATGGGTAGACGCTGGGCCTAAGTTATAGTCAATACCGTAGTCGGCCAGTTTTAAGCTAGTTTCTCCTTCAAAACCAACACGGTAACCACCCCATGGATCTTTACCTTCACCAATTTTATCTATTTCAAAGGTAATTGTCTTCGTAACACCGTGTAGAGTAAAGTCACCGGTTACAGTGGCTTCTTCACCGTCTTCGTCAAACTTAATCGCTGTACTCTTAAAGCTTGCCTGTGGGTATTTGCTTACGTTTAAAAAGTCACTACCACGTAAGTGTTTATCACGTTCTGCGTGATTTGAATCTAGGCTTGCCGTATCAATATTTACACTAATTTGAGACGCATTTGGATTTTTAGCATCGTAGTTAAATTTGCCATCAAAGGTATTAAAACGACCGTGCAGCCAGCTGTAGCCTAAATGTTTAATCTTAAAGTTTACAAAAGCATGCGCACCTTTTGTGTCAATAACATAATCTGCGGCATTCGCAGTGGTCGCTGTCATAAACATCGCTGCTGATAACGCTGAAGTTAAAAATAATTTTTTCATTTTAATCATCCTTTTGTAATGTGATCATTCTAATTAATGTTTTATCTTTATCGATAAAGTGATGTTTTAGCGCACCTAACACGTGCAATACTGCAAATCCAATTAATAAGCATGCGCTATAGAAATGGATTTGCCCGGCTATATCAGCCTGAGAATCAAACGCAAAGTCGATAGCTTTTACATAAAAAAAGCCAAATACTTCTATGGGTCGTCCATCAGCCGTCGAAATTAAATACCCTGACACCATAATGATCAGTAAAAACAGATACATTAAAATATGTGCTGTTTGGGCTAATTGATTTAACTGCTTGTTACTGCCAATCGGACTGGGTTTAACACTAAAGTGTCGCCATAACAGCCTAAAAACAAAAACCGCTGCTAAGCTAAGGCCAATGCTTTTGTGTAGGTCTAATGATCCTTTATACCAACTATCATAATAAGTCAGCTCAACCATATATAAACCTAAACCAAACAGACCAAACACGGTCAGCGCCATTAGCCAGTGTAAAAATATAGCCACCACGCCATAGCTGGTTTTTGAGTTTTTAAACATTCCCTACTGCCAATCTCTTATTTAGTAATAACACTACGATATAATGATTAAGTGGTGATTAAAATAGCATATGCAAACACTCATCGTGCGTATACGCACAGTAAAATGTATAAGGTTAATATAATTGCAAATGACGTTGAGAAGGGATTAGCTAGCAGCTGACTCGTTAAGAGACACGTATATTTGGCTATCAGGTTCAACCTGTAAGCAGGCAATCAGGCCCTCTTTTATTAGTTCTAACATAGCGATAAAACTAACAACAACCCCACTGCGTCCCTCTTCAAAGGTAAATAATTGAGTAAACGCAACAGGCGCTTTTGATTGGGATAAGGTATTTAAAATCAAGCTCATGCGCTCACGCGTTGAAAGGGTTTCAGCGCTAATTAAATGATGCTCGAATGTTTTTGCACGCGCCATGACATCGCTTAGCGCTAACAATAAATCTTTGATTGCCAGTTCAGGTAATAGCTGGTTTTTTTCTGCTAGTTCTGGCACGCTTGCCTGCGCTATAAAGATATCGCGGCCAACACGAGGTAGGCTGTCTATATTTTCGGCCGCTTTTTTAAATTGTTCGTACTCTTGTAGACGTTTTATAAGCTCGGCGCGGGGATCATCTTCTTCTTCTAACTCTTCATGAACAGGCAGTAACAGCCTAGATTTAATTTGTGCCAGCAATGCCGCCATTACTAAATATTCACCCGCGAGTTCTAGCTGAAACTCGCTCATCATTTCTACATATTTTACATACTGCTCAGTAATGCTAAAAATAGACAACTCAAGAACATCTAGCTTATGCTTTTTAATTAAATAAAGCAGCAGATCCAAAGGCCCTTCAAAGGTCTCTAAAATAACTTCAAGCGCATCAGGCGGGATATATAAATCTTCGGGTTTATCAACAACGGCTTTACCATGTAAAAAAGCCAGAGGCAGCTTTTGCTGCACTGGCATATCAGGTGTTGGCGTTGATGATAGCGTCTCAGACTGTTTCATTGTTATTCAAATGGCGTTGTATCACCGCAACCAACACGAAGAATTTGAATATCATCTTCTGATAAATCAATCACTGTGGTCGCCTGCTCAGGTAAATACCCACCATGAATAATTAAATCCACATGTTTATCAAGGCGCTCTAAAATGTCATCGGGATCAGCTTGAGTAAACTCTTCGCCCGGTAAAATAAGTGAGCACGACATTAAGGGCTCACCCAGCTCAGCTAATAAAGCACACGCTATTGGGTGCTCTATAACACGTATGCCTATGGTTTTTTTCTTGTCGTTTAATAACCGCTTAGGCACTTCTTTTGTACCTTTAAAAATAAACGTGTAAGGCCCTGGGGTATTATTTTTAATAAGCCTAAACATTTGGTTATCAACACGCGCATAAGTAGACAGCTCAGATAAATCACGGCATACCAAAGTAAAATTGTGATGTTTTTCAATACCACGAATACGTTCAATGCGCTCTTTAGCTTGCTTATTACCTAAATTACAGCCTATCGCGTATCCTGAATCTGTAGGATACACAACTACGCCGCCTTGTTTAATAATATCAACAGCTTGAGAAATTAATCTAGGCTGTGGATTATCTGGATGTATATGAAATAATTGACTCATAATGCAACTCCTTCGTGCTTTTCCCATGTTTGCCAAACCCCTTGGCAATCTTTAGGTAAGTATAAATTTTTTCCAAGTTCTAAATAGCTAGTCGGAAAATGAAAATCAGAGCCTTGTGAGCAAAGTAGCTCGTATTCTTGGCTCAATAGCCCTAAAAACTGACGTTCACTTGGCGCCTGCTGCGGCTGAGCAACTTCCATTGCATCTCCGCCTACTGATTTAAATTCCACTAACAATTTACGTAGCCACTTGTTCGACATTTTATAGCTACTTGGGTGCGCTAAAACGGCCACCCCACCTGCGGCATGAATCGCCGCAATAGCTGTTTGCATATCACACCAATTACTTGGCACGTAACCGGTTTTACCTCGCCCTAAATACTTTTTAAATACCCCAGGAAAGTTTTTAGCTACACCACGCTCAATCAATGCTCTGGCAAAGTGAGCGCGAGTAATTTGTGCATTTTCGGCCAGCTCGCGAGCTTGTTGGTAAATACCATCGAATCCGTTTTTATTTAGTCGATGGCCAATCTCTATTGCGCGAGTTTCACGTTTTTGCTGCTGCTCGCTCAGTAATGTATGCAAGGTACTATCGTTGGTATCAATATTTAGTCCAACAATATGAATTTCAAAACTTTCCCACTTGGTTGATATTTCAACCCCATTAATAAGTCTAAGCGGCAAGTTTTCACGTTTGATAAAAGCCTGTGCAGGTTCAATAGCAGCCACCGTATCGTGATCGGTAATAGCAAATACATCAATATTTTTATCGACTGCTCGCGCTAATAATTCCTCAACGGTTAAGTGGCCGTCTGAGTGCGTGGTGTGACTATGTAGGTCGTATTTTATCAAATGAAAACTACTTAAATTTAGGGTTTAACGGTGTTTCACCCAGTATAACAAGTTTTTTAACTAAATTGTTTTAAATAAACACTTGACACAAAAGCAGTTGATACGTTTTACTGTAGCCACTTTTAGACATTAAAGAATTAACAACAATGAAAAATACAATTCACAACATCATTTGGTGGTGGCACTCTTAAAATCAAGGGTGATGAATTGTCGTGTCTAAACAAAAAATTCTAACCCGCTACCATGCGGGTTTTTTTATCACTAAATTTTGCAATACAAGATTAACAGGAATTAAAAACATGAATAACGTAAATACTCTTACACATCATTGGTGGTGGCGCCTGGCATAGCGGGACGGTAATGGTCTATCTATAATTTAGACATCGTTATTCAAACCCCGCACTGCTTAGCATTGCGGGGTTTTACTTTTTTTAGGGGATGAGGTTTGATTTTTAGTCATATAACAACAACACCAGGTGAAGTGACCAGCATAACGCAAGTACGAGACTACATAAGTAGCCCACTTGCATTGTATGCCGCACTTGATAAACCTAACTCACTATTACTTGAATCTGCAGAGATAGATTCTAAAGATAGCGTAAAAAGCTTAATACTCGTTGATTGTGCACTGCGTATTGTCTGCCAAGGCAATCAAGTGAGCGTAACAGCACAATCAAATAATGGTCAGCAGTTACTCAGTTATTTACAAGCTAATGTAAAAAACTGCGCATCACAGTTATCCGATACCACATTAACACTGGAGTATCACCCAGTAGATGACACCATTGACCAAGCCAGTAAGCTGATTGCAGATAACGCTTTTAGTGCATTACGCAGCTGTTTAAATAGCATTAAAAGTACCACCAACAATCCATTCTCGGTGTTTTTAGGCGGCGTATTTGCCTACGACATGGTGGCTAATTTTGAACAACTCACCGATGTACCCGACGGGGAAAACACCTGTCCAGACTATGTTTTTTATTTAGCAGAAACACTGGTTGTTATTGATCATCAAAAACAAACAACGGAATTAATTGGTAACGTATTTAATGGCCCTGATGTACATGCAAACTGCTTTGAAGTAGGCAAACAATTAGAGCGTTTGAATACATTATGCGACCATGCTGCTGACTTTAACGCACCAAGCCAAACTGGCGACTGCCCAGTGAGTGTTGATATTAGTGATGAGCAATACTGCCAGCAAGTAATTAAGCTCAAGCAACACATAGTCGATGGCGATATTTTTCAAGTGGTGCCTTCTCGTACCTTCTCACTACCCTGTCCTGACTCTTTACATGCCTACAGCCAGCTAAAAAAACAAAACCCTAGTCCGTACATGTTTTATATGCGCGATGAAGATTTCTCATTATTTGGCGCATCTCCTGAGTCCGCGCTTAAATACGAAGTTCAATCTCAACAGGTCGAGGTTTATCCGATTGCCGGCACACGCCCTCGCGGCAAATTTGCTAATGGACAAATCAACCCTGATTTAGATAGCCGTATTGAGCTTGAGCTTAGAAACGATCAAAAAGAACGTGCAGAGCATTTAATGCTGGTTGATTTAGCGCGTAATGATGTGGCCCGCATTAGCGTGCCGGGTACGCGCCATGCCAAAGAGCTATTAAAAGTAGACCGTTACTCACAAGTAATGCACTTAGTGTCGCGCGTGGTGGGGAAATTAAAACCCGAACTAGATGCCCTACATGCTTATCAAGCCTGCATGAACATGGGCACATTAGTGGGCGCGCCAAAGGTAAGAGCTGCAGAGCTTGTGCGCCAAACCGAAGGAAAACGCCGCGGCAGTTATGGCGGTGCAGTTGGCTATTTAACTGGTGATGGTGCAATGGACAGCTGTATTGTTATTCGTGCAGCCTTTGTTAAAAATAATATTGCTTATGTGCAAGCTGGCGCTGGGGTTGTATTTGATTCAGACCCAATGTCAGAGGCTAACGAAACCCGCGCTAAAGCACAGGCGGTGATCACCGCGATTAAATCGACATATGAGGCTGTATAAAATGAGTGAAGCACACCCTATTAAAATTTACTTTTTAGATAACTTTGACTCATTTAGCTACAACCTTGTTGATGAACTAACAATGCTAGGTGCTGAGTTAGTTGTTTACAGAAATAACATTAGCGCTGAAGTAATATTCAATAAAATGCAGGCAGAGCACAAGCAGGTATTACTGGTTTTATCTCCAGGCCCAGGGGCACCGAGTGATGCGGGCTGCCTAATGGAATTAATTAGCTTGTGCAAAGGTAAATTTCCAATGCTAGGCATTTGTTTAGGCCAACAAGCACTGACACAAAGTTACGGCGGAGTAATCGGTCATGCTGGTGAAACCGTACATGGTAAATCATCAATTATTGAGTTAGACGATCATCCGGTGTTTAATGGGATGGGTAGCACTATGCCAGTGGCGCGTTATCACTCATTAATGGCCACAAAAGTACCTGATAACTTAGCGGTTATTGCAAAGTATCAAGATATTCCAATGGCTATTTATCATCATCAAGATACTGCGCTGGGTTATCAATTCCACCCAGAATCTATTTTAACGCCCAATGGCGCTATGCTGCTGCAGCAAAGCGTTGCCTATTTAACGCGTGCCAAATAAAGGGAACATTATGACTACACAATTACAAAACTCGCTTAATGTTCAACAGGCTATTGAGCACGTTATTGCCAAGCAATCATTGAGCTATGCACAAGCAAAAACACTTTTTGATCAAATAATGCAAGGGAATATGAGCGATATTGAGCTCTCTGCACTGTTAATTAGCCTTAAAATGAAAGGTGAAATAAGCGATGAAATCGCTGGTGCTGCGGCCTCAATGCGTGAAAACGCCGTGGCATTTACAACCATTAAAACTCAACTTGCCGATAGCTGTGGTACCGGTGGCGATGGTTCAAACACTATCAATATCAGTACAACCGCGGCAATTGTGGCAGCCGCTGCCGGTGTTAATATGGTAAAACATGGCAATCGCAGTGTATCGAGTAACTCAGGGTCTGCTGATTTACTCAAAGCCTTGGGGATCAATATTGATATGACTCCCACACAAGCGGCTAAATGCCTTGAACATACAAATTTTACCTTTTTATTTGCACCGCACTATCACAGCGGCGTGCGCCATGCGATGAACGTACGAACCACTTTAAAAACCCGTACTATTTTTAATATTCTTGGGCCGCTAGCTAATCCCGCTGCTCCAGATGTTCAATTACTGGGGGTATACGATGAATCTTTGTGCCTACCTATGGCGCAAACTCTTCATACTCTGGGCACTAAACGCGCTATGATAGTTCACGGGTCTGGCACCGACGAAATTGCCTTGCATGGCCCAACACAGGTTGTTGAGCTGAATAACGGCAAAATCACCCAATACACGCTCAACCCTAGTGATTTTGACTTTGCAAACTATTCACTTGAACAATTAGCCGGTGAAGGCCCACAATACAATGCTAACGCCAGCCTTGCCATTTTACAGGGCAAAGGTAGCGAGGCACATAACGCCGCTATTATTGTTAACGTTGCTGCATTGCTGTACTTAACTGGCCAAGCACAATCGTTAAAACAAGGTGCACAAATAACACACTCATTATTACGTTCAGGCAAGGCCATGGACACACTAAATGCAATTATTGAGGTAAGTCATGGCTAATGTATTAGATAAAATTATTGCCGATAAAAAAATAGAACTCATTGAACGCAAAGCAGCGCGCCCACTTGAGAGCTTTAAGCATCAAGCTAAACCCACCACACGTAGCTTTTATCAAGCGTTAGCGGCACCTGGCACGCAGTTTATTTTAGAGTGCAAAAAGGCATCGCCTTCTAAAGGGTTAATTCGTCAGCCGTTTGATTTAACAGAAATCACCCAAGCGTATAAGCAGTATGCCACTTGTATGAGTGTATTAACTGACGAAAAGTACTTTCAGGGTAGCTTTGATTACCTTGCGTTTGTGCGCAGCCAAGTAGAGCAGCCACTTATTTGTAAAGACTTTTTTATTGATGAATACCAAGTTTACATGGCACGTATTTATGGTGGTGACGCTATTTTACTGATGCTATCAGTGCTTGACGATGAGCAGTATAAAGCGCTGCATGCCGTCGCCGACTCGTTAAATATGTCGGTACTAACTGAGGTGAGTAACGAAGAAGAAGTGCATCGTGCACTAGCACTCAATGCACAAATAATTGGGATTAATAATCGTGACTTGCGCGATTTAAGCACTGACTTAGCCACAACCGAGCGACTACGTAAGCTTATTCCTAACGATAAAGTGGTTATTTCAGAGTCAGGTATTTATACCCATCAAGATGTAAAGCGTTTAGCGCCTTTATGTAATGGATTCTTAATTGGCAGCTCATTAATGGCTGAGGCTGATTTATTACAAGCGTGTCGCCACGTAATCCTAGGCGAAAACAAAGTCTGTGGATTAACCCGTAATCAAGATGCCATTGCGGCTTACAACAACGGTGCCCTTTATGGCGGATTAATTTTTTATCCAAAATCACCGCGCTTTGTCGATTTAGATTGCGCCAAAGAAATCAGCCAAAGTGCCCCTTTAAAATTTGTTGGGGTGTTTGTTAATGCCGCCATAGCAGAGGTTACTGAGCACGCTAAACAACTAAAACTGTCTGCTGTTCAATTACATGGACAAGAAGATGAACATTACATTGCATCGTTACGTAATGAACTACCACGTCATTGTGAAATATGGAAAGCACAGGCCATCAAAGATGCTTTGCCTCAACCGATTATAGGAGCCGATCGCCATTTATACGACACTCACAGTGATTCACAGGCTGGCGGCACAGGCAAAACATTTGATTGGTCGGTACTTCGCGATACCACGACCCCATTTATGCTTGCTGGCGGCTTAAACCCAGACAATATTAGCGATGCACTTTTTCAAGGTGCTCTTGGGCTTGATTTAAATTCAGGTGTTGAAGAGTCTCCAGGTAAAAAGTGTGCAAACAAACTACATCATGCTTTTACAAGTATCAGAAATTATTGAGGTTAAAATGCAAAATCCAGCTTATTTTGGCGAGTTTGGCGGTATGTTTGTACCCGAACTGCTTGTCCCTGCGCTTAAGCAGTTAGAAAACGAATTTAATAAAGCACAAAAAGATCCTGAATTTCAGGCAGAACTAAGTAAATTACTTAACGAGTATGCAGGTCGTCCTACCCCGCTTACTTTAACGCGTAACTTAGTTAAAAACCCAAAAGTAAAACTGTACTTAAAGCGTGAAGATTTACTCCACGGTGGTGCGCACAAAACAAACCAAGTTTTAGGCCAAGCTCTGCTTACCAAACGTATGGGTAAAAAAGAAGTCATAGCTGAAACAGGCGCCGGCCAGCACGGCGTTGCAACGGCACTTGCCTGTGCGTTACTTGGACTAAAATGCCGCATTTATATGGGTGCAAAAGATGTTGAACGCCAACAACCAAATGTATTTAGAATGAAACTCATGGGCGCTGAAGTTATTCCGGTAACCGCAGGCTCGGGTACATTAAAAGATGCGGTTAACGAGGCATTGCGTGATTGGTCTGCCAATTATCAAGAGGCTCATTACCTTTTAGGTACTGCAGCAGGTCCTCACCCATTCCCGACTATTGTACGTGAATATCAAAAAATTATTGGTGAAGAAGCAAAACAACAAGTACTTAAAGCCGAAGGCCGTTTGCCTGATGCGGTTATTGCGTGTGTAGGCGGTGGGTCTAACGCAATTGGTATGTTTACCGATTTTATTGATGAGCCAAGCGTTAAACTCATTGGCGTTGAACCTGCAGGTAAAGGGTTAGACACGCACGAACATGGCGCAACTATCTGTAAAGGAACAAAAGGTATTTTGCACGGTACTTACACTTATATTATGCAAAATACAGATGGCCAAATTGAAGAGTCTTACTCTGTATCGGCGGGACTAGATTACCCCGCAGTTGGCCCTCAACATGCCTTTTTGCACGAAACTGGCCGTGCTCAATATGTCGGTATTACCGACACCAAAGCACTTGATGCCTTTCAAGCATTAGCTAAACACGAAGGGATTATTCCTGCGCTTGAATCAAGTCATGCGCTAGCCTATGCCCTCGAATATGCAGAAGAGCAAACGCAAGACAGTATCATTGTTATTAATTTAAGTGGTCGTGGAGACAAAGACTTAGCCCACGTACACAAGGTATTATCAGAGGAAGGTCAACTATGAGCCACGTAAAAACTGACCGTTATGGACAAATGTTTGCCGCGCTTAAAGAGCAAAACCAGGGTGCTTTTGTACCGTTTGTAACCATTGGCGATCCAGGTAAAGCGCAAAGCATCGAAATTATTAAAAGCTTAATTGATGGCGGCGCTGACGGGCTTGAATTAGGTATTCCGTTTTCCGACCCGATTGCCGATGGCCCTGTCATTCAAAAAGCCAATATTCGTGCCTTAAACGTGCATATTAATACGCAAGACTGCTTTGATATTATTAAAGAGATCCGTGAATATAACGCCGACATTCCAATTGGTTTGTTATTGTATTCAAACTTAATATTTAAACGTGGCTTAGAAAAGTTTTACACCGATGCAAAAGCAGTGGGTGTTGACTCTATTTTAGTGGCTGATGTGCCATTACATGAGTCTAAAATGTTTAGAAAAGCCGCCATGGCCAATGGTATAGACCCGATTTTTATCGCTACACCGAACGCCAGTGACGATACCCTGCGTGAATGTGCATCATACGGCCGTGGCTACACCTACTTGCTTTCTCGTGCTGGGGTAACAGGTACAGACACCAAAGCACAAATGCCAGCAACCCATGTGGTTACGCGCTTACAAGAGTACCACAGTGCACCTGCATTATTAGGCTTTGGTATTTCAACGCCTGAAGATGTAAAAGCGGCACTTAAAGCCGGTGCTGCGGGTGCTATTTCGGGCTCTGCTGTGGTAAAAATTATTGAAGCAAACTTAGATGATTTAGATGCGATGACCTCGCAGCTAAAAACATTTGTAAGCGATATGAAAGCCGCTACTGCGCTTTAATAGCGAGCTGTGTTTTATCATTATCAATAAAAAAGGGCATGTAATATGCCCTTTTCTATTTAAAAGCCCAGAACTAGTGCGCTTGGTGCTTACCTTCGAGTATTTCTTCAATAAATTTTGCATTAAATGCATCTAAATCTGCAGGGCTGCGGCTAGTGACTAAGCCGTTATCAACACACACTTCTTGATCTACCCAATGAGCTCCGGCGTTAATTAAATCGCTTTTAATACTAGGGAAAGAAGTCACTTTTTTATCTCTGAGCTTATTAATTTCAGCTAATAACCACGGTGCATGACATATAGCGGCCACAGGTTTGTTTTTCTTAGCTCCAAAAAAGCCATCAACAAACGCTTTGGCATCTGTATTTTGACGTAAGCTATCGGGATTAAACAAACCACCCGGCAGTAAAAGTGCATCGTAGTCAGCGGCATTGGCATCGGCAGCTAATTTATCAACGGTTACTTTTTCACCCCAATTATCTTTATTCCAACCAGTGATCTGCCCTTCTTTAATAGACACCACCTCTATATCTGCGCCCGCCTCTAGTAATGCGCTTTGCGGCGAAAGTAGCTCGCTTTGTTCAAATCCATCGGTGGCTAAAATGGCAATTTTTTTACCTTGTAAACGGGTGCTGCTATGTAAATTACTCATTAAATACTCCTTATCTTATTTTTTGATACACAGAGAGGTTTGCATATCACATACCAAAAATAACATATTGATAATATTGGCGTTTTATTTAAAGAGATGAGAGTGCTATGTAAATTATTTACAGTGGTTGCAGATACTACACAGCCATTTTTTAAAAATAAAAATAGCCTGCAAGGTACATGCTTTGTTTGAATAACAAAACTCCCTTACAAGCACTGACAATTAAAGACTGTCTTTTAACGCTTTGGCTGGCTTAAATACGGCTTTATTAGCCCCTTCTATTTCTATTGCTTCGCCTGTTTGTGGATTACGACCCGTACGGGCTGGGTAATAACTTAATGCAAAAGTGCCAAAACCATATATTTGTACCTGATCGCCTTCAGACAATGATTTGGTAATCACCTTTTGTAAGCTGGTTAACGCTAATTGCGCCTCTTTTTTTGTTAACTCGCTCGTGTGTGCCATGGCTGTAACAAGTTCTGCCTTATTCATTTTTTGCTCCTAAATACACGCGCTGGCTTTAGCCAACTAGCGTGGCAATACAATGATGTAAAAATAAAAGCAGGCAGGCTAAGGGTTGCAAGGGGGTAAGTCAACCTTAACCAAGGGCTAAGGGCCTTAGTGAGAGTCATTGGGTTTAAATATAATCAGCTTGGCTGTTTTATAGTCATAAAGATGACTTAATCGCTTGCTAAGGTGAAATAAAAATCACCGTGAGCAAACGTGAACGCTAATCAATACCGCTGGTTTGAATTTACCTTTATTTTTATCATCCTGCCTTTAATTGGCTTTAATATTCGCCAGTATTTATCTAACTGGCTTATTCCAGCACTGATCATTTTAATGAGTGTGTGCTGTATGCTGCTGCTAAACGACATTCACTTTAAGCGCTTTAGATTAACCAGTATGGGGCAGTTTTCTGCTGTGAAGCGCCGTATGTTTAGCTTTTTCTTTATTGGCGCATTATTTTCAGGGGTGTTTTATAACCTACTCTACCAAGGACACTGGTTTACTTTACCGCGTGAAAACCTCTCCGATTGGCTGATGCTATTGCTGCTTTATCCTTTATTGTCGGTGATCCCGCAAGAGTTAATATTTAGAACGTATTTTTTTCATCGCTATAAGCGCATTATGCCCAGTAAATGGTTGCGCATTATTATTAGCGCCAGTGTATTTGCATTGGCACATATTATTTACGCCAATTGGATAGCTGTTAGTTTAGCGTTTGTCGGTGGCTTACTGTTTGCCTATACCTACGCGCAAAGCCGCTCAACTTTTGCCTGTGTTATTGAGCACAGCTTATGGGGCATTTGGATGTTTACCCTAGGGATTGGTGACTACTTAGATTCGGGTGCACTGAATTAACTAACCGCAACAAAAAAGCCGCGATAAGCGCGGCTTTATTAAATTAAGTTTTAATTAAAAACCAAAAATACTGATATTAAAAAACTTGGTCGCAACGGTGTTTACAAAAATAAGCAGTAAAATCGCTGGGATAAATGTTTGTAATGAAAAGTTAACGTACTTTTCCATAAAGCTATTCGCATAATTAGGCGAACCTTGTCTTAGCTCTTCACTTAAACGAACTTTCTTCCATTTATACATTACAAACAAACATACCATTAAACCATTGAGTGGTAAAATAGTGTCGTAGAATACGTCATATACAATATCAAAAAAGCTCTTGTTACCACTGCCGTAGCTAGTAAAGGTAGTTAGGCTGTCAATCATACCAAACGACATAATACACATAATGGTTAACACACCGGTTGATAAGGTAAGTATGCCTAGCGCTTTTTTACGGCTAATGCCTTTACGGTCGCTGAGTGTGGCAGTTGGAACTTCAACAATAGATACCAATGATGTGATCGCAGCAAAAAATACCAATAAGAAGAAAATAAATGCCACGGCTGATGCGCCAAAGTAGCCAATATCGTGTTGTAACGCTAATAAGATTTTTGGTAAGTACACAAAAATCATTGAAACTGACGAGTCAGATAACTTTGTCGGATCGGTATTTGGGTCAAAGCTAAAAATAGCCGGTAACACCATCAAGCCTGCAACAAAGGCAACTAATGAGTCGGTAATGGCAACCATTTTCGCACTGCCCACAATGTCATCTTTTTTAGAAATGTAAGAGGCATACGTAATTAAAATACCCATACCTAACGACAATGAGAAAAACGCTTGGCTCAATGCGCCATTAAGAACACTGGCATTCATTTTACTAAAATCAGGAATAATATAGTACTTCACACCCGCCATTGCGTTATCAAGGGTGAGTACGTAACCCACTAATATAATAAGCATGACAAATAACGCCGGCATCAAAAATTTAGCCGCTTTTTCTATGCCATCTTTTACGCCACCGACCAATATTAAGTTAACAATCACCACAACCAGTGCCATGTAGCCGAACACCGTGTAGCTGTTAATAAACTCATCAAAGTGCCCAGGGTTTGCCAACTTATCCAAATTACCAAATGCGGTTTGGCTTAAGTAACCAAAAATCCACACCGTGATCACCATGTAAAAAACGGCAATCATAAATGGCGTTAACACGGCTAAAAAGCCAGCAAACTTCCATTTCTTATCGTTATTGGCTAACGCCTTGTATGCACCAAGAGGATCTTTTTGTGCGTGGCGACCCATAGCCATTTCGGCCATCATGACGGGTAAACAAATGAATGCGACGAACAAAGCATAGACGAGCAAAAATGCACCACCGCCATTCTTAGTCGCAGAAACTGGAAAGCCTACTAAGTTACCAATGCCCACAGCAGAACCCGCCGCTGCTAATATAAATCCTAAGCGGGAGCTAAAGTGCTCTCTATTTTCACTCATGTAATAACCTTGTTATTATTTATCTTATCCAAGGGACTCTACCAGTGTTACGCAGCGCTTTTCAAGCAATTACCGCGTAAAAAAACATTCTTGCTGTAAACATCGCCATAAACACTTTTAATTCACCATTTATCAACGCTATGCTAGTATGCAGTTAATTAAATTTAACAAGTTTTGAGAGTATTTTTATGTTGTATATGATTTATTCAACGGACGTCCAGAACAGCTTAGAGCACAGAAAAGCCGCTCGCCCTGCTCATTTAGCACGTTTACAAACGCTAGAAAACGAAGGTCGACTATTAACAGCCGGCCCCCTTCCAGCGGTTGATAGTGAAGACTCTCAAGATGCTGGCTTTACTGGCTCTTTAGTAATTGCTGAATTTAACTCTTTAGAAGATGCCAGAGAATGGGCCGCAGATGATCCTTATGTTGCGGGTGGCGTATATGAAAACTCAATCGTTAAACCATTCAAAAAAGTGTTCCCTGCTTAACATTAACGTGAGTTCCCCTGTTTAACTGCAACCAGTAATTCAGGGTTTGTTCACTCATTTTTAATTAGACTTTGTCTTATAAAAATTTAAATACCCAATAGAGTACTTAAATTTTAGTGGCTTAGTTTTTTAGGCTAAGCAGGTATGTTCTAGGAGTTTCGTAATGCGTGTATTATTAACACTCAATTTAATTGCTGTTTTTTGTTTGGCTAATGTTGCCCATGCAAATAATACTAACAGCACACCCGATAAAGTTGAGATAAGCAAAAAGAAAGCAGTAATACTTGCAAAACAAACTACAGACGGTACAACATTAAAAATTTCAGAAGAAACACAATTTTATACAGTACGAATTTTAAAAGCTGACGGCCACGTCGTCGATTTGAAGATAAACAAAAAAACTGGCGAAGTGAAAAAGGATTAACCAATGCGAATTTTAGTAATAGAAGATGATTTACATTTGGCAGATAATCTGCGCAATGCATTAGAAAAAGAGCGTTACAGTGTTGATTTATGTCACGATGGCGAAGCGGGCCTTTTTCATATAACAGAATACCCTTTAGACATGGCAGTGGTTGATTTAGGCCTGCCTAAAATAGATGGCATAGAGCTTATAAACAAAGCCCGCGCCCAAGGGATCACTATCCCTATTTTAATTTTAACGGCGCGCGATCGCTGGCAAGACAAAGTTGAAGGCCTCGATGCGGGCGCTGACGACTACCTAACTAAGCCATTTCATGTTGAAGAACTCATTGCTCGCTGTAATGCGCTTATTCGTCGAAGTGCAGGTAAAGCAAACCCAGAAATGACAGCCGGCCCTATCAAAATTCATACGCGTTCACAACAAGTGTGGGTAAACGACAAAGAGCTAAGCTTAACCGCATACGAATATAAAGTACTTGAATACTTAATGGTTAACCCGCAAAAAGTAATTTCAAAGTCTGAGTTAACAGAACATATTTATGACCAAGATTTCGATCTTGATTCAAACGTCATTGAAGTGTTTGTATTGCGTTTACGTAAAAAGCTCGACCCTGACGGTGTGCTTAACCCAGTCGAAACACTACGTGGGCGTGGTTACAGGCTTAAAAGCCAGTGGTAGCACCGCAAATTTCGTTAAAAATAAGGCAAGGATTTATCCTTGTCTTTGTTTTATTAGT
Organism: Pseudoalteromonas sp. SM9913; assembly: GCF_000184065.1. NCBI lineage: Bacteria > Pseudomonadati > Pseudomonadota > Gammaproteobacteria > Alteromonadales > Pseudoalteromonadaceae > Pseudoalteromonas > Pseudoalteromonas sp. SM9913. Next base: position 1,838,298 of record NC_014803.1, read on the forward strand.
CGCCTTACCTATTTTGTTTTACTCCATAGGTAAGGCGTATTACGCGTCACTTGTTGATGCCACCGAAAAAAACCTCGAAGCGCACCTGTATTCACTCATCTCCGAGGTTGATTTTACAGAGCGCGGTATTATCATGCCCAGCTCTATCTTAACGCCCGAACTCAATAACCTAAACTCAGACACCTACGCCATGATTTACCGTGACGATGTGCCTATTTGGCATTCTGAGTCGGCGGTTAACGTTAACTTTGTTCCCCAATATATAGAGCCCAAAGCCGGTGCTGCAGACTTTAGACGCGTGGTTTATAACAACACCGCCTATTGGCAGTTAAGCTTAACGGTCATTCTTAATAATATTGACCAATCAGAGCAAGCACGATTTATTTTATTAAAACGCAACGATGCCCTACTGCGTTTAATGGACGGGTTTAAACAAACCTTAGTCGATTGGATGTTTATAATGGGGATTGCTATAGCAGGGTTAATGGCTATTGGTTTTATTTGGAGTGCAAGGCCGCTGCAGCGCCTAGATAAAGAAATAAAAGCTATTGAATCAGGCGATATTCAAGAAATTAAAGGCTTATACCCCGTTGAACTACAAACAATAAAAGCCGACCTCAACCTATTGTTAGAGTCGCAGCAGCGCCAAAAAGAACGCTACAGAGCCTCACTCAGTGATTTAGCACATGCACTTAAAACGCCGTTAGCTGTATTAAAATCAAGCCCACTGGCCAACGATGCCGACGCACAAGAACAACTCGACCGAATTAATGTGATGATCGAGCACCAATTAAAACGTGCTGCTACTGGGGCTTCCGATACATGGAAAAAGCAAACCCCCATCAAACCGGTTATCGACTCTATTTTAAGTGCGATGGGTAAAGTTTATCGCGATAAAGACATCATATTTAATTGCAAAGTGAGTGATAAAGATTACTTTTTAGGCGATAAAACCGATTTAATGGAGTTATTAGGTAACTTAATAGATAATGCCTGCAAAGCCTGTCGCTCCCAAGTCAGTATTGACGTTTCACAAGCTAAAAAACTCAGCATTAGTATTTGTGATGACGGCCCGGGTATTCAACCCGATAAACGCGAGTCATTGCTTCAACGCGGTACGCGCCTTGATACTTACGAGAGTGGTCATGGTGTTGGCATGGCGATTGTGTCTGACTTGGTGAAGTCGTATCACGGGTTGTTAACTATTTCTCAGTCGCAACGTTTGGGCGGCGCAAAATTTATTCTCGAGTTTAATTACCATGAAAAAAAGTAAGTATATCCTTTGTTTTACTCTAGCCCTATTATTTGCTTGGGCTGTTCCAAGCGTTGCAGCGCCGCTTGAATGCACACTTGAAAAGAACGCCCTACCCGAACAAATCAAAGCATATACACAATGTTTAGATGCCAAATTAAATAGAGTACAGCAAGAACAAGATAGCTGGATCCAAAAGCGTACCTTTGAACTATCTGCATTAGAAAGCGAAACCGGCAACACCCAAATTTTGTCATTATTTAAGCTAAGCATTAACGCTAAAGACAATTACATTCAAAGAAGTTGCCAATGGCGCTACATGCTAAAACAACCTAATGCACAACAAGCCGTTGTTACCTACAAAGAATGTGAAATAGCCATGACCGAGCAATTTATTCAGCAGCTTAAAACGGCTCTTTAATTAGCTCATAGGTAAGCGATGTGTGCTGTGGCTTGGTAATTTAGAGTTCAGTTTATTAGTGTTTTAAAAAGTGCAGCCTCAAAGGCTGCATTTTTGTTAGTTTTTATACTTTGTTATGTGATTACTCTGACCATACCGCAAATTCATTTCCATTAGGGTCGCTAAAGTGAAATCGTCTACCACCGGGAAATGAAAATGTAGGCTTAATTATTTTGCCTCCAGCTTTTTCAATTTTATTTTGAGTCGCTTCAAGGTCATTACTGTATAACACAATTAACGGGCTTCCGTTTTTAGTAGAAACAACTAAATCAGATTTAAAGAAACCACCATCAACCCCTTGCGCGGTAAAACTACAATATTCTGGGCCATAATCTACAAATGACCAGCCAAACACCGTACTGAAGAAAGCCTTTGTAGCTGCAATATTTTGTGCAGGAATTTCAATATAGTTAATTTTATTATTTTGAGTCATTTTAGTTTTTTACCCTTATTCTAGTTTGTATTATTTGCGACTTGAACTAGTAATAAATAAAGATAGCAGCAAAAGCATAAACAGCTGATAAAGTTTAATAAGAATGCGCTTAGACACTATTTATAATTTATACTGAATAAAACCCACTTAGAAAGCATTTGAAAGTACAAAATTAAGGGCTGATTTAATATTAATTATCGTTATTCATACGTTTCTTTTGTTTATTTTCACTAGATCGCACAACCATTCCGTTAAGGATATGAAAAAAAAGAACATAAACAACCCGACGCACCAAGTTACAAAAACCCAAATTGACGGTTTGAGCTCATACCAGCCTTGAATATTAATCGTGGCAAAGTAAAACATCCCTAACGAAATAAATGGCAGAATAAACAAAGAGTAAAAAGCTCCCGTAACAGCATGCAGTAATATTTTCTCACGAATACTTGAGCTATTAGATCCCAAATTCACAATTCCAAAAACACATTGTGTAGCGATAAACAGGCAACAAACCTGTAAAAAGGTCCAGCCTAAAGCTGCCAGAATAGCAACTAACTGAATGTATATTCCCTCACTCATCTTATCCTATTAACGAATACTGGCTTTAGCGAAACATGCATCAACTTTACTCTGTTGTTAATTGTTCTTCATAAAAGGATTATTTTCAGACATAAACTCTATCAATCATTCTCACTGATAAATTAGTCCTGTCATTTTTATCTTTTAAAAAGTTTTATAGTTTAATTTTCTTGGTTAACTTTAGTGGCATCAATGTCGTTTTAAGTTAACAGAACAAGTGCGGAAATTTAATTACTGCCAACCACACTATGTTTAAATATTGCCTTAGTCGTCTGAGACTTAAGTGAAATTACTTCAGCTTCTGAAAAATTAGGAACGATCTTGCTACTAATCTAATGATTTCTTCCTGAGCACCATACTTTCAACCATTGCGATGAGAACAAAAACAAACCCAGAATCCGATAAAAAATAAGTCGAGTTTTCAATACAGACTGCCACGTATACTTGCACCAATAATATTACAATATCGATCCTGATAGCCGTTGCTCTATTTCTTTTTAACTTAACTAAGATGAAGTAAAGATAACAACATCTAAAAAAAGATATAAACATAAAAAACAAAACTAATATCACTCTTCATCTCCATTGAAACAGAACTACTTGTACTTAAATTTGATTTGCATCATAAACGATCATGGGGACGGTTGCTGTTTGTAATGTCTTGCCGCACTGCATAGAAAGATTAACAAAGATTGTTTAAGTCTATAAAATATCAACACTTTTAATGGGTGTTTTCTATTTTTTGTTTTAAATTGGGTGTCTACATTATTTTTATTGAATAATAAGCTCATGGGCTAAAATCCGAGCGAAGCGAGTCAACCCACGTGTTAGCGTCCCAGCGACCAAATGGAGCCACAACAGCGTTTTGTTAGCTGCTCAGCTGCGTGATATGCAACAGTTCACCCACTGGCCCCCATAAATAAAAGATCTTACCCCAAGCTTCTTGTTGGATTGGGGTAATCTTTGTTTTGTGTTCGGATTTAGAGCATAACTCATATGCTTCGTAGATGTCTGAAACGCAGATTTGCAACATAAAATTTTTGGCAAAATCTTCATTGTAAAAGCGCTGCAAAAAGAAAAGACAATCACCGTTTTCAAAAAGTGTGAGATCGTCGGTTACGTACTCTGATTTAAATCCAATTTCCAAGTAGAAAGACTTTGAAATTTCGAAGTCCTTACTTGGGATAAATGTTTTTATATCTATTACATCCATGATTCTTTCCAAAAGCAGCTAACAATTTTATATTGCGCGACTCGCGTATATCTCTACCAGCGCTGCGCTTATTTTTTCTACTACATATAGTTTTAACAAATTAGCTAACACATTGCTATCATTAAGTTTTATTCTTTTAAGCAGTGCTAATTAGCATACTATACGCGCGTCGCTCATTTTCCTGAGTATGAGTGCACACTAAAGCTTACTCACTTAGCCCATAAAACGTTTTGACAAATCTGCATAAAAACCACAAACTACCTACTAGTAGATTGACTTAGCTAAAGTGATTTTAAAATGCATAAACCTGTGGTTATTATTGGTGGTGGCTTAGCGGGCTTATATGCCGCTTACAGCCTAAAAAAACGAAATATTCCGTTTTTATTATTAGAGGCCAAAGCCAATTTGGGTGGCAGGATTGCCTCTCACTTTTTAGCGACTAACAACAGCATTGGCCACGATTTGGGCCCTACCTGGATATTTCCGCACCAGCCTAATATTCAACAGTTAGTTGCTGCTTTAAACATCCCTGTGTTTGAGCAATACACCCAAGGTGATGTGTTGTATCAAGCATCGCATACTGCCCCTGCTCAGCAAATTGCAGGGGCGGGTGAAATGCAGCTATTTAGAATTCAAAACGGTATGAACGAGCTTATTAATGCGCTTTATCAGCAGCTTGACCCAAACACCGTTAAATTAGAGCACGCTGTTAGCGAAGTAAAAAAGCTCTCCGATGGCTGGCATATAAGCGCTAATTACCAAGGGAGTACGCAGCACTTTACTTGCGATCAGTTACTGTTTGCGTTACCCCCTAGAATGATCGGCCAGCATTTAACCCCGCATTTATGGGCTGATAATGTTTTAACTCAGCGTTTAACGTCGGTGCCGACGTGGATGGCTGGCCAAGCAAAATTTGTTGCCACCTTTGAGCACGCTTTTTGGCGAGATAAAAACTTATCTGGGCAATGTTTTAGCCGTGTTGGCCCGTTAGTAGAAATACATGATGCGTCAGCAAGTGATCATGCTCACCCTGCTCTATTTGGCTTTATTGGCGTGCCTTACTTACAGCGAAGTCAAGTAACTCGCGAGCAATTAACCCAAGCCTGCCTTGATCAGCTTGGCTATTTTTATGGTGAGCAGGCTTATACTGCCACTGATTGCACGATAAAAGATTGGGCTGAGGATGAATTTGTGGCCAACAAGGATGACCAACTAGGTGTATCGCAGCATCCTGAATTTAATTTTTCAGGGCTTAGCGAGCAGCTCAAACAGTTAAAAGTGCATTTTGTGGGCAGTGAGTTTGCTAAGCAAGAAGCAGGCTATTTAGAGGGGGCTATAAACGCCGTAGATAGCGCCTTAGCTAATTTAATAAATACTTAATAATGTTAAAGGCGTGCTTAGGCACGCCTTTGTAAGGTATTAGTCTTCTGATTTAATGACGGTTTCTTCACCTGTGCCAAGCATAGTGGCTAACCAACGCCCTTCGTCACTGGCTTCTAGCGCTATTTTTACAATCATAGTTAACGGCACCGATAACAACATTCCCACAGAGCCTAATAGCCAACCCCAAAATATTAACGATAAAAATACCACTAACGTAGAGAGCCCTAACCCTTTACCCATGTATTTAGGCTCTACAATATTACCCATTACGGTATTTATAGTTAAATAACCCGCACCAACGAGGCCTGCCACTAAAGGACCTTGAGTAATAAGCGCCAGTAACAGTGCTGGCACAGCCGCTATGATTGAACCAATGTTAGGAATGTAATTAAGCATAAATGCCAGTACGCCCCAAAGTACAAAGTAATCAACATCGAGTATCCATAAGTAAAAACCAGCAATTACACCGGTGGCTAAACTTACTAGGGTTTTAATAGCCAAATAAGAGTTGATAGAGTCTAAAAAGCGGTCAATTTGCTTAATTTTGCTGTCGGGGTCGTCTAGTGCTAAATGTATTTTTTTACCAAGTATGGGCCCTTCAAACAGCATAAAAACAACCGTTAAAATAATTAAAAACATATTGGCCATTACGCTACCTAAGCCGGTTAACATATTGGTGGCAACATCAACCATTTTACCGGGGTCGAACATAGACAAAATTTGTTCTTTATTAATTAATATATTGTATTGCGACGCCATATCAACCAGCCATACAAATTCTTCTTTTAACTGTGCTTTGTATTCAGGTAACTGCTTTGAAAAGTCATTAACCGACTGCCCCACTAAACCGCCTAAGCTAACACCTAAGCCCATAATAATAAGCACCACAAGCACCACCGCTATGCCTTTTGGAATACGGTAGCGAGCAAAAAAATTAATGAGTGGGCTACAAATAATGGCGATGAATGCTGCCAAAATAAACGGAATAACAATAGCACTTGCGGCTTTAATGCCCGCCAATACAATGACCAACGCTGCAAAAATAATTAAGCTTTTATTTACCCCAGTTAAACTTGCCAATACTCTTATCCTATTGCTGTTATTTGGCTTCAGTGTAAGGCAAAACCCAATAGAATGAAATATTTATGGGTGATCATAATAATGATTAGTACGTATAAATTTGCAAATCGTTGAGCTGGGGAGTATAAATTTTAAACATCCCGCTTTATTTATAATTTTGGAGTTGCAATGCATATATTTTTTACAGGCGCCACGGGCTTAATTGGTAGGCACCTTTGCCCTTTCTTGTTGCACCACCACGACATTACGGTACTAAGTAGAAATCCAACCAAAGCTAAAGTGTTGTTAGGCCACAGAGTAAATGCTGTTAGCAGCTTAGACGATGTCGATTTAAATACGGTCGATATTGTCATTAATTTAGCCGGCGAACCTATCGTTAATAAACGCTGGAGTGATAAACAAAAAGCAAAAATACGTGATAGCCGAATTATTACTACCCAAGCCATAAGTGATGCAATTAATCAGTGTCATACACCACCACATACGTTTATTTCAGGCAGTGCAATAGGCTATTATGGTCGCCAAGGTAAAACCCAAGTTGATGAAAACAACACAGAACCGCACGATGAATTTAGTCACCAACTTTGTAAGGATTGGGAACTCGCTGCATTAAAAGCTGAGTCTGACGATACCCGTGTTTGCTTACTTCGCACAGGTATTGTACTGGCTAAAAAAGGCGGCGCACTTGGAAAAATGTTGCCTGCATTTAAGTTTTGTTTAGGCGGGCCAATTGGCAATGGCGAGCAAGGTATGTCGTGGATCCACATTGATGACATGGTGCAGCTCATTTTATTTTTGATTCGTAATCAAGATATCTCTGGTGCTGTAAATGCCACTGCCCCGCATCCGGTGAGCAATAAACAATTTAGCCAATCATTGGGCAAAGCATTGTCACGCCCTGCCTTTATGCCCATGCCTGCAGCTGTGCTCAATGTTTTAATGGGAGAAATGTCAGATCTACTCACAACGGGCCAATTTGTGGTGCCTAAAAAAGCATTAGAAAATAATTACCGTTTTCACTTTTCTGAAATCGATGCCGCATTAAAAAGTTTAGTTTAACGACTGACCTTAAAGGGTTAAGTTTGTAGCAAGGGAGTATAAAGTTAATACTTTTTACTCCCTTGCTATTTTAGTGTTACTACCTAATAATGAGTTAAGCGTTATTTCTTATTCAGCTAAAAGAGCAACTAAAACATGCTTCATTTACCCACATTAATTAGCCTCTGTTTTATTCTTAACTTGTTTATTGCAGTGTTCTTTTTTTCAGTGTATTCATATAAAAAACAACCTAGCTTTTTATTTTTTGCTACTGCCTGCTGCTCGTTTATAACCGCTATTGCCCTAATTGGTTTGAGAGGAGTGATTGACTATCCACTTTTAACTTACTTTTTTGCTTACCTATTTATTATTTTAACCCCACTCCTGCTTATTTTAGGGTTAATACCACAAAGTACGGTGCTTGCAGTAAAGCTAACGCCTTTATATTATGCCTGTGCTATATGTTGCACATTGCTACTTGCTGTGTATCTCATTGATGCGGGGCAAATTATTACCAGTATTATTACTGCCGTACTATTTAGCTACGCGGCCTATTTAATGATTAAAACCCCCAGTGTTGCTAAAGTACAGCAACGACTACTAATTGCCTGCTTTTCACTACACAGTGTAGTAATGCTGTTGCAAGTTGTACTCCTTGTTTTACCCTACTTTAGCCAAATTAGTCAGGCGAACTTAGCCGCGGGATTACAACTATTATTGGTCTCGCATTTATTTTTAACCACAGCCAGTGCATTAATTCTGCCGTTTATTGCTTTTGCCAATGAAGAATCAAAACTAATAAACTTAGCGAATCACGATCCGCTTACACAATTATTAAACAGGCGAGGCTTTTTCCGCCTGTGTAAAAAAATAACCCACACTGCACCACTTAACAGCAGAGTGTCGTTAATTATGCTCGATATCGATCTTTTTAAACAAGTGAACGACCAATATGGTCATGAAACTGGCGACGAAGCAATAAAATGGATTGCACAACATATTAACGAATTGTTTTTTGAAGCAGGCATTACCGCTCGAATTGGCGGAGAAGAGTTTGCTATTTTCCTTAACCAAAAAAATCTTACTCAAGCAAGGCAGTTAGCCCAAAAGCTATGCAGAAGTATTGATCAATATCCCTTTTATTTTAACGGTAATAGTATTGCATTGTCTGTTAGTGCTGGAGTAAGTAGCGCACTTATTCGCGATTTAAATATGCAAGAGCTGCTATTGCAAGCTGATAAACGCCTTTACCTTGCTAAAGAAACGGGCCGAAATAAAGTTGTTACTCATGATGAAAAAAGCGCACTCATGAATAGCCACTCTGCCATTATTTAATTTAGCAATAAAAAAAGCGGGGTCAAACCTGACCCCGCTTTATAATCAAACCAATTAATTTTATTACTTACTGATCCAAGGCGTTACTTTAACTACCTCGTTTATATCAGCCAATACTTTTGTGTCGTTTTGCCAGCTGTCTGTTACTTCAAAATAACATACTGATTCTTCGCATGTTATGCGCTCATCATCAAATTGTTTAGGCGCATTAAAAGTAACAACCACCCCTTTTTGCTCAGGCAGTAAAAACCACATTAGTTTGCTAACAAAAAAGCCCGACAAGTCTGTTAAAAGCGCTTCAAGCTCATTATTAATGGTTAATAATGATTGCTTTGAAAAGGTTAGCCCTTCTAGCTCGTTGGCCTCTATTTGGAGCTTTAACTGACAATCATGAATCGGATTTTTAGGCTGAACCACAATCACCGCTTTGTCAGTATCGAGCTGCTTATCATACGGTAATAACAGTTGCGCTTTGTCAGTGTAATTAAGCGGGTACTCATTTTTTTCAGTTAAAATAGTCCCGCTTTTGATACTACATACTTCGTTAGTACCAATATCGCTAATATAAAAGTTTACGCGGGCGTACTGAAAATCGCCTTTGTTTACTACTTTTAAACGGTCGTAAAAACCGTCATACGACATAACAAACTCTTTAGCATAGGTGTTATTTGCCGCTATTGCTAAAAAGCAGGTCGCTATAGTCGTAACTAATTTTAATACTGGTTTATTCATCAAAGTACGCTCGGTTTTGATTGATCATCGTATTTAGCTCTTCAATATACGCTTCACCACGCTCTGAGTAGGACATCAGCCCAAGGGTTAGCTTAGTCGCCTTAATTGGCTTTTGCTGTGCGCGTAAATCTTCACGTATACTGCGTAATTGTTTATAGGCATTATGCGTATTAATATTTCTAAAATATGACGTTACAGCAGCGCGAACCGATTTAAATGCAGCCACTTCATGCTCGGCTTCATTATTACGTCTTCTTGGCACCATGCCACAGCCTTTTTTGTAGCACCATTGGCCAAAAAAGTTTAAGCCTATTCGGGCAAAGCGTGAGGTACCCCATGCCGACTCATTAGCAGCTTGCATTAGGGCAAGTTCTTTAGGAATAATATCTACACGGCGCAGCGCTTGAGTTAGTGTAAGCGTGTCTAAGGTTTCAGGTAAGCGGTATAATTTAAGTATTTTTTTAATATCGCTCGCTTGTTTTTTACTTAACGGCTCGTCGTGTTCTAGCATCATGCGCGCAATTTCAATGTTTGCACGTTGCTGTAAAATCTTTTTGTTTTCGGCTTCTACATGGGGCTTAATGAAGTTAAAAAACGCATGCTTTTTCTCTTTTACATCGGTGTATTCTGAGAATTTTGGCAACTTAACATTGTGCAATGGTTTTTCTTTCTTCTTTTCTTTTTTAATGTCGTCAGCACGTGTTTGTTCATCTGAAACAAACTCATCAGTTTGTATAAATGGATGAGTAAGTGCCCAAATAACAAGGGCGGCTAACAACAACTGAAAAATAGTTTTTAACATGTATTATCTCAATTAAACTCTAAGTTATGTATGGTGTAGTCACATACATACGAGCACTCATTATACCTAAGCCACTTTATAAACGCGAATACCGAACAACTGAATAAAATTCATACGCCTATTGTGAGTTATTTATAATATACTAAGCGTTAAAGTCGTAGATATAGAGATAGGTTGTGACATGGATAAACAGTGGCAAAATAGAATAATTGAACAATATAAGCACCGCCCAAACGATAACCGCTCTCCTTGGCAAATAGACCGCTCTCGAATTATTCATGCTGCAGCATTTAGACGCCTTCAAGCCAAAACTCAAATAATGGGTATTGGTTTAAATGACTTTTATCGCACACGTCTTACCCATTCTTTAGAAGTATCGCAAATAGGCACGGGCATATTACGTCACTTAAAAGCCCAGCACCCTCGTTTTGAACATTTTCCATCAACCGGATTACTCGAAACCTTATGTTTAGCGCACGACATCGGCCATCCGCCCTTTGGGCACGGCGGAGAAATTGCGCTTAACTACATGATGCGTGATCATGGCGGGTTTGAAGGTAACGCACAAACACTACGAATAGTAGCCAAACTAGAGCCTTACAGTAATGGCTATGGCATGAACTTAACAAGGCGCACATTATTAGGGTTTATAAAGTACCCTGGTTTTATCGACCAGCTGTGGTATAACATTCCCAAAGTAGATAAACAACGCGCGTTTATAAAAGCCGACGACTGGCGACCTGCTAAAGGTATTTACAATGACGATGCACCTATATTTAATTGGATCATTGAACCACTGAGTCAAAATGATAAAGCATTATTAACCAGCCAAAATATTGTAGATTCATACCGAGCTAAAACACGCTATAAATCTCTCGATAGTGCCATTATGGAACTGGCTGATGACATTGCCTATGCCGTTCACGATCTTGAAGATGCCATAGCCACCGATGTGTTAAGCCTAGACGATTGGTTAACCCATGCATTGCCGCACTTACAAGCACTCAACTATGATTGGTTAAATACGCTACTTAAATCACTTACAGAGCGATTATTTTCAAAACACGAACATGAGCGTAAAGATGCCATTGGTGAATTAGTAAATACCTTTATTATTCATATTCATTTAGACATACAAAACGATGCCTTTGAATGCCCTATTTTAAAGCACACCGCTAAATTAGATCAGCAATACGAAAGCGTATTACAAATACTTAAGCATTTTGTGTTTCAACGCTTGATACGCGACCCACAAATGCAACAAATAGAATTTAAAGGGCAAAATCTGCTTATTGAACTGTTTACCGCATTTGCCAGCGATCCAATGCGGTTATTACCCGAAACCACGCAAGCACTTTACCTAGAAGCCGAAAAGCACCATCAAGGCATGCGAATTATTTGTGACTACTTAAGCGGTATGAGCGACGAATACGCTTATAAAACTTATCAACGGTTGTTCTCTCCCATACAATAAAGTAGTGAGCCTAAAAAAAAGCCGAGTCATTTAAGTAACTCGGCTTTTCGTTAGCTTATAAAGTCACATTAAAGTGATTTAATGCCCATGTTGTAAAGCGTAAAACCGTACATGTCGGCATAAAGGTCAATAATTTTACTTGTTGGCGTACCCGCACCGTGGCCTGCATTGGTTTCAATACGAATAAGCGTTGGATTAGTGCCCGCTTGGTTCGCTTGAAGCTCTGCTGCAAATTTAAATGAATGCGACGGTACAACGCGGTCATCATGATCGCCTGTAGTGATCATCGTCGCCGGATATTCAACCCCTGCTTTTACATTATGAATTGGCGAGTAGCCTTTTAAGTAATCAAACATTTCTTTACTTTGGTCGCTAGTACCGTAATCGTATGCCCAGCCAGCACCCGCTGTAAAAGTATGATAACGAAGCATATCCAGTACACCTACCGCAGGTAGCGCCACTTGAAATAAGTCAGGTCGCTGGGTCATTACGGCACCGACTAATAACCCGCCGTTTGAACCACCTCGCAGTGCTAGGCGCTTTTTAGAGGTGTATTTTTTATCTTGTAAGTATTGTGCAGCAGCAATAAAGTCGTCAAATACGTTTTGCTTTTGCAATTGCGTACCTGCTTTATGCCACTCTTTACCATACTCACCGCCACCACGAATGTTAGCCACTGCGTATACGCCGCCTTGCTCAAGCCAAGCCGCTGTTGTTGAACTAAAGCGAGGTGTTAAGCTTATATTAAAGCCACCATAGCCATATAAAATAGTTGGGTTGCTACCGTCTAATTTAATATCACTTTTGTAAGTAATAATCATCGGTACTTTAGTGCCATCTTTAGAGGTATAAAATACTTGCTCAGAGGTGTAGTTGTCGCTATTAAAATCAATCCCTGACTTACGATATACTTTAGACTCACCACTTTGTACGTCAAAACTGTAAGTCGTGCCAGGGGTTTTGTAATTAGTAAATGAGTAATAAAGCGTAGTTTGCTTTTTTTTACCGCCAAAACCACCCGCCGTACCAACCCCTGGTAAACTTATATCACGGATCAATTCGCCCTGCTTGTTATACTGCTTCACTTTAGAAATAGCATCAACCATGTAGTTGGCAAAGAATGTGTTACCGCCAAGCGTTACATTGAGTACGTTTTCAGTTTCTGGAATAAAGTCTTGCCAGTTTTCAGGTTGCGGGTTGCTTGCATCAACCGTCACTACTTTTTTATTTGGAGCATTTAAGTTAGTAACCAAAAATAGCTTGCTACCTTCGTTATCAATCACACTGGTATCAGAGTCGGTATTACCCACTACGGTAACAAACTCGCTATCTGGCTTAGTTAAATCTTTAATAAATAACTTATTGCCTGAGGTCGATACGCTAGCACTAATAAACAAATAACGGCCATCTTTGGTCGCTTTAGCGCCTACATAACGGTGTTTTTGCTCAGCGGTATCGCCAAATACTAGCGTATCCTCGCTTTGGGCTTGGCCTAATTTATGGTAGTACACTTTATGTTGATCAGTTTTTGCAGAAAGCTCACTGCCTTCTGGTTTGTCGTAGCTTGAATAATAAAAACCATCATTTGCCAACCAACTCACGCCACTAAATTTAACATCAACCAGTGCTTGCTCTACTTGCTCTTTGGTTTCGGTGTCTATAACAATGATTTTACGCCAATCACTGCCACCTTCCGATATTTGGTATGCTAACAATGAGCCATCTTCTGAAAATGATAAGCCCGACATTGAAGTGGTACCATCTTCACTAAACGTATTAGGATCTAAGAAAATCTCAGCCTCGCCCCCGTCTTTACTGCGGTATAAAACGTACTGATTTTGCAGGCCATCATTTTTGTAAAAATAGGTGTAATCACCTTCGGTGAACGGCGCGCTGATTTTTTCGTAGTTCATTAACTTTTCAAGGCGCTGCTTTAACGTATCTCTGTACGGTATTTGCTCTAAATATGAAAAGGTTAGGTTATTTTGTGTTTTAACCCATTGAGCCGTTTCATCACTCATATCATCTTCTAACCAACGATACGGATCAGCCACAGTTTCACCAAAGTAGCTATCAACCACTGTGCCTTTTTTAGTTTCAGGGTAATCTAGAGAGTTAACTGCTTTCATTGCTGTTTTTACTTCATTTTGAGTGGTGTTTTCTGCAGGTTGTGAACAACCCGCAAGTGCGATTACAACCGCACAGGTCAGTGTTTTTTTTAGCATTGTTATTTTAGTTCCTTGTTGATAATCACTCTAAGTTATTAACTTTTCCTGCTTTTGTCTATTAAGATGCGGTAAACGTCATTTATCGCTGTTAACCTGCGCTTAGTTACGCTTAAATACATTAATGAACAACGTTTAAACACCAATAGGCTAAGTAATGACAGAAACCCAATCCTTTAAAAGCTTTAAACGCTTTTACCCTTATTACTTAAAAGAGCATCGTAATCAAACCTGCCGTAGATTGCATTTTATAGGCAGTAGTTTAGTACTGTTACTGGCAGGCTATGCGTTTTTTAGCTCACAACTTATGTTGTTATGGTTATTACCAGTGATTGGTTATGGCTTTGCGTGGGTTGGGCATTTCTTTTTTGAAAAAAACCGCCCTGCTACATTTAAGCACCCGTTATATAGTTTATGGGGCGATTGGGTAATGTTTAAAGATATGCTCACAGGTAAAATAAAATGGTAAATGGCGACTTACGCTACAGGCTACTCAAATAGTCCACCTGCCGCTGTAAATAAATTGTAGATTGAATGTAATTCAATTGACCTTGGTTGTAAAAATGGTCTACCTTGACAACAGAAATTTCAATTAGTTCATTAATAATTGAATTACCTGTAGAGCATTGAATGAGGGAAACTAATCATGCAACTAAAACAGCTATTTACAGCAAAAAAAACCATTACACTCAGTGTTGCCGCTGCACTACTTGGATCCTGGTCGGTAAATGCCGCACAGCAAGACACACAAGCAGAAGAAAATATTGAACAAATTAGTGTAATTGGCTCTCGCCGACTCGGCCGCACAGTTGAAGACAGCCCAGTTCCGATTGATATCATTAGCGGTGATGCCCTAAAAAGTTCAGGGCAAACTGAAACCAATGCACTACTGAGCACTTTATTACCAAGCTTTAATTTCCCTCAGCCATCAATCACCGATGGCAGCGACCATGTGCGCCCAGCTCAACTGCGTGGCTTAGCACCTGATCACACCTTAGTGCTCGTAAATGGTAAACGTCGCCATAGTAATGCACTGCTTAATTTAAATGGTTCAACCGGTCGTGGGTCATCATCGGTTGATTTAAACGCTATTCCAGCCAATGCCATTGAGCGAATAGAAGTATTGCGCGATGGTGCCGCTGCGCAATATGGCTCAGACGCCATTGCCGGTGTGATTAATATTGTCCTTAAAAGTAATAGCAGTGGCGGCAGCCTAGGTGCTGTATATGGAGCAAACATCACCGAAATGCAGGGTGTGCCTCAACTAGAATCCGTTTCTGAAGATGCCAATGGCAACTTAGCCTTTAATGAAGGCAGCGACCGTTCGCTGACCGACGGCCAAACCTTAACCCTGCAAGGTAATATGGGGTTTGAATTGGGCGATAACGGCTTTTTAAGTATTTCTACTGAATATCGCGACCGTAGCTCAACGAATCGCTCTGATTATGACCAGCGCGAAAATTACGCCCGCCTACCTGATGGCTCTCTTGATCCGCGTGAGTTCACATGGGATCGTTACAATCATAACTTTGGCAATGGCACCGTTGAAGACTTCGCGCTGTTTTATAATGCCGGTTATCAATTAACTAACGATGCCGAGCTCTACTCGTTTGGCTCTTACAGCAAGCGTGAAGGCGAAGGCGGAGGTTTTTATCGTCGCGCACAAGACAGCCGTAACGTAACAGAAATTTATCCTGATGGCTTTTTACCGGTGATCACCTCAGATATTGACGATTTTTCGTTAGCACTCGGCGTAAAAGGTTTTGCTAATGAATGGAATTACGACGCTTCTGCTGTATACGGCCAAGATGCCTTTAACTTTGGTGTTATTGATAGCTTAAACACCTCATATGGACCTAGCAGTCAAACCAGTTTTGATGCCGGTACACTTACCTACGATCAGCTGACTATTAATCTTGATTTTAGCCGCGAGATTGATGCAGACTTTTTAGCTAGCGGAATCAACGTCGCAGTGGGCGCTGAGTATCGTCGTGAAGGCTACGAAATTCAGGCAGGCGAAGAAGCCTCATACGCACAAGGCACTTTTGGCCCTGGTGGCGCAGTAACCGACCCAGTTAATGGCCCATTTGGCTCTGCAGGTTCGCAAGTATTCCCAGGTTTCACACCTGAGTCTGCGGGTGATAACAGCCGCCATAATGTTAGCCTTTACGTTGATTTAGAAGCCTTTATTACAGATAACTGGAATGTTGCCGTCGCAGCGCGTTACGAAGACTACTCTGACTTTGGCGATACGCTTAATGGTAAAATTGCCACCCGTTATACGCTAACAGAAGATTTAGCATTACGCGGCTCTGTATCAACCGGCTTTAGAGCGCCCTCTCTGCAACAGCAATATTTTACTTCAGTGGCCACCGTGTTTGTTGATGGTATTCCAACACAAACAGGGACGTTTGCCCCAAGCAGTGATGTAGCCGTTGCATTGGGATCACCGGGCTTAGATGCAGAAGAAGCCACCAACTACGGGGTAGGTTTTACCTGGTCAACCGACTTTAATTTCAGCTTATCTGTGGATTATTACCAAATATTAATTGATGACCGTATTGTGTTATCAAATAACCTGTCGGGTGCAGGTGTAGCAAGTTTACTTGAGGGCACTGGAGCTAACCAAGGGCGGTTTTTCTTAAACGCGATTGATAGCAAAACCCGTGGCGTTGATGTGGTTGCCTCTTACAACCTAATGACCGATAACTACGGTGATGTAGCGTTTAATTTAGGCTATAACTACGGCAAAAACGAAGTGACTAATATTATTGCCCCACCCGCTGAGCTACAAAGCGTAGGTGTTGAACAAGATAATTTGTTCTCGGGTAATGAACTGCGCCGTTTTGAAGTAAGCACCCCGCGTAATAAATACAACCTAAGCGCTACATGGACACTAAACGAATGGCGTACCACACTTCGCAGCACTCGCTATGGTGAAACACAAGACCCATCAGAAATTCCAGAGCGTAACGAAGTGCTCAAGCCAAAGTGGATCACCGACTTAGATGTTGCCTATGCACTTAATAACAACATTACTCTGAGCTTAGGCGCGAATAATGTGTTTGATGTATACCCAGATCCAACTCGTGATTTAGTGAGCGATGTAACTACCTTCTCACGTTTGTTCTCTTACTCGGGCTTTTCGCCATTTGGTTTTAATGGCCGCTATGTTTACGGCAAAGTTGAAATGAAATTTTAAGCTGCAGCTAAAAACAAAAAGCCACACTATTTAGTGTGGCTTTTTAATAGATTAGGGTCTGTTGATCTTTCAAGGTTAAATTTGCAGCAGTCTGTTTGGTATTTAGGCAAGGCAGAGCCTATGTGGTGTGGTTATTCCCCATAAATAGGCGATAACGCAGCATCAATGCCAAACAGGCGCTGCCCGAAGGGTTCTGCCTAGGGACGATTTACTCTTTGTTGCTCGGTTTTTACTTAGCCCACTAGGTTACAAACCTCGCGCCGCGATTAAACCGCCCCTAGTTTGAACAAATTTTAATCCGCAAAGGTCAACAGACCCTAGAACCCGATTAGATTTTAGTTAACCAACCGTGTGTATCTTCACTTTTACCCCATTGAATATCGTTCAATGCTTGACGTAAACGTGCTGTTGTTGGTCCTGGTTCACCATTACCCACTTTGTATTCTTTATCGTTATGGATAAACGTACCTACTGGTGTTAATACTGCTGCAGTGCCTGAAAGTGCTGCTTCAGTGCCTGGTTTTGCTGCACGCTCTAAAAGCTCAGTTACGGTAAAGTTACGCTCGCTTACCGTCATTCCTAAATCTTTCGCAATGGTTAAAATACTATTACGGGTAACACCATGTAAAAAGGTGCTGTCGAGTGCTTTAGTAATGATTTCGTTGCCATCAATTAATATGAAGTTGGCCGCGCCGGTTTCTTGCACATCGCCACCTGGGCAAAATAAAATTTGGTCGGCTTTATATTTAGTGCGCGCTGCTGATATTGGCCCTAATGCACTGGCGTAGTTGCCACCACTTTTAATCATACCCATATGCGGGGCACAGCGCATGCCGTCTTCTTCTAATAAAACACGTAACGCGGTAGCACCACCTGAAAAGTAGTCACCCACTGGCGATAATAACGTATAAAGCAATGAACTCATTGAAGGCGCAGCCGCTTTGCCAATGGCAGCTTCCGTACCAATGTGGGTTGGGCGAATATACATAGAACCAGGAGGAAGCGGCGTTTCATCGGCGTATTCACGAACAATATTGATGATCATTGTTTTTAGCATCTCGCCATCAACCGCTGGTAAACTTAATAATTCAGAACTTTGCTGCATACGCGCAATATTTGCATCCATTCTAAAAATATTTACCGAACCATCTTCATGGCGAAAGGCTTTTAAACCTTCAAAACATGTACTTGAATAATGAAGAACGTGTGCACCTGCATGCAACTCAAGCTTATCGCAAGGAACAATTGAGCTTTCGCCCCACTGATTGTCAGAAAACTTAGCTTGAATCATCTGCGGCATAAACACAGTACCAAATGCGGCCATTTTTATTCTCTCTTGTGTGGTCTATTTTTCTCCATTGTATGACAACCCGCTACTATTTAACCATAGCAAAACAGGCTGTTTTTAAATTAATTAGACGAATTTTTTGCATGTACTGATGATTATTTAATCAAAAAAGCACTTGCTAACTCTTTAATGCAATAATCAGCTAACAATTTAAGGTTAGCTGATTATTTAATGCGTACATTATAGTAGCGGCTATTTTATTAACCTCTATTTAAATGAATAACGAAATATACGTTTTAACACTGAGGTATATTGGTGAAAAAAACCGCCGGTGTTGTATGCAATGCCCTGCTTTTGTAAAGCAGCTTGCACTTGTGGTGCTATTTCTTGGTAGCGTGACGATGGCAAGTCTGGAAATAAATGGTGTTCAATTTGAAAACTTAAATGCCCCGTTAAAATATGAAACCAACGCGCCCCTTTAATGTTTGACGACCCAAGCGCTTGGCGATAATACCACTGACCTTGGCTTTCGTTTTCACAATCTTGCTCGTAAAAGGTATGCGTTTGCTCGGTAAAATGGCCACAAAAAATAATGGTTGATGTCCATAAATTACGAATTAGGTTCGCCAATAAGTTACCGCTTAGCACCCATAAAAACAGAGGCCCCGCTAAAAGTGGAAACAGCACATAGTCTTTAATTAATTGGCGCGCCCCTTTACTAAAAAAGCGTTTTTTTAACGTACTATGCGCTACAGCCCCTTCGCGGTTTGGCTTCTTTTTACCTATAAACACACGCTCACCCGCCAGCTCATGGTACGACACGCCCCACTGAAATAGCACACTTAAATTTAAATAGGTAATAAACTGCCAAGTATTTTTTAAACGCCATTTAAAGTCACTACTTAATCTTAATAAGCCATAACCAAAATCGCGGTCTTTGCCAATAATATTAGTGTAAGTATGGTGCTCAAAATTGTGTACTCGGTTCCAACTTTGGCCGTCGCAGGCTATATCCCACTCGTATGTTTTTGAATTAAGCTGTTTGTCGTTCATCCAATCGTATTGACCATGCATTACATTGTGGCCAATTTCCATGTTGTCGAGAATTTTAGCCAAAGCCAGTAATAACACACCCGCCACCCAAAGTAAGGGCTGAATAAAACCAAGCATTAATAAAATGCGCCCACCTATTTCGCACAGTCGCTGCTTGCGGACAATAGAGCGTATATAATTAGCATCCTTTTGCCCTACTTTGGCAAGCGTCGACATTTTTATGCCATCTAAATCTTCGGCTAATTGTTGATAATTTATGGTTGTCATAGCTGTAACTCCAAATCACTGACCGCTTGGCTAACACACAGTTGAATTAACTGCTCGCCGTTATCTGATAACTCACCGGTTTTTAAATTGCGCACCACGCCCGTTTTTTTAATGCACTGGCATTGATGACAAATACCAATCCCACACCCTCGCTGCACAGGTAGTTTTTTTGCCTCAAACTGAGTTAACAACACCTCATTCGCTGCTACGTCGTGGTGATCATTATTAATTTTTACAGTAAATTGACTGTCATCATTTAAGCTTGGCAATGCAAGGCTAAAGGCTTCTTGGTAATAGGTTAAATGATGCTGGTTTGCAAAATGTGCAATTTTTTGCATAAACGCTGCTGGCCCACAGCAGTAAATATCAGGATTGTCATCGATGTTTATATGCGTAGTTAATTGCGGGCTCATATCGCGAGTGAGTAACAAGTAAGAAAAATGCGCATAACGCTCTGCTAATGCGGCAAGTTCTTCAACGCATTGGTGCTCATTAGCTTTTGCAAAATACAGTAATTTGATAGTGTGCTGAGTATTTGCTAATTGCTGGCTAAGCATTGCCAGCATAGGTGTAATACCCGAGCCACCAGCAACAAAGGTGCTGGCTTTATGCCAGCTTTTAAATACAAAGTCGCCACTTGGCGCAGAAATATTACACCACGACGGCGCCTTTAATGTGCTTTGCAACTGAGCTGTAAAACGTCCTTGCTCATTGGTTTTAATTAAAACTCGCAGCAATCCGGTTGCTTTGTATTGCGCGGGGCTGCAAGCAAGCGTAAATACACGGGTAAGCAAACGCCCGTTGAGCTCAAGCGTTAAACTAATATGCTGGCCCGCAATGTGGGCGCGCCACTGTTTATTGGGTTTAAGCGTTACACTTAAAAACTGACCACTCAACGCGTGTACATCAATAATTTGCGCACGAAAAAAGCCGGCTCGCCATGCAGGTTTAACGACCTGTATTAAAGGCTCTATGTAAGCGGCAAAGCTTTGATGGTGTAAAAACCATTTTGAAAATTGGTCTAATACCGAAGTTAGCATGGTTATTAATTCTCTACTTAAATCGACTACCCATCACTTTGTGTTAAGCGAATTCACGCAAACACATGTGCTAGGCTTTAAATATTTGAGCCTACACGTGTAAGCTCAACTTTCAGCGCACAAGTGTACGCTCGAATTTTTAAATTTCAACCCTAATAGAGTAATTATTCAATTTTTTTAAAGCGGTCTTTAATTCCTATACCCGTAAAGTTAGTTAAACACCTGAGGGACATAAACAAGCTCATTAAGCTAAAAACCAACATTAAAGCGGTTAAATAGCGTGCAATTTCATTCATCCCAAATACTTAACACTGTGATTAATAGCGTGCTAAGGTAGTTAAAATTTAGTTAATTTTGGAAGCCATTATGAACAAAGTAACAACGCGTAAAAAATTTTCTACACTCGCCACAGCCAGTTTTGCATTGGCATTTTCGGCGCTTACCAGCCTTAGTGCTCATGCAGTTGATTTTAAAGAACTGGATAAATTAGCGCTTAATGTAAAACCGGTCACTGTTGCCCAAGGGGTTTCTATTCCCTGGGCTATTGAGGCTCTACCAAACGGTGATTTATTAATAACCGAGCGCAGTGGCACCTTATATTTATTGCGTAAAAATACCACCAGCTTAACTAAAATTTCTGGGCTACCTAAAATTGATGCCAACGGCCAAGGCGGCCTACTTGATTTAGAGCTGCATCCTGATTTTGCTAATAATCAATGGCTGTATATCACTTACTCAAGCAGTGAAGGTGACGGTGCTGGCAGTAACACCGCACTTATGCGCGCAAAATTAAGTAACGATCACAGCCAATTACGCGAGCAACAACAATTATACAAAGGCGAGCATAACTCTAAAAAAGGCCAGCACTACGGCAGCCGTATTGTGTTTGATAACCAAAATTATGTGTATTTTTCGATTGGCGATCGCGGCTCGCGAGATATTAACCCACAAGATTTAAGCCGCGATGGCGGTAAAATTTATCGTTTACACGACGATGGTAAAATTCCAACCGACAACCCATTTGTAAACCAAAAAGACGCAAAACCAGCGATTTGGTCTTACGGGCATCGTAACCCACAAGGCATGTGGTTCGATGGTGAAAATAATGTATTTTGGGCACACGAACACGGCCCCCGTGGCGGCGATGAGCTTAATATGATTAAGCCTAAAACTAACTACGGCTGGCCAGTGGTAAGCTATGGTATTAACTACAGTGGCACCTCGTTTACCGATTTAACCGAAAAATCAGGCATGCAAGCGCCCACATTACAATGGACACCCTCTATTGCTCCTTCAGACATGCTGCTCGTAAAAGGTGACAAGTATCCTGAGCTTAAAGGAAAATTTTTACTCGCTTCAATGAAATACGCGTTTATTAGCGTACTTGAAATAGCAGATGGCAATGTCGTTAAACAAAGTAAATTACTGGAAGGCATTGGTCGTATTCGCAGTCTAGCACAAAGTGATGATGGCACTATTTACTTAGGATTGGACGGCCAAGGCATTATGCGCCTTGACCCACAATAATCTTTTAATAAGCTAATTACAGTAACAGCAAACTTTTTGCGTCTTCACTGCGTATTGTTAATGTAACTAGCTAATAAACAACGAGGGTGTTGATGTTTTCATTTTTAAAGCCAGATCCAATCAAAAAATTACGTAAAGAATACGACGCAAAATTAGAACAAGGCATGCAAGCGCAAAGAAAAGGCGATATAAAAAGCTACGCTATGTTAACCGACGAGGCTGAAAAAATTTGGAATGAAATAGAAGCGCTCGAAGCCAAAAAAGCCAAGTAAACATTAAACCTAATAAGTTTAAACTTATCCCCCGCATTAACAGTGCGGGGTTTGTATTTCCCCGACTAAATAACTTCGATAAACATTTATCCAACTAAGTAAAATTAGATACACTTCTTATAAGTTCACTTTGCATTTCCCCCATCACGTTATTACAGCCCTATTAGTGCGACACTCAAAAGCCATTTTATTTCTCGCATAATCAGTTGTTTACATTAAAGTTAATTAGTGAAATTATTTACCTAATACGACAAGGACTTGATGAATTGTTTGAAATAGCAAACCATTTAAGCGCTAATGGTTATGTGGATACGAGAAAAGCATTTTTAGTGGGGTGTAATCAAGCCATAAAGCGTCAACAATTTACTGGCAAGAATACAATATAACGAACAAATTATATAAACCAAGGAATACAGATGTACACAGGTAGTTGTTTATGTGGCTCAATCAATTTTTCAATTAATGGTAATGTTACTGATATTATCCATTGTCATTGTTCGCTTTGCCGTAAGGCCAGTGGCAGTGCCTTTGCTACCAATGGGTTTATTAATGCCAGCGAGTTGACGTTAACTGACAAAAACGGAACCCTCACCTTTTACCAAAGTAGTGAAGGTAAACGTAAGTACTTTTGTAAAACCTGTGGTGCACCAATTTATAGTGCTAATGCACAATCTCCTCAAAGATATCGCCTTCGATTAGGCGCGTTGACCTGCGATATTACAGAGCGACCAATATCGCACAATTTCATCACCTCAAAAGCTAATTGGGAAGATTTAGATGCTCAGCTTCCTCGTTATGAGGGACATGAGCCAGGGCGAAAGTAAATCGCCATAAATTTATCTATTTTTTTGTAGTGGGAGTTTACATGAAACTGAATCAAGTAACTTTGCCAGTCAAAGATATGAATGAAGCGGTGAGTTTTTATCGCTCACTTGGCTTTACCCAAATTGTTGACACACCTCATTATGCACGTTTTAGTTGCCCTGAAGGTGACTCTACATTTTCATTGTCTCTAGAGAGTGAATTTTTTGAAAATCATTCTGTAATTTATTTTGAAAACGATGACCTTGAGCAATTGTGCCAACAGTTGATCAAAAAGGGGATCGTATTCGAACAGCAACCCACAGAGCAAAGGTATCTATGGAAAGAAGCGATTTTAAGAGACCCTTCAGGCAATAAAATTAAACTCTACAAAGCTGGAGAAAATCGATTAAACCCACCTTGGAAAGTACAAAAATAGCTATTAACTTTACACGAATCAGCATTGCGCTCAGGGGCTCAATGCTGGTGTTTAAGTACTGTACTTAGTTATTTATATTCTACCTTAGCGGTTAATCGATTAAATAAACTAGGGAAAAACCGTTTTATAAACGGTGCCCAACCGCTTAACCCTTGGCCTATTACCACTTCGTCTTTTTTATTATAGATTGCGGTGAGCATTTTCGATGCGGCTACATTTACATTCATACCATTTTCTATTGAAGGCTCAGGTTTGTTTTGTGCCTCTCCTTGCCCGTTCAATGAATTATGGGCAATCGCTGTTTTAATTGAGCCAGGGCAAATAGTTAAGCAATGTATATTGTGCTGCGCGACTTCGGCGCGTAAGCAATCCATAAAGCCTACTACAGCGTATTTACTGCCTGAATAACCCGTTCTAAACTTAGAGCCCACTTTGCCTGCCACGCTACTAATAGCCACTACAGAGCCGCTTTTTCGCGCCACCATTGAAGGTAGCACTGCTTTAGTGAGTGCAATTAAACCAAAGTAATTTACTTCCATGAGTTGGCGGTACACTTTAAAGTCATTTTCTAAAAATAAACTACGCTGTGATACGCCACCATTATTTATTAAAATATCAATTGGGCCTAAGCTATCTATTTGCGCTGATACATCCTGCAGTACAGTTTCGGGCTTTGATAAATCAAGGGGAATAACACGATGCCCCTCGCCTTTTATCTCGTCTTTTACTTGGTTGAGTTTATCGATATTTCGCGCTGATAAAATAACCTTCGCACCTTGCTCTGCAAATTGTTTTGCAAGCTCTTCACCAATACCTGATGATGCACCGGTGATCCACACTGTTTTATTATTATAATCCATGGTTTACCTTATAGTCTTTGACTGATTATGCTTTAGTTGGGCCCGCTATTTCATTAACTTGCTGTTCTAAATTTTTATAAAAACCCATTAAAAATAACAGCTCTGCGGTGACATACAAAGGGCCAATAATTAAACCCACTAAATCATCAACAAAGGCGGGCTTTTTGCCTTCAAAATAATGACCAATAAACTGTAACACCCAGCCAAATACAAACACACCCACACCAATCGTCAGCCAAGATGTAAAGGGCATTGCGGCGATAGGCTGCGCTGCCACTAACAATAAAGTAAAAATGATGCCCATGATTAAACCTAGCGAAAAGCTCAGCATAAAATAGTAAACCACACTGGCAAGGACAAAAAGCTGCGCCCCATCGACATTAAAACTCCCTAGAGGAATTTCAACACGCGCTAGTAAGCACAATGCAGCAAATACAATCAGTGGAATACCAAAAAAGTGAGTTAATACGTTACGCTTTGAACGATGATACAAGCCATACTGGCCAAGTTGTTGTTGTAGAGTTTTCATAGGTTGATCCCGTTGTTATTTTTATAAGCAAAGTTCACCTTATAAAAAAGTGCGCACAATAACAACAAATACCGATGGTTATAAATTAAAAGGCTAACTAATGGCTCTCTAATTGGGTATTGATGTAAACTATTTAAAATAAATGTTTAACTGTTGGCCCTTGTAATATAAGGAAATCATCATGTTATTAAAAGCTCTAGCCATAGGCTTATTACTTGCTTTAGGCGAGATAATTAATGGCAACATTCGGGTGCGAGTTCTGCATCGATTATATGGGCAACGACGCGCTAAAACACTTAGTTTACTCTCAGGCATCGCCATTATTTTTGCTATAGCTTGGTTAGCCCTGCCATGGGTTGCCCCTACAAATTACCTAGATTGTTTTAAATTAGGCTTAATGTGGCTAATAATAATGCTTAGTTTAGATATTTTTGTGGGTAGGTATTTATTTAAATATAAGTGGCAGAGAATTTTTGATGACTTTAATCTCTTTAAAGGCAACTTGCTTAGTGTAGGCATGTTGATACTTTTTATATGCCCAAGCTTGGTTTTTTGGTTGCAGATGAAAGTTATGGTTTAGATCACTGCTCTATAAGCGCAGCGTCTCTTCGCTCTCTTTGTGTATTAATCACTTAAAAATAATTTAAACTGATAGAAATGAATGAGGATAAAATGAGAAGCCATAAAAAGTATGGTTTAGATCACCCCTCTAAAAGCGCAGCGTCTATTTGCACTCTTTGTGCATAATTTACTCAACCCTATTTGAACACAGAGAAGCGAATGAGGAATAAATGAGTAAAAAATTTATTTATTTCAGCCACTTAATTTAAAAGCACAGCGTCCCTTCGCCCTCTTTGTAAATTGATCATAAAAAACAGTATGAACTGAGAGAATTGAATGAGGAGAAAATGAGAAGCCATAAAAAGTATGCTTTAGATCACTGCTCTAAAAGCGCAGCGTCTCTTCGCCCTCTTTGTGCATAATTCTTAAAATCTATTTAAAATCAGAAGTAAATGAGCTTGCAACGTGTCGTTATCTAAGCTAACGCGGTTACAAGCTTGCCTTTTTCATGCGTAGGTTGCATGGCCATTCGATCAGTGCCTTTTTCGTATTCTTGCTCCAGCATTTTTTGTAACTCTGCAAGCTGCTCTTTAATGGTGTCTATATCAGCACCTTGCTCTTGAAGTTTTTCTGCCAATGCTTCGATTGCTGCTTTTAACTCAGCAATTTTTTCTTTATCAACTCCTAATCGTTGATAGATAAGCGCCTCTTGCGCATTTTCTAAAAAGCTTTTGTCTTGTGGCTTAGCGCTTGCGATTTGTGTTTGTTCGCTATCGCTGGTTTTAGCTGTTGCCGCAGGGCCAGAAGTTGCCGCTACTTCGTCAGCTTTTGCCGGTTTATTTATTGTACTAACATAAGTACTATATTGATTTTTAAAGGTTATTGATGTCATCAGCTCAAATCCATTTTTGCGTTAAAATATCTATCTTTAACTATTTTCACTTAGATAATTGTATGTGAATAACTACAGCAACTTTAATACCAACTTATATTTTTTCGCTTCGCTTTAACTCTTTATTTTAAATTAAGCCCATTTAGCTCATTACGCACCCATTGCTTATCGAGATATTGCTCTAAATTCAGCTGGGCAAATTTTAAAAAGCTGCGCGCAGCATGAGAAATATGCCTGTCTGTGCGCACTACAAAATACCAATGGCTGGCTAAGCAGGTGTCGGTTACATTGAGCACTTTAAAACTGTTATCGCCTTTTGGTAATACATGATGGGAAAGCACAGCAATCCCCATTCCCGAGGAAACAGCAACTCGTATGGCTTCGTTACTGGCCATTTGCACACTATCACTAAGGACTAAACCACGGCTTTGTAATTCGCTTTCAAAAAGCATACGCGTAGCAGAGCCTGGCTCTCTTAATAAAAATCGATATGGCATTAAATCAGCTAATGTTAATGCTTTTACATCGGCAAGCGGATGATCAAGCGGCACAATAAAAACTAAGGGGTTATGTAAAAAACGCGCAGCTTGGGCATGTTCAAGTGATGGTGGGTGGCTAAACACATAAATATCGTCTTCTCCACGCTCAAAACGCGCTAACACTGCAGAGCGGTTGCCAATTTCCAATGGCAGCTCTACATGGGGATGGGCATTACTGTAAGGCCCAAGTAACTTAGGCAAAATATATTGTGCAGTGTTTACCATGGCAATTTTACAGCGCCCGCGCTCCCCGCCTTTAAGCTCGGCTAAATAGTCTTGGTAAGCATCAAAGTGCCCAAACACTTGCTCACAAGTTCTAAATAATTGTAAGCCAGCCTCGGTAACCTGTAATTTTTGCTGTTGCATAACAATTAAAGGCTCATTAACGGTTTCTTGTAAGCGCTTAATTTGCAAAGAAACGGTAGGCTGGGTTAAATGCAATTGCCGAGCTGTTTCGCTAATGGAGCCGGTTTTAACTACACTCATAAAGACTTCGAGTAGCCTAAATGATAGCTGCCTTGTGTTCATTATTCACCTCATAGATTTTTATCTATAAGATACTATCATTCATTTTATTATTTACTATACATAGATAGGCTTACAATAGCGCCGCTTAACAAATTGAGTAACTAATAACAAAAAGGAGAACAGTGTGCCTGATATCGTCGTAATGTTTTTTATTTTAGGATTAGTGGCGGGGATTTTACGTTCTGATTTAGCGATACCTAAAGCCACTTATGACACGCTAAGTCTATTGTTAATGCTCACCATAGGGTTAAAAGGTGGCATGGTGCTGCATGGTAACTTAAGCTGGCAACTTCTTCCTGAAATGGCCTCGGTTATGTTACTCGGTGGTCTTATTCCCCTTACTCTTTACCCTATTTTAAAATATGTTGTTAGACTCAGTGTGGCCAATAGCGCCAGTATTGCTGCGCATTATGGCTCGGTAAGCGCAGGTACCTTTGCAGTTGCATTGGCTTATGCAGAGTCAGCTAAATTAGAGGTAGGTGCTGAGGTTACACTGTATTTAGTGATGCTCGAATTACCTGCCATTATTGTCGGTTTAATGCTGTATCGTAAACTCGACAAACAACATAGCCAATGTAATACACTGTCGCTCAAAGCGCTTTGGCACGAAACACTCACTAACAAAAGCGTGATTTTATTGGTAGGCGGTGTGATCATCGGAATGATGTATGGCACACAGCAAGGCAGCCAAGTAACCAGTCTTTTAACCAGTAGTTTTAAAGTAGTACTGGCATTGTTTTTACTTGAAATGGGTTTAGTGGCTGCGCAAACTCTGCGCCCATTTCCTTGGCAGCATTGGAGACTCGCTGCATTTGCGATTATTACTCCGCTATTTTTAGGTGCTATCGGCGTGGCTGTAGGCACACTATTAAAATTAGAATTAGGCTCGGTGGTGATACTCGGTAGTTTAGTGGCTAGTGCGTCTTATATTGCAGCCCCTGCGGCAATTAAAGCAGCCGTTCCCAAGGCTGATATTGGCCTAGCTATGCTCAGCTCTTTAGGGGTAACGTTTCCGTTTAATGTGATTGTTGGTATTGGTTTGTACCATAAGCTTGCGCTTGCCATGCACTAAAATAAACACCAATAAAAGCCCAACATGGGCTTTTATTTTTTAACTATACCCCGCCATTACTACGTTATCACCCTCTTTAAAAAATCAACAAATATAAAACAAAAACGCTAACTTATTTCTACAATCAGATTGCAATTAAGCGATTAGTTTACGTAAAAAAACATTTTAAAAATTATTTTGATTGAGCAATTAAAAAACACTTTACTTGGTATAAAAAGCAGCATAAATTCGCAGCCAAATTAACCTGCTTCAAATAATCGCGCCACTATCACACCTAAATCAGCAATTATTTAAACCCTTTTTATCGGAATAATCTAATGGTGGAACTTGCCGCTAATAGTAAATCAAATAATCCTTTAGCCCCTGTTATTGGTTTATCTTTTTTTGCTATTGCTTCGGGCTTTTTAATGAGCCTGATCCCGTTATCACTGAGTGCTTTTAAGTTAAGTATTGATCTTGCGCCTTGGCTTGCCAGCGTCTTTTATTTTGGTTTACTTATTGGCGCGCTGTGTATTGAGCGTGTGGTAGTAAAAATTGGCCACCGTATGGCATTTATCGCATTTTTAATGTTGCTGATCATCAGTGTTATTGCACAGATCATTTCCCCTACAACCACAATGTGGTTAATTGCTCGCTTTGTTGCTGGTATTGCTGTTGCGGGAGTATTTGTAGTGGTTGAGTCGTGGTTGTTAATGGCGAATACACCTAAGGCGCGAGCTAAACGCTTAGGTTTATATATGACCTCTTTATATGGTGGCAGCGCTGTGGGGCAATTAGCAATCACACCGCTTGGCACTGAAGGTGCCGTACCGTATTTATTTGTCGTGGCCCTTTTGGCGTTGGCTATTTTAGCTCCATTATTAATTACCACAGGCCAACCTAATGCTCAGCAATTACAAAAGCTGCCACTTAAAGAGTTAAAAACTCTCAGCCGCCCTGCTATTTTAGGCTGTTTAGTATCAGGATTATTACTAGGCCCTATTTACGGGTTATTACCTGTTTATATAGCCGCGCAAACTGATCAAGCCCAATATACCGGCTTACTTATGGCGGTGATTATTTTAGGTGGTATGCTGGTGCAACCTTTAGTGAGTTATTTATCAACCCGTATTATAAAAAGCTTACTTATGGCTATTTTTTGTTTTGTTGGTGCTGCCAGCGTAATGGGAATATTAAACGCACATAGCTTTGGCGGATTAGTTGTAAGTTACTTTGTATTAGGTGCGTGTAGTTTTGCACTTTATCCGATTGCGATTACTTTAGCGTGCGACTCCTTACCTATGGCAAAAATAGTGTCAGCCACTGAAATAATGCTGCTCAGCTACAGTGTTGGCTCTGTATTAGGCCCGTTGTTGGCAACGCATTTTTCTGATGCAAGCCATGGTGTGCTTATTTATTTAGGTGGTTGTTTAATTACCACCTGTATTTATATGCTCATAAAAAGTATGAAAAAAATACCCACAGGTAACACCCCTGTTGCAGGTTAACTAACGCGATAAACCGCTTAAGCTTATTCGTTTGCCACTAAGCGGTTTATACCTGCGCTACCACTTTAATAGCTATGTTTTTTAACTCTTTTAGCTCAATTTGATACTCGTTTATGAGCTCGTCAACAAAACAGCTGCGGTTGTTGTCATCACTTATGATAAACACCTTGTGTTTAGCACGAGTGAGCGCCACATAAAATAAGCGTCGCTCTTCGCTATGGGCATACAAATCTTTAGCGGGTAACAGAGCTTCTAACATTGCAGGCGATGGCTTAGTGCTCGGAAATCCAAATTGCCCGCCATGCATACCTAATATAACTACATAATCGGCTTCTTTACCCTTTGAACCATGAAAGGTATCACACTCAATTTGTAATGAAGAAAAGGTGTGCTGCAAGGCGTTAATATCGGCTTTAGTAGGTAACTGAAAGCGATAGCGTGCCAGTAAATACACAACAGCGGGCTTATTTTTGTTGATAGTGTCGAGTACATGGGCAAGTGCCCCATTATTTAGCTCAGCTATTTTTGTATTTTTGCTTGAGACAACATTCGCTGTTTTTAATATGCTAATAGCGGGCTTTGTCACTTGTGATAACGAGTTAATTTGCTTAGCTAACTGGGCAGGGTTTTTCATGATAAAACATGAAGCAACCTCACTAATTTTATTATTAAAACGAAACGTAACATCCAGTATGGTTTGTGTGGTAAAACCAAAATGTGCGGCAAATTCTGTGGTCAGGCGCATATCAGCACCACTAAAACGGTAAATAGCTTGCCAGTCATCGCCTACTACAAACAAAGAGCTTCTAGGCTTACTATCGCGCAGCGCTTTAACCAACGCCGCACGCGTAGGCGATATATCTTGAAATTCATCAACCATGATATAACGCCAAGGTGAAGCAAATTTCCCTGCAGTGACGTAATCAAGAGCTTTGAGGATCATATCGTCAAAGTCTATTTCACCTTGAGTATGTAAATAATGGTTATAGTTGGCTAATAATGGCTTTAATAGTTTCCAAGTCTGCTGTAACTGCTTTGAGTCGCTTTCAAAGGTTTTGTTTGCTGTTTTATACACACTTATTAATTGACTAAATAAAGTTGCTAATTTGGTTAAATAACCGCCAGTTTTTATCTCTTTTAGAAGCGCTATATGGTTAGGCTTTGCAGCACTAAATTCAAACTCACTTTTAGCGTCATAAAGATTGTTATTTATATAGTTTACCAATGCTTTAGCATACTGTGGTTTAGCATTGGCAAGTGATTCAAAACATGCCTCAACCCATTTTATTTTAGCTTTTTCGTTTTCAGCAAGTTTAGATATTTTAGGCGTTTTTCTCTCAACCTCACTAATAATTGTTAAACCTAAGCTGTGAAAAGTAGCGGTTTTTATAGCCTGTGTATTCAGCTTAGCTTTAATACGTTCGTCCATTTCACTGGCAGCTTGCTTACCATAGGCGAGTAATAAAATATCATCGTAATTAGCTTGCTCACTGTTAACTAAATAGCCCGCTCGCGCCACCATTACACTGGTTTTACCTGTGCCGGCACCGGCTAATACGAGGTTATTATCGTCATCGATAATGCATGCCCGTCTTTGCTTTTCAGTAAGTGGGTTTGCTTCAACGTTATCGAAAAAACCAGCATAACGCTGCAATTGGGTCTGTGTGTATTTATGCTGTAAAAAGCGAGTTAATGAATCGCTCCACTGACTATATTGTTCGAGCCGTTTTATTTGCGTGCTAACAACTGCCAATGCCTCACTCTTTTTTATCCAAGGTAACCAGCGGTTGTATTGTTGTTTAACGCGCTGTTTTATATCTGCCACATAGGATTGACGCAAAAATTGATGATGTGCAAATTGGTTAATATTTTCTAGCAGCTCATTTAATGGTTCAATATTATTATTGACCCATAGCTGATCCGTCTTAGCTTTAAGTATTCGGTGACTGCCATAAGCCCTCATCCACACTCGATACTGCCTAGACTTTGTTGAAAAACGTAGTGTTTGTCCAAAAACCCCATATTCATAACAAATAGGCGAGGTTAAATCGCACCAATTCAGTGTATCTGTGTGCTTTTTGTTGTTAATGACTAAACCTTGTTGATTAATATCAACAGCGAGGAGTGGGGTAAACAGGCGGCCAAATACGCTGGGGGAAATAGAATTCATTAACAGCAGAATTCCTTTATAAAAATGAACCAATTAACGCTATTTTAAGGTAATACGCGCTGTAAGGATAATAAATCTGGCGGTAAAATTTTCAACGCGTTAAAGTAGAACAAAAAACAACCAATCAATTTATCCATTTCCTTGGCATAACTCCCTATTGTGACTAATATTTACTCTACATACAGTGATTTAACAAGGATTGAAACATGCGAATTAACTCAATTAGAACCAAAGTTATTTTACCTATTGCTTTTTTAGCACTGATCCTTGCAGGTTTACTTGTTTCAATTGCATCAATTACTTACATACAAGACAACGCGATGAAAAGGCAAACCGAAACCTTTTTTGAAGCCGTTACCGTTATTTTAAATGCTGACAGAGACATATACCAAGCACGTATTGCACTGGAAAATCTACTCAGTGCCACAGGCGATAATGAGACCAATAAAGCAGAGTTTTTAGAAAACGCTGAACAAGTCAAAGACCGCTTCAACAAATACTTAACGTACTTAAAAGATGAACAAGCACTATTGTCAAAACATGACTCTTTTTCTCGTTTTGAGCCTTTATACAATCAATGGCTAGACCACAGTAAAACGTTAATGGATTCCAGTCACTCACAAGGTAAAATGCAAAGTGATTTGAATCAAACTGAATCTGAATTTTTACAAATACGAGAAATGATGGATCAAGCAGGTGAAGAGCTTCGCATCCATACCAATAAACAGCAGCAAGATAAAGTCGGCTCAGAGTTATTAAGTCGCTATGTAGAAGCAATGGCCGAGGTGCTCAATGCAGATAGAGATATATACCAAGCTCGACTAGCAAAACAAAAAATTGTAAACCAACATGGCGAATTGGCACAAAACCAAAAACTATTTGAAGAAAATGCAGCTCAGGTTATTCGTCGCTTCAATAGTTACCGCAGCTACTTAATTGATGAGCCACAACTGACACAAAAATACGCTAATTTTGATCAACTTTATCAACAGTGGTACGAGAAAGGAAAAGCGTTAGTTTACTCAAGTTCGGCTAATCAAATAGCCTTAATTGATGATAATTTAGCGCAAGCAGATAAAAGCTTTAATGAATTGAGAGAAATACTTGATATAGCGGGCGAAGAAGCGCGAACCTATGCCCGAAAAGTAAAACATGAAGTGCAAGCTAGCATTCAACTTTTTGAAAAAATTGTGTTTGTTATCATTATTATTGCCTTTATTGTTGCTTTAGCTGTGGGTTATTACATCCCTAAAAAACTCACCGACAATATAAATAATATTACTCTACGAATCCAAGAAATTGCCGCTGGTGATGGTGATTTAACGCAAAGAATTAATACTACATCACATGACGAGCTCGGTGAGCTGAGTAATGAGTTTGATAACTTTTTAGCGCACCTGCAGCAAATAATAAAAAACATTCAGCAGCAATCCATTCAACTAGGTACTGTGACCGGCGATCTTAATAATGTCTCTGATACCGCGATGGACGTGACCCAGCAACTTGCTAATGCGTCTGACTCTATTGTAAGCGCTGGTCATGAAATGGATATGGCAAACCAGCAAATGGCTGAGCTGGCTAAAAATACCGCCCACGAAGCTGATATTTCTAGCGAGCAGGTACAGCAAGGAGTTCAAGCCATTGATGTATCGAGTAAAGCAATTGAAGATTTAATCAATGATATTCAATCGGCTTTATCAAATTCTATTGAATTAGAAAGCAGCTCAACCGATATTACGTCTGTACTTGAGGTCATTAGAAATATTGCCGAACAAACTAACTTATTAGCGTTAAATGCCGCGATTGAGGCTGCCAGAGCTGGCGAGCAAGGCCGAGGGTTTGCCGTTGTCGCTGATGAGGTTAGAACGTTGGCCACCCGCACACAACAAAGCACCGATGAAATAGATACAATGATCCAACGCTTAAATAACAATGTAAAAGCGTCATCAGATTCTATTAAAAACAGTCAAACAAATGCTAATGCCACACTCAGTAATTTTGATGCCGTTATTAGTATTTTTAGCAACCTAACTCACGCCTTTGAAAAAGTGCAGCAAATGTCGGCCGAAACCGCACAAGCAACACAAGAACAATCCCATG
This sequence comes from Pseudoalteromonas sp. SM9913, assembly GCF_000184065.1. Taxonomy (NCBI): domain Bacteria; kingdom Pseudomonadati; phylum Pseudomonadota; class Gammaproteobacteria; order Alteromonadales; family Pseudoalteromonadaceae; genus Pseudoalteromonas; species Pseudoalteromonas sp. SM9913. The sequence goes on from NC_014803.1 coordinate 1,872,931, forward strand.
TAGCAAACGAGATTAATAGAAATTTGGTATCGTTAAAAGAACAGTCAGCACAAATGAAACAAATCTCTGAGCAAACAACATTGCAGTCAAAAAATGTATCAGCGCTTTACAAGCAAATGAAATCGCAAGTAGATAGCTTTAAGGTATAGTGCTGTATGTTTGTAAAACAATGGCGCAGTGTTTACTGCGCCATTAAGATAAACCCAACTAAGCCGAATAGCCTAGGCTAGTGTATCAATAATAATTATTTCACACTCTGTTGTTGCAGTTAGCGTGATAAAATCAGCATGAGTGACCTCAGCACCATCCCCTTTGTTCATGGTAATTACACTGCTTTTGTCATCTACAGTAAATACACCATCAGATGCAAGTACATAAGCTTGATGATCAATACGCTGAGTGATGGTGGTACCTTTTGCAAGCTTTCCACCATAAATACGTGCTTGTTGATTGATAAATAAGGTGTTACCCGCATCTTCTGCATAACCCGACACTAAAAGCGTAAGCTCGTTAGCTACGTCGGTCGGAAATTTTTTACTTTCCCAACGCGGCGGCACATCTTGTTTATTACTTTGAATCCAAATTTGATAAAAAGTAAGTGGCTCATTCGTACGGTTATACTCAGAATGCACAATGCCTGTGCCTGCACTCATTACCTGCACTTCACCTTGCTCGGTTATGCCTTTATTACCCATACTATCTTGATGAGTAATGGCACCACTGCGTATGAAACTAATAATTTCCATATTTTTGTGTGGATGCGCTCCAAATCCCATTTCAGGTGCAACCCAATCATCATTAACAACGCGTAATGTACCAAAGCCCATACGTGCCGGATTATAGTAATGTGCAAAACTAAAATGATGTTTAGATTTAAGCCAACCGTGATCGGCACTGCCTAAACTATTCTTTGGATAATGATTGATCATGGTCTTTCCTCAAAAAGAATAAACATTAATTAATTAATATGGACGTTCACGGTCGTGTGGAGCATCAAAATGATGCTTTGCACCCAGCGGTACTATTTGTGTTGGATTAATCGTTAAGTGGCTTACATAGTAATGCACCTTTGTGTACTCTAAATCGACTGTTTCTTTAACACCCGGTACTTGGTAAAGCTCGTTAACGTAATTGCTAATATGGTGAAACTCGCTTAATTTTTGACGGTTACACTTAAAATGCCCGTGATACACCGCATCAAAGCGAATAAGGGTTGTAAATAAACGCCAATCAGCTTCTGTAATAACATCACCAACGAGATAGCGCTGCTTAGCTAAACGCGCTTCTAGCCAGTCTAAACTATCAAATAGTGCGGTGTAAGCCTCGTTGTAAGCTTCTTGTGTAGTAGCAAAACCGGCTTTATATACGCCATTATTAATGGTGTTATAGACACGGTTATTCACGGTTTCGATTTCTTCACGAAGTGGCTCTGGATAATAATCATCAGTATTGCCAGTGAGCTCATTAAACGCACTATTAAGCATACGAATGATCTCTATTGATTCATTATTTACAATAGTTTGCGTTTTTTTATCCCATAAAATCGGCACAGTAACCCGCCCTTCATAACTAGGATCGGCTTTTAAATACAATTGATAGGCGTAATCTAAGTTATAAAGTGGATCGCCCTGCTCGCCAAATTCCCAGCCGTTTTCCATCATGGGCGCTTCAACAATACTCATAGAAATAATATCTTCGAGCTGCTTTAATTTACGAAAAATAATCGTTCTGTGCGCCCATGGGCACGCCAGCGATACATATAAATGATAACGCCCCGCCTCAGGGGTAAATTTGCTTTGTGGCGCAGATGAAATAGTATCCCTAAAACGGCTGTCTTGACGTACAAATTTACCGTCGCTTTTTTCGGTGTCGTACCATTTATCGACCCATTCACCGTTAACAAGTAATCCCATGTCCGTCTCCTAAGTATGTAGAATGTGCCAACCTTACGCAGATTGGCAGCTTAAAGTTCAATCAGTTATATGATCAGCTTATTGGTTTAATCTGTTATGAATTTTTCCATCAAGGGATAGCTTTCCAGCTCCTTGAATAAATAAGGCCAAGGTAATTGCCAACAACGATAAACCAAACTCGTAACCGTTGTTGCTCATAAATAAGCCGTTATCTATATGTACGGTAAAAATAGCAACCACCATAGTGATAGCCAGTAAAAAACTCGCAGGACGCACCAGCAAACCAACGATGAGTAGTAATCCACCAAAAAATTCAGCGCCACCCGCCATTAATGCCATTAAATAGCCCGGTGCTAAGCCAATCGACTCCATCCATTGCCCTGTGCCTTCCAAGCCATAGCCACCAAACCACGCAAACAGTTTTTGTGCCCCATGAGCACTAAACACTAATCCTGCAATAAGCCTTAATGGTAGTGTTGCAAAAGACTGTTCAGTTTTTGTGATGGCAGCTGTGATATTTTTAATCGTCATAATGTTTACCTGTATTGTTTCTGTTGATTATGCAGCTATTGTATAAGTTGAATTAAAATTAAATAACTCCTATTATTTGCTTTATATGTTCAAATATTTTGAACAGTTAATATTTGGTATGATGATGAATACACCCCCTATTAGCATAGAAGCTTTACTGGTATTAGACGCCATTGAGCATCGTGGCAGTTATGCAGCCGCTGCAGAACAACTTAATAAAGTGCCATCAGCCCTGTCGTATATTGTTAATAAACTTGAAGAGCAATTAAATGTAACTTTATTTCAGCGCCAAGGTCGGCGAGCAGTTTTAACCCCCGCAGGTAAACATTTACTGAGCGAGGGGCGTAAAGTGCTCAATGCTATAAATAATTTATCGGAGCAAACACAAACCATAGCTAATGGCTGGGAGCCTAGAATACGGATTGCTTTTGACTCAATTATTGACGTAACAAATGTTTTTGCTGCTTTGCAGCAATTTTTAATTGAACATAAAAGCATTGAAATTGATGTAAAAGAAGAGGTCATGAGCGGTACATGGGAGGCGTTAATAGAGGACAATGTTGACTTAGTGATTGGTGCACCCGCCCCCGTGCCTGCTCAAAAAGGGATCAGAGCAGTGAAAGTAACGGATATTCAAAATGTACTTGTGGTTCACCCAACCCACCCTTTAGCAAAAGAGCAAAAACCCATCAAGCCTAGTGAGCTTGGTCAATACACCACAGTGATAGTTCATGACTCTGCAAAACAAAGTATTCCGTGGTCAGCTAATTTAATCGAAGGTAGTCAACGTTTTTATGTAAGCTCCGTAAAACAAAAAATTACCGCTATTTTATCGGGAATCGGGATTGGTTATTTACCAGTAAACCTTATTGCTGAACATATTAAAGCTAAAAAACTTCATGTTGTGGAGCTCATTGAACCACGTCCTATTCAAGACTTATACCTTGCATGGAAAATAACCAACAAAGGTAAAGGATTAAAAAAATTGACTCAACTTTTAATCGACAATAATTTACAGACATGAAATAAGCCAACTACATAAATGCAAAAGCCCATGCTAACTAAATTAGCATGGGCTTTTTTAATCACTAATAGATTTTATAGAGCAAGATCTTGCTTAGCACGTGTTAAATTGTGCGACACTAACTCGTTACCTGATATTTGCTGTGCTTCGTAAAAGTCAGATAACGCTGCGGTTTCGTTTTTAGCCATTAAACGGCCAACACCGCGGTTACTTAAAGCAAATGAAGTCAGCTCACGTACTTTAAAGCGCGGGCCTGTACTTTGCTGTAATAATGTAATTGCTTTTGAACAAATTTCTTCAGCTTGGCTGTAGTTTTTTGATTTTACATTTAATGCGCAACTGTTAAATGCAACTTCGAATTCTTGTGGGGCTGTTGCAGCCTCTTCAATAACCATTAACTTGTAGTCACTTTGATCAGCCATTACAGCAGCTGAGCAAGTTAATAAAGAGCCAAGAGCGATGGTTTTGATAAGTGAGCGTTTCATGATTAGTTTCCTATTTGGTTAGTCGTGCTTGTTGCCGACAACTAAACTTTAGAGTGTTTACTTAATCTCGACAAACGATTAAAAACAAACCAATAAGTGAAAAAAACTAACCTATAGACTTTAGTCTAATTAAACTGAGCATATTCGTTTTAATAAAAGCGACAAGTAACCGCTCGTTTAACTAGGCTGCAAACCCGGCATGATTATTTACTGATTTAAGTAATCAATAACTTCTTCTTGTAAATCAATATATTCATCTTCAGACATATTTAACTTTTTAAGTATAAACGGTTCAAGGCGCTCCCAATCTTTAATTTTTTCATCACGTAAAATACTATTTACTATGCTTTCAGAGAGCTTTAACACACAAAAACAGAGCTGTTGATTAGGATCGGATGTGTCCTCAAGTAAACTTAAATCATGATGGCGTAGAATAAGCTGGCAAATATCTCTTGGTAAATGCCAACTCGATGCTAAGTAATAGCCGATAATGGCATGATTAGCGCCATAAACACGATCTTCAATATCAACTAAACTTTCTTTACTGCTTCTATTTGAACCATGCAGCACATTGACGTAGTCGTCATATTTAATCGCCATCGGAACTATGCCGCAATCATGAAATAAACCGAGAGTGTATAAGTATTCAACTGGAATTTTATTTTTTACTCGCTGCCCAACAATCATGTTTACATTAGCAATTTCAGACGCGTTATCCCAAAAACGCTCTAAACTAATACAACATGTTTTTTGTAAAAACATTTGCTTTAATTTAAGCGCAGGAATAAGTGCTTCTATACCATTCCAACCTAAAAACATGATGGCTTGTTTTATGTCAGCAATGCTTCGCACTAAGCCGTAAGCGGGTGAATTAACAATTTTTAAAATAGCAGACGATATGGCCACATCTTTAGCAACTATATCTGCAGCAGCCATTAAAGACGGCTCATTTTGACGTGCTAATCTATCAAGATCATCTAAAATTTGCGGTTTTGGGGGAATAATAAAGTTTTTGTTTACATCAGATAATACCTGCTCATTAACGACAAACATCGATGTCTAGCCTCCAGCTAAGCTATATGGATTATTTATTTAATTCCATTTGAACTTTTATACTAGAAGTTGATTAGAGATTTATCAATTTGTAGGTGCTGAAATTGGTAGGGTAAAAATAATTTTTAAAACGACAGCAGCACACGCCCAGTATATAGACGTGTGCTTTGAATACTAGCTTATTAGAAGTAATAGCCAATATTAATGTTGAAGCGGCGTTCAGTTTCGCTGCTATCGCCCGCTAATGACCCACCAACAAACGGCATGTTTTTACCATGAACTAAGTCAAAGTACGTAAATAAACCACCTGCAGCGACCGAGAAACCGGTTACGTTCATCCAGGTATCTTTGCTGTTGTCTGATTTGTCGTAAATAGCGCTGTAGTCATTATAAAACTGTAAGTTTGTTACTGCACCCCATTGCACCGGCACACTGTATGCTACGTTTGCACTCGACATAGTTGCTTCCGCTGCCATGCTATCGTAAAACGAGTAAGCGCCTACAGCAATACGGTTTACGTTATCAATATCGTAGTTGTATTCGCCATGTTGTAATTGCAAGTTCCAAGGGCCCATATTACTGTTTAAGTGAAGCGCCCATGCGTTATAGTCACCTGCGCGGTCAACACCATCATGCAAGCCACCAGCAAGCGCTGACACACCAATTTCAGTTTTACCACCCTCATGCTCTATGTGGTAGCCGTAACGACCTGAGAACGTATTATATTCGCCAATTGGATTGGTCGGCTCAGCGTAAACACCATCACCAGCTTCTCTAAAACCAACAATATCGTATGAGTAGCGATCGCTGCGGTTATCTACATAACCATCAACACCACCTAATTCATCATTTTTGAAAAAGCCTAAATCAAGCTGCCAGTTATCGGCAATTTTACGCTTAAATAACACCCCTAAATCGTGGTCGTCTTCAAGGCCTACGTAATAGTTAGTGCTGAAAAAGTAGTTATGTGAATTGTAAGGCCAGTTACCAAAAGGAACCTGAGTAATACCTGCTTGAACTTGCCAATCATCAGCAAAATCGTAAGCAGCATAGGCGTATTTAACAGCTGTCATGTAATCAAAAAAACGAATTTCAGCGTTTAGTTTTACATCACCCACATCGCCTGAGAAATTTAAGCGAAAAATATCAAAGTCAAAATCGCCGCCGCGATTTTTATTGTCGTCATCATACGAGGTGTGGCTATAGTTGGTTCGAACAGCACCGCCAATTTTAATTCCCTGAGGCTTGTGTTCATGTTTAGCTACTTTAACTTCAGCTATATCTTCTTTCTGTTCAATGGTGCGCTCGATTGTCTTTTCACTTTTTTGCTCTGCTTTTGCAAGTTGCTTTTGCAGCATTTCCACTTGTTTTTGTAAGCTGCTTAATTGCTGCTTTACTTTATCAAGATCTGTATCTGCATGTGCCGGATGTGAAAAAACAACCATAGCCACTGCCAGTGCTAAAGGTTTCATAGGTGTCATAATTTGTCCTTGCTTGCCTTGTTGATGTTATTAACTCGAACTTGGTCAGCGTGAGCTAAGTACCTGCTTGATTTTACATATTGTTTTACAATGATAACGTATTTTTACAACTCTTCAATTACACTTTATGATTTTGCGCAACACACCAACAACACACACTACTTTTTAGCAGGGTAAGCATGACAATTAATCATCATTTTAATAAATGAAAGCAGCAGCTTGCAAAATTAAAGCTTAAAAAAATAGTAGGATGATCATGTACCTATTTTTAATGTGTTATTATTTAAAAAGCATATTTAAAACAGCCAGTTTGTTGCTACATATATAAATTAAGGACTCTCCAAAAATGAAAAATAACGATACCTTTAACACAATTGCTACGTTAATTTTTAAGCATCTTTATAATAACTTTCCAAGCCCAAGCCAGTTAGATCCTGAACAATTAATTAGCGATGCCTCAGATCATCAAGGTGAGCAAATAAAAGGAACAATTGCGTTTCTTCTTCATGAGGAATATATATTTTCGACGCCCAGCGCCACTTTTTTGCTAACCGAAAAAGGCTTTAGCCACGCTTTGTGTCCTAAGTTTTAAACTCACCACTTACAAAGCGATACCACAAAAAAAGCCCTAGCAATTAAAGCTAGGGCTTTATAATGATTTTTAACGTTTATTTTTTCTCTTTTTCTAAACGCTTCTTAAGGCTCAATGCCGCGTCGGCCGCCAGTAAGCGCATAAATTCAGAACCATTATTTTGCTCACCCTGCCCTGCACCTATAACAATTTCAGGCACTAAGCGACTGTTACCTAAGCTATTAAATAAAGCCGTTTGAATTTTAACTTCTGCTTTAAGTGTTTCATCAAATACATACTTAGGATCAAGCGCTGCTGATTTTGCGCGTAAACGCGCTTCAGCTAAAACGTCCATACCTAATGCTTCTAAGCGTTGCTGTTTTAAAATTTCTTCTTGCTCTTTTGCAAGCTCCGCTTTAACAGCTACACGTTGCTGAGCAGAAATAATCGCATTCGCTTTTATTCGTTCTGCATCAATTTGCTCTTTAATTTTTAGCTTTTCAGACTCAGCTCTTTGCTTTGCAATCGCTTGTTCGCCTAATGCCACTTCAGTACGTGCTTGTTGCTCTGCTTTTTTAAGGTTTTGTCTTGCCAGCGCTTCATCAGCAGCCGCTTGTTTTTGCGCCTCTAAACGTGCATTTACTTTATTTTCGTAATCAATATCAATAATACTCGCATCAACGACTGTGATCCCATAAGAGCCTAAAATAGGCGCATTACGTAGCGGATTACCTTCAGCATCCTTCTTTATATTAATGGTAACGCGTTGTTGCTTACTTAAATTACTTAAATCGTCAGACTTGTCACGCTCGCCAGTACTAATAATTTGCTCAGTAACAAAAATACCATTCGTAAGTTGATCAGAAAAATCTTGGCTTAATTGACCATTACCACCTGAATAATGTTGCTCCACCGACATCATACGTGCCGACGCTTTTACATTTTCTGTAGTGGCACGCATTAAAAGGTTAGAAATTAGGGTTTCTTGGGAGCCAAATTCTTCATGAATTTTTAATAAACCACGTAAAGCACCCGATTCACTAGCGGGTACGTTGCCAGGCAATCTAAAGCGGGAAACACCGCGTGCCCCACCGGTCGTGGTATCTAAGAATCGAATAGGAATGAGTGGTACAATGGCACTGGCTGTTGCGCTGCTATCGCCGGTAAAGTTAATTGAAATAACTTTTTTATAGGCTGATGTCGTACCAAATGCTTTTAAGTAAGGGCCCGCTTGATTTATTACCGTTAAATTACCGGTAAAAGCTGACTGATGAACTAGCCGTTCATCGGCTTCATTCCATGAAATAACCTGCGACGTTAATGTTGCAATCACTGCTAACACCACGACAACGGATGTTAGTAAAATCACATTACGACGACCAAAACGTGCCATAAATGAGGTGTTTTTTGCCTCAGCGACTGCTTGTTGCTCGCTATCCATTTTGAGTACTCTCCATGTTTAGTTTCTTTTTAACAAAATACGTAATTTCTTGTTCGCTTAAATGCGCACAAAAACTACCCGATCGATGCAAATCTATAAAAGTTGCAAGGATCTCTTGTTTGCCTTTAATTGTTTTTTCCTGGTTTTCTTGGGTTTGGTTTTTCTCGCTAAGTTGAGCAATGAGTTCATCAATAATGGTGTCTTTATCAAATAACACATTATATTCTTTTGACTTTCTTACTCGGCTCTTACGTATATTGCTGTAAATCACATAAAGCGCCACACACAAAATAATAACAAGCGTACTTAACCCAATAATATAAAAAATCATAACGTCTGCTTATATTAATTGAATAATTAACCCCAACAACAAATGTAACGACTAGGTCACAAATGTTAAGCCGATAATTTTACAGAATAACGACCCAAATAACAGAATTAAAACTTGGCTTGTGTATATTTTTGTAAACTAAAAATTAATCAGTGCGATTAAGTAACCTGACTAGCTGGGTGATCACCATTTCTGGCTCATCATTTTGTGGATAGTGGTAACTTTTACGCGTTAGCACTATCTCACCTTGAGGAAAAGCATTAGCCCAGTTTGAATGCAGTTCTCCCCACATTTCACGCCCTTTTTCAGTAAAAAATAACACCGATGGATTTTCATATTTTTTAACTGAGGCAATAACCGTCACGGGAATATCTGCTATTTGTGGATAATCGGGCAAAGGCCGCTTCGACCAAAAGTCTAAATACTGATTCGATATGCCGTTTTTCATATCATCACGTTTTATAGCAGCAATTTCTTTTTCAGCGCGCGGTAAATCAATCTTACGCATAATATCAACATCATGCTCTGAGGCGGGTTCAATTAACATTAACGCTTTAATGTTATCAGGGTAGCTTGCTGCAAATACTCTTGCGATATAAGCACCATAAGAATGCGCCACATAAATCACAGGTTCTTCAATTTTTAACGCTTTAAGTAATAGTAAAGCTTCAGCAGCATACTCCTCAGAGCTATAGTTTTTCTTTATTTGCGCTGAGCCGCCATTGCCAATTCGAGAATAGCGAATTACTTTTGCATGCTTGATAAGCGAGTTATAAATGGGATCCCAATCACTCAGCCCTGCAGAGCCACCCGCCTCGAGTAAAACAGTGTGTTTACCACTACCCGCTATTTCATATTCAATATCAAAGCCATTTACTTTAACTTTTGCAAGCTCAGCAAACGCAGCGGTAGAGGTGATTAATACCCAAAATAGAGTCGTTTTTATTATTAGTTTCATGTTGTTGAAAGAATATGGAGTGTTGGCTTAAGTTATAACATTAACCGTTATGTTTATAAATAATTTCTCTATCACAGAACCTTAAAAATAAATAATCACCCTTAAATCATGTTTTGACTAATAGATTTCCCTATTCAAGCCTATAAACCTCTGTGACCCTATGCCATAATCTAAATAATTCATAAATTTAGTAACTTGGCGGTATATAAACCGTTTCAAGCTAACTTATAGGGTTTTTTAATGGCTTATCAAGAGCAAAATCAAGCAACAATCTATTGGCACGACTACGAGACCTGGGGAGCAAGCCCACAAAAAGATAAGCCGAGCCAATTTGCAGGTGTACGCACCGATCTTGATTTAAATATTATTGGCGAGCCGCTTATTGAGTACTGTAAGCCGCAAGCGGATTATTTACCCCATCCTGAAGCGTGTTTAATCACCGGTATTACCCCGCAAGTGGCGATGCAAAAAGGCTTAGTTGAGGCTGAGTTTATTGCTAAAATTCATGCCGAATTTAGCGTGCCCAATACCTGTGTGGCTGGTTATAACAGTATTCGCTTTGATGATGAAGTAAGCCGATATAGCTTTTATCGTAACTTTTACGACCCATATGAGCGTGAATATAAAAACAATAACAGTCGTTGGGATATTATAGATTTAGTGCGTGCCTGCTATGCACTTCGCCCTGAGGGCATTGAGTGGCCATTAAAAGAAGATGGCAGCCCAAGTTTTAAACTTGAGCATTTAACTGTAGCTAATGGTATTGAACATGCCGCTGCGCACGATGCATTAAGTGATGTAACGGCTACCATTGCACTGGCTAAATTAATAAAAGAAAAGCAGCCTAAGCTGTATCACTTCTTTTTTAGTTTGCGTAATAAGAAAGCCCTTGCTGAATTGGTGGACGTGTTTAACATGACCCCATTAGTGCATACCTCGTCGCGTATTCCAGCAACCCAGGGTTGTACCACGTGGGTGGCACCTATGAGCTTTCATCCTGTTAATAAAAACGCAGTTATTTGTTTTGATTTAACCCAAAACCCGCAGGTGTTACTTGATTTAAATGTAGAGCAATTACGCAAGCGTTTATACACCAAACGTATAGATTTAGCAGAGGGTGATTTACCCGTAGGTTTAAAATTGGTGCATTTAAATAAGTGCCCTATTTTAGCACCAGCTAAAACACTACTGCCTGAAAACGCTGCTCGCTTGGGTATTGACCGTGAGCAATGCTTGGCTAATTTAGCCATTTTAAAAGCCAATACTGAGCTTCGCGATAAAGTCACTGAAGTATTTAATGAGCAAGGCGATTACAGCGCCACTACAAATGTAGATTATTTACTTTATGATGGCTTTACTAGCCATGCTGATAAAGCCAAATTTGCGATTATTCGTGATGCAAAACCTGAAGACTTGGCAAGTTTAAAGCTTGAATTTGAAGATCCTAAGTTTAATACTTTGCTGTTTAGATACCGCGCGCGTAACTGGCCACAAACGCTAAACCAGCAAGAGCTTGATCAATGGCGTCAATATTGCCAAAGCAAGTTAATGCATGGCGAAGATCAGCCATCAATCAGCGCACAAGATTTTATGATCACCCTTGAAAACCTAGCGCATGAGCATGATGACAGCGAAAAAAATCTTACAATTTTAAAAGCGCTGTATAACTACGCGCAAAGCATGTAATTTGCTTTAGTGTATATAACCCATGAAAAACGCGACGATTTAGCAATAAAGTGTCGCGTTTTTTGTGTATAGCTAGGTAAGCGAAAGTTAATCCCACAAAGAGAAGTGAATGAGGAATAAATGAGAAAACATAAAACCAACATTCATTTTTTATGTGTATCACTTTCTCTAAAAGCGCAGCGCCTCTTAGCCTCTTTGTGAACAGTTTACTTTTACCAATTACATTACTTTTTATGCAGTGCTTCAATACGCGCTAGTAAACTTGATGTGTCGTACCTGCCGCCGCCAAGAGCCTGTACATCGGCGTAGTATTGATCGACCGTTGCAGTCATTGGCAGCGTTGCACCATTATTTTTAGCTTCATCAAGGGCAATGCCTAAATCTTTACGCATCCAATCTACAGCAAAACCAAACTCGTACTCGCCTGCCCACATTGTTTTATAGCGGTTTTCCATTTGCCACGAACCAGCTGCGCCTTTAGAAATGGTTTCTATTACTTTTTCGCCATCAAGCCCTGCTTGTTTAGCAAAATGTAAGCTCTCAGCTAAGCCTTGTACCACACCAGCAATACAAATTTGATTAACCATTTTACATAATTGCCCTGAGCCCACTTCGCCTAAAAGCTGACTAAAACGGCTAAATGCCGCCATGATAGGTTGTGCTTTAGCAAATACCGCTTCGTTGCCACCGGCCATTACGGTTAATACCCCGTTTTCAGCACCTGCTTGACCGCCCGATACTGGCGCATCAATAAAGTCGATATGCTGTAAAGCCGCTTTTGCCGCAACTTCACGCGCTACCTCAGCAGAAGTAGTTGTGTGATCGATTAAAATCGTGTTTTTGTCCATACCAGCTAAAACGCCATCATCGCCGTATACCACTGACCGTAAGTCGTCGTCATTGCCAACACACATAAATACCATATCGGCACCACTTGCAGCTTCACGCGGGGTAGGTGCAAAACTGCCGTTAAAATCTTCAACCCATTTTTGTGCTTTAGCTGCTGTGCGGTTATAAACACATACGCTGTGCCCCGCTTTTGCTAGATGCCCTGCCATTGGGTAACCCATTACGCCTAAACCTATAAATGCAATTTTTACTGACATAAAAATGACCTATTTAACTGATAACTTAGAAACATAAGCTCGATTATGTCAATCGGCCGCTAAAAAAGCGAATGAAAGTCTTTTAAAATTTCCCTCATACGGAAATTAGGTAGGTAATCTATGGATAGTATTTATCAATTTAACGCACCACTTTGTAATAACGATGATTTTTCTTTGAGTCAGCTAAAAGGAAAAACGGTTCTTATTGTTAATACCGCCAGTAAATGTCATTTTTCTGCGCAATTATGCGCGCTAGAAAAGCTATATCAACAATACAAAAACGATGGGTTTACTATTTTAGCCTTTCCGTGTAATCAATTTGATAAAAATGAGCCATTAGAGGGAATGGCCATTAAAGACTATTATCAAAAACATTTTTCAATTAATTTTGAGGTGTTTAATAAGGTCATGGTAAATGGCCCAGATACGCATCCACTGTTTAGTTATTTAAAGTCTCATACACGGGGGATTGCACAAAACCGAGCAATAAAATGGAACTTCACTAAGTTTTTAGTTAATGCACAAGGGCAGCTGGTTGCTCGCTATGCACCGCGAACTAAACCAGAGTCATTACATAATGTAATAACAAGCTGCTTAGAATCAGTGCCCGTTATAAAACCGACGACCGCTCGTTTAGGAGTCCGTTCGGCTGTATTAAAATAATCCTGTCGTAATTAAAACAACAAGAGTGAAGCATCTATAGTAAGAATAGTTTATGGTAATAAAATAATTGATTACTTGGAGCTAGTTAATGGATATTGCTTTTTTTAGTGCTCAGAAATATGAGCGACCTTTTTTTGAGCAAAGTTTAAATGGCTTTTCTAACATCACTATTACTTATTTTGAGCAAAGTTTATCGGCGCAGACGGCAATATTAGCTAAAAACTTTGACGCTGTGTGCGTATTTGTAAACGATACAGTAGATAAAGCAGTGATTGAGCAACTTGCCACATTGGGTGTTAGCGCTATTTTATTACGCTGTGCGGGGTTCAATAACGTTGACTTGCCTGTTGCCAAACAGCGTAACCTCAGCGTGTTACGCGTACCCGCTTACAGCCCTGAGGCAGTCGCGGAGCATTGTGTTGCCCTTATGCTCACCCTCAGCCGTAAAACACACAAAGCTTATAACCGCGTACGCGAAGACAACTTTGATTTAAATGGCTTACTTGGGTTTAACTTACATAACAAGACCATAGGTATTATAGGCTGCGGTAAAATAGGCTTGGCACTGTGTAACATTTTAAATGGTTTTGGCGCTAACGTTTTAGTGTGCGACCCTTTTGCAAAACCAGGCAATTACACTATTACCGATTTAAATACCCTACTTGCCCAAAGCGATATAATTTCACTGCACTGCCCGCTGAGCGAAGACACGCACCATTTAATCGATGACGCCGCATTTAATAAAATGAAAACCGGGGTCATGCTCATTAATACTTCTCGCGGTGCGCTGGTAAACAGCCAAGCATGTATTAAAGCACTTAAATCACAAAAACTGGGGTATTTAGGGCTCGATGTGTACGAACAAGAATCAGAACTGTTTTTTAAAAACCACAGTGACGAAATAAATCAAGACGATATATTCTCTCGTTTAGTGAGTTTTAGAAATGTGTTAATAACAGGGCATCAAGGCTTTTTTACTCAAGAAGCTCTAACCGAAATCGCTAATATAACATTACAAAATGCATTTGAGGTTACTCAAGGAAATAGCTTAACAAACGAAGTGCTATAGCGCGGCTAAACAAAAAGCAAAAAAGCGAACAAAATATAGTGTTCGCTTTTTTGTTATCAATAACACATGAGTTATTAACGCGTTCTAGCCAAACGCAACGTTTGCAAATACTAAGGTCATTAGCACTGGGCAGACAAAACGAATGTACTGAGCAAACCAATAATGTGCACCAGAACTTGCTTGATGAAGCTTATTACCACGCTGCCATAACCAGCCCACTGTAATAAAATAAAACAGTCCCATCAACGGAAGTTGGTATTGAGTAAATACCATAATAACCAAACCAAATAGCCAATCAAAATTAACAATAATAGTACTGGCACAAACAAATACAATGGCACTGACTGCCCATGTTGCTTTGGTTCTATCTACACTGTGGTTTTCAACCAAAAATGCCACAGGGATCTCAGTTGATGAAATAGTTGAGGTAACTGAAGCTATCGACATCAATACAAAAAATAATAAGCCAACCAATAAACCAATTTCACCCATAGTGCCAAATAGCTCAGGTAATATGGCAAATATAAGTTGCCCCTCACCAATTAATTTACCGTTATTAAATACTTCAACGCCATTGTACTGGGCAACATAAATAGCCGGAATTATTAATAAGCCCGCTAAAAACGCCACGCTGGTATCAAGTAGCGCAACACTTGCGGTTAATTTTGGTAAGTTAGCACCAGGTTTTAAATATGAGCCGTAAATCATCATACAGCCTACCCCAAGCGACAACGAAAAGAACGCCTGTCCCATTGCGGCAATAATTAAATCAGGGTCGAGTATTTTGCTAAAATCAGGCACTAAATAAGCAGCAAACCCTTCGCTTGCGCCATCTAACGTTGCAATATAAATAATAAGCCCAATAAGGAGAACAAGTAAAAGCGGCATTAAACGGCGTGACCAGGTTTCTATTCCCGACTTCACCCCTTTTAAAATAATACTGGCGGTTAAAATAAGCATAAGCGGCGTAAAAATAAAATTACGTAACATAGAGTCGCTATGTAAAAACTCACTCAAGCTATGCCAGCCAAAAAAGCTACTTATAGGCTCTATAGCGTAGGAAAGCATCCAACCGGCCACAATTGAGTAAAAACTTAACATAACGATGGCACCGGCAAGGCCAATATAGCCTGCTGCGGCTCCCACTTTAGGGGCATGATCTTGCCATGCTTGGCTTAGCGCTTTAACAGGGTTAGCTTGGGCTTTGTAACCTAAATACAGCTCGGTGTACAAAGCAGGTAACGCCAGCAAAAAAATAACGATAAAGTAAACCAGTAAAAATGCGCCGCCACCATGATTAGCAGCCTGCGTAGGAAAACCCCATATATTACCTAAACCTACCGCTGCACCGGCTGCTGCCAATACAAAACCTAGTCGACTTTGAAAACCATCACGCACTTGTGCCATACACCTACAAATCTGTTATTATTTTAACGAATGCGAATTAAACCATATTTAAGAGCCACTGAGTAATAAAAATGTACTTAGCGCTCACAACAACTAACAACCGCTCACAAACTATCCAGCTTTGGGTAATAAATATGTAATCGGTCGTCATTTATAACGAGCAATGATGAGTGTAACTTACTTTGAAAACCAGCTAAAAGCCACGCCCGCTTTAGCAAATAACAGCCATTGCATTGCGTTGCTTAACGCAACAACCCTCAATGTGGGTGAATTTGATTTACCCCACTATTTAAGCCCTTTTGAGCTCAATGTTATTAATCGGCGTAAAAATCCACAGGCTAAACAAGAATATTTAGCCACACGTTTAGTGCTTAAATACCTAGTAAAAACCGCTTGTTCTTCTTATGCATCATTAAAGCTGTGTGATATTAGTTCTGAATTTAACCCCGATAACAGTAAATTAGAATTACATATTAAAAATACAACAGGCGTGATCAGTTGCTGTATTTCTCATTCTCATGGTTTTGTAGGTGCAGCGTTAAATGTAGCATCAACTCAATTTGGCTTTGATATTGAAAAAATTAGTTTAAAGCGCCCTTTTAATAAACTCGCTAAACACTTTTACCACCCAGCCGAAGTGAGTTTAATAACCAATACAGATAACATAACAACTCAAGCACATCATTTTTTTAGGATTTGGACATTAAAAGAAGCGCTGGCTAAAGCCACCAGCCGCCCCATTGCTCAATTATTAAGCCCTAATGTGTTTAACGAACTTAATAACACTCAGCTTACAGCTTGTAGCAATACCGTGGTTGGAGCACATAACGACATGTTTGATATTAGCGTTGTGGCAAAAAAAAGCACCGACTGGCGGTGCTCAATAATAACTATTAACGATTTACGCAGCGCAATCACTTTCTAGTAATCGACTATGAATCGCTTGAACCACTGCATCAGACTCGCTTTGCTCAACTAAAAAGCACAAGTTATGTTTACTTGCACCATGGCAAATGAGTCTAATATTAAAGTCACATAATACTTTCATTAAATTCATTTCATGTTGGCGCAAAACAATTTCAGAGCCAATTAACGCTACCAGCGTTAAATTGTTTTCAACCGATACATGGCAAAATTCAGCGAGTTTATCCAAGCACTCTTGATCTAGCTCTGGGCGTGATGCATTAGGCGCATTATCAAGGGTAATTGCCACACTAATTTCAGAAGTGGTGACCAAATCTACCGAAATATTGCACTCACTTAAAATAGTAAATATACGGGCTAAAAAGCCACTGGCTAACAGCATTTCTGGGCTTTTAAGGGTTAATAATATTTGATTTTTACGTTGCGTTACCGCACGAATACCAGGTAGCTGCGATTTTTCACGTTCAATCCACGTACCGCCAAGTTCTGGCTCTGTGCTTGAGCCAACAAACACATTAATATGGCTGCGACTGGCAGGTAAAATAGTTGCCGGGTGCAATACTTTAGCGCCAAAGGTCGCCATTTCTGCTGCTTCATCAAAACTTAAACGCGCAATAGGAGTGGCTTTTACACACAAACGAGGATCGGTGCTAAAAATACCCACTACGTCAGTCCAAATATGCACACTTTTAGCGTTAATAGCCTCAGCAAGCAGTGCAGCGCTATAATCTGAGCCGCCTCGACCGAGCGTGGTCGTTAAATTGTTTGCATCGCTACCAATAAACCCTTGGGTCACAATAACGCTATCATCAAGCAGCGGAATTAAATGTGTTTGAGCGGCTTGCGCTGTGGCGGCCACATTTGGTGTTGCTTTACCAAATTGGCTATCGGTTTTAAGCACCTGGCGCACATCAAAACGAGTGGCATTTAAACCCTTTAACCTTAGTACTTGGGTAAATAAGTACGACGATAAACGCTCGCCAAAGCTAAGTAGCTCATCGAACTGCTGCTCAGTATTGAGTGTTTGTGCCGCCAACGTTTGAAATGCATCAAGCGTTTGATTAAACCCAAGGGCTAAATCCTCATCTAACGACAGGTCATTTAAAATAGCCTGCTGAATCGCAAGGACACCATCAATATGCTGTTGGCGTTTAGTGGCTTCAATACCCGCTTTGCAAAGCTCCACTAAATGATTGGTCACTCCGGCACTGGCGCTTACTGCAACAATACGTACATTTTTATCGTTTACGATAATTTCGCTACAACGGCTCATCGCCTCAAAGTTAGCAACGCTGGTGCCACCAAATTTGGCAACAATGTAATCTGATTTTGTGCACTGTGAACTTTGTGGCACTGGTTGGGTAGTCATTTCGTCTCCTTTCGCGGCATCCAAACCGCAATAAAACAAGAAGAACTTGGCAGGAAATAAAGATAAGAAAAATCTACTGCCAGAAGCTCTCCACCTAAATTGGTGACAGTTTTGAGGATTCAGCCCCATAAACCGAAAAACAATGGTAACGACCCATTATTTTCCTCGGCGAGTACTTCCCTCCTTAATGATCGCAGGCTGTCGTTGCCTCACATTAAGTACCTAAGTATCGCACCTCTTCTGAATGTATTATTAACCTGTGGCTAATAAAACAAAACCGCACTAAGAGTGCGGCTTTGAAAGTTATCGTTTAGACGTCTAGCTGTCAAGTCGTTTTACTATAAAATCAAATAAAACTACCCATTAAGTAAGAGCCCGCATAACCAAAGGTGTAACACAGTAATAAATACAGCGATAAGCGAAGGTAACTTGCAAACGTCAGCTCTTTTACCTTACTCATGGCTATAATACCGGCCGCCGAGCCAATGATTAGCATAGAGCCACCTACACCGGTTGCATACGTAAACGACAACCAATGCTGTTGACTCATTACAATGTCGGCTTTTAATAACGCTGCCGTTAGTGGCACGTTATCAACACCTGCAGATAAAATACCCATTAAGTAGTTTGCGTACTCTGGCGCCATTACCGTATACAAATTAGTAAATTGGCTCAGTACCCCAACTTCTTTTAACGCACCAACAAGCAGTAACACACCCACGAAAAACAATAAGGTGTCGTACTCTATGTCGCGTATAAAATCGATCATATCTTTGTTGATGTCTTTTTTGCGCATTAAAAATTGCGCGACTAAAAACATAATAGATAAACCCAATAAAAAAGTAAGCAGAGGCGGTACACTGTATAAAACACTCAATGTAAGCGTAGCAATAACCGTAGTGAAGAAAATAACCGCAATGGTTATGTCGGTTTTTTCAATACGTTTAAATTTAGTTTTTTTAAACTCGAGTTGCTTATTCATGCCAATTGATAACAAAGTAGCCAGTAATAATACACTTAGTAACGCAGGCACAATTAACAGTAATAAATTGCTAATTGTTACTTTACCATCAAGGAAAATCATAAGTGTGGTTACATCACCCGTGATAAGTGATACACCACCGGAGTTTACAGCAAATACAATAAGCGTGGCGTACTTAACTAACTTTTTGGCTTCAAGTTTTAATGACATAATCACTGCCAGTGATATTAGCGTGGCCGTAACGTTGTCAGAAATAGATGAAAATAAAAACGCAAAACACCCCACCAAAAACATCAGCTTTCGCTCACTAATGCTGGTTGGCATAATCCGATTCACAACATTTTCGATAAGTCCTTTAGAGTTTAAATAGGCGACAAAGGTCATTGCGGCCATTAAAAACAGCCATAAAGAAGCAATTTCTAAAATATTGTGGTCTAGGAGGGTTTGAATCGTTTCGGGGCTTTGCCCATTAAGAGGAAAAATAAAGGAGATAATCCAGCAAAGTGTACCAAAAAATAACGTCGTTTTGGCTTTGTTAACGTGGATCACATCCTCAATAACGATAAGCAAGAATGCAATCGCTATCAGCGTCAGGATAATCGAGGAAACCATGATATTAAACAACCTTCGGGGTTAAGTAAAAATTGAAACCATGTAAAAAATATACCCACAAACTCTATGTGCCTATATTCGGCGCGGATACTATCACTAAGCGGGTGTAAAAACTATTATTAAATCGTCGCAAAAACGAATACCATATAAGTTCGAGAAATATAAAATAACGAATACTAGGAAGTTGCAACGCCTTATGATCCCAGCTAAAAAGCTACTTAATACCCTAAATGAACACTGGGGTGTATTAGAGCTATTATTTAAGCGCTTTAAAATGGCCGACTTTAGTATTAAAGATCTTCAAAATGCCATTAAGCAAAAGCAACCCACGTGGAATAATGAGCGTATTTATAAAGAAACCAACCGGTTATTAAATCAAGAAATTATTATTCCGCTGGCTAAATCGTCACAACTGGAAATTAACCGCGCCATTGCCGATTTTGCCACCTTTTTACTGCAAGAAGAACATTTAGGCTTAGCACAAGAAATTAGTGTCTTGGTTGATGATTTGGCCCGTTTAGGTAATCGGCTATCTAATGCCGGTGAAATGGAAGATTTTGATGATTTACGCCGCTTTAGCCGTATTATGGATGATCGGGTGCGTAAAATAATCAAACTGTTTTTACACAACGAAAACGCCATTTTAAATATTGTTGAGCAAGCCAAATCTAATAATGCAGTGCAGTCGCTACAAAAACGCTATAAAGCCGTGATAGAAGCGTTTGATGAGTATATAGAACCCATGCTGGAAATGGTGGATATTAGAGGCGACTTTCATGCCTGTTTTACTTTAATTGAGCAACAAATTAGCACCCAAATAGAACATATTGAACGTTCAGGCAAAGCGTACAACGATAAACGCATGCTTGAGCAATTGCGTACCCGAATTCTAGAAATGCACTTAGTTGGCCGGATAAGCTTACGTAAAAGTGCCGATATGCTTATGCCACTGCGTGAAGAGTTGCGCCGTAATAACCTTGTTACCCGCCAAGTAGCAAAAGTATTAGGGCTAATACGTAAAAATGGGGTAGATAATATGCTCAGCGCCGTGCAGCCACATTTTGTAAGCGATGCGCAAAAGTATTCATTGGGTCAACAGCGCCATATAGTAGCCTACATGGCAAGCCTGGCTGAATTTGAGCATCATGAATATCAGCTACCAGAGCAAAACGATGTGCCTGCGTTTGTCACGCCAAACATTCCTGACTATCACGATGTAAAAGCGCAGTTTGCAAAACGCTTCAAAAAGCAGCGTAAAAAACCACAGCCTCTGCTGCAATTTTTAGACGAAAGCTACCCAGAGCTTGAAGCCGATGAAATGCTGTTTTTATATCAAAAGCTAGTGAGCGATACCACCCTACACATTAGCCAAAGCGATAAAAAAGCCCGCGTTAACATTGCAGGCCAGCACTTTTCTTTGTACCCCTTTAATTCAGAGCCTCAGGCTGATAAAGCCGAGCACGAGTAATGACCATGACACAGATAAACTTAAATGAGCTTTCTCACTTACAAGCCATTAATAAAAAATTAGTCGCGGGTTACCACATTTGCGAACAAGACACGGTAATGTGGCAAGAGCTTGACCAACAAATTGAAGCCTACAGCGCCTTATTCACAGCATTAGGCCATGATTTAAAGCACGACAGTCGTGGCTTTTATTATTTTGCTAGCGATGAAAGCACCCCCAATATGGGCAAAATATCGCGCGCGATAGCGCTCACTATTTATATTTTAATCGAACACTTTGCCAACACAGGTAAAGACCCAATGCGTGCATTATTTGATGAGCCAAACGATTTAGAGCTAATGCAAACCTTGGTACAACTTAATAAACATTTATTTGATCAGCTTGAAATATTCTCGGGTTCTGATTTACGCAAAGATGTGTATTTACGCATGGTACGTTTAGGCCTTGCCCGCGAAGTGGAAGGCGGCTTTATGCTACAGGCGCCAATTCATCGCTATATTGATGCCTTAATGGAAGTAAATGAAGAAACCTTTTTAGGAGAGGACGAGGAATGAAAAACTTATACGGACTGAGTAAACTCGCCCTACTTAATACTGCAGGCTATGCAAAGTGTGTGATCCCACTTGATAAAAGTAGCTCGATTTGTGCGCCTAACAACACAGGTAAAAGCTCAGTTATTAATGCACTGCAATTTCCGCTAATTAACGATTTACGCCTTACCGAGTGGGATGGCCACGATTTAGATGAAACCCGTAAGTTTTATTTTTCATCAGATCAATCGTACATTTTATTGCAAGCCGATTTACCCCATGGCTCAGTTGTCATTGGCGTAGCAGGCTTAGGTAAAATTGCCGGTTATGCACACCAATACTTTTGCTATCAAGGCAAACTTGATTTAGCCCAGTACACCCAAGGCAATACCATTATTAAGTTTACCAAGCTGTTTAATCACTTAAAGCAGCAAGGTTACAACCCGATAGAGCTTAAAGCGCAAGAGTTAAACGCCCTACTTACTGGCGGTGCAACGCAATTTGATGGTGAGATCAATTTAAAAATGATCCCCCTTAACAACGTTCAAGACTCTGCAATATACAAAGAAATATTTCGTCGTATTCTTAATTTACATAAATTAGGCGCAAACGACGTTAAGCGCTTTATGTTACGTGTGTTTGAACGCCACATGTCAAATTCAAAGGTCGACTTTTACGAAGTATGGCGCCGGTCGTTTGATAAAGTAAACCGCGCAAAACGTGAATTAAAAGCCCTTGAGTCAATGCAAGAGCCCATAGCCGCCCTCGAATCTATGCTTGAAAACCAAACCGTTCTTAAAGGTAAACTGGCCGCTTATGCACCAAAAATTGACCAAGCACTGATTGATTTTGATACGTATCAGGAAGAGCAACTAAGCGAGCTCAACATCGCTCTTGAAGATATTGAGCACGAAAAACACGAGTTTGAACAAAAACAAAGCTTATACGTTCAACAATCGCGCGATATAGAGCGCAAACAAACCCAAATTGAACAGTGGTTTTTAGATTACAACGCTCTTAAAAGTGAGTTTGAGCTGGTTAATAAAGCCACGCTCAAAACCAGCTTAACGCAGTTAAAAAATGACTACGAGTCGTTGTCACACTCAATAACGAGTGCACAAGGTCAAAGCCTGCACACCCTTGATTACCGCATTGGCGAAACACAAAAACAAATTAAAAGCTTAAAGTTACAACTTAAAAACTTAGAATTTAATTTATTCACTCGTATGCGTGAAGACTTATCACTGAAAGAAGTTGAAGAAATATCGCGATTATTAAACCCCGATCTTCTCTCCTTTGCTACCACCAGCAATGGCGATATCACTATTGATGATGACGATGCTTTCGGCGAATTTTTAGCGCAGCTTAGTGAAAACGTAAAAGGCGGTGTACTCACCCTGCCCGGTGCCAGTATTAAGCTTAAAAAACTCTCGCCTGTGCAAATGCAAAGCGGCGAAAACAAAGAGCAACTGAGTGCTCAATTAACCGCACTTGAGCAATCATTAAAAGAGTTTAAACAACAGCGCGAAGTGGCCGCCAATGTTGCAGATAAGCAAAAAGAAAAAGACGCGCTATACGATGAGCTTATGAGTGCTGAAAGTGCACTTAAACGCTTAGAGCAATTTGAAGTGATGCAACAATCGGTTGACGCCCAAGCAATGCTAAAAGAGCAGCTTTTAGCCGAACGCGAACAAGTTGACGACTACCTACAAGATATTCAAAAAAACAGTGGCTCAATTGCTGATAGACGCTCGTTAATTAAATCAAAACAAGCGCAAATTAATCGTCAAACAGAGCGCCTGCGCCAAGTTAAAACCGAGCGTATTGACCACACGTTAGATTTATACAGTGGTAAAGTGACACCTTACATGATTGATATAAAAATCGATTTTGATAATTTAAGCGATTTAATTCACCACTTTAACAAAGACTGCCAAGAGCTACGTAATTTCGATATAAATGTACGTAATACTTATATGCATATTTACAATGCAGGTATTACCAAATTCGATAACGAAAACGATGAGTTTAGTAAATACCAAAAACTTATTAGCGCGTTTCATAATATTGATAACGAGCGTGATGCCGTTGAGCGCCAAGGTCGCGTTGCCCTCACCGAAGTGGCCGCCACGATTAAAGGCTTACGTGAAGATTTAGACCGCCTACGCCGTGAAATGAATAGCTTTAATAAAGGCATAAGCCAGCATCGTATTTCAAACCTGCAAGCGTTTAAAATTAATATTATCCCGCGCAAAATGTTGGTAGATAGCATTGATACCATTATAAGTACCTCTAACCAAATTGAACAAGGCGATACTCTTGATTTACTTAGCCAAGAGCCGTACAGCGAAAGTGCGGTAAACGACGCAAAAGATCATTTAATTAAACTCGCCTCAGACAAAGCAGGCCTGACCCTTACCGATTTATTTGATATTCGTTTTGAAGTGGTTAACCGCGCGGGCGAAACCGAGCACTTTGAAAAAATAGATTCGGCTGGTTCAAATGGTACGCGTATCACCATTAAGCTATTATGTGGCATGTTGTTTATTCGTTACTTATTAAGCGATCAGGAACAAAACTTATACCGTATACCTATTTACATAGATGAAGCGGCTGATATCGATCCGCAAAACCAAAAAGCAATTATAGAAACCGCCCTGAGCTTTGGCTTTGTGCCAATATTTGCTTCGGTTAAACCGCAAATAAGTTGTGATTATATTGTGCCAATTCGTTCAGTAAAAAACGGCGCACAAAACTGGGTAGATGAAAAAGATTGGATTGAGGTTGAACATAAAGCCTCTCTACTGGACTAAAAATTAATTGGCTATTCATCTTAGCCAGTTACACTTATTTTTAGATTTTAAATTACCCTCGCCCATGGTAGTTTAAATAAACGCACTTTATTGGAGCAAACGTAATGAAACATATATTTATTGTCGCAGCACTGGCGCTACTTACCGCCTGTACACAAACGCCCGATTGGGATTACGATAAATCAGCAAACTTTAGTAACTACAAAACGTTTGCTTGGGTAGAAAACGCGAGCCTAACCAAAGACACGAATAACTACCAAATCAGTGGCCTTATGGAAAAACGCGTTCGCAATGCGGTAAACAACCAACTAAGCCAACAGTTAGGTATGCAATTGGTTGACGTAGCGCAAGCTGATGTACTTGTTAATTACCATGCAAGTGTTGATAAAGAGCTTGAAGTAGATACCTTTAACGTAGGCTACGGTGCACGTTGGGGTTACTGGGGCACAGGCTTTAACCACGATGTAAGCGCACGTGAATATGAAGTAGGCACGTTAGTTATCGATATTATTGATCGTGAGTCAAACCAATTAATTTGGCGTGGTGCTAAAGATGGTCGTTTAAAGAAAAAACAAACACCATCACAACGTGAAGCCGCTATTAAAGAAACGGTTGCCAATATTTTAAGCAACTTTCCGCCTAAAGCGCAGCAATAAATTTTAATTAATATTTAAAAGCCCGCATGTTCGCGGGCTTTTTTATGGCTTAAAAACTGTTTGCCTATAATGTAATAAGTTGCGCATTAACAAGGTGATAGCTCAATGCTATAGTAATCATGTTACAAGGGATAAAGCTTAATCAATAAGACGTTTAGTAAACCTAGTGTTTAAAGTTGTGAGATAAATTAAAGGATTAAAATGAAAGAAATGTGCCCAAATTGTAAAAGTAATTTTGCAGCTAAAGATATAAATAATATTAACAAAAATAGTATTTTTATTGAAAAACAATGCCCTTCTTGTCAAACATGGTTTTGTTTGAATAAAACACTCACGATTATAAAAATTATTGGTATTTTTTTATTGTTAATAACCAGCCTATTAAATATCTTCAATATTAAGAGTGAATACAGTCTAATTTTTTCAAGCGCTGGTTTTGTAGGAATATTAGTAGCAATCATTATTACTTTTTTTGGCCAAAATGAAGCAATCAAAAAAGAAACCAAAAGTAAAATATGTAGATATCAGTAATACTAGAATGCTATTGAGCCAAGTAGTATTCACTTTGTTTTCTTTTGCTTTAGGGTTATTACTTATAATAATCGCAGTAAATTCTATACAAGACGGTTATGTTCATACACCAACAGATTATCGAGTTGAATCTGAGGTTTATTTTTTCTCGACCTCTCCATTTGCTTATCTTTTTAACCTTCTTTTTTACTTAGGATGTGGGATCTTTTTTTAGCGGTACCTTACTTAAGTAGAGATATGTTCCCTCGTAAAAAAGATAAAAAGATAAAAAGATAAACAAAAAAGTTCAAAGAAAAAATAAACAATAGTTTTAATTAACTCGCTTTGTACTTATATAATAACTCAAAGGGTAAATGACAGTAGTCATCTGGGTGATTAGTTAAACGGTCTTGATGCTCGGGATCGCTAGGGACATAATTAGTCAGTGGCGCTACTTGTACCGCTATTTTTTCAGCATCATCACGCTGGCTAATATAGTCTCTAGCGATGTTTAAATGATTACTGTCTTGGCTAAAAATGGCGGTGCGGTATTTTTCGCCTACATCGTTACCTTGTTTATTGATACTGTATGGGTCAATAATCTCAAAAAAATAGCCGATTAATTCATTTAAGGTCACTTCTTGGGCATCAAAGGTTACTTTCACGCATTCGGCATAGCCATCGTATTCACCTTGTGTTGTGTTACTCTTGCCGTTGGCACGCCCCGCCTCAGTAGTCACTACTCCAGGTAAATACTTCATAAATTCTTGCACGCCCCATAAGCAACCACCAGCAAAATAAAGTGTGTGCTGATTTAATGAATGACTCGATTGTTGTGTTTGCATAATAAAGTGACCAATGTAAATAATTTATAGGATGCAGAGTTACTATTTTGTAACGCTAGATTTGATTATCAAATGCAGTTTTTTATCATTAATGTACAATAGCGCCCAAAATCACCCTAGCTTAGTGAGCTTACCTTATCATGTGATAAAAAGTGATAGGTATTTAATTGTTAGCGCCATTGCATAAAATGAGAATAATGATATGAATCGTGCCCCGCACCTTATTATACCGGCCGTACTAGCCAGTATTTCAACTGTTGCTTATGCAGAGCAGAGTAAAGAAACAGCAACCATAGAACAAATAACAATTGAAGCGTCACCCACCGCCAATACATTACCTGTTGGTACATTTGATTCGCCTATTTCAAATTTAGAGTACGACCCGCGTGTTGACTTGCAATCACGCAATATGGCTGAAGCACAAGCTGATGTAACGATACGCGGTGGTATTTTTGAAAATACCGGCTTTAGAGTCGGCAGTGCAACTCTACTAGACCCGCAGTCTGGTCACTACTTTGCAGAAATTCCTATTGCACCACAAATGCTAACGGGTGCCAGCGTATTAACCGGAGCCGATAATGCACTTTATGGCATGAATAGCTCGGTAGGTACTGTGTCGTTTGCTTGGAAACCAATAACAACTGGTGGCAGTGTCTCTTTGGGCGCTGGCTCAAATGACTTTAACCTACAAACAATTCATGCAGGTGTGAGTACTCCAATTGAAGCAAACGCTAATTGGCGTATTGGTTTTGAAGGTGAATATTCGCACTCACAAAGTGATGGTTCAATTGATTTTGGCGATCATGACTTTACCCGTACTTCTGGAAGAGTGCAGTTAACTGGGAGCGATTCACAAACTGATTTATTTTACGGCTTACAAGAAAAGTTTTTTGGTTGGCCAAACCTTTATACCCCCTTTGGTGTAAATGAAACCGAAGACTTAGAAACCCAATTATGGATGCTCAACCATAAGCAAGCCTATGCTACCAACAGTGAATTTGAAGTATCGGCTTATTACCGCAAGCATAACGACCATTATGTTTATTCAAGAGAGAACCCAAGCGCGTTCCAAGCATTTCATGAAACACAAGTAAAATCATTGGCTATTTCAGGTCGTCATGCGCAAACAAAGTCAGTTGCGGTTAATTACTCGGCGCAATATATAGAAGACAGTATTGACTCCACCACCCTTGAAAATAACTTTACTTCACGTAACTACTTTAAGCTTAGTGTATTGCCTGAATACACAACAGCACTAGCAAGCAAGCAGCAACTAACCGTCCGCTTAGGTGCTGCGTTTGATAACACCAGTCGTGATGATTCTGAGCTATCGCTAATTGGTGATATTAGTTTCAATACCCAAAATAACGATGGCACTGAGCGAACATTGTATTTGTCGTATGCCGAGGCAAGCCAAGTAGCAGGCTACACCGCCATTGGTGGCAGCGAGACTGGTGGGTTGTTCAGAAGTAACGCTAATCTTGAGCGCGAAACCACTAAAAATTTAGAGCTGGGCTTATTGCTTGAGCAACAAAGCTGGCAGCTTAATTCCGCACTTTTTTATCGTAAAGATAACAACCTAACCGATTGGACATTTAGCTTTGATTCAAGCTCAGCGCGATTTGCACAGCCGGTTGATATTGACACCACAGGCCTTGAGTTTTTAGCCACTAAACAATTTAATAATACAGAAATTGTTGCCAGCTATACCTACTTACATAAAACAGAAACCTATGGCGCTGAAAATGTTGATGCTAGCTTTTATGCCTTAAATTTTCCTGATCATCGTGTAACACTCGGTGCGATTTGGAACCCGACGGATATGTTAGAGTTTCGAGTAGATAATGAGTGGCGTAAACAGCATAACAATGCGCTGCGCCGTTCAGATGACGAGGCACTATTTACTCAGCTGACGTTAAAAATAACCCCGGCTACACTGCAAAATTTCTTTATTACTTTAGCTGCGGATAATTTGTGGGATGAATCGTTTGAAGAAATCCCAGGCACGCCAGGTCGCGGTGAGCAATATACGCTAAGCGCCACGTATAGCTGGTAACAATTTAGCTCGGCGAGGGTGTATCCCACGCTGAGCGTGTTTTTTTAATTGAAATAATAAACAGACTAGCAACAAACTGACTTAAAAATTTCATACCGCAGCTCGCCCTACTTTACGTACTCTAAAAGCGCAGCGCCTCTTCGCCCTCTTTGTGCATTTATCATTAAAAACGGTATGAACAAAGAGGATTGAATAAGAAGAAAATGAGAAAAACACGACTCACTAAATCAAGTGACTTTGTGTCTAAGTCACTTACTCCTAAAGCGCAGTGTCTCTTTGCACTCTCTCAGTACTACTTTTAGAAACAAAAAGTAAGTGTCTACACTTTTCAAGCGTATAAATTGTAAATATATGTGTATTTAATACAATAAATTAGGTTAATTGCTCTAATTCTGTAATTAACGTCAATGCGTGTTCATTAGTCGTCCCACAAACATCTAAAGTAGCGCTAAAATCACTACACACTTTTGGGCGCGACTCATCACCAAATAGCTTACATAAATTACGCTCATCCAGCTGAATACAACGTTCTCCGGCCTTTTTACCATTTGGCATACCCGGTATTGGCGAGCTAATACTTGGTGCAATACAACATGCTCCACAGCCTAAACGGCACGCCATTGATTGTGTTTTCATTATAACCTCAGTAATAAATTTTAATTATATTGTTGCTGCTTTGCATACAAACAGAGCGATTTGTTCTATTTGTAACCGCATTATGCAATGACTTGTTACATCTTCAAACACACTGTAAACACTTTATTGCGTATCATTAGCCCATCAGCACAATTTATGAAGGAATGCCCTGTGGCGACTAAAAAACAAATAATACTCCCTATCGCGGTCCTTGTTGGTGGCATCGCCCTTGCAGCGGGCTTTTCAGCAATGAAAAAACCACCAGAAGAAAAACCAGAACAAGATACTCGCCCATTGGTTGCAGCACAACCTATTCACCTTGATGCAATCACTCTCGATGTTAAATCGTACGGTATTGTGCAACCTAAAGACCGCACTGAGCTGATTGCTCAGGTAAGTGGCCAAGTTATTTCTGTTGCAGGGCAATTTGTTGAAGGTGCCTTCGTAAAGCAAGGAGATATTTTAGCACGAATTGACCCAAATGATTACGAAGCTGATTTAATTGAAGCTGAGGCTGGGCTCGCCCAAGCAAGTTCAGCGCTTGAGATTGAACGTGCTCAAGCGCATGTTGCTAAAGCTGAATGGGAACGCATTAAAGCAGACTCAAGCGATATTACCGCTTCTGCGCTTTATTTACGTAAACCGCAATTAGCAGAGAAAATGGCGCGTTATCGCTCAGCACAAGCAAGTGTAAAACGTGCTAAACGTAATTTAGAACGCACTTATATTAAAGCCCCCTACGATGCAATTATAAACGCGCGTAGCATTAGTTTGGGTTCTGTTGTAAATCCAGGTAATAGCTTTGGCTCACTCAGCGCCACTTCGGTCGCTGAAGTACGTTTACCGGTTGCCGATAAAGAGCTTCAATACTTAAATAATGGCGGTATTGGTGCAACAGTGTTATTTAGTGCGCAGTTCGCGGGCAAAGAAACCACATGGCAGGCAGAAGTTGTTCGCAGTGAAGGGGTGATAGATCAAAAAAGCCGTATGAGCTACTTAGTGGCACAATTACCAACCCCATATGCTAACAAAACTCAACCATTGCGTTTTGGCTCCTATGTTAACGCTAGCATAGAAGGTCGTGCAGTTAATAACGCCATTGTTGTGCCACATCATTTAGTCAAAGAAAATAAAATTGCGATATTAAATGACGATTTAACCCTGTCGTTTAAAACTCTCAATATTATACGTGAACAAAACGGCATGGTGATCGCAGACCAAGGGCTTAATGAAGGTGAACAGCTAATTACTTCTGCCCTTGAATACCCTACCGAGGGAATGGCGGTAAAAATTGAAGACGTTGTAACAACCCCAGACGTTACTCAACTTGCATTGAAACAGGAGTAACTTATGTCTACACGTGAAAAAGGCCTAATTGCATGGTTTGCGCGCAACCCTGTTGCAGCAAATCTATTGATGATATTTATACTTATTGGTGGCATTTTAACGGCGTTTACTATTCGCAAACAAATGTTTCCACAATTTGAAAGTAACTGGATCAGTGTCTCCGCGGTATATCCTGGCGCAGCCCCGCAAGAGGTTGAGGAAGGCATTACTATAAAAGTTGAGGAGAACCTTGAGGGTATAGAGGGAATAAAGCGCCTTATCACCTACTCCAATAGAGGCTCTTCACAAGCATGGATTGAAATAGAAGAGCAGTTTGATCCGCAAGAAGTACTCGATGAAATTAAAGTACAAGTAGATTCAATTAATACGTTTCCTGCGGGTATGGAGCGCCCTATTGTTCGTCGCGATAAATACGAACAAGAAGTAATGATACTTGCCCTTTACGGTGACATGAGTAACTACCAACTTAAAGAGCTCGGAAACGATATAAAAGACGAGCTTCAGGCACTGCCTAATATTAATTTAGTTAACTTTAATGGTGGCCTTAATTACGAAATTGGTATTGAAGTAAGCCCAGACAAACTGCGTGCTTATGGATTAACGTTTAGAGATATTGCCAGTGCAGTGCAAAGCTTTTCTGCCAATATGTCAGCTGGGCAAATTCGCTCTGAAAATGGCTATATTTCAATGCGCGTTGAGAAACAAGCCTACCGTGGTAGCGAGTTTGCGAAACTACCACTGATCACCCTTGCCGATGGCGCGCAAGTATATTTAGGTGATGTTGCCACTATAAATGATGGCTTTGAAGAAGGCCTGCAATACTCAAAATACAATGGTAAAAACTCATTGTCGTTTGAAGTAAACGCCTCTAAAGATCAAGATATTACCGATGTTGCTAAAGTACTTAAAACCTATATGGCTGAAAAAGAATCGCAACTGCCTGCAGGTGTTAAGCTCTCTCCTATTGTTGATTTAACTTACTACCTCGAAGGTCGCCTCGATATGATGGTCGACAATATGATTTGGGGTGGCTTATTAGTTATGTTGGTATTAGCGCTGTTTTTACCATTACGTTTAGCTTTTTGGGTAATGATGGGTTTACCTGTGTCATTTTTAGGTGCCTTTTTGTTTATGCCAATTGGCTTTTTAGATGTCACCATTAATTTAGCCTCGTTATTTGCCTTTATACTGGTGCTTGGGATAGTGGTTGATGACGCCATTGTTGTGGGCGAATCTGCTAGTGCTGAAATAGAAAAACACGGCCATACACTCGATAACGTAGTACGCGGCGTAAAGCGCGTGGCAATGCCAGCCACATTTGGCGTACTTACCACTATTGCGGCATTTTTACCGCAAACTCTTGCCACAGGCCCTGGTGCGGCTTTTTCTAAAGCCATTGGTGGGGTGATTATTTTATGTTTAATTTTCTCACTGATTGAATCAAAACTTATTTTACCAGCACATATTGCGGCAATGAAAGACCGTAAACCAAATCCAAAAAACCCGCTTCACCGTGCACGTAAAGTAATGGATAACGGCCTAAAAAGTTTTGTTGATAACTACTACACCCCGTTTGTTGGTCGCTGCATTCATTATCGCTATACCGTAATTGTCGGTTTTATGTGTTTACTGATTGTCAGTGCGGGAATGTTTGCCGGTGGTTTAGTTAAATTTGTGCCTAATCCTAAAATACCGCACGATTTTCCACGCATTGATATAGAAATGAACTTAGCGTCTTCTGAGCAAGCAACGCTTGAGACAGCTAAAAAAGTAGAGCAGCTAATACTGAGCGTTGATAGCCAGCTCAAAGAGCAATACGGTAAACCGATGATCCGCGATTTATCAGTTAGCTTACGTGGGCGAACGCAAGCAAACATTATGGCTATTTTAGTTGAACCCGACCTGCGCCCTATTGATACCTTTGCACTGAGTGCCTTATGGCGCGAGCAAATGCCTAACTTACCGGGTGTTAAAACCCTAACCATTCAAGACAGTATTATGAACGGGGGTCGAGACGATGGCGATGTAAGCTTTAAACTCGAAGGTAAAAATGCACAAGTACTTAAAGAAGTCGCTGGTAAGCTTAAAACCAAGTTACAAAGTATGGAAGGCGTAGGCGATGTTAATGACTCAATGCAAAGCGCTACCGATGAAGTACAGCTAGATTTAAAACCACTTGCTTACAGCATGGGGCTAACCCTTGCCGATGTGGCGTCACAAGTAAGCTTTAGTTATTACGGTTTAGAAGCACAACGTATTCTTCGAGAAGGTGAAGAAATTAAAGTGATGATCCGCTACCCAGAAGATGAGCGTAACTCAATCAGCGATATCGACAGCGTACGTATTATCACCCCAACAGGCGCTGAAGTACCATTAAGTGAAGTTGCTAATATTTCATTAGTTGATGGGGTTAATCGTATTCGCCGTGAAAATTCAAAACGTACAGTAAACGTGTGGGCTGCGGTAAATACTGACCAAGTAGAGCCCTTTGCCATTGCACAACAAATTCGTGATGAGTACTTACCTTCATTACTTAAAAACTACCCAGGGGTGCAAAGTAATGTGGCTGGTCGTATTCAAGAGGAAATGGATAGCGCTGATGAGCAATTACGTGACTTTGCGCTATCGATGATCATAATTTTTGCATTATTGGCTATTCCTCTGCGCTCTTACTCGCAACCATTAATTATTATGTCGGTCATTCCATTTGGTGTGGTTGGCGCAATGTTTGGCCACATGGTACTAGGTATGACCATGAGCAGCTTATCGATGTTTGGCATTATTGCGGTAGCCGGTGTGGTGGTTAATGACTCACTCGTGATGGTAGATTTTGTAAACAAAGCGCGTGCTGAAGGCGTGGCAATAAAACAAGCGGTAATGCAAGCCGGTGCGCGTCGCTTTAGAGCCATATTACTGACTTCAATTACCACATTTATTGGGGTCATGCCGATTATTATGGAAACCAGCTTACAGGCAAAAATTGTAATACCTATGGCGGTATCGCTCGCTTTTGGTGTGCTGTTTGCAACGGTAATAACGCTTATTCTTATACCGTGTCAGTATGTTGCGCTTGAAGATGCAAAACGCCTGATCCGCAAATGGCGCGGTAAAGATGCCCTAGTCGATGGCCAACCAGCAACGACGAATCACTAAATTAAGTAAAATCCCAACCAAAAAAGCTCGGTATTATTATGCCGAGCTTTTTATTTATAGTTAAAAAATAGCATTCAACTATTTGCCAGTTTGTCTCCCTACTGGTAATTTAACTCTAAACTTTGCTCTTAAAGGATTAACCATGGGCACATTTCAGCTTATCTTATTTATCGTCTTTGCCGTATTGACTACTCTGGGTTACAAAAAGAACAACCGCAATTTAATGCTATTGGGTGCAATAACTATTTCTTTTGCATTTGTAGGATTAGAATTTTTACTTGGGTTTGATGAAGGATTATCAAGGACTAACTATGAATAAAAAAGTAATACATTGGCCAAGTATGTCACTTTATTTAATCGCCTTATTCACGTTTATCGGTGGCATTATTGACTCCACCTATTCGAGCTTCCTCATTGGCTTTGGCTTTAGTTTTATGGGCTTTGCAAGCATTCGCTTAATCCCAGCAAACTTTCTTACTCGTAAACTAACTAGCCCTGTAGCGGAAACTCTCGTTCGCAAAAGAGATATAGCAACACAAATTATCGGATTTTTATTACTCATTACTGGGTTAGCTTTATCTATGTTGTTCAACGTTTAATTGCGTGATTAAAAAGATCCTATGATGAGCATAGTAAACTGCTCGTTTTTTTACGCTGCTGGGTGCAATAACTATTTCTTTTTCATTTGCCGGATTGGGATTTTACTCGGGTTTGATGAAGGATTATCAGGGACTAATTATGAATAAAACTTACAAAGCTATATAAGTTCACATTATTCAAATTCACTTTGACTCAGATTCTATGGGTTCTTAAATATTAGGCAATTAAGGTTTTAGCTTTTTACAAAAATTGTATATATAGAAAAAGGAGTTTTAATGCGCTTTATAACACTAATCCTGTCTTTTATAGTTCTTTTGAGTGGATGCCAGAACTTTATTGCCAAACAAATAACGAAGCCTGTTAGACCAGTAATTTTTGATAAATCGGTATTGAATAGCAATGTAACGGGCCAGAAAACCCAATACTGTATAAGTAAAAAACAGTGTGTAAACTTTTTATACACCTCACCAACAATACTTTATAAAGGCAAAATAATTTCAACGGTTACACTCAATTTTAAATTAAAAAATGGCACAACAATTAAAACGTTTGAGGAAACCTTAAATCATACAAATAAACACCCTGTTAAAAAAAATCATTTAATCATTTTACTTCCAGGTTATGGTATTGATTATACAATCTATGGAGTGCAATCACGCTGGCTTGCTCATTTTACGGGAGCCGACGTTGTTGTTGCCCCTTCGCCTAACCAAAATGAACCATTTGACTTTGGTTTAGTAAATGCAAATATTGTGAGTGAATATATAAAGACGCAAAAATATGAAAATATATCTCTTGTTAGTTATTCAATGGGTGCAGTTGCGAGCAATCACATAATAGGCAAGCTGAATATTAATAAACACATACTTATTGCTCCTATGATTAATTTTAAAACTGCATTAAATACTATTGCTAGGTTAACCCACCCTATTTATAGCACGTTTTTAGGTGATGATTATTTGAACGAAGTGGCTAATAAAATAATTGAAGAAAGTGGAGTTCCGTCTTACAAGCTTAATCTATTCAATATACTTAGTGCACCTAGTTACACTAAAAAAACTTACATCTTTGCAAGTAACGCTGACAAAGTAAGTCCATATAGTGATTTATACACTCTTAATAAAAAAAATATAACTATTAACGAGGTAAAAAGTTTAAATCATCCTGAAATGGTTGCTTTAATATCAAAGCAACAAAGAGAGGCTATTCTTTTATTACTTAACGAGTAGTTTTATAACAATTACAATAATTAAAGGAAAACTGCTCGTTTTTTATGCCTTTTACGTTATGGTATTTAATAATCATAATAAATAAGGCACAACTATGACCTCCCCTCAGTCTGAACACATTCCTCAAGAAGCATTTGATTGGTATGACGAATACGCTCATGGTTTAATTGATAGACGCACGTTCATGAAAAAGCTTGGTGGCTTAGCCGCATTGGGCTTTTCAATGACGGTGCTTACAGGTGCATTATTACCT
Source organism: Pseudoalteromonas sp. SM9913 (assembly GCF_000184065.1). NCBI lineage: Bacteria > Pseudomonadati > Pseudomonadota > Gammaproteobacteria > Alteromonadales > Pseudoalteromonadaceae > Pseudoalteromonas > Pseudoalteromonas sp. SM9913. Next base: position 1,908,633 of record NC_014803.1, read on the forward strand.
AATTACGCACAAGCCGAGCAAGTCTCATTTAACGACGATGACATAAAAGCCACTTACCAAGAATTTGATTCGCCTGATGGCCATGGTTCGGGCAAAGGCTATTTAGTGGTTCCAAAAAATACACAAGGCAAGCTACCTGTTGTATTAGTAGTACACGAGAATCGCGGCTTAAATCCGTATGTAAAAGATGTTGCAAGGCGACTGGCTAAAGCCGGCTTTATTGCCTTTGCCCCTGATGCGTTGCACCCACTGGGTGGCTACCCAGGCAACGACGATGAAGGTCGAGCCATGCAGCGCACGATGGATCGCGTTAAAATACAAAATGATTTTGTTGCCGCCGCGCATTTTTTGAAGGCGCATCCAAGTAGTAATGGTAAATTAGGTGCCGTTGGTTTTTGTTTTGGTGGCTATATTGTTAACTATTTAGCTGCCGTAGACAGTAATTTATTGACTGCGGGCGTGCCCTTTTATGGCACACCTGCAAGTGAAAGCTTACACAAAAATATAAAAGCGCCGTTAATGATTCAGTTAGCTGAGCTTGATAAACGCGTTAACGCCACATGGCCTGAGTATGAGCAGAGCTTAAAATCAAACAATGTTGATTACACTATGCACATGTACGAAGGCGCAAATCATGGTTTTCATAACGATTCAACTGGCCGCTACGATGAAAAAAATGCCGAACTTGCATGGCAGCGTACATTAGCATTTTTTAATAACCACTTAAGTTAACATTACTAAGCGTGTATTTGTTACTCGTTAATTAATACACGTTTATCAACAATTCCCTCTTTTACTAGCTGATTCAATAAGTGAGCGGTTTTTTCTCTGCACACATCGCGTAGTAGTCGTACAGCGGGAGTAATCGATTGTCTGCTTGGGCAAATAAGCCACAGCTCCCCTTGGGTGTGCTGATAGTTTGGCATCACAGTAACAACGCGTTTATTTAATAAGTCATCAGCAATATCTAACGCCGATTTAACCGCTAAACCTTTATCTGCCACACACCAGCGCCTTACTAAATCGCCATCGTTTGAGGCACGTCTGCCCTGCATTTTTACTTTGTATTTTTTTTGGCCATCGGTAAACTCCCATACATTATTGATAATATCTTGCAGCTGATAAAATAACCCGTGATGCTGCGCTAAATCATCAGGGTGCTCTGGCTCACCATATTTAGCTAAATAGGTAGGTGTAGCACAGAGTAGTCGCGGTACGTTGCAAATTTTAAACCCATATACACTGCTATCACTTGGGGAGCCATAACGCAGTGCAATATCAACCGAATCACGAAAAAAATCGATATTGCTATCGCTAATGTGCGTACGCAAGCTCACACTTGGGTACCTATCCATAATGTCATCAATCCAGGGGATCACTAGGTTGCGCCCTAAATCAGATGAAGTAGCCACCCGCAATTCTCCCTCAATAGCATCATGTTCTCCTTTGAGGTTTTGCCTTGCCGTTTCAAGTACAGCCAGCGCTTGTTCGCATTGGGGTATGTATCGCTCCCCTGCACTGGATAAACGCAAATGGCGAGTTGTTCTAATAAATAATTCGCAGCCAAGGGCTGATTCTACGCGCTTAATAGCCGCACTGGCGGTTGCTGTGCGCATATCTAACTTAGCAGCAGCTAAAGTAATACTTCGACACTCTGCTACTTTTAAAATCAGTTTTAAGTCATCAATCTGCATATTATCTATTTTTATTTGATAATGATTCAATAATTATGCTGTTTATTTTAAATAAAGCAAATTGTATTATGTTGCTCATACACTCAGTGAACACTGTTTATTAGCCCTTTTTTATTATGGAGAGACTATGACTCACCCTATTATTCGCGACCTTGAAAGCCGCCATACTGCTAAACGTTACGACGCGACAAAGCGCATTTCTCAAGACGATTTAACGGTATTGTATGATGCTATGCGTCTTTCTCCTTCGTCAATTAATTCGCAGCCTTGGAAATTTGTAGTGATTGAATCAGACGCTGCAAAAGAGCGTATGCACACTACCTTTGCTAACAAGTTTCAATTTAATCAGCCACACATTAAAGCGGCGTCGCACATTATTTTATTTGCTCATAATCCGCAATATACTCGTGAAGATTACGGACACGTAATTGATGCCGATATAAAGAATGGCAGAACTCAAAAAGAAAACCGCGAGCAAGCTTTTGGCGCCTTTGCGTTTGTTGATTTAAATACCGATGAGCAAGGTAATAATGCCGCGTGGACCAAAGCACAAACCTACATTGCTTTAGGCAATACTATGCATGCAGCAGCACGCTTAGGGATTGATACCACGCCGATGGAAGGCGTTGATGCACAGCTGATTGGTGAAGAGTTTGCAAGCGAATTAGACGGCTACATCTGTGATGTGGCACTTGCGCTGGGTTACCATGATGCAGAAGAAGACTACAATGCTAAGCTGCCAAAATCACGTTTAAGCAAAGACCAAGTAATTCAGGTTTTATAAGTCAAAGCTGCTCACTTTAAATTGTTAGTGAGCAGCTCACTTTATTAGGCTAGTTTTGTGACCACAGACGCACTAATAACTTTGCCTTGATCAACATCTGCGGTAACAGTGCATAAAGCTCCATTGATTAAATTTAAATTAGGAGGGATGTGACCAATATCGGCATCAATGATCACCGGAAATAAACACCCGCCAAAAGCGGCATTTAAGCCTTGGCGATAATCAAACCCCGGATCTTGCCCCTGTAAGGTTACATGGCGGCCAATAATCACCCCGTTTATATCATCAAACATACCGGCTAATTTGAGTGACAATAAAAACCGTGCAACCGTCGCAGGCGTGAGCTCTGCGCTTTCTAAATAAAGCACAATACCTTGCGAGGCATTATGCTTTTTAAACTCATGCAGTGCTAAAAAAGGCGAATCAAGCAACAGCCCAACCGTATCAAGACACCCACCAAACAATCGCCCTGACATTTCGATACTGCGTTTATCGGTGTAATTTAAACATTGCCACTGGGTTGGCGCGCTGTGATCAAATAATACGTTTGGGTTTTGTGCATAATCAGGCTTGCTATGTTGATGGTAAGTCGAGGGGGCTTGCTCAAACTCACTATTAGCCTCATAGCTTAGACTTTCAAAAATTTGTAAACAATACGGATCTTTTTCATCGGGGTGTAACTGAATTAAATTGGCGCTATGCAGTGTTGCCCAATTACATTTTGCTGTCAGTGCACAAGCAATCGTGCTGACATCTGAATAACCCACCAACCATTTAGGTTTGGCATTTTTAATTGCGCCAAAATCAAGTAACGGCAATATTTCCATTGCCAGCTCTCCGCCCATTGGCGGCATAATCGCATCTATTTTATCATCCAATAAAAAGTCCATTAATTGCTTGGCATGCTGCTTAGCAGTAAGTTGAGTTCGCGGCTCGTTTTGACGTAAAAACTCCCCTTCAACAACCTCATAACCTCGATGTTTTAAGCCATTAATGACGATGTCTAACCGTGGGTGATATTTTGATTTGATCCCCGCTGATAAAGAACACACGGCGATTTTAGATCCCACTTTTAAAGGTGCTGGATACAGTATATTTGCCATATTATTTCCTTATTGAAGAATAGGTTACTACCATAACAACATAGTCTACATTTACAAACAATGAATAATAATTGACCGGTATCTAAACCAAATATAAAAACCAAGCATAAAAAAACCAGTGCTTATTGCTAAGCACTGGTTTTTATAAAACGTTAAAGTGAGTTAACTAATTAAATATACTCAACCTCAATGATTTCGTACTCTACATCACCTTTTGGCGTTTTGATAATCACAGCGTCATCCGCTTGTTTACCAATTAAGCCGCGAGCAATTGGTGAATTGACAGAGATTAAATTACTTTTAATATCTGCTTCATCATCGCCAACAATCTGATATTTAACTTCAGCGTCGGTTTCAACATTAACGATGGTTACTGTAGTACCAAAAATCACTTTACCTGTATTAGGCATCTTTGTTACGTCAATCATCTGCATGTTTGAAAGTTTTGCTTCAATTTCTTGAATACGGCCTTCACAAAAACCCTGTTGCTCACGCGCAGCGTGATACTCAGCATTTTCTTTTAAGTCACCGTGTTCACGTGCATCAGCAATATCAGATACAATTTTTGGACGGGTAACAGTTTTTAATTCGTTAAGTTCATCGCGCAATAATTTTGCGCCACGAACTGTCATTGGAATTGATTGCATACTTTTCTCACTTAATCCCAAGGCCGTGGTTACGGCCTTGGCACATTTCCTTAGTTCAATCGCAGGTGTAGTTCTTGAACAGACGTCACTTTACTGCGGTCATCTGCTTGGTTAGCAGTACAGTTAGCAAATGCCGCATTCAATGTCGTAGTATAATTGGTTTTGTGCTGCAATGCACCACGACGTAACACCTTCGAATCTTCAATCGCTTGGCGACCTTCGGTGGTATTAACGATATAGCTATACTCGCCATTTTTGATTCTATCAAGAATGTGCGGACGACCTTCATATACTTTATTTACACGGCGAACCGTAATTCCAGCATCTTCAAGTGCAGCAGCTGTTCCACCTGTTGCATCTAGCTCAAAACCAAGGTCTGTCATGGTTTTAGCTAGTTCTACAATACGTGGCTTATCGCTATTACGTACAGATAGTAACGCGCGACCACCACGTGGTAAAGTGTTGCTTGCACCTAATTGTGCTTTTGCGAACGCTTCGGCGAAAGTATCACCAACACCCATTACTTCACCCGTAGAGCGCATTTCTGGGCCACGGATAGGATCCACACCTTGGAACTTAGCAAATGGCAATACCACTTCTTTTACGCTGTAGTACGGTGGAATCACTTCTTTAGTAATGCCTTGGCTTGCTAAAGATTGACCTGCCATACAACGTGCCGCAACTTTTGCAAGTGCTACACCCGTTGCTTTAGATACAAATGGAACTGTACGTGCTGCACGTGGGTTTACTTCGATTAAATACACTTTGCCATCTTTAACCGCAAACTGTGTATTCATCAAACCAACTACGCCAAGCTCAAGGGCCATATCAGTTACTTGCTTACGCATTACATCTTGTACTTCTTGCGTTAGCGAGTGAGCTGGTAATGAACACGCTGAGTCACCAGAGTGAACGCCCGCTTGTTCAATATGCTCCATGATGCCGCCAATAATCACTTGCTCGCCATCACAGATAGCATCAACGTCAACTTCGATTGCGTTATCTAAGAAACGGTCAAGTAACACGGGTGCTTCGTTTGATGCAGATACGGCCTCGGTCATGTAACGACGTAAGTCTTGCTCATCGTATACAATTTCCATCGCACGACCACCTAATACGTACGAAGGACGTACTACCAGTGGGAAACCAATTTCAACTGATTTTAAAATAGCTTCTTCAGTTGAGGTTACGGTGGCATTTTCTGGCTGCAGTAAATCCAAACGCTCAACAAGTTGTTGGAAGCGTTCACGATCTTCTGCACGGTCAATCGCATCTGGCGAAGTACCAATTACTGGCACACCGTTCGCTTCAAGCTCACGCGCTAGTTTAAGTGGTGTTTGACCACCGTACTGCACGATAACGCCTTTTGGCTTTTCAACACGTACAATTTCTAGTACGTCTTCAAGCGTAATTGGCTCAAAGTATAAACGATCAGACGTATCGTAATCGGTAGATACCGTTTCAGGGTTACAGTTAACCATAATAGTTTCGTAACCGTCTTCACGAAGCGCAAGCGCTGCGTGTACACAACAGTAATCAAATTCAATACCTTGGCCGATACGGTTAGGACCACCACCAATCACCATGATTTTATCACGGTCAGATGCGTTCGCTTCACACTCTTCATCGTAAGATGAGTACATGTAAGCTGTATCTGAGCTAAATTCGGCAGCGCACGTATCAACGCGTTTGTACACAGGCACAATATTGAGTTGATGACGCTTTTTACGGATTTCAGCTTCTGACACACCGGCAATTTCTGCAATACGCGGATCTGCAAACCCTTTGCGTTTAAGTTTACGCAAGAAGTCTGCATTTAAGCCGGCCATACCGACTTCTGAAATTTTAGCTTCGTCTTTTAAGATATCTTCAATTTGTACTAAGTACCAAGGGTCAATCTTAGTTAATTCAAATACATCTTCAACGCTCATACCATGGCGCATTGCATCGGCAATGTACCAAATACGCTCTGCACCTGGCTCACGTAATTCACGAATGATTTTTTCTTTTGCTTTAGGGTCATCAAATGCCACAATTGGGTTAAAGCCTGTTGCGCCTACTTCTAAACCACGTAATGCTTTTTGTAATGACTCTTGTTGGTTACGACCAATCGCCATTACTTCGCCCACTGATTTCATTTGCGTCGTTAAACGGTCGTTTGCACCGGCAAATTTTTCAAAGTTAAAGCGAGGAATTTTTGTTACAACGTAATCGATTGACGGTTCAAACGACGCTGGGGTTTTACCGCCAGTGATATCGTTTTGAAGCTCATCTAACGTGTAGCCTACCGCTAACTTAGCGGCGATTTTAGCAATAGGGAAACCGGTTGCTTTAGAGGCCAGTGCCGATGAACGTGATACACGTGGGTTCATTTCAATGATAACCATACGGCCATCAACGGGATTTACACCAAATTGTACGTTTGAACCGCCGGTTTCAACACCAATTTCACGCAATACGGCCATAGAGGCATTACGCATGATTTGGTATTCTTTGTCGGTTAATGTTTGTGCTGGAGCCACAGTGATTGAGTCACCTGTGTGCACACCCATTGGGTCAAAGTTTTCAATAGAACAGACGATAATACAGTTGTCTTTTTTGTCACGAACAACTTCCATTTCGTATTCTTTCCAACCAATTAACGACTCATCTATTAATAACTCGCTGGTTGGTGAAAGGTCTAAACCGCGCTCACAGATTTCTTCAAACTCTTCCATGTTGTAAGCCACACCGCCGCCGGTGCCGCCCATTGTGAAAGAAGGACGAATAATACACGGTAAGCCGATACGGGTCATGGTATCGCGCGCTTCATCCATTGAATGGGCAATTTCAGCACGTGGACATTCTAGGCCGATGTTACGCATAGCAACATCAAAGCGCTCACGGTTTTCTGCTTTATCGATTGCATCGGCTGTTGCGCCAATAAGCTCAACGCCATGCTTAGCCAATACACCATGCTTGTCTAAATCAAGCGCACAGTTTAATGCTGTTTGGCCACCCATTGTAGGCAGGACAGCATCTGGCTTTTCTTTTTCAATGATTTTTTCTACCACTTCCCAGTGAATTGGTTCGATGTATGTTGCATCGGCCATTTCTGGGTCAGTCATGATAGTTGCTGGGTTTGAGTTAACTAATATAACTCGATAGCCTTCTTCTCTTAGTGCTTTACACGCTTGAGCACCAGAGTAGTCAAATTCACAAGCTTGACCAATTACAATTGGGCCTGCGCCTAAGATAAGAATGCTTTTTATGTCGGTACGTTTTGGCATTATTACTCCGGTTAAATTAGTGGTTACGCGCTTGCATCAAATCGATGAAGTGGTCAAATAATGGGGCTGCATCGTGCGGACCAGGACTCGCTTCTGGGTGACCTTGGAAGCTAAATGCTGGTTTATCTGTACGGTGAATACCTTGCAATGTGCCGTCAAATAACGATTTATGCGTTGCACGTAGGTTATCTGGTAATGTGGCTTCATCTGCAGCAAAACCATGGTTTTGTGCGGTGATCATTACGACATCGCGCTCAAGATCTTTAACTGGGTGGTTACCACCATGGTGGCCAAACTTCATTTTTACTGTTTTAGCACCTGAGGCAAGCGCTAATAGTTGATGCCCTAAACAAATACCAAAAATTGGCGTATCGGTTTCTAAAAAGGTTTTAATTGCATCAATGGCATAAGTACATGGCTCAGGATCGCCAGGGCCATTTGATAAGAAAATACCATCAGGGTTTAATGCTAGTACGTCAGCGGCAGAGGTTTGAGCGGGTACAACCGTTAGTTTACAACCACGATCTACAAGCATACGTAAAATATTACGTTTAACACCGAAGTCGTAGGCAACAACATGAAACTTTTCATCATCAGCGTGTAAGGTTTTAAACCCTTCGCCTAATGTCCAGCTTGATTCGCGCCACTCAAAATTTTCCTTGGTTGAGACAACTTTTGCTAAATCCATGCCTTTTAAGCCTGGGAAGGCTTGCGCAGCTTCAAGCGCTTTTTTCTCGTCTAGTTCGTCACCGGCAACGATACAGCCATTTTGTGCGCCTTTATCACGCAAAATACGGGTTAGTTTTCTGGTGTCGATGTCCGCAATACCTAAAATATTACGTTCTTTTAAGTAATCATCTAACGATTGCTCGTTACGAAAATTACTCGCTAGCAGTGGCAAATCACGGATCACTAGGCCTTTAGCCCAAATATGACTCGCTTCTTCGTCTTCGCTGTTGGTACCCGTATTACCGATATGTGGGTACGTCAAAGTTACGATTTGTTCCGCGTACGATGGATCAGTCAAAATTTCTTGATAACCAGTCATAGACGTATTGAATACTACTTCACCGACTGACATGCCGTCAGCGCCGATTGCAGTACCGCGAAACACTGTGCCGTCTTCTAGGACTAACAGAGCGGATTTAGTCAAGTTAAACCTCCTAACAGTAAAAAACGGGAGTAAGCAAATTGCTTAACACCCCGCCAATACTCAGATAATTGGTCAAAACCTGATTTCTGTGAGCTTAAATTGTTTTACGCAGTCTTAAATGATGCCGATGTAAACCACTAAACCTTCATTCATTTTTCTTGCCTAAAACTCTTTTCATTCCCACACAAACCCCGGTTTTGCTAACCATATGAGTATAATTGGAAACACGCATTTAGTAATTTTTGGCAAATTGGCTGCATTCTACATGAAGTTGGCTTTTAGGTCTAACGCTAATTAGTAAATTGTAATAAATAAGTGGTTATAGCAAAAAAACCACTCCAAAGCGTTAAAAAAGGAACTTAACTACTTTAAATCTAGCACATCTTGCATATCATAAAGTCCTGCAGGTTTATTTTTCAACCACTGCGCAGCTCTTATAGCACCTAGCGCGAAGGTCATTCGCGAACTTGCTTTATGGGTTAATTCAAGTCTTTCGCCCATTGTAGCGAAGTAGGCCGTGTGTTCACCTACTATATCACCGCCTCTTAGCACCGAATAACCAATTTCATTTTGTGATTTGGCCTGCTCTATGTTGTTGCGATCATAAACGGCAACCTCATCATGATCCCATCCTTTTGCCTGAGCAATCGACTCGCCAATGGCAAGTGCAGTGCCCGATGGCGCATCAATTTTATGACGATGATGTGCTTCAAAAATTTCTATATCTAAATCATCGCCTAGTTTTGTCGCTGCCGTTTGCACTAAGTTAAGCAGTAAATTTACGCCCACGCTATAATTACGCGCAAATACAATCGGAATATGTTTAGCGGCATCCGTTAATAGCGCCATATCGTCATGAGTTAAGCCGGTGGTGCCAATTACCATAGGTGTTTTTTGCTCAACGGCTGTTTTTAAATGATTTCTCATGCCTTCAGGCAAAGTAAAGTCTATAAGCACATCTACATTTTCAACCTGCTGTTCACTGCTAAACTTAATCTCTTTTGCCGCTGCGCTATTAAGCTGATTAACGGGCAGGTCTAATAACGGTGACTGACTGCGCACATAGGCCGCCGCTAATTGTGAATTTTTATTGATTGTTGCTGCTTCTACAAGTGCCAGTCCCATACGGCCATTCGCACCAAACACACCTACTCGATTCATCTTTTTACAACCTATGTATTTTTTAGTTAGCTAGATTTTATCTAAAACTCATGTAATAGTCAGGAAAGCTTATAAAAAAGCTTCGATTATTTTAGGGTCTGTTGACCTTTGCGGATTAAAATTTGTTCAAACTAGGAGCGGTTTAATCGTGGCGCGAGGTTTGTAACCTAGTGGGCTAAGTAAAAACCGAGCAACAAAGAGTAAATCGCCCCTAGGCAGAACCCTTCGGGCAGCGCCTGTTTGGCATTGATGATGCGTTATCGCCTATTTATGGGGAACAACCACACCACATAGGCTCTGCCTTGCCTAAATACCAAACAGACTGCTGCAAATTTAACCTTGAAAGATCAACAGACCCTCATAATAATAACAGATAGTCTTTGCATTTAGCCATCTATACATTTAAACTTCTTTTTTTGCGCCGATTTGGTCTTTGGCTTGCGGGCGCTGTTGGATTACTTATCTGGTTAGATAGTAAAACAAACAACTAAATTCAGCTAAAAGAGGGATGCTTTGGCTGTTTAATATATCAATCGACTTCGATTGCTATGAATAATTAACGAGGATTATGATGCAGCCATCATTTGATAAAAATAAAGCAAGATTTTCTTTGCTTCCCCTACTCACCTTTGTTGCTATTTTTTTAGGCTCAGGCTTATATTTACAATCTCAAGGGGTTGATTACGCGTTTTATCAACTCCCAGCACCAGTCGCTATTTTACCCGCGATTGTTTTAGCCTTTATTTTAAATAAAACCAGCATCAACCAAAGCGTAGAAACCTTTATAAAGGGCGTAGGTAATAACAATATTATTACCATGTGTCTTATTTACTTACTAGCGGGTGCTTTTTCGGCGGTTGCTGGTGCTACCGGCGGTGTAGATGCGGTTGTTAATGCCGGACTTTCACTTATTCCCCCTTCGTTACTACTACCTGGTTTGTTTTTAATAGCGGCGGTTATTTCTACTGCTATGGGCACATCAATGGGAACTATTGGTGCTATTGGCCCAATTGCCTATGCAGTATCTATTAAAACAGGAATTGATCCTGCTTTAATGGCCGGTACCATTGTATCTGGTGCTATGTTTGGTGATAACTTATCAATAATTTCTGACACCACGATTGCTGCTACGCGTACGCAAGGCTGTGAAATGAAAGATAAGTTTAAAGAAAACCTTAAAATTGCTGTTCCGGCCGCCATACTCACTATTGCATTGCTATTATTTTTAACGCCTGCAGCACAAGTAGTTGATACCAAAGACTACGATATTTTATTAGTACTTCCTTATGCCTTTATTTTAGTCCTGGCGGTAATGGGCTTTAATGTGTTTGTAGTGCTGTTAAGCGGTATTGTGTTTGCCGCATTAATGGGCTTTACCGGCAGCTATGAAGGTGCAAGCTTTGTAAAAGATATTTACAAAGGCTTTAGTGAAATGCAGGAAATATTTTTACTGTCTATGTTTATTGGTGGCCTCTCTGAGTTTATTCGTATTAATGGCGGCCTCGACTATATCGCTCAAAAAATTCAAGCTATTACTAAAGTTATTGCCAAATGGCACCGTAAAGTAGCCGATCAGTTAGGGATCGCGGCATTAGTTGTCACCAGTAATATGTGTATTGCCAATAATACCGTGTCTATTATTGTGACAGGCCCTATTGCTAAAAAACTGGCTGATGATGGCGAAATTAGTGGTAAACGTTCTGCCAGTTTATTAGATATTTTTGCCTGTGTTACCCAAGGGTCTTTACCTTATGGCGCGCAAGCATTATTACTCGGTGCTACATTTAAAATTAGCCCGTGGGATGTTTCAACCTCATCTTACTACTGCTTTATTTTAGCCTTTACTGCTATTGCTGTTATTTGTTTGCGCCGCAATAAAGCATAATCTCCCTTTTTACAGTGTATTAGCTGCGTGCTAATGCACTGTTTATCACAATAAATAATTAACAAATTAACCGTGTTTGCTATAATGTGATATTCAGCGTGTCACATAAAATATGGTTATGAAAATTAAAAACTTACTTCCTCTCGTTGCACTAAGTGCGTGTGCATTAAGTTCAACAGCTACCGCTGCTAATTGGAGCAATACGGCGCTTCATATTAATAACGGCAACCACAAAAACCCATTTACTGAACAAAAATCTAATACCACGGTGTACTCAATTGAGCATGCTTCTGGGCATGATTATGGCGATAACTTTTTCTTTATTGATTACAGTACCGACAGCAACGATGATGGCTTTCAAGATCAAGACTTTTACTTTGAAGGTTACTCTACCCTTAGTTTATCTGCGGTAATGGACGAAAAAGTAGCGTCAGGGGCGCTTGTTGATGTTGGCCTAACCATGGGTATTAATGCTGCAGGCGATGCCAAAGTAGTTAAATATTTACCAGGCGTAAAATTAAGCTGGGATGTGCCTGGTTTTAATTTCTTTTCAACCCTTATCAGTGCATACATTGATGATAGCGAAGGCGTTGCAAAAGGCGGTGCACCCATTGAAACTAACAGCTGGATGTTTGATGTAGCCTTTGATTACCCGTTCATGATTGGCTCGCAAAAGTTTAACGTAAAAGGACATGCAGAGTACATTGCTGAACGAAAAGATGAGTTTGGTAACGATGTGCGTGCTTGGTTTTTAGCCCAACCTATTATTGTATGGGATATGGGACATGCGCTAGAAATGAAAGAAAATACCTTACTGTTAGGTATGGAATGGCAATACTGGCACAATAAATTTGGTACTGATGTTAGTGAATCAGTACCGCAAGTTCATTTAGAGTGGACTTTCTAATATATAATTGAATGTTTTAATTATAAAAAATAAAACCTGTCATTAGACAGGTTTTTTTATGGCTGATCACAACTTACACTGCGGATTTTTACCTTGTGCTTTAGCTGTTTTTTGCTCGCTAAGCGCTTTACTCATTTGCGATTGTAAATTTGCAATACGGCTCGTTGGTGCTGGGTGAGTTGATAAAAACTCTGGCGTAGCCCCACTGCCCGCTTGGCTCATATTTTGCCAAAGTGTTACAGACTCTTTGGGATTAAACCCTGCTTGCGCCATAAGATCTAAACCAATTGTATCTGCCTCTGACTCATGTGAGCGACTAAAGGGTAAAACCACACCATATTGAGCGCCTAAACCAAGGCCTTGCATAATTTCATTACGGTATTGCACGTTACCCATTTCAAGCGCCGCATTGCCCAGCTGCATACCCGTTTGTAAAATAGAACTTTGTGAGACCCGTTCATTTGAATGCTCAGCAATCACGTGTCCAACTTCATGACCTAAAACAGTGGCAACCTGATCTTGATTTGTGGCTATTTTTAAGAGCCCCGTATGTACACCAATATAACCGCCAGGCAATGCAAAGGCGTTTGCAGATTCATCTTCAAATACCACCACTTCCCAATTTTGAGATGCATATTCTGTAGGAAGCACGGCCACTACTTTTTCAGCAATGCAATTGACGTAACTGTTTACTTTTGGATCTTTATTTATCGGCTGCGTTTTTTTCATCTCTGCAAAACTGGCAGTACCCATTTGAGTCATTTGTTGATCTGAGTAAAGCGCAATTTGCGTTCGCCCAGTTGGTGATGTTTTACAACCTGCTAATACTGCACTGGCTAGAACTACCAAAACCAATTTTTTCATTGTGTTACCCTAAAAAAGTTTGTTACTAAGTATAGAATAGCAAACGCGGTGTTAGTTTAAAATCTTTGCTTTTTGCAATTAAACAATTAAGTTAGCAGGCAAACTAAGTTTATCCAAGGCTATTGCCCTGCTATAATGCTGGGCCTATATTCGTTGTTTTGAGTTTTTAAATGAGCGCTTCGGCTTCTTCTTTTAATACCCGTATTTTATTGCCTTTATTAGCCAGTATTGTCGCGATCACGCCTTTAGCCATTGATATGTATTTACCGGCGATGCTGGTGATTGCCAATGATCTCAATACCAGCATGCCAAATGTTCAAATATCGTTGAGTATATACTTAGCGGGTTATGCATTGGGCATGTTATTTTTTGGCCCCATAGCCGATCAAATTGGCAGGCGTAAACTGGCACGGATAGGTCTCAGTTTATTTGGCTTAAGTTCACTGGCGTTAGCATTTACCACTGAAGTGCATACTTTTTGGCTGTTAAGAGCTGTACAGGCATTTACAGGCGCGGCCGCTACGGTTGTCGTCCCTGGGATCATTAGGCATATATATCAAAAAAATACTGCTAAAGGTATGTCTTACGTGTCTATGATTATGATGATAGCACCGTTACTTGCCCCCTCTATCGGCTCGGTCATTTTAGGCTTTTCGGTATGGTCGACTATTTTTATTGTTTTAGCGACCTATAGCTTTGTTATTTTACTTTTTGTGCAACGTTACTTAATCGATATTCCAATATTTAAAAATGAGCGAAAAGGATTAGCATTATTCTTCTCAAGTTATAAAGTGGTATTAAGTAATACGCACGCCCGCGCCGATATTTTAAGCTCGATGTTTGTGTCGTTTGGCTTTTTTTGCTTTTTAACGTCCGTCCCTTATATTTACCTCGACCTATTTAAAGTATCAGAACAATTGTTTGGCCTGTTATTCGCTTTTAATGTAATGGCGTTGATGTTTGGTAATTTTTTAAATACTCGCGTAGTGCCACGTATTGGCTCACGCAAAATGCTTTATTATGGCTTAATGTGTGGCTTTATCTCTGGCGCAGCATTACTTAGCTTTAGCGTATTAAACTTGTCACTTTACTTTATTGTTGCGGCTATTGCTCCGTTGATGATGAGCCTAGGTATAATAGCAAGTAACGCAGATTCATTGATTTTGATGAAATTTGAGCAAAATACAGGGACTGCAACGGCGGTTATTGGCACCTTACGTTTTGGTAGTGGCGCATTAGTAGGCCCTATATTAGCGGTAATGCATGCACAAAGTGCAGTTCCATTTTCAAGTTTAATGTTCAGCGCAGTTGTACTCACTATCCTAGTGCAGTTAGTTCATTATTTTAAAGACAAAAAAAATGCCTCATAATGAGGCATTTTTTAATTGTATACTTAATTAAGCATCAGCTGCTTTAGATACCATAACCATTGCAGGACGTAATAAACGACCGTTTAATGTGTAACCTTTTTGCATTACTGCTAACACAGTATTCGGCGTCACATCATTACTTGGCTGAATCGACATTGCTTGATGAAAATCTGGGTTAAACTGCTCACCTTGTGGGTTTACAATTTCAACGCCAAATTTAGCCACTGCATCGTTAAAGCTTTTTACTGTCATATCAATACCTTCTAACAAAGGCTTAAGCGTTTCATTTTCTTTATCAGAGAACTCAATAGCACGCTCTAAGTTATCTATAACAGGAAGTAATTCGTTAGCAAATTTTTCAAGTGCAAATTTGTGCGCTTTCTCAACATCTTGTGCAGCACGACGACGCATATTGTCAACGTCAGCAGCAGCGCGAACGACGCTATCTTTCTGATCTGCAATAGTTTGTTTTGCCGCTTCTAACTCAGCATATAACATTGCAATTTCTGCTTCAGGGCTTTGCTCTTGCTCGGCGTGTTGTTCTGCTGCTTCTACTGCAGCCTCAACGTCGGCTTCCATTTGCGCCACTTCTTCGTTCAATTCTACTTCTTGCTCTGGGTTTTGTGTCTGCTCAGACATAAAATATACGCTCCAATTCTTTACAACTGCGGTAATTATGGGGATTGAATAAAAAGATTCAAGAGCCCGATGGCTCTAATAATTTAAATTCTTGGATTATTTTCTCTAATTGCGCTGATTTCGGACAAATAACACAAAAACGACTTTGATATTCCTGATTTTGAAAGTACGGCACAGTGATCACAATGAGATCATCACAAGTACTAAAAGGTAAATTTTCAGCACTGAGTATAGAGACCCCGTTTTTAAATGCGAGCTTATCTTCCACAAAATTTAAAAATGAAACACCAATATTAAGACTTTGCTCACAATCTATTTTTTTATAAAGGTAGTTTTCGCCCACCACAATACTGTTATCTGAGCCTAATTTTTGGCTTAACTCACGCGTCCATTGAGTTAAAGAGTCATGACAATTACGCGGTGCCGTATTTGCCATGGCCTGCATTCTGTATAGCCCTTCAATGAGCGTTTGCTGGCTAAATACAGTGTTAAGCCAAGTAGCAAACTCGTAGCGTTGGCCGTCACTGGGATCATCAGGCTTGTTAATGCAAATATTATGGCTTTGCCCTGCTCTGTCTAAAAGTAAGATAAGCCAGTTATTAGCGTCAAAGTCGAGTACTTCTACTCTAAATACCTGCTGAGTTCTAACTTGTGGTAGCCCCACACAACAGCATACTTGATAACGTTGACTCAAGCCATGTGCCAATTCGACTAGCTCAGCCTGCTCAGGCTGCCAATAATTAGCAATAGCACCCAAAGTAAAAAACTCATCAAACCAATAGTCAAAGCCATCATTGGTGGGGACTCGTCCTGCAGATGTATGTGGTGAATACAATAAGCCTATTTTTTCAAGGCGTGCCATCGCGTTGCGAACAGTGGCAGAACACACCGCCATACCTTTTTGTTTTGCAATTTTTGTTGAAGGCACAGGTAAGCCATCACCATTACAGTACAGGCTCATAACAGCGGCAAAAATTTGCTGGTCTCGAGGATTTAATTTCATGTTATCTACATCTTTACGCATGACTGTTATATCGGGGCTAGGTATTATTATTTCAAGTATAAGAAATTTAATAAATCTAAATTTTACAGTGAATTAATTAAATCAATTAGTCACTATTAAGCTCTGTTATTTTTGCGGATTAAAATTTGTTCAAACTAGGGGCGATTTAATCGCGATACGAGCTTTGTAACCTAGTGGCCGAAGTGAAAACCGAAAACAAAAAGTTAATCGCCTCTAGTCAAAACCCTTCAGTCAGTGTCTGTTTCGCATTGAAAGGACAACAGACCCTAAGATCTGTGTTTTCAAACACTTCTGTTTTAGGTTACTCTACCAATACCGAAACTTTCAGTGTATTTATTATGGACTCTCCCTTTAACACTATTGGCTTGATTGGTAAGCCAAATCATCCTAATGCAGCCGCTACGTTACAACGATTACATACGTTTTTATTAGCTTTAGGCTTTGAGGTGATTGTTGAAAAACGCACGGGAGGTCAACTTAGTGATGTACCTGAGGAGAAGCTCGTAAAACTCGTTGATTTGGGAGCGCGCGCCGATTTAGCCATTGTGGTTGGTGGTGATGGCAATATGCTTGGCGCTGCAAGAGTACTCGCTCGTTTTGATATTGCGGTAATCGGTGTAAACAGAGGCAATTTAGGCTTTTTAACCGATTTAAATCCAGAAGGATTTGAAGGCAGTTTAGAACAAGTACTCAGTGGCGATTACATTGAAGAAAAACGTTTTTTATTAGAAGTAGAAGTGTACCGTCATAACGAACTTAAAAGCGCTAATTCGGCAGTAAACGAAGCGGTGCTTCATGCTGATAAAGTAGCACACATGATTGAGTTTGAAGCATTTATTAACGATGATTTTGTATTCTCACAACGCTCTGATGGATTAATTGTATCGACTCCAACAGGTTCAACAGCCTACTCTTTATCGGGCGGCGGCCCTATTTTAACCCCAGAACTCAACGCCATGTCATTGGTTCCTATGTTCCCGCATACTTTATCAAGCCGCCCTTTAGTGGTAGATGCCGATAACGAAGTACGTTTAAAGCTTAGTTTAGAAAATACCGATAGCTTACAGGTAAGTTGCGACAGCCATGTTGTACTTGCCGTATTACCCGGTGATGAGGTCGTTATTCGCAAAGCAGATAGAAAATTACGGTTAATTCACCCAAAAAATTACTCTTATTATAATGTGCTTCGTAAGAAGTTAAACTGGGGTAGCCGTTTATACTAAAAACGGTTGAGCTTTTAGGACTGAGAGTTGTTTAATTGAGAGGCGATGTAATCGCAGCAAGAGATAGTTAATCGAGTGGACAAAGTAAAAAGCGATTAAAACTACTGCGCATGCTCATATCCCTTGCCTCTAAACAGGTAGGCAAGGCTGAGTCTCTTTGAGTGTGCATGTTTCACCCCAAAAGATAAACAATCTCTCAGTTATTGCCAAACATGCAACTTTAGAGCAAAATATCGGGCTAGATTATTAATCATCACCATCAGGAAATTGTAGCAATGACTTATGTAGTATTTCTTGCTTTATTATTGTTAATTACTTTACTTGGCAGTTACTTACTCATTGAAAGTAATCGTAAAAAGACTATTGAAGCAAAGAAAAAGCTGTTTAACGAGCGCGTTGCAAGTACTCAATCACGTTTAAAAATAAAACTTAACGAGTTACTTGATGCAAAAGTCATTAGTGCTAAACACCTTCCTCGAATTCAAGCCGTTGTCAGTAATTTTTTTGTGGTACAGCCACACACTGATGAAAATTTAAATAAGCTAGAATCGCTATGCGATTTACTTATTAATATACTTAACGAAGAACTAATAAAAACCTATAAAAATAATAACAGCCAAGCTTTTTCCGATACCACTCAATATTTCATAGCAGAGTTACCAGCTCAAGGTATTTTATATAATAAAAACTTTTATCAAGAAGTCCTTCCTACGCTAATTTTAAAGTTAAAAACTGAAGACATAGCGCAACCAGTTGATAGTATTGACCTTAACGATGAAAACCTCCCTATTGATGAAGAAAAAAAAACATTAATTGAGTCCAGCCTTGCTTAAAATATAGAAATTTAATTTGCAAAAAACCAAAACACTGTATAAATTAACAGTTAATTCACTGGATGGATGAACAGTATGTTAATTGGTTTAGAAATTAAAAATTTTGCAATCGTAAGTAATTTAAGCACAGAATGGCATTCGGGTATGACCGCTATCACCGGTGAAACGGGAGCAGGTAAATCAATCGCCATTGATGCATTATCATTGTGTCTTGGAGAGCGAGCAGAAGCGTCTGCTGTGCGCCCAGGTACTGATAAAGCAGAGGTAAGTGCACAATTTGATTTAAGCAATTTACCACTCGCTCATGCTTTTTTAGAAGAGAACATGCTTAATAACGACGACAACGAATGTTTACTTCGTCGAGTTGTTTGTAAAAATGGTCGCAGTAAAAGCTACATTAATGGCAGCCCAGTTACCGCTGCACAACTAAAAGAGCTAGGCCAATATTTAATTTCTATTCATGGTCAACATGCGCACCAGCACCTATTAAAGGCAGAGCATCAGCTACAATTACTCGATGCATATGCAGGCCATCATAATCTTGTTAATGCTGTAAGCCAGCGTTATAAACAATTTGCTGACTTACAAAAAGAATTTAAACAGCTAGAACAACAGCAGCAGCAACAAGCCGCACAAAAGCAACTATTGGAGTATCAAGTCGCAGAGCTTGATGAATTTGCATTGCAGGCAGATGAATTTGAGCAAATAGAAGCCGAACATTATAAACTCAGCAATAGCCAAACTATATTGCAAGTCTGCCAGCGCGAGTTGCAGCATTTATATGAAAATGATGAACAAAATGCGTGTTCCATTATACAGCACAGCGCCCAACAATTTACTGAACTTGCACAGTATGATGAAAGCTTAGCCAGTGTGGCAACATTATTATCAGAAGCCGCTGTTCAAGTTGAAGAAGCAAGCCGAGAAGTTCGTAATTACACTGAACAAGCCGACTTGGATCCTCAGCGATTAACTGAAGTAGAAAATAGACTCAGTGGTGCAATGGACTTAGCCAGAAAACACCATATAAAACCCCAAGAGCTCGTTGGATTTCATCAAACTATTGCACAAGAGCTTGAGTCGATAAGTAATAACAGCTCACGTCTTGAGCAACTTGAAGGTGAAATTGAACATGCCCTTGAGGATTATCAAAACGCCAGTGAACAATTAAGTGCAAGTCGCCACCAGTATGCGAATACATTAAATGGATTGATCAGCGAAAGCATGGCTAATCTATCTATGGAAAATGGCGTATTTGAAATAGCATTGACTGCACAAAACGATCGCGCTCCAAATAGCTTAGGCTTTGATAATGTTTCGTTTTTAGTATCAACAAACCCAGGGCAACCATTGCAACCTTTAGCAAAAGTAGCCTCGGGTGGTGAGCTATCACGCATTAGTTTGGCTATTCAGGTTATTATTGCGCAAAAAGTCACGACCCCTACGCTTATATTTGATGAAGTGGATGTTGGTATTTCTGGCCCAACAGCTGCTGCTGTTGGTAAACTACTGCGCCAACTAGGTAAGTCTACGCAAGTAATTTGTGTAACCCATTTACCGCAAGTGGCCAGTAGCGCTCATCAGCAGTTTTTTGTTGCCAAAGAAATTGCAGACGGTGAAACATTTACGCATATGCTGGCATTGAATAAAGATGGTCGAGTAAATGAGATTGCTCGATTACTGGGTGGTGATAACATTAGCAAAACAGCTAAAGCAAATGCAAAAGAGCTTATAAAAGCGCACGGATAAAGTGAATCGCTTTATAGTGCGTTACCTTGATACGGTGAGGATACATTAATGCAAACGACGGTCATTTATTTTGGCTTAGCAATTAACTGGCTGCTACTGATTGTCAGTATACTTTTGGCTGTTTTTAGTAAGTTTAAACATACACAATTTAAGCAGAGCTTATATCGCTTTTTAAATGTGGCATTAATTGTACATATTGTTATTGCTGTTATGTTAGTTTTTAGCAGCACAGCTATTAGTGGCTTAATAACACTAAGTTGGTTAGTTATTGGCCTACAGCTTGTTTGTAACGTTATTTGCTATAAAAGTGTGAAACGCCGACAAGCCAGAGTGAAACCGAGCCTAGATCACTTCTCGATGGATTAACTAACAGCGCGTTTAAAAAAGCCCACAATCTATGTATTGCGGGCTTTTTTATTTGTAAAATCTTATAATTGTAAATAGCTAGGTCAAAACCTACGTCCCTTTTTGTAGACCTTAAACACCGACTATGGAACCATAAATATTTACCTTTGTTTGTAAAACTGAGGAAATAAAAAAAGCAAACCCGAAGGTTTGCTTTTGACTCCATTCTAACAAAAGCATTATTTACACTTTTAAATAATCCATAATGCCTTCTGCAGCGTTACGCCCCTCAAATATAGCGGTGACCACTAAGTCTGAACCACGAACAATATCGCCACCAGCAAATATTTTAGGATTAGTGGTTTGATGTGTAAATTCACCTTGCTCGGGTGCATTAATACCACCCCAGTGGTTAATTTCAACGTCGTACTGCTCTAGCCAATCCATTTTATGTGGCTTAAAACCAAATGCCATAATCACTTGTGTGGCTTCAATAATATGCTCTGAACCCGGTACTTCCTCAGCGCGACGGCGGCCGTTTTCATCTGCCTCGCCAAGCTGAGTTTTTACCATTTTAACACCGGCTACAGCACCTTTGTCATCAAGCACAATCCCTTTAGGCTGAACGTTATAAGTAAAAATGACGCCCTCTTCTTTGGCATTTTTTACTTCGCGTTTTGAACCAGGCATGTTCTCTTCATCACGACGATAAGCACACGTTACTTTTAACGCGTTATGACGAATAGAGGTACGCACACAGTCCATTGCTGTATCACCACCACCTAGTACCACTACTTTTTGGTTTGCCATATCAATGCAAGCTTGTTTAGACTCATCGTAACCCATAACACGGTTAGTGTTACCAATTAAAAATGGCAGGGCATCATGCACCCCCGGCGCATCTTCGTTCTCAAGCCCCGCTCGCATACTCTGATAAGTCCCCACGCCCAAAAATACAGCGTCATACTCATTAAGTATTTCATCCATGCTAATGTCTTTACCTACTTCGACATTAAGCTTGAATTCAACACCCATTTCGGTAAATATTTCGCGACGTTTTTGCATGACTTCTTTTTCTAATTTAAAAGAAGGAATACCAAAGGTTAACAGCCCACCAATTTCAGGGTGACGGTCAAATACCACAGGCTTTACGCCATTACGCACTAAGATATCTGCACAGCCCAGGCCCGCAGGCCCTGCGCCAATAATGGCAACTTTTTTATCAGTCCATGTTACATAGGACATGTCTGGTTTCCAGCCCATTTTAAACGCGGTGTCGGTGATGTATTTTTCAATATTACCGATTGTTACTGCACCAAACTCTTCATCTAATGTACATGAGCCTTCGCATAAGCGGTCTTGCGGGCATACTCGTCCACACACTTCTGGCAAACTGTTAGTACGGTGCGATAGCTCAGCGGCCTCTAAAATGCGCCCTGTACGGATCAGTTTTAACCATTGTGGAATATAGTTATGTACTGGACATTTCCACTCACAATAAGGGTTACCACAATCAAGGCAACGATCCGCTTGTGAATTAACC
Organism: Pseudoalteromonas sp. SM9913; assembly: GCF_000184065.1. Lineage (NCBI taxonomy): Bacteria > Pseudomonadati > Pseudomonadota > Gammaproteobacteria > Alteromonadales > Pseudoalteromonadaceae > Pseudoalteromonas > Pseudoalteromonas sp. SM9913. The sequence goes on from NC_014803.1 coordinate 1,930,826, forward strand.
TGATTTTCTGAAAAGGGTTCATAAATTTCTACGAACGATTTTTTACGCGACGAGATTGGTTTTTTGCGTGGGTCTACACGCTGCACGTCTATAAATTGATATACATTTTCGCTCATACTGCCCCCTTATTGCGCCTGAACACGTAGTTCGGCGCTACTGCGAGCGCGGTGCCCGAGTAAACTTTTTACGTCACTTGATTTAGGTTTTACTAATTTGAACATCGGTAAATAAAGTTCAAAGTTAGCTAAAATAGTTTCTGCTCTGCATGAGCCTGTTAGCTCTAAATGATCAGCAATTAAGCCGCGTAAATGCTCTTGATGTGAACTTAAGTCATCTAAAGTAACCACTTCAACCAACTCTGGGTTAATGCGTTTCTCAAAATCACCTCGTTCATCTAAAATGTAAGCGAAACCACCGGTCATACCTGCACCAAAGTTCACTCCTACATTACCAAGTACACACACAACGCCACCGGTCATGTATTCACAACCGTTATCACCTACGCCCTCAACAACAGCTTGCACGCCTGAGTTACGTACAGCAAAACGCTCGCCTGCACATCCTGCTGCAAACAATTTACCGCCGGTTGCACCATATAAACAGGTATTGCCAATAATTGTTGCTTTATGACTTTCAAATGACGAACCCAATGGTGGGCGAATAACTAGCTTACCGCCAGCCATGCCTTTACCAACGTAATCGTTAGCATCGCCAACCAAAGTCATTTCAAGGCCACCGGCATTCCATACACCGAATGACTGACCAGCTGTACCATGTAATTCAATAACTACCGGATCTGCGGCCATGCCTTGATTACCGTATTTATCAGCAATATACCCAGAAAGCATGGCACCTACTGATCTGTCGGTATTACAAATACGACTTACTAATGAAATGCCGCTTGAGTTATCTATTGCCTCTTGTGCCTTGCCTAGTAAGCTCTCATTTAACTCACCTAAATAATGCGAGCTATTTGGTGCACTGCAAAACAGAGTTTCACCTGTTGGGTTATTTGGCTGAGCGATAACCGCTGATAAATCTATTTTTTGCTGCTTCGCTGTTTTGCCTTCAATGGCTTCGAGTAAGTCTAAGCGACCAATTAAATCGATTAGGTTTGCAACCCCTAAACTTGCCATAATTTCACGCGCTTCTTGAGCAATGAACTTAAAGTAATTCATCGCCATTTCTGGCAGACCATGATAATGCTTTTGACGTAATGTTTCGTCTTGTGTTGCCACACCTGTCGCACAGTTATTTAAGTGACAGATTCGTAAGTATTTACAGCCTAATGCAACCATAGGCCCTGTGCCAAAGCCAAAACTTTCGGCGCCTAAAATGGCCGCTTTGATGATATCAAGGCCGGTTTTTAAACCACCATCTGTTTGCAGGCGAATACGATGGCGAAGGCCATTTTCTACCAATGCTTGCTGTGTTTCAGCAAGTCCCAACTCCCATGGGCTGCCAGCGTATTTAACCGAGGTTAATGGACTTGCACCTGTGCCACCATCATAGCCTGAAATGGTAATTAAGTCGGCATACGCTTTTGCTACACCGGTTGCAATTGTGCCAACACCCGGTTCAGATACCAGTTTTACTGAAATCAATGCATTCGGGTTTACTTGTTTTAAGTCAAAAATAAGCTGGGCTAAATCTTCGATAGAATAAATATCGTGATGCGGCGGAGGTGAAATAAGTGTCACACCCGGTACTGAGTAACGAAGCTTGGCAATATAGGGAGTGACTTTTTCACCCGGTAATTGTCCGCCTTCCCCAGGTTTAGCGCCTTGTGCCACTTTTATTTGAATAACATCAGCGCTACGTAAGTAATGTGGGGTGACACCAAATCGACCCGAAGCTACTTGTTTAATACGTGAATTTTTTTCTGTACCGTAACGCAGCTTATCTTCGCCACCTTCACCAGAATTTGAGCAGCCACCTAAACGATTCATGGCAATTGCGAGTGCTTCATGCGCTTCTGGCGATAATGCACCAATACTCATGGCGGCTGAGTCAAACCGTTTATAAAGCTCAGTGGCAGGCTCTACCTCATCAATACTTATACCCTTTTCTGGCAGTTTTAAAGCCAACATATCACGCAGAGTCGCGACTGGACGTTGATTTACTAGCTTTGCGTATTCGCTGTAATCACTGTACTCGCCGCTACGTACTGCTTTTTGTAACGTTTGAATCACATCAGGGTTGTAAGCATGGTACTCGCCGCCGTGTACGTACTTAAATAAACCACCATGGCTTAATAATTTACGTTTACTAAGCGCCAGTTTATGCAAGCTTTGCTGATCGTCATCAAAGTCGCTAAAACACGCCCCTTTAATACGACTCGCCACGCCTTTAAAACACATCTCAACAATAGCGTCCGATAGACCAACTGCTTCAAACAGCATTGAACAACGATATGAAGCCACGGTACTAATGCCCATTTTAGACATGATTTTGTACAAGCCTTTATTAATTGCTTGACGATAAGCCAGTGTAACTTCACAGTATGACTTATTAATTACCTTGGTATCGCTCATAGCCACAAGTGACTCGTACGCTAAATACGGGTAAATTGCGGTTGCACCAAATCCAAGTAGTACCGCAAATTGATGCGCATCGCGAACGCTGCCAGTTTCAATAATAATATTTGACTCACAGCGTAAGTTATTATCTACCAAGCGTTTTTGTACCGCACCCACCGCCATAGCAGCAGGAATAGGTAATTGATTGTCATCAAAGTTACGATCCGTTAATACCAGCATAATACAGCCAGATGCGGCTTTTGCTTGTGCTTCATCACAGATGCGCTTAACCGCATTCTCAAGGCCTTCTTCTACGGTGTAAGTAATATCAATCTTACAATAGCTGTAATGCGCTTCATCGGCGTTAAGTAGCTGCTGCATATCAGCATACATTAAAATAGGCGTATCAAATTGCAGGCGTTTAGCGTGCCCTGTTGTTTCATTAAATACGTTTTGCTCACTGCCAATACACGTTGCAAGCGACATTACATGGTTTTCACGTAACGGATCAATTGGCGGATTAGTAACCTGAGCAAACTTTTGACGGAAATAATCATAAAGTGAACGGTGCCCTTCGCTCAGTACGGCAAACGGCGTATCGTCACCCATTGAGCCAGTGGCTTCTTGCCCATTTTCACCCATGACACGAATGACGCTGTCTAGCTCTTCGTTAGTATAGCCAAACATCTTTTGGTATTTGACAAGGGTTTCATCATCAAATGAGCGATTGCCCGCATCTTGCTCGGTAAGTGCTTCAAAAGGCGTTAATCGTTTAACGTTTTCTTCTAACCACGACTTATAAGGGTGGCGTGATTTTAAATCTTGGTCAATTTCATCTGAATGCCAAATTTTACCCAATTTAGTATCAATAACGAGGAGTTCGCCCGGGCCTACACGTCCTTTTTCTACCACCTCGTCAGCGGTGTAATCCCATATACCCACTTCAGAGGCTAAAGTAATAAAGCCATCTTGAGTAATAATATAACGCGCAGGGCGCAGGCCATTACGGTCTAGGTTACAGGCTGCAAAACGCCCATCCGACATAACAATCCCTGCAGGGCCATCCCACGGTTCCATATGCATCGAATTAAAATCATAGAATGCACGTAAGTCGTCATCCATAGCACGGTTTTTTTGCCATGCTGGCGGCACTAGCATGCGCATCGCACGGAATAAATCCATACCACCAGCTAAAAACAGCTCTAGCATATTATCGAGGCTAGATGAGTCAGACCCTGTTTCATTAACAAACGGCGCTGCGCTTTGTAAATCAGGAATAAGCGGCGAAGCAAATTTATAAGAGCGTGCACGGGCCCACTGACGGTTACCTTCAATAGTATTAATTTCACCATTGTGCGCTAAATAACGAAATGGTTGCGCTAAAGGCCAGCGAGGCTGTGTGTTTGTAGAGAAGCGTTGATGAAAAACACAAATAGCACTGGTCATGCGAATATCAGCAAGATCGAGATAAAAATTTGGCAAGTCAGCAGGCATCATTAAGCCTTTATAGATGGTGACTAGCCCAGATAAGCTCGCAATATAAAATGATTCATCATCCATCAAGCGCTTTTCTGCACGACGACGTGCAACATATAAACGTCGCTCTAAATCTTTAGAACGCCAACCTTCTGGCGCACTAATAAAAATTTGTTCAAACCCAGGCAATTGCTTTAGTGCTATAGGTCCTAACATTGATGGATCGGTAGGGACAACACGCCAACCTAAAATATTAAGCGTTTCTTTTTCTAGTTCTTCGCTTAAAACATCTTTAGCTGCTTGTGCTAATACCGGATCAGCATTGAGGAAAATCATCCCAACGGCGTAATTTTTACCTAAATGCCAATTATTTTCAGCAGCAATAGCACGAAAGAAGCTGTCTGGTTTTTGAAGTAACAAGCCACAACCATCACCCGTTTTACCATCAGCAGATATACCGCCGCGGTGCTGCATGCGATCTAAACCGGTGATCGCCGTACGGATGAGTCGGTGACTCGCTTGGTTATTAACTTGGGCTATTAAGCCAAAGCCACAATTATCTTTTTCTAGTTTTGAGTCATATAACATGGACCCCTCCCCTTGCTGCACTGTTAACGTGGATGAACGGCTCGACGATTTGCTAACAGACGATCAAAATTAGCGTTATTCCTAACCTGAGTCAATATCTTTCTGAATACATATTCATTATATTGAATATATTTCAACTTCATTAAAAATCATAAAATAATGCTAAATATTAACATTTGAGTAGATATTGGATCGAAAACTTTAATGACACCGGTGTTATTTTTAAGAACTTGTAAATAAAACCTCCTCACAACAGGCAGTTTACGTAAACGTAAAGTAGGCTTAAAATGAATAACTATTCACCAGATATCATTCCATCATTTTTGCTTTATTCGTAATACATCTAAACATGACATTTAATTACATCGACTTCTATTAGCACATAGTTTATTCAATGAATTTGCACGTTAGTCTTATGCTATGCATTAATTAACAACTTTCTTTGCTTTACGTTGAGGTAATCTCACCCCACAGCCAAATCAAAAAAGTGCCCGCAGCGGACACTTTTTATGTCCGCGGACACATAAAAAGAAAGTTTAAAAATAAAAAGTAATTAAATTCAACAAGATAAAAAATGGCACGCTATTCGAATATTCCATAACTATATAAATTTTGAGGGCATTTGAATGTTTACTATTGGCTTATTTTTAATTTCACCAATTATTCTGTTTATTGCCTCGCTAATGATTACTGTGTTTGAAAAACACTAAGCAAAGAGAACAAATAATGATTAAAGACACTAGCGGGCAAGACACGCAAATCTCACGACCTATAAATTTTAAAAAAACATATGGCTGTTTATATTTACTGTGGGCTTAGTTGCTCTATGTGTATATGCATTATTAAATACTGATCAAGAAGGTACTATCTCGGTTGATAGAGTAAGCCTACAAATAGCCACAGTGGTGCGCCAATCACTAATACGTGATGTTGCAGCCAGCGGTAAAATTGTAGCCGCCAGAGCACCAAAAGTTTACAGCCCTGAACGAGGCTTTGTTTCATTGAAGGTAAATGCTGGTGACTCAGTCAAACTGAATGATGTAATAGCCATGGTTGAGAGCCCCGAGCTCACAAACGAATTAAAGCAGCAACAGTCTGTTTTAGCTCGTCTTGAGGGCGAGCTACAACGTAAACACCTTGAGGCACGCCGCCAATCATTAAGCTTAAATAAAGCGCTTGATCTAGCACAAGTAGAATTAAACGCTGCCGATAGAGAAAATCGCAGAGCGACTTTGTCAATGCAAAAAAATGTGATCAGTCAAATTGATCATGAAAAAGCCATTGATGAGCTTACCCGTGCAAAACTTTCTTATAAACATGCAGAGCAAGAAGTTGAATTGTCCAAAGATACACTTGCTTTTGAACTACAGGCCGCTAAACGAGATGTCACTCGTCAACAACTGATTGTCGATGATCTACTTCGCAAAGTTAATAACTTAACAATTAAAGCCACTGTGTCAGGGATTGTAGGTAACTTACTAGTTCAACAAAGAGAAGCGGTAACACAAAGCCAACCACTAATGACTTTAGTTGATTTGAGCAATTTTGAAGCAGAACTACAAGTCCCTGAAAGTTATGCAAATGACCTTGGTTTAGGTATGGACGTAGAGATAACAATGGGCGCTAGCAAAGTGATGGGTACCCTTTCTGCCATTTCACCAGAAGTCAATAATAGAGAAGTCACAACACGTGTACGTTTTAACAAAGACATGACGGGCATCAGACAAAACCAACGATTAACCGCACGTATTTTATTAGAAAATCGTGACGATGTTTTACAGGTTAAGCGTGGGGCATTTTTACAACAAGGCGGCACACAGGTTTATAAAATTACCGGTGATACAGCTCAGCTCATTGATATTTCAATTGGTGCAACCAGCATTAATGCGGTTGAGTTAATTTCAGGGGTTCAAGCTGGCGATGAATTGATTATCTCAAGCTATAACAGTTTCAAACACACACACACGTTATTACTTCGCTAACAATCGCGTAGAACCAAATAATAAAAGGAAAAAGCATGTTAAAGATGAATAATATAAGTAAAGTATATCAAACTGAAATGGTGCAAACCCATGCATTACGTGACTTTAATCTGCACGTTGATGAAGGCGAATTTATTGCTGTAACAGGCCCTAGCGGGTCAGGAAAAACGACCTTTTTAAATATCGCTGGAATGTTAGAGCCCTTCTCCGCAGGTGAATACTTACTTGATGGAATTGATGTCGGTAAGTTAAACGATAATCAACGTGCAGATTGTCGAAATCAAAAAATAGGCTTTATCTTCCAAGGGTTTAATTTAATACCTGACTTAAACTTATATGAAAATATTGAAGTACCGCTACGTTATAGGGGTATTAAAGCCGCAGAGCGTAAACGTCGCATTGAAAAATGCTTAGAACAAGTTGGCCTTGCCTCTCGGGCAAAACATTTGCCACAGCAACTCTCTGGCGGACAGCAACAACGAGTGGCCATAGCACGGGCGCTTGCTGGCGAGCCACGATTTTTATTAGCCGATGAACCTACCGGTAATCTCGACAGCCTTATGGCTCGTCAAGTAATGGAGCTGCTTGAACAAATCAATCGCGATGGCGCAACCATTGTCATGGTCACCCATGATGCAGAACTTGCTCGGCGTGCCCCTCGAAATATTCAAGTTGTAGACGGTCAACTTGCTGATTTCACCTTGTACCAAGGTGCACAAAACCTTAAAAATGTTGCTGGAGCCTAAGCCATGCTTCTACATTACCTCGATTTAAGTTGGCGCAGCTTCAAGCGCACACCGTTAGTAAGCTTTTTAATGGTACTGGCGATTGCCATTGGTATTGGCATCACTATGACGAGTTTAAGCGTTTATCACATGATGTCAGCGGATCCCATTGCGCATAAAAGTAGCCAGCTCTATGCTGTGCAGTTGCAAGTAATGGATGATGGCCACACTTGGTGGACGTCTGATAACCTCCCGCTACAACTAACTTATCAAGATGCTGCAAACCTATATAAATCAGAGATAGGTGGCCAGCGTTTAAAAATGGTGCGCAGTGGATTCTCTGTTTACATAGACTCTGACACAGTAAAACCTTTTAGCCAAAGTGCGAGACTAACAACCCCAGAATTTTTTAATATGTTTGATCTTGAGTTTCTCTATGGTGAAAAATGGTCTCAGCAGCAAGAAGAAAACGCGACCCCCGTTGTTGTGATCAGTGAAGAGTTAAATAATAAGCTTTTTGCTGGCGAAAATTCAGTGGGTAAAATTATTTACCTTGATGATGCGAGTTATGAAGTGGTTGGGGTTACTAGAAACTGGCCATTAACCATCAAATACTACGATTTAAATAATGGTTCATTTAATGACCCTGAACAACTTTTTATGCCATTTAGTCTTCTTGAAGCAAAACAGCTTGGTAATTGGGGGAATACCAATGGTTGGAAACATGAGGATGTTAGAAGCTTTAGTGCCAAGTTACAGTCAGAAATGGTGTGGATTCAATTCTGGGTTGAATTAACTAACGAACAACAAAAAAATGATTATGAAAATTATTTATTAGCCTACATGCAAGAGCAACAAAAGCTTGGTCGTTTTAATCGCAAAGAGTTAGCTTACAGTATTCGAGATGTTAACCAGTGGATGGCCTATAACAACGTGGTCAGTGAAGATAACAAAATTTTAGTCGCACTTAGTTTTATGTTTTTGGCTGTATGTTTGGCGAATATTCTCGGCTTATTACTTGCAAAATTTTTACGTCGAGCTCCAGAAGTCGGTGTACGCCGTGCACTTGGAGCCAGTAAGCGACAGATTTTTATGCAACATATTATCGAAGTCGCCATGCTAGGACTATTAGGTGGGCTACTTGGTATTGTCCTTGCCCAGTTTGGCTTATTGGGTGTTCGCCAAAGCTATAGCTACTACGAAAGCTTAGCGACCATGGATTTAACCATGTTATTGAGCGCCCCACTCATTGCAATTAGCACCTGCATAATAGCTGGGCTTTACCCTGCTTGGCTGGTATGTAAAACCAATCCTGCAATTTACCTAAAAAGCCAATAAGGACGAACACTATGATGTTAGAAATTAAACCTATTTTCCATGCACTGTGTCGATCTAAAGTTGGTGCGCTGCTGTTACTTATCCAAATAGCTATTACTACTGCTATTGTCAGTAACGCAGCGTTTATTATTCAAGATAGAATGACTTATCTTAATCAGGATACAGGATACCCCGAAGATGAAATACTTGCTTTTCATGTCATGCACTTTGGCAAAGATGTCAAAAGCCACCAACAATTTGAACTTGATGAAGCGATGTTAAGAGCTTTACCCGCAGTGAAAGACGCCGCCTATATAAACAACATCCCCTTATCGGGAAGTGGTAGCTCTTCTGACTTCAGTATAAATTCAGCCCCTGAGCCTGGGCTTTCTGCAAGAACTGCTTACTTTTTTACAGATGATCATGCAATTAACACGCTTGGGGTTGAACTTATTGCTGGACGCAATTTTAGAGAAGACGAAGTTGTTGTAACTAACGATAATGATCAGCGAGCCAATGTTACCATTGTGACACAGGCATTATTAAATGAGCTATTTCCTGATGAAGATGGATTAGGAAAAACAATATTCCTTGGTGATATTCCAATGAAAGTCATTGGTGTAATTAAGCATGCAAAAGGCCCATGGCTCAAAGGCAGCCGCCCAAATAATGTCGCATTAATTCCTTATATAAATCCTAATATCTCGGGGAGTTTTTTAGTTCGCACAGCAGCCAATGAGCGGGCAAATATTGCTAAACGAATTGAAGACGAGATGCTAGAAAATTACAACAAACGTGTAATTATTCGAATTCGGGGCCTTGACCAAGATAAAGCCCAATACATGGCTGAAGACACATTGATGATGCGTATGTTAATTGTGCTCATAACCATACTGGTATTGGTAACCGCACTGGGCATTTTTGGTTTGACGCTATTTAATATAAATAAACGTACCAAGCAAATTGGAACCCGTCGTGCTTTAGGCGCTCGTAAATCTGCAATTGTTAATTATTTTTTAGTTGAAAATGCGCTGATTTGCATTGCTGGCTTATTTTTAGGTGCTATTTCAGCACTTTTACTCGGTCAGTTATTAATGCAACATTTTTCAATAGCGGCATTACCATCAAGTTATATTGCTGTCACGGCAATCATGGTGTTTACAATGAGTCTTTTGGCTGTATTTGGCCCAGCTAAACGCGCAGCAAATATTTCGCCGAGTATCGCAACCCGAACCATATAGCACAGCTCCCAACCTATGCTACACTGGCTAAACGCGGTGTAGCATTTTCAATATTTAAATAATAATAAACAGCGATTAAATTAACATGGAAAAAATACTTATCGTTGATGACAATCCTGCAATTTTAGATGCTCTGTCATTATTGCTAGAGATTCACGACTATAAAGTGGTTACTGCAAATAGCCCATTTGAAGCTATTCAAATTGTGCAATACCAGCGTATTGCACTTGTACTTCAAGATATGAACTTTAGTAACGACACAACTTCAGGAGAAGAGGGAAAGTTACTCTTTTATCAACTCAGAGAGCTAAATCCCCATCTGCCCATTATTCTGATCACTGCATGGACCGAGCTTGAAACAGCCGTTGAACTTGTCAAAGCCGGTGCGGCTGATTATTTACCAAAACCATGGGATGATGCCAAGCTTCTTACCTGTGTTAAAAACCTAATTGAACTAGGAAAGACAAAAAAACAAAATCAAACCTTATTGCGCCACCAGCAAGAGCGGGATGCATCTTTAGAAAATGCTAATTTAGTAGGTTTAATTTATCGCAGTACGGCCATGGAGCAATTAGTTAAAATGGCATTACAAGTCGCCAAATCTGATGTCTCAGTATTAATAACAGGCCCAAATGGCAGTGGTAAAGAGCGCATAGCACAAATTATTCAAGCAAACTCACCTCGCCAAAATGCTGCGTTTATTACGGTCAATGCAGGTGCCCTTCCCCATCAACTAATAGAAGCAGAATTATTTGGTGCAGAAGCAGGCGCTTTTACTGGGATCACAAAACAAAGGATTGGTCGATTTGAAGCAGCTGACGGTGGCACATTATTTTTAGATGAAATAGGTAATCTCCCTTTATCAGGGCAAATGAAGCTCCTACGGATTTTACAAACTGGAGAATTCGAGCGCTTAGGTTCAACCCAAACTCGAAAAGTTAATGTCCGTGTAATATCAGCGACCAATGAAAACCTAACAGATGCAATCAGTAAAGGGCTGTTTAGAGAAGACTTATACTACCGCTTAAATGTGATTGAACTTAACCTACCAAGTCTTAGCCAACGACCGGATGACATACTTCCTCTTATTCGTCATTTTTTAGTAGAACGTGAGCTGGATTTACAATGCGAAAACCTACTTTTAGCCCATTCATGGCCCGGTAATGTTCGTGAGCTTGAAAATGCATGTAAACGTGTCAGTGTGCTCAAACCCAGCGGTGAGATAAGCATCGACGACTTTGGTTTAACTCCTGTTACGTCTCAAACACACACTCAAAAAGTAGAGCCTAACAAACAACAAATTGAGGATGCTATGCGTTTACATAAAGGGGTGATTGCCAAAGTAGCACGTGAGTTTGGCCTTAGCAGACAAGCACTGTACCGTCGTCTTGATAAGTTTGAGATTGCCTACTAATGGTTAAATCAGGATACCGCTTCTCTTTAACGTCTAAAGTGATTTTAGTATGCGTATTTTCCTCTGTGATCCCTGTTTTTATCTGTTGTTGGCTGCTGGGTGTTGACGCTATAAAAACAGCACTAAGTGTCATTTTTACAGCCATTCTAAGTAGTTTATTGGCTCATCGACTCAGTGGTAAACTGGTTCAAGGTATTACTTCATTAGAAACTGGCTTATTAAATTTTAAGGATGGGGAACTATCGACTTTACTGGCCTATAACCATAATGATGAATTAGGTCATTTGTGCCAGCTTTATAACCAAACTGCAAAGCAATTAAGACAAGAAAAACAATGGGTTTACCAACGAGAGTTAATGCTTGATAAGGTATTACAAAACGCCCCTCAAGCTGTATTATTGGTTAATGATAATGATTTTATTGTTTATAGTAACCACAGTGCGAGAGATTTTTTTAATGCAAGTACAGCCCTTGAAGGCGAAAAAATCTCAGCATTATTGTCTAAAGCCCCACAGCAAATAATTAATGCCGTTAATAAAGGCGTAGATGGTTTATTTATTCTTGATAAAACAGAACAAGAACCGCAAACATGGCATCTTTCAATGGGTCGCTTATTGCTTAACAACCAACACCATAGGTTGTTTGTTTTTAAACAGTTGACCCGCGAATTGAGCCGCCAAGAAGTTGAAGTTTGGAAAAAGGTTATTAGGATCATTAGCCATGAACTCAATAACTCACTAGGGCCTATGTCATCCATGTTACATAGTGCACAACTGTTAACGCAAAAAGTGGATGAACCTCGTTTAAAGCGCGTTTTCACTACCATTGAAGAGCGAATAAAGCATTTAAACGAGTTCGTTCAAGGCTATGGTAGGTTTGCTAAACTTCCACCACCTAAAATAACAACGGTTGACTGGCATTCATTACTCGATCAATTACAAAGCCAATGGCAATTTAATTTCGACCTTCAAAAAGACATCACTACAAAAGCCGATCAAACCCAAATAGAACAATTGCTGATTAACCTGTTGAAAAATGCACATGAATCAGAGTCGCTAGCAGAGCATATTAGTTTAAAAGTAACACAAGATAGCCTTGGCACTCATATTAATGTGAGCGACAAAGGAAAAGGTATGAGTGAAACAGTTATGGTCAGTGCGCTTATCCCTTTTTATTCTACCAAGGTGGCAGGAAGTGGATTAGGTTTGGCACTGTGTCGAGAAATTGTTGAAGCCCATCATGGGCAAATTAGCCTACACAATCGGGACGTCGGCGGGATCAGTGTTTTTGTAAGTTTACCTTGAGAGTTGTTTAGCTTTAAGGCTGAAAACTCATCTAATTTAGAAATGATACAATCGCGTTCTGAAGTTTATGACCTAGTGAGCTAAGTAAAAACCGCGAAAAGCTGCCTATTCATTCGGTACTGTCATCGTATAAGCAACTATGAGTAAATACTTTATAGACATAAAAAAAGCTGCAAATTGCAGCTTTTTTTACCTAAACGCTTATTCAGCGTCTGCAGGTTTATGCTTTGCAGCTGTTTCAGTGATCAGTGGTTGTAATTCACCACGTTGAAACATTTCAATGATAATGTCACAGCCACCAATTAACTCGCCTTCAACCCAAAGTTGCGGGAAGGTAGGCCAATTAGCGTAAGCAGGAAGCTCTGCACGAATGTCTGGATTAAGTAAAATATCCACATATGCAAACGGTTCACCGCACGACATTAATGCTTGTGATGCTTGTGAAGAAAAACCACAATTAGGCAGTTTTGGTGATCCTTTCATGTATAAGATGATTGGGTTTTCAGCAATTTGCTGTTTAATTTTATCGATGGTTTCCATTTACAACCTCAAAATGACGATAGCGAACACATTAGGCCTTGAAAAAGTTTCACTGTGGCCTCAGATATATAGATTAACATAGGCAATTAAAGCCTCAATCTTAAATAGCTTTAGCAAGAGCATTGCTGTTTGCTAAAACTTGAGTAAAATACTCAACAATTATAGTAACACTATATTCCTGTTTGGTATAGATAAGTGCCCTGTTTGCGCAGGCATTACGTATTACTAAATAGACTATCAACCAAAAGAAGATGGAGATAAAAAATGGCATTTGAACTACCGTCACTACCGTATGCAATTGATGCACTTGAGCCACATATTTCACAAGAAACGTTAGAGTTTCACCATGGTAAACACCACAACACTTATGTGACTAAACTTAACGGTTTAATCCCAGGCACTGAGTTTGAAGGTAAATCACTTGAAGAGATCGTATGTTCTTCAGAAGGCGGTGTATTTAACAACGCTGCTCAGATCTGGAACCACACTTTCTACTGGAACAGCCTATCTCCAAATGGCGGTGGCGCTCCAACAGGTGCAATTGCTGATGCAATTAACGCTAAATGGGGCTCATTTGACGCATTTAAAGACGCGTTAAACGACAAAGCAGTAAATAACTTTGGTTCAAGCTGGACTTGGTTAGTTAAACTAGCTGATGGTTCACTAGACATCGTTAATACATCTAACGCTGCAACACCATTAACAGATGCAGGTGTTACACCAATCCTAACAGTGGATTTATGGGAACACGCATACTACATTGATTACCGTAACGTGCGTCCAGATTACCTTAAAGGTTTCTGGTCACTAGTTAACTGGGAATTCGCGAACGCTAACTTCGCATAATTAGTTTTAAACTAATCTTTAAAAAGACGCTTAGGCGTCTTTTTTTATGCCCGCTACTTTATTTGATTCCGTTTATACGTAGGTTGTTTTCTAAAAGTGCATCATGATCATTTTTCATATAAATTTTTAATTTTATTGCACAAAAATTTAAATTCGTGACTAGACTTTTAATAGTGAATACATTTTCCAAGTAGGTTTCGGAGGTCATTATGACTATTTTTGATCACTACCAAGCACGTTATGAATCAACACAAGAAGAAGAGTACAGTGTTGCTGAGTTTCTAGAAATTTGTAAAACCGATAAGTCTGCTTATGCCAGTGCACCTGAAAGATTACTGATGGCCATTGGCGAGCCTAAAATGGTAGATACCGCTACCGATACCCGTTTAAGTCGCTTATTTTCGAACCGTGTTGTTGCACGTTACCCTGCATTTGCCGATTTTTATGGTATGGAAGACGCCATTGAGCAAATTGTTTCTTATCTAAAACACGCGGCACAAGGCTTAGAAGAGTGTAAACAAGTGCTTTACTTGCTTGGCCCGGTGGGTGGCGGTAAGTCATCGATTGCTGAAAAGCTAAAGTATTTAATGCAACAAGTGCCTATTTATGCAATTAAGGGCTCCCCGGTTAATGACCATCCGCTGTCATTATTTGATCCCGTTGAAGATGCCAGCCTACTCGAAAAAGAATATGGAATTAAGTCTCGTTACCTCAAAACGGTAATGTCGCCATGGGCCGCAAAACGTTTACAAGAATTTAATGGTGATATTAGTCAATTTAGAGTGGTTAAACGTTTCCCATCAATTTTAAATCAAGTTGCGATTGCTAAAACAGAGCCCGGAGATGAAAACAATCAAGATATTTCTGCTCTTGTCGGTAAGGTCGATATTCGCCAACTTGAACACTTTGCACAAAATGATCCTGATGCTTATGCCTATTCAGGCGCATTATGTTTAGCCAACCAAGGCTTAATGGAATTTGTGGAAATGTTTAAAGCCCCCATAAAAGTGTTACATCCGCTTTTAACAGCTACCCAAGAAGGTAACTATAACGGCACAGAAGGCATAAGCGCCCTGCCATTTAACGGCATGATACTCGCCCACTCTAATGAATCAGAATGGCAAACCTTTAAAAACAATAAAAACAACGAAGCCTTTTTAGACCGTGTTTATATTGTTAAGGTTCCTTATTGCTTACGAGTGACCGAAGAAATTAAAATTTACGATAAGCTTATTGAACACAGTGAGCTTTACAACGCCCCCTGTGCGCCAGGTACACTTAAAATTTTAGCCCAATTTACCACTCTTTCGCGCTTAAAAGAGCCGGAAAACTCAAGCATTTACTCTAAGATGCGAGTTTACGATGGTGAAACCCTTAAAGACACCGATCCAAAAGCGAAGTCGTATCAAGAGTATCGTGATTATGCTGGTGTTGATGAGGGCATGACCGGGCTTTCAACCCGTTTTGCGTTTAAGATTTTATCGCGAGTATTCAACTTTGACACTACCGAAGTGGCCGCCAACCCTGTGCATTTGTTTTATGTGCTTGAGCAACAAATTGAGCGTGAACAATTTAGTGCCGAGGTTGAAGAACGTTATTTAAGCTTTTTAAAAGGCTATTTAATTCCACAATATGTTGAGTTTATAGGTAAAGAGCTACAAACCGCGTACTTAGAGTCATATTCAGAATATGGCCAAAATATTTTTGACCGCTACGTTATTTATGCTGATTTTTGGATTCAAGATCAAGAATACCGCGACCCTGATACAGGGCAATTATTTGACCGTGATGCACTCAACGCTGAGCTTGAAAAAATAGAAAAGCCTGCAGGTATTTCAAACCCTAAAGATTTTAGAAATGAAATTGTTAACTTTGTACTGCGTGCTCGCGCTCATAACAATGGCAAAAATCCGCTGTGGACAAGTTATGAAAAACTACGCACGGTTATTGAGAAAAAAATGTTCTCAAACACGGAAGACTTACTCCCTGTTATTTCATTTAATGCAAAAACATCAGCTGAAGATCAGCAAAAGCATGAGGACTTTGTTAATCGTATGGTTGAAAAAGGCTACACGCAAAAACAAGTGCGCTTGCTATCTGAGTGGTATTTACGGGTTAGAAAATCGCAATAACCTTCATAATTGCAGTTTTTAGGAGGTCATTATGGCGCATTTTATCGACAGGCGTTTAAATGGCAAAAACAAAAGCACAGTTAACCGCCAGCGTTTTATTAGGCGTTATAAAAAGCAGATCAAAGAAGCGGTGTCTGATGCGATCAATAAACGCAGTGTCACTGATTCAAGCTCTGGAGAGAGTATCTCTATTCCGCAGCGTGATATTAGCGAACCTACTTTTCATCAAGGTAGAGGCGGTAATAGAGAGCAAATACACCCTGGGAACGATCAGTTCTCTACTGGCGACAAAATAGAACGCCCTAAAGGAGGCAAAGGCGGTGGCGCAGGCGAAGGTGAAGCAAGTGACTCTGGCGAAGGCCAAGATGAATTTGTTTTTTCTATCTCTAAAGATGAATACCTTGATTTGTTATTTGAGGATTTAGAACTCCCTAATTTGCAAGAAAATCAGCTTGATAAGCTAGTGCAAATGAAAACCCATCGCGCTGGGTTTTGCAGTGATGGTATGCCCAGTAATATTGATGTAGTGCGCTCATTACAAGGCTCTCTAGCTCGTCGTATTGCAATGACCGCAGGTAAAAAACGCCGCCTTAGCGAGCTTGAGGGGCAACTAGCACTGCTGCTTGAACAACCACACTGTGATAAAGCCGCTGTGGCCTTATTACAAAAAGAAATCGACACACTTAAACAGCAAATAAAAACCGTGCCCTTTATCGATAATTACGACTTACGTTTTCGTAACTACGACAAACAACCACACCCAACTAGTAAAGCGGTGATGTTTTGTATTATGGATGTGTCAGGTTCAATGGATCAAGCAACAAAAGACATGGCAAAACGCTTTTACATTTTGCTTTATCAGTTTTTAACTCGCAGCTACAAAGACATCGACGTTGTGTATATTCGCCATCATACCCAAGCCAAAGAAGTTGATGAGCAAGAGTTTTTTTATTCACAAGAAACAGGCGGTACCATTGTTTCAAGTGCACTAAAACTGATGAATGAAATAATAGCTGAGCGCTATAATGCTGATGAATGGAATATATACGCAGCACAAGCTTCTGATGGTGATAATTGGGCCGATGACACGCCCCAATGTGGACACATTTTACGTAATAAAATACTTAAAGCTGTTCGCTATTTTGCCTATATAGAAATTACCACACGTGCTCATCAAAGTTTATGGCGCGAGTATCAAAACATTAGTCAAACGAACAGTAATTTTGCCATCCAGCATATCCAATGTGTTGAAGATATTTACCCTATATTTAGGGAGCTATTTAAAAAAGGTCGTCAACAGCAAGGGGCTGCATAGCCAAAGCGAGGTAGCATTATGAACGATAATCGAATAAGTGATGGGCCAGATTGGACCTTTGAACTATTGCAACAATACCAAGACGAAATAGCGCGTGTGGCTGAGCACTACAAGTTAGACACCTACCCTAACCAAATTGAAGTGATCACCGCAGAACAAATGATGGATGCCTACTCAAGTGTAGGCATGCCCATTGGCTACACTCACTGGTCGTATGGTAAAAAATTTATTCAAACGGAGCAAAATTATAAACGCGGTCAAATGGGACTTGCGTATGAAATTGTGATTAATTCGAACCCCTGTATTGCTTACCTAATGGAAGAAAACACCCTTCCGATGCAGGCACTGGTTATGGCACATGCTTGCTATGGGCATAACTCATTTTTTAAAGGGAATTATTTATTTAAAACATGGACTGATGCAGGCTCAATTATTGATTATTTATTGTTTGCTAAAAACTATATTAGCCGCTGTGAAGAAAAGTACGGTATTTCCGAAGTAGAAAGCATACTCGACTCATGTCATGCATTAATGAGTTACGGTGTTGATAGGTACAAACGTCCACAACGAATTTCGTTATTTGAAGAGCAAAAGCGTCAGCAAGAACGGGCTGAGTATTTGCAATCACAAGTTAACGAATTATGGCGTACCATTCCTTCTCAACAGCAAGAGTCAAAAAAACACGAACGCCACTTCCCGCAAGAGCCACAGGAAAATATTCTGTACTTTATTGAAAAAAATGCCCCTTTACTCGAGTCATGGCAGCGAGAAATCGTCAGGATAGTGCGAAAAATATCACAATACTTTTACCCGCAAAAACAAACCCAAGTAATGAATGAAGGTTGGGCCACTTTTTGGCACTACACTATTTTGAACCATTTATATGATGAGGGAAAACTAACCGACTCATTTATGTTGGAGTTTTTACAAAGCCATACTAATGTTGTGTACCAACCTCCATACAATAGCGATTATTACTCAGGTATTAACCCCTATGCACTGGGCTTTAATATGATGGTTGATATACGTCGTATTTGTGAAAACCCAACAGAAGAAGATAAACGCTGGTTCCCTGAGCATGCGGGCAGTGACTGGCTCGAGACACTGCACTTTGCAATGCAAAATTTCAAAGATGAGAGTTTTATTAGCCAATTTTTATCCCCTAAGCTGATTCGGGATTTTAAATTATTCACCATAGTCGACCATGCTAGTAACCCACATTTAGAAATAGGCGCTATTCACGACGATAATGGCTACAAAGCGGTTAGAGAAGCACTTTCTGCACAATATAACCTTAGTAATCATGAGCCTAACATACAAGTTTACGATGTTGACTTACGCGGTGACCGCTCTTTAACCCTACGATATGTACCTCATAATGCCGTTCCACTGGCTAACTCCCATGGGGAGGTATTAAAACACCTTTACAGACTATGGGGCTTTAAGGTAAAACTGGAACAGGAGTCAAATTCTGGTGAGATTTCAACCATTGGTCAATGTCCAATTGATGATTCACGCCATACAACAGAGTAAAAATAATGGACAAAAAAAAGCTTCTTGTACTGATTGATTCGGTTGAATTTGCAAAAACGTCATTGCAGCATGCTAAACAAAAAGCGCTGCAAGGGAATAAACATATTGATATTGTTGCATTTAGCTTTGAAGAAACCGGCAATATTTTATTTTCTCTGTCGCCAGAACAATTGCTTTCACTCCAAGATAAATGCCTTTCATCATTAAGGGCACAGTTGGAGCCACTGATTAGCGCAGAACTGGAGGGTTGCAGTTATACCTTTCAAACCGCATGGCATGAAGCCCCCGAGCAGTGGCTTAACGAAGATATTAATACTGATGATTACGAAATGGTGATAAAAACACGCCATATCGACAGCGACAGCCAATTTAGTGAACTTGATTGGCAACTTATCCGCTTTACGCCCATCGCTTTGTATTTAGCGGCAGATAACAAATGGCGCAAGCATACCAACATACTCGCCGCACTTGATTTAGCCAGCGAAAAAACCGCAAAACATAAACTTAATCAGTCAATTATTAAATATGGCCTAGCATACGCACAGCGAACAGACTGTGAATTTTATGCCGGCTACACAGTGTATATTTCTCCAATATTAAGAGATTTAGGCTTAGTATTTTCAGAAGAGCAACTAGTCAATGCCTTTGAGAAATTACCTCAATCACAGCAACAACTCATTATTGATAATAACTTACGCGACAAACTTTATATTAAAGCGGGTTTACCTGAGCAGGTGATCCCAAGCTTAGCGGCCAAGCTCAATGCTGATTTAGTGATTATAGGATCTGTTGGGAATGTAGGAATTAAAGCAAAACTCATTGGTAATACTGCAGAAAAAATAATGCGCTTACTTAAAACTGACTTGCTTATTTTACCCCCCAATTAAAAAATGATGCCTAAGCATCATTTTTTATATCAGCGTATACCGACACTTTATTTCGACCTGTTTCTTTTGAATGATAAAGCGCTTTATCGGCAGCTTCAATCCAGCGTTCGTGATCTTTAAACTGATCATCAAAACACGCAATACCCACACTAATGGCCATATGCACCGTGTGCTCATTGTATTTCGCCGGAGAGGTTTCAATTAATTGGCGTAAACGTTCAGCAAATACAATCGCCCCTTGTTTATCGGTATCTAATAAAGTAACAACAAACTCTTCACCGCCGTATCGCCCAGCAATGTCTGTTTCACGCAATGCAGTTTTCAGTAAACTCGCTATATGACGAAGTGCTTCATCTCCAGCACTGTGTCCAAAATCATCATTTACCTTTTTAAAGTGGTCAATATCAAAAATTAATAACGAGCAACAACCTTCGTTTCGCTTCGTTCGTAAAAATTCTTGGTGCAGTAAATGCTCCCAATGCCCTCTATTGGCAAGCTGGGTTAAACTATCTGTTTGGCTTACTTGTTCTAGTTTTTTATTTAACTCTTCTAGTTCTTTTTTGTTAACCGCAATATCTGTCACATCGTAAATAATAATACAAATATGCTCGACTTCGCCTCGCACATTGGTAAGTGGAATAAACGTGGCATTTTGATACATATAGTCCGCTTTACCGGTAATTGGTCGGTAGTTTTTAAAACGAAAAATATACGGCTGCTGCTCCCAAATAGTAAATGAACGATTCTTTAATACAAACACTGACTCAGATTTACTTCTAAACCATTTTTCATCAATGGCCGGAAATAAATCAAATAAGTCTTTGTCTTTTACAGCGCTCGGTAACAAACCAGAATGATTTTCCATAAAACCATTCCATACATGCACTTTGTATTCTCGATCGAGTACAACAAGACCGACATCAACCGTATTAAACATATCCATTAACCAATGGATTTCATTCAAATCTAAATCAGCTGGCATAAATATTTAATCTTCTAGTAGATAAGCAACTTTGTATTTCAAAGTTTTCAGTGAATCTTCAGTAAAGAGCAACATTAAATCACAACTAATATCATGATTTTCAATACCGTAACTTATTTCTATGGCTAGAGTCCGTTGCCAGCGCGACTTATTCGACTGAACAAGCTCAGAAACGTCCCGATGCTGCCCCAAAACTATTGGATGCCCTTGGCTAAAGGTCATGTCGAGCTGTTTTGACAAGCCGGTTAAAATAGCGCCAATTAAAATGTTACTTACATCCATTAGCAACTCTAACTCAACCTTGTCGTTTAGTTCACCTTCGTAATTCATGAGTGAGGCTATTTCTTTAAAGCTAGAGTCATTTAAAAGTAATAATGCCTCGCCAGATACCCCACCACCTATAAAGCCTTGGCAAATACCCGATGTAGTATCATTGGTATCAACAGAGCTTAACGCCATGTTGAGCTCACTGACTTCTAAAACATTAACATTAGGAATGGGTAACTTAACAAATACATTAAGCAGTCTTGCCAGTAAATCTCCCGCCTGACCCATGGCAACATTAGTCAGCTCTTGATATATATCACGAACATCAGGGTCAACTTGTTCACCTAACGAGTGAGACATGCGTTCACGCAGTGCTCTATCTCTAATACCATGATGTTCAATAATGGCAGCAAGCTTTTCGGGGGAACACGGTTTTTGAATAAAATCTATGGCGCCAAGCTCAAGCACACGTTGATGCGCACTCGGTTGAATATCGCCTGATACCACAACAGTGAGAACGTCGAGTCCTTGCTCTTTCATTGCAGCAAGCACGCCATAACCGTCCATTTCTGGCATATTTAAATCAAGGAAAAGAATTTCAGGCTGGGCTTTAGTTATTTGTTTTATGCAGTCTACACCGTCACATGCAAATTCAACTTTAATATCCCAATCATCGGGTAAAGAGCGAGCTAATTGACGTCTAGCTAGTTTTGAATCATCACAAATTAAAACCGATGTTGACATATTATCTCTCTATTTTAAAACTTGTTGTACGCTGACACCGCAAAAAATAAAGGCACGGATATTATTAATTAATACCTATTTCTTATATATACATAGTAATCAAAGTATTGCTTATTTACAATTTTAGGGAAAAATAAACGCGTCAATTATTCTGCTTGGTAACTCCATCACAGTATAATACACTCACCACTATTACGTTAATTCTTAAAAGGAAAAAATCCATGCGTCGTTCATTAGCCTTTGCATTGAGCCTGTTTTGTTGCACTAGTTTTGCATCAGAGTTACCTGAAAACACCTTAGATGCAGGAAAAGTAACAGCGCAAGGTAAACCTGTTACGTTACTAGGTCAAGGCCTTAAAGTCGGTGCTGATGCGCCAAATTTTAAAGTGGTCGACGACAGCTTTACTGCCATTACATTAGAAAATTACCAAGGGCAGGCTGTATTGATAAGTGTAGTACCAAGCTTAGATACTGGCATTTGTAGCCTACAAACAAAGCATTTTAATGAAAAAGTAGCGCAACAGTTTCCTGGCGTGGCCATGTTGACGATTAGTGCTGACCTACCTTTTGCACAAAAACGTTTTTGCAAAGCAGAAAATATCGATAAAGTTACGACACTTTCTGATTCTGTATGGCGTGATTTTGGCCAAAAGTATGGGTTAATAATTAAAGATATGGGGTTACTTACTCGCGCTGTTTTTATTCTCGATAAAAGCCATAAAGTTATATATAAACAATTAGTTAGTAGCTTATCAACCGAGCCTGAATACGATAGCGTTATTGAAAAGCTTAAAACGCTTTAAAGGTCGAATTTCAGATAATAAAAAACCGCTATGAAGCGGTTTTTTTTTAATTATGCTTTTAATTTTAGATAAAAATTAACCTAAAAGCTCAGCTAGTTGCTTGCTTACTGCTTCAACCGCTTGAGTACCGTCTAATTTATGGTACTGCGTATTACCAGCTTGCGCTTCTGCTTGATAGTAGTCAACCAATGGCATTGTTTGCTCATGGTAAATGCCTAAGCGTTTACGAACTGTCTCTTCTGTGTCATCCGCACGGATAATAAGCTCTTCGCCTGTTTCGTTGTCTTTACCTTCCTCTTTTGGTGGATTGTAAACAACATGGTAAACACGACCAGAACCAGGATGAACACGACGGCCACCCATACGCTCAACAATCACTTCATCAGCAACATCAAATTCAATAACGTGATCAACGACAACGCCATTATCTTTCATTGCATCAGCTTGTGGAATGGTACGTGGGAAGCCATCAAGTAAAAAGCCTTTCTCACAATCAGGTTTTGCAATGCGCTCTTTAACAAGGCCAATGATGATGTCATCAGAAATTAACTGACCTGCGTCCATTACTTTTTTTGCTTCAAGGCCAAGTGGTGTGCCCTCTTTAATTGCAGCTCGTAGCATATCACCGGTAGAAATTTGTGGAATACCGTATCTATCCATTAAAAACTGAGCTTGAGTACCTTTACCTGCACCCGGCGCGCCCAAAAGAATAATGCGCATATCATTGTCCCCTAATATGAGAGTTTATTTTAAAGTCTGAATTCTTCCACAAGCGCCGCAGATACTCAAGTAACTTATACTAATTGTCTAGAGTCTGTTGGCCTTTGCGGAATAATATTTGTGCAAACTAGGGGCACTTTAATCGCGGCGCAATGTTTGCAACTTAGTAGGCTGAGTAAAAATCGAGCAAAGCTTCTGCGTCCTGCTCACGCCATTTGCCACCATCCATATAGGCAGACAGACCCATTCGGGCAGCGCCTATGCAGCAAATTTAACCTTTAAAAATCAATAAACTCTATGCTCCAGCGCATAAAAAAGGGAACAAACGTTCCCTTTTTACTCAATCATTGATTTTTAATACTTATTTGCTTAAATCAAGCATAAGTTTATTTAAGCGAGTGACAAATCCAGTTGGATCTTTAAGCGTACCGCGCTCAGCTAGTAATGCTTGATCTAGCAATACATGTGACCACTGCGCAAATTTATCTTCGTCTTGCTCATCATTTAAATGCTTAACAATCTGATGCTCAGGGTTTAGCTCAAACACAGGTTTAGCTTCTGGCACTGCTTGACCTACTGACTCCATCAGCTTTTGCATTTGCGAGCTCATGTCGTTGTCGTCGCTCACCACACAGGCTGGCGAATCGGTTAAACGATGTGTAAAGCGTACTTCTTTAACATCATCACCTAATGCGGTCTTAATACGCTCAATAAGGCCTGCAACTTCTTTTTCAGACTCTTCTTGTGCTTTTTTAGTTTCTTCGTCGTCTAAATCGCCTAAATCTAAATCACCGCGAGTAATTGATTGAAATTGCTTGTCTGCAAATTCAGTTAAGTGGCTCATCATCCACTCATCAACACGGTCACTTAGTAGTAAAACTTCAATGCCTTTTTTACGGAAGATCTCTAAATGCGGTGAGTTTTTAGCTGCAATAAATGAGTCAGCAACAACATAGTAAATTTTATCTTGGCTGTCTTTCATACGCTCAATGTATTGTTCAAGCGATACATCTTGAGTGTCTGAATCGGTATGCGTTGAAGCAAAACGTAATAGCTTAGCAATGCTCTCTTTGTTAGCCGCATCTTCTGCTGGGCCTTCTTTCATTACTTGACCAAATTCATTCCAAAACGTTTGGTAATCATCGGCTTTGTTTTTCGCCATACGCTCAAGCATTTTAATAATACGCGACGTACACCCCTTACGGATAGCTTGGGTCACTTTGTTATCTTGAAGTATTTCACGCGATACGTTCAGTGGTAAATCATTTGAATCTAATAGACCTTTAACGAAACGCAGGTAGCTTGGCATAAACTGCTCAGCATCATCCATAATGAATACACGTTGCACGTATAATTTTAAGCCACTTTGGCGCTCGCGGTTCCATAAATCAAACGGCGCTTTTTTCGGAATGTATAACAAGCTGGTGTATTCAGTTTTACCTTCAACTTTGTTATGTCCCCAACTAAGTGGATCTTCCCAGTCATGGCTTACATGCTTGTAAAATTCTTTGTATTCATCTTCAGAGATTTCAGACTTATCACGCGTCCACAATGCCGTAGCACGGTTAATGCTTTCCCACTCACCAGGAACTGCTGGAATTTTCTCGCCGTCTTCGCCTTCAGACTCTGGTACTTCTGCTTTGTACATTTGTACTGGTGTAGAAATATGATCAGAGTATTTAGTCACGATACTACGAAGGCGCCATTCGTCTGCGTACTCTTTTTCTTCTTCACGTAGGTGTAGAATAATGTCTGTACCGCGGCCTTCTTTTTCAATTTCTTGCAGCGTGTATTCACCTTCACCTTTTGATTGCCACTCTACAGCTGTTGTCTCGCCTGCTTTACGGGTACGCACTGTCACTTCATCAGCAACAATAAACGCTGAGTAAAAGCCCACACCAAATTGACCAATAAGTTGTGAATCTTTGCTTTGGTCGCCCGTTAAGTTTTTGAAAAACTCTGCGGTACCCGACTTTGCAATTGTACCTAAAGAGCTGATCACTTCATCACGTGTCATACCAATACCATTATCAGAAATGGTTACCGTATTGGCTTCTTTATCAGCACTAATACGTACACGTAAATCAGCATCACCTTTATATAGGTCGCCGTTTGATAACGCTAAAAAGCGTAATTTATCGGCTGCATCAGATGCGTTTGATACAAGCTCACGTAAAAATATTTCTTTATTAGAATAAAGCGAGTGAATCATTAAGTTTAGTAATTGTTTTACTTCTGTTTGAAAGCCTAATGTTTCTTTTTGTGCTGCAGTCATTTATGTATCTCCAATTTGCAAAGTGTCTGCGTTATGCACTTAATATGGGGGGAGGTGTGAGAACTTCAAGGGAAAAAAGTAAAAAAAGCTGCCAGCAAAAAACAACAATATTATAAAAAACAATATCTGTTCAAAATGGGCTAGCACAGTGTAAATGCATCGGCTTTTGAGTGCTTGGGTGATGAAAATATATATCGCTGGCATGTAGCTGCAAACGCGACGCCATCTGCTCACTCTGTTCACTTTTATACAAATCGCAACCTAAAATAGGATGCCCAATTGCATGACTATGAATACGTAATTGATGCGTTCGACCAGTAACGGGGGTAAATTGCACTAACGTCTTGATTGGTTGAATAAAACGCTTAAGTACTGTGTAGTGTGTTAAGGCCGCTTTGCCTGTGGTGTTACATAACTTAACACGAGGAAAATGGAGTTTGTCTTTAGCAATCGGGTAATTTATTTGTCCGTGGTTATCGCACACTTTTCCTTGCAACATAGCGACATAGCGTTTGCTTATGGTGTGACTTTGAAATTGTTGATTGAGGTTTTTTGCCGACTCACTATTGAGTGCCACCAGCATGATCCCTGAGGTTCCAAAATCTAATCGATGAGGTAACTTTGCTTCTGCAAAGGCGGCTGTTTTACCCTGTTGACCATTGACTAAGCGATAATGAACGGAATCCCAATTTAGTGGGTTTTTACCCGACAAACTCAATAAACCGCTAGGTTTATTGATCACTAAAAGCGCCTCATCTTGATAAATAATTTTTATGTGTTCATGGCAAACAGGTGCGATAAAGTCATCAACAATCACACTAGCACTTTGGGTTATTGCAGCCATACCATCCTTAAACTTTTGTTTATATTGCAATTAAAGCCAACAAAAAAGCCTACAGCATGTATGTAGGCTTTTAAAGTAAGTTCAAATAGTTAAGCTTAAAATAAACTATTCATGGCTGACTAAGCGCCTACCGCTAAATGCATGCATAAGCGTCATTCCATCGACTAAATCAAGCTCACCACCAACAGGAATACCATGAGCAATACGCGATGCACCCACATTGTTTTTGTGGCAAAGCTGAGCAATATAATGCGCCGTTGTTTCGCCTTCAACCGAAGGATTTGTGGCTAAAATGACTTCATTAATACCGCCTTGCGCAAGCTTTTGCTCGAGTACATCAAGGCCAATTTCTTTAGGCCCTATGCCATCAATCGGTGATAAATGCCCCATTAATACAAAGTAAAGCCCTTTGTATTGACCTGTTTGCTCAATGGCGAGTACATCCGTTGGCGATTCAACAACACATAAAATACCACTGTCTTGGCGCTTAGTGCTTAAGCAAATATCACATTGTGCTTGCTCGGTAAACGTGCGGCACGACTGACAATGCCCTACAGCCGTCATCGCTTTTGTTAGCGCATTGCCAAGCTGAGTGCCGCCTTTACGGTCGCGCTCTAATAAATGAAATGCAATACGCTGGGCAGACTTCGGACCGATGCCGGGCTGACAACGAAGTGCTTCAATAAGCGATGTTAAACTATCTGAAAGTTGCATAGTTGCTTAGAACGGCATTTTCATACCAGGTGGTAATTGCATACCGCCTGTCACTTTACCCATGCGTTCTTGCGTTTCATCGGCAACACGGCGAACAGCATCGTTACATGCTGCAGCTAATAAATCTTCAATCATGTCTTTGTCGTCTTCCATTAAGCTTTCATCAAGCTCAACACGGCGCACGTTGTGGTTACCAAGCATGGTTACTTTAACTAAACCGGCACCAGCTTCACCAACGACTTCCATTGTTGCGATTTCTTCTTGGGCTTTTTGCATGCGCTCTTGCATTTGCTGCGCTTGCTTCATCATGTTACCCATTCCACCTTTAAACATAATCGTCTCTCTTTCTTTTAATACATTAACTGAAGTATAAATAAGGGCACTGATAGTTAATTACAATGCCTGAATACTGTTTTCGTCAATTTCAGCGCTAAATAGCTGTTGAAATTGTACTATATTTTCATCACTTGTGATCACATCAATCGCTTGCTGATGACGACCTGCATCAATTTTTTGTTGAATTAAATAAGGCGAGTCAATCACCCCACTGGCAAAGTCGATATTTAGCTCAACGTTATGCCCATAAATAGTCGATAACGCCACATTTAACTTTTGGCGCAGCATAGGCGTATCTAAATGCTTTTGCGATTCATCCACTTCAATATGAAAATGATTGTCTTGCTTGGTAAAAATTGAATGCAAGGCAAACTGGCGCATGCGCCCGCCAAGCCCCATTCGCTTAATTAAATAAGCCCATTCATCTTGTTGATGGGCAAATCTAATTTCACTGATGGGGCTTTGAAAATCATCCGGCACCGGAATACTTGGTGCTTGTTCAACAACAGGAGCCGGTTTTTGCGGATTAATTTGCTCTAATAGCTCAGGTGCAAGATTTTCGGTAATTGTTTGATGCTTTGCTTTAAAGTCAACTTTATTTGCAGGTTTAGTGCTTACCTGTGGCTTGCTCCCTGACATGGGGAGCGCTGGCTTTTTTGGTAACTCATCACCCGCCTCACTATCCCATGGAGGCGGCTCCTGCGCTACAGCTTGAGGTGTATTGCTAATAGGTTTATCGACGGGCCTAGTAGGGGTCGATTTTGGCACAACAGGTTTTTCGGTTGCTGCGCTTGACAGTTTACCCGCACCGGAAATATTTCTGTCACGTAAAATACGCGCTATTGCATACTGTGCACGTGCTTCTTGCTCGCCCATTGTTGGCGCTGAATGCTCAGTGCTACTAGGTACGTTTGATAGCTCAGGATTAAATCCTTGGTCAACCGCGCTACTCATTACATCATCGTATTGCGCTGCAATGGTTTGTTCTACATCGCTGTGCTGCATGTAGGCATCATCTTCGCTTTGACGCTGCGCTTGTTCATCGCTCATTGGCGTTGTATCAGACACGTTTGGCTGACTTTGCGTTGACTCTTGCTCAATGTGAGTCCGGCTATTATCAGAGCGCGAAACCTCAGGCTCAGCAGCCTCTATTGGCTGTGGATTATGTATTGATGGCTGACTTTCAGTGCTATTGCTATGCGCTGGTTTATTTTTATTTAAAATATCACGCAATGCATTGGTACGCCCTGTGGCATTTTGCTCTGGCGCGGGTTGCGAGCTAGGTGCTGAATGCGTCGTTTGTGAGTGCTCAGGTTGAAATGCTAACAATCGTAGCATAATCATCTCAAACCCTAAGCGTGGCTCAGGCGCCCACTGTAAATCTTTTTTGCCATTCAGTAATAACTGATAATACACTTGAATTTGCTGAGCATGAGTGTGCGCTGCAACATGCTTAATGTAGTCAGCATTATTGCTATCAAGTGCTGCCGCTTCAGGCACTAATTGGCTTAATTGAATAATATGCGTAAGTGCAATTAAGTCATCAAGTAGTGCAATGTAATTAGGATTTCTGCTCGCGACTTGGGCAACTTCAGCCATTAAGGCTGCGCCATCCTGCGCGAGTAATGCAGCGAGTAAACTCTGACTATAATGGGTATCCATTAAACCAAGCATGGCTTGAACAGCTTGATTATTAATATCGCCATTTGTTTGAGCAATAGCCTGATCGGTCAGGCTCAGCGCATCTCGCATACTGCCATCGGCTGCTTTAGCAATAATACTTAGGGCATCATTATCAAAATTGAGCTGTTCTTGTGTAAGAACATGCTCAAGCTGTTGCTTAATTTCAGCTTGCGACAAGGCATTTAAATTAAACTGTAAACAGCGCGATAAAATAGTTACCGGTAATTTTTGTGGATCGGTGGTCGCCAGTAAAAACTTTACATGCTCAGGTGGTTCTTCGAGCGTTTTTAATAAGGCATTAAAGCTGTGCTTTGACAACATGTGTACTTCATCAATTAAGTACACTTTGTAGCGTCCGCGGGTTGGCGCATATTGAACGTTATCGAGTATTTCGCGAGTATCTTCAACTTTTGTGCGTGAGGCCGCATCTATTTCGAGTAAATCAATGTAGCGCCCTGCTTCTATATCAACACAGCTACTACATTGACCACATGGTGTGGCAGAAATGCCCTCATCACAATTTAAGCTTTTAGCAAAAATACGCGCAATGGTCGTTTTACCAACACCACGGGTTCCAGTGAATAAATAAGCGTGATGCAGTCTATTTTGATTCAGCGCATTAACCAGCGCTTGTTTAACATGAGACTGCCCAACCAATTCATGAAAGGTTTGAGGACGCCATTTTCTCGCTAGAACCTGATAACTCATCGATTATTCGCCTTCGAATTCAACCAATTTTAGGATTTTAATACCCATTTTTTCAACACGCTGCTCCCCACCTAGTTCAGGTAACGATACGACGAATGCTGCATCTGTGGCGTTGCCGCCTAATTTTGCAACCAACTTGGCTGTTGCTTCAATTGTACCACCGGTCGCCAACAAGTCGTCAACTAGCAATACTTTGTCACCGGCTACAATCGCATCAGTATGAAGCTCTAATGTATCTTCACCATATTCGAGTTGGTAATCTTGGCGAATAACTTCGCGCGGTAATTTACCAGGTTTGCGAACAGGGATAAAAGGAATTCCCAAGGCATAAGATAGCGGTGCACCAAAAATAAAGCCACGCGATTCTGTGCCAATAATTTTAGTAAAACCTTGATCTTTATAGGCGTTAATAAATGCATCTATGGTTGCTTTAAACGCTTCAGGGTTTGCCATTAGGGTTGTTACATCGCGAAACATAATGCCCGCTTTAGGGTAATCAGCAATTGTAGTAATGCTGTTTTTGATAATTGCTGGTGTTACTTGAGTCATAATTTTAACTGCTCAATGGTTCATATTACAAAGCAGGTGATTATAACCTTAAGTGAGCGTAAATTGCGAGTTTGCGGTAGTTATAAAAATTCAGGAAGGGTAAACAAGATAAAAAAATATAAGGCTGATGAAAACAACAGCCTTATGAAATAAAGCAAAAATTACGTCAAGCTGGTGATCCAACCTAAAATAGCATTTAAACACCCTATTCCAGCAAACACGGCTAAAAATGCAAAAAAGTAAGTCGCATTAAACGGGTCTTTAAACTCTTTATCATCTGACATCGGTACAACCTTTTATTAAGCACAACAAATAAAGGCGTTATAATAGACGATGTGAAATAATCTATAAAGAGCTTAATCTTAATTTTTTGTCACTATAATTTGACGCTGTGCCATAGCCGTTAGGGTACTTAATGCGCCTTGAGTTATTTGCTCAAGGCTAAATTGAGGTGCATTTTCACTGACTTGCTGGCAAACATGCGCAAATGTGCTTCCTGCGTTATTGTCAATAATAGACAACAGCATGGCGGTCATCGCATTAGTTGCTAAAAATTGTACTTCATCGTCTTTATCTCTGTACACCACAAAATAATGTGGCTGCTCAGAGGGCTGTTGCGGTTGAAACGCTTCGCTAATATGTTGTACGGGGAATTCATAGCTTAAGTTACGTGCCGTTTTAGATAAATATAAAGGGCTTTGGGTTAATTGATTCGTTTCCAGTTCGCTCTCATCCAAGTCAGCCTGAGTTACCGATACATCAAGCTCAATCCATTCATAATGCGCCAGCGCTAGCATAAACACAGGGTCGCACTCTTTGGGCACATAACTTGTCATTAAATACGTTATAAACTCTTCAGCAATATCTAAAAAGTAAGGAGACTGGCAATCATGTTCACTAAAAAATTGACGAACCAGTAATAGCCACTGTTGCTCACTATAGAGTGTTTTTAAAACTGGAAATGCTGATGAAACAAACCCATTAATATTATTAAAAAAAAGCTCCCGATAAATAGCCATACGTCTGTCTTCAACATCTGCTGGGCAAGGGTTCGTGTTGGGCTGGCGAATATGAGCCATAAACTCATTTTGAATATCGATAAAACTC
This sequence comes from Pseudoalteromonas sp. SM9913, assembly GCF_000184065.1. Classification (NCBI taxonomy): domain Bacteria; kingdom Pseudomonadati; phylum Pseudomonadota; class Gammaproteobacteria; order Alteromonadales; family Pseudoalteromonadaceae; genus Pseudoalteromonas; species Pseudoalteromonas sp. SM9913. Next base: position 1,962,377 of record NC_014803.1, read on the forward strand.
ATAGTTAATACTCTTTTAAAACCATGCTGTTGTTATTACTAGCTGCATAGGACTGTTTAAGCACTTTGCTCAGTGGATAACCGCTGCAGGTGCTTTGCTTGTAATTGATGAATTATATCCAGCTCTTTGGTTAACACGTTAATAGGTGGAATATTAAAGTCCCGCTCTAACAGCGTCGGAAATACACCATGTGTTTCATAAGCGCTATCAAGCAACTGCCATACGGGATCAATAACATCGGTGCCATGAGTATCTATAATCAAGTCCTCGGCTTCGTTGTAATGCCCTGCAACATGGGCATAAGCAATTCGGTTAGTTGGCAATGCAGCTAAAAAGGCATGTGCATCGTAGCCATGATTAACTGAATTAACATAAATATTATTTACATCTAGTAGTAACTGGCAATCAGCCTGTTCTAAAATAGCGTTTGTAAATTCAAGCTCAGTTAACTGTTGTCCAGGCGCGCCATAATAAGACACATTTTCCAGCGCAAGTGGGCGTTCTAAAATATCTTGTACCTGTTTAACCCGAGAAACAACATGGTTAACCGCCTCCTCAGTGAAAGGGATCGGCATTAAGTCATACATGTGTCCTTTTCCTGAACAATAACTTAAATGCTCGCTGTATACTTTAATATTATGAGTATCAAAAAACGGTTTTAACGACTTTACAAATTCAAGGTCTAGTGGCTCAGGCGAGCCAATGGAAAGTGACAAACCATGGCAAACAAAATAATTAGTATTGGTTAACTGTTTGAACTGCTTTTCAAAGCGTCCACCTAACTTTAACCAGTTTTCTGGGGCCACTTCCATAAACTCAATTTGTTTTGGTACAGCACCGTCTAGCTCATCTAGCATTTCTCTTCGCAAACCTAAACCGACCATGCCAAAGTTAGGCGTTTGAATGTGAGCCATAATAAAACCTCATATTAAATAAAAAGGGCCTAATAGGCCCCATAGCTTAACGTATTTAAAAGAAAAGTTTAGTGACCACCGCATTTACCTTCGCCACATTTACCTTCTTTTTTGGTTTTAGCTTCACCGCATTTACCTTCGCCACACTTGCCTTCTTTTTTGGTTTTAGCTTCACCGCATTTACCTTCGCCGCACTTGCCTTCACCTGCGTCTAACTGGTAACCAGCAACCATTTGCTGAAATTCAAATGGGTTAGCTTGTACATCTGCACTGGCCATACTTGCACTGCCAACAACCACTGCGCCGAGTGTTAATGCAATTGAATTTTTCTTTATTGTATTCATTTTTTATTACCTTCTAAACTTGTTGAACATCATTATACAAGTAGACCTGCATAAAACTAAAAACTTTCACATTATCTATTTTTTCAAAAATAACTTAGTAAACTAACTATAAACCCTAATAAGCGTTTTATCAATTTATGATTTACAGGTAAACTGGCGCTCTTTTTCAGTAATAAATTAATCACACTATGAAACTTGTTTTAGCACCGATGGAAGGTGTCGTTGACTTTAAAATGCGCCAACTACTCACCGACATAGGTGGCTTCGATCTTTGTGTGACCGAATTTATCCGTGTTGTAGATACTTGCCTTCCAGATAAAGTATTTCACCGTTATTGCCCTGAACTTAAAAATGCGGGGCTCACTCGTAGTGGCACGCCAGTTCGCATTCAGTTATTAGGCCAAGTAGCCGACGTGTTAGCAGAAAATGCTGTAAAAGCAATTGGCTTAGGCTCTCATGGTGTTGATTTAAACTTTGGTTGCCCAGCAAAAACTGTCAATAAAAGCAAAGGCGGTGCTGTATTACTCAAAGATCCAGATCATATGTACTCGATTATAAAAACGGTAAGGGATGCCGTTGATGATGAGCATGAAGTAAGTGCTAAAATTCGCTTAGGTTTTGATGATGATAGTAATAGCCAAGAAATTGTCGATGCCGTTGTTAGCGCTGGTGCTAACAGCATTGCTATACATGCACGTACTAAACGCGATGGCTACAATCCACCCGCCTATTGGGAAAAAATCCCTCCTTTGGTCAAAGATAAAAAAATTGCAGTGGTCGCCAATGGGGAGATTTGGCAGGTAGAAGATGCCCTTTTATGCCAAAAGCGCAGCGGTTGCACTGACTTAATGATTGGTCGTGGCGCGCTTTCACATCCTGATCTAGCAAGAAAAATTAAAGCGCAGGTTAATAAAGAAAGCTACAGTGAACTGACATGGGAAAATATTTTACACCATATTATTCATTCATCTATGCACCAAACAGCAAGCAAAGATACTAAATACTTTGCCTCACGCACAAAACAATGGCTTGGTTATTTAAAACGCCAATATCCACAAGCAGGACTATTATTTGATGAAATTCGTCGTTTAAAAGCCAAGGATGAAGTAGCCGAAGTGTTAAAGAAGTATGCGAAAGCGCCACAATTTGATACAAATCATAACATCTAAGATAATCTAACTAGATAATAGCAGTATCACTGAGGACTAATTTAAGGGTTATACTGCTAATGCATCATCAGCAACGACTAAACGATGAAATTGAAAGTGTTAAAGCGACTATATTAGGCTTGCTATCACAATCTACACACCCTACACATCAAAATTTGCTTTGTATACTAACCCGTACCTCAAATGAAGAGTGGCTTGATATAGCAGCTCAGCAATTAGGCACCGAGTATAATCCCTTGATTGAGCGTATGAATAAGCTTGAAGCGGCAATAAGCCAAATTGACATTGGCCAGTATGGTTACTGTTGTGACTGTGAGGAAAAAATATCAGCGCAGCGCTTGGAGCAAGACCCTGCAGCGCAGCGATGTGATCAGTGCGCTAGTTAATAGCGCACTAAAGTTTAATTAAGTAGTTGTGGAGCAAAACTAAACGCTTGCCCTGGATAAAAAAGAATATCTTCAACTAATAAAGTCGCTTCCTCTTCACTTATGTTTAATCGTTTAAGTAAATTTAAGCGTGCTTGTGACAATGTCCAAGCGTGATAATGCACCCCTAGATCAGTTTCCATCATAGCCATATAGAGCAATTCATCGGCTGGTTCTAATTGTGAAGCGTTAGCCCTCAGAGGTAATAGCGTATAACCCGTTAACCAGTCTAAACCCGCTATTTTCGAATCAGTTAAAAGTAATGTGGTAAGCTGTGAGGCATTTGAGGCTTCTACCGTTGTTTGCTGTTTTTGACTCTGCATTGATTTGAATTTGCTATCAATACGACTTAGCCACTCAAGCGGTGAGAGCACAGCATTTGCAAAATAATTTAATTTACTTTGATACCACTGACTGCCATTAGCAAGGCCTGATAAACCAATGCTGCCTCTTGGCTTATAGTCCGCCAAATAATTGTTTAACTCACTCAACGCTGCATTAAGTTCAACCGGTGTGTTAGTGCGATTTATGGCTTGTTGCACGTACTTTTTTAAATAACTATGTTCAACTTTATTTAGCTTTAAATTACTTTGCTCGGCAGCTTCTAGCTGAGATTTTACAAACCTTAACCATTGCTCAATATTTTTATACTGGGCATCATTTTTCGCCATAGTGAGCATATTAGCCAAAACATTTGTTTGTGCAGGCCATGCAAAATAGCGCTCTGGGAATCGCTCAGCAATAACTAAATAATTAACCTGATTGGTTTGCTCTGCTGATAACTGCATTTGCATTAGCTGCTGATAAATAGCGTGGCGACGCTCTAAATAAGCATCTGTAAAAGGGAGCTGCTCATTACTGAGCTGTGTAACCTGTGAATTCGGTTGCGCACTTAAAGCAGTATTAAGTGATATTAACGCGCTTTGCGCTTCTTCATAAGATGAAAATATATCTGTAGGCTTAGAGCAAGACGTTAACAGCAAACAAAATAGCAGTGAAATAATAGGCGTTTTTTTCATGTCAATTCCAATAAAAAAAGCCCCAATGGGGCTTTTTAAAAATACTAGAGTACATTAAATACTAAATTTTAACACCGTTGCGAGCGGCTTTATCTTTAATATATGTAGCCCAACCTTTAGCAAACCTACGTGTGCTTGGGTCGTCCATGGCTTTAGTAATAGCAGCATAAGCTTGCTTATACTTACCTTGGTAGTAAAACGCTTCAGCTAAATCTGAATAAATAGTGCCTTTTTTATCAGAGCCAAGCTCTAATGCTTTGTTCAAACGAACAACAGCAGCGCTGAATTTTTCAGATTGTAAAAGTAATGAACCTGCTTTGCGGTAGAGCTCAGCGTCGTCATCAAATTTAGCAGCTTCTTCGTAATACTTAGCAGCTTTCTCTATATCTTTCGAACGATGGTAGTTACTAGCAATCGCGCTAATATTTTGCTTAGTGCGTTTTACTTTCTCTTCTTTAACAGCCTTTTCAAGCGTTACTGCTGCTTTGTAAGGAATTTCGTTTAAAGAATAAAAGTTAGCCAGTACTTTGTATTCAACTTCGTTTTCGAAGTAACCATTCTTGTATGCAACTTCCATAGTTGCTAGACCTTTTTGGTAGTCTTCGGTTTGTAAATAATACTTACCTAAACCTACCCAAGATTTTTTGTCTTCAGGCCATACACGAACGATTTCTTCTGCAACTTTAACCATATCTTGATATTGCTTTTTCTCAAAATAGGCAGCTAATTTAAGTTGATAAGGAGCTTTATTTGGCTCTTCAGCTAACTTAATTGCTTTGTTTGCCGGCTCAAGAACCTGATCAAATTGTTTAAGCTCATAGCTTGCTTGCGCAATACGAGTGTAAACTTTCGGGTCCTCTTCACCTGTGAAGTCCATCCAATCAGAATATGCTTGCTTGGCAGCACTGTATTGTTCAGTACCCGCGTACATATCACCCAAGGTTTTTAAACCTTGAGCCTGATCAGCAAAGTTCAATACATCAGGTGCAATCGCTGCTTTCATATACTTAATTGCAACTTTGTATTGCTCTTTTTGAGCGTACATGCTGCCTAAGTAACGATTAACAGTTGCTTTATCAAAGTCATTAGACGGTTCTAACTCTTTCAATAACGCTATTGCACCATCAACATCATCTTCGTTATACAAATCAAACGCTTTAATTACTTTTTTACCAGTACGTTCGCCCATGATTTTAGTTTTTGCTTTCTTACGCTCTTCAATCTTTGCGTAATCTGGCGCCGCTAAAACAGGTGCAGTTAATGATGCACCTGACACAGACATAAGAATTGCAAGTGCAGTTACTTTGGAAAAATTTCTCATTACTCGCCTCCTTAGTTGCCTTGGTTAAGTTTAAAGTCTAGTTGAACTTGTAAACCAACTTGCTTTTGTGGTTTCCCGTCAATGATCTTAGGACGGTATTTCCACTTACGCAATGCACGTTTAGCTTCACGGTCAAAGATACGTTTTGGTTCTGCGTCGATAACATCAACGTCAATCACGCCACCTAACTCATCAATTGTGAATGAAAGTTGAACCCAACCTTCTTTACCATCACGTGCTGCTTGTGTTGGATATTTTGGTTCAATACGAACGATAGGTGTCGCATCACCATCTCGTCCAAATGCACCTGGACCACTTAGTCCACCGGCCGTGCTTCCCACATCGATACTTGGCATATTAAATGACAAGCCACCAGTATTTGGGTTGCTATTTTCCGGCTGTGGCGGCTGCGGTTTAGGCGGCTGCTTTGGCGGTGGCGGAGGCGGAGGCGGTACACGCTTCCTCTCCTGCACCTTAGATTCAGGCGGATTCGTCATAATTTCGACTATGATCTGCTCTTTTTGTTCCGTATTACGGTCAGCCCCACCAGAGATGAGGTATGCCATGAAGTAGAACAAGCCGAAAGTAACTGCCCCACCTGCAATCAGTGAAAACAGAAAACGAATCATTACTGATCTCCAGCTATTGAAATTCTCAGGTTATCACCCGTCGCTTTAATCTGGTCCATCACTTTAACCACTGTGCCGTGTTTTGCTTCTTTATCAGCTTGCAAAATTACAACATCAGTAGGTTGTTCTGCTAATAAACTTTCGATTTTTGCTGAAACACGTTCAACATCAACTTGCTGTTTATCAATCCAGATTGCACCGTCACTGCGAATTGCAATAAAAATGTTAGCATTTTTTTGCTTCGTAGCTTGGGCAGCTTTTGGTTTATTGACCTCGATACCAGCCTCTTTAACGAACGATGTAGTTACGATAAAGAAAATAAGCATGATAAATACGATGTCAAGCATTGGCGTCATATCTACCGCTGCTTCTTCTTCTTCACGAAAACGTTGTTTACGTGCCATATTTAATTCTCTCTCTAGTGATGAGGCATACTATCTACAAGCTTGGCTTTCACCATTCTCGCTCTTGCCTCAAGGCGTGAGCTAAAGAATACCCCAGATAGTGCCGCAACCATTCCAGCCATTGTTGGGATTGTTGCCATTGATATGCCTGATGCCATTAAACGTGCATTACCTGTACCTTGGGTTGCCATGGTTTCAAAAACCGCGATCATACCCGTAACAGTACCAAGTAAGCCTATTAAAGGACATATAGCTACTAATGTTTTAATCAACAACATACGCTGATCTAATTTTTCAGACGCTTCAGAAATCCATGCTTCACGGATTCTGTGTGCGTACCAAGACGTAGTGTCTTGGCGGGCATCCCACTTAGCTACAATTTCCTTCGTTAAACGAGGAAACTCAGCAAGTAAGAACCAATAGCGCTCAATCATTAAAACCCACATAAGAAAGAGTGCTATCGCGACCACGTATAAAACCTGGCCGCCTGTGCCAACAAAATCCCTGATAGATTCCCAGATCTCCATCAGGACTAGCATTAGGCTTTCTCCTTCTCCGCGTGAGTCGCGATGATACCCGCGCTTTGCTCATCAAGGATATGTAGTACCGACTTACTACGACCTGCAACAATTGAATGAAGTAGGATAAGTGGTAGTGCTGCAATTAGACCTAGCGCTGTAGTTACAAGTGCTAGAGAGATGTTACCAGCCATGATCTTCGGATCGCCCGTACCGAACAATGTGATTGTTTGGAACGTTAGGATCATACCGATTACCGTACCTAGTAGACCCAGTAATGGTGCGATAGCAGCAAGGATCTTGATGATGTTAATACCCGCTTCGATGCGTGGCGTTTCACGTAGAATCGCTTCATCAAGTTTAAGCTCAAGGTTTTCAACATCTTGATTTTTGTTGTCAGAGTACACTTTAAGAATACGACCCAATGGGTTGTTTGTATTCGGTGTAGACAAGTTCTTAAGCTGAGCTTTGATCTTAGAAGTAGTAAGCGCTAAATCAACGAAACGTACTAAGAAGATTAAAAGACCTACAGCAAGCAATACGGTGATGATGTAACCAACTTCAGCACCTTGCTCGTAGTACTCCATAAGAGACTTCTTCTGCGTGTTGATACGTAAGATTGCACCACGTGTAGGATCCACGTATACGCCAGCGTAGTTATCAGCTGAAGTACCTTCTAGATCAGAAATACCTTTTAAGATATAGCTGTCAGGTTGCTTACCTAGAGGCTGTATAGACTTAGTCTCTGGTGAGTAGATTAAGTAGCCATCGTCTGTAACTAAGTTGAAGTTACCGATACGTGTTACTTTTTTCATTGACGGGTTACCGTCAAGACCTGCAACTTCAGTTTCAAACGTTGAAACTTTAGCTGACTCAGTCATTTCTGTTTGAAGTGAAATCCAAAGTTCTTCTAGTTCACGAACTGTTGGAAGTTCTTTAGCCGCAGCTAATGAACGAAGTACTTCAGCACGACCTGGTTTTTCAGCACTTACTAAAGATGCTTCAATTGAACCAATCGCGTCAGCTGCTGCACGACGAACAACACCAAACATTTCACCTAACGTACCTTGCGCGTTTTGAAGAGCTTGCTCTTTTTCCGCTAAAGTATTTTCGTTTTGTGCATATTCTTTGCTAAGACGATCACCACGTGCTTTTTCAGCAGCTAATTGGCTTTTCGCTTTGTTAAGTAACGCTTGCTTATCAGCACGATCTGATAAGAACTCTTGTTCACGTTGCTTATTGATTTTCCCTTCAGAAATACGCTCTTGCTTTACTTGCTCAAGAATTTTATCTAAAGCATCAGTATTTGCATGTGCATTAAGCGCGGTACCGGCAGAAACAGACAGTACTGCTGCAACAGCAAAACCTTTAAATAGTTTCTTCATTATTGATTACTCCGCGCCAAAAATTGGTAGTTTAACAAGTTCTAGTGTCGCTTGCTTACGCGCCATACGGATCACTTCTTTAACAGGCTTTAGGTATTCTTCACCTAATTCTTTCCACTGTTTAGTGTTGTTATCCCACACCCAAGCGTGTTTTAGATCGAATGATTGCGCTACATAAGTGATACGACCTAAACGACCGATATCAACGTTAATGCTACGACCATCAACATCTAAAGTACCTTGAGAAGCAGTTACAGCTGAACTGTATGCTGTTTCAACAGTGTACGCTTCAAGTACCTGACGGAACTTCTCAGACGTTGTTACAGATGCAGATGCCATGATCTCACGTAACCTTTCAACACGTCCAAGACGTGTTTCAAGGTTAAATGGAACGTCCGCTTTGATGAATTGCTCAAGCGTATCGATCATGCGATACATCAAAGGCACAACGTTTTGTTTAGTGTTATCGATAGTCGCGATTTGACGATCGAACGATGCGATAGACGCATTTTGGTCAGCGACCAAACGTGCTACGTGATCGTTGTACACTTTCATAAGTTCAGTCTCATCAACGATGCTACGGTACTCAGCGATTAGCTCCTGAGTTTGACCATATACATTGTCAATTTTAGTTTGAGACTTAACCGCAGCCTTTTGAATTGTTTGACCTGCTTTTTGCACGTCATTCAAAGGATCTGCAATCACATTGCTGCTTGCAAATGCAAAAGCGCCAACCAACGCAGTTGCTACAAGACTCTTTCTGATTTTAACAGACATAGTTCCCAACCAATTAAGTAATGTTACTTTTATAATTTAATTATCAACCCGCAAGGGGAAGACAACCCTGATATCTTTTAATAGATATCAACTTACCAATAATGCTAAATGCATTAAGTCATGTCAACTTCATGTTTCGCATAACCTATAAATAAATCAGCTTGTTTGTAAGATATTTAAAGGGCTCACACAAAAAAATTAACATTATCGTAACTAACGTGACAAATGCAATTTCAGCAAAGCCAGATATAGTAAGAATACTGATAAACCACCTAGTTAAAGTAAACAAAAATATAACATTTAAAATTAACTTAATCGTGGCTGAAAAAAAATTAAAAATAAGCTTATTTTCTGTCCCGAATATTCTTTTTTAGTGGTTTTTGAGACTTTTTAAGCTAAAAATACAGCTAATCGTTATTATTCGCGCATTCGTCGCATAGTAATAAGGACGTGCCGATTATCTAAAAAGCAATACAAAGGAGGGGAAATAGATTACAAAGAATCATTTTTATTAACACCTGTGTTTTTTGTTTCTACTGATCATTAATATCCTGCCGATTTTTTATATTTTTCCATGGAGAAATATCAATCTTACGCACTTTTATGAACTCAATATAATTAAACTCACATCAAGCAGTAGACTAAATTTAAATCGCTAGGTGATCATTGGCCAACAACGGACTAGTGCATAAAGGTTTACGTTTAATTTGGTATATCGGGGTTAAAAATATGAATAACGGATATCAGAAATGAAAGGCAATACAGAGAGATTAAAAATAGAGTTGATAATTATTTAAGAATTATGGTGAAACAGGTTAGTGTTTCACCACGATGAACTTAGGTTCACATAATAAATTATGCTACTTCTACGTTCTCAGCTTCAGGGCCTTTTTGACCTTGCTTGATGCTGAAAGTCACTGCTTGACCTTCGCTAAGAGTGCGAAAACCAGAACCAGTGATTGCGCTGAAATGTACAAACACGTCAGGACCATTTTCTTGTTCAATGAAACCAAAGCCTTTAGCTTCGTTGAAAAATTTTACTTTACCAGTAACCGACATACTAAATTTTCCTGTAAGTCAATAATTAAAATTCAGCCATATAATTATGGCAATATCCTCCCTGAGTCAATGCCCAAAAAACTGGAGGTGATAGTACAGGAAGAAGTAATAACCAAACCGGTAACCTTAAACGCAGCACAATACCGTAATTCAATACGCAAAAACTCAAAGCCAATTAAGATTAACACATTAAAATTTTTTTAGCTCTATTAATTAGGATTTATTTTTGAAGTTTCATTGTTTTACTAACTACGGTGTAACCTTTTAATTTTTATAGAAAATAACAAACAAAATATTGTATTTTTTATAAACAGATTACAATTGCTTTAAAATAGTTTTTATCAGTATATTTTTTAGCCACTTAAAATAAAAAAACCACCTTGAATTTAAGGTGGTTTAAAGTTTAGTGTTTAAATATTAACTATTTAACTTGCCAGTCGATAACGCTCTCAGCTTTGATTGGTACTACTTCAGAGTCACCTAGCGAGTAGCTTGCCGGCACTGTCCAAGGCGATTTTTCTAAGGTAATAGTGTCGGTGTTACGCGCTAAGCCATAAAAATCTGGACCAAAATGGCTTGCAAAGCCCTCTAACTTGTCAAGCGCACCAGCCTCTTCAAAAGCTTCAGCATAAAGTTCAATAGCAGCATGTGCAGTGTATGCACCTGCACAACCGCATGCAGCTTCTTTTTTATCTTTATAATGTGGCGCTGAATCAGTGCCTAAAAAGAATTTTTTATTGCCACTCGTTGCCGCCGCCATAAGTGCTTGCTGATGAATGTTTCGCTTTAATATAGGTAAGCAATAATAATGTGGGCGAATGCCCCCTGCTAACATATGGTTACGGTTGTATAGTAAATGATGCGCAGTAATTGTAGCTGCTACGTTATCAGAGGCACTTTCTACAAATTCTACCGCATCTTTCGTTGTTATGTGTTCAAGAACAATTTTAAGCTCAGGGAAGTCAGCGACAACATCGCCTAAAATAGTCTCTAAAAACACTTTTTCACGATCAAATATATCAATAGACGAGTCGGTTACTTCACCGTGGACGAGTAACAGCATGCCAACTTCTTGCATTGCTTTTAACACCGGATAAATATTTTTAACCGATGTTACGCCAGAATCTGAATTTGTGGTTGCACCCGCTGGGTACAATTTAGCTGCAAATATTTTACCCGTTGCTTTTGCCTTTTTTATCTCTTCTGGTGTCGTTTTATCAGTAAGATAAAGTACCATTAGTGGCTCAAACTGCCCTTGAGGTTTCGCTGCCATAATGCGCTCTCGGTACGATAATGCGGTTTCAGTACACGTGGCTGGCGGTACTAGGTTTGGCATAATGATCGCTCGGCCCATATAACGACTGATATCACGTACTGTATCTTTTAGCTGATCCCCGTCGCGTAAATGTACATGCCAATCATCGGGCCTAGTAATCGTTAGAGTTGTCATTTTGCTCGTCATCGTAAAATCCTAATGCTTAAGTTAACTGATCATAGGCATATGGGGTTTTCGAGTAAAGACCTTATTAAAAAATAATCCTTAGATACTATATATAAAGTAAACTTTACACTTCACGCTTCTCATTTATCGTTTTATTTTGTAGAAAGGTTAATATTAGGTTAACGTATGTACCTTTAATAATAATTATAAGGCCTACCTTCGTTGCCTATGTCGAACACTATCGATACTACTAAAGCGCTCGAAACTAAAACGGATCAATTGAGTATAATCAATCAGTTCTCCTCAAGTTTATTGCAACTGAATACGTTAGAAGCGCTCTTTAGTTATGTCACCACACAAGTTGTTAATCGACTTGGATTTGTCGACTGCGTGATTTATTTAGCCGATGACAGCCAATCTACGCTAAATCAAGTAGCGTCTATGGGTATTGAAAGCGAACACACTAGTTATCAGTCAGAACGAAAGTTAATCCGCTTTAATGAGGGGATAACGGGCTATGCTGCATCAACTGGGCAAGCTTTAATAATAGGCGATGTAACTAAAGACAGCCGCTACATTGCTGATGAGCGCCCTGCGCAATCAGAGCTGTGTGTGCCTTTAATATATAAAGATAAAGTACTCGGCGTAATTGACTGTGAACACCCAATAAAAAATTACTTTACCAGTTCACATTTAGAAATTTTAACTACCGTTGCCCACTTACTAAGCGCAAAAATAAATCAAGTGAATACCGTCAACAGCTTGCAAGATACCGTTCGGCAACTTAATAATGCGCAAAAATTAGAAAGTAGCCTACTGCAAATAGCTAACTTAACCTATAAAGCACAAAATTTAGATACCTTTTTTAAATCGCTGCATGTGATTATTGATAGCCTTCTTAATGCAAGTAACTTTTTTATTGCTTTGTATGATAAAAAAGAAGATGTTCTAGATTTTGTCTATACCGTTGAAGGCGGTGTACAAACAAACACGCATAAAATTATTTCAAAAGATCAGTTAAAAGAAACAGCCTCTTACTATTTATTAATTAACGAGCGCCCTTTACTGCTTAATAAAGAGCAATACCGACACTATATAGAGCAAGGCCACTTTAAATTGGTCGGTGAACTAGCAGACTCTTGGCTTGGTGTGCCATATAAAGTTAATGAGCGCATGAGTGGCGTTATTGTCGTACAAAGCTATGACAAGCAACATTACTACAACGAACATGATAGCTCGCTGTTGACGTATGTGAGCCGACAAATAAGTATGGTTATAGACAGGCATTTAGCTCGCCAAGAACTCGAGCACAAAGCACTGCATGATGAACTAACAGGGCTTGCCAATCGTTCGTTACTAATAGAAAGAATGAAGCATGCAATTTTACGCTTGAATCGCGCTAAAAAAGGGACTTTTCATGCTCTGCTCTACCTTGATTTTGATCGCTTCAAAAGTATTAATGATTCGTTAGGCCATGAAGTAGGTGACCATTTTTTAATTGCTATTTGTAAATTGATTACTCAAACCGTTCGCAATACTGATACCTTTTCTCGCTTAGGTGGCGATGAGTTTGCTATTTTTATGGAAAATCTCAGTCATCGTGACCAAGTAAACGATGCCCTCGCTCGAATAAAAACCGCCCTGTCAGATCCCATTGATATTGATGGTCATTTACTGCAACCCTCTACCAGTATTGGCGTTGCATTTAGCGATAATGTAAACGATGAAGCATTTGTTTTATTACAGCAATCAGACGCGGCTATGTACGAAGCAAAATCATCAGGGCGTGGCCAAGTTAAGTTTTTTAATAATGTCATGCGTAACAAGTTAAAAACACATGCCGACCTTGAAAATGATTTACAACACGGTATTGAGCATGATGAGTTTGAACTGTATTTTCAGCCTATTTTTAACATTACTAGCAGTGACGTTATGGGGTTTGAAGCTTTAGTACGTTGGCATCACCCACGAAAAGGGTTTGTATCGCCAGGTGACTTTATCCCTATTGCAGAAAAAACGGGGCAGATTATCAATTTAGATTTGCATTTGCTCGACCTTGCAGCACAGCATATCGCTTTATGGCAACAACAAGGGCATCGTTTTTTACGCGTTACGGTTAATGTTTCATCTCGCCACTTCGCAAGTTTAGAGTTTGTGGATCAGCTTCATGCAATCTACAAAAAACATCAACTACCTTTAGGCTCATTATGTCTAGAAATAACCGAATCGGGATTGATTGAAAATTTAGAGTTAGCAACACAAATTATTCAAGGATTATCGCCTTTAAAAGTATTGCTCTGTTTAGATGACTTTGGCACCGGTTACTCTGCCCTTGGTTACTTGCATCAACTGCCTATTCATGTCCTTAAAATTGATAAAAGCTTTATCGATAATTTAAAAACCACGGCCAATCCATTGATTGATGCTATTTTAACCTTAGCCATTTCATTAGATCTTATTGTTATAGCAGAAGGGATAGAAAGCCCTGAACAACTCGCTATTTTGCAAAAAACCCAATGTGATTATGGCCAAGGCTTTTTAAAGTCTAAACCTGTTACAGCAAAAGAAGCTATTTTACTAATACATAGCCCTCTTTAATTAATAAGCCAGGTTTGCTGGCTTTTAAAAATCACAGTAATTTCTTACACGCTTTTGCCAGCCCATTAGCTGGCTGTTCTATTGAATGCTATATGACTTATTTTGCCAACACTAACTCATGCAACGTCACTTTACAGCTTTTTGCAACCTGCCTTATAACTGCTTACTTAAGTAAGGGTCTATTTAACCAGTAGAAAACCTTATAATTAGTTTGTGCCACATTGTTCTTAATAAAAATCTTTAACCCCGTTAGCGAATGCTTTAATACATTACATTATTTAAAGGCGTATACGAATTGGTATTAATGTATGCCAATGAGTAGCCCCTAATCATTCAATCCTTGCATTCGCTGCTTTTTTCAATCGTGTATCCTTTACACCTCAGTTGCGTTTACTGAGCTTTTGCCTGCCAAACCCTTCGCCGTAAATTTTAATTCGCATTTTAACCTCGCTATGAAACATCTAAATATTAATGTCGCGCTATAACCTACTTATTTTAGAGAGTTACATGACAATAAAGTTATCTGTTACCAGAACAATAATCATTAATAAAAAACTCAAACAAACATGAGACAAATTCAACAATAAATAAAAAACCAAACACTGTTTGACTCAATAAAGTTAAAAAACTTAATGTTCGCAGTAAAAAACACACTAAAGTGCAATTTTATAGCCATCCAGACGTTGAAACGGTTTTTGTAAAGGCGTAGTATGTAATGAATCTGAGCTATACTCACCATATCCATGAGATTTATTAAAGATGATTGACATTAAACACTTAAAAACAATTGCTACCCTTAAAGAAACGGGTTCTCTCGTCAATACAGCCCGCGAACTATTTTTAACTCAGTCAGCTTTATCACATCAAATCAAAGATTTAGAAAACAAATTAGACTGCCAGTTGTTTGAGCGTAAAACTCAACCAGTCCGATTTACACCTCAAGGTATGTTATTACTTGAATTAGCACACGAAATATTACCTAAATTAGAAGCCACCAAGTGCCGACTCAAAGAAAGTCTAAACCAGCCTATTTCGCAGCTGCGTTTAAGCGTTGAATGTCATGCCTGTTTTCATTGGTTATTGCCTACTATTAAAGAATTTAATAACTTTTGGCCTGATATAAAAATTGATTACGAGCGTGGCTTTAGTTACGACGCTATCCCAGACTTATTAAATGATGAATTAGATCTCGTGCTTACATCAGATATTCGCGACCCTGACAAACTTGAATATGCCCATTTGTTTGACTTTAAGCTGAAACTGATTGTGGCACCAGATCACGACTTAGCGAAAAAAGCCTATGTAACTGCGCTTGATTTGAAAAGCGAAACTATTATTTCTTACCCTATTCCGCGTGAGCGCCAAGATATATTTAAGCATTTCATCCAAAATGCGCGTTTTGACGGCACGCTAAAAACGGTTGATCAAGGTTTACTTATATTTCAATTAGTCAGTGCAGGTATGGGTGTGGCCGCCTTACCCGATTGGTTAGTAACCCCTTACGAAAGCCAAGGGTTAATTAAGTCAATTCCACTGGGCGCGCTTGGTTTAACGCGTCCAATGTACTTAGCGATGAAAAAAGACATGAAAGACAATCCAGTTTATCGTCACTTTTTAAACACCTGTAAATTAAATAACGGTCGATAAATCTTAAACTTATGAGTAACATGCTAATAAATATACTTAATCATGTTGCTCACTATGTTTGAACTAAAAAAAATACTGGGCGGCTTGCTCATGCCGTTACCTTTGTTGGGCTTAGTAAGCCTAATATTACTTATTTTTGCGCTCAAACAACGAAAAGTCGCAATCGCTATATCTTTAATGAGCCTAGCAACCCTGCTTATTGCCAGCACCCCTTTGGTGGCCAACTTACTGATTAAAAATAGCCAACCAACCTCATTAGCATTTAATTATCTTAAACACCCCAATATAGATAAAATTGTGGTGCTTGGCTGTGACATAAACCCCAACCCTGCATTGAGTGCTAACAGTCAGTTAGGTAATTGTGCGTTAACCCGTTTGGTGGAAGGAATGAGACTTGCTAACATTTATCCTCATGCGCAGCTGATTGTTTCAGGTGGGGGGTATGAGAAAGTCACCAACAGCGCGTTAATGTATAAAACCGCGATTAGCTTAGGTATTAATAAAAATCGTATTGTGCAAAATCCAAACGCAATGGATACCGCCCAAGAGGCAAAACTTTTAGCCTCAAAACTCGTTGATTACAAGGTCGCTTTAGTCACCTCAGTAAGCCATATGCCCAGAGCAAAAAATTTATTTAATGCGCAAGGCATTAACGTTATCCCCGCCTCAACCGACTACCACAACTTTGCCGCTTTCCCTTGGTATAAACAACTCATACCCAATGCAAAAGCACTACTAGTAGTCACCCAGTATGCTCATGAAGTTATTGGCAATGCGTGGATAAATGTACGCCGTACAATTAACCCTGAAGCACTTTAATTAAGTTAACGCTTATTACGCTGCGTAAATTCCCCCTAAAAAACCGCGATTATTTGCGTTTTACACAGGGGGTTATGAAAAAATCAAACTGAATATTCGTTTGATAGTAGCGTTGGGTGTTTTGTTATTCTTAGAGGGTTTTAACCTCAGCTGTTTTATTCCAAAGCCGGTACAGTGTCACTAAAAATACGCAAAGAAATAGCAGACTTAGTGCTGTTAAATTCTCAACACCTAAAGCATCAAAAGTAGCACCGAAAATGTAGCCTCCACCGACTAAAACAATAACCCATAGCAGTGCAGAGCATCCATTTAACACACTAAAGCGGCGCCAACTAATTGCTGTAAGACCTACGGGAATGGCACCAATCGTGCGTAATCCTTTAGGATAACGATATAAAAAAATGTAGGCTGTGCCATGGCGTTCAGCAAGCTCACTGGCTGTTTTAAATAATCGACCAAGGCGGCCTGGTTTTTCAAGCCATGCCGCGCCATACGCTCTTGCTATAGCAAAACGTAATTCATCGCCCAAGTATCCCCCCATAAAAGTAGCCAAAGCAACAAAACCAACATCTAGTGCGCCAGTATGTGCAGCATAGCCTGCGAACAAAGGTAGCCAACCACTTTTTAACGCACAATAACCAAAAAGTAACAGATAAACCAACAACCCGTACTGCTCAATTAAAGCTAATACCCCTTCCATTTCATTCCTTTAAAGTAACTACCTTAGTAGCAAGCAAAGTAACATTGTAATTTAAACGAGGTAAGTACAGTGAAAGATCTGTGTTTTTTGCAATATAAGAATGGATGTAATCGTGGCTCTGAGCGTAAGTTGATACCTATTACGTTTATTCAATTTTTTGGATGTATAAAGCCAAAAATAATTAACTCACAAAAAGGATAAAAGGGTATATAAAAAACCAACATACTGGCTTACTATAGTTTGCTAAATTAGCTATTTAGAACGCTATATTTTAAATAACCCACCCGAAATACGTTACAAGTAGGTTATTTATAAAATTACTTTTAAGTCATGTGTTTACACAGGATTGTCTATGTCAATAAATGTCACATCAAAGCCATGTTTATCGGCAAGGTATTCACCCAACGCTTTAATACCGTAGCGCTCGGTGGCGTGATGACCAGCGGCAAAAAAGTCGATATTTTGCTCGCGTGAGCTGTGAATGGTTTGCTCTGATGCCTCACCGGTTAAGTAAGCATCAATACCTTGATCGGCTGCTAAGTCGATATAGCCTTGCCCGCCACCTGTACACAAAGCGATGGTTTCAATTTTATCAGTACGTACTAAACTCGTTAGTGGCTCGCGCTTAAGCACTTGGCTTATTTTTTTAGCAAATTCACTGCCCGTTAACGGTGTTTTTAAACGTCCTTTCATCGCTACACTGTTGTTAGTTGGCTCAAGGCCTGCTTCAATTTCAATATCGAGCAATTGCGCCAGCTGTGCGTTATTACCCATTTCAGGGTGAATATCTAATGGCAAATGATAGGCAAATAAATTGATGTCTTTAGCTAAAAGCGCAGCCACACGACGTTTTTTCATGCCAGTGATAGGTTGTGACTCGCCTTTCCAAAAATAGCCATGGTGTACCAAAATGGCATCGGCATTATTTTCAATCGCGGCATCAATAAGTGCTTGGCTTGCCGTTACACCCGTTACTATGGTGCGTATCTCATCTTTACCTTCTACCTGAAGCCCGTTTGGACAAAAATCGTTAATGGTTTCTGGCTTTAACAGGGTGTTTAATAATTGATTAAATTCTCTACGTTGCATACTACTTACCTTACTTTGCACTGAATTTTGTACAAATTTTGGCGGTTATGCGCTAAAAATGAAAGGAAAATCGCAAAAAATTGAAAAACAGTTCTAAAATAGGTATAAATACCTCTTCTTTATCTGTGTAAACAACGTATAGGGTCTCTGATGAGCAAACTAGACAAAACAGAAGTGTTATCTGCCTTTGAAGCTGCATATGAAGCTGCCAACGGTAAAAAACCTGAAATAACAACTAAACCTGGCTGGTATAGCATTGATGGCGGCAAGAACATGCGCCTAGCTGATGTAGCAGAGCTGACTAAAGAATTAAGCTCTGGTAAGTCTACAAAAAAAGCTGCAGTAAAAGCACCTGCTAAAAAAACTAAAAAAGCTGCTCCTGTAAAAGCACAGAAAAAAGCGCCTTTCACCGTGATCAAACAAAACGAAGAAGGCTACACAGCAGAAGAGCTTTGGATAGTTGAGCTTGCTCGCAAAGATCACGATTGCCGCCTACCTCGCGGTGTTGTTTGATCAGCTGAGTGCTTTGTATAAAAGAAACCGCGTTAAGCGGTTTTTTTATATTTATTATCCATCAAGTATTGAATAAACCACCTCGCAACAAAGCCAGACAAAACTATAAATACAGTTCCTGCCAGTACTGGCATTATTAAAAAATCCCAACTTTGGCCAGACTCAATAATTAAGATAGGGTTTGCGCCGGCAGCAGGGTGAATAGTTTTTGTGATTATCATTAATGTTATAGCAATACCCACAGCCAGCCCAATCATAATCGCACTATCAGCACTATAGTAGCTAAAAACAACCCCAATCATTGCGGTCAGTATATGCCCCCCTATTACGTTTTTTGGCATAGCTAACGGGCTCTGCGGTACGCCAAAAACAAGTACAGCTGTTGCGCCGAATGGCGCCATTAACCAAATACCGTAATCACCCATATAATTTAGCCACGCCAAAAACCCCAAAACAAAAGTAGAAAAAACGCCTGCGATTAATGCCGACTTTATTTGCTCACTATGCATATTACCTCCTCAAAAGTAGACCGACTTGTCTACACCTGCAATATAGACAAGTCGGTCTACCTATGTCAAGCTGTGTTTTTACTGCTCAAATTTGGAATATCATGGATAAACAACAACAAATAATCAGTACGGCACTGAGTCTTTTTTATAAAAAGGGTATACACGCTGTTGGTATTAATGAAATTTTAGCTGTATCGGGCATTGCAAAAAAAACCTTATATAAGCACTTTGAAAGCAAAGACGCGCTTATTTGTGCTTGTTTAGTCTCACGTGACATCTGCTTTAACGCTTGGCTTAAAAAAATATGTATACAACCAAGTGCTATGTTAGTCGCACAGGCAATTTTTGCCGGACTGAAAAAGTGGATTAATAATGAGGTTTCAGAGTTAGGGTGTTTTAATGGCTGTTTTTTTATTAATACTGCAGCTGAGTACCCTGTAGAGAACGACCCTATTGCCAAACTTTGCAAACAGCACAAGCAAGCGAACTTTGAGATCATACTATCAGCTCTTTTAGAAACACCTGAATTTGCTCACAATAGAGAAAAAGCAATTGAAGCCACGCAACACTTACTTATTTTAAAGGAAGGTTATATATGTAGAGCGAGGGTGATGCATGATGTAACAGTGACTCCACCTAGTGATAATATTTTAAAAGCGATAGTAGCGGTTAGTTAAATAGGTAAATACAGTATAAAAAAAGCGGCTAAATAGCCGCTTATTAACTAAAAAATGGCTGCATTATTCAAAAAATAATGGTTCACGCTGTTTTTTGCCTACTTCGTTCATGGTGCCTGCGTCGAACAAACGGCCGTTGATCATGGTGTAATCAATTTTGTCTGAATCACGAATGTTTTTCAGTGGGTCGCCATCAATAACCATTAAATCTGCCAGTTTACCGACCTCTAATGAACCCACATTTTTATCTAGGCCTAAATATTTTGCCGGATCGAGTGTCGATGCTCTAATTGCTTCCAGTGGCGTCATGCCGCCTTGGGCAAACATCCACATTTCCCAATGCGCACCTAACCCCTCACGTTGACCATGCGCCCCCAAATTAACAAGTACACCTAAATCTTGTAACTCAGCCGCTACGCGAGCATTGTTAAAGTGATTATAGTGATGATCGGGTGCTTTAACTCGGCGCATTGAGCGCGGTAATAATTGGTTTTTAGGCACAAATTTACTTAAACGTGGATGATTCCATACGTCCGTTTTATCATACCAGTAGTTTTCACCCCAAATACCGCCATAGGCAACCACCAATGTAGGTGTGTAACCTACATCACTTTGTGACCATAGCTGCTTAATATCGTCATAAATATGTTCAACAGGAATTGAATGTTCAATACCTGTATGACCATCGACTACCATGCTCAAGTTATGTTGTAATAATGACCCCCCTTCAGGGACTACCATCATTTCAAGCATTCGCCCTGCTTCTATAACTTGCTGACGCTGCTCTCTGCGCGGTTGGTTATAAGATTTAACACTAAACGCACCCACTTTTTTAAGACGCTCTAAATGAAATTTAGCATCATCTAATGAGTCAATATGCGAGGTATACCCAGGCATATTCGCGCCGTATAAAATAGTACCGGTAGAGAAAATACGCGGACCAACGATCATCCCCGCTTTTTGCATTTCACTCGCGGTAAATATTTCAGTGGTATCGTTTGATGGGTCGTGAATAGTAGTAACACCCAGCGCAAGACCTGCTAAGTTTTTCCAGTTCTGCTGCGGGATAATTTCATCACTGGCTTGTGAGCCATGAGCATGGGCATCTACAATGCCAGGCATAATTGTTTTACCTGTTACATCAATGACCTTTGCCCCCTTAGGAATGCTCACACCGGCAGCAGTACCAATAGCTTTGATATGTTTGCCATCGGTAACAATAACGCCATTTTCAATGACCTTTTCACCCTCCATGGTAATAATTTTAGCGCCAGTTAATGCAATCATGCCCTGCGGTTCAGCCATTTTTTTACTAAAGCCGATGTTAGTACCGCTTTTTACTTTAACGTCTTTATCATCCGCTTTATTAATCGCAAACATACCCTCTAAACTGGCATGGTAAAGCTCAGGCCCCAGTGTCCAATACAGTTTATTGCTATTGGCACTCCAGCTAATGTTTTCACCGGCGCGTACAGATAGCTGCTCAATTGGAAATTGACTGTCTTTGGGCCCAATATTTATCGTTTTACCGCGCTCTACAAATGGAGTAACAAATACTTTAAAGCGCTCAGCAAAAGCTAAATACTCACCATCTGGAGAGACTCTAAATTCAGTGGCGTGCTCTGACTCATACAGTTTACGTACTTTTTTACTTTCAAGCGCTACCACACTCAACGTTGGTTTAGGCCATGGGCTCATAATATAAACACGATCGTTGGCACTGCCAAACTGAGGTTGATAGCCACTTTTAGAAATGAGCTCACTTTTTCCGCCTTTAGCACTAACACTGTATACCCCAGGATGCAGTGACCACTTAGGGTTTAAAATGCTGCCGCCGCTGGCTTTACGATACACCACGGTTTTGCCATCTGGACTAAATGTTGGCTCTACGTATTTTCCCGGCTCTTGTGTAATAGTGTCGCCACGACCACTACGTGCAGAGACGACACGCACGGTGCCTTGTTCGTTATCATCCCACGTTGTGTAGACAATGTTTTTGCCATCACGAGAATACTGCGGGAATAACTCATAATGATCGGTTTGCTTAGTTAAGCGCTTTATTTTTCCTGATTCTAAATCGCGCTTGTAAATATAACCAAGCGCTTCAAAAAGTGCGGTTTCACCATCAGGGCTAATTTGCACATTACGCAGCATTTTTACATCAAACTCATCAGTGTCGATATTTTGAGTAAAACGCACTGCTTTTTGAATTTTTTTCGTGGTGTCTACTTTAAATGCAATATCGCTAACTGATTTATCATCGACATTGAGTTTATGAAGGGTGCCACCAGCCCAAAATACCAGCTCTTCGTTATCTGGGGTCCACGCAATAGTCGGATATACGCCATGAATCGCCCACGTTTCTTGCATATCGCGCTCTAGTTTGTCGTATAGCTTAGTATGCTCACCACTGGTTAAATCATATAAGTACAGGCTGGTTTGAAAGTCATCACGCTTTATGTACGCTAGTTTTTTACCATCTGGCGACGGCGTCGGTCTTATTGCCCCGCCCATGCCACTTATAATGGTTTCTATGTCGCCTGTTTCACGGTCATAACGCTTAATTTTATAAATACCGGCAACAGAGTCTTTTGAATAATGAAAAGTTTTACCCGGGGTTGCATCATGCGAAAAATAAACATACCGACCATCCGGTGAAAACATGGGTTCACCTAAATCTTTTTGATCGTTTTCACGTTTAGTCAGTTGCACCCCTTTACCGCCGGCTTTGTGATAAAGCCAAACTTCACCCGCACCTAGCGAGCGACTGGCGGTAAAATGCTTACGTGCAACTAAATAATCGCCATCAGGGCTCCACGCAGGGCTATTGAGTAATCTAAATGTTTCGTCAGTGACGGCGGTTTGGTTTTCGCCGTTAACATCCATTATCCAAATATTGTCACCACCGCCTTGATCTGATGTAAAAGCAATGTGCTTGCCATCTGGGCTAAAGCGCGGCTGCATTTGCCATGCAATGTCTGAGGTTATTTTAGTCGCTTTACCACCACTCATTGGCATGGTGTAAATATCGCCCAGTAAATCAAATACTAAGGTTTCTCCGTCAGGACTTATATCGACATTCATCCATGTGCCTTGCTCTACACTAATAGATGCATCAACAAATTGCCCTTTAGGTGAATCAACTTGCCATTTTTTTTCATCCGTTTGCTCTGCGTGTGCGTGGCCTAATGCCAATGAAACCGATAACGCGAGTGCTGTTTGCAGCATTTTTTTCATGCTTATCTCACTTATTATTGTTGCTGTGTGTTGATCTATTACATCATTGCAACAAAAACGCCAGCAAGTTACCAGCGTAATAGGATGAAGTGCATAAAATCAGTGCCAAACAATAGGATCAAATTGATAAAAATCCACTAGCAAATGGTAAATTTCAGGGTCTTCACGGCGTAAATCGGCGGGTTTCTCTAAGAATGTTTCGGTGATCACCGCAAAAAACTCAGCCTCATTGGTGGCTCCATAGCTATGTATTACATGCGGCATACTATAAGCAACATGGGTTTTTAACTGCGAAAACGCTCGACTAAATACTCGCCCCCATTGTTGGTATTTTGCCTGTGATGCAAGTAGTGGCGTGCCGGTGGTTTTACCGGTTTCTTGATCAAGTTGATGTGCAAATTCATGAAACACTAAGTTATGCCCATCACTGGGTAAGCGGTTGCCCTCAAGCACATCATGCCAGCTAAGCACCAATGTTCCCCCCGGCCACGATTCACCTTGCCTTACTGTATTATGAAAACTGACAAGGCCTGCGTTATCGCGGCTTGATTGGGGCGCGTAATACGCACTGGGGTAGAGTAAAATTTCTTTTACGTTTTTATACAAAGGCCAAGGCTTGTTAAGCACAAGCAAGCAGGCATCGGCGGCAATAATGAGTTTCATTGCCTCCGTTAGTTGCAACCCATCGCAGCCAACAAAACGCTTTTCATTTAAAAACCACACAATATGGGATGCTAACTTGGCTCGCTCTGCATCGGTCATTTTGTTGTATATGGGCATAGCACGCAGTAACAACGTGTGTTGTTGCTCACTTAACAATAAATCACTGTATTTACGGTGCCACACGGCATTTTGAATATCAGGCCAGCGCCAAAACATTATAATAAATACAATTAAAACAAAAATTAATAGCCCATTTATCATTGGGTCGTCCTAAATCAAACCATTTAGCTTTAACGCCAAAATACTGCGCCCGTATTATTAAAATAGTAATGGGTGCAGTGAGGCTGTTTTTCAATCACATCACTTCAGTTCGATTTCGGCCATTGTTTTTTGCCTTATACAAAGCTTGGTCAGCCCGTGATAATAATCGGTCATAATCATCAACATCACCAGAGTCGGAAACACCAAAACTCACGGTTACGCTGAGGCCTTCTGCGATATTTGAAAAGTTTTTATTTTCAATACATTTGCGTAACTTCTCGCACATTTCTTGTGCCTGCACTGCACTCATATCAGGAAACACAAAAGTAAACTCTTCGCCGCCCCAGCGAGCTACCTCTTGCTCACCTTCGCAGTGCGCTTTAAGAATGTTAGCTACTTCACATATAACCTGATCACCTATGAGGTGTGACCAACCATCGTTAATCCGTTTAAAGTGATCAATATCCATAATAGCGATAGCAAATGATTTATTACATGCTTTAAAGTCTGAAAAGTTATCCGCCAGCCAGCCATCAAATGCGCGGCGATTCGGTAAATCGGTAAGCTGATCGTGTGTGGCTTGATACGCAAAGGCACTGGCTTGCTCTTGCAGTGCTTGCGTTTGCTTCACCACTCGACTCGTTAATTCTTTTTCTACTTGTTTGTAGTGGTACAAGCGATAACGATATGCGCTGTATATAACAACAACAAAAATAAAAAATACTAATAACTTAAAGCTTGTTTTTTGCCAAAAGTGCGATTGAATTTCAAAGTTAACGACTTTGTGATTTTGTTGCCAATCAGTATTTGGATAGGCTGCACGTACAGCAAAAGAATACTTGCCCGCAGGTAAGTTAGTGTATTCAGCAGTCGCTATGTGTTGACGGTTGATCCATTCGTTATTAAAGCCTTCCAATTTTGTTTGAAAGTTTAATCGCTGCGGCATAATAAAGCTCAGTCCCGCGTATTGAAATGACAAGCGCGTCACCCCTGGTGGTAAAATAATAGTTTCACCGTCTATAGGTAACGACGTTGGTTTACCATCAACAGAAAAGCTTTCAACAATCGTTGGTAACGCTATTTTAGTGGCTTCTTTTAAGCGTTCCGGTTTTACTGTACTCACCCCTTTTGCGGTAGCAAACCAAATTGTGCCATCTGAATGAGCGGTTGCAGAGGGGGTTGAACCGCCATTTGCTTGTGCACTGAGCATGCCATCACCCTCATCGTATAATTGAAAAGCTAACGACTGACTATTGTTTGTAGGTGAATCTAGTAGCTCATTAACCTGTTTATAATTAACTTCAATAATGCCACGGTTACTTGATAGCCAGAGTGAGTCTTTAAACGGCACAATTTGAAAAAGCTTATCGACCGGTAATCCTAGCTCTCGTCCTAAAATAGTCATATGCCCATTTGCATGCTGATAACGCAATAAACCTCTATCGGTCGCCATCCACGTGTATTTATCGTCAATATAAAAGCCAAACGCATATTGAGCCGAAAACGCTTTAGGGAACTGGATTGGTTGAAATTCCTCCGTATTGGTATTGTAAACCACCACGCCATTACCAGTTCCTATCCAAATGTTAGCGGCTTTATCCTCACTCAAAGCCAGAATAAAACCACTCGGCAACTCTCTCTCATTAGTAAATTGCACTAAACTGCCGTCGGTATTAACGCGTGTCAGCCCCATAGCCGAACCAATCCATAAACGATTTTTTGAATCAAAAAGTAAAGATCTTACTTCATTACTACCTAAGCCATTATCACGGTTTAAATAAGGTATGAGTTCGTTATTAACCACCTTCAACACACCTGAAGTGTATGTACCTACCCAAACATCACCTTGGCTTTGTTCAAGTAAGCTCAATACTGAATAAGGAGAGCCTTGCTTAGTGCCTTTAATATGGGTAATTTTATTGTTTTGCAGCCGATCTAAGCCAGTGCTTCCCCCTATCCATAAACTGCCATCAGAATGTGACAGGACCGTGCGGACATAATCGCTAGACAAACCTCGCTTTTTGCCCCACGATGAAAACGGCGCTTCTCTTAACCTAAATACACCAGCATTGGTGCCTACCCAAATACTATTTTCTCTGTCTTGTAACAAAGAAAGAATACGGTTGGCGGGTAAACCATTTTTAGCATCTAATTGCTCTAAACCATCGACGCTAAGCCTAAAAACACCTTTATTAATGGTGCCAAACCATAAATCACCATGGTTATCTTCTAATAAACTAGAAATCGACTCAGCACTAAGCTGTGGATGGGGTGACTCGAACACATTGCCATTTAATACTCGCGCACCTCTTTCACTACCAATAACAAGGCGTCCTTCACGGGTAATCAATAGAGTATATACAGGTGCATCTGGTAACCCTTGTTGTGGCGTCATCAAAGTGGGTTTGTAGTTGACTATTTTATACAGGCCATCACTGGTCGCCGCCCATATAACCCCCTTAGGGTCTTCAATGATTCGATACGCACTGACATTTTGTATTATTGGGATGTCTTGAGTGCTACTAGCTGAACGATAAAACACACCATCATTCTCAAGCGCTAGCCACAAGTTATCATTTTTACTTTTAAATATATGATTAACCATAGCTTGGGCAGGTGGTTGAGTGTCCCATTGTCGGTGCTGATATAAACTAATACCGCCGCGCGCTCCGGCTATGAGTAAGCCGCCATCGGATGTGGGGGTAAGCGCACGTACGCCTGAGTCAGGCAAATCGGTAATTTCTGAGCGGGTAAATAGTTTGAATTCTTGACCGTTAAAGCGGGCAAGCCCTTCCCAAGTACCTACCCATAAATAGCCATCTTGTGTTTGTGCAAGGCTATTAATGCTATTGTGAGGAAGGCCCGAACGGGTATTCCACGTTTCAAAAAAATAATCGCGCAACGGCAGGCGAGTCTGTTGCTGAGCATCAACAGTAAAAATCACCAACAAGAAGCATAAAATCACCAAGCGATTCATCAGACACTGCCTTTATAATTATTAGTTTTTATATTTGAGTAAATTCAAGGTGAAAATTTAATTAAAAAACATCACCAACAAATAATAACATAAGATTTACAACTTTTTCATTAAGTATTATCACTTAAACTATCAAATGTATGTTGTAATTGTTGAACGAACTTAGCCACATGTAGTCCATCTAGTAACGCATGATGAACATCAATGGAGAGTGGCATTTCTCCGGTATTAGGGTTGTATTGGCCGAACACAAATTTAGGAATGCCACAGCTTTGACCCTGGGTAAACGCATGCGAAAAGCTACTAAAGTTTAACCAAGGTAAAACAGAAACGTGAATTAAATCAGCTTGCCCTTCTGTTGCCGCAAAAGCATCAGAAAACAGCGGGTTTAATTTTGTGGTATCGCTAATAGCTTTCGCCTCACGGGAAAATTTATTTAACGACCCGTGTAATTTAAAATAACTAAAGCGAAACGACTCATCATCGGCAAGCTCGACTACACTTGCCCGCGTAGCACTTAAGTAACAAGGTTTTTGGTTAATAATGCGCAGCATCATCGGCTCATACTGATGACAGACTTTTAATAAGCAATAAATATAACCATGAAAAAAAGCAATATTAGCTTGTTTACAGGCGGTATATAACTTTTTCGCATTCAGTTGTACGCACACATTAAAATAAGGCTGAGTGAACTGCTGAAATAACTCAAAGTGTTGCTTTCGAGGCCATTGCTCAAAATCAAGAGGGGTAATAGAAAAATCAGTAGAGGACATAAAATATAGATAAAGTGTAAAACTAAATTTTACCGTGCTTTATCTATATTCGCATTAACTAAAATGACGCTTTGGGTGTAGTTATACCAAAGTCTTACATGAGGTGTAAAAAAGGAGCGTATTTCGCTCCTATTTTAAACCGAGTGGAAACTTAAAGTCCGTTTTCAATAATTTCTTGTGCCAGTTCATCGGCAATTAAATGCGTTGATTTTTGCTCTTTTTCACTACGGGTAAAAATTTCACTAAGTGTATCGTAAATTCTTTCTACGTGTTTATTAGAAGCCTCTTTACTGTAACCCTCTGGTGCAGTTTCGTAATAAACGTTAATAATACCACCTGCATTTATTACATAATCAGGCGCATATAAAATACCTTTTTCACGTAAAATTTCACCATGGCGTGATTCAGCAAGTTGATTGTTTGCACAACCTGCTACTATCGTTGCTTTTAAGCGTGGGATTGTTGTGTCATTAATAGTGGCACCTAATGCACAGGGTGCATAAACATCCACATCTAGGTCGTATATTTCATCAATACCAACTGCGGTTGCGCCAAAATCATTTACTACACGTTCTACTGCAACATGATTAATATCGGTAACAAATAACTCAGCACCAGCTTCAGACAAATGTTTACATAATCCATAAGCTACTGCACCTAAACCTTGCACCGCAACTTTAATACCAGAAAAGTCTTGAATACCGCGTTGATGGTTAAGCGCTGCTTTCATACCTAAAAACGTACCATAGGCTGTAAACGGCGAAGGGTTACCACTTTTTCCTTCAAGGCCTAACACGTAATTTGTTTCTTTGTTCATTAACGCCACATCATCACAGGTAATGTTTACATCTTCTGCTGAGTAGTAGCTACCATTTAGTCGCTCTAACTGGCGACCAAATGCGCGAAATAACTGCTCTGATTTGATTTCTTTGGCATTACCAATAATAACCGATTTACCACCACCAAATGGCAAGCGTGCTACGGCATTTTTATAGGTCATCCCTTTTGATAAACGCAGCACATCATATACTGCGTCTTTATCGTTAGCATAATCCCACATTCTACAACCGCCTACCGCAGGGCCTAAGTTTGTGTTATGTACCGCAATAATGGCCTTCAAACCAGACGCTTTGTCTGAACAAAAAACCACTTGTTCATGGTTATCAAATTCAACTTGATTAAATACAACCACTTTAAATACTCCGAAAATAATGGGCCCTTTTGGGCAAGCACGCTACAAATTGTCGAGACTTTATCACTTCAGTTAATGGTTCGCCACACTATGAGTAGATAAACCAAATAAAGCGCATCAAAGTGAAAAATAAAATGACTTATCGTTAAAAGTAAGCATAAAAATTCCAAAAATAACCATTTGATTAAGTATAAAAGCTAAAAACACCATCGCAATTAAAGCTTACGCTTACGTGAACGTCACCTTGCAGTTATTTGTAAACTTAACCATACACCCTAAAAAAGTATACTACAGCTTAAAATACAATGGCTTATACACTAATTGCCTACGCAGCATAAACTGGTCTGAGGTGTATAAGTCTTTGCAAATGTAAAAGTAAATAAAAAAGCGAGCACACAGTGCTCGCTTATATGATTGCTTTTTAAGTAAAAATTTACTTCATTTTGCTGTCTAGCTCTTCAATTTTTGCTTTCCAAATAGCAGGGCCTTGGGTGTGAGCATTTGCTCCTTCACTGTCTACGGCAACTGTTACTGGCATATCTTCTACTTCAAATTCGTAGATAGCTTCCATACCTAAATCTTCAAAGGCAACAACACGTGCTTTTTTAATAGCTTTAGATACTAGATAAGCCGCACCGCCTACAGCCATTAAATACACTGACTGATGCTTTTTAATAGACTCAACCGTTGCAGGGCCACGTTCAGCTTTACCAATCATTCCCACGATGCCTGTTTTTTCTAACATCATGTCAGTAAATTTGTCCATACGAGTAGCCGTTGTCGGGCCTGCAGGACCTACTGCTTCATCGCCTACTGCATCCACAGGACCAACGTAGTAAATAAACTTGTTATCAAAATCAACACCTTCAGGTAAACCTTCCCCTGAGTTGATCATATCTTGCAGACGCTTATGAGCAGCATCTCGACCCGTTAAAATAGTACCTGAGAGTAAAACGGTTTCACCCATTTTCCATTCTTTAGTGTCTTCTTTAGTTAGGGTATCTAAATTAACACGGCGTGTGCCCTCACCGACTTCGAAAGTCACTTCTGGCCAGTCTTCTAATTTAGGTGCTTTTAAATTCGCAGGGCCTGAACCATCAAGGGTAAAGTGAACGTGGCGCGTAGCAGCACAATTTGGGATCATAACCACTGGCTTTGAAGCCGCGTGAGTTGGCGCCGTTTTAATTTTAATATCAACAACCGTGGTTAAACCGCCAAGACCTTGCGCACCAATACCTAATTTATTCGCACGTTCAAAAATTTCTAAACGCAGCTTTTCTTCTGTTGTTTCTGCGCCGCGCTCAATGAGTTCATGAATATCAACCGGATCCATTAATGATTCTTTCGCCATTACCGCTGCTTTTTCTGCAGTGCCACCAATACCTATGCCTAGCATACCTGGTGGACACCAACCCGCCCCCATTGTTGGTAACGTTTTTTCTACCCACTCGGCCACATCGTCAGATGGGTTTAACATCACCATTTTACTTTTGTTCTCTGAGCCACCACCCTTAGCAGCCACCATCACTTCAACTTTATCGCCTGCAACTAAGTCAATGTGTACCACTGATGGCGTATTATCTTTAGTATTTTTACGAGTTCCCGCAGGGTCGGCAACAATCGATGCACGCAATGGGTTATCTGGATTTAAGTACGCACGACGCGTCCCCTCATCAACCATTTGTTGTACTGTTAAGTCGGTTTTATCCCAATTAACATCCATCCCTACTTTTACGAAACAGGTGATGATCCCAGTATCCTGGCACAGCGGACGCTTACCTTCTGCCGACATACGCGAGTTAATTAAGATTTGTGCAATCGCATCTTTAGCGGCTTTGCTTTGCTCTTTGTTATACGCTTTTTCTAGCGCTTGAACAAAATCAAGAGGGTGGTAAAACGAGATATATTGCAAAGCATCTTCAATGCTATCAATAAAGTCTTGCTGACGAATTGTACTCATAGTGGTTCCTTAAGTTGTTGTTACTCACGCAGCACGTAAGCGATATCAAACCCGTGACGGTGGTTCGAACTGTTTTCAACTACAGCGCTCACTAAACGCTGCCAAATAAATTTGACTTATGATACCCTCCCAGCCCGTTTGGAGCCAGTTCTTATAGGGGTAGTAAATGCTAAACAATAAAAAAAATTGTGTTGAATTAGCCATATCACAAAATTGTATTGAGGTATTTTCGCATTTTGCTCATTTGCCTTACGCCATTTTATTAGATTCGGGTGATAGTGATCACATAAACAGTCGTTTTGACATTATTGCGATTGACCCCCAGAGCACCCTTGAAGTCGAAAATAATCAAAGCGTTTTTAATAACCAGCCAAACATAAAAAGCTGCTTTGAAATAATGAATAATGAACTGGCAAAGTTAGACAGCAATAAAGCTGCCAACAACTTACCTTTTAATGGTGGCTGGCTGGGTTATTTTGGCTATGACTTAGGCCGTACTATAGAGCAACTACAAAGCAGCGCTTTACACGACATAAATTTACCGCAAATGGCGGTTGGACTTTACCTCGATGCACTGATTTACGATAAACGACTGCGTAAGTGGTTTTATATTTCGCAACCCAGTGTAAATCGTCTCTCGCAGTATCAGCAGCATTTAGCGCAACCACCTAAACATGAAAGCTTTTCGCTTACATCACAGTGGCAGTCAAATATGAGTCAGACAAGTTATAGCGAAAAGTTTGCCGCGATTGAAGAATACTTAAAAAGTGGTGATTGTTATCAAATTAACCTAGCGCAGCGTTTTAGCGCACATTACCAAGGGTCTCCTTGGGCGGCCTATGTTAAATTAACGCAGGCCAATAAAGCGCCTTTTTCTAGTTTTATAAATCATCCGCAAGGCGCTATTTTATCAATATCACCCGAGCGTTTTATTGCAGTGCACGACAACAAGGTAGAAACAAAACCTATTAAAGGCACGCTACCACGTAAAGCCGATGCTTTAGAAGATGCCAAACAAGCCACATTACTGGCAAACTCCAGTAAAGACCGCGCTGAAAATGTCATGATAGTAGACCTGCTACGAAATGATTTAGGTAAAGTCGCAAAACCGGGCTCTGTTGTTGTACCTTCTTTATTTGCTATTGAAAGCTTTCCGGCAGTACACCATTTGGTAAGTACAGTTACATCCATCCTTGATGAAGGAAAAACAGCAGTCGATCAACTTGAAGCTGCATTCCCTGGAGGGTCTATTACCGGGGCACCAAAAGTGCGCGCAATGGAAATAATAGAAGAGCTGGAGCCACACAGACGCAGTATTTATTGTGGCTCTATTGGCTATATTAGCGCCTGCGGTAATATGGATACCAGTATTACCATTCGAACTTTAGTTACTCATCATCAGCAAATACATTGTTGGGCTGGCGGTGGCATTGTTGCTGATTCAAAAGTCGAATTGGAATATCAAGAAACATACGATAAAGTAAATAAAATACTCCCTATATTAAATGAAGGTCGCTTTGAATAGTGAAACCATTTCGGCTCGTTTTCAATTAAACCGCAGTTTAGCCGTGGTTCAGCTCAAAGATAATAAAAAAAAGCGTGCCAGTGCAGTGATGCTACCTTTGATTGATATAGATAACGAAGCACATGTTTTATTGTGTAAGCGGCCAACCTATTTACATCACCACCCTGGGGAGATTTGTTTACCGGGTGGTAAATTTGAAATTAATGATGTTAACCTGCGCACCACGGCACTGCGTGAATTACATGAGGAGCTAAACATTCCCCCGCATAATGTTCAAGTTTTAGGCCAGCTGCCGGAATACTCTACCCTTACTGGATTTACTATACGTCCTTTTGTGGGCTTAATTAAAAAAGAAACGGTATGGGAGAACGATCATAACGAAGTACAAGCCAGCTTTTTACTCTCTATAAAAGCGCTGAATAACGCGGCTAACTGGCAACCTTTGCCCTTTGAACGAGGTGGAAAAATCATTACCTTAAATGGCTTTATCACCCCACATGGGCTTTTGTGGGGAGCCACAGCCAGCATTATTAAAAACTTTACAAAACAACTCGCCATACCAGTTTAAATCTTTACTAATAAGGGTTACACACCTGCGTTTCCACGTTATTATAGTCGACCGTTCAAAGAACAGCTTAATGCTGAGAAAACTAAGTAGAGACACACATTATGATCAGTGCATTTGATATGTTTAGCATTGGTATTGGCCCTTCATCGTCACATACCGTTGGCCCAATGCGTGCATCACGCTTATTTGTTAATGACCTAAACGAACAACAACTATTAGCAAATGTGACCGATGTAAAAGTAGAGCTTTACGGCTCGCTTGGCCAAACAGGTGTTGGCCACGGCTCTGGTAAAGCAGTGATACTTGGCTTAGCAGGGTATGATCCTGAAACCATTGATGCCGATTTAGTGGATGACATACTCGCTAAAATTGAAAAAGAACAGGTTATTTACCTAAACCAAACTCACAAAGCTAAATTCCCTAAGCAGGGCGCGATTGTTTTTCATCGCAGAAAGACACTCCCTAAACATTCCAACGCAATGGAAATTATTGCCTATAACAACGGCGAAAAAGTATATAGCAAAGTTTACTACTCTATTGGTGGCGGATTTATTGTTACGGATGAAGAGTTTGAAAAAGAAAAACAAGCTGCTTTAGATATCCGTGAAGAAAACCCAGCCCCGTTCCCGTTTGGCTCGGCTAAAGAATTACTCGAAATGTGTAAAGAGTCGGGTTACAGCGTATCAACGTTAATGATGAAAAACGAAAAGACGCTACGCAGTGAAGAAGCCATTAAAGATGAGCTATTTAATATTTGGCAAGTAATGAAAGCCTGTATTGAGCGAGGTATGCGCACCGAAGGTATTTTACCTGGCGGATTAAAAGTAAAACGCCGTGCGCCAAGCTTATATTTAAAGCTAAATGTAGAAGTCAGTAACGATCCGCTGCGCGCCATGGATTGGGTTGATTTATTCGCATTAGCTGTAAACGAAGAAAATGCAGCCGGAGGACGTGTAGTAACTGCCCCCACAAATGGCGCAGCCGGAATTTTACCTGCAGTATTAATGTATTATCATACTTTTATTAAAGAAGTAGACCGTGATATTGCTACCCGCTACTTATTAACTGCCGCTGCAATAGGCATTTTATATAAAAAGAATGCCTCTATTTCTGGTGCTGAAGTGGGTTGCCAAGGCGAAGTCGGTGTTGCTTGTTCAATGGCCGCAGGCGCACTTACTGAAATTGTTGGTGGTAACGTTGTACACGTAGAAAATGCCGCTGAAATTGGTATGGAACATAACTTAGGGTTAACCTGTGACCCTGTTGGCGGCTTAGTGCAAGTCCCCTGTATTGAACGTAATGCAATGGGCGCTATTAAAGCAATTAATGCGTCGCGCCTTGCTATACGCGGTAGTGGTGAGCAAAAAGTATCGCTGGATAAAGTAATAAAAACCATGCTCGATACGGGTAACGATATGAAAACAAAATACAAAGAAACCGCTCGCGGTGGACTGGCCGTTAATATTATCGAGTGCTAATTAACCTGAACTCTGGTTAAGAGATTTACTAACATATTGGATCAAAATGATATTTATGTTTATTTTCTCTAGCTAGAGATTTTTAGTGAAAACAAGGCGAAATTACGCGTCAATAGCTAGCCTATTGCAAGTAAATTCAACGCAGTTAGCGCTGAAAATAGCTGCTTGAGATGGATTTATTATCCACAGTTCAGGTTAATTACATAGCACAAAAAAGCCGCTTAGTTGCAAAACTAAGCGGCTTTTCATTGCTGTTTATGGCGGTTACTTAACCGGCAATTCAATATCAGCAAATAACTTATCAACATCTTCTTGATTACGCAGTAAACTCGCACGCTCTACTCGCTCTTTAGTTAAATGCGGTGCAAAACGTTCGATAAAGTCATACATGTAGGTGCGTAAAAAACTGCCCTTTCTAAAGCCAATTTTAGTCGTGCTCGCCTCAAATAAATGGCTAGCATCAATGCACACTAAGTCGCTGTCGTTTACCTGATCAATTGCCATAGATGCAACCACACCCACACCTAGCCCTAAACGCACATACGTTTTAATGACATCGGCATCGGTGGCAGTAAATACAATATGTGGCTCTAATCCGTAAGCATTAAATGCTTTGTCGAGCTCCGAACGACCTGTAAAGCCAAATACGTAAGTAATGAGTGGGTATTGGGCTATATCAGCCACTGTTAAATTATCCACTTTTTTCGCAAGGGGATGATCTTTAGCAA
Organism: Pseudoalteromonas sp. SM9913; assembly: GCF_000184065.1. Taxonomy (NCBI): domain Bacteria; kingdom Pseudomonadati; phylum Pseudomonadota; class Gammaproteobacteria; order Alteromonadales; family Pseudoalteromonadaceae; genus Pseudoalteromonas; species Pseudoalteromonas sp. SM9913. Next base: position 1,997,696 of record NC_014803.1, read on the forward strand.
CCACAATACTACGATTCCAATGGTAGCAAGGCAGCATTACTAAATCTGAATATAAATGAAGCGCTTCTGTGGCAATGGCAAAGTCAGCATCACCGCGAGCGGCTGCATCCGATATTTGCTGTGGTGTACCTTGATGCATATGCAGTGATACCGCAGGGTATTTTTGAGTAAAGCCTTTAATTACACTCGGTAACGCATACCGTGCTTGTGTATGCGTGGTAGCAATATTAAGTTTGCCTTGATCCGGTAAAGTATGTTCATTCGCAACCGCTTTAATACCCTCAACTTTTGAGAGTATTTCGCGTGATATGTTAATGATTTCCTCGCCAGCGCCTGTAACATGAGTTAAATGCTTACCACTGCGGCCAAAAATTTGTACACCGAGCTCATCTTCTAACATACGTACTTGCTTAGAAATACCAGGCTGGGAGGTAAATAAACTCTCAGCCGTAGCTGAAACATTTAATTTATGATTTTGAACTTCTACGATATATCTAAGTTGTTGTAATTTCATGGCTATGTAGTTTCGTTATAATTCACATTGACAGATAAAAGCGCACCCTAACTATAGGTAGCTATATAAAAGGCTGATTAATGTTACATAATATAACAATTAATTTGTTGAAATTTCAGGTTAACACAATAAATAAACTTGAGGTAGCAATGATTATCAGCAATCGAAACATAACATATTAAGATTTAAACGCTTTATGGTGACGCTTTTTTCAGTTAATCTGAGCAAAGTTTCCCACCTTTTATATATTTAATGTAAGATTAGATAATAAGGTTAAGAATTTGAGAATTATAACATGATAGTTTCCATTATAATTGTATTAATTGTTGCACTTATAGTCATTGCACTATGGGTTAGTGCTGTTCAGCAACACAAAGAAAAACAAGAAGCTGAACGACGCAAAGAGTTAACAAAACAAAAAGCAATCATTGAAGAAACCGAAGAAGCATTAATGAATAGCGCCAACATTCCACTTTCAGAGGCAACTCAGCGAATATTACAACGACGAATTCATGATGCACTCAGTCAAATGGTGTCTATTTCAAGCGGAGGTAGTGGACTAAAAAACCGCTTAAAAGAAGCAAAAGAGCGACTACAAAACCCAATTCAAGACGGTTCAGATGGCTTTGTATTACCAGGCAACGACAAACAACTGATATCGCTGATACAAGGCATTAAAAAGTTACGCACTATTATTCGTTCTGAGCATAATAAAGGCAAAGTAGACAGCCAGGTATTTATTGCAGAAGACAAACGCCTTGAAAAGCTACAACTAAGAATCAACATTGAAAGCCAAATAAAACGAGGGTTATCAGCGCAAACAGCTGGAATGATAGGCTCTGCTAGGCAGTACTTTGAAAAAGCAGCTGCCACACTTAACAGTGTTTCATTTAATGACGATTACATTACGGCAAAACGAGCTGAAGTTGAAGGCTACCTTGAAACGATAAGTAATGAACTCAAGGCATCAAATGCTACATCATTGAAGAAAAAGAACGAACAAGAGCAAGATGATTTAGACGTATTATTTGCACCTAAAAAGAAATGGTAACTCCTTTCTAAATAAAAAAGCCCATGCAGTTGCATGGGCTTTTTTTTGAATAGGATTTTGCCCCACTTTGTGTTTACATACTAGGACATATACATATTCTAACAAGCTGCCTGCATTAAGATAAAAATGCGAACTTAACAATAAACAAGGCAGTTAAAATCCAAACACTAATGCTTACCTGATCTTTTTTGCCACACAGCACTTTTACCGCCGTATAAGAAATAAAACCAAGTGCAATACCGTGTGCAATTGAGAACGTCAGCGGTGTCATTAATAATACAACACTCACCGGAATTGCATCAGTCATGTCATCCCAATTTACAAACTTTAAGTTTTGTAGCATCAATACAGATACATATAAAATAGCTCCCGCGGTTGCGTATGCAGGCACCATTTGAGCTAAAGGCGCAAAAAACATCATCAGTAAAAAGCAGCAACCCACAACCACAGCGGTCAAACCCGTTCGACCACCAACAGATACACCTGCAACAGACTCAATGTATGACGTGGTTGTTGAAGTACCGAGCATTGCACCTGCAATGGTTGCTGTGCTGTCGGCGCTTAATGCACGACCTAAACGCGGCATATTACCGTTTTTATCTGCTAAACCAGCCTTCTGAGTTACCGCAACTAACGTGCCTGAGGTATCAAACAAATCAACGAATAAAAACGCAAAAATAACACTCAACATCGACAGTTCAAACGCGGCACTAAAGTCCAGTTGCATAAAGGTCGGCATGATAGAAGGTGGCATAGCAATAACACCATGATACTCCACTAACCCCATAGACACAGCAATCGCGGTGACTAGTAAAATACTAATCAGTACGCCACTTTTAAAATCGCGATAAAGCAGTGCAGCAATAACAAAAAAGCTGAAAATAGCCAATAAAGGACCAGGCGAGGTAATATCACCCAACTGCACCAGTGTTGCAGGACTTGATACAATAATACCGGCACTTTTAAGTGCGATGAGAGCTAAAAATGCGCCAATACCCGTTGCTATTGCTTGCTTGAGCACCAGAGGGATTGCATTAATAATCCACTCTCGCACCTTAAATAAGCTTAGAATTAAAAATATACACCCTGACATAAATACCGCGCCCAACGCAGCTTGCCAGCTATAACCCATACCTAATACAACACCATAGGTAAAAAATGCATTTAATCCCATACCCGGTGCCAATGCCAGTGGATAATTGGCCCACAAACCCATAATAAAACACCCTATTGCAGCAGCAATACAGGTGGCAACAAAGGCAGCACCTTGGTCCATACCCGCTTCAGCAAGCATAGCTGGGTTTACGAATACGATATAAACCATCGTAATAAATGTAGTCATACCGGCAATACATTCACGGCGAACCGAAGAATCATTTGCACGGATTTTGAATAAGGCTTCGAGCATAATAAACTTGTGGTTGTAAAAAGTGGCGAGATTTTAGCATAAAAATAACTTTTTACAGGACATTTTACCTTGCTATATACTAAACTAGCTAAGTGATTAAAATAACAAACGAAGTAGCATGATCAAAACGACACCAAGTGGCCAAGACTTAGAGCAACAATTAGACAACATTCTTTCTTTTGTAACGCAACCAAGCGATGCAAATCTCCCTGCGAGCTCTAAAAACACCGATCAAGACACATTAAATAAAGCCCTTTATTACCTTAAAAATGAACAAGGCGCCTTAGCCGCAAAATGGATGCGTTTGGCAGCAATGGCAGGAAATTATCGCGCGCAGTTTTATTTAGGGCTGTTTTTTATAAAAGGACAAGGTGTGCCGCAAAGTGTATTTCATGGTGCTGCGTGGCTTAGCTTAGCCAGTAGTCAAGGCTATGAACCCGCCATAGAAGCAATGAGCGATATACGAAAACATATTAGTACCAAACGACTTAAAGATGCTCAATGCTACGCAGCCAGCCTGTATGAACAAATTCACCAGTTACAATTTTCACATTTGATCCCCTCTAGTAGCGAAAAATAATTTCACTGCCCTAAAACTCATTTCATCTGTAAATTAATTAAGCGTTTATAGCCAAAACAAGCACGCTTAATTAATTTAAACTACTGTATACCCCCTGTTCATCTGTATTTATTTGCTCCCAGCCTTAAAATTAATTCTGTGGGCATTAACTTTCAATAAAAATTAAACCATTGTTATATATAGATTATTTATATATTTATAGTAACTGTCGCGTTTTAAGATGAATAACTGTACAAAAAAATAGCAAAAAACACTTGCACCAAACAACTGTATAAACTACTGTATGAATGTACTGTATAAAAACCCAGTGAGTGAGAAGATTATGTTACAGCCAATTACCGTAAGAACAGTTAAAAGCTACCAGCAAGATGACCAATCAGATTGTGTTAACGTTGTACAAATTGAAGATGAAATTTCAGCAACGTTTGAGTTATTAAAAGTATTACACCAATACAACAGCCTAAACGCATGGACACTGTTAATAGCACCAGATAACGTACCGAGCAAAGCGCTACTTGATTCATGCTCAATTGATACCAGTAAATTACTGGTTATTCGTCAAAAGCATTTAGTTAATTTAGAGTATGTTTTAAGTTCTGCACTTCACAATGGAAATTTTGCCGCGGTGATCACCTGGACTGACATAATAAATAACCAACAACTGTCGCAGTTATCATTAAACTTGAGCCATACGCGCACTAAGTTGTATTGCTTTAGCAAAAAAAGCGCTCATTCTGAGATTTCACTTACGCAATAAGCTTGATAAACTAGCGTTTTAATACACAGTACATTTATCATGACTTCTAACGCCCTATTATGTTTTTGTGGCAGTCAGCAACCTTATGCTGATTGCTGCGAGCCTTTTCATTTAAAAACCAAACAGCCACACACACCAGAGCAACTTATGCGTGCACGCTACAGTGCTTATGCTGTTAAAAACGCGGTTTTTGTTCGTGAAAGTTATGCAAAAGAAAAACAAACTGAAAATTCAATTTCAGAAATTAAAGATTTTGCAAATAGTTGCCGTTTTATAAACTTAGCCGTATTAGACTCTGGTTATAATGATGAAACAGGATTTGTTACATTTAAAGCTCACTACTTTTATCAAGATTTATATTGCGAGTTGGCAGAAAATTCAAGGTTTATTAAAGAAGATGGACAATGGCGATACCTTGATGGTGAGATTACACCGGTTGCCGATATTAAAGTAAAACGTAATGATACGTGCCCTTGTGGCAGTAATAAAAAATACAAAAAATGTCATAGTGTATAAACTTCATCTACAAAAAATGGGCCACAAGGCCCATTTTCAAAAACTACACTAAACGCAAATTAGCGTTTTACTCGCCATCATCTTCATCGAAATCTTGACGCTGTGCAGGTCTTGCTAAAATCTCTAAGTAAAAAGAAGTTAAACCTTGCTTTTCAATTTCACTGATGTGATTGTTAATTTCAGCAACGTGAACCACTTGGGCTTCTTCAGCCGTGTTACCAAACTTACAATCAAATGCCCAGTAGTCGGCATCAACAGGTAAAGTTTTATTACGTTCTCTTTTCAAATATTTTTTCACTTCATGCTTTGCAGCATCAACCATACGAGGGTATTTGATTTTCTCATGATTCAGCGTGAATGTTTTCTTCATTACGTTCCTAATTACCTTGGTTTAATGATAATGGCATTTAATGTCATACCATTTGCGCCATTATAGCAATTGCATTTAAATTTTGGATGCTTTTTTATATTAAATCAGTTATTAAAATAAAGCACCTATAAAACCAATAGTTACTTACTACTATAAACACAGTTTATTACAATCAAATGGCATGTATAAAGCAGCAATTGAACACATATAATTAGGCACTAAACAAATGTAATGGCTGGTGGATAGCTTCATTTTGTAAATCATCATAAAATGTCACCGCATCCATTTGAGGGTTTGATAACTCGATGTTGGTATTTTGGATTCGTCGACGTACCGCTAATTCACAGTTATCAATGACAGTCAGTGGAATGTGGTTTTTATCATCACGAATATTAAATGGCTCAGGCTTTAAGCACTGAGTTAACTTTATATCACTCATCCCTACAGCGCTTCCCATTTTTGCTAAAAGCTCTGTGTTATTTTTACCAATTAACATATTAAAGGTATCTGGCGCTAATGGCTGCTTTGGACCTGCGCCAAATTGTTTACGCAGAGCATCTTCATTAGCTTGATAATGCTTAGTGTCACTTTTGGGTAGGTGGAATTCACTAAAATCGAGTGCATCGTGAGAGAGCATTGCTAATAAAAGTGCAAACTCGCCTCGGCGGTTTTCGTGCACACTTTCGTTAAGCCTTGTTTTTAACTGGCTCTCCGTGATTAACAAATCACCAATCTGCATAGACTTTAGCCTATTTAACTAATTAATAAGTATTTATCGGCTAAATTTGAATTTTCTTTAGCTTTTTTCTTTACTTAAATAAGAAGTTTGCTATTATCTGCCGCGTTGCATTGGAGGGGTTCCCGAGCGGCCAAAGGGATCAGACTGTAAATCTGACGGCTCAGCCTTCGCTGGTTCGAATCCAGCTCCCTCCACCACTTCTCTTCTCTACCTTATTTCTTTTTATTCAAATACCCACTGTAAACTCATACCATGATTGTTTAACCAGTTACTTGCTTGTTTATAATCTGAATAAAATAATCCCACACGTTGCCAAAATTGAGCGCTGTGATTTAAATATTTTAAATGTGCTAATTCATGAACAATCACGTAGTCAATGACCCATGTCGGTGCACTTGCCAAGTGTAAGTTGAAGGTTAGTTCACGCCTGCGATTACAACTACCCCAGCGACGTTTATACAATTGAATACGAATATTACTCGGTAGCTTTTCACCCATCAGCTGACAATAATCGTTAACTCGCATTTCAATATAACTTTCTAATTTCTCATGCAAAAACTGCTCTAGCAAACTTTGATACATTTGCGTTTGATGCTTTACACGTGAAGAAATACTCAGTAACAGCGTTTGGCTTTCATTGTGCTGCTGCCATTGAGTGCGTGCTGCGTTTTCAAATTGCACATTTACAGCTTCATTAAATAATTTAATACTCTGGGTTTTGAGTGGAAACTGTCGTGTATCGGCTTGAATTTGTTGCTTATGTAACTGAGCATCAATCCAGTCCTGTTTACTTAACAGCCATTCATTAATTTGTGTTTTCGTTACAAAATGGGGCGCATATACCGTAAGCTCACGTTGTGCGACTTTGATAGCCACTGTTTTTCTTCGCTTACTTCGCTTTAAAGTGTAATCCAACAATGAATGCTGCCTATTTATAATTAACCACTGGGTTTTATTTTACCTTGTACCATAACGGCTAATCTATAAATAATCCCTACTAAATGCCATTTTAATAACAATGGATTTAGTGCTACTCAATAAATAGTATGGTTTAGAGCTTAAAACACTTACGTTACTTTTGTAATTTATAACTCAATACCTTGTGATTATTATTGTATTTTATATTAGACTGAATTTAAGAGTTATTATGTGAATGATTGATGTTAGCTAATTTTTTTATAAACGAACCAGATCCAAGCCTAATTATTAATGGTGTATACGACCCAAGTTTAGTGACACTATCTATACTCACCGCAATTTTTGCAGCTTATTTTTCTTTGCACGTTATCGATTTAGCAAATAATACACATTTTAAATCTTATCGAAAGTTAGCCAATATAACCGCAGCCTTAGTCCTTGCCGGAGGGGTCTGGAGCATGCACTTTATTGCTATGCTGGCATTTTCTTTGTGCACTACAATTGAATACGATCCCACACTCACTTTTGTGTCGTTTATACCGGCTTTACTGGCATGTACCATTGCTTTTTCTTGTTTGAAAACATATAGCTCTAAGCCTCGTATTATCAATTTAATTCTAAGCTCTCTTTTATTTGGCGCGGGTGTTGGCACCATGCATTACAGCGGTATGGCCGCGATGCAATTAAGTCCTTTACTTCGTTATGATCCAATATGGTTTGGCGCTTCAATTGTTGTTGCAGTGCTGCTGTCTTTTATAAGTCTCTATACACGTTTTCATTTACCAGCACACTTTAAAAAATTAACGCCTGTGCATAATCGTATTATTTGTGCCCTTATTCTTGGCCTTGCCGTGGCTGGTATGCATTATATGGGCATGGCTGCTACGCGATTTATTGCAACAAGCCCGATAATTAACGAGCAAACAAACCAATCACATCTAACCTTTATTGCTATTAGTGTGTCGTTCGCCACGCTTTTATTAACAGCGGTGGTTGTGATCATCAATGGCATGATCCGTTACAGAATGCTGTTGGGGAAAAAATCAGCTGAAGAGTCTCGCCTTGATGCTATTTTATCAACTGCCATTGACGGCATCGTTACTATCAATATTAAAGGCACTATTTTGAGCTTTAATAAAGCCGCAGAAACAATTTTTGGCTGGCAAGATAATGAGGTCATTGGCCAGAATGTAAAAATATTAATGGCTGATGATATTGCTAATCAACACGATGCTTTTTTAAAAAATACAACAAACCATGAGGTAAAACGTGTTATTGGTGTTAATCGCGATGTGTGGGCAAAACATAAAAATGGTCATCAATTTCCAATTCGCTTAGGGATTGGTGAAGTAAAGCAATTACAAACTGAAACATTGTTTGTGGGCTTTATTACCGATTTAACTGAGCAAAGAGCGTTACAACAAAGCTTAATTGAAAAAGAGCGACAATACCGTACCTTGATGAACAATATGCCCGGTGTGGTATTTCGCTGCTTGTTAGATGAACACTGGAGTATGTTGTTTATCAGCCCTAGCGTCTATGAACTAACGGGTTATCGCGCTGAAGAATTTACTGAGCAGCGTATTACCTTTGCCGAGCTTATTGTTAAAGAAGATGAAGCGGCTATTTCTTTAGCGATTGATCAAGCAGTTGCATCGACCAGTCAATACTCAATTGAGTATCGCATTCGCCATCGCAACGGCAATATTATTTGGGTACTTGATCAAGCAAGTATTATCACTAACTCTAAAGATGATACACGCTGGGTTGATGGCGTTTTAGTTGATATAACCAAGCGCCATGAATATGAGCAAAGCTTAAAGCAAGCTAAATACGAGGCTGAAGCAGCCGCGCAAGCTAAACAGTCTTTTATGGCAAATATGAGCCATGAGATACGTACCCCCATGAATGCAATTATTGGCTTTAGTGATATTTTAATGGATAGTCCGCTTAATAAAGAACAACAAAAACAAATTATTACCGTTAATAACGCTGCGCGTTCTTTATTGCATTTACTCAACGATATCCTTGACTCAGCAAAGCTAGAGAAAGGTAAACTCGAAATTCAAAAAGTACATTTTAACTTGCAAGAATTGCTCGATAATATTGTGTCGACATTTTGGCTTGATGCAAAACGCAAAGACTTACAGCTTATTTTAAAAATAGCTGACAATGTAAATCCATTTTATTTTGGTGATGATACGCGTTTACGCCAAGTGCTAACCAATTTAATCGGCAATGCGATAAAGTTTACTGAGCAAGGCCATGTTACTGTTTCGGTTACTCATAAACCCAATCAACCCATTTTATTTGAAGTACAAGATAGTGGTATAGGTATCGAAAAAGGTCGCCTTGAGGCTATTTTTAAACCCTTTGAGCAAGCAGATGGCACCACAACACGCCGATTTGGTGGCACAGGGCTTGGCACAACAATTAGTAAGCAGCTGGTTGAATTAATGGGCGGCAAAATATATGCACAAAGTACCCTTGGTCAAGGTAGCTGTTTTTCCTTTACTGTTGGGCTTGAGCCAGGCGAAAAAAGTCAGGTGCAAGCCATTAGTAAAAATGCATTTAGCTTACCCCCATTAAAAATCTTAGTGGTGGATGATATTGAACAAAATATCGAACTACTCACTATTATGCTTTCCCAAGCAGGCCATCAGGTAAGTAAAGCAAATAATGGTTTTGAGGCCATTGACATGTTTAATCAGCATCGCTTTGATATTATCCTAATGGATATTCATATGCCTAAATGTGATGGGATCAGTGCCACAGCATCAATTCGCTCTTTAGAGCAGCAAAAAAAACTAAAGCACACGCCAATAATTGCCTTAACGGCCAGTGTGCTACAGCAAGATAAGCTAACAGCCAAACAAGCGGGTATGAATGGTTTTACAACGAAACCCGTTGACATAAACCAACTCAACCAAGAAATAGCACGGGTGCTTGGGCTTACTATCAGCCAGTTAGTAACTAACGATCCAATAGATTCAAAACTTCGTATAGATTTTAATAAAGGCGAAAAAATGTGGGGCAGCAAAGAGAAACATCTCAAAGAGGTTGTACTCTTTTTAGCTCAGCATCAAAATAGTATGCTAACTTTGGCGACCACTAAGCTAAACGATAAGCATAATGCTCATATTTTGCATAATTTAAAAGGTCTTGCCGGTAATTTAGCGCTCAATAATTTATCTTACTTAATTGCGCAAGCTGAAAAACAACGTGATATAGCCAGTTATACTCAGTGCATATTAAAATGTCAGCAAGAATGGCAGCAGCTAGCAGATGAATTATCACACTTACACATTGCTTTTAAAGAGAATGAATTACAAAAAGAAACCGTGTCAGATGCTGAATTTATTCACCAATTAACGCTTTTACTCAGCCAAGCTAAACGAGCAGAGTTGGATGATACGTTATTAAGTTATATTGAAAGAATAACACCCGAACAACACAAAGCTGCTATTTTGAATATTTATGAGCAGTTTAATGACTTTGAATTTGATAATGCACAAACACAGCTCAACGCATTATTAACAACACTCAATAACTAGCTCTTCTGAGGATGACGATGGATCAATCGATAAGTCAGGCGCGAATATTAATCGTCGATGATGAACCTGCAAATTTAAAAGTAATGCGCGAGGTCTTAGCGAGTAACTACCGTTTATCGTTTGCTAAATCGGGGGCTGTGGCACTGCAATTAATAGAAAACGATCCGCCAAAACTCATTTTACTTGATGTAATGATGCCAGATATGAATGGCTTTGAAGTGTGCAAAATTTTAAAAGCTAATCCTAAAACCGCACACATTCCGGTCATTTTTGTCACCGCCCTCACGCAAGAACAAGATGAATCGGAAGGGTTTTCGCTAGGTGCGGTTGACTATATAACCAAACCTATTAGCCCTGCGATTGTAAAGGCAAGGGTAAAAACTCATCTTTCTTTAGTACAAGCCGAGCAACTAAAACAAGCACATGTAGATTTAGTTGAGCGATTGGGTCGCGCGGCAGAGTATAAAGATACCGATACGGGTGAGCATATTGCACGAATGAGCCAATACAGCAAAGTACTTGCTTTAGCGTTGGGAATGAACGAACAACACGCAGAATTATTACGCCAAGCTGCGCCAATGCACGATGTCGGAAAAATAGGTATTCCTGATTCGATACTGTTAAAACCTGGCAAATTAACCCCTGACGAATTTGCACACATGAAAGAGCATGCCGCTATAGGGGCTAAAATATTGGCTAACTCACCTTCCCCCTTACTGCAACTTGCCCATGTGTTGGCTATTGAACATCATGAAAAATGGGATGGCACAGGTTATCCTAATGGGTTAAAAGGCGAGGAAATCTCCATTGAGGGGCGGATTGTAGCGATTGCTGATGTATTTGATGCACTTACATCAAAACGTCCTTATAAAGAGCCTTGGAGCATTGAGCAAACACTAGAGCATATGCAACAACAAGCAGGAAAACACTTTGACCCTCAGCTGGTTGATCTTTTTATTAGCAAAATAGACGCTGTTTTAGCGATAAAAAAGGCTCATCAAGAACGCGATTAAATCGTCTCTTTTTTGAACAAATATTACTGCGCAAAGTTCAACAGGACCTAGCCCCTTTTGGCATTGTGAGAGCCTAACGCTACAGCTGGAAAATGCTGTTTTATAATGCGGTAGTCATGGGAAGTGATCTCATGGCTATTGCCACTGTTATCTTTAAAATACATAGAAAAAGTCACGCCATGATCAGCCAGTATCGTTTTAATTTCAAGCTGCTCAAAATGTGCTAACCACGCTATAAATTGCTCACCGGTTGCAGCAAAAGCGATTCCTTTACTTCGCCCTGGCGCCTCAAATAAAGCTAAACGTGTCGATCCGTTTTCATCTTCAAGCGTTAAAGGGCCTTTGCCTTCTTCATTCCAAAATGCTAATTCCTTTACTACAGTAAAACCAAGCACCTTTTCATACCAATCAACGGCTTGGGTGAGGCTTTGAACATTTAAATGACAATGATCAATACCGCTCAATTTTGGCCTCACTGTCTTACCCTCCAATTTCAGATTTTAACTGCTCTAAAAAGTCATACATATAATCTGTTCTTCTAAGTGCTTCAGCTTTAGCTGAAGGTGTATTCATACTTTTTGCAATATGCAGCAACTTTATAAAAAAATGATCTAAGGTGTACTGTTTATCATCAGGTTCACGCTCTAAACAAAATGGATCATTAGGATTGTACAAAAGTCGGCTTATTGAGCCCCCCACTTTCATACAACGACTAACACCAATAGCCCCTAAGGCATCCATTCTGTCAGCATCTTGTACAATCTGTGCTTCAACGGTTTTAATAGCAATATTGGCGCTAAAACTATGCGCGGCTATGGCGTGGTGAATATCATCAAATAGCGCTTCATCATAGCCAATAGACGCTAAAAAACTAATCGCTTTATCGGCAGCCATCGTTGAAGCTTTTGCCCTATCGGGATGGTTTTTTGCTACGGCCACACAATCATGTAACCACGCAGCAGGTAAAACAACATTCATATTGGCTTTTTCAGCAGTGCATAATTTAACTGCAACACGTACTACCCGTTCAATATGGGTAATATCATGGGCTACATCGGCATGTACTAAGGATGTTATAAATTCTCTGCATTGCTGATCAAGTTGCTTTAATGAAGGGCTAAGGGCTAAATTGTTCACCGAGCTTCCAAAAATCTATTTAAACGAGGTAATATCCCCTACTTTAACGCGATTTATAAGGCCCTTGCAAAACATTCATTGTATGTTGCGCGTGGCTTGACTAAAATACAGCGCTTATTTATTACTACAGAGAAGCCCTATGTCATCTGCCGTTTACCTGCAAGCTGGTCGCGATAAATCATTAAAAAGAAAACACCCTTGGTTATTTTCTAAAGCCATCAAAAAAATTAAAGGTAAACCTGGATTAGGTGACACGGTAACCATACACGACAGTGAAGGTAAGTTTTTAGCCACCGCGGCTTACAGCCCGCATTCACAAATTCGCGCGCGTGTTTGGAGCTTTGATGAAAAAGAAGTCATAGATCAACATTTTTTCGAGCGTCGCCTACGTCGTGCTTTAGAAGCTCGCAGCCATGCGATTGAAGAAGGTGGACTGACCGGTTTTAGGCTTTGCGCCGCTGAATCAGATTATTTACCGGGTGTTACCATAGATAAATTTGATAACACCTTGGTTTGTCAGTTACTCAGTGCCGGTGCTGAGCGCCACAAAGGTGAAATTGTTGGTGCATTAATGGCTATTTTCCCAGGCTCTAATATTTATGAGCGCTCAGATGTAGATGTGCGCACTAAAGAAGGCTTGGAGCCAATTAAAGGAGTGCTTTGGGGTAATGAACCCACAGCGCCAGTTATCATTGAAGAAAATGGTTTAAAAATTGAAGTTGATATTCTTGAAGGCCATAAAACCGGCTTTTATTTAGATCAACGTGATAGCCGTGCTGCGCTGGAGCGTTTTTCAAAAGATAAAACCGTATTAAATTGCTTTAGTTATACGGGGACGTTTTCTCTTTATGCCCTGCGTGGTGGCTGTAAGCATGTAACCAATGTCGATGTTTCACAACCAGCTCTGGATACAGCAAAGCGCAATGTTGAACATAACAACCTTGATTTAAATAAAGTCGACTTTGTAAAACAAGATGTATTTAAGTTATTGCGCCAATACCGTGAAGACGGCGTGATGTTTGATACGATTGTGATGGATCCGCCTAAATTTGCTGATAATAAAGCGCAGTTAACTGGGGCATGTCGGGGTTACAAAGATATTAATATGATTGCGATGCAAATATTAAAACCAGGCGGCACACTGCTTACTTTCTCATGCTCTGGTTTAATGGAACAAAATTTGTTTCAAAAAGTGGTTGCAGATGCAGCACTTGATGCAGGTAAAGATTTGCTGATCATGGAGCGATTAAATCAAGCAGCTGACCACCCTATTGCGGGCAGCTACCCTGAAGGCTTTTATCTTAAAGGCCTTATTTGTAAGGTTTACTAAACACTAATTTTAGTTAAACTCAATAATTTCTAGCCCTGCGGTTATCGTGCCATCCTCTTCTGTACTGGCACGTATCACCTTTGCAGTGGCTTTTAACGGTGCAATGCTTGGATGGGTTGATGCAATATCAACCGATAAAATTGAGTTAAGCTCTAATAAATCATCGAGCTGCAAGGAGAGCCCTGTTGCACTTAAGTCAAGGCAGGTGCCTGTGTAACTTAGTCCTGCGACGGGCTCAATCGAGGTTAACTTAGCGGGTGTGTTAACCTGCATACGTCTGTAGTTTCGCTTATCTTCAGTAAACATAATTCCCTCTACACAATATTATTAATTTTTTCTCGTAGTACGGCGATAGAAAAAGGTTTTACAACGTAAGCATCACACCCTGAGTCAAAGCCTGCTTGTTGCTCAAGCTCTGACTCAAGTCCTGATATCATCACCACCGGAATGTGTTTTGTCTCTGGCGTATGTTTAAGTATGCGACAGGTATCATAACCATCAAGCCCCGGCATACATACATCAAGCAAAATAATATCAGGCGGATTAGCAATGGCAGATGCTAAACAACTTTTACCAGAATCAGCATAGCTTAAATCAAATGTTGATGCTAACCCTGCTTTGAGTATTTCAAAATTGAAATACTCATCATCAACCACTAACAATTGTCGCGCTTGGTGTTTTAGTAATGAGGACATAGCAATGTCATTTCCTTCTCAAGTTAGTCCCTTAGGGTCTGTTGACCGTTCAAGGTTGAATTTGCAGTAGCCTGTTTGGTATTTAGGCAAGGCAGAGCCTATGTGGTGTGGTTTTTACTTAGCACACTAGGTTACATACCTCGCGCCGTGATTAAAACGCCCTTAGTTTGAACAAATTTTAATCCGCAAAGGTCAACACACCCTAGCTTAATAGCGAATAAAGGGATTATTCAATTTCTTTTATCGCATTTAACACACGTTTCGCTGAAATTGGATAAGGTGTACCTAAGGTTTGCGCAAATAAGGATACGCGTAATTCTTGCTGCATCCAAAAAATAGCCTCAACATCGTCAGGCAATGGCATTCCTTTAGGGGTTTTATTCGTCAGTTTTTTATATTCTTGCGCCACTTTTTCAAGCTCTAGCACACATAATCTATCACGATTTGGGTCAACGGGTAGCTTTTCTAGTCGTTTTTGAATCGCTTTTAAGTAACGAATTAAATCGCCGAGCTTATCCGCCCCATGCTGGCTCACAAAACCTTTAAAAATAAGCGATTCTAACTGAGATTTAATATCGCCATGGGCAGTGATCATGGTTAAATCTACTCGCCCTTTCATTTTTTTATGCAGCGCATGAGCAATACTCAGTACTTGCTCTACTTGGGTTGCAATTGCTACTACGGTGTCGCCTAATTCGCCGCGAATATGCTCTTTAACCGCTTCAAATGCATCACTTGTACGAATATCACCATATTTAACTAATAGGCTATCAACACCCGATGCAATGCAATCATCTATTAAATCGGCAATTTTACCAAAAGGATTAAAGTACAACCCTAGCTTAGCCTTGTTTGGTAAATTTTGCTGCAGGTATTTAATGGGTGATGGCACGTTTAATAACACTAAACGACGCAACCCCTGCTGGTGCGCTAATTGCGCTTTAATTTCGTTATCGAATAACTCCACTGCCGCCGTTGATTTTTTATCCACCAGCGCAGGGTACGCTTTAATTTCGTACTGACCTTGCTTTTTCACATAGGATGTTGGTAACTCTCCAAAATCCCACTGTGTTAAATCGGTTTTTTCTATGCCTTTGTCGGCGACTTTAGATAAGGTGTCGGTGACCTTGCCTTGTAGCTGCGCTTTAAGTTTAGCTAAATCGAGTCCACGTGCCAGTAGCTTGTCGTGTTCATCGCGCACTTCAAATTGTAGCCGTAAATGCGGAGCAAGCGCAGTTAAATCCCACGCCTCAGGCTCTACACGGACGCCGGTCATACGTAGTAATCGATTGCTTAGCGAGTCGATTAACGAGCCTTGTAATGGCTCTATAGCCGCTAACACCGCATCGGCATAATTGGGCGCAGGAACAAAGTTACGACGCAATGACTTTGGTAATGATTTAATTAACCCACAAATTAACTCATGACGAAATGCCGGTATATGCCAATCAAAGCCACTTTCTTGCACTTGGTTTAACAGTGCAACGGGTATTTGTACGGCAACGCCATCAACCGCTTGGCCTGGATCAAAGTGATAGGTAAGCGGCAGCATCAAATTATCTTGCTGCCATGTATCTGGGTAGTCAAATTCGGTAATGCTGCTGGCGCCATGTTGCATGAGCTCTTCGCGCGTCATGTGCAGGTAGTGTTTGTCTTGTTGTTTTTGTGTTTTATACCACTTAATAAACGCAGCACGATTGTTAATATCGCTGGGTATTTTCTTCTCGTAAAACTCAAACAAGGTTTGCTCATCAACTAAAATATCGCGTCTACGAGACTTGTTCTCGAGCACTTGAATATCTTCAATTAATTCGCGGTTATACGCTAAAAATGCTTCATTTAATCCAAGCTCTTGTTCAACCAGCGCCGAGCGGATAAATAATTCGCGGCTTACTTTAGGATCAATCTTGCTATACACACACCGGCGTTTATTAACGATAAGCAGGCCGTAAAGTGTTTGTTGCTCAAAGGCAATGACTGCACCGGGCTTTTTCTCCCAGTGTGGCTCTGTATAGCTTCGTTTTACCAAATGTTGAGCAAACGGTTCTACCCAGTTCACATCTATTTTGGCATTAATACGGGCATAGAGTTTACTGGTTTCTACCAATTCAGCCGACATCATCCACTTGGGGCTCTTTTTAAACAAGCCTGATCCTGGAAAAATATGAAATTGGCTATTACGTGCGCCTTTATACAGCTGCTTTTCGTCTTTAAAACCGATATGACTGAGCATGCCACTTAACAGTGCTTTGTGAATAAGCTCGCTGTCTGCAACATTCGTGGTGGCTTTCATTTTCATTTCATTGCACACAGTGCTGATTTGATAAACGATGTCTTGCCATTCACGAATACGCATATACGCTAAAAAGTCTTTTTGACATAGCTTTCTAAACTGGCTATTGGTCAGCTCACTTTGCTGCTCTTCGAGGTAATTCCACAAGTTTAAAAAGGCGATAAAGTCAGAGTCTGGATCGTCAAAGCGACCGTGTTTTTCATTCGCTGCCTGGCGTTTTTCTTGTGGTCGTTCTCGTGGGTCTTGAATTGAGAGCGCAGCAACAATAATAATCACCTCACGCAATGCACCCAGCTTATGCGCAGTCAGCACCATTTTTGCTAAACGCGGATCCACTGGCAAACGACTCAGCTCTCGACCAGATTGCGTTAAACTGGTTTTTTGATGACGTTTAGCTTCTTTTACCGCTTCTAACTCTTCAAGCAGTGTTAAACCATCGTTAATGTTGCGGCTATCTGGGGCTTGCACAAAAGGAAATTGCGCCATATCACCCAACCCTAATGCCAGCATTTGTAAAATAACTGACGCTAAGTTAGTACGCAATATTTCAGGATCGGTAAATTCAGGACGTGATAAAAAATCGTCCTCTGAATACAAGCGAATACAAATACCCGCTTCAACACGTCCACAACGCCCCATTCGCTGATTAGCACTGGCTTGCGAAATAGGCTCTATGGGTAAACGTTGAACCTTTGTACGGTAACTGTAACGACTAATACGCGCCGTACCCGGGTCAATAACATAACGAATACCTGGCACCGTTAGCGATGTTTCAGCCACGTTGGTTGAGAGAATAATGTGGCGGCGCGAATGCGGCGCAAAAATACGATTTTGCTCAGCGTTCGATAGCCTTGAATACAAAGGTAATATATCGGTGTGTTTTAAATTACGCTTACTTAGCGCATCGGCGGTATCGCGTATTTCTCGCTCACCGTTTAAAAAGATCAGAATATCACCGGGGCCTTCAGCGCAAAGTTCATCGACCGCATCAAAAATCCCCTGTAACTGGTCGCCTTCGGCTTCCATGTCTTCTTTTTGGATATCACTGATGGGGTTATAGCGTACATCCACAGGGAATGTCCGGCCTGATACTTCAATAATTGGCGCATCATCAAAGTGCTTAGAAAAACGTTCTGGATCAATGGTCGCTGAGGTAATAATAACTTTTAAGTCAGGACGTTTAGGAAGTAAATTTTTAAGGTAACCTAAAATAAAATCAATGTTTAAACTGCGCTCATGCGCCTCATCAATAATAATGGTGTCGTATTGATTCAAAAAACGGTCTTGTTGTATTTCAGCTAATAAAATACCGTCGGTCATCAGTTTTATATAACTGTTATTAGAAACCTGATCGCTAAAGCGAATTTTAAAACCCACTTGCTGACCAAGCTCGCATTGCATTTCTTCTGCTATACGATTGGCAACGCTACGTGCAGCTAAACGTCTAGGTTGAGTATGGCCTATATACCCATCAACCCCACGGCCTAACTCTAAACACATTTTAGGAATTTGTGTGGTTTTACCTGAGCCGGTTTCACCAGCAATGATCACCACTTGATTATTCGCAATCGCCTCTTTAATGGTATCTTTTTTTTGACTGACCGGTAATTGCTCAGGATAAGTAACGTTAGGTAGCCCAGCTAAACGCTGCTCGCGAAGCGATTGACTGCGACTGATATCAGCCGTAATTTTTTCAAGCGCACTGGTAAGTTTTGCCTCGTCGGTAATTTTTTTTACGCCATGAAGGCGCTTTTTAAAACTGAATTGATCTTTTTTTAAGCACGTTTTTAGCTCGCCAAACAACTGACCTAGGTTTACCACCTGCATACCTTATAAAAATTAGTCAAAGAGCCCCGATTGTAGCAAATTAAATGGCTGGGGTTAATCCTGTAAAGGACATAACAATCAGCAGATTATTATATAAACCTCCAGCCACTAAAGAAAAACGCTTATTCGTCGCTAAAAATACCTACATAAGTCGCTTGCGTATTCGATTTACTCGCACGGTACATGCCTGTGGTGTTAAACGGCAGGCTAATATTGCCTTTTGTATCAACAATAATAACACCGCCTGTGCCGCCAATCGGTTTAAGCACCCCATTTATTACTTCATCCCCGGCTTGGGCAATGGTTTTACCTTGGTATTTTACTCGTGCGCAAATATCGCTTGCCACATTATAACGAATAAAATATTCGCCATGGCCGGTTGCCGATACTGCACACGAGGCGTTTTCTGCAAAGGTACCCGCGCCAATAACTGGTGCATCACCAATACGGCCAAAACGTTTTGCGGTCATTCCGCCAGTTGACGTACCCGCGGCTAAATTACCTTGTTTATCCAGTGCCACCGCACCCACAGTCCCCATTTTATAATTAGCGGGTAACGCCTTGTGCGCTGCTTGATAATCTTTATTGGTGCTTTTGCTCGCCTCTAGTTTTTCCTTTGCTTTTAATAAAGCTTCATAGCGATGCTTTGTATCAAATATATTATTCTCTACTAAGCTAACGCCTTGCTCTTTAGCAAACTCTTCTGCACCTTGGCCACTTAACATCACATGCACCGATTTTTCCATCACTAAACGGGCAAGTTTAATTGGACTTTCTATGTGCTTAATGCCCGAAACCGCTCCAGCTTGGCGGTTACGACCATCCATAATAGAAGCATCTAACTCATGGCTACCATCATAGGTGTATACCGCGCCGCGTCCAGCGTTAAAATAAGGCGATTGCTCTAACACTTCAATGGCTGCTGTGACTGCATCAAGGCTTTCTCCGCCTTGTTCAAGTACCTTATACCCAGTCTCAACAGCTTGAGCTAATTTATCGCGGTAAGCTTGCTCTTGAGCAGGTGTAAATTTACTTTTTTCGATTGTGCCTGCCCCGCCATGAATCGCAATGGCAAACGGCGTGCTCGCACTCAATGCAGATGAGCTCACACTCATTAAACTACCGCAAAGCAGTCCTAGTAATAATGATTTTTTCATTGTGCATTCTTTCGTTAGTTAAGATTAAAACTAATGTGAATGGTTACGTGGGGTTTTTCAAGTGAACTGAGTTTAATGGCATAAAAAAAGCGCCCTGAGGCGCTTTTTAAATTCTGTTTAAAAATTACGCTTGTTGCGCTTTTAAACGTGCTAAACGTGCTACTTGGTGAGTAGACGTTAAGAAAGAATAGATAGGTGCTAAATAACCGCGTTTACGAAGCTCTAAAAAGTCTGCATCGCTTAACTCATTTAGTTTTTTCTCATCGATAAGGTAAATACCGTTGATGTCTTTTTTCTCGCCTTTAATATCAACCGTTAGCGTTTGTGCTACTAGTAATTCTTTATCAGCAAGGAATTTAGTGAACGCATCAGTGACTTGTGAAAACTCAATGAACGATACTAACGCTTCTTTACGACGCTTAAGGTAATCAGTTTCTTCACCGTTTTCGAATAATGCATTACCCTCTTCTTCACCAACTAATGAGCTCGCTTCGTCAATTACAATACCAAATTGATCTTGCTCAGGGTGCTTTACTAAACCTAATGGGTAACGCGTTGTTGCCATAGGTGCAAATGCTGCTGTCCATTTGTCGCCATCAACAAATAAGTTTTCACCTGGCTCTAGGCCAAACATAGCAACCGCTTGAAAAGTACCTGTTTCGTTATTTTTAACAAAAGACATTGGAAACTCATTGGCGATACGCGCAAACTCGTGTGCTACAACTGGCACTAAGTGTTGAGTTTTCATAAATTCGATATTGATGCCATTTTTAATTTTAGTGTTGGCATGTTTTTCGTTGTGTAAAGGCTGTACTTGTTGCTCCGCCATGTTACTGCTCCGTTATTTATTAATTTGATTTATTACTATTAGTGGCCTAAGGCTAATGGTTTTGGTGACAAAAAGGAAGTGAAAATTTTGTGTCATTTTGTACGTTATTAATTAACAAAAACATTATCGCTGATTATTTCAACAAATAACGAGTAAACATAACCAAAGGTGAAATTCGCACGCTTAAATAGCTCAAAAAGCGCTCTTTGACAACGCTGTCTTCGGTGGTATATTGATTTTGTGCCTAAATAAAAAATTCACACTTAGATAATCTCAGCAAAAATAGACACTAAAATAATGAAAAATTTAACTGTAAACCCGAACTTAAAAATTGAAAAATTGATGTTCCCAGGCACCAAGCTATCAGCCTTCGTTGTTGATGATTTTCTTTTAGATACAAGTAGTGTAATGAATTTTGCCCATAACATAGCTTACTTTAATCCTATGTTCTCAGATAACTCCTTTTATCCTGGGATCCGCGATAATATGCCACAACCGTACTTGAGGTTGTTGCACGCATTTTTTCAAAATGAAATACTGCCTAAAATAGGAAACAAAAACTACCACGAGTCTATTCTTCATAAAAGTTTGCTTTCATTAGTTTCATGTAAACCGGCTAATTTAATTGTCGATCAAAAAGTGCCCCATATCGATTCATGTGATGAAAGAGACTATGCGTTTGTGCATTATTTATCTGGTGAGGAACTCGGTGGCACCAGTATTTATAAATACATACCGCAAAACATTATTGAATTTAAAGAGCAACACAAACCACTATTGGCAGATATAGTTAACGATGTTAAAAATAACCCTGATGAACATCAAGGCTATTTAGCGGGTACCACTAGCTTATTTGAGCAGGTATTTAAAATAGATGCTAAATTTAATCGCCTTGTTATTTACCAAGGTAACTTATTACACAGTGCAAATATTTACTCTGAGCAAAGCTGCTTAGCCGATGCTAAAAAAGGCCGTCTGTCGATAGCCTCTTTTGCAAGTGTAAGATAAGGTTAGATTGACTGAAGCCCATACTGTTTAATTTTATTTAAAAGCGCTCTGTGATCAGGAAGCTTATTTATTAAATAGTGATCAATCTCAGCTCTTTGTTTTAAACGCGCTAAACAGTGTGCCTGTTCTTTATCGGGGCTGTTAGACGCCTTAGTATTGTAATTCATTCCATAAAGTACAAATAAGAAGTTCTCTAGATAAAACACTTCAAACTGACTAAAAAAATCATCTCTGACTGGGGTAAACTCTTTCCACAAATTAAGTTTTTCTTTTAATGACGTGGAAATAGTGTCTTGGTTTTTATTTGCTATCCAAAAAGCTGAATCAGTGCGGTCTGATATACAGTAGTGAAGTTTAATAAAATCAATCACCCGCTCCCATGCATACCCAATAGCATGATTAAAACGCTCTTCTAATTGCTCTAGCTGCGTTGTTGATGATGGGAAGCGCAACGTTAAAAATTTAGCTGAAAAGTCAGTTAATAATATTGACGTTGCCTCTAATGGTTCTAAAAAGCCTTGCGCTAAGCCAAGGGCAATACAATTTTTATGCCAAAACTTTTTCCGGTAACCGACCCGCATTGGTATTTTTCTGTAGGTAAGATCTTGCTTACTATCACCTAAATAACGGTCAAGTTTTTCATGTGCCTGTTCATCCGTCATATGGTTATCTGAATAAACAAAACCGACTCCACGCCTATTGGTGAGCGCTATATCCCAAATCCAGCCAGCTTGATGAGCGGTGGCAAGTGTGTAAGGAGGAATAGCATCATCGGCTTTGGTTGGTACTTGCACCACTAATGCGCTGTTAATTAATAAACTATCAGATACATCAACAAAAGGAATCTTTAACGCTTTACTCATAAGTAAAGATTCAAAGCCTGAGCAGTCAATATAAAAGTCAAACTCAAGCTCTTCATTGTTATCTGTAATAAGTGCAGCAATAGCGCCGTCATCGCCAAGCTTTACCTGTGTAACATGGGTGTGTATATGCTCTACAGAAAACTTTTCTTTTGCATTACAAGCAAGTAGTTGCGCAAACTTGCCTGCATTAAAATGATACGCGTAAGCCAACTCCCCTTCATATTGAGCATTAGTGATATTTTTAGGTGCTAAGCCTGCCTCACAAATAACATGCTGAGAAGATAAGCCCTGCGCATAACTTTGACTTTTCTCTTTGTTATTTAACCAATAAGAAGTTAAATGCTTGGCATCATAAGGGCTTGGCACATCAAATAAATGATGAAAAAAGTTGCCTTCGCCATGTTTTTTCTTATCCATCCAGTTAATAAACTTTATAGACTGCTTGAACGTTGCATCACATTGCCTAATAAATTCATCTTCACGAATACCAAAGCTTTTTAGGGTATTCCTAATATCGGGGACTGTGCCTTCACCGACACCAATTGGCGGTATATCTGGGGACTCTATTAAAGTAACAGATATACCTTTACGATTGAGCATCTCTTTGCCAATGTGGTTTGCAGCTAACCACCCTGCAGTTCCACCACCTACAATTGCAACTTTTTTTATATCCATAAATCACCAATAAAGTTTAACCTCGTAAAAAAGCCCAGCAATGCTGGGCCTAGGTTATTTTTACTCATTTAGCGTATTAAAAACGCATTGTTACACCAAGCTTGTAACGTGCTTCACCTTCAAAACTCCACACTGGAAAATCATTCAGTAAATCAGGGTTTGGTAATGAGGTAGATGCATCATTGTTACCCAGCTGAACGCTGTCTTCCTCTGTTAGGTTAATCCCTTCGAAAGTGACATCTAAGTAATCAGTTACAGAGTATGTTGCACTGAAATCTAGCTGTCCGTAGTCTTGATGTTCGCGGTTACCGTACCAACCTGGTGCTTCACGAATAATAAACTCTGAACGCCAGTTATATGCTAAACGAGCAGAAAAATCATCATTTTCATAAAAACCAACTACGTTATAGCTGTTTTTCGATGAATCAGAGAATACCCCAACACGGTCTGGGTAGTTTTCTGCTGGTGCTTGCGCATCTGAATAGGTGTAGTTAAATGAATAACCAAAGCCGTTATCGAATGAATCTTGAATTTGGAACTCAATACCTTCAATTGAACCACCCGTACCATTTGTCGATGAGCTTACTGTCCAACAGTCATATTGCTGAGCACCACACGGTGGCTCGCCGGCATCTGGGTTAGTCGTATAAACGGGGATGTCGATACCAATTTGTTGATTGGTTTGTTGTTGGGTAGAAATAAATGAGCTTACTTCTTTAGTGAAGTATGTGACGCTTAACATAGCATCGTCATCAAAATACCATTCAACACCAATGTCTGCTTGGAACGCTTTAAATGGACTTAAACCTACATTACCCGTATTTAAAACTTCATTTAAAGGACGGTTATCTGTATAACCCGCTAGATTACGCGTTGCAAATAAATCTGCGTAATTAGGGCGAGAGATAACTTGTGCTGCTGAGGTACGTAAGATTAAGTCGTCAGCTAAATCCATAACCACGTTTAAGCTTGGTAAGAACTCACTGTAATCGGCTTTGTCTGTAGATAACGTCGAGTCGTAAACACCTTCATCACTTAAATCATAGTAATCTGACGAAATATCAGTTGATATGTAACGAACACCTAAATTACCGCGAATACCACCGGTGTCAAAATCAGCCATCGCATATAAAGCAAAATTTTCTTCTTCTATGGTGCCGTATGCTTGTGGACGTGCTGTATAACCTTCTGTCATTGCTAATGAATCAGCAATCATTAGATCCATATAAGGTTCAGGTATTACAAAACCACCACCGGCAGTCACGGTACCTGGGTAGTATTCATTAGCATTACGTACAGGTACTAAATCGGCATTCACATTAGCTGCATTACCATCTTGTACAACTTTGTGATCGGCATATCTTAAGCCCGTTTTAATTGCGGTAATAACACCAAGCTCAACAGGAATTTCAAAGTCTAAATTTAAGTAACTTTCTTCATCTGAATCAGGGTTGTATTCAGGCGCCCAAGTTTGTGGGCTGATGGTATCAGGTAAAATGCTAGCATCGTATGATTGGTTAGCTAAATTAAATCTAGTCACGTCGCCAGTCATATCAATAGACCCATTTAAGTCGCTATTGTTATTTGCAAACATACCATAGTTTGCCGTTGTTACATCACTGTCTGCGCTTGTTTTACCTACACGACCTTTAAAGGTGAATAACTCTGAGTCATATTTCCAATCTAAGTCAATAGTATCAGACTTCATGCTTGCTTTACGCGCCCATGTTTGGAAAAAAGCCGTGCCATTGCCGTCGATATTACGCGAAACACAGTTACCTGAGGCGTTCGTTTGTTCACATGAATCATCACCTGGGAATATAATGATTTGCGAGTTAGCATTGTTAGCATCTAGCTCTAAACTTGTATAAGTTAGACCTAAAACTAGCGAATCTGATGGCTGATATTGCATAGCTACGTTATACGCAGTACGCTCACGAGCTTGCTGGAAGGTTGTGGGTGCCATACCGCCACTCCAACCACCTGACGATTCAATACCGTTACGTTGATAATCTACTTCTGATAATGAACCCGCAGCTAAGATACCAAATGTTTCACCATCATTTTTCCAGCTGTACAAGCCTGAAAGCTCAGGATCTGTCTCTTCAGATACTGTACCGTAATCAGCTTTAACACTAGCAAATACAGTGTTTGCATCTAAATCTAGCGGTTTACGAGTTTTAACAATTACAGTACCGCCGATACCACCTTCAACTAGATTAGCTTGAGATGATTTATAAACTTCTAAGCCACCTACTAATTCAGAAGGTAGTAATGAATAATTAAAGCTACGATCGACCGCTTGTTGATCGAACCAGCTAGTTGAGGCAACAGTATGACCGTCAAGTAATGTGCGTGTTAATTGTGCTGATGCACCACGGATAGATACTTGCTGACCCTGTCCAAATTGACGAGATACACTGACACCAGAAATACGACCAAGAGATTCACCTACATCGCCATCAGGAAACTTACCAACGTCTTCAGCTGTTACAACATCAACAACGGCATTTGAAAAACGCTTGCCGTTTAAGTTTTCTTTATTTGAAGCGCGAATACCCGTAACTTGGATTACTTCAACATCTTCTTGAACTTTAGTTTCATCGGCTGCGAATGCAGCACCAGTGAACCCGGCTCCCATTACTAAGCCGATATTTACTGCTAATAAGCTTTTTTTAAAATTTTTAGCTAACACAGGATTCCCCTTGAATCATTTTGTTGGTTTTTGTTTATCATTTTGCCTACCGCCATGACAGCGCTGTCATAGTAGTAACAAACCATACATGCAAAATTACAATTTTGCTACATTTTTCCGCTCTTTTTGTATGAAAAATAGCTAATTCAACATTAAGCAAATGATTTTAAAGAAATTAATTATTGCATGAAAAAGCCGAATTAAATTTGTTTAATTCGTTCACATTTCCAGCATGTACTTGAAGCATTTTTAAATTGATTTTGTTTAAAACAACGTGGTGAGTAGGAATTTTCAAACCGTAAAACATGCTTGTGAGTTAGTGTTTAATAAATATAACCATTTGATTTTTTGGCTATAAGTAAAATTTATTCAGTATTTACAATCGGTATAAAAGCCTATTTTATACTGCTAATTGTGGAGGCAATACTCAGCATTTCATCTTTATCTCTGCGCTGCTTTTTATAATTCAGCAAAGAATAAAACAGATCAGCAATAAAAAAGGTCAGTAGCAAAAGCGACTGACCTTTCATTAAACCATCAATACAAAGAGGTTTAGCGCACATCTAATTTATATTAAAATTAGGGCGCCCAATACACTTCAATGTTGATCTCAGGATGATTTAATACCGCACGTAACGGCATGTCATTCACATCGCCCCCCGCTAAAGCTTGTTTATAAACAGCCAACTTTTCATCGCCACTAATTAGCAATTTAACCACTTTAGATTGTGCAATCGCATTTAACGTTAAGCTCATGCGCTCAGTAATACTGCCTGTTACGTCACTTTGTATCGCGTTGATAGCGCACACAAGTTGGCTTGAATCTAAGCCGTTTTTCAGGCCTTGTGCATGTGGGAATAATGACGCGGTGTGGCCATCTGGGCCCATGCCTAAAATAGTCACATCAAAAGGACGTTTTAATGCTTGAAACTGCGCTTCACAGGCATCTACCCCTTGCTCTGCAGTGGCTGCTGTATTTTTCATGCTAATAAAATTAGCCGCTGCACCATGGTTTTGTAACAAAGTACGCTTGATGAATGCTTCATTACTCTTTTCATGACTTGCCTCAACCCAGCGCTCATCAACCATAGCAACATCAATGTTTGCCCAATTTAAATCAAGGGTCGATAAATGTTTATAAGCCGGCTCTGGCGATGAACCGCCTGAAACCATTAATACTGCACGGCCATCACGTTCAATGCCATCACGTAAAGCATGCTCTAGTGACTGAGATAATTCATCAGTCAGCGCAGCTTTATCGTCAAAAAACTTTTCTACTATTGTTGCCATCACTTATGCCTTATCGCCAGTATTAAACCAAACATGATTATTCTCTGCTAATAATTCATCTGCATCTTCAGGGCCCCAACTACCGGCTCTATACAGTGCTGGTTTACCTTTTTCTTGCCAACGTTCAATTATTGGATCAATCCATTTCCATGCTTGGCGTACTTCATCACGATGAATAAATAATGATGGATTATTCGCTGCAGCATCAAGCATTAAACGTTTGTAAGCATCTGAGTGAAAGCCATTACTATATGCTTGCGACAGCTCAATGTTCATCGTTACAGGTTCAAGTTGCATGTCTAAATTATCTAAACGCTTCGACATCAGCGTTAATTGAATACTTTCTTGTGGTTGTAAACGGATTACCAAACGGTTTGGCTCGATATTACCTACGCTGTCCTCATACACGTTATGAGATACTTTTTTATATTCAACCACAATTTCAGCGCAGCGCTTTGCCATACGTTTACCGGTACGCAGGTAAAAAGGCACACCTGCCCAACGCCAATTATCAATGTGCGCACGAATAGCCACGAAGGTTTCAGTTTTACTTGCCCCTTCGTTTAGCTCTTCTAAGTAACCTGGGACTATTTTACCGTTTAAATCACCCGGTACGTATTGCCCACGAATAATATTGTCATCAACATCGCTGCCCTCTAATGGGCGTAATGCTTCTAATACTTTTAACTTTTCATTGCGAATACTATTGGCTTTAAGTTTATGCGGTGACTCCATTGCGACTAAGCAAAGTAGCTGTAACAAGTGGTTTTGCACCATGTCACGCAAAGCACCGGCTTTATCATAAAAACCAGCGCGGCTCTCAAGCCCTACCGTTTCTGATAAGCTAATTTGGATATTATCAATCGATTTAGCATCCCACATGTTTTCAAATAATGAATTTGAAAAACGCAATGCCATTAAGTTTTGAACGGTTTCTTTGCCTAGGTAGTGGTCAATACGGAAGATTTGATCTTCGTCGAAGTACTGTGCAATTTTCGCATTAATAACTTCTGCAGACTCGCCACAATAGCCAATTGGTTTTTCTACAACAACACGTGAATTGGCTGTTATTAATTTTTTAGTGGATAGAATTTCACAGCAAGTGCCATACACAGCTGGCGGAAGAGATAAGTAAAACACACGAGATTTATCGCTGTCGTCTTCATCAAGAATTTTTTTCAGTACATCCCAGTTATCATCCGCTTCGGTAACATTACTCACTACAGGCACTAAAAACGCTGAGAACGATTTCCAATCCTTAGCGTTATACTCGCCTTCGCTTAAAAATTCTTGTAATGCTTTGTGTGCGGTATCAATGTATTCATCACATTTACTTTGTTCGCGCACGGTAGGCAAAATACGTGAGCCTTGCGGTAAGTTACCTTCTTGATATGCTCGATACATTGCAGGAAGTAATTTGCGTAACGCAAGATCACCACCGCCCCCAAAAATTATAATATCAAAAGGATTAAGCATAGTTACTCTCTACGTTTATGCTACCTGCCACTACCGTATTGGTAATCAGTTATAGCGGTTTATTATCTGGATATGCAGGCCTTAGCACAAAGCCTACTAATGTTGTTCGTTATATGCGCCATAAAAAATGGGTCTAGGGACACTGTAATTCCTCTCACAAAAATACAGGCCCTAGGACTCCAGCGCTACCCGTTCAAAGGTATTTGGTTACTTATTGTGTAATAAGTGAATGTGTTACTGCGTACGGTGTTGTTTGTAGTACGCCATCAAGCCCTGTGTTGAGCTGTCGTGCTCATTAACCACGTTATCGTCGGTTAATTCAGCTTCAATTTTAGAGGCTAAACCTTTACCAAGCTCAACGCCCCACTGATCAAATGAACATATTTGTAAAAGAATACCGTGGCAAAAAATCTTATGTTCATACAGTGCAATTAAACGACCCACCGCTTTTGCATCAACCGTGTCTAATAATATAGACGTTGTTGGGCGGTTTCCTTGATGAATTTTATGCTTTAGTAGCATTTCAATTTGCGCAGGCGTTTTGCCTTTGGCTGCTAAATCAGCGGTTATCTGCTGCGCATCTACCCCGTTCATTAATGCTTCGGTTTGTGCAAAAAAGTTCGATAATAAAATATTGTGATGCTTATCAACGTTAACCTGTGGTTTTACAGAGCCAATAAAGTCCGCAGGGACAATTACATTGCCTTGGTGCAAACATTGATAAAACGCATGCTGGCCATTTATTCCCGTCATGCCCCAAATAATAGGCACGGTAGTGTAAGGTACGGTTTGCCCATCAAAAGTGACGTGCTTACCGTTACTTTCCATTTCACCCTGTTGTAAATACGCAGGCAACATATGTAATGCTTGGTCGTAAGGTAAAATAGCTTGCGAATCAAATCCTAAAAAGCTGGTATTCCATACACTCAACAGCGCCATAATTAAAGGAATATTCTGCTCAAGCGGTGCCGACTTAAAGTGCTCGTCAACTTCAAACGCCCCTTCTAAAATAGCTTCAAATGCTTCAAAGCCGGCATAAAGTGCAATAGGTAAACCAATGGCACTCCAAAGTGAAAAACGACCGCCAACCCAATCCCACATGGTAAATACGTTTTCGTCACTAATACCAAATGCCGCGGTTTTTTCTAAATTGGTGCTTACTGCCACAAAATGCTTTGCTATGGCGCTTTTATCTTTGGCGCTATTTAAAAACCAATCAACCGCTGTTTTTGAGTTGGTCATGGTTTCTGAGGTAGTAAAGGTTTTTGACGAAATAACAAATAACGTTGTTTCAGGGTCAACTTTATTCAATACTGACGCAATTTGTACGCCATCAGCATTAGAAACATAATGAACGCTTAACGGCTTATCAACCACTGCTTTAAGTGCTTCAGTTGCCGTTTGAGGGCCTAGATTTGACCCCCCTACTCCAATACTCACTACATCTTTCACCGCTTTACCGGTGTAACCTAACCACTGCCCGCTGCGTACTTTTTCAACAAAGGTTTTAATTTTAGCAAGTTCGCTATCGACCGCCTCAGTAATATTTTCACCGTCAACAATAAGCGGTGTATGGGCGCGATTTCTAAGTGCGGTGTGCAATACGGCACGGTCTTCGGTGATATTTATTTTCTCACCGGCAAACATTTTTTCACGCCACGCTTCAATATCACACTCTTTAGCTAATGAGATTAATTGAGCGAAAACTTTCTCATCAATACGTTGTTTTGAATAATCAAACAATACACCAGGAATGTGAGTAGAAAATTGAGAAAAACGAGAATCGTCTTGTGCAAATAAAGTTTTCAGATGTGTTTGTGCCATCTTTTGTGCACTATTTTCTAGTGCTTGCCAACTTACTAACTCAGAACGGCTCGCCATGTAAACATCCCCTAATTTATTAATCTATTGATTTAAAGCGCTTTATTTAATTTTTTACGACGCAAAATAACCGAATTTTGTAAAAAGCAAAGCCCAATATTATAGCTTAAAAAGTCTAATTTGCGTTATTTTTATAAGCTTCGATGCAGATAATAGCGCAATTTTTTGCTTTTGACACCGGTATCATAAAATTAAAAATTGAATTTAACAACTGATCAGCCCTTCTCTTTAATGAAGATTTTATTAATTTCTAACTGATCCAAATTAAAGCGAGCAAAAAAAAGGCCGACAAATGTCGGCCTTTCCTCTAAATAAACAATTAACCGGTTAACGCTAAACCACCCGATAAGTTATAAACACTGCTGTAACCAAGCTCAGTCAAATTTGCTGCCGCAATTTTTGAACGGTTACCACTGCGACACACTAAAATATACTGGTTGTTTTTGTCCAATTGGCCTTGCGTAAGTGCATGAGCCATTCGACTTAAAGGAATATTTAAGGTTTTAGCTATGGGTACGTTTAGCAATGCGCTTAAATTATTAGCGCCGTGTTCATAAGGTTCTCGGGTATCAATTAAATACGCATTGCCCTCTACCAGTATTTCTTTTGCTTGGTTAAAACTTAATTGCGAAGTTTCTACAGCAGGCTTAGCATTAACATAACCACAGAGCGTGTTGGCTTGTGTGTGTTGTTGTAAATCTGCTTGCTGTTTTTGTGCGGCAAATTCAGCGTCATCAATATCACCTTTAATTAGCTTTTGTAACAATGGCGTTTGCTGCTGTTGAACAGCCCAGTTCATTGCAAAGCACTGTTGGTAATCATGCCCTGAACACACCACACTTTGCGGATTAAGCTTTGCTGCTAACATCGTCAAAGAATGCGCCATTTTCATTGCATCCCCGCCATCAAGCGCGGTATTTCCAAGCCCTGCAGGTAAAATTAAATCACCGCAAAAGCAATACTGAACATCTCCATTATTCGCTTTTAATAAATAACTCACGCTATCTTGGCTATGCCCTGGTGTGGCTAGCTTTTCGAGTACGTGAGTGGTTAATTGCAATTTGTCGCTATTAGTTGGCCAACCTAATTTATCAACCTCTCCAGCGACTAAGTATTCTTTAAGTGCGCTGCGCATTAAATCAAGTGCGCAGTGACGTTCTTGATGCTCATGCGTATTTAAAATAGCGGTAATAGTTAAATTTTGCGTAGTTACTATTTTTTCAAAGCGAGGGATCAGTTCAATAATCGGATCGATAATAAATGCATGTTGATCATCTGTTACATACAACCAACTACATGCACCTTGGTGTCTAAATTGGGTAAGCCCTAAAGCACATACTTCTTGCAAAGGAAAACTGCTATCAGAAATCACTAAACAGTTAGCTTGTAATACCGTTTTAAGCGCTCTAATTTGTTCACATGCATCATCTATTTGCGCCATCGTAGCAGCAGGGCCAAATGACAAACGAATAGCGTTTTCACTTTGCCACTGTGAGGCTCCCATCGCATCAAGCACAAAGCTCTGCGTAGCTCCCGTGCTGCATGCAGAGCCACCGCTGACCCTAATACCTGCAGCGTCAAACAAATCAATAACTTCTTTACTAGTTAAATCGTTAACCGCAAAATTAAGCGTTGTGGGCACAGAGCAGGCAAAGTCATGATTAAAGGTAATACTTCCAAAAGTATCAACTAAGGCGCTATGCAGTTTATCCCGATACAAGTTAAGTACATCTATTGATTTAAAAGTCTCGTCTTGTTCATCTAGCAGCAAACTAAACAGCTTATTGAGCCCAGCTATACCAGGCAGGTTTTCTGTACCAGAGCGCATGCCACTTTCTTGGCCGCCACCGGCTATAAAGGGCGTGTATGGGCTGCCTTGACGAATATACAATAAACCTATGCCTTTAGGTGCATAAAGTTTATGCCCTGAAAAAGGCGCATAATCAATCGTTGTTTCACTTAGGTTGAGCTGTTGTTTGCCAAGCGCTTGTACACAATCAACCATCCAAGTGACTTGGCTATTACGACTACGAATCACCTTTTCTATGGCGCTTAGATCTTGGTAAACACCGGTTTCATTATTAACGGCCATCGTGCAAATCATCAAAGCGTTATCAATATGCTGAGCAATAAAGTCTAAATCTAAAATACCATCACGATTAACCGGAATAGCAATAATATCAGCGTTAATCTCAAGCACTGTATTCCAATGCTTTAGCGTATTAGGCACCGCTTTATGTTCGGTTGCCCCATACAATAAAACGGGGTTTGGCTTTGTATGGTGTTTTGCATTAATGAGCGTCGATACGATGGCGGTTTGAATCCCCTCAGTGGCACCGGAGGTGAATAAAATATCACCTTGCTGCGCGCCAATGACGGTACGGGCTTTTTGCCTAGTTTGTTCTAATAAGTGCTTGGCTTGAATGCCGGTTATATGAGGACTTGAGGGATTACCAAAACAAATTTGCATAGCATGGCACACCACCTCTGCAATACATGGCAATACAGGTGTGGTCGCATTTGCATCGAGATAAACTTGAGCTTTGGGTTCATCTGGCAATAAAAACTCTGACATTAAAAACGCACCTTATTACTAAAAAATATATCTTATTCCCAATAGTACATAGTTTTGACAGGAATGAATAATAATCTTTCGTAATTAAAGTGCGTTTACTATACCTTTTAGTTACCGAGCTCTTGCGCGAGTTCTTCGTGTTTGGATGACCAGGCATTAATAAGTGCTTTGACTAATGATGCTAATGGAATGGCAAAAAACACTCCCCAAAAACCCCATAGGCCACCAAAAAATAGCACCGCAACAATAATAAATACCGGATTTAAATCAACCGCTTCAGAGAACAATAAAGGCACCAATACGTTGCCATCGAGCGCTTGAATAATGCCGTATATAATTAAAACGGTCCAAAATTGAGTTTCTAAACCAAACTGAAACAGCGCTACTGCGGCCACTGGTATAGTTACTAACGCTGCGCCCACAAATGGAATAAGCACCGAAAAGCCTACGAGAACGCCTAAAAGCGCGGCGTACCGTAAGTCCAGTATGGTAAAAGCAATAAACGACACAGAACCAACAATTAAAATTTCAAATACTTTGCCACGAATATAATTCATTATTTGCTGATTCATTTCATGCCACACTTGTAAAATTAAGCGGCGTTGGCGTGGGATCATTTTAGCAATGCTGGCACTGAGCTCTACTTTATCTTTGAGCATAAAAAACACCAGTAGCGGTACCAAAATAAGGTAAATTAACCATGCTACAGCGTCTTTTAATGAATTAAGCGACGCAGATAATACCACTTGGCCAAAGTCGAGTACTTTGGTTTCAACGGTTACTACAATTGACTGTACTTGCTCTGCGCTAATAAGGCTGGGGTATTTATCAGGCAGATCGAGTAAAAACGATTTACCTTGCTCGACCATATGCGGTGTTTCTTGGACTAAGTTACTGCTTTGCTGCCAAAGCACAGGGCCTATAAACAATATTAAAGTGAGCATAATGCCAATAAATATCAGCATTACTATGCCGGTGGCAGTAAAACGCTTAAGGCCAAACCGTTCTAAGTGAACCACAGGCCAATCTAATAAATAAGCTATGATCAGTGCCACTAACACAGGCACAATTAATGGGCCAAAAAAATACAACATGGCAACCAGTGCCAACAATAAAAAAAGTAAAGTGACTGAATCAGGATCAGAAAACTTTTTTTCATACCATGCTTTTACATATTCAAACACGTAACGGCTCCACTAATAACAACCCCTGTTGTTTATTTAACTTGTAATAATACGCTTTTTTTTGCAAATATCGTTCAATATCATCAGTGTTTTGTTCTTGTGAGATATTAAAGGTAATTGCTTGTTTTAACGATATTGCATCACGCAGCCCTAATTTAAACTGAATAAATTGCTGTGGGCATTTATAAGCGCGTAAATTTAGCTCTAGCATACTCGTTTCGCTACCTATTCACATTAATAATAAGTCCTATAACAGGGCCAATTGAGATTAACCGCAGTTAAATTTAACTTTTTCTTAAAACAACCTCTGCAATGGTTTATCCTTATAACATCGTTAGCTATAAGGATACGTTAATGCCTAATTCGCATAATAAAGCGCAATTGCCTAGCAATCCAACTCTCAAAGAAATTAATTGGTTTAAAAAGCAAATTAATTGGGGGGAGCTGCCGCATTTTTATCATTTAGTGGCTTCATCGGTGAGTGAATGTGAAAGTATTTTAGATCACGGATTTGATAATGCCATTAAGCGTATTATCGACAAACGCAATTGGAATTTAGAAGCGCTGGGAATAGACCCCAACGAGCTTTATGAAAAAGAAAGCAATAACAAACCACGAATTTCACTGCATCAAGTGTTTACCGAGCGTGGTTTTGAATTACAAGCCTTCCCTTTTTCTAATGATACCGCCATCGATAGGTACGCACGACATGATGAGACAATGGAGTTTAGGTTATGGGATCCATTGACGATGAAAACCGTTATTCGCATTAATCAGTTACATAAATTCATTGGCTTTTACTTAGACCAAGGTGATGAGGCAGATAAAGCGCTTATATTACATTCTCACAAAGTGGTTCATAAAATTATTGCTTTTTTACAAACTCAATTGAACATTGTTAAGGTTGATGGGGTCACAATAAAGGCGTTTTATCAACTATGTGAAAAGGACAGCCGTTTATACACAGATGATCCTTCAAGTGCTAGTGCCCCTGATAAAAAATAAACAAGGAATATAATGCAGCTAAAATCAGCCTTTATCACTTTATGCAGTGCAGCGCTTACATTTAGCCTACTGATAAGTGAGCCGTTAAAGGCACAAACCAATCTTCAACTGCCCGACTTAGGCACTTCAGCCTTACAAGCATTGCCAATTGAAAAAGAAAAAGCGATTGGTGAAGTGATGATGATGCAGATCAGAGGCTCATCGCCTTTGATTAACGATCCGGTGCTTGATGAATACCTAACAACTTTAGGTAGAAAGTTAGTTGCTAACGCCAATGATGTACGTTTTGGGTTTTCATTCTTTTGGTTAAATAATCCCGAAATCAATGCATTTGCATTTTATGGCGGCCATGTTGGTGTACACACCGGATTAATAGCCCAAGCCGATAACGAGAGTCAATTTGCATCGGTTCTTGGCCATGAAATTGCACACGTTACACAGCGCCACTTAGCAAGGCGCATTCAGCAGCAACAAGATAATAGCGGGCTTACCATTGCAGGCATGATTGCTGGTATTTTAGCCGCGGTTGTAGCCCCTGATGCCGGTATGGCTATTATTTCAGCCAGCCAAACACAATCAGCTTTCAGTCAGCTGACACATAGCCGTTCTGCCGAGCAAGAAGCAGACAGAATGGGCATGCAAACCCTCAACAACGCAGGGTTTGATGCCAGAGCATCAAGTGAATTTTTAACTAAACTTGCCGCACAAATTCGTTATAAATATAAACCACCGGCGTTTTTACTCACTCACCCTCTTCCTGAAAGTCGTGTGTCAGATGTTCGCCTTCGCGCCGAGCAATACCCTAAACGCCAGGTAAGCTCGAGCCTTGATTTTGACTTAGCAAAAAGCCGAGTCCTGGCGCGTTACGATAACAAACCCGAAAACGCAGAAGCCTTATTTAGAAAGTTAATGCGCGAAAACACCTATAACAACGTAGCATTACAGTACGGCTTAGCTATTAGTTTGCTTGATCAAAAAAAGACGGATGAAGCACAGCCTATACTTGATAAGTTACTAGCAGACGATCCTAAAAACTTATTTTATATTGATACCAAAACAGATTTACTCATTGCACAAAAAAAAGCCGCAGAGGCTGTTAGTTACTTAAGCGAGCTAAATAATTATCGGCCAAATAACCAAGTGATCACCTTAAATTACGCCAACGCGGCACTAGAGGCTGAGCAATATGAGTTAGCTGAAAATATATTAAAGTCGTTTTTACTGGAAAAACCCGATCACAGTTTAGGCAAACAGCTTTTAACTGACGCCTACAAAAAACAAGAAAAATTGGCGGCCTACCATGAAGCCAATGCCGATGTATTATCTCAGTATGGTGCGTATTTAAAAGCGGCCGATGAAATACAAAAAGCGCTTAATTTTGTAGAGCCAAGTGAAAATGTTAAGCAACAGCGCTTAAAAGCGTTACTCACACAGTATCGGTTATTGCAAAAAGAGCTTGCGAGGCTTTAAGTCTTTAGTGAGTTCACCTAAAATAGCCACAATTTATACTTTGGATGTATTTTTATGTCAGTTACTATTTATCATAATCCGCGTTGTTCAAAATCACGCGAAACCCTTAACCTATTACAAAGTAAAAACATTGAACCGAGTGTTGTTGAATACTTAAA
Organism: Pseudoalteromonas sp. SM9913; assembly: GCF_000184065.1. NCBI lineage: Bacteria > Pseudomonadati > Pseudomonadota > Gammaproteobacteria > Alteromonadales > Pseudoalteromonadaceae > Pseudoalteromonas > Pseudoalteromonas sp. SM9913. Next base: position 2,034,664 of record NC_014803.1, read on the forward strand.
AACACCCCTTTCTCATGAGCAAATTAGTACCTTAGTTTCTCAACTTGGGTTTAATTCGGCACGAGATTTGATGCGCATCAAAGAAGAGCAGTACAAAGCGCTTAATTTAAAAGATGAAAACAGCGAGTCAGTGCTTATTGATGCCATGGTCAATCACCCAAAACTAATTGAGCGCCCTATTGTAGTAAATAACAACAAAGCCGCCCTAGGTCGCCCGCCTGAAAACGTATTAAGCGTTCTATAATGAGCACAACTATCGTGGTGCTGTATCACTCAAGCCATGGCTCAGTAGAGGCTATGGCGCATGAGATTGCAGAGTCAATAGAGCAACAAGGCGCAACCGCATTACTGCGTACTTTTGTGGCCAAAAACCCGCATGACATTGTGATCAGTAAAGATGATTTAGTTGCCTGTGACGGGCTTGCATTTGGTACGCCGACCCGCTTTGGCATGATGGCCTCACAAGCAAAAACATTTTGGGAAACCACCAGCGATCTTTGGCTCAAAGGCCAACTTATTGATAAACCTGCCTGTGTGTTTTCATCATCAAGCAGTATGCATGGTGGCAATGAAGCAACCCTACTCAATTTGTCATTGCCTTTGTTACACCATGGGATGATGTTGATGGGCGTACCTTACGATGTACCTGAGTTGCTCGGCACCGAAACAGGAGGAACACCTTATGGTGCCTCGCACGTTGCAGGTAGCAATAACAGCTCAACCCTGAGTAAGGATGAAATTAAAATATGTCAAAGCGTAGGAAAACGCCTGACTCAAGTTGCGAGTAAACTTAAATGATTCAAGCAAGCGAGCCTGCTAAAAAACCGATTACCATTAAATTTCAGCGCCTAGCCTTATTTGGTTATATTGGTCTGCTTATTTTAATGCCGTTATGGATGTTTGTATTAGCCCCTAGAGACGGCCACAGTAACACCTTTCTTTTCTTAGTGTATGTATTGCCACTATTACTGCCATTAAAAGGCATATTACAAGATAAAACCTACACCTATGCGTGGGCTAATTTTATTGTTATGTTTTACTTTATTCATGGCTTTACATTGCTGTGGGTCGCACAAGATGAGCTTATATGGGTATTGCTTGAGTTATTATTTGCCTCATCTATGTTTATTGGCTGTACTTATTATGCGCGCCATAGAGGGCAAGAACTTGGGCTTAAAATTCGCAAGCTTAAAGATGAACTCGCTGAAGAAAAAGCCGCACACGAGCACGATAAAAACAATCCGTAATAAATATCCAACAATGCAAAAACGCGCTAGTTAGCGCGTTTTTTTGTAGCAAAACATTAACTTTTAAACTAACTCGCTTAAAGCTGCCAGCCCCACAATACAGGCTAAACCTAGTTGTGCAACAAGACTAAAAACCGACATCATTCGTATTAAAAACAATCCCCATGGGTGTTTTACATGCGGATACAATGAGCAACGCTTTAAGTTCGTTGCAAAGAAAAAACACACCACCGCCGTCATGGTCATAAAAAGAGTAAGCTCACTTTTTATAGTGATGTTTTCATCAAAAAAGAAGAATAACTGTAGCGGTAATAATAAAGCCACAACCGCATGTAGCACATGTACCTTTTTAATTCGCTCTAGCTGCCCCTCTGGCGATAACTCTTTAATACCAAAGTCACGCTCGAGGCACTTAACTAAGTTGCTGGCTTTTATACTAACCGCTAATCGGTAACAACTTAACCCCTCGTTATTTCGCGCTCTAAAGTCATATCCTGCTTTGAGCAATAAAATCATTAACGATTCGTTTTTACTTATCACCGCGTAATGCAGCGCTGTATTACCTTGGCCGTCTACCGCTTTTTTATCTTGGTACTGCAGGAGTGTTTCTACTACATTTACGTAGCCTTTTTCTGCCGCCCACATAAATGCTGTTTTATCATCTGTATCGGTTAAGGTGCCCGTGGCGCCTTGCTCAATAAAGCGCATTGCCATGGTTTGCTTAGCTTTTTTCTTGTTTAAATGCGCAAGTAAGGCATTTTCTAACAACACAATAGAGTCAACATCAGGAGACACCTGAGTTAACAAAGTAAAGTAATCTTTGCCAGCAGCCACTTTTTCGCTGGTCAGCTCTGCTAAGTGATCAATATCAGCAATCGACTGGGGAATATGCGCACTTAAACGCTCTCTAAAATCGACCTCTTTCCAAATAGATAAGGTATCTTCAGCTGAGAGCTTTGCACCTTGCTCTAGCGCATGCTCTATCAGAGTAAAAAAGCGTTTACTAAAAAATAAGCTAATTAAAGAAAGTGGCGTTTCAATGTTATTTTGTGCCGACACACTTGCATACTTTTCAAGTCGCTGACACAGCATTAGCACAATATTTTCTATGCTGTAATCATTGGCAAAATAATGCTCTTTTAGTGCAGCAATATACTCTTGTGCGTTTTCATCATATTCAGAAATATGCTGAAAATAACACTCTTCAAATGGCTCTAAGGGGGTTAACCAGGTTAAATAATAAATTGGGGGTAAAACAGTGGTGCATACACCATTATCTTCTTCAGTAGAGCGACAGGCGGGCCAAGCTTCTAAAGCATCTAAAATGAAGGCACCGTTTTGTTCAACCAGCCCTTTGACCAGTAACGGGTATTCCTTTGGCCAAATTAGTACATTTTCCATTAAAACAACACAACTCCAGTGTAGCTCGGGTGAGTAGTCAGTTATAACAGTATTTAGCTGACACCACGCTTAATCAAAGAAGCCAATATTCTACCACAGCTAGGTAGCCAAGCTAGCGTAAACTCATGCAATATAGGCCAAAATACAAAAGCAGCTAACGACATCTGCCATTAGCTGCTTTTAAGGTTGGAGCTGTTAATTGCAAAAGTACTAGCTTTGCTGAAGTTCTGCTGTGACTTGGTCTAATCCCACATCAGAAATACGTTGAATGATCTCTTTTTGCTTAGCACTGAGTAACGAAATTCCCTCTGCAACAATATCGTATACCTTCCACTGATTGTTATTACCTAAACGCAATTTAAAGTGCAAATCAATGGTTGGCTTATTCGGTTCAATAATTTGCGTTTTAACAGTAGCAAATTTAGAGTCGCTTGCAGCAGCGTCTTGCTCAAATATTACATCCTGCCCTGTGTACTTCATAAGCGCACCGGCATAAGTCCCTGTTAAGTAATGCTCTACAGCATTAATAAACGCAACACCTTGGTCGCGGTTAATACCTTTAATATGCTTACCTAATAATTTAAACGACACAAACTTAACATCAATATGTGGCATTAAACGCTGCTGAACAATTAACGACATGGCTTCTTTGCTGGCATCGCCTTTCGCATTTACCTGTCCAATATCGTTAAATAATGATTCTGCTACAGTTTGCAATAACTGCTTAGGTGATGGCTGCGTTTGTGCATACAAAGCGCTACTGAAAAAAACAGCAATAACCACTAAAAGCTTTATAAGTTTCATAAAAAAATGCATAGTTTAAATAATTAATTTAAGCGTAATTTACGCAAATAACAGGCAATAAAAAAGGCATAAATAAGCAACTTATTAATGCCTAATTGGCACCAATTGAATTAATTAAATAAATTCAATTGGTTAAATAAATCAGTTAACAAGCCATATACAAGCGGCTTTTTGTCCTCATTGAAAACACCAATTCACCGCCCTTATTATCCCTTTACTATTTTGACTTAAACCCTAGTTGGCCGTTATGAAAACCTCATACAACAGACTTTTAGTTCTTGTTTTTACCCTGTTTATATTAGCTACCAAAGCCGCTTATGCATCCTCTAATCATGGTTATGCCGTCGATTTATTAAAAGGAGAAGGCAATGTAACAGGGGCAAAGCTTGCGTATCAATATCACCCTCAAGGTATGCAAAACTTTGTCGGCGATGCTCGTTTTTATTTAGAAAGCAGCGTTAACGTGTGGCAATACCGCCATGATCAACAATCACAATCCAACGTAGTCTTAGCTGTGTCACCGGTGGTGCAATTTCCAGCATTTAGTTTATACAACACCCCCTTTTATGTAGAGGCAGGTATTGGTTTTTCATTACTTGATGAGCGCTATTTTGCCGGTAAAAACCTAAGTACTCACTATCAGTTTGAAGATAGGATAGGCCTAGTGGCAGATTTTGGTGAAACCAATGTAGCGCTGCGAATTATTCACTATTCAAACGCCGGATTTAAAGCGCCCAACCCAGGCATTAACTTTTTAACATTATCGGTGGCACAACGGTTCTAATTGCTTATTTACAGTCCTAGAGAGGATTGCGGCTTTTATTTAAAGTGGTCATAATTACCGCTTAATAAAAAATAAGAGCATCGCAATGCAAATTTGGCAAATCGTACTCGTTATCGTGATTGTACTGGCTATTGTTATCGGCAATTTAGTACTGCTGCGTTTAAGTGCAAAAAGCGAGTTTAATCCCTCAGCACCACGCTCATCTGCGCAAAGCAAAGAAACAAAAAAGCCCTGAATAATCAGGGCTTTTTTTCGTTTAAATCATCACTTAGCCAACTAACCAGTGTGCCATTAAGGCAATAACAGGCAAGGTTACTAAAGTTCTGAGAATAAAAATAACAAATAACTCAAAAATATTAACCGGTATTTTACTACCCAATAAAAGTGCGCCCACTTCAGACATATAAATAAGTTGCGTTACACTCATGGCAGCAATAATAAAACGTGTTACATCGCTTTCAATTGAGCCTGCGGCTAAAATAGACGGAATAAACATATCTGCAAATCCCACCATAATCGTTTGCGCCGCCATTTCAGCTTCAGGTATTTGTAGTAATTCTAAAAATGGAATAAACGGCATACCTAAATATTGAAATATTGGCGTGTACTCAGCAATAATTAACGCAAATGTACCCACAGCCATTACCACAGGTAATACTGCAAACACCATATCAAATGCGTTGTGTAAGCCTTCTTCAATTGTGCCTTTTAAGCCTGGTGCTTTTTCTGCTTTAGTTAATGCAACATCAAGTGAATGCTTAAATAATGTTTTGCCTTCAGGAACCAATTCAGCGTTTCCATCGGGCTCTTCACCATCAATAAGCACGTCCTTTTTAAAACGCAGTGGCGGTAAACGCGGAACAATTATCGCAGCCACTACACCCGCTAAACACACGGTTAGGTAAAAAGGTGCAAATAAATATTCAAGCTTTACTTGGCCAATAACAACCAAACAAAAGGTAATTGATACAGCAGAGAAAGTGGTACCAATAATCGCAGCTTCACGTTGAGTGTAGTATTTATCTTCATACTGGCGTGCAGTCATCAAAATACCGACACTGCCATCACCTAACCACGAAGCAACACAGTTAACTGCACTGCGCCCCGGCACCCCAAACAATGGACGCATTACTTTAGTAAGTAAGGTACCCACCAGCTCAAGTAAACCAAAATTAAGTAATAACGGCAGTAACAAGCCCGCTAAAATAAACACCGAAAACAACACTGGTAGTAAATCTTTCAATACCAGCAAGCCGGTATTTTCTGAGGTAATAGCATGCGGCCCAACTTGAAAATAAGTTAAAAGCACAAACGCCATACCAAATAACCGTGTTACTAACCAAATCCAACTCACATTAAACAAATGATTTAATAAGCGAAATTTGGTTAAGCTTTTCGGTTTAAACACACTAAATACCAACGACATAACGCCAGTAATACAAATAATTGTCGCTATTAACCCAAGCGCTATCTCACTAAATAAAGCTTGAATTGCTTTTGCCATTACCGCAATAGGAATCGTCATTATTTCGCCAGACGGTACTGGCGTCATAAACAAAAACACACCGATTAATGAAGGAATTAAAAAAACCAACCACACTTTCAAATCATAACTTTTTTGGACTGGTGCTGGGCGTGATGAATCTAACTGAGACATATTTTCAACCTGTAAAAACCACAAAAAGAGCAAAAAGCTCTTTTTGTGGGAAGTATTTATAATTATTAAATTTTAATACCGCGCTTAATTAGCGCCGCTTCTAATGCTTGTTGTAACCCATTCATTGTACCTGGTTCAAGCGTTTCGCCTTTGTCATCCATCCACGTTAGACTGGTGCCACCTTGTTTGGTTTTGCTAACCAAAATTTGGTATTGACCTTCATCAATTGGAAGCTCTGTTGGTTCATCGCCCCAAATTGAATCCCACACACTGCTTTCTACTTTCGCATAATCTGCTGTAATTAAACCTGTCTCTTGGTTTATTTCAACAATAGTAAAAGATAAACGCTCTAAGAATCCAGAAAAGCGATCGAATACCGTATCGTAAGCCTGCTCAGTAACAAGTGCGGCATTGCCTTTGTTATCAAACCCGAGTTCTAACGAGATGATCCCTTGGCGCTTACGCATATCAACTTCAAGCTGACGGTAGCGGTAATCAAACTCACTCACTACTTGGTTAAGTGCACGCACTTCAAGCTGTTGTTTTAATAAATCAGTTAGCGGCTTATCACCTTTAAAATCAATAAGCTCAGCGGTTAACGAGGCTGTGCGTTGGTGTTCTTTTTCTTCAATGGTAAATTTAAAACGCTCTAAATCAACGCTTTCATCATTGCCCCATAACCAGCTTTCTTCAGGCTTTACAATAGCGTACCAATCGGTTACGAGTGTTCCTTGCGTTTTATCTAGCTGTGTTGCACTAATGTTATTATCAGCAAGCACCGCTTGAATCGAATCCCAAATAAACACATCTAAATCTTCAATGCCGTCATTTTTATCAAAATAAATACGCGCTTGTTTATCTGCTTCCTCAACCCAACTGCCTTTAGCAATGGTTAAAACTTGCGCTGGCGGACGATAGTTTGTTGCCTCTGGATTATTATCATATTGACCCACATCCATTTTATAAACAGGATCTTGAGCGGGTTGAGATAACGATGCAGGCGCTTTAACCGGCTCATGGGCGCGGTAATTACGCTCATTATGAGCATCACTTGTAAATACACTACACCCTGACAAACTTACCAATACACTTACTGCTAGTGCTTTTGGGATCCAATACTGCACAGATAATTCTCCTTAGCATACCCTTAATTGTTTTAACAAATATATGAGTGGGTAATGCCGATTTGGTTCAGTGTAAAATCAATATTAACTTTACATTTATAATTTGCTTGCCTAACTGCATTCAGCCTATGAGATAACAAACGGACTAGGCTACAAATAGACACATTTTTGCTATGGTACTTTCACAAGCTTGTAAAAACAAGAAACACTGCACTATTAACCGCCTAAAATTAACCGCCGCTATAGTTTAACGCGGGTTTTGTGTTAAACTTTGCCGCCGTGCAACGCTACGTGTTTATTTTTTTGTTGCCAAGTCGGTTGTTTTCATCCAAGTAACTTAGGTACTTTAAAACCCATGACTGCATTTTCAAATCATCAAATTGTTTTAACCGCAATTGGCGAGGATAGATCGGGCATCGTCAGTGAACTTACGCAACTCGTAAGCGATTGCCACTGTAATATTATAGATAGCCGTATTGCAATTTTAGGCAACGAATTCACCTTTATTATGCTACTAAGCGGTGATATGTCAGCCATTAGCCGCATAGAGCATACATTACCGACCAAAGGTATGGAGCTTGGCCTGCTCACTATGATGAAGCGTACTTCAAGCCATAATCAAAGCGAATTTTGTGCAGGCTATACCTTAGAATATACCGGCATAGACACCCCTGGCACATTAAGTAAAGTAACGCGTTTTTTTGCAGATAATAATATTAATATTTGCTCATTAAAGTCAGACACCTACGAAGAAGAAACTGAGCTAAAAATGCGCTGTGAACTTGAATTTAATATTCCCGTTGACGTTGATATTGACCAATTTAAAATTAGTTTTGAAAACCTTTCGCACGTTTTAAACGTAGATTACATCTTTCGACGTATTCGCTAAGGAGTTTAGCATGAACAAAATTACCCCATTACAAAGTGGCGACACAGCACCGGCTTTTAGCTTACAAAACCAAAATGACGAAACCGTCGTGCTCAGCGAGTTATTAAAAGAAAAACAAGTACTGGTATACTTTTATCCTAAGGCGTCAACGCCTGGCTGTACAGTACAAGCCGAAAACCTGCGTGACCAACAAGCCGAGCTTGCTAAATTTAACACCCATGTTGTTGGCATAAGCCCAGATCCGATTAAGCGTCTTAAAAACTTTGAAACAAAAAAAGAGCTTAACTTTGACCTACTCTCAGATGAAGATCATGCCATTGCTGACGCATTTGGGGTGTGGGGCTACAAAAAATTTATGGGCAAAGAGTACGACGGTATCCACCGCCTCACTTTCTTAGTAGGCCAAGACGGTAAAATTAAACACTTGTTTGATAAATTCAAAACCAAAGATCATCACCAAGTGGTATTAGATTATTTAGCCGCTGAATAAAGGCTAAAGGCTAAAGGCTAAAGGCTAAAGGCTAAAGGCTAAAGGCTAAAGGCTAAAGGCTAAAGGCTAAAGGCTAAAGGCTAAAGGCTAAACAAGATAAAAATAAAAGCGTTGCTCAAGGGCAACGCTTTTTTGTATTTATCGCTTTAGTACTTTAGCATTCCTGCCGATAGTTAAATTAGTAACAAATAACATTATGGATAATAAACCGTGATACAGCTAAATATACACTCAGCCTTTGACGTTAAAATTACAGCCGAAAAAACAAATATTACACAACAAACAAAAGACACAACAAAAAATCAGAACAACACTGATTATCAATTATCAGACAAAGAACGCAATAAACTCTCAGGAAAAGAGGCTGAGCAAAACGCTGAAAAAGCAACAAATTCAGAAATGCCTGAATATATCGCAAAAATGATAGAGCAACTTAAAGAGCTCAAACAGCAGCTTGAAGAACAAAAAGAGCTACTCTCTCAATTAAAAACTCAATCCGATCCGGAAGACGAGGTCATACAAGCACAAATTGAAGCACAGGCAAATATCGTTTCATCAACACAATCTCAAGTAGTCGCGCTGGTACAAATGATTAGCCAAGCCATGAAAGACGCCGGTATTACTGACGCAGGTGCACTTGTTAGTGCCATTGTTTGAATTTTCAGAGCCAAGTATTCAGCGTTATACAAATCTACCTTACAAAGGCGGCTTTATTTTTATCATCGGCTTATTATTTCAATGATAAATATGCCTACCCTAGCGGTTAAAAAACCACGTTGTGCTTGCGTTCTCACTCTTCATCTAACAGTGCTTGCTGATAAATTTTATTAAACTGTTCAGCAGGTAAGTCAGCCGCAAAGTGGTATATAAGCGCTTTATATTCATCGCTTTGAATTAATTTTGAGAGTGTATTATTAAAGTTCTGCATAAATTTTATATTTTCTTCACTGCGCTCACACATTAAATGCCCAACAGTAAACGATGTTTTTAATTTCAAATCAAAGGAGTGAATATCAGCATCTGTTATATCGTGCCAATACGTGGCTACATCGCTGGGGTATTCAATAGACGCATCAAACTCTTGCAACTTCGCTAATTGTTGTAATCTAGAGAATATATTAGTGGGAGCTGGTTTTATTTTAGTTTTATCTACCTCTTCAAGTAGAGACATAATGTCTTTGGAGAATATTCTGAATTTTGATAACCCCAACCTTAATCCACTTTGTGACACCAACTCGTCTAAATTTTTTATATGTTTAAATTGAGCCAAGTTATTTGGAGAATAAAGTCGCGGTGCGAGATACAAAGAAAACGGCTTTGATATTAAATAGCGGCTTGCTCGTTCTGGCGTGTTAATTTTATTGGCGAAACAATGACTAATGCCAAATTGCACCTCAACATTGGTATCTGGCGCTTTTACAAACTCAATTCTGTAATCTCGCATTTCAGCCAAAATTAACTTATAAAGCTGCGCGTCGAGTGATTTTCCTTCGGTAACTGAGTTCAGTCGTAGCAAAGACTCATCGTTACTACTCAATACAATTTTTGTTTTATTTGCGTCAAACTCTGCAAAACGCGTATTTTCATAATCTGATTTATATAATGCCTGCAACCTTCCCGATGATTTTAATTTTGGCATTGTTTGGTCAAATCTTCGCGCCAAGGCTTTCCCTTTTTCATTATTCGAAAAGGCTAAATAAATAGGCCTTGCTGGCACAACCTCTACATAATTAAGCTTTGATTTGTACTCTTTGGGAATGTTGTAGTCAAAATCAACGAAAGCATCTATGCGTTTATTGAGTAGCAGTGCCACTGCGTTTTCAATAGTAGAAGCCGGGTAATAATCGTGTGGGTATTCAATAAACTTATCGAAATTGTAGCCATCAAGCCAGCTTAATACTTTGTTGTTTAAATCAGACAGTTTATTAAACTTATGAGCAGAATCTACAAAATACGCATTAATTGGGTAATCGTAGTCTAAATACCAATTAGGATAATAAGCTAAAGGAATATCCTCTTTAGCAACACCAACAACAATATCATATTGTTTTTGTTCAAATAAATTGGTGATTCGTTTGTAAGTACTAAAATCGAACTCGAGCTGTTCATCCGCATAAACTTCTTTTAATAATTCAATATAAACGCCTGTTTCATCCGGATTAGTGTAATCAACCCAGTGAGTCACGCCCACTTTTACAGTAGCAAAAGCCGAGTTTATAAAAACATAAGAAAAAACAAACAACAGTAGTAGGTATTTAGCCAAGCGCATTCTCCCAATCACTTAGTTTAATATATGCACCCCCTGTGTACTTTGCAAACTTAGGTTTTAGCTCAAGGTTCAAGGTTCAAGGTTCAAGGTTCAAGGTTCAAGGTTCAAGGTTCAAGGTTCAAGGTTCAAGGTTCAACAAAATAAAAACAAAAGCGCTGATCAATAACAACGCATTTAGTAACAGCTTTGCTTAAAAGTCATGGAAAAGTTTGTGATAGTAATATCTTAGGTAATTTGTTAAAACTATATAAATTAAATAAATGAGCGTGACATAGTAGAAACCTGCGCGACGCGCGGACTAGAAAATAGTAAGGTGCAAGGAGTAAATATTAAGCGAATGAGCAATATTAATTTAATTGATTTACGCATTAAAATAATGCTAGAAGTTTTAAGCTTATGCTCAATAAACATCTCTGATGATTTTAATTCTCAAATTATTTCAATACTCGAATTAGACAATATCCGTGACTATGGATTTGTAATAGATTCTTTGTATCTGCTCGAAGATACTCAACTAGCTAAGGATGACTTCTACAATCATGGAATCAATATACATGAATCGAGAAACGAAAAATTTGGTGAAGCATACTTACGCATGTACGGAATATTCAATGCCTGTTATCTTCAGCTACAAGCTTTAATAGCACTATCTTCTAAATTAAAAATACCATTTTCAAAGAGTGAGGCGGACCAGTTACCAATCTTTCTATTTAGGACGTATTACGCTTCACACACCGTAAACACAGGATATAGCTCTGATAGACGTTCTTATATTCTCGACCGACATGCACTATTAAATGGTTCTGTTGAAGGCTATTCGTCAAATACAAAGGGTGAAGATCATTTTGTAAAGGCAGACATCCTCGAACTCTTATATGAGTGGGATCATTTCCTAGCCAAAAATCTTAAATCCATGTCATCAAAGTTTACTGATAAAATTGAAATTATTCCTCACGATGAATTCGATTTATCTAAGATCTCGGAGCTTATTAAGTCAGAAGCTGAAATAGAAGCATAATGCACCTAACAAGCAACTAATCAGGAGAAATAACTATTGGTTTTAGGTAAATCGATAATGCGATGTTTATTTTTATTATATCTGTTTAGATTTGGCTCTTCTGCTGCATCATGCATTCAAACTGATGATCAAGTTGCAGCATGGAACTTAAAATACAATCATTTATTTAATGTAAGTGTACAGCAAAATAATAGTTCATTTTCCGTTACAGTATATTTACCAGAGAAAATTAAAGAAGAGATGTTTAATTTTGTTTGGGTTGCAGTAGGTGAGCAAGATGACCCACTATTTGCCATACCAACAACTGTGGTCAAAGAAGAAGGAAAGACAAAAGCTTGGTTTATTGCTAAACCTCTTAATGGCGAAAAGTATGCATTTATTTTTAGCTATGGAAAAGGTTGCGGCATTGAAATTGAAGTACCTGTTGAGTTTAAAGAAAAAACATAACAACCATAATGGAGTTTGAAAATGAGAAAAGAGTTCGAATTCACGGTCAAGGGTCATAAAATTAAAATTGTTAACTCATGGTTTGGTGGTGTAAAACTATATGTTGATGGCGATTTTCGTGATCAACATTCTACTTTTATTGCTAATGGCAAAACGGCACTTCTTTCAGCTAAACTTGCTGACCTTGGTATTTTAGAGATTTTCCCCATATCTGCTTTAATATCTGTAGAAATGGATGCATTTTTAATTACGGACGATGAAAGGTTGCAAGTATACAGCTCACATAAGCGTTTAAACTTAACACAGCAGCGATTAGCAAAATAAACACATAGGTAAAATATGAAACTATTAATGGCCCCTTTATTACTCCTTATTGCTGGATGCAGTAGTGTTGCGCAAAAAGATGAACAATATTCGCCGTGCTCTGAGGCATGGTTTAACTATGTTGAACAGCAAATTAATACCGGTGACGGTTATGGACATGGGCCAGACATTGGCTCTTTAGAATGGCGCTCTGCGATCATGTTTAAACTCGGTATTAGAGATAAGCCAAATGTACCAGAATTAAATACACAGCTGTGGTGTCAGTTTATTGATGAAAATTATATTTAAAGCCAGCTTAACTTTATGAGTTGAAATTTGTTTAGTTAGGTTGGGTTTATAACCCAACCTTGTATCTACGTAATATAACTTAACGCAGAGCAGCTTACAGCTGCTCTTTAACTAATCCCCAAATACTTATGTACTTGAATTGATAAGCGCCAGTTTTTAGCGATACAAGTATCAATGGCTAATTTAGTGGCTGAGGTTTTTTGGCTGATTGGCTGCAAATATACCAGTTTTGGGTTTACGCCGGTGGCGGTAAATAGCTCTTCCAGTTCTTCTACGTGTTTTTGCATAGCAACCGGGTGTTTAATTTCATCGGCGCGTTGCATAGCACTGCTCAATACTTTGTAACCACCGCGCATATTAATTTTTGGCGATACCGTGACCCACGTTTGTGCAGGGGCGAGTATTTCGAAGGTGCCACTGGTTTCTATTTGTGTGCTAAAGCCATGATCATGCAGTAAATTACATACTGGGTTCAAATCATACATGCAAGGTTCGCCACCGGTTATAACAACATGCTTGGCGGTATAGCCACGGGATTTAAATAACTCCAGTACCTGCGCTGCACTGGCCTCGGCCCAATGATCTGAGTCGGCTTTTTTTTCTACCGTGTCATCAAGTGATACTTTATATACGTTATCAACATCCCAGGTTTGCTTTGTGTCGCACCATGAACATCCCACAGGGCAACCTTGCAGGCGTAAAAAAATAGACGGCGTACCAGTAAAACTCGCTTCACCTTGAATGGTTTCAAACACTTCATTAATTTTGTACAAAAGAAATCTCACTTACAACCTGACGGCAAAATTGTTACTATTAGAAATCACAAAGCACGGTGCAAAAATTGTCATTTATGCCTTGGCCGTGTAGTATATCGCGCCCTGATATAAACCTCTATCAAAACTAAAGAGCAAACCACGTATGACGCAAAAAGTAGTTGTTATTTATTCCGGCGGTATGGACTCATTTACTGTATTAAATAAAGCCCTGCAGCAAGGCCATGATGTTTATGCCCTCTCGTTTGATTATGGTCAGCGTCATGTTAAAGAACTTAAAGTCGCCGCCAGCGTATGTGAAAAGCTAAATGTCCCGCACAAAATTGTTGATATATCGGCAATTAATCAGCTTATTGGTGGTTCGTCGTTAACAGACGATATTGATGTGCCAGAAGGCCATTACGAAGAAGAAAGCATGAAAAGCACCATTGTGCCTAATCGCAACATGATTTTACTTTCTTTAGCGGTAGGTTATGCGGTGTCGCTTAAAGCAAGCAAAGTATATTACGGTGCGCATTCGGGCGATCATGCTATTTACCCAGATTGCCGCCCTGAGTTTGTTAAAAAGATGGATGATGTGTGTCGTATTGCTAATTACGATGCGGTAGAAATTTTTAGCCCGTATTTAAATAATACTAAAATCGATATTTTAACCGATGGTATTAAAATGGGATTAGACTACAGCCAAACATGGACCTGTTATAACGGTCGTGATAAGGCCTGTGGCAAATGTGGCGCTTGCCAAGAACGTTTAGAAGCCTTTGAGCTGAACAACGTAACCGACCCGCTTGAATACGAGTAAAGTTTAAAATAAGCATACTATAAGGCTACCAAGGGTAGCCTTATAGTATGAAAAAACATTAAAGCCAGCGTTTTACCCGCGATTTGTAATCCTCAAATTGCTCACCAAATAACTGATGTAACGCCCGCTCTTCGGGAATGATTTGAAACAGCGTTAAATAACCAACGTAGCCCACAATACCTAAAAAAGCCCAAATAGAGCTTAGCCACACGCCCCACCCCGCCAGTATAAAAGCAAAGCCTAAATACATAGGGTTACGTGAGAGTTTATATACCCCTGAGGTAACTAAGCTTGTTGCTTGCTCAGGTTTATTTGGTAGTACCGTGGTTTTGGCTAAACGAAAACTGACGACCCCAGCAATACAAAAGAAACAACCTATGGCGACTAATCCTAATGCTAGGTAAGTTATGAAGGCGGTAAAGTCTATTACTGTGTAATGCGCAATCAGTGCCATAACAGCAGCGAAAAATACCACAACGACAACCGGTGGAATTTTATTATTTAACATACCTATTCCTTGTATCGATTAAAAAACTACATGGTTACTATATGGTGGCGGCGCAAATAATAACAATGACTTTATAAATACAAATAAAGTTACAATTTATTGCCTTTATCGGCGCTTAATTATGGTTATAATTTAAACTTAAAATAAAATTAAAGGAAGTAATTATGTCTGGCACAACAATGATAGTTCTCATTGTACTTATTTCTGTAGGTTCGGGGGTTATTTACGATATGTATAAAAAGCACCTTGAATTTAAACATAAAGTTCAAGACAACAATCAAGATGCTCATAAGCAACTAGCAGAAGTAACCGCGCAAGTGACTGAACTCAAACAGCGAGTACAAACACTTGAAGCCATTGTTACCGACTCAAGCTATAGCGTAAAACAAGAAATAAACAAACTATAGCTGTCCCTTAGTTATAAATAATTAGGGTATAAATGTGCATTTTCTGGCTGCTCTATACCATGGGCAGCTAAAAACCCGCCAATGGCTTGTCCACACCCTTGGGGTGCCCTGCCGCTGTCTATTTCAAAGTTTAACTGATTCGCCTCTTGCTTACCCATAGAACATAAACTAACTGAACTTGGTGAACGCATGGCAATGCTTAGCTCCCCGACCTGCTCTGCGTGTACATCTTTACTAAAGCGCGCAAAGCCTTGGTATTTAAAATGCTCACTCACATACTCGTTACTTACAGCAACAAGTGCGGCAATAAAGCTATGTAAAAAGCTGTTGGTTGTTGCATCAGGTGCTAAAAATGACAAGGTTTTATTATTAAATTCGCTTAGCTGACAACTATCGCAATGAAGTTTAACCGTATACACCTGCTCGCCGGTGATTATGGCTTGGCAGTTAATTAGCGCAATTTTATTATCCGCAAACACCAGGCGCTCTATCAGGTCGTTCAATGGAATATTTTTAAACGATGTGCTTTTAACAAGCTCAGGGTTTTGCGCCATAACAGGTAAATCATGATGATTATTAAACGGCGTGCTGGTTGCGCCTTGATGCTGCAGCTGAAAAAGCTCTCTTACTTCATGCTCGCGTGCCACTTTCAATGCTAAAAATGCTGTTTGAATAAGCTCTGAGGTTGGCAAATTTTGCTCTACTGGCCAGCGACGACCAAACAGTAACTTTTTTGCTTTGTTCTCAGCACGGTAATTATCTGGACTAAGTACCGCCACTTGCAGATAAATATCACTGTTTTTTTCTGCAGCTAACACACTAAAGTGAGTAGAAAAGCTAATGTCGTTAAGCACTTCATTAACGCTGGCTAGCGTATGTTTGTAACGTAAAAAATGCTGGGGAACAATCCAATTATTATTGGCCAGTTGTACTAACGGCGCATACGAAATCGGTTGCTCGTAACTGTGTTGCCACTTTTGCCCATCGCCTAATAATGGCTCAATTTTTATATTTTTATCTGACATATATAAACCAAATAAATCCGCCTGATGGCAAGATATTAACTATGAAGCACTTTACGTAGTTAATCACAAAAACCGATCACACTGACAGGAGTATTTAGCATTCAAATACTCGTTGATACTCTGTTATAACTTTTTGATAGTAAAGTCTATCTTTATTGAGCATTCGAGTATAATGGTTAAGCAATTGCTGCTGATATTGATGATGTTGTGGATTGTGTTTATCCCACATTTGAGCACCGGTTTGAGTGAGTGTTTGGCTAGCATTTACACTAACGTATAATACTTCGTAAAAACGTTTTTTTTCAACAATAATTTGCTCGTTTTCGAGCTTTAAATTACAGGCTTTTAAACCTTCGCGCACTTTGTAAAGATGCTGGATGGGGCAAATAATAAAACTGAGTTGGTGCAAGCTTTGCGGGTTGTTGGCAATAATTTGTTCAATAAGCTTTAAACATAAATCGCCCCCCACACCAGCAATAACCACCACTTGCTTTGCAGCTGTTGGCAATTTAATTTGCGCAACATCTTCGCAGCGCACTTGCCATGAAGGTAAAGATTTACCTTGCTCAAATTGTTGCAGCGACTGTTCGAGCGCTTCCATTAACGTTGGAATAATATCCACAAAATTTATATGTTTTGCTATACCGCGCTCAAGTAACGCCATCCCTAAAAAGCCATGATCGCAGCAACAATCCCAAACAATATCGTAAGGCTCTGTAATTAATGAATTGATGGCGTTTAAACGTTTACTCAGTTTCATTTAACTCACTATGTTTTTGTTTTGTACACCAATGCTTTTAAGCTTTTATCGCTATCAATTTCAATAAAGCGATCAGTCGGTTCTAGGCGTTTAACAAACTCAATAGCACCTTGAGTATGTTCTTGAATAAGTGCTTTAAAGTCGTTTTCTGAAAGCTCTGGGCTATTAGCGCATAACAACAGCTGTGTAGTATCGTTTAAAAGCTCAGGAAGTCTGCGCAGCACTTTTTGGTAGTCTTTTGTTAATATAAAACTGCCTTTTTGAAAGCTAGGTGGATCAACAATAATTAAATCAAACGGTGCGGCTTTTTTTAGCTTACCAAACGACTTTAAAATATCATGCGGTAAAAAACTGACGCCCCTATCAACATTGTTTAATTGATGGTTTTGCTTACCGACTTTTAACACGCCTTTGCTCATATCCATGTTCATCACATGATCGGCACCGCCGTGCATAGCCGCTACCGAAAAACCACAAGTATAAGAAAACAGGTTAAGTACTTTGGCGTGTTTACTATTTTGCATGACAAACTCACGGCCTTTTCGCATATCTGGAAAAATACCGGTGTTTTGCTTACTCATTAAATCAACCAAAAAACGCACACCATTTTCGGCTACGCTATGGCGCGCGGGCAATTGCCCGTGAACAAGGGTGTTATGGCTTTGTAGCCCCGCTCGCTGCTGATACACCAATGCAGTAATTAGCTCTGGATGATGTTGTTGTGCCCACTGCCATAATGTATCGGTGAGCGTAGTGAGTGTTACCTCATCAATTTCACTGTATGACACCAAAAACAAACTCGGTGGATAAAAGTCTAAGTTAATATGGCTTAGCGCTTCTACGCTGTGGCCGCGACCATGAAATACGCGGCATAATTCGTTATCTGCAAAAGGCGTGTCTGCTAATGCATTAATAAGAGGAGTAAAATCGATTGTCATTTAATTAATCAACTGTTGTTGTAGTTCATGTATTTCATCGCGTACAGAGGCGGCTTTTTCAAATTCTAAATCACTGGCGTAGGCATGCATTTTGGTTTCAAGCTGCTTAATTTGCGTGGCAATTTCTTTCGCACTAAGAATTTTTTTAGACTCTTTACGAATAAGCTGTAAGTTATCTTGTGGTGAAGCATCTTCACCTACATCCATTACATCGAGTATCTTTTTGATCAGTGCTTTAGGCTCAATACCGTGCTTAACATTATAAGCATGCTGTATATCGCGGCGTCGCTGGGTTTCATCAATGGCTTTGGCCATCGACTTAGTGATTCTATCACCGTATAAAATAGCACGACCATCAAGGTGGCGCGCAGCACGGCCTATGGTTTGAATAAGCGAGCGAGCTGAGCGTAAAAAGCCTTCTTTATCGGCATCTAAAATAGCTACTAATGCCACTTCTGGCATATCTAAACCTTCACGTAGTAAGTTAATGCCTACTAACACATCAAACACACCGGCACGTAAATCACGAATAATTTCGACCCGCTCTACGGTGTCTATGTCAGAGTGTAAATAGCGTACTTTTACATTATGTTCGCTTAAATAATCAGTTAAATCCTCAGCCATGCGTTTGGTCAGTGTTGTTACTAACACGCGCTCGCCTTTTTCAACACTTTTATAAATTTCTGAGAGTAAGTCATCAACCTGA
Organism: Pseudoalteromonas sp. SM9913; assembly: GCF_000184065.1. Lineage (NCBI taxonomy): Bacteria > Pseudomonadati > Pseudomonadota > Gammaproteobacteria > Alteromonadales > Pseudoalteromonadaceae > Pseudoalteromonas > Pseudoalteromonas sp. SM9913. The sequence goes on from NC_014803.1 coordinate 2,053,325, forward strand.
TCGCCAACCGGGCGCACTTCTATTAATGGGTCAAGTAAGCCGGTTGGACGAATAACTTGTTCAGCAACCTCGCCATTGCTGCGCTCTAATTCAAAATCACCCGGTGTGGCCGACACATAAATAGTTTGCGGTGCAATGGCTTCAAATTCTTCAAAACGCAGTGGACGGTTATCCATGGCCGAGGGCATTCTAAAACCGTATTCAACGAGGTTTTCTTTACGACTTCTATCGCCTTTATACATAGCGCCAATTTGCGAGACAGTTACGTGCGATTCATCAATAATCATTAATGCATCGTCGGGTAAATAATCGAGTAATGTTGGCGGTGGATCACCAGGTGTACGCCCCGATAAGTAACGACTGTAGTTTTCAATGCCTGAGCAATAACCAAGCTCGGTCATCATTTCTATGTCGTATTGGGTACGCTGCGCAATACGTTGCTCTTCAACTAATTTATTAGCGCTGAGTAATTGTGCCCTGCGCTCTTTAAGCTCAACTTTTATTTTTTCGATGGCTTCGAGTATTTTTTCTCGTGGCGTTACATAGTGAGTTTTAGGGTAAATAGTTGCACGCACTATATGTTTTTCAACAGCACCAGTGAGGGGGTCAAAAATACTTAGGCGTTCAACTTCATCATCAAACATTTCTACACGTACTGCATAGGTATCTGATTCAGCGGGAAATATATCCACCACTTCGCCGCGAACACGATATGTACCACGACTAAAATCAATATCGTTACGGGTGTATTGCAGCTCTGCAAGGCGGCGCAGCATATCGCGCTGGTCGACTTTTTCGCCCACTTTTAAAAGCAGCATCATTTTCATGTATGAATCAGGATCGCCCAGACCATAAATCGCCGATACCGACGCAACGATTATGGTATCGCGACGCTCTAACAGCGCTTTAGTGGCGCTGAGCCGCATTTGCTCAATGTGTTCATTGATGGATGCATCTTTTTCAATAAAGGTGTCGCTGGCTACCACGTAGGCTTCTGGTTGGTAGTAATCGTAGTAAGATACAAAGTACTCAACTGCATTATGCGGGAAAAATTCTTTCATCTCGCCGTATAATTGCGCCGCTAAGGTTTTATTGTGCGCCATAATAATAGTGGGGCGATTTAAATCACTAATGATGTTAGCCATCGTGAAGGTTTTTCCCGTCCCTGTTGCGCCCAATAAGGTTTGATGAGCAAGCCCTGCTTCTAAACCTTCGCACAACTGAGCGATAGCGGTAGGCTGATCCCCAGCGGGTTTAAATTTTGATTCTAACTGAAAATGATCGCTCAATGACTACACTCCTGTAATGCTTGACTGCTTAACGCTTCAATTTCTTTCATAAACCACTTATAGGCTACAAGGGCTGTGAATAAATTACCAATGGCCGCGCCAATAAACAAGCCGATTAAACCTGCCAGTTCATTCCCGATATACGCAAAGGGAACATAAAAAATAAATAACCGAATTACGCTCAAAACTAAGGCGTTCATGGGTTTGTGTAAAGCGTTAAACGAGGAGTTGGATAAAATGATCACTCCTTGCAAGCCATAACTTAATGGGATGGTATAAATAAACAGTTTTATGACATCAACAACGGCTTGCTCCTTACCAAATATTTCACTGATGACGCCTGAGAACATAATTAATAAAATATAAATAACAAACTGCCATAACATCACAAATTTTAAGGTTCCTAGGTAGGCATCCTTTACGCGAGAAAAATGACTGGCTCCAAAGTTTTGACTAATAAAAGGTGGCAAAGTCATCGATAATGCTAATACCACCAAACTCGCTATTGATTCTATTCGACTCCCTACTCCAAAAGCAGCCACAGCCTCTGGACCATGATGTGCAACCAATGCTGTCATTACTGCCATAGCAACCGGTGTTAGCATGTTAGCACCTGCTGCGGGTAAGCCTATTTTTAATATTTTACGAATAGCTCCAATAACCGTTTGCGACCCTGCTTTTAAACTCAATAAGCGCTTTTTAGCAATTAATAAGTATAAAATAATTGCCACAGCAACTGCCCATGCTATAACACTGGCGATGGCGGCTCCTTTAATGCCAAACGCAGGAATGGGGCCAAAACCAAAAATAAGTACAGGATCGAGTACCGCATTGATAAGCCCCGCTCCACCCATAATAATACTCGGTGTTTTAGTATCGCCACTGGCACGCAGTACAGAATTACCAATCATCGGGGTAATTAAAAATACACTGCCTAAAAACCAAATACTGATATATTCATGAATGAGCGGTAATACTTGCTCCCCAGCTCCGAGTAAAGTAAAAATAGGATCAATTAATAAATAGCCACACGCAGATAAAACCAACACTAATACCACCGCAATCAACAACGATATACTGGCATCAAAACGCGCTTCTTCAATATTGTTACTGCCTAATGCTTTTGCTATTACCGCTGAGGTACCTATGCCTAAACCAATCGCTAAACTAATAACGGTAAAAGTGACGGGAAATGTAAAGCTCACTGCAGCAAGCGGCTCAGTACCCAATAAGCTAATGAAAAAAGTATCAACTATGTTGAACATCATTAGGGTGATCATCCCAAAGATCATCGGAATGGTCATTTTCTTTAATGTAGGCAAGATTGGGGCGGTGAGTAAATCAGGGCGAGTATGTGATTGAGAATGTGCGCGCATAAAATAAATAAGCCTCTTTTACTGAACGGCATATTTTAAAGCATCCGAGCTGTTCAAGCCATGCTTTATTAAATCTAAACAATTAATTAAACGTTTAATCTACAAACTGTTATTTTTATGCCTTTGTAAACAAATTTTGCGCTAACACACTAAAAACCAAATAAAATACATTTATGTAACTTTTGCAACATTTATTTTTTAGGTTTTGTTGATTTATCACACAGTCAGAGACTGTGTTTTATCGTCACGAAAAATTTTATTTATCGATTAAGTGAGTAACTTAGCTGAATCGTAAGCTATTGTTTTTAAATGTATAAAAAAAAAGCTTTTAAATACTTGAAATCGTTGTAGCGCCCTACAATGCTGGGGGTGCTGATGTTCTTAAAGTTTCATAAACAGAGTTATCCACAGAAACCGTGGATAACTCAATCAACCCCACGTTTATAAAGGGCTACAACCGAGTGCTAAATTGTCTGATCATTTGGTTTTTTCCGTTACCAATATGCAAACAGCATTGTATGCCCCTGTTATGTGTATGAAGGTGATTTTTTCTTAGACTAATATCAGTGAGTAACACACTCAAACAGGTAGCTAACTCATTGATTGTTTTATTTTTGTACAAAGCATTGCTGCTGCAGTCAAAATTTATATTATGTTTTAGCGCTATTTTAGTTTACGTAACTAATACGCATTTAGTTCAACCGTTTTAACGTACCAAAAATAAAAAGGAGCCATTTATTTTAAATAAGTTAATTATCGCTTTATAAAAATACAGGAAATAGAACGCGTTTTTGCTATTAAAAGCCGTTTTCTTAAATTTTACTCATCACTTTATTAGCTCAAATTACAAACTTCATGCAAATATTACCCTGTTTTTATAAAACAATATCACTGCGCTTTACTTAAATAGTGTTACAAAACGCGCAGATTGCACATAAAAACAACGAATAGACCTCTTTTTTGAATTTATGATCTTTTATATGTTGACACTTTGCTATGCGGTCATTAATATTTCGCCCCGTTGAAAGGCAAGACGCTTCCCCCTTAGCTCAGTTGGTTAGAGCGACGGACTGTTAATCCGCAGGTCCCCCGTTCGAGTCGGGGAGGGGGAGCCAATTTACTACAATCACATAGACATACCCTCCAATTTGCTCTACCATTCTTCTTTTAAAATAAAAACTTTTTTGCTTAAAAAACTAACCATTTGATAACTATTGATATCGAGCTATAATTAGTTTAATAATCATGAGGTTGTGTCCTCCCCCATTTGACATAAAAAGATTAAATAATGGCAGCTTTCAAAAAACTTATTCTTATACAACTGTTAGCTTGGCTGGTACTTGTTTCCGCTGGTAGTTATTTTATTAGCCAAAATTTTGATAATGCCATCGGCAACGCTCAAAAAAATGCACAAGCGACCGTTGAGCAATACATTAAAAATCTCTCTGCGACAGATATATCAGCAGAAAATCTTAAAAATACGCTTGCAACTAGTGAAACCTTTTCAAATTTTGTTTTACGTGACTATCAAGGCGTTGAAGTATTTTCGGTTAACAATGCAGTGCAATTACCTTTTATTGCTGAGCTTATTCAATCTAGTAGCAACTCAGTACGTCCTCAGTACGCCACAAATAATAACGCCGATATAAAAATTGAATTTAAATTAAACATTACTCACTTGGGTGAGCAGTTTCAAACCGCGTTTTTTGTTATTTTAATTGTTAGCACCCTACTCGCCCTAATACCTATTATATTGATGAAAACCATTGTTAAGCACATTAATGACAATATATGTACGGACGTTGCTGATGTTATTGATGTATATATCAATCAAAACCAACTAGGTGATGATTTTGCAACTAAAATTGATTCACCTGAGTTAGCTAAGTTAGGGAAAAGTTTAATTCCTAGCTTTAATCGTTTATCGCACTTTTTAAAAAGTAAAAACGACAATATAAAAAATGCAGCCCACGATATTAAACGTGAAGCCTACAAAGACGGTGTTACTGAATTAGGTAATCGCAATATGTTTGTTGATTACTACGAAAAAAATATAGAAAACACCGAAATAAGTACATTTGGCTCTTTAGCACTTGTCCGCTGTAGTGAGTTACAGTCAATTAATCAAAGTCGAGGCTATCAAAAAGGTGATGAGTACATTAAGTCGGTTGCAGATATCATAGTAAATATCAGTGGTACCTATTCCGGCAGTCAAGTTTTTAGAGTAAACAGCTCTGACTTTATAATTATATTGCCGAATACCCCGTTAAAAGAAGCTGAAAAATTTGGTGAAAACTTACAATCTCGCTTTACTCAATATATGCAAAACCAAGAGCTTAGCTCGGTTGCAAACACAGGTATTGTGGGATACGAAAAAGCCAAACCTTTAGGTGAGTTGCTCTCTATCGTTGATAACGCAATGAGTATGGCGCAATCTAAGCAAGCTAATGCGTGGCATGTGCAGCGCGATACTGATCTTGTTAATAATGTGAGCGCAGGGTTTGGTAACCAAAACTGGCGTAAAGTGATTAACGAAGTGATCGAGTCTAAAAGCGTCCACTTAGTGATCCAAAATATTATGCCATTAGGTAAAAGCATTAAAGCCTATGCTGAAATTCAAGCCCGCTTCAAAACAGAAGAAAATCAAGCTTTGCCTACCGCTTCATTTTTAGCAATGGCTGAAAAGCTCGATATGGCAATAGAAATTGATAAGTTAATTATAGAATCGTCATTAGAAAGAATAAAATCGAGTAATTTATCTGAAAAATACTTTGGCTTAAATATTACCCCTTCAAGTGCGCACAGTGACCAATTTATGATTTGGTTAGAGCGTCGTTTGCTTAAAGATACCCATATTGCTTCTAAGTTAATTTTTGAGGTGAGTGAATTTGGTCTGCAACAAAACATTAAAGCAAGCAAACGTTTTATTGATATGGTGCATCGCGTTGGAGCCAGAATTACTGTTGAACGCTTTGGTGTAGGACTCACATCATTTAAGTTTTTCAGAGATTTAAAACCAGACTTTATTAAAATGGATGCAAGTTATACCCGAGGCTTAGAGGATGATAAAAATAATCAGTACTTTATGCGTTTAATGGTCGACCTTGCTCACCGAATTGGTGTCAGTGTTTTTGCTGAGGGCGTTGAAAGCCAAGAAGAAAAACACATTGTAGAAACGTTATGCCTAGATGGTGTTCAAGGTTACTACATTGAAAAGCCCAAAGACATCTAACGCCTCTACTCCAATTAACGTAAAAAAGAGCATGTATGCTCTTTTTTACGTTCTAAAGTGTGCTTTTATGAATTTTCAGCCGTTAAAATGCTGACAGTTTTTTAATTGCAATGTTCCTTGATTTTAACCCTTTACAATTAGCCCATTATTTAACGTTGTTTATTTAACTGATAATCACTCAACGTGTTGTTAATCACAGTAGAAAAAAGGATAATACACGGGATTTTATTAGCGTGAGGCACACATGACAGAATACGTCTTGTTATTAATTGGAACAGTGTTAGTCAACAACTTTGTATTAGTACAATTTTTAGGCCTTTGCCCGTTTATGGGTGTGTCTGGGAAACTTGACACAGCCATAGGTATGTCTTTGGCAACTACCTTTGTGCTAACGCTTGCCTCTGTGACAAGCTATTTAGTAAATGAGTATATTTTATTACCATTGGATATTACCTATCTGAAAACAATGAGCTTTATTTTAGTGATAGCTGTTGTTGTACAATTTACTGAAATGGTTGTCAGAAAAACCAGTCCAACGCTTTACCGGTTACTGGGAATATTTTTACCTTTAATAACCACTAACTGTGCGGTCTTGGGTGTTGCTTTATTAAATATCAAAGAAGATCACACGTTTTTACAATCGGCCGTTTATGGCTTTGGTGCTGCGGTGGGTTTTTCATTAGTATTGGTTTTATTTGCTGCATTGCGCGAACGTTTAGCCGCAGCAGACGTACCAACCCCATTTAAAGGTGCCTCAATCGCAATGATAACGGCAGGTTTAATGTCAATGGCCTTCATGGGTTTTACTGGATTAGTGAAGTTTTAATATGACCTTGTTGTACGCTTTAATAGCGCTGGGTTTGCTGGCGTTAATTTTCGGATTAATTTTAGGGTTTGCAGCAGTACGCTTTCGAGTTGAAGGTAATCCTGTTGTAGAACAAATCGACACTATTTTACCGCAAACACAATGCGGCCAATGTGGTTACCCGGGCTGTCGTCCTTATGCAGAAGCCATTGCCAATGGCGATGAAATAAATAAATGCCCTCCAGGTGGTGAAGCGACCGTTAAAAAGCTAGCTGATTTAATGGGGGTTGAGGCTAAACCCCTCGCTGGCGGCGAACAAGCAGATCCGGTTAAAACAGTGGCGTATATCCGCGAAGATGAATGTATTGGCTGTACTAAATGTATTCAAGCCTGCCCTGTTGATGCCATTGTGGGTGCAACACGTCAAATGCATACCGTTCTAATTGACGAATGCACTGGCTGCGATTTGTGCGTTGAACCTTGTCCGGTCGATTGTATTGACATGCTACCTGTTGCACCAACAAAACAAACCTGGAAATGGCAATTAGACGCTATTCCTGTTACCCAAATAGATTAGAGGTTTGAGTGGAAAAGTTACTTGAACAAATAAAAAAAGGCACCGTTTGGGCATTTCCTGGCGGCGTACATCCTCCTCAGCAGAAATCATTATCTAATAGTGCGCCTATAGCCAGACTCCCTTTGCCTGAAAAACTTGTTCTGCCTTTAAAGCAGCACATTGGCGCTAGTGGTAAATTAATAGTTGAAAAAAACCAGCACGTGTTAAAAGGCCAAGCGTTAACAAAGCCATCAGCTAATTGGTCGGTGCCAATACATGCACCTACATCAGGTACTATTATTGATATTACGCCTATGCCATCAGCGCATCCTTCGGCATTACCTGAATTGAGCATTATTATTGAACCCGATGGCAACGAAACCTGGTGTGAATTATCGCCTTTAGCAAACCCAGCCACTGCATCACACGATGAACTGGTTGATGTTATTCATAATGCGGGGATCTCTGGCATGGGCGGCGCAGGCTTCCCAACCTATGTAAAAGCTGATATTAAACAACCTATTGAATTTTTGATTGTTAATGCGGTTGAGTGTGAACCTTACATCACGGCTGACGATACCTTAATGCGTGAGCACGCCGCTGAAATAGTCAAAGGTATTGAGCTAATGCAGCAGTTACTCAATCCGACGCTGTGTATTATTGGCATTGAAGACAATAAGCCCGAGGCTATCACAGCCATGACAGAAGCGGCGAAGCATAACGAGCATATCTTAATACAAACCGTGCCTACTGTTTACCCTTCTGGCGGTGAAAAACAGCTAATAAAACTGCTCACTAACCGTGAAGTACCAAACGGCGGTATCCCTGCTGATATCGGCATTTTAGTACATAACACCGGCACTTTATTTGCGATTCAGCAAGCTGTATACGAAGGTAAACCGTTAATTGAACGTGTCGTTACCGTTACCGGCAATACTATACATAATCCAGGCAATGTATGGGCGTTATTAGGTACTGAAATTAAGCACTTACTTGATTGCCAAGGTTTTTCACCGGTGCCACAACAACGCGTGGTCATGGGCGGCCCTATGATGGGCTTTACCTTACCCACAGTTCGTATTGGCGTTGTTAAAACAACAAACTGCATACTTGCCCCAGATCATAAAGAATTAGCAGAGCCTGGCCCAGAAAAAGCCTGTATTCGCTGCAGTGCCTGTGCCGATGCCTGCCCTGCCTCGTTATTGCCACAACAATTACAATGGTTTGCTAAATCAAAAGAATACGACAAACTCCAAGAGCATAACTTATTTGACTGTATTGAATGTGGTGCCTGTGCCTATGTATGCCCTAGTGAAATACCACTTGTTCAGTATTACCGCGTTGCAAAAGTTGAAATTAAAGAGCAAATTGCCGAGAAGATAAAATCAGATCGCGCTAAAGAGCGCTTTGATGCACGTAAAGCGCGTTTAGAGCAAGAACAAGCTGAGCGAAAAAATCGCCATAAACGTAAACCTGCCCCTAAATCGACCGAAGAGCAGCAAAAAGTAGCCGATGCCCTTGCCCGCGTTAAAGATAAAACCAGCGATGGTGACAATAAATCAGCTGTAGCAGCGGCAATTGCGCGTGCTAAAGCGAAAAAGCAAGGTGGCGAACTCGAGCCAGATAACAGTGAAGTTGCAAAAGAGCGCGCAGCACGTAAAGAGCAAGCTCGCCTTTATAAAGAGCAAAAAGCACAAAACAATGGTGATGACGAGCCTGTAGATGATAAAAAATCAGCCGTTGCTGCCGCTATTGCCCGTGCTAAAGCCAAAAAGCAGCACAAGCCAATGAAGCAAGCGCAAAGTGATGACACAGTAAGTGAATCGCCAGTCGCTGCCGATGATAAAAAAGCTGCGGTAGCTGCTGCTATTGCCCGTGCTAAAGCTAAGAAAGCAGCACAAGCTAATGCATTAGCACAACAGAATGAAAACGCTGAGCCACAAGGCAACGATGAATCTTCAGAAAATTCACAGCAAACAGCTCAAGCGAAGAAAAAAGCCGCCGTAGCCGCCGCCATTGCCCGTGCTAAAGCTAAAAAGCAACAAAAAGAAGGAAACGATCAGTCATGAAACTAACCATGGCCAGTTCACCCCACAATCATAGTCACAAGTCTGTGACACGGTTAATGCTAACTGTGATTGCGGCCTGTATTCCTGGTGTTATTGCACAAGTTGTATTTTTTGGCACCGGTGTCCTTATTCAATTATTATTAGCGTTAGTGTGTGTAAGCGCATTTGAAGCAGCCATTATGCTAATGCGTAAGCGCCCTATTTGGCCTTCATTAAGCGATGGCAGCGCATGGCTAACCGGCGTGCTATTAGCGATTAGTGTTCCGCCTTTAGCGCCGTGGTGGGTTATTGTTATAGGGTGTTTGTTTGCCATTGTTATTGTTAAGCAACTTTATGGTGGTTTAGGCTTTAATTTATTTAACCCTGCAATGGCAGCTTATGTACTTTTATTAGTGTCGTTCCCTGTGCAAATGACGGCCTGGTTACCCGTTACAGAGTTACTCAATAAGGGCATTACTTTTAGCCAGCAGCTTAGTCTAATATTTAGTGACTTTACAACGTTAGGATACAGCTTAGATCAGCTCAGAGTGGGTATTGATGGCAGCACGATGGCCACCCCTCTTGATACGTTAAAAACAGATATTGCTCATAGCCTTACCGTCACTGAAAGTATGCAAAAACCGGTATTTAATGAATGGGTTGGCCTAGGTTGGGGTTGGGTTAATTTAGCCTTCTTACTCGGTGGCCTTTATTTATTAAAAACAAAAGTGATTAACTGGCATATACCAATGAGTTTTATTGCCAGTTTAAGCCTATGCGCTGCGATTGGTTATATTGCCTCGCCAGGCACTGAGCCGGGTCTGGTATTTCACTTATTTAGTGGTGCGACTATGCTCGGAGCCTTTTTTATTGCAACCGATCCTGTATCAGCTGCGACCACTAATCGAGGCCGCCTTATTTATGGTGCCGCGATTGGTTTAATTGTGTATTTAATTCGTACATTTGGTGGCTTTCCGGATGCCGTTGCATTTGCCGTATTACTGATCAATATTGCAGTTCCGCTTATTGATTACTACACACAACCAAGAACCTATGGCCATGGAGCAGTAAAATGATTATTTCTTCAATGGTAAAAAATGGCGCAATATTATGCGGCTTCGCACTCCTTACAACAGGGTTAGTGGCCACCATAAACTCGTTAACGGCCGATAAGATTGCAGAGCAAGAGCAACTGCAATTAACTAATCAGTTACAAGAAGTATTACCGCACAGCAAGTACACTAATGAACTTTCTCAAGATTGTGTGATTATATCAGACCCTTTACTTGGGCCATACGACAACCAAGTAATTTACCGTGCACGTAAAGATGACGAGCCCGTTGCATTAGTCATTCGTCATGTCACTCCTAGCGGCTACAGTGGCGATATAAACTTGCTTAGCGCGGTATATCGCGATGGCAGCGTTGCTGGTGTAAGGGTTACTAAGCATGAAGAAACCCCAGGTTTGGGCGATAAAGTCGAAATTAAAAAATCAGACTGGATCACCTCATTTAATTCAAAAACAGTACAAAGCGAAAGTGACGCGCGTTGGGCCGTTAAAAAAGATGGCGGTCAGTTTGATCAGTTTACTGGCGCAACCATTACGCCTCGCGCTGTAGTTGGCTCAGTTAAAAACGCCGTAGTGTATGCACAAAATAACTTTGATGATCTTTTTGCAGCAGCGAATGCTTGCCCTGAGGTAACACCATGAGTGAATTAAAAACCCTTTACAAAGAAGGCTTATGGGGAAATAACCCCGCCTTAGTACAGTTATTAGGTTTATGCCCTTTACTTGCTGTTACCTCCACAATCACTAATGCGCTAGGTTTAGGCTTAGCAACCTTGTTAGTGTTAGTGGGCTCTAATATTACCGTATCATTTGTGCGCAACTGGGTGCCTAAAGATATCAGAATACCGGTTTTTGTAATGATCATTGCCGGTTTTGTGACGATTGTGCAGCTGTTAATGAACGCCTACACTTTTGGCCTTTATCAATCTCTGGGGATTTTCATTCCGTTGATTGTGACTAACTGCGCCATTATTGGTCGTGCTGAAGCATTTGCCTCTAAAAATCCAGTGTATTTATCTGCCTTTGATGGCTTGATGATGGGCTTAGGATTTATGTTGGTGCTGATTGTACTTGGCGCTATGCGAGAGCTGATTGGCCAAGGCACCTTATTCGATGGCGCCGATTTATTACTCGGTCCTTGGGCTTCAGCTTTACGCATCGAAGTATTTAGCTTTGATAGCCAGTTTTTACTGGCCATTTTACCACCAGGCGCATTCTTAGGGCTTGGGCTGCTGATCGCCGCAAAAAACGTCATTGATGCACAAATAAAATCAAAACAAGTAACGCCGCCAGAAGCTGAAAAAGGCCCACGTGCACGTGTTACTAGCTTAACCTAAGGGGAAAACACATTAACTTAATAAAAGCTAATGCGTTTTAAGTGAGATGAATAAAGAAAAACGTTACCAAATACTTACTCGCTTGCGCGATGACAACCCACATCCTGAAACGGAGCTTGAATATTCAAGCCCGTTTGAGTTGCTAGTTGCCGTAACACTCTCAGCACAAGCCACCGATGTAGGGGTAAATAAAGCCACCCGTAAACTCTTTCCGGTTGCTAATACACCGCAAGCTATTTTAGATATTGGCCACGACACACTGCGTGATTACATTAAAACCATCGGTTTGTTTAATTCCAAAGCCGCTAATGTTTACAAAATGTGCCAAATACTGGTTGATCAGCATAACGGTGAAGTGCCTGAGAATCGTGAAGCGCTCGAAGCCCTGCCTGGCGTTGGCCGTAAAACAGCCAATGTGGTACTGAACACCGCTTTTGGCTGGCCGACAATTGCAGTTGATACGCATATATTCCGTGTATCAAACCGTACTAAGCTTGCCATGGGTAAAGACGTGGTAGCCGTTGAACAAAAGCTTGAAAAAGTGATCCCCAAAGAATTTAAAGTAGACGTACATCACTGGCTCATTTTACATGGACGTTATGTTTGTACAGCCCGCAAACCAAAATGCGGCAGTTGTATAATTGAAGACTTGTGTGAGTTTAAAGATAAGACTGAGTAATGTTTAGACTGCTTTGATACGATAACGGACATTAGCATCAATAGTTTTCAGAGATATTTTTAGTATCCATTAAACGTAGAGCTATCATCATCTTGACAGTCAACTAAGCCGCCACATTGATCATATAAACTTTAATTAAAAACACCAGTAGAAACTAAGACTTCACTTTAGAATTCATTACTCTAAGATATATAACCCTAATCATGATGAAATAAGGCAATACGTTTTCTATTATTATGAAAAATCTATTATCCATCCGCTCCTATAGCACAAAGCCAGTTCGTCACTCACATCAATTTAATCAGTTGGTTCTACCTTTACGTGGTGTCATAAATATATGTGTTGGTGATTTCAATGGAAAAGTTGCACCAAGTGAATGTGTTGTAGTTAAAGCCAACGAAGAGCACCTGTTCACTGCAAACACTGAAGCTAGGTTTGTAGTCGTAGATATGAAAAATCTTCCGCTAAATATTTCATCTTCACAATGTATTGTTTTTGCAATTAACTCATCTCTTAGAAGTTACTTAACTTTTATCGAAAACCAACTAGAAAACAAAGTTAATGCTCAATTAGAACAGGCGATGTTCGAAATGTTCAGCTTACTGCTGGCAGAGCAAACTTTATTACCAAAGGTAGATAGTCGCATTGGTACAGCAATATCCTTCATAGAGCAAAATATTGCAGAGCAGCTTCAAATTAAATGTTTAGCTGAATCTGCTTTCCTGAGTGAAACACAGTTTAAGAAACTATTTAAAATACAAACAGGTATGACCGTGATGAAGTACGTAACAAAACTTCGAATGGAAAAAGCCCAAGCATTACTTACGCATACAGATTATCCGTTACCAATTATTGGTGAAAAAGTAGGTTATAAAGAACCCTCGGCCTTTAGCCGAAAGTTTTCACAATACTTTGGTCTATCACCAACAAAATTCAAAAAGTAAACTTAGTCGGAATTGTTAACTATTGCGTCTTAATTGTTAAAAACACCCTACATAATTAGCATACTATTTCTATATTGAAGTTATTATAAATAAGTCTCATTGTGGAAAATCATCACGGAAGTTTTAAAGGTGTAATGGCGATTATTGTTGCTAGTTTCTTGTGGGGGACAACTGGTACTGCTGCAAGCTACTCCCCAGATGTAAGCTCTTTGGCTATTGGTGCATTCTCTATGGGGATAGGAGGAGTGTTACTTGTAATCACAGCTCGAAAAAAGCTACTTATAGATTATAAGCTGATGCTCGAACAGCCTAAAATATTTCTCTTAGGTGTCACTTCTGTCGCTATTTACCCATTAGCATTCTATACCTCAATGCGCTTATCAGGTGTTGCCATTGGTACTGTAGTATCTATAGCCACTGCACCTTTTTTTGCTGGAATCCTTGAACGTCTTATTAGCAAAAAGGACATTTCATTGCAATGGATGTTGAGCTTTGTCATTGGTGCTATAGGTATTGCTCTGTTAACTTTAGGTAAAGACCAGAGTAATAATAATGCTTACAGTATCAATCAACAGGGTTTGGGGATTATTTTAGGTTGTATTGCTGGTTTAACTTATGCAGGTTATTCATGGGCGGCAAGGTGTTTAATTGAAAGTGGCGTTCACTCAACATCGTCCATGTCTGGGCTATTCGGTTGTGCTGCACTACTGTTACTTCCTTCATTATGGTTTACGGGTGATAACTTATTTTCAAGTTCATCTAATGCTTTCGTATCTTTATATATGGCAATAATTCCAATGTTTTTAGGATATTTATTATTTGGTTTTGGCTTGAATTATATAGATGCAAGTAAAGCGACATTAATCACCTTAATTGAACCATTAGTTGCAACTGTTTTAGCTATAGTCATTATTGGGGAAAAATTTAAAGTAATAGGTTGGGCAGGCGTAGCTTTAGTATCACTATGCCTATTGATGCAAACAATCAAACCTCAAAAAAACTAAGGTTAGCCGTCAAAACAATGTAGATATATAGCCCTAAATATGCTCCTGAATTTGCTAAGGCTTAATGTCAGCATATGGCTAAAAGCAGTACATGGGTTTTCCTTTTGCTATCTACCTTAATTATCTTTTGGCTGGCCCACCATCGCTGTAGATACGCATATATTCCGTGTATCAAACCGTACTAAATTTGCTATGGGTAAGAACGTGGTTGAAGTAGAAAAGAAGCTCGAAAAAGTAGTGCCTAAAGAGTTTAAAGTAGATGTACATCACTGGCTCATTTTACATGGACGTTATACCTGTGTGGCGCGTAAGCCAAAGTGTGGCAGCTGTATAATTGAAGATTTATGTGAGTTTAAAGATAAGACTGAATAGCTCCCACCTGTTAAGATACGAAAGCGGACCTTAGCTTTGGCTTACCCAGTGTCATGTTGCGACATCGCTGGCTTAAGTTGTGTCGATTTCCACCCAAAAAAGAACAGATAGGTAGCAAACTGATCTTTTAAATAAATTAACCACAAGATGTGCTTAGTAACTGTCTTCAGTAAATTAATGTTACATCTATATTCTTGCAGGGGATTATGAAGCAACCCCACTCTTGAACGATAAAAAAGCTAAATGTGCTGCCTTACCTGAACTGTAATTATCTAGATGACTCATCTTGTAACCTGCGTACAATAAACCTTCAAAAAATAAAAACCCCAATCAACACAGAAGTGCTTACTTAATAACCCCTCATCTTTCGCAAGTTTTATCAATTCTCGTATCTCGTTATCTTGCTGTTGTATACGAACTTGAAGCTTTTCACTTTTCTGAAACATCTTCTCGAATTTTTGCAAAAAAGCGAATTCCTCGTATAACGGCAAAGTATTTTCGAATACAAGCCTAATAGCATCCAATGAGTCTTTAGCTTTATTTTCAACGGACATATTTACTTCATCAAAGCGGTCTAAACAATATAACGCAATCTCTTCTTGAAGCGCTTCCTTATGCTTAAATTGGCGGTACACCGTTGCTCTACCAACTTCAGCCCTTTTAGCCACGTCAACTAGCGTTGAGTCCTCGTTTTGAATAAACAGTTTTAACCCCGATTGAATAATTTTTTTTCTCGAATTATTTGTTCTTGCATCCATTTTATGAGACAGCCTTGTATCATCTATTAAGTTCCATTGTGATACAGCAATGTCTCAAAAGTTAAAAATGAATTCTGTGGAGCAAGAGAGTGAATAGACTAATCGGTATTGACTTTGCAAGAGCGTTAGCGCTCTTTGGTATGGTTATTGTCAACTTTAAGTTAGCCATGAACGCCGATATTGGCACACCACAATTAATAGAGTTTGCGGCTCTATTCGAAGGTCGGGCTTCGGCTTTGTTTGTTATATTAGCGGGTATAGGTATTGCGTTTTTAACTAAAAAATGTGTTACCAGTGAATCACTTGAACACATCAAGCAAGTAAGAACCTCTTTGATAAAAAGGTCTGTTTTACTACTTTTGATTGGCTTGGCTTTTACACCTATTTGGGAAGCCGACATCTTGAAATTCTATGCATTCTATTTTTTGATAGCTGCATTATTATTTACTCTTAGCAGCAAGAAACTGCTCAGTGCATCTATCGGTTTTGTTTTTGCATTTCCATTAATGTGGCTATTCTTTGATTACGAAAAAGGATGGGATTGGCTTGAGCTTAGTTATTCTGGTTTTTGGACAAATGAAGGAGTGATTAGACACCTTTTCTTTAATGGTTATCACCCAGTTTTACCATGGTGTGGTTTCTTGTTATTTGGCATATGGTTGGGTAAACAAGATTTATCCAATGCTAATGTAAGGAAGTCTTTGTTTACATGGTCTTTAAGTATTTTACTTATTGTAGAAGCAAGCTTCTATATGCTGAGAATGTGGGCAGGAGATGACCCGTCTATTGGCATGTCAAAAGATGAAATTGAGTTTTTGTTAACCACGTCAATAATACCGCCGTTGCCACAATATATGTTTTCAGCTGCAAGCTCTGCCGTTCTTGTTTTGCTGGTTTCTCTAAAACTAGCAAGTGTATTTCCTACCAACCGGTTAATTGAGTGGCTAAGCAAAACTGGGCAGTTAACGTTAACTCTGTATGTAGCACATGTCATTATTGGCATGGGAATTCTTGAGGCAACTGGCTTACTCGTTAATCAAACCATAGACTTGTCAATATTTTCCGCATTGGTCTTTTGCATAATTAGCATAATTTTCAGTGTGTTTTGGCTCAAGTATTTTAAACACGGGCCTTTAGAATGGATTTTTAAAAAATGCACTTAGTAGGCCAAAACATTGTTCTAAAAAACTAAAACTATTGAGACTGTTAGCTGTTTAATTAGGGTAAATAATGCTATGTCGATAGTAACAGTCAGGAAGTTAATAAAAGCATCCTATAGGTATTACCTTTTGCATCTACTTTTATTATCTTTCGGCTGGCCGACTCAAACCTTGATAAGTTTGCTATGGGTAAGAACGTTGTTGAAGTAGAAAAGAAGCTCGAAAAAGTAGTGCCTAAAGAGTTTAAAGATAAAGCAGAATAGATCCGTAAATAAAAAACGTTCATTTAGCACGATTGTTGGTAGTGTTTAGAAATCTGTGTCATTTCAGTATTATTAAGAAAACAGGAGTGACACATGACTCAATCTTTCGACTTCAACAAAGCATTAGCTGAACTTCAAGCTGGTAAAGGCCTTACTGGCGAAGACGGTGTTCTAACACCATTAATTAAACAACTCACCGAAGCGGCTCTTAAAGCTGAATTAGAGCAGCATTTAGAATCTGAGACCGAAGTTAACCGTAAAAATGGTTCAACCAAAAAAACAGTTAAGTCATCCATAGGTCAATTCGAACTTGAAACGCCCAGAGATCGTTCAGGTTCGTTTGAACCTCAGTTTGTTAAAAAGAACCAAACCAAGTTAACGCCTGAAATTGATGAGAAAATCCTATCTATGTTTGCTTTAGGTATGAGCTACCGAGATATTCGAGGCCACATACAGGATATGTATGGCGTTGAGGTATCAGAGGCCACCATCACTGCCGTAACAGACCAACTGATACCAGAGCTTAAAGCATGGCAAGCGCGCAGCTTAGACACGCTTTACCCGTTTATCTGGCTTGATGCCATTCATTATAAGATTAAAGAAAATGGGCGCTACGTGAGTAAGGCTATTTATACCGTACTAGGTGTCAATATCGAGGGCCGCAAAGAGTTACTTGGTTTATATATCTCTGAAAGTGAAGGGGCTAACTATTGGCTATCAGTATTAACAGATTTACATAATCGTGGTGTATCCGATATTTTAATTGCCTGTGTTGATGGACTAAAAGGTTTCCCTGAAGCAATAGCAACAATCTATCCTGACGCCGAAGTGCAGGAGTGCGTTATTCATCAAATTCGTAATTCGATGAAGTATGTTGCTTCAAAGCACCAAAAAGAGTTTATGGCTGACTTGAAACCCGTTTATAAGGCAGCCACTAAAGATGCAGCAGAAGCCGCTCTCGCCGAATTAGATGCCAAATGGGGCAAGTTATACCCTATCGTTATCGAGTCTTGGCGTCGTAAATGGGGCAATCTGTCGGTTTACTTCAAGTATCCAGATTACGTGCGTAAAGCTATTTATACCACAAATGCAATTGAAGCTGTACATCGTCAGTTTAGACGACTCACCAAGACTAAGGGAGCATTCCCTAATGAAAACAGCTTGATGAAATTATTGTATGCAGGCATATTGAATGCCTCGAAGAAATGGACAATGCCAATCCATAATTGGAATCTGACATTGTCGCAATTGGCCATCCACTTCGAAGGTAGGTTAGATGGTGTGCTAGATATTTAGCAACTTAGGCTGACACAGAATTCTGAACGCCCTCCGATTGTTAATACTAAACCTCAATTATCAGGCTTATAAGAATAAGCTCAATGATTAATTCGTATTCCAGTGTTACTTTTTTGTTTATTCAAAGTAGGTGTCTAACTTTGGCACCTTTCATTTTTCATACCTTGTAAATCAATTCAAATAAAATCTGTTTATTCGTGATTTGCCGTAATTATTGGAACATTTTCAAAGTATTAATTTCACAAGCGTCAATCCTTTAGTTATGCTGTTGAGCATTATGAAATTTTATTACGAGAATTCCTATGCTACCAATACTTCGTATCTTGTTAATTGAGCAAGATCCAGTCACCTTACAAGAGCTTTCAACGAATCTGTCGAAGACTATTGTCAATTTTGAGCGAGATGATATTCATATCGATATTATTGAGCGTCTTGAGCTAAAACAAGCGTTGGACATTGTAGAGGAAGATGGTGATATTCAGGCTGTAGTGCTTAGCTGGGATTTGCAAAATAAGGTTGGCGAACGCACTTATAGTCGCTTTATCGAGCAGTTAAAAGGGATCCGCCTTGAGCTGCCTGTTTATGTTATTGGCGATGATACGAAGGGGCTTGAAATCGTTAATGAGTCGGAGGAGATTGAGTCTTTCTTTTTTAAAGATGAGGTAATTTCTGATCCTGAAGCAATTTTAGGCTATATGATCAACGATTTCGATGACCGCTCAGAGACCCCATTTTGGACTGCGTACCGCCGCTATGTTGGCGAAGCAAACGATTCTTGGCACACACCAGGTCACAGTGGCGGCTCGAGCTTTAGAAATTCTCCTTATATTAAAGATTTTTATCAGTTTTATGGTCGTAATGTGTTCGTGGGCGATCTGTCGGTTTCTGTTGATTCGTTAGGTTCATTGTCAGATAGTACTAATACCATTGGCCGTGCGCAAGAGTCAGCAGCGGCGACGTTTGAAGTCAAGCATACCTATTTCGTTACCAATGGGTCGTCTACCTCAAATAAAATCATCTTGCAGACATTGCTGCGTAAGGGCGATAAAGTGATCATCGACCGCAATTGTCATAAATCTGTGCACTATGGCATTTTGCAATCAGCGAGTTTACCTGTTTATTTGTCGAGTATTTTAAATCCTAAATATGGCATTTTTGCGCCGCCGTCGTTGGCCGATATAAAACAAGCGATAGAACAAAATACCGATGCAAAATTGCTGGTTCTCACCGGTTGTACTTACGATGGCCTACTGAGCGATCTGAAACAGGTGGTCGATTTTGCCCATCAACATGGTATTAAAGTATTTATTGACGAGGCATGGTTTGCTTACTCGCTGTTTCATCCAAGCCTACGATACTATTCCGCCATTCATGCTGGCGCTGACTACGTCACTCATTCGGCGCATAAAGTGGTATCGGCGTTTTCTCAAGCGTCTTATATTCATGTTAACGACCCTGATTTCGATGCTGATTTCTTTCGTGAGATTTACAGTATTTACGCCAGTACATCGCCAAAATATCAGCTTATCGCGTCGCTTGATGTGTGCCAAAAGCAATTAGAGATGGAAGGCTATAAGTTACTCAATGCTTTGTTGAACCATGTGGAAGAATTTAAACAACAGATGGCTTCACTCAAACAAATTAAAGTACTAGGTAAGCAAGACTTTATGGAAATATTTCCGCACTTCAGTGGTGATAACATGGGTCACGATCCGCTAAAAATTCTCATCGACATAAGCGAATTACCTTATTCGTTAAAGGATATTCATAAATACCTGCTGGATGAAATTGGCCTAGAAATAGAAAAATACACTCACAGCACCATCTTAGTGTTACTGACGCTTGGCGGCACGCGCTCAAAAATAATTCGTCTTTATAATGCGCTCAAAAAACTCGACAGCGGTAAAGTGAAGTTGTCAAAATCGACGCGACGATCTCGCTTGCCTGAAAACCTACCCGCTATAGACCTTGCGTGTATTCCAAGTGATGCTTTTTATGGCGAGCGCGAATCTGTGCCTATCGGTAAAAGTAACAACCGTATTTGTGCCGGTTTAGTTACCCCCTATCCGCCAGGTATTCCGCTTTTGGTGCCTGGGCAGCATATTACAGAGGAACACATAGAGTACCTTAAAGAGCTAGCAGGACAAGGTTTGACGATTCAAGGGAGTTTCGATGGTGAAATCTATGTTCTTAAGGGCAAAGTTAATAAGTAAAAATATACTTTAATACAGTCAAACTCCCCATAACTAAACAGCAATATCACATGATATTGCTGTTTAGTAGAGTAAAAAGCTGTTCCTCACACTCCAAAAATAAATGAAGCCAGAATGCAATGATACAATTGAAGAACAAAAAAGCGCTTACACTTCTGCGGATTGCAGCTCTCATTGTTACTCTTACTAGCATATACATTTTTGCCCCTTGGCAGTTTGCTTTATATTACTTTCACCCACTGCCCGCTAACGTTCAAACACAAACACAAGAGGCTATTGAACAAGGAGTCGATGGCATTATTGTGTATATTCATAAACAAGGGCAGCAACCTGAATATTTTGCAAATGGTTGGCATAATAGAGAGCACAAAATACCCGCTTACCCTAGTGCACTTTTTAAAATTGGCAGCATTCGAAAGTTATATGATGCAGCCGCTTTAACCAAACTTTCAGCCGCTGGACGTATTGATGTAGATAAAACACTGGCTGATTATCTTCCATCGTTAATTGGACGCATTGAAAACGCAGATAAAATAACACTACGAATGATGGTAAAACACAAAAGTGGCATACCCAATTACACAGACACTGATAATTTCGATTGGTCAATCACCTACCCTGACCCACTTGCATTAGTACTCGATAAACCCGCTGATTTTAGCCCTGATGCTGACTATGGCTATTCTAATACCAATTATTTGTTGCTGCGAAAAATTATGTCTAACGTGCTGGGTTATGATCATAACCAATATATTAAAGATGAAATTTTAACGCCACAGGGCCTAACGCATACGTTTTCATCTGTACATGAAATCAATTTAGTAGATTTGATGAGTGGTTACTACGTAGGTTATGAGAATGATTTTAAAGCACTCGATCAAGGCTATGTGGCAACCGCACAAGATGTAGGCGACTTTATTTTTGCTTTAAACAAAGGGACTTTTTTCGACGAACAAGAGCAAGCTTTGTATGCATCACTTTATAAGTATGAACACACAGGTTGGGTATTAGGGTATTCAAGCATTGCTCGTTATTATAAAGATATCGATACAGTCGTTGTGCAGTTTATAAATACTAATGGCGATGATACTGTGATGCTCACAGAAATAATTTATAATCGGATTATTGATATTTTAACTGCGCAGCAATAGTATTTAAAACTAGCTGCGTTATAAAAATTTATATGAATTTTAAAGAGGATTTAAATGCGTTTACTACACACCATGTTACGGGTTGCAGATCTAGATAAATCAATTGCGTTTTATACTCAAGTACTTGGTATGAAAGAGTTACGCCGTGCTGATAACGAAGAGTACCGCTATACCCTCGCCTTTGTAGGCTACGGTGAAGAAACTGACACAACAGTGCTTGAACTGACCTATAACTGGGATACCGACAGCTATGATTTAGGCAATGCCTATGGTCATATCGCGATTGAGTTTGATGATATCTATAAAGCCTGTGCTGATATCAAGGCCGCTGGCGGTAACGTAAGCCGTGAACCAGGTCCAGTAAAGGGTGGCACAACAGAAATAGCGTTTGTAAAAGATCCAGATGGCTACTCAATTGAACTTATTCAGAAAAAAGAAAATATGAATAAATTTTTGTAAATATATTTAATAGGTTTACTAAGCGGCTTTTTAATTATTTAAGCTTAACTCTGATACAATTTTAAAAAAGGTGCTGTATGCACCTTTTTATCGTAATTGACTATCTTTACTGCCACGCCGATTAAGCCCTTTAGAAAGTGCGCCTTTACCTTCTAGTTCAACTTGGCAGCTTACACAATACTTAACACCTGGTAACGCAAGTCTTCGTGCCTGTGGTATTGGTTCTTCACATTCTTCACATAGCTCGGCACTGGCTCCAGAAACTAAGTTACTTCTAGCATATTGCACAGCATCATTAACGCTGGCGTCGATTTGATCTTGAATTGCACCATCGCGTGCCCATCCACTTGCCATAAATCCTCCTAATAAGGTTGGATGTTTAAATTTATGTTACCAAATTGAATCTTTATAAGTACTGAATGATAAAGCTAGGAATGTGATGTTCTTTGAAGGCTAAAGCTGCAAAATTATATCTTAAGGAAAGGCGCTGTAGTTGTTCCTTGTAATCTATTTTCACAGAAAGTTTAAAACGCCCTACAATTAGGCAAAAAAAAGCAGCTAAAAAAACTGCTTTATAATTCTAATTATTTATTTAAATATTAAAGGCTATAATCAATAACCTTCATGCCTAATTTTTCAAGCTCTGGACGAAGTGTTTTAGCATCACCCACTACTAAATAAATCATATCTTTAGTATTTAAGTGTTTTTTAGCTAAGGCGTTAACTTCTTCTTTGCTAATATTGCTAACAATCTCATTTCTTTCTTTTACAAAGCTAGGTTTTAAATCGAACTCTAATATTTGTGCTAAAAAGCCAAGTTTTGCATTAGGCGTTTCGTATTTAAGCGCATCTTTTTGATTGATGGCTTTACGCATAAACATAAGCTCTTCGTCAGTGACACCGTTTTGAGCATAGTTATTAAGCTCATTAGTAAACTCTGTAATAGACGCTGCAGTAGAGTCGGCTCTCACCGCTGCAGAGGCTGTAAAGCCACCTGATGTTTTGTCACCCCAAAAACGAGAGCGAGCACCGTAAGTGTAGCCTTTATCCTCTCGTAAATTTAGATTGATACGACTGTTAAAAGTGCCACCAAATGCAAAGTTCATTAAGTTAGCTTTAAAAAACTCACCTGTAATGTCTTCAACCATATCGCGTTTACCAATACGAATTTCTGATTGAGGAGCGTCTGGTTTATCAACCAAATAAATGACATTAGTTTCGACTTTAGGTTCGCTGAAATCAACGGCAATTGGGCTCGATTTACCTTGCCAGTTTGCAAGTGCAGCTTTAACTTTTGGCTCAATTGTTGACTCTTTTAAATCAGAAACAATAATGACTTGCGCGCCCTGTGGTTTAAAGTTTGCGTTATAAAAAGCTTTAACGTCATCTAATGTAATAGCCTCAATACTATTAAGCGTTCCAGTACTTGGAAGTGCAGCTATATTGTCGCCATATAGTAATTTGCTATATGTATTAGATGCTAAATAACCTGCATCCTTCATTGAATGTTGAATATTTTGAATGATTTGCTTTTTATTACGCTCAAAGTCATCGGCATTGAATGATGGTTTAAATAACTTCTCTTCAACAAGCTTTAGCGTTGCATCTACATTTTTGGTTAAGCTAGAAACATACACATTAGTATGTGTTTTATCAGCGTATATGTTTACCTGGCTACCCAGTTTTTCAAGCGCATTACTCATTTGCTCCGTAGTGTAGTTTTGCGTTGACTCGCTCATTAACGATGCAGTCATTGACGATAAACCCACTTTACCAGCTTGCTCATTATACAAGCCACCCGGAACTTTAATAAAAATAGCAGTAGTTGGCGTTTCTATACTTTGAGTACCTAATATTTTAACACCGTTTTCGGTCTTAGTTTGCCAAAGAGTAGGAACATCAACAGCAGGATTAGCGCCGGCCTCTGGATGAACACTTCGGTCAAATGTATCAACAGCTCTTCGTGCCACTAAATCATCAGCTGAAGTTGTAGATGGACCTCCAAAATCATACGCTTTAGGAGTAAAGTTGTCTGGGGCAGCTATAAGTTGAGTTTGGCCTTCTGGCACAACACTCATAATAACGGCAGACTTACCTTTGATATATTGATTAAAAACACGCATAACATCGGCTTTTGTAACTTTGTTATAACGTGCAATCTCATCTTTAGCTGAGTTTGGGTTACCTGTGAACGTTTCAGATGCGGCTAGTTGAGAGACTTTTCCTGATACGCTTTGCAGACCAAAAATTGCACCTGACTCTATTTTAGCTTTTACTTTATCTAAATCATCTTGTGTAACACCACGCTTTTCAAATTCAGTAAATGAATCACGAATGATTTTTTCCATATCAGCTAACGTTTTTCCTGCTGTAGGATTAGGTAAAGCATAAAGGCTAATTGAGCATGCTAACTCTTGGCATGGATGATTTGCACTTGCTTGAACAGCAAGTTGAGTTTTAACTAGGTTTTTGTATAGTAGTGAATTATTACCTCCACCTAGTATTTCAGCAAGTATATCAAGAGGTGCTTCATCTTCAGAGCGAGCATAAGTCGTTGGGAAACTCATACTTAATAAAGGTAAGTGAACCTTATCTTCCATTGAAATATATCTATCGGCATCTAGTGTTACCGCTGTTTTTTCAACTTTAGGTATTGTAGGACCTTTTGGTATTGGTGCAAAGTATTTAGTAACTAATGGTAGTATTTCATTAGCGTTGATGTCGCCACCAATAGTAAGCGTTGCATTATTTGGTCCGTACCATTTTAAAAAGAATGCTTTTAAGTCATTTACATTTACGCGATTTAAATCGTCCATAAAACCAATTACAGGCCATGAATATGGATGGCCATCTGGATACATAGCTTGAGCAACACGCTCACCTAAACGACCATAAGGGCGATTATCAACACGTTGGCCGCGCTCATTTTTTACTGTTTCGCGTTGTACTTCAAATTTTTCTTGGGTTACAGCATCGAGTAAAAAGCCCATTCGGTCAGCTTCTAGCCACAACATCTTTTCTAATTGATTTACAGGTACTGTTTCAAAATAATTTGTTCTATCTGAGTTAGTAGTACCATTTAAAGTACCGCCTGCTTCAGATATTATTTTAAAATGTTCCTCATCAGCAACATTTTCTGAACCTTGAAACATCATATGCTCAAAAAAGTGAGCAAAGCCTGACTTACCCAACTCCTCGCGAGCAGAACCAACGTGGTATGTTACATCAACGTGTACTAAGGGATCTGAATGATCCTCATGTACAATTACAGTTAAACCGTTATCTAGTTTGTATTTTTTATACGGTATGTTGATTTCGCCTGCATTAGATTCCACTGATTCAATAAGTGTAACGCCAGGAATTGATGTTTCTGTAACAATATTTTTATCAACAGCTTGAGTTGAGCTATTACATGCAGCTAACCCTGATGCAAGTAAAACAGCAAGTGCAATTTTTGTGAGTTTCATTTTTTAGTCCATATTTAAATTAACTCTATGAGTTTAAAGACTAATTAAAAGTACAACAAGGAATATGGAGTGATTACAGCTTTGGTTTTGTAACAAAGTGTGAATAGAATGATATGAATATGAAGTATGAAATGAGGGTATTAATTTGTAGTTTTATTCTAATAACACTGCACGTCCTATCTAAGTAGTAAATGACATAGCTAAGAGATTGATACTCTTGATAACATCGTGCAAAAAGAGTGTTATGTAACTCTGCTTTATACAATACTTAAAATAGTAAGTGGCGTCCCCAAGGGGATTCGAACCCCTGTTACCGCCGTGAAAGGGCGGTGTCCTAGGCCTCTAGACGATGGGGACACAGAATATGTGTCACTAGGACAACTGAATGGTTTGACTCGTTTCAGGCGAGCTGCTCAATAACACTCACTTCCCTATTTAAAATAAGTAAGTGGCGTCCCCAAGGGGATTCGAACCCCTGTTACCGCCGTGAAAGGGCGGTGTCCTAGGCCTCTAGACGATGGGGACACAGAAAACTGTTACCCTAGGACAAACACTAAAAATTGGTGGAGCTATGCGGGATCGAACCGCAGACCTCTTCGCTGCCAGCGAAGCGCTCTCCCAGCTGAGCTATAGCCCCAACTTATTCAATACGCTCGGTGATAATCACGTCGTGTATCGCTTAGTGCGGGGCGCATTCTATGCACCCCCCAAAATAAAGTCAACAGTTTTTTGTGCGACATTATTTAAATGGTTTAAATTTCAACAAACTGGCTATCATACGTGCTAAAAAACAGATTTTCATACTAATTTAGATGTCACGTTGCGCTTTACGTTGTTGTACTCGCCACATGTATACGACTGAGTACCCTATTCAACCGATAATATGAGTTTGAATATGATTTAAAGGGTATACATTTATATGCAAATTAGCTTGGTGCTGTTTTACTACTAAAAAAGCGCTGTTCATTGGCATGTTAAACTTTAAATAACTTTTATTACCCGCTAATTTGTATCACGCAATACAATTATTGAAAGTTAGCCTTTTATTACATAAATATTTTATTGTTTATCCCACCACCAATGATATCTATTTAGTCTACGCCGCCGACTTTAAATAAACATTAAGCTTAACAATTGTTCGTTTAATATTAGTTTGTTGATAAAGTGAACACCGTTCGCACTGTATTGTTTATAAAAGCTTCATTCAGCACATTTTTATCATTCAAGTGTTGACACATTTGCAACTCTATCTATAATAGCGCCCCACAACAACGCAGCAATGTGGTGTTGTTTAGATGCGGGTGATTAGCTCAGTTGGGAGAGCATCGCCCTTACAAGGCGAGGGTCACTGGTTCAAGTCCAGTATCACCCACCACATTTTAATGTGTCGTATCTAATATTCTATATGGTGCGTTAGCTCAGTTAGAAAAAAGAGAGCTCACCGTTATTTACAAGTAACGGCAAGGTTCACTGGTTAAAGTCCAGTACTATTTTTTTAATAGTAGCGTTTTAATTTATATGTGGGTGATTAGCTCAGTTGGGAGAGCATCGCCCTTACAAGGC
Organism: Pseudoalteromonas sp. SM9913; assembly: GCF_000184065.1. Lineage (NCBI taxonomy): Bacteria > Pseudomonadati > Pseudomonadota > Gammaproteobacteria > Alteromonadales > Pseudoalteromonadaceae > Pseudoalteromonas > Pseudoalteromonas sp. SM9913. The sequence continues at coordinate 2,080,366 of NC_014803.1, forward strand.
GAGGGTCACTGGTTCAAGTCCAGTATCACCCACCACATATAAAATCTATTATTATGTTAATAGTGATATGTATTAAAATTGTAATATGGGTCGTTAGCTCAGTTGGGAGAGCATCGCCCTTACAAGGCGAGGGTCACTGGTTCAAGTCCAGTACGACCCACCATTCTTTGAATGGTGCATATTACAAGATGTCTAAATGGGTGATTAGCTCAGTTAGAAAAAGAGAGCGTCACCGCTATTTACAAATAACGGCGAAGTTCACTGGTTAAAGTCCAGTACTATTTATTTTAATAGTAGCGTTTTAATTTATATGTGGGTGATTAGCTCAGTTGGGAGAGCATCGCCCTTACAAGGCGAGGGTCACTGGTTCAAGTCCAGTATCACCCACCACATATAAAAATTTATTATATAAATAGTTACATGTGTAAATTTGTAATATGGGTCGTTAGCTCAGTTGGGAGAGCATCGCCCTTACAAGGCGAGGGTCACTGGTTCAAGTCCAGTACGACCCACCATTCTTTGAATGGTGCATATTACAAAAATCTAAACCCTCTAGTATCATCTTCCATTTTAATTTTCATTATCCTCCACTCTTTTAGTTCACGTTCAGTATTAATTGCCATTTAGAAATTCGTTATCAAGCAATTCTTCGGTTTCAAAAAATCAGTATTACCAATCTCATGCCAAAAACCTATCTTCCGAGTTTTATTATCTCCAAAATCATTTTTTTAAACTTACTTTATTACGCGTGCTACCCATTTACTTTAAATGGTTTTTAGGTCTTTTAAGATAAAAATATAAACCTTTAGAATTAATTTGCTTAATAAACTCTCATCTTCGAAGCGAATCTTTAAATTACCTTGTAAGCGTCTAAACTGTTGATTATAGTCTGTGTTAAATTCAATTACGCTTAAGCCAATGTCTAAAAATATTTTTAATGAAGCAAAAATACTGATTGTAGAAGAGCAGCCACTTGCTCAAAGCTACATGAAACAGTCGCTCGAAAAAATTGGCTTTGGACATATGCGTTTTGCAGATCATGCTCTAGCGGCAAAAGAACAATGCTTACATGAAGAATTTGACTTGGTAATTTGCTCTTTTAATCTAAGCAAACGCCAAGATGGCTACCAGCTTTATGAAGAATTACGCGCTAAAGCATTAATAAAACACTCTACTGGGTTTATTTTTACATCTGCGGAAACTAGCGGAGAGTTAGTTCACAGTGTATTAGAACTTCAACCCGATGACTTTTTAGTAAAACCCTTCTCTGTACAAGAATTAAGAGTGCGCATAGAGCGTATTCTCAAACGTAAAAGCGACTTAAAAGCTATATACACTTTAATTGATGACGATAACCAGTCTAAAGCATTAAAACAAATTAATGCCCAACTCGATAAAAGTAATAAATACAGCCCTATTCTGCTTAGATTAAAAGGTAATATTTTACTGGCGCTAAAAAAAAACCAAGAAGCGAAAGACTTTTTTAAGTCAGTTTTGAATATTCAAAAATTTGCATGGGCAAAAGTAGGATTGGTAGAAGCCTTAATTGCTAACAATGAGCATATTTTAGCTCAACGCATGCTTAAAACTATGCTTGAACGTAATGAAACACGACTAGTTGCATTAGACTTATTAGGGCGTTTAGAAATAAAACTAAACCAATTTGAGCTAGCCCAAGAGTTTTTAAGCCAAGCGGCACATATTGCTCCACGTAATATAGACCGTCAAAAGTCACTGAACAGCGTATCTCTCATTAATAGAGATTATGAAACCAGCTACTTAACTCAAAAGGATATTGCCACTTTTGCTAAGTACTCTATGCATGATAGCCCAGACATTTATTTAAATGCCGCTCGTGCTGGGATTGATTTTGCACTAACCACAGATCAAACTGACCAAATAAACAGAATCTCCCGTCAAACAAATAAATATATTAATGAGCTAAAAACACAATTCCCAACCAGTAATGCACAAACTCAAATCGATGTGCTCAATGCACGCCTTTATTATTTAAAAGATGAACATAAAAAAGCGAAACAGTTGATTGAACAACTTGATGACAGCGATACTCAAATACGTTCAGTCGATGGTGCCCTAGATAAAGCAAAAGCATTACATGAATTAGGTTTTCATCAGAAGGCGCAAGCGCTATTTAGCCAAATTATTGATCATTGCGAACGCCACCCAAGTAGGAGCGACGCGACGTACTTGCGTTATATACAGCAACAGCAAAGTGAAAGACGTGATATTAAAATGGGGCCGAAGGAACTTAACAATCATGCAGTTAAACAGTTTGAGCGTGGCCAGTTAAATGTTGCTTTAGAGGCATTCAGTCAAGCCTTTAGGGTCATGCCACACAACCCAAGTATTGCGCTTAACTTATTACAGTGTTTAGTGGATAAATCAAAAAAACAGGGGGGCTCTTTCAATAGTCTATTGGCTCAAAAGTGCTTTAAACTATTAAAAAAATCACCCTTAGCAGAAGAGCAATCAGAGCGGTTCGATAAACTACTTCAGATTGCTAAAGAAATGAAACTAGAGATTAGCTAGGGCCTGTTGACATTTGCGGATTAAAATTTGTTCAAGCAAGGGACGATTTAATCGCAGCGTGAGGTTTGTAACCTAGTGGGCTCGATAACTGCTCCTGCGTTATTCTATTGGCTTACATCCATGTAAGAATAAGTAAAAGCCGAGCAAAGCTTCCGCGTCCTGCTCACGCCCCTTACCTACATCCATGTAGGCAACAAAGAGTTAATCGTCCTTTGGCAGAACCCTTTGGGCAGCGCCTGTTTGGAATTGATGCTACGTTATCGCCCATTTATGGGGAATAACCACACCACATAGGCTCTGCCTTGCCTAAATACCAAACAGACTGCTGCAAATTTAACCTTGGAAGGCCAACAGGCCCTAGAGCTTTTTCATTGCCAGTGCGTTTACACAGTAGCGCAAGCCGGAAGGAAGTGGGCCATCAGGGAAAATATGCCCTAAGTGCGCATCACACACATTACAAACAACTTCAACTCGCTCCATGCCATGGCTGTTATCCATTACATACCCTATCGCATCAACCGTTGCAGGTTGTGTAAATGAAGGCCATCCTGTGCCACTATCAAACTTTTCATCCGCATCAAACAGTAGGTTGTCACAACACACACATACGTACTTTCCCGGTTCTAATAGTGTGCAACTAGTTGAACTATTTGGTCGCTCTGTGCCTTTTTTACGGGTCACGTAATATTGCTCTTCGTTTAACAGTTCACGCCATTGCTGTTCTGTTTTAACTACTTTTTGAACCGGTGTCGGATTGCCATGGTTGGCAAAATTAACAATATCGTTCCATTTCAACATAACAACCTCATTGCGTTATAAATTTGCTTCATACTGAGCCAAAAGCATTGGCTGACAGCCTATCATTACGTCCGTGGCTAATACCACGATCAACGCTATTTAAACACTATACGGTGCTTCTCTGTTGCTGTAAGTATACAGCTTATATAAGCGTGTAATTGAGCTTGACTACCAGGAATACTCACGCTTAATTGCCTGTCATTATTACTATGCACTATTAGCTCATCGTCTTTTATCTCTATTGACTCAATATTGCTGATGACTAACCAATGCGGGCCATTCTTTTTATCAAACAACCCGGTTAAACTAAAAACAAACAAATGCTGTGCATCACGCTGAATAAAGTTACGCAGCGGGTTACGCATTTTAAATAACGGCGTTAACCGGTAACAGCACGAACAAAATACCACTATCCACAATAGCAATATCCCTTTAAACCAAATATGTTCGCCTAATGATAAAAAATAGCCAACGCAGATAATAATCAGCCCTATAAAGGCCACTACTTGCGCTATTTTTTTATTAATAGTGTGCATAATCTCTTACTTTTTATCGGTTGCTTTTTCTGTCGGCTCAGGCCAATCACTAAAAAAACACTTAAATAACGACTTTTTGCCAAATACCACAATACCCACAATACAATCACCATTTGTATGGCTAAAAACAGTGAAAAGCGATAATGACTATGGGCCGCCTGGATACTTAACCACGACAAGTCTATTAGCGCGCAAGCAATAAGCGGCCAACGCATGTATCGCCAAATACGCGCTAACCGTTTCGTAGCTTGATGCGAGTCTCTGGGTCTGCGTAAACAAAACAAAATAGTGGGTACAATTGCCACGGCACCAATTGCTATGGCAATAAAAAAATCATTTTTTGATTTAAAAAACAATGACATTAGATCAAGTTCAGGACGACGGCTCAGCGCGGCAATCACCCAAATAAAATAGGCCCGCAGTAACACTAAAATACTCAAATGAAACGCTATTGGCGTACGATAGCTACCATATTTATCCCAGTATTCAGGTCCATAACGGCTCACAACTGGTTTTTCCTATCGGCAATAGTGCCCAAAATAAAAAATGCAGCTAATAATGTGAGCCCTAACCACTTAGTACCAAAAAACAGTAAGGCTTTAGTTAGCAGTGGGCTTAACCACACCACTAATAAACCAAACCCAAACGCGGTGATCAACACAAAACATGCCACCCTTATAATAAAGTGACGCCTAGCTACCACGCCTTTGGTGAGCTTTAAAATATCATCCGCATAAAGCGACACTAAGCACACCATCAAAAGCAATGATAAATGCGGTAAATAGCCTTGTAGCCACTGGCCTAGGTCAATTAACAAGGTATTAAGTATATTTGTAAAACTAGCCATTATGAGTCTCTAACAAAGTAATTAAATCATCCTCTGTCAGTATTTCTATACCGAGTTCTTGCGCTTTAGTTAGTTTAGAGCCGGCTTTTTCGCCCGCCACTAGCGCATCCGTTTTGGCTGAAACACTGCCAGATACCTTGGCACCTAATTGTTGTAAGCGCGCTTTCGCATCATTGCGATTAAGCGTATTAAGCGTCCCAGTTAGCACATAAGTTAAACCCGCTAGCGGTTGTTCTTGCTCTGATGGCGCTGTTAACTGTGGCCAGTTAATGCCTTGGGCTATTAATTCGTTCACCACGGTTAAATTATGCTCTTCAGTAAAAAAGCCACGCACGTGCTTTGCCACTATTTCACCTACATCGCTTACTTCAATCAGCTGTTCAATGCTGGCATCGATTACGTTTTCAAGCGTTAAAAAATGATTAGCTAAGTTTTGCGCGGTTGCCTCACCGACTTCACGGATACCCAGTGAATATAAAAACTTTGCTAAGGTAGTCGTTTTTGCATCATCAAGTGCGGCAACTAAGTTTTTTGCTGATTTTGGCCCCATTCGTTCAAGTGATTCAAAATGTCCCTGCTTTAAAATAAATAAATCAGCCGGGGTTTTGATCAGCTCTCGGTCAACTAATTGATCAACAATTTTGTCGCCTAAGCCGTCAATATCTAATGCCTTACGCGATGCAAAATGCTTAATCGCTTGTTTACGTTGTGCTTGGCATACTAAGCCACCGGTACAACGTGCAACGGCTTCACCTTCAACCCGTTCAATATGCGAGTCACAAATGGGGCACATAGTTGGAAAGACAATTTCTTTTGCATCGCTTGGGCGTTGCTCAAGTACCACTTGAGTAATTTGCGGGATAACATCCCCTGCGCGGCGAATAATCACGGTGTCGCCCACTTTAACGCCTAAACGAGCTATTTCGTCGGCATTATGCAGCGTTGCATTTGATACCGTAACACCCCCAACAAATACTGGTTCTAGTCTTGCTACGGGTGTAATTGCCCCTGTACGCCCTACTTGAAATTCAACATCTAATAATTGCGTTATTTCTTCTTGCGCCGGAAATTTATAAGCGATTGCCCAACGCGGTGCACGAGCTACAAAGCCTAAGCGCTCTTGTAAGGCTTTTTTATTTACCTTTATTACCACGCCATCTATTTCGTACTTTAGCTCGCTACGACGCGTTAAAATATCATTGTAATAGGCAAGCGCAGCCTTTGGGCCTTCAACTAATTTGGTTTCTGGACACAGCGGTAATCCCCAATCGGTAAGCTTAGCAAGTTGCTGGTAGTGATCTTCAGGTAAGGTGCCATCGGCAACTAATCCGGTGCTGTAGGCATAAAACATCAATGGGCGTTTTGCGGTAATTTTTGAGTCGAGCTGGCGTAAACTTCCTGCCGCCGCATTACGTGGATTAACAAAGACTTTATCGCCACGTTTTTCTGCCTCTGCATTTAATTTTTCAAAGCCCGCGCTATCCATAAATACCTCACCGCGCACTTCAAGTTCACGAGGGTAATCATCACCGCGCAATTTTAATGGCACATTACGGATTGTTTTTACATTTTGAGTAATATTTTCGCCAGTAAAACCATCGCCACGGGTCGCCGCTTGAACCAGTACTCCATCGCGATAAATAATCGATACCGCTAAACCATCCAGTTTAGGCTCACAGCAAAATGTAAGCTCTTCAGTGCTCATTAAGCGCTCTTTAATACGACGATTAAAACCGCTAAATTCATCCTCACCAAAGGCGTTATCAAGCGATAACATAGGCACTTGGTGCGCTACTTGCTCAAACTTGGCAAGCGCCGCTCCTCCAACTTTTTGAGTGGGTGAATCGGCTGTTAAAAACTCAGGGTGCTGGGTTTCTAATTCACTTAGTGTCCGTAACAAGCGGTCATATTCGGCATCAGGTATGCTGGGTGTATCAAGCACATAATAACTATAATTGTGTTGCTCAAGCGTGGTACGAAGATGATTAATTTGCTCACTAATGCTGCTTGTCATGTAGACCTCAAAAAACATAAAAAAAGCCACTTTGACGAGTGAACGCCCAGTGGCTTACAAAATTTAACTTATGCGTATGTTACGCAGAAAATGCGCGAACCTGTTCAACATATTGACGAATACGCTCTACCGTCATTACATTTCGCTCTGCATCTAAAATATCGGCACCAAATTCATCCGCATTTTTTTAGCGGCGCTGTGCAGCATGTTAAACGCGGCTAAACCGTCGCCATCGCATGGCAGAGTCATAAATAAGCTCACCCCAGCGGTGCTAAATTGTTCCATATTATCAATATCGAACGTGCCTGGGTTATACATATTCACCAGCCTAAATAACACCGGCCCTTGGCCTGCTGGGTCTAGGTGGCGATTAAAAAAGCCTTCTTCTGAATATTTAAAACCTAGCATGTTAACAGCAGGCAGTAATTTACTGCCTTGCATAGTGAGCCCTTCTGGCATTTGAATATGCACAATGACAAAGTCTGCAACGTCTTTAGGGGCATCTTGTTGTGTGTCTGCGGCCTCTTCTGTTACCACTTCAAGGTCATCCTCGATAGGTGTATTTACTGGGCTTTCGTCTATCTGTGGTTCATCAGCGCTGAAGTTTAACTCACTCATTTGTGGCTCTTCTCGTTGCGCTAACGTTGGCTCTTGTGGCTCAGTATGTACAGATGAAGGCTGCTGTTCTTGAACAGGCTCGACTCGCTCATTTGCAGGGAGTTCAGCATTCTCTTTTTTTCTTACTGACCACAAACCGTGTATTAATAAGCCACCAATGACAAATACACTGATCACAATTAAAACCCATCTTAATTCTTCGGCCATCCCCTCACCTTTTATTATTAATATGCCTAACAGCCATCATTTTACCTAAAATAACCAGCAAATGACTATAAAATTATGCATGTGCAAGTTGCACCGCTTGTTCAATATCCACAGCAACCATGCGCGACACGCCGGGCTCTGCCATGGTTACACCCGTTAATCTACCCGCCATTTCCATTGCAATTTTATTATGACTAATATAAATAAACTGCACAGATTGTGACATTTCTTCAACCAAACGGCAAAAACGAACCACATTGGCATCATCTAATGGAGCATCTACCTCGTCCAGCATACAGAATGGAGCTGGATTGAGCCTGAATATAGAAAACACCAATGATAATGCGCTCAGCGCTTTTTCTCCACCACTTAACAAATGAATTGTCGAATTTTTTTTACCTGGTGGCCTTGCCATTATACTAACACCACTTTCGAGTAAATCGTCACTGGTTAATTCTAAGTAAGCACTGCCGCCGCCAAACACTTTGGGGAAAAGCTGGCCAAAATCGTGATTTACCTGATCAAACGTAGACTTAAAGCGCGTTTTTGTTTCACGATCTATTTTATGAATAGCGCCTTCTAAAGCTGTTAATGCTTGGGTTAAATCGTCCAGCTGATTATTTAAATAATCACTTCTTTGCTTCGCTTGTTCAAATTCATCAATGGCTGCAAGGTTAACAGCTCCTAATTGCTCTAGCTGATTACTTACTCCAGCAAGTTGATTTTGCGCCGCATTTAATGACAACTCTGCAGGAAGCTCTGCTAATACCTGTTTTAAATTTTGATTAAGCTCACTAAGTGGCTCTAGTACCGCTTGCGCTTTTATTAGTAAGCTTTGCTCTTCAATACTCAGTTTTTGATGCTGCTCTTGCAATGCCACCAGCTCAGTCTGTGAACTTTTTAAACTCGCTTGTTTGTTTTGTAATTCTTGTTTTGCTTGAGCTAACTGCTGCTGGGTATCCACAAGGGTTTGTTCGCCTTGTTGGTGCTGTACTAATAATTGCTCAATACTCTCTGCAAGCTCTTGCTCAGGAATAAGTAACGCTTCAATCTGCTCTATTATCTCTTGCGCACCCTCTGCAGCAGTTGCAAGCGCCTGTACAGCATGGCTAAGTTTTGTTTGACTGAGCTGCCATTCACTTCGTGCTTTTTGCTCATTAAGGTTTGCCTGATGCGCTAGTGTTTTATATTGTTCAGCATTATTCAAAGCTTGTTTGTAACGCTCATCACTATTTATTCGTGTGCTATCGGCTTGGTTAAGCTCTTCAGCTAAGGCCTGTAACTGCTGTGCAAGCTGTTCATTTTTATCGAGCTCTTCGCTCAATAATTCGCTTAACTGCTGTTGTTGCTCTAGCAGAGGCAGACGCTGTTGTTGTAATTTTGTTAGCTGCTGCAGATGCTGATCAGCTTGCGCTTTAAGCATATCGCCACGCGTTGTTGCTACAGCAAGTTGTTGTGCTAATTGATGAATAGTGTCTTTGCGCTCATTTTGCTGAACAGTTAACAATGCAGCCTGCGTTTTATGTTCTTCAAGCGTGGAGTGTGCGTTCGTCAATGCCTGTTGTTGTTGCTCAAGTAAGGTTTCTTGCTGCTTGAGTTTTTTGTGCATTAATAATAAGGAATTTTCTGCATTTTTATCGCCACTTACATGCCAGTTTCGACCGTGTAATGCCCCTTGCTTATCTATAACCGCAATATAACTATTGTCGTTAAGTGCGCTTATATCGCCGGCTTCATCATAAGCAATATGATTTAATAACTCAGGATACACACCTGTGGTAATAAACGCGGCAATACTGTGCTTAGCTGCAGACTGCGATGCAATTTCCCACGTGCTATTTTCTGCTTTACCTTGTGATATATGAATGTGCTCAAGTGATGACAGCGCCTGCTCGACTAAAAACTCATATCCCGACTGAACAGTTAACTGCTTAAATAAGGTTAAACTTTCATCGCTGCTTTTTTCAAGCCCAAGAGTAGTTTGTAGCCCCGCTATACCGGCTTTTAATTCATTTACTTGCTGAGATAAATGCTGCCAATCTTGCTGTGCATCATCTAGCTGTTGCTGCTGAGTAGTTTGCGCAGTTTGGCCTTTACTGTGAGCCGTTTGCGCTTTCGCTAGCTGCTCAGTCAGGGCTTGTCTGTGCTGTTGTTGCTGAGTTAATAGCTGCTCTATCTCACTGTGTTTTAACTCATCTATTTGCTCATCAAGCTGCGTTAGTTGTTGCTTAACATAACTGCTTTTCTGTTCTGTGTGTTTTACTGCGTTGGTATGCGCTAACTGCTGATTATGCAATTGTTGATAATCTTCTTTTAGCGATTGCCAGTGTGATGTGTCGGCATTTTTAATCTCCAGCAGCCGATTAACCTCATCGCTAAGCTCTATAACCTGCTCGCTACACATTAAGTTATGCTCTACAGCCTGTTGTAAGCTGTCATCTAACTCTTGGCAGAAACTTTGTTGCTGCGTTTTGACTTCTTCACTTTGATTTTTTTGTTGCTCTAACTTGGCTAAATTTTGTTTCAGTGACAGCGTTTGTTGTTGAATGCTAATTTGCTGCTGTTCACTGCGAGTCAATTCTGTATGTGTATGGTGCTGCTGTTGCTGTGCATCATTAAGTTTATCTTGCTGAAATTGTACTTGAGCTTCAAGACTTGCCAGAACATCATCATGGCCTGAATGCGCCGTTTTAAAAAAGCTGATTTGTTCATCCAGTTTTTTTATTTGTGCGCTTTTATCAACTTGTTGCTGATGCAGCTTTTGCCATTTTAATACCGCTATTTGCCCCTTTAAAGTGCGTTCTTGGGTTTTAAATTCGCGATATTTTTTAGCATCAACCGACTGTACTGCAAGTTTATCAAGCTGGTTTTGTAACTCTTGGCGAACATCGAGGAGTCGCTCTAGGTTTTCTCGGGTGCTCTTTATGCGGGTTTGTGTTTCACGGCGGCGCTCTTTGTATTTCGATACGCCTGCCGCTTCTTCTAAAAAAACACGCAGCTCTTGCGGTTTGCTCTCAATTAAACGCGAGATCATGCCTTGTTCTATAATGGCGTAACTACGCGGCCCAAGCCCAGTGCCTAAAAATATATCGGTAATATCACGTTTGCGGCATTTGCTACCATTTAAAAAGTACAGCGATTGGCCATCGCGAGTTACCAAACGCTTAATAGCCACTTGGTTACGATCAGCAAAGGTATTGGGTAATTTACCTTGGGTATTATCAAATATGAGTTCAACAGAAGCTTGTGAGATGGGCTTGCGGTTAGTGGAGCCATTAAAAATAACATCTGTCATGGCATCGCCACGTAAATTTTTAGCTGAGCTTTCACCAAGCACCCATCGCACCGCATCAATCACGTTCGATTTGCCACAGCCATTAGGGCCGACAACACACGTCATTTGATCCGGAAATGGAATTTTAGTGGGCTCTACAAAGGATTTAAAGCCCGCTAATTTTATAGTGCTTAAGCGCATCTGTTTGTTTTACCAATTTTTATTATTTTTGTTAGTTGTTACAATTTAACCTATTTTTAGGCAAAAGGTTAAGCTTGGCGTTTAAAGTTATCTAAAATAATGCCCGTTGCCATTGCCACATTAAGTGATTCAGCGCCACCAAAGGCAGGGATGGTAATTTTATTTGTTACCAGCGCGGCACACTGCTGACGTATACCATGTGACTCGCTGCCCATTAATAACACCCCTTTCCCAGCAAACTGGCAATGATGGACATTCTCGCCCTCTAAAAATGCACCATAAATAGGCACATCCAAAGATGTTAAATAGCTAGGTAAATCAACTTGGCTTACCGATACACGAACAAATGACCCCATAGTGGCACTAATTGTTTTTGGGTTATACGGATCGGCACTGTCGGTGCTGGCAACAATGTGTTTTATGCCGTACCAATCAGCCACGCGAATGATGGTACCTAAATTACCCGGATCAGACACTCCATCTAAGGCCAATATTAAGCTGTTTTCATCGGGTAATGTGGTACTTGGCATATCAACAATGGCAATCGCCGCATTATTACTGACTAAAGTACTTACCTTTGTTAACTGCTCTTCATCTGCTGTAATAAAATGCGTTTGAGGGTATGCGCTTTGGTTATTATCAATAAAGTTTTGCGTTGCAAACACATCGGTTACTTTTAATGGGCTATTTAATAACTCCAGTACATTTTTTTCGCCTTGTACAAGGTATTGATTAAGTTGCTTGCGGTACTTCTTTTGGCCAAGCTGGCGAATTAGTTTAAGTTGGTTTTTTGAAATCATGTCAGCCCCGTTAAATTATCTGCACAGTATACCAGAGGAGACTTAAAGTGCAGCCCTATAAACAGCAAAAGCAATAAAATTAGCCTACTTACAATAAGCTAGCTAATCATAAAGATTGTTTTTATTCTCTAAAAAGGGTAAATTTACAAAAAATTACAAGGACTTTTTTTAAATGGAATCAATACACCCAACTTCATCTGAGTCAAACCAAACACCCTCCTCTATTTTTAGCGGTAAAGTACAATTTAGCGGCAAAAGCGGCGAATTTTTTGGCATATGGAGTGTCAATATACTGCTAAGTATTATTACTTTAGGAATTTATTCTGCATGGGCAAAAGTACGCACCTACCGTTATTTTTACGGTCATACGCGTATCGACGGTCATAGCTTTGACTACCTAGCCACTCCTATACAAATTCTAAAAGGCCGCATTTTAGCGGTAATCGTGTTTTTAATTTACACCATACTAAGCAGCCTCGCACCGGCGATAGGCCTTTTATTTGCTATTGGTTTTTTATTTTTGTTGCCATGGATCATTAACCAAGGTTTGCGCTTTAACATGCGTATGACCCGCCATCGTAATGTACGCTTTGCTTTTTCAGGTAATTACGGCGATGCATTTATTAACTTTGTTTTATTGCCTATTGCAAGTGTATTCACATTACACCTATTACTGCCGTATGTATTAAAGCGAATTGATCAATATATGCATGAAAACATCAGCTATGGAAATAAACCACTTACAGTAAATCTTCAGGGCGAACGCTATTACATCGCAGCACTTATTACCCTGGGAGTTGCAATAGGTGGCTTAGTTATTTTTGGCTTCTTTGCTGGTGCAAGTGCCTTAACGATCGATAACTTAAACACACAAAACTTTAGCCTTTCGACAATTGTAGTGCCGCTATTAATTGCTGCGTTGTATGTTGCGTTTTTAACACTGGTAGGCGCTGTTTATCATTCGCTTATTCGAAATCATATTTTTAATAACAGTGAATTTACAGAAGTCGCTACCTTTGATTCGAACTTAAAAGCCATTGACTATGCCATCTTACTATTTACCAATGTACTGGCAATTATATTTACCTTAGGACTTGCCTACCCTTGGGCTAAAATACGCAGAGCAAAGCTATTAGCATCAGTTACAGAAGTCACTATTTATAGCGGCGCACTTTCGTTGATTGATGTTGCACAAAATGAGCAGTCATCATTTGCTGAAGAAGCTGCTAATGTGTTTGATATTGATATTTCACTCACCTAATGAGTAATTATCCTATTTTTGGCTGTTATTATTACCCTAATAGCAGCCAATATATTAAAAGCTACGCATACCTTTCCCATGAGCAAATAACGCTTGTTGACTCTGAGAATACGACGTTACTTTCATCAACTTTAGACGATTGCCAACTTGATAGTCCGTTACCGGGCATGGCATCAGAGTTAAATTTTGCTGATGGTGGGCGATTTGTTCCTCAAGATGTAGAATTTAGATGGCCATTCGCGCTTAAAAAGCATGGACTAAGTGAACGCTTAGAAAAAAATAAGATTCTTATTGTTGCATCCGTGCTGCTAATTCCCCTATTGCTTTGGTTAATTTTATACCGCTTAATACCATCAGTAGCCGTATATAGCGTTAACTTAGCACCTGCCTCGACAATTGAAACTATGGGAAAGCAAACGCTCAGTGTGATAGAAAAAGTCGCATTAGAACCTTCTCAACTTTCTACTAATAAGCAATCAGAAATACAGCAACAATGGCGTTTAATGCTTAACTCACTCAATTTAGACAGTACAAAATTTAGACTCTCTTTTTATCAGTCAGATTATTTTTCAGTTAATGCGTTTGCTCTTCCTAATGGGCGGGTTGTTGTGACTGACGAACTTGTTGAGCTATTAAAGAATGAACCTGATGCCCTGCGTGCTATTTTACTTCATGAAATTGGTCATGTTCAACACCATCACAGCATTCGCCTTGCAGCACAAGCTGCAGCGAGCACCGTTGTATTTGCAGTTATTTTTGGTGATTTAGAAGGGATATTAGAGGTCGTGCTTGGCTCTGGTTCATCTTTTTTACAACAAGCGTTTTCACGAGATATGGAACAAGAGGCCGATGAATATGCTATTAAAAATCTTTTAAAATTAGGATATTCTAACCACGACTTTGCTGATGCAATTGAAGCACTGGAAAATAATTTAAAAGCACAAGAGGCGACCCTTGATGATACTTGGTTAAAGTATTTATCAACACACCCAAGCTCTCAAGAGCGAATAGAATATGCGAGGCAATATAAACCACTATGACCCCTGAACTGAATTTATTGTTATTAGTCATCATTATGATAACGCTTGGCTACGGGTTTATTTATCCGCGCTTTGCAGGCAGCAGCTTTAAAAAGGTATCGGTACAAGATTTATTTGCAACAGGCATTACGCTATTAATTGCATCTCGCCTTTATTACAACTCGGGCGTGCAATTTAGCTGGTTACTATTTGAAGTTAATTGGTTTTGGTTTACTTTTTTAACTTACGTAATAATCGAAATTCCGGTGTTTTTTATTTATGCTAAAAAGCACAATATGCAGTTTTCATAGTACTCTTATTTTTATACAAAAAAGCGCCAAATTGGCGCTTTTTTGAGCTGCATTAAAACATACTAATATTTATGCTTAAGTGCCCACAAATGCAATAATTCACTGGCAATCGTTGCTGCGGCAATGGCGGTGAGCTCACTTTGGTCATAAGAAGGCGATACTTCAACTACATCCATACCCACCATATTAATGCCTTTGAGTGCACGTAAAATTTTCAGCACTTTATCAGAAGTTAAACCACCACATACTGGTGTACCTGTACCTGGCGCAAAGGCAGGGTCTAAACAATCTATATCAAAGGTTAAGTAAACCGGTAAATCGCCCACTCGCTCAATAATCTGCGCTGCAATATCATTCGCATGAAGATCATTGGCCTGCATAGCATCAATCACTGCAAACTCATGCTTGCTTTGATCAAAATCGGTACGAATACCGAGCTGAATACTGTGATTAACATCAATCAACCCTTCCATTGGCGCATGATAAAACATAGTACCGTGATCAAAACGCGATCCATTGCTATAGGTATCGGTGTGCGCATCGAAATGCACTAACGCCATTTTGCCATGAATTTTTGCATGTGCGCGCAATAGCGGTAACGTTACGAAATGATCGCCACCTAAGCCTAATAATGTTTTACCTTGGCGAAGTATTTGCTCTGCCGCCATTTCTAGCTGGGCAGTAAAATACTCAGGATCGCCTACCGGATAGGTAAAATCGCCAGCATCCGCTACTTTTAGCCGTTCAAACAAAGGAAACGTCCACGGATATTTAGTATCTTCCCATGCTAAATGCACCGACGCTCTGCGAATTGCATCTGGCCCCAAGCGGGCACCAGGGCGCCCAGAGGTGGCTAAATCAAACGGTAAACCTAGTACTACTACATCGGCGTCTATGGCGTTAATATTTTGTACCATAGGACGACGTAAAAACGTCATCCCATTTGAGTATAATGAGTGGTCAACATGACCAAACAAGCTAGACATTGCTTATAACTCTTCTAAATAAGTGTAGCCGTCAAGGCCGCTTTGCAATTCGTCGAGGACGCTTTGCTGTTCATCTACTGCAATTTTTGCGCTGACTAACTGCGCATAAGACTGCTGAAAACCTTCAACATCTAAATGTACATAACGCATCATGTCAGCAACAGTATCACCGAGATTAATTTCTGTAATGCTGGCAACACCTTGCTCATCCATATTGACAATAGCACTGTGCGTATCACCAAATAAGTTATGCATATCGCCTAAAATCTCTTGATAGGCACCCACCAAGAAAAATCCCATTAAATACGGTTTATCGGCTGAGTATTCAGGTACTGGTAACGTACTTTCAATACCTTGGCCATCTACATAATGCTCTAAAGCGCCATCTGAGTCACAAGTAATATCCAATAATACCGCGCGCTTTTGCGGTGCTTGCGTTAAACCACTTAATGGCAATACTGGAAACACTTGATCAATTCCCCACGCGTCTGGCAATGACTGAAACAATGAGAAATTTACAAAAAACTTGTCCGCTAAACGCGCATTTAGGTCATCTATAATCGGTCGATGAAAACGGTTTTTGTTATCCATTAATTTATTGAGTTCATAACAAACGCGTAAGTTTATTTGCTCTGCCCATGCACGCTGGGTTAAATCTAATAATCCCATCGCAAACTGACTATGCGCTTCGGCTAAATCACCTTGGCTGTCGTGAAAAATTTCAATTAATGCACGGTCATCAGTAAGCACATGGAGTTGTTGCCATGACGTCCACATATTTTTAAGTAGCTGCGGCGCTTCGTCAGCTGGTGCTTCTATTTCTTCTGGTGTATACGTTTCGGTGCCAATTACATTGGAAATAAGCACTGCATGATGCGCCGTTAATGCTCTTCCCGACTCTGAAATAATGGTAGGGAAAGGCTGTTCATACTGCTTACAAATATCACCGATGGTGTACACAATATTATTTGCGTATTCAGCTAAACTGTAATTCATTGAGTTGTGTGATTGACTGCGCGTGCCGTCGTAATCAACCGCTAAACCGCCGCCTACATCAAGACACTCTATGTGTGCACCCAACTTACGTAATTCACAATAAAAACGCGCAGCCTCGCTTACACCTAAGCGCACATCACGAATGTTGGCCATTTGCGAACCTAAGTGAAAATGCACCAGTTGGACTAAATCTAGCTGATCTGTTTCTTTTAAACGGTTTACTACATACAGCACTTGAGAAGCAGATAAACCAAACTTAGATTTTTCTCCGCCACTGGCTTGCCACTTACCTTTGCCTTGCGATGCTAAACGCACACGAATACCAATGCGTGGTTTTACATTTAATTCTTTAGCTTGGCTAAGTACCATATCCAGCTCAGACAGTTTCTCAAGTACGATATACACTTTATGGCCCAGCTTTTCGCCAATCAACGCTAAACGCACATATTCTTTATCTTTGTAGCCATTACACACAATCACCGCACTGGTTTTTTCAGCCAACGCTAATACGGTTAATAACTCTGGCTTGCTGCCTGCTTCTAAACCCAGCTGTTTTTTTTCTACTTGTGCTTGGCTGGCAACAATTTCTTCAACTACTTCGCGTTGTTGGTTAACTTTAATTGGGTAAACTAATAAATAGTCTTTTGGGTAACCATAGCTTTCTATAGCAGTATTAAATGCACCACATAAGCTATGCACGCGATGATGTAAAATTTGTGGAAAGCGAACTAACGCCGGCAAACTTAAGCCTTTTTCTTCAAGCTGCTTAGCAATGTCTGTTAATGCAATGGTTTGCTGTGGGGCATCAGCCTTGGGCGCAACATACACATCACCTTGATCATTAATACCAAAAAAACCTTGGCTCCAATGACGAACGTTGTAGCTCGTACGAGCTTGTTCAAGTGATGTTGTCTCTTTCATTTATCTTTCTCTTTTATTTATGAATGCCAAACCGGCTAGTTGCGCGCATTAAAAGAAAAATAGCGATTCATGTCCAACAAGTATTTCTACTCGTAACGAGTGAGGATTAAAATTGATAAAGAAAAACAGTAAATAGCGTATTATTAGCTGAGCGCAAGCTCCATAAATAGGCTGTTCGGGTTTTCTGTGTATTCACCAAAAGGGGCACATTGTACAAACCCTAAATTCTCGTAAAGATGGATTGATTGTCTTTGCTTTGGCCCTGTTTCTAGCTTTATGATTGGGATTTCTTCTTCGCCAGCATGGTGTAATAATATTTGCATAATACGGCGCGATAAGCCTTTTCCGCGATAACTAGGTTTGACATATAAACGGCGTATCTCACCATAGGGCTGGGTATCAAACTGCATAACAATCGCCCCACAAGCAATAATCCCCTCTTCATTTTTCAAGCCTATTGCATAGACATTGGGTTGACCCAATTGACTAACAGACAATGACTGTGCTGTCGCTACTGGATATAAAGAATTAATAAGTCTGTCGATATCAGAAAAAACATTAATCACATCGGGATCATCAGGGGTTAAATCTATTAACTGCATAGGTTATCTCTAATTTATTTTCTTATTTGTTAGCAAACTATAACGCATTGTAACAAATGAACAATAACTATGTTTTATGTCATTACTTTTAAAAAATACCGACACAAAATTATTATTGCAAAATAAAAAACAATAGTTTGACCTAGATGTACTATGACGGGCGTATAATGCAATCAATTAGAGTGTAAATTAGGAATAAATAATGTGGTTTAGCCCAAAAAAAAGAAAACAGGCGTTTGCAAAACAGCTAGTTAGTACACACGAAGCAGCTGCGATTATCGTTAACAACGACAACACTGTTATTGCAGGGAATGACGAGTTTACATCGCTAAGTAAGACACTTAACCAAACTAATGACACTAATACATTAACTTATTTAAATAAACGTTATAATCCAACAAGCAAAACCATTGCTTGTGGAAATAACTTGTTTTTAACCCAACACATTAGCCCGCTTACATTAAAAGAGCTTGATACATGCTCGCTCCATGTATTTAAACCTGAGCCGATAAGAGTGTTAGATGAGCAAGCTTGGCAAACACTTCTGAGTTTAGGTGAAGATATCTATGCAGTCTTCGATGATAACTCAAAGCTTGTTGCGAATAATTTAGATACGTCGAACAGTGCCGACGCTGCACTACTGCCCAAAGAAAACACTAAATTGCTAAACGTTTTACAAGATGCTTTAAATAGCGAACACGGTTCACTGTGTTTATCTGTAAAAGACAATATTTATTATAATCTTGCCCACACTACTTTTAACTTCAATAATACCTTGTTGTCTGCATTTATATTATCAAAACAATCACAAGTTGAAGACTATAAGCAATTTGAACTGTTATCTAAAGTGGTCAGCAATACCAGTACTAGTGTACTTATTACCAATAAAGATGGCTTAGTAGAATATGTTAACCCTGGCTTTGAAGTACTTTCAGGTTATACACTTGCAGAAGTAAAAGGCAAAAAACCAGGCAATTTCTTGCAGGGAGAACAAACAGACAAAGAAACCGTTAAGCGGATTTCAAAAAACCTTAAAAACAAACAACCATTTTATGAAGAAATACTAAATTTTGATAAAAATGGTGTGCCATATTGGATTGTTCTGTCGGTAAACCCAACATTTGATGATAATGGCCAGCACACAGGGTTTGTGGGCGTCAGTTCAGATATTCGCGAAATTAAGCGCCAAGTACTTGAACAAATAAACCAAAAAGATGCAATAAGTAGCCACTCGGCTGTGATTGAGTTTAATGAAGATGGCCAGTTCCTATCTGCCAATGAGTATACCAAAAAGCAATTAAACATATCTGAGGGCTCAAACATAGCGAGTGTGTTTGGTAATTTAAGGGATCATTTAGACGCTTCACGTATTCAAATACTCAACCAAGGCAAGCCGACTGAAGTAATGATGTCATTGACGCATCAAAATGAAGACGTAACGCTAGATTGCATTATTTCTTCTATTACCGATTTAAACGGTAAGGTTTCTAAATACGTTGTATTTGGTAGTAATGTCTCTTCTAGAAACAAATTGGTTACTGGAACGCATCAATCAATGTCAACCGTATTAGGGAAAATTCAAACTACGGTCACCACCATCAATGCCGTGGCAGATCAAACTAATTTACTTGCTCTTAATGCGGCCATTGAAGCTGCGAGAGCTGGTGAAGCTGGACGAGGTTTTGCCGTGGTTGCTGACGAAGTACGTAACCTTGCCAAAACATCAAACGAAGCAGCGGCACAAATTGGACTTTTAATAAATGAAACTCAAACGCACGTTGACGAGCTGGCTTCATTTTTAAAATAATTAAATAGTTTGAAAAAACTTAACAAACTTGCTCAATCAACAAATTAAACTGTTTGTTAGTGAATTATTTTAATCCGGTAGAGTCTCTGTGGCCTGAAGAAATGTGGCTGTTTTTTGTTAAAATTTAAGTGATGTATAAAATAGAAAAAGGCGCTAACGAGCGCCTTTTTTATGTGCTATTAGAGCCCTTGCTCATCTGCCATTTTTTTAACTATTTGTGGTGCTGTCCACAGTGACGGTAGTAACACAAAGGAAACTGGCACCGCGGTCACCACAATAAAGGACTGTAGCGCTGAAATTCCGCCCTCGCCAATTGAGATGAGTAATGCAGCCATTACCCCCATCATAACTCCCCAAAACACACGAATTGATGTTTGCGGATGATCGGTACCGGTCATCACCATAGATACCGAGTACGTCATTGAGTCACCGGTTGTTGCCACAAAAATAGTGGTCAGCACTAAAAATAATACCGACACAACAAACCCCATGGGTAACTGCTCAGTAATGGCTAACAATGCCGCTGGTAAATTAAGCCCTGCGAAAGGTTCTGATATAACACCTGGATTATTTAACTCAAAAAATATGCCTGAGCCACCCACAATGGTAAACCAAAAGCAGGTGATCACTGGCGCAACCACAGAGATGAGTAAAATCATTTCACGGATAGTTCGGCCACGCGATATACGCGCAACAAACATCGCCATTAAAGGGCCATAACCTAAAAACCAGCCCCAAAAGAATACGGTCCACCAGTCTAACCATGGTTTATCGGCACGAAACGTAGCCATAGGTATAAAGTTATCTAAGTACAAGCCAAACGATTGAATGTAGCTATCAATAATAAACGCAGTGGGCCCCATCAGGAATATAAACAACATCAGCACTACAGCCAATACAACATTAAAACGACTTAACAGCTGAATACCTTTAGTAACGCCACTTACCGCTGAAAGTGTGTAAATGCCAATTAAACTAAATAAAATAACTACTTGTGTGGTGTATGTGTCAGGAATGCCAAACAATTTATCTAGGCCAAAACTCACCTGTAAGCCTAAAAAACCAATGGGACCTACAGTGCCAGCAACCACAGCGAGTACACAACATGCATCAACAATTGTACCAAGCGCCCCTTTCATAACACGATCGCCAAATACGGGATAAAGCAAAGTACGAGGTTTAAGCGGTAAGCCTTTTTCGTAATGAAGATGCATATAAACAATGCCCGTTAAGCTGCCTAATATAGCCCAGGCTAAAAATCCCCAGTGCATAAAGCTTTGTGCAAGTGCGTTGTAGGCGGCATCGTTAGTGCCTGTTTCACCACCAAATAGCGGTGGCGGAGAAATAAAATGTGCCATTGGCTCTGCTGCGGCCCAAAATACGCCGCCACCAGC
The DNA here is from genome assembly GCF_000184065.1 of Pseudoalteromonas sp. SM9913. NCBI lineage: Bacteria > Pseudomonadati > Pseudomonadota > Gammaproteobacteria > Alteromonadales > Pseudoalteromonadaceae > Pseudoalteromonas > Pseudoalteromonas sp. SM9913. The sequence goes on from NC_014803.1 coordinate 2,101,508, forward strand.
AAGCAAAGTACACATAATAATACTTATCCACTTAAAGGTAGAAATTTCAGGGGTTTTTAAGCCACCCAGTACCACTGAGCCAGTGCGGCCGATAGCTAAGAAAATGCCAATCACAAAGGTTAATAAAAGTAGGACTTGCCAAAAGGCGCCAAATATTTTGGTTGAGAAGGCAAAGGCCGTATTTATCCAATCAGACATCAGTTTAATGTCGTAAAGTGCCAGCGCGGCAAATAAAACTAATATACCGCCACTGATTAAAAATACGGGTATATCAACCCCATCCAGAAACTTAACTCGGGAAGAATGTGTTTCACCCGACTTTAAAGTTGCTTTAGTGGTATTCATTTATCGCTCCTAATGGTTCTTTAAAGTTACCGACATAGCGACACACCATGACATCACACTAAACCCTAGTTTCAACAAACGACAAAGCAACTCAAAAGCGAGTTTTAAGTACTTGTCATGTTCACGTCTAGGTAATGTCACAACAAGTAGACTTATTGCCAATTCCTTACTAGTTTAACGCGTTAAAAACGCTAAACCAATGCCTCAGGAATGATTTGTGTAGTAGTTACACAATAATAAAAGATAAATTACATCACGGTATCAAACAAACAAAAAATATACATTTTTGCTTTAGCAAAAGCGCGGTACGTTATTAAACGTTGCTGCGCAGTGGGTACGCAAACAACGCGGCTTATCGATTAGGGCAACTAAACCTGTCGCTCTGTTAGTGATAAATACAGGGTTATTGATGCTGTTTATGCCATGTTAAATAGTTGCTGTGGGTTAATGGTTTTGCAAATAAATAACCTTGCACTGCATTCACGCCCATCGACTTTAATATTGTTAGTTGCTCAGCACTTTCGACCCCTTCGGCCACAATGTTAATATTTAAGCTATGACCTAAGCCAATAATAGATTGCACAATACTTTGACCCGATGCGCTATTGAGCACTTTATCAATAAAGCTTTTATCAATTTTTAACTCATCAATAGGAAACACGCTTAAATGTTTTAAACACGAGTAGCCCGTACCAAAGTCATCAATTGAAAACACAAATCCCTGCGATTTTAATTCTTCCATTTGCTTTACGGTCCCCATCAAGTCACCCGCTAACATTGATTCAGTGATCTCTAATTTAATTCGAGTTGGCGAGACGTCAAACGCTTCAATTGCTTTAAATAGCTCACCTTTTAAAGTGGATGAATTAAACTGACACTGGCTAATGTTAATTGATACGCTAAAACTGTCATCGAGTAAGTTATTATCTCGAAGTGTTTCAAGTAAAATACAAATATCTCTTAATACAATATTTTGTAACTTTTGAATTAAGCCAAATTGCTCGGCAATTGGAATAAATGCATTAGGGGGGATAAGTCCTTTGGTTGGATGATTCCACCTTATTAATGCCTCAGCACCCACAAGGGTTCCATCAATTGCTAATTGTGGCTGAAAATAAGCACAAAACTCATCGCACGCGATAGCCCTAACAATGTCAGTTTCAAGCTCAGTTTGATTTTCCAGTAAGGTTTGCAGTGCGGGGTCGTAAAAGCTACTACTATTACCGCCTTTCATTTTAGAGCGATACATAGCGGTATCTGCAAATTTTAAAATATTAGCGGTTATGGCATTGCTCGTGTTAATCAAACAAATACCAATACTACAACTGACCTGAAACGCTAAATCGCCCACTTCAAATTTTTCATAAAAGACACTTTGTACTTTTTTAGCAATCAACTCAGATTCACTATTAGCTTGCATGTGGCTATCACCGACATGCTCGATAAGAATAATAAATTCATCACCACCGACTCGTGCGAGGGTATCTGCCGGGTTCAAAATAGCTGTTAATCGTTGTGATAACTCAACCAGTATTTCATCGCCTGCATTATGACCTAGTGAGTCATTTATGCGTTTAAAATTATCTAAATCTAAAAATAAGAGTGCGCCAGAATGATGAGACTGCTTAATTCGCTCCACATACATACTGAGCCTATCATTGAGCATTCTGCGATTAGGAAGGTTAGTGAGCGGATCGAAAAATGCTAACCGTTGTACTTCTTCTTCGGCAGCTTTGCGATTAGAGATATCTCTGGCCATCCACACCACATGTCTCAGTGACGGGTTAGTAGGCTGGTAACTTTCAAGGGGAGCTGTTCGCCCTTCAAATGTAAGCTGCTTACCTTTTATATTGAGCTGATATTCAAACACTTGAACTTCATTAGTTTGCAACGTTTTGTCAATCACCGCCAGAATAGGATTTGCATCTTCAGGAGGCATAATATCTCTGACATTTTGATTAATAACGTGCTCTTGGCTTAAATATAAACTTTCATTAGCTGTGCCGTAAACATTGGTATACTCCCCCTCTTCACTCAAAATGAGGGTTAGATCAGGAAGCACTTTTGTAAAGGCTTTAAACTTTTCATTACTTTGCTGTAATTCAAAAAGCAACGCGTTTAATCTTAGTGACTCGGTGTGCTTTTCAAGAGCAATACTGGTGAAATCAACAAAAAAATCTATTAATTCTAAATCTTGTGGTGTCGGTGACTTTGCGCTGTCATGATAAATTGCAAAAGTGCCTAATATGTCTGATTTTGTTGAAATAATGGGGGTAGACCAACATGACCTTAAACCATAACTTAACGCCAATGCTCTATAATCATCCCATAATGGCGATGTTGAAATATCTGCGGCTATAATGCGTTTTTTTTCATAGGCTGCAGTACCGCATGAACCGACAGTTGGCCCTATTTTCACACCATTAATTGCTTGGCAGTAACCCTGTGCAATATTAGGTGCCGCGCTATGAAATAGCTGCTCTCCTTTGAGCGTTAATATAGAGCACTTTGCAGAGGAGTCTTCAATAAGCTCCTCAATAGATAAACAAATATTTTCCAGTACCTCATCAAGTGGCGCACCGAGTGCTATTTTCGATAATATACTTTGTTGCTGAGAAAGCAGCTTTCTGACTCTCATTATTTCAATCAAATTATATTCCTCAACAATCACTAACGCTAAATGCGTCGCTCTATTTTAGGGCCTGTTTATAATAATTTATTATAGTCTTTTGACTATACATAATATTGAAATCAGCATCTATGCTATTTTCGTCTATTTCACGAGCGCTTGCCATTCAATACAAGGTGGCGATTTGAAATGTACTTATCAACAAATCATTTATTTACATACCATCTGTAAATACCCTTTATTAAATACTTTGTTACTTAAAAGTACTGTTTAAAATCATCAAGCTATTTATAATAGCTAAAACATAAATAATCGATGAGGTTAGTGTGCAAATAACACAAGGTATGGAATATTTTTTTTCAGGGTTTAAGTTAATTAGTCAAAAAGGGCTAAAACGCTTTGTACTTATACCCCTACTTATTAATATTTTATTATTTGGTAGCTCCTTATTCTTTTTATTTGGCTGGCTTAGTGATGGCTTTAATGCCGTAAACGCCATGCTCCCAGAATGGCTAAGTTGGCTCGAATGGTTAATGTGGCCAATTGCTGTGCTGGTGGTGCTGTTTAGTTACAGTATGTTATTTACCGTTATTACTAACTTTATCGCCGCACCTTTTAATGGCCTTTTAAGTGAAAAAGTCGAGTTGTATTTAACTGGTCAAAAAATTAACGACGACGGATTAGCTGATTTAGTCAAAGATGTTCCGCGAATGCTGGGCCGGGAATGGACTAAGCTTTGCTACTACCTCCCACGCGCTATCGGCTTTTTTATTTTATTGTGGGTACTACCTGTAATAGGCCAAATGCTATGGGTGCTTTTTACCTGCTGGATGTATGCGGTGCAATATAAAGATTATGCTTTTGATAATCACAAAATTAGCTTTACACAAATGAAAAATGACTTAAAAAGCAAACAAGGGTTATCTTATGGGTTTGGCTTTGCCGTGATGCTGCTAACCGCTATCCCATTTGTAAATTTAATTGTTATGCCTGTGGCGGTATGTGGTGCCACACGATTATGGGTTGAAAATTACCGACCACAATACCGTAGTTAAAATAAAAAATGGGCCACTTGGCCCATTTTTTATACTCGCTAGTAGATTAACTATATAAGCTCTGTGGCACTTTAGTGACATTTAAGTGCACCGTTACTTCTTCACGATCATGGTATAAATGCTTAGCTTGAAGTTCATAGCTTATACCGTACTTCGCCATTTCTTCTCTGATCATTTTTAAACATTCATACACACTATCAAAGCGTTTTTTCATCGGTAATTTCAGATTAAAAATAAGCTCTTTTGCATAAGCATTTACTGCCCAGTCAATCATCAAGTTAGTCACTTTAGTCGGCTTTTCTACCATATCGCAAACCAACCAAGTGATGTTTCTTTTTTCTGGACGGTATTTAAAACCATCTTCTCTAAAATGCTTTACCTGACCCGTTTCCATTAAACTTTCGTTCATTGGGCCGTTATCTATCGCGCTAACAAACATACCACGGCGAACTAACTGATAAGTCCAGCCACCTGGGCATGCACCTAAATCAACGCTGCGCATTCCAGCTTGTACGCGTGACTCACGCTGTTGCTCAGGAATAAACACATTAAACGCTTCATCTAACTTAAGCGTTGAACGACTTGGGCCATCGCTTGGCATACGTAAACGTAAGATCCCCATAAAAAAAGGAGAGTTGTTATAACTATATGAGTAACCCACATACGCAGTATTATTAGCTAAAAACAGCACATGCATTACTGGGCGATTTGCTTTTGGCTTACGCAATACAGTGTTTTGTTTCTCGAGGGCTTTTTTAAGCGGGGTCGATATTTTTTTACAAAAAGTCAGTAACTCTTTGCCCTCGTTGGTATCGGGTGTTTCGACACGAAGCTCAGAACACAAAGTAAAATCTTTTGCGGCATCTACAATAGCGCCTACTCTATCTTCTACGGGCATATTTTCAATTAGGTTACCGGCAAACCATTGGCGTGCAAACACCATATTTTTAAAATCAACTTTTTTGATTATTTCGTCGCTGTGCTGCGCTTCAAAACATTCATAAATAACATAACCGGTATTTGGTTTTGCTTTTACATACCCAGCAAATCCTTGTTCGGCAGCGTGAAACGTTATTTCAGCAGCGGCATCGTTTTCAAAACCACTACGACAGTAAATCACAACACTAGACATATTAACCCTTAAACTCTTTAAAACTTAAATCGTGCAACTTGCACTAAAATAACTATCCAACCAATAATAAAGCACAGCCCACCCAATGGGGTAATTGGGCCCAGCCACTTCAACCCTGTTAAAGCCAATAAGTATAAGCTGCCACTAAATAACAACGTACCGGCAATAAAAAAACCACCCGCCATACTGAGGTGCATACCCCACTTAATTAAAATAGCCACTGCAATTAACGCCAGCCCATGCACCATTTGATACTCAGCGGCGGTTTTAAAAATACCAATGGAGTACTCTGATAAACGACTTTTCAGACCATGAGCAGCAAATGCGCCCAGTATCACTGAAAGCATGCAAAAAAAGCTGCCTGCTAATAAAAATAGTTTAATCATGTTTATCCTCTTTTAAATTTTCAAGCGTATTCTTTATAAAGCTTGCTGCCTGTATTGCCGCAGCATTCAGGTTTTGTTGCTCAGTCACGCCACTTTTTTTACGCGGTTTTAGTGAGTGGTCACCATCCGTTAACCATACATACTTTGGCTGCTTTGGCATGGCCATTGTGGCAAGCTCTTCGCGGGTGCCAAAGGTATCCCTTTCCCCCTGTAATACTAAAAAAGGACACGGTATGTCTGCAAAATGATCTGTACGCAGTTTTTCTGGCTTGCCCGGAGGATGAAACGGATAACCAAACGCAAGCACACCTAAAACAGGATGAGAGGTCGAACAGGCAAGCATCGATGCCATGCGCCCGCCCATTGATTTACCCCCTATAAATAGCGGTAAATTTGCATCAGCTTGAGTCACTATATGTTCAAAATAAGTAAGTAGTTTAGGCGCTCGCTCTGGTGGGCGACGTTTGTTAGTTTGTTTAGCAATTTGCATATATTCAAAATCAAACAAGCCAACGTCAATACCGTACTCACTGAGTTGTTTAGCCATGATTTGCATAAACTCAGAATCACTGCCAGCCCCTGCGCCATGAGCAAATATAAACTGTGCGATTGCCGGTTGCTGACTACTTCTAACCCATTCGATGCTCATTAATATTCTTGCTCCTGCTCAACTAAACTTAACATCCAGTCTTTAAACGATACAATTTTGCCTAACTCATTTTGTGACTCACGGATCACTAAGTAATAGGCATTTTTACTCTCTAAACTGTGATTGAACGGGATCACTAAACGTCCTGCATCAATATCTGGTTTTGCTAGTACGCTGTTACCAATTGCAACACCTTGGCCATGTACCGCAGCTTGTAACACCATAGAAGAATGACTAAATATAGGTCCTTGGTTAACTTGTACATTACGTACGCCGGCGGTTTTCATCCAGGTTTTCCAGTTTTTACGGGTGGTGTCATGTAGCAAGGTATGGTTTGCTAAATCACTGGGTTGGTTAAGCGCTCTGGGGCCATTTAACAGTAACGGGCTACATAACGGCACTAAATACTCAGTGTGCAGTTTATAGGCTTGCACCCCACTCCAATGACCGCGACCATAATAAATTGAGATATCAACATCGTCTGTTAACGAGTTTTCATCCTGATCTTGGGCTTTAATTCGCACATCAATTTCTGGGTGTAATTCGTTAAATAAGCTCAATCGAGGAATGAGCCATTGAATCGCAAAACTGGGGGTTAAACTTACGGTTAACGAGCCTTTGGCACCACGAGCTAATAGCTTTTCAGTTGCATCTATTAGCTGAGTAAAAATCTCTTTAATATCTAAAAAGTAACCTTGGCCTTCTTCGGTTAATAATAACGAGCGATTTTTACGTAAAAACAGCTTTAAGCCTAAATGCTCTTCAAGCGTTTTTATTTGATGACTCACCGCAGCTTGCGTGACATACAACTCTTCTGCGGCTTTAGTAAAGCTTAAATGACGTGCTGCAGCTTCAAAAGCTTTCAGCGCGTTTAATGGAGGAACTCGTCTTGACATGGCAACCAAGCTTAGAATTAGTTTTTCTTATGCGGTGAATTATATACCTATGCTAGGAAAGAGTATATTCAAGCCATAAAAAAAGCGACCTAAGTCGCTTTTTAAAGTGTTAATCAACTTTATAAATCGCTAGCACTGGTATCAAGAGGGGCAAAGCTCTTGATTAAATCATCCACCGCTTTCATTTGCGATAAGTACCCTTCTAACTTGCTCAATGCTAATGCACAGGGGCCATCACATTTTGCTTCATTTGGATTGGGGTGCGCTTCAATAAATAAGCCTGCGATACCAAGAGCCATGCCGCTACGAGCAAGTTCGGCAGCTTGGGCACGACGACCATCGGCTGAGTCTGCTCGACCGCCAGGACGCTGCAGTGCATGAGTTGCATCAAATATAACGGGAGCCATGGTTTTCATATCATCCATACCTAGCATATCAACCACTAGGTTATTATAGCCAAAGCTTGAACCACGTTCACATAAGGCCACATTATTATTTCCGGCTTCATTAAATTTAGTAATGATATGACGCATTTCATGCGGAGCTAAAAACTGTGGCTTTTTCACATTAATAATCGCGCCTGTTTTAGCCATTGCAACCACCAAGTCTGTTTGACGAGCCAAAAACGCCGGTAGCTGAATAACATCAACAACCTCTGCAACCGGTGCTGCTTGATGAGGTTCATGTACATCGGTGATAAGCGGAATATTAAAGGTATTTTTAATCTCTTCAAATATCTTTAAGCCTTCTTCCATGCCTGGACCACGGTAAGAATTGATGGACGAGCGATTGGCTTTATCAAATGACGCCTTAAATACATAAGGAATATTTAATTTAGTGGTCACTTCAACATAATGCTCGGCAATACGCATCGCTAAGTCGCGTGATTCAAGCACATTCATGCCACCAAATAAAACAAAAGGTTTATTATTTGCCAGTTCTATTTCATTGATATTAATAACTTGGTTGTTCATTTTAATTCCTTATGGTGCAACTGCTTGCATCATTAATCCACAAATATACGCCATATATGTACCTACACCATAGCCAAGTACAGCTAATAATACGCCGACCGGTGCCAGTGACGGATGAAACGCAGCGGCCACAACAGGGGCAGACGCTGCGCCACCTACATTGGCCTGTGAGCCAACAGCCATATAAAATAATGGCGCTTTAATTAATTTAGCCACAATGAGCATTAAGCTTGCGTGAGTTAACATCCAAATTGCACCAATAACAAAATACATCGGTGAATCAAAAATCGCCATTACATTCATATGCAGGCCAATCGATGCCACTAAAATATACAAAAAGGCTGACGCCACTTTCGATGAACCAAACGCCTCAATATGGCGTACTTTGGTAAACGATAAGCAAATACCTATCGTCGTTGATATAACAATAAGCCAAAAGAACTTACTGTTTAAACTGTATTCTTTTGCCCACGCATAATTATTGGCAAAGAAGGGCCCTAAAATATCTGCACAAAAGTGCGCTAAACCGGTAATACCAAAGGCAATAGCAATAATCATCATGTAATCATTTAGCGTTGGCATACGCGCATGCTCTGCATGGTATTTTTCAACACGTTGCTTTAAGTCTTCAATCGCGGTGGTATCTGCACCGGCTTTAGCGTCAATCGCTTTATGATTAGCTGCCATTAATAATAATACTGCCATCCATAAATTAGCCACTATCACATCCACGGTGACCATGGCTGAGAAAATATCGCCACCCACTTCAAACATTTCTTTCATAGATGCTTGGTTTGCACCGCCACCAATCCAGCTACCTGCAATGGTTGTCATACCACGCCAAACAGCGTCAGGGCCATGTCCCCCTACCGCTTCTGGATAAACAGCACTCATTATTAAAATAGCTAATGGGCCACCAATCACAATACCTACGGTGCCGGTTAAAAACATAATTAATGCTTTAGGACCTAAATTAATAATCGCTTTTAAATCAATACTGATGGTAAGCAAAATTAAACACGCTGGCAGTAAATATCGCGAAGCGACGTAATACACGTTAGATTGAGAACCATCAACAATACCAAAGGTATTTAACAATGACGGCAAAAAATAACACAGCAATAATGCCGGTACATATTTATAAAATGCCACAAGACCTGGGCGTTGACTATTTGAGGTTTTGAAAATAAACCCTAAAATAATCGCCAATAAACCAAGTACAACGGCATCATTGGTAATTAATGCAGTTTGGGGATCAGCCATAACATTTCCTATTTTTTTATTCTTAGTGGTGAGTTTTATGATTGTCTTCAAGTTCTTCAATTTGATGTAGAATGATTTCAATAGCAGGATCATCAGGACATTCATCAACAAAAAACTGTAAATCATCTCGTGCCATTTTAGGGCAGCCAAGCTGATTTAGTAAATAACCTCTGTCGCGTCGCTCATAGGGATCATCACCTAACATTTCCATTAATAAATCGACGCAAGTTAAGGCATGACCAAATTTATTTTCACTAATGAAAGACCATTTTTGCTGCGCTAAAAATAATTTATACACTTCGTCTTCAAAAATAAGCTCTAAAGGCTCTTGTTCTTGAGGATTTTCTTCATCAATATTTTCAGGAATGATGTACCAACTTTGTTGGCCACTGCTAGGGTCAACAAGATAACCCTCTTCATCACTCATTGCGACGTGAATGCCCACTTCGCCTTGAGTTATGCTTACACTGGCATCGAGTTTAGCATGCTGTAAAAAGTGGCATAACAAAATAGCTAAGGTTGTCGGTGTGCCACTGCGCATAGACAAGGTGTAGCTGATGCTATTTAACTTATACTCAGGAACTTTCAAGCTTGATGCACTAAATAGCCACTCACTATAAAAGCTATCAAGTAGTTTATCTAGGCGATCGTGTTCGTCCGGCATCTGCTGACAAATAGACTCTATTTGCTGCTCAAACGCAGTGAGTATTTCAAGACTTGGTGTTAAGTCTATTTGAGGGTCCCATTTAGCTTCCGCTTTGATACAACGATATATAGCCGGCGGCAAAAAATCATCGTAAGCATCTTCTATATAAGATTCATCGTGTTCATCAAACCCGAGGGTGGTCATTCATACTACAACATTCTAGAAAACGAGGACGTAGTTTACCTAATTTTAAAGCTAGATACCAATAATCAGAAATGAATTGAAGAGGTAAGCTTTACACCTTTGGTGTGCAAAGCTTAAATAGGCATTGTTAATTATAACAACAGCGGGGCTTTAGCTGTTGCTAAGTAACCAATAGCTAAAATAACAGCGGTGTTAAGTACTAAAAATACGATTTTTGGAACGGTTGTCGTTTGTTTAGCGCTAATAATACCCACAACAATATAAACGATAACTAGAATAATTTTTTCTAATAACCAAAGCTGCTCTAATGGGTTTATTTTAGCCATTGCCATTAAACCGATGGCTGAGACAATTAATAAAGTGTCTATACTGTGGCTACCAATAAAAACCAATTTATTTTTGGCAAGGCTGCCACTGCCCATACGAGAAAAAGAACGTACGTAAAATAAAATAATACTCACTAGCGCAATGGCCATGTGTGAGTGTTTTAATGCTAAATAATCCATATGTATTGTTACTTCTGTTTAGTTATGTGTTTTGTCAGGAAAGCGTAAAAGTACCGCTTCGAGATCTTCAAGTTTATCATTAAATACATCAACAAGTTTAGGATCAAAATGCGTTCCTTTATTTGCGTTGATCTCCGCAACCGCTTCTTCAAGTGTCCACGCACCTTTATAACAACGTTTATGGCGCAGTGCATCATACACATCAGCCAATGCCACTATTCTGGCAAAAATATCAATACGCTCCCCCTTTAATCCACTAGGGTAACCAGAACCATCCCACTTTTCGTGGTGCTGCTGTGCGATTAATGCCCCTGCGCTGACTATTTTACGCGGTGAATCTTTCAAAATAGCATAGCCTTTTCCAGCATGAGTTTTCATAACTTCCCACTCTTCGCTATTTAACTTGCCAGGCTTATTTAAAATTGCATCCGGAATACCTATTTTACCCACATCATGTAAAGGCGATGCAAAGCGAATTAAATTCGCTTGCTCTTCAGATAACCCGTAGGCTAATGCTAATTCATAGCAAATATAAGCAACCCGTTTTACATGATTACCCGTTTCGCACGAGCGCTGTTCAACGGCTTCACTTAAACGATAAACAAGCTCTTGTTGTGTGGCTTCAACTTCAGTATGTAACTGCACATTTTCAAATGCCAACTGCACATTTTGAGAAAAGATTTCAATTAGGTTTCGTTGTGTATCCGTCAACTTTGACGGCACACCTGATACAAACAACATTGAATTATGGTTAAATTTACTGCTGCAATAAGCAAACAAATAATCATCTCTGTACACAATTGCTTTGTTAGCAAGGGCCTCTTGGCACGCTAACAGTTGGTCTTCTGCTAGTACGGTTTCTAGCTCTTCTCCCTCGCGCTTAGCAAAATCGCCGGTACCAGAGCAAACAATCAGTTTTTTATTCATCTCCTCTGACGGATTTTGTGCAACTAAGGTGGTGGCATACATGGCTTCATCAGCAACGTTTAGTAAAGAAGTAAGCTGCTGCATCACGCCTTCAATAAAGTTATCCATTGAATGGGTTGCAAAAATATTGCGCGAAGCGGTGATTATTTTTTCTAGCCCTTCACGCGATTGCTCAATCGAAATAATATCGCGATACGAGCGAAGACTTGCCATCATAACGGTGAATAATTTTTGTGCGGTAAGTTCTGTTTTAGATTTATAGTCATTAATATCGTAATTTACGATTACTTGGCGCTCGGGTGCTTGGCCTGGCTGCCCGGTTCGTAGAATAATGCGAATATAATTATTTTTAACGGTATCACGAATGTATTTTGCTACTTGCAAACCCGCATCGTCTGTTTCCATAACAACATCGAGTAGGATGATGGCCGCATCAGGATGATCATCAATCAACTTTTTCGCTTCTGCGCCGGAATAAGCACTTATAAACTCCAAGCGTCTATCTTGAAACTTAAAATCACTCAACGCTAAACGCGTAACAGCATGAACCTCGGGTTCATCATCAACAATTAGAACTTTCCATGTTCCTTGCTCTTCACTTACTACTTCAGGTGGTTGTTCATTTGAAAATAAAAAATCTTCCATCACAAAGAGTTCCTTAAAACATATGCAAACAAACAACGGGGCTATTTTTAATAAGTTAAGGCCATTGTCCGAAAGTTACGCGGTCGTTATTACCAAGATCTTTCACTGTGCTTACATTTATAAACGCCATTTGGTTGAATATATGGCGAACAGCTGCACTTTGCTCAAATCCGTGTTCAATTAAAAGATAGCCATTAGAATGTAAATAGTCACGTGATTGTGTAATTATTTGTTTAATATCAGCTAATCCAGCATCATCTGCAACCAATGCAGACAAAGGCTCAAAGCGCACATCACCTTGGTGCAAGTGTTTATCGTTATATTCTATATAGGGGGGATTGGTTACAATTAGATCAAATTTTTTATTATTTAACGCGCTAAACCAATTGCTTTGTTCAACACACACATTATTTATCGCTAATCGTTTTTGATTACGTTTGGCCAGTGCCACCGCATCATCAATACGATCAACGGCAATAATATCCCATGTAGGCATTTCACTACCAAGCGCAAGTGCAATTGCTCCAGTGCCTGTGCCTAAATCGAGCACTTTGGCGTCATTTGGTACATTACATGAAAGCGCAAGCTCAACTAAGGTTTCTGTATCAGGGCGAGGAATGAGTGTTGTTGGATTTACTTCAAGCTGTAAACTCCAAAACTCACGATACCCTGTAATGTGCGAAACAGGCTCGCCGTTTAAACGACGCTCACATGCACGCTCAAACGCTTGTGATTGCTCATCCGTTAATTGTTTTTCTGGCCAAGTAAATAAATAACTACGTGGCTTTTGTAAAATATTAAGCAGTAGTACTTGAGCATCTAACTTTGCGCTATCACTACTTGATGCTAATAAATTAGCACCGGTAGTAATAGCGTTTTCAACAGTGAGGTTCACGATTAATCGTCGCCCATCGCTGCTAATAAGTCGGCCTGATGCTCTTGCATTAGCGGCTCAACCACAGCGCCTAAATCACCGGCTACCACTTCGTTTAAACGATAAAGCGTTAAGTTAATACGGTGATCGGTAATTCGCCCCTGCGGATAGTTGTATGTGCGAATACGCTCAGAACGATCGCCACTGCCCACTAAATTACGACGTTCAGACGCTTCAGCAGCATGACGTTTTTCATCTTCAGCCTGTTGCAAACGCGCCGCCAATACCGACATCGCTTTTGCACGGTTTTTATGTTGAGAACGCTCATCTTGACACTCAACCACAACACCGGTTGGTAAATGAGTAATACGAATGGCAGAGTCGGTTTTATTAACGTGCTGACCACCCGCGCCCGATGCTCTAAAGGTATCAACTTTAATATCGGCGGTATTAATTTCTATGGCCTCTGCTTCTGGCACTTCAGCCATTACAGCAACAGTACATGCTGAGGTATGTACGCGCCCTTGTGACTCAGTTTCTGGGACGCGCTGTACACGATGCACGCCTGATTCAAATTTTAATTGCCCATACACACCTTCACCGCTGATGTTAGCAATTACTTCTTTGTAGCCGCCATGTTCACCTTCGTTGGTCGTCACAACTTCTACTTTCCATTTTTTTGTTTCTGCGTAGCGGCTGTACATTCTAAACAAGTCGCCAGCAAAAATAGCGGCCTCGTCGCCCCCTGTTCCGGCACGAACTTCTAAAAACACGTTGTTATTGTCTTTCGGATCTTTAGGCAACATAAGCACTTGAATGTCGTCTTCTAAAGTCGAAATTTGTGCTTTTGCTTCTTTATATTCTTCTTGTGCCATTTCGCGCATTTCAGGATCTGAATCTTTTAGCATTTCTTCAGCGCTACTCAAGTCTTCTTGTGCTTGCTGGTATGCTAAAAACGTTTTCACCACTTCTTCAAGCTCAGAGTATTCTTTTGAAAGAGTACGAAAGCGGTTTTGATCACTAATGACCGATGGGTCACTTAGTAGCGCTTGAACTTCTTCATAGCGCTCAACTAAGGTTTCTAATTTACGATAAACGGACTCTTTCATTTAACTGTTATTCCTGATCTATACCTAACATTTTTTTCAATTGGTTTAACTGAGCCACTTCACCTTTTTTCGCTGCATCTTGGATGGCACGGGTAGGCGCGTGCATTAAGCGATTGGTTAATTTATTGGCCAGCTCTAAAATTACTTTTTCTGCGTCTTTACCTGTATTTAGCTGACTAAGCGCCCTATCTACAAGTTCTGCTTTTGTTGTTTGTACATCATTACGGTAGTGGCGAATTAAATCCACTGAATCAAGCGAGCGCAACCACATAAAAAACTCTTTGGTGCGCTCACTAATAATAATTTGTGCTTGCTCTGCCGCTTGCTCACGAGCAGCCATGTTTTCACTAACAATGGCTTGTAAGTCATCGACCGAGTACAAGTAGGCGTCGTCGAGTTCACCGACTTGGCTTTCAATATCGCGTGGTACAGCTATATCAATAAACAGCATCGGCTTATAGCGGCGTTGTTTCAGTGCTTGCTCAACTACACCTTTACCAATAATGGGCAAAGTGCTGGCGGTGGAGCTAATCACAATATCAGCTTGATGCAAACGTTCAGGCAATTGTGCCAACGCAATAACATCGGCTGATACTTCATCGGCTAAACTGCGCGCTCTTTCTATTGTTCTGTTGGCAACTGTAATTTTTTGCGGCTCATTTTGGTATAAATGTTTTGCTACCAGCTCTATGGTTTCACCGGCACCAATGAGTAACACCTTGGTTTTATCCAGCTTTCCATAAATATGCTTTGCTAAATTAACTGCCGCAAAGGCGACAGATACTGCACTGGCACCAATGTTGGTTTCGGTACGGACTTCTTTTGCCACCGAAAACGTTTTTTGAAACAAACGGTCAAACGTAACGCCCACCGCATCATGGGTTTTGGCACTATTATAGGCTTGTTTTATTTGCCCTAAAATTTGTGGTTCGCCTAACACCAGCGAGTCAAGCCCACAGGCTACACGCATCAAATGATTTATTGCAGCGCTGTCTTCATGACAGTAGATATTTTTACTCAGTTCATGTTCATCTAAACCATGGAAACTGGCCAACCATTGCAACAATGTTTGGGAATTTTGCTGTGCAAGGCTACAATACACCTCAGTGCGATTACAGGTAGAGACAATAACCGCTTCATTAAAGTCGGCATGGCCACTTAATTGTTGTAGCGCCTCTGAAATTTGCTCAGGCGAAAAGGCCACTTTTTCTCGTAATTCTACGGATGCGGTTTTGTGATTAATACCAAGTGCTATTATGGTCATATCTGCCAAATATTGCTGAGCCCTACTACATAGGCGGCAATTTTATCAAAAATCTCAGGAATATGGAAAGTAAGGAACAACATTTGACTCGACAATATTTGATTTTAACACTGCTATTTGTATTTTTAACCGGCTGCGTGAGTAAAAACAATTACAAAACAGAGCTTTACGAAGACTGGAAGTTACGCCTTGGCGAGCAAAAAACTTGGCAAGTAGACGGTAAACTTGCGTTTATTAGCCCAGATGAGCGCCAATCTGCCAACTTAAATTGGCAACAAACACAAAATAGTAATCATTTAGTGTTAACCACGTTTATTGGCACACGGATTTTATCGCTTAAACAAACCGCAGTCGGCGCCGAATTAATCTTTGATAACCAACCGTATTTTGATAGTAACGCCAGTGCACTTTTACAACGTTTAACAGGGTTTACTTTACCGGTTAATAACGCAGGCCCATGGTTAAAAGCTACCATTGACGATCACACCCTAGAAATTGATCAGTTAGGGCGTGCTAAAAGCGTGTTATGGTTTGATGATAATGGCAAAAAGTGGCAAATAAGTTACACAAGTTACGTCCAAAAATACGGTTTTTGGTTACCGAATGCTTTAACCTTAACCCATGAAAAGATTAAAATTAAAATCAAACTCTATGACTGGCAGTTTAACTAACTATGTATACTCACTCTGAATTTTCGCTGATTGCCCCAGCCAAGCTTAATTTATTTTTACACATTAATGGCCGCCGTGATGATGGCTACCATGAATTAGAAACTTTATTTACGTTTTTAAATTATGGTGACGAGCTCCATTTTAAACTAAGCACGGATACTCTTATAAGTATTAGCGGCGACACCAATGGCATTGCGCTAACCGACAATTTGATTTACAAAGCGGCGTTATTATTACAAACCCACTGTAAAGTGGATATGGGTGCAAAAATAAATTTAACTAAACGCTTACCCATGGGGGGAGGTGTTGGAGGCGGTTCATCCGATGCTGCATCAACGCTTTTAGCTCTTAATACGCTTTGGAATACAGCCCTATCTTTAGATGAACTGGCTGATTTAGGCCTGAAACTCGGTGCTGATGTACCTGTGTTCATTAAAGGTAAAAGTGCCATAGCACATGGCATTGGCGAGCAATTAGAGTACCTAGAACTGCCGCCGAAGTGGTATTGTGTTGTCTTCCCAAATCAACATGTCAGCACAGCACAAATATTTACTCACCCAGATTTAAAACGTGATACACCAAAACTTTCTGGCGACTGGCAACAGCAAATTTTAACCAACGATTGTGAGCCTTTAGTGAAAAAGCTGTGCCCCGAGGTTGAAAAAACCCTGCAGTGGTTGCTAAAATACGCTCCATCAAAGATGACCGGAACAGGTTCATGTTGTTTTGTTGAATTTGCTAGCCAAGTTCAAGCACAAGATGTACTTGCTAACCTCCCCCATACTTGGCAGGGTTTTATCGCATCCAGCGTTAGTACCTCTCCTGCTCATACGGAGTTAGCCGCCATCATTGATAAATGAAGTAACGTACAAGTAATCATAAGTTAACCTACTTTGTTCACTCAATGTAAGTTAGTCCAAAAATTCAGTGCCTGAGGAACCCTACCGTGCCTGACATGAAGCTCTTCGCTGGTAACGCAACACCTGACCTAGCTCAAAAAGTTGCAAAACGTTTATATATTGAATTAGGCGATGCTGTTGTTGGCCGTTTTAGTGACGGTGAGATCAGTGTTCAAATTAATGAAAATGTTCGTGGCTCGGATGTTTTTATCTTGCAATCAACCTGTGCCCCTACTAACGATAACCTGATGGAACTTATCGTTATGGTTGATGCGTTACGCCGTGCATCTGCCGGTCGTATCACTGCTGTTATCCCTTATTTTGGTTATGCTCGTCAAGATCGTCGCGTACGTTCTGCCCGTGTACCAATTACAGCTAAAGTGGTTGCGGATTTCTTATCAAGTGTAGGTGTTGACCGCGTTCTTACGGTTGATTTACACGCTGAGCAAATCCAAGGCTTCTTTGATGTACCAGTGGATAACGTATTTGGTAGCCCTGTACTATTAGAAGATATGAAGAACCGCGACTTTGATGACGTGGTTGTTGTATCACCTGATATTGGTGGCGTGGTGCGTGCCCGTGCAATTGCAAAACTATTAAACGATACCGACTTAGCAATTATCGATAAACGTCGCCCTCAAGCTAACGTTTCTCAAGTAATGCACATTATTGGTGACGTTGAAGGCCGCGATTGTATTATTGTTGATGACATGATTGATACCGGTGGTACATTGTGTAAAGCCGCTGAAGCTCTTAAAGAGCATGGTGCTAAACGTGTATTTGCTTACGCTACTCACCCTATTCTTTCTGGTACAGCTGCAGAAAACTTACGTAACTCTGTGATTGACGAAGTGATTGTAACTGACTCAATTCCACTGTCTGACGAACTAAAAGCGCTTGATATTGTAAAAGTATTAACGCTTGCAGATATGTTAGCAGAGACTATTCGTCGCATTAGCAACGAAGAATCTATCTCGGCAATGTTTGAACACTAAAGTTAAACATTAATGAGTATAAAAGCGCCTTTTGGCGCTTTTTTTGTAAGCGATGTTTATTTTATAAACCCGCAGTGGTATGATAGCGCGCCTTTTGGCTAGGGACCTTGGTCGCAAAGGCCCTAACACTTTTAATTATTGGAGACATCATGTCTAACACAACTTATACTTATGACGCTGAACTTCGCGTAGAAACTGGTACTGGTGCGAGCCGCCGCCTACGTCGCGAAGACAAAGTGCCGGCAATCCTTTATGGAGCTGATAAAGAAGCGGTATCGCTTACTTTTGCTCATAAAGATATGATCAAAGCACAAGAAGACGAAGGCTTTTACACTCACATCCTTACATTAAATGTAGGTGGCGAGAAAGTTGAAGCAATCTTAAAAGATATCCAACGTCACCCTTTCAAGCCTAAGCTTACTCACCTTGATTTCCAACGTGTAGACGCAACTCATAAACTAGTAACTAAGGTTCCTTTACACTTCATCGGTGAAGAGAAAGTAACTAAGTTAGGTGCAACTGTTGTTCACCAGTTAACTGAAGTTGAGATTTCTTGTCTTCCTAAGTCACTTCCAGAATTCATCGAAGTAGACGTATCTGATCTTGTTGCTGGTGATTCAATCCACCTTACAGATCTTGCGTTCCCTAAAGGTGTTCAATCTGTTGAGCTTGGTAAAGGCGAAGGCCACGATCAGTCTATCGTTACTATCAAAGCTAACAAAGCAGCTCCAACTGAAGACGACGCTTCAGACGCTGCAGAATAATATTTAAGGTCTCGCACCTTGAATTCTATTCAAATGCTTGTGGGCCTGGCTAATCCAGGCCCCGAATACGCAAATACACGCCACAACGCAGGTGCTTGGTTCATTCAAGAACTCGCTGCACGCTACAACTGCACGCTAAAACACGACCCTAAATATCACGGCCTTACTGGCAAAGTGATTATTCAAGGCAAAGAATTCAAATTACTGATCCCCACCACTTACATGAACTTAAGTGGCAAAGCGGTGAGTAGTTTAGCCAATTTTTTTAAAATCCCCGTGGAAGACATACTTGTTGCCCATGATGAATTGGATTTAGACCCGGGCGTTGCTAAATTAAAAAAAGGCGGCGGACATGGCGGTCATAATGGCTTAAAAGACATTATTGCAAAAATGGCAAATCAAAAAGACTTTATGCGCTTGCGCATAGGTGTAGGTCATCCAGGACATCGCGAAATGGTCACCGGTTGGGTGCTTGGTAAAGCAGCCAAGGACGATCAAGAAAAAATGGATGCCGCAGTTGATGAAGCAGTTCGTTGTATGGAAATACTTGCTAAAGACGGTGTGTTAAAAGCACAAAACAGACTACATTCGTTTAAACCCTAATTTTTGGGTATACGGTCGCACGTATTAAACGAATCTAAACAAGGTATCTTACTATGGGTTTTAAATGTGGCATCGTTGGCTTGCCTAATGTTGGTAAATCAACACTTTTCAATGCATTGACTAAAGCGGGTATTGAAGCCGCTAACTTTCCTTTTTGTACCATTGAACCTAATACAGGTGTGGTACCGGTGCCAGATCCTCGCCTAGACGAACTTGCTAAAATTGTTAACCCACAACGTATTCTTACAACCAGTATGGAATTTGTGGATATTGCAGGTTTAGTTAAAGGTGCATCGAAAGGTGAAGGCCTAGGCAATCAGTTTTTAGCAAATATCCGTGAAACAGATGCGATTGGTCATGTAGTTCGTTGTTTTGAAGATGAAAACGTTATTCACGTTGCTGGTACTATCGACCCTGCTGACGATATTGACGTGATCAACACCGAGCTAGTACTTGCTGATATGGACAGTGCCGATAAAGCAATGTTCCGTAATGCAAAAAAAGCAAAAGGTGGCGATAAAGACGCTAAAGAGCAAAATGCGGTACTTGAAAAAGTAAAAGTACATCTTGATGAAGGCTTAACTTTACGTTCTTTAGCGCTAACAAAAGAAGAAAAAGCAGCCATTGCGCCTATTAACTTCTTAACTATTAAGCCAACTATGTATATTGCTAACGTGGCTGAAGACGGATTTGAAAATAACCCATTGCTAGATCGTGTCCGTGAAATAGCGGCTGCTGAAGATGCGGTTGTTGTGCCTGTGTGTGCAGCTATCGAATCTGAGCTATCTGAGCTTGACGAAGAAGACAAATTAGAGTTTATGGCTGACCTTGGTCTTGAAGAGCCAGGACTTAACCTTGTTATTCGTGGTGGCTATGAGCTACTACATTTGCAAACTTACTTTACTGCGGGTGTAAAAGAAGTACGTGCATGGACTATCCCAGTGGGTGCAACAGCGCCACAAGCAGCGGGTAAAATTCATACCGACTTTGAACGTGGCTTTATCCGCGCACAAACAATTGCTTTTGATGACTTTATTGCATTTAAAGGTG
Source organism: Pseudoalteromonas sp. SM9913 (assembly GCF_000184065.1). Taxonomy (NCBI): domain Bacteria; kingdom Pseudomonadati; phylum Pseudomonadota; class Gammaproteobacteria; order Alteromonadales; family Pseudoalteromonadaceae; genus Pseudoalteromonas; species Pseudoalteromonas sp. SM9913. The sequence goes on from NC_014803.1 coordinate 2,121,994, forward strand.
AAAGCGGTGCAAAAGAAGCAGGTAAAATGCGCCAAGAAGGGAAAGAGTACATTGTTAAAGATGGCGATGTAATGAACTTCTTGTTCAACGTATAATTAAACATTGCACCACGTTAAGTGGCTCATTGTTTTTTAAAGGCTCGTTTTTACGAGCCTTTTTATTTTTCAGCCGAATAAAAGTAATAATTAGTCTACCCTTACTATAGGCTTAGAATTGTAAGGCAAAGCCAAAATTACAATACAAAGCCCACAAAGAGTGTTAAAAAAGCAACGTTTTAATTAAAAAGTAGCCGGTTAGCCTATTTTTCCTGCAAACAAACCAACTTAAGTGTTTTTTTGCAAAAAAGGTGTTGACGAATTTGGGGCATATCAGCATAATACGCCCCGCACTCAGCGATGAAGTGCTAACAAAAAAGATGGCTAAGTAGCTCAGCTGGTTAGAGCACATCACTCATAATGATGGGGTCACAGGTTCAAATCCCGTCTTAGCCACCATTTATTTTTTGTTGCTCAATGAAGAGTTTAAAATAACTACCATTTCTTTGATTAATTCAAAGTGATAATGCGGGAGTGGCGGAATTGGTAGACGCGCTGGATTTAGGTTCCAGTATCTTAGGATGTGAGAGTTCAAGTCTCTCCTTCCGCACCATATTCTTGATAAGAATTAAAATTATCAGCAATTTCTTAGTTGGGATATCGCCAAGCGGTAAGGCACCAGGTTTTGATCCTGGCATTCCCAGGTTCAAATCCTGGTATCCCAGCCAATTTGCACGCTTTTTTGATTGCACCCCCACACTAGCTTCAAAGCCACTAATATTTTTACTTTTATAATCCAATACCACATTTTTTACGATATAAAAAAAGACCCAAGTTTGAGCCTTTTCATCAACTAACTAAGCTCACCACTTATTGCGTATTTTAATACCCAGTTTTTTACCGGCCCTGTATTATTAGCTAACTTTAAAAATGTGCTGCGCGCCCATTTTAATGGGGCTATTTGGTTTGAGAAACCAAAGTAGCAAGCATCCATCATACTCATCATTAATAAATTAGCGTTACGACGACTACGTTCGTACTCTTTAAGCATTAGCGGGCAACCTACATCATCAGCCGTACGCAACACTTCAGCTAAGGCAGCCACATCTTGAAAGCCTAAATTAACGCCCTGTCCTGCCAGAGGATTAATGGTGTGCGCCGCATCACCCACTAAAACGAGTCGCCCTTGTGAATAATTATTAGCATGCTGCCTTGCTAGAGGAAATATAGCATGGCTTTGTACTTCAAAATCACCAGCGAGCTTTGGAAACTTTTCAATAATATGAGCTTTTAATGCGCTAGGTTGTAGGGCTTTAAATGCTTTGAGGGTATTTGCATCGTCATACCAAATTAAATTTGCATAAGGTGCTTGCATAGGTAAAAACGCAACAGGCCCTGTAGGTGTAAACTGCTGCCATGTTTTAACTTGTTGTGGTGCATCGAGCTTTATTAGCACGCCCATACAATGCTGCTGATATTGCCACCCAGTTATACCAATATTGGCTTTGCTACGTAATTGTGATTGCCCACCATCGGCTGCAATGACTAAATCAGCAGTATAGCTTTGTTCGTTATAGTGCAAAGTAATGCTATCAGGGTTTTGCTCTATTGCAGTTAAAGCCGATGAAGGATTAATCATTTCAATATTATGCTGCCCAAATTGCTGCCATAAGCTTGCTTGAATTAACTTATTCTCGATTAAATGACCTAAATGCGTGGTATTGATGGCATGGCAATCAAATAATAAATGATCGTTACCACGCTCAAAGGCTTCTAATTGCTCATAGGGAGCGAGTCTATTTTCGCGCAGCAATGGCATAGCACCAAGCTGATCAAGCAGTTTTTCCGAAAAGCGGTTAATAGCTGATACTCGTATATCAACTTCATCACTGCTAAGCACTAGTAATGCATCTATTGGGTGTTTTTCAATAACACGTACGGCTTTGCCTTGTTGCGCTAATTTAATAGCCATAGCGGCACCAACCATGCCGCCGCCTACTACAATTACATTATTTTTAGCCATGTTTTTCATCATTTTACTTCTGACTTAACTCTGCTTTGATTGTATCGTAATTAGTTTGCTCTGTGTGAGCGCTTCGCTTAATTCTCTTATTAAACCCATACTATATCGATTTCAGATCACAAACATGAAATCTATACTTGGTTTTGAGCGTGTATCCAGCTAAAATACGCGTCCTTTAAGTCGAGCAAAATTTAATAATTGCGCCACTTATACCTGTTTCTAGCACATGTTTGTGCCACTATCGAATTGAACACGAGGCTATATTTCAATGAGCAAAAAGCTGCATATTAAAACCTGGGGTTGTCAGATGAACGAATACGACTCTCAGAAAATGGCTGATCTTCTAGATGCGACCAACGGCTATCAGCTAACTGAAGAAGCTGCTGATGCTGATGTTATATTACTTAACACCTGTTCAATTCGTGAAAAAGCGCAAGAAAAAGTATTCCACCAATTAGGTCGTTGGAAGTTATTAAAAGATGACAAACCAGACCTGATTATTGGTGTTGGCGGCTGTGTAGCATCGCAAGAAGGCGATTCAATTCGTCAACGCGCGCCGTTTGTCGATGTTATTTTTGGTCCACAAACTTTGCACCGTTTACCTGAAATGATCAAACAAGTGCAAGGTAACAAAGGGTCATCAGTGGTTGATATTTCATTCCCAGAGATTGAAAAATTTGACCGTCTTCCTGAGCCAAAAGCAGAAGGTCCTTCTGCGTTTGTATCAATTATGGAAGGGTGTTCTAAATACTGTACTTTCTGTGTTGTACCTTACACGCGTGGTGAAGAAGTAAGTCGCCCTGTTGATGACGTGTTATTAGAGGTTGCACAGTTAGCCGAGCAAGGCGTACGTGAAGTTAACTTACTAGGTCAAAACGTAAATGCGTACCGTGGTGATACACACGATGGTGAAATTTGCTATTTCTCAGACCTTATCCGTTTAGTAGCCGCAATTGACGGGATTGACCGTATTCGTTACACCACTTCACACCCCGTTGAGTTTACGCCTGACATTATTGATGCGTATGCCGATGTACCAGAGCTGGTTGATCACTTACACCTTCCAGTACAAAGTGGCTCAGATCGTGTTTTAAACTTAATGAAACGCGGCCATACTGCACTTGAGTACAAATCAACTATTCGTAAGCTACGTAAAATTCGCCCTAACTTAAGTATGTCGTCAGATTTCATCATAGGTTTCCCAGGTGAAAGCAAGGCCGATTTTGAAGCGACCATGAACCTTATCAACGATATTGGTTTTGATATGAGCTTTAGCTTTATTTACAGTGCACGCCCAGGTACGCCAGCGGCCGATTTGCCAGATGACGTAACCGAGCAAGAGAAAAAAGAGCGCCTGTACTTATTACAAAACCGTATTACACAAATGGCACAGCAAATTAGCCGCCAAATGTTTGATACCGAACAACGTATTTTAGTTGAAGGTCCTTCTAAGAAGAACCCAATGGAATTACGTGGCCGAACTGAAAACAACCGTGTAGTTAACTTTGTTGGCCCACACACAGTGATCGGTCAGTTTGTTGATGTACGTATTACCGAGGCACTACCAAACTCTTTACGTGGCGATTTAATTCGTACAGAATCAGAAATGAACTTACGCCGCGAAATTGCCCCTTCTGCTATTTTAACCAAAGCAGCGAGTGAGCAAAAAACCGAGACAGCTAACGAAATTGGCGTTGCTACTTTCGTACCTTAGTTGCAAAAATTCATTGCGCCAGTTAACTCTGGCGCACTGTAATAGGAAGTAATTTTGAGTAATCAGTTAAAAACATTAGAGATTTATTTAGAACCTGCCGACAACAAACGCCTTTCTTCATTATGTGGCCCGTTTGACGAAAACATCAAACAAATTGAACGCCGTCTAGGTGTTGAAATTATTCATCGTGATAACTTTTTTAAAGTAACCGGTAAACTACACAGTAGCGCTGGCGCGGTAGAGATCTTAAAAAACCTTTATATTGATACTCAGCCTGTACGTGGGGAAATTGGCGAAATTGAACCTGACAACGTCCATTTAGCCATCACTGAGTCTAAAGCGCTTGAGCAAGACACCTCAAGTAGCGCCTACGGCAAAGAAATGATGATTAAAACCCGTCGTGGCGTTATTAAACCGCGTAACGATAACCAAGGCTTGTATGTTGCTAATATTTTGCACCACGACATTACCTTTGGTATTGGCCCTGCGGGTACAGGTAAAACCTATCTTGCCGTTGCGGCGGCAGTTGATGCACTAGAGCGCCAAGAAATACGTCGTATATTGCTCACTCGCCCTGCGGTTGAAGCGGGTGAAAAACTTGGCTTTTTACCCGGTGATTTAAGCCAAAAAATAGACCCTTACTTACGCCCACTTTACGATGCCTTATTTGAAATGCTTGGCTTTGAGCGTGTTGAAAAGCTGATTGAAAAAAACATCATCGAAATTGCGCCACTGGCTTATATGCGCGGACGCACACTTAATGATGCGTTTATTATTTTAGATGAAAGCCAAAATACCACCACAGAGCAAATGAAAATGTTCTTAACCCGTATTGGCTTTAATTCTAAAGCGGTGATCACCGGTGACATAACCCAAGTTGATTTACCTCGGGGAGCGCGCTCTGGCCTTCGTCATGCTATTGAAGTGTTAGATGGCGTTGATGAAATTAGCTTTAACTTTTTCAAATCGCATGATGTAGTACGCCACCCAGTGGTAGCACGTATTGTTGAAGCCTATGAGCGCAACGATGAACGTGAGCGCCTTAAGCGATTAGAGAAACAACAAGCTAAAGAAGCGCTCGCCGCCCATGAGCAACCTGCGACTAAAGAGTAATACCGTGAAAACAGAACTTGATTTACAAATAGCGTGTGAGTTTGACAACTTACCCAGCCTTGAGCAGTTTGCAATGTGGGCCGATAAAGTACTTAGCCAATACCGCGATGAATCTGAGCTGACCATTGTCATTAGCGATGAAGCACAGTCGCAACAGCTCAATAATGACTACCGTGGTAAAAATAAGCCTACCAACGTATTATCGTTTGAATTTGAAGCGCCACCGGGTATTGATATCCCACTTGTGGGTGACTTAATTATTTGTCCAGCCATCGTTTTGGCTGAGGCGCAAGAGCAAGAAAAGTCATTTCATGACCACTTTGCCCATATGGTTATTCATGGATGCTTGCATTTACTTGGATTTGACCATATAAAGAGTGAAGATGCGTTAGAGATGGAAAGTATAGAAAAGCAATTACTTGCTGAACTAAACATAGCAGACCCATACCGGGACGATATTTAAATAAACGGAGCAATTAGACGTAATGAGCGACGATAACTCGCAATCTAGCCAGGGTTCTTCTGGCAGGACTTGGCTGGGCCGTATAACCCACATGTTGCAAGGGGAACCCCAGAATAGAGAAGAGCTGGTTGAGGTGATTGCCGATGCCCAAGAGCGGGATGTAATCGATCCTGAAACCAAAGAAATGATTGAAGGTGTGCTTGGTGTGTCTGAGCTTAAAGTGCGAGATATTATGATACCGCGCTCACAAATGGTCACTTTGGAAATTGATAGCCCGCTTGAAGAGCATATACCTATGATGGTTGACTCTACCCACTCTCGTTTTCCGGTTGTGTGTGAAGATAAAGACCATGTAGAAGGGATTTTACTCGCAAAAGACTTATTACCTCTCATTTTAAACAAAGATGAGCATTTACCATCGCTACGTGACTATTTACGTCCAGCTATGGTGGTGCCTGAAAGTAAACGGGTTGATACCCTGCTTAACGAGTTTCGTCAGCAACGCTACCATATGGCGATTGTGATTGATGAATACGGCGGCGTATCTGGTTTGGTCACCATTGAAGATATTCTTGAGATCATTGTTGGCGAAATCGAAGATGAGCACGATGAAGAAGAAGAACAACAAGATATTCGTCAACTAGCTAAACATGTTTACGTTGTGCAGGCACTAACGCCTGTAGATGACTTTAACGAGCATTTTAAATCAGGCTATAGTTCGCAAGACGCCGATACTATTGGTGGTACCGTATTACATGCCTTTGGCCATATGCCGAGTCGTGGCGAAACCATTGATATAGACGGATTTCAGTTTAAAGTAACTAATTCTGATAACCGTCGTATATTACAACTGCAAGTCACCATTCCTAAGGCTGATGATAACGACAGTGAAGAAACTGCTAACTAGCCTCACCCTACTAGCAAAAGATAAAAAAGCATGGCTCGCACTGGTTGCGGGCCTTGTTTTGACTTTTAGCTACGCGCCTTTTGGTATTTGGCCAATTGTATTTTTTAGCTTGGCCGCATTATTTTATTGTATCCCTGCAAACCTCACCGGAAAAAACCACGCTAAAACGGCGGCTAAATATGGCTTTATATTTGGTCTAGGCTGGTTTGGTGCAGGCATTAGCTGGGTGCATGTATCTATTGCCACCTTTGGTGGTATGCCACTTATCGCTTCCATTTCGTTAATGGTATTACTGTGCAGCTACCTTGCATTATTTCCTGCGTTGGCGCTGTGGGCAACCACTCGTTTTTCAAACGGCTCTATAAGTTTTGCAGCGCTACTACTCCCTTGTTTTGCGATTAGTGAGTATTTGCGAGCCAAGCTGTTAACCGGTTTTCCTTGGTTAAGCTTTGGTTATACACAAACCGACAGTCCACTGAATGCCCTTGCTCCTTTTATTGGTGAATTTGGACTCACGCTATTATGTATTGCCATTGGTTTTGCATTGTACAGCTTAACCCAAAAACAATATAAAGTGCCTGCTATTACCGCTGCTGTGGTTGTTTTAGCTTTTGCAGGTGCACATTTTACAAAGGCACCCCATTACTCCAATAAAGACCTTTCTGTGCTGCTTGTACAAGGTAATATAAAACAACACTTGCGCTTTGACCCCAGTGAGTTTTGGACCACCATGAGTAAGTATCAGGATATGACGCGCCGTCACTGGGATGCTGATTTAATTGTGTGGCCTGAAGCCGCAGTCCCTGAAATAGAAGCCCTCGCTAATTCATATTTAGCAGGCTTAGACAGTGCCGCCTCATTTAATAAAACCGCGCTAGTAACGGGTATTGTCGATTACCAACGCGATACAAGAACCATTTTTAATACGCTGATTGTGGTCGGTAACAAAGAGCAAAATGATGAACACGGCCACTACCGTTACTTAGATAGTAACCGCTATCAAAAGCATCAGTTATTGCCTATTGGAGAATTTGTTCCTTTTGAAGACATACTACGCCCCATAGCTCCGTTATTTGATTTGCCTATGTCGTCGTTCTCTCGCGGTGATAAAGTGCAAAATAACTTACGCGCGAATGGCTTTAATCTACTGCCCGCTATTTGCTATGAAATAGTCTTTGCCGATTTAGTGCGGGGTAACTACAAAAGCGACTCTGATTTACTATTTACCGTAAGCAACGATGCCTGGTTTGGTGATTCAATCGGCCCCCACCAGCATATGCAAATTGCCCGCATGCGCGCCCTTGAACTACAGCGCCCATTGGTACGTGTTACCAACAACGGCATAAGCGGTGTATATGACCCCATAAGCCAAACACGCCAAACTATGCCACAGTTTGAAGCTACTACTCTCAAAGCCAATATAAAGCTCATACAAGGGGATAGCGTGTATAGCCAATACGGCAATATGGTTGTGTGGGGAGTAATGGTGTTGTTGGGTATGATTGGATTTGGGGTTAGGTTTAAGAAGTAAATTATAGCTGATAACTATTAGTGGTCAGCTATCAGTAAGAGAAAGGTTGCTCTGGTATCTAACCAATCTTAGCAAATCTATTTTTTAATCCAGCCTATGCTTAAAATATAACGACTGCCCTTTTCTATTTTTGATACTTGGTGTTGCTCTATATCAGGCCTGAACAGCTTAACTCGGTGGTAATTTATAATTGGGTTGTCACAAATAAACTCACCGCCTTCTTCCGCATGTTTTAGCACAATGTTAAGTCTAAAGTGCTTACCAGTTCTCACTTTATCGGTATGCGGTTTTATTTCACTCCCTTGTGGGAATTTAATTAAGTAGGCATCAAACTTAAACGGAGCGAAAATACAGCAGAGTAGCATTTTGTCGTAGCCTGACTTTTGTCGCCCACGCTCCCAACTAAATAACTTATTTGGCATCTATAATTACTCTAAAAAAACTCGAATACATGCTCTAAAACCACTTAATTTTAAGCTTTGTCGAGTGAACTTTACTTGCTTGTGATCTAAATAAATTGCATTTAATGTCAACATAGCTAATTTGGTTAGGCTCTAGAAAGTTGTCTGTGCTTTTGCCTACACAGTTACCGATAAACTTGCCACTTTCGTCAAATGTAGAAGCAATAACGGTTCCCGTATAAATGCTCTCATCAGTAATATTTTTTATTTCAGCCGCTATTCTTACTTGACCATTTTCTTTGTATATTTCAGAAAGAGTAAGTTTATAGTCATTATTAAATTCATCACTGGTTTCTAATGCTTTATTAGAAACCATTGTTTTGAATCCATTGTCAACATCAGCGGCGATCGTCAGGGCGAACACACTAATGCCACCAAGCATTGCTATTACAAACCCAACTCCCCAAAAAAAGCCTTTTATGCTCTGATTAAAATTATTACTGTCCATTTAATTCCCTTTAGTTTTTACCATTGTATTTCGTTAACAAGATAGCCAAAGTAACTTTTTTCACCGACTAAATTTATTTTCTTGTTTTTAAGTGTTTGTAGCTCTTTAGTATCTAAGTACCAACGTATGGAATAGTTTTTCTTGGTTGATAAGTCTAATAAATTTAGCTTAATACATTGATTGCCGTAATCACTACGACATACTCCTATGCTTGTTAATAAATATTCTTTTGACCAAATTTCTCCCAACCTATGCACTGCCATATATTTGATAGGTACTATGCTTAAAGACCATAACGACATATAAATTAAACATGGGTACATTAGAAAAAGAAACCCTTTAACGAGTTTACTTCCTGTAAAAAATTGGCTTTTAACGTCGTTATTGTTTCTGTATTTTTTCAACAGTATATAGATAATTAACACTGTTAAAATTGGTAGTAACTTAAATTCTATAAAAGCGAAGCGCGCATTCGGTATAAATGCAGGATCATAAAATTCATCCCAATCCAAAGAGAGTCCAATTAGCATAGTAAAAACAAACACGAATAGAAGAAATAAAAAACCCCGTCGTACCTCTTTTTTATAAAACTGCATAAATCACCACTGTATTTCAGTAACAACATAGCCAAAGTAACTTTTTTCACCAACTAAGTTCACTTTTGTATTTTTAAGTTTTAAAAGCTTATGCTTATCTAAATACCACCTGATGGTGTGCTGTTTGTTTGTAGATGTATCTTCAAAGAGTAAACGAACGCAATTCGGCTCATAATCGCTATAACAAGCTTCAGACTCAACTAAGGTATATTCTTCAGACCAATAATCGCCTAAATGATAATGCGCCCATAGTTGAATCGGCGCACAAATGACAGCCCAAAGATACGCATACAGCAAAATGGGTATCATAATGATGCTTAAATACTTAAGTATAATCCCCTCTTGATCAAAGTAAGTATTAAACTCTTCTCTCGCATTTGGCGTTTTTATTAAATGAAATAGAAAGGCAAACACTAAAGAAATAGTAATAAAGCTTAAAATCCAATGACTTAAAAAGTCATAAAAACGGTTAGGAATAAACGAAGGGTCGATTGAAGAGTACCACTCATATAGGCCGACAGGCGCGATCATCATAACAATAAATGCTAGGATAATGAGAATCACACGCTTTTTAGTCATATAAATTAATATCCTTATATTTTATGACATCTTTAATTTAGCTGATATTTTAATTAAGGATTACCTTATCCCAGTATTAAAATAATTAAGTGAACAATTATTACATCAAAACGTATTATTGTTAATAATGGTTTTAAGGAATTACTCATGACCACCAAACAACTCTCATCACTTTTCGTTTTTAACTTACTGTTTGCCACAACCGAGGCAAACGCCAATGCTCGCTGGTATGTAGTGAATGATTCGGTGATGGGTGGCATTTCTAATAGTCAGGTTTTGTATGAAAACGACAATTTAGTGTTTACAGGCAATGTATCGCTTGCAAACAATGGCGGGTTTGCTTCTATTCGAACGCTATTGGATGTAAAAAACCAAAACATTACCAAAATAGTGCTGCGTGTTAAGGGCGATGGTCAAACCTACCAATTACGTTTAAGAACTAATGAGTACATGGATGGGGCGGCTTATACACGTTCGTTCAGTACCACGAAGAGTGAGTGGCTTAATATTGAGTTTTTACCTGAGGATTTTCAGCTTACTTATCGCGGCCGCTTACTTGAACAACAGCCTACAATTAGCTTTAAAGAGATAAAGCAGCTTGGCTTTATGATTGCAGGTAAACAGGCGGGGAAATTTAGGCTTGAGGTTGAAAAAATTGAGTTTAAAAACTAACTTTTCTGCGTACATTACAAGGTTAAATAACCTGAACTAATACAGTTAGACTTTGGTTAAATAGTAAAGTCGTCGCCTCGCCTTTTCATTTCGTTGATTACTAGCTCAATAATTTGTTGTTTTATTGCTGCCTGCTGAGACTTTACCTCACTAAGTTGCAGCTCCAATCTATTTATCTCTTCTTGTTGTTGCTCGGTTTTATACTTTTTAGCTCCCATATGCTCAGCATCCATAGTTAAGCGACTATCGTCTTCAGCTGGCCCATATTGGCTATTATCAATGGTTAAACTGCGTTGTACCGTACTCTGCTTAAGCTTATTTACTTGTTCTTGCAATGCAACCACTTGCTGGGTGAAATATTTATATGCCTTTTCTAAATTTTGATATTGCTCAGCAAATGTTGCGTTATCTTCGCTGTATTTTTGAACCTTAGCATCTAAAAACTCTGATAAAACATAGTCAGGTTCTTCCTCTGATTTATCATCAATGCGTTGCTGTTCTGATTCTATTAAAGGCTGGTTGTTGTAATTAGATGCTTGATATTGGATTGAGGCGGTTGAAATCTTCATTATTTTATCCCTAAAATGAATTTGTCACTATTTTAGGTATCGACTGACGATTTAAATTCTTGAGTAGGATTGGCTAATAAGAGCAAATAAAAAAGCCCGACTTGATTAAAGTAGGGCTTAAAGTGTTTTTTACTTTAAAATTACGACTCTATAGCCAGTAATTCCACCTCAAAAATAAGCAATGATGCAGGCGGGATGCTGCCTACTCGCTTTTCACCATAGGCGAGCTGATGCGGTATATAAAACTGAAATTTATCGCCCGGGCTCATCAGTTGCAGACCCTCAGTCCAGCCTTTTATAACTTGGTGCAAGCCAAAGCTAATCGGCGTTTTACGCTCCACTGAGCTGTCAAATACAGTGCCGTCGATTAAAGTGCCGTGATAATGCACTTTCACCATACTCGTTGAGCTAGGTGTATTTTCGCTATCCCCTTTATGGATTATTTTATATTGCAAGCCAGACGCGGTTTCTTGAACGCCTTCTACCTTTGCATTGGCAATTAAGTAATCACTTTCAATTTGCGCATTAGCGATTGCTTGCTGCTTGGCTTTTTTACTGTTTTTAAAAATCAAAACGCAAAAAATAGCGATAGCAATCAGTAAAATAATATTGATCATAACTCCCCTTTTTCATCTTCTGAGTCGTCTTTATCGTCGCTGTTATCGCCGTTAACAATATCAGCAATATCTTTTAATCGTGCTAATGCAATGCCATTCACTGAATCTACTGGGTACTGCTCATCAAGCATGTCACCCGCGTCAATATCCATTAGTAAGTTTAGCGCTTGGTCAACTGTTTCAACGGCGAAAATATTAAATTTACCCAGTTCAACCGCATTCAGTATTTCATCATCAAGTACTAAGTTAACTTGGTTTGATTTTGGAATAATAACGCCTTGCTCGCCCGTTAAACCACGCATTTTACATAGCTTAAAGAAGCCTTCTATTTTTTCATTTACGCCACCGATTGCTTGCACATCACCATGCTGATTAATAGAGCCGGTTAGTGCAATAGATTGGCTTATTGGTAAACTGGTGATCGCCGATATTAGCGCACAAAGTTCAGCTAATGAGGCGCTATCACCATCTATGTAGCCATAGCTTTGTTCAATGGCTATATTCGCACTGAGTGTTAAGCTAAAGTGTTGCGCATATTTGTTACCTAAATAACCGGTAAGCAACATTACCCCTTTTGAGTGAATTGCTTTACCCAGCTCAGCTTCGCGTTCCACATCAATAACGCCATCAGCACCCGCATAAACAGTGGCGGTAATGCGTGCAGGTGTACCAAACGAAGTATCACCAATGTGCAGTACCGTTAAACCGTTTACTTTACCTACGGCTTGCCCGTCGGTCGCAATTAAGGTGTGGCCTTCTTTTATATCGCTGAGCATATTTTCACTAATTTGCCCTGTACGGTATTGTTTGCCTTCAATCGCTTCGTCAATATGGCGAGCATCAATCACCGTCAGCTTATCTTGCTTAGCGTAAAAACTAGCCTCAGCCACAAGCTCTAGTACATCAGCAAAACGGGCTGAGAGTTTATTATGGTGCTCAGCTTGGCGATAACTAAACTTAAGCAATCGCACCATTGCTGATTCGTTTAACGTGCACTTTAATGTTTGCTCGCAGTAATCACTGACTTTAGTAATAAACTGATACTGCAGCTTATCGCTGCTTGGTAAGTAATAATCAAAATCGGCAAGTACTCTAAATAACTCGGCAAATTCTTCGTCGTATTCACCGATGGTGTAATAAAGTTCACGTGAGCCGAGTAAAATAATTTTCACATCAAGCGGTATTAACTGCGGGCGAAGCGTAAAGCTACTGCCAACTACACTGTCTTGATAAGGTAAGTCATTTTTTATTTGATGCGTTTTTAGCGACAGCTTTAGCCCATCCCACACTTGGGGTTGAGCCATTACTTTTTCAGCATCCATAATTAAATAGCCGCCATTCGCGCGGTGCAATGCACCTGGTTGAATTGATCGATAGCTGGTAATTAACGACCCTTGCGATGTGGCATATTCAATTTTGCCAAAAATATTACCAAAAGTGGGGTTCGGCTCGTAAACAACCGGTGCCGCATCGCCTTCTTTATATTCGACCAAAATATTAGGCGCAAAAAAGTCGGTAAGCATGCCTTTACGATCAAAGTCTTCTTTGTTTTCTTCGCTTTCACCTTCATCATCAAGCCATTCAAGGACGGCATCAATAATTTCTACACGTATATCTTTTAAATAACGCAGTACACCAATATGGCTGGCATATTTATGTTCTAAATCTTTTAATAACGGTTTAGTGGCTTGCTCAGCAGTAGACTTTTTAAGGTTGCGGAGCTTTTCTTTCGACTCTCGTTTCCAGCGCGGTAACTCAATAAGCGCCTCAATGAGGGCATCTTCTAATTTTTCTATACGCTCAAAAAACATCTCGCGTAAGTCATCTTCAAGATCAGAAAACTCATTATCGGTAAGTTGTTTACCATCAATCAGCGGTGCAAAGCCGACTACACCTTTTTCTTCAATTAGTGCCACACTTTGTTCAAGTGCTGCTATTTCTACTGCGGTAATTGCGCCGTCGTAAGCATCGTTAAATTCACGATCTATCGATTTTTTCTTGCGCTGATAGGCTGGGTTATCAAATGCAGCAGGAAAAGTGTCGAGTACTTCATCAATAAATGAGTCAATATCATCGGCTAGTTGTTTGCTTTGCCCTGCATGCATAAATAACGCAATAGGCTCACGGTGATCGTCGTAGTTATTAACATATAACCATTCATGCGGTGTTGTGCGCTCTTTAGCGTGTTGTTTTAATTTGTCTTTTACTAAAGTAAAACGCCCGTGTGCCGCCTCTCCCATCACGTAAACATTGTAACCCGGTAGGTCCATTCCTAAAGAAAAGTCCAATGCACTTTGCGCACGTTGTTGGCCTATAAAGGTAAGTTGCTCAGGGTATGGATTACTCATGCAAGTGTTTACATGGCTCGATGAAATACTCGGTGCAAGATTTGATACGGGTAGTGGCAGCAATTTTTTCGTCATTCTAACTTCTTTTTTTACCAGCATATTCGCTAGGTTTTGGACGTATTGAGTGGCTATATAAGCCACTCAATATTCATATTTAAGGTTGTAAAGCCTGGCGGCTAAAATAGATGCCATCACACTGTGTACACTGAATAATTTGCGTTGCATGATAAACATCGTAACTATGGTTGCAATTCTTACATACTAATGTGCCCATGGCTATCCATTCACCTGCGTGATAAACACCATTATGCTTAAAATCTTCACTTAATGACTGCCATTCAAGCTGTGTTTTGTCTTCAATATGAGAAAGCTCAAACCACAATGACTCTTTAAGCTCCTGCCATGCAAGCGAATTATAGTAGTTGTTATTTTCTTGTAGATGAGAAATGTCACGCATTAGGTAATTACGATAAAGATAATATTTTTCTTCACCTAAATCTTTAAGTGTCTGCTCGGATTCAATAAATCGCTTTACTGCTGCTTTAACTTCATGCTCTTTTACATCTTTTAACCAATCGGTTAAATCGCTTAGCCATGCTCTGTAATCTGCCATTTTTTACTCCTTCAAAATTGTGAGGGGACTGATATTTATACGGCGCTATTAGCTGTTGATAAAAACAACACCATACAGGCTTTGTTTAGGGTCTGTTGACCTTTCAAGGTTAAATTTGCAGCAGTCTGTTTGGTATTTAGGCAAGGCAGAGCCTATGTGGTGTGGTTATTCCCCATAAATAGGCGATAACGCAGCATCAATGCCAAACAGGCGCTGCCCGAAGGGTTCTGCCTAGGGGTGATTTACTCTTTGTTGCTCGGTTTTTACTTAGCCCACTAGGTTACAAACCTCGCGTCGCGATTAAATCGCCCCTAGTTTGAACAAATTGTAATCCACAAAGATCAACAGACCCTAGCTTAAACCTCAAATACTTGCGTGTAAACTTAACTAAAAAGATTAACAAACGCTAAGTTAAAACTGACTCCTAACATAGATAAGTATAGGTTAACCTGCACTGAAAACTAATTTAGCGGCAAATTTATAAAAAGCGCCGCTTTGGCGCTGTGAATAACGCTTTATTTGGGGTATCCTATCGACAATTTTTTATTAGTATGCAAGAAGTTTGGAAACGTAAATGCAAGAGCAATATAACCCACAAGACATAGAGTCAAAAGTCCAACGCTACTGGGAAGAAAACCAAGTATTTAAAGTCACAGAAGACGAGAGCAAAGAAAAGTACTACTGCCTCTCAATGTTTCCTTACCCAAGTGGTCGACTGCATATGGGTCATGTGCGTAACTACACCATTGGTGACGTGGTTTCTCGCTTTCAGCGCTTGCAAGGCAAAAACGTAATGCAACCTATGGGTTGGGATGCGTTTGGTTTACCTGCAGAAAACGCGGCTATTAAAAATAAAACAGCCCCTGCAAAGTGGACTTACGAAAATATTGATTACATGCGTAACCAGCTTAAGCAATTAGGGTTTGGCTACGACTGGGATCGCGAAATTGCGACGTGTCACCCAGAATATTATAAATGGGAACAATGGTTCTTCACTAAGCTTTACGAAAAAGGCCTAGTGTACAAAAAAATGTCAACGGTTAACTGGGATCCTGTGGATCAAACAGTATTAGCTAACGAACAAGTAATTGATGGTCGTGGTTGGCGTTCAGGCGCAGTAGTAGAACAAAAAGAAATTCCACAGTGGTTTATTAAAATTACCGACTATGCTCAAGAGCTATTAGACGACTTAGACAAACTAGAAGATTGGCCTGAGCAAGTTAAAACTATGCAGCGCAACTGGATTGGTCGCTCTGAAGGATTAGATATCGAGTTTACGCGTACCGACAATAACGAAAAATTTAGTGTATACACCACTCGTCCAGATACATTTATGGGCGTGACATACCTAGCCGTTGCCGGTGGCCACCCAATCGCGCAAGAAGCGGCTAAAAACAACGACGCGATTGCGATGTTTGTTGAAGAGTGTAAAAACACTAAAGTTGCTGAAGCGGATATGGCAACCATGGAGAAAAAAGGCATTGCAACGGGCTTTTACGCCACGCATCCATTAACGGGCGAGCAAGTGCCTATTTGGGTTGCAAACTTTGTATTGATGCATTACGGCTCAGGCGCGGTAATGGCAGTACCAGCGCACGACCAACGTGACTTTGAATTTGCCACCGCTTACGGCCTCGATATTAAACAAGTTATTGCCCCTGCTGAAGGTTCTGAGCTTGAAGTAAACCTAAGCAAAGAAGCATTCACCGAAAAAGGCGTACTGGTTAACTCCGGTGAATTTGATGGCCTTGATTTTGAACACGCCTTTAACGCTGTTGCCGACAAACTAGAAGCATTAGGTGTAGGTGAGCGTAAAGTAAACTTCCGTCTTCGCGATTGGGGCGTAAGTCGCCAACGTTACTGGGGCTCTCCAATCCCAATGTTGAGCGATGAAAACGGTAACGAGCTTGCTGCCACTGAAGATATGCTCCCTGTGCGTTTACCAGAAGATGTGGTAATGAATGGTGTTACATCGCCAATTAAAGCCGATCCGAATTGGGCTAAAACAACTGTAAACGGTGTACCCGCTACTCACGAAACAGATACTTTTGACACCTTTATGGAATCATCGTGGTATTACGCTCGCTACTGTAGCCCACGTCATGACGAAGGCATGTTAGACCCTGCAGCCGCTAACTACTGGTTACCAGTAAACCAATACATCGGTGGTATTGAGCACGCTATATTGCACTTATTATATTCGCGCTTTTTCCACAAATTATTACGTGACTTTGGTTTAGTTAATTCAGATGAACCATTCGACCGCTTACTTTGTCAAGGTATGGTACTTGCTGAAACATTTTATCGTAAAGATGAAAAAGGTGGCGACATTTGGATTTCGCCAAGTGATGTAAACACCGAAACCGACGACAAAGGTCGCGTAACTAAGGCATGGCATAAAGATGATGGTGAACCGGTGTTCTCATCTGGCATGAGCAAAATGTCTAAGTCGAAAAACAACGGTATAGACCCACAAGAAGTTATTGCCCAATACGGTGCAGATACAGTGCGTTTATTTATGATGTTTACTGCACCACCAGAGCAAACACTTGAATGGTCAGATTCAGGCGTTGAAGGCGCACATCGTTTCTTAAAGCGTGTGTGGAAATATGCGGTAGATGTTAAAACAGTAGGTTACCAAGCACTTGATAAATCGGCGCTTACTAATCCGCAAAAAGTACTACGTCGTGAGCTACACAAAGCAATCGCAAAAGTGAGCGATGATGTAGAACGTCGTCAAACCTTTAACACCGCTATTGCCGCAATTATGGAGCTTTCTAACAAGCTATTAAAAGCGCCATTAAGTGACACACAAGATGTTGCCATTGCTAACGAGGCACTGGAAGCATTAATAATTATGCTGGCACCTATTACACCGCATTTATCGCATCAATTATGGCAAGACCTAGGTAAAGGAGGTGATATTTTAGATGCGGCATGGCCAAAAGTTGACGAATCTGCTCTTGTTGAAGATGAAAAACTAATCATCGTACAAGTAAACGGTAAGCTGCGTGCAAAACTAACAGTGGCTGCTGATGCTACGCAAGAGCAAGTAGAAGCTTTGGCATTTGCAGAGTCTAACGTGACTAAATTTACTGATGGTGCAACGATACGCAAAGTCATTTATGTACCAGGTAAATTACTTAACGTGGTAGCTAACTAATATGGCTGCTTTAAACGCCATTAAAAACGGACTAGCCTTAGTGCTAGTCTGTTTTTTGTTATCGAGCTGTGGCTTTCATCTTAAAAAAGCATCAAGCCTACCCGATGATTTAAAACAGCTAACGCTTGTGGGGGATGATCAAAAATCTGCTTTATTTAGCTATTTGCAAAGCGAACTGGCTATGAGCGATGTCACTTTAGTGCCTGCAAGTAAACAATCAGCGCAGCTTTATTTATTTAAAGAACAACTAGAGCGTCAAACCTTATCGTTGTTCCAAAACGGACAAGTAGCTGAGTACGAACTGGCATACAGCGTAAGTTATGTAGTAAAACGCCCGAAACAAAAAGCCATCGAAAAACGCTTTGAGTTAAACCGTAACTACCAAGACGATCCAGATAACGCACTAGCAAAAGCAAAAGAGCTTGAGCTGCTAATTAGCGAAATTCGCCAACAAGCGAGTCGTCGTATTGTTAGAGAGTTGTCGCAACTATAATGCGTTGTTATGCAAATCAGCTATCGAGTGAATTAAAAAAAGGCTTAAAACCTTTTTATTTGGTTTTTGGCGAAGAGCCTTTTCAAGAAGCGCAATGTGTACAGCTCATTCGCGACACGGCAAAGGCACAAGGATTTGATGAAGTAATTAAATTCACTTTAGCTCAGGGCTTTGATTGGCAAGAAATAATCGCGCAATACCAAAGTATGTCGTTGTTTAGCGCGCGCACTATTATTGAGCTTGATTTAAACCAGCAAAAACCGGGGACACCCGGCGCAAACACCTTTAAAAAAATAGTAGAGCTTGAAAACCCTGATACGATCTTAATCGTAAAAGGCGCTAAGGCCAGTCAAGATGTTCAGCGCGGCGCGTGGTTTAAAGCACTTGATAAGCATGGGTTATTTGTACCCTGTTACCCACTTAGCGGAAATCACTTAAAGCGTTGGCTTGATGAGCAGTGCCAACGCTTGTCACTAAATATTCAAAACGAGGCCAAACTCAGTTTAATTAATGCCACTGAAGGCAACTTACTTGCGTGTTACCAAGAGCTTGAAAAACTAGCATTAATACACGGTGACGCTCTGATCACGCAACAGCTGGTGATGCAAGGACTACTAAACCAAGCTAAGTTTGATATTTTTGATTTAAATGATGCGCTTTTAAACGGCCACACCGCTCAGGCTATAAAAGTACTTAACAAACTTGCCAGTGATAACACTGAGGTTGTGAGTATCTTATGGGCCATCAATAAAGACCTTAATACATTATTGAGTGTGCAGCAGGGATTATTGCAAGGTGAGTCATTAGCAACCTTATTTAAACAAAAAGCGATTTGGAAAAATCAACAAGCGCCAGTACAAACAGCCATTAACAGGCTAAACATTCATACCCTAGAGAATATTAGCAGTGAACTGGCATTGTTTGATGCAAGTTACAAGCAAGGCGCATTGATTGCCCCTTACCAAGCATTGGCGCATATTTGCATTAAGTTCTGCCAACCGCTCGATATTCCACTTCCCTGCCATAGTAACCGTCAGTAAAGGGAAATACATGATTGCAATTTTTGGTGGTACTTTTGATCCCGTTCATTTGGGACACCTTAATATGGCGCAGCAATGCGTTGCGACCTTTAAATTACACTCACTCTATTTTATGCCCTGTGCAATACCCGCACACAAAGCGGCACCGGGGATCAGCACCGAGCATCGTATAGCAATGCTTAAAGCCGCAATTACACCTTATGCGCCGTTCAAACTTGATTTACGAGAACTGCAACGCAGCGGCCCGTCGTATTCTTTATTAAGTTTGCAAGAGCTAAGAGCAGAAAACCCCGATACCCCTATTTTATTTTTAATTGGCATGGACTCATTCAACAATTTCGATAAATGGTATCAATGGCAAACAATAACTCGCCTTTGTCATCTGGTGGTGTATCAACGCCCTGGCCAAATTTGTGATACACAGGGTGAACTTAAATGCTATCAACATAACGCTGTTACCACTGATATTGCCTTGCTGCAAAAAACAAATGCCGGACACCTTTACTTTTTAGAGGGGGAACAGCTGGATGCCGCATCCAGCGAGATCCGTCAAGCCCTTAAAAAAAGTACTAAAAAGAGTGAACTATTACCCGACGCCGTGAGTCACTATATTAAGCAGCACCAGCTTTATCAAGAGTGATTGGTATAAACCCCTCAGCGTGTTAAAATAACCGCTATTAAATTTTAAATTGAGACAAAACCTTGGATTCGAAACAACTACTCGCTTTTGCACTAGACAAAATTGACGATATGAAAGCACGTGATGTGATTCAACTTGACGTAACTGGCAGCTCAGACGTAACCGATTACATGATTGTATGTTCAGGCACATCAAGACGTCATGTATTGTCAATTGCTGATAACTTAGCAAAAGAAGCTCGCCACGCTGGTGAAGAGCCATTAGGGTATGAAGGCCAAAGCGATGGTGAATGGGCACTCGTTGATTTAGGTGATGTGATTGTTCACGTTATGCAAGATCAAGCACGTAGCTATTACGATCTAGAAAAGCTTTGGGGCTAATTGCTCCCTATTTTAGACAACGCTTGGAAGTAACGTCGTGAAAATACAAATGATTGCTGTTGGTACAAAAATGCCAGCATGGGTAGAGACAGGTTTTGCAGAGTATCAACGCCGCTTTCCCAAAGATATGGCATTGGAACTCATTGAGATCCCTGCTGGTAAACGTGGAAAAAATGCCGATATAAAGCGTATTTTGCACATTGAAGGTGAAAAAACCTTAGCCGCCATACCTAAAGGCAATCGTATTGTCACACTAGAAGTAACCGGTAAAGCACTGGATACTCATCAACTAGCGAAAAACATGGAAAAGTGGCAACTAGATGGTCGCGATGTCAGTTTATTAATTGGCGGACCTGAAGGCTTAGCCCCAGAGTGTATTGCTGCCTCTGAGCAAAAATGGTCGTTATCAAATTTAACGCTCCCACACCCTTTAGTACGCATTATTGTTGCTGAAAGCCTCTACAGAGGCTGGAGCTTAAATAACAACCATCCTTATCATCGCGAGTAGTTTCTTGCCATGCTAAAACGAAGACCCACCATTCGCGACCACTCAGCAGAAGCTAATTTATTTGCTCGGCGTGCATTCGTGGGTTTTATTTTTATATTAGTCCTTGTAGCAATATTGCTGTCTAACTTGTATAAAATTCAGGTAGATGATCATCAAGATTATCAAACTCGTTCTAATGATAACCGTATAAAAGTTATACCTATAGCCCCCAATCGCGGTTTAATTTACGACCGCAATGGTGTTTTACTAGCCGAAAATAAGCCCGTTTATAACCTTGAGGTGATCCCCGAAGAAGTTAATGATTTAACCGCCTCTTTGAAGTCTATCAGCAAAATCATTGAAATAACCGAGCAGCAACAAGCTGATTTTCTTGATGATATAAAACATACTCGACGTTTTAAAAGTCAAGTCCTCAAAGCCCGTTTAAATGAAAACGAAGTAGCGATGTTTTCAGTAAACCAACATAAGTTCCCAGGCTTTAGTATTGAGGCACGTCTAGCGAGATATTACCCCTTTGGCGATACTTTAACCCATGCATTAGGCTATGTCGCAAAGCTCAATAGAAAAGAGTTAAACAAGCTTGAACAACAAGATGAAGCCACAAACTACCGAGCCACGCATGATATTGGTAAGCTGGGTATCGAAAAGTACTACGAGCCGTTATTACATGGTCAAGTTGGCTCACAACGAGTTGAAGTTAATAACCGCGGCCGAATTATCCGCACTTTAAGTATGGATCCACCGCAAGCGGGTGACGACTTAGTACTTACTCTCGACATTGGTTTACAACAAATAGCCCAACATGCACTTAAAGATATGCGCGGCGCTATTGTGGTAATGGATGCAAAAGATGGCGGCGTTTTAGCGCTGTATTCAAACCCAAGTTATGATCCCAATTTATTTGTGCATGGTATTAGCAGTAAAGACTACAAAGCCTTACTCAACCCTGATCGTCCACTGATCAATCGCACGACTCAAGGTCGCTACGCACCAGCATCTACTGTTAAACCACACATGGCTATTTTGGCATTAGAAGAAAATATAGTGCAAGAAACCACCAGCATGTGGGATCCGGGCTTTTTTCAAATTCCCAACGTAGAGCATAGATGGCGTGATTGGCGACGTTGGGGCCATGGCCATGTGGATGTTTATAAAGCAATAGAAGAGTCATGCGATACCTACTTTTATGACGCAGCCTATCGAATGGGGATCACAAAAATAAGTAATTTTATGGCTCGCTTTGGCTTTGGTGAATTATCCGGTATTGATATTCATGAAGAAACAACCGCTATTTTACCCTCAAAAGAGTGGAAAGAAGCCCGTTTTAAAGAGTCTTGGTGGCCTGGAGATACTATTTCTGTAGGAATTGGCCAAGGTTATTGGACTGCCACCCCCATTCAAATAGCGAATGCCACTAATATTTTAGTTAACAGAGGGATAAATCACCCTCCGCATTTAGTGCAAGTTGCTAAAAAAGAAGATCAAATTACTCAGCTCAATAATGAAGAAAAACCGCCGGTTGTACTCAATAACGAAGATAACTGGCGCATCGCGATTGATGCCATGCATAACACCGTTAAAAAAACCACCGGAACTGCCCATCGTGCGTTTAAAGGGGCTACTTATGACCCTGCAGGTAAAACCGGTACTGCCCAAGTGGTGAGTATTGCTCAGGGCGAGCGTTACGACGCCGATGCACTCAAAGAGCGCCAACGCGACAACGCCATTTATATAGGTTTTGCCCCGTTTAATAACCCACAAATTGTTGTCTCTATTGTGGTAGAAAATACCGGTGGGGGAAGCTCAGTAGGTGCGCCCATTGCGCGCCAATTAATGGATTACTATTTTGCAGCTAACCCAATCCAACCTTCAGGGGACAAAGCACCATGACGGCTTTACATGATAAACGCTCTATTTGGCTGCGACTGCATATTGATTTGCCACTTTTTATTGCGTTATTGCTGATGATGGCCGGTAGTATCACCATTGTATACAGCGCCTCAGGGCAAGACTCTGCCATGATGGTTCGCCATATTACGCGAATGGCTGGCGCCATTATAGGTATGTTTGTACTTGCTCAAATTCCACCAGCGACTTTAAAACGCTTAGTTATTCCCATGTATTGCCTAGGATTACTCATGCTGGTTGGGGTACTGCTATTTGGTGTAAGTTCTAAGGGAGCTCAACGCTGGTTAGATTTAGGCATTACTCGCTTTCAACCCTCAGAGCTAATGAAACTAGCGGTTCCGATGATGGTTGCTTGGTATATTGGCCGCCACCATTTGCCGCCGCGTCCGTTACATTTAGTCATTGGCTTTGCCATTGTTATGCTGCCTACCCTACTAATTAAAGAGCAACCTGATTTGGGTACCTCAATTTTAATCGCCAGTTCCGGTGTATTTGTGTTGTTTTTATCAGGCTTAAGCTGGCGTTTAATCGGCTTTTTAAGCTCGGTTGTTGCTTTGGCAGCATGGCCATTTTGGCACTACGGTATGCACGATTATCAAAAGCAAAGGGTACTGACCTTTTTAGATCCTGAGAGCGATCCGCTGGGTTCTGGCTATCATATTATTCAATCAAAAATTGCCATTGGTTCAGGCGGTATCGAAGGTAAAGGCTGGCTGCAAGGCACGCAATCGCAACTAGAATTTTTACCTGAGCGACATACTGACTTTATTTTTTCAGTACTGAGTGAAGAGTTTGGCTTATTTGGTGTGTGTGTTTTACTTAGTTTATATTTATTTATTATTGGCCGTGGGCTTTATATTGCGGTTAACGCACAAGATGCGTTTGGTAAACTATTAGCCGGCTCACTCACACTTACATTTTTTGTTTATATTTTTGTAAATATTGGCATGGTATCGGGTTTGCTGCCTGTTGTAGGTGTACCGTTACCATTAATTAGTTATGGCGGTACCTCGATGGTGACCCTGATGGCTGCATTTGGCATTATTATGTCGATTGCCACAGATAAAAGGATGCTCTTAAAATAATGCGCCTTTACAAACAACTTATAATTATTATTCTCGTTAGCCTCTTTTTAAGTGCATGCAGCAGTTCAAATAGTCGTTACAGCATGCGCCATGATGCGGCGCCGCTTCGTGCACCGACCGAATTAGAAATGCAAGATGCCATTGTTACTCAAGTTATTAAAAGTGCGAGTACTACGCGCCCCTACGAAGTGCTTGGCAAACGTTATACCCCGATGCTCGATGAAACCGGCTATTCAGAAACGGGCATTGCTTCGTGGTATGGCCGTAAATTTCATGGGTATCACACCTCTAACGGCGAAATTTACGACATGTTCGCGATGACCGCAGCCCATAAAACGTTGCCTTTACCTAGTTTTGTGCGGGTAACAAATACGGCTAATGGCAAATCAATTATTGTTCGTGTTAATGACCGTGGCCCCTTTCATGATAATAGAATTATTGACCTTTCTTATGCCGCTGCATACAAACTTGGATATCATAAGTACGGTACAGCAGAGGTTAAGCTAGAAGCCATTACTCTAGCCGATACCCATGCACGAAAAACCTACGTTCAAGTTGCCGCGGGCAGTACCTTAGCCAACATAGAAGCGTTAGCAAGTACACTGCGAGAACAGTATAAGTTACCGACAAATATCGTTGAAAAAGACGCTATTTATAGATTGCACTTAGGGCCAATAAAAGATGCCCAACATGCGCAACAAGTACTAGAAACATTAAAACAAAATCAATTTCAAAACGCGTTCTTGCTTTACACTCAGTAAGCCCTTTAGAATGGGAATACGCATATTTTTAACTTTAACCATTAATGAGTATGATGAAATCTATTAAACATAAAATTCTTACTGGTGTTTGCGGCTTAGTCTGTTCTGCCGCCGTCTTTTCAGCCACCGCCCAAATTATTCCAGCGCCTCCTCAAGTTAATGCAAAAGGTTACTTTTTGGTGGACTTCACCACAGGTAAAGTTATTGCAGAAGGCGAGGCTGATACCAAACTCGCACCGGCCAGCTTAACTAAAATGATGACCAGTTATGTAATTGGTACCGAAATTAATGCTGGTAATATTGCGCCTACCGATATGGTTACTGTTAGTGAAAAAGCGTGGGCAAAAAACTTCCCTGAATCATCAAAAATGTTTATTGAAGTCGGTAAACAAGTTAGTGTCGATGATCTTAACCATGGCATTATTATTCAATCAGGAAATGATGCATGTGTTGCTATGGCAGAGCATATTGCTGGTAGCGAAAGCGCGTTTGCAGATTTAATGAATGCTCACGCCGAAAAAATAGGCATGACTAATACGCATTTTGTTAATAGCCATGGCCTTGATACTGATGCGCATTATACAACGCCACGCGACATGGCAACATTAGGGGCTGCACTTATCAGAGATGTGCCTGATGAATACGCTCTATATAAACAAAAGTCTTTTACTTTTAATGGTATAAAGCAATATAACCGCAACTCGTTGTTATGGGATGAAAGCTTAGATGTAGATGGTATTAAAACAGGTCACACGTCTGAGGCGGGTTACAGCTTAGTCACCTCTGCAACAAAAAACGACATGCGTTTAATTGCCGTTGTAATGGGCACCTCAAGTGAGCGCGCGCGTAAAGTAGAAAGTAAAAAACTACTAAACTACGGTTTTCGCTTTTTTGAAACAATTACCCCGTATAAAGCCGGCGACAGCTTTGCTGAGCAACGTGTTTGGATGGGCAATAAAGAGAATGTTTCTTTAGGAATTTTAGAAGATACACCTATTACTATTCCTCGTGGTCAGCATAAAAACCTTAAAGCAAACTTTGAGCTAGACGATACCCTTGAGGCACCTTTAGCTAAAGGCACAAAAGTAGGTACTTTATTTTTACAGCTTGAAGGCGAAGATATTGCACAATATCCGCTAGTTACACTTGAAGAAATACAAGAAGGTAGCTTCTTTAGTAAAATATATGACTACTTACGCTTACAGATTATGTAATTGCGAGTAAAGTAATATGAACGCCTCCACTGTGAGGCGTTTTTTTTTGCTTGAAAAGTGCTAGAATGCGCCCCATATATACCAATCGTATTGAATGACTATCATTGGCTTGGGTCAACAATAGCATCATTTCAAGATTGCCATTAGCCTGTCAGTTTTAAGCTTCGCGTTTTAGCAAAGCCAACACTTTTTGTTTGAGGAGTTCCCGTCGTGGTTGAACCTGTTAAAGACACTAAATTTGATGAGTACTTAGAGTACCCTTGCCCATTTACATTTAAAATTATGGGTCTAGCTAATGTAAACTTAACTGATCAAATTTTAGCTAAATTACAACCTATTGCTCCAGGTGATTATGCGCCAAAAGTAAAACCAAGCAGTAAAGGTAATTACGAGTCTGTAACGCTAGTAGCTACTGTAACAAGCGGCAAACACATTGAAGAAATTTACAACGTGATCAGCAACATCGATGACGTACGCCATATGCTTTAATCCATAGTTGAGATTTGTTGTGAGCGAAAACACCCTAATCGTACGCCAACTGGGTCGTCAGCGTTACATGCCGATTTGGCAAAAAATGCAAGAGTTTACCGACACCCGTGATGAAAATACCCCAGATGAAATTTGGCTGGTAGAGCACGAAAGTGTATTTACCCAAGGCCAAGCCGGTAAAGATGAGCACTTGCTCGCCCCAGGTGACATTGAAGTGATTAAAGTGGATCGTGGCGGACAAGTAACTTACCACGGCCCAGGTCAGCAAATGATGTATGTATTATTTAACTTACGTCGTTTAAAGATTGGCGTACGAGAGCTAGTAACATGGCTTGAGGAATGTATTATTGAATCCCTTGCTGAGTACGGTATTGATGCATACGCAAAAGCCGATGCACCCGGTGTTTACGTGAACGACAGCAAAATTGCCTCTTTAGGCCTAAGAGTTCGTCGTGGCTGCTCATTTCATGGTTTAGCATTAAATGTTAACATGGACCTAAGTCCATTTTTACGCATTAACCCTTGTGGTTATGCGGGCATGAATATGGTGCAAACTAAAGAATTAAATGGCCCTCAAAACCTTGAAGCTGCAGGTCAAGGGCTGGTAAAACACATGATCAAAAAGCTTAATGCAACACAGGTTAAGCATACTGAAGGGTTTGAAAACGAATGAATAAACCAGTCAAAATGGAACCAGGTGTAAAACTACGCGACGCAGAAAAAATGGCGTTGATCCCCGTTAAAGTTTTACCAACTGAAAAAACCGAAATGCTCCGTAAGCCAGAGTGGCTTAAAATCCGCTTACCTAAGTCAACCGAGCGGATTGACGGCATAAAACAAGCAATGCGCAAGCATGGCCTTCACTCTGTATGTGAAGAAGCCTCGTGCCCTAACTTATCAGAATGTTTTAACCACGGTACGGCGACCTTTATGATTTTAGGGGCTATTTGTACACGTCGTTGCCCATTTTGTGATGTAGCACATGGCCGTCCATTAAAGCCCGATGCAGCAGAGCCTGAAAAGCTTGCACTGACCATTAAAGACATGAAGCTAAGCTACGTAGTGATCACTTCGGTAGACCGTGATGATTTACGTGACGGTGGCGCTCAGCACTTTGCCGATTGTATCCGTGAAATTCGCAAGCACAATCCAGAAATCACCATTGAGATATTAGTCCCTGATTTTCGTGGTCGTATGGACAGAGCGTTGGAAATATTAATTGAAACGCCGCCAGATGTATTTAACCACAACCTAGAAACAGCACCACGTTTGTACAAATTGGCGCGTCCAGGTGCTGATTACAAGTGGTCACTTGAATTATTACGTCGCTTTAAAGAAGCACACCCTGAGGTTAAAACTAAATCGGGGTTAATGGTTGGTTTAGGTGAAGAAATTAGCGAAATTGAAGAAGTACTGCGTGATTTACGTGAGCACAACGTTGATATGCTAACCGTAGGCCAATACCTACAACCCTCTAAGCATCACTTACCAGTAAAACGCTACGTGCCGCCTGCTGAGTTTGATGCACTAAAAGAGTATGCTGATGAAATTGGCTTTACACACGCGGCTTCTGGCCCGTTTGTACGCTCAAGCTATCACGCAGATCAACAAGCAGCGGGTAAAGAAGTAAAATAAGCCTGCTGATTAACAAAAAGCTGCCAACGAGCAGCTTTTTTTGTTTATGGGTGTTATTTTCAGCAAATGTAAAATAAAGTTAGGCTAAAGCGGGGTTACTTGAGATAATTACCGCTGATACCCTTAATTAGGTTCATTATGAAACTATTAGTTCGCAACTTATCTCGTGCTACCACTGAGCATGAGCTTCGTACTTTATTTACAGCGCACGGTAAAGTGACCACCTGTAACTTAGTACTCGATAAAGAAACTGGCCAATCAAAAGGTTTTGCTTTTGTAGAAATGCCAAACGACATTGAAGTTAAAGGCGCTATTAAAGCCCTTAATCAAACAACCGTTGATAAAAGCAAAATCCGCGTAAAACTAGCCGATGCTTAATAACGATTGAGGGGTTGGAAGTTTATACGTATTTTCAGCGTTTAACCTCGCTTTATATTGCTCAAAGCTTAGCTTTAACACTTTGAGCAATATAACCAATTGGGCTTATATCTGAGTTAACATCGCCTTTAATACCTGCTGCTTACTTACTATATCCCTGTACAACGCAAATTGATTTTTTGCGCGATCTAAATTGTGTCTCTCATATTTAACACTAAAGTAATTATCGCCGTCTATATAGTCGGTTAAAAAGCGTAAGCCAATCATAAAAGGCATTACTTTAGCACCTAACCAAAAGCTTTGTTTTTCTGCGGCCGTTAATACTGACTTTAATGGTTCAACGTAACCTTTAACAATTGCTGCAAAAATGTCTTCACGAACACCTACTTTTTCAAGCGCTGTTGAATCTTCTTGCTCTGCAGAGCAGAATGTTCTGACCATATCGCCAAAGTCATTAAGCCAATAACCTGGCATACAGGTGTCTAAATCAATCACCGCTTTTGCATCATTTGAATCTGAACAAAATAGCATGTTGTTTATTTTAGTATCGTTATGACACACGCGAATAGGGACTTTTCCAGCTAATGCATTGAGCTCATCAATGAGTGAGAACTGCGACAAGCAAAAATCAACCTCCTCCTGACAATGAGCTACACGTTTATGAGGATCGGCGTTAATAACTTGCTTAAAAACCTCTGCACGCATGGCTAAGTTATGAAAGTTAGGGATAACTGCATGTAATTTGTTAGCGTCAAAATCCTCTAATGCTGCAGCAAATTGGCCAAATGCATTAGCCGCGGTTTGCGCTTGGCTAACAGTATTAACCACATCTTCGCTGTAACTGCCACCAATAAACTCAAGGGCTCGCCAAGTATCGTTATTATTATTTACTAAATAGTCATGCTGAGTTGTTGCTACATGCCGCACAATTGCTAAGTTGAACTCACCGACTTGCTGCTTTTTGCTTAAGTGTTGTTCTATTAATCTTGCATTATCAACAAGTAACTGTGGTTTTGGGAATACCACCGTATTGAGCTTTTGTACAACCAATGACCGCTTAGGTGTGCTCAATAACATGGTAGTATTGATATGCCCACTACCAATGGGTTTTATACTCGCATGCTTATCGTCAAGGCCAAAACTCTCAGATAAGTAAACTTCTATAGGAATTGAATTCATTTTCTACTTCACTCTTTTCGCCCAAGGCGACAATAATTTATATCAATTGCATTAAATTAGTGAACGATTACAGCGACAAGGAAATAACGCGATAGCAAGGCGAAAATTATGATACATAGTTGTTCTATATAAATAATTTTTAACGCAGGAAGCGGGTTATTTAATACGCTAGATTGATCATATTTTTAATAAAATTGGTATTAACACCTTTACGCTTGACGCAATGCGCACAAAGTAGCCGCAATGCTTGTCAGTTCTGATTTATAGGTAACACCAAACCAAGGCTCTTTTGCAGTGTATACAAATACAGGCTGTGCTTTTACATTAATCGCTTGCTGGATTTGATCAGGTAAGTAATACTCTTGCTGAGTATTAGCGTTATATTGCTGTAAAAACGTCTCAAAACCTTGTTGCAAATAATCAAAAAAGCACGGCGTGATCCCCCAAAAACTCATAGATCCTAGCGCATCTCGGCTAATTTTTTCACGCAAGCCCTGCGGATTATTTCCAACAATATGTGCAGATTCTTTTTGAATATTTAAATATTCCGTCACTGCAACAAGCTTTCCATCAGCAATGCTACATACCCCGCGATTAACCCCACCGTGCTCAGAGAGGGTATTGATAATCGGGTACCCCACCATTGCCCATTCGGGGCTATTTTTAAAATGCTCACTAAGCAATAAAAATGAAGACGCACCATAATAGTCATCTGCGGTAATAACAATTGCAGGGTTGTTAATATATGCTTTGGCACACAGTAACGCATGCCCTGTGCCCCATGGTTTTATACGTTGCTGTGATAGTGCTTTGTATGCATCAGGAACAAGCGCGTTATGTTGCTCTACTAATACCACGTCAAGGGCTTTAGGTAAGCGAGGTAAAATAGTGTGTTCTATCTCACTGCGAACGGCTTGATTGATGATCAGTACAACCTGTGTCACACCGGCGCGATACGCATCAGTAATGCTTAACTCCATAATCGTGCAATTTAGCCCAGGGATTGCTGCTATTTGTTTATTGCCACCAAAGCGACTACCTAAGCCACCCGCAAGCACAACCAAACTCAGTTTATGTTTTTTCATTTAGAGTCTGCGCATTTATGAGGGTAATTTACCAAGCCAAGCTTGCAACCAAGGCTCAGTTACCGGCCATGGCTCAAAGTCTTCACAGGCATCGATTTCTAGTCGGTTACCAACAGGTTTAGCTTGTAAATCACGTAGTAGCTCATCAAAGCTGCGCCCTGCCCCACAAAACGTATCACCGTAACTTCTATCACCCATGGCAACAATACCAAAAGGCTTGTCTGTTAGCATTGGAAAAGTACTATTTAATTGATGATAAAGATCCGCTAAATTATCAGGAATATCGCCTTGCCCAGTGGTCGAGGTAACAATTAAAATATGCGAAGCATTTTTTATATCATCTAAAGTAGGCTGCTCGAAGACACTAACCTGATGACCAGCTTGCTCTAGCGTGTCGCTAACTTGCTCACTTAATCGCTCTGCACCGCCATACACGCTGCCAACAAAAATACTAATATGTGCCATTTAATAATCCTCTTCTTGTTCTGGCCACCCCAGCTGTTTGCAAATGTTTAACATTGCATCACCCAGCGGCGCTTTAATTGTTATGGGTTCATTATTATAAGGGTGCACAAAGCTAAGCTCTGATGCAAACAACATTAGACGGCGAAGCGAAAAATGCTCCCTAAAAAACTGATTATGCTGGTTATCGCCATGATTTACATCACCAATAATAGGTAAAGACAAGTGCTTTAAATGCCGGCGTATTTGATGTTTGCGACCCGTTTTAGGAAAACACTCTACCAAAGAATAACGAACCGTTGGGTATTTTCCTATTGGGATAGGCAGCGCAGCTTGATGCAAACAATTAAATTGTGTTTGTGCTTCTTGCGCGGCTTTGTCTTGATCAGCAAACTTATCGGCTATTTTGTCGAGTTCTTCTTTTAACGGTTTATCTAAAAAAACAGATTCAGGCGCAAACCCGCGTACCAACGCTAAATAACGTTTTGTTATTGTGCCCTCAATAAATAATTGATTCATATCACGCGCCGCCTCTGAGCTTAATGCAAACAGTAATACACCCGAAGTAGGCCTATCAAGACGGTGAACAGGAAACACATGTTGCCCTATTTGATCGCGCAGCATTTGCATTGCAAATTGAGTTTCATGTTTATCTAAAAATGAGCGATGAACAAGTAGCCCAGAGGGTTTATCTATTGCTACATAATTTTCATCTTGATAAAGAATCGACAGTTCGCCGTATTCAATAGGCTCTGGGCGCTCACTCATTAGGCTCTCCTAAATATGAATCTAATTGGGTCAGTAAAGCGATAATGTCTTCGCTGCCTGATTTATCAGTGAGTGTCATTTGCGCCATCGGGGCGACTGCAAAATTGCGCGGTAACGGCTGCTTGTTGTCAATTAGCCGCTGTAACTTTTCAATAAATACAAACTGCAACCATTGTTCAAATGCCAGTGTATCGTGACAAAACGGTACGCTAGAATCTAATAAATCGGGATTCAGTGGCTCAACCTGCCACAGTTGATGCTTTTTAAGTAGCGCCGCTAATTGCTGTAAATATATGTGGGTTTGCTGGTACATAATCACCCTTTGGTCTGTGTATTATGCAATTATACCCTGTTCCCACAACAGTCGCTATGGCGTATAATTAAGGTAATTTTGTAGTAAAAACAGTTGGAAATCCATGAGTGAACATATAGCTACGTTAGGCCAGCTTTTAGATGGTGCAGGCACTCAATGGCGTGCTTTTGATATTGGCAGGCACATTACCAAGCTTGATAAACAACAATTTTTAGCCGTTGAACAAGCGCAAATTCCTTATCCTTACCCATTAGCAGGTCATGCATGGTTAGCGATTCAGTTTTGGGATAGCAAAGCCAGTAAAGAACCCTATGTGTGGTTCTTAAAATTCCCACTTGATGAGCAAAGTAAGTTAGTAAGCGCGAGCCGTGATCACTTTGCAGATATGGTTATTCAGGCACTAGGAACAGAAATTACCGGCGAGCAAGCCGATGGCACACTCGATAACAACCCTTATGTATTTACTCCGAACGCGAATAAATTAGCGGCGTTTAATGCACAAGTTAAAGTGTTGCTAAAGCAACCAGCGTCGCAATACTACGAGCACGCCCAACTCTACTTTAGTGGCCAAATTGGCTTTGATAATTGGCAAAATGTCGCGTTACAAGGCATTGCCGATTTTGCTTATCGTCTTCATAGTGCTGATAACTTAAAGCACTTACAAGCAGCGTGGCCTAAATTACCAGTTGAAGTATTACAGCCATTAAGTGCAATGCTTGAACACATCGAAATACCGCCCTCGTTAAGTGAGTTATTGTTAAGTTATGGGCAAACCGCCCTTAGTAATAATGATGTTGTTGCGGCCTCTGCCGCGCTGCGTGCAATATCATCAGGGCAAGCAGCAGGGCTTAGCGCACAACTTGTTGACTGCGCGCTTAACTCACCTTTAGGGCAGGATTCTGATATTTTGTTGACCATTGCTGGTCGCTGCTTCAAACAGTTAGAACAGCCACAGCGTTTACATGTGTTTATGGATAACTGTGCGCATCATGAGAAAATAGCTGAATTATTTCCTAGCGTTTTTGCAGATTTAGTTGCAATTGCGACTATTCGCCCTCACTTATTAGCTTTATTACGTGAAGAAAACAGAAGCGAGACATTAGCTCGCGCAATTGGAAGGTTATTCTCTTAAATGGCTAGTTTATGGACGTTCATACTTATTGGTGCTGTAATTTATTTTTTTTGGCTAAATCGTAAAATAGCCGAAGCAGCGAACGTTCATGCCAAACGCCAAAGCGAGCAATTGCAAGTGCAACTTATGAGTGTAGCTTGTAACAAGCGTCGATTTGGCATTTTAAAAAGTGGTAAACCGGGCATGAAAAGCGAATTTATTTTTGAGTTTTCAAGTGACGGTGAAAACGCCTACCAAGGGGTATTAATCATGGAAGATGAAAAACTAAAAAGTGTGGTTGTGCCACCACATAGAATATAATTTCTTAGCACAAAAAACTAAGGCGTAACCTCAGTTACGCCCCAATTGCAAACATCCTGTAAGGTATCCTTTACCTATTCCCTGTTTATCATCCTCTGAACGAGCAAACTACCGTGTTTACTCTCCATTGCATCCTGCAATA
This sequence comes from Pseudoalteromonas sp. SM9913, assembly GCF_000184065.1. NCBI lineage: Bacteria > Pseudomonadati > Pseudomonadota > Gammaproteobacteria > Alteromonadales > Pseudoalteromonadaceae > Pseudoalteromonas > Pseudoalteromonas sp. SM9913. The sequence continues at coordinate 2,155,758 of NC_014803.1, forward strand.
TCCACTTGCCGCCTTGGCTATCCTGCGTAAACTAACGCTCCTGCAATTTCCTATCGCATCATCCTTGGTGTCCTTTAAATAGCTCCCAGCTATTTTAGTACTCCGTGTACTTCCTGTTTAATCCCTGCATCCGTGTTAACTTGTCCTTTGTGCTTCCTGCTAGTAACTACTTAGTTGCCTGATTCCTTATCCGTGGCAGTAGCTCAATCATTGGGCTATGTCGTCTTGACAAAGTAAAGTTTAAAGCAAACGGCTTCGTATGATAGTGAGGAAAACAAAAAAAATTACGGTCATAAAATTGAAAAATAAAAATAACTATAAATAACAATGGCTTGATGTTTTTAAGAAGATAAAATACGGAGTTAAACTGACAAGGCGCACGTTAATGTAAGATATATCTCACGTAAGTGCGCCCTATTTGGAACATTGGCTTACATAATCACAATTCTAAACACCTAGCCTTGTACAGATAGAGCAGCTTTAAAAAGTAATTCACCTTTAACTCGGTTAAATGTGAGCTGCTTAAAGTGCTCAAAGCCTTGTGATTTAAAAAATTGCGTATGTTCGTCACGAGTCACAAATACCGCTATACCAGAGGACTCAGGATTGTCATGTAATAAACCATCTAAGCCTTTAAGTAATTGGCGGCCAAACCCTTGACCATGAAAATGTGGGTCAACGGCTATAAACGCTAAAAAGTAGTAATTGCCTTGTGGCTTTAGTGCATCACGAATAGTTTTTTCTTTTTCAATTAATTGATTCGTTTGCAAATAACCGGCACTTAACATCAACTTTAATCGCCAATGCCAATAACGCTCTGCTTGAAGTTGGCTACTTGACTCAAATACACAAGCAACTGCTTTTAACTTATCGTTACGGTAAAGGCCAATTAAAGGCTGTTTTTCTTGCCAAAAGCTACTGAGCTCTTCGCGAATAAGCGCACGGAGTTTTTTTTCATAGTCCAGAGGGCTTTTTTCGTTATACCCTAGCAGAGTTTGTAAAATAGGGTCATTTTGGTAGGCCTGATATATAAGGCTTGCAGCGGTACTGATATCTTCTGGTGCAATATGTTGCACGCTAAACGTGTCTGTGGATTCTGCTGTGGCTGTCATTTTATTTCCTTTATTATTTTATACCCTTTGTCATTACGCCGCGTAACTTGTTTGGGATTAATTTTGAACTACAACGATGACCAAATGCTCATATAACTATATACCTAAGTGGGACAAATAAGCGAATTTACATTTTAGTTAGTACGCTCACCCACTGCATTGAGTCAGATCATGCTTTAGCGACTTACTACTGAGTAAATAAAGCGTAAATTCAGTAAGGGTTAAACTGGCTAGATATATCATTCCCCCCTAGAGTTAATAAGTATTAAGTATTAATTCATTAAGGAGCACGATTATGGATACGACTAAGCACGACATAAATACATTGTTCGCACAATTAGGGTTACCTAATACAGAAGCAGAAATAGATGCGTTTATTGCATCGCATGCCATTTCGGATACCACATTATTGCAAGATGCTCCCTTTTGGGATGAAGCCCAACAACACTTTATTGCTGAATCGCTGGCGGTTGATGGCGATTGGAGTGAGGTAATTGACGAACTCGACTCTCGCCTTCGTCAAAATAATTAAATCGCACATTTTAATGTGTCTGAGCCACTTTATTGTTACCATACCTGCTCGCAACTTCCATGTTGCGAGCTTACTTTATTAAAGAGTTATAAATCGAATGAATGCTGCTGTATTTGAAGCTATTAAAGTCCTTCTTGATGAAGGCAAAGTCCCCACTGTTGCACTAACTAAAAGCCGTTTAGTAAAACCACTTCCTATGCCGGTTATTATTGCGGCACTGAGTCAATATAAAAATAATCCCGATTCAATTTATAATTTAATGAAAACACCCGAGCAAGCAAGTAACTCAGATCCTAAAAACACTCAGTTAGATAGAATTGAGCAAAAACTTGACCGATTACTTGCTTTGCTAGAGCAAAAATAATTTGAGACTATAAATGTTTGTTGTTGATTTAACATTTGATTGCTACCAAGACACAACCCTAGAGCAAGCCGAGCAGGCAATAAACCGCTTAGTGAATGCATTACGCTTTAATGGCCAAATCATTGGAGAGGAATTTCCAACGGTTTTAAAAGATGGCTATTTTATTACTCGTGTAATGTGCCCGACCGAAGACGCCATGCACCCACTTAATAACAGTGCGTTTGTTAAACACAGTGTTGAAAAGCTTCATGGCGCTGGTTTGCTTGCTCCCAAAGTAAAGGTCATCGGCCAAGATATTCACTCCAATGGTGCCGATGGCTGTAAAGAGCCATCAAGCTATATTTTATATACCACCTATGTGCATACATGTAGCCCACTGTATTGTGGCGATGACTTTTTACCCGTGCCGCTATTTAATATTCCTGCGATTGCTAATGGTGACTATAAAACACTAATTAAATGGCAAGAAGATTGGCAAGCGTGCGATCAAATTCAAATTAATGGTGCAACACGCTGTGAATTTCCAGCGCTTGAAGAAATAGCCAGCACCCAAAGTGATTTATACCGCCGTGGTAAAGATATAACTAAACGGATTAGTTTTTTAACTAAAAAGCCTGTTTACTATTATTTATACCGTGTGGGGGGGGTTGATAAAGCCTCTGAACTTGAGCGTAAATGCCCGAGTTGCCATGGTGAATGGAAATTACCCGAGCCTTGGTTTGGCTTGTTTGATTTTAGGTGTGAACCGTGTGGTATAGTCTCTAATATTTCGTGGGATTTTCAATAAATCCCACACTTAAGGTGCTATGTCTAAAAACATCACACCTTAAAACTACCTTATAATTATACTGTCAACGATGCTATAAATTCACTGAGGTTTTTGGCAAGTACATGATGTGGTTTTTTACCTACATACTCTAGGCACACCTCACCTGTTTCTACTAATACGGTAACAAGCAAATCGTCTTGGTCGGTTAACCCAATAAATACACTTGGCGCTTGTTTGAGTTTACGTTTCATTAAAACATGACCGGTGATATTTTGTTGCAGTAGGTCAAAATCATCTTCATTCCATGCTTGTAATAATTCCACTTGATGTCCGTCAATATTGGCTACAACACTGCCAGCAAACATATGACCATAAAATTGACTCAACGCCTCTGGAAACTCAAGCTCCAATGCGTTAGCGAGATCGGTTAATGAACCTGAAGGCTCTCTAACTATCGCTTGCCATTGGATCATACCATGTTCATCGGCGCTACCTATTTCACATGGGCTTGGCCATTGCTCATCGTGGACGATTAATGGGCGCTTTTGTGTATTAGTAATCGTTTGTTGGCTAAATTTTTCGTGAAGTTGAGCTAATTGCATTGCAACAGACATACTGTGAAACTCATTTAATTTATATATAATGCCCCCATTGTAACTATTTAAGAGCAAACATGACAGATTACAGCAATTCTCCTGATCTTAAAGGCAGCGTACTTGGTCAATCTACTGAGTATGTCGATCAATACACGCCCAGCTTGCTTTTTCCTATTGCTCGCAAGCTTAATCGTGATTCATTAAGTATTGATGAAACTGCGCTGCCGTTTAAAGGCCAAGACATATGGACAGGTTACGAACTGTCTTGGTTAAATACTAAAGGTAAGCCTCAAGTTGCGGTGGCATTGTTTACTTTCGAATGTCAAAGTAGTCATATTATTGAATCAAAGTCGTTTAAGCTTTATTTAAACAGCTTTAATCAAAGCCGTTTTGGGAGTATTGAAATTGTTAAACAACATTTAATTGACGACTTATCCAATGCGGTAAACAGCCCTGTAAAGGTAACCTTATACAGCGCTGATGACTACAATTGTATTCCTTGCACACCACTGCCAGGTGAGTGTATAGATGAGTTAGATATTGAGATAGATAACTACCATATTGATGCCCATTCACTTAAATCACAAAGCAATAAAATAGTCACCGAAACTTTGCATAGCCACTTGCTTAAGTCTAACTGTTTAATTACTTCACAACCGGATTGGGCGAGTATTATTATTCGCTATACCGGTGAGCAAGTTTGTCGTGAGTCATTATTACGCTATTTAATTTCATTTAGAACTCACAATGAGTTTCATGAGCAATGTGTGGAACGTATTTACAGCGACTTAACCACTCAACTCCATATTAAAAAACTTGAAGTATACGCTCGTTATACGCGCCGTGGTGGGCTTGATATAAACCCATATCGCTCAACACATTATAACGAAACCCCATTTGCGGTAAAAATAAACCGACAATAAGTGTCGCGTTACCTTAACAAAAAAGGAGCCTGAGGCTCCTTTTTTAGTCATTAAGTTGCTTAGTTGGCACCGCCATGCCACACACATCAATATAATTATGGCTGTACGCAAACCATTCCTCGCTGCGGTTACCCCTAGCAATAATTAATTGTTTGAATGAATCAGAGTCTGTTTTCATTACTTTAAATTGACTGCTATCGTCTGCTACATCCGCTAATACTTGTAGATCTGTAATGGGGTTAAACTCGGTATTCTCAGTTGGCGTTCGCGCTAGCTGATGAAAATGTGCCATGCCTTTAAGCACCCGACCAAACACGGTAATATTTTTGTCTAAATAACGCGGCCCTTGACCTATGGTGACAAAAAACTCACTGCTGGCACTGTTTATATCGTTATCGCGCGCCATTGCAAATATGCCATGACAATGGACTTGCCACGTTTGTGTATGCGCTTGGTTTTGTGCAACCGCAAAGCCACCTAAAAACCCCGTTACGGGTGCATAACCATCACTGCCCATCTGGGTTATTGAAAGTGGCTCAGTGGTGGTTAAATAAAATTCCGCTGGCACCGTGCTATGTTTAGTTTTGGCTAACTTTTTACCCGTACTATCGCCACCTTGAGCTACAAACCCTTCAACAAAACGGTAAATGTGAGTACCTTGATAAAAGCCTTGTCTTGCCAGTTTTTTAATATTCGCAGTGTGTTTAGGCGCAAGTTTGGGGTTAAGCTCAATATATGCGGCGCCTGTGGGCAGGGTTAACTTTAGAATATTCTCTGATTCGACCCATCGCCATTCATCATCTTTAGCCGCCGCAATAATCTCACTGCTTGTTAGCTTTTTAGCCGATGAGGCTGATGATTGAGTACTTTGCTGGGCACACCCACCTAACAAGGCCGACACTAAAAGGGTCACTACACACTTTTTCATACCTTTCCTTTTTATTGTTATCTATTAGGGTCTGTTGACCTTTCAAGGTTAAATTTGCAGCAGCCTGTTTGGTATTTAGGCAAGGCAGAGCCTATGTGGTGTGGTTATTCCCCATAAATAGGCGATAACGCAGCATCAATGCCAAACAGGCGCTGCCCTTCGGGTTCTGCCTAGGGGCAATTTACTCTTTGTTACTCGGTTTTTACTTAGCCCACTAGGTTACAAACCTCGCGCCGCGATTAAACTGCCCCTAGTTTGAACAAATTTTAATCCGCAAAGGTCAACAGACCCTAGTCCCAATCAAACTTATACAGTATGTCTACGTTTTGGTATAAGCCACTGGTTATTTCTATGTATAGTTTAGAGAGTAACTGGTAGCGCACAGCCACTTCACTGAGTGAGTCGAATACCCCGACACTGTACTTAACCTGTAAGCTTGGGGCTATATAACCTGATATCTCTACTTTTGTTTGCTCACCACTGCCTTTAGAGCTTAAGCTTACATCAGATAAACCAAAGGTTTCACCCACCTTAGAAACCACTCCCTCACTGCGACTCACACCTTGAGAAAGTAATAACTGAGTTAACATAGCATCTGTAGAGCTGTCGCCCTCTCCTAATGGTTGCCCATTGAGTAAATAGGCTAAGGCTTGGGCTTGATCCATCGCAGGCTCAGAAAATACTTTTAACGTAGGTTGCTCAACACTGCCGGTTAAAGTCACCCCGGCAATCACACCATCAGCGGTATTATCTGGGTTACGAATCGCTTTAATGTTGAGATACGGTTTGTCGATTGCGCCACTAAAACCTACTTGCCCTGTTCTAATTATCAAGTCTTGCCCGAAGGCTAAATACGTCCCTTCTATTAAATTAAGCTCTCCGGTGGCAATAATTGGCGTACCTTGGCTCATTTTAAGCGCTAAATCACCAGTTACTTTAGACTTGAGCCCAAACGATTCAACTTTTACATCATTTTTTACTGTTACTTTTAAGTCTATATCGTAATCAAAAGGGACTTTTTTAGCCGCTTGTGTTTTTTGATCAATAATTATTTCATCATCGCTTACTTGCACTGCGCCCTCGGGCAGCTCTTCAATTTCTATACGTCCATAAGGCACAACCACTTCACCAACAAGGTTAAGCGCGTTATCTGCTATGCCGATTTTTAGATCGGGTGATACTTTAAATATCACACCCTGTTGCGCTCTAACAAAAAACTCATTGCCAATAACTGCAACATTAACCGCGGGTTGCTCGCCTTGCCAATCAACATCACCGGTAAGTTTAACTTGCCCGCCTTGAGGATCACTTAAGTTGCCTTTAATTGTTGCTGTGGTTTTATTAAATAAAATATGTATATTAGAGTCTTTAAGTGCAACAGGTAATTGCTCTCCCTCTAAATTAATGTCTGCAATATTAAGCTCACCATCTAACTGAGGATCTTTGAGCGTTCCTGCTAATGCAACCTGCCCACTGATTGCCCCTTTAAGTTGCTCAAGCGTATCTAAAAATGGCTGAATGTCTGAGAGTAAAATTTTATCTATATTAACGTTACCAGAGAGTGTTTGTGTATTTTGAATGTCGTCAATATTTATCTCGGTAGCTATTTTACCTAGCACACTGGATGCCAAGTTAGCTTCAATTTTACCAACCTGCGAATCTGAAAAAGCACTAATATTGAGTGTTTCTATTGGGAGTTTAAATTGATCCTCTTCTGAGGTTAGCACTGCATTTAACCCATTAGAATTTACATTCGCTCTGAGCGTTTTAAGTGCACCTGACTGCCAATTAGCAGCAAAATCACCTGTTAAGTCTCCGCGTGTGCGAATATTATCTGGTAATAAGTGCTTAAGCTCTGCAAGTGAGAGGTTAGCAAGCTTTGCATTAAACTGCCCTAGCGCTTTTGTTTGTGACAAGGTATCTATACACAACTTACTTTGAGCTGATTGCCAACAATGAGCGCTCACATCAAAATCCCCGTTTTGTGTATTCACCATAACGGATATTTTTTTAGTATTATTAAAACTCAGCTTTTTATCACTAAGGGTTATGTCACTTAGCTCACCATTCCAAATGGCATTTTTCATTTTGCCATTAAGCTCAAGTTCCACCGCGCCTTTTTCGGCATCAATCGACGCGCTAAGTTGATGATCTGTTTTATCACCACTGGCAGCTATGTCTATATTATTAATTTGCTGCCCAGCGACCAGTGCAGATGCAACATTAACACTGAGATCAGTTTGCCAATCAGCGGCCGTATCTAATTGAGATTTTATAGCGAGTTTATTAATGTTTATCTCATTAAAAATAAAGCGCTCTAGCATAACAACTAAGTCAACCGAAGGGGTTAATCTGTTGCCGCGTACTTTTAAGTCCGCTTTACCGTTAGCAATAAAAGGCAGATTAGCCTGCTCATCACTATTAAGCGTAATATCACCGTCAACTTGCCATGTATCATCTACCTGTCCATTCAAAGTTAACTTGTTAGTACCACTACTTAAATAAAAACTATCGATATCCGCTTTTAGTTGATTATCTAACTTAAAGTTTGCAGCAAACTCTAAGGGCACGTTGTTCAGTAAGCCGGCTAGCTTAGTGTTGTTCATTCTTAGCTGCCAGGTATCGGCTTGGGCGTTAAATACGCCTTTAAACGTCCCTGAAACATCACTGGTTAGGGCATCGGTTAAGTATTGCGCTTTTAAATTTGATAAAACGCCGGTAAAGTCCGCTTTAATTCCCTGTTGCCAATCAAGCTGTGCTTTAATATTCGCAGCGCTATCGTTAGCTTTTAAAGCAAGCGTTTCAAGCGTTGCCTTGTTTAGTGTGCCTTTTAGCTGAGCATTTAAATCTACACTTGGATAAGCATCTAGCTGAGTATTACCCGTTAAACTTAATTGATAGTCGTTAGCATTACCTTGGGCACTTAAATTGATGTTTTTAACCTTTAGCTCATTACTTTGTGTATTAATAAGCCATTGATTAATTTTGCCATTAACACTAAAGGGATAATTTTTCTGTTTGAGATTGGCTGTTGCTCTCAAATTTAAAGGAAATAATCCTGTGGTATCAAGCGCAATGTTAAGCTTGGCTAGATCACCATTTATATCAAGAGTAGCTCCATGTTCATTCCCTTTTAAGCTAATGTTGCCGTTAATTGGCATTGCCCCTTCAAGTGTTGCATCAAGCTGAGTTTTTAACTGCCACTGCTGATAACCTGCCGATAGTGACTGTACCTTAATAGTGGCATCTTCTACGCTCATTTGCAGAGCAATATCATTAATTGAATAGTGTTGCTCGCCCTGATTTATTGTCACGTTGGTGATATTGAACTGCTCAACATTGATGTTAAGTGGTGAGATAAAATCGATATTGGGTAAAGCTGGCAATTCATTAATAGCCGTTGTTGTTTGTTGATTAGCCGCTGCTTGTTGAGCTGCGGTTTGCTCTTTTAATACCACATTAATACGAGGAATGGTCAAGCGTTTAATTGTAACATCAGACCCTTCAGCCTTTGCCGACAATTGCAGAGTGTTAAGTGTTACATTTGCACTTGAATGATTTAAAATAAATTCATCAATAGCTAGATTTTTTAATGCAATATTAAAGGGTAAGGTTATTTTTTCTAATGCTTCGGTTGGCGTCTCATCTTTATTCTCAGCGCTTTTTGGCAAGGTTAATTTAATCGACTTAGCGCTTAAATTATCAATACAAATACCATCACATTGCCACCAAAATAAATCTATCTTTAGTTGCTGTGCATTAACGCTTACGCCATTTTGGTCGAACTGTAAGTTAAACGCATCATTGTATAAAAATCGGCCATTTTTTATTTCAATGGTTAATCCATCAACCAATTTATTCGCTGTATAAGCAAGCAATTGATTACCAGGGGCGGTAAACAAAACGCAAAACAGTGTAACTAACAGCGTTGCTAAAACGGCGCTAATTATCGCCGTTACTTTTTTAAATACTGACATTAAATTTCAGGCCCTATGGTAATACTTAAACGGGTACTTTTACTTTCTTTAGTGAGCCCCCACGCGTGATCAACTCTTATTGGCCCTATAGGCGTTAAATAACGAAAACCAAACCCTGCACCAACTTCAAATTGCTCAGAAAAATCATTGGTTGCGGTCCCCCCATCAACAAACAGCGCAGCTCGCCAATTTTTAGCAAATTGGTAGTTGTATTCAACGGTACTCGCTAATAAATATTTACCACCAATACGCTCACCCTGCTCGTTTTGCGGAGAAATCGACTGATAAGCAAAACCCCTGACACTTTGATCGCCACCGGCATAAAATCGCAAAGAAAATGGCACGTTATTTATATCATTAACAATCATTGCGCCCACGTTTGCTTTTAAAAAGAGCAGATGGCGGTCAAGGTAAGTACGTAACCAAGCATGCTGTAATTGAACTCTAACCAAATTGGTACTTGAGAGTACGCTATCGAGTCCAAACTCAGCTGAAATAGACCACTGCTCCCCCCAATAAGGTGTGGTGCCACCCTTTGATTGTTTACGCGCATAACTGATCCCAGGCATTAACATTTCAGTTGTTTTTTCTTCGTCATCCCCTATGCGGTAGGTTTCTTGCTCACGCCTTAAAAAAGCCGTTCGTACCCATTTATGCTCAGTTAACCATTGGCGCTGTAACTGACCTGTTAGTATTTCACTGTAAGTTTGATTGGTTAATTCATCTTCCAACTTATAACCGACAGAAAAGCGCCATAAATCATCGTTCGGATCATTCACCGGCACGGTGTAAGCCATGGAAATATCTTGCTGTTTTTGAGAAACATTTAAATTGCTTTCAAGATAGTGCCCGTTATCGGTGATCCATGGTTTACTCCATTTAAAACGTACTTTCGGCCCTAAATCTGTACTAAAGCCACCACCAATTTCATAACTATTTTCTGGTTTATGTAACACATCTACTTTTATAGGAACTTGCTTGTTTTTTCTCGCTGTAATATCGGCGTAAACACGCACGCTCTTAAAATAAGGGGTACTTGATAAATCAAGATTATAATCGGCAATATAGGATGCTTTGTACGACTGACCCATTTTAAATGGCGCCAAAGAGCGGATATATTTTTCGGCTGGAGTATTTCTGGCAATTAAAATATCACCAAATTGATAACGAACTCCGCTATCAATAGTAAAAGTAATGGTTGCGCTGTGTTTTTTTAGTGATACTTCAAATTTTCTAACAGGCCATTTTGCATCGAAATATCCATACTCTAGCAACACTGACTCTATTTTTTTATGCGCGCTGCTATAAACCCCATGATTTAAAATATCACCTTGTTTTAAATTAAGATCTTCAATCGTTTTTTGAACGAACGGATCCTGTTTTGCTTCACCATTAATAGTTATATTAAGTGACTCAATACGTGTGGCTGGGCCTCGCTCTATATTTACAACAAGTTCGCGCTCGTCTTTATCAAAATCAATATTTACTACTGGACTGTAATAACCTAAGGCTTTGATACTGTTCTCAACTTGCGTTTTTGCATACCGACGAAGTGTACGGGTTGGTTTTTCACCAACAAGTTGTTTTAAATAAAGTGCAACGTTATTTTCTAAGTCGCCACTGATCCCTTTAATTTCATAATCTTCAATTATATTTTCAGAAGCAATAGAAGACAGGCTTACTAACAAGCAAAAAAAACAAAAAACTTTAAAAGCTGATTGAACAAGTAAATATCCTTACTGTGGTATCCATAAAATAAACCGCTAGACAGAGATATACTACCATAGCCACAATGAGCCTAACATTAACTTAATCGCAATTAACACTCAAAGATGCAGTCAAAATTTAGTACGCGTTAACGGTTTATTTTGGTTACAATAGCTATAACGAGTACAAAATAAAATTAATGAGTTTTTTAATGCAATTCCCTGATGATGACAATGGCCAGCTACTTGCTGAAATTTCCGCCGCTGGTGTAGATTTAAGTAAAATGCAACAAATTGATTTTTACATTTTATTTGAACAACAGGTTGATGCCGAAAAATTTGCAACTGAGATTGTAAACGATGCATTAGTGCAAACTGCTGATGTTGAAAAATGCAAAGATACCGGCGTTTGGGAAGTAATTGCCCATGTACAAATGGTGCCTGAACATGCTCTGTTAGGCCAAGCAGAACAATACATTGAAAGCATAGCGAACAGCTTTAATGGCTATGGTGATGGTTGGGGATTAGACGCAGAAGAGGCATAATCCCTAATTTAAATGATGAATGATATCCAGCTTAGTCTATCGACTTAGCTGGTTTGCTTTTCTGAAGCTGCCTTTATAATCAAAAAGTTTATCTGCTACTTTCCAGCCATATTTTTTACTTTTTCGCGCAATCACAAAATCCGGTGGTATTAAATCAAACTGCGCTTTTATAACTTGCTCTGCACTGACAAATTCAATCGGGGATTGGCCCTGACTTATACGCTTACCAAACTGCTGATTAAAGTAATACCGAACACCTTTGTTTGATAAATCAAAAATTTCATCACAACTGGCTCCGTCTTCATCAAAATAAGTAATTTTTAACAATTGCTCTTTAAGTTTTACCACACTCAAGCCGCTACAACGTAGGACTAATGCATCTTTAAGGTTTAACGCATTGCGCAACTTATCATCAGGGTCGGCCATCACAGCATCACAATCATGGCATTTTCGAGCAGCAATATCATTTTGTGCGCCGCACTGCTCACACTCTTTAAAACGAAAACGATAATCGCATTGATCGCTTAAACCGTTATCATCTTCTAGCAAACCTTTACAACGCCTGCCGAAGTGCTCGATTACTTTGCCATCAGCATCTGTTTTTCCCCAAAATATATTGGCAAAGCCACACCCAGGACACAGTACTTGCACGGGTTCATTATCGCTATCGCCTTTTTTATCTCCCACCTCTGGGTAGAATAAATCAAAGCCATTGCCCGCATAGTCAATCACTAAACAATCATCTTTACCCTCAGCCAACCTCAAGCCTCTACCGACAATTTGCTGGTATAAACTTACCGACTCTGTGGGCCGTAAAATAGCAATAAAATCAACATGAGGGGCATCAAAACCCGTCGTCAGTACTGATATATTTACTAAATATTTTAACTGTTTAGCTTTAAACTGCTTTATTATTTTATCGCGTTCGCTATTTGGCGTATCCCCCGTGATCAGCGCACTGTGATCCTCTGGTAGATAAGTCATTATCTCTTGTGCATGCATAACCGTAGCTGCAAAAATCATCACGCCGTAACGATTTTCACTGTATTGTATAACCTGTTGTAAAATTGTTTGAGTTGCACGGGTCGATTTTTTTAACAGCGCATTCATATCCTCATTGCTATATTGCCCAAATGCATTGCTAGTTAAAGATGAAAAGTCATAATGGCTAATCGCAGCATCAACCTCTTTAGGGGGAGTTAAATAGTTATGCTTGATCATATAGCGCAAAGGTAATTCAAAAATACAGTGTTTGAATGGACTCTCTTTATTGCCTCTTACAAACCCATGGTAATGATGCTGATAAATCCAGCCTAACCCTAGTCGGTAAGGCGTCGCGGTTAAACCTAATACTTTTAATTCAGGGTTGTGAGATTTAAGTGCATTAATAACCTTACCGTATTGGCTTTTCTTTTCGCCATTCACTCTGTGGCACTCATCAATAATAAGTAGTGAGTAGTGCTCATTAAGTTTGTCTAAATTACGCGATAACGACTGCACACTCGCAAAAGTGACCTGATGGGTTAACGACTTCTCTTTTAATCCGGCTGAAAATATACTTGCCTCAAGACCAAAGCTTTTATACTTTTGAGCATTTTGCTCAACTAATTCTTTTACGTGCGCCAACACCAATATTTTTTGTTTAGCGATACGCGCAAGTTCAGCAATCACTAAACTTTTACCCGCACCTGTAGGCAGCACAATGACAGCAGGATCATTGGTTTTTCTAAAGTGTAAAACGGTGCGTTCAACCGCCTCGCTCTGGTAGGGTCTAAGGGTGTAGGTCATCAAAGGTAAGAATTCTTAATCTAATTAATGGTTATGTTTTAGGAAGACAGCTTTATTTCACATTTGTTTAAATAATTTATATTCATAAACTAATATTCAAACTGTTTATAAATTTAGAGAACTATATTATGTATAAATATAAAAAAATACCCTTAATCAAAATGATTAAGGGTATTTAATTACATACTTAACTTATCTTATTAAGCGACAATTACGGTGGCCGGTCTAGCGACAATTATCTTGGCCGGTTGATCTGATAAGGTTCGGTACAGCAGAACGGAGGAGTTCACTGTGCCGGGAACACGAATCACTGATCAGCAGGTCACTATTTATATGAAACATAGAAAGCGTAATAGCCAAGTTATCGCGGCTGCGAAAGCAGGTATTTCAGAACGTTCAGCAAGGCGCATTGATAAACTGGATGAGCAGCCATTGTCTAATAAACGCCAATGGCGAACGCGTATAGATCCACTTGAGTCTATCTGGGACAGTATTGTTGTCCCTCTACTTCAAGGTGATGCAACGTTAACTCCAGTGGGAATTTTTGATCACCTTTGCGAGTTTCACACCGACAAATTTAACCCTAGCTCACGGCGTACATTAGAGCGTCGAATTCATAAATGGCGGGCACTGTATGGCTCAAGTAAAGAGGTCGTATTCCTGCAAACACACGAGTATGGCCTATTAGGTATGTGTGATTTTACACATGTGAAGTCACCCGTTACCATTGCTAGTGAACCCCTAAAGCATATGTTGTTTCATTATCGTATGCCCGCCAGTGGCTGGGCTTACGCCCAAGTGATTTACGGCGGTGAAAGCTTTGCTGCTTTTTCTGATGGCGTGCAAAACGCATTTAAAGCAGCCGGCGGTGTGCCTAAAGAAGTGCGTACAGACAGTCTGAGTGCTGCGTATCGTAATCACACTAATGATAACGATTTTACAGAGCGCTTTAATGAATTAGTCACCCATTATGGCTTTAAAGCGACCCGCAATAACCGCGGTATTGCGCATGAAAATGGGGCTATTGAGAGCCCTCATGGGCATCTTAAATCGCAACTGGAGCAAGCATTAAAAATCCGTGGTAGTTATGACTTTCAGACAAGAGAAGTCTATGAATCGTTTGTTGCCGACATTGTAGCTCGCCGTAATCGCCGTGTAAGTGATAAATACGCAGTAGAGCAGCGACAATTACATGCTTTACCACGGACGATGAGCGTCAATTACACCGAGCATTATCTAACGGTGTCACGTACGAGTACTATTTCATTGAAACGTGTTACCTATAGCGTCCCGTCACGCCTTGTTGGTAGCCGATTACTTGTTCGTTTATATGACAACCGTTTAGAGCTGCGCTATGGCAGCGATTTAGTTCAAACGTTAGCGCGTGTCTATGCCTCTAAAGGGTGCCGTGCACGTAATATTAGTTACTTGCATGTTATTGACGCACTGGTTAAAAAACCATTGGCATTTCGCTACTCACAACTACGTGACGACTTACTTCCAAGCGACAATTACAAAGCTATTTGGGAATACGTTAATGCCCACCTTTTAGCGGATGAAGCGAGCTATTACATGGTGAAATTGCTCCATTTAGCGAAGCAAAGTGGGTGTGAACGTCAATTAGGACGATTTGTAGCAGCGTCAATTACTCAGCGACAATTACCGGCCATCCGAGAATGTGAAGCGCAATTTTTAGTGATTGCATCAAACATACCCACAATAACAATAAAGCAACACAGCTTGAGCGCTTATAGCAGCATGATACCGGGAGGCCTACATGGATAACTTCACGGCCTCGTTACCTTTAATGCTGAAACAATTAAAGCTTAGCACCATGCTTCAACAGTGGAATACCCTGGGCAAAAAAGCGATAGAAGAGCAATGGAGCCCGCAGCAATACTTGTCTGAGCTGTGCCATATTGAACTTGCGACACGCGATGATAAACGCCTTCAGCGGCTTTTAAAAGATGCAAAATTGCCCGTGGGTAAACACCTTAGCAGCTTCGACTTTACCCTTGTTGATGGGGTTAGTAAGCCCCTTGTTGCTGATTTAATAAATCAGCCGGATTGGTTGAAGCACGGTGGCAATATATTGCTATTTGGCGCCAGTGGTCTTGGTAAAACGCATATCGGCAGTAGTATCGGTTATGGCCTTATCGAGCAGGGCCATAAAGTTAAGTTTGTTGCCGCGTCAGCGATTGTTCAACAACTCCAGCAAGCAAAGCGACATTTACGCTTGCAAGATGAACTTGTAAAGCTCGATAAATACAGCTTATTAATCGTTGATGACGTTGGTTACGTTCGAAAAACGGAACAGGAAACGAGCGTGCTGTTTGAATTGATAGCCCATCGCTATGAGCGACACAGCATGATCATCACATCAAACAAATCATTCGAACAATGGGATGAACTATTTGATGATTCAACGATGACTGTCGCGGCAATCGATCGCTTGGTTCATCACGCAACGATTATTCATTGCGAAGGTGAAAGTTACCGACGCAAAACAGCGCTCAATAAGAGCAAATAAAATTCGGTGTCAACCGGCCAAGTTAATTGACGCTAGATACTTATCTGCAATTCTAAGAAACTCTATTAGTATAAAAATATTATATTAATAGGTAATAGCTTTAAAATTTGTAAGTAGCTTGTAGGTAGGCAAATCGACCAATATTATCGTAAATCGCTGAGCCTGCACCTGTGCCAGTCGTACTTCCTGGTAAGCCACGATTGAATAAGTTATCAACACCTAACTTAGCACCGCTTAAATAATATTATTTTAAGTTAAACCAGCCAGTAATTGAGTATCTTGCAGCACGAGCAAATGGAGTTACATAAGAAACAGAATGTGGTAATTGCACATCAAAAAGGGATAAAACATTACTTTTGGGCATAAACGTCTCTGTCAGCTTTCCATCCATTTCATAAAAATGTAACAAACCACCCCAGTCTGGGTGCCACTGTGGTGTAAAACCAAAAACAAAAGCGATTGCTCTTTGCTTTGTAGGGAGTACATCATTATGTCGTGTCAAAAAATTCCCTGGTACATAGCGTGTTAATTGCACACTTGCACTTTTTAAACCCTTTACACCTGTAACATCACTAATCAATTTTAAAACTTCTTGGCCATTAAGATAATTAAATAGATCCTTTAGTAACTCATCTTTTTCATTCTGAGTTATTTCATATCGCCCATAAAAAAAGCCAACCCCTTTACTCGCATTTTCATAAATAGTCTGCTGAAGCGCTCTCATTTTATTGGGAGACATATTTTTTAATTCATCATCTGATGATTGAATGTATTGGCCATTTAAAGAATATGCATTCAAATAAGGAATATTGTGTTTTAATTTTTCTGTAATTTTAGAAAAACCATCAAACTCTAAAACACTATCAACCATAATTCTCTTATTTTTAGAGTATTCCCTATGTAAATTAACTACATCAATATTTTTATTTAGTTGAATCATAAATATTCCAAAAATAAAAAAGCCACTAAAAAGTGGCTTTTAAATAAAGTTTAAGTTTCTAAGTTATTAGAACTTAATTGTAGCTCGTACATATACAAAGCGATCCATATTAACGTCGTACTCTGTAACAGAGAAGTTGTTAGTTGAGATTGCAAAATCATTGTTAGTGTATTCACGAGAAGGTTCTTTCGCGAATAAGTTCTCAATACCTACACTAATTTTAGTGTTGTAAGCGTCAAGAGCATAACCTACAGATACGTCATGTACAAAGTAAGAACCAATGTAATCAGCCATACCTGGGTAATTTTCTGCGCCGTAAGCTATGTCATAGTAGTTTTGCATACGGTCAACATAACGTGTTTGCCAATGCGCATCAAAGTCACCTTGAGACCAATCTAGAGCAAATGTGCCTTTATATTCAGGATAACCAGCATCACCATACTGTACGCCTACTTGATCTTCGCCATCGAACTCGTTAGTCATTACATAAGACAAATCAAGAGATGTTCTGAAGCTACCGTACTCAGTATCAAACTTGTATGCAGTATAAAAATCTATACCTTCAACATTGTAGGTACCTGAGTTTTGTAGGAAGTTACGTAAATCAACGATATTACCGTTAGCATCACGGTCAATGTAATCACAAGAAGATGCATTACTTCCTGAAGTACACTCGTTCAATATACGATTAGCACCGTAACGACCAATTGAGTTTTCAACTTCGATATCGTAGTAATCGATTGTGAATTCTAAACCATCAACATAGCTTGGGTTATAAACAATACCAAACGTTTTAGATTCTGATTCTTCTGGTTGTAAATCTGGAGAAGAAACGCGAGTTTCACGGATCTGTGTATTAGCTTGCGTGTAACCATTTGGTACGCCAGCACAACCAGGTAGGCTTGGAACAACACCTGTATCAGCATCCGAATTACACGGGTCTGTTAATGTAGGGTATGCATCTGCATTACCTGCATATAAGTCAGAGATTGAAGGAGCTCGGTAACCTTCAGCCCAAGTACCACGAAGAAGTAAATCATCCATTGGACGGTATTCAACACCAACTTTAGCTGTAGAGTTGCTACCATATGCGCTGTGGTCAGAGAATCTAATTGCTGGTGCAATGGTTAAACCATCAAATACTGGAATTGAAAGTTCTACATAAGCTTCATCTAAGCGGAAACCACCTGAAGTTGCATCACGTTGGTTACCTGAAGTTTCACCACTTTGAGTTAGTGGATCAGGCGTATCGTAACCTGATTCTTCACGACGTTCAAAGCCAACAGCCATCCCTACAACACCTGCAGGTAATTCAAACGCATCACCAGCAAAGTTTACTGTGTAATCTTTAAGTTCTAAACCTTCACGAGAAACACTGTCAAACGTTACAAAGTCAACCATATCTTGTGTAATTGAGCCAGCACCACCAAATAGGTTAAGCGGTACACAAGAAGTAGATGCATTACAGTTGTCACCTAATGCTTGGTTAACACGAGTAAGGTTAAGTAGACCTGTTGTTAAAACGTCTTGGCTATTCTTACCATAAATGTAAGAAGCATCCCAAACCCAAGATGTATCACCAATACCGCCCTCTAAACCAACCATTGCACGGTAAGTAGTATCATTTTGTCTGTAAATACGGTTACCCGCTTCTACAAAACGACGTTGACCAGCAAATGGGATATAACCTTCTACACCTGAGCGAGAAGCATCACCATACAGTGTTTCACCAAATGGGTTGTAGATATTATTTTCGTGGATGTCTACTCGGCTAGCGGCTGCACCAAAAGATGCACCAATTGTTAATGGCATCGCTGCAAGTAACTGAGAAGATTTACGGTTAGTCATCATGAAATCTGATACGAAACGAACGTCATCACTTAAGTCATAAAAAGCTTGAACATAAAAACTGTTACGCTCTTGTGGCGTTGCAAGGTAGTTTTCAGGCGCGTAGTTGTAAACATCACCAGCTCGGTCACGGAATGAATCTAAACCTACAGCTGAACCTGCACCATTAGGAACTAAATCAAAACCAGCGTTTGACTTACCAGCGTTGTTTTCAGTGTAACCTTGAGCAAGTAAGCTATCACGAAGATCAGGGCTGATTGCACTTGAAGTAAGACGTAAACGGCCTTTTTCAGTTGTAGAGCTGTTACCCATAGAAGAAATATCGCGATCACCTGCCCAAATTTCTTGTTGAGTTACATGGCTAGCATTAAACATTAAGCCACCGCGGTCTGAAGTAGTACCAACAGTGATATCTGCAGAATACTGACGTCCATCGTTGTACTTTAAGTTTTCACCACCGTATACAGAAACCTCAACACCTTCAAAATCTTTACGAGTGATGATATTTACAACACCAGCAATAGCATCAGAACCGTAGATAGCAGAAGCGCCGTCTTTAACAACTTCAACACGTTCAATTGCTGACGATGGGATTGTGTTTAAATCAACTGTAGAACCTAAAGATGAAACCCAGCGCTTACCATTTACTAATACAAGAAGACGTTGTGCGCCTAAGTTACGTAAATCCATGTTTGTTGCGCCAGTACCACCGTTATTAAAGGCAGTATTAAGTGCAGCACCCGCAGCTGGAATTTGTTGAAGAATGTCACCGATGCTTAATTGACCACTAACATTTAAATCATCACGGCTAAGAACTAAAACCGGGCTAGCACTTTCTAAATCAGTACGCTTGATGCGTGAACCTGTAACCTGAATACGTTCAACTTTTTCTGCGCCTTCTTCTGCAGCAAATGAACTTGCTGAGAAAGCAGCAGTAGAAGCTGCACCAAAAGCGATCGCTAAGCGAACTGCTTTTGAAACTTTGTTATTTAACATTTGATTCTCCCTAGAATACTATTTGTTTTTGTATTTTTTTGATCACAGCTTGTTAATTAATTTGTGATCACGCTTCAGATGATAATACTTCAAACACAAGATGGTCAACATTAAATTAACTTTAAAAGCACTTTGCATGACTTTTCATTATCATTTTTGGCGGTATTTTATTAGTTTTTTAAATTAATTTATGGATACGATTTAGAAACAAACTTGAGAATTAGAAACAACATCATGGTAACCAATTGATTTTTAATAGTTTGAATAAATGATTATTTAAATTACGCTTTGTATTCTTTTTAGATAAAATTGTAACCAAGGCCACAATTGTTAATTTACCTTTAAATTTTTTATTCACCTTTGACGTTTATAGGCGAATAATTAACTATAAAAGACTTTTTAAGCTCATAGTTAAGCTAAAACAACGAGGCTTGTGTAGATTCAGATGTTGTGTTTAATGCGCTTAATATCATTTGCGCAACAGGGTCGAGTTGTCTTTGAATGTACAGTGGGTAGTTCAGAGTGTTTTTACCGGTATAAAGCTCAGCGCCGGTTGCTGCGTAAACATATTCAATCACCTGCCCGCGTTTTATTTCAAACTCAGGATGATTCGCTTTATATTTTTTAACAGCTTGAACATGAGGAGGAATATTTTTGATGTAATCGTTAAGGTGCTGCCCTAACCGCTTTCTATATACTAATTTACGGTCGAACTCACCATTATAAAGTTTTTGAGTGTAGCTATTTATAATATCGTGCAGTTGTTGTATTTCGAAGTTGTCAGTAAATAACGTCTCAAATAATTCGGTTTGAAACTCTTGTGCAAACTCAGTCCAATCACTGCGAATGGTTTCCATACCTTTAAAGACTAACTTTTTTTCATTATTTTTGGTTACTTGCCCTACATATCGCTTTTTAGAGCCTGTTTTTTTCCCCCTAATAGTTGGCATAAAAAACGGACTGTAATGGGTTTCAAATTCAATTTCCAAATAACTATGTAAATCATAGCGTTGTTTTAAATCAGCTTGCCACATCGTATTAATATGATGAACAAGTTGGCAGCCAATTTCGTTGCATTGCTCAGGGCTTTTATCTTCACAAAGTTTTACAAACGTAGAGTCGGTATCACCATATATCACCTCAAAGCCTTGCGCTTCTATCCATTTACGGGTTGTTTGCATTATCTCATGGCCACGTAACGTGATAGAACTCGATAAACGGGGGTCGTAAAACCGACAACCCTTAGAGCCGAGTACGCCATATAAACTATTCATAATAATTTTAATCGCTTGTGAGAGCATAGGTTGATTAGTGTCTTTTGCCTCTTGGCGTGTTTGGGTGAGGTGTGCAATTAATTTGGGTAGATGGTGCTGCGTTCTTGAGAATAACGCCTGATTAAACCCTTCAACCGCATGCTCTGGTGCGTTTAACCCTGCGATTAAACCTAACGGGTCAATACAAAACGTACGCATAATTGAAGGGTATAGGCTTTTAAAATCAAGTACCAAAACGTTTTTATACAGCCCTGGGGTCGACTCCATCACATAACCACCAGGGCTCTCAAATGAGAGCCCATGATCGCCTAAATTGGGAGCAACATAACCACTGCGATGTAACAGAGGTAAGTATAAGTTTGTAAATGCGGCAACCGAGCCACCCATGCGCTCCAGCTCAAGCCCTGTTATTTTGGTTCTGACAATGGCAAATTCAAATAGCTTTAATTTTTCGAAAATTTGATTAACCAAAATACAATCTTGGCGGTTATAAGCGGCTAGAGAAAGTTTATCTTCGTTAAATTGACGAACAATTTCTGTTAATCGGTTATCGGTTTTTATTAATTTAGATTCGTTAAGCACCCGCTCTGCAACATTAGCTAATGAAAAGCTATCAAATCGGTAAGTCGCATTTTTTAATGTATCAATGCCATCAATGACGCACCGCCCTGGAAGAGTCAGTCGGGTGTAATGGCCTTTATTAATATATAAAGGTTGATTATCTCGGCCAAAGTTAAGGGCAAGCCCTAACGCCTCAGCGCGTTCTTGCAATAAACTAAAGTCAAAATCAATAACATTCCAACCAATAATAACATCAGGATCGTTATTTATAATGTACTGCTGCAACTTGGTAAGCAGGTTAATTTCGTCATAGCACCAGTCTATTTCAAATGTCGAATCACTTTGCTGCGGCTCCCCTATCATCAATACACAATCTAAGCCATTTCCCACCAGTGCTACACTAAATAACACCCCGTCCCCATTACATTCTATATCCAAAGAAACAGACGTAAGCGTTGGCGTGTAATCTTTGTTTGCTTTTAACTTTGCGTCACTAATTTCAATAAAGCCATTTTTAGTTGTGGCGTTACCCGTTACCCACACACCTCCTTTAATAAAGCGCTCCATTAAAAAGCGGTCGCTGTGGCGTACATCGGCTTCGTAAATAGGCATTGCTTGCTCTAAAAGAGCGCGTGCAGTATATAAACTTTTTATATCGTTAAAGTAACAGGCAACACATTCGTTGCCACTAAAATGACACAACTCAACCTTATTAAACTGCGCTTTTATATTTGCCTGTGCGAGTAAAGTATTTGCAGTATGTTGCGCTGATAATGGGATGAAAAACACTGCTTGCTGATTTTCAATCGTCACTTTTATCGGGCCTTGCTCAGAGCTCAACCAATAGCACAAGGTGATCCCTTGTGCATTTTTAGCCGCGTATTGTTGCCTTGATAAAATAAAGCCCTGATAGATTGCTTGTGTCAATGTTCGATCCCACTTAATATATACACTGTAATTATATACATATTTTAGGTTAATCATCACATGCTATCGAGCTCACTTAAAAAAACAATTAGACAAGTACACCAGCATGTTGCAAATAACCTAACCGATTACCGCCCTCGCAGTAGTCAAAACTATTTAGTTGCTGAAATCGCCAAAACATTAGCCGGTGAATACCATAAAAAACAACGTATTTGTGTTATTGAAGCAGGCACCGGTACCGGCAAGTCATTAGCTTACTGCCTAGGCGCCCTGCCACTGGCATTAGCACAAAAAAAGAAACTGGTTATTTCTACGGCTACTGTGGCTTTGCAAGAGCAGTTAATCGCTAAAGAACTGCCGTTTTTTAAAAAGCACTCAGGACTCGATTTTAAATTTGATTTAGTCAAAGGTCGCCAACGTTATATCTGTGCGCACAAACTTCATAATGCACTAAACTGCGATAGCCAAACTCAAATGGAGTTTATGCCTACCCTTACATCGCCATTAAGCGATATGGAAACTAAGTGCTTAAAGCAACTTTACGATGCCTATATCAATAAAAAATGGCAAGGCGATAGAGACAGCTGGGCCGATACCATTCCTGATAGAGTATGGGGGCTCATTGCTTGTGATAAGCATGCCTGCCAACGCCAGATGAAAGCACACCAAACATGTCCTTTTCAACTGGCTCGCCAGCAGTTAATGCAAATGGATGTATTGGTTATAAACCATTCGTTACTGTTAGCCGATTTAGACTTAGGGGGCGGAAAAATTTTACCCGAGCCCGACAATACCATTTATGTAATCGATGAAGCGCACCACCTTGCACATATTACCCGCGACTTTTCATCTGCCGCCGCCACAATAAAAGGCACGATAGATTGGCTCGACAAACTTACTAAATTCAGTGGCAAAATGGCCAAAGTGTTAGTGGGTCAAAAAGGTATTGGGCAAAACTTTAAGTTATGCGATAGCGTTAACGATGCTAACAAAGATTTAAAAGTGGTGCGGGATATACTCGACAACGCCGATTTTGAATATTCTAAAGACGATACCTATCGCTTTGAACATGGTGAAATCCCTAAATCGTTACACGCTAAGGCAAAAGATATTAGCGAAGCCACGCTTGATGCATTACGGTGTTTAAATAAAATGCACGACACCCTCACACAAGATGTAAGCGACGGTGATATTAAACCTTATGTTGCCGACCCCATTCTGGCTGAAAGTGGGCAATACATAAACCGGTTAGAACAACTTAATAAATTATGGTTTAGTTACGCTACTAAAGGCGAAGGCACGCCGCATGCGCGTTGGATAAAACGACTTGAATATAAAAGCCATCATGATCACCTGCTTAGCGATTGTCCTATTGAAGTCGGTTATTATTTAAAAGATAAGCTGTGGAACGAATGTGCTGGAGCCGTGTTATGTTCAGCTACCTTGAGCGCCTTGGGTTCATTTGATCATTTTGCCTATGAAAGCGGTCTTGCTAAAGAAGAAGGCGTTAAATTTATTAAAGTCCCCTCTCCGTTTGACTACCCAAAACAAGCCACTTTACGCATTCCGGCCTCAAGTATAGAGCCAACAGATAAAGAGTTTAGCGATCATATTGCTAAAACACTACCCGAGTATCTAAACACTAAAAAAGCCAATTTAGTGTTGTTTGCCTCTTACTGGCAAATGGACCATGTAAGTAAGTTTCTTAGAACAAAAGGATTTAACTTATTAGTACAAGGTGAAATGTCACGAGAAGCTTTACTCAAATTACATACTAAAAATATTGATGAAGGCAAGGGCAGTATTTTATTTGGTACCCAAAGCCTTTCTGAAGGGCTTGATTTACCTGGGAAGTATTTAGAAAACCTGATTATTACCAAAATTCCATTTGCGGTGCCCACCTCGCCTATCGAAGAAGCGCAAGCAGAGTTTGTGCAAAGTAAAGGCGGTAATCCGTTTTTATCGATAACTGTGCCAGACGCAGCAAAGAAATTGGTACAAAGCTGTGGTAGACTGCTGCGTAAAGAAAGTGATGCAGGCACAATAACTATTTTAGATAGACGCCTAGTCACCAAACGATATGGCAAAGCCATGCTTGACACCTTACCACCTTTTAAAAGACAAATAGATTACTGATGTTTGAACTTGCACTCGACCCAACAACTTGGGCTATTTTATGTGGCGTTGCACTTTTAGCTGGCTTTATTGATGCTATTGCTGGCGGCGGTGGATTACTCACTGTACCAGCACTGTTAACGGCAGGATTACCTCCTCATTTAACGCTTGGCACTAATAAATTGGCCGCTAGTTTTGGCTCGTTAACGGCCAGTATCACCTATTATAAAAAACAACTATTTAACCCACGATTTTGGTTTGCTTCTATTATGGCTACCGCCATAGGTGCTTTGTTAGGCACAATTATTGTTGATCATTTAAGTATCGAGTTTTTAAATAAGCTCTTACCCATTATTATTATTTTAGTGGCTTGCTACAGCTTGTTTGGTAATTTAAGTACCACACAAAGTGATGATCTGCCTAAATTAACCCGCACAATAAAAGTAAAACAGTGGCTACAAGGATTAAGCCTAGGTTTTTTTGATGGTTTAGCTGGGCCTGGAACGGGAACTTTTTGGACTGCCTCAAACGGTATGCTTTATAAAATGAGTTTGTTACTCAATTGTGGTTTGGCGCGTTCAATGAACTTTGTTTCTAACTTTATCTCGCTGATCACCTTTGTTGCACTTGGCCATGTTAACTTTTTACTGGGAATTACAATGGGCTTCTTTATCATGCTTGGTGCATGGTTTGGCGCACATTCAGCGATTCGTTTTGGCAGTAAATTTATTCGCCCAGTATTTAATACTATGGTTATACTTTTAGCGTTAAAACTAATTTACGAGGCATACTTTTAATATGCAATCTGCTGCTTTAGACAAACTACGCCAACAAGTTGCTACGCTTAAGCAACAAGCTGAGCAATTTGATAAAGCAAAATTATTTGCTAAAAACCGTTATATGCAGGCACAGCCAAGCTTATTTGACAGAGCCGTATTTAGCACCAAAAGCATGAACTTGGTTGATTACGTAGTAGAAATAGAAGATGAAATAGCCAGCCTACCACCGAGCGATCACCGTCATGCTTACACCTATGCACTTGAGCGCATTGCCAGCCAAGTACAAGCGGTATTTAATGTTATTAAATCGACTCCTATTTGGGTGAAAGAAAACAAAAGTCATTATAAGCCTCGTGCTAAACAGCCTGTTTACAAACAAGCGGTGCAAAAAATCATGCAATCATCCCACGAGTTATATGACGAACTTAAACAAAACCATGAATTTGAACGCCGCCTGGTATTAATGATTGAAGAGCGTAAATTGCAAATGGAAAAAGCATCGCCTGCGCAAGCACAAAAGCTTAACCAGGAAATTTTAACCACTCATGCACGACTCGGCCGTTGTAGAAAAGCGATTTCTGCCACCGAAGACAAAATTCAACAAGTAGAAAAACAACAGCTACGCTAATGCAGCTTTATTACCACGAACTGTACTCGCAGCTAGAATTACCTGACCGCCATCGATTTCCAATTAAAAAGTATCAGCAGCTTAAGCATGAAGTTGAATTTTTAGGCTACACCCAATTTATATCACCTTCGCCAGCAACAACAGCGCAATTGAAATTGTGTCATAGCTCAGATTATATTGCTGACTTTTTAAACGGGTCGTTGACTGACAAAGCGGTGAAGAAAATGGGATTTCCTCACTCTTATAAACTTGTTGAGCGAACTCTTTACTCTGTTGGTGCCAGTATTCAAGCCGCTGAAACAGCACTTGAAAGTGGTTTAGCGGCTAATTTAAGTGGCGGTTATCATCATGCTTACAGCAATTACGGCAGTGGCTTTTGTATTTTTAATGATTTAGCCATTGCTGCAGCCCACCTTATTGCAACGGAGCAAGCCGACACCGTATTAATATTTGATTGTGACGTGCATCAAGGTGACGGCACAGCGCACAAATAACCCAACAGCACGAGCAGATAATTAGTTGTTCAATTCACTGTGAACAAAACTTTCCTCGGCAAAAACAGCACTCAAACTACGACTTTGGCTTACCTGCAAACACCACAGATGCAGAGTATTTAACAACACTAGAGCAAGCTCTTGAGTTATGTGTTCGCCTCCACCAGCCCGATATTATTTTATATAATGCGGGCGCCGATATTTATACCAAAGACGAACTTGGCTTATTTGATATTTCACTAGCTGGTGTATATGAGCGCGACTTTAAGGTTCTTAACTTTTGTAAGCAGCGAAACATACCGCTGATGTGCGCTTTAGGTGGTGGTTATCAGCGTAACATCAACAATTTAGTCAGTGTCCATAAGCAACTATTTAAAGCGGCTCTCGATTTATAACAATCCTTGGTATAGACTCAACAAAGACAATAAAAAAGAGTGGCAGGAATATGCGATTAGATGACGACATACATAATTTTTACGAAAAACTCGTTTTAGAAGAAATAGAAAAACGTAAACTTAATGAACGTTACAACGACGATGTAATGGCTGACTTTTGCTGTACCGTACTCAATCAATTACCCCCACGCTATATTAGATACGATGTAGATATGGCATTTTATTTAACTCAAACAGATCGTTTAGATATGCAGCAACGCGTTGAACTTGCCATTAACTTTGCGATTGATCAGATTGCTAAAAAGAAAGATATTAATGAGTAAACCGCTAGAAGACGCCCCTACACACATAAAACTGGCTGTTGATTTAATTATGATATTAGAGCAACACGATGTAGAGCCCGAAGAAGTATTAAAAGCGCTCGATATCGTAAAAAGTGACTTTGAAAAGAAGCTAGTTAACAACTAGCTTCATTCAATTGTGTCTACTTCATACACAGTGACAGCGCCGTCATGTTTACTACAATCAATTTTAATTTCGCCGAATGTTCGTCTCGGTGATGTTGATCTACGGCATGTCATGTTTTGAGCTTTAACACCAAATTGTTCAATATAAACGGCAACAATTGCATCTATTTCTTGCTTCTCGTGTGTTGTCGCAGCAGTATAAAAAGTATCATATTGTTGTGACCAATTTTCAACGCCAGCTTCTGCTGCAACACCTAACCACCCCATACCAAGCTTAGTTGATTGCTCTAGATATTGCCCTTTTAAAAACATAAACGCTAGGGTGTATTGTGCACTTTTATAGCCCAATGCAGCAGGCTCTTCTAAATAGTTAAAAGCTTCTTCAAACTCCCCTTTTTTGTATGCCTTAACATCATTATATTCTTTTTTCTTCATGGTATTATCGCTGTAAAGACTTATTGGTGACGAATTACAGCCAGTTATTAAAGCCACCAATACCAGCAAAGTGGCACTCAATCGTTGATGATTCATTATTATCCTTAATTTATTATTTTTTGCTCAGAAACATAACCACTTTTAAAGCATCTGCCCTAAAACCTGTTAACATAAATTTAATATTTATGTGGGATTGCAAAGCTTACAGCGATTATTTTTATAAGCGCAGTTTTAATCGCCCATTAAAAATAGATAAACCTATTTTTTTAATACCCTGTATTTATACACAAGGTACTTTACTTTACGCACAATGCATTTAACTGACGTAAATCTATCACTGACTGTCCGTTTGCTGAACCAGTAATAATAACTGCGCGGCCGCTTTGGCATCGTCTAATGCACGGTGATGATTGGTTAAGTCTAAATTAAAGTGTGCCGATAAATTACCGAGTGAGTATGACTTTAATCCCTTAAATGCTTTGCGTGATTCAACGACTGTACACAGTTTCGGCATTTTAAAATTAATCCCTATCCTCTCAAGCTCTTTTTTAATAAATCCATAATCAAAATTAACATTATGCGCCACAAAAATACTGCCTGATAATTGATTCAGTAACGGCGCTGCAATCTCGCTAAATATGGGCGCATTGCTTACCATGGCATCGTTAATGCCTGTAAGCGAGGTAATAAAACGCGGGATGGGACGCTCTGGGTTTATCAATGTGGTCCATGTATCAACTATTTCGCCCTGCTTTATTTTAACAATACCAATTTCGGTAATACGGTTACCGCCTTTGAGGCCTCCTGTAGTTTCAATATCAACTACACTATAAACACGGTTAGGGTCTACATACCACTTCACCGCTGCAATATTGACTTTAAAACCACTGTTTTTTAAATTATCGATGCTCACTAGCTGGTTTCTTTTAAGCTTGTCTCCGGGCGCTTTTACCTCTTCAAAATGAACTGCGCTGTTATCAACAATCATTAAATCGGGGTAACCATCTTTTAGCTGTCGGTAGTTTTTTGCCATGTTTTTTAAATGGCTTAATAGCGCATTTATCGGGCTGTTTAAAATAAGCATCTCTAATGGCTTTAATACATCTTTGTGCCATCTAAATAAGCCATTTGGTTGCTCATAATACTTCGCTGCATGGTTACACACTAAACGCAGCAATTTTTGGGTACTATTACACGCAGCCAGCCGCGCCTCTACTTGCGAGGATTGATTTAAATAAAATGTATCTGTTTTTAAGGCTTGCGGATAAATATCAAATTCGTTGCAGGGGGGGGTTGGGGTTTCAATAAAAAGTTCCTGCCAAAAAACCAGCGCAAATAAGCTTTGCCACAAAGTATTTTCAGTATAAAAAACCTGTTTGCCTTGACGAGTGTAGTGATCACTTACACCTAACTCAACATCGCCACGGTAAAGTTCATCAACTTCTATAATACAGCGTGTACTGGCTAACATTTCACTAAGCCGTGAGCGTGTTTGCTTGTTAAATTTGCGCATTAAAAAGTCATCCGCAAAGTACAGTAACTCATCGGTGAGCGGATTTTCTATAATTTTCTCAAGTTGCGCCTTTACCCATTCTTTATTACCTAAACGGTATTGCTCTCTTATTTGAATTTCTAGTGCGTGCGCATCGTCTTCGCAGGCATTAAGTACATCAAACGCTAATACAGGGTTAGTTGTTTTTAGTTGCTTATAAAGTATGACCAATAACTTATTCTTTAGCTCTCGAGCTACAACCCCTACTGCTAATTCATTTATTAACTGTTTTGCTAACGTCTCATTTTCATTGTCATCTTTCGCGTTTTTAACGGCTAACCGAAAACGGTTTAACACATAGTTAGATTGCGCTTCCTCAATTGAGTCAAAGCGAGACAAACTTTCATTATGCCCTTGCCTAACAGGGGTTACCCCTAAGTCTCTTAGTACAAACCGGTTTTGATGATTCACATCACCGGCACTGAGCCTGCCAATATACAAAAACTCAAAATACTGGTAACACTCATCTCTATTATTGATCACGTACTGATTATACAAATGCGAAAGACGCTCTGGCTTAGATTCAAAAAATGAAATAGCGACTTCAACTAAACAACCTTTAGCAGCACTTTTTTTAAATAGTGGTGGCAGGTCTTGTTGAGCTAACAACTCAATTAAGGCCGGCTTTGTTAGATGGCTAAGCAGTTGCTTAGCGTCTGCTTGTGAGGGTTCACAGATTAACCCAGCTGTTTTTAAATTAAAAAGTGCCTGATAAGGCGAAATAATCTCTTCATAATTTAATGACTGAGTTTGCACTAAATAAGGTTTACGAGAATAAATACGTGCTAGCATGCATTGGCTTTGCTCGTCGAGGGTGTTTATTTTATTAATAAATGTAATGTGCTTTTGCTCAAGTAAATGCATACATTTATCGCTCACAAAGCCTATTAGCTCTTTAAAATGTGCCAAATAATATTTTGCTGGTAACTCTTTTCTCATAAAAACCGCCAATACTGTATATAAAAACAGTATAATTATTTGAGCGCTTTTAGCAACCCAATTAGGAGTTAATAGCCTTTTAGAATTTAAATTGATTCAATCTCGGGCGCTTTAATTTTAGCGAGGTTTGTTACTTAATAAACTAAGTTAAAACCGAGCACCCTTTTTATACCCTGGCCCTTATCTTCACCTGTGTAGATAGCAGAACCCTTCAAGCAGTGCGTGTTTAACATTAACGAAGCGTTAGTACCTATTTACGGGCATTCACATGGCAAAAGATCTATTTTTCTTAAAAACCAAACACACTGCTGAAACTTCAATCTCAAAAGATAAACAGACCCTCGCGCAACTCAATTAATTTATTTATGCATACGTATTACTATTGAAATATCTTTTTTAGCGTGATTACTCTGTGCTAAGGTTGCCCGCAAATTATTAGTGGTACTTTAACTTCATTACACATAATAAAAATTAGGATTGAACAACATGACAACACAGCATGCAACTAAAGGTGAGCAAAGCGCAGCGGCAAAGTGCTCACTTTTATACGTTATTTTTATATCGGCTGTTGCCGCCATTGGTGGCTTTTTATTTGGTTTTGATTCAGGCGTTATAAACGGCACTGTATCGGCGTTAGGTAATACATTTAACTCAAGCAGTGTAGCAACAGGGTTTAATGTTGCCTCTGTTTTACTTGGTTGTGCGCTGGGTGCTTTAGCTGCTGGCCCATTAGCTGACAAATTTGGCCGTCGCGCTATTATGATTGTCACTGCACTTATATTTGCTATCAGTGCATTTGGCTCTGGTATTGCTGATAGCTCAGCTGAGTTTATTTTTTACCGCTTATTTGGCGGATTAGGCATAGGTGCAGCCTCTGTTTTAGCGCCTGCTTATATTGCAGAAGTAGCACCAGCAAGTTTGCGTGGTCGCTTAGCGACATTGCAACAACTTGCTATTGTTCTTGGCTTATTTGCAGCCTTTTTAAGTAACTACCTAATTGCTAACGCTGCTGGCGGTGCCGAGGGTATTTTACTGTTAGACTTAGCTGCATGGCGCTGGATGTTTTGGGCTGAACTGGTTCCTGCAGGCTTATTTTTAATTGGGGTCTTGTTTATTCCTGAGTCACCGCGTTACTTAGTCGCACAAGGCAAGCTTAAACACGCTAAAACTGTATTTAATAAAATTTCAAACGATGATGCTGATGCGCAAATCAATGACGTAAAGCAGTCTCTGAAAAGCGATAAAAAACCAAGTATTCGCGATTTATTTATCGATGGCAGTAAAAAGGTACACCCTATTGTTTGGGTGGGTGTGGCCTTGTCAGTGTTTCAACAATTTGTTGGTATTAACGTGGTATTTTATTACGGTTCAGAGCTTTGGCAAGCCGCTGGTTTTGATGAATCACAATCACTGTTTATAAACGTGCTTGCGGGTACCACTAATATTTTGTCTACTTTTATTGCTATTGCTTTAGTTGATAAAGTGGGACGTAAGCCATTGTTACTGGTAGGTAGTATAGGTATGTTTATTAGTTTAAGTGCACTTACCTACACCTTTGGCAGTGCAGGCCTTGATGAAGCGGGCAAGTTAGCACTTAGCGAAAATATGGGTACCTTTGCTTTAATAATGGCTAACCTGTTTGTGGTATTTTTTGGTTTAAGCTGGGGCCCAATTGTGTGGGTACTGCTTGGTGAAATGTTTAATAACCGCATTCGCGGCGCCGCGCTTGCAGTTGCTGCTAGTGCGCAGTGGATAGCTAACTTTGCTATTACTATGACCTTCCCTATCATGCTAGGTAGTATTGGTTTAGCAGGCGCCTATGGCTTTTATACCCTCTCGGCGTTTATTAGTGTGTTTTTTGTAGTTAAATACATTAAAGAGACACGCGGTATGAAGTTAGAGTCAATGTAATTACTTGGCTGGAGTAAAATAGCGCTTAATAATGCTGTTTTACTCCAGTGTATATAACCCTCCTTTGTAAGCCCTTTCATTTACCTGTTCCTCATCCACAAACAATATGCTTTTTTAGTATATATAATCTTTTAAAGTTCTTTTTTGGAATATAAAAAGTTAGCTATTGTTCGCCAACTTTCTCTACTTAGTCTCAATTTAAATGAAAAAACAGTTATTCTCAGGCCTTGTTTTCACCTCTGCGTTAAGCACATTTAATGTATTTGCAACGAATGGCTATTTTACTCATGGCTACGGTATGACTCACAAAGGCATGGCAGGTGCTGGTGTAGCGTTATCAGAAGAATTAATGTCGGGTGCAAATAACCCGGCTGCTTTTTCAGCTAATGGCACGCAAATGTCGGTAGGCATAGAATTATTTGCTCCTGAGCGTAACTACACCGCTGCAAAGGTCGATGAATACTTTCCCAATGCACTGTATTTGGACGCAACCACAAAAAAAGTGATAACAGCTTATTTGCAATTCCCGAATTTGCTATTGGCCATCAACTAAATGAGCGCATTAATATTGGCCTATTAGTTTACGGTAACGGCGGAATGAACACAGAATATGTGGCTGATTCTGCCCCTCAAGGCACATTTTATGGCGGCACCACTGGTGTTGACTTAAAACAGTTATTTGTCAGTCCAACCATGAGCTATCAATTAAATGAGCAAATACGCCTAGGTGTTTCTGCTATTTATGTAGTGCAACAATTTGAAGCACAAGGTTTGGCAAATTTTGCCGCCTTTTCGCAAAAGCCAGAGGCGCTGTCTAATAATGGCGTTGATACCAGCACAGGCATTGGAATGCAACTTGGGATCAGCCACATTATTAACTCGTCATTTAGCTGGGGCGCCAGTTACCGTTCATCAGTGTCTATGGATGAATTTGACCGTTACAGCGGCCTGTTTGCAGAGCAAGGCGGGTTTGATTTACCAAGCTCTATTCAGCTCGGTACCGCTTGGCAGTTTTTACCATCGCACCAAGTGGTGTTTGATTGGCAAAAAATAAATTACAGTGAAGTAAAAAGTATCGCCAACCCTATTACTAATTTAATGTCAGCGCCACTAGGGGCAGAAGCCGGTGCAGGCTTTGGTTGGCACGATATGAGTATTTATAAACTGGGTTATCAATGGCAACGCACTGAGCAACAAAAAATTAGGTTTGGTGCTTCTTATACTGAGCAACCCATTCCATCATCTGACATTTTATTTAATATTTTAGCGCCCGGTGTGCAAGAATGGCATTTTACAGCAGGCATTAGTCATGCGCTTAGTGACGCGGTGCAATTTAACGCAATGGCTTTTTATTCACCCTCTAAAAATGTAACAGGTGCAAACTATTTAGCGCCTAATCAACAACTATCAATTTCAATGGAACAATCAGGATTGGGTGTATCCCTTGCTTGGAGGATTTAAACGATGACAACCGAATTCACACCACTATCTGGGGCTATTGGCGGTGGTTTAATTGGTCTAGCCTGCGCGTTATTACTGGTTTTATTTGGTAAAGTAGCGGGAATTTCAGGGCTTATAAAATCAATTTTTAATCCACTGGCAGCAGCTTCTCGTTGGAAACTGTGTTTTGTGATGGGGTTATTACTAGCAGGTGTATTTATACAATTATTTGCCCCTGAGCTGTTAGTAGGCGAATTAAACTTATCGCCTTGTATGATTATTATTGCAGGGCTTTTGGTCGGTGCGGGGACCACGTTAGCGAATGGCTGCACCAGTGGTCACGGCGTATGTGGTATGTCTCGCTTTTCGGCCCGTTCATGGGTATCAACCTGTACGTTTATGGCAATCGCCATTATCACCGCTAATTTAGTAGGGTAAATCATGCACGCAATTATTACGCTTATTTTAGGGTTTGTATTTGGTTTGGGACTAATTATTAGTGGCATGACCAACCCAGATAAAGTGCTTAACTTTCTCACTTTTAATCAGCAATGGGACGGTAGCTTAATTATTGTTATGGCTGTTGCAATGACCATTATGATGGGCGCATGGTTTTGGCTCACTAAAAAAGGCACGCCGGTGTTTAACGACAAACTAAGCCTTAGCGATTTAAAAAAGGTCGATACGCGGTTAATTACTGGCTCTATTTTATTTGGTTTAGGTTGGGGCTTAAGCGGCGTGTGCCCGGGCCCCGGGCTTGTACAACTGGTATCACTTAAAACAGAGTTTTGGTTATTTTTTGCTTCCGTACTTGGCGGTATGTGGCTGACCAAAAAAGTATAACATGAATTGCCGAGCACGCCTCGGCCACTTAGCATACTAACCGTGATCTATGTTGTGTGCTCTTCAACTGCTGCTCAACTGAGTATATTACCAATCACTGTATATAAATCATCGCTATTAATGGGTTTGGCTATAAAGTCATCCATACCAACAATTAAACAGCGCTGCTTATCTTCCTCATAAGCATTTGCAGTGATCGCCACTATAGGTACTCGTAAGCCGGTTTTAATTTCAGTGGTTCTAATCGCGCGAGTGCATTCATAGCCATCCATGTTCGGCATTTGGCAATCCATTAAAATCAAATCAAACGACTGACTCTTTAATACTTCAAGCGCCTTTAAGCCATCTTCAGCCATTGTTAAACTCGCTTTAGTAGGCTCAAGCATTTTTGCAATCACCTGTCGGTTAATCGCATTATCTTCTACCAACAGTATACGTTTATCCAAAAGACTGGGCTGCGAGGCTGTTTTTTTAGGTAACTTTGAGGGAGCCTCTGCTGATTCTGGCGCACTAATACTAAAGGTGAACGTACTACCTTTACCCTCTTCGCTGTGTAAATGAATTTCACCGTCCATCATTTTTATTAGCTTTTGAGAAATAGCCAGCCCCAGCCCTGTTCCGCCATACTTACGAGCAACGCCCACATCAGCTTGAGTAAACTCACTAAATAATAATGACTGCTGTGCCTTTGCAATACCAATACCGCTATCTTCAACGCTAACCTGAAGTTTATTATCGTTATAATCGAACGATAATCGCACAAAGCCTTGCTCTGTAAATTTATACGCATTAGAGAGTAAATTAATAATCACCTGATTTAAGCGTAATTCATCAACACTAATGTACAGTGGTAAATTTGTGGTTTGAATTATGCTAAATTCTACTTCTTTAGTACTAACAATCGGCGTAAATAAAGAGCGTATATTTTCGATAAATGGAGCGACCTGCGTGGGTCTACTATTTAGCTCCATGGCATTTGCTTCAATTTTAGAAAAATCTAAAATATCGTTAAGAATATCAAGCAAATTTTTTGCGCTTTTTTGCTGCGTGAGCAACAACTCTTTTTGTTCATTACTTAAAGACTGATCTCGAAGCAAAACCTCTCCCATACCTAATATGCCATTCATAGGTGTGCGAAGTTCGTGACTCATATTAGCTAAAAATTGTGACTTAGCGATATTTGCTTCATTAGCGAGTTTAACGGCTTGTGTTAGCTCAGTTGTTTGTTCTGCTACTTTATCTGCGAGTTGCTGATTAAATTGACTAAGTTGTTTATTAAGGTCTTCATTTTTTACATTAGAGGCTTGCAAACTTTTGATTGAATGCTGAAGTGCATTGCCCAACATTTCAAATTGTTGCTGTAATTGCAGTACTTCATACCAACTAGAGTCTGTATTAAATACGTGTTTTTTAGTTTTACTAAAGCTGTTAATTAAATGAGTTAACTCTATGATGGGTTTAACCAGCAAATGGGTGAATTTATAAATAAATAATACCACCAGTGCAATAGAAAATAGCCCCAGCAACATAGTGGGCAACCAAGCAGCCACTACCACCAAGCTTAAATATTTACGATTGTAGAGCGATATAACCTGCCAACCTGTGGTGTCGTCAACATACTGATTTGTATGGTACACCTCGTTATCGTTTGAGCAAAAAAGCTGATTACCACTAAAACGTTGGATACTAAGATCCTGATGCTTAAAATCAGTCAGCGCAGCAAACTGACTTAACGAGCTAAATACTACTTTTTTATCGGCATCAAGAACAAGTAAATCCCCTTTATACTCAAATAAATTGGGAATAAACCGCTCTAACTGATCTAGCTTGAGCGACCCCTCAACTACACCATAAAACTCATCATTTTTATAAATGGGAGCCGAAAGCGCAACAATAGGTTGATCGCCTAATCCTCTGCCTTGAAAAACGCCACTGCTGTAGCCTAACGGGAACTGCTGAGCCTCAGCGAAATAGGGACGATCATTAACATAACGCTGACTCTGACTTAAACCACTGAGCAATTCACTGGGTATACTTTTCTCAACATAACCTTCGGAGTTCGCATACAGACTAGTTGCAAAACCAGGGTATAAAGCCATTAGCCGCTCAAGCTGCTTCTGTATTGGTGCTCCGGCACTCATTGCATCACTGGTTATTACCATTGCATTTTTATGAAACAACAAATAGTCACTAAGCTGGGCACTGATCGAGCGTGATTTTTCTTTAAGTTGCGTATTTACTTCGTACTCTAAGCGCGAGTAATGCTGATTAACCAAAAAGACACTGGTGATCAAAACCACCAAAACAATAATGATACTGACAACATAACTTAATATACGGGCCAGAGGCTGCCCTTGATAAGCCCGGCTTGCGTGGGGAACAAACACACTCACTAAGTCGACCAAAGCTAACGCTATCATGGCATTGATAAAGTATTTTGAGGCAGCCACAACAAGCGTGAGCCAAGGCAGGCCTATAACAAAGTGACCCAAAGCCCACACCAGTGGTAAGCCGACTAAAAACCAAAACACTGCGCCTAAAGGAAGTATTGGCTTAGAACGCTTTAAGCAAAAGGTATAAAGCCAAAACAGCTCAAGCACATAAACAATACTGGTCCAGCTATGCCCCCAGCGATAAAATAAAAAACCAGTGACAATAGTTAAACTAAGGAGGGAATAACGAAGCCCAGCAAACACTAAACTGAGTATTACAAACGTCTGACCAAATAAAAATTCAGAGCTATCAAAAAAATACAGAGGTAAAAGGTTAGCGCATCCCCCCAAAAGCCCTAATAATATAGCAAGCGCCCACTTATTCCTCTGAGACGTCATATTGACCCTTAATAGCTTATTTAACACCTGCGGCGTAAAGTATAATCACGAGTTTTAATTATTGCTCACTCATTAGCTATTGTCTATAAAGGTAAAAATTTAGCTAAGTGGGTATGATCTAGAATTAGTGTACGAATAATATAAATAAGAAATATTGAAAAATGGAATTTTAATACACCCAATGTTGTTTGAAGTATAAGTTGGCATAAGAACATATGCTTTTACTGAGCTACAGCGTCGTAAGTGAAGTATAACTTGGCATAAAATTGAAGTATATAATGGCATAAAGTTACCAAATACAGGCTTTATGTAGCTAACCACTTAATAATGCAGCCCAGTTTAGTTGACTGCTCTGTGCCCAGACTGTGTGAAAACTCTGATCACCTTTTGGTCTAAGTATGTTCTGCTTATGATCTATTAATCTATACATTTAGTTCACTTAATATACTGATATTTATATAATTAGACTATTGATTCAGTTGAGGGTTGAGGCAGTATGTCAAAGTTTATAAGCGGTGAAAGTCGTGACCAATCAACGTTATTTCCAGAATCGTTGGAAGATTACGTCAGTGAAGATAATACGGTCAGAGTGATTGATGTTTTCATTGAGGAACTAAATCTAGCTGAATTGGGGTTTAAAGGATTAACTTTAAAGTCCACAGGCCGCCCTAAGTATCATCCAGCCACATTATTAAAACTGTATCTTTATGGTTACCTCAACCGTATTCAATCATCCCGCCGATTAGAAACCGAATGCCAACGCAATATTGAACTGATGTGGCTACTTGGTAAATTGGCACCCGACTTTAAAACGATTGCTGATTTTAGAAAAGACAACGGAGATGGTATAAAAAATGTGTGCAAAACGTTTGTTGAAGTCTGCCGTCGTCTGAATATGTTTGAGAAACCAGTTGTTGCCATCGATGGTAGTAAGTTTAAAGCTAGCAACAACAAAGGCAATAATTTTACGCCAAGCAAAGTTAAATTCCACATCGACCGAGTCGAAAAGAACATTGAACGTTACCTTGAATTACTTGATGAAGCCGATAAAGAGCAAGCTAACGTCACAAAAATTAAAGCCACAAAAGATAGGCTAGCTGACTTTCGCAGCCAGTTAAAAAAACTACACGAGATTAAAGAACAAGTTGAAGCTCATCCTGACAAGCAAATATCCACTACTGATCCTGATTCACGTTTAATGAAAACTCAAGGTTTTACAAGAGTTGTGAGTTATAACGTGCAAAGTGCGGTTGATACCAAGCACCACCTTATAGTGGCGCATGAGGTGACCAACGTGCCAGATAGAGGCCAGCTTGCGTCAATGACAAAACTCGCACAAAAAGCATTGCGCAAGGAAGATATAAGGGTATTAGCAGATAAAGGTTACTTCAGTCAGCCCGATATAAAAGATACTATCGATTTGGGTGCAGAGCCAATCATGCCCAAGACGGATACATCGTCCTCTGAAAAGAAAGGGATATTTAACCGCTCACTCTTCAAATACGATGCAAATAAAGATATTTACTTATGCCCCGCTGGTAATGAACTTCAAAATCGAATGCAGGTATTTGAGCAAGGTAAATACCTTGATGTTTACTTCAATCACATTGCTTGTCGAGATTGTAAAATAAGAAGTCAGTGCACTAACTCTAAAAAAGACCCTAGGCGAATAAGGCGGTGGGTGCATGAGATTCTGACAGAAGAAATGCTTCAAAAGCTAAAGAATGAACCTGAATTGATGCTTCATCGCAAGCAAACTGTTGAGCACCCCTTTGGCACAATTAAACTCTGGATGGGAGCTACCCACTTACTAACACGAGGTTTAAAAAGCGTGAGTACAGAAATAAGTCTTCATGTTCTGGCTTACAACTTCAGAAGAATGCTCACAATTATGGGAGTTAATGGTCTAAGTAAAGCGATTAGAGTAGCGTTGCTATAGCAGTTTCGCTCGCGCGGAGAAAATTGCAATACTGAGAAAAAATCGATCGCAACCATCCTAGATGGTTTTAAACTAAGAACATACCCAAGACAATTTATTAAAAATTAGTTTTTACACAGTCTGTGCCGTTCGGATAAAAAGTGAATTTGAAAGCCTGTTGGGTGGCGCCTTCGGCTTAACCAACCTACCTTTTAATGTAGGTTGGACAAGTGGCGGAGCCTCGCCATCCGACAAAAATAATGAATTTACCAGAAACAGCCCAATTTACCCGTTAGCGATATAAATAACTGCTTTATACTGAAAGTTAAACCACTCTATACCGACTATTGACTGAGTGCTATTTGAGGACATTGATAATGCCCTGCTTAGGAGTGAGCAACGCAATACAGATCCCGCCGCGTACTACCTTAATCACTAAATTCAACGCATAGTAAAAACGCCACGCGTTGCGAACCCT
Source organism: Pseudoalteromonas sp. SM9913 (assembly GCF_000184065.1). Classification (NCBI taxonomy): domain Bacteria; kingdom Pseudomonadati; phylum Pseudomonadota; class Gammaproteobacteria; order Alteromonadales; family Pseudoalteromonadaceae; genus Pseudoalteromonas; species Pseudoalteromonas sp. SM9913. The sequence continues at coordinate 2,195,299 of NC_014803.1, forward strand.
TCTTGAGCAGTTTGTTATATGCCTTTAATCCCATACTCTCGTTGCATTGCATCATGAGTCATAACAATACATTCTTGATCTCTAAATCCTTCTTTGTAACTAATCACGAAGAATTTTTCTTGTGTAAACCAGTCTTGGACATGCCCTGCCTGAGATGGATAATGCTCAATAAATTTGACGTTTTCAAAAGCTAAACTATGTTGTTCAGATTCGTTGTAATACTCAATAATATGATTTTTTGCATCATTCAAACTCGGACCGATTTTGGGCCCCAACCACATCAAAGCCGATAATTCATCATTTATATTACCTGCTGTATTCATTCCATTCGATAAACTTTGTTGTAGCTTTGATAAAACACCCATTAAGTCGAAGGATGTAATTTTCTTGATAACGTCTTGCTCTTCAGATTTTATTGAAGCTAGAATATCTTGAGACATAAAATAACTGTATATACCTTCCGAAGCATTAACAACCGAAATACCATTCCAGCCTACCTGCTGCGAAGCCATTAAAATTGGTGGTTTCTTAAATGCTGGATCTGTCCATAACCTAAGCCTAAATATGAGTTCTTGAGGACTTTTATATTGGTTTATAGAATCGTATCTTAATTTCACTTATTACTCCCTTTGTAGTGACTCTGTATAGTTAATTAGTATATAACGCCCTCATAAGCTGCGGAACGTGTTGGACGCTTTTTTGCGTCATTTTCTTTCTAAGCAAAAAATCGCACGATGTGTGACGTCAGATTTAATGCGTTTGTTATATCGCTAGTCTTCTGTGTGAATATGCTGAACAGATTTTTGATAGTTTGTTACCGCAACATCAAGTTCGTTAATATCAGCCCAAGCAATGGCACCACTTGGTAGCTTAACGCCGTCCTTTTCCAAAATCGCATCTAGCAACTGCTTAATTTTGGAATACATATCTGGATCTGTTTTGATATTATTAATACAGTTTTCAGGTTTATCATTTGCAACTGTTTCTGAAAAGTAAGCCTCTTCAAAGTTAACTATTGATGCTACCACTTTTGATTCAGGTTGCATCTGAGCTTGTATTTTCCCATTATTTGTCCACGCTGGATTATTCATTTCAAACACATCGTATGCAATGCAACCATCTTTGCTTTTCTCTTTATTTCTTCGTTTCGACATACATTTTTGTGTATCTGTATCATGTAAAACGAAGTACTGACCTTTAAAGTGATTTAACACTTTCATCATTGACGCTACAGTTACTTTACCTCTAGCTCTTACAATATTAAGATCATGATATTCAAAATTATCATTAGAGGTTTCTTTATCTTTAATGTAACCAAATGCTGAATATTCAGTATCACCTTCAACAACTAGGACTCTCCCCCCAAAGAAAGCTTGCGAAATATGAGAGTCAAATAAATTTGTTAACTTCAAATTTTCTTTGTCGTCATCATCTAAACTCGCATCTTCTGGTCTATATAGAGTGGTTGTTTTTATGTTTCGGTGCTCATTTTTCTCAACCCTAATGACCGTTGTATGGTCTTTACTAAGATCAATAAAGTTTGGTGAATGTGTAGCTATCATTACTTGCCAATTATCACTTTCTGGTAACGAATACAGAACATCTCTGGCACTATCTATTGCAGTTGGGTGTAAGCTTACTTCTGGTTCATCCAACAATAATACGTGAGACGTATTATTTCCCAATTTTTCATGCTGAGATTTTGCCGACTTAGATGTTGTATTTTTAGCTTTAATGCCATTATCAGCTAAAAGTTTGAGAATAGTCCACAAAGCAGTTCTTCGACTTCCGCTTCCTTGTTTATTCAGAGGAAATTTTTCGCCACCTATCGCCCCCATTTGAACGTCGAACTCATCTCCTAGCAAATCCACTTTGATAGTAGAATTGCTCTCAGGAGCTAGAATTGATAATTCATGGTTTGGAAATATTTTTCCGATTATTTCGTTTGCAGTTGCCTCTAAATTTTGAACACTTTGATTTTGAGTTACCTTTGTATCTTTTCGTAGCTTGTCCAAAGAATCTAATACCTTTTCATAAACAGTCTTTTCATCAGCATCATTTTCTTTGTACTGTTTAATTCCTTCATCTAGTAAACTTTTCAAAAGTGATTTAATTGCTCTCGCTTGAATTTCTGGGTCATCAAATGTGCTTACCCTATGAGGTTTCGGTCTTTTAGATTTAGCCTTGTTATTCATACCCCAAGGCATAGTTTCATCATCACCTTTTTGAGCATAGCGGCCTAAGTTCACATTAAACCCTACACGTACGGGCTCAACATTGATTCCATTCCAAGTCCATTTTTCTCTTACAAGTAACATCCCATCATCTTGTTCCAAGCACCACTCATCACCAGGTTTCGTTTCATCAGTTGCTAAAGAATAAACCTCAACTTCCGGAAAAGATTCAGGTGTAACTTGTTTATTGTGGAAATCATCTTGTTCTAATTTCAAGCAATCTGTAACGACTTCAAAAGCTCTCAAAATAGTACTTTTACCAGCATTATTAGCACCAACTAAAACAACTATCTTATCAATATCTACAGTTACTTCATTAGCTCCTATACAACCAAAGTTTTTGATTATTAATTTCTTGATTTTTGGAATCATCTTAAATCCTTTTGAGTAACATTTTCTAAATTAACTTAATTAGAAAAAATATTATCGAGATCTTCGTCAATATAAACACCCGTTAATCCATTATCTTCTACAGCAGATTTAAACTTATCTGTACAATACAAACGAGAACCACCTGTAAATTTACTCTTAAAAACAGGCTTATTTTTTACATCATCATTTATGAAAGCAATCTTGATATAATCTAAAGGATAACCATCTAAATATTCGCGTTCACATTTTCCTTCATCTTCTAGTCCAAATGTACGCAAGTTAAAGATTACAATAGGTTCACCATCAGCTTTTGTTTCAATAAACTCACCTAAAGGCGCTAATAAATCTTTTAAAGCTTCATAAGCATTCATCCGAAGAGCGATAAACCCATCCATGATACTTATATCGTAGTTATCTTTTAGATAACCAGGTAAAAAAGACAACTCATAACCTTCAGGCCAATACTCTAATAAAGAGTCATTATTCATATGGATATCAAGTAGAAACATGCAAGCATCTTGATTAGATGGCAATATTGGTTGTATTTTTTCAGCGAATGAAAGTATGTCCCACTCAACCATGTCGTAAGAATTAGTAACAGGCTTTAACGAGAACAACTTCATGATTTACCATCCCAATTAGCATTTTTACGCATCATTACGCTGGCTGGCATCATATGATTTTTAATTTTTATTTTCACGCCTCGTAATGCATTTATGAAATCGAGCTTATTTACTTTGGTTCTTAAACTAGTAGACACCCAAACTTCATAATTATGGCGATGCAGCCTTCTGTGAGAAACAGTGTCAGGCGTAGCCCAATCATCTGACTTATTTTTTTCAAAGTTTCTTAGCCATACCCCATTCGTTGGATCATTAATACCAATACCAAACGAATGCATTCTTAAACGCGCAGCATATGTAAGGCGTTGTCTATAACGCCCCTTACCACAAACAATATGATGTGCTTCATGATATGAAGTCGGTTTTGGCTCGCCTGCCGCTCGTAAAAACTTAGCAAGTTTTTCAGTAGGATGATGTTCTTCTTCTGCTAGCTCCTTAACAGAACTCCCTTCACTTTCTGCGCGGTAAGACTCTAAGCTTTGCTGCGCGATAAGCAAGTGCTCTAAACGCTTACGTTCTTTTTGTAAGTGGTCGTAATCTCTTTGTAGCTTTTCCTTAGATGCAGCAGATTTACGGCGCTTATCGTCGTAGTGTTTTTTGGCTAGTAATTCATAATTATAAATAGCCATTTCTAAAGGGCTGGGGTTACTTGGTCGATCTGGCATTGGGTAGCGCTGTAGTTGAATCATCCTTAAATCCTTAAAATTTCCTTTTATTAGCGCGTAAAATAGCAAATAGACTATTGAGGTGCAATTATAAACGTTACACACCTAATAGTTGCGATCATTTTATTGCTTACAATGAATTACATAGCGGTCAAATTTCCTCTTCATACAACACAATTTTTGACTGACTGGTTATCTGTGTGTTGCATCGAATGGTTGAACTCACAGCTCATAGCCGAACTTCGCAAATTTTTAGAATTAAGTTATGGTTAGATAACATCATCTTTTATATTTTGGGAGTTTAATATGGCTAAAACAATAAAAACCAGCAACACCATAGATGAATCGGCGAATTTCGATTGCGACAATGTAAAAGCTGCATTAAATGGTCGGCTTTCGATAGATGATCTTAGCGCCGCTGAACAAGCTGTATTTATGGATGATTTTGATGAAGCTATAAACTCTAATTTAGAACAGGATTTTTCTAAGCATTTTGAAAAACTGAGCGGTAACGAAAAATTTTATGGCTTAGATGGTAAGGATAAAATTATCTGTGAAACAAAAAATAGCTCAAGTATGAATAAACACTGATAGCTCATACCTTAATCGAATTCAAATAAAAAGACCCCAGCGTTTGCTGGGGTCTTTTTATTTAGCCTCTGCCTTTTCGGCAGTTAAAAGTCACAAGTTGTGGTTGTTTACTTCCTGGCCTAATTTCAGCTGCCTATTCGGCAGAAGATACACGTGTAGGAACTACACGACTATTTTCTAAATTTCCAGCTACCTACTCGGCAGTTCACAATTCCAATTCCCCTCTACTTTCTTGCACTCAATTTCCAGCTACCTATTCGGCAGTTCACTATAAAAATAGTTTAAATTTCTATAAATACCAAACTGTTAAGTGACTTTTATATGATTCACCCTTACTTCTAACTAGTAGCATAACTTATTGGAATTATTATTACTGTTCTGTAACTAATTTTATTGGATATTCAAAGAGGGAACCGTGCCTTGAAATGTTTGATTTGTAGCAAAGCCATAATTGTTAAAGTGATTATTTATGGGTTCAGCTTTCTCAATTTTTTGTATATGAAGTATAAAATTTTCCCCGTTGCCTTTGCTTGATACGGGTATTGAATGAAAGTGGCCTATGTCTTTTGCCTCAAATTTATATTCAGGATTATAAACCTCACCTCTGGCTTCAGCTCTTTTTTTAGCGCGTTTTAACCGCCTTTGCTTTTCGCCAACAAAAGCTTTAGCTACTGATTGGTTGCGAATAAACATAACCTCATTTTGCTCTGTTGGTACTTCGAGTATTTTTGATAAGCCAAATAACTTATCATGAGCCATCATCTCAAAATAGCTTTGTTGAGATAGATTCATTAATTGCTTTTTATCTGTCGATACAAACGCTACTTCATTACCTATTGTTTGCTCATTCCATTTAGGAAAACACACACCTATATTACTAATTTCACGCGAACTCATAAACCCATGCAAAATGCCAATACAACGCCCAGCCAGAAGGCTTACATCACAATTTTTGGGTAAATAAGTAATGGTAAAATAATAGCGCTTCAACCTTTGCTCCTTTGGAATAAGCCACCTTTAATCAACACTGCCGCAATAAAATGAACCGCGTTTGATTGTTCACTTTGCTCTAAACCATGCTTTTCCATGTGCTTAATATGCAAAGCAATACGCGGGAGTAATGAATAAAAGTCTGAATGGGTCTTAGGTGTTCTGTGTGCAACTAATATTTGCTTATCTGCACCATACTCATGGGTGCGCAAAGGTTTGTAGCCTCCCTCATACCAATCATCAATAGTTTGAATAGCAGCCCCTACTTTTTGTGAGTTTAAACTTGCTGCTTTTTTATCGCCTACTTGAGTGTATGTAAGTTGTTTAGATGACATGCCCTGTTCAACAGTATCTACAAACTTTTGACTTGGGTGAACCTCCTGGCTAAATGCATTTTTAATTTTTGCTGTTATATCTAAATAACAGTAGCTTTGAGGGTTACTAAGCCCTTCTTGAATAGCTTCTGATAATGTTATTAGCGCTGTTTGATTATTTTGCCAATTGCCCTGCCACTTTAGCTTTTGTATACCTTCAACAACAATCGGGGCTGCATGTTCAGTAAGTACTTCTATATCAACATTCGGTGATTGACGGTTACGCCAAAGCCAGTTTCCCATCAGTATGTTTTTTGCGTAACGGGTAGCAACTTCATTAAGGCCATTGTGCTTTTTATAGGTTTCAAAAAAACGTTTTAACCAATAAATAACTTTAGGATCATCACAAACATGAGGCTCAATACTATTGGCCTCAACCCTGAGTGAAAAACGACAAAATAGCTCTTTTACTGTTGGAGGCACGTAGCACACATCAATTGTTTGAGGGTTTCCAAAAGCAAGATCTTGTGGCGCTAAATTTTTAGCCACATTTTGCTTTTGATACGCATCGCCAAATCCTGATTTTTGCCCAACTAGTTTATTTTGTTCTATTTGTAGCGGTTCAAAATCAGACTCTGGTGTTTTATAAAAAAACACTGCTTTGCTGGGTGAAAGCGAACGCGAGTAACTTAAGTGCCGAGGTAATTGCATTATTCATACTCAAACTTAGACTTTTTCATAAGCATAGACTCTTTTTGAACATCCATAACCCAAAATGCGTCATGAAAGAACTGCTTAGCCCCTGCATACTTAACTGACGTATTGCTAACACACTCTAACAATCCAATTACGGGCTCAGCGTAACAATGATATTCATGTAATGCTGTATCTCGCTTTACGGGTTCTTCAAGCGCAGCAAACCCAATTGCAGCGGGTCTTAGATTAAAGTTACCGTTAAGCGCATCTATCAATTGTTCCAAACTTTTAACTACTTTTTTTGAAGGGTACAACCAACTGCCATTTAACGCTTTTGCCTTTATATTTTTAAACAGCTCACTCGGTTTAGTATGTACATGACACCAGTCTATATTTTGATACAACGAAGGTGGATGCATAGTCCCGCCTGCAAATGAAGATGGTAGTGCAGGCTTTATAAACTGACTATTTAACTTATCTAACAACTCAGTATTTGGTACGAAAAGCCTAAACACTAAATCGAGTGTTATGTCACATTTAGGTTTATCGATAATTCCTGATCTTATTACATGACTACGGCCAGCAACTTGTTTTAACTTACTTGGTTCAGGTAATGGTTTATCCGTATGTAGTTGATAGTTTTCAATGTAAATGGCACTGCCAATACACTTAATTGAAGGGTCTATAAAGTTTTTTAGCTTACGCTCAAAGTTATGAGCAAGCCCATTTAAAGCAGTAAGTGACGGCATACCTTGAATATACGGGTTAGCCATTGCCTCGGCATCAAACACTCGCATATCTTGGCAATGTACATACACTATTTGCTCATCATTTAATGTTTCTTCAGTTGCACACTGAGTAAACACATAGTTTAACTGCGTTTTAAACAGCCCCATTAAATTAGGGTGATATGCAAAGCGTTTGAGCTTACTTAAATTACCAAGGCTTTCATTTAGTATGTTACTAAATTGGCTAATACAGTTAGTAATACTCTGATCTAAGTAATGCTTTGCCCAATCAGGGTAAGATTGCTCTTGCGCGTTATTTTTAGCTTCAAGAATGTTATCAAGCCATAACTGCAAACTAACACGGACTTGCCTAATAGCCGCTACTCGCGCTAATCGTTTTTGCCTCAATGTATTAAACTGCTTAATGTCTACCAATACCAAAAGCGCCTGTTGAAATTGACTACTTAATAGCGCACGAACTTTAAATGCTTTCTCAATATCATTATTGGCTACTTTAGAGCGGTTAATAGCCTTAGAATATGTTTTAGGGAAGTAGCGCAACACTCTTAAATTACCACCTACTGAGCTTGCTAAGTCGCCAACATTGGCAGGTCTTGAGTGCTCAACTAAACCAGAGTTTAATTTACGCTCTGTTGTTAATTGCTGAATTTTAGCTAGCATTACGTGGCTTACTACAGGCGTAACCGCAAGGTAGCTTTGCAGGTATGGCATTTGTAATTGTAGTGAAAAAGAGCTCACTTCTAATGGGAGCTCTGCTACTGGCAATTGCTGTTTTATTTTACCAGCTATGTCTAAAACCGCCTTTTTAGAAAACCCGTATGCTCTTATTAAATTAATCCAAACAGGCTCCTCAGTTATTAGTAACTTTGCTAAACAAGTTACTCCACCTTGCCAATTAAAAGAGGTTAAAAATAGCTTTGCATGATTAATTTCAGCACTGTTGTGCGACCATCCAAAACTCAAAGGTAATGACCGACTGCAAATACCCGCAATATCTTCACTTACGACCTTACTAATTAAACGCTGATGGCTTACTCGTATATCAGGGTATTTTAAATTATGAGTATGAAACCATTTTACTTCGTTAATGCACTTACTCAATAACACTTCATCGCGTAATACACTTTTAGCAGTTCTTACACTTGTTAAATCATCAATCTCACTTCGCTTATAAACTAGGTTAATGAGCACAGTCAGCGCTTGTTCCTCAAAACCATCTACCGCAACATGAGGCATGTATGGAGCAAACAACTTTCTAAGTGTTGTGGTTTTTTCTTTTAGTGATTCAATTGCAAGTGCATCTTGTAAGTTCATAAGTTACCACGGCGCTATAAATTGTTTTTTTGTTTGAGGCTTTTCAGCTGCGAATGCTTGCTGTAGTTCAATTACTTGGCGTAAATAAAAAACATGGCTATCAGCTCTGAGCTGTTCGTGCTTTTTTTGTGGGTAAGCGCAGTTTAAAAAGCCTTCTTGATGAAGCCTGTAAACTTGCTCTGTAGTGGTATTTAATAATACTGCGGTATCAAAAGTACAAAGCAGTAAGTCAGCAATATTTGGATGTTTAGCTTTAGGGTTACTATCAACTAATTCGACAAAATAATTAATAATCTCATCAAGAACTTTGTTTTTACGGTTACTTGTTGCAGCTATCTGAGCATCACGGATCACATTGCCATACACAGAGTTGAACTTAGTTTTATTAAAAGGGTTAAGTTGCTTAAGCCGCGCATTGTTTGTGAGTAAATCTAATTCAGTGGTAAGGCTTTCAGGCCAAGTACTAAAGTAATCAACAAAAGTACGGTTAAAGTCAGCATCACTTACATCAAGTTGTTTAACCTTCGCAAACCACGATAACAGCCCCATTATTTTTGGGCTGTTATTACTTGCAAGCGCAAATGCAATTTTAAAGTCTGCATCGTTTAACTGTTCATTACTGGATAGTTTACAACCGCAATCACATTCTAGAAACGTCTCAGAAGCTCTGTAATCAATTAAGTTATGGTATTCACCACAATGTGTGGTTAATTGTGTTTTATGCTTATGGCACGCTTTATAGGGCTTTAAATGCCAATGAAAAGGAATATATGAAGATTCAAACAAGCATTCAATGCAAACAGGTATGTTATCAGTGCGAAGTAGTTCAAGAGGAATAGTCAGCTCATTACGGCTTACTGCTGCTAGGTTGCCAAATTTAAAGTTACTGCGCCGCCATGCAAGCGCAAGAATATCACCAGCGTTTACATCAGCTAATTGAGCTACCAACTTAAGCGCTCTTATTCTAAAGCTGCTCGCTTGCCTAGCATGATAAACATCAACTTTACACAGCTCTAACGGCAACGCACCTTCAAGCTCATGATCTTGCTCTGCAAGCCATTGCCATAATATATCAGCAAGCTCACTATAGCCATTGTATGAGTTATCACTTGCAAGCCTGAGTAAATAGCTTTCAAGTGCCTCTTCAGGATAAGGTTTTGTTTGAACTAAAAAATGCATCGCCAACTTAAACTAAGAAAATCTTAGTTTAGGTTTAGGCTAAATAAATTAGATAGTCAAAAAATTAATATTTAATCAATTTCTAAAAGAGGATCTCCAACATATACTCCAAAACATTCCTCGTTTAATAAAACTTTATTATTTTTGTCCAAAACAGAAATATACATAAAATGTAGACCTAGATAAGAAGTTTCTTCCCATTGACTAGCTTTAAAATTACAACCATCTGTAGTCTGAGCAAAAACAATAGTCTCATGGTTGCCTGAGTTTTCAGCAGATTTCTCAGCTTCTTTGCCTGTATTTTTTACTCTAAATTTTACCAAAATCTCTGTGTTTATTTCTTGTTGAGGCAACTTAAAGTTAACTTTAAAATCTATACCTAAAGATTTCTTGACTACTTCTCCACATGGATAGTAAGTAAACTTTGTTGGGGCGTTCTCATTATCTTTTAAGCATGCAGTTATTTTTATATTTTCTAATGAAGTGTCGGTTGCGGGGCTCGGTAACAAAGCTATATATTTTTTATGGTTAAGTACATATTGCTTGTAATTAATTTGGTTGCCATCAGCATTTCGATAATTTGGTTCAACAAATTCTTTTTTTACTTTTTCGTTTTTAGATTGAACATACATTATTTCCAAAATATCCTCAGGTAAATCTAATAACTCTTTAATTGATTGTCCCAATAAAACTCTATTTTTAGGGGCTCTTTGCTGCAACTTTGCTGCAATATCAACAAAGAAAGATGTAGCTGTAACTTCAGAAGCACCGGAATAACCATACATACCCCATATGACATTTTCTTTTTCGCCATAATCAATACCTATTCGAATACCAACATCATCTTCAATACCTTGATTTTCAAAATATGGCCTTACAACTTCGTTCATAACTTGAACTATATAAGTACCACAATTAATAGCGTCAATAGCAGCATTTCTTGCCTTCTTATCACTTCTAAAAAAAGCAAGTACGGCATCCCCCATAATTCTGTGAACATGACCATCAAATGCTTGGATTGTCTCAATAGCGGCTCTAATAATTGCATTTTTAATTAAAAAAACTGTTTCCGCAGAGTAAGTAACGCCTAGTTTAGTCGAACCTTTAATATCGATAAATAACGTAACATTAAAACCATTTTTTAGGGTCTTCGTGTCAGCTAAATAATCAAAATCAGGATGCCCACCTATCTTTGAGTCTCTTATTCCTTTTTTGCCAAAAGCCTTTCGGATATTCTCTTGAATTCCAAAATTTTGTTCCTGTGGTAAACCCGTGTTAGTAGTTAGAATCGAAGAAGCCGTTTCTAGGCTTGTTTGGTAGCTTTCATAATTCAATGAATCTTGTGAAAAGCTTTTAGCCTTATAAACACTTTCTTCCTGCTTGGAAGAGCTTCTCTCCCTGTCAAAACTCCGCTTCAAAATTTCATCTATTGACCCGTAAGCTCCTTTTAGCTTTGACATAATGTGATCCCTAATGTGTCTGAAACTATTAATATGAAGAGAATTAATAATAGAAATAGATTTGCTTTAGTGGTTGTCGTGGCTCTGTCTAAGCTATTAAATTTACTCTTAGTAATACCAGCGACCTCGTGAACTTGCCCTGAAATATCCTCTAGAAAGGCATCCGCATCCGTGTTTTTAAATTTATTAATGTAATCCTCTCGATCAAACTCAGCCACTGAACTAAAAAAAATAACAGAACTAGGACTAGGTTTCTTTGAGCTATCTAGCTTAGGTTTTATGCTATCCATTACATAAAGAATACTAAGCATACTAAACAAGGCAATTACGATAAGACTAATAGAGATAGCCCACAAATAGAACCCTGAATTAGGAAGTAACTCAGGGGCTTTAACCAACAAGCCAGCAAAAACACCGAAATTAAACGTTGTAATTAGACCGCTTTTAAAATTAATTGTGGCAATGTACGAATCATAGCGCTTAATTATATCCCATAGATCTGATTTACTCGGTTTTTCGTCACTTGGCTCTTCGGTATTAGACTTACAATCTTTTGACATTTACTTTTCCTTAAGTTTCATTAACAATTCTTTTTGATCAGTGCTACTCAACTTTCCAAGCGTGCAGATTAATTCAGATAAAACATCTTCTTCACAATAAAAATAAGCAACTGGCACATCTAGCTCTTTAGCAATGCGTTTCATGGTTAAAAAATCAGGGGCATGTTTGCCTTTTTCGTATTGGTTCATGCGAGCACTAGCCGTGTTTGGCTCCATTCCTAATGCCATACCTAGCTGTTGCTGAGTAAGGCCAGCTGCTTTTCTTGCAGATTTTAGGCGTGAAGGTGTTGGAGTTTCCATGTGAACCTTAGCGATAAATTATATTATGCTAAGATTCTCTTAGTATAACGCCCTATTTGGTACTAAGGAATACTTAGTTAAGTTACAAGTTCTCCTTTTTTAAATTTAGAACTAATAGCTACCAATAATAATTTTAGATTGAGCACAACCAGAAAGAAACCATACATATTTGAAAATACAAGTTACATTGCATAGTAGTTTATTCGATTATTTAAACTAATTTTATTTGTAAAATCATAAGGTAGATGTCATAAAGTTAGTTTGCCGCCGTTTTTTCAAAGACTAAGGAAGTATTACCAGATGACAAACCTTGCTAATTTATCACATATTGACTTTGAGGAATTATGCATCGACATCATCCAAAAAGAGACCCAAGAAAGGTTTTCTTCTTTTGGACCAGGAGCTGATGGTGGCATTGATGGCCGGCATTCAAAAGGCGATAATTTAACTATTTTACAATGTAAGCATTACATACGCTCAAACTCTTCTGAACTAATAAGAGCCGCAAGAAAAGAGTTACCAAAAATCCAAAAATTGGGAGCTAATAAATATATTTTCTTAACCTCATACTCATTGACTCCCGCCCTAAGCGATAGGCTTCAGGACTTATTTTCTCCATACATTGAGAATGTTGAAATCTGGGGTACTGAAGATATTCAGAGTTCCCTTAGAAAGCATCCAGATATCCTTAAATCACATATAAAACTATGGCTCACTGATTCTGCAATATTGGACAAGATCCTTCATTCGGGTTTAGAGAATTTTACCGCTATCACTAAAGAAGAAATTATCGAAGAGTCAAAAACCTATGTGATGAACCCAAGCTACCCTGATGCATCCACTATTTTAAACGACAAAAATACCCTCGTTATTTCAGGTCCTCCAGGTGTTGGGAAAACTACCTTAGCAAAAATGGTATGTTACCAATATCTAAAAGATGGCTGGTCCTTTCAAGCAATAAATTCGCTAGAACAAGGATATGCGAGAATTAACGAAACAAAGCCGACAATTTTCTTCTTTGATGACTTTTTAGGCAAAATTGAGCTCAATAGAAAAGCCTTAGTGACCCACGAATCAGCTTTAGCGACTTTTGTTAGGAAAATCCAAAGGTCTAATAACTCAAAGTTTGTTCTGACTACAAGGTCACATATTTACGAGGAAGCAAGAACCTTATCTGACAACATAGACAGCCAGAGGTTTGAACTATCAAAGTTTGTCCTCAATGTAGGGCTCTATACAAGAAAGATAAAATCACATATATTATTCAATCATTTATCTATTTCTGAGATTAGTTCAGAGCATATTTCTAAGCTATTAGAAAATGATTGGCTACGCCTAATTGTCGATCACGAAAACTATAACCCTCGGGTTATTTCTCATATGTCTAGTGAGAACATTGCACTACCTTCACCTCAAAACTATCCACAATCAATTTTGTCAGCCCTTGAAAATCCGAGCTTAATTTGGGAAAAGGCTTTCAACCAGCTACCTGTTAATTGTCGTCACTTGCTGATTACGTTGTTTTTTTGTGATGAGTATTTCGGAACTGAAGTCGAAGATTTAAAAGGTTATTATATACCGCTGCACAGATTGTTATCTGAGCACTATTCCAATCAACAAAAACCAAATGATTTTGAAGAAGCAATTAAGGTTTTGGAGTCAGGGTTTATTTCAATCTCAAATACTAAAATAAGTTTTGTAAATCCGTCAGTTCAAGATTTTTTAAAAGCCCACCTAAAAAACGATGAACTTATATTTCTCGTTTTAAGCAGCGCCACTCGCGTGAGATTTGTGCAGAAGGTATGGCACCACATTCGCTTTCTCTTTAAGCAGAATCGACTAAACCTAAAAGCTAGTACGTTTAAGTATGAAAGCTTGTTCCCACTGTTTCTTTCTTCACCTGTTTCCTTAGTAGAACAAGAAAATGAGTACACTACCTATAAAAACTATGATCTCTATCTTTCAGATAGAATTAGCCTACTTCTTAATATATTTTTTGACACCTCAGACATAAAGACCATCGAGGCGATCACATCATTATTACTTGCAGACAATCTGGCTCTAGATGTTTCCCGTGACTCTAGAAACCTTCCAGAAATACATGCTGAGATATTGGAAATAGAGGATATCAGTAGCCAACAGAAAATAGCGTTACTTACCTTGATTGAGAAAAAAATATGCCATTTATTGAGTTTCAACATGGACATAGAAGATCTCGTATCTACTATCGAGTATTTATATGAATTCATGCCCGAGTCTTTCACCAGTAAAGTCCAAGTAACCATTAATGGTTTAATTTCTGATGAAATACTAAACGTAAAAAACGGCAATGCATATCTGGAAGATCTGTACGATGTAGATCTATACCTTGAAAGCTTCAAAAAAATAACTGATATAACAAAATACAGTACAGATGACGTCATCACGCTTTTAGACTCAATGGCCTCTGAAATGGAAGAAGCGGAAAGTACAACTAAGAAGCCATCGGATGTCCAAAACTCAGATCACATGCTCAAAAACTATTCTGACGCTGAAATGAAAAATTTGTTTAATAGTCTTATAAAATAAGGAACTTAATAGCCCCTTGTTTTACTTCCGATTATAAATAAAGCCCATCATGACACTTGTTATATTACGCACATCTTCAATGCTCATTACCATCAGTTCATGCATTGGCGTGTACCGCTACAAGGCATATGTGTAGAACAATTTATTCCTGATATTCTTTATACGAATAATTCGATAATTAAAAAACTATTTACATATACCGTGATTTCATAATTGCCTTCACTTCCTCAACAACTGACTAATAGGCATTCGGTCAGTAAACTTAGTCGCTATAAACGGGTCTTCATCTTGGGCGCTTTCAGGTTTATAAAGTGAATAGCGCTCGACTTCACTTGCTGTAATTTCTGCAACGGGCAAGGTAAATAGGTTTGATACATCAGGAAACAGTACCTCAAATGCTTTAACTAAGTGCTTGGTTGTGAGGGTTTTCGCGTCATCCATTAATGCATAAAGTACGGCATCATCTAAAAAGTATTTAAGGGTTCTAAAACAGCCTTTTGACAATGAGAACAAAGCAAATACTGTTGCTTGCTCACTTAAGTTTGGCTTTTCGGTAAATGGCATACGGTTGGCTAGGCCAATTATTAACTGCACAAAATGCTTTGGGTTTTCTGATAATTTAAAATAAGGCAGCTGCCGCCTTACTAATAAACGCGATGACCACTGGGGCTCGTCTGCTATTTTTTCTGCCCACGGCATACCTACCAAGACAATTGATACACCCGATTCATCGTTAATGTATTTTAATCGGTTGGCAATCTCGCGGCGCTTTTTACCTTGGTTGTGCTCAATTAGCTCTTGAAACTCATCAATAATTATAAGCTCTGTACCACATGTTTTTAGGCATTTTATTAATGATGTCGTTAATCGAGTACCGTTTATTCGCAGCTTACGCTCTGTACTCCCTACTTGCCCTAAGTCTTTAAGAAGCTCGGCTAAAGTCGATTCTAGTGTCGGGTTACTAGGTATGCGGCTTACTAATACAGGGTGATTCATCACTCCATTAATGAATTGCGGTAAGTGACGTTCTTTATACTGTTTTATTAGTGCTGTTTTACCTGTGCCTGTATCGCCATTTAACAGCATGCAAGGCTTTTCACCTGTTAACCCTTTACCAAGTCTTAATCTGTCGAAGTCGTTAAATACCGTGGTTATTATTGGGTATTCAATAAATACATCGCGAAATTCATTAAGCTTTTCTTTTTGTTTTTCGGTCAGCATAATTAGAATCCATCTAGATCTGAGATAAAGTCATCCCAGCTATCAGTTACTTGCTCTTTAGGTGTAACCTTTTTGTGTTCTACTGGCTCACTCTGAGCTATTGATTTCTGCGAGTCGCTACTAACATTTTGATGCTTAGCTAACGCTTTACCCCCTTTTACCTTTGAGTTTTTTGGCGCATTTTTTAACGCTTCAAACTCGTTTTGAATTTTATTATGAATAAACATACGCGCTTTTGCTAAGCCTACATTATCGATAGAGCCCGAAATAAAGTCGCGATGAATGCGCATATTTATTTTATGCTGATTCAAACTTAAATTTTGGGTGTAACCGTTTGGGTCTATGCATGGCACTTTTATGTAATGCTCTAGCTTATCGAGGTAAACGTATATATAAGAAATATCATCGGGGTTTAATTTCATTAAAACTTCTTGAGATACTTTGTGGCTAAATTGCTTTCTATAATTTGCTAGTTCAGTACTGTCGTAGCTTAAGTTTTCTAGCCTTATTCCACCTTTACGAAGCACCCGATGGTTTGAAATACTGAGTACAACATCTAGTTGTTGAAGGTCAGCATCACTCAGCATTGTTGGTGGTAACGTATTAAAGCCTTGATCCCATAATTGGCTTGGTATGTACTTAAAGCGGCTGTCGGCATCTTGATGGTAAACGTCTACTACCCATTTATGAAATAGCTGCATAAAGGTCGTAAAGCGCATGATTGCATCTTTTTTGGGATTGTATTCATGCTTTTGTAAAATGTTAGAAAAGGTTTTACCGGGAACTGGATCTAATAACTCAGTGTTAATAGTGCCAAACATACGTTCTACAAAAGGTTTAAGCCAAGGCTTCTTCGTTGGGTTATATTGAATGTTAACTCCAATTTCACAAACAGCAAGCTCAAGATTGTTACCCCAAAATTCTCTTCCATTATCAGTAACGAGCGTTTCAATTTTACCTGCACACTTCCACTCATTTACCGTATCAGGGTATAGCTTTGCCACTTCACTTTTAGGTTTCATGGCATTCATCATCGCTCGCCTTACTGCATCATAGCAGGGTTCGCTGAAGCTAAAGTAGTAGCCAACAATACAATGGCTATACACATCAACTAACATGGTGAGTGTCGGCCGACCAAGCGGGATATGTAGCTCATCATCTAATAAAATAAGATCAAGCGGTGTATGGTCAATTTCAACTTTTTCGAGTACTCGGGTAGGCCGTGTATGCCCTTCTACTTTATTAAAAGCAATATCAGCAAGGCGCTTACCATAACGAGCAACCATCACGTCGTATTGCGGTAAATTATCGACTCTATTTTTTAAATGCTTTGTATGTTAAAGGCTTTAAAACACTGCCTACAACACTGTCGTTTTCAATAACAACTAAGTCTGCATAATACTTATAAGCCGAAGCCACCGATGGCTTTTCTTTTACTAAGTAACGCTCAAGTGCCTTTTCAAAAAACTTATCGGTGGCTGTATCGCGCTCCCTGTTACCCTTTTTTTGGTGGCTTGGTATTAGCGCCATGATATTTTTATCTGCATTTGTATAAGCGCTATACCATCGTGCAGCTGTTCTCCAGCTGGGCTTTTTCTCTCCCTCAACTTCGGGCATTACTTTCAATATAGGCTCAAGGTTTTTTTGCGTCCAACCGCCTTGAATATTAGCCTCAAGCCATTGAATATATTTAAACTTAGCAAATGTTGTGGCTTTAATTTTTTCAGGAAGGGCTTGTAAATCTTTGGCGTAATTTTGAGGTAGTTTGGTTTCTACTTTTGGTAATGGCTGGTTAAATTCATCTTCAAACAAACCGTCATTAAACATTGTTAGACCAAATTGCTGTTTCTATTGATATTTCATTTGTAGTTAAGTCGGCAAATAACTGCCCTAGTGATAATAAGCGTAGCACCGTAGCAAGTAGCTCACCGGCAGTTACTTTTAAAAAGTTAACTAACTGGCCCACTTTAATAGAGCCGTATTGCTTAACAAGTTCTAGCACCGATGCTTGCAGCTCTGTTAAAGACTGAAAACCAGAATAGCGATGTAAAAGCTTTAAGTTATTGAGTGTTGGGTATACACGGATTTGTTTATCAGTAACCAGTATTAAGTCGCGTCCATCTTGCTTAGCTATGGTTTGCTTTTCAATAAAACGTGCACGAAAGTCTTCGTCAGCAATTTTGCTTTGCGGTTTTACTTCTATAAATTTTTGCGTGCCGTCTGTGTGGGTAAGTAAAAAGTCAGGTGTGTAACGGCAAGTACGGTTATCAAACTCATATTCGTAACCGAGTGGTTGTGCTTCAAATGCGGCTATTGATGGTGAGAATTCAAAATGGAAACAAGCATCGAACTCTAAGGAGGATTCAACTAAACAGGTAGATTTATTTTTATGACTAGCAAATTTATGGAGGTTTTTAACACGGGAGTGTTTGAGTTTTCTTCTGTGCATGTGAATCAACCATCTAACCATTTGGTTAAATACTAGACTATGCCACCTTATACTTCCAATTTATGCCATCTTTTAGTACAAATATGTCAACTTATACTTCAAACAACACCCAAATGAGGAATTTGGGTGGCAGTCTTACCAGCCACATCTCGGCACACACGTCACAAACTGTGGCTGCTCCCTTCCGGGCCTGACCAGGTTCGCCTGCTAGTGTTGCGAGAGGACCAATAAGACTACCATTGAGGGCCTTGGTTGGCGCGATTGAGATTATCGCTACTTTTACTCTGTTATTCAAGGGATAATCAAAAAAGAAAGTGCGATTGCATACTTCATATACAATCGCAGGGTATTTAGTTATTAAAGCGGTTATTAATTACTCTCTAACTGCGCTTTTATATTACGTAGCGCTGCTTTTACCTTTTTCATGTTCTCTGGGCCCATGCGTAAAAGTTGTTTTTGTGCAGCGGGTAATTGCTCCCACTCAGAAAACGCATACTGATAAGTAACCGAGTCACGCAATAAAGGTAAGCTGCCTTTTGGCTCTGGAGTATCAAGTAGCAAGTCAATGGCATCTTCAAGTGTTTGTGTAAACTCATCATCGCCATAGCCAATTTCAGTGTATGCACTGTTGATTAGCGGTTTATATTCTTCATATAAACGAACAGCTTGTGCGGCACTCATACTTGTTAGTACTTTTACATATGGGGTGTAGCGTTCATAGCTATTAGGGTCAATGGTTAAAATATCGCCTTCGTTTACGCTAAAACCTTCTTCTAACTTTACAACTGGGGTATGTTTCTTAGCCACCTTACCTTTTGCTAAGTTATCGATAAACACCACACCACGACGAATAACATCATCGTTCAACACTAGGCTCATTGCCGCATCGCCTAAGTATTCATCTAATTTTGCAACCACGACAGGATCACTGTCATTTAATGTTGGTAAAGGCACAACCTCAGACTCTGGCTCAACGTCTGGGCGCTGTGTTGGCACTGCCAACTCTTCAGGTTTTTCTGGCTTAACCGATGGCGCACCGACCACTGGGTCGTTTTCAGGTTTTAGCTCCATAACGGGTTGCTCTTTTATGGGTTCTTCAACCTGCATAACTGTTTCTGGGGCTCCGCTTGGTTTTAATAATACAAACGCGGCGGCAATAATAATGATTAATAAAATAACCCCTGCGAAGATAAGGTTGTTATTCGGTGGACGTTTTTGAACATCTGATTCTGATGGTTTATCTGACATACGAACTCCATAAATATAAAAATGCGATACCGTTTAGAGTACTCTAAACAGATTTAATTCCTAACTTACACTAATATTCATTAATAAGTAGGGTCTGTTGACCTTTCCGGATTAAAATTTGTTCAGCCCCCTTGGGTAGAGGATGTTTAATTTTTAAGCTACGTTATCGCCTATTTATGGGAAGTAACCACAATACATAGGCTCAGCCTTGCCTGAAAAACAAACACACTACTAAAAATTCAACCTCGAAAGATAAATAGACTCTAACATATCCTTTGATTCTTCTAGCTTAAAGACTTACAGTAAATAAATAAAGTAAAGACAGCGAACAGTTTAAATACCTAACATGAAAATTAAGCAAGTCGATCCTAGTAAACCTAAAATTGCCTTATTACTAACAGGTGGTGGTGCCCGAGCGGCTTATCAAGTGGGTGTTTTGAAAGCGTTAGCGCAAAGTATGCCCAGAACCGCCCCGCTCCCCTTTAGAGTGATAAATGGCACCTCTGCCGGTGCAATTAATTCTGCAGCCTTAGCATGTTACGCCTCATGTATGCATTTAGCGGTAAGAAAACTAGAAACAGTTTGGAAAAACTTTTCAACTTCGATGGTATATAAAAGCGACTTTTTAAGTGTGTTTGGTCATATTACCCGTAATATTTTAACCAGTTTCCAGTCAGAGCATATAAACCATCCACCAGCAAGCTTGTTAAATAACCGACCACTTAGAAAACTGTTAAACGATATACTGGATTTACATCGTATTGAGCGTAATTTACACCGTGAATATTTAGAGGCGCTGTCTATCACTGCATCCAGTTATACTACTGGCGATTCTGTTGCTTTTTTTCAGTCAAATACGCAGCATTCTTGGCAACGAGCCAAGCGCGAAGGACGCGCTACTCGTATCAATGTTGAACACCTAATGGCCTCAAGTGCCATTCCTATGGTGTTTCCAAGTGTGAATATTTATAACCATTACTTTGGCGATGGCTCAATACATCAGCTTTCACCTTTGAGCCCCTCTATTCACTTAGGGGCAAATAAAATATTTATTATTGGGGTTGATCAACCCAAAGAGCCACATCCTCCAGGGTACTCTGCACATTTCCCGGGGCTTTCGGCCGTGGCAGGGCATTTACTCGACAGTGTATTTACCGACACCATGCAATCTGATTTAGAGCGCTTGGACAGAATAAACCGCACACTCGGTTTACTGCCCAATAAGCATAAGCATCAAGAATTGAAACAAATAGATAGCTTTATTATTAATCCATCGCAAAACTTCAATGCCATTGCCGCGCAGTATTACGATGATATGCCTTGGGCGATAAAAGTTTTATTACGTATGATCGGGGTAAAAAAGCGCTCTCAGTCGAGTTTGACCAGCTATTTGTTATTTGAAAAACGCTACACCCAGCATTTAATTCAAATCGGATACGACGATGGTATGAAACAACTCCCTGAAATCAGAAAGTTCTTAGAGCTAGAGTAAGTTTTTTTGCTTGATGGGCTACTCTATACCATCAAGTAAATAATGCTCAACACGTTCTACACGCCGTGGTTTACCTTGCAGCACTAGAATATCATTAGCATACAATATTGTGTGTTCTTGTGGTGTGTCTATTTCTTCGCCCTCGCGGCGAAGCGCCTTAATTAGCACTTTTCTTTTTGCTAAATTGAGTTCGCTAATTGCTTTATTAACCGCAAATGCTTTATCTGGTAAGGCTATTGCATGTAAATACTCTAAACGCTCTGGCAAGTTGGTATCGCTGTCAATATTTTCGCCGGCAAAAAAGCTATGCAATAATTTATAACGGTTTCGTCGCTCACTACTAACACGGCGAATAATACGGCTCATTGGCACACCAGACATTGACAACACATGCGACACCAACATTAAGCTTGCTTCAAGCGCCTCAGGCACAACCTCAGTAACCCCTAGCGCTTTTAAGCGCTCTAACTGACTATCATCACGGGTTCTTATGAGTATTTTAACCTTAGGTGCAACCTGTTTAATGGCATTAATGACTATTTGAGTTTGTTGAAATTCGGTAAAAGTAATAATGATTAGTCGCGCTCGCTCTACCCCCGCACACTTTAAAATATCTTTTTGCTCAACATGACCAAATATTAAAGGCTCGCCCGCCGCTTTTCCTTCCTGTACTAAAATGGGGTCGCTCTCTATTGCCACATAATCAATTGCCTCTGGGGATAAAAAGCGGGCAATAGTTTGTCCTACGCGAGAAAAACCGCATATCACCACATGGTTATGATAAAGCGTGCTACTTTGAAGCTCGTCTTCAAAGGCAAACTTTGCGCGCTCTAACATGCCTAGTCGTTTTAAAATAAAAGGGGTTTTATCAATTAAATAGGGCGTAAGCGCCATAGAAATTACGCCCATGGCAATTAAAAATGATACTTGCTCAACGCTCAGCAAGTTATGCTGTGCAGCGAGTGCAATTAACACAAAGCCAAACTCACCCATTTGCCACAACATTATAGCGCACGCTAACGCATCTTGTTTTCGCTCTCCCATAAATAAAGAAGATAACATCACTACGGCAATTTTTAAGATTAAGATGCCCATCAAGGCAACAATAATAATACCCGCATGATCAACAACAAAACCAATGTCTAACTGCATCCCCACGGTTACAAAAAATAACCCCATGAGAATATCGCGAAACGGGCGAATATCGGCCTCTAATTGATGACGATAGTGGCTCTCCCCTAGCATCATGCCTGCTAAAAAAGCCCCTAATGCCATCGATAAACCAAAAGAGTATGTGAGTAACCCGGCAAACAAAGACACCAATAACGTGGTTAATACAAACAGCTCATCGCTTCGTGCTAGTGCCACTTCTTTAAACACCTTGGGCAAAACCCACTTGCCAATAGCCCATAGCAATACACACACAAACGCGCCTTTAGTCAGCGCAAACAGTAATGCCCAACCAATACTATTGGGATCACTGCTGGCAAATAATGGCAAAATAATGAGTAACGGCACAACCGCAATGTCTTGAAATAGTAAAACACCGATTGCCAATTGCCCTCGGCGTTTATTTAAATCACCACTCTCTTTTAATAATTTAGCAACCACCGCCGTAGAGGAGAGCATAATAATAATGCCGATGGTAAAACTAGTTAATAAACTAAAATTTAATAAATAAAGGATTAAAATAAGCAAGATACTGCTGACTATGACTTGCAATGAGCCTAAGCCAAATACGATATTTCGCATTGCCATTAAGCGCGATACAGAAAACTCCAGCCCTAAACTAAATAACAAAAACACAATACCCAGCTCAGCAATAAAGTCCATTTCATGGCTTTGTGCCATCCAACCAACGCCATGGCCACCAGCTAGTAAACCTACCGCTAAATAAGCTAATACAGGGGGAAGCCCTATTCGCTTAAATAGCCATACAAATAGAACCGCAGCAACTAAAAGTCCAAAAACCTGAGCATTAATATTTTGCAATGCAATCCTTATAAGCAATCAATGGAATGTAACTTAACTATAGCAACCGTATAAGTTTCAGCCAGAATGTAAATATGGCATATAACCTGCTTAGTTATAAAAAGTAATACTATAGGGGGAAGAAATAGTGGAAAACGTTCATATTTTGACACAACGTATCTCTGGTCGCGGCGAATTTTTGCCGTTCTCAGCAGAGCAATATAATAGCAATACACCGACAGCACTGCATGAGCTAGCAGCTAAACTGCAAACGAGCTTAGTTTTAGAAGATATTTTAGGAACGTTTGCAAATTTTGCAAAACAACTGCTTAATTTTTCTGGTGTGCATTTTAAAGCAACAAGTATTGATGTAAAAACACCCAATAGTGATGTTGAAAATCCAGCGTACTCGTTTGATTTAAAAGTTGAAAATGAGTACTTAGGCACATTAACTTATTATACAAAGTATCCGCTTAGTGCGGCTATTGAGAAAAAGCTACAACACTTTCATAGTGTACTAATTTATCCATTGCGTAATGCGCTTATGTATAACCGTGTATTAAGGTTAGCCACAAAAGATTCATTAACCGGATTAAACAACCGTAGTCAATTTAATGACATGTTGCTACAAAAGCTTGAAAATCATCGACGTAACGGTCATTCGTTTAGTTTAATGCTGCTTGATTTAGATAATTTTAAGCAAGTAAATGACAACTATGGTCACAAAATTGGCGATGACGTTTTAATCGAGTTTGCTGCGGTTTTATCTAGTAGTATTAGGGGGACTGATTCGGTATTTCGCTTTGGTGGCGATGAGTTTTCAATATTAATCGAAGACCCGGCTTTTACCACCAATAAAGTGGTGGCTGAACGTATTATGCGTTTAGTCAGAAACTCACCGATTATGTCTAAATACAACGTCACAGCCAGTATTGGTTTTACGCTGACTAATAGCGACGATTGCCAGAACGAGATATTTTCTCGCGCAGATAAAGGCTTATATAAAGCAAAAGCATCTGGGCGAAACTGCGCAAAAGCCTATTAAGTAATAAAAACATTATTTTTAAAAAGCCTAGCCTCCCCCGCTGGGCTTTTTTACGCTACTTTTTTAATATCACGTGCTTATAAATGAGCAACATGGCGCAAAAGCCAAAAAAGAAGCCACTGAGTAAATTAAGCAATGCGGCAATTGTCGCAAGCGGTGTAAAAAGCACTAACAGTAAGGGCATACTCACCCCTAGAATGAAAAATACGCCCCCCTTACCTAACCAATAGGCAAGTAAAATGGCGGCACATACCATACCGCCCAACACAGCGTAGCCTAATGTAATTATATTAAGGGTTAAAAATACATTCGCTAAAACCGCAATCAATAGCGTAATTAATATGCCAGTAGGTGCCTTATTTATAAGCGACAGCCCAACATGAGGTTGTTGACTCATGATTTATACTCCCAAATAAAACCAGTATCATCTTTGTGATTATCACTAATAAAATAGCCAACCACTTGAACTAGCTCATCATTGTAAAAAATTAATGGAATATCAGCACGTAGCCAAGGCGCTACTTTTGCATCTTTAAACCAATGCTTAAGGGTATTACTGCCTGGTTTTTTGAGTGGTTTAATACGCGCACTATTACAGTTAAAACGAACACTGACTTGTTCATCAGGTTTAGGGGCGCGTATACCTATTCCCTGCAGGCATTGTAGTATTTGTCCGTCATTCAGCACTAGTTCGCGACTTGTTACGTGTTCAATATTAACGGCTAAAGGCGTCGGTTGCACAAAATACAGATAACCTTGATGACGGCGTATTTGTCCATCGCTTAGCTCAATAACCATTTGCGCATCAGCTTTGGCATGAATAGCCTGACTCATTATTTGCATTAACTGTTTTTGCGAAGGCATGGTATGAGTAAATAAAGCCAGCCATGCGCGCAGAAGATTCGCAATGCGAATAGCGCTGTAATGAGCCATATTTTGTATATTAAGCGCCTGATGTTGGTTAATACACTGTGCGAGATCTTGCTGGGTATATTCATCAAGCAGTGCTTGTTGCTGTTGTAATAATTCTATACTACGGGCTGTACACTGCTCAAACCCAGTAAAACGCTCAGCCAACTTAGGCACTATTTGTTGACGCAAAAAATTACGATCAAAGCGTTCATTGGAGTTTGACTCATCAGTAATATGGCTAATATTAAATTGCTGAGCAAACGCTTCTATGTCGCTGCGTTTTACCCCAAGTAATGGCCTGTAGCACTCACGGCCACTTTCAAGCACGCGAGTTTGCTGCATAGCGCCGAGCCCTTTTAAGCCTGAGCCGCGCTTTAAACGAAGTAGAAATGTCTCTACTTGGTCGTTTAAATGCTGGCCTAACAAAATGACACTATCACTTGGGCTGTGTTCATCAAGCGCTTGATAACGCGCTTCGCGAGCCTGCGCTTCAATACTGGTGCGCGATTTCGGCTCAATAATGACGTTTGCCGCCTTAAAATCAATTGAAAGCTGCTCACAGCGTGCATGGCAAAATTGCCGCCAGTGATGGGCGTTATCACTTAAGCCATGATTGACATAAATTGCACTTAAATCTAATTGCGGGCACTGCTGTTTTAACGCATGCATTACCTGCAACAGCACCACCGAGTCTACCCCACCAGATAAGGCTACTGTAAATGTGAATTGCCCATTTTCTAAGTAGTGATTAAGGGCTTTTTTTACCTGCAGATAAATAGGTGTTTTGTGCATTAATATACCCAATGAGTAAATTGCTAATAACCCGAACAATAAAGGCTCTACGTTACGGTATTTTAAAACAAAAAAAGCCGCATAGGCGGCTTTTTTCTATATTTAGCTATTTTTAACAATAACCAAACGACATTAAACGCTTGTAACGTTGGTCAAGCATCTCTTCAAGCGATAACGCTTGTAGGTCTGCTAAATCTCGCTTAAGGCGTACTTTTAAGTTACGTGCCATCGCATCATAATTACGGTGCGCGCCGCCTAGAGGCTCTTCAACTAAATTATTAATTAAATCTAGCTCTTTAACACGCTCTGCTGTTACACCCATTGCCTCTGCAGCCAATGGTGCTTTGTCAGCACTTTTCCATAAAATAGAGGCACAACCCTCTGGTGAAATAACCGAGTAAGTGCTGTATTGCAACATGTTTACTCTGTCGCCCACACCAATGGCTAATGCACCACCTGAACCACCTTCACCAATAACAGTACAAATTGTTGGTACTTTAAGTGCGGCCATTACTTTTAGGTTACGTGCAATTGCTTCAGACTGACCACGCTCTTCAGCGCCAACACCAGGGTATGCACCTGGGGTGTCGATAAAGGTCATGATTGGCATTTTAAAACGCTCTGCCATTTCCATTAAGCGCAATGCTTTACGGTAACCTTCAGGTTTTGGCATGCCAAAATTACGTTTGATTTTTTCAGCAGTACCACGGCCTTTTTGCTGACCGATCACCATTACTGGCTCACCATCTAAACGGGCTACGCCGCCTAAAATGGCAGGGTCGTTAGCAAACGTGCGATCACCCGCAAATTCGTCAAATTCCGTAAAAATACGCTCGATATAATCTCGAGTATAAGGACGCAACGGATGACGTGCTAACTGTGATACTTGCCAAGCGCCTAGTTCAGAGAAAATTTTCTCCTTCATTTGTGCGCTCTTTTCTTTAAGTTTACTGACTTCCTCTTCTAATCCAAGGTCTAATTCGCCAGCGCGGCTTACATTTTGTAATTCTTCAATTTTTGCTTCTAATTCTGCAATTGGAAGCTCAAAATCAAGATAATTGAGGCTCATGCTCTAAACTACCTAATTAGTTAAATTCTAGTTCTACATTTTGCGCTGCCATCAGCGATAACTTATGAATTAAGTCGTCACTTGGCGTAACACACCATTCGATCCCTAGGGTTAATTGCACCAACGCATCGGGGCGTTGATAATATACCTTGATCGGACACGTTCCCATTTTGTATGGTTCGAGTACTTTTTGTAATTTATCGAAGAAACCAGCCTCGATCTGCACCATATTCAGCGTCATCTTAATCGCTTTTATACGCTTTTCACGCGCCTGAGCAATGGTGTTTATTTCTCTGGCGGTCATTGTAATACCACCAGAGAAGTTATCAAAGCTGACCTGTCCGGATATCACCAAAATATTGTTGATTTGCAACATATCTTGGTACATTTCAAACTGTTCTGGAAACAAGCGTACATCAATTCGGGCGCTTTTGTCATCTAAAGTTATCAGCCCCCAACGATTTCCTTTTTTATTAATTAAGGTTCTCGCTGCAATCACTAAACCTGCTCCGGTTGAGACTACATCACGATTAGTTGGTTGTAAGTCGATGAGTCGCCCACTGGTATAATGCCCAAGCTCTCGTCGATACTGGTTTATAGGATGTCCGGTTAAATAAAGGCCTAGGGTGTCTTTTTCGCCATCAAGCCACTGATTATCCGTAAGCGGTGTTGCTTTTATAAACGCTTGCTCTACTTCATCAGGCTCTGTAGCCAATAAACCAAATAAATCACTTTGCCCTAATAATTCAGCTTTGTTGTGCTGATCGGCTGCGCGCATCGCATCTTTTAAGCTGGCTAATAGTGTTGCTCGCCCTGGCTGAGTTTTTTCAGGCCCTAGTTGGTCTAATGCGCCTGCATAAATTAATTTCTCGGTAACGCGTTTATTTAAGCGTTTTAAATCAACACGCGCACAAAAATCAAATAGGTCTTTAAATGGGCCGCCTTTTGCTCGCGCCTCTAATATGGCATCAACCGGCGCTTCACCTACGCCTTTAATTGCCCCTATGCCGTAAACAATTTCACCTTGAAGGTTAACAGTAAACTTGTATTCACCCGCGTTTACATCGGGCGGTAACAAAGTGAGTTTCATGTTTTCACACTCATCCACCAGCGTTACTATTTTGTCGGTGTTATCCATATCAGCCGACATTACCGCCGCCATAAACTCGGCCGGATAATGCGTTTTCATCCACAGCGTTTGATACGATACTAATGCATAAGCTGCTGAGTGAGATTTGTTAAAACCGTAACCCGCAAACTTTTCAACCAAGTCAAATATTTTTATTGCCAGTTCGCCGTCAATACCGTTGTTACGTGCGCCTTCTTCAAAGGTTGAGCGCTGTTTTGCCATTTCTTCAGGCTTTTTCTTACCCATAGCACGACGTAACATATCAGCGCCACCCAGTGTATAACCGGCCAGCACCTGCGCTATTTGCATAACTTGTTCTTGATACAAAATAATGCCGTATGTCGGCTCAAGAATCGGCTTTAAACTTTCGTGTTGGTATTGCGCATCGGGGTATGAGATTTCTTCTCTGCCGAGCTTTCGGTCGATGAAGTTATCTACCATGCCTGATTGCAGTGGACCTGGGCGGAACAAGGCCACTAGGGCTATCATATCTTCAAAGCAATCGGGCTTTAATCGGCGGACTAGGTCTTTCATGCCGCGTGATTCTAGCTGGAATACCGCGGTGGTTTCAGCGCGCAGCAGTAACTCTATACTTTTTTTATCATCCAATGGAATGGTGTTGATATCGACCGGCTGTTTGCCTTCACGCTTTAAGCGCTCATTGGTCATATCCAGCGCCCACTGTAATATGGTGAGCGTACGTAAGCCTAAAAAGTCAAACTTAACTAAACCGGCGGTTTCTACATCGTTTTTATCAAACTGGGTAACAGGAAACTTGCCTTCGTCATCGCAATAGAGCGCCGCAAAATCGGTAATGGTGGTCGGCGATATTACAACCCCCCCGGCATGTTTACCGGCATTACGCGTACAGCCCTCAAGAATACGACACATGTCGATTAAGTCTTTAACTTCTTCATCGCCGTCGTAGGCTTCTTGCAAACGGGGTTCTACGTCAAATGCTTTAGCCAGTGTCATCCCAGGGTCGCCCGGAATAAGCTTAGAAATACGATCGACAAACCCATACGGATGACCAAGTACCCGGCCTACATCGCGTATTACCGCTTTTGCTGCCATAGTACCAAAGGTAATAATTTGCGATACCGCGTCACGGCCATACAAGGCCGATACATGATCAATTACTTCATCACGCCTATCCATGCAAAAGTCGACGTCAAAGTCGGGCATAGAAACACGTTCAGGGTTTAAGAATCGCTCGAAGAGTAGGTCAAATTCGAGCGGATCAAGGTCGGTAATTTTAAGGGCATAAGCCACTAATGAACCCGCACCTGAACCACGCCCTGGGCCTACTGGAATATTGTTATCTTTACTCCACTGAATAAACTCCATTACGATCAAGAAGTAACCAGGGAATCCCATTTGGTTAATTACATCAAGTTCTATTTTTAAACGTTCATCGTATTCGCCACGTTTTTCTTGACGTTCTTGCTCGTCAGGAAATAAAAACTGTAATCGTTCTTCAAGGCCGTCTTGTGACACTTTAACCAAAAACTCATCAATTTTTAGTGAGCCCGTCGGGTAATCTGGTAGGAAATACTCACCTAATTGCACGGTTACATTACAGCGCTTTGCAATTTCTACGGTATTTTGTAGCGCTTCTGGAATATCACTAAATAGCTCTGCCATTTGTTCTGGCGTTTTTAGGTATTGCTCTTGTGAAAAACGCTTTGGTCGGCGTTTATCATCTAGAGTGTAACCATCAAAAATAGCCACACGAATTTCATGGGCTTCAAAGTTTTCAGGTTTTAAAAATACCACTTCATTGGTGGCCACTACTGGCAATTGCTCATTTGTTGCAAGCTCCACCGCCATGTGCAAATAATTTTCTTCTTGAGCACGGTTGGTACGAATAAGCTCTATATAATAATGATCGCTAAAATGCTGTTTATAAAAACTGACCACCGACTCAACAATAGCGGGGTTACCTTTTATTAAGGCTTTTCCTAAATCGCCATCTTTGGCGCCCGAGAGTATGATAAGCCCCTCTTTTAAATCAACTAACCACTCACGGTCAATGACAGGGCGATGAAAAACATGGCCACGTTGATAGGCTTTAGAGATCAATAAAGTAATATTTTTATAGCCAATGTTATCTTTGGCTAATAATGTTAATCGGCTTGGTTCGTCGGGGAATTCTGGGCTACGTACCCAAAAATCCGCACCAACAATCGGCTTAATACCCGCATTATGCGCTGCGCCATAAAAACGCACCAGACCACAAAAGTTCATTTGATCGGTAATTGCCAACGCTGGCATTTCAAGCTCTTGTGCTTTAGCGACGATTGGTTTGGTTTTTGCCAAACCATCAACCATTGAAAAGTCTGAGTGAACTCTTAGATGAACAAATTCAGGAGCCGCCATAATTACTCCTTACCCGAAAGCGCAAGCACACGCTGCACAGGTTTAAAGCTCTTGCGATGCTCATCTATCGCACCGTATTGTTCAAGCGCTGCAAAATGTGCCTTAGTTGGATACCCCTTATGCCCTGCAAACCCATATTGTGGGTAGCGTGCATCAAGTTCAATCATTTCATCATCCCGGGCAACTTTTGCTAAAATAGACGCGGCTGATATTTCAGCAACTAGGCTATCGCCTTTTACCACCGCTTGTGCGGGCATGGCTAATTTAGGAAGGCGGTTTCCATCTACAAACACAAATTCAGGCACTGTGCTAAGCGCTTCCACCGCGCGGCTCATAGCAAGCATAGTGGCTTGTAATATATTTAACTCATCTATTTCACTGGGGCTACAACGGCCAATGGCGTAACACAGTGCTTTTTCTTTTATTTCGATGGCTAATAATTGGCGCTTTTTATCGGTTAATTTTTTAGAGTCGGCAAGGCCAGCAATCGGTTTAGCGGGATTTAAAATAACAGCGGCTGTAACCACATCACCCACCAGCGGTCCACGACCAACTTCATCCACACCGGCTATTAAGGTTACATTGGGTCGTTCAATTTGCATCTATTAACTCCGCCACTGCATTTGCAGCTTGTTTACTTGCATCTAATCTAATTTTTTCATGTATGGCTAAAAAGCGTGCTTTTAATTCTTTATTATCGCTATTGAGCATAGGGGTAAGTGCTGCTGTTAAGTTAGCGACATTACACTCACTTTGTAAAAACTCTGGTACTAACTCTTCATCTGCCAATAAATTGGGTAGCGAAAAATATTTAATATTAAAGGTAAATAAGGTTTTAAAAATCCAGTAACTCATGGGTTTAATTTTATAACCAACCACCATTGGCTTTTTATATAACATGCCCTCAAGCGTTGCTGTACCTGATGCAAGCAATATAGCATCGGCGGCTTGCATGGCTAAATTTGATTGCCCATCCAGTAAGTTAACATTAAGTGAGGGCGCTGTGGCATTTAAAATAGCAATAAACTGCGCTTTGCGCTTTTCGTTCACCAGTGGCACCACGACTTTTAATGCAGGGTTCTGCGCTTGTAACTGCGTCGCTGTTTTTATGTAAGTTTCGCTTAACAAGCCCACTTCTGAGCCCCGGCTCCCGGGCAATAACGCTAACACCTTATCATCAGCACTTAAGCCTAGTTGGCTGCGGGCTTGGCTATCGTCGTGCTTAAGTGCAATGTCGTCAGCTAATGTATGGCCTACAAAAGTACACGGT
The DNA here is from genome assembly GCF_000184065.1 of Pseudoalteromonas sp. SM9913. Lineage (NCBI taxonomy): Bacteria > Pseudomonadati > Pseudomonadota > Gammaproteobacteria > Alteromonadales > Pseudoalteromonadaceae > Pseudoalteromonas > Pseudoalteromonas sp. SM9913. The sequence continues at coordinate 2,226,891 of NC_014803.1, forward strand.
ACTTGGTGTTTGTCGTAAAATTCTTTTTCAAAAGGCAATAAAGCCAATACTAAGTTAGTTGCTGCACTTATAGTGTGAATACGTTTTTCACGCCACGCCCACACTGAAGGGCTTACGTATTGCACGGTTTTGATGCCTGCATCTTTTAACGGTTTTTCTACACGTAAATTAAAGTCCGGCGCATCAATACCAATAAATACATCAGGAGGGTTATTAACAAAGTGCTGCACGAGTTGTTTGCGGATTTTTAGCAAGCGCGGTAAACGGCCTAGGACTTCAACCAAGCCCATAACCGACAACTCATCCATATCAAACAGCGTTTTGCAGCCTTGAGCTTGCATTTTAGGGCCTGCAATACCTTCAAAAGTGGCATCAGGAAAGTGTATTTTAAGCGCTTTTATGAGCCCTTCACCTAAAATATCGCCCGACAGTTCACCTGCCACAATACCAATTCGTAGTTGTTTTTTATCTTTTTTCATTTGCTATTTTTTCACAAGTAAACCCGGCATTCATACCGATTAGTTTACCGTGTTTTAAGGCTAGGTTAAACGCTTAAAACACACCACTTTTTTCTAACTTACTCTTAATTGATGATTGCGTATTTTATAGACTGATGTAATGTCATAGTATATTAAAGTTTTCTAATATACATATTGACAAAAATTGTACAAACGCTAATAATGATGCAAACTTTCAGAAATTACTGAAAGTTTATTAAAACATTAACAATTGCTTTGTGCTGTCACTGCATCACAACCAAAGGAGCCAAAAATGATAGATGAAACCTTTGTGGATCTATCGCGATTACAGTTTGCTGTCACCGCTCTATTTCATTTTTTATTTGTGCCGTTAACAATCGGTATGACCTGGATTTTAGTTATCATGGAATCGGTTTATGTTATGACCGGTCGCGAAATTTATCGTGATATGACTAAGTTTTGGGGCAAGTTATTTGGTATTAACTTTGCTATTGGCGTGGCGACGGGCCTCACCATGGAATTTGAGTTTGGTACTAACTGGTCGTATTACTCGCATTATGTGGGTGATGTATTTGGTGCGCCACTGGCCATTGAAGGCTTAATGGCCTTCTTTTTAGAATCAACCTTTGTGGGAATGTTCTTTTTAGGTTGGGATAGGCTCTCTAAACGCCAGCATTTAGGGGTCACATTTTTAATGGCGCTGGGCACAAATATGTCTGCGCTGTGGATTTTAGTCGCTAATGCGTGGATGCAAAATCCAGTAGGGGCTGAGTTTAACTATCAAACCATGCGTATGGAAATGACTAGTTTTGCAGAGCTGGTATTTAACCCGGTAGCTCAAGTTAAGTTTATTCATACTGTGTCTGCAGGTTATGTGGCCGCCTCTATGTTTGTACTTGGAATTAGTAGCTGGTACATATTAAAAGGACGTGATTTGGCATTTGCTAAACGGTCGTTCTCGGTGGCGTCTGGCTTTGGTTTAGCCTCTATTTTGTGTGTTATTTTACTCGGTGATGAATCTGGTTACGAAGTCGGTGAAGTACAAAAAGTAAAACTCGCGACAATAGAAGCTGAATGGCATACAGAAGAAGCTCCAGCAGCCTTTACTGCAATAGGTTTCCCTGACTCAGAAGAGCAAGTCACTCATGCTGCAGTAAAAATTCCCTACGCATTAGGGATTATTGCAACTCGCTCACTTGATGAGCAAGTGATTGGTATTTCAGATCTTGAGAAAAAACACGAAAAGCGTATTCGCAATGGCATGATTGCTTATGAATACCTAGAAAAACTTCGCGCAGGTGACGATACCCCTGCAAATATCGAAAAGTTTGATAACGTCAAAGATGATTTAGGCTATGGCTTATTACTTAAACGTTACACTCCTAATGTGGTAGATGCCAGCGAGGCACAAATACAACAAGCCGTTAAAGACTCCTTCCCTAAAGTGGGCCCTATGTTTTGGTCATTTAGGATTATGGTTGGCTGTGGCGTAATTATGCTTGGCGTGTTTATTCTCTCTTTTTATTACAACGCCCATCGTATTATTGAACAAAAACGTTGGTTGTTGTGGGCGGCGGTATTGAGCATTCCTCTGCCTTGGATTGCTATTGAATTTGGTTGGATTGTGGCTGAATATGGCCGCCAGCCATGGGCTATTTCTGAAGTATTACCGACCTTTTTAGCAACGTCATCGCTGACGGTAAATGATATTTTAATTAGCTTAACTGGTTTTATTGTTTTCTATACTGGATTGGCGATTGTTGAAGCATGGTTAATGATTAAATTTATTAAGCAAGGCCCAAGCTCTTTGCATACCGGTAAGTACCATTTTGAATTACCTGATCACAGCACGGCTGCTAAAGGAGAACTATCATGATTTTTGATTATGAAACATTAAAAATGCTCTGGTGGTTAATTATTGGTGTGCTGTTAATTGGTTTTGCCATTACCGATGGTATGGATATGGGCGTTGCCATGTTACTGCGTATTGTGGGCAAAACAGACAGTGAACGGCGTACCGTTATTAATACCATTGGTGCCCACTGGGATGGTAACCAAGTATGGTTTATTACTGCAGGCGGTGCTTTGTTTGCAGCGTGGCCTATGGTTTATGCGGCAGCGTTTTCTGGTTTTTACTTTGCCATGATGCTGGTGTTATTTGCATTATTTTTTAGGCCTCTTGGCTTTGATTATCGCTCTAAAGTTGACTCTAAACGCTGGCGTAATAACTGGGACTGGGGCTTGTTTGCCGGTAGTGCCATACCTGCGCTGGTATTTGGTGTCGCGTTTGGTAACTTGTTTTTGGGTGTACCGTTTAATATCGATAATTTATTAAGAGTCAGTTACCAAGGGTCGTTTTTTGCTTTACTTAATCCGTTTGCGCTCATTGCCGGCTTAGTTAGTATTACCATGTTAATTGCACACGCGGGAATGTGGCTACAACTGCGCACCGCAGATCAGGTCGCTGAGCGCTCAGGACAATACGGTCGCTACTCATTACTTGCCTTTATAGTGTTATTTGCGGCGGCTGGTGTGTGGGTTGCCAACCTAACGGGCTATCAAATTGTTTCTATGGGTGATACTCAAGGCCATGCAGATCCACTGGCAAAAGTAGTCACAACCGCCCAAGGCGCATGGCTTAATAACTACAGCGAACGCCCATGGACAATGACCTTCCCTATTTTGGCATTTGCAATGGCACTGTGTGCACTGCTGTTTTCTAAAGTAAATAAACCCGCTTTAGGCTTACTGGCAACCAGTGTGATGTTAATTGGAGTGATTATGACCGCGGGCGTTTCGTTATTCCCATTTATCATGCCCTCAAGCAACAACCCTGATATTAGCTTAACCATTTGGGATGCGGTATCAAGCCACAGAACACTCAATGTTATGTTTATTGCTGTGGTTATATTTGTGCCACTCATTTTAGCCTACACCACGTGGTGTTATGTAAAAATGTGGCGCAGAGTGACGGTTGATGAAATTGAAAACAACCCTCACGGCAGCTATTAAGGAGACTAAATTATGTGGTATTTCGCGTGGATTTTAGGTGTATTACTTGCCTGTACCTTAGGCGTAATAAATGTAATGTGGTATGAGTTTCATCAAAATAAAAACAGCATTGCTGATGATGAACAAGCCACCCATGATTTATTAAACGAGCATAATACAACTCATAATGACGACTAACCCCCGACCTAATCGCGCGCAGCAACAGTCTCTGCGCGCTTTTTTAAAGCAGCAAAGTAAGCCGGCAGCAATGTGGTTAAAGCTAAGCATTGCCCTAGGTACAGTTAATGCGATTTTAATGATTGCAGGCGCTTATTTACTTGCACAAACCATTCATGATGTGATGTTTGAAGGTCGTAATTTAGCCCAAGTAACCCACTTTTTATGGCCTTTAGCGGGTATTATTTTACTTCGCGCCATTTTTTTAGCGTTAAGTGAGCGCTTAAGCGCATTTGCAGCGCTTAAAATCAAATCGGCTATTCGCCAAACTTTACTCGATAAACTCACGCTACTTGGGCCAAGTTATATAGAACAACACGGCCAAGGCGCTACGCTCAACACGCTGCACAATGGTGTAGAAGCTCTGCATGACTACTATGCAAAGTACTTACCAGGGGTTGCCTATAGTGCGCTTATTCCTCTGGCAATATTAGTGGTTATATTTCCGACCGATTATAAAGCAGGACTGATATTTTTATTAACCGCACCACTTATTCCGTTTTTTATGATTCTAGTTGGTCATAAGGCAGAAGCGCTTAACCAAAAGCGCTGGCAACAACTGGCGGTATTAGGCAACTACTTTTTTGACCGCATACAAGGGCTTACCCAACTAAAATTGTTTAATGCTACGCGCAAAGAGCTAAAGCAAATAGCCCAAATTTCAGATGATTTTAGGCATGCAACGCTAAGCGTGTTAAAAATTGCTTTTTTATCTTCTTTTGCACTGGAGTTTTTAGCCACAATTAGTGTGGCACTGGTAGCGGTTATTATTGGTTTTAGATTATTTTTTGGCACGCTCGATTTTGCAACCGGCTTTGTAGTATTGCTGCTAGCGCCTGAATTTTACTTACCGCTTCGCCAATTAGGCAGCCATTATCATGCGCGCTTACAAGGAATTAGTGCTGCTGCAGATATGCTAATCATTTTAAATGCACCACTGCCATCAAAAAATAATAACCACACAGCTCATATAAACATGGAGGGTAACAGCACTATCAGCGTCCATGATCTCAATTTTAGTTACCCTAATAGCAATGAGGGAATTAATAATATTAATTTAACCCTGCCAAACACAGGACTAGTAGCCATTGTGGGAGCTAGCGGCTCAGGTAAGAGCACCCTACTTGATTGCATGCTTGGTTTTCACCCAGAAGTAATACAACACATATCCATTGACCAACAACCATTGACGACAGCCGATATAAGCCAATTACAACAAAACATTGCCTGGATCCCACAAAAGCCAACCTTATTTTTCGACACCATTGGCGCTAATATAAAGCTAGGTAACCCAGGCGTTTCAAATGCAGCACTTGAGCAGGCGGCGCAGCAAGCTGGTGCGCTGGAATTTATTAACGACTTACCTGATGGGTTTAACACCTTAATAGGTGAACAAGGCGAAGGGCTCTCTGGAGGGCAAAAGCAGCGTATTGCTTTAGCTCGTGCATTTTTAAAAAACGCCCCTATTTTAATGCTTGATGAGCCAACCGCTCATTTAGACAGTCAAACTGAACAGCTCATTCAAAACGCTATTGCTGAGTATGCAAAAGAACACTTAGTGATCACCATAGCGCACCGCTTAAATACAGTAAGAAATGCCAAACAACTTATCGTTATGGAAAACGGTGCCATCGCTCAGCAAGGCGACTTTATAACGCTCAGCCAGCAAGCTGGCGAATTTGCAAAGCTGCTGCAAACAGCGCAACATGGAGCGACTAATGACTAACTTTATTCGTTTACTTAAATTGTGCCGCCCTCATTATAAAGCGATGCTTTTAGGGACGTTTCTAGCGTCACTCACGGTGCTAGCTAATGTAGGCTTACTCGCTATTTCCGGCTGGTTTTTAGCTTCAATGGCTGCCGCAGGAATTGCAGGCGTCCATATGAACTACTTTACCCCAGCTGGCACCATTCGTTTTTTGGCGATTATGCGCACCGCTTCACGTTACGCTGAACGCTTAGTTACTCACAACGCCACATTTTTATTGTTAAGTGAAATACGAGTAAATATGTTCGCCACACTCAGTAAACTTAATAATCTTGATTTGGCTATGAGCCGCAGTGCCGATTTAGTTAACCGCTTACAAAATGATGTAGACGCACTAGATAAATTTTATTTAAATGTGTTGCTGCCGATGTTAGTTGCTCTACTAACAGTGCCTATTATTATGCTGTTTATGTCTGCTTACAGCCCAAGTGTAGCCTTAATTTGCTTTACGGGCATCGTTGTTATTGGGGTGGTTATACCCGCTATATTGAGCAGACAATTAGATAAAAACAGCCACCAAGAAACATTACTCAGCGCCCAATTAAGAGCTGAGCTATCTGATACCTTAACGGGTCTTAGAGAACTAAATATTTACCAAGCTCGAAACCAACAACTCACTAAGTGTGATCAGTTAAGTAAGCAGTATAATCAGCAATTATTTATTCGTCATAAGGCTCTTGGCAATGCTGATGGTTTGAGCTTACTCATAGTGCAACTGGCTATGCTCGCCAGCATTGTCACTATTGTGCCGCTGGTGTTTAGCGCCGAGATGGTAAATGTTGAATTGGCGATGTTGAGTTTGTTTGTACTGGCCAGTTTTGAAAGCGTATTGTTACTACCCAACGCGTTTATTGAACTACCTAATGTATTAAAAGCAGCTGAGCGACTATTTACCCTTGAAGATAAAGTACTAAAGAAAAACGAGGTACCGTCACAAGTAATTAATTCAAAAAATAAAAAATGGACACTTTCGCTAGATAAAATTAGCTACCACTATGGCCAAAAGCAGGCATTAAATAATGTGAGTTTTGAGCTACCTGCAAAGCATAAAGTGGCGATTGTTGGTAGAAGCGGCAGTGGTAAAACAACCTTAGTGAATTTACTAAGCGGTTTATGGCCTCTGCAACAAGGTGCAATTAGCTTACAAAACGAAAAAGAAACAATAAACCTGCATAATTTAAATAATGAAAGCCGTGCAAAAACATTAAATATTTTAGCCCAGCAGCATCATATTTTTGATGGTACATTAAGCGATAATCTTGCCTATGCGGCACCTGATGCAACACCGCAACAAATGACAGCGGCGTTAAAACAAGCCGAGCTGGGTAACTGGTTTAGCGCGCTAAAAGAAGGCTTAAATACTCGTTTAGGCACAGGGGGACGCAGTGTCTCTCAAGGCCAGTCAAGACGCATTGCCTTGGCACAAGCGCTGCTGCAACAACCCGCCATTGTAGTGCTCGATGAACCCACTGAAGGGCTCGATAATATTTCTAAACAAGCCGTTATGAACAGTATTTTACAGCTAAAAGAGCATGCTAGTGTATTAACAATTACTCATGATCCAGCGTTGTTATCGCAAATGGATAGTGTCATCTGGTTAGACAGTGGACAAATCATCGCTCAAGGTTCACATCAACAATTGCTCAATGAACACCCTGACTATGTGGCGTTAACGACCCGCTTTTAGTCCTTAGCAGTATTACTTTTATCAATAACGGTGACCGTTACATCAATAACGCCGACTTTAGGGTCGGCTATTTTTTTAAACATCGCCTTAGATAAATCAATAATTCGCCCCCGAATATAAGGCCCCCTGTCATTAATTCTGACCACTACAGACTTATTATTAGCAATATTGGTAACTTTCACTTTTGTACCAAATGGGAGTCTTAGGTGCGCAGCCGTTGCCGCCTGTTGGCTAAAACGTTCGCCATTAGCCGTGGTTCTGCCATGATATTTGTCTGCATAGAATGATGCTTTACCTCGCTCTGACATATCACTTTGTTGATTAATTATTTGCCTTGGCGCAGTACTACAAGCAGTTAACATAACCAATAGCATTGAAAGCAATACTAACTTTATCCGTTTCATTATTAATACTTTATAGGAAAATGTGTAGGGAGTGTAATAAGGTAAGCCTGAGTAGAGACTGAATTTAATAAACATAGCAACATGCACTTCATGGCTGAGTTATTGATCAAATATCAGCTAATAAAAAACCACCTTGATTACTCAAAGGTGGTTTTTTTATAAATTAAAATGCTCTTTATTAACGCACGATACCGCGCTCTGAGCTTTTAACAAAATCAATCATCAGCTGCACCGCTGGGTATTTTTCAGCGTCTTCTGAAAGCGATTCTATCGCTTCATCAACGCCTAGGCTCTTGCGATAAAACGCTTTGTACGCGCGGCGTACTGCCATTATCTCATCGCTTTCAAAACCACGGCGTTTCATACCTTCGGTATTGATTGCTGCAGGGCCTGCTGGCATCCCAATGGTGGTAACAAAAGGAGGTACGTCTTTATTTACACCAGAATACATACCAACAAATGCATGAGCACCAATTTTACAAAATTGATGCACACCTGAGTTACCCGCTAAAATAACCCAATCACCAACATGAACGTGACCCGCTACACTGGCATTATTTGCAAAAATAACGTTATCGCCAATCACCGCATCGTGTGCAACGTGTGTGTAAGCCATAAATAAGTTATTGCTACCTATTTTGGTAACACCTTCATCTTGGATTGTACCGCGATGAATAGTCGCACATTCACGAATAACATTATTGTCGCCAATAATTAAGCTTGTTGGTTCGTTGTTATATTTTTTGTCTTGGCAGGCTTCGCCCACAGAAGCAAACTGAAAAATATGGTTACCAGAGCCAATAGTAGCAGGCCCTTTAACAACAACGTGAGACTCAATAATACAGTCATCACCAATAACAACATCATTACCGATGTAACTGTATGGTCCAACTGACACATTGTTACCAAGTTTTGCACCCGGTTCGATTATTGCCGTAGCATGGATCACAATTAAAACTCTCTTCTAGCACACATGATTTCGGCGCTACACACTGTTTTGCCGTCAACTTTAGCTTCAGCCGCAAATTTCCATATGTTACGACGCTCTTTTAAAAACTTAACATGAAGATGCATGGTATCACCTGGCACAACCGGCTGCTTGAAACGAGCATTGTCTACGGCTGCAAATAGGTAAAGTTCGTTTTCACTACGATTTTCAACCGTTTTAAACCCTAATAGACCCGTTGCTTGTGCCATTGACTCTAATATTAGCACACCAGGAAAAATCGGCTGGTTTGGGAAATGGCCGGTGAAAATGGGTTCATTAATCGATACGTTTTTAATTGCATGTAACGATTCACCAGGGGTGAAATCTATAACGCGATCAATCAGTAGCATCGGGTAACGGTGCGGTAATAAACTTAAAATTTCTTGAATATCAAGGCTATTTAATTCGTTTGCCAAAATAGCATCCTTATTAGTGTTCAACGTTCATGACTTATTCAATGCTTCAAGCGCTTTTAGACGTGACTTCATGTCTGAAAGGTTACGCAAATGAGCAATTGACTTTCGCCATTCTTTGTTAGTCGTATGAGGCATACCGGATGAGTAAATACCCGGTTCGGTGATTGATTTAGTCACCATACTCATACCAGTAATTATAACACCATCACATACAGACATGTGACCGTTAATTGCGGTCATGCCGCCAATCTGGCAATTTTTACCTATGCTGACACTGCCTGCAAGTACAGTACAACCGGCAATTGCAGTGCCTGACTGAACTTCAACGTTGTGTGCTATTTGACACTGATTATCAATAATAACGTTACTGTGAATAATAGTATCATCGAGTGCACCACGATCTATGGTGGTGCTTGCACCAATTTCGACTTTATCGCCAATGATCACTGAGCCTAGTTGTGGAATTTTAAGCCACTGACCACGTTCATTCGCATAACCAAAACCGTCGCTGCCAATAACAGTATTCGCTTGAAATAAACAGTCTGCGCCAATCTCAACATCATGATAAACGCTCACACTTGACCATAGTTTGGTGCCTGAGCCTATTTTAACACGTTCACCAATAAAACTGTTCGGACCAATTTGTACGTTATCGCCAATCACAGCGTCAGCTTCAATTACAACATTCGCGCCTATGGCTGCGCTTTTACTGACTTGCGCACTGGCATGTATAACCGCACTTGGGTGTATACCACTAATGGCACTACGTGGCGTGGTATCCATTAACTGAGCGAGTTTGGCGTAATTCACATACGGATTGGCGACGATGATTTTGTTGCCTGAAAAATAAGGCGCATCCTCAGGACTCAGTATCACAGCACTGGCTTGTGTTGTTTCAAGCTGAGAGCGATATTTCTTGTTCGCTAAAAATGCAATATGCCCAGTCTGGGCATTTGCAAGTGTTGCTATTTTTTTAATTTCTAAAGCGCCATCACCTTGTAGCTCGGCGCTTAGAAGTTCCGCAATTTGCGAAAGCGTATAATTTTGCATAGATTAATTATTTCTTACTTACAGCTTGTACAACTTTTTCAGAAAGATCAGTTACTTCTTTAGGGTTAAAGTAAATTGTTGTGTCTTTTACTTTAACTTCGTCGAAGTCGCCTTTTTTAGCAATCTCTTGGATTGTTTCAATGATTAGAGTCTGAACTTTAGCCAACTCTTGATTTTGGCGTGATTTAATTTCTTGCTCTAGAGGACGACCTTTTTCAGCAAGATTTTTTTGCATACCTTGAATTTTATCACGTAATGCGTCTTTTTGGTCTTGACTCATTGTAGTGCTTTCACGCTTAAACTTTTCAGCTTCAAAGCGAATGTCACCTTGTAACTTTTCAAGCTCTTGACGACGCTCTGCAAACTCAGTTTGCAGAGACTGTTCAATTTTAGCCATTTGTGGAAGCTGCTTGTAGATTTCTTGCATATCTACAATACCCACTTTATGAGCAAAAGCGTTAACTGATGTACCCATCATAAGTGTAGCTAAAACGGCAACTGCTGTTGATTTGAATAATTTTTTCACAATAAACTCCTTTAGAAAGTGTTACTAATATTAAAACTGATGGTCTTGGTATCGTCATCTTCTTCTTTTTGCAACGGATACGCAAAGCTGATCAGCATCGGACCCATAGGTGAGATCCACTGTAATGATAAACCGGTTGCAACCCTAAAGCGCATTGGGTCTGAGTAGTCATCTAATTTTGCACGCTCATCAATCCCTAAGTTTTGATAGCGATCAACACTGAATTCGGTATCCCATACATTGGCAGCGTCAACAAAGAAACTCGTTCGCACTGAGCTAGTATTTTCTTCATCTAAGAATGGAGTAGGTACAATAAGCTCCATACCTGCCACTGCTTTAGCATTACCACCAATACGACCTTGTGGTATTAGCACGTCAAACTCTGACGCCCCACCAATGTTACCTGTGGTTGTGCCATCACCTGATGGCGTACCTGGTATTGATTGCGGTATACGCGAAACAGCACGCGGTAAAATGGTATTTCTATCAAAGCCACGTAATTCCATTTCAGTGATACGGAAGTATTCTTGGAACGGTAAAGTTTGATCATAGCCGTTGGTAGAGCCATAACCATTACCATAACCTAATGCAGCACGCGTTGAGAAAACCCAACGATGATCGTTAGAAATCGGCCAGTAAAAACGCGAATCATAATTTAATTTAAAGTACTGTAAATCAGAGTTTGGCGTTGTGGCTGTTAAGTTTAATGTTTGTCGTGAACCTGCCGTTGGGAATAAACCACGGTTAACTGTAACTCGTGACCAACCAACACTTAGCTCGTACTTTGTAAATTCAAAGCCCGCATCTGGATTTTCTGGATCTAAGAAGGTTTCACGTAGTACACGTGTTTGCTCATATTCAGCAATATCAGATAGCTCTTCTTCTATCCAACGTGCGCCAAAGTTAATACGGTTAATGGCATCAATTGGGAAACCAATGTTTGTCCCTAACCCATAACTTTTTGACTTATAGTCAATCAAGCTAAACTGACTGGCATCGTAGTTACTGTAAAAGATACTGCTGCCCTGCGATACGCCATCCGGCGTAAAGTAAGGGTCGGTATACGATACACTGACACGCTCAGAACCGCGTGAAGTATTAATATTAAAGCCAATTTGGTTACCTGTGCCTAAAAAGTTAGACTCGGTTACACCAATATTAAACTGCAGACCTAAGTATGAGCCATAGGCAAGACCGGCATTGAAGCTGCCCGCAGATTGCTCTTTAACAGTAAAGTCAACGTCTACTTGGTCATCAACACCTGGAACTGGCACCACATTAAAATCAACGGTTTCCATATAAGGTAAACGTTGAATTTGTAGTTTAGAACGCTCTAGGTTTTGATTAGATAACCATGCACCTTCAAGCTGTGTCATTTCACGGCGCAGTACTTCATCAGCCGTGTTTTGGTTACCACCTACAATAATTCGACGAACATACACACGCTTGCCTGGATCAACCGACAGAGTCAATTGTACTTCTTGGTTCTCGTCATCAATTTCTGGAATCGTACGTACTTCAGCATTGGCGTAACCAAAACGCGCCAAGTAGCTTTTGATAAATTCTTCTGATGAGGTAACCACTGATCCGTTATAAAGCTCGCCTGTACGCAGTGGAATAACACTTTTTATTAATTCTTCACGACCGAGTAAATCACCGATGAAATCAAAGCCTTTCACTTTGTATTTAACGCCTTCGGTAATATTTGCCGTTACATAAACAGACTCACGTTCAGGGCTAACTGATACTTGAGTTGAGTCAATATTAAAGCGTAAATAGCCACGGTCTAAATAAAAGCTGCGAATTTTCTCTAAATCGCCTTCAATGGTTTGTTTTTGATAGCGGTCGCTACCCATAAACTGCCACCATGGTAAGTCTTGCTGTGACTCAACTAGTTGCAATAACTCTTCGTTTGAGAAAAGCTCATTACCTACTAAGTTAATTTGACGAATGGAGGCTGCATCGCCCTCGTCAAACTCAAGTCTTAATTTAACCCGATTACGTGGTAATTTAGTAACACTGATATCCACTTTTGCATTGTATTTACCAATACTGTGGAAAAATTCAATCAGGCCTTTTTCGATGTTATCGATTACCGTTTTATCAAGCGGCTCGCCTTGGCGAATATCTTGTTGATCGAGTGACTGATTTAACTGCTCATCTTTTATGTCTTTATTGCCTTCAAATTCAATAAAGCTAATGGTTGGACGTTCAGTTACTTTAAAAATAACGTTATTACCATCACGTAACGCTTTTATATTGTCAAAGTGACCAGAGCGATAAAGTGACTTAATTGTTTTTGAAATTGTATATTCATCAACATTGTCGCCCACGTTAATAGGAATATGCGTTAATGCAGCACCAAGTGCGACACGTTGCAATCCCTCAACTTTTAAATCTTCAACAATAAAGGAGTTTTGGCCTAGGGCTGCAAAGCTTGCACCCAATAAACTTGAAACTACCAAATGTTTTTTTATAGCCATTTTATTATCTTTATCCTTTACAACTGTATTACCGCTTAGCATCGAAAATTAAATATTTACGAGCTTTACAATCGTGTTCTAATTTGTCATTACCACGCTTACATAACTACAAGCGCGATACATCATTGAACAAAGCGAAACATGTTAGAAAAATGAGTAGCAAGGCTCCCACTTTAAAACCAAACTCTTGTGTCTTTTCAGAGACTGGCTTTTTACGAAAAAGTTCAATTATGTAATACATTAAGTGCCCACCATCAAGCACTGGCAGAGGAAGTAAATTAAATACTCCCAAGTTAACGCTTATCAAAGCTAAAAAGCTTAAAAATGCGACTAATCCATAACTAACACTGGTGCCGGCGCCTACGGCTATGCCGACGGGTCCACTTAGGTTTTTAACCGACACTTGGCCTGTTATTAAGTTACCTATCATGTCAAAACTCAGCGTAATTAAACGCCATGTTTCTTTTGTGCCCAGCACAATACTATCTAGTGGCCCATAATGTCTAGTCTCTACAAAATCATCAGGCCACTGCTCTACAACGGGAGCAACACCCAAAAAGCCTTGCTCTATGCCATTACTGACGACCAGGCTCTTTGGAGTAACTGTTATTGTTTTTATACTATCTTGTCTTTTTACACTAAATTGTAAGGATTTGTTAGCCGATTGAGTAATAAGATTAACTAATTGCTGCCAACTGCTCATTGTTTCACCATTCACAGCTAAAATAACGTCGTTAACCTGTAAATTAGCCTGTTCAGCAGCTGAGTTTTTAGTAATAGCGGCAATAACCAAGGTTGCCTGAGGACGAAACGGTACAATACCTAACGAACTGAGCGGCGGTACATCTTGTTGATCAAGCTTCCAACCATCTAGGTTAAGTGTTTGCACTGTTTGCTGATAATTTTCGTTACGTAAGGTTACGGCAACGCTTTTATCACCTAAATGAGACATCAAAGAAAAGGTCGCATCTTGCCAATTACTTATGTCGTCATCACCAATTTTAATAATTTGCTGGGTTGGCATAATACCGGCTTGTTCAGCTCGGCTGCCTTCAACAACACTACCCACAACTGGTTTTATGGTTTGCACACCTACCATGTACATCACCGCTAAAGCAAAAATAGCGAACAAAAAGTTCGCCATCGGCCCTGCTGCCACAATGGCTATGCGAGCTTGAACTGATTTAGCATTAAACGATAAATGACGTTGATTGGCAGGCACTTCATCAACACGCTCGTCGAGCATTTTCACGTATCCGCCCAGCGGGATTGCCGCAATAACGTACTCAGTATTATATTTATCGTGCCATTTTAGTAAGGGTTTACCAAAACCAATTGAAAAGCGCAGTACCTTTACACCCGCTTTACGCGCAACCCAAAAATGACCATATTCATGAACGGTTACTAAAATGCCTAGTGCGAGTATAAACGAACCTAAATTCCAAAAAAAATCGAACATATCAATGCACCACTTTTGTTATAAACTGCGCAGCGCTGATGCGTGCTAAACGGTCACACTCTAAAATTTCATCGAGAGTTTTCGCATCAGTAAGTTGTGCGGCGTCTAATGTTTGCGCATTCACTTTATAAATATCCGTAAACCTAATCTGCCCCTGTAAAAACGCATTGACTGCAATCTCATTTGCCGCATTAACGGTGGTGGTGGCTCCTTGGCCTGCATCACAGGCTGCAATTGCAAGCTTTAAATTGGGGTAACGCGAGAAATCAGGTTTGGTAAACGAAAAATCACAAATATCAGAAAAATTTAACGGCTTGACACCCGCATCAATGCGCTCTGGATACGCAAGTGCATGCGCTATCGGGGTGCGCATATCAGGGTTACCCATTTGCGCTAAAATAGAGCCATCTTGGTATTGCACCATAGAATGGATAATACTTTGAGGATGAATCACCACATCAATATCGCTTGCATCACAGTTAAATAACCATTTAGCCTCAATAAACTCCAAGCCTTTGTTCATCATCGTAGCTGAGTCTACTGATATTTTTTGCCCCATAGACCAATTAGGATGAGCAACCGCTTCACTGACGCTAACGGTGTTAAGGGTATTGATATCGCGATTTAAAAACGGGCCACCTGAGCCAGTCAATAAAATTTTGCTAACCCCATGTTGCTCAAGCCTTGCTTGCCATTGGGTATTTTGTAACGCACTAGGTAAACACTGAAAAATAGCATTATGCTCGCTGTCGATGGGTAATAAAGTTGCTTGATGCTTTTTAACTTTATCAATGAATAACTGACCCGACATCACCAGTGACTCTTTGTTGGCAAGCAATACTTTTTTGCCTGCTTCAACAGCGCTCAAGGTAGGTAGTAATCCGGCTGCACCGACAATCGCTGACATAACCGTATCAACATCACCATGAGCACAGAGCTCACTCATGGCTTTCTCGCCATGCATTACTTGCGTTTTACTCTCATGCTTTAAAAGCGCAGAAAGCTGCTTAGCCGCTGATTCAGATGCCATTACAGCATAACGAGGCTGGTGAGCTATACACAGTTCAGCCATTTTTTTTGCATTTTGTCCTGCGGTCAATGCAAAAACTTTAAATTGCTGTTGGTTTCTTGCAACAACATCTAACGTGCTAAGACCTATCGACCCCGTCGCACCCAAAATAACCAGTTGTTGCACAGCACTCATAAGCTAAGCGTCCAAGCAAAGCAAATAACAAACATCGGTGCTGCCGCAGTTAAACTATCAATACGGTCTAAAATACCACCGTGTCCTGGTAAGCAACTGCCGCTATCTTTAAGTCCCGCTTCGCGCTTAAACATACTCTCAAGTAAATCACCTACCGCAGAAAACAAGGCAATAAACGCTGTCATAACTGCATAAATAGGCCATACAGAGGTATCAACGTTAGTGTAATAACAAAAAGCCAGTACAAATAACACCGCAGCAACCACGCCACCTGCGAGGCCTTCTATGGTTTTATTTGGACTAACTTTAGGCATTAACTTATGTTTACCAAAACTTTTACCTGTAAAGTAAGCGCCTATATCGGCACTCCATACAATGCCTAATACAACTAAAATGAGCATAGAGCCATAGTGAGTAGATTCCGTATATTGCGCACTACGCAGTGTGTTAAGTGCAAGCCATAGCGGTACTAAGGTCAACAAACCAGCAATGCCGCGCATCACAAGCCCTTCGTTCCACCCTTTCGCCATAGCAGGGTAACGCCACACTAAGTAACTGGCTACCAACCACCAAGAAAACGACAAGGTAAATAAGTAATTAGCATCGCCAACAAGCTGACCATCTTGCCATAGGGTTTCTATAGGCCAATGTAAATTAAGTAAACCAAGTAATACAGCCACTAATAATACAAACGCACCGCGTTTTAGCTTATCGCATAGTCCCATAAAGGCAGACCATTCCCACGCGCCCATTAATACAATAGCACCCGCAAAATAACTAAATAACGTTAGTGGGGTGTAAAAAACCAAAGCCAGTGCTAATGGCGCTAGCACTAGTGAGGTTAAAATACGTTGTTTTAACAAAATGATGACCCTTAATCTATTTTAGGTTTGAGCGAGTAATTGTTTTATTTGTTCGCCCGTGCAACCAAAACGTCGCTCTCTGGCAACGTAACATGCAATGGCCTCTGCAAAAGCAGCTTCATTAAAATCAGGCCAAAGTGTATTGGTGAAATAAAGTTCAGCGTAGGCTGCCTGCCAAAGTAAAAAGTTACTAATTCTGACATCGCCACCGGTACGGATCAATAAATCAGGCTGAGCTTGATCTGCCATACTCATATGCTGTGCAATATGTTCTTCTGTAATATCTGCTGGGTCAATTTCTCCATTCGCTACTTGTAAAGCAACTTGCTTAGCAGCGTGAGTCATATCCCAGCGACCACCGTAATTTGCCGCAACATTTAAGTGCAGCCCGGTATTGTTCGCTGTTAGTTCTTGAGCTGTATGTACTTTAGCGCGCAAGCTTTCAGAGAATCGAGATAAATCTCCAATGATGGTTAGTTTTACGTTATTTTTATGCAGCTTTTTAACTTCTTTACTCAGTACAAATAAAAAAAGCTCCATAAGTGTATTTACTTCGTCTTCAGGGCGGCGCCAGTTTTCACTACTAAAAGCAAATAAGGTTAACGATTGTATTCCTAATTTAGTACAAAACTGCACGGATTGACGAACTGCATCCACGCCTTTTTTATGCCCATATACACGAGGTCTATTTCTAGCTTGTGCCCAACGCCCGTTCCCATCCATGATGATGGCAACATGTTTAGGTAAACATTGCTGTGAAATTGTATCAGCGTCTAGAACCATAAATTTTGTGTATTCCATAAAAAAACGCCGCCTAGTATACCCCAGACGGCGTTTCAAAACTAATAATTTTAACCTGTACCCGTGATAATAAATCTACATAAAGCAAATAATTATACAGCTAACAACCTTGTATTTACTGATAATCGAGCCAATAGCAAAGAGTAAACACAATCTGTTACCCTTTAAAATCACACAATTAAAGTTAAGTGCGAAGACATATAAACAACGACTTAGTTACTTTAGTAAAGCTGTTAATCCGAGCCTAGATTAGCAATTAGATTTCCATCAACTCAGCTTCTTTCGCTGTTAGTTGCGTATCCATTTCTTTGATAAACTTATCAGTGATTTTTTGGATAGCATCTTCAGCTTGACGCGCTTCATCTTCAGAGATGTCTTTATCTTTTAATAAGTTTTTAATATCGCCATTTGCATCACGACGAATGTTACGAATAGCAACACGACCGCCTTCTACTTCACCACGTACGATTTTAATTAAATCTTTACGACGTTCTTCAGTCAATGGAGGAAGTGGTACACGGATCACTGTGCCTGCAGACATTGGATTTAAACCAAGGTCAGATGCCATAATCGCTTTTTCAACAGCTTGCGCTAATGACTTATCAAATACACCAATAGCCAATGTACGTGAGTCTTCAATTGTTACATTTGCAACTTGGTTTAACGGTGTTGGTGCGCCGTAGTACGACACCATGATGCCGTCTAAAATTGCAGGATGAGCACGGCCAGTACGAATTTTAGATAATTGACTACCAAGTGCTGCTACACTTTTTTGCATGCGCGCTTGCGCATCTTTTTGAATATCGTTAATCACGGTTTAATCCTAATCTAGTTACTAACTTCATCTGAGGCTTGTGAAGAAATAAGGGTTCCTTCTTCTTCACCCATTATTACGCGTTTTAATGCGCCTGATTTATTCATATTAAATACGCTCAATGGCATATTATGGTCGCGAGCTAATGTAAATGCCGCTAAATCCATTACTTTTAGTTCTTTATCAATAATTTCATTGTAGCTTAAGTGACGGTAAAGTGTCGCATCTGGGTTTTTAACCGGATCATCGCTAAATACACCATCTACTTTGGTTGCTTTAATTACTGTGTCAGCTTCAATTTCAATGCCACGTAAACACGCTGCAGAGTCAGTTGTAAAGAACGGGTTACCCGTACCGGCTGCAAAAATAACAACACGACCTGTTTTTAATAAGCTAATGGCTTCTGCCCAGTTATATGCATCACATACGCCATTTAAAGGAATGGCTGACATTAAACGGCAATTTACAAATGCACGGTGCAACGCATCACGCATAGCAAGGCCATTCATGACGGTTGCAAGCATACCCATGTGGTCGCCAACAACGCGGTTCATACCCGCTTCGGCTAGTGAGCCACCACGTAAAAAGTTACCGCCACCAATAACTAAACCCACTTCTACGTCGAGTTCTACGAGCTCTTTAATTTCTTGTGCCATACGATCTAAAACTTTAGGGTCGATGCCGAAGCCTTCGTCTCCCATTAAAGCTTCACCACTTAATTTGAGAAGAACACGTCTAAAAATAGGTTTGCGATTGATAGTCATAGTTTTGGGGCCAACTTTTATTGAATTATGGATAAAAAATAACCGCGCTTATGTTAAACATAAAAGCGCGGTTATTTTAAAGAATTTCTAAGCGTGACGCAAAAGCAAATAGTACTTTAATTGCATCTATTTTCCTTTGGCATCACAAATAGCTAATCTTACTTAGCTTTAGCAGCTGCAATTTGAGCAGCAACTTCAGCAGCAAAATCTTCTTCTTTCTTCTCGATACCTGCACCAACTTCCATACGTACAAAGCCAGTAACTGTTGCGTTTTTCTCTTTAAGAATTTCGCCAACAGACTTTTTAGGTTCCATGATGAAAGCTTGACCAGTAAGAGAAACCTCACCAGTAAATTTCTTCATACGACCAACAACCATCTTCTCAGCGATTTCAGCAGGCTTGCCTTCATTCATCGCGATGTCGATTTGTACTTGCTTTTCTTTTTCAACAACATCAGCAGGTACATCATCTGGCGTTAGGTAGTCTGGGTTTGAAGCAGCAACGTGCATTGCAACGTGCTTAAGTGTTTCTTCATCAGCAACACCTGCAACAACAACACCAATACGCTCGCCGTGACGGTACTCAACTAGTTGCTCACCAGTGATGTACTGAAGACGACGTACATTGATGTTTTCACCAATTTTAGTTACTAGCTCAACACGATCTTCTTCAAACTTAGCTTGTAAGTCTTCGATAGATGAAGTGTCAGCGATAGCAGCATCTGCAACTTTATTAGCAAATGCTAAGAAGCTTGCATCTTTAGCTACGAAGTCAGTTTGACAGTTAACTTCTACAAGTACTGCAACACCTGCGTTTTGCTTGATGATGATAGTACCTTCAGCAGCGATGTTACCTGCTTTTTTAGCAGCCTTTGCAGCACCGCTCTTACGCATGTTTTCAATCGCTAACTCGATGTCACCATCAGTCTCAGTTAACGCTTTTTTACAATCCATCATGCCAGCGCCAGTACGCTCGCGTAATTCTTTAACTAGGGCAGTAGTTACAGCCATTAGTAAATCCTCAAATCTGAAATCAGGTTTAGATAAGCGGGTTACCCGCTCCACAAGAATAGCAAGTCTTCACCTTTAAAAGATGAAGACTTGATGACAGCTAATTACTCAGCTTCTACGAAGTCATCTTTTTCAGCTTGAGCAACGATGTTACTCTCACGGCCTTCAGTGATCGCAGCTGCAACAGCACTAGTGTAAAGGTTGATTGCACGGATAGCATCATCGTTACCAGGTACGATGTAATCAACACCGTCTGGGTTAGAGTTAGTATCAACGATTGCAACAACTGGGATACCTAGGTTGTTAGCTTCACGGATAGCAATGTGCTCGTGGTCAGCATCGATTACAAAGATAGCGTCTGGAAGGCCACCCATGTTTTTAATACCACCAAGGCTTTTTTCAAGCTTGTCCATTTCACGAGTAAGCATTAACGCTTCTTTCTTAGTTAACTTCTCGAAAGTACCGTCTTGGCTTTGAGCTTCAAGGTCTTTAAGACGCTTGATTGATTGACGAACTGTTTTCCAGTTAGTCAACATGCCGCCTAACCAACGGTGGTTAACGAAGAATTGATCGCTTTGTAAAGCAGCTTCTTTTACTGCTTCGCTTGCTGCGCGCTTAGTACCAACGAAAAGAACTTTACCTTTGTTTGCAGCAGCACCAGATAAAAACTTAAGTGCAGTGTTGAACATTGGTACAGTTTGCTCAAGGTTGATGATATGTACACGGTTACGTGCGCCGAAGATGAAAGGTTTCATCTTAGGGTTCCAGTAACGTGCTTGGTGACCAAAGTGAACACCAGCTTGAAGCATATCGCGCATTGAAACGTTTGCCATTTTGTAAATCCTCTAAGTTGTTTAGGGTTAGGCCTCCACATATCCCATAGCACCAACACCGCAGTTAAATGAAACTGAAATGCACCCAAGTGTATGTGACGATACGTGTGTGTGTTAAAATAAAATTGTGTTTGCCTTAAATACAAAAAATCATTTAAGAATTTATTTGTAAAAAGACGGCGCGCTTTATACCATATTAAAATTAAATACTCAACGTCTCGTGCAAAAATTGTGCGACGATAATCATCTAAAAACGCAACTTTGGAGCCTCAATGAGCGCTGTGATTAAGACCCCTGAAGAAATCGAGAAAATGCGTGTAGCCGGCCGTTTGGCTGCTGATGTGCTAGAAATGATCGAACCACATGTGGTACCAGGTATCACCACCGATGAGCTAAATACAATTTGTCATGATTATATTGTTAATGTGCAAGATGCCGTTCCTGCTCCTCTTAATTATCATGGTTTTCCAAAATCAATTTGTACCTCGGTAAATCATGTAATTTGTCACGGAATTCCGAACGACAAAGCATTAAAAGACGGTGACAGTGTCAATATTGACATTACTGTTATTAAAGATGGTTACCATGGTGATACTTCAAAAATGTTCCATGTTGGCACACCTAACATTCAAGGCAAACGCCTTGCAGAAGTGACTCAAGAAAGCCTTTACCTTGCCATTAAAATGGTAAAACCAGGTGTTCGCCTTGGTGATATTGGTGCAGCTATTCAAAAATATGCAGAGAGCTTTAATTACTCTATCGTACGTGAATACTGCGGGCACGGTATTGGCAGTGAATTTCATGAAGAACCACAGGTAATGCATTACGGAAAACCAGGTACAGGCGAAACATTAAAAGCCGGTATGTGTTTAACAATCGAGCCCATGGTCAATGCAGGCAAACGCCAATGTAAATTACTAAAAGACGACTGGACTGTGGTAACAAAAGACCGTAGTTTATCAGCTCAGTGGGAACATACCTTACTGGTAACTGAAAATGGTGTTGAAATTTTAACACTACGATCAGATGATACTATCGATAGAATCATCGAGCACTAATAGTAGTGTGTGCTTAATCATAGTAATAACGGGCTTTAGCCTGCGTACAGATTAAGTGGTTTGCTGCAAAGGGAAATAACATGATTTATTCCCTTTGCAGCAAACACAGTATAAAAATAACTTAATCCAAGACTTATAATGCAGTCCATATATAGGAGCCAGCCTAAGTGGCATTACCTAACAAAGTAAAAAAGTTGCTCAATGATGCTCAGCAACTTAGCGAATACCGCGATTGCTCCGCCTATTTTTATAAATGGTTGCATAATGAATTCTCAAAACAACCTGTTGGTAATCTAATAAACGCCCGTGCAGAATTTATAGACCGGTTACTGATTAAACTCTTTCATGTTTTCGATTTAGCCCACGAGCCCGATCTCGCTTTAATTGCTGTAGGAGGTTATGGTCGCGGTGAACTTCATCCCTACTCCGACATTGACTTTTTACTGCTTGTTACCCAGCAACCCAATGACGATATTTGCGAAAAAATTGGCCAGTTTGTCACTATGCTGTGGGATCTTAATTTAGAAATAGGTCACAGTGTACGTACCATTGAACAAGCCATAGAGCAAAAACGTGAAGATGTTACCTTTGCCACCAGCCTACTAGAAAGCCGATTAATTTTCGGCAACCATATTGAATTCGAAAAGCTCAAAAGTCACCTCATCGAAAGGCCTGTATGGGGCTCTGGAGAGTTCTTTGTTGCAAAAGTACAAGAGCAAAATTTACGCCACAAAAAATGTCATGGTACGGCTTATAATCTAGAGCCTAATATAAAAGAAAATCCAGGCGGGCTGCGCGATTTACAAACCATTATTTGGGTTGCTAAAAAACACTTTAGAGCCGAAACCCTGCAAGAGCTGATAAATCACGGCTACCTAACTCACGAAGAATACCAAGAACTGTTAGAGTGCCTTGAAAATTTATGGAATATTCGCTTTGCTTTGCATTTAGCCGCAGGTCGCTCAGAAAACCGCTTATTATTCGATCACCAACCGCAAGCGGCTGAAATTTTGGGTTTTGGTAGTGATGGTAAAGCCTCTGTTGAGCGCATGATGAAACGCTTGTTCAGAATAATGAGCCGGGTGCGTGAACTTAATCAAATGCTACTTTCGTACTTTGAGCAAAGTATTTCACCAGACAGCAGCCAAGCCACTGTTGAAGAACTTGATCGTAATTTTGAACGCGTGGGCCATCAAATTCGGGTAAAAAGCCCGTCAGTATTTTTTAGGCGTGACCAACTTTTTGTATTATTTGAGCACATTGCTGATCACCAAGAAATTACCCATATATACCCAAGCACTATTCGAACTATCCGCCAAGTACGTCGTCGCTTATTAGGTGACTTACAAGATTATGCCGCGTGCCGCGAAGCTTTTTTACGTATTATAAAGCACCCTAACGGCATGGGCCGTGCATTTACGCTAATGCATAAGCACGGCATGATTGCCGCTTACCTTCCGCAGTGGCGCAATATTTTTGGCCAAATGCAGTTTGATTTGTTTCATGCCTATACCGTAGATGAACATACCCATAAATTAATTAATAATATTTACCAATACTTCGATAAAACCAGCATTAGTGACTTTCCAATTTGCAGTGAAATAGTTACGCGCATGGATAAACCCGAATTACTGTATTTGGCTGGTATTTTTCATGATATTGCTAAGGGGCGTGGTGGCGATCACTCAGAGCTGGGCGCGGTTGATGCCATAGCGTTTTCAAAGCTGCATGGTTTTGCCTCTTCAGATGGTAAACTCATAGCGTGGTTGGTAAGCAACCACTTACTTATGTCGGTAACTGCGCAACGTAAAGATATTAACGACCCCGATGTAATAAAAGATTTTGCATCGCGAGTAAAAACCGAACGCCAACTCGATTACCTCTATTGTTTAACCGTGGCTGATATTCGAGCCACCAATGACAACCTATGGAATGACTGGAAAAACACGCTGCTGCGCGAGCTTTATTTGCACACACAGCGCGCCTTGCGCCTTGGGCTTGAAAACCCAATGGATCAACGCGACCAAATTCGTGATAAAAAGCACCAAGCTAAGCAACGCCTGCTTAATTTGCATTATCACGAGGAGCAAATTGACTTAATTTGGAGCCGTTTTAAAGCAAATTACTTTACCGCTTTTAGTGAGCAACAAATTTCTTGGCATACTGAGCACTTACTCAAGTGCACTGATTTAAGCCAGCCCAGTGTTATCGTTTCTAATAAAGCGATGCATGGCGGTACCCAAGTGTTTGCTTATAGCCCCTATTCAGGTGCCCTTTTTGCTCGACTGGTAAGTGTTATTGGCTCTAAAAAAGCGCAAATTCAGCACGCCCAAGTACTGACCACCAAAGATGGCTACGTACTGTTCAACTTTGTTATTTTAGAAGTTAACGGCGATCCGATTGCCAGTAGCCGCGCACAATCGATTAAACGCGGATTAGAGCAAGCGCTTCATGATCCACGTAAAAAAATACGCTTTAAAAAGAGCCGATCACAGCGTTTTAAAGACTTTAATATTAAACCTAAAATTGTACTGCGCCCGCACCCTCGTAAGGATCGTAGCTTAATAGAAATTCAAGCGGTTGATATACCTGGACTATTAACTAAAATAGCCGAGGTTTTTCAAGCTTACTTACTCCACATACATGCCGCACGTATTACCACGGTAGGCGAACGTGCAGAAGATTTCTTTGTGGTATCAAATAACGAATATCAAGCGCTGACTGATGAAGAGCAAGCAAAAATTCATCAGGCATTACGTAAAAAACTCAACGCCGAAATTGAATAAGAGGACACTATGTCAGATTTAAAAACCATGATTGAAAATGCGTGGGATAACCGCGACAGCATTAGCCCTGCTACAGTATCAAGCGATGTTAAACAAGCGATTATAGATGCGCTTGAGCTATTAGATAGCGGCGCTGCTCGCGTTGCAGAGAAAATTTCAGGCGAATGGGTTGTTCACCAGTGGCTTAAAAAAGCAGTACTACTTTCATTTAGAATTCGTGAAAATCAGCCAATGAACGACGGCGTAAACCAATTTTACGACAAAGTACCGCTTAAATTTAGCGACTACACGCCGGAGCAATTTCAGCAAGGCGGCATGCGTGTCGTGCCCAACGCCGTTGCTCGTAAAGGCAGCTTTGTAGGTAAAAATGTCGTATTAATGCCATCGTACGTAAACATAGGTGCATTTGTTGACGATGGCACCATGGTTGATACATGGGCGACAGTGGGCTCATGTGCTCAAATTGGCAAGAACGTACACTTATCTGGCGGCGTAGGCATAGGCGGCGTTTTAGAGCCGTTACAAGCGAATCCTACCATCATTGAAGACAACTGTTTTATTGGCGCACGTTCAGAAATTGTTGAAGGCGTAATTGTTGAAGAAGGCGCCGTTATTTCAATGGGTGTTTACATTAGCCAAAGTACCCGTATTTACGACCGTGAAACCGGTGAAATTCACTATGGCCGCGTACCTGCCGGCGCTGTTGTGGTTCCAGGTGCACTGCCTTCAAAAGATGGCAGCCATAGCTTGTATGCGGCTATTATTGTGAAAAAAGTAGATAAACAAACTCGCGAAAAAGTGGGCATTAATGCCCTACTGCGCTCGATTGATGAGTAATACGGTGCTTGGATTGAGTGAAACGAAACCCAACGATACTTTTAAAGTTAAGTACTTTAGCTAAACTTTAATTGAATCTTTAAAAGCCTTAAACCCTTCTGGGTTTAAGGCTTTTTTGTTTTTTAGCTATAGCAGATAGCCACATCGTTGAGTATGCTCATCGCAATTGCGTTGCTTTGTTAGATGCCTACAACTATAGTGAATTAACGCATAGTTCGATTGTCGAGGTTAAGTTGTTGCGGCTTTTTGTAATAAGTTGGTTGATATTATTATGTTCAAAACACGTCTTTGCTAATGACTTCAATACCTTTGAAAAAAAATTAGACGAAGCCGAAGATTATCTTACTGTTAATCCAGCTCAATCTATTACTATTTTAGAAAACCTCACAGGGTTACAACTCATGCCGCCAGAATTATTTATCCGCTGGCACCTTATCTATGCCCGTACAGCAGTACCTACAAGTCACTATGACGAGCTTTATACATCGATTGACGCAATATTTCAGCATCATCAAACTGATTATTTCAAACAAAAACTGACCACCATTATGAGTGCCTTGGGAATATGGCTTCGCCATGCAGAATATTTAGACGATGCCCAGTACTCATTTAAATGTGCTTACAAATATGCGCAAAACGATCGTCAACGCTTAACACTCACCAACAGTATGGCATTGGTTGCTCGCTCGCAAGATGACTTTGCAAAAGCGCGTGCTTTATACCTCGACAGTCATAAGATCACCACACAATTACAGCTTCCCAATGTAACCGCACTGATAGAAAGTAACTTAGGTTATTTAGCCCTGGATGAGGGCAATGTACCCGAAGCTGAGCGCTATTTTAGAAGTGCATTAAGAAATAACCAAAACATTGATAAACGCGCGGGGCAAATCTCAACCGGGCTTAATTTATTAATGGTTTTTTTGATTCAAGAGCAGCAAATTAATTTTGAGCGACTCTATAGCCCAACGGCCACATTAACCCATGCCTTTCCCAATGAAGCGAAACAAGCATTACTTTTTTGGCTTGAAATAGGCTACAAAAATTTGACCGGTGGTTTTATAAGCCAAAAAGACAAACAACAGTTACAAACAGCGTATGAGCAATTAGAAAGCGATAAAATGAAACAACTGGTCGCGCGCTATTTAGCCAACAAACTAGATGTAGCTGTAGCCTTACCCGCTCCTATTGTCGCTAAGGACTTTACCAGCCCTTGGTTTGAGCTGGTAAAGCAATGTGATTGGAAACGCTAAGGCTCGAATTAGTCCTTAGTCTATATAAGGCTATACCCCTCTAAAATAAATACTTAATACTCTCGCATCAACTTTCTCTTACTTTCTTTTTTAAAACCAAGCTGCTGTATATATTAACTTTAATTTAAAAAAGTGACATTTTTAAGCTGCAAAATTAGCCAACCCTAGTGAATTTATAATAAGGTAGTCAGGCATACTTGAAAGTTAGCAATTAATATTAAGGATTAATATGACAAAAACTGCTTTACGCTCAACCATTTTGCTACCTGTATTTTTGCCCGCAGTATTTATTATTCTACTTTTGGTGATTGGTACAAGTAGTAACCCTGAACTCGCTGGTCAGGCATTTAGTGTTGCCCTTGCGTGGATTACTGAAACCTTTGGCTGGTTTTATATGTTGTCTGTCGCTATTTTCTTGGTATTTATTGTCTCGGTCGCGGCTTCTAGTTGGGGGAATATAAAATTAGGCCCTGATCATGCAGAGCCACAATACAGCTTTGGTGAATGGTTTGCCATGCTCTTTTCTGCCGGTTATGGCGTGGCACTGCTTTATTTTGGTGTTGCTGAACCTGTGCTGCATTACGCATCCCCGCCATCGGGGGCGGCTGAAACCGTTGATGCCGCCAAGCAGGCAATGCAAATTGCCTTTTTCCATTGGGGATTTCATATTTGGGCTATCTATGGAATTGTTGGTTTAGTGCTTGCTTATTTTGCATTTCGCCATGGCTTACCACTGTCTATTCGCTCTGCCTTGTATCCACTTATTGGAGATAAAATTTATGGCCCAATCGGCCATACTGTGGATGTATTTGCCATATTAGGTACTTTATTTGGTATTGCCACTACACTAGGGCTTTCGGTTACACAAATAAATGCTGGCCTACATTACTTATGGCCAAACATCCCTATTAATACCACAGTGCAAATTACCGCGATTGCCGTTATTACTGCCGCAGCTACGCTCTCAGTAGTGGCCGGGATGGATAAAGGGGTTAAGCGATTATCAATTATAAACATGGCATTGGCCATCTCATTAATGGCCTTTGTCTTTTTTATCGGCCCGACTATCCATATTCTAGAATCATTTTTACAAAATACCGGCAGTTACCTAAGCGGCATTGTTGAACGTACCTTTAATTTACAGGCATACAGCCGCAGTGATTGGATTGGTAACTGGACCTTATTTATATTTGGCTGGACGATTGCGTGGGCACCGTTTGTGGGTATGTTCATCGCAAAAATTAGCCGCGGAAGAACCATCCGACAATTTGTTGTTGGGGTAATGTTAGTTCCCACTATTTTTACCTTTTTATGGTTTTCAGTCTTTGGTGATACCGCACTTAACTTAATTATGAATGAGGGATTTGATACCCTTATTGGCGATGTACAAGCAAATCATGCCGTCGCATTATTTCAATTATTTGAAGTGTTACCACTGTCATTTTTCATTTCACTGCTCACTGTCATTTTGATCATAACTTTTTTTGTTACATCATCTGATTCAGGCTCTTTAGTCATTGATTCACTCGCCTCTGGAGGAAGCATTAATACTCCAGCTTGGCAACGCGTGTTTTGGGCGGTACTTGAAGGTGCTGTGGCGGCTGTTTTATTAGTGGCAGGCGGACTAAGTGCGCTGCAAACCATGACCATAGCCAGTGCCTTACCCTTTGCTATTATTATGCTAATTGCCACGGCGGGGCTTTGGCGAGCTCTAAAAATTGAAGGCCATCGAGACACTAGCTTGCAAGCACATACTCTTAATAGCCGCAACATTAACTTGTCTCACTGGAAACGCCGTTTAGCGGCTATGGTCAATTACCCTAATAAAGAAAAAGTACATACTTTTATTGGTAGCGTGGTAGTTGAGGCAATGAAAGCCGTACAAGCAGAATTGAAATCTAGACAATGGCATGCAGTGGTGGAATTTGATACTGATTTAGGTCGCGCTCATTTAACGGTACTGCGCCATGAACATGTGGATTTTGTTTATGATATTCGCCTTACCGAGCATCCTATGCCAAGCTTTGCTTACTCAGAGCTAAAACCTGATAACAACGATGCTGAAAAGTATTATAAGGCCGACGTGTTTTTACGTCGTGGTGGTCTGTCATACGATGTTTATGGCTACACTGAAGATGATATTGTGAAAGATATTCTTGATCAGTTTGAGAACTACTTACACTTTCTAGGTAATAGCCCAGGCGAACTTCCTTGGGATATGGCCGAACATGATGACATGTTAAATACCGATAAAGCTTAACGGATACAGCCAGTATTGGTAAAACGGTAATTAAAAATAAAAAAGGCACTGTAAAGTGCCTTTTTATTTACTCAAATATAATTACAGCGCGTTAAATACATCGTCTGTTTTAGCAGCACAAATAAAATCGTTTTTATGCAAACCTTTAATTGAATGGCTCCACCAAGTAACAGTTACTTTACCCCATTCGGTTAATAGACCAGGGTGATGGCCTTCGTCTTCAGCCATATCGCCAACTTTATTAGTAAATGCAATGGCCTGCTTAAAGTTTTTAAACTTATAAACGCGCTCTAATTGCATAATACCGTCGCGTACTTCCGGCACCCAATCAGGGATTTTTTTAATTAATTCAGCCAATTCTGCATCTGATACTTTTGGAGCATCTGCATGACAGGCTTCACATTTTTGTTCACTTAATGAAGACATTTTAAATCCTTAATTCTAGTGTTACTTTTATTAAAAAACTAACTAGCTAATTTTTCTTTTGGGGGAAATTTCGGCTCGTGTAAACCAAGCGCCTTAGCTTGCTCAACTAAAGTCATTATATCCATTTGCGATATTTCAAACAGATCATGAATCGAATTAATGGTGTAGTACAGCGGCTGCATAATATCAATACGGTATGGCGTGCGCAGCACATCTAGCACATTCATTGGATTAATTTCTGGTGTATCAGAGTACACGTATTGGGTTTCTCCTGGGCTTGATAAAATACCGCCCCCGTATATACGCAATCCTTTTTCAGTTTGCATCAAACCAAATTCGACCGTAAACCAATACATGCGCGCTAAATAAACGCGGTCTTTTTTCTCTGCCGCGTAACCTAGTTGCCCGTACTTATGCGTAAATTCAGCAAAGTCAGGATTTGTTAGCATGGCACAGTGGCCGAATATTTCATGAAAAATATCGGGCTCTTGTAAATAATCAAATTCTTCACGGCTACGAATAAACGTAGCAACAGGAAACTGCTTGTTGGCCAGTAGTCTAAAAAACTCATCAAAGTCGATAAGTGCAGGTACAGGTGCTACTTGCCAACCTGTTGTTGCCAATAGCACTTCGTTTAGCTCACTTAGCTGTGGAATACGATCATGCGGTAGATTAATTTTTTTTAACCCTTCCATGTACTCGTCACAGGCTTTGCCTTCAATGCACGCAAGTTGGCGTGCTACAAGCTCAGACCAAATTTTATTTTCTTCATCGCTCCAATGTATAACGCCATTTTCATCTGGTGTTTTAGAGGTGTAATTACTTGCTTTAGCCATAAATACCTTCTTTGGGTTTAAACCCTAAATCGGTGTCAAAATAATAGCCACGTGCTCGGCTATTCGATGTAGACATACTATGCAAAAGTGAACAAAAGTTTAATAGCTTGACTCAGATCAATACTTTCGCAGATCGCACAGATCGTAAATTTATAATTACACCAGAGCAAAGATAAAAACACACCCCATATTTAACAGCACTTACAGATCAAAATAACTGTAAACAATAAATTACACGTTACGATATTTTAGTAAATGCTTGGTTGAGATCGTTAATAATATCATTAACATCTTCAAGCCCAACAGATAAGCGAATTAAACCATCACTAATTCCGGCTGCTAATCTTTCTTCCGGTGTGTAAGGCGAATGGGTCATCGATGCAGGGTGTTGAATAAGTGTTTCGGCATCGCCTAAGCTAACCGCTAAAGTACATAGCTTCATGCTATCAATAAACTGCTCACCGTCGGTTAAACTCCCTTTAATTTCAAAAGCAATAACACCGCCAGCAGCTTTCATTTGCTTACCAATAAACCGATAACCTGGGTGCGACTTCAGTCCCGGATAGTACACTTTACTCACTTGAGGGTGAGCCTCTAAATATTCAGCAATTGTTTGCGCACTCTGACAATGACGCTCTACCCGTATAGCTAATGTTTTTAAACCTCGATTAATTAACCATGCATCGTGTGGGCTAATCGTCGCGCCTATATCTTTTAACACCGTCATTTTAATATGTGTAATGTGCTCAAGGGATCCACACACAATACCTGCGACTACATCGCCGTGACCATTTAAATACTTGGTAGCACTGTGCATAATAATATCGATGCCGTATTGTTTAGGTGACTGTAGCAGCGGCGTTAAAAAGGTATTGTCGACCACACTTATTAAATTATGCTGTTTTGCTACATTACCAATAAGTGCTAAATCAATAACAGCCATCGTTGGGTTTATCGGGGTTTCTGCAAATATCATTTTTGAGTTTGGCTTTATTGCAGCACGTAACTCATCTTCATTGGTCATATCCACAAAGGTGACTTCAATGCCCCAACGCAGCAACATATGCGCAAAAAAAGCAAAGGTGCAACCATAAAGCGCACTCGATGCAACTAAGTGATCGCCTTGTGATAAAAAGCTCAGTACCGAAGCCGATACCGCTCCCATACCTGTAGCCGTTGCCGCTGCAGCCTCACAGCCCTCTAATTGCGCCACTTTTTGTTCAAGTTCAGTGGTGGTAGGGTTACCCAAACGCGTATAAATATAACCTGGCTCATCGCCAGCAAACCGTGCAGCACCCTGCGCAGCATTTTCAAAATGAAATGTCGATGTTTGGTATAATGGCGAGGTTAATGCGCCATGGGGATCATTGGCTTTTTGTGGGCCATGAATACATTGGGTGTGTGGATGATGCTTGCTCATTGTGTGCTCTCGTTTTTATTATGTGTGTCAATTACATAAATAAAACGCACCGCACTTTAAATCACAAGCATGCCGGATGCTCAGATGGCTATTTGTGCAAACTTTACTCAAAAAGCTGTACACAAATATTGCCAACTATTTACTCTCCGCTCTCTTAGTGCGACTCATAATTTTACTCGCAATCCCTTGAACAGTGCCTTTTAACAAGCTGCGTTTATTTTCAAGACGCGGTAAGGGTCGGCTTAATTCCATGGCTTTATAGCCTATACGTGCTGTAAATATACCCGCACTGACGCCTTGCGCGGCTCGCCCTGAAAGTTTGCCTAATAGCTCAGCACTAAGTGCCGTGGCAGCTAAATCAGATACAAGCTCTGCACTACCTACAAACATGACTTGTTTTAACAGCATTCGATAGAGTTTAATACGACTGGCGTAACCAAAACCAATGCCATAAATTTTACCTATTTGTTCAATTAATTTTGTACCGCGCCATAACACCGCTATCATATCCACCAGCGCAAGAGGGCTTAATGCGACTAATAAGGCTGACTCTGTTGCAAAGCGGTT
This sequence comes from Pseudoalteromonas sp. SM9913, assembly GCF_000184065.1. NCBI lineage: Bacteria > Pseudomonadati > Pseudomonadota > Gammaproteobacteria > Alteromonadales > Pseudoalteromonadaceae > Pseudoalteromonas > Pseudoalteromonas sp. SM9913. The sequence continues at coordinate 2,259,111 of NC_014803.1, forward strand.
TATAAGCTTTTTAGCTTGGGTGTCTTGCGTTACCAGTAGGCTATTAGCGTAAAGTGTCATTATTTCTTTATCACTATGGTGCGTAGCAACTTGGTTTTTAAAGTTTTCAAAATTGTCTAACTGCTGGTGCTTGTTCAATTTTTCAAGCCAAGGGAGTGCACCACCCACTTGCTCACTGTTTAATAGCCTATCGGCTTCATGGCGATGCAGCTGATTACGCTTTAAACTGCGCAACATCCGATACTCTCGCCATAACAATCTTGTTATTAATAGCAGAGCGCTTACCACGGCGGTTAAATAAACACTGCCCAAAATAAGCGATTGCTGATAAGCAAGCACAATAGAAAACCCAAACTCTAGCAGTACTAAAATAATAAAGCTGAGCGCAAACAAGCCTTTGAGCGTTTGCCATTTTGACTTTTTATACACCGGCTCTAAATCAACTTCAGGCTCAAGCGCATCATCCTCAAGCTCAGAGGTGTAATCACTTTGTCCGTGTTCAATAATTTTAGCAGGTGTTAACGCAGGCTCGTTTTGCTCAATACTTTGTGCACTAATACGACGCCCTGCTTGAAAGCGTTGCGTTGACTCACTCATGTTAATTTATCTCCTAGCAAGTACTGCATCACATGATCTAATCGAATATGTTTAAGTTGTTTGTCGGGGCTTGGCATCGGCGAAAATGACAAAAATTCAAACCCTTGCGCTGGCCACTCACTTTTATTAAGCATTCTACTTGGCGGCTCTGGTGGTAAATAAGTCAGCCACTCATGCTCATTTAAAGGTTTACCGTAAACGCAATCAAGGGTTTGACCTTTATCAACCACTTGGCGAGGTTGGGTTGCGGTAATTGATGACATAGCCATAGTTTCAATTTGTACACCGTCAAACTTTAAATGATTACTTTGCTCTTTGACCAGCGAGTCTAGTAACAAGGCTAACGCTTTATGATGCTTAGCACTGATGTGATCTGACTTATTAGCAGCAAACAATATTTTATCAATATTCGGTTTGAATAAACGTTTAAAAAAGCCAGACTCCCCATAACTAAAATGTGCCAACAATTGATTAATAACACGGCTTTGCTCATGCAACGTTTCATGGCCTTCATTTAATGCACTGAGTACATCAACCAACACAATTTGGCGGTCAAAATGACGAAAATGCTCATTATAAAATGGCTTAACGACTTCTTTCACGTAAGCATTAAAACGTTTAATTAAATGCGCTAAATTAGAACCGGCCACCACATCGTCTTTCATTTTTTCAGGATTAATTGGAAAAAATAACAATAACGGCGCACCTTGCAAGTCGCCTGGCATTAACATTCGCCCGGGTTGTAACATCGCAAGTTTGGTGTCTTTTTTTAGCCCTACTAGCATGCGTTGATAAAGTTGTGCAATGTTAGCAAGCTCACTTTCATCCACAGGCGCATGTAAATCAAGTTGCTCTACGGCGTGTAAAAAATCGCCTGAGGTAGCGCTGCGAGGAGACTGATTTAATAATGGGTATTGCTGTTCACACCACGCAGTATAGCTTTGTTCAAGCATAGGTAAATCGAGCAGCCATTCGCCTGGATAGTCAATAATATCAAGGTATAACGTTGATTGCGGTGAAAAATGACCTCGCAGACCCGCATTACTTTGGTATTTAATCGCCAAGCGCAGGGTATTTATTCGCTCTGTAGACGCCGGCCATGCAGGATCACCTTCCATTGGCAGTAAAGCATTTATTGCACGGTTATAGTCAAAGGTGGGCACGTTTAATGCCTCTTGCGGCACAATTTTAGTGGCAATATGACGATGCTCGCGCATCACATCAAAAAAAGGTAAGTTGTTGTCATTCGCCTGAGAGGTTAAGTGCTTAACTAACGCACTGATAAACGCGGTTTTACCACTGCCGCTCAACCCCGTTACGGCAAGCTTAACATGTTGGTCTAAACTACGGTGCAGGGCTTTTTGTGCTTTGCCTTTAAAGGTTTTAAAGGTCTTTTTTGCAAATGATTGGCTCATAAAGTGTTTTGCACCCTATCTGCCGTAATTGTTCACGTTACAAACAAGGTGCTTATCAATCCTTTAAAGTTTATTAATTTCACGACTGACCGTAAATTCGCTTGAGGTAACGTAACGTTCCATCTCTTGTAAGCGAACATCAACACGTGTTAAACGCTCTTTTAAGTCTTGTAATGCACGACGAGGTGGCTCGCCCTTTTGCCATACTTTAAACTTAACTTCCAGTGGGTCATCACTATAAGTTGAATGCGTTTTATGTGTTGCAGCAGGCTTTTTATCTAAAATAAACCATGCTGCAATGTACGCTACCACAAATAATGGGCCACCGGTTAGTAGTACCGCACTAACAAATATAATGCGAACTAACCATAACTCCATATTAAAGTAGTCACTTAAACCGGCACATACGCCAGCTATTTTGCCGCGTTGTGGGTCTCTGAATAATTCGCGTTTAGTGTTCATACTTTTTGTCTCCACTGAGGTGACTCTTGATCAAGCAACGCTTCTAATGTTTCAACTCTATCAGCCATTTTTTCAGCTTTTTGTGCAAGCTCCAATAATTGGCGATGCTCATGCTCACTCAACCCTTGGCTTACTTGCTTTTTGCTACGGTAGTGTAAAATTAACCACAGTGGCGCAACAAAAATCATAAATAAGATAAAGGGGGCAACTAGTATCTCTGGATCAAACATAATCCTCTCCTGACAATCCGTATTCTATGTTGATGTCAGGGGCACGTGGCCCCTGATATTATCGTTTTATTTATTTGCGAGTTTCTTTTTAAGTTCAGCTAACTCGTCATCAATCTTTTCATTCTTTTGTAAGTCTGCAATTTCATCAGCTAACGTTTGTTTACCTAAATCATAAGACTCTATTTGAGATTCTAGCCCATCAATTTTGGTTTCGTAACGTTCAAAGCGATTAAGTGCATCCTCTACTTTAGAACTATCAAGCGCTTTTTTAACTTCAAGGCGCGACTCAGCCGAGCGTTGACGTAAAATAATCGCTTTTTGACGTGCCTTAGCATCTGCTAGCTTTTCTTGTAGCGTAGTTACCTCTTGTTGTAGCTTCTCAATATGAGACTCGACATGGTCAAGTTCACTTTCTACCGCAGCAACTGCGTCGGCTGATTTTTGCTTTTCAAGTAATGCTGAGCGTGCTAAATCGTCACGATCTTTGCTCAGTGCCAATTCGGCTTTGTCTTGCCAATCGTTTACTTGGGCTTTTAGTGTGTCTACGCGACGTACTAATTCTTTTTTCTCAGCGAGTGTTTTTGCTGATGTAGAGCGTACCTCTACCAGTGTATCTTCCATCTCTTGGATAATAAGACGAACCATTTTTTCAGGGTCTTCTGCTTTATCTAAAATGGCATTGATATTAGAATTAACAATGTCTGCAAAACGTGAAAAAATTCCCATAACATATACCTCTATTATTTAATCTAAATGTGTCTGCTTTTATTAGTATCAATATGCTTGCCAACTTTTTTAATTTTAAAATAGCAATAAATTTCAAATAGTTAAATCCAAATTACAAATTGCTTTTGTTATCAATCATAATGAAATACACTAACTGTTAGTAAAAATGACTAAGAGTTAGGAAATATGAGTCAATATCGCCAACAGGATAATTTGCTCGGCCAATCAGACAGCTTTTTATCGGTTCTTGATCAGGTATCGCAGCTAGCAAACCTAGATAAACCCGTACTTATTATTGGCGAACGTGGTACCGGTAAAGAGCTTATTGCAGCACGTTTACACTTTTTATCCAAGCGCTGGGATCAAAGTTACGTCAAACTTAACTGTGCGGCATTAAACGAAAATCTACTCGAAAGTGAATTATTTGGCCATGAAAGTGGTGCATTTACTGGCGCAAGTAAACGCCATGAAGGCCGATTTGAGCGGGCTAATAGCGGCACCTTATTTTTAGATGAGTTGGCAAATACTTCTGCCCTAGTGCAAGAAAAGCTATTAAGGGTAATTGAGTATGGTGAGTTTGAGCGTGTTGGCGGCAAACAAACGGTTAAAGTAGATACGCGCTTAGTCTGTGCGACCAATGAAGACTTACCGCATTTAGCGCAGCAAGGTGAATTTAGAAGCGATTTACTCGATAGGCTCGCATTTGATGTGATCACTCTACCGCCACTGCGCGAACGCCAAGACGATATTATGTTACTGGCTGAGCAATTTGCAATGAATATGGCACGCGACTTAGAGTGGGAGTTATTTAGTGGCTTTACTCGCAATGCACAAGAAAGTTTACTCAGTTATGAGTGGCCGGGTAATGTGCGTGAGCTTAAAAATGTGGTGGAGCGAAGTCTGTATCGCCACGGCAATGAACACATCCCTGTGCATAAAATTATTCTAGACCCATTCGAAAGCCGCTTTAGACCTAAAGCACGTATTAAACATACACAAGCCCCTGTTGCTGTGCAAAATGAAGTTGTTAACACCCAGCCCATAGAAGCGCCTGTAACACCGAGTTTGAGTAACGCAGAACCTGAGTTTCCTTGTGACTTAAAAACACTCTCTAATGAATTTGAGATCACATTAATAAAAAAAGCATTAGAACATAGCCAATTTAATCAAAAGAAGACTGCAGAAGTACTTGGTTTAACGTATCATCAATTACGTGGTTATTTGAAAAAATACAATTTGCTGGAATAGTAGAGGTTGTGCGGGTGCATAAATTATTACTTGCTTTATTATCATTGAGTTTAGTAGGTTGCATTGATAGTAAAGAAGAAATCTTAGAAGAAAAAAACCAAGGCCTCGTTTATTGCGCTGAGGCAAATCCTGTGTCGTTCAATCCACAAGTCACAACCACAGGATCAACCATCGATATTATTGCTAACCAGTTGTACGACCGGTTAATTAGTATTGACCCTGTGACTGCTGAATTTAAAAGCGAACTAGCCACCGACTGGAAAATTAGCAAAGACGGTAAGTCTGTCACTTTTACTCTGCGTAAAGGTGTTAAATTTCATACCACCGCGTATTTTACCCCAACACGCGAATTTAACGCTGATGATGTCATTTTCACTTTCAGTCGTTTATTTGATGTATACAACCCCTATCACTTTGTCGGTGATGCGAATTACCCCTACTTTCAAAGTGTGGGTATTGACCAACTTATTCGTAAAATTGTCAGGGTGTCTGATCACCAAGTTCGGTTTGAATTATTTAACGCAGAAAGCAGTTTTTTAGCGAATATGGCGACCGATTTCGCCGTGGTGCTCTCTAAAGAATATGCCATGGCGCTCAAAGCCAACAACCAAGAAAACCTATTTGATCAATATCCAGTTGGCACCGGTCCTTATATTTACAAAGAATACCGACGAGACCATTTAGTACGCTTTTATAAAAACGCTGACTATTGGAAACATGAGGTGGCACTTGAGCAGTTGGTGTACGACATTACCCCTAATGGCACCACGCGTATTGCTAAAATTCTTACCAAAGAGTGCGACGTAACTGCGCATCCTAGCAGTGCACAGTTGAGTATTTTAGCTCAGCGAGATGATATTAACGTTGAAAGAGAAACCAACTTAAACATAGGTTATTGGGCATTTAATACCGAACGCCCTCCGTTTGATAACTTAAAAGTACGCCAAGCCTTAGTGCATGCCATTGATATAGAAAAAATAATGCAGGCAGTTTACTACGGTAATGGACTTCGTGCGCGGTCAATATTACCACCCACGTCGTGGGCGTTTGAACCACAAAAGAACATGCCAATTTTCGACCCACAACTGGCAAAAAAACTATTAACTGAAGCCGGTTATGAAAAAGGGTTTGATATGAGCATTTGGGCTATGCCTGTCAGCCGTATTTATAACCCCAATGCACGAAAAATGGCAGAGCTGATGCAAAGCGATTTACGCAAAATTGGCGTTAACGTTAATATTGTCGAATATGAGTGGAACACCTTTATTCAACGCATAGGCGAGCACCGTCACGACAGTGTATTATTAGGTTGGGCAGCAGATACGCCTGATCCTGATAACTTTTTTAGCCCGTTACTTAGCTGCACCGCGACCTTCAGTGGCAAAAACCCAGCGAACTGGTGTAATCCTGAATTTGATTTACTGTTAACTAAAGCTCTCGATACGACCGATTTAAACTTACGTAAACAATATTACGACGCTGCACAAAGTATGATCATCGAACAATTACCCTTATACCCAATAGCCCACGGCATGCGTTTTCAGGCAAGTAGTGCTGATGTTGAGGGGATCACACTCGGGCCATTTGGCGCTATTTCATTGGCTAACGCGAGGAAGAAGTAATGTTATTCGATTATATTTTACGCCGCCTCGGATTGTTATTTTTCATGGTGTTATTACTGAGTATTTTTACTTTTTCGCTGAGCTACTTATTCCCTGGCGATCCACTGAGTAACTTAAGTGGCATACAAGACACTAACTTTACTCAAAATGCACAGCTAGAAGAAAAGTACCTGTTTAACAGTAACTACTTTATGCAGTACATTGCCTTTGTCGGGCGAATAGTACAAGGCGATTGGGGCGTGTCGTTTGCCTCAGGAGATAGTGTTTTTGCTCACGTGGTTGATTTAATTCCAGCGACCTTAGAGCTGAGTATTTATGCGTTAGTCATCTCGGTTGTGGTTGGCGTGCCTGTCGGGATTTTAGCATCGGCTTATCATAAACAATGGCCTGATAAATTAATTAGCTCAACAGCTATGGTTGGCTATTCTATGCCTATTTTTTGGCTCGCGTTATTACTAATTATGGTTTTTTCGCTCAAACTTGGTTGGTTTCCTATGTCGGGGCGAGTGAGCTTATTGTATGAAATACCTGCCAGTACGGGGTTTATCTTACTGGATATTTTACTAGCTGATTTTCCCTACAATGGCATGGCAATGCTTGATGCACTGCATCACCTAACGTTACCCACCATTGTACTGGCTATGTATCCGACTACTGTATTGGTGCGCTTTACTCGCGAATCAATGTTAAAAGTAATGGATCAAAACTTTATCAAAACAGCTCGCGCCAAAGGCCTTAACCGTGGACAGCTTATTATTCATCACGCCCTGAGAAATGCATTACTGCCAGTCATAAAGCAAATAGGTTTGCAATTTAGCACCTTAATCACCCTTGCTATGATCACCGAGGTTATTTTTTCATGGCCGGGGATTGGCCGTTGGTTAATAGACAGTATTTATCAACGTGACTACCCTGCCATACAAGGGGGGTTAATGGCCGTTTCTTTTTTTATTATTATTGCCACAATTATAGCTGAACTAACATACACCCTACTCGATCCTCTGTCTCGGAACCAAGCGCATGGCAAAGTTTAATTTATTTTCAGAAGATTCAAATAAATCGCCATTAGCGAGACTATGGCGCAAATTTAAAAATAACCATCCTGCTTTGGTGGGTTTATGGGTGTTTATTGCCTTTAGTATATTAGCTGCAACAGCGCCGTTTCTTGCGCCCTATGGAGTAAACCAACAGCACAGTAATGCACTACTGCTGCCACCTTCATGGAATGAAATGGGCGATGTGCGGTTTATTTTAGGCACCGATGACTTAGGCCGAGATGTGCTTTCACGCTTAATGAATGGCGCGACTTATACATTTGGCTTGTCGGTCGTGGCTGCACTAATTACCACCATAATTGGTGTGTTAGTCGGTACATTTGCTGGTATTAGCAAAGGCATACGCTCTAGCTTTTTGAACCATTTACTTGATGTAACCTTGTCTATCCCCTCATTATTATTGGCCATTATTATTATTGCCATACTCGGTCCTGGATTAATGAATACCGTTTGGGCAATTATTTTAGCGCTGTTACCACAGTTTATTCATTCCATTAGAAACCTAATCGTTGATGAGCTGGGTAAAGATTATGTCACAGCGTATCGGCTCGATGGGGCCTCTAAGTGGCATATTTTATCGCGTGGTATTTTTCCTAATGTGTATGAATATATTGTGGTTATTTTTACTATGGCACTTTCTACTGCTATTTTAGACATTGCTGCGCTAGGGTTTTTAAAACTTGGCGCACAGCCGCCGACCACTGAATGGGGTGCTATTTTGGCCGAAAACTTAGGGCTTATTTATTTAGCGCCATGGACGGTGGCTCTTCCGGGTGTACTGCTATTTTTAGCCGTTCTTTCAACAAACTTGGTGGGCGATGGACTTCGCAAAGTTTTACAAGCGCGTAAGGCAGATTAAATGCATTTACTAGATATTCGAAATTTAACCATAGAGCTGCAAACGTCTGAAACTGCTATTCGCGCTGTTGACCGAGTAAGTTTTAGTTTAAAAGAAGGTGAAGTACACGCCTTAGTGGGAGAATCCGGCTCAGGAAAAAGCTTAATTGCAAAAGCCATTGTAGGCGTACTTAACGAACGCTGGGTTATAACCGCCGATAGAATGCATTGGCGCGGTGTCGATTTAATGCGCCTCACACCAGAGCAGCGCCGTAAAACCGTCAGCCAAGACATTGCAATGATTTACCAAGATCCAAGTCGCTGCCTTGACCCTACTGCAAAAATATTTAACCAAATCGCTGAAACACTGCCTGAAGTGGCCGCCAAAGGGTTTTTCTTAAAACGCAACCGAGAGCGTAAAGATCGTGTAAAAGCACTGATACACAAAGTGGGCATTAAAAATCATGAAGCCGTGCTTGATAGCTACCCTCATGAACTCTCTGAAGGCGTTTGTCAAAAAGTCATGATAGCCATGGCCATTGCGCGTACACCTAAATTGCTCATTGCTGATGAGCCAACAACCGCACTAGAAAGTACCACTCGTGCGCAGGTATTTCGATTATTAAAAAGTTTGAATCAGCTAAAGAATATGTCTATTTTGATGATTTCCCATGAGCTAGAAGAAATAGTAAATTGGTCACATGGTATTCATGTTTTGTATTGCGGACAAATGGTTGAAGCGGGTCCAACGCACCGTATTTTTAGCCAACCGCGTCATCCTTATACGCAGGCTTTATTAAAAAGCTTACCTGATTATGAGCACGGCTTAGCCCATAAAGAACCTTTTTATGCATTAAAAGGCACTATACCTACACTACAACATTTACCGATTGGTTGTCGTTTAGGACCGCGTTGCCCACAAGCACAAAAAGAGTGTGTGGTTGCCCCTAAACTCTCTAAACACCACGGCCATAGTTACGCGTGTCACTTTCCATTGATCAAGGAAGTAAAATAATGCAACCCTTGTTAAAAGTTCAAGCCTTGTCAAAAGCCTTTAACATGCGTGCAGGTTTATTTAGCCGTAAAAAATTTGATGTACTAAAAAACATCTCATTTAGTATTGGTAAAGGTGAAACGATTGCCATTATTGGTGAAACCGGCTCAGGAAAAAGCACCCTCGCTAAATTGTTAGTTGGCGCATACAGTGCAGACAGCGGACAAATATTATTAGAAAATAACACCATTGAAAACAACGGCCAGCGCGATGCTCAGTGCCGTTATATCCGAATGATTTTTCAAGACTCCGCCACCTCGTTAAACCCAGCACTAACCATTGCAGAAATGCTCGACGATTGCCTAAAATTTAATACCGATTTTGATAAAGATCAGCGCAGTGAAAAAATTGGCAGTACTTTACTTAAGGTCGGTTTGCTGGTTGATCACCAACAATACTATCCGCATATGTTTAGTATTGGGCAATTACAGCGTATAGCGCTCGCTCGCGCACTTATTTTAGATCCCAAGGTCGTTGTACTCGATGAGGCACTTTCGTCGCTTGACCCCTCTGTGAGGGCGCAAATAGTTAACCTATTACTTAAATTACAGCTCGAAACCGGTTTAACCTATATTTTGATCACCCATCACTTAAGTTTAGTGCGTCATATTAGCGACCAATTAGTCGTTCTCAATAAAGGTGAAATTGTTGAATACGGTCCCACTGAAGCTATTTTTCAAAGCCCACAGTCAAAGGTTACTCAACGCTTATTAAGCTGTTAATACAAAAACAAAAAAGGCGCCAATTGGCGCCTTTTATAGTTTAGCTATTACTTATTCAGCAGGTTGCGCTGCTTTTGGTACATTTAGTTCCGCTTGTTGCTTAAGCGACTCAATAAATACCGTATAGTTTTTCTGTGCTTGGGCCATCGTGATATTTTGCTTCATTTGTGGCTCAATGCTGTCACTTACAGGTGCATCCGTGACTGAGTTAAGCGCAACAATGGCAGCATCACCATTGTTTAAGTTAACTACATCATAAACTGCGCCATCACGTGGGTGCGCCATTTTAAATACTTGAGTAACAATAGCAGGCGAAACAGCAAAGCTTTCACGAGTAAGTTGCGACTCTTGACGAACACTTAGTGACTGCTCAGCAGCAACATCGTTTAAGCTCTTACCGTCTTTGATTTGTGCAAATAAGGTACGTGCTTTTTCTTTAGCAAGATCCGACGCTTTTTCGTTTTCTAAGCGTGTTTTAATTTGCTCGCTTACTTCGCTCAATGCTTTAGTTGCAGCCGGTTGATGCTCGTTAACACGAACCACAATCACGTGCTCATTACCTAGTTCGATTACTTCTGAGTTTACTTTATCTTCTAGTAATTCAACTGATGATAATGCGGTTATAACCGCAGGATTATTAAGCGGCTCAGGAAGCGCACTCAGTGCTAATAGCGGTGTAGATTGTACTTCAACACCCGCCACTTCAGCAGCATCGTCTAAGCGGTCAGAAATCTCAAATGCTAACGCACCCATTTCTGTTTGCTTCTCGTAAAACGCATCCACTTTTTCAGCTTGTTCAAGTTCAGCACGTAAGTCGGCTTTCACGGCATCGTAAGGTTTAACTTGCTGCGATTGAATGTCTGTAAGTTTAATGATGTGATAACCAAATTCAGAGGCTACTACATCAGAGTAATCACCTTTGTTTTGCAGTGCAAAAGCAGCATCTTCAAATGCAGGCTCCATGACATCACGTTCAATCCACTCTAGGTCACCACCCATTTCGGCGCTAACAATATCATCTGACGACGATTCAGCTAATTGTGCAAAATCAGCACCCGCATTAAGCTGTGCTAATAAAGACTCAGCTTTCGCTTTTGCCGCATCGTCATCTTCACTGTTATCAATTAAGATATGTGATACACGACGTTTTTCAGGCTCAACATATTGCGCTTTACTCTGCTCATAATATGCTTTTACGTCGTCTTCGCTTACCGATGCAACATCGATATCATCTGCATCTAACTCAATGTAATTAACTGAAATAAGCTCTGGCGATAAAAATTGCCCTGCATTTAATTCGTAATAATCAGCCACTTCTTGATCAGTAACGTCAACATCAGCCTGCATTGCTTGTTTATCAATGACTAAATAATCAATGCTGCGAGTTTGTTGTTGCAGTGCAATGGCTGATTTAAGCTCGTTTTGCAATGCAAAGTCAGTTCCTGCAACCGCTGACACTAACTGGCTACGTGTCATATCATCACGAAGGTACTCTCGAAATGAATCAGGTTGGAAGTTCATTTGACGAATCACTTGTAAGTAACGGTCGTTATTAAATTGATCGCCAATTTTAAAATAAGGAAGCTCTAAAATTGTTTGACGAATACTTTCATCACTCACACGCAGACCCAGCTCAGTCGCTAACTGGCTTTGTAATTCTTGTTGTACTAAACGGTCAATCACGCCTTGACGTATTTGAGCCATATAAGTTGGATCGGCTGCTATTTGGGTAAAATATTCACCAAATTGTTGTTCTAAGCGGCTACGTTCATTTTGAAACGCACGGCTAAATTCTGTTTGGCTAATTTTAATTCCATTTACTTCAGCAACGGGTTGTTCTGTGGTTTGACCTAAGTAACTACCGATCCCAGCTAAGGCAAAAGATAAAATCACCGCGCCTAAAATGACTTTGGCTACCGGCCCTTGCGAACCTTCTCTGATTTTCTCAAGCATTTGTTTATCTCTTTTCTGACCAAGGTCTTTTCTACCTTGTCATATGTAAAAAAAGCGTATCTTACCAGATACGCTTTTTCACTTGAAGTAACTGGCGGTGAAGTAACTTAATTCATCGATTAGAATAATTAAGCGTATTGTTCACTCGCCATAACTAATTTGTTTACACAGTGATTAGTTTACTGCGTCTTTAAGCGCTTTACCGGCTTTAAAAGCTGGGATGTTAGCAGCAGCAATTTGAATCGTTTCACCAGTTTGTGGGTTACGACCTGCACGAGCAGCACGCTCACGTACAGAGAAAGTACCAAAACCAACAAGTGCAACTGAGTCGCCATCTTTTAGCGCGCCAGATACAGATTCGATGAATGAATCTAGTGCACGACCTGCAGCCGCTTTAGAAATGTCAGCATCAGCTGCGATTTGATCGATTAATTGAGATTTATTCACAATATCATCCTCTTTCATTGTTGTTATCAAGAGCGATTGTTTTTTTTAAACTAACATCACTGTTTTGAAATTTCTGAGCATTTATTTAAAGCTCATATGATTATATTTTTCTTAAGCCTAGGCCCTGCAAGGGCTAGGCTTGAAAACCAGTGCTTAACTTATCATACCGTTTAGATTTGAAAAGCCCCTAAAAGCACTTTTTTTGGCTTTTTTACTGCTTTTTCGGTGTTTCGACTGAAAAACTATCAACTGGATGCACTAAAGCAAGCTTTAATACCTCATCAATCCATGTAACTGGGTGAATATCAAGACCCGCCAATACATTGTCAGGTATCTCTTTTAAGTCACGTTCGTTAATTTTTGGAATGATGACCGTTTTAATCCCACCACGGTGAGCCGCTAATAATTTCTCTTTTAAACCACCAATAGGCAATACTTCACCACGTAAGGTAATTTCACCTGTCATGGCTACATCAGAGCGCACCGCATTACCGGTTAAGCTTGAAACCAAACACGTTACCATTGCAATACCGGCACTTGGGCCATCTTTAGGTGTTGCACCCTCAGGTACGTGTACGTGAATATCGCGTTTTTCATAAAAGTCGCTATTAATACGCAGCTCATCAGCACGATTACGAACAACGGTCATTGCCGCTTGAATCGACTCTTGCATTACATCGCCTAACGAGCCGGTGTAAGTCAATTTGCCTTTACCTGGTACTGCAGCGCATTCAATCGTGAGTAAGTCACCGCCTACTTCTGTCCATGCAAGGCCTGTAACTTGGCCAATACGGTCGCCATCTTCTGCTTTACCATAATCAAAGCGTTGCACACCTAAGTACTCTTCAAGGTTATCTGCATCAATTGTCACTGTTTTAGTGTCTTTTTCGATTAAGATATTTTTAACCGCTTTACGACATAGCTTAGATACTTCACGCTCTAAATTACGCACGCCCGCTTCACGGGTGTAATAACGGATAATACCAATGATGGCACTGTCGGCAATTTCAACTTCTTTAGCTTTTAAACCATTACGCTTAATTTGCTTAGGAATTAAGTGCTCTTTAGCAATATTTAGCTTTTCGTCTTCGGTGTAACCCGATAATCGAATCACTTCCATGCGGTCTAATAAAGGACCTGGAATATTAAAGCTATTTGAGGTTGCAACAAACATCACATCAGATAAGTCGTAATCAACTTCTAAGTAATGGTCCGCAAAGTGACTGTTTTGCTCAGGATCCAATACTTCTAACAATGCTGATGCAGGGTCACCGCGCATATCCGCTGACATTTTGTCAATTTCATCTAACAAGAATAATGGGTTTTTAACGCCCACTTTAGTCATGTTTTGAATTAACTTACCAGGCATAGAGCCAATGTAAGTACGACGATGCCCACGAATCTCAGCCTCATCGCGTACGCCACCGAGTGCCATACGAACGTACTTACGACCCGTTGAACGCGCAATAGACTGTCCAAGTGATGTTTTACCTACACCTGGCGGTCCAACTAAACATAAGATTGGCCCTTTAAGTTTATTTGTGCGCTGTTGTACTGCGAGATACTCAATAATGCGCTCTTTGACTTTATCAAGGCCGTGGTGGTCGCTATCTAATATTTTTTGCGCGCCGGCTAAGTCTTTTTTCACCTTAGAGCGCTTTTTCCACGGTACGTTAATTAACGTATCTATGTATGAGCGAACAACACTGGCTTCTGCCGACATTGGCGACATCATCTTAAGCTTATTTAACTCAGCTGTGGCTTTTTCTTTCGCTTCTGATGGCATGCCAGACTCTTCAATGCGCTTTTTCAACGCTTCAAATTCATCCGGTACGTCATCAATTTCACCCAACTCTTTTTGAATCGCTTTCATTTGCTCATTGAGGTAATACTCACGCTGCGATTTTTCCATTTGCTTTTTAACGCGGGTGCGAATTTTCTTCTCAACTTGCAATAAGTCTATTTCACCTTCCATCAGCGCCATTAAGTACTCTAAACGTTCTGTAACGCTAGATATTTCAAGTACTTTTTGTTTTTCAGGCACTTTCAATGGCATATGTGCTGCCATAGTGTCAGCAAGACGCGCAGGCTCATCAATACCCGATACCGAGGTCATGACTTCAGGTGGGATTTTTTTATTTAATTTTACGTAGCCTTCAAACTGGCTTAATGCACTGCGAATAAAAATATCTTGTTCTTGTTCATTCACTGAATCAGATTCAATAAACTGTGCATTGGCAACAAAGAAGTCTTCGTTATCAACAAACTCTTCGATATTTGCACGCTGCGTGCCTTCAACTAATACTTTTACTGTACCATCGGGCAGCTTTAATAATTGAAGTACAGTCGCAATTGTCCCAACACGATAAATATCGTCTTTCTCAGGCTCATCTACAGTTGCATCTTTTTGTGCAACTAAGAAAATTTGTTTGTCTTTATCCATTGCCGCTTCAAGGCATTTTATTGATTTTTCACGGCCTACAAAAAGCGGGATCACCATGTGTGGATACACCACCACATCGCGCAGTGCTAGCACAGGGATTTCGACTCGATCGTTTCTCTCAAGCGTCATTGTATTTTCTCTTTGCACTTCATTTATTTAAAGATTACTCAAGTATATGGGGATAACCTAATTAAAGTTCAACAATTTTTGTTAACTCGATTAAATTAATTATAAAAAAAGGAGCCATTGGCTCCCTTTTTTTATGATTCGCTCAGAATTTAATCTGCCGCAGCATGTTCTTGATTACTGCTGTCATAAATTAAGATAGGATCAGACTCGCCTTTAATAACGGTTTCATCAACAACCACTTTGCTAACGTTATCAATTGAAGGCAGCTCATACATAGTATCAAGTAATACACCTTCTACGATTGAACGTAGGCCACGTGCACCGGTTTTACGTTCCATTGCTTTATGAGCAATAGCACGCAGTGCATCATCACGAAACTCAAGCTCAACATCTTCCATACCAAACAATACTGAAAACTGTTTAGTAATGGCATTTTTAGGCTCACTTAGAATTTGTACCAGCGCGGCTTCATCAAGTTCTGTCAGTGTTGCAACCACAGGTAAACGTCCAATAAACTCTGGAATTAAACCATATTTTACTAAATCTTCTGGCTCTACATCTTTAAATGTTTCACTCAAAGAACGGCTCGCCGCCGACTCTTTAACGTCAACACCAAAACCAATACCGGTGTTTTTGTGGCTACGCTGCTCAATAACTTTATCAAGACCAGCAAATGCACCACCACAAATAAACAGTATTTTAGAGGTGTCTACTTGCAGGAACTCTTGTTGTGGATGTTTACGTCCACCTTGTGGCGGAACAGAAGCCACTGTACCTTCAATCAGTTTAAGTAAGGCTTGTTGTACACCTTCACCTGATACATCACGTGTGATTGATGGGTTATCTGATTTACGAGAAATTTTGTCAATTTCATCAATGTAAACAATACCACGTTGTGCTTTTTCTACGTCATAGTCACATTTTTGTAAAAGCTTTTGAATAATGTTTTCAACATCTTCACCTACATAACCGGCTTCGGTTAGTGTAGTGGCATCGGCCATAGTAAACGGCACATCAAGTAAACGAGCTAACGTTTCAGCTAATAATGTTTTACCACTCCCGGTTGGGCCAATTAATAAAATATTACTTTTACCTAGTTCAACGTCTTGTTTAGTTGATTGATTGCGTAAACGCTTGTAGTGATTGTAAACCGCTACAGACAATACTTTCTTCGCATGGTCTTGACCAATAACGTAGTCGTCTAAGTGGTTACGAATTTCTTTTGGCACAGGTAATTTGTCAGCGGCATCATGCTTAGGCGCGATGTCTTTAATTTCTTCCCTGATAATATCATTACACAGCTCTACACATTCATCACAAACGTATACTGAAGGTCCTGCAATTAACTTTCGAACTTCATGCTGGCTTTTGCCACAAAAAGAGCAGTATAACAATTTATTACTTTTGTCGCCGTCTGTAGGAGTGTCAGACATTCAGCTACCTCATTTTATTACGTTGGCCACCAAAGTCTTGGTGGCTATTTTAATACGCTTTAACTATACCAAAATTTAGTGTTTTTCGCATAGTAACTCTCATTAGCAAGCATCACTGCTTGCAGGCATACTTACTTGCTACCGCGATTAGTAAATACTGAGTCAACAATACCGTAATCTACAGCTTGGCTTGCACTCATAAAATTGTCACGGTCTGTATCGCGTGAAACAACGTCAAGCGGTTGGCCAGTATGCTCAGCCATTAAGCGATTTAACTTGTCTTTAATAGACAGGATTTCTTTTGCGTGTATTTCAAAGTCAGACGCTTGACCTTGGAATCCACCTAACGGTTGGTGAATCATCACGCGTGAATTTGGTAAACAAAAACGTTTACCCTTCGCGCCACCAGACAGTAAAAATGCGCCCATGCTAGCCGCTTGGCCTACACAGATTGTGCTTACGTCTGGTTTAATGAAGTTCATTGTATCGTAAATAGCCATTCCCGCAGTGACAGAGCCACCCGGTGAATTGATATATAAGAAAATATCTTTCTCTGGGTTCTCTGATTCTAAAAATAGCATTTGCGCTAAGATCAGGTTTGCCATGTTGTCTTCAACTTGGCCCGTTAAAAAGATAATACGCTCTTTTAATAGTCTCGAATAAATATCAAACGAGCGCTCGCCTTTAGCTGTTTGCTCAACAACCATAGGGACTAATGCGTTTAGGGGATCTGTCATACCAGTGTTCATACTTATTTAATTCCTTATGCGCTTATACTTATTCTAAGAAAAGCATAATGATCATTTTTAGCTAATTAAGAACCACAAACTAAAATGGCCCGGGCACACTGCATAAACAGAGTAACACGAGCCATTTAATCGTTAGCGAGCGCTTAAGTCAATGACTTATTATGCACCTTGCTGTGGATTCATGATGTCATCAAATGCTTTTTCAACATCAGTCACAGTTGCTTTAGCTAAAATAGCTTCAACAGCTTGCTCTTCCATTGCTACATTACGCATTTGCTGCATTAGTTGATCATTTGCTTTGTAGTATTCTACTACTTCAGTTGGATCTTCGTATGCAGAAGCTACAGTAGCAATCAATGCTTCAACTTTAGCGTCATCAACTTTGATGTCATTCGCTTTAATCACTTCACCTAATAATAGGCCAGTTTTAACACGTGTTACAGCTTGCTCGTGGAACAATTCAGCTGGAAGCTCTGGCATGTTTTGACCATTGCCACCAAAACGTTGAGCAGCTTGCTGACGTAGTGCGTCAACTTCTTGGTCGATTAATGCTTTAGGCACTTCAACTTCGTTTTGCTCTAAAAGACCTTTGATTGCTTGGTCTTTAACGTTAGCTTTAACCGCTTGGTCTAGCTCACGCGTCATGTTCTTTTTAACTTCTTCTTTAAGCGCGTCTACGCCGCCTTCGGTAACACCGAATTTAGTTGCAAACTCATCGCTTAATTCAGGTAATTCTTGCGCTTCAACTTTTTTCACTGTGATAGTGAATTGAGCCGCTTTACCTTTTAAGTTTTCAGCATGGTAATCTTCAGGGAAGTTTACATCAGCAACCACTTCTTCGCCTGCTTTTTTACCAACGATGTTATCTTCAAAACCCGGGATCATACGACCTTGACCAAGTTCTAATGGAAAGTCTTCAGCTTTGCCGCCTTCAAATTCTTCGCCGTTGATAGTACCAACGAAATCAACCGTTACACGGTCGTTTGCGCCAGCCGCTGCATCAACATCAGCCCAAGAAGCGTGTTGCTTACGAAGTGTTTCAAGCATGTTAGCTAAATCTTCGTCAGTAACTTCTACCGCTGGTTTTTCAACAGTAATTTTCTCTAAACCTTGAACTTCAACTTCAGGGTAAACTTCAAATGTTGCTGAGAATTCTAAATCTTTACCTGCTTCAAGTGCTTTAGGAGCAAATGTTGGTGCGCCTGCAGGGTTAATTTTTTCAGCAACAATTGCTTCAATGTAATTACGTTGCATTACTTCGCCAGCAACTTCTTGACGAACAGCTGGTCCGAAACGCTTGTTGATTACTGATACTGGAACTTTACCAGCACGGAAACCGTCGATACGCTGCGTTTTTGACAGTTGTTGTAAGCGTTTTTTTACTTCGGTCTCAACGTTCTCTGCAGGAACGGTGATGGTCAGACGGCGCTCAAGGCCTTGAGTCGTCTCAACAGAAACTTGCATGATTTACCTCAATATTCAATTTTGGCGACTGTTCGCCTTCCTTACAAACAAAGTAATCTATAGGCGTCTTGATAAAATTCAAGCTTTGGGGCTTAAAAAAATCCGTCGCTACCAGGAGATACCATTGCTGCTCTGCCCTTAGGGCACTATATTATTAAACAAATAGACGCGGCATTATAACCTAATATTTATGATAGTCGAGTGTAGGGGGCAATTATTTGGGGTAGATCAGGGTAGATAACGACTAAGCGAATAAAAAACAGACTAATTAAGTGAAAATACGATTAATAAAGAAAAAATTAAGGATGTTGTGTAATAAAAGTAGAATTTAGATGTGTTTTACTTAGGGGAAAATGGTCGGCGATGCAGGATTTGAACCTGCGACCCCTTGGACCCAAACCAAGTGCGCTACCAAACTGCGCTAATCGCCGATATTCTTTTTGTAAATTGGGGTGACTGATGGGGCTCGAACCCACGACAACCGGAATCACAATCCGGGGCTCTACCAACTGAGCTACAATCACCACGGCATTACAGTGTTTTCAAAATGGCGCACCCAGAAGGATTCGAACCTTCGACCGACGCCTTAGAAGGGCGTTGCTCTATCCAGCTGAGCTATGGGCGCATCGAAAACTTCATAGTTCACTAGTAAGTTAAATTGTTATGAATAAACATAAAAAATGGTCGGCGATGCAGGATTTGAACCTGCGACCCCTTGGACCCAAACCAAGTGCGCTACCAAACTGCGCTAATCGCCGATACTTACTATTGTCTGCGAGTGTCCTCGTTGACAACGGGGTGCATAATAGTGATTTGACTGGGTTAGGTCAAACGTTTTTTTAAGAAAACAAATCAATTGCTCATTTTTAGTTCATAATGGTCAAATATTACGATACAGGGATAAAATTTAAACTCTTTTTTATAATTCGAGCGCTTATACTTTAAAAGCAACTTGGCGCTTAACCGCTTTTCTGCGAAAATAGTCGCCATATTAAAAAATGAGTAAGATAAAGGTGTTTTCTTTATCGGCATTTTAACCCCTATATATGCATTCGTTTTTTAAATGTATCGGTATCAAGTTAATTAACCTAATTAAAGGTCACCCATGACGGCAAACATCATTGATGGTAAAGCAGTAGCAAAACAAGTACGTAGCGCAGTGGCTGAACGAGTTTCAGAACGTGTTGCACAAAACCTTAGAGCCCCAGGATTAGCTGTGGTACTTGTTGGACAAGATCCAGCAAGCCAAGTTTACGTTGGTTCAAAACGTAAAGCCTGTGAAGAGGTTGGTTTTATTTCTAAGTCATTCGACTTACCAGCAGACACCACAGAGCAAGCGCTATTAGCATTAATTGATGAGTTGAATGTTGATGGTGAAATTGATGGTATTTTAGTGCAGCTCCCTTTACCAGAGGGCTTAGATGCAGAAAAAATTCTTGAGCGTATTACTCCACACAAAGACGTTGATGGTTTTCACCCTTATAATATTGGCCGATTAGCACAGCGTATGCCTGCTCTTCGTCCATGTACACCTAAGGGTATTATTACTTTACTAGATTCAACCGGCGTACGTTACAAAGGCATGCATGCTGTGGTTGTTGGTGCCTCTAATATTGTGGGTCGACCTATGTCACTTGAGCTGTTACTCGCCGGATGTACCACCACTGTTTGCCATAAGTTTACCCAAGATTTAGAAACGCATGTACGCCGTGCTGACTTACTGGTTGTAGCAGTGGGTAAACCTGAATTTATTCCTGGCGATTGGATAAAAGACGGCGCCATTGTTATTGATGTAGGTATTAACCGTTTAGACAACGGTAAATTAGTGGGTGATGTAGAGTACGCCGTCGCAGAGCAAAAAGCTGACTTTATTACCCCTGTACCAGGCGGTGTGGGCCCAATGACGGTTGCCAGCTTAATTGAAAATACGCTAGAAGCGTGTGAAAAATATCACAGCTAATAAACAAAAAATAAAGTAATGAAGAGCCCGCTTAATTGCGGGCTTTTTGTATCATCATTCTTCGTTTTATTAAGTCCAAGCCTTGTGGCAATACCGAAAATACGATCATTAATAACATAATCGCGTACTGCCAACTTTCATATTGTTCGTTAATCAATAACCCTGCACATAAAATGCCGGCAATTGGGTTAGCTATAGTGCCAAAAGTAAATTCAACCACTGTCATTCGCCCTAATAACCAAACATACAAAATATAGGCTAAAGCAGTGTTAGGCACCACCAGCCAAAATAGCGCCAGCCATTGGGTTGTATTTATTGATGCAGTTAAAAATTGATACTGCTGGGGAGCAAAATAAAAAGCCTGTATTGCAGCAGCAATCGCTAGCAAACTGCCACCAATGATTAATTGCCACGTTAATACTGTCCACCAGTGCACTTTAGCGGTCACTTTTTTTACCAGCGTACTGCCTATAACAATAGTCAATAGCGCCCCTATCAGTGCCACTACTCCCAATAAATTAAGTGCAATATGTTGTGGGTCAAATAAGCGCCATGCTAAAACTAATAAAGCAAGGGCACAAAATCCTTGCACTAACGCTGGCTGTTGCCGTTTAACAAGCCAGGCATACAATAATGCCACTACCGGTACAGACACCATACCGACACCTGCAATCGCAGCAGGTAAATTAATCGCCATTACAAAAATAAAACTAAAAAACAACGCAATATTGATTGCGCCTATTAGAAAAATGCCTGGCCACTGTTTAGCCGTTGGCCAAGAAGGTTTAAATAACAACAATAATAAACCAGCAGGGAGTGCGCGTATGGCTCCTAGCAAGATTGGCGGCCACTCTGGGGTTGCGTATTTAGTTACCGCATAAGTCGTTCCCCATAAAAAAGCTGGGATCATGGCAAGTAAAATATTCATTAATTTTCCATTTTTAAATTGATGAATGCGAGTTTAAAACCTCAACTATAATTGAGGTCAACAATATCAATTTTATTAAAAGCATAATCAATCTAATGCAATTGATATAACCAAAAAAGGGTTACCCTATGGCAACCCTTTTTTTGTGTTCAGCGCGTTATGGCTAAATCCGCAAAGCTCAACAAACCCTAAGCTTTACGCCACGTTGTTTTTCCCGCTGAATCTTCAAGTACTACACCTAACGCATTTAGAGCATCGCGAGCTTCATCTGCTGCAGCCCAATTTTTACTGGCACGTGCGTCATTACGTTTTACAATCAGTGCCTCAATTTCAGCCACTTCATCGTCGTTTTGACCGCCTTGTAAAAATGCCTCTGGTGCTTGTTGAGCAATACCAAGTATTTCACCTAAGCTACGTAGAATAAAGGCTAAATGTCCTGCTTTTTCGCTATCACTGTCTTTTACACGATTTAGCTCTTTAGCAACTTCAAACACAACCGGTAATGCTTCTGGCGAATTAAAGTCATCATTCATGGCTTTTCTAAACTTAGCCACATACTCATTACCCTCAAGCTCACATTCAACTGGCTCAACGCCACGTAATGCGGTGTAAATACGCTCAAGAGACGAACGTGCTTGGTCTAAGTTTTCTTGAGAGTAATTGAGCTGACTGCGGTAATGACCTGATATTAAAAAGTAACGAACCGACTCTGCGTCATATTGTTTTAATACCTCACGAACGGTAAAAAAGTTATCTAACGATTTAGACATCTTCTCTTTGTTCACTTGTACCATACCGGTGTGGATCCAAGTATTTACATACTGGCCATTATTTGCACAGCACGATTGCGCGATTTCGTTTTCGTGGTGCGGGAACTGTAGGTCTGAACCACCACCATGAATATCAAAATGCTCACCTAAATGCTTAGAGCTCATTGCTGAACATTCTATGTGCCAACCAGGGCGACCCTCACCCCAAGGTGATGACCACGACGGCTCCCCTGCTTTGGCTTTTTTCCATAAAACAAAATCAAGAGGATCGTCTTTATCTTGAGCTACTTCAACACGCGAACCTGATTGCAACATGGTTAAATCTTGTTGCGAAAGAGCTCCGTATTGCTCAAAGGTAGAAACATCAAATAAAACGTCGCCATCGGCTGCAACATAAGCGTGGCCTTTGGCAATCAAACGCTCAACCATAGCAATAATTTCATCCATGTGGCCGGTTACGGTTGGCTCTATATCAGGACGTAGCATATTTAAACTGTCAAAGTCTTCATGCATGGCTTTAGTCATACGCACGGTTAAGTCGTTAATCGCCTCACCGTTTTCATTTGCGCGCTTGATAATTTTATCATCAACATCGGTAATATTACGTACATACTTTAAATCGTAACCTAAGTGGCGAAGGTAGCGAACAATTACATCAAAACCCACAAATGTGCGTGCATGGCCAATGTGACAGTAATCATAAATGGTGATACCACACACATACATGTCGATTTTTCCATCGACCATAGGTTTAAACTCTTCTTTTTGGCGTGTCAGTGTGTTGTATATTTGTACCATTTAGTTGCTTTCCTTCACGATTAACAGAAAAGCTATGTTACCACTTGCTAAGCATGGGCTCTAGCGGTTTATCAAAGCTCTTTGTTAATCTGGGTCAACTACGATAAAATAGCGTCAATATTCAAACCAGCTATAGGAAATCTCATGGTTGTTCTACACACAAATTTTGGTGATATCACCATTAAAATGCACGAAAGCGAAGCTCCAAATACAGTAAAAAACTTTTTAGAGTATGCAAACTCAGGTTTTTATAACGGCACTATTTTTCATCGTGTAATTGATGGTTTTATGGTTCAAGGCGGTGGTTTTGCACCGGGTATGGAACAAAAAGAAGTAAACGACCCAATTGAAAATGAAGCGAACAACGGCCTATCTAACAAAGTAGGTACATTAGCAATGGCACGCACGCCTGATCCACACTCGGCTACAGCGCAATTTTTCATTAACGTGAATAACAACGACTTTTTAAACCACAGCAGTGAAACATCACAGGGCTGGGGTTACTGTGTGTTTGCTGAAGTAGTAGAAGGCATGGACGTAGTAAATAAAATCAAAGGTGTTGCTACAGGCAGCAATGGCTTCCACCAAGATGTACCACTTGAAGATGTGGTAATTGAAAGTGTAACTGTCAGCTAAGACCGCATTATTCTTCAAAGAATACATAAAGCGGGTATTCACCCGCTTTTATCTAAATGGAATCACCATGACTCGCCAAACCTACTTTATCGCCGATTTACATTTGAGTGAAAATCGCCCTGATATTACAGCGGCATTTTTTAAATTTTTACACGCCCATATTACTCCTCAAAAAGTAGACGCCCTATATATTTTAGGTGATTTTTTTGAAGTGTGGGTTGGTGACGATTATGTTAGCGAACTCTCAGCGGCAGTGGCAGAACAGCTAAAAGCGGTTAATAACTTAGGTATTCCTATTTATTTTGTACACGGTAATCGCGACTTTATCATGCGAGAACAGTACGCCAATATGGCAGGAATGACCTTACTGAATGAGCAAACAGTGATCGACCTCTACGGCACTCCTACTGTCATTTTGCACGGTGATGAAATGTGTACCCAGGATGTTGAGTACCAAAAGTTTCGTCGAAAGAGCCGTGGTTGGTGGTGGCCTAAACTTATGCTTGCTATGCCATTGTGGTATCGTAAAAAAATAGCGCGTGATGCACGTGAAAAAAGTAAACTTAGCCAAGCAGACAAACCTATAGAAATACTGGATGTAGTGCAAAGCGCAGTACTCGAAACCTTCGCCAAACATAACGTGGCTAATATGATCCACGGCCATACTCACCGCCCTGATGTACATACCTATGAAGTTAATAACCAAACGCTTACTCGCACAGTATTGGGCGATTGGTATACTCAAGGTTCGTATTTAGTGGTTACCCCTGATTCTCAAGAGTTAGTTTCGACCCCCTTGTAGGGTTTTTAGCCTTTATTGACTAACCGTAATGAGACTTTGCTTTTAAGTCAGGTAAAGTAATAATAAATTGCGTTTTAAAATAGGTATCGCTTTGTGGTTCTGAATGAAGTTTGATGTCCCCTTTTAAAATCTGGGTTACCCATTGATAAACCATATATAAACCTAAACCCGTGTTACCTTTACCTCTAGCTGTAGTATAAAAGGGTTCAAATATATCTGCCTTTATCTCACCATCAACACCTTTGCCATTATCTGACACGCTCAGCCTCACCCTATGATTAGTCGCTTGTTCGACTTTTATTTCTATTACCCCTTCCTGCTTTTCATCAAAAGCATGGTTTAGCGCATTAACCACTAAGTTTTCGACAACCTGAGAAATAATACCTGGCAAGCTAATCATCTGTTTATTAAGTAAAAAAACAGTTTTCACTTTTATTGGCGAGTTTTTTAACCTGGAGTTTAATGACAATAATAGCTCTTCAATAATTTTTTCAATATCACATGCTATAAATTCATCATTATGGCGATCAATCGCCATTTTTTTAAAACTTTTTACTAATACGGCGGTTTTATTTAAATTAATTTTAGCCAGCGCTAGGTTCTCTCCAATACTTGTTGTAGTACATTCTAACGTTGATTTAGTCAGCCCCTGTTTCATCGCTTCATTTAATTTATTCAATGCCATATCTGCATTTGAAACAGAAATAACGGCTCCACCGATAGGCGTATTCATTTCATGAGCAACACCTGCCACGAGCAACCCTAATGAGGATAGTTTTTGCGCTTCAATTAACCCTTCTTGCAGTTGCTGCTGCTGCTTAATTGTGGCATCAAGCTCACGGTTAACGATATCTAGTTCTATCTTTTCAATATGTAATTTATGTGACAGGGCTAATAGCTGATTTTGAAACTTATACTCACGATAAATAAAACCAAAGCTAATTAAACATAGTAATCCACTGCAAATTAACGCTAACCGTAAGGCCGCATTTCGTACAGTTATTAACAATTCATTGGGGCTACTTATAAGAATAATTAATTCTTTGTCAGCATTGCTAATTCTACCTTTGTTCTCGCGCAACGAAAAAATAGAAAAACGGCGGTAGGTATAAAGACTATGGTTAAAAAAGTGCGAACCATATTCTACATTGCCATCAATAATTTGCTGCCAAAGCTCTGGTTTTTTTAAAGCGAGTGTTTGCTCATTTTTACCATACATAAACCCCCACTCTAATTCAGCATCAGTATTTAATAACCAAAAGCCATCGTGGTTTAAAATGCTAATTAAAGTGCTCTCTTGGTTGTAACTTTTAATCTGATCAAACAAATAATCTAAGTTAAAGTTTACCACTAGCAAACCATCTAATAGGTAATTTTCTTTATCCGTACGATAGGTTACACGGATTGTTGGTTGATGAGGCATTACAATTTGGTTGCGTTCGATATTTAAATCTATTTCTGTGGCAAAAATGTCAGGCGCACTGACCTGCATCCCTTTTTGAAAGTAGTAACGGGTTTGCTTATTTTGCAACTCATCAGGCGATACAATTTCGCCAATACCATTGGCTGCGTTAATGCGGTATTGCTCTTGGCCTTGTGTATCTAGCCAGCGAATTTGCGCGATATTAGTAGAGATAGCAGCAAAATTTAAAAAATAGTTATTTATTTCATCTCTTCTTTGCTTTGATTGTATAGGCTTGTTTGGTGTGTCGCTTTTTAAAATCGGCCCTTGGGCCAGGATACGCGTAAGCTTTTTAATACTACTGAGCTCTTTAGAAAAATCTCCACTGATAAGGACTAACTTTTCATCTTGCTTAGCTTTTATGGTGTTTATTTTTTCTTGATATGTTTGTTCGTATATAAGCCAGCCAATAAATAAAGTGATAAATAAACTGAACGAAGACTTTAATAACACACTTTTTTTTGAGCCGACCGGCAAGCTGTTAAGGCTATTCATTCTTACTCACTTCAAACTGTTTTAGCCACACAATTAAATCTTTTAAAAATAATGGTTTAGAAAAGTAGTATCCTTGAGCAGTTTCGCACCCCTGCTGATGTAACCACTGAGCCTCAAATTCATTCTCAACACCTTCAGCAATTACCGAGAAGTTAAACTGATTCGCTAAAGATAATATCATCTTAATCATGTACTGATTGTTGTCATTAAATTCAAGATCACTAACAAAGTAGCGATCTATTTTTATCGACGTAGACGGTATTTCATTAATGTGAGCTAACGACGAGTAACCAGTGCCAAAGTCATCAATGCTGACTTTCATACCTAAGGCGATAAACCGTTCAAGTGCTTCTTTAATTAAGTTATAGTTACTTATGGCTTGCGTTTCTGTCACCTCTAGCTCAAGCATAGAAGGCAGAATGTTGTACTCTTCAATTTTAGTTTTTATTTGCTCAAAGTAACTAGGTTCAACTAAATCATAAGAGGATGCATTAAATGCAACGGGTAAGTTGCAGCCTTGCTCTTTAAGTTGATTAATAGTCTCTAGTATTTTTTCGAAAATTACATGGTCTAGTTCATTAATTAATCCGGCTGTTTCAGCTAACTCTATAAATTCATCAGGGCGTACAAAGCTGCCATCAGCTCTTTGCCACCTAGCGAGCGCTTCAAAACCTGCTGGTTTCAAGGTTGATAAGCTGATTTTGGGTTGTAACGCCACCTGTAAACTTTTATTACCTATAGCCGTTCTGAGCTCAGCCATCAGCTCATAACGACGAGTAATTTGATCTGTTTTTTCCTCGGTATGCTGAATATACTTAGTTTGGTTTAGCTGCGAAGAGTTCAGGCTCGACTCTGCAAGACTGATTACTTTTTCAGGTGTTAAGTTTAAAGCTACATTTAATTTTAATTCTAAAATACGGACATCAATGTATTGCTTAACTTGTTCAATTTCGAATTTTTGTTTATTTTGAAAGTAACTAACTGCATCTGAGATATCAAAGTCAACGCTCACTAACATGCCAAACGCTTTGTTACTAATCAATGCTATGCGGGGGTCATACCTAGTAAAGCTATCAACAATACTCTGGTAAACTAACTTCATTAATTTATTACAAAATTCATGACCAAAGGTGAATGCTTTTTCGTCAAACTGATAAATATCAAAAATGACCAATCGCGTTTTTAGCCGCTCCTGCGCATTCATGTTCTTTATTTCACGGGTTAGCCAGTTACGGTTTTGCAAGTTAAGTGACACATCGGTATAAGCAAGCTCGGTTAAGCGATTTAATAACGAAATATTAGCAAATCCTGTGCTCACATTTTCACTAAATACTTTAAGTAAATATTCGTTTTGCTCACTAATTGGGTTGTCTGATTTGACGATAGTTATGTAATCAGCGCCCTGCTGATCTGGCGTTTCGAAAAAAAACACACTGTGGTGCTTTGAAAAAATATGACGACGCTCTCTAATCGCTTGTTTAAAGTCTTGCAGCATTTCTGCAGGCAGATTAGGTCCCACAGGTTGCCCTTTAATGCCACTAAAGCAACCATGGGTTGAGAGTATTAAACATTCAGAGCTAGGGTCTGAATTACTCGAACAAAAAATACCACCACCTTCGGTTATTTTTAAAATGTTGCTAATTTCTTTAAGCACAGCATAAGAGAAAGAGGCCATATCGTGCTTACCGTTAATACTTCTAGATGCATCAAGCACCAACTGTAAACCTTGCTTGGCTGACCTAATTTGTGAGATATACTCCCAAGTGCGCACGTTGCTATTAACAATTGATTGCAGCTTCTCGGCAGATAGGTCTGATTTATTCCAGTATTCATCGATATCGAGCATTTTCATGATATCGCTCTCTGGTGCAAAACCAGGTTGCCCTGTTAAGAGCACAATACGCATTTCTGCGTTACCGATGACCTCTCGAATAGTATTCACTAAACGCAGACCTGAGTCATCCTCCTCCATCACCACATCTATAAAAATAAGTGCAATATCAGGGTGCATGCTCAACGCCAAAGCCGCCTCTGGTACCGAATTTGCTGTTAACAACTCATATTTATAACCATCTTTGGCTTTTAGCTCTTTTAAGCTGTTAACTAACGCGTTTTGATAATCAAGATCATCCTCAACGGTTAATATTTTCCAAGTTTTCAGATCTGTATCTGCTGGTTCTTCTTCAGCTGCAAATACAAATAATCCCTCTTTATCTTGCATACATTCTCACCCAATAATAAATAAGGTATGGCCCTTTTATTAAAATGAATTACAAAGCAATATAGACCGTTGATAACTCAAAATTCGACTTGCTTAAATATTAGGAGAGAGTTTTGGAAGTGTCTAATTTAAAAATAATTTTGATACTAAAGTATGTGCTACAACAACATAACCCATTTGTAGCACTCAAGTATACTAAGCACTTTTACTTAACGGTGTTCCACTGTGAAACTTAAAGTCTTCGTCATCAGATAAAATTAACTGTGCTTCTATTTCAGCAAATTCTTTTACCCGCTCGGTAATATCAAAATCAGCAATGTCTTGAGCAAGGGTTAAATAATCTTGGTAATGACGTGCCTCAGAGCGCAGCAATGAAATATAAAAATCCCCTAAGCGTTTATCTACATGGGGTGCAAGCTTGGCAAAGCGTTCACACGAGCGAGCTTCTATGTAAGCACCTACAATAAGCTTATCAACTAAGGCATTAGGCTCAAACGTTTTAACATTGCGTAGCATGCCTTTGGCATAACGACATGGCGTTATACTTTTATATTCAACACCGTATTCATCCATAATCTCGAGCACTTGATAGAAATGATGCAGCTCTTCTTTTATCAGCATTACCATTTTATCAATTAAATCTTGGCCATAAGGCGAGTCAGATTTAGGGATAATGGATTTAGTGAGTTTATTTTTAGCCGCTAAATCACGCCAATTTCCCTCACGTTTATAAATAAGCGTTTCAAACGGTTTAAGCCATTCAAGCAGTGCATCACTGCTCTCTTTATCTACCGCATACTTACGAATTAAAAACATGGCACTTTGCGCCGCTTTTAATTCACATATTAAGTGATCAATTAATATGATGGGTAAGTTTTCTTTTTTGATTGCTTGTTCAACCCACTCATCGGGAGTACTGCATAATAAAAAATTGTTAATTGGCTCTAAAAGCTGGCTATGTGGCACGCTGACTACTCATTGCTAAAAATTGCGATTATGGCATTTTAACATGAAATATTACGCTGAATAAAATAAACACTCGTCCTTATTGCAAGCATGTGGATAACTTGACTTTGTATACTTACTGAACCATAACTAAATGGACTGTATAAAAACAAACCAATTATAACCAAACAGTAATATATCCTTTTATGGAGAGCACGCAATGATACTAAATCACCTATGGGGTTTATACGCCCATCCACTCGAAGAATGGCAAACAATTGATAACCGTCACGAAAGCTTAACCTATAGCTTATCGCACATTTTGCTTATCGCTTTATTTCCCTCTGCAATGGGGTACTACTCATCGGTTTACTTAGGCTGGAGTATAGGTACAGGTAATCCAGTATTTTTAACCCATGAAAGCGCACTGATGATTGGCGCAGCCATGTATGTCGCTTTAATTGGCGGTGTATTTGCACTGGCCTATTTAGCCCATTGGATGGCGGTTACTTTTGGTGCTAAACCGACTTTTACCCAAACAATTGAGCTGGCAGCTTATACCGCTACACCGGTGTTTATGTCGGCATTGGCCGCTTTTTGGCCTGAGCTGTGGTTTGTGGTGTGTGTTGGATTAGTTGCACTCGCCTACTCAGTTTATTTACTGTACACCGGCGTGCCAATTTTGATGCACATTCCGCAAGAGCGCGGCTTTATTTATGCAAGCTCTGTTGTTACCTGTGGATTAATTTTACTGGTTATTATATTAGCACTTACCGCTATGCTATGGACCAACGGTATTATCAGCCCCATGTTTACTTAAATATTCCTTTTCTATAGACGCAAAAAAGGAGCTGTTAAGCTCCTTTTTTTATTAGCCTTAAAATACTATCAGGCTAACATTACATTATTAATCAGATTCGTTTTCATCTTGATTATGTATTTCTAAACCAGATGACATTGCGTTTTCACGGATGCTTTTAGCTGAATCGTTGCGCAGCTTATCTATACGGTTTAAGTAATCTTGATCAATGTCGCCAGTAATGTATTGTCCGTCAAACACTGATGTTTCAAACTTAGTGATCTCTGGGTTTTCTTGGCTAACGGCAGCAATTAAATCGCTTAACGATTGAAAGATTAAACCATCAGAGCTAATGCTTTGGTTAATATCTTCTACTTCACGGCCGTGTGCAATAAGTTCTGCCGCAGATGGCATATCTATACCGTATACATTTGGAAAGCGTATTTCAGGTGCTGCTGATGCAAAGTAAACATTTTTAGCGCCTGACTCGCGTGCCATCTCTACAATTTGTGCTGAGGTGGTACCACGTACAATTGAGTCATCAACAAGTAGGACATTTTTACCTTTAAACTCACGGTCAATCGCATTGAGTTTTTGGCGAACTGATTTTTTACGAAGCTCTTGGCCAGGCATAATAAACGTACGACCAATATAACGATTTTTAACAAAGCCTTGGCGATACGGTAAGTCAAGCACGCGTGCCATTTCTAATGCAATATCACACGAGGTTTCAGGAATAGGAATAACCACATCAATGTCTTTGTCTGCCCATTCACGCGCTACTTTTTCACCTAACTTAGTCCCCATATTTACACGCGCTGCATACACTGACATGCGGTCAATGGTTGAATCCGGTCGTGCAAAATAAACAAATTCAAAAATACACGGTGAGTAAGACACTTTATCTGCACAGCTTAAAGAGTGAAACTCTCCATTTTCAGTGACATAAATAGCTTCGCCTGGGGCAACGTCACGAACAAATTCAAAACCGTCAGGCTTTAATGCTACACTTTCTGAGGCAAACATGTATTCAGTGCCGTTTGCTGATTCACGTTTACCAAACACCAATGGACGAATACCGTTTGGATCGCGAAACGCCACAATACCATGACCGATAATCATGGCGATAGTGGCATAACCGCCACTTACTTTATTGTTAACTTCAGTAACCGCGGTGAAAATATCTTCAGGGTCTAATTTTAGTTTGTCTGATTTACTTAGCTCATGCGCCATGATGTTAAGTAAAATTTCAGAATCAGAGGTCGTATTAACATGGCGACGTGCCTCTGAAAATAACTGCTCTTTTAACGACTCGGCATTGGTTAAGTTACCATTATGCGCAAGCGCTATACCAAATGGAGAGTTTACATAAAACGGCTGAGCCTCTGACGAACTTGAAGAACCCGCTGTTGGGTAACGCACATGGCCAATGCCAATATTGCCTTGCAAACGTTTCATATGACGAGTGTGAAATACATCTTTCACTAGGCCATTTGCTTTGCGCAAGCTAAATGTATTGTTCTCAATAGTTATGATACCCGCAGCATCTTGGCCACGGTGTTGCAAAACGGTTAAGCCATCATAAATCGCCTGATTAACTGGCGATGTTCCGACTATTCCAACGATACCACACATGTAATTTATCCTCGCCGATTAACGGTTTACTGAATTTAAAAAGCTCGAGTTGTTTTCTAGGTACGAAAAGAACCATTCAACTACAAAGCCAAATTCTGGAATCAAAATAGAGTTGCCCCACCAATGCGTACTTGGCGCACCAGTAAAAGCATCAAGAAAGAAGAGTAACGCGCTCACGACCAACACGCCTCGAAGAGCACCAAACACCACACCAAAAACACGGTCTGTGCCGGATAATCCGGTTCGCTGTACAAGCTCACCTAAAATATAGTTTAGTAAACCGCCTAACAATAGCGTCGCAAAGAATAATATGGCAATGGCCGCCGCATTTCTTAAAAGGGGTTCAGAAATGGATGTTAGGAAGGAAGCTAAATATTGATAAAATAAGCTGGAGATGATGAAAGCCCCTGCCCATACCGCTAATGACATAGCTTCTTTAACAAAGCCGCGTATTAAACCGATGATGGTAGAGAGTGCAATAATGCCAAGAATGGCGTAATCAACCCAGATCATAAGAACCAATTAGTCGCTAATTTTGGGCGCATTCTATACCTAAACCTCCTTGTGATGCAAGTTTAAGCGTGAGATTACAGGTGAGTAAACACGCACCATTTTTAGATTAAAAATAGCGCAGTCTCACCGTTATAAAAACAACAAACATTTTGTTTATAGCGCATCTATTTTGCTATTTTTGTGTGGGCATTGATAAGTAAAGGTAGCGAGCTAAAAATGCGATAAAGGTCTATTTAAACGTATAAAATAAGACGAGGTAAGTGTGTAATATCTCGCGATAAACACACTTCCTTATTGAATTTATTTGGTCACTTCAAATTGGGTGACTTTACCGTTGAGTTTGGTTAACTCTTTAAGTGCAGGAAGTTGAGATTGCAGTTCTTGTTTATTCAGTGATGGTCCGACAAAAACTTTCGTTAA
Source organism: Pseudoalteromonas sp. SM9913 (assembly GCF_000184065.1). Classification (NCBI taxonomy): domain Bacteria; kingdom Pseudomonadati; phylum Pseudomonadota; class Gammaproteobacteria; order Alteromonadales; family Pseudoalteromonadaceae; genus Pseudoalteromonas; species Pseudoalteromonas sp. SM9913. Next base: position 2,292,081 of record NC_014803.1, read on the forward strand.
CGTCCCATTTGGCGTTTTAACTGGTTTAGTAAAAGTTTTAAACCCTTTAGCCTTGAGCTTAGCTTGCAGCGCTTTTACATTGGCTGCATGTGAAAAACTACCTAACTGAATAACATACGCCATGCTAGTTAAGTTTTCGTTAGCTGGGCGCGTAGGTTCTTGAATTGCAGCCGTACTGCTTTGGTTTGTATCAGGTATTACCGCTTCAACCATTGCAGGCTGGTCGGTAATGTCTGTTTGAGCAGCACTGTTTTGCTGTTCAAATGCGGCATCATCAGGCTGAATATCTTCAACTTCATCCTCTTTTAAAGGCTGTGCATTTGCCACTTTTTGATCGATTGATTCTTGCAAATCAATGGTCTTGAACTCAGAGCGTTCTGGAATCGCTTTAAAGCCTTCTTTGTAGTGCACTTTTTCACCATCGAGTATATTGGGAATAAACACAATTGCTGCGATCACCACAATACTTGTTCCGACTAAGCGATTAATAAAACCTGAGTTCACCGACATCCTCTCTATTTTTTAAAGTAATGAATAGCGCCAGCCACGGTAAAAAATGAACCAAATACAATTAATAGTGTGTTACTTGGCTGGTTTGGCAAGATAGCATCCAATGCTGCCTCTACGCTATTATAACCCTGTTTAAAATAACTATTAGGAATGCTTAGAAGTGCCTGATGTAAATTAGCAGCGCTATCGCCGCGGGGGCCCTCTAAGCTCGCAAACGACCATTCATCTACTACATCACTAACTTCTTTAAGCACACCAACCTTATCTTTATCAGCAAGCATAGCGGCTAATGCATGAATTTTAAAGCCTTTATCTTTATAGCTTGCTAATTTAGTCGCTAAATAGCGAGCTGATTCAGGGTTATGTGCCACATCGGTATACACTAATGGCTCTGCACTTAGTTGTTGAAAACGTCCCTCAACGACTAAGCTCGCTAAACACTGAGTAATCACCTCATCGCTCGGTAATAAGTTTAATACCGATAGAGCGGTTAATGCCGTGGCTACATTTTGACAAGGAATTGCTGGTTTAGGTAACTCAAGATTATGCTCTTTAAATTGCCAACTAAAACTCTGCGCGTGCTCTTTAAAAATAAAGTCGCTGCCAGATAACACCATATTAGCGTTAATTTCTTTACCATAATCGGTCATTGTATGCGGAATATTTAAGTCCCCAATAATTGCAGGAGTACTCTCTCGAAAAATACCCGCTTTGTCATAAGCAACTAATTCACGCGTGTCACCTAAGTATTCTTTATGATCTAAGTCGATGGTGGTGATGATGCTGGCATAGGGGGTAACAATATTGGTCGCGTCAAAACGCCCGCCTAAACCTACCTCTAACAGCACGTAATCAACCTCTAAACGCTTGAATATTGCTAACGCGCCTAAGGTGCCATATTCAAAATATGTCAGTGGGGTGTCACCACGACCTTGTTCTAATAAATTAAACGCATCGACATGGTATTGATCGTCAAGCTCTGCGCCATCAACGCGTACGCGCTCATTGTAACGAATTAAATGCGGAGAAGCATACGTACCAACACGATAACCTTGGGCTAATAACAGTGACTCTAAACAACGTGCTGTTGTGCCTTTGCCATTGGTGCCTGCAATAAGAATGATTTTACTTGAGGAGGTTAAAAGCCCAATGTTGTTAGCAACACGAGCAACGCGTTCTAAACCCATTTCTATATTAGCAGGGTGAACACTCTCTAAATAACAAAGCCAATCATCAAGGCTTGATGATTGGCTAGGAATTGTTTTTGTCATAGCATGTAATCAGTAAAGCTGAAATTTACGCTACTCTATGCTCTTGTTCCGTAGAAGGCAAGTTCATAAATTTTGCTAAGATACGTGCTAGCGTATCGCGCATTTCTCGACGGTCTATAATCATGTCGATTGCGCCATGTTCTAACAAGAATTCACTGCGTTGGAAACCCTCTGGTAGCGTTTCGCGAACAGTTTGTTCAATAACACGCGGACCGGCAAAACCAATCAAAGCTTTAGGCTCTGCAACATTAATATCACCAAGCATTGCCAATGATGCTGATACACCACCCATTGTTGGATCTGTCATTACAGAAATAAACGGTAGGCCTTTTTCAGTCATTTTAGCCAGTGCCGCACTGGTTTTAGCCATTTGCATAAGTGACATAAGGGCTTCTTGCATACGAGCACCGCCCGATGCAGAAAAACAAATCAGCGGCATATTATGCTCTAAACATTGGTCAACCGCGTCAACAAAACGAGCACCCACTACCGATGCCATTGAGCCACCCATAAATGAGAATTCAAATGCAACAGCAGCAACCGGAATGCCTTTTAGGTTCCCTTTCATTGCGACAAGCGCGTCTTTTTCACCGCTTGACTTTTGAGCTGCATTGATACGATCTGAGTATTTTTTTGAGTCTCTAAATTTAAGCACATCTTTAGGTTCGTGTTGGGCACCTAACTCGTGACGATCGCCTTCATCTAAAAACTGTTCAAGACGTTTACGACCACTAACACGCATATGATGATCGCATTTAGGGCATACGTTCAGTGATTTTTCTAATTCTGCTTTATATAAAATTGAATCACATGACGTACATTTAGCCCATACACCTTCTGGAATTTCTTTACGACCTGAAGATTTAGTCGTTTTTGGTAAGATTTTTTCTAGCCAACTCATTTGCAACTCTCTTAATGCTGTTCTGTGTCGCGAGTCTACATGTTAACCATGCAAACAAATTTTTCCAATTAAAACATGAATTACGCTGTCACGGTATAAAAAACTGGTCTTAGTAGTTAGCAATACGAATAACAGCGTATAAATTTAGCCTGAAAATATACACATCTCGTTACTTATCAAATATCACTATCGGCTAAAAACAATGGTCCTAGCGGCGTTCTAGGGATATTAAAATGTTCTGGATAATCAACATCCACTAAATATAAACCTGCTGCTTTTGCTGTAGCGCTCGCTTTAGCTCGCTCTTTAACATCTAGCAGCTCTTTTAACCAAATTGGTTCATGTTTATGTAAGCCAATATCCATTAAACAACCCGTAATATTACGTACCATATGGTGTAAAAACGCATTGGCTTTAATATCAATAATGACATAAGCACCTTGGCGCTGTACCGATAAATGATGAATCGTTCGCGTTGCCGTATTAGCTTGGCAGTGCAGCGCTCTAAACGAGGTAAAGTCATGCTCACCTAGTAAATATTGACACGCCTGCTGCATTTTCACTTCATCTAGTGGGTGATGAAAATGTGTAACACCTTCATTTAATACCGCACCACGAAACGCATAATTGTAAATAACATAACGATAACGACGAGCAGTTGCACTAAAGCGGGCATGAAAGTCTTCTGCCACAGGTTGTGCAAAACGAATAGCAATATCTTTGGGTAATAAGGTGTTCATACCTAATGTAAAGGCCACCATTTCACGCTCAGCATGTGTATCAAAATGCACTACTTGTCCAGTGCCATGTACACCGGCATCGGTACGCCCTGCACATACAATTTCAACTGGATGATTACAAATGCGCGACAACGCTTTTTCTACTTCTTGTTGTACACTATTTACGTGTGATTGACGCTGCCAACCACTGTAACGTGCGCCATTGTATTCTACTCCAAGTGCTACTCGCATAATTACTGCTTTACCTACTGTGCTAATCGACGCTGCATTTTATGCTATATGGCGTCTCAATAAAAGCAGCGAACTAAGGTTCCTAACTATGCAATACAAAAAACCCGCTATTAGCATCACTAATAACGGGTTTTCATATCAACCATACCTTACAGGAGCTTGGTTATTAATTTTTAAGTTTAGCCTTTAAGCTTTGCGCTTCTTCTTGCACATCATCCGGGCCATTATTAATGATCTCATCCAGGATTTTAACTGCTGAGTCTGCATCATCAATCTCAATATAGGCATGTGCAAGATCAAGCTTAGCTGAGTAACCCCCGCTTTGGGTATCAACATCCATAGGGTTATCACCAGCCAGAAGTGAATCATACTCACCTAAACCAACATCCATATCGACGTCTGTGTAAGGTTCGTGATCTAAATCAGCTTCATCACTTTGCTTTAACAATGCATCAATATCAACAAAGTCATCCTGCGCTAATGGCTCAGTAACCTCAGGTTGCTCAATAGGCTCTTGCAACGAGGATGCGCTTTCGTCAGCTAAGTCTTCACTTAGTAAGCTATTAAAATCAACATCAAACTCACTGCTGTCACTTAAATCAACATTTTCAGGTTCTGCCAGTTCATTAAGCAAGGCATCAAAATCAGTTTGTGTTAAATCAGCCATGAACTCATCGTCAAGCTCATCATCTGAAATCATGTCTGATTCTGGCGATACTGGGCTTTGCGTTAAATCAGCTTCACGGTCAGCGTTCGTTTGCTCGTCAGTAAACTCTGATGATTCAGCTAAAACATCAAGTTGTTCATCATCAAACTCATCGTCTGTGCTAACGCTTTGCTCATCTGTAATTTGTTCAGTCAGCTTTTCAGGCTCTGAAGCTTCATTATCTAGACCTTGCGCAGTGTTTGACTCTGAAAACTCATTGTCTAGTAATAATTCATCATCAAAATCGTCTTCTAAGCTATCGAGATCATTGCCTGCGGATAGTGCATTAGCGAGATCTTGCTCTGCTTGACTTGGTGACATGCCCGTTGCATCACCGTCTAAATTATCACCTTGTAGCTCTTCTGGTGTTAGTAATTGATGCTCTTCATCAGATAAAGGCAACTCATCATCAAGCTCTAACTCAGGATACTCTTCAAGCTCTTCACTCGGTGTAACTATTTCTGGCTCGTATAGCTCATCGTCATCTGTCGATAAATCATTGTTTTGGATATCACCAGCAAGCGGATCATCACCTAAATCAATTTCATCTTCATCAAGCTCATCGTTTAAATCGTCGAGTGACCAATCAGGAACGTGTTCACCTTCATCGCTTGTTTGCTCAAGTTCACTTAAAAGATCATCAACGCTTTTAAAGTTTTCACCGTCGTACTCGTCGAGCGCATCTTCTGGGTCGAGTAAGGTTGAAGACGTATCGGTAAAGTCATCTTCTGATTCAACGTCAAACTCAGGATCTTGTTCAAGCTCTGGTTCTACTTCAAGCTCTGGCTCTACTTCAAGTTCAGGCTCTGCTTGAAGCTCAGGCTCTGCTTCAAGCTCAGGCTCTGCTTCAAGCTCAGGCTCTGCTTCAATTTCAGGCTCTACTTCAAGCTCAGGCTCTGCTTCAAGTTCAGGCTCTACTTCAAGTTCAGGCTCTGCTTCAAGCTCAGGCTCTGCTTCAAGCTCAGGTTCAGTTTCAAGTTCTGGCTCTACTTCAAGCTCAGTTTCTACTTCAAGCTCAGGCTCTGCTTCAAGTTCAGGCTCTGCTTCAAGCTCAGGCTCTGCTTCAAGCTCAGGTTCTACTTCAAGTTCAGGCTCAACTTCAAGTTCAGGCTCTGCTTCAAGTTCAGGCTCTGCTTCAAGTTCTGGCTCTGCTTCAAGTTCTGTCTCAGCTTCAATTTCTGGCTCAGCTTCTACTTCAAATTCAGATTCTACTTTAAGTTCATCATCTACACCATCAACTGACCAATCTGGTGTTTCTACATAGTCGTCGGTAGGTTGTTCTAACTCACTTAACAGATCATCAATACTTTCAAGGTTTTCATCGTTAAATTCATCTAAGGCATCCTCTTGATCGAGTAATGTAGAAGATGTATCGGTGAAATCACCTTCAGATCCAACGTCAAACTCAGGCTCAGGTTCAAGTTCTGCTTGAAGCTCCGGCTCAACTTCAAGCTCTGGTTCTGCTTCAAGCTCAGGCTCTGCTTCAAGCTCAGGCTCTGCTTCAAGCTCAGGCTCTGCTTCAAGTTCAGGTTCTACTTCAAGTTCAGGTTCAGCTTCAAGCTCTGGTTCTACTTCAAGTTCAGGCTCTGCTTCAAGCTCTGGTTCTACTTCAAGTTCAGGTTCTTCTTCAAGCTCCGGCTCAGCTGCAACTTCTGGCTCAGCTGCAACTTCTGGCTCAGCTTCAAGTTCTGGTTCTACTTCAAGTTCAGGCTCTACTTCAAGCTCAGGTTCTACTTCAAGTTCAGGTTCAGCTTCAAGCTCTGGTTCTACTTCAAGCTCCGGCTCAGCTTCAACTTCTGGCTCAGCAAAAGATGAAGCGATAGATTCTACATCTTCACTATTTAACTCTTCTTGCGCGTCAGTTAAATCTTCAATTGAGTCCGCCAATGCATGATCTATTTCAGAATCATGAACATCACTTTCAGGTTGCTCCGCATCCAGTACATCGTCAATATCTACTTCGTCTTCATCAACTAGGCTGTCGATGTCTGGCTCTTTACTTTGAGCTTCAGTAGCCGATTGTTCTGCATCAAGTAAATCGTCAATATTAACTTCGTCATCTTCATCTACTAAGCTGTCAATATCCGCGTCTTCACTCTCTGCAGCAGCGGGTTGCTCTGCATCAAGCAAGTCATCAATGTCAATCTCGTCATCTTCATCAACTAAGCTGTCAATATCAGTTTCTTCACTCTCTGCAGCAGCGGGTTGCTCTGCATCAAGCAAGTCATCAATGTCAATCTCGTCATCTTCATCAACTAAGCTGTCAATATCCGCGTCTTCACTCTCTGCAGCAGCGGGTTGCTCTGCATCAAGCAAGTCATCAATGTCAATCTCGTCATCTTCTTCAACTAAGCTGTCAATATTAGTTTCTTCACTCTGTGCAGTAGCGGGTTGCTCTGCATCGAGTAAATCGTCAATATCAAATTCGTCATCTTCATCAACTAAGCTGTCAATATCGGTTTCTTCACTCTGTGCAGTAGCGGGTTGCTCTGCATCGAGTAAATCGTCAATATCAAATTCGTCATCGTCTGCTGATGTGTCAGTTGCCTGCTCATTATTTTCATCGAGTAAATCATCAATGTCGAAGTCTTCGCCCTCTTCGGCGAGCTCTTCACTGAGTGCAGCCATATCATCATTCGATTCACCTTGGGGTTCATCTGGTAATGAATCGTCATCTTCTTCATCAAACAGGCTATCTAAATCATCCGCACTTAAAATATCATCCGATTCGTCAAGATTAATTGTATCGCCCGTGTCATCTTCATCAGGGCTATCAAAATCTTGTTGCATGAAAACATCAAGTTCATCGCCCTCAGTATTTTCATCTTCAAAAACAACATCATCATTAAGTAAGCTTTCTAACTCATCTTGATCTAATAAACTGTCATCATCGAGATCATCATTAAACTCCACATCATCATCAAGTAATACGTCATCCATGTTCTCATCTAACTGCACACTTAAATCATCAAGTGGATCGGGAGCAGGCGCTTCGTCAAGCGTGGGTTCTGGCATTTCATCTAGAGGGTCAGTATAAGCAGGCGCTTGTGGTATAAATTCATCATCGTTACTCTCAGGCTCTTGGTTATTACCACGCTTACGCAGCCACATAACTACAGCAAAAATAATCAACAACGCTGGAATGGTCATTAATAAAATGAGTACCAAAGGATTCGAGAGTAATGCAGCAAAGCTAAATTCATTCTCTTGCTCTGCATCTTTTAATTTTTGCTGTGCAATGATCTCGTTTTGCTTAACGATTAATTCTTTTAACTGTTGTTGAATTTCACTATCTTGGCCTAGTTGTAAACGAACGTTTTCTAACTCGTTTGAAATACCTGTCAGCTGTTTTTTAAGGTTGTTGTTTTCAACTAAAATCTCTTCTACGTTACTAACCGAACTTTTAAACTGCTGCTGAAGCTCAACTAATTTATTACCTTGATCTGTTTTAATCGCTTTTAATTCTTGTTGTAATTCTTTTTTGGCTTCATCAACGTCTGCTTTGCGGGCTTGGGTTACTTGTGTTTGTGCTGAATTGATCTCTGCTTGAGTGAGTGTGCCATTTTTCTTTTTTTCCCACAGTTCATCGTCTTGCTCAGAACGTTGCTTAGCTAATTGCGGGTTTACTCGTCTAATTTCTGCCAAAGTAGGTATTTTTAAATACGAACCACTTTGCATGTGATTTAAGTTTTGTTCTAAAAATGAGTTGGGGTTTTTGTTATACAAGGCCTGCATAACTTGATAAATGCTGACTGAGTTATCTGGGCGAACTTTAACGGCAATACGCCAAAGTGTATCGGTTGGTTTTATTGGCCCAATAGAGCGACCCTGCGCGCCGTAATCTGCGCCTTTAGGCCCTCTTAATTGGGTACTGTCTTGAGAGTAAACAGTCGTTACCATCAGTGCAGACGCTAATATAATAAGTGAAACGAAACCGCGCATGCTGATCCTTTAATGTTTAAATGTTAACGCAGCGCTTTAAAATTGGCGCTTAAACATTGATTATTCTTGCCGTTGTTAGCCACGTGGCCAACGCACATTTTTATTACAATCTATTTTTATTGCAAGCTCTATTCCAGTTACAAACTATAAACCAGTTAAGCCATAATATCCATCGCAACGCATTGAAAATAAATACCTTAAACATCATGATAAAAATGTTTTTATGTTGTTTATCAAGATGTTTACACTCTCTCAGTTAATAAGTGGCAAAAAAATGGCGGTTAAAGCATAAAAAAACGGCAAACCACTGTGGTTTACCGTTTATTGAAATTATCACTATTTTCAGGCTAATTACATATAATTAGCAATCAGTTCTTCTGCTATTTGTACACTATTGGTTGCAGCCCCTTTACGGGTATTATCACTTACTACCCACATATTTAATCCATGTGGGTGTGAAATATCAGCACGTAAACGGCCGATATAAACAGTATCATTACCACTGGCATCCGACACAGCCGTTGGGTAGTCGCCAGCATCATCAATTAGCTCAACACCTGGCGCATCACTCAATAGTTGCTTTACATGCTCAAAATCATAAGGCATACGCGTTTCAATATTAATTGACTCAGAATGACCAAAAAATACAGGGACGCGAACACAAGTCGGGTTTACCGCAATGGTTGTATCGCCTAAAATTTTATGCGTTTCGTTTACCATTTTCATTTCTTCGCGCGTATAGCCGTTATCTTCAAAGCTATCGATTTGCGGTATTACATTAAACGCAATTTGCTTAGGAAATATTTCGTTTTCCATTGGGCGTGCATTCATTAAATTTGCAGTTTGTTTAGCCAGTTCATCAACTGCCTCTTTACCCGCTCCCGACACCGCTTGGTAAGTTGAAACGTTAATACGATCAATGCCGTATGCATCATAAATAGGCTTAAGCGCAAGCATCATTTGAATGGTTGAACAATTAGGGTTGGCAATAATATTACGATTTCTAAAATCGGCTAAACTCGATGCATTTACTTCTGGCACAATGAGCGGCACTTCAAAGTCATTTCTAAAGTGCGATGTGTTATCAATAACGATACAGCCAGCGTCTGCGGCAATAGGGGCATATTTTTCTGATACACTGCCACCAGCAGAAAATAAACCGATATGCGCTTGGCTAAAGTCAAAGCCTTCAACATCACGTACTTCTATGGTCTCACCACGAAACTTTATATCTTCGCCAGCACTGCGGCTGCTTGCTAATAAAAACAGCTGATCGACCGGAAATTTACGATCTTCCAAAGTTTCAATGATTTGACGACCTACAAGGCCTGTAGCGCCGAGTACGGCAACGTTATATTTTTGCGACATATTTCATCCTCTGTAAGCACGATTAAAACAACCGTGCTAATTAAATTAGTTTGCTGTAGTAAAACCAAGCTGCGCAAATGCAGCAAGCTCGGTGCTATCACCTTCAACCACCACGGTGCTAAATTCACGTCGGGTTGGATAATTTTTTCGTAAACTGTCAAAGCCTTCATCGGCCAAGTGACGCAGTAAAATGCCATCATCACGGCGTACGTCATAAACTAAGTGCACTAAACGGGCTATATCTGTTTCGCTAAAACTACTTCCTAGGGCGACTTTTTTAATTGCAGGAGGCGGTAAAAAATCATCAAGCGATTTTATTGCGTTAACCCCTTTTAGCTCACACAAGCTTTGATACAACATTTGTGTACCCCGAGCTTTGCCCTCAAGAGTATGTCCGGCAATGTGCACACTGGCATAGCGAACATGCTCAAGTAACTCGGTTAAAATGTTAGGTTCGTTTTCCCACACATCCAACACTAAATCGAGCTCAGCGCCGGCTTCCATCACCTCAAGTAATGCTTGATTATCAATCACATCACCTCGGCTGGCGTTAATTAAAGTAAGTCCAGGTTTAAGCGTAGTTAAGCGCTTTTTATCAAGCATGTGCAGTGTTTTATGCGTACCTGTTTTTACTAACGGCACATGAAACGTGACTATATCTGACTGCGCTAATAGCTCATCAAGCTCAACGTGCTCGGTTAATAGCCCTTGCTCATGCTTTATTGGGTCGCACAATAGTAAATTAACGTTAAGTGCTTTTAGCTTGTGCGCGAGGCAACTACCAATATTACCCACACCCACAATACCAATTGTTTTCCCGCTTAATGGGCTGGCGTTTTCTTGACTTAATGCAAATAAACTACTGATCACATATTCAGCAACCGCAATCGCATTGCAGCCAGGCGCACTGGTAAAATCAATATTTTTTGCGTTGAGCAAATCGGTATCAATATGATCCACACCAATAGTGGCTGTACCTACAAAGCTTAGCTTATTAGCCTGTGCTAATAATTCACTATTGACCTGCGTGACTGAACGAGTGAGTAATACATCAACATCAATGAGTTGTTCTGGAGTTAATTGCCTGCCATCAAATCGTTCAACCTCACCCATATCTTTAAAGAATTGCTCAACTAAAGGCATATTTTGATCGGCAAGAATTTTCATTGTGAATCCGTTTGGCAAAATGAGGCTCTATTGTAACGAACAACCGCCTATTTGCACAAACGAAAAAGCCGAGCATTTTGCTCGGCTTTAAAATAGTTAAAGGTTAACTTAGCCTTTGTATTTGCTCATTACTAATGTGGCATTGGTGCCGCCAAAACCAAAACTGTTAGACATAACCGTATTTAGTTCAACGTCTTTGGCTTCAGTTACAATGTTCAAGCCCGCTGCTTGCTCATCAAGCTCATCAATATTGATAGATGGCGCAACAAAACCATGCTCAAGCATTAGCAATGAAAAGATGGCTTCGTGTACACCTGCCGCACCCAGTGCATGGCCTGTCATTGCTTTAGTTGCGCTGATCATTGGCGAGTTACCACCAAATACTTCTTGAATAGCGCCCAGCTCTTTCACATCGCCTACGGGTGTTGACGTACCATGGGTATTTAAGTAATCAATGCTATCAACGTTTTGCATTGCTTGGCGCATACAACGTACTGCGCCCTCACCCGATGGTGCAACCATGTCGTAACCATCTGAGGTTGCGCCGTAACCGGTAATTTCAGCATAAATGTGCGCGCCACGTGCAAGTGCGTGTTCTAGCTCTTCAACAACCACAATACCGCCACCGGCTGAAATCACAAAACCATCACGGTTAGCATCGTATGTACGTGATGCTTTTTCAGGTGTGTCGTTATATTTAGTCGAAAGCGCGCCCATAGCGTCAAATTCCATCGCTAGCGTCCAGTGAAGTTCTTCACCACCACCTGCAAAAATAACGTCTTGCTTGCCTAGTTGAATCTGCTCAACAGCATGGCCAATACAATGCGCAGAGGTTGCACACGCAGAGCTAATTGAATAGTTAACGCCTTTAATTTTAAATGGCGTTGCTAAACAAGCCGAGGTGGTGCTCGCCATAGTACGTGGCACCATGTAAGGGCCAACGCGCTTAACGCCTTTTTCGCGAAGGATATCGGCCGCTTCTACTTGCCATTTTGATGAACCGCCGCCAGAACCCACTAATAAACCAGTGCGCTCGTTTGATACTTGTTCGTCGCTAAGGCCCGCATCTTCAATCGCTTGTGCCATTGAGATATAAGAATAAGCCGCTGCATCACCCATAAAGCGCATTGCTTTGCGGTCAACATGCTCTTTAACATCAATATCAATTTTACCTGATACATTGCTGCGCAATTTGTAATCAGCAAATTCTTGGTTAAAAGCAATACCGCTTTTACCCGCTCTTAGTGACTCTAATACTTCTTCTTTATTATTGCCGATGCTTGATACAACACCGATGCCTGTTATTACGGCTCTTCTCATGGGTAATTCCCTTAGCTTAATACTTAATTGTGTTCTATTTTACGCGAATTTAATCATCTAAGTGGTCAGCTTTCTAGCGTACACTTGTACTCTGAAGCTACAGCTTATAAATAACGCCAGACTATTTCAAAGAAAACACGTAAAATAATTAAAAAATTATCTATAAAAATGAATTGGTCATGATAAAAAACGCCCACATACACTTTAATGATTTAGGGACACCGGTTGCTAATGACTTTGATGATGTTTATTTTTCTAATGACGACGGCCTCGCTGAGTCTCATTATGTGTTTTATCAACAAAACAATATAGAGTCACGGTTACAAAATCATGACCGTGAGCACTTTGTTATAGCCGAAACCGGTTTTGGTACAGGGCTTAATTTTTTAAATGCATGGCAGCAGTTTTATGACCACCTGCAATGCCCACAAGTTCAAAGTCAACAGTCTAATAACGTGCAACGACTGCATTTTATTTCTTTTGAAAAATATCCACTTAGCGTAAATGATTTAAAACAAGCCTTGCAAGCTTGGCCTAGTTTAAGTCATTTAAGCGCCCAACTCGTCTCCCACTACCCGATTAATTTAACCGGTTGTCATCGCCTTGAATTTGCCAATGGCCTTGTGGTGCTCGACCTCTACTTTGGTGATGTGCTGGAATGTATTAATAGCATGAGCTACCCACAAAGTGGACTCGTTGACGCATGGTTTTTAGATGGTTTTGCACCGAGTAAAAACCCCGACATGTGGCAGCAAAGTGTATTTAACGCCATGGTTGATATTTCCAGATGCAACGCGACATTAGCCACGTTTACCGCTGCGGGCTTTGTTCGCCGTGGTTTAATTGAAGCGGGCTTTAGCATGCAAAAAGCTAAAGGCTTTGGCCGAAAACGAGAGATGCTAGTTGGCACACTCGCTCAGGCTAATTCAAAACAATCGGCCCCCGCCTATTTTGAGCATCACTTCTCTCCCCTTACCAATGTGGCTGTTATTGGCGGTGGTATAGCCAGCAGTTGTATTCTTTATAGCCTTGCGAAACGCGGTATACCAAGCCACTTATTTTGCCAAGATAAACAACCGGCCATGGGGGCATCTCACAATGTACAAGGGGCGATATATCCGCATTTACAAGCAAAAAATTCGCCACACAGTGAACTATTTGCCCATAGTTTTTTATACGCAAAGCGGCTTTACAATCAATTACTCAACAATGGCTTTTTGTTTGATCACCAGTGGTGTGGTGTGCTGCAACATGCAGTAAAAAAACCATTGGCAGAGCGTCATCAAAATCTCGCTGATAAACAACTGTGGCCAGAGCTGCTTATGCGAAATATGACTGCTGATGAGGGTGATGCTATTGCTGGGGTTAAAACAGGTTACTCAGGGGTGTTTTTTGAACAAGGCGGCTGGGTTAATCCCCCCCAGTTAGTCAGTGCTATGTTAGATGCCGCACAGCAATTAAATGAGTTTGAGAGCCTATTTAATTGCCACATTGAGCAACTTAACAAACAACCCGATGGCTGGTACTTAACCACGCAAAAACAAACATTTGGCCCCTTTAGCGATGTGATTATTTGCGCCGGTGAACACAGCGATGCATTTGCGCAAACTAAAACGCTCCCTATTGTTGGCGTACGCGGACAGGTGTCACATGTTCAAGCAAGCACGCAATCACGTAAGCTAAAAACCGTGTTGTGTCACAAGGGGTATTTCACCCCCGCTTATTTAGATCACCATTGTATGGGCGCCACCTTTGAAAAAAACAGTAAAAGCCGTGAAGTGACCGAGCAAGACAACCACACTAACCGCGAGCAACTGCTGAGCTTTTATAACAACACTGAATTTGCCACCAGCTTAGGCGATATTAGCTCTGCTAAAGCCGCTGTTCGCTGTAGTTTTATTGATCACTTACCTATGGCCGGTGAATGGGTGGAGCAAACTGACTATACACATGCATTTGCTAATTTACGTTTGGGTAAGCGCTATCAATACCAAGCATTAAAAAAACCACAACAGGGCCTGCATATTTTTACCGGCTTTGGCGCGCGAGCATTATGCAGTGCACCGCTATCTGCCGAGCACCTAATTAGTAGTTTAAACAATGAACCTCGCCCACTAAGCGAACGCGTAAGCCAAGCTATTCACCCAGGCCGCTTTATTGTTCGTGACCTTATTCGCAATAAAATTTAAAGGTAATAATACCTACAAAGCCCTTTACTGTAATTACCAAGAACGCAGTGTACGTATTGGCTTATACCACCGTAGCTTTGTAACCGAAGTAAGTATAATGATCGAGTAAAAAGTTCTAAAAAACGCCTAAAAAAATAGCTAATTTTAATACTCAGTTAAGTAATAACTTTTCACTAATATGTTTTTTTTAAATAAGCTCGTTTAAATCCCATTTACTCTTTAAAAATAATTTCCTACCCCAAGGTCTGTTTGTACGAACAATCTTTACACTATATTGAGAAGGAATTAATTATGAGTAAGACTTTAATTATTGGCGCAAGTGGTCAAATTGGTAAAATGGCTACCAAACTACTTTTAGAAAATGAGCAAAATGTTGTTGCACTTGTAAGAGACAAAAGCAAACTGCGTGATTTAGATAGCCCATTTTTAAGTATTGTTGAACAGGATTTAGAAGGTGACTTTTCAAGTGCCATTAATGGCTGCGACCAAGTTATCTTTGCAGCAGGTTCAGGTGGAAGTACAGGCACAGATAAAACCGTACTTATTGATTTGTGGGCAGCGACAAAAGCAGCAACTTATTCTAAAGAGCACGGTGTAAAACACTTTATTATGGTCAGCTCTATTGGTGCAGACGATCCTGATGCGATAGATAGTGACTTAAAGCCCTATCTAGTAGCAAAACATATGGCTGATGAGCATTTAATTCACAGTGGACTCAATTACACAATTATCCGCCCAGGAACATTAACTGACGAAAGTGCCTCTTTGGAAGTAACAACAGAGCGCCCTAGCGATCAGTCAAAGGCTAAAATTAGCCGCGAAAATGTAGCCAACGCATTGCTTCACGTTGCTACAAACTCATTTAATAGCAATCGTATTTTTGAGTTATTTGATGGCGATAAACCAATAAAAGCCGCTATTAAGTAAGCATTACACTCACCCCTTGCCATGCAAGCTGCATGGCAAGCAGAGTTAAAATCACTTTAAAAATAACTCTAAAACGCTCCACAGAGAGCCGCTTAAGTAAACGAATCCCTAACCAGGTGCCAATGGCTCCGCTTAAAATCATCGCAAGTGTTAAGGGCAACCATTGCCAAAAGCTAAAACCCAGCCCCGCATAAACAACGGCTTTTAAACTATGCTGCAAGGTCATAATACTTGAAAAAGTCGCGGTAAATTTAAGCTTATCGTAATGATTAATGTGTAAATAACTCGCCACCAGAGGCCCACTTGCTCCCACAAAAGTAGAAATAAATGTCGTAATTACACCCGCTATTAAACGCCCTAATCGTGAGTCTTTATTAAATTCAGGGATTGTTCCCCACAGTAAATAAATCACAAATAAAGCCACAAACAGCTTCATGCTATCAAGGTTAATATCGCTCACTACTTGGCTCGACAACCCGGCACCAATTAATCCACCCAGAGTAAAATACAACAACATCGGCTTATCAAGATGGGCAATACTTAACAATAATCGATTGGCATTAGAGCCTAACTGCACTAAACCATGAACCGGCACAACCATTGCCATCGGCATAACCGACGCCATTACCACCAACAGCATTAAACCGCCGCCCGCACCAAAAGCCGCCGATACAAACGAAGTAACCCCCGCCAGTAAAACCAGTAAAAGCGAAATTAAAGGGGAAATGTGTTCAGCTGTAAAAATATCCATATCAAAGCTCGCAGTTATTCATTGGCTCATAATACAAAAAATAGGTAAGTAAGCGACTAGTCTATTAGTTGTAGGGTTCGGGGTCAGCGGTCAGCGGTCAGCGGTCAGCGGTCAGCGGTCAGCGGTCAGCGGTCAGCGGTCAGCGCAAGATAAATCAATGCACAATAAATTCAATCATTTTAGCCATAAAAAAACCCGCGACTTGATTGCTCAAGTTGCGGGTTTTTTAGGGTTTTTAAACAAACGAATTTAAAAACCGTTATTGGTGGAGCTGGGGGAGTCTGAACCGAACATATAACCAATTGAAAAATATATAGACAAGCAAAATAAAAACCTGCTGTTGTTACTATTATTGTTACTTATTATCTTTCCGTGGGTTCAACTTCTCGATTTGCAGCTGAATCGACTGTATTAATAACTACATTATTTGGATTACATTTAACTTTTGTTCATACGCTTTTTAGTTTCATCTAAAAACGCGGCTGATACCCTATGATCAACTTTAAAAATCGTGTCACACTTCTTTCCAGTGGCTTTCAATTCAATGTCTGCCTTGGCGAATTCTTCCAATCGCTCAACGGAAATATCAATTGCAAAATACTCATGCACAACTACATAGCTAACACCCATAGCTGAATTGGATGCAACATTACGATCTACCTCATGAAGTTTGTACTCTCTCCCAGTAGAATCATAGGCGCTATTTATAAAACACCAGCCATTTTGTGAAAACATCTTTCCGTATAATTGAATGAAGTCAGGTGTACTTGAATCTTTTCCGTACTTTGCACGATAATTGTAGTTTGTTACAGGTTCTGACATGCCGCCCACATAAACCTCAGACCTTAACCACCCTTCAGACTTAAACTTATCGTAATTATAAGTAATACCTTTAGCCGCAGCCTCCTTACTACCTACATTTACATTATAAGCACAAGCATTTAATAAAAATACCGATGCGCCAAATAGTGCTAAATTTAATATTTTCATACAATTCCCTTTATATAGTTTAACAGTCCTAGGGTTAATCAAACCCCAGCTCTTCTTTACTAGTTTTTGGTTTTTTTAAGCCGTTATAGCTTATTGAGAGCACAACATGCGCACTAAGCCCAGCATTAACAAAGACTAAAACTAGAGTAAAGTCACCACTCACCCATTGCATTGCTGTTTTATTATTCTCTAGTTGAGTGTACTTACCGAACAATGTGGTGAGCTTATTTAATAACAACGGATAGTCTTCAACGTCAAAATATACACCAACGCCATTAAGCCGCATTTCAGAATCAAACACAAATGACGTATTTCTATTTTGCCTTTTAACCCCTAATACTTCTTTTGAATCTTTCAATTCAAGCCAAGCAATATCACCAACACTTTCCTTGGTAGTATTGGGTAATTTGTTTGCGACAGCTTCAATCGTATCACCCCACTGTGTACCAAAAACACCATCACCAAACAGCTCTGCAATAGTTGCCGCTTTTACAGGGAGTAAAAAAAATAAAAATAAAACACTTAAAAACAGCCTCATGGCTTTCCTTAAATTTAGTAGTAGAAACTGAATAAAGATATAAACCTATACCTTATACTAACACCAAAACCTAAATGGCTTGCGAGTATTTATGCAAACAAATGTAAGATACCGACTTAAAACTTTGTAGTAAAAAGCTTACAAAGCTATAAGCCTAATATGATGCATGTTTAAGAGCTTAATGAATACACGTGCATATCTCTCCGCAAAACAGCTGTAAGGTGTTTATTTGATACTGTCTTTTTATAAGCCTAAAATGATAGGTTTTGTAAGGTTTTGTTAGGCTTATTAAACTAAGTTTTACTAAGTATTAACGGCTCATACAGTTGAGGTTTTATCAGGTATAAAGGCTAGGATAATTTAGATTTCATCAGTACAAAAACAAATACATTCGCTAAGCTCTTAAAATAAGTAGAGCCATTTAAAAATCAATTTTTGACAATGTTTGATAACCTGACAGCAAACAAAGTTAGATATAAAGTGTTTAATTGCTTTGTATTGTATACATTCCTTAAAGCTTAGGTTTAACCCTACTTGAGCCGTGGTTTTTAGTTTGTGCTGGTTTATAGCCCTTCCCTCTGGCTTTAGCAAGGTAAGACATACGCCATATAGCGCCTTGCTTTTTATCATGCTCATATCGTTTAAATCTATAAAAACAATTTTTTGGAATCCATGGACGCACACCCAATGTATTTCCCATTTCTAAAATAAATTCATTTATCTTACTTGGGTAGCATACTTTGTTAGCATCAAGAATAACTACCACATGATAATGCTGCTTTTTCGCTCTTTCTTGCTCCCGCGTCCAATGGTAGCCAAAGATAGGCATTTTATACCTTTGCTTTATAAAACCGCTTAAACTTTCCATAACAGCAATAATAAAACGGTTATCATTTGTTTGATATGGAATACCGATATCAAATCGTAAAACTAAAACTTGGCTATAATGTGTTAAAACTGCCTCAAGCTGATCTAACATACTCTTCATTTGCGCTGTGTAAATGCCGCTCTTTGACGTATGAACTTGCCAAATGTTCTGTTTATGGCAAATTACAGGTGAGTGACTCACATACTGATAATTAGACACAAATACTTCCTATTAGATAATATAAATATCCGAATGATAAAAGGGGTGTTTTCACTAGTGTCATTATTCCACGGCTGGCTAACTCGACTTTATACAGTAAGTAGTAACTAACAACCTTCATTTTTAATGAAAACAAACCTATAAACCACTGCCGTTAAAGACCGCAATAAAAAAGGCTTAAGGGAAAAGACTGGATACACACGCCCTTCAATGTTAGTGGAAACTCACCTGAAAGCATTTTTATTATGAGCTTTACTTATTATATAATGCTTAAAGCTAGTGGCAGTTTAGCTACTCGCCACCAGCCCTCGAAATAACCAATCTAAAGCCGTCTAACTAACCATTAGTCGGCTTTTCCTTATCAAAGACAGGCTCATTAGCCGCACCAGTAACCTTTAAATGCTCGGTCACAATAATGGTTTTAACCTGCTCAATACCAAGTTGCTCAAGGATTTTAACAAGGCTCTTTTTTGCCCTTTGCTCTCTTTCCTTTTTGACTTTACGCTTAACTTTTTCACGCTGAGCCGCTCGTTTATTGAAAAACTCAAATCGTTGTAGCTCTGTCATAGAGTGAGAAACCTTTAGCCCAACCTCACGCTTACTTTGATAATCAATAAAGCATTTCATTTTAAGGTGGCTATGCTTTGCATCTTCCTTATCTAATTCAACATCGGCATACCCTCTACCAATTGGGCTTGTAGATTGACCGTTAAGCCATGCGAGCAAGATTGAACGGTGAATAATGTCCATTCGAACTAGCTCCTCAAAAGCTTCTGGTGCTAACTTTTCCAAATATTCCAATGTGATTGGTGTTGGCAGTTCATTTAAATTAATCATTAGCTGCCTCCAAGTGAGTGTATTGCTTAAGTAGATTTTTGCGCTTTGCGACTAGTTCACGAACAAATTCTTTTATCTGCTCATCGTTGTAGCCTGCAATGGTTACTGCTAAGGTTGCGTTTATTTCATACTTATAAAATGCAACTCCGCGTTTACCTATTTTTATAGGTGGAGGTATTAGCCCATCATTAATTTTTTGCTGAAATAGGGTTTTACCACATGCCCATAATGGACGTGCCTGCTCTTTTCTAGTTAATTCAAGTAGTGACATTTAAGACCTCCTAAGGTCGTTAATAAGTTTGCAATACAAATATTAACCTGAAGAATTATTTAAGCTATTTCAGTTTCCTAGTCATGTATCATCGTGATAAATATCAAGGTGATTTATCACTTTTTTGTAGGATTTCTTCTCTTATTTTTCTAATATGATTCTTGATAGCTTGATCACCTATCGTTGGGTACGTGTCCTTAGTAGCTAAAAAATCCTTATATTTTTTAACATAGCGCTCAAGCTTATAATCTTTTATTGCCTCACCAAAACTTCTAAAATCTTGACTTATCAGATGCTCAATATCACTTCTTATCTTTTCGGTTGAAATATTAGGCTTACTTCGTTTGGCTCTATTTTTCTTTGATTCCAACTTTCTAGTTTCATTTAAAGCCCAACTAGCTCCCTTTGTATCACCACTACACACCCCCATTTGATAAGCTCTCTTAATAAGTTCTTCTATATATAATCTTGAATACATTCTAACGTGAGTCGTCACATCAATATCATTGCCGTGTGACACATCAAAGTTCTGTATTAAACCATATTCAAGTGCATGTTCAGCTTTATCGACGTCAACTTGATTTAGCAAATCTGCATGAGAAGTTACTAAGTTCTCTATATAAATTTCGATTGCTTCAAGCGATTTCTCATAATTTTTAATAGCTGATTTAGATGGTTTCCCAAATCTATGGGGGATGTATTCGATTTTCATTTCAATACCTTTAGATAGCTAAGCCCAGCTAACGAACTACTTCCACTAGCCGCATTTTCTATATACTCAGACCACCAGCACATCATGGTTTTTCTTCGTTCAAAGTAGTCAGTGCGGTTATATGCTCGCCTTACTTCGTTTGTATCAACATGCGCTAAAGCTGCCTCTATTACGTCAGGGTCAAATCCTTGTGCATTAAGCGTTGTACTGGCAAGCGAGCGCAAGCCATGTGCCACCAGCTCGCCTTTAAACCCCATACGCTTTATTGCTGCATTGGCTGTTTGCACGTTCGCGTGGCTGCGTGGGTCTCTATCAGCGGGAAATACATATTCACGGTGCGCACTTATTGGTTTCATTAATTCAAGTAAAGCGAGTGCTTGCGGTGTAAGGGGTATGCGTTGCTCTTTGCCCTTTTTCATTTGCTCGGCTGGTATAACCCACACGCCAGTATTTAAGTCTATATCTTGCCATTTAGCTGTTGCAGCCTCATTAGGGCGTGTCATGGTGTGTAACTGCCATTCGATTAAACAACGCGTTGTAAGCTTAATACTGGCACGATTTAAGGCACTCATTAGCTCAGGTAGCCTATCCACTTCAATAGACGGCATAGCGCTTTTTTTAGGCGCTTGGAATGCTTGCCTTATATTCGCTAGTGGATTGGCTTCTATAAGCCCACAGTTAACCGCATGCACCATTACTTCGTTAATACGCTGGCATAGTCTTTTTACAGTCTCTAAGCTGCCCTTTGCCTCTATGGGTCGCACTAGCTCTATTACTTGAAAGGCTTTTAATTTACTTATTGGTTCATCACCAAACGCAGGAAAGGCATGATTAGTTAACAGATTTAAAGCGGCTTGTGCTGTTTGTGGTTTTATTTCTGTTTTCTTTTTCTCAAACCACATTAAAGAAACTGCTTTAAATGTTTGTAGGTGTGTTTCTTGTGCTTGCTTTTCATCTAGCTGGCGCTGGTGGATAGGGTCTATATTTTCAAGCACTAGGGCTTTATATTTTTTATGGCGTTCTCTAGCAGTTTTAAGACTTATATCAGGGTAAGAGCCAAGCCCCATATTTTTACGTTTTTTAGTAATTGGCGCTGTGTAGTTATAAAGCCAAAATTTACCACCACTGGGCTTTATTCGTAATGTTAAGCCGCCACCGTCAGTAAGGTTATATTCCTTAGCTTTTGGTTTAGCCGAGTCGACTTGCTTTGCTTTGAGGTTGTGAATAGCCATTTGTAACAACGATCCCTATGTAAAATTCCAGTTGTTACGTTTAGTGTTACAACAAATCGCGGTTGTTACAAGTTTTAAACGGTCACTAATGGTTAAACTATAGGCATAAAAAAACCCGCAAGGCTCGAATTAACTAGCGTTGCGGGTCTTTCACGGTTCTTAGCAACGTATCTAAAAACCTTTATTGGTGGAGCTGGGGGGATTTGAACCCCCGTCCGAAAAGCCTCGACCGTCGGTACTACATGTTTAGTATTGTCATTTAATTAACCTTTAAATCCCGGACAAACACGGTAGATAAAGGCGAGGCCGCTTAGTTTTAACGCTTCAACCCCGGCCAGGGTTTCCGTCGCGATCAGGTGTTAGGGTGACACTCCAAAATCCAGTCCACAAGAATACATGGAAGGAGCGCTAGCCAGCCTAAGCTGCTAGAGAGTAGTTATCGTCGTTTGCGATTACTTTAAATTGCGGCTTTTTTACGAGGCAAACCGCACCTCGACATGCACCTTGGGCTTCTTGAATTCCGTCGAATCCTAATCAGCCCCTGAATAAGGTTACTCATTCAGAGCGTGCAAGCAGTATAACTGAGTAACCCATCAATACTCAACACCTTAGGCGTTTTATTTTATTGGTTGGTTAATCCTGCATCAAACACACTTTTAAATGTAAAATATTGGATAATTAAGAAACAATTACTTAACAAGTATGATGCTTTATGCTCAAATGTAGGGCTAGACCTTGGTCTAATACAATATAAAAAATAATAACAGGCATATTACCTAGAGGATTTATAAATGTCGGTTTTTTCTTTTGATGAGCAAACGGGGCATATCTCTTTGCTCTCCCACCCTAATGTCTCAGGTTTAGCCTCAACAGCAACACAGCTTATTGAATTAATTAGGCAGTCAGAATATTGCGAGTGTGACATTATTGTTAGCAATATTGGTAAGTTGTTTGCTCAAAATAACGACGAAGAGACCCCCTCTTTGGTGGTTGCTCAAGCCATTGATGCAAAGCTAACCATTAACATTGATGAAAAAAATATGCTTGTTGAAGCTACCCTTATTACTGCTAAGGGCGGTAAATTACTTAACATGGAACAAGCAATTGACGTGTTAGCTCAGGCAGGGATTGTAAAGGGTATTAGCTCTCATGCATTAGAACAGTTATTGGCACAACAATTTGAACAACCCTCAGGAAGCACGCATTGCGCTGAAGTCGCTTTTGGTCGCGCGCCTAAAGTGGGTAACGATGCCAAATTTGTGCGTCTTTGCTGCACAGCGCAAGACCGCGTACTTAGCCCGCAAGCTAAGGGCGGTGGTAAAGTCGATATGAGAAACCTAGGTGATATTATTACTGTAAAACCTGGGTGTGAACTAATGCGGCGTATTCCAGCAACATCGGGAGTTGATGGCTTTACTGTGTTTGGAGATGTGCTAACTGCAATCCCTGGCAAAGAGCATAAATTACAACCTTTTGACGGTACTAAAATTGCGCCCGATAACCCCAACTTACTAATTGCCGACTGTACTGGTGTACCGGTTGCCCTTCCCCGTGGTATGCGTGTTGATGATGTTTTATGTTTTCATAATATTGACCCAAGTACCGGCCATGTTGAATTTGATGGCAGTATTATAGTCAGTGGTGATATAAAAGATGGCATGCGCGTGACTGCTACCGGCGATATTACTGTTTTAGGTTTTGTTGAATCGGCGCAGTTAAAAAGTAATAGCGCCATCACAATAGTAAAGGGGGCAATTGGCAGAAAACGAGAAGCCGATGAGCCATTCACCTGTTCTATTTTTGCTAAACGAACCGTTGCACTTGGTTACTCTCAATACTGTGACATAAAAACGGAGCAAAACTTATTAATAGAACGCCAATCATTACATTGTGACTTGAGTGCTGGAAATTTAATTAGGGTTGGCAGCGCAAAAGATCCTAAAGGGAAAATTATTGGTGGTCATATTCTAGACGCAATGCGCATTGAAACAGGTGAATTGGGCGCACCAGCAGGAACTAAAACCCGTGTTTGCATCGCACAGCGATGGTATGTGCTAAAACAAAAACAAGCGCAAATCACTGACTTTGAAAAAGTTTTAATCAGTAAGTCAATTGAACTACAGCAAGCGCGCCAGCGAATTAATAAACAAGTTGCAAGCGCACAGCGTCAGCAGTTTTTGAATAAAATAACAACGAATGAAGAACACATAGCAAACCGAAGCGCCAGTATCAGTCAGCAAAAGCAGTTGCTAAGAAATAAAATGGCGCAGCTTTTAGCGCTCAGTCGTTTAAAAGTTAATGAGCTTATGCACCCCGGGGTGGAGCTTAAAATTGCACGAGAATCAATTAGCTTTTCGCGTAATTATCCACCACATTTAATCACTCACAGTGAAGGTAAAATAACGCAATCGTTTTAATAACGCATATTAAGACTGGCTCAGCCCACACAGTGAACACTCATTAATATGAGCTGAGTTTATGCTAATCTTGGTTGCTTACTTCGTCTTCGTTTTGTTGTGTTTCATCTATAGCAAGTGGCCAACCACCTAGTTGCTGCCAACGATTGACAATTAAACAATATAATTCAGCGGTGCGTTCTGTATCGTATAACGCAGAGTGTGCTTGTTTGTTATCAAACTCTATTCCTGCCGCGCGGCACGCTTTAGCCAATACTGTTTGCCCTAATGCCAAGCCTGCAAGTGATGTGGTATCAAAACTAACAAACGGATGAAATGGTGTGCGCTTAATGTTATTACGCTCAATAGCCGCATTTAAAAAGCCATGATCAAAAGCAGCATTATGAGCAACCACCACAGAGCGCTGGCACCCTGCGGCTTTTTGCGCTTTGCGCACTACTTTACAAATTTCTTTAATCGCCTCTTCTTCAGGGACTGCCCCTCGCAGTGCTGAAAAAGGCTCAATACCATTAAACTCAATGGCGGCTTGTTCAATGTTTGCGCCCTCAAACGGTTGCACATGAAAATGAACAGTATGATCTATGCTAAGCAATCCCTCGTCATCCATTTTTAAAACGGATGCTGCAATTTCAAGTAGTGCGTCGGTTTCTTTGTTAAAACCGGCGGTTTCAACATCAATAACCACTGGAAAAAAGCCACGAAAGCGTTGTGCGAAAAGTGTTTGCTCAGTATTTGCCATAGTATTCTTGGTTTATAGGGATTAGCTGTCTATTATGTCAAAATTGGGCCCCTGTCGGCTAGGGGATTTATTGATTAATTGCAGTTAAACTATAGGCATGTTACTTGCTTAGTAATTAGGGTCTGTTGACCGTTGCGGATTAAAATTTGTTCAAGCTAGGGGCGGTTTAATCGCGGCGCGAGGTTTGTAACCTAGTGGGCTAAGTAAAAACCGAGCAACAAAGAGTAAATCGCCCCTAGGCAGAACCCTTCGGGCAGCGCCTGTTTGGCATTGATGCTTTGTTATCGCCTATTTATGGGGAATAACCACACCACATAGGCGCTGCCTTGCCTAAATACCAAACAGGCTGCTGCAAATTTAACCTTGAAAGGTCAACAGACCCTAGCGTTTGCGCTGAATTATTTGCTGTTGCGTAATATTTTACGGTTTTTGTCACTTTTTTGGCAGAGCTAGATAACTGGAGAATTCTCAATGAAGTGTAAGTTGTTATTTATTAGCCTAGGCATTAGTAGTGTGCTGTATAGTTTGAATACAACTGCGGCAATGCGCCAGTACACGGCTAACCAAGATAATTCAAACTGGAACTTGGTTAAAACAACTCGCTTACAATGCCAATTAAATCATAAAGTTCCCTACTATGGTGAAGCTGTTTTTAAAGCATCAGCAAGTAAAAACAAAGATCTCACTTTTAATTTAGACATGGTGGTACGCCCAGAAAATTACGCGATTGCCGGTTTAAAAGCGGTGCCACCTAGTTGGCGAGCAGGTCGCCCTGCCCGTGATATTGCTGATATGAAATTACTTAAAAAGTTTGATGGTGAACTAGGTAATAAAACAGCATGGGAAATGCTTACTGAGCTTGAAAAAGGTAACCAACCCACTTTTTACTACCAAGACTGGCAAAATAGTGCCGATAAAATTGCCGTGGGCATGTCTAATGTTAACTTTAAGCAAGCGTATTGGGCGTTTTTACAGTGTCGCGATGAACTACTGCCATACAATTTTGAAGATATTTCGTTCACTATAATGAACTATGAATCTAATAGCAGTAAGTTAACTAAGTCATCGCAACAACGCCTTGATAAAATTGCTGAGTATTTGAAAAACGACCCCAGTATAGAGTCAATCAGTATTGCATCGTACACCGATAGTTACGGTGGTCGCTGGAATAACCTCGATTTATCAAGAAAGCGTGCTAAGGAGATTAAAGATTACATGGTTGGCTTAGGCGTTGATGAAGCTAAAGTGGTTACTGAAGGCTTTGGTGAAAAACGCTTTGTAGATACTAATGACAATATTTTAGGCCGTGATAAAAACCGCCGCTTAGTGATTCAAATCGCTAAAATGTAAATTGTCGTATTCCTTTTCGACCGACGGTGTAATGGATAACGCTTTCGGTCAATACATACCATTTTTGTGATGCCTATTTTATACATAGCAAACAACCTCCCTTTTAATTATTAACATTTAGCTTTTTATTTTTTCATTTATATTAATAAGTTAAATTTCCTTTTTTTGATGATTTTGGCTTTTTTAATACAGTTGTAAATAGAAGATTACATTTTATTTTGTCTCTTTTATGACAAAACTATTTAAGTTTTACACAACTAGTTATATCTTGCGTGTCTCTCACGTTTGATCAGGATCATTAAGTGCTTAAAAATAAAACAATAGGTAGCATGTTAATTGTTGCAGGAACCACCATAGGTGCAGGTATGCTTGCCCTGCCTATCGCCTCTGCAGGGCTTGGATTTAATACCGCGATGGTATTAATTATCGGTTGTTGGTTACTTATGACCTACACCGCTTTACTTATGTTGGAACTACATCAATACGCCCCTCGCGACGCCACCTTAAATACCTTGGCTAAGCTTTGGCTAGGTAAGCGCGGTCAGTATGTGGCTAACTTTTCAATGATATTTTTATTTTATGCGTTATGCGCGGCCTACATAGCAGGTGGCGGAGCCCAGCTACAAGAACGTATAAACACTGGTTTTAACTTAAGTATTGCCCCACAGTTAGGCTCCGTTATTTTAGCGGTGGTGATTGCAGGTGTTGTCACTTTAGGCACCAGCAAGGTAGATAAGCTTAATAGAGTGCTGTTTAGTATAAAAATAGTGGTATTGGGTAGCTTATTTTATATGCTTACGCCTTATGTGCATGGCCAGCACTTACTTGAAATGCCGGTTGAGCAAGGGCTGATACTTTCGGCTATTCCGGTGGTATTTACCTCTTTTGGCTTTCATGGCTCTATTCCTTCTATTGTTAAATACGTTGGCCTTGACATAAAAACCTTACGCAAAGTTATGATTGCAGGCGCCTCTTTACCACTGGTTATTTATATTTTTTGGCAGGTATTAAGCCAAGGTATAATGAGCCAAGCCCAACTTCTCGAAAGTGAAGGCTTAAGCGGGTTTGTAGCCAGTGTGGCAAATATTGCTAACAACACGAGCGTTTCTACAGCCGTTAAGCTTTTTGCTGATTTAGCGCTGGCAACGTCATTTTTAGGAGTGAGCTTAGGGTTGTTTGACTTTTTTGCCGACACATTCAAAAAAGCAGATACGGGCGCAGATAGAATAAAAACCGCATTTATTACCTTTATTCCTCCTCTTGGGTTTGCCTTATTTTATCCGCAAGGGTTTATTATGGCATTAGGTTATGCCGCCATTGCATTGGTGATATTGGCTGTATTTTTGCCGGTGAGTATGGTGTACAAACAGCGTCAAGGCGTTGAAAAAAGCGGTTATAAAGTACGAAGCGGTAATATTGGTTTAGCCATAGCCGCTTTGTGTGGCATTTCAATTATTAGTGCGCAATGCCTGCAAATGGCAGGGCTAATACCTGCAATAGGTTAATACCCCATAATAAGTAATACTCTATTGGCAATCCCCCCAAACAAGAGTTTGGGGGGATTGCCATGCAAACGCTAACGTTAAAACACGATTGCTTTTCCTCTACCGCTTTGCTCTGACGCCGCATCTAATTTGCCATTATGATTAATAATCACATGCATATCACCAAAGTGGCGTTCGTCCACTGTGTAGCCCATTTTTATCAGCTGTTGTTTTACTGATGGCTCCAAGCCGGCATGTGCTCTGATAACATTTTTTGGCCATAACTGATGATGAAAACGCGGGCTATTTACCACATCATCGGCGCTCATATTAAATTCAATCGCGTTGAGTATCGATTGATACACCGAGCTAATAATAGTAGTGCCACCTGGCGACCCTGTTACCATTTTCACCTGATTATTACTGAGTAAAATAGTGGGGGTCATAGAGCTGAGCATACGTTTATGCGGCTGAATTTCATTTGCTTTGCCGCCAATGGCACCAAATACATTCATAACCCCGGGTTTAGCGCTAAAGTCATCCATTTCATCGTTTAAAATAAAGCCTGCGCCTTCTACCACCACACCACTACCAAAGCCTAAATTAATGGTGGTGGTATTAGCTACAGCGTTACCCATGTTATCGACAATGGAAAAGTGAGTGGTTTGCTCGCTTTCTTTTAAACCGGGTTTAATGTTTTCGGTGGTTGAAATAGCCTTTAAATCTATACTGCTACTACGGTTTTTAAGATAATTTTCTGCAAGTAGTTTTGCTGTAGGTACTTGGTAAAAATCAGGATCGCCTAAGTACTCTGCTCTATCGGCAAATACTCGCTTACCTATTTCAGCCAATAAATGCACATACCCTACTGAATTATGTTGTTGTGCAGGCGTTGGTTTTTTTAGCTCATACATTTTCAGCCATTGCAATATAGCAATGCCGCCTGAACTTGGTGGCGGTGAAGTAAGCACTTGGTAGCCATTCCAGTTCGCTTTTATAGGAGTCCGCGATTTAGCACGATAACGTTTTAAGTCATCTTGGTTAATGATCCCGCCATGTTGGTGCATAAATTTTGCAATAATTGCGGCAGTTTCACCTTGATAAAAGCCATCTTGACCGTCATCGCGAATGCGTTTGAGTGTGGCAGCTAGCTCTGGTTGTTTAAAAAGCGCACCTGCCGTAGCTGTAGCAAAATAACTGGCAAAATTTACTTTAATGTTTTTATTATTTAGATGCGCTATATAGTCCTCAATCAGCTGAGCCAACTTTTCAGGCACAACAAAGCCCTGCTCTGCTAATGTTACCGCAGGTTGCACTAACGCTTTCCACGGTAACGTACCATGCTTTTTATGGGCTAACCACATTCCTGCGACACTGCCAGGCACGCCACTAGCGTGTATGCCGTAAATAGATTTATTTTCAATTACTTGCCCCTGCTCATCTAAATACATATCACGATGCGCGGCACTGGGCGCGGTTTCGCGGTAATCTATAAAATCACCTTTTCCATCTTTATGGATAAGCATAAACCCACCGCCACCAATATTACCCGCTTCGGGGAGCGTAACGGCTAATACAAACTGAGCAGCAATAGCTGCATCAATCGCGTTGCCGCCTTGCTCTAACACGGCTTTTGCAGCGTGGGCACTAAATGTGTCGGGCATCGCCACCGCACTTTGTTTAGCCGCTACATTAAAAAAGCCTACTTGTATTATTAAGACACTGCTAATAATTAGCATGCGTGGTGAAAAAAGTGATCCCATCCCATATCCTTAGGTTATTTTTATACATTGATGGCAAACATTAATGCACAGTAACAAACACTAGGTCAATATTTATACGCCACATTTAAAGAGCTTAGGATTGTTGTTAGATTATCCACATGACTTTGAATAAAGTACGGCGGTTAAATTTGAGCCATCCTCTATATGAATATAATAATGTTTAAGCTGCATACCGAGTTTTTTCATAACATTAATTGAGCCAACATTTGAGGTCAGTGCTGTAGCGCTAATTGCCTTTACTTGGCGTTGTTTTTCAAGCTCTGAACAAATAGCGCCTGCCGCTTCAATAGCATACCCTTTGCCCCAACTCGCTTGCTTAAACCGCCAGCCCACTTCAATATCACTAAAATCAGGCGTATCTGAAAAAAAGCCCATCGGCCGAACAAGCACCCATCCTATAAAGGTATTGCTTTCACGCAAGGTTACTTGCCATAACCCCCACCCTTGTTGCTCGTTACGATAAGCAAGCATTCTAGGAATACTGACTGTTTTTATCTCTTCAAGCGAAGTGGGTTTACCTTGTGTTAAATACTGCATAACGGCTGGGTCTTGATCGAGCTCGTATAATTGCGGCCAATCATGTTCGTCCATTAATTTAAAACTTAATCGTGTTGTTACAGCTATGTTCATTTTCATTGTTGTATAGTTACCTCTGAAATATAATTTTCTCTAAAGGAGATAGTAAATGAAGAAATTAGCAGGTTTAGCTTTATTAGGCACTTTAATTACGTTAACTGGCTGTGAAGATGCCAACGAAGTAAAACAAGATGCAAAAGAAACAAGCGCTCAAGTGAAAGAAAAGCTTGATGAAACTTGGAATGAAGTAAAGGAAAAAACCAATGAGCTTAAAAATGATGAATCATTAAATGAGCTACTTGAAGAGAGTAAAGAAATGGGCTTAGACATGTACGACGACGGCAAAGAAGTAGCTGTTGATGCATGGATTAAAAGCAAAGAAGCGGCTGGCGAGCTGACTGAAAAAACCAAGCAAAAAGCACGTGAAATTGCCGCAGAAATTGAGCAGGCACGTAAAGAACATAAAGAAGGTTAATTATTTTTAACCATAAAAAAAAGGTAAGCCATGGCTTACCTTTTTTGTTTTACTTTTAAAGTAAAATATAGATTATAGTTCAAAGTCTTTTTTGAATTTTAAACCAAACTCACTACGATCATTACTGCGCATAACGCCAACAAAGCCAGTTTGCTGTAGACGTCCTACATCGTAAACTTCGTTTAATACGTTTTCGCCATATAACGTCACTTCCATATCACCGTATGGGTTAGTGTAAGAAATATTAAAGCCAACGAGCTCACGCGAATCAATCGTTTCACTCTTATTGAAAACTGATTGACCTTGCATTTCACTGCGGTATGAGTAATTTGCATTCAATGCAACTGTGCCACCATTACTTAAATCTACAAAGTAAGAAGGCGCAACCATCACTGTCCAACGCGGGGTCAATGCTGGTGAATCACCTTTACCAATACCTTGTACGCCCTCGGCGACTTCGGTAATCTCTGAGTCTAAATAACCTACCGCACTGCGAATAGTAAAGTCATCAGTTATTGCAATTGTGGTTTCAAGTTCAATACCTTGCGCTTTAGACTGACCTGCATTCTCAACGATAGTGACAAAGCCACCACCCGCAGTTGGATCTGAGAATGGTAGTGCTAAGTCAGTGTAGTCGGTAACAAACATCGCAAGCATCATAGACACATTTTCATGTACTTGGCCTTTTAAACCAATTTCGTAGTTAACTGCTTTGGTTTCATCAAACGATACAAACTGATCTGGACCACCAAATGGGCGCGGCGGGAAACCACCTGTTTGATAGCCTTTTTGTACTTGGCCGTACACATTCATATTATTGCTAAGCTGGTATGAAGCATTAATATCCCATGTCACTGCATTAAAGTCTGCACTAATGTATTTACGCTCTGAAAAGCTTGGGAAAATCGCATTCGCGTCTTTTTTATCTTCTGAGTAACGAAGACCACCGCCAATTGTTAAATCATCCGTTAAATCGTAACTACCGTTAATGTAAGCTGCGTATGAGTTTGTTTCTTGATTGATTTCAAAAAATCCAAAGCCACCAAATGACGGAGTAACTCCATCATTTAACAGACCATTTGGCGTGTTAAACGGGCTAAATACAAAATCTTCTGAGCGAGTAAAACCATCTTCATTAAAGAAATATAAGCCTGATACAAAGTCCATTTTGTCAAACGTTGCGTTTAACTGAACTTCAAAAGAGTATTGATCTGCACCGCCTACTTCTGGGAACTCAGATAAGTTAAGTGGTGATGCATCATCATCTAAGCCACCTTCATACTCAGAAGTGCGGTAGCTTGAAATAAACTTAGTTGTATACGTGTTATTAATTGCCCAATCAGCGGTAAATGACGTACCCCAACCTGAATATGAGGTTGATTCAATACCGGCAACTGTTGTGCCTAAATCATCTGGATTCGATGGAATTAAGTCTTCAGTTAATAATGGGAAATCGCCATTGAATACATCATTTGAATCTAATGAATCTGTTAGTTCAATAGTATAAGGTGATTGACCTGATTCATTATCAACCCCATCTAATGAGAAAGTAAACGCTAAGTCGCTGGTGGCTTCGTATTTAAGCGCGATACGACCACTAAACTCTTGCTCTTCACCAATTTCTTTTTCAGGGTTAGCTAAATTTACCGCCGTACCTACACCGTCACGTTGTTTGTATGACGCACTGGCTGACATGCTTAAATCATTGGTTAGTGCATTATTAAAGTAAATATCGCCAGCAATACGCCCACGGCTACCCACTTTAGCAGTTGTCGTTAAAATACCTTCATCACCAGGCTGCTTAGTAATTACGTTTACTGCACCACCTAATGTATTACGGCCATAAAGCGTGCCTTGTGGTCCACGTAGAACTTCAACTCGCTCAACATTAGGAAGCGATAAGTTAGACCCCATTTGGCGACCTAGGTAAACGCCATCTAGGTAAACACCTACACCGGGATCGGTTGTTATAATGTGATCTTGTAAACCAATGCCGCGAATAAATACAGAAGCATGTGCCGCGTTACCAACACCATAACGAGTAATGTTTAAGTTAGGAACGTATTTGCCAATGTCTTCTAAGTTACCCATATTGGCTTTATCAATAAGGTTAGCGCCTATTGATGTAATTGCAGTTGGAGATTCGAACAGGCTCTCGGTACGTTTACGTGCTGTAACTTCAATTTTTTCAAACGCGTCTTGTTTGGCAGTGGTTTTAGCTTCTTGTGCATTTACGGAAGTTGTTAGGGCTGCAATAACCGCTAAACTTAACTGTGAGAGGGTGCGTAATTTCAAGGTTTTCTCCAAAGGGTATTAATTTAATTATGCGTTATATGTTGTGTAAACATAAACTGTAGGCATAAAAAAAGATGCTTAGATGCATCTTTCCTCTGGGAGTGTATTGTATTACATAAAAGTTACAAAATGTATATTTAACTTTAGTTTATACAAAAAAATTAATTTTCAGTTTTTAATCTGAACTAATTATCTCAATAATGACGCAACTTTGGTTTTAAATTAAGACTTTAACATTAGCCAGCAGCCATGTTGTGCATAAATCGCACACATAATTTATTGTGAAAAATACATTAAAGCTACATGAGATTATGACAATATCCAAAGACCCTTTATATTTAAGTCTACAGTAAAGCCATTTTTAGGTGAAAGCATGATAAAAAAACAGACCACACAATCAGCTAACATGCTTTTTAACAACAACCACTATAATCCATTATTTTTTACTACATTGAATAACGACATATTGTTGGTATGCTACTCAGCCCTAAATTCTCTTACTAATTACGAACTTTTAAACCAATTTATTCATACTAATAATTACCAAGGGCTCGTTATTTTTAATATCCCTAAAAATACCGATGCGGCTTCACTCAAAGAATGGCCAAATTTAAAAGGTCTTTTTTATCAAGATACTAGTGAAGAGTTGTTCAATAGAGGGTTAGATGCAATTAAACAAGGTGAATTGTGGTTTCCACGAACCATTAGTGACATTTGGATGCGCCAAATGCTCGATACAGAGCAAAAAAACGCTTTGCAAACAGCTAACCTAACCGATAAAGAAATTAAAGTACTCAATCTACTCTTTAGCGGACTTCATTCCAGTGCTATTGCTGATAGTTTATTTATAAGTGAAGCGACGGTGAGAGTGCACTTACATAAAATTTATAAAAAAATAGCGGTCAAAAATAAACAGCAAGCAATTCGTTGGTGCCAAGATAACCTAAAAAATATAAATTCACGTTTATAACTAAAAAAATAATTACTACTTAATGCGTACTGCAGTAAATATTATCTCATCATAAATAATTCTAAAAAACTCAGCTAGTTACATTACCTTAAAATATAAAAGCCTTAATTTTCAATCACAATCATGTGTTCTTGTTGCAAAAAGGTGGTGAAAAGTACTTAATTTATTAATTTTAATTAGAAAAAAGTTAATACTCGTCTTATACTGCAGCGGGATACACATGAAATTAAATAGGATACACAATGAAAAAACTATCTGTAGCAGTAGCAATTTGTTGCGCACTTGCCACAAGCAACGCGAGTGCTGAAGTTCGTATTAATGGGTTTGCTTCTATTGTCGGTGGTAAGTCGCTCGATAGTGATCAAACTTTATATGGATATGATGATGATATTTCATTCAAAAATGAAAGCGTATTTGCTCTTCAGCTAACTGCTGATTTGCAAGAGAAGCTATCCGCTACAGCCCAAATAGTGGCTCGCGGCGAAAATGATTTTGATGCCGATTTTGAATGGGCATACTTAACTTATGAGATATCTGACGAATTACAGATCAGTGCTGGTAAAATGCGTGCACCGTTTTATCGTTACTCTGACTTTTTAGATGTTGGCTATACCTACCGTTGGGTGCGCCCACCTCAGTCTGTATATAACTTACCTTTTTCAACCTATGAAGGCCTAAGCTTATTACATACAACTCAGCTTGGTGATTGGGACTCTACTCTACAGGTTATTTACGGCAGCTTCGATGATAATATTGCCGTAGTATCTGTTAATGGTGATACCGAGCTTAATGATATTGCAGGGTTAAACTGGACATTAAGTTACGATTGGTTCAGTGCTCGCGCTGCTTACTTTGTTGCCGAAACGAGTATTGAGATTGAAAATGATACGGCCGAAGGTATGGCCCTTAACGGCTTAGAGCAAGCCCTTCGTAACTCAGGTTTTGTTGACCAAGCTAACAGTATTGCTATTGACGAAGACGATGGTGCATTTTTAGCGCTTGGCTTTTCAATTGATTACAATAATATCTTGTTTGACGCTGAATACACACAGTTTGAAGTAGATAACAGCGCGCTCGCTAAGCAAACTCAATATTACACATCTTTAGGCTACCGTATGGATGAATGGCTTGTTCATTTAACCTATGAAAATAACGATGATGAGCATGACAGTAATCGTTATAATGCAATCCCAACTGTGCCGCAATTAAATGCTGGCCTTAACCAAGTTTTGGAAGGCTCTAAAGCAAAAAGTAATGTGTACACTATTGGTGCTCGTTATGATTTCCACCCAATGGCTGCCTTAAAAGTAGACTTTAGCCGCTTAAAAGATGACATAACAAATACTGAAACCGACGTAGTGGCCGTTGGCGTTGATTTAGTATTTTAATTGGAGCGAATCATGAAAAAATTAATTTTAGCCAGCATGCTAACATTATGTAGCTCAGCAGTTTTTGCTGAAGTTGCAGTCATCATTAACCCTGCGAATGCTAATGCAGTAAGCCAAGACGATATTAAAAAAATATACCTTGGCAAGAGCAAATCGTTTGCCGATGGCACCAAAGTTAATCCTGTTAATCAAAATGGCACTGCAGTCGCTGATGAATTTAACGACAAACTTGTTGGTAAATCGGGTAGTCAGTTAAATGCCTATTGGTCAAAGCTCGTATTTACAGGTAAAGGTACACCGCCGGGTAAACTTGATAATGACCAAGCTGTGATTGATTTTGTCGCTGCTAATGCAGATGCAATTGGCTATATCGATAGCGCCAAAGTAAGTGATAAAGTTAAAGTAGTGGGTAAGTATTAATCTGCTAAATTAAAATAAAAGCCCGCAATAAATACTTTATTGCGGGCTTTTTTATCCCTTAACGTTTTACAAAATCATAAAACGTTAAAGTAATGTGCTTTAGCAACTACTCAATTTTAAACTTAGCAGTTGCATCTAATAAGTTATCTGAAAGGTAATGTAAGTTTTTAGCCACATCTCTTACTGCTTTTAGTGAGCTCATAGTATCTTCAAATGAAACATGCATATTAGATACGTTGTCTACAACCATTGCAGCAACAGAGGTTTGCTCTTCTGTTGCTGCTGCAATTTGCGAGTTCATGCCATTAATTTCTAGTATTTGCTCTGCAATTTTTTCAATCGAAACACCGGTTTGCTCTGCTGCACTAGCATTATCGGTTGCCATATCTCTTGCAGAGGTCATCGCACTTACAGATTCATTAGCTGCCACACTTAATGTACTTAACAATTCACGTATTTCATTAGTTGACTGCGCCGTACGAGAGGCAAGCTCACGGACTTCATCTGCAACCACGGCAAAGCCTCGGCCATGTTCACCCGCGCGTGCAGCTTCTATTGCGGCATTTAGGGCTAATAAGTTTGTTTGCTCGGCAATGGATGTAATTACATTTAATATTTGCGATACATTTTTAGTGTCATCAGCTAACTTATTAATGGTGCTGGCCGCTATATTAATTTCATCACTTAGCGTTCGCGACGCATTTACAGACATTTTTACTTGTATTCGGCTTTGATCTACTTCTTTTTCTGCGGTTTGCACGGCATTAGATGCGCTTGCAGCTGATTGTGAAATATCACCCACGCTTTGCTTCATTTCTTCCATCGACTGTTTAACAACATCTGCATCGGTGGTTTGTTTGGTGGTCGCTCTCTCCGCTCGCTCCATCCCTTGTACAAGACGGGTTGAATTTTCCATTAACGGTTCACATACCGCGATGACTTCTAAAACGGTTTCTCTAAGCAGGCTAATAAAAGCATTAAAGTTTATAGATACCTGTCCTATTTCATCCTCTGAGTTAACAGCAAGCTTGGTACTTAACGACCCTTTACCACTTGCCAAAAGGCTTAAATTATTAGCGGCATCACTAGCTGATGAACCGATATTACGCGCTATCCAAATAGCCATAAGTAATAACAGTGCTAATGAAACTACCGCAACAACCAGCATTAAGTTAAGTGCGTCATCTGAGCGTGCTTTTGTATTAGCAACAAGCTGGAAAAAGCGATCATCTGCTTTTTGCTGTGCGCTTTTAAAGCTGGTTAATACGGCTTCGTATAGGCTTGTTTTAAGCTGAGCTTGTTGTTGAATTTTACTGAAATCTGCCGTGCCATTAACCATACCATTGGCAATAGTTGCAGATATTTTTTCGTAATTAGCTAGTCGTGTTTTTGTATCATTATCAATATAAGAGGTATTAATTGCCTCAATCGCACCAAGATTAGTAACCAACTGCGCATAGGTT
Source organism: Pseudoalteromonas sp. SM9913 (assembly GCF_000184065.1). Lineage (NCBI taxonomy): Bacteria > Pseudomonadati > Pseudomonadota > Gammaproteobacteria > Alteromonadales > Pseudoalteromonadaceae > Pseudoalteromonas > Pseudoalteromonas sp. SM9913. The sequence goes on from NC_014803.1 coordinate 2,329,132, forward strand.
TCACTCGCCTTTGTTACTAAGTCTTGCTCACCAAAGGTTACAGCCTGGGTGTATAATTCATCTAATTTTTCTAAAATACTTACGTTAGCCAAGGTTAATTTGGCTACTTTATAAGACGATTTCTCCATTTCATTGAGTGATATGCGATTTTCGTTCATGGCAAAGTAGTTAACCAAAACGATTACTAAGAATGCGATGATCGCTATAGATGTAATTGCATGTATTTTTTTAGTAATGCTGAGGTTTTTAAAAGAGAAACCTGAAGCCATATTCATTTACTCCGTTTAATTATCTATAGTTATTATCGGCTTAAGATGCACAAATGTTAACTTTATTTTTAACTTTAGACGCTTTTTATACATAAAGTTAAATATACCGTAATAATCTTTCGTAAACACTAACAATTGAAATATAGAGTGTTCTACTCAATGATCAACATTAATCCTAAAAGAGTTGTTTAATATTTTAAATTGTAGGCACAAAAAAACCAGTAACATTGCTGTTACTGGTTTTTGTATTTGGTGCGGATGGGGGGACTTGAACCCCCACGCCCGAAAGCACTACCCCCTCAAGGTAGCGTGTCTACCAATTCCACCACATCCGCATTTTTTAAGCTATTGCTTAGTGTTAAGTCCGCATGTTTATTTGAGGGAAATAAACAACTTAACGATTTAAAACTAAATTAATTTGGTACGTCAGAGCTTTGCTCTTTAGTTGATGTGACTGGCACATCTTCTTCAACTGGAGTCACTGTTTCAACAGCTGGAGCCGCTTCTAGGTTTTCCCATTCGTCAGTCTTTTTAATTTGACCGGCAGTTAGGTTACCTAACACAATACTAAGCACAAAAAAGATTGTAGCTAATACCGTTGTCGTTTTCGTCATGAAATTCCCAGCCCCAGAAGAACCGAAAACTGTAGACGATGCGCCGGCACCAAATGATGACCCCATGTCCGCACCTTTACCTTGTTGGATCAAAACCATACCAACAAGCGCTAAAGCTACAATTAAATACACTACTAATAAAATTTCGTACATCTTATACGGTCCCTTTTGCACTATTGCAGATAGCAGTAAATGATTCTGCTTTTAAACTTGCGCCTCCAATTAGGCCGCCGTCTATATCTGTTTGCGCAAATAATAATTCGCTATTTTTTTCATTAACGCTACCACCATATAAGATGGTTAGCCCTTGTGCTAAATCGCTATCTAGTGCAGCAATTTTGTCACGGATAAATTTGTGAACACTTTGTGCCTGTTCAGGCGATGCAGTCTTACCTGTGCCTATAGCCCAAACGGGCTCATATGCTATCACAGATTCTTTTAGTGCTGCTACACCTAATTTATTAATTACTGCGTCAATCTGCGCAGCAACTACTTGTTCTGTTTGACCGCTTTCTTGCTCTGTTTCGCTTTCGCCAACACATAAAATAGGCGTTAGACCTACTTGTTGCGCGCGAGCAAATTTTGCAGCAACGGTATCATTGCTTTCTTTGTATATGCTGCGTCGTTCAGAGTGACCAACCAGTACATATTTCGCACCTAGCTGCTTAATTAGCTCTGCATCTACTTCACCAGTAAACGCACCTGGGGTATTTTCAGACACTGTTTGCGTGCCTGTTGTTACACCACTTGCAATCATTGCTGGGACTAGAGGAAACGGAGGAAATAAAACAATGTTTACTTCAGAAGATTTAACATCGTTAATAGCATCAGACAGTTGTTGAACGAGTTCTAATGAACCATTCATTTTCCAGTTGCCTGCGACCATCGCTTTGCGTGCTGCCATTTTCCCACTCCACATTAGAAAGCGGGCGAGATATTAACTCGACTCGCCCAAAGTTACAAGAGGTTATTGTTATCAATCAGTTTGTTTGCTCATAGATTCGACAACCGCTGCTATTTTCTGTGCACTATCTATTACTATTTTTTCTTGCTCAGCTTCAACCATTACTCGTACTACAGGCTCAGTGCCTGATTTACGCAGTAATACGCGCCCTTTATCTGCTAAGCTTTGCTCTACTTCAGCAACTGCAGCGAGCACTTCGGGTGCTTGGGTCGGATCAGTACCGGCAGTGTAACGTACGTTAATCATTTTCATTGGGTACTTAGTAAAACCGGCTCCTAAGTCTTGAAGTGTACGATTTTGTGCTACCATAGCAGCAAGCACTTGTAAGCTTGAGATGATACCATCACCCGTGCTGATTAAATCTAAATTCAACACATGCCCTGAGCTTTCACCGCCAATTTTCCAGCCTTTTTGCTGCAGCAGTTCCATCACATAACGATCACCGACTTTACTGCGAGCAAAAGCAATGTTTTTTGCTTTTAACGCATTTTCAAGTCCCATATTCGACATAACCGTGCCAACAACACCACCGCCTAAATTGTCATCTTGTGCAGCTTGGCAAGCAATAATATAAACCAAATCATCACCGTCGAATACCCGGCCATTATGATCAACCATCATCACACGGTCGCCGTCGCCATCATAGGCGATACCGACATCCGCTTTATGCTCTAGTACTTTACGCTTTAATGTATCAACATGGGTTGCGCCACATTCATGGTTAATGTTTACGCCATTTGGCTCACATGCATGGGTGATCACCTCTGCACCAAGCTCTCGCATTACAGAAGGAGCAATATGGTATGTAGCACCATTAGCACAATCTAAAACAATTTTAATTCCTTCAAGGGATAATCCTTGTGGAAACTGGCTTTTACAAAATTCAATATAACGGCCATCAGCGCTAGATAAACGTGTTGCTTTACCTAACTTGTCAGAAGCAACACAGGTCATAGGCTCGTCAAGCATCGCTTCAATTTGTAGCTCTACCTCATCATCTAACTTTAAACCTTGGCCATTGAAAAACTTAATGCCGTTATCATAATAAGGATTATGTGATGCGCTGATCACTATCCCCGCTTCAGCGCGAAACGTTTGCGCTAAATAAGCAACTGCAGGCGTTGGCATAGGCCCTAAAAGAATAACATCAATACCTGCTGCAATTAATCCAGCCTCTAAAGCAGTCTCCAGCATGTAACCTGAAATACGAGTGTCTTTACCTATAATGACTTTTTTAGTGCCATGAAGTGAGAGTACACGCCCTGCGGCCCAACCCAATTTCATCGCAAACTCTGGGTTAATAGGACCTTGACCTACTAAACCACGCACACCGTCCGTGCCAAAATATTTTCTTTCTTTCATTTAAAGTACTCCTTGTTTGCAGGCTTGATATACGCCAAGCACATCTGCGGTTTCTTTTACATCATGCACACGAATAATGTGTGCACCGTTTTGTGCGGCGATCAGTGCTCCAGCTAAACTGCCTGCCAATCTATCGTCTGTGTCTCTATTTAATAATTTACCAATCATTGACTTACGCGATAATCCCGCGAGCAAAGGAAGTCCCAATTTTGCATAATCGTTAAATTGAGCCAATATTTGATAATTATGCTTTAGTGTTTTTCCAAAACCAAAACCAGGATCTAAAATTAACTGGCTTTGTTTAATGCCAGCAGCTTCACATGCGGCTATTCGCTGGCTAAAAAAATCGTTTATCTCACCCGCTAAGTCATTATAGTGAGGAGCGTGTTGCATACTACGAGGTTGCCCTTGCATATGCATTAAACACACTGCTACCTCAGGAAACTGTGCAACCACATCGATTGCGCCGGGCTCTTGCAATGCCCGTACATCGTTGACAATATCAGCACCGGCTTCAATCGCTTGGCGCATCACCTCAGCTTTACTGGTATCGATTGAAATAACGCAGTCACTTTGCTCACGAATAGCTTTAATAATAGGAATAACACGCTTTAGCTCATCTTCAAGGCTAACATCAGGTGCGCCTGGGCGTGTTGACTCGCCACCGATATCTAAAATGGTCGCACCATCATCAAGTAATTGCATCGCATGACTCAGCGCGGCAGTTGTATTTAAGAACTGACCGCCATCAGAAAATGAATCAGGGGTAACATTCACGATCCCCATAATCACAGGCTCTGCAAAATCAAGCGTTCGGCCACGCGCAAGGTTAATTTTATTATTCATCGCTAACCTTAATATGTGATAATTTTAGTTATTTACATCAAACTGATACAAAAAAGCCCCGAACTTCGGGGCTTTTGGATATGTTATTTTAACGATTATTCAGCTTTATCATCAAGGTTTGTTTCATCTTTTTTAGATTCATCAGCTGGTTTTTGTACTTCATCAACTGGTTTGTCTTTAGAAACATCTTCTTTTTCTGGTTTAGCTTCATGACGGTCATGCGCATCACGTGGTTCACGTACAGGCTGACGAGCCATTAAATCATCAATTTGCTTCGCATCAATGGTTTCATACTTCATTAATGCATCTTTCATTGCATGCAGAATATCAATGTTTTCTTTCAATATTGATTCTGCACGTTGATAGTTGCGGTCTGAGAATAAACGTACTTCTGCATCAATTACTTTCGCCGTCTCATCAGACATGCTCATAGAGCGACCACCGCCGCCACCCATGTACATCTCACTTTGATCTTCAGCGTAAAGTAATGGACCTAATTTTTCGCTTAAGCCCCACTGAGTCACCATCTTACGCGCAATATCAGTGGCACGTTCAATGTCGTTGCTTGCACCCGTGGTTACTTTGTCTTCACCATAAATGATTGCCTCAGCAATACGACCACCGTAAAGGCTTGAAATCATTGATTCTAAAAGCTCTTTAGAGTGACTAACACGATCTTGTTCTGGTAAATACATAGTCACACCTAGCGCTCGGCCACGTGGGATAATAGATACTTTATAAACCGGGTCGTGCTCTGGCACCATACGACCTACAATTGCGTGGCCAGCTTCATGGTAAGCCGTCATTTCTTTCTCTTGCTCACTCATAACCATGGTCTTGCGCTCAGCGCCCATCATGATTTTATCTTTCGCAGCGTCGAATTCAGCCATACTAACAACACGTTTATTGCCACGCGCAGCATACAAAGCCGCTTCATTTACAAGGTTAGCGAGATCAGCACCCGAGAATCCTGGTGTACCACGTGCAATCACGGCCGCTTCAACGTTATCGCCTAATGGCACTTTACGCATATGTACTTTGAGAATTTGTTCACGACCACGAATATCAGGTAAACCGACCACTACTTGACGGTCAAAACGACCAGGACGAAGTAACGCAGGGTCTAGTACGTCAGGACGGTTTGTCGCAGCAATAACGATAATACCTTCATTACCTTCAAAGCCGTCCATTTCAACAAGCATTTGGTTTAGAGTTTGCTCACGTTCATCATGGCCGCCCCCCATACCAGCGCCACGTTTACGCCCTACCGCATCAATTTCATCGATAAAGATAATACAAGGAGCTGCTTTTTTAGCTTGTTCGAACATGTCACGTACACGTGATGCACCTACACCTACAAACATTTCAACAAAGTCAGAACCCGAAATAGTAAAGAACGGTACTTTTGCCTCACCAGCAACCGCCTTGGCAAGTAATGTTTTACCTGTACCTGGAGGACCGACCATAAGTACGCCTTTAGGAATACTACCGCCTAATTTTTGAAACTTAGAAGGGTCACGTAAAAAGTCCACCAGCTCGGTTACATCGTCTTTGGCTTCATCACAACCAGCTACATCAGCAAAGGTCGTTTTGACTTGATCTTCACTCATTAAGCGGGCTTTACTTTTACCAAATGACATGGCGCCTTTGCCACCGCCACCTTGCATCTGACGCATGAAGAAAATCCACACACCAATAAGCAGGATCATAGGGAACCAAGAAATAAAAATGCTTGCTAAAAACGATTGCTCTTCAGGTTTAACACCTTTAACGTTCACATCGCTTTTTAACAAATCATTTAAAATGTCTTTGTCATAAATAGGCATAATGGTTTGAAAACGCTCGCCACTATTTTTTATGCCAGTAATTGTGCCACTACCACTTTCAATGGACACTTCTTGTATAGAGCCGCTACGGGCGTCTTTTACAAATTGACTGTAACTTGTTTGACGATCAACTTGATCGCCGCCATTAAAGCTCTGAAATACTGACATAAGCACTACTGCAATAACCAGCCAGAGTATTAGATTTTTCGCCATATCGCTCAAGGGGTTAACCTCTTGTATCCAATTAATTTAAATTCAACTAAACGCCAAGCAACTGTACTACAGTTTGTATCCAGTCGCTACTATATATACTTCCCGAGAACGGGGACGCGAGGCATCCGGTTTACGTATCTTCACTGCTTTAAAACTATTACGTACATCTTGCAAATATTGATCAAAGCCTTCACCTTGGAATACTTTAACAATAAACGCGCCATTTTTCTTTAAAACTTGGTTGCACATATCAAGTGCAAGCTCAACCAAGTACATGCTACCTGCCTGATCAACCGAGTTATTGCCACTCATGTTAGGTGCCATATCAGACAATACCACATCTACATTTTTACCATCAATGCGTTTTAACAATGCATCAAGTACCGCTTCTTCACGAAAATCGCCTTGTAAAAAGTCAACGCCCGCTAAAGAGTCCATAGGTAAAATATCACACGCAACCACTTGGCCTTTGTCACCCACTTTTTCAGCTAAGTATTGTGACCAACTCCCTGGGGCCGCTCCTAAATCAACAACTGTCATCGCTGGGCGCAATAACTTATCTTTGTTTTGGATTTCGTCTAATTTGAAAACAGCTCGAGAGCGCCAGCCTTTTTTTTGCGCTTCTTGAACATATTTATCATCAAAATGTTCTTTAAGCCAACGTTGTGAACTGGCTGACTGTTTTTTATTTGTCATAAATTAACACGCAACTAATTAGTAATATTCTCTAGATGGCGTTAGAATACCCTTAATTCAAGCCATATTCAGCAAAATTTGTAATATCATGACATTATCAAACAAACAAAAGCAGTTTTTAAAAGGTCAGGCGCATAGCCTTAAGCCTGTAGTTTTACTAGGTTCTAACGGTTTAACCGAAGGCGTAGTAGTTGAAATCCAAAGCGCACTAGAAATTCACGAATTAATTAAAGTGAAGGTGCCAACAGACGATCGTGAAACCAAAAAGCTTATTTTTGATGCTATTGTTCGCGAAACAGGGGCTACTAAATTACAGACTATCGGTCATACGATTGTGCTTTATCGTCAAAGCCCTGAGAAAAAAATTCAATTACCTCGTGGCTAATAAGGCCATTTAAAGGTAAAACAAAAAAACCAGCCATTGCTGGTTTTTTTATGCCTGCTTAAAAACCCATTGTCAGCGTTTTAACTTCATAACTATTATTTTCTAGTTTACCCACTAAATAATAATGCCCGTACTGACTCTCATCCATACTTTCAATAGCTTGGTTACTCAATAATGAAGCCAACTGCGGTGTGGTATTACTATGCCCTATTACTACCACAACGCCATTTTGTGCTAATAATTGTTTTTTCAATGTCATTAGATCAGCAGCATCATAGGTAATAACTTTAATATTATAATACGCGGCTAATGGCGCTGCCGTGTTTAGGGTACGGTTATAGTTACTGCTGAATAACGTTATGTTTGGATAGGTGTTAACTAACGAAACCAAGTGCTCAGCACGCGCTTGGCCTTGGGCAGTTAGAAATGGATTTTCCCCTGTTTGTTTTTCGCTATGTCGAAACAAGTAAACCTGTTCAGGGACAGAAAAGGCGGGTTGGCAAATAAGTAATAATGCTATTAACAATGTTTTTATGTGGGCGTTCATTATTGCTTCTCTCGTTTATATGCTAATAGGCGATTTATAAACTCAGTTGTAAGCTCATTTATGAGTCCAGTTTCTGCATTTAAAATTAAGCTAAAGCCAACATTTAAGTGTGGAAACACAACCAAATCACTGCGATAACCTTGCACCCAACCACTGTGGTAATAAAGCGTTTCATCATCATAATCATACACACGCCAGCCTAGCCCATAGTAGGCTTCGTTCATGTGCTCTCGCCATACTCGTCTGTAGCGTTCTTTTTTAGTATGTGTATAAGGACGCGTTTGCGTGGCCAATGCATCTAAGGATAATACCGATGGATATTGCCCTAATTGCGCATTTAACCAAATAGCCATATCTGACGCACTAGCGTTTACCCCAGCTGCCGGAGCGACTTTATAATAATTCTTTTTCAAACGGGCACTGTACCAACGCTTTTTCCCACGCACATGAGGGTGTGCGTAGTTACTATCTTGCACCATGGCATCGTAGCCTAAACTTGCATCGTTCATTTTTAGAGGGATAAAAAATGCGTCATTGAGCCACTGAGTATAAGTTTTGTTGGTGCTTTTTAAAATCACGTCATCAATTAAACTAAACATGACATTTTGATAGCCGTAACAGTCACCGGGTTCGCATATGGGTTTTACACTTAATAGCTTTTCTACAATATCGCTATACCCCATTCGCGATTCGATTAAATTATCGTATGCATTCGGTACTAGCCCACTAGAATGGCTTAAAATATGAAAAACCTTTAAATCATCTTTGTAGTCGGTTTGTTTAAATTCAGGAATGTAATGACTAACAGGAAAATACAAATTAAGTTGTTCTTCATTTGCAAGTTTTGCCGCTAACGACCCTGCAAACGTTTTAGATACTGAGGCCAAACGAAACCGAGTGTGTGGATTAATTTTTTGCCCACTGCGCACTTTGGTATGCCCCATAGTATGTATATAGTCACGCGCTTGTGCGTTGACGATGGAAAGCGCTCCGCCCGGAATCTTTTTTACTTTTAGTTTTTTTTCTACGTAGCGTCCATAATTTTTAACAAAAGCTTCCCAGTCAGGATCTGTGCTTGCGCTTGCCTGTAAATGCGTCCCTAAAATACATAAAGCAAAAAAATAAAAGGGTAAGGAGTTAAAATACTTCATTCTTAGCTAATTTTTCTTTTTTAGTCATAATCAGCCTCTATAATATCATGAACTTTTGCTCGGACTAACGTACAATATGTTCGATTAATGGCTTTTGAGTGGATGTAAAATATTTATGCGTTTTTTAGTTGTATCACTTTTTATTGTATTAGCTTCAGGTTGTGCCGTAGTTAAGCAGCCTGCAGAACCTTTAGCAATGCCTGCAAAACCTTTGCTTAAGAGTCAAACTTACCAACTTAAATATGAAACCGAGCATGCTTCACCGAAAGTAAAATCGGTGCAATTACCTGCACATAACATTAAAAAAAATCAGACTGTCAGAGTGATCGTAGACCGTGCAAGTGTCACCGACACATTAGTATCTCAAATTAGCCAAGCACTTAACGATAAACAACTAAAAGTTACCACAACCGATAACAGTGATTACACGTTAGCTATCCATCAAGTTGACCTTGAGTTTATAGATGATGCTAAGTACATCCTAGCGCAGCCAGAAAAACCTTATTCATTGTTTTCAAAAGTAGCACAGCAATTCCCTTCTCAACAATGCGCAAATATACTGGCACAAGTTAGTATGCGCCTTACACACAAAGCATCGGGAGATGTAGTTTGGTTTGCCAAATCATCAATAGATAGTGCAAGCTTTCACCGTGAGCCCCTAATCTATAGCTTTACTGAAGAAAAGAAGATCACTAACGAGTTAGAAGTTGTTGCGTTTATTCATAAACATAATACCGAACAGGCTCGGCTTAAGCGTGCTGAACTTAAAAATGAAGTAACGGCCCCTGCTTATAAAACCATTACTAAACTGAGTCGTTTAACTAAATTAAATGGGCCATGTACACGTACTGAGATAAGCGCATTAACTCCCATGATGCAATTTTACTTAAGCAGTATACTTATCGATAAAATTAAGGTTCAGTAGTTGCAGGACGACCGCTACATTTTTTTACAGATTTAGCCAAGAGTTTGACAATATACTACCCTTTTAAGCAAACTCTAATTTAGGTTCCAAGGATGAAGCATTTCCCACAAAGACATTTTTTCCGTTGTACAGCCTTATTGTTTGCGCTCATTTTTAGTGGCCAGAGCACAGCAAGCAATCGTTACTATGCCGATAACACATTGGAACCCACTACAGGGTTTGCCTGGGACTGGAGTGCAGGAGCTGGTTATTACATAGAAGATTCTTATTTGGTGGGGATGAATTCTTATGATGTTGGCGCCGAGTTAGATTTAAGCCTTGCGGTTTCTTACGATAATTTTTACCTTGATTTTGATCATAATCAACTCAGCGGTGGACTTGTTTTAGGCTATAGCTTAATTAACAAATACGATTGGGGCCTTGATTTATTAGGTACTAATTCGCAAGCCGGGTTTGACGAACAAGGCTTAGGTATTTATAACGATGGCATTATTGAGCCACTGCGCGGTATCAAAAAACGTAACTATGATTTTGATACTGGCCTTCGATTAACACGTCGATTTGAAAACTCACAAATTTCCCTTGAATACTTACATGATATATCTGGTGCTCATAATGGCTGGGTGGCAAACGTATTTTTTAGTCATATTCAGCCTTGGCGTAATTGGGAGTTTCGCTCTGGTATTGGCCTAAGTGCCTACTCTGCAGATTTTACAAACTATTATTTTGGTATTGATAGCGATGAAGCAAACGCAACTCGCCCTATTTATCAAACCAATGCCAGTACCAGTATTATGTTTGAATTTCATGCTGAATATCCCATTAATCAAGATTGGGTCTTTTTAGCAGGCTGGTTAACTACTTGGTTTTCAAAAGAAATTGATGACAGCCCAATTATTTCCCAAGGATATCAACACAAAGCCAAGGTAGGCGTGCGTTATGTACTTTAGATTTTTTTACTGTTTATTGTTTAGTTATTCAGGCTCTTTGCTGGCAGCCCCAGTGCAAATACCCGCTCAATTGAGTGCAGTACCTGATACCTGTGTGGCCTTACGTGAAGGACGTCACTGTTACGCCGATGTTGTTTTGTCATGGCAGCAAGTAGAAGTGGGAAATTATTGTCTACGCGATGCCACCTCAAAGTACATTATGCAGTGCTGGCTTAAACAGCGACAAGGTTCGTTTAATTATGCCTTTGACTCAACGCAAAGTATTTCGTTTGAACTATTTGACAGTAATACATCACAAGTCATTGCCGTCACAGAAGTAAAATTACAATGGGTGTATCAAAATAGGCAAAAAAAGCGGCGTTGGCGGTTATTTTAGTCACACACTATAAACATTATGATAGCTAAACATCATTTAGGTATGCGAAGAAAGCTTATGGATAATTACGGTACTATTTTACTGGTTGAAGATGATATTTCTCTTGCACAATGGGTCACTGAGTATTTAACAGAGCAAGGCTATGTTGTACATGTATGTCATCGAGGTGATGAGGTAATAAGCCAAGTAAAACGTTTAAACCCACAACTTATTTTACTCGACATTATGCTGCCAGGGCTTGATGGTATTAGTGTATGTCGTGATCTACGTAGCTTTTATCATGCCCCAATTATAATGCTTACTGCCCGCGATGAAGAAATGGATGAAGTCATTGGGCTAGAAGTCGGTGCTACCGATTATATAATAAAACCAGTACGCCCTCGCGCATTGCTTGCACGCATTAAATCTGCCTTGCGCTACAGTAGCGACACGCCTAAAACCGATGATCAAGCAAATATGATCAATATCGGTCAATTAAGTATTAATACCGAGTCACGCAACGTTACCCTTAACCAACAGGATGTGAACATTTCAAGCGCAGAGTATTTATTACTGCATTACTTAGCCAGTAATGCAGGACAAGTTGTTTCCCGCGATGCGGTGTTTAAAGCAACCAAAGGCAGGGAATATGATGGCTTAGATAGAAGCGTTGATGTGCTTATTTCTGCCTTGCGTAAAAAGTTTAATGATGACCCACAAAAACCAGAAAAAATTAAAACCATTTGGGGACGTGGTTATTTGTTTGTGACTACAGCGTGGTAAGTTTTAATGCCTGAGTGCTTAAAATAATTAGCGCGATAGTAATAAAAGTCACTTCAGTACACCCAGCCTATTATGGAATAGCATCAATGAAAAAGTTTTATATTTCACTACTAGGCAGTGCGCTGCTTTCAATTATTGTTTTAGGTTGGCTTATTGATGCATTTAGCCAACAAGCGCATGCGCCTTTGGATGAGTTTAGCGTTCAAAGCCAGATTATTGTCGGGTTAAGTAAACAGCTCACGGCGCTTAAACCCGATGCTCGCCCGCAACAAGTAACAAAACTAGCCGCTGACTTTGACCTTATACTTAACTACAAATTAAATCAGTCGCTGGCACTGCCCTTAGCGCTATTAGATAAAATGCAAACCCAAGGCGGATTAATACTCGAAGACGAGCAAGGCTTTTATATGCTCTACACAAATGATGAGTTAAGTCCTTATCATTTAACCATGCGTTTAGATAAACCCTATGAGGCCACACAACGAAACGATATTATTTTAACGCTATTATTTTACACTGGCTTATGTGTTTTTATGGGTTTTATTATTACCCCTTTAGCAAAGCGCCTTACGGTGTTAAACGAAGCAGCAAAGCAATTTGCATCTGGTAATGTTAAAGCGCGTATTACCCCCTCTCGATTTACCTATATAAAAGATGTGGAACTGACCTTTAACCGTATGGCGAGTCAAATTGAAAAGCTAGTTGCTGAAAACAAGCTAATGGCCTCCAGCTTATCGCATGATATTAGAACTCCAATTGCTTGCTTACGCTTTGGTGTCGACGCCGCTCTTGATAGTCATGACGAGAGTAAAATAAAGCATTATTTAACTCGCATGGAAACCGACTTAGACCATATGGAGTCAATGCTAAAAAGCTATTTAACGTTTGCTACTTTAGAGCAAAATGCGAATAAGCTTACTTACTCATCAGCAAACCTTAAACAATACCTAAGTGATATTGTATTGCAACTTGAGCCTAGAATAACCTCTCGCTCGCTTAATATTTCTTTAGAATGTGATGATCATACCGTTTATGCTGACTTACATTGGCTGGCAAGAGCAATCTCCAACTTAATTAATAATGCCTGCGACTTTGCAAATCACAGCATTCAAGTAACCGCTTCAGTACAAGAACGTTTTCTGGTGGTGAACATCGCCGACGACGGACCAGGCATTGCTCAAGAAAATAATCATAAAGTATTTAGCCCATTTTTTCGTGAACGCAGCCACCGTAATCGCAGTGATAATAGTTATGGCTTGGGGTTAGCAATCGTCGCCAAAGTTGCCGATTGGCATCATGGCACCGTAAAAGTGAGTAAAAGTGAACGGCTCTCAGGCGCCTGTTTCACATTAACCATCGCTCAGTTTGAACATTAATCAACAATGCAAAGATGCTCAATACAGCTGATAAACGAAATATAATTAAAAAAATTGTGCTATTTATAATCAAAATACGCACGTGTTATTTATACAGCTAAATAAAACGCAATAATTGTGCAACAGAGACAAATAAGCACTTTTTATTTAATTACAATTCCAGTAGATTGTCACGGCGTCGAAAAAATAGAGAAGCAGAATAATATGAGTGCAGTAAGAGGTGAGTTTAGCTCCCGCTTTGGTTTTATAATGGCTGCGGCAGGATCAGCTGTTGGCTTGGGTAATATTTGGGGTTTTCCGACTCAAACAGCAAGTAATGGGGGCGCTGCATTTTTAGTCGCGTATTTAGTACTGGCTTTCTTTTTAGCCTACCCCGCTTTAATGGCAGAACTGATGATAGGTCGCCATGGGCAAGCTAATGCGGTTTCTTCATTAACTAAATTAACCACGCGACCATGGCAAAAGCAATTTGCCTTTGCTGTCGGTTTTGGTGGTATTTTATGTGCTGGATTTATTTTAAGTTTTTATGCCATTGTTGCCGGTTGGATGTTAAGTGCCACTTTAGAACCGGTAACCACATTAGTAGGCGCTGATGCCGCCTCTTTATGGTTAAGTGAGCAGTCGCTTACTCGTAATATTCTTTTCACTGTTTTATTTATTATTTTAACTGTTGCTATTATCAGCCGCGGTGTAGAAAACGGCATTGAAAAATGGTCTAAACGCTTAATGCCCGCTCTGCTCGGTATTTTGTTTGCCTTAATTGCCTACGTGATGACTCAAGAAGGCGCTGTTGAGGGGTTAAAAGCTTACTTAGTCCCTGACTTTTCTTCTATTTTTGACCCTACATTGTTAGTGAGTGCCTTAGGCCAAGCTTTCTTTTCACTGTCACTGGGCACCAGTGTGATGATTATATATGGCTCATATATCAGTAAAAAAGAAAACCTTGTGTCCCTTGGCGCGTATGTAACCTTAATTGATGTGTTTATAGCGTTTGTAGCGGGTTTATTGATCATCCCTGCTATGTACGTGGCACAAGCGCAAGGTGTTGAAATATTCTCTTCAACTACAGGTAAACTTCTCTCTGAAGATACTCTCGTATTTCAGGTATTGCCTGCCTTATTTGATGGCATGGGTGGTGTAGGTTTATTTGTTGGCTTTGCTTTTTTTGCATTGATGAGTATTGCCGCACTAACTTCATCTATTTCCATGTTAGAAGCGCCAGTGTCGTACACGGTAGAGCGCTTTGCGATGAAACGTGTTCAAGCAACGTGGTTAATAGGCGCTTTAATTGCCATAGTGAGCATTACCATTGTGTGTAACCTAGGCACTTTATTTGGCTTAGTGATCACCCTAACAACCAAAGTTGCACAACCTTTATTAGGGCTTATGTGCTGTATATTTGTAGGTTGGATCTGGTACAGATCGTCACTACTAAAAGCGATTCAACAAGGTAACCCTGAGGTGCATAATACGTTATTTTGGAAGATATGGCCTTGGTATACTAAGTTTGTATGCCCTATTGCCATTAGCTTAGTATTCTTACATTCCCTACTAAGCTAGTTAAAAGATGCATAAAAAAGGCCCACATCAGTGGGCCTTTTTAGTGGAGCGATACTACTGCTTTAAAATCATATCCTGATGGGGTATGCCATCTTCTATATATTCATCACCAACACATTCAAAACCGAATGCGCGATAAAAATTCAGTAGGTAGGTTTGTGCGCCAATATAAATATCGCGAGTCGGCCATTGCGCCTTACAGCATGCTATTGCTTCATTGACTAACTGTTTGCCTAATCCAGAACTTCGCTGTGATTGAGCAACCAATACACGCCCTATCGCACTGTACTGAGCATCTTTTTCATAACAACGGGCATAGGCATGCACCGATAGCCCATCAAGTAAATAGACATGATGTGTAGAGTCTGCGATATCGTGATCATCAAGTTCGGGGTAAGGACATGCTTGTTCTACAACGAATACGTCGACACGTACACGCATGATTGAAAACAGGGTTTGGGAGTCGAGCGCAGAGAATGGCTCACATTTAAACGCCATTTAAATACCTTTTTTATTGCAGGGGCTTACCTAAAGTAAGCCCCTAAAGCGATTAAGCAAATAATCGCTCTAACTGATCACATAACTGCGATAAATTAACATGGTCATGCTCTATGGTTAAATCAACATAGCCATCACTTCTAAACGCTCTGTCTAATTCAATCAATACATGGGTTTTATGCGCTTCAGGAATAAACGACAACTCAATTTCTTTTATGCCAAACAAACTGCGGCTATTAGGCTGATACTCAAGCTCTTGATAACACCCCGACACAGATTGAAAAGTAGGAGCACGTAAATGGCCTTGCTCTACATCGGCTTTAACTAAACTAAAACCAAGCTTTTCCATCGCTTGCATGCATGTTTTAACCGCCTCATTAGGATAAATGTGTAAATGGTCTTTATCTGTTGGATCAAGCGCAAGGTCAATATCAAGGCCTGTTTCTAACCATACATAAGATTGATTATAACCTGCATTAATTTCAGTTATAGGCGTTTCTGAGTGTAAACGGGCTTCAAACGGAATAGTTCTTACTTCACCGGGCTCAATAATACCAATATCGGTAATGCGCCACTGGTCAATCACATGATTAGTGAAATAATCACCGTCTTCACTCGCCACTTTGACACGGGTAACTAACATTAAGTCTAAACCGGTAATTTCTTGGCTCACATCGCCTGCAGTAATTACAATTTGCGCGTTAAATAATTGCCCCGGCTGAAGATGCTCGGTCTCTAAAATAGTATCTACTTTGGCGGCACCAATGCCTACCGATGCTAAAATCTTTTTAAACATATTTTCTCCTTAAGCTAAGCAACTCTAATGTTTGCTTACGCTTAAACTCCTTCGTTATGGCATCTTAACCACATTTAAAAGCTCTTGTCAGCGAAAAACTGCTATTTACATGCTGTTTACCATAAAACTAGCCATATATGTGCGTTTTTTATACATTGAAGCTACTTTACCTCTGCATAAACTGACAGTAGCAATCATTTGATAAATACTCACTATCACGTAACTAACTGCGTTAAATAAGTAGATTAATTGTCAATAAGCATTGTTTTTCGCTACACTACAGTGCCTAAAAAAGTGGTATTAATAACTATGGAACTAATTTATTTTGCTACCGCCTTCGTCTGCGGTTTTGGTATATACCAGCTAAAATTGCCGCCACTTATCGGCTTTCTTATGGCTGGATTTATTCTTAATTTAGCGGGTTATAAAAGCACGGAACTGCTGGAAACAATTGCATCTTTAGGGGTTACACTGCTACTTTTTAGTATTGGCCTCAAGCTTAAAATTTCAAATTTAATAAAACCTCAAGTCTGGGCTCCGGCCACCTTACATATTATTCTAAGCAGCGCTTTGTTTAGTGGCTTTATGCTACTACTGGGTGTTTTTGCACTGCCATTATTCGTCGATTTAAGTTGGCAAAGTGCGCTGTTAGTTGGTTTTGCTCTGAGCTTTTCAAGCACCGTATTTGCGGTAAAAGTTCTTGAAGAGCGCGGTGAAATGGCAAGCCTGCACGGTAAAATAGCCATTGGTATTTTAGTTATGCAGGATATATTTGCGGTTATATTTTTAGCGGTCAGTACCGGTAAGTTACCGAATATTTGGGCCTTAGGGTTAATTATTGCCTTACCTTTATTTCGCCCTGCTATGTACTGGGTGTTAAACCGCTCTAAACATGGTGAGTTACTGCCGCTATTTGGGTTTTTCTTTGCCTTAGTAGCAGGTTATAACGCCTTTGAATTTGCAGGTCTCAAAGGTGATTTAGGTGCTTTGATTGTAGGTATGATGTTCGCACCACACAAAAAAGCCGGTGAATTGTCTAAGTCATTGCTTAGCCTAAAAGATATATTGCTAGTTGGCTTTTTCCTAAGCATTGGTTTAAGTGCAGAGCTTACTGCCCACTCCTTAGTCGTCGCTTTAGTGCTGGTATTAATTATTCCAATTAAAACCCTGCTTTATTACATACTAACCAACCTATTTAAACTTCGTGCGCGTACCTCTTTGTTAACAGCATTTAGCCTAGCTAACTTTAGCGAATTTGGTTTGATTGTGTGTGCAGTTGCCGCATCTACCGGCATGGTTACCTCTGAGTGGCTTGCTGTTATTGCGATTGCGGTGTCGATCACCTTTGTAATTGCTTCTCCTTTAAATAAACGCTCTAACGAGCTATACGTTAAAATTGAACGCTTTTTATTAAAGTTTGAAAGCAAAACCCGCTTAGCTGAAGAGCTCCCAGTAAACTTAAATGACACAAAAATTGTTATTTTTGGCATGGGTAGAATTGGCACAGGTGCCTATGAAACAATAAACGCAACTCATCCGGATGTTGTTGCAGGTATTGATATTAAGCCTGAGGTAGTTGATAAGCATGTAAAGCGAGGTCGCCGAGTATTAATTGCCGATGCCACCGATCCTGATTTTTGGCAACGTGTTAACCACTCCCACGTTGAAATGGTAATGCTAGCTATGCCTAAGCACATGCAAAATATTTTTGCCTTAGAGCAATTACAAGCATCGGGTTATAAAGGACAAGTAACGGCGATTGCCAACTACCCCGATCAGCAAAAAGAATTAGAAGAAATGGGAATAGACTCTACTTACAACTTTTACTTAGAAGCAGGTAGCGGTTTTGCAGAGCATGTAAAGCAAACCCTGTTTCCTTAATAGGGTTTAGATGCAAATAGATTGCATTTACATTCCTTTACATCTGCATATTTTATTGGTTTAAAAATAAGGTAAAATGTCTGTGTTGGTTTAGTAAAGCTAATACCTAAGTGTGTATTTAAATAAAATATACACAACTGGACCCCTTGCTTTTAATTAACCAATAAGATTCTCAAATTAGAGGGCCTACTCCCTCTATCAATAGGCTGTTACTTGCCCGTTACAGCCTATTTTATTTCTTTATTATCCCTTACACTTAACACCTCTACTCATAAAAGATGTCAATAATGGATCCTCAACAACTTAAAGTCGCCATTAATACCATTATGCCGTTTGGTAAATATGCGGGACGCCCCTTACTTTTGCTGCCTGAGCCTTATTTAGTGTGGTTTAAACAGCAAGGCTTTCCTAAAAGCAAGCTCGGCTCTCAACTTGCAATGATGTACGAAGTGAAGCTTAATGGTTTAGAGCAAATGTTGATGCCATTACTAGAAAAAAATAGTAAATAAATAGAACTTTTCTATAAGTGGCCTGTCTATCTATTTGCTACTTGTTGATTTTTTGGTTTTAAACCGCAAAAAAGCGCCTTTAAGGCGCTTTTTATTGTGTGGAATTTACTAGTCTAAGCTAATAATAAACTTAACCCCACCCAGTGTAGAGTCTTCAATCGTGCACTGCCCTTTATGCCATGACACAATTTTACTCACTATCGCCAGTCCTAACCCAAACCCACCGGTTTTTTTATCACGACTTTTATCTAAGCGCGTAAACGGCTTAAATACTTTTTCGCGCTCAGAGAAGGCAATGCCGGGGCCATCATCTTCAATCACTAGCAGTAACTTTTCATCGGCAGTACTTAAACTAATATGTACACTTTTCGAGGCATGTTTAAGTGCATTACTGATTAAGTTTTGCAGCACCCGCGACATAAAATGACTATCGCATAAGTAAATAAATTGAGTGGGGAGCGTTGTTGTTAGTTTAATACGGGTATCAAAGTTTACTTTTTCAATATTAGTTTTAATTAATGCAACGATATCGCAAAGGGCTAATTGTAGACTAGGTTGCTGTGTATCTAAACGGGCGTATTCCAACATTTCAGATACCAAGGACTCCAGTTCATGAATATCCATTTGCATGTCAGATAAATACTGCTGTGCTTTGGTATCGTGAGTTTTATCCTCAAGTATTGCAATAGCAAACTTCAACCGCGCTAATGGCGTTCTAAATTCATGAGATACAGAAGAGGTGAGCTCTTGCTGAGCACTCAGTAAAAACTCAATACGTTGCTGCATTACTTGCAATGTATCGGTGATGGGTAAGAAGAATGACTTTGAGCTATCGCTTAATTGAAAGTCTTGCGAGCCACCCACTGCCTCGCATGCATGACTCAGCTTTGCAAAGTCTCGCCACAACAAAAAGCTCCACAAACCTATTGGTAAACTTATAATAAACAACACCAGTAAATACGGTAACACAGTCCCGGAGCTGCTGTGTTTAACACCTACAGGGCCTACTTGTAGCAATTGTGAATTATTTAGCGTTACATACCAAACGATACGCTGCTGTTTATCATATAAATAAAGGTAATGGTTTTGAAATAGTTGTGCTTGCTGTTCTGGTGGGAGCACCAGATCTTGCTGGGCAATGACTTGGCTATCAAAATTATGTTTAAGCTGCTCAAGCCCATCTGGGGTTTGTGAAAGCAGCCATAAAGACTGCCCGAATTCGTCATCTAACAATACACTTTGCTGAGATTCATCATAGGGCCAAAACTGCTCTATAACGCCACTAACAATAAACAAAGAGGCAATAATATACACGTAAAGGCTTATAAATAGCTTTCCCATTAACCTAGCCTAACACCTTGCATTTATTACATATCCCACGCATCTGATACAAATAGATAGCCTTGCCCCCATACCGTTTTAATTCGATAGGGTTTATCACTGTTATCACCGAGCTTTTTACGAATGCGTGATACACGAACATCCACCGTGCGGTCTAACCCGTCGTACTCACGCCCTATCATATGTTGATGGACATGCTCTCGACTGAGCACTTCACCAGCATTTGAAGCCAATAACCACAGCAATTCAAATTCATGAGAAGTCAGGACAATTTCAACACCGCTTAGCTTTACAATGCGGCTGGTTTTATCTATTGATAAGTCACCAAATTGAAGTTCTTCAATCGCTTTAACACTTGGCTGTCCACGGCGAAGCAATGCACTAATTCGAGCAAGAAGTACACGCGGCTCTGCCGGTTTTATAACGTAGTCGTCAGCCCCGAGTTCTAAGCCTATGACTTGATCGAAGTCTTCACCCTTTGCTGTTAGCATTAAGATAGGGAGAGTGTATTTGTCACGTACTTGTCGACATACGCTAAAGCCATCTTTTCCTGGCAACATTACATCTAAAATGATCAAGTCGACGTGGTTTTCACTAAGATAAGGGAACACTTCGTCACCGCGTTCTAAAACGTCAACTTCTAAGCCATTATGCTCAAGATAGTCTTTGGTTAATTGTTGCAACCCTAAATCATCTTCAACAAGTAATATCTTTGGCATTTACTGCTCCTAAATTAAAAAAAGCTCCAAGGTGAGCGTAGCCGATGTTTTTTCTTAGCGTATGCGGTTTGCACTTCTATTTGCACACTCGCTAACGATACACCTGTATGGGGATTAATCAGGGAGTATATGGTCTCCACCTGAACACGCGCTTTATAACTAAGTTGGCCTTTTTTGACACCTTGCCAGCATTGTAATTGTGTATCTTGTTGGTATAAACATACATCGCTAGCGGCTGACAGTTGCCACTTAAATTTTAACTCAAGATCACAAAATTCTTGTTGTTCGGAAACCACACAGACTTTGGGTGATACGTTAAGTGAAGAGGCTTTTGCAACGCTAGCGTTGCTAAAAAATGAAGCTGTAAGCACAACCAACATAAAACACTTCATATTAAAATGTATGTTCGAATCCTATAAAGGCGGTCATTGAATAGTCATGTTCAAAAAGCGGGCTGCTATCCATTGCTGAATAATCATAATAGGCTAAATGAAAACGAAGCGCGTTGACTCCATCTACAGGCCAACGGGCGTCGATTTTAGCATAAGGTTGCCAACTACTACCAACTTCTATTTCACCGTAAATAGATTCAGCGCTATTTAAACCATAAAAATAGTTATTTAGTTGGGCTGATTTGTAATTAACGCCTAACGTCGACTTTAACGTTAATTGCTTAAACTCATGGTGATATTGCCATTGCAACGATCCCCTGTAGCCATTATAAACACTGTTTACATCATGCAATAATTGCACAGAAAATACTTGCTGCTGCTTTACAAAAAAATAGCTGATACCGGCATCAAGTGCGACTCGTCTTTTTTGTATATTATTTATATTTACTTGACGAGGTGAGTCAGTGTGTAGCGATTCTAATATCTCGTTCTCAGCGGTTGTTTTAAAGGGGAAAATATTTTGTGGATGCCAATCAATAAAAAAGCGTGACTCAGGGTTAATTTCTGACACAAAACTAACGTTATGTTGTTTGCTTTGTAAAAAAGAATAACCAAGACGGCCATTATCAAAAAACCAATTTTGACCATAATAAGCCACTTGCGGAATAACAACTAAGGGGATGTTATCTGCACCATACAGAGGATTTGTGATCACCCCAGCACCAACACTCACACTAAGATTAAGCTCATCAGTGGATATATGTTGCTGCTTCTGAGCAATAGCATTAGTGCTTAATAGCACTAATAACAGGCATGTGTTTATTCTCAGATGGAACCGCATGAAGTTAATCGCTAGTTTATAAAGTGGCTTTGACCCTATAGTAGCAAGTAGTATGAACACAAGCTCTAGAGGGTTACAATCATTAACAAATTTGATACAAACAGAACACGTTTACATATCGGCCGCTATTTCGACCCGATTACGACCATGGGTTTTAGCTAAATAAAGTGCTCTATCTGCCTTTTCAACTAATAAACAGCTTTTACTAAAAGGCTCCATTAAAGCAATGCCGAAACTGGCTGAAATATTACGTTTATTATTACTGTCTTCTTTTTTACGAATCGTCAATTTGGCAATGCTCAAACGAAGCTGATTACAAAATGCCATCGCATCATTAATGCTTTCAAAGTAACCCGTAATACAAAATTCTTCACCACCAAAACGATAAGCTCTGTATTGCTCTTGTACACTATTTTGCACTTTTTGAGCGACTAGCTTGAGTACCTCATCGCCTTTTTGATGGCCAAAATCGTCATTAAAACGTTTAAAATGATCAATATCGAACATAATCAACACCGCTAATTTACCGTGTTCATTTTGTGAAGAGGCGTTCAAACAAAACTCAACAATGTCTGTATCAAACTTACCGCGATTAAATAATCCGGTTAAGGAATCTTTATCAACCGCTTCTTGGGTCACGCTAAGCGCTTCTTTTAAATCTTTAATTTCGTTGTACGCTTGCGCTAATTTGGTTTGGAATCCACGGGCGTAATCTTGCATCGCAATTGATTCGTCAGTTAGGCGCTCAACGCAAGAAAGGATCTCATTAAATGAGTTAATACTAGAGAGCGTTTTTAATTCATTTTGTGAATCAACTAACGAGGTAGTAAAGCTTTTCGAATATTGAATGGAGTCACTAAGATCAAACTGCATTTGCTCTACGGTGCCATGAAACCTTTCAGACATTTGTTGAAAAAATGCAAGCTCTTCGTCATTAATATGCTTATTAAAAATTTCTTGGGCGGTTTGAGCTGAACACGTATTGTGCAAAGAGATGACTTTATCAAGCTCTGTGTTTAGTTGTGGGTTGTCGCCCTGTACATAACAGTACCAAATAGCATAATTTATTGGCGTTACAGGCATTTTGTATTTAACCATCAACGGAATGGCTTTTTTTAAACACTGGGCAGAATGAGCAAGTGAAACCGTATTATCCATAATTAAAACTCTTAGACATCACAACAAGGATGTTAATAAACACATAAATATTAGCGATTTATATTAACAGTTTTTTATCATCCAACAAACCTATATTATGTTTTCCCCCATATTTTGTGCAATATTCCAAAGCGCACTAATAGCAGGGTCGTTTAGTTCTTTATGTAATACAGCCAAACCAATTTTAAACCCCTGTGGTGGCTCGCCTTTATACTCTAAAACCTGAACCTTATCGTTTAGCGGACTATTATCGAGTACAATTTTTGGGATCATGGCCACGCCTAACCCTAAACTCACCATAGATACCATAGCTTCATGCCCTGCCACTTGCGCGTAAATTTTTCCTTGCACATTATTTTTTCGCCACCACTGCTCCAACCTTTGTCTTGAAAATCCTTGTTCAGCAACAATAAATTCAAGCTCAGACCAATCAATAGTTTCGCTACTAGTGGCTAATTTTTCTGTGATCGGACATTGAATAGTGGGCGCAATTAATACCAATGGCGAGTAGCCAATATCTACAAATGCAATTTGTGCAGGTAATTTACTGGGTCTGGCTGCAATGGCCATAGATTCATGTCCATCTAACACTCGGTTAATAGCCAAGGCGGGATCGCCCGTATTTAAGGTAATTTCAATATGCTGATGCTGAGCTCTCAGTTGCTCTAAAATATGATGCAAAAAACTGTAAGACGCGGTAACGGAGCAATAAAGGCTCACATTGCCATAAATATGTTGTTGCGGTTCGTTTAAATTAGCCTTAAAGCGCTGCCAATTATTAAGCGTAGCACTGGCATACTCCTTAAATGCAACGCCTTCGCGGGTAAGCTTTACACTGCGATTATCTCGCTGGAATAACATCACCCCTACTTCATCTTCTAACTGCTTAATATTACGACTTAAAGTGGGCGCACTTACATGACATAACTCACTGGCACGAGAGAAATGAAGCGTTTTTGCCAACGCCAAAAAGTAATTTAAATGCTTATGATCCATAACAACACCAGTATTTCATATTATGAAACACTTTAATTCAAATATATCATTTTACGCAAGAAAAGATTTTTCATATTGTTATTCCAAGCAAAGCAAAAGCAATGCATCTAACAAACTGAATTAATAGGAAACTTATCATGGCAAATTATTTTAATAGCTTACCTTTACGCGAACAATTAGCGCAATTGGCACAATGTGAATTTATGGGCGCAGACGAATTTAACGACGGTGTTGCTGCACTTAAAGGTAAAAAATTGGTAATTGTAGGCTGTGGCGCACAGGGCCTAAATCAAGGCTTAAACTTACGTGATTCTGGTTTAGATGTAGCCTATACACTACGTGATTCAGCCATTGCTGAGCGTCGTCAGTCATTCTTAAATGCATCTGACAATGGTTTTAAAGTGGGTACATATGAAGAGTTAATCCCAACAGCCGATGTAGTACTTAACTTAACACCTGATAAACAACATACTGCAGTTGTTAATGCCATCATGCCATTAATGAAACACGGCTCAACCCTTGCCTATTCACATGGCTTTAATATTGTTGAAGAAGGCATGCAAGTTCGTGAAGACATTACCGTTATTATGGTTGCACCAAAATGCCCGGGGTCAGAAGTACGTGAAGAGTATAAACGCGGCTTTGGTGTACCTACATTAATTGCGGTTCACCCAGAGAATGATCCTCAGGGCCATGGCTTGGCACAAGCGAAAGCCTATGCAGCAGGTACGGGTGGTCATCGCGCGGGGGTACTTAAATCATCATTTATCGCTGAAGTGAAATCTGATCTGATGGGCGAGCAAACTATTTTATGTGGCATGCTACAAACTGGCTCTATTTTATGTTTTGACAAAATGATTGAAAAAGGAATTGATGCCGGTTACGCCTCAAAACTTATTCAATATGGCTGGGAAGTGATCACAGAAGCACTTAAATATGGCGGTGTGACAAACATGCTTGACCGCTTATCAAACCCTGCAAAGGTTAAAGCGTTTGAGCTAAGTGAAGAGCTTAAAGTAATTATGCGTCCTCTTTATAACAAACACCAAGATGACATTATCGATGGCACATTTTCACGTGTAATGATGGAAGACTGGGCAAATGATGACGCTAACTTACTAAAATGGCGTGCTGAAACTGCAGAAACTCATTTTGAAAAAACCCCTGCAGGCGATGTAGAAATTGCTGAGCAAGAATTTTTTGACCACGGTATTTTAATGGTGGCAATGGTAAAAGCGGGTGTAGAACTGGCATTTGAAACCATGACAGCGGCCGGTATTATTGCAGAATCTGCCTATTATGAGTCACTGCATGAAACGCCGCTGATAGCCAATACTATTGCACGCAAAAAGTTATTTGAAATGAACCGCACTATTTCAGATACCGCTGAGTACGGCTGCTATTTATATAACCATGCCTGTTTGCCGCTTCTACAAGAATTTATGCAAGGTATTGATACTGATGTTATTGGTAAAGGCTTAAATGAGCAAAGTAATCAAGTTGATAACCAAACTTTAATTCAAATAAATACGGCTCTACGTGAGCACCCTGTTGAGAAAGTAGGCGCAAAATTACGCGGCTACATGTCCGCAATGAAAAAAATAGTTTAATTCTATAATCCTAGAACTTTCACTTGTTAGAAACCAAGCCCACTTGCATTTTGCTGTGGGCTTTTTTAAGTGCAAATTAATCATCAATAGCTGAAAATAAATAATGTGCTAAAATAATTCCCCTCATTGCCTCAGTTGTAAATATAAGCACTATCATGACGATACAAAATCTCTCTATTACTCAAAAAATAACAGCCCTTGGAAGCATTATTGCTATTTGTGTTGCTGTATTAATTGGTTTGACGTCTTTGCATAACTCAAAGAATATTATTGAGCAACGCATGATCGAATCTGAACTGCCAAGTAAATTGCAAACAATCAGTAATCATATTGGTGGGGAGATCAATGAACTTCTTGGTGCAGCACAGCAGCTTTCGGCAAATACCTTTATTTTAGATTGGGCAAATGCTGGCAACAACAACGACACGCTATTACTTAAAGAGCTCAATCGTTTGGTTGACCAATACGATCTTGCCACGGCTTCGTGGGCGAATAAAAACACTGCACAATATTGGAATCAAGATGGCTTTTTACGTGTTTTAAAAAATGATGCCGCAGATGGCTGGTTTTTTGCTTTTACACAATCAAAGCAACCTTACTCAATTAGTATTTATCAAGAGTCTGAAAACGATGTAAAAATGTTTGTTAACCACCAACAACCTAATGGTTTAGGCTTGGCAGGCTTAGCAAAAAGCATTACAGATATGCAAAAGCTGCTACAACAATTTAAAATTGAGCAATCAGGGTTTGTGTTTATTGCCGATAAAAACGGATTAATTCAGTTACATAAAGATGCAGACAAAGTCGCTAAGGTTAATATAGATAGTATTTACAGCGCTAATATTCATAACAAATTACTTAATAAAAACGGCTTCGCTTTAGAGGAAGTAAATATCAACGGGCAAGCCACACTCATTGCAGCCACACCGATTAAAAACACTGACTTATTTGTCTTAGCTCAAGTCCCAAAAAGCGAAGTCTTTTCTAGTGTAAATACCCTAGAGTGGCAAATATTCACTTTCACTATCATCACTGCGCTAATCGCAAGCGTGATCAGTTACTTATTAGCTCGCTCTTTAGCTTCACCGTTATCAACAATGGCTGAGTTATTTTCGCGTTTAGGGCGTGGCGATGCAAATTTAGCCTATCGCTTACCAACATCTCCCCAACCTGAGCTAAATAATTTAACCACCGGCTTTAATCAATTTATTGAAAAAATAGAAACCGCTATTGTGCAAGTAGCTAATGAGAGCCACGGTATTCGCCACAGCTCAGATCATGTATTTTCGCAAGCCAAGCAAAACTCTTTAGCGCTTGATAAGCAAAAAGAGCAAACTATTTCAGTTGCAGCAGCCATTAATGAAATGGGCGCTACAGTGCAAGAAATAGCGCAAAGTGCTGCCAATGCAGCTAAGTTAACCAACGATAGCCGCGATAACACCAAGCAAAGCCATCAACAAGTGTTACAAAGCCAAACGACAATCTCAGCCCTTGCCAGCGACATTGACGGCATAACCGAGCAAGTTGCTTTGCTTTCTAAAAAGACTATTGATATCGCTAGTATTGTGGATTCAATTAGAGGTATATCTGAACAAACTAACTTACTGGCTCTTAATGCAGCCATTGAGTCTGCTCGTGCTGGTGAACATGGACGAGGCTTTGCTGTAGTTGCTGATGAAGTAAGAGCGCTGGCGAATCGTACCTCACAATCGACCACTGAAATTCAATCAATGATTGAAGAACTCACTCATATTTCAGATGACGTTGTCAGCGATATCGGTCAATCAAAAGATAAAGCACAACAAAGCGTAAGCGCAATGCAAAACTCGGTTGAGTTACTTAATACCATTACTGAAACAGCCAATGAAATTAACGATATGGCGACCTTAATTGCCACCGCCACCGAACAGCAAAGTAGCGTTGTGAATGATGTAGGTCGTAGTATTGAGCAAATAAGTGAGATCAGTGATAAGTCAATGAGTGAACAAATCAATACAGAACAAGCAATTCGTGATTTAGCCACCAGCGCACAAACACTTGATGCACTCGTTGCAACGTTTAATCAGCAACGTTAAATAGAGTGTTACATTAAAAAATAACCTCTGTACAAAATAACCACTATACTTAAGTGTGTTTTTTGTACAGAGGTGTGTATGAATGCTCTCCAAGGTAAACATTATTTACTGATTGTGTGTCTGCTGGCTCTGTGTGCTTGTAGCACCACAGATAACGCCAATATAAGCGTGCCAATCCCCACTATTACTCCTCCCATGCAATTACAACAGCAGCTGGTAGAGTCTGAGCAACAAATATTTCAACTCGACGATAGCCTCAAACAGCAATTAAATGCTTACGTGCAATCGAGTAAATCAGTTAATGAAATAGCGTATAGCCTACTTAGTTTTTTACTCACAAATGGCGATAGCGCTTTATCTTATCAATCCACCACGACACAAACCGCATCTCAGAGCTATCAAAACTTAAACGCCAATTGCTTGTCACTATCAATTTTAGCATATAGTTTAGCTGAGCATTTAGGGCTTAAAGCTCGCTTTCAAAAAGTACACATTCCGGAGTATTGGTCACTAAATCAGGGATTTAATTTACTCACGGGGCACATCAACCTTGCCATAGACAATAAAACGAAACTCAAAGACAGCTCACTTGTTTATCAGCGTAATAAGCGTTTAATCATTGATTTTGATCCCAATAGCCGACAAGCCCGTTTTGCAACCTCATTGCTTTCAAAAAAAAGAGTGACCGCCATGTTTTATAATAATAAAGGGGGTGAGGCACTGGTAAATAAACACTATGATTTAGCGTTTAGCTATTTCAAAGCAGCAATCAATACGGACGCTTCATTTAGTGCTAGCTGGGGCAATTTAGGGGTACTCTTTAAACAATTAGATGATTTAAAGCAAGCGGAGCAAATGTATCGCTATGCTATTGCCTTAAATACTGATAATAATACTGCACAAGGTAACTTAGCATTATTATACACACTCACAGATAGAGTGGCCGAAGGCGAAAAGCTATTGGCTGAGCTTGACAAAAAACGCCAAGAAAATCCTTACTATCATATCTCGCTTGGTAACAGTGAGTATGTAAGTGGTAATTTTACAGGCGCAATTAGCCACTATAAAAAAGCGAACGCTATTTCACCAACCTTACATGAAAGCCACTTTGGACTGGCGCGAAGTTACTTTGAGTTAAATAATATAGCTAGGGCGGAATTTCATTTGCGTAAAGCCAGAAAAAAAGCAGACTTTACACATGACAAACAACGCTATGATAATAAACTCATCGCATTAAAATCACTTATCGTTAAGGCGAATCATTATTAAATTATTTAGCTTAACCTGCATTGTATTTTTTATAAGTTGGAGTGGACTCTCAAAGCCGATTGAGCCGCAGTTATTCACTGATTTAACAACGCTAACCAGCTCTAAATTAGCAGGCAGAAAAACGAATAGTCACTCGGCTTTACTCACCAGAGAATATTTAAAAGCACGCTTTAAAGAGCATCAACTGACGGTTATTGAACAACCTTTTACTTATCCATCAGGGCTGTTTTCTAAGGCGCAAGGCGTAAATATTGTTGCGACCAAAACAGCAAAAAATTTGCCTGTTATTGTTATTACAGCGCATTACGACCATTTAGGCCTAAAAGCCGGAAAATTACATCCTGGTGCTAACGATAATGCCTCGGGTGTTGCCGCATTACTATACTTATCGAACGCTTTAAAGGTGCAATCATCCTATGGTTTTGTGTTTGTTGCAACAGACGCTGAAGAAAACGGTTTACACGGCAGTGAGCACTTTGCCAAAACAATGCGCCAGTCTCCTATTGCTTTAAATATTAACTTAGATATGTTGGCAATTAAAAAATCGCATAAGCGGTTATACGCGCTAACAAGTCGTTCGTTAAAAGGTCAACTCACTCCACTATTTAGCCAAATAAAAAATACGAGTGTCGAATTAAAGCCCGTTTATTCATCACGAAAAATGAGTCGACTCACCAACACGAAACAAATAGACTGGCACAGAGCCAGCGACCATTATTCATTCGCTAAACAAAAAATTCCGTATGTGTACTTCTCGATGGGCGCCGATAACTATCATCACACAGCAAAAGATACGCTCGAAAATATTAACACTGCTCTTTATCAAGAAGCAGTATTGCTAATTGAGGCATTTATTAATCAGCTTTTGACAAACCCTGAGGTATTCAGTCCCCCCTTAAAAGCAGCAACGTAAGCCTCTTTTTTTGCCCGTGGAAGTTTTTTAATCGCATATTCTAATTTACTTGCGTCGCTTTTAGTCCCAACTTGTTGCTGATGAATGAGCACCAGCGGTCCTTTCCCTTTGAGGTTTTTTGCCCCTTTACCCGCTTGGTGCGTTGCTAAACGACGCGCTACATCAACTGTAATGCCGGTATACCAATGACCAAACCGTGTTTGCACAATATACAGTGACCAAACAGCCGGTTTAATTTTACTATTGCACAACTCATCGTTTAAACTTTTTTGATTATTAATGGTCAAAACCTCGCCTTAACGCGCTAAACAAAAACAATTACTCAAAAGGGTTTTACCTTGAGTGACTAATCGGTATCATGCAGACTATAAAAAATAAGGATCACAACTAACAATGCAGTCGTTAAAAACTTTTTCTCTTTGGCTTATCGTCGCTTTAACGCTTAGTTCAGCCGCAGGTTGTTCTAGCTGGGTGTACAGAATCAACATCCCTCAAGGTAACTTTTTAGAACAATCAGACGTTGATAAGCTTCGCGTTAATATGACTCGCGAGCAAGTAATTTATGTACTAGGCAGACCGATTGCCGAAGACGCCTTCGATAAAAATACTTGGCGTTACGTTTATAGCTTTAATAAAGGGCGCGCTAATGAACAATATAAATCATTAGTATTAAACTTTGAAAATGAAAAGTTGGTGACGGTCTCTGGTGACTATGAGCAACCAGAAAACTTTACAACCCCTTTAGAGCAATAAGCCATTTGGGTTTAATTTAAAAAGGTGAGCATAGCTCACCTTTTTTGTATCTAACGATCTAACGGTCGGCCACCGGTTACTTTATTTGCGCGGCCCTCTTCTTTGGCTTTTTCGGCGCGCTTTCTGCGGGCATCTTTAGGGTCGGCAATTAATGGGCGGTAAATTTCAACTCTATCGCCGTCTTTAAGCTCATGATTAAGCTTTACCGTTCTGTTCCATACACCTAAAGTTAAAGCGGTTGCATCAATTTCAGGGCACTTCTTAATAATACCTGATTGGATCACTGCTTGCTCTGCGGTGGTACCTTGGAATACTTCTATATTTAACGTGGTTGCTTTCGTTGGCAACGCAAACACAATTTCAATATTGATCATGCTCGCTCTCCATATACCGCTTTTGCACGTTGAGTAAAGGCACTCACCATATTTTTAGCTACATCATTAAAAATTTTACCAAACGCAAGTTCTATTAACTTACTAGAAAATTCAAAGTCTAGCTGTAAATGCACTTTGCACGCATGCGCATCTAATTGCTGAAAATGCCAGCGACCTTGTAAGGTTTTAAAAGGCCCATCGACCAAGCGA
The DNA here is from genome assembly GCF_000184065.1 of Pseudoalteromonas sp. SM9913. Lineage (NCBI taxonomy): Bacteria > Pseudomonadati > Pseudomonadota > Gammaproteobacteria > Alteromonadales > Pseudoalteromonadaceae > Pseudoalteromonas > Pseudoalteromonas sp. SM9913. The sequence continues at coordinate 2,360,289 of NC_014803.1, forward strand.
AGCATCACTGTTTGCTCATCAATTAGCGTATTTTCAGTGGTAAACCATTTTTTTATACCGGCTTTAGATATTTCTAAACTGGCGGTCATGTTATTATCATGCTGCTTAATAATTTTTGAGTCTGAACAATTAGGTAAAAACTGCGAATAAGCTTCTACATCATTGACTAGATCAAACATCTCTTTAGTGCTGTACATAACCAGCGCACTTTTCTCTATTTGTGGCATACTCACTCCCAACTGTGTGCAGGAATTTTAGCAAGCTTTGTGCGTTTCCCCAAACTTTCATCGCGCTTAAATGAATCCTTCGCTTTTGCATGTATAATTTAAAAAAATCGATGTAAAACATCTCGTATAACGTATATTATAGGGCACTATGGCTAAGAAAAATTCATCAAAATCGACAAGTAATACCATCGCGCTAAATAAAAAAGCGCGACACGAGTATTTTTTACACGACAAGTTTGAAGCAGGTATTGAACTCCAAGGCTGGGAAGTAAAAAGTATCCGAGCAGGTAAAGTAAATATCTCTGAAACTTATATTCATCTTAAAAACGGTGAAGCGTTTTTATTAGGCAGCACAATCCAGCCTTTAAATAGTGCATCAACCCATGTTATTTGCGACCCGCTGCGTTATCGTAAATTATTACTAAGCAGACGTGAACTTGACCGTTTGGTTGGTGCAACCGAGCGTGATGGTTATTCATTAATTGCCACAGCTATGTATTGGAAAAAATGCTGGGTAAAGCTTGAATTCCATTTAGCGAAAGGTAAGAAAATGCATGACAAACGTGAAGACGGTAAAAATAAAGATTGGTCCCGTGAAAAAGAACGCTTAATGAAACATAAAGTTTAAATAAAAAAGCCTAACATCATGTTAGGCTTTTTTTTGCTAAATTTTTAGGAAAATACAAATTATTACAAATTAAAGTCGCTCGGCGTTTTGTTTATTAATAATAACTAAATCACGTTACAGCGCCAAATAGCGAGCATCCTATCGTTTACCTTTATTGAGAAAATCAGTACATATTAGTGCAGATAACAAAATCATCTTTGTGGCCAATTGATAACAGTTAAGTTACATGGTATTAATAATTCGACTTGTAAAACAAGTAAATTATAACATATCAACAAGGACTTAAGGATGAAGCAATCAATTGCATTTACACCGAGCTTAATCATCGGTGCTACTATCGCATTGTCAGCAGGTTTTAGTACAACGACTTATGCTGCACAGCAAACTGCAGAAAAAGTAGAACGTATTCAAGTAACAGGCTCTCGTATCAAACGTTCGGACATCGAAGGCCCGTCTCCAGTACAATCCATTAATAAAGAAGACATCGAAAACATGGGTTATGACAACCTACAACAGCTTCTTGAAAGAATGCCTGTTGCAGGTAATGGTACTTTTTCAACCCGTGGTAATAACCAAGACTCAACCGCAAATGGCTCAGCTGCCGTCAGCCTTCGTGGCTTAGGCGCCGATGCTACCTTGGTACTTATTAATGGTCGTCGTGTTGCAATCAGTGCATTTGCTGAAGGGATCACCAACTCATTCGTTGATATCAACAGTATTCCTGTTTCAGCAATCGAACGTATTGATATTTTAAAAGATGGCGCCTCAGCAATCTATGGCTCTGATGCTGTAGCGGGTGTTGTAAATGTTATCTTGAAAAAAGATATTGACGGTATTGAAGTAAACTTAGGTTACGGCGGCACAGATGGCCCTAACTATGAAGAAACTACAGCCAGTATTGTTTGGGGTACTACTAGTGCAAAAAGTAGCGCATCCGTTATTATTGATTACTTTAAAAATACCTCTTTATCATCAGATGAAATGGGGCGTTTAGGTACTGCTAATCAATCTCCATATGGCGGTGAAGATTTCCGTTCATCACGTGGCTTCCCTGGCTACTTCTATGTTGATGGCGTTAAAACAATTGACCCTGCGTGTCCCGCAGAAAATGCAACATCAAGTGGCAGTTGTTTATTTGACTATGGTCCATTTGGCTATATTGCACCGGCATCAGAACGTGTAGGTGCTATTTCACAATTTGAATACCGCTTTGATAATGGCATAACGGGCTTCTTAGAAATGGCCGTTCAGCACAACAGCTCAATTGCAGCAGGTGCCCCAACGCCACTTGATGAAGATGCGGGCTTAACAGTACCAGGTAGTCACCCTAATAACCCATTCGGCCAAGATATTGAAATAGGTCGTTACAGAACCGTAGATGCGGGTGCGCGCCAATGGGATATCGAATCAGACACATTACGTTTTGTTGCTGGTTTAAAAGGTGAAATAAACGATTGGAGCTGGGAAACAGCGGTACAAAAAGGACGTAGTAAGTCATTACAAACTGGGGATCGCTCACAAGGTTGGGTACGCACCGACTTCTTACAACAAGAAATTGATGCCGGTAACTACAACCCATTTGGCGGCACTTACAACGATCCGGCCGTAATTGATAGAATTACTACGAGTTTGGTTCGTCAAGGCGAGTCTCATATGACGTCGTTCGATGCTAACATTTCAGGTGAAGCATTTAGCTTTGGTGATGATGTTGTCATGATGGCGGCCGGTATTGAATACCGCGAAGAGGACGTAACGGATACGCCAGATGATCAATTCCAACGAGGATTAATCTTTGGTACCGAGTCTGTGTCAGCTGCAGCAGAGCGTGACCAATACGCTGCCTATGTAGAGTTTTCAATTCCACTTGCTGAGAACTTAGAGCTACAACTTGCTGGTCGTTACGATGATTACAGTGACTTTGGTACCACAACCAATCCTAAAGTCGCTTTACGCTGGGCACCTACAGATGAAATCACAGTACGTGGTTCATGGGCGCAAGGCTTTAGAGCACCGTCACTTGCACAAGTAGGTTTAGGGCCATCTCAGGAAAGTCAGTTCTTTATTGATAACTATCGCTGTGATGCAACAGGTAAAGATTGTGATCCGCTAGATTACAACATTGAATTTGCCGGTAACCCTGATTTAGAAGCTGAAGAGTCTGAATCTTGGAACGTCGGCTTTATTTGGGCACCTACAACTGACTTTGGTTTGAGTGTAGATGTATGGAGTATCACCCAAGACAATAAAATTGATGAGCAAGAGTTTGGTCCAATTTACAACTCAGAGTGTAATAACCAAAACAGTACCGTATGTGTTCGCTTACCTCCTTCAGGTACGGACAGTTTAGGGACTATTCAAAAGATTTTCAGTACTTTTGAAAATGTATCATCACAAGAAGTTTCGGGCGTTGATATTTCAGCAAATTACAACCACTCACTGGATGATTTAGGCTTACTAAAATTCAATTTAGAATGGGCTTATCAAGATAAATTTGAAAAAGACGGCCGCGATTATACCGGCGAATATGGTTACCCAGAGCATCGCTGGATTTTCTCAACTAACTGGGAAATTGGTCAGTTCAACACAAACATGAACATTAGTTATGTAGGTGAGTTTGAAGATACGCCAGATATTGACTTCGATGGTAACTTAGACTTCGATAGTAATACATCACGTACTGTTGATTCACAAGTACTGGTAGATTTACAAACATCATACCGTATTACTAAGTCAGCAAAAGTATCACTAGGTGTGAACAACTTATTTGATGAAGAGCCACCGTTTGCAATTGGTGACGGTGATTCAGATCTGTATGGTTACGCATCGGGTGTACACAACCCTCGTGGTCGTTACATTTACACTAAAGTTAGCTTTTCGTTTTAATTTAAAATAATAAAAAAACCGCCATTTTGGCGGTTTTTTTTCTTAAACTAAAGGGCTAAATTATAGCTCGCCTTCGTTTTCAGATAAGAATTTAGCAACGCCTTCAGGGCTTGCGTCCATTCCTTTTTTACCTTCAGTCCAACCAGCAGGACATACTTCACCGTGCTCGCTGTGGAATGCTAGTGCATCAACCATACGGATCATTTCGTCAATGTTACGACCCAGTGGTAAATCGTTCACTACTTGGTGACGTACGTTACCTTCTTCATCGATTAGGAAAGAACCACGAAATGCAACGCCCGCTTCTGGGTGCTCAACGTCGTATGCTTTACAGATTTCGTGTTTAACGTCTGCAACTAGTGCGTATTGAACTTTACCAATACCGCCGTCTGCTACAGCCGTGTTACGCCATGCGTTGTGTGAGAATTGTGAATCGATAGAAACACCAATTACTTCTACGCCACGTTTTTGGAATTCTGCATAACGCTTATCAAAAGCAATAAGCTCAGAAGGACATACAAATGTGAAATCTAGTGGGTAGAAAAAGATTACTGCTTTTTTACCTTTGATTTTTTCGTGAAGGTTATAGCTATCTACAATCTCACCGTTACCTAGAACAGCTGCAGCGGTAAAGTCTGGTGCCTGACGGCCTACTAATACACCCATTTTATTCTCCAAATATTTTGAGTTTATTGTCAATTGCTTACGCAATACTGATTACTAATATGGGCACTAATTTTAAAATTACAATAGCAACCATATTTAATTAAACATTATTCTATGGCTATCAAAAATAAATTAACAATCGTATTTATAGATAGCACCGTTCTAAAATAGCGAACGCTTGATAAATGGACTGATTTTTAATCATAAAAAAACCTGCTTTAAGCAGGTTCTTTTTACTAATCCATAATATCGCTAGGCATATCACCGCGAATATGTTGCCATATTTCGCCGGTTTGATGACCATATTTACGCATCATGAATATTGCACCATCGTGCTCTTTATTCTCAGCAAGCTTAGTTAAGTCTTTATAAAACTGGCGTGCAAGCTCGCGAGTGCGAGGATCTGAAAAGTAATGGCAGCCAATCTTAGAATAAAAACCTTTAAAGCCATTAAGGATGAGCACATAAATGCGATTATTACCGGCAACAGCTAATTCATGATGAACTTTATAATCATAATCTGCAAACGCTTGCGCGCTGTCTTCTAATTCATCGCTTTGTGATAAAATTTCGATAACACGCTCTGGTGCAAGTTTTATAGCTGCACGGGTATAAATTGCGCTGATATTAGTACGTGCTGAGAGTAACTGATCGGTTAGCTCTGGCATTTTATCTTCATCTAAACGTGCCAGTGTTTCAAGGATATTTAATCCTGAGGTTTCCCAAAAGTTATTAACGCGAGTAGGTTTACCATGTTGTATTGTTAACCAACCGTCTCTAGCTAATCGCTGTAATACTTCTCGTAATGTGGTTCTAGTAACACCAATTAACTCTGAGAGTTCACGCTCAGCAGGCAGAATTGAACCTGGAGGAAAATCACCATTCCAGATTGACTCTACTATGTATTCCTCAGCAAATCCTGCTGGGCTTTTCGCTTTAAAAATTCTCATTCAATTCCTACTCGAATTAATTCACATCACATCGCTACATACGATTAACTGACTGATTGTACCAGACAAGCCACAACTAACAAGTAAAGTAAGTTAAATTACCTAGGTATGTGATTAAAAAGGCAACTTTACTTGTATGATTCGCTAGTTTTACCGATAGGTTTTAAACACAATATGAATGCCAACCTATTATTCATACCAGACACTTTGACTATTATTATTTAGTTGTTTACACCCTCTATAAGCTGGACTAAGTTAATGACATTAACCAGACTATTAAACGCCTCCCTAGGGAAAAATCATGCAACAGAGTGTCCCATCTGCAATATTTATAAATTTTTTAGGTAAAGCACCTCAATGGTATAAATACACCATTATTGCATTTTTAATAATTAACCCGCTGCTGTTTCAATTAAACCCTTATTTGTCTGGCTGGGTACTGGTTATTGAGTTTATTTTTACACTGGCCATGGCGCTCAAGTGTTACCCACTGCAACCTGGTGGTCTACTTGCCATTGAGGCACTATTAATTGGTATGACATCAACCACGCAAGTTGAACATGAAATAGCACAAAACCTAGATGTGCTTTTATTACTTATTTTTATGGTTGCCGGTATTTATTTCATGAAAGATCTGCTGCTGTATATTTTTACCAAGTTAGTGGTTTCAGTAAGAAGTAAAACCGTTTTATCGCTTGCCTTTGCAATAGCTGCTGCGTTTTTATCAGCTTTTTTAGATGCCCTAACTGTAATGGCGGTTGTTATTGCGGTGGCCATGGGCTTTTATAGTATTTATCACAAGGTGGCCTCAGGAAAAGATTTTATTAGTGAGCACGATATTAACGATGATAACCAAGTAAAAGAGGTAAACCGTCAAGAGCTTGAAGAGTTTCGTGCTTTTTTACGTAATTTACTCATGCATGCCTCGATTGGGACCGCACTTGGCGGCGTGTGTACTATGGTTGGTGAACCACAAAATTTAATTATTGCAGAGCGAGCAAGTTGGCTATTTGGAGAGTTCTTTTTAAGAATGCTGCCCGTTTCTTTACCCGTGCTTTTTGCGGGCTTATTAACAACCTTTTTATTAGAAAAAACAAAAACCTTTGGCTATGGGGCAAAACTGCCAGAAACAATTCATGCTATTTTAAAAAACCATGCACAAACACTTGATAAAAAACGCACCAAACGCGATAGAGTGAACCTCACAATTCAAGCACTTATCGCTATCTGGTTAATTACTGGCTTAGCGTTACATTTAGCAACCGTGGGCTTAATTGGTTTATCGGTAATTATTTTAGCCACGTCGTCGGCCGGCATAATAGAAGAGCACCAACTCGGTAAAGCCTTTGAAGAGGCCCTCCCCTTCACTGCACTACTTTGTGTATTTTTTAGTGTGGTTGCAGTAATCATCGATCAACAACTCTTTACCCCTGTGATTACTTGGGTACTAACATTTGAAGGGCACTTACAATTGGTGATGTTTTTTATCGCTAATGGATTGCTTTCAATGGTCAGTGATAATGTATTTGTCGGCACTGTATATATAAATGAAGTTGCTGCAGCTCTAAAAGCAGGTCAAATAACTCGAGACCAATTTGATTTACTTGCAGTGGCGATAAACACCGGCACAAACTTACCCAGCGTGGCCACCCCTAATGGTCAAGCTGCTTTCTTATTCTTACTTACATCAACACTAGCTCCCGTGTTACGCCTATCTTACGGTCGAATGGTGTATATGGCTTTACCTTACACTTTTGTGCTTACCTTTGTTGGGTTAAGCGCGACTTATTTTGGCTTGAGTGAAATAACCAGTTTGTTTTATGACTGGGGGATAATACAACACCACATCCCTGTAGCGAATTCTGGGCATTAAGAGCTTCCCCGACTTTGAGGAGCTAGGAAATTTCATAGCTCCTCACTTTTTCCCTTTTACTTGCTCCGCTGTTTATCCTACGTCATAATCTAAGCCCTTATTTAAATACGGATTTGTTATGAACTGGCTTGCTAATCTAAGTACTCAACGTACACCTTGGTTATTATTCAGTGGGATTGTTTTTCTGCTTGAAGTCATCGCGCTCTTTTTTCAATACAACATGGGATTAGCACCGTGCATTATGTGTATTTACCAACGCACCGCGGTATTAGGCTTACTTTTTGCCGGTATTATTGGCGCCAGTAAACCAAACAACCTCGTAGTCCGTATTGTCGCTTATACAGTGTGGGGGGTTTCAAGTGTATGGGGGTTACTAATAGCTCGTGAGCACATTGAAATGCAAACAACCACTGACCCCTTCGCATTTAGCTGTGAGTTTGAGCCAAATTTTCCAGAGTTTATGCCATTACATCATTGGATACCGCAATTTTTTGAGGCAACCGGTGATTGCGGAAACATAGATTGGCAATTTGCAGGCTTAAGTATGCCAGCATGGATGGAAGTTATTTTTGTATTGTTTACCGCCACACTTATTGCGTTAGTGGCCAGTCGATTAATCTCTAAAAAGTCACTTTAATATGTTTACTTTTTTTTCAAGCCACGTTGACGAACTTAAACACTTAAAAGTTCGTCAAAGACAAACCGTTATTGCGATCTCGTTAAGTATGCTCTCTCCTAGTGACAGAGTGTTAATGCGTATTGTAAAGCTTATGCTGCTAAGCCCATTTTTTTTAATATTTACCCTTTTTGAAGGATGGCTACTCGTGCCCTTTTTGATTGTGGCTGGTTTAAGCTACCCGCTACTAACCGCCCCCGTAGATGTTAATTTTGCTAAAAAGCACCTTGGTGCTGCCTTAAAACAGTTTAATCAGGGCGCATAGCGCCCTTTTAAGTTAAAACGCCACCTTTCCATCAAGTTTGGCTAGCATTTTTTTACCCACCCCTTTTACTTTAGCTAGATCTTCAAGTGATGAGAAATCACCATTTGTTTCTCTATAATCGATAATTGCCTGTGCTTTTTTCTTGCCAACACCTGGTAACTTAATTAACTGTTTTAAATCAGCAGTATTAATATTAACCACGGCTGATTGCATCTGCTCTGATAGCATATCGCTTTGCGCAAAGGTGCTACCCATAGGTAATAAACATAAAGCAGCGGCTAATGAGATGATTTTAATTAATTTCATACTATTTCCTTTTGTGTTCTTACATGAACATTCGTTGATTATTTACACCCAGCACTTTTACATAACGTTGTGGTTACTAAGTACTAACGGTAACAATCACTCCTTGCGACTCCTTTACTGCAACGCGTTATAAAGTGACTTAATAAATAAAGTAGAGTTACTCTTTATTGTCAACCAAGCTGCAGATAAACTAAGGCTAAAGCTTGCAAAACCACGCGCAAGCTTGTACTGTATATAAAAACAGTAATCTAATGATTTAAATTAATCATATTGCCACGTAAGTAAGCAGGAGAAATCATGGCTGTTGTTGTTAAATATGTTGTAGAACGAAACGGAGTCGAGCGCATGACGTTTACTACTAAAAAAGAAGCTGATGCCTATGACAAAATGCTCGATATTGCCGAGTCACTAGAACTCATGCTTGAAAAAGTAGATGTGCCACTAAGTGAACAACAGGTTGAGTCGCTCGCGCTGGAGATTGCAAAAAGTAAAGACGACTTTATGGCCGTACTTAAAGGTGGTAAAGAAGTACCCACTAAAGCTAAAAAAACAAAGTCAGATAACGTTGCGGATATAAAAGATAAAGCAGCGAGTTAGTACTTTCAAAAGCTCAATAGTAATTATTAAAAAACTGAATTCGGTATTCGAATTCAGTTTTTTTATGCCTTTAAATAATAATAGCTAAAGGTCAGCTAAAGCTAATAAAAAATGCCAACCAGTTAAACTGATTGGCATTTATAAAAACCAACACTTTACGTTAGCTAATCAGTTACAATGACGATTCAACTTCATCAAACAGATCAGTAATTTCTTTTTTCGGTTCAGCTGTCACAAGGCTTCCTACCACAATAGCAATACTCGCTAAAATGAAGCCTGGGACGATTTCATAAATTACACTGCTTAAGCTCTCACCATTAATGGTAATAGGCGCATAAATCCATACAAGCACTGTTAAAGCACCAACAACCATACCGCTAATAGCCCCTTTTAAGTTCATACGTTTCCAGTAAAGGCTAAACAAGACAAGTGGACCAAATGCAGCACCAAAACCAGCCCATGCGTTACTAACTAAATCAAGTATTGAACTATTACGGTCATACGCTAGGTAAATAGCAAATAACGCAACCAGTATTACGCTAATACGCCCTACTAACACCAGCTCAGTTTGCGAGGCATCGCGGTTTAAGTAAATCTTGTAGAAGTCTTCAGTAAGCGAGCTTGAACACACCAATAATTGCGATGAAATCGTACTCATAATCGCAGCTAAAATAGCAGCCAGTAGGAAACCAGCAATTAATGGGTGGAAAATAAGTTCAGCTAATACTAAGAAAATGGTCTCTTTATCGGCAATTGGCATTTGGTTTTCAATCATAAAGGCAGCACCAAATAAACCGGTAAATACCGCACCAATCGCAGATAGTGTCATCCAAGACATTCCAATACGACGCATAGTTGGCATTTCTTTTACTGAGCGAATAGACATAAAGCGAACAATAATATGTGGCTGACCAAAGTAGCCTAAGCCCCAAGCCATCGCTGAAATAATAGCAATGGTAGAACCACCAGCAAACCAATCAAGCATATTCAATGAATGGATTTCACTGGCTTTTGGTGAACTTAACAACTGCTGGTAATTTGCATTTGCTAAAGTATCCATAAATGGCTGATCAAGCATCATATAAGTAGCGATAGGTACTGCAAGCAAGGAGATAAACATAATACAACCTTGCACGAAGTCTGTTAGGCTAACCGCTAAAAAGCCACCAAATAAGGTGTAAACAACAACCACACCTGTGGTGATGTATAAACCCATTTCGTAACTCATCTGAAATGAATTTTCAAATAACTTACCACCGGCGACAACGCCTGATGAAGTATACAAAGTAAAGAACACAATAATAACAATTGCAGAGATCACACGAAGGATATTCTTGTTATCATCAAAACGATTTGCAAAATAATCAGGGATGGTAATAGAGTCATTTGCTTTTTCAGTATAAACACGCAGTCTTGGGGCGACTAAGAAATAGTTTGCCCATGCGCCTAACACTAAGCCAATAGCAATCCAAACCTTGCTAAGCCCAAACAAGTACATTGCGCCAGGTAGGCCCATAAGTAACCAACCACTCATGTCTGATGCACCCGCTGATAAGGCAGCAACACTGGGGGCTAAATTACGACCACCTAGCATATACCCTGATATATCGCTGGTAGATTGCTTATATGCGTATAGTCCTATTCCCAGCATTACAATAAAATATAATGCCAGTGAAATAATCATTCCTGTTTCCAAATTTGCCTCCACTTAAATAAGTAATAACAGGCTTTTAATCCAAATAATGACTCTTGAAATCTTATAATTAAGACAGTATTGGAATAAAAGCTTTCTACTGAACTATAACACGGTAATTGCTAATAACTCCAACCCGCTCATTTAAGTAGATAAAAAACCATCGGTTAGCTCACTTTTGCAACAAATAAAATGAAAAACAATAAAATTAGATTAAGAAATACCAAACCAACCATAGTATTTTATTAATAATGTTCATTTTACCGATGCTATTTTGAATGTTTTCCAATATATTATTACAATGTTAATCAATTTCTACTCTTTCGGAATCTTATATGTATTTTTACGCTGCTCGGCAACCTATTTTAGATCGCAATAAAGAACTAATTGGCTATGAGCTTTTATTTCGTGATGGAGTTGATAACGTATTTCCAAATATTGACGGCGATGAAGCCACGTCTCGACTGATTGAAGGCAGTCAATTTAACTTTGGCTTAGAAGATTTAACTGATAATAAACCCGCTTATATTAACTTTACCTTAGACACCTTGTTAAAAGGCTACCCAACCCTTTTAAACAAAGATGGGGTGGTAATTGAAATACTCGAAACCGTCCAGCCAGGTAAACGCTTATTGGCAATTGTTAAAGACCTAAAAGAAAAAGGCTATACGCTAGCGCTAGATGACTATGCACATCAACCTGTATGGCGGCACTTTTATCCGTTTATCGATATTATTAAAGTCGACTTTTTAACTTGTGATATTGAAAACGTTAAAACGATCATAGAGGATTTAAAACCTTATCCACACATAAAATTACTTGCTGAAAAGGTTGAAACTTACGCGCTTTACAATCAAGCTTTTGAACTAGGTTTTGAATACTTTCAAGGCTTTTTCTTTTCAAAACCAGAAATGGTGCAAAGCAAGGCATTACCGCCATCGGGCATGGCACTGGCTGAGCTACTCTATGAAACATCCAGCGTAGAAATGGATCTTAAAAAAATCACCGATGTATTTGAGCGTGATGTTAACTTATCGTATAAGCTGCTACGCTACTCAAACTCGGCAGCATTTGCTCGCCGCTCTGAAATAAACACAATAAAACAAGCGCTTATTGTATTGGGCGCGGCTGAAATAAAAAAACTACTCTCTTTATTATTTGCCGCACAAGTCTCTGCAGACAAACCTCTGGAGCTTATTAGGTTGTCGCTAACACGCGCGCGTTTTTGTGAGCTTTTAGCAATTTCACATGGCAAACTTAGAGATACAGGAATAGCATTTTTAACCGGCATGATGTCGCTTATGGATGCCATACTAGATGAAGAGATGGACAGTGTAATGCTTAAACTACCGCTTTCAAATGAGATAAAAGCGGCACTGTTAAACAATGAAGGGCTGCTTGCTGAGTATTTAAACTTAGTAACCCTCTATGAGCAGGGTAACTGGCACGCTGCTAACGATAAAGCCCAACAGCTTAACTTAGGTGATGATGTGCCTGATGCTTACCACGAAGCACTTAATTGGGTTAGTGAACAAATGCAGATAATGATTGATAATTAAAGCGCTCATTAGTAATTAATAACTAAAAATAAAACGCCAGCATTTGCTGGCGTTTTTATTTTTATCAAAGGCTTTCTAAGAAATCTTCGTCAAAATCTTCAGGCTCTTCTTTTATTGGCGGATTGCCATCGTAGAGTTCATATAACTGACGCTGAAAGTAAATGTCTTTAACAAACAGGTATGGGTCTAATGAATCATTTAATAAACCCTCTTGAGCCATTAAAGACGCCCTTGCCTCAACCGCCTTTAACGCAAACACTAAAATTGTTTGTGGTGTAGTCAGTGCAATTTTAGGTAAAACCACATTATCAACAACATCACCGGTTAAGTTACGTGCAGTTGATGGCCCCATTGCCGGGATCATTAAATAGGCACCATCGCCTACTCCCCACACACCTAAGGTTTGGCCAAAATCTTCATCAGTTACTTCAAGCCCTAACGAACTTGCAACGTCAAATAAGCCAAACACTCCCACCGTAGAATTCACTAAAAAGCGCGCAAAATTAATTCCGGCACTGCTTGGCTTTCCTTGCAGACCCGCATTAATAATATCAACCGGTGCTGTAATATTATCGGTAAAATGCACAATACTTCGACGCACAGGCTGTGGGGTTACTGTTATATAACCCACTGCCGCAGGCCTTAAAATATAAGCATCAAGTACGTCCATATTAAAGTCATAAATAGGTCTGTTTACACTTTGTATGGGATCGCGCTCATCATATTTACTCTCAGGCACTTGAGCACAACCCGATAACGTGAGTAAACATAATAAAAGTAAGCCTTGTTTTAACATCTCAAATCCTTAAGGTATTAATGTATCAATGTTCAGTTGCACTTGGCGCACCTCTTTAGAAGCAAGCACTTGAGAATGCCCTTCAAGCTCCCCAGTGCTTGGCATAACTGAATCATCATTAGAGATACGCGCAGAAATGATAATTTCACTCGCACTCGATAAGTTTAGCCCTGCCATCATGGCATTAGCATCGCTCAGCTCAACCGTAATTGGAAAGCTATAGTCTGTTAGTTTGACCACGGCTAAAGGCATCGGTGATCCCTTAGCCGCTTTAGCAAACACAAACAAAATACCGTTATTGGGCTGTTTGTCTGCAAGTTGGCTATCGATATCAACGGTAACTTGAATACTTTGAGCCGCTAACTGCTCGCCACTGGTTGCCACGTTTTGCTGAGCAATTTGTAGATCGATTTCGCTAATACGTTGGTTGATCATAGCATAGCGCGTATCAGACTCATCCATACTTGCAAGTAGCACCTCAAACGCTGCCTTTGCCTGTAGCCAGTCTTTTCTCTCAAAGGCGATTAGTGCAAGTAACGAAATCGCATCAAGGTTATTTGGTTGAGCTTGCAGTACTTTAGAAAGCATACCCGCTGCACGAGTCATGTTTTCTTCACTGCCCTCAAGTAATAGCACCTGAGAGTAGCTAATAAGCGCTTGCATATTATCAGGGTTTATTTTTAATGTTTTATCGAATGACTGTTTCGCCATATCAAATTCATTTAGCATTAAAGCAACACGCCCTAACAACATCCAAGCGACTTCATCATCACCGCTTTGACTTAACTTAGTACGCAGTGCTAGGGCAAACGCTTGTAACTCATTTTTAGTTAACGGCTCGCCCTTTTGCATTACGGCGCGCTGACCATAATCGGCCAAGTTATCCATTGCATCATGCCAAGCTGCAATTTGTTGCTGGCTGCCTGTCATTGCATAGAAAATACCTGCTAATGCAATTAAAAACGCCGCCCCTGTTAAAGCAAATATACGATTGTCACCACGGCTATTTAGTGACTTCTCCGGCGATAATTCATTAAGTAAACGGCGTTTTAATTCAATAATAGCTTCGCTGTGATTTTGCGAGTCTATACGTTGATTATCTAAATCTGCCTGTAATTCAACTAAACGCTGTTCATAAATGCTGATAAGCTGTGCATTGGCGTTATGGGTGATGGTTACTATGCGCTCTTTTTTTAAAAAAGGCACAATAATAAACAGCAATGCAATGAGTGTGAGTAAAGCAAAAGACGCCCACATTAAAATCATTTAACTTTGCTCCTGATGTTTATTTTGTTTAATCAGCTTATTGAGCATCACTTCATCAGCGTCACTCCAGGTTTGTTTTACCGACGCTTTACGTTGGCGAATCACAATAAAGCCAAACCCAATTATTACGATGAGTACCGGAAGTACCCACAGTATTAACGTGGCAGGTGTTACCGGTGGATCGTAATGAACAAAATAGCCATATCGATCAATCATGTAATCAATAACTTCATCTTTGGTTTTGCCATCTTTTACCAACGCCAGCACTCGCTCGCGCAAGTCTTTTGCGACAACGGCATCAGAGTCAGCAATATTCTGATTTTGACACTTCGGGCAACGTAATTCTTTTGTTAGCTCTTCAAAGCGAACAGCTTGCTCGTTGCTATCAAATTGATAACGGTCTTGCTGAGCAAACGCAGCTACACTAACAAACAAGCTAAGGGTTAATAAAAACAATCTCATGGCTGCAGCTCCTGCATAATAGGCGCAAACTTAGCACGCCAAACTCGAGGGTTTATATCACCAGTGTGATGTAACAAAATGGTGCCATTTTTATCTACTAAAAATGTCTCTGGTGCACCGGACACCCCTAAATCTAAAGACAATGAACGTTCTAAATCTAAAATATTAAATTGATAAGGGTCGCCCGCACGTGAAAGCATATTACTCACATCATCACGCAGCGCTTGCATATCAAATGGGCCATCAAAATCGGCGTCGTAACTTTGTACATAATACAAGCCGATAATTTTAACCCCTTGCTCGCGTAGCTTAGTTAAATAGCCAAGCTCAGCTAAACACGTCGGACACCATGTACCCCAAACGTTTAGCAAATACACGTCACCCTTTAGCTGCTCATCAGTCCAACGTTTATCGTCTTGCATTAAATCAGGTAAATTAAACGCAGGCACCGTTTGACCAATTCGCCCTGTTTGTATTTCCCGCGGGTTGGCAAACAACCCTTGGTATAAAAACACACAGATAAAGATAAAAATTAATAAAGGGGCAATTGCGATAAGTTTACGGTTCATACTGCCCCCTCTATTTCATCTTTTCGCGGTGAGGCGCGATAGCGCTTATCGAATAAAATCACAAAACCAGCGAGTGAGATCAGAATACCGCCAATCCACATCCAACGTACAAACGGTTTATGGTAAATGCGTAATGACCATGCCCCTTCACTTAGTTGCTCACCAAGCGCAAGATATAAATCACGAGTGAATCCGGCATCAATAGCGGCTTCGGTCATAAATTGCATACCAATATCGTAACGACGCTTTTCTGCATATAAACGCGTTACAGTGTCATTCCCTTTTAATACCGTCACGACACCTGCATGACCACTGTAGTTTGCACCACGAATAGTCTTCACACCTTCAAAGCGGTATTGATACTGATTTAGCTGTACGCTATCACCAGGCTTCATTGATACATCACGCTCAACTGAATACGCCGAGGTGAGTGTAATGCCCGCTATAACAAAGGCTAAACCAACATGCCCCAGCACCATTGCCCAATAGCTTAAACCTAAGCGCTTTATACCGAGTTTAAGCGAGCCATGAACCGCTGCTTTGGTATATAAATCAATAAAAGTGGCAACAAATATCCATACACCTAGCGTGGTTGCTAAAAGTGTTAATGGAGTCACTACCTCATAGCTACTAAATAACCACGCACAGGTAATGATAATACTGACTAATGCGCCTACAAATATTTTATTTTGTAAAAAGGCCCACTTATTTTGCTTCCAACGCAGGAAAGGCCCAATGCCCATTAAAATAGCAAATGGCACCAGTAAAATAGCAAACATTTTATTAAAGAAAGGTTCGCCAATTGAAATACTGCCTAGCCCCATTTCCTTGTGCACCATAGGTAATAATGTACCTAACAGTACAATTAACGTAGCAACCACTAAGAAAATATTGTTTAACCAAAGTGCCACTTCACGCGATACAAATTTATAACGCCCTTCACTTTTAACTTGTGAGACACGCAAGCCATATAACGCTAAACCGCCGCCAACAACTACGGCCAAAAAGCCAAGAATAAATAAGCCACGATCAGGGTCTGTTGCAAAGGCATGCACCGAAACAATAATTCCTGAGCGAACGATAAAGGTGCCTAGTAAACTTAATGAAAATGCCGCAATAGCCAGTAACACTGTCCATGATTTAAATACGCCACGTTTTTCAGTCACACTTAAAGAGTGCAGTAACGCGGTTGCGACTAACCATGGCATGAGTGATGCATTTTCAACAGGATCCCAGAACCACCAGCCGCCCCAGCCTAGCTCTGAATAGGCCCACCAACTACCTATGGTGATACCTAAGGTTAAAAAGCCCCATGCCGTCATTGTCCATGGGCGTGACCATTTTGCCCAGGTGTTATCAAGCTTGCCGGTTAACAACGCGGCAATAGCAAAGGCAAAAGCAACAGAAAGACCGACATACCCCATATAAAGTAATGGAGGGTGAATGATCATCCCTGGGTCTTGTAATAATGGATTTAAATCGCGTCCCTCAACAGGGAAATAGGGCAGTAAACGTTCAAACGGACTTGAAAGTAGCAAGGTGTACATCATAAATCCGACACCTAAAAAGCCAAGCACACCTAATACGCGAGCACGAAGTACCCAAGGCAGTGACTTTGAACGCACAGCAACAACGGCGGTCCAACCGGCCTGCATTAATAACCACAGTAAAATAGCGCCTTCATGGCCACCCCATGTTGAGGTTATTTTATAATACCAAGGCAAGGTGCTACTTGAGTGATACGCTACATAAGATACGGTAAAATCATCAGTTAAGCTGGCATAAATAAGCGCAGCAAAAGACAAAGCAACAAATGCAAACTGACCAATAGCAAGTGATGGCGCAGCGCGCATCAAACGAAGGTTTCCTGTGTGTGCACCCCAAAGTGGGAAAATACACAACAGAATACTCAGTACCATGGCCAATGTTAGGGAAAAATAACCAAGTTCTGGGATCATATTAGCTCCCACTATCTAAATTGTATTTTGGTTTCTCGTGCTTAATTCCTTTTACTGCCTCGGCAACCTCGGCTGGCATATATTCTTCATCATGTTTAGCCAGTACTTCAAACGCTTCAATGACGTTAGGTTCAACTAACACACCTTGTGCAACAATTCCTTGCCCTTCACGAAATAGATCAGGCAAAATTCCTTGATAACGCACCGTGACCAATGGGCCAGTATCAATCAACTTAAAGCTTACCTGTAAGCTTTGCTCATTTCTTTGCACTGTACCAGGGACAACCATACCGCCAATGCGGAGCTTTTGTCCTATATGAGGCTTTTCTTTATTCGGGCCTTTACCATCAATTAATTCACTGGGGGTGTAAAACAAATTAATGTTTTCTTGTAAGGCGTACAACACTAAACCAATTGATCCACCAATACCAAAGAGTACGGCAATAATAACCAAAAGGCGTTTTTTACGTCTAGGGTTCACGAGGTTTGCTCCTGCTTAGAATTTTTAATTCGAGTTTCACGCGCAATTTGCTGCTCTACCGACGCTAAAATTTGTTTTTTGTCGCGTAACGAGCTAAATAAAATGCCTAATAAAATTAATGCGCATGTACCAAAAGAAAGCCATACATAAAAGCCATAGCCTCCCATTGCAATAAAATCTGAAAACGAGTCAAACTGCATAATTACCCCTTAGTTAACAACTGTCGCACCCATGGGCGGTGCTTTTCACGGTGTAAAATTTCATTTTTAAGACGAATTAAAGTCACAGTGCCAACAAACGCGGCAAAGGCTAAAATATTAATCATTAACGGCCAAAACATACTTGGATCTACCGCGTCGCGGTTAAACTTAGTGATACTTGCCCCTTGATGCAGGGTATTCCACCATTCCACCGAAAAGTGAATGATAGGCAAGTTAATAACCCCAACAATAGCTAAAATAGAGGCGGCGCGACCGGCTGATTTTTTATCTTCAAAGGCATGGTACAAAGACAACACCCCTAGATATAAAAATAACAAAATAAGTTCAGAGGTCAGTCTTGCATCCCATACCCACCAAGCACCCCACATAGGTTTACCCCATGCAGCACCGGTGATTAAGGCTATTGCGGTCATGCAGGCACCTACGGGTGCTATTGCAATCACCGCAAGCTCTGCATTGCGTAATTGCCATACAAGCGCAACAATGGCAGCAATCGCCATTGATGAATAGGCGCCCATAGATAAAATAGCGGAGGGCACGTGAATAAAAATAATACGGTAACTGTCTTTTTGTTGGTAATCGGCAGGAGCAAAACCTAACCCCCACACCCAACCAACAACCATACTAATAACCGTTACTACTGCAAAATATGGCAGTAGAGTATTGCATAATTGATATGCTCGCTCTGCTTTCGCATACGGATGTAACCACTTCCACATATTAACTTACACTCACTTTTAATGCTGATGATATGGCAATTGGCGCACTGATAGTCGCAACGACTAACATCGCACCAAGGATTGCAAGCTGACCACTGTAATCCAGCGACATAGTGCTGGTATCAATAGCGGAAGTTGCAAAAATTAAAACCGGAATATACAAAGGCAAAACGAGCAGACTCATTAAAATGCCGCCTTTTTGTAATCCCACAGTCAAGCCCGCCCCTATTGCGCCAATGAAGCTCAATAAAGGCGTGCCCAATAATAACGTTAATAAAGTTGCCACTAAGGCAGTCGTTTCTAAATTTAGTAGTAAAGCAAATAAAGGAGTCATTAGCACTAACGGGAGGCCGGTGATCACCCAGTGTGCGGCTACTTTGCCCAGCACCGTTAATGATAAGGGGTATGACGAAGCAATGAGCTGCTCCAAAGAGCCGTCGTGGTAATCATCTCTAAATAGTTTATCAAGGCCAAGCATGGTCGATAATAAAGCCGCCACCCAAATAATGCCCGGTGCCACCCTTGATAACAAGCCTGGCTCAGGCCCTATGGCTAATGGAAACAGTGAGATAACAATTAAAAAAAACAAGATAGGATTAACTATTTCAGCGCGCTGACGAAAAGCGAGCTTAACGTCTTTGCTAAATACCGCGACAAATAACTGCCAATATGAATGCTGTCGTGTCATTAGTGGCGGTACTCCAAAGTCAACGTTTGTAAGTCACTAAAGTGGGTGGTTAAATCTTGGTGTGTTGTTAACAAAATAGCGCCCCCCTTTGATAAGTGCTCAGTAAAACGTTGCTGTAAAAAGGCAACCCCGCTTTTATCTAGCGCCGTGAAAGGTTCATCTAAAATCCATAACTTCGCTTCAGATAACCATAATCGAACGAGAGCCACCCGTCGCTGTTGACCCGCAGATAACGTTCTTACAGGTACATCTTCCAGCCCCACTAAACCTAACTTACTTAATAAAGGGTATAAGTCAGGAGTATCAACATAACCATTAATAGCCAACCAATGTGCTACATTTTCAAGTGCACTAAGTTGTACGTTAACACCGGTTTTATGGCCTATAAATAATAAGTCTCTGGCATATTCGTCATAATATTTTTTGATAGATTGATTTAGGTATAAAATATCACCTTCATCCGGCAGCGAAAAACCAGCAATAATGCGCAATAATGATGTTTTACCAGCCCCATTAGGGCCAGCTAACTGCATGATTTGACCGCTTTTAAGGCTAAAATTAAGTTCATCAAACAAACAACGCTCTTGCTTGATACAAGTAACGGACTTAATGTGTAACAAGATGACGATTCTCTCTGCCAAAAATTAGCCGTAAGTCTACCATAATGATAGGGTAATACGAATATTGCTTTAGAATCGATTTACTTAAAATAAAGAAAACTTGATATAAAATAATGAATACACCAACGCACATCACATTGTCTAACCCACAGGTTAGTAATCAAACAACTGATTCAGGTAAGGCTGCGTTAGCAACACTGCCACCTGAAGTGCTGGCGGCAAAAAATATTCAGTTTTCTAAAGATTCAGTCACGCTTGATGTGTTTATGAATAAGCATTGGCAAACGATTCGCCTTGGGACAACTGAGACATTCACAAACGTTGAAAAAATAGCAAGCGCTAACATACAGTTAAGTGCAGATGGTAAAAGCTTAACCATCATCCCTAACAATACAACTTT
The DNA here is from genome assembly GCF_000184065.1 of Pseudoalteromonas sp. SM9913. Taxonomy (NCBI): domain Bacteria; kingdom Pseudomonadati; phylum Pseudomonadota; class Gammaproteobacteria; order Alteromonadales; family Pseudoalteromonadaceae; genus Pseudoalteromonas; species Pseudoalteromonas sp. SM9913. The sequence continues at coordinate 2,380,792 of NC_014803.1, forward strand.
AACAATTAAACAACCGGCTCAGTTGCAACGATTTTTAAATTTTATAAACACCCAAAGTGATATTCAAAACAGTCCACTATCACTTCAGGTGGTGTTACAACCCACACCAAAGTTGGTCATTGAAAAATTTAATGCCAGTATTGCTATTAATAAACACGTTGCACAATTACTCGCAGATGAGCCTTTAATAAAGGGGATGATTGAAACGGATAGCAAAGGTACACGACTTAATATTATTAACCGTTTTGCTGATATAGTGCATTCACAGCCAATAAACCAAGCCAAACTAACACAGTTGCTTGCCAGTAATTTAACTCCTGCTCAGCTTCATGCTATGCCTAAGTTTGCGGTATTAAGCCCAAACTCTTTTAAAGACTCATTAACTATTAACCTAAGTCATCGACAATTAAGTGAACTACCTACCATCCCGACTAAGGTAAACATTACTCACCAAGCAGATAAATTACTGATCAAAACCGCTTATCACACTATGACTGTGAGCCTTAAAAACTCATTTAGTAAACCGTTTAATGAGATGCTCTCTTTGCAACAGTCACAAGGCCTAATTGATCCCTCGCCAAGTAAACAGCATCCGCTCAGCACGATAAACAGTCCCATACAATCATGGTTAAAAAGCAGTTTTGCTGATTTTAAAACACGTATTTTAGATGCGGTAAAGTACTTTGAAAGCAAGCCATTTACGACTTCCTTAAGCTCATCTCAAAAACCAGAATTTACTGGCAATGATCAGCAAAAATGGCTCACCTCAATGCAAAAAATTGACATCACACAATTAAAAAACGTGTCAAATTTAGCGCCGCCCCTAATGCAATTTACCCAGCAAATAAAATCAAGCGTTTCTATGTGGCAACAACAACCGTTAGCAGCACACGCTTTATCTCCTTTAGTGACTCCTTTTTCATCCTCACCAACTAACGCAGTTACATTTGGTCAGAGCTTACAGCCTTTAGAAAAACTCTTATTAGCGACGGTTATAAAACACAGTCCAATCACCTCAATAGAAAAAAAAGATGCGACCAACCAAATAATAAGCAGCCAACTTAATACCATTACAAGCAAACTGACTGATCAAGGAACCGATTTAAACCGTTTAGTTAATCAGGCTTTTAATCGCATGTTGTCAGATACTAATTTACACCCAGCAACCATACAGCGCGAAATACTCAGCACCATAAAGCCCACACAACTTCAAAGCGACACTTTACAGAGCTCGTTTAATAGAGGTGTTGAACAGCTTTCATTAAGCATTTTAGCCGCGCCTATCATTAACCAAAATCCAAGTGCGGTGAGTATTAATAATCAAACGGGTTTAGAAGCTTTACTGCAAGTTTTATTACCGACGTTTAAAGTAGGTAATAGCGCCAATAAATTGTTGGAACAATTACAGCAACCACAAGTACAAGCATTAGCAGGTGAATTAACCCAAATTAAAAATACATTAAGTCAAGTACAAACGCCTGCTATTAGCCAACAACCTGACACAAACGCCTTAGTGCAATTTTTATTACCGATGAAGCTGCCTGCTGAAGCGGCGCAAACAGAAATAACTTTAGGGCAGTATAAAAAGCACAGTAGCGGTAAACTAGCGGATAAAAATGTCTGGTTTGTTAGGCTCAACTTTGATTATGCCGAGCTGGGTAAGCTACAAATAATCGCAGAACTCATGGATAAAGCTTTAGATTGTCAGTTGTTAGCCTCAACCCAAGCGGTGAGCGCTTTAGCTCATCCACATCTTGATAATTTACGCTCAAAACTGGCAAAACAAGGCTTACAAGTGGGTGAGCTTAAACTAAAACGAGCGGATGATAACCATCAAGCATTTTACCAATCGCATGCCATTATTAATATTAAGGTTTAGCCATGACTGAGTCATCAAAAAGCAATTCAGCAATTGGACTACTCTACGAGGCGGGACATTCACCCATTGTAAGTGCTAAAGGGTTTGGTGAACTGGCGGATGAAATTATTGCCCTAGCCAAAGAAAAAGGAATTTTAATCCATCAAGATGAAGCACTTGCAAATACGCTATCGAAATTAGACCTCGCAGAAGAGATCCCCAAAGAGTTGTACTTTGTTATTGCTGAGCTCATTGCGTTTTCATACGTGGTTAGAGGAAAGTTTCCGCCTGGTTGGCAAGACTTTCAGGGAAAGCTAAATATAAAAGCATAACGCAGTGTTATAAAAGCAAAAAAGGCGCTAAGCGCCTTTTTGTTTGTGTAATGAAAACAACAGTTCAGCCTCGGCGCGGGGTAATTCACATTCGCGAATAACCTCATCTAAATCAGCACCTAACTCAACCATTTTTACTGCACGAGAGTATATTTTAGCATCGGGATCATCGTATTTTTGAGCTGCTTGTTGCTGTACCAGCTCTTGGTTTTGTTGTTCTACCTCAAGCACACGCTTACCAATACTCAGTAAACCGGTTCGCAACTCTGACACTTCGCTACGTAAAATATTAATCTGCTCTGATGAATCTTTAAACTGTTGTAATTGCGCGCCAAGCTCACTCGCATAGCGCTTTTTAAACATCACAATTAAAAGCAGCGAGAATAGTCCAAAAACTAAACCCGCAATAGCAATACCAAGTAATAACATAGTTTTATGTAGAGAAGCTTATATATCGCTTAACTCATCCCATTCGTCATCACTAAGTAGTTTATTTAAATCAACCAGAATAAGTAACTCATTGTCGCGGTTACATACACCTTGAATAAATTTAGCACTTTCCTCTGTACCTACATTTGGCGCACTGTCAATTTCAGAGCTACGTAGGTAAACAACCTCAGAAACGCTATCGGCTAGAATGCCAATCACTTGCTCTTCTGCTTCAATAATTAAAATACGTGAATTATCCGTCGCTTCAATATCAGGTAAACCAAAACGAGAGCGAGTATCAATAACGGTAACAACATTACCACGTAAGTTAATAATACCAATCACATACGAAGGTGCACCTGGTACAGGAGCAATCTCGGTGTAACGCAGTATTTCTTGCACTTGCATTACATTTACGCCATAAGTTTCATCTTCTAGCTTGAACGTAACCCACTGCAAAATCTCATCATTATTATCTGCATTTTTCTTAGCTGACAGTAATTTATCTTCACTCATGCTCTTACCTCGTAATGGTCATTACTTGTGACGGCTATCTAAGCCTTTCTCTAATAGTGCGTTTAAATTATTAACATCTATTAAAGCACACATTTTTTCTTTAATTACTCCAGCAAGCCATGGGCGCTTACTGTTATTTGTACGCCATTTTACATCTTCTTTACTCAATGTAATGTTATTTATTAGTTTTTCTGCTAATAAACCCCATTGGCTATCACCTAAAGTGATGAGATATTGATAATTTAAAGATGCCTCTAACTGCTCATCGTACTTTTCAGGCATAACCCAGCGAGCGGTATCAACAACATTGAGCTTTTCTTCTCGGTTGATCATAACCCCTTTAAACCACTTAGGCTTGCCAAATAAATGATTTACTTCTCCAAGCTCATGAATGCCACCTAAGGCTTTTAGCGGCACCGCTAAAGTAAGCCCTGCCACTTCAAAAAACAGCGCTTGAAACTCACCATCAAAGTAGTCAGCTTCACCACCTACAACCACCTCTTGCTCAGGCACGACGTGTTGCTCTTGGTGGGTGTCAATTTCTACATTCGATACTTGCTTATTAAGCTTTTCAACTTCAACAACAGGCTCAACTATTACTGGTTGTTCTTTTTGCTCTTCATACGTTACCTGCTCAAGCAGTTTAGCAACAGGCTCAAGGTCTTTTGTTGGTTCGTCATCAGATAATAACGCCCCTAAGTACTGAGTGACTACTTTTTCATTAGCAAATAATTGCTTACTCATTTATTAACCTTGTTTTATTAAATATTTAAGTAATGCTTTATAAGCATAGACTCCACGCGCATTTGGGCAAAAATCTACCGGTACTTTTTGCGCTAAACTTGCATCTCTAAATTTAGTATCAACAGGAATAACGCCTGGCCATACTTTTTCTTTATACGTTTCTTGTAATGTTTTATAGGCCTCAAGCGATGCTTTGGTTCGTTTATCATACATAGTTGGAATTATAGTATATCCATAGCTTTTCGCTTGAGAGGTTTGCATTAACTCCATAGTACGCATCATTCTATCGAGCCCTTTAAGCGCCAAGAACTCAGTTTGCACCGGCACTAACACTCTTTCACAGGCGGCAAGCGCATTGACCATCAGCACACCTAAAACAGGTGGGCAATCTAAAATTGCGTAATCGTAATACTCGCTAATTTTAGCCAGTGTTTTTTTTAAAATCAGGCCCATTCCCGTTTTATTACCCATGCTACGGTCAAGTGTCGCGATCGCCATAGTTGCAGGTAAAATATCAAGATTTTCAATTGTTGAGGGGCATAATGCTTGCAATATTTCTTCGCTTTTCATACTCGAGCTGCGAGTAAAAATATCGTAAACACTGACCTCTAAATCTTCTGAATCAATACCAAAGTAATAGGTTAGTGAAGCATGAGGATCTGTATCAATCAATAACACGCGCTTGCCTTGAAGCGCAAGGATCCCTGCAAGGCTAACCGCTGTAGTGGTTTTGCCTACTCCCCCTTTTTGATTGGCTACTGTCCAAACTTTCACATTACATCCTAATTACTGTTCGTTGCGCGTTGTAACACGGATGCCACCATGCGGTAAACGGATTATTTTTATTGTATCGTCTTGGGCAGGTAGCTCAATTTCTGGCTGACTTTGCTCTGATACTGAAATTGATGATTTCGTTTGTTCATCAGAGGGCTTTGGTACTAAACCATATTTAGAAAGTGCAATCACGACTTTACGGTTTTCAGCACGCCCAGCTTCGGTATTATTATCGGCAAAGGGCGAGTATTGACCATACCCCTCAATGGCCATGCGCGCGGATTCAATGCCCAAACGCTCTAGCTCAACTAATATTGAGGTTGCACGCGCCACTGATAACTCCCAATTAGAACGAAATATTTCATTTCGTATGGTTTCGTTATCTGTATACCCGCGTACTCTTATATAGTTATCGACTGATGCGATGATTGCTTCAATTTTTTTTACAATCTCTTTGGCCTTGTTATGTGCAACAGCACTACCACTGGCAAACAACAATCCGGAATTGAGCTCAATAACCAACCAGTCTTGGCTTAGTTCTAAGCTAGCCTCGCCACTGCGTATCTCATCAATCAGCGACGATTGTAATTTAGCCAATAAACTATCCAGCGGCTTACCTAAGTGGCGTTGACTAATATTGCTATTGTCACTTTGACCATCGAGTAACATTGGGCCTTGCTCTAGCTCTTGAATACTTTCGCCATAGAGAATTTCAGCCTCAGGGGTCACCCTTTCAAGCAATAAAGCATCACCATTTACCCCGTTACCCTGCTGAGAATATTGTTTTGCAGACTTATCAAAAACATGCTCAAGAGAATCAGATAAAACCTTGATGTTGTCTTCTTTGTTTATCGCAATTGCATACAATACAACAAAAAATGCAAACATTATGGTCATATAATCCGCATAAGAAACTAACCAACGCTCAGTATGTTGGCTCTTTAATTGGTGATGACGTAAGCGACGGCGTAACATAGGCGCTAATGGGCCTGTAAAATTGGACGTTCAACGCGGTAGGCTTCAAGCTTTAGTTCAATATTAATAGGGCTCTCACCTTGGCTAATAGCAATTACACCTTCCGCTAACATTTCGTGATAAAGCATCTTTTGTTCAACCCGTTGCTTTAGCTTATTGGCCATAGGTAAAAATAATAAATTAGCCAAACCAACACCATATATAGTTGCAATGAACGCGGTGGCAATACCCGTTCCTAACTGCTCAGGATCGTTAATAAATGACATGGCTTGAATAAGCCCAAGTACCGCACCTAAAATACCAATAGTTGGGCTATACCCACCCATTGCTTCATATACCCGGCTAGCATCAAGTAATCGTTCTCGCTCAAGTAATAAGTCAATCTCGAGGGTATCGCGTAGTTTTTGCTCTGAACAGCCATCAACTAATAAACTCAGTCCTTTGGCAGCATAGGGATCTGAATGCGCAAGTGCTTCGTTTTCTAATGCTAAATACCCTTCTTGACGGGCTTTATGCGACCAACGTTTTACTTGCTCAATAGCATCTTCAATATCATGGTCGTCGGTAACAAAAACCCAATGAGTAATACTAAGCATTTTTTTAAATGTATTGGCTGATGTTTGTAGCATCACCGCACCTAATGTACCGCCTAATACAATAATTAGTGCAGGCCCATTAAACAGCGCAGATACCACACCTCCCTCTAAAGAATAACCGATTGCAATAGCACCTAATGCAACCAGTAATCCTAAAACAGAAAGCTTATCCACAGCCAACCTCTCTTTTTAAACGTGCAGCCACATCATGAAGGCTAATGCTTTCGCTCGCTAAACCTGCACTGGCTATAGCCTGAGGCATACCATAGACAACACAGCTTTTTTCATCCTGAGCCCAAATTGTAGCGCCAGTTTGCTTAAGCATGCGAGCACCATCACGACCATCTGCACCCATGCCTGTCAAAATAATGGCAAGCACATCACCTTGATACGCTTTGGCCGCACTGGCAAAGGTAATATCAACACTTGGTTTATAGTTTACTCGTTCATTTTTATCTTCAAACACACGAAGGGTTCTATTAGAGCCACGTCCTTCTACCATCATTTGCTGGCCACCTGGCGCTAAATAAGCGCACCCAGGTTGCAATCTATCGCCTTGCTGCGCTTCTTTTACCTTAATCTTACACAAGCCATCTAAGCGAGTAGCAAAGGCCGGGGTAAATGCAGCAGGCATATGCTGTATAAGTAAAATAGGGTGTGGAAAATTAGCAGGTAATTGCGTCAAAATAGTTTGCAGTGCAACCGGCCCACCTGTGGATGTACCAATAGCAACTAACTGATACTGCTTACCACTGGCACGCGCTGAGGCACTGCTGCTAGTAGGTGCAGGACTCGCATTATTAAAGCTACGATCAGGTTGAACTATCGGCTTTTTAGCAAGGTTAGAAAAGCGCTCAGAGCTGTTTGACGCTGGTTTACTAATACTTGGAGATGGGGCCGTTCTCGTAATTCTTCCAATACGCTGGCGGCCTATTTCCTTAACCTTATTTTGCAATAACTTAATTGCATCATCGTTATTGCGAGCAATATCTTCAAACTTTTTAGGTAAAAAGTCCATCGCCCCAGCATCAAGCGCATCCAAAGTGGCAGATGCCCCTGCTCGTGTTAACGATGAAAACATTAAAATAGGTGTTGGATTACTCGCCATGATCTCTTTCACAGCACTAATACCATCCAGCACCGGCATTTCAACATCCATGGTGATAACATCAGGACGTAACTGAGCTGTTTTTTCGACGGCCTCTCGGCCATTTACAGCAAAGCCTATTACCTCAATGCCGCTGTCTTGTTCAAGAATTTCACTCACTCTGCGGCGAAAAAAGCTTGAATCATCAACTACTAAAACTTTAACAGCCATTTCGCTCTCTTATTCAATGAATGGGTAGGCATAAGTTTATACCTACTTTTTATTATCCAGCGTAATGCTTTAGCATACTCGGTACATCTAATATCAGTGCAATTCCACCATCAGAGGTAATAGTCGCACCCGCCATACCCGGCGTACCTTGCAATAATGCATCTAGAGGCTTGATCACCACTTCTTCTTGACCTATTAGTGAATCAACAACGAACCCTACTTTTTGAGTCCCTATTTGCACAATAACGACATGCCCTTGTGCTTTTCGCTGACCTCTATCAGCGCCTTTTATAAGCCAATGTTCAAGGTAGAATAATGGAATCGACTTTTTACGAACAATAATCGTTAGCTGGCCATCAACCACATTAGTTTTTGTTAAATCTAAGTGGAATATTTCACTTACACCCGCTAGCGGCAAGGCAAAGGTTTGCTCTCCCACCACCACCATTAAGGTAGGCAATATCGCAAGTGTTAGTGGAACTTTGATTTCTAAAGTAGTCCCTACGCCCATTTCTGATTTTATGTTAACCGAGCCATTGAGCTGAGTGATTTTTGTTTTAACCACATCCATACCAACACCACGGCCAGAAATATCTGAGATTTCTTCTTTGGTTGAAAACCCAGGTGCAAAAATAAGGTTATAAGCTTCAGTATCAGAAAGACGACTCGCTTGGTCGTGATCAAGCACCCCTTTACTAATCGCAATCTTTTTAAGCTTTTCAGCATCCATACCGGCACCATCATCTTGGATGGTAAGTAGAATATGATCACCCTGTTGCGAAGCTGATAAAGTCACCGTACCTGTTCTAGGTTTACCCGATGCTTCACGAATATCGGGCATTTCAATACCATGGTCGACCGAGTTGCGAACCAAATGCACCAATGGATCGGCCAATGCTTCCACTAAATTTTTATCTAAATCGGTGTCTTCACCGACAAGTAATAAATTAATATCTTTTTTAAGTGTTCGTGCTAAGTCACGTACAACACGAGGAAAACGGCCAAATACTTTTTTAATTGGCTGCATTCGTGTTTGCATTACTGCACCTTGGATATCAGCAGTCACAACATCTAAGTTGGAAATAGCTTTACCCATAGCCTCGCTATCAGAATTAGTCGCCAAACTCACTAAGCGATTTCGCACAAGTACTAACTCGCCCACCATGTTCATTATTTGGTCTAGGCGTTTGGTATCAACACGTACTGTTGTTTCTGCCGGTGGAGGCGCTGCTTTTTTAGGCGGCGCAGCTTTAGCTGCTTGTGCCGCAGGAGCAGGCTTAGCTGGCTCTGGTTTAGGCTGTGGCTTAGCTGCAGCAACTGGTTCTGGCTTTTTAGCTGCCACTGGTTCTGGTTTACTTACAGGAGCCGGTGTTTCTATCGACTTAGGTGCACCTTTACCATGAAGTTCATCAAGTAACGCTTCAAACTCGTCGTCACTTATTTCATCATCGCCCGAGCTTTGCTCGTTACTTGGTGGAGCCACAGGGGCTGATGGTGTTTGTTGTGGTGTACTTGCGGTTGCTTGGCTCACTTCGCCAAAGCTGCCTACACCATGAAGTTCATCCAATAAGCTGTCAAACTCATCGTCAGTTATATCACCACTGACATCATTGTCACTTGATGATGATTGTTTTTCTTGTGGGGCTTGCCCTTTTCCATGAAGTTCATCAAGTAGGCTTTCGAATTCGTCTTCGGTTATTTCATCAATCTGAGACTCAGTACTGCTGCTATCTGGGCCGCTAAATAATTCATCAAAAGCAAACGGGTCTTCTTCAGCATCGTTGCTCGGTTGCTCTGCAACTGGTTCGGGCTCTACCGATGGGGTTTCGACAGGAGCTATATCTTCAACCACAGAATCGCCGGCAAGCTCTTCTGCTGTCGGTGGCTGTCCAAGTTTGTGAAGTACTGCAAGTAATTCTGGATCAGCAGGCTCTGGCTGGTCACGATTTTTAATCGTGGCAAACATTTCATTAATGGTATCCAGTGCTTGTAAAATCACATCCATTAATTCAGAGTTAACTGTTCTTACACCTTGGCGCAGTAAATCAAACACATTTTCAGCACCATGACATGCATCAACAAGCTCTGTCATAGCCAAAAAGCCAGCGCCACCCTTTACAGTGTGGAAACCGCGAAATATTGCGTTTAGTAGCTCAGTATCATCTGGGTTGTTTTCCAGTTCTACTAACTGTTCAGATAAAAGCTCAAGGATTTCTCCGGCCTCTACTAAAAAGTCTTGTAAAATATCTTCATCGACTTCAAAGCTCATGCAGTACTCTCCTATTAGAAGCCCAAACTTGATAATAGATCATCAACTTCATCTTGATCAGATACAACATCATTACGCGTTTCTTTATCAATAATAGGCCCTTCGGGACCTGCTAGTGTTTGTGCAACAATGGGATCTTCTATTTTTTCTGGTTGTTCAGTTGGTTCAACCTCACCACCTTGCGCTGCAAATGCAGTCAACAGGTGAATTAAACTTTCTTCAACTTCACGGACAAGTTCAATAACACGGCGAATAACCTGACCGGTTAAATCTTGATAGTCTTGAGCCATCAGCACATTAGTCATCAGCATTTGTAACTCATCGGTTTTGTGATGAGAACTGCTCATAAACTTATCAATACTATGACAAAGTGATTTAAACTCACCAAGCTCTATTTCGCGGTTCATTAAACGATCCCACGTTGGCTTGATATCAGCTATTTCGTCAGCGATTTCTTGTGCTAATGGTAAGCTTGCTTCAACCGCATCCATTGTCTTATTGGCTGCGTTTTCTGTCATTTCCATGACATAGTTAAGGCGTTTTTTTGCGTCAGGGATGGCATCAGTGGTAATGTCTGTTAAACGCGTGTCTAACTCGAAACTTTTTAAAGCTTCGTGCAGTTGACGCGTCAACTTACCCACCTCAGCAAATAACTGTGATTGCTCTTGTGAAGCTGTTTCTAAAATTAACTGATTCGCTTTATCTTGCTCACCATTTTCTAAAAAAACAACTAACTGGCGAGCTTGTTCTAAAGTAATCTGAGGCGCAGCAGGTGCTGACATAAGCCTCTCCCTCTCATTAACCTAAGCGTTCGAACACTTTTTCTAATTTAGTTTTCAATGTACCTGCAGTAAATGGTTTAACAATATAACCATTAACACCTGCTTGGGCCGCAGCAATTATTTGTTCTTTTTTAGCTTCTGCTGTAACCATTAAAACAGGAATATGCTTTAATTTTTCATCAGCTCGAATTGCCCTCAAAAGATCAATACCTTGCATGCCTGGCATATTCCAATCTGTTACAACAAAATCAAACGCTTGATTTTGCAACATAGGCAAAGCAGTTGACCCGTCATCTGCTTCTTGAACATTGGTAAAACCTAAATCGCGCAACAGGTTTTTAATAATACGTCTCATTGTTGAGAAATCATCAACAACAAGAATTTTAATGTTTTTATCCAAAACATCCTCCAGTGAGGCCTGAACCTTTATTTACTTACTTCTAGTTTATCCAGTCATTGATTTTTGCTTTAAGCTTAATCATCGCCTGACCATGTATCTGACTTACACGCGATTCACTTACATCGAGTATATGCCCAATTTCTTTTAAATTCATCTCATCGTTATAGTACAAAGAAAGCACCATTGCATCTTTTTCCGGTAACGACTTTATTGCACTGAGTAAAGACTCATTAAACCGTTCATTTTTAACATTATTGAACGGTTTGTCTAGTGCTAAATCTTGGCCATGAGGTGTAATCACATCGTCATCTATACCAAGGTCTTCAATACCTAACACTTTGCTTACATTTACATCGTTTAAAATATGATGGTACTCATTTAGCGAAATTTCAAGTTTTTCAGCAACTTCACTATCTTTAGGTTCACGGTTTAAACTGTTCTCAAGCGCAACAATAGTCTCTGCAACCAAACGGCTTTTTCTGTGAACTGAACGTGGAACCCAATCGCCTCGGCGCATTTCGTCTATCATCGCACCACGAATACGAATACCGGCAAAGGTTTCAAAGCTTGCGCCTTTGCTCGCATCAAAGTTTTTTGAAGCTTCAATTAAACCAATCATACCCGATTGAATTAAATCATCTAGCTGCACACTGGCCGGTAAACGAGCAATTAAATGGCACGCCACTTTTTTGACTAATGAGGCATGCTTTTCAACAATCATATTTAAATTTTGTGTTGACTGATATCCCATAGCTCTATTCACCGGTATTGTCATTGTTAGTTACTAACTAGTTTCTCAATGAAAAACTCTAAATGACCCGAGGCTTGACTAGGTGTTGGCCACTTAGCAATTTTTGTAGCCAGTGTTTTAAAAGCAATTGCAGCAGGCGACCCAGGAAAAACCTCAACAATTACTTTTTGGCGGCGCGTTGATTTGCGCATATTTTCATCATATGGAACCGTTGCAACCAACTCCATTGATATATCTAAAAATCGGTCGGTAACCTTTGAAAGTTTTGCAAACAATTCCTGCCCTTCGCGTAAACTACGCACCATATTGGCAACAATTTTAAATTTATAAACGCCGTGCTCACGGCTAAGTACTTTAATTAAAGCATAGGCATCGGTAATTGATGTAGGCTCATCACATACCACCACAACCACATCTTGCGCTGCGCGAGAAAAACTCAGCACCATATCGGAAATACCCGCAGCGGTATCAACAATTAAAATATCAAAGTCGGTGTTAAGTTCACTAAATGCACGAATAAGTCCAGCGTGCTCTGAGGGTGATAACTCAACCATACTTTGCGAACCCGATGTTGCAGGCACTATTTTTATGCCTGCGGGACCTTCGACTAAAATATCATCAAGTTCACATTCGCCCGATAAAACATGAGATAAATTACGCTCAACGCGCAGTCCAAGCATCACATCACAATTCGCTAATCCTAAATCAGCATCTAGTACAAGCACACGTTTGCCTTGTTGGCCTAACGCGATTGCCGTGTTAAGGGATACGTTCGTTTTACCCACTCCACCTTTGCCGCCGGTGACAGCGATAACTTTTACGCCGTTATTATTATTCTTGCTCATTTTGCGAAGGCCGCTTGCTTGATCTAAAACTGTGTTAATCATACATCTCTACTGTGCTCGACGCCACTGATTGGTGTCGTGATTGTTGTGCTTTTATTCTTTTTAAATACAATTGCTCAGCTTTTTTTACTAGTTTTTCGGCATTTGCCACTCTAATATCTTCTGGTACTCGCTGACCGTTAGTAAGATACCCTATTGGGAGACGATTTTGAATCGCAATACTAATAATCTCACCTAAACTCAATGACTCATCAAGTTTAGTAAAAATACATCCGCTTAGCTGTACTTTTTTAAAGTGCCTTACTGTTTCTTGTAATACATTAATTTGCGCCGTCGCACTTAATACTAAATAACTACGTATATCAACACGCTGATTACGCATTAAGGTGTTTAACTGCTCGGTTAAGCGTAAATCACGTTGACTCATTCCCGCTGTATCAATTAAGACTAGACGTTTATTTCGTAAATGGTATAAAACTTCTGCTAATTCATTTGCATCTTTAACTTGTTTAACGCCACAACCTATAATACGACCATACGTTGCTAGCTGCTCATAAGCACCAATACGGTAAGTATCGGTAGTAATAAGCGCTACTTTATCGGCACCGTATTTTTGTGCACCCAATGCTGCCAGTTTTGCAACTGTGGTGGTTTTACCCACGCCTGTAGGCCCGACTAACGCAAAAACACCGCCTTGGCGAAGTATTTCGTTGTTCGTAGTTTGCATTTGATCTTCAACCATGTTCAATAAAGCTTTCCAGCCTTGTTGGCGAGACACATCGTCTGGTACAAAACATGCCATTTGCTCAGCAACATTTTTCTCTATCCCCATACCGACTAAGCGGTCAATCATACATGCACGGGTCGGGTCGCGACGTGCCATATCTTGCTGCATTAAACCTGATACTTGGTGCTCTAATAGTTGACGAATTGCGTTCATTTCTTCACGCATTGTGCTGATGTCACTGGATTCTTTATGCATTGTTTGCTGACGCGGTGCGCTAGGTGAATCTAAATCGTCAAAGCCACTGTCTAAATCGTCAAAACCTAAGCTATCGGCTTGGGTGCGAGGGCGCACTGGCGCGCTTTGTTCACGTTCAAACATATTTTTAGGTCGTGATTGCACAGGCTCTTGTTCTTGATAGTGACCAGAAGTGTCAATGCCAGAGTGTGAAAACATTGAAGCAAGCTCTGCTGAACGAGGACGTGGAGACTGACGCTCTAGTAAGGCTTGTAAGCTATCTGCAACCTTTGCTTGTGGCTTAGGTTGAGCGCGTTGCGGTTCTGGTTTAACAAAATTATGTGAACTTTGCTCAGTATGTGCAAATGAAGCTCTTGCAGCGGGTTGGCTTTGAGGCTGCTCTGGCGGTTTTGTCGCTGCTTTGTCGTAATCAACTGCAGCAACAATTTCAACGCCATTAGCTAGTTTTTTATTTGACATAATAACCGCATCAACACCCAACTCTTCTTTTACTTCTTTTAGTGCAGTGCGCATGTCTTTAGCAAAAAAACGTTTAATTTTCATAATTCAAACCCCTTTAAAATCTTATTGTTGGCCTACAGAGCTGACAATCTTGATCTGTCTTTCATCTGGTATCTCTTGATAAGACATCACTCGCAATCCTGGAATGGTGTATTTAACAAATCGAGATAACACAGTGCGTAACATTCCTGACGTTAGCAATATTGAAGGTTCACCGGCCATTTCTTGATTTTGATGCGCTTCATTCAATGATGTTTGAAGTCTATCAGCAAGCCCTGGTTCTATTCCGGCACCTTCATCACCTGCATTTTGAAGTGACTGATGCAACATCTGTTCCAACTCGGGCGCCAAGGTTATGACAGGGATTTCAGAAGACATACCAACGGCATCTTGGACGATTAATCTACGCAGTGATATTCGCACTGCAGCCGTTAATACATCGGGGTCTTGGCTACGAGGGCCATACTCAACAAGGGTTTGAACAATTGAGCGCATATCTCGTATTGCTACCCCTTCATTTAATAAATTTTGTAGTACTTTAACGATGGTGGTCAGCGGTAATACCTCAGGTACAAGTCCTTCAACTAAGCGAGGGTGACTCTTACCTAACATATCTAATAAGTTTTGTACTTCTTCATGTCCGAGTAATAATGCGGCGCTATTGGTGAGTAACTGGCTAATATGGGTTGCCACCACGGTCGCCGAATCAACCACCGTGTAACCTAAAGACTGTGCTTCATCTTTTTGATCAGGTTTTATCCAAACTGCATCTAAACCAAACGCAGGATCTTTAGTTTCAATTCCTTTTAGCGGGCCAAATACTTGGCCTGGGTTAATCGCTAATTCATCACCATGTTTAAGCTCACCCTCACCACTTGATACACCCATCATGGTTATGCGGTATGCATTTGGGTCGAGTTCTAGATTATCGCGTATATGCACCGGCGGCACTAAAAAGCCCAGCTCTTGAGATAGTTTTTTACGCACTCCTTTAATACGGTTTAACAGCTCGCCACCTTGTGATTGGTCAACGAGAGGAATGAGTCGGTAACCGACTTCTAAACCAATAACATCAACTTGTTGAACATCATCCCAACCCAGTTCTTTTTGCTCTTGTTTAGCCGCAATTCCGGTACCTGAGGCGGCATTTTCGGCTTCTTCTGCTTCTGCAGCGGCTAATTTCAGTTTATTTTGCTGAGTATAGTATGCAAGGTAACCTAAAAGCGCCCCTAAGCTTAAAAATGCAAGGTGTGGCATACCTGGGACTAAGCCCATAGTAATAAGGATACCTGAGGCAATAAATAACGACTTTTCGTTACCTAATTGCTTCTTAAACTGATCGCCCATGTTGTGCGATTCATTTTGACGGGTTACAACAATTGCAGTACCAATTGAAAGTAGTAATGAAGGTAATTGCGCGACTAAGCCATCACCAATGGTCAATAGTGTGTACACTTCCATAGCGCGTGAAAAACTTAAATCATGTTGGATCATGCCAACAAATAAGCCACCCACAATATTGATTACTAAAATGACTATGCCAGCAATAGCATCGCCTTTTACAAATTTACTAGCACCATCCATAGAACCATAAAAGTCAGCTTCACGGGTTACTTCCTCACGACGTTCTCTGGCCTGCTCGGCACTGATAAAACCGGCATTCATATCTGCATCTATGGCCATTTGCTTACCTGGCATAGCATCTAGAGTAAAACGCGCTGATACTTCTGAAATACGACCAGCACCTTTGGTGATTACCACAAAGTTAATGATGATCAGAATTAAAAACACCACCAAGCCCACGGCGTAGTTACCACCGATTACCACTGAACCAAATGCTTCAATGACTTTACCAGCAGCATCCCCACCGTTATGACCCTCAAGCAGTACCACCCGGGTACTGGCCACATTGAGTGCCAAGCGCATTATGGTTGCAATTAACAGCACCGCTGGGAACATACCAAACTCAAGCGGCTTCATGGTGTATACAGTGACCAGTAATACAACTAACGCAAGCGCGATATTAAACGAAAATAATATATCAAGCAGGAATGGAGGCAGCGGTAAAATAACCATGCCCAGCGCAGCCAACACCAAAAGCGGTGTACCAACGCCCTTCGCATATTCTTTTTTATCTTTATTAAGTTGTTGTAATACCGCTTTAAATTCCATAACTCTACAATTTCAAAAAATTGACACTACGCTGAAATTGCAATAACTATTCCAAGTTAGTTGGTTAGCAGTTAATACTTAAATTCATCGGGGATAGGCAGCTTTTTATTAAGGGCAACAGGGCGTTTTCCACGGCCTTTTTTAAACCGTTTAAGCTGAAACACATAAGCAAGCACTTGAGCAACCGCAGTAAAGAGCTGATCGGGGATTTGCTCACCCACTTCTGCAGTATGATAAAGCGCTCGGGTTAAAGTTGGAGACTCAACAATAGGCACTTCATTACCCAATGCAATTTTACGAATTTGCATGGCGAGCTCATCCACACCTTTGGCTAATACAATAGGCGCGCCTGCTCGCTCTGTATCGTATTTTAAAGCTACGGAATAGTGAGTAGGGTTGGTAACAATAACATCGGCGTCTGGCACATCCTGCATCATTCTCTTTTGCGACATTTGACGTTGGGTTTGCCTTATGCGCGCTTTAATCTGCGGATCACCTTCTGAGTTTTTATATTCGTCTTTTACCTCTTGCATAGTCATTTTAAGCTGTTTGTTATGACTATAGCTTTGAAATGGGGCGTCAATAGCAGCAATAATAATTAAGGTGCAAGACATGCCTAAAAACATCCACGCTAAAATTTCCAAAGCATGAACAATATTGCCAGGCGCACTTTCTATACTTAAATGTAAGATTTCATCAAAAAACGTATTAATTAAAAAAATAGCAAATGCGGCTACTAAGCCAAACTTTAATAATGACTTAAGCAATTCTATAGCCGCTTGTGGACCAAACATGCGGGTAAAGCCTTTCATTGGCGACATTTTACTGGCCTTGGGCGCAGCTGCTTGCCAACTAAAATTAAAGCCGCCAAGCATGGTATTACCGATAAATGCAGCCAATACAATAATGAGTACAAACATCGACATAGGAAATAACAGTACGTCGGCCACCTCTCCCCATACGGCAAACATTTTGGTGGTGTCGTAGGTTTCATTGCGGTTAAGACTCAGCATTCTTCCCATAATGCGGTACAAGCCTTTGCCAATTTCAGGCCCATACATTAATAAGGAAATAGCAGAAAAAATAAGCACAAACATGGTACCTAACTCTTTAGAACGCGCTATTTGGCCTTTCTTTTTAGCATCATCAACTTTTTTGGGGGTGGGTTCTTCGGTTTTTTCTTGTCCGGAATCTTCAGCCATTACGCTCTCCTAAGGGGAACAACCAACTAGAGTACACATCAGCTCAACCATTTTTAGCCATTGGAACTCAAACTGAGTGACAAAGTTACCGAGCGTTGCCCAAATAATAACGAGCCCTGCCACTAAGGTAAACGGGAAGCCTATCGAGAAAATATTTAACTGCGGTGCAGCACGGGTCATAATACCAAATGCCATATTAATAACCAGCATGGCGGTTAATGGTGCTAATGACAGTACTAATGCAGTGGTAAACATCCAACCACCCCATGTCACTATGTCCCAGTAATGATCAACCGCCCACCAATTGCCATCAATCGGGAGTACTTCAAAACTGTGCACTACCATTTGAATCATCATTAAATGACCATTAAACACAAAAAATAATAAGGTAGCTAATATTAGATAAAATTGCCCCACTGCAGGCACACTCATCCCATTAGAGGGGTCAACAACAGATGCAAAACCTAAACCGGTTTGCATAGCAAGAATTTGACCGGCTAACACAAACGTATTGAGTAATAGTGTGGACGCAAAACCAATTGCGACACCAATCAACATTTGTTGGAGTACCACTAAAATCATTTCAAAAGAAAATAGATTAGTAAATGTAGCAGCAGGAAGAACAGGAACAACTAAGAAGGTGACCACAACAGCCAAGCCCATTTTTATTCGAGCAGGTACGTTTTTTGCGCCAATACCCGCCATGATCATGATCATAGAGCTGATGCGCACTAAGGGCAGTAAAAAATCACTTAACCATTGAATGACAACGGAAAATGGAAATTCCATTGTTAACCTGCAATTTCGGGGATAAGCAGCACTAAGCGATTAAAAAAGTCCATTAGCTCTTGAGTAAACCAATGTCCTCCCACAATCAGAGCACTGATGGTGATTAATAAACGCGGTAAAAAACTCAGTGTTTGTTCGTTAATTGAGGTTGCTGCCTGAAACACAGCCACAACCAACCCAATAATTAAGCCAGGTACCACAATGGCAGACACCAGCTTAATCACTAAAAATAGGGCTCCACTTAAAATATCAACAAATACTTCAGGTTCCATGGACGACTCCTAGTGTGGTTGGTTCAATGAAGAGTGCACAACTACGTGCCCAAGCCAAAGCTTTTAGCGAGTGTACCCATCACCAAGCTCCACCCATCAACCAATACAAACAACATAATTTTAAACGGTAGCGACACAATCATGGGCGATAACATCATCATACCCATGGCCATCAATACCGATGCAACCACCAAATCGACAATCAAAAAGGGAATAAAAAACATAAAACCAATAATAAAAGCGGTTTGTAACTCACTGGTCACAAACGCAGGAATAAGCACAACCATTGGCGTTGCTTCAGGCGAGTCAAGCTGATCGTAACCTGCTATTTTAGCAAAGGTTTCTAAATCTTTTATACGTACCTGTGAGAGCATAAACGCTTTCATTGGCTCTTTGGCTAAATCAAGTGCTTCAAGTGACGTTACTTGTTCACTTAAATACGGTTCGATAGCTCGCTCATTTATTTGCTCATAAATTGGCGCCATAATAAAAATACTTAAAAACAGCGACATACCTAGTAATACTTGATTCGAAGGCGTTTGCTGCAAACCAATGGCTTGGCGCAAAATAGCTAAAACAACAATAATTCGAGTGAAAGAGGTCATCATGATAATGGCGGCTGGAATAAAGCTCATAGCCGTCATGATCGCCAACACTTGTAGCGTCACTGAGTAGTCTTGGGTGCCATCGGCATTAGTGGTGATCGTCAGCGCGTCAATCCCCTCGGCATTGACCCCTGGGACGAACACCATGGCAAATAGGAAAAGCAGCCATTTAGTCATAATATTAGTTCTTTTTATTTTGATTAAGTTGCGGATTCAACATTTTGCCAAACCGCTTCGCTAATTCTGGTAACTCTTTTTCTGTTAGGGGGGTTTCTAACTTGTGTAGATAATTAATACTGTGTGGAGTAACCCCTAATAGGTGCTGTGCATTATCTATTTCAACCACCATTAAGCGCTCACGTGATCCCAACGGAAGACTGCGGATCACTTTAAACTCATCGTTATTGGTTAAATTTGGATTGAGCTTTTTTACAAAAAAAGCCAACACTAAAATTAACACCACAACCATACCCAAAGATAACACCATGGATACGATATCTGTGGTCGGTGTTGCAGCATCTGTTGCTGCAAACACCGAATTGCTTAAACTGACTAGTGCTATCATCGTAACTTTTTGATCCGTTCAACCTGGCTAATTACATCCGTTAAACGAATACCGAACTTATCGTTCACCACAACCACTTCGCCATGCGCAATCAAAGTACCATTAACTAAAACATCGAGCGGTTCGCCGGCAACCCTGTCAAGCTCAACGACCGAACCTTGGTTAAGTTGTAATAAATTACGAATATTAATTTTAGAACGCCCTACTTCCATAGAAATAGTAACGGGAATGTCTAAAATAGTATCGAGTTTACGTTTTTCTTCACCGCTGAGTTCATGCTTTGAATCATCAAGCTCATCAAGCTCGGTTACTTTGACCTCAGGACTATCGTCAGTGCCTTCAGCTTCAGCAAGTGCTGCTGCCCATTCGTCCATTGTATCTTGATCATCGCTCATACTTTTAACCTTTTAATCAATTACCAGTCTAAGTCTACACCGTTTGAAAGGTGTAAATCATCTTCTAGTTCTGCTAATTCTGCATCTGAATCAATTTTTTTGCCGCCTTTGGTAAAGACATGCAGCTCAGATTTAACTGAATCAGGGCGTTTAATTTTTTCACTAATTTGTAGCGCAACGTTATCGCGTGAACGACCCATTTTAGCTCTAAATGTAGGGAGTTCTTCCACAAATACGGTAATATGCTCAGGCATTTCAACTGGAATTATATCCCCAGCTTTGAGCTCCATTATTTGTTTTAAGCTTAAATCAACTTCAAGTAGCTGGGTCGATAAATCGACTTCTACGTCCATTATTTCGTCACGAAGCGCCTTACTCCAACGTAAATCGGTATCTTCAGTATCAGACTGAACACCCGCATCCAATAGCTCTCTGATAGGTTCGAGCATTGAATAAGGTAGCGCAATATGAAAGTCTCCCCCGCCACCATCCAGCTCAATATGAAAAGAGCTGATAACCACTACTTCGGTTGGGCTAACAATATTAGCCATCGCAGGGTTTACCTCAGAATCGAGGTACTCGAACGACACATCCATCACCGGTGCCCATGCTTCTTTGTAATCTTCAAAGATTATTTTTAGCAGCATTTGCACGATTCGGCGTTCTGTTGGGGTAAATTCACGTCCTTCAATTTTGGCATGATAACGGCCATCGCCACCAAAGAAGTTGTCTACCAGTATAAATACTAAGCGTGCTTCCATGGTAATAAGGCCGGTGCCTTTTAGTGGGCGAAAACGCACCATATTCAAACTCGTTGGTACAAACAAGGTATGTATGTACTCACCGAACTTGATCATTTGCACGCCGTTAATTGACACCTCAGCGGTGCGGCGCATCATGTTAAATAAGCTAATTCGCATGTGACGGGCAAATCGCTCGTTAACAATTTCAAGTGTCGGCATGCGACCACGCACGATGCGATCTTGCGAAGAAAAGTCGTACTGTAGTGTACTTCCCTCACCATCTTCACCGTCGTGTATATCTTCCTCTTCGACTTCATCGACACCATGTAATAGTGCATCAATTTCGTCTTGGGATAATAAATCGCTCACACTGGCCCCTTATTGCATCACAAAGCCGGTAAATAGTACCCGCTCAATTACTTTGTTCCCTTCAACATCCATCATAGCGGCCTGTACTTTATCAAGTGCAGTAAAACGCAGTGTTTCTTTGCCTACACTGGTGCTAAGTTCATCAGCCGTTGTCATGGAAAATACACTCAGGAGTGTGCCTTCAATCAGTGGAATGTGTTTTTTAGCCGTTTCTTCATTACCATCGCCGCGCACTAATAATTGTACTTTAATTTGTACAATTCTATCGCGACTAGCCCCTGGCACATTAAAAATAAACGGTCTAGGCATAGCAACATATAAAGCACTGCCAACCGTTGCCGAAGAACTTGTTGGCGCAGCAGCTACCTCACCATTGGCAGCATCATCAGCAAGGGTTTCTACTGGCTCATCACCACCTGATAATAAAAAGTACCCTGCCACAGCGCCAACAATAAGTAATACAGCGGCAATAATTATTATGAGTTTGCTTTTACTTTTACTTACTTCTTCTATTTCTAAATTAGTATCTTCAGCCATTGTATTTCCTTTATTTGCAAAGGTATTTGCTTGTTTTAACTATTATAATAGCAGGACTTAGGCATAGTAATCTATTGATGATGACGTTTGTTGTCCAGAACCCTGTATTTGCTTATCTGGTTGCTCACTATTTGTCTCATCTGTAGAGCGATTATTGGCCATTTGCCCTTGTGCATCACCTTCTTGTTGCTGTGCTTGCTCACCTGAGGAATCACCGTAAGAAATACTGCTTTCACCTAGTTCTAAACCTTGCTGCATCAGCATTTCTCTAAGCCTAGGTAACGACTGCTCCAGCGCTTCTTTGGCTTGCTGGTTTTGCACTACAAAGTTGATTTGTGCTTGCTCAGCATCACTTCTAATACGAATTTGCATGCTGCCCATTTCTGGCGGATCTAGGCGAATTTCAGCTTCTTTATTATTAATACTTAACATTGAGCTAACCCGCTCTTGTAGCATTTTTGCCGCATCACTTTTAATAATGTTTAATGCCTGTAACGTGGCAGGATCAATGCTTACTTGTTTAGCTTGTGCAGTACTTTGTAACTGCCCTGCTTGCAAGCTTTGCGCTTCAATAATAGCTTGTTCGTACCCTAAAGTATCGTATTTAGCGAGTGTATTAAGCGACTGTTTATCAAATAAATTAATGATCTGAGAGAAAATTTGTGCTGCACGCGGTGGCATTTGCTCAGCATTAGTGCCGCGCATGCTCTCTTTTTGTAGCGCGTCTAACTGTTTGGCAAGCTCTTCAGGGTTATCAGCTACCGATTTTGAACTCTCTAATTTTAGCTCAGGTTTTACATTAGCTGATTCAGTACCAGCCTGTGCTTTTGGCGCTATTGCTCCCGCCAAAGCATTATTTGAAAATAGCGGCTTATCTTTGGCGCTAAACAAGCTGTCCGCGTTAATGGCTGTCTCTAAATCACTAATTACCCCTTTTAACGAGGCAAGTTCTTTCGTTGGTAAAGACTCATTTTTAATATACCCCTGTAACTGATTGAGTAAAGCCTGTTTTTCTGGAGTAGTTAACGCGCTTATTTGCGTATTAATGGCCTGTTGAGGAGTTTGCGGCTTCTCACTTTCACTCACATACTTACTGAGTAATTGCTTTAAATCCGCTAGGTTATCTTTATTAATTGGCTTGCTCATCGCATTAAGCTCAGTGGCTAATTCACCTTGCTGAGCAGGTGTTAAATTTGCCAATAATTTATCTGCTTTAATGGCATTATCATCTTTTGATAACAGCGCCAAAACGGAAGCATCTAGCGATGCTTTAATGTTCATAGTCTCGGTCGGCTTATCCGATGGTTTAGCAGCCGCGAGTTCATTTGTAACAGCCTCATACTGTCCGGTTGGGGCAGCTGTAGCTAAAGGTTTCGTGTCAAGCTGTGAAGACTCAGCTGCAGTTTTGCTTGCTGATTCAGAACCTACAGTCTTTTGTGACTGCACAATGGCCGTATCATCAACAATTTCATCACTTGGTAAATTAATAACAATAGGTGCCAGCTTATCTTCAGGCTTAGCGTTTATTTTAACAGCGTCTTTGTCTATTAACTGCGCACCACCATGGGGGTTATTTTTTACTGAGGTATCGATGACTTGTGCCGCATTAATTTGCGCCAGCATATCTTCACCGCTCAAAGGCTTTTCTTCGCTGGTTTGCTCTTTTAGGTCGACTTGTTCATCTGATTGTTGTTTTTGTGGCACTTTGGCTTGCGCACTATGTGTTTCAGAGGCTTGGTTAGCAAGTGCTAATTGATCAAAAAAGCCCGCATCATTACTGCTGTCTAACTTTGCTTTATCACTGTCTTTTTTAACTAAGTATGAGTCTTGCTCAGATACCGCTAACATTGAAATATCATTTATCGCCATAAATCACCTAATAAAAGCGGCAACAGCCCACCGCACAATCCTAAAAATCATTGCTCTTGTAGAATCTAAGCAATTAGCATGCCTACCTTATAGTGCTTTATGCCTTTGATAAAACTGATTAGAGGAAAACTCGTCGAGCATTTTTTGCTCATTCTTAGCGACCAATATATCCGCTTTTATCTGTTGTTTTTCAATTAACTTAGCAACCGCTTTCGCTTTTACTTGTTGCTTTAACCACAAAGTTTTACGCTGGCTAACCACCTGCTTTGCGGTATTAACAATGCTTGCTTGTTGACGGATCGCTTCTTCAATTTTAGCAATAAATGCATGATACTGACTAAATCCGGCACTTGATAAACCCGACAGCCCCTTAATATGAAGTTGCTGCGTGTATTCAAGTCGAAAGTCATTTAAGCCTTGCAGCTTTTGCTGATTTAATTGCAAATTTTGATTAGCTTGCAAGTAGCTCATGCGTAACGTTTCTTCTTTTTCGTTTTCGAGCCTGAGCAACAAATGCAGTTTATTTTTAGCCATTATGCTTGTCCTAATAATTGCGCTAGCCCTTGAAGGCCGTCATCATAACTAATCACATCACGCATCCCTTGTTGTAAAAATGCGTTCACTCTTGGCATCATGTTTATCGCCTGATCGAGCATTTGATCACTGCCTTTTTGATAAGCGCCCAAGGTGATCATGTCTTTGTTCTGTTGATACATTGAATACACTTGCTTAAGCACACGAGCTTGTTGCATGTGCGACTCAGACACCACTTGTGGCATAACCCGTGAAATCGATTTTTCTATGTCAATGGCAGGATAATGGCCGCTGTCGGCTAAATCACGTGATAAAACAATATGTCCGTCAAGTATGGCACGTGCAGCATCAGCAATCGGGTCTTGCATGTCATCGCCTTCACTCAGTACGGTAAAAAAGGCAGTAATAGAGCCTTGCCCTTCCCCGCCATTACCCGCTCTTTCCACCAGCGCAGGTAATTTAGCAAATACTGAAGGTGGGTAGCCTTTTGTTGCAGGGGGCTCACCTACAGCCAGCGCGATTTCACGCTGTGCCATAGCATAACGCGTCACCGAGTCGAGTAATAACAATACGTTTAAACCTTGATCTCGAAAATACTCTGCAATGGTTACCGCACTTTCGCAGCCTTTTAATCGCATTAATGGTGAGGCATCAGCGGGGGCTGCAACAACAACTGAACGTTTACGCCCTTCAACACCCAGTATTTCTTCAATAAATTCTTTTACTTCTCGACCACGCTCACCGACTAAACCCACTACAATCACATCGGCTTCACTGCCTCGGGTCATCATGCCTAATAATACTGATTTACCCACACCAGAGCCTGCAAATAAGCCCATGCGCTGGCCTTGGCCGACAGTAATCACCGAGTTAATAGCACGTACCCCCACATCCATAGGCTTACTAATGGGGCGTCTTGCAAGAGGGTTTATTGCATTTTGAGCAAATTTGAGTGTATGTTCTGCATTAATTTTACCTAAGCCATCTAAAGGTCTGCCTAAGCCGTCTACCACTCGACCAAGTAAGCTCATGCCAACAGGCAAACCTGTGTCATTAACTTGGGGGATAACTCGCGCACCAGGAAGTACGCCTGAAATGTGGTCGTTAGGCATTAAATACAAAGTTTGATCGTTAAATCCAACAATTTCAGCGTCAACAAAGCCGTTCATTGTTTCAATTTTACATTGGCTGCCTACCGGAGCGCGCAAACCTTTGGCTTCCAGTGTTAAACCAACCACACGCGTTAAAACTCCCGCGACTGCAGGCGCTGGAATTTTAATATGCCGTTGGTATTGAGATAAGCGTTCGCTTAATGAAGTATCGCTCACAGACATAACACGCCAATAAAAAAGTTAGATACCACTGTTATGCAAAAAGCTATCCAACGTTTCTTTGACACGGGTTTTCAAGGTCATATCTAAAGATGATAACGTTGTTTTAACTTCACAACCGCCCCGCTCTAGAGTGGGTTCTGCAATTAATTGCCAATGATTATCTTCAATAGCTTGTTCGCCATAACTGGTTTTTATCAGCGATAAGTCATCTGGATGAAGATGAATTCGAACTTTTTCTTGTTCTGCATTAAGTGCATCAATGCTTTTTTTCAAAGTATGTAAAATAATATCAGGTGATGTTTTTACTTCTTGATAAATAATCGCTTCACTGAGCATAGTGGCTAGCTGTACCAGCTGTTTTTCTGCTTGTTCGTCCACTTTTTTAAGCGGGTCGCTTAAACTATCTAGTAAGCCACGCAGGCTGGTCAACTGCTCATCAATTAATGGTTTAACGTCTTCTTGGCCTTGTGTTTTACCCAGCTCTACACCTTCTTTGTAACCCGCCTCTTTACCCTCGGTTACGCCTTTGTCAAAGCCATCTATATAGCCTTGTTCGTGCCCTTGTTTAAGGCCTTCTTCGTAGGCATCTTGGCGAATACGCTCCAGCTCTACCATAGTTAATGAAGGCAGCTCTGGTTCTTCCGGTTCTTCTACTTGTTCTTTTGCTATTTCTTTACGGTATAGCTCGGCTAAGGGTGTGCCATAAGCCGTAGAGCGATTGCGAAAGCTTCGCTCATCGGGAGCAACATCAGGAATTGGCCAATTTTTTAATAACTCATCAGCTTCATCTGCATGTAATGGGCGACCTTTAGAGTGACTCATAGGTTATAAGAACTCCTCACCACCGCCACCACCAAGCATAATTTCACCTGAATCAGAAAGGCGACGTGCTGTTGATAAAATTTCTTTTTGCGCCGCTTCTACTTCACTAATGCGCACAGGAGCCATAGCTTCTAAATCATCAGCGAGCATTTCAGCGGCACGTTTTGACATGTTACCCAAAATTTTCTCTTTAAGGGCATCGTCGGTCCCTTTAATGGCTTTCATTAATACATCTTGCGGCACTTCACGCAGGATTGCTTGAATGCCTCTGTCGTCTACATCCATTAAGTTTTCGAAGACAAACATTAAGTCTTGAATTTGTTGCGACATTTCTTCGTCATGCTCACGGATTGAATCCATTAACTGCCCTTCAACATTGGTATCGAGGTAGTTCATGATATCTGCCGCAGCTTTTAAGCCACCCATTTTCGCAGCTTGTGCACCCGCTTGACCGGCAAATTGTTTTTCCATAATTTCATTCAATTCTTGTAATGCTGCCGGTTGTACTTCTTCTAAATTAGCAATACGCATGGTTAAATCGAGGCGCACTTTTTCAGGAAATTGCGCTAAAATTTCAGCCGACTGTTCAGGCTCTAGGTAAGAGAGAACAATTGTTTGAATTTGTGGATGCTCATTACGAATAATGTTAGCCACCTGTTTAGAGTCCATCCATTTTAATGAATCAAGACCTTTAGCGCCTGAGCCCATCACTATTTGGTCTATCAAGCTGGCGGCTTTATCTTCACCTAATGCGGCTGTAAGTGCTTTTTTGATGAAGTCTTCAGACTGAAAACCAATCGTACTAAAGCTTTGAATTTGTTCAATAAACAAATTATGAACCGCGCTAATTTTAGCTTGCGACAAATCATCGATTGCCGCCATGGCCATACCGACCTTTTGCACTTGTTTTGGCTCTAAGTGCTTGAGGATTTGCGCTGCATCTTCTTCAGTTAAGCTCAGCAATAATATTGCCGCTTTATCTACACCATCAAGTTTATCAACATCAAACGCTTGAGGTAGTTGTTTTTGTTCTTGATCAGTCATCTTCTGTTAACCACGCTTTCACTACTTGTGATGATAGTTCTGGTTCATTGGCTACAAGGGCACGAACCGCTTTGAGTAAGTCTTCGTCGCCGTGTAGGTCTGGTAAGCGTAGTGTACCATCGCTTGAGAAGCCAACAGAAGCAGAATCAAAGTCATTATTTAGCATATCTAATGTGCTGTCACCAAGATCAACACCTGAACTAAGAGAATCTTCATCGTATTCTTCAAGTGTATTATCTGGGTAGATTAAGCGTTTAAGCATAGGTTTAACGACAGCTAAAATCAGTACAATAATAACCAGTGCACCTAATACTAAGCGCATCATTTTCATAAACCAATCTTGTTCCCATAAAGGTAACTCGAAATCAAGCGCTGAGTCTTCACGAACAAATGGTACGGTCACTACTTCAAGTGCATCGCCACGTTGCATATCAAAGCCTACGCCACCTTGTAACAAGCGACGAATATTTGACAGGGCTTCAACCGAGCGTGGCGTCATAGTTGTTTCACCATTTTCACCCACCGTAGGCAGGTAATCAACCGCAACAGAGACGCTTATTCTGCGGATCACTCCAGTTTGCTGACGCTTATGTGAAATAGTGGTATCGAGTTCATAGTTACGAGTGGCTTCTTTGTGAGTTCTACTCGGTGAGGTTGCAGTGCCTGCACCGCCCGCCATCGCATCTTCAGGAATAGTTGAGTTAACTGGTGGCTGATTAGTAAGCGCGCCTGGAATACCAACCGCTAGGCCACCAATATTATTTTCTTCAAAGGTCGTTTCACTTCTTACCGCAGGTAAATCTGGGTTGTAACGTTTTTGTGTTTCTTCTACCGCACTAAAGTCCATACTTAAATCTACTTGTGCGGTGTAATTACCTAATCCAACCACGGGGATCAAAATACTGTCGATTTTTTCTAGGTATTCTTGCTCACGTTTACGTTCTATATCGTATTCTTTACGCGAGCGTGCAGCTAAAGAGGTTTGCGAGCCTGAATTTAATAAACGACCATTTTGATCGGTCACAGTAACGCGCGAAGGCTCAAGCCCTTGTACCGCTGAAGCTATCATATCAACAACCGAGTCAACTTCTTCGCCATCTAAAGAGCGACCGCGTTTAAGAGTAAGTACAACAGTTGCAGAGGGTTTTTTCTCTCTACGGGCAAACACATTTTCTTTGGGAATCGCTAACAATACTTTGGCGCGAGTAACATTATTTAGCTCTTCTATAGTACGGGCAAGTTGTTGCTCACGGCCATGTTTAAGGCGCTCACGCTCTAAACGTTGGCTTACCCCAAACCCCATGTCTTGCATAATAATGTCGCTACCTGATGTAGGCCCTTGATCTAAACCTTCACGGGTCATCAATAACTTGATATTTTGATATTCAGTTTCATCCACCGAGACCACATTGCCATCAAGTTGGTAGTCAATTTTTTGTGCATCTAAAAAGTCGAGTGTTTCTATTAACTCTTCAGTTTGCATTTTACCTAAAGGGCGCATATCTGGCTGACGAGCCCAAATAATAACGAAAATAGCAATGGCTAAACAAATAGCTAATGCAACAATCAGGGTAATTTGACGTAAAACATCAACACCGCCAAGGGCACTGAAATAGCCTGATTTTTGCTCTTGTTGATCTTCGTTTTCACTTTGCTCCATCATGCCATCAGCAAGTGCCAGATCTGTAGATTGATTAGATTGCGCCACAATAATTCTCCACTACCTAGTTAAACAGGCATGTTCATAATTTCTTTATAAGACTCAACAAGCTTATTACGAACCTGTACCGTAGCTTCAAATGCCACAGAAGACTTTTGCGAAGCAATCATAGCCTCGGCAAGCGATACGCTTCTGTCGCCATTCTCTACCGCTTTTACTTTTTGCCCTGTGTCTTGCTGAAGTTCATGCACTGTATTAAGGGCATTACTCAACATGTCACCAAACTGTGCTGTAGAGGTTGATTGCACTTGCGTTGGCAAGTTATTAACTTGATTACTACGTGTGGCCTCCGCAGCCATTGATTGCATTTCTTGAAATAAAGCACTGTTTTGAATTTTCATAATTGTCTCTGATAATGCAGTAAACTCTTAAAGAGAATAAAGCACAAAACATGCCAGAAATTAAAACCAATTAAAACAAAGCTTTAAGTAAAATAATTAAGCAGTCAGAGTTTTGACAGCCCTAAATTCAAGTGATTGAACTTAGGGCTTATGGGGGTTATGCTGGGAGGGAAATACCTAAATCACGCATTTGTGCTAATTTGTAGCGTAAAGTACGCGGGCTAATACCTAAGGTTTCGGCGACCTCTTTACGTTTTCCTTGGCAGCGTGCCAAGGTTTCTAAAATAATACGATGTTCTTTATCTTTAAGCTCATCTTTGTAACTACCAGTATCGACGGCTAACAAATCATTTTTTTGCTCATCTGCAGGCGCTGCTTTTTCATCATAATAAGCGTTACTGAGACTACTTTTTACAGGTTCAATGTCAGCTTTAGTTTCTGCCACAAAATGCGTTGGGGCTAGATTTTCGATAAAAATAGCATGCTCATCAATACTATTTCCACTGCGTAAAATTAATGCTCGCTGGATAACGTTATCTAGTTCGCGTACGTTACCGGGCCAGCTATGGCTAAGCAGTTTTTGCTCTGCACTGCTATCTAAATACGCCATTGGCTCTTTGCTTTTACTTAAGTGACGTTCAATCAAATGCTTAGCCAACACAATAATGTCCCCTGGGCGCTCACACAGTGGTCGCCATAGCAGTGGGAAAACATTGAGTCGATAGTATAAATCTTCGCGGAACTGGTTTTCAGCAACCGCTTCTTTTAACTCTCGGTTACTTGTGGCAAGCACACGTACATCCAGTGCAATGGTTTTACGACCACCTAAACGCTCAACTTCACGCTCTTGAAGTACACGTAACAGCTTGGCTTGCAGGCCTAAATCCATTTCGGTGATTTCATCAAGTAAAATAGTACCCCCCTGCGCTTGTTCAAATTTACCAGGACAAGCCTGTATCGCACCGGTAAACGCACCTTTCTCATAACCAAATAAAGTGGCTTCGAGCATATTTTCTGGAATAGCAGCGCAATTAATCGCTACAAACGGTTCATTACAGCGTTTTGATTTGTCATGAATATAACGCGCCAGTACTTCTTTACCAGAGCCACTTGGCCCAAGCACCATCACACTGGCATCTGAACGAGCAACTTTATTAGCAAGTTCGAGTAATTGAATACTACTAGGGTCGGCGACAATGGGCCCGTCTGTTTCTTTTTCTTTTTCTGGTAAGTAACGACTCACCATATTCAATAGCACTTCTGGTGCAAATGGCTTGGCCATATAATCAATCGCGCCTAAACGCATAGCCTCTACAGCATCATCAATAGTGGCGTAGGCCGTCATCATTAGTACGGGTAAATCAGGGTAATTTAATTTAATACTACGTAATAAATCCAAGCCGCTCATTGCGCCCATTTGTACATCACTGACCACCAATGAAAATGCTTCTTTTTTTAGTAGCACCATGGCTTGCTCGGCACTATTGGCGGCCATACAGGCTATACCTGACATTTCAAGCGTATCAATTAATGCTTCACGAAGTCCGGCGTCATCTTCTACAACTAAAATAGTGTTACTCATTGTGACTCCCCTAATTTAGATGTGACACTAATAGGTAGCAACATACTAAAAATTGCTCCCCCTTGTGGGTTGTTGTTTGCTTCAACACGTCCCTGATGTGCACTGGCCACTGAACTTACAACGGCAAGTCCTAAACCAGTACCTTGGCTTTTAGTGGTATAAAAGGGTTCAAATATTTTTTCAGTTTGTGCTAAATCAAGCCCAGGGCCATTATCACTAACACTAATGCGAACATAATCAGGATCTTGCATATCACGCAAAGCACTAAGATGTACTTGTGCACCACTGCCAATGACTTGAATACTATTATGAATTAGGTTTTGAATTGCGCTTGCCAATGCTGTTTTGTTACCCATAATTTCAATATCGGGTTCAGGTAAGCTCACATTTAATTCGCTATCATTGAGCGCTACCATAGCATCGGCACCGGCTTTAACTTCACTTAGTAGCTGTTGCATCGACACTTGCTCAACAACTTGCTGATCACCACTTTTAGCAAATAACAGCATGTCGTTTACTTGGGTTTCTAAATCTTTTAAACGTGACATTAATTTAGTATGAAAACTGCCGCGAGACGCTTCGGGTAAGCGTTTTGAGCCTAAATTTGCGGCATACAACATAGCCGCTGATAACGGTGTGCGTACTTGATGAGCTAAAGACGCAACCATTTTACCTAAGGCACTTAAACGCTGCATATGCGCGACTCGCTTTTGTAAGCGTCGGGTTTCGGTTAAATCGGTCATTAGTATAAGTTGCCCAGGCTCAGGCGCGAGTGCAGTAATATCGAGCTTTATTAAGCGTCCATCTTTTAACGACACTTCATGACCATCATCTTGATGAGGACGAAATGAGCGCTGAATAACGCTAAACCACTTCTCTCCTTCTAATGGCTCGCCGAGCATATCGATAGCTATTTGGTTTGCCTTAGCGATCATTCCTTTACCATCAAGTACAATCACGCCCGCAGGCATGGTATCAACCAGATGAGAGAGCCAACTTGCTTGTTGACGCAAATCACTCAACTCACCAACATACTCCTCTTGCAGTAAACATGGGTTATACTGATTAGCAGAAATAAACTGGGGTTTTAGCACACTTGCAAGGGCCATAATCAACTCTCTAAAATAATGTAGATACTGTATCTAATGCACAATATGTACCAAAATTATTTACTAGTAAATTCAATAAATTAAACCAACAAAACGCGTGTCGTAAAAATGACGCGCAAAGGAACATGCATGAATAAAGAGACTCAGTGCCGCTGCCCATGGTTAGATACCTCAAAGCCCGACTATGTGGATTACCATGACCATGAATGGGGCGTTCCTGTGTATGACGATCAACTACTTTTTGAGTTTTTAACGTTAGAATCTGCACAAGCAGGGTTAAGTTGGTACACCATATTAAAAAAGCGCGCTAATTATAAAAACGCCTTTGCAAACTTTGATGTAAATAAAGTAGCGGCCTTTACTGAGCAGGACCTAGAAACATTAATGCAAAATGAGGGAATTGTTCGCAACCGCTTAAAAATAGCCGCAACAATTAATAATGCAAAGTGCTTCATTGCTATTCAAAAAGAGTTTGGCAGCTTTAGTGATTACCAGTGGCGGTTTGTTGGTAATAAACCTCAGGTAAACGATTTAGAGACGCTTGCGGATTACCCTGCAGTTACTGAAGCATCAACGTTATTTGCAAAAGATTTAAAAAAGCGCGGTTTTAAGTTTTTAGGCCCAACCACAGTGTATGCCTACATGCAGGCCTGTGGAATGGTTAACGATCATAGTAATAATTGCTTTAGAAAAGAAGAAGTTAAAAAGCTAGGCTAGGTGGGGGTTACGGGTTACGAGACGCGGGGTAAACCCGCTGACAAGTATAGCGCCGAGTTTGCATTAAACGCGGTGTTTATTTTTTCTAACCTAACACCTAGCGCCTAGTACCTAGCACATGCACTTAGCTCTCAATCTCTAGAAAGGTTATATTTTTTCATTTTTTCGACCAGTGTGGTTCGTCTTACGCCAAGCACTTCAGCAGCACGGGCAACAACGTAATCAAAGCGCTCTAATGCCTGGGTGATTAAGTTAATTTCAAGCTCAGCTAAGTACTCTTTGAGCTCAATACCTTCATCGGGCAATAAACCAGGTGCAGCCTGAACAAAATCATCTTCTAGATCTATTTCATCTTCGCTAAATCCGCCACTAAAAATATCATTAAAGGCATCACGCTCCATCAGCTCTTCTGGGTACTGTGGCTCATAGGCTTCAACTTCAATGTAGCGGTATTTATTGGGTAAATCAGGAACATCAACCACCTTGTCTGGGAACATAATAACCATACGCTCAACTAAGTTAGCGAGCTCACGAATATTACCCGGCCAAGAATGTTCTTTTAAACTATCAATAGCACGCTCTGTAAACTTAGCCGTAGTACCGCTTTGTTCATTTACACGGCGCATAAGCTCTTTAAGTAGTAATGGTATGTCTTCTGCGCGTTGAGCAAGAGATGGGCTCTCAATAGGAAAAACATTTAAACGATAGTATAAATCCTCTCTAAATGAGCCTTTTTCTATCATGCTTTCAAGGTCACGGTGGGTTGCAGCTATAACACGTACATCGGCTTGAATCGCTTTGGTACCGCCAACGCGCTCATAGCTACGCTCTTGTAGTACTCGCAGTAACTTAACCTGCATTTGCAGCGGCATATCCCCTATTTCATCTAAAAATAGCGTGCCACCTTGCGCCAATTCAAACCGGCCTTTACGTGCTGAAATAGCCCCAGTAAACGCGCCTTTTTCATGACCAAATAGTTCACTTTCTAATAGCTCAGCAGGAATAGCCCCACAGTTTACTGGCACAAATGGGCCTTTGTTACGCTTAGAGAGCAAATGTACGTTACGGGCAACTACTTCTTTACCTGTGCCCGACTCACCTAAAATAAGTACGTTAGCATCGGTTTTAGCAACCTGCGTAATTAAAAAGCGTAAATCTTTTACCGCTTTGGTTTCACCAACAAGACCATCAAAGGTGCTTTTCTCTTTGTTATTTTTATGTTCATGCGGCAACATGCGCTGATATTGCTGACAGTCGTGTAACAGCTGTGTGGTTATTTCATGAGTAAATGGCTCACATATCAACCCCACAACATTAGCCAAACTCAACAAAGGTTTAAGCGTTTCACCAATGAGTAAAAAAGGAAATGTTGGGTATCGTTTAATTAAACTTTCGTGATCTAAAGACTGCAAAGCACCTAACACCACAATACATTCTTTGTTTTGATAGTGGCTGCATGCCTGTTCAAAGTCAGCTTCTGTTTGCAACTGTACAGCCTCACCAATAAAAGTAAGCGATGCGTATAATCCAATAGAGCGATTGTTATTATTATCTAAAATTAAGATCATCTTTAGCGAGCCATTTATTTCACTAATTTGTTTTATTAATCAAATTGTAAGCCAGTTGGGTTTGGATGCAAGCAATAGCGGCGATTTTTTGACATTAACGCCAAAAAACAGACACTGGCCGCACAAAGTCAATACTTTATAACTATTAATTGCCTAGGTAGTTTTAGTGATATACATACTTAGGATGAATTAAACGACATATAATGCGATTTTCAATGATACGATTCCACACAGAAGAAACACATAAAAACTGCTATTATTACTTAAAGGTGTGACTGTTTTTGCCGATAAAGTAATAGTCAAACTTATGTTGGAACTAAACTTGCTTAGAGTTCTGAACATGTTATTAAAATTTGAGGAATTACCTATGGCTCATGCATCAATCAATAAATACCGTCAAATAACAGTTAGCAGTGTTAAAGAAATGACGCCTTACGACCAAGTTAAACTCGTGTTTGTGAATATTGTTGGCAAGCTCTCTGCTGCAAAAGGATTTATTGAACGTAAAGAGTTAGAAAAAAAAGGCAACGCAATCTCTGATTGTATTGTGCTACTTGGTGCGTTGCAGCAGGTATTAAATTTTGAACACAATAATGAAGTATCAACTAACTTAGACTCTTTGTATGACTACTGCCAGCGCTGCTTATTAACTGCAAACCTTGAAAACAATATAGATAAAATCGATGAAGTAATTACCTTGATTAAAGAGATTAAATCAGGTTGGGAAGCAATTCCATTCGAGCAAAGAGAACCACAACTATAATGGCTTTAAAGCAAATAACGAGTTCACAAGTTACAGATAGTGAAACTCGCAAATATTGTAATGAGCTAGTGAGTTTGATTAATGACTCAGAGGATTGGGATATTGAGCAAGCGCTGAGTATTCATAATAAGCTTGATACATATATAAGTGAATCACTTACAAGAGAAAAAGCTTTTTACTCTGCGACTGAACTTGAGTTTTTAATTAACCTAATAGAACAGCTATCTGCTAAAATGGATGCTCAAAAACAACTATTAGCGGTTAAAATAGTTGGTAATCAAAAAAATAAAAAAGCTGTAAATAAGTATAAATCTAACTTTTAAAATAGATTTGGCAATATTAGGCTGGTTAGCTGTGGAGAGAATCTCATGTTTGATGGAAAGGTAGTTTTAATAACAGGTGGAACAGGGTCGTTCGGTAAAAAGTATGTAAAAACACTATTAGAGCGGTACAGTCCAAAAAAAATTATTATCTTTTCTCGTGACGAGTTAAAACAGTTTGAGATGCAGCAAGATTTTGATCAGCCTTGCATGCGCTACTTTATTGGTGATGTTCGAGATAAAGAACGACTAAATCGCGCAATGCGTGGCGTTGATTATGTCATCCATGCTGCAGCCCTTAAGCAGGTACCTGCCGCAGAGTACAACCCAATGGAATGCATCAAAACTAATATTAATGGCGCAGAAAACGTCATTAATGCAGCACTTGATAACAATGTTGAAAAAGTCATTGCCCTCTCTACAGATAAAGCAGCTAACCCTATTAATTTGTATGGTGCCACTAAATTAGCCTCGGATAAATTATTTGTAGCGGCAAACAATATTGCAGGCGGCCATAAAACGACTTTTTCAGTAGTGCGTTATGGGAATGTAGTATGTTCGCGAGGGTCAGTTGTGCCTATTTTCCAAAAATTCATTAATGAAGGCCGTGATCACATCCCTATCACTCATGACGAAATGACTCGTTTTTGGATAAGCCTTCAACAAGGTGTTGATTTTGTTTTAACAAATTTCGCGCGCATGTTGGGCGGTGAAATTTTCGTACCTAAAATCCCATCAATTCGAATTGCTGATTTAGCAAAAGCAATGGCTCCTGAATTACCTATTAAAATTATTGGTATTCGCCCAGGAGAGAAACTTCATGAAGTTATGTGCCCTGCCGATCTGTGTTTTGAAACCTATGAATATAACGATCATTTTGTAATTGCACCAGGCATCAAATTTAGCAGTCGTAGTAATGACTTTACAGTTAATGCACTTAATGAAAAGGGAAAAAAAGTTCAGCAAGGCTTTGAATATAACTCTTTGAACAACCCACATTACATGACGATTGAAGAAATTGAAGCCTTCAATATTGAAGCCTTAATTTAAAAGTAATGACTCCATGATCCCATACGGCAAACAAGCTATCTCTCAACAAGACATCGACGCAGTAGTTGATGTCTTAAAATCTGATTGGTTAACGCAAGGCCCAAAAGTACCCGCTTTTGAGCAAGCCATCGCAAATTATTGTGGCAGCACCTATGCATGTGCAACAAACAGTGCCACATCAGCATTGCACGTTGCATGTTTAGCGTTAAATGTGGGGAAAGATGACATCGTGTGGACCTCCCCTATTTCGTTCGTTGCTTCCGCAAATTGTGCACTGTACTGTGGTGCTCAAATAGACTTTGTGGATATTGATGTAGCAACAGGGAATATGTG
The DNA here is from genome assembly GCF_000184065.1 of Pseudoalteromonas sp. SM9913. NCBI lineage: Bacteria > Pseudomonadati > Pseudomonadota > Gammaproteobacteria > Alteromonadales > Pseudoalteromonadaceae > Pseudoalteromonas > Pseudoalteromonas sp. SM9913. Next base: position 2,417,619 of record NC_014803.1, read on the forward strand.
CACTGATGAGTTAGAAAAAAAACTTATTATTGCTAAAGAAAATAATCGTTTACCAAAGGTAGTCATCCCAGTTCACCTGGCAGGTCAATCATGTGATATGCAGGCTATATATCAACTTGCAGTTGAATATGGCTTTAAGATTATTGAAGATGCTTCACATGCTATTGGTGCAAAATATTTAGGTAAGCCTGTGGGCAGCTGTGAGTTTTCAGATATTTGCGTATTTAGCTTTCATCCAGTCAAAATAATCACCTCAGCTGAAGGTGGAATGGCGGTAACAAACAACAAACGACTTACTAATAAAATGGTGCGTTTACGTAGTCACGGGATTACATCCGATCAGAGTGAAATGACAGAGCCAAGTCATGGCCCTTGGTACTATCAGCAAGTTGAACTCGGCTTTAATTATAGAATGACTGAGTTACAAGCTGCACTAGGCCTTAGCCAGCTCTCAAAGCTTGATGAATTTGTTGCAAAACGCAATCAGCTAGCTAAAGTATATACTAGCAAGCTAAAAGATATGTCTATCAATCATTTAACTCAATCACACCAAAGCTATTCTAGTTACCATCTATATATTTTAACCTTGTCTGGTGATGCAATTGTAAAACATGATTCTCTTATCTGTAGTTTAAGAGAGCAAGGCATAACGAGTCATTTGCATTACATTCCAATTCATATACAACCTTATTACAAAGAGCTTGGCTTTAAGGCAAATGACTTTCCAAATGCAATGAGATACTACAGCTGCGCTCTCACCATACCTTTGCATCCTGGATTAACTAATTCAGAACAAAACTTCATAATAGAAACATTAGCTAAACAACTATGAAAATCGCTTTAGGAACCGCCCAATTTGGTTTGAATTATGGTATTAGTAACACCCTTGGGCAGGTAAAAAAAAATGAGATCAAACGAATACTTAGTGCTGCGCTAGACGCTGGCATTACAGTGGTTGATACGGCATCAGCTTATGGAATTAGCGAGAGTAATATTGGCCAATCGGGTTTAAGCCAAGCTTTATCTATTGTTACTAAAGTATCAAGTGAAAATATTCACGCGCAGGTAGAAAAAAGCTTAAAAAATCTGAACTGTGACTCAATTGATGCAGTGTTATTTCATAATTGTGAGTTGCTTTTAAGCAGTTCAGGGGAAGACTATTTTTCGCAGCTAGAGCAGTTAAAAACCAAAGGCATAGTTAAGCGAATAGGTGTTTCTGTTTATAATCCTAAAGAACTTGAATTACTTAGTGAAAGGTTTAATTTAGATCTGATTCAAGCTCCTGTTAATTGGTTAGATCAACGTTTTATACAACCTGAAATTATCGATAAGCTAATAGAAAAAAATATAAAGCTTCACGCTCGCTCGATATTTTTACAAGGGCTTTTATTAGAGCCAATGATTCAAAATAACGCTTATTTTTCACAGTTTAATAATGAGTTTTCTCAGTATAATCGTGTTATTAATGAATTAGGCTGCAATCGGCTAACTTTCGCATTAGCAATTATTGCGCAAAAAGCCCCTCATATCGAAAATGCAATTATAGGATGTTGCTCACAAGAACAGTTAACACAATTAATAGACAGCTACTGCGCCGCAAAAAAGCTTACACTCCCCTCGGATGACGTTTTAGCCTCTTTAGCTTCAAGTAATTTAGCATTAATCAATCCATCGCAATGGCTTGGTTAATTAAGCGCTAGGATTAAAAATATGATAAATGCTTTCATGCAAGCTAGGACAGGATCAACACGCTTACCTAATAAAGTTTTAAAGAACCTCCAAGGTTTACCTATGTTTATTCAACAAGCTAAGCGTGTACAACGAGCAAAATTAGTAGACAACCTAGTTATTGTCACAAGTACTGATGAAAGTGACGACATTATTGAACAGTTATGCAATGAGAATAATTTATTATGCTTTAGAGGAAGTTTAAGCAATGTTCTCAGCCGGTACTTTCATGCTGAACTCAATTACCCTTGTGATGCTATCGTTAGAATAACAGCTGACTGCCCAGTGATTGACCCTGAGCTCATGGACTATGTCATTAATAGTCATTTAAAAAACAACAATGATTATACTTCAAACTGCTTAGTAGCCACATACCCTGATGGTCTCGATATTGAAGTGATCAGTAAAAAGGCCTTACATAACGCTTATAAATATGCAGAAAAGCCTTCTGAGCTAGAACACGTAACACCTTATATAACAAGTCACCCTGATAAGTATAAGTTACAGAATATCCAAAGTGAGCAAGACCTCTCTGCCTATAGATGGACTGTTGACGAACCCAATGACTTTGAGTTGATTTCATCAATATATGAAAATTTATATGTAAAAAAGCCTAATTTTAATTATCAAGATATACTGGAATTGTTATCGCATAAACCAGAGCTGAACTTATTAAACTCCCAAATTGCTCGAAATGAGGGAATGGTTAAATCATTAAAACAAGATAAAGAAGAAGGCTATGAATAATTACACTAATTCAGCGGAGTGGCTACATAGAGCTGAAAAAACCATTCCTCTAGGTTCCCAAACTTTTAGTAAGAGTAGAATTGCGTTCCCACAAAATGCAGCACCTTTATTTATTGAACGAGGTTTAGGTTCTAAAGTGTGGGATGCTGATAATAATGAGTATATTGACTTTGTGAATGGCTTACTTTCTGTTTCTTTAGGTTACTGTGATGCCGATGTAAATCAAGCTGTTATTGACCAGCTTGGCTCAGGGATCACTTTCTCCCTTCCTCATAGGTTAGAAATGGAAGTCGCCGAAGAACTCACAAAGCTAATACCTTGCGCTGAAATGGTGCGTTTTGGTAAAAATGGCAGTGACGCAACATCTGCTGCTATTCGACTAGCAAGAGCTTATACAAAAAGAGAGCATGTTGCTGTCTGTGGTTATCATGGTTGGCAAGATTGGTATATTGGCTCAACAACCAGAAATTTAGGTGTTCCTGAGTGTGTTAGAGCGCTTACCCATACGTTTACATACAATGACCTTAGCTCATTAGAAAGGCTCTTTACTGAATACCCTGAACAGCTTGCTGCTGTAATTATGGAGCCAATGAATATAGCCTTTCCAGAAGCTGGATTTCTTGAAGGAGTACAAGCACTTTGTAAAAAACATGGCTCTGTACTAATTTTTGACGAAACAATTACCGGTTTTCGGTTTGATCTACATGGTGCTCAAGGCTTATTTAATATTACACCTGACCTAGCAACCTTTGGCAAAGGCATGGCAAACGGATTCCCTATTTCAGCTATTGTTGGAAAGAAAGAAATAATGTCATTGATGGAAGACATTTTCTTTTCCGGCACCTTTGCGGGCGAAACCATGTCTTTAGTTGCTACAAAAACAACATTAAAAAAAATGCAGCAAGAAAGAGTACTGACACATATTCACACTTTAGGTGAAAAATTAATTTGTGAGCTTAATAAATTAATAGAAAAACACGATGTAAAAGATTGGCTGAGTACTGCAGGCCATCCGTCATGGTCTTTTATTATTATTAAAGACACTCAAAAATATTCCTCATTAGAGCTAAAATCTTTATTTATTCAAGAGATGTGCACTAGAGGTATTTTAATTGGTGGTAGTCATAACCTTAGCTTTGCCCATACACATGATGATATAGAGAAATTACTTAATGCATACGATGAAGTTATTTTTATTTTAAAAAATACAATAGAAACGCAAAATTTGTATGATATTTTTAAAGGTAAACTATTAGAGCCCGTTTTTAAGGTGAGATAATGCAATTAGCCATAAGAACAGATGCCAACGAATTAATCGGTGCCGGCCATTTAATGCGCTGTTTAGAGTTAGCAAACACTTTAGCCGAAAAAAATATAAAAATTAGATTCATTGTAAAAGAGTCTGCTTTAGCGAAATCTTTACTAAAGAGCCAGTTAGTTAGTTATTTAAAAGTATCTACAGCAAATAATGGACTTGAAGAAACCAACCAAATACTTGAAAAATACAATATCAAAAGTATTTTAATTGACCATTATGAAATAGATATTCAATGGGAGCAACAATTAATAGCTGATTATATAGTTATAATCGATGATCTAGCTGATAGAGCACATCTTTGTAATTTACTAATTGATACGGCATCAGAGTCTAGACTAAGCGCTTATAAAAAGCTTGTGCCTAAGCAATGCAAACTTCTACTGGGTCCTAAATATGGAATTATCAGAGATGAATTCATTCGAAAATTAAACGATGAGCACTTAGCCTATGACATATTTATATGTTTTGGCGCCTCAGATCCTCAAAACAATAGCTTTGCTTCGTTATATGAACTTGATGTAAGACAATACAAGGGTAAAATTTGTTTAACTACAGGTTTGGGTTATGCACACGGAAAAACGCTAAAAAGCCTCATTGAAAATACAAATTTAAACATAACTTGGCATCAAGCACCTCCAAACTTAGCTGACTTAATGTATCAATCAAAAGTAATCATTACAGCTCCTGGTTCAATGCTCTTCGAAGCTGCATCAATGGGAAAATCCATTATAATGATAAAAACAGCAGAAAATCAAAATGGTAACATTGAGTTATTTGAATTAAGTGAAGCAGCTATTTTATCAACCGTCTCCAACATATATAGCTGTATTCAAATAATTGAAGATAAAAGTAAAATATTAGCATTAAAAGCAAAAGCTATTAGTGATGGCAAAGGAAAATATAGAATTGCTCATTGTATCCATCAAAATTCATCGTTGATATAAGTGAAAATTGACTCTCTTACATATTTAAATGAGAACTATATAAATGCAACAAAACCCTAATCTCATATCTAAAGTACAACTAAAAAAAGCCACTTATTCCGATAAAAAAAATGTCTTTGAGTGGCAAACAAGTAGTGGTGTTCGTAAATACTTTAAGCAAACTGCAATTCCAACATGGCAAGAGCATTGCAAATGGTTCGAAGATACACTAAAAAGAGCCGATAGGACCCTATATATAATTAATCATGATGGAAATGATATTGGCACTCTTCGTTTAGATGAAATTGAATTAAATAAATATGAAGTTTCGATTCTGATCTCGCCCCAAGCTCAGGGAAAAGGTATTGGAGTTGCAGCTTTGAATAATATAACCGAACTAAAGAAACATGGAACGATTATTGCTGAGATTAGACCTGATAATTTAGCATCTATCACTGCTTTTACAAAAGCAGGTTTTACAGCTTTAACACCATCTTTATATAGTTTAAGAATAGAGAGCTGAAGAGCTCTCGAATTAAAAATAGCTATAGGCTTTATTATGAGAATTTTAATGAGTGCTGCGGCATCTGCTGCAGCTATATCTATTATTAAGCACTTGCAAACCTTAGGTCACAAAGTGATAGGTATTGACGCAAATGAGAATAGCAAAAGTATTGCAATGCACTTCTGTGATGACTTCTACTTATCGCCTTTATGCAGTAGCTCTGAGTTTATTCCATTTATCAACCAACTTGATGATAAGTTTGACTTATATATTCCATTTATTGATGAAGAACTTATTATTCTTTCTCAAAGTTCAGACTTATCAAAAAGTATCTCAAAGAAGATATTAATTAATAGCAAGTCAACAATAAGCATCTGTACAAGTAAGGTTAATTTTCAACTATTCTGCGAAGAAAATAACTTGCCCGTAGCCCCAACATCAACATCTGCCCCAGCGATATTCAAGCCAGAGTATGGTAGAGGTGGGAAGGGAATTTATATTATTGAAGACGATGAATTGTTTCCTTTTTTAAAAATAAAAAAGGCGTAATACAAACCTTATTAAAGGGCACAGAATATACTGTCGACGTGCTTGTAGATTCCGAGGGTGATTGGGTTTTCGGGTTAGCGAGAAAGCGCCTTGAAGCAGTTGGGGTATCGAGAGTCGGTGAAATAAATCAACACCCTTTAGTGCTTACATTAGCTAAAAAATGTGTTGAAAAGATTCGCTTTAATGGCCCCATAAATATACAAATAATGCTAGATGAAGATAGAGAGAACGCACATATCATTGAAATCAATCCTAGACTTTCAGGTAGTTTAATTTTTTCAATAAACTCAGGGTTCGACATTATCGATTTGAGCATAAAAAGCTGGTTGTCGCTGCCATATCAAATACCACTAGAAGAAAATATTTCTGATAACCGCTTAATAAGATATTGGCAAGAACATATATGCTGATAAAAAAATTGGCGCATCAGTTAAGCAAATATGATGATATTATTTTCGATCTAGACAATACACTATTTGATCAAAGTGATTATGACATTGGAGCGTTTAAAGAGATTGAAAAAATACTTTCCGAAATAACCCAACTTCCCCTCAAAGGCCTAGCTATATTCCTCCATACTCATAAGCTAAAAATGGGAGTACTTTATCCGTACCTATTTAATGATGCGATAGCAGCCTATGAATTACCAAACCATTACCTAAGCATAATGCTAAATACCTACTATAGACATGATGGAAAGTACATAAGCAAAAAAGCAAGCTTAATCCCAACTTTGTTTGAGATACTTGATGAAAAAAGGTTATTTGTCGTTACCAATGGCCAAAAAAATGTTCAGCAAACTAAAATAGATAGGCTGCAGTTAAATAATTATGTTTGCGATATAGTGTTATGCGATCCTAAATCACCTGAGCGTTTAAAACCAAACAGATATGCTTTTGATTTATTAAATAAACGCCATAAACTTAATTCTGTTGTAATGGTTGGAGATACAACAGAAACAGACGGACTTTTCGCAAAAAATGCTAAAATTCCTTTTATTCATTTTAGTTACAAAGATTATCTACATGAAAATACTAAATAAAGAAATTTCAGCAAACAGTAAGCCATTCATTATTGCCGAAATGTCTAACAACCACTTAAGAAATAAAGAGCTTGCTTTAAAAATGATTGAAGTCGCATCTGAGTGCGGCGTTGATGCAATAAAAATACAGACATATACAGCTGACTCTCTAACTATTGACTGCGATAGGGATGACTTCATTATCAAAAGTCCGCCTTGGAAAGGTCAAAGCTATTATAAATTATATGAAGAAATCTCAATGCCTTTAGATTGGACAGAGTCACTTTTTCAAAAAGCAAAAGAGCATAATATTATTTTATTTAGCTCTCCATTTGATGAAGTTTCAGTCTCGATATTAGAAAAATTTGACTGCCCTCTTTACAAAGTTGCCTCCTTTGAGGTGCAAGATTTTAAATTATTAAAAGCGATAGCAAAGACTGGAAAACCTGTAATTTTATCAAGCGGTATATCTAGCCTTGAAGAAATAAAAGAAAGTGTTGAGTATTTGAAAAAATATGGCAGTAGCCAAATAGCCGTTTTGCACTGTACAAGTTCATACCCAGCATCGTTTGAGCAGATGAATTTAAATGCTCTTAACGAATTAAAAAGGCTAAACATAATTACTGGCTTATCTGATCACAGTCTTTCAAATATCCCAGCGATTACATCTATTGCTATGGGTGGAAGGATAATAGAAAAGCATTTTATTCTAGATCGTAAACTAGGCGGACCTGATGCAACATTTTCAATAGAGCCAGATGAATTAAAGTCTTTAGTAATTTCATGCCACAACACATGGAAGGCATTGGGTAGCGCCGAAATACTGGCTAAAGGTTCTAGATTAGGTAAAGAACATGGGCGTTCAATCTACGTTGTAAAGGATGTTAAGGAAGGGGATACTGTAAACTCAGAAAACATTAGAGTAATACGCCCAGGTTTTGGCTTACCCCCTAATAATTATGATTTAGTTATCGGACAAAAATTTACATCTGACATCATCCGAGGAACAGCGCTATCAAATAAACATTTAACAATGGAAACTAATAAGTGAAAAAAAATATTTTTGCTATTGTCGCTCATGCTGATGATGAAGCGATTGGATGTGGTGGTACTTTATTAAAACATCAAAAACAAGGTGATCATATATCCATTGTATATATGACAAATGGCGTTTCAGCACGAAAAAACAGCTCTGATACGGATTATGAACAGCGCCTTAGGATGACAAAAAAAGCGGGAGAGTATTTGTCTGCTAAGCAATACTTTTTTAATTTTCCTGATAATAAAATGGACACAGTTGCGATCCTTGATGTAGTCCAAGCAATAGAGTCTGTCACTAAAAAAGAACTACCAGATATTATTTATACACACCATTATGGCGACTTAAATATAGATCATCGTATTGTACATCAAGCAGTCATGACTGCATTTAGACCTATTCCCTTAGTAAAAACCCCAACAATATATTCATTTGAAGTTAACTCAAGTACAGAGTGGAATACGCCAATCAATGCATTTGCATTTTCACCAACGTTTTTTGTCGATATCTCAGAACATATAGCAGAAAAGAAAAAGCTACTCTTAATATATGAAGATGAAATGCGCAAGCCTCCCCACTCTCGTTCTATTGATGCAATTGAGGCATTGGCAAAAGTAAGAGGTAATACCGTCGGTGTTGATTATGCAGAAGCTTTTATGCTCAAAAGAAAAGTTAGTTAAGAAGGAGTAGCTATGAATTGCCCTGTTTGTAATTATAAAAAAAACACTTTATTACTTAAGTTAAATAACTTTCCAATTTACCAACATCCAATGGATGATACGTCAAATATACCTTTGCCACATGTTATTGATATTGAATACTCAATCTGTAGGCAGTGCGCACATGCTTTTCAATTAAACTACAATAAAGATATTCTAGAAGCTATATATAAGCATCATTACTATACACCGTCACCTGAAAATATAGGTGCCTCATTTAGGTATGATTTCATAAAGTTTATTAGTGAAAACAATATCATTGATAAAAAAACGCTAAATGTTCTAGAAATAGGCTGTTCAAGTGGAGAAGTACTAGCAGAACTAAAGACAATTTATTCTAATGTGGACTACCATGGCATTGAGCCAAATGAAGAAACTGCGATAGCAGCTGAAAAAAAAGAGTTGATAGTAGAAAAGGTTTTTTTCACTGAAAAAATTGCCTCTAGCCTATGTTTTAAATCTGACCTTATTTATTCTCGCCATGTAATTGAACACATTTTTGATTTTAAAGATTTTTTCAAAGCCATATCAAAGGTAAGTCATTCAACTTCTACACTCATTTTAGAAACACCTAGTTTAGACTGGTCTATCACACAGCCTTCAACACAAGCTTTTCATGTTGAACATATACATGTTTTCTCAGAGCGTTCATTAGTAACCCTTGCAAATCAATTTGGTTGGTTTAAAGATAAAAGTATTGTAACTGCATCCGGTAATTTAATTATTTCATTCACAAATAAAGAGAAAAAATCTTTACTGCCTTTAGCACCATCGGATAATGGCAAACTAAAACAAAAGATAGATAAAGATATTCAAGCATTACAAAGCTACTGTAAAGATGAAGAGTTTATCTTCTGGGGTGCAGGTTCTGGAGCTGTAACTTTATTGGCTTTAACAGGGTTAAAGCCTCTGTATATTATCGATGGAAATCCAAATAAAACTGGGAAACGCTTTTGTGGTCTCAATTATACGATTAAGTATTCAATCGATACTATTAATGCTCTCATTAATAAAGATTTAGACAAAAAGCTAACAGTCATTATCTCATCTTCATTTCATGATGAAATAAAGCATGAGCTGACCTCATTAGGTTGGCGAGGAAATATCTACGCTCCTTATGCCTTAAAATAAATGCATTAATTAGGCGATCGATAAATTCACATTTTAGGAAACCCATGAACCAATTAACGATAAAAAGTCACAATATCCAAGGTATCTTTATTAGAAGTATTCAGTTGGAGGACGTTACAACTAAATACGTAAGTTGGTTAAATGACTCAAAAGTGAACCAGTATTTAGAAACACGCTTTCATAAGCAGGATATAGATTCTGTTAAAAATTATATATCCTTACAGCTAAATAACCCTCTCGAGCAACTTTTTACAATAAGAACAAGTGAAAATGAACATATTGGCAATATAAAAATAGGAAGTATCAATACAATTCATAATGTTGCCCAGGTTAGCCTCTTTATAGGGGATAAAAAGTTCTGGGGAAAAGGCTACGCTAGCCAAGCAATAAGACTAGTAAGCCAGTACTCTTTTCAAAAATTGAGATTAAGAAAGCTCACTGCAAGTGCTTATACCTCTAATATTGGTAGTATCAAAGCATTTTTAAAGGCTGGGTATGAAAATGAGTGTATTTTAAAGGAGCATTATATTTTAGATGGTAAGCCATCTGATGTCGTGTTCATGTCTTTATTCAAAAAACCACAAGATGACTTTATTGAGTTAGTCGTTACTAATAAATAACGACTAACTTTGATTAGACTTTGGCCGGTTTATTATAGTTTTCAATAAACTCTAAATAGATACCTTTTACATGTTCATGAAACGCGTCAACACATGCATTTATAAATCCAGTACGCATTTCTAAGTCATTGTAATAATAGCTACTTGTCATAATATAAGCTTGAAAATATCTAAAAGTTCCCTGAATCAGCCAATAAACTACAACATCGTCTGCGGTGCTATTACGTAATGTAAGTAATATTTTATTTTGTAAATTAAACGCATCAGCAAGCTGCTCACGTGTTTCAAAATATTGAGAAGTTATAGACAACAGCTGCTCAAGAACATCTTTTGTTCTCGTTTTGATAGCTTCCATTTTATGATTAACATTACCAGCAGACAATTGCTCTAAAGAAGTAGCTTTGTAAAGTAGCGCTGTGATCTTATCTTCCTTATTAACAATCGGTTTTATATTACCAATATCTTTAATAAGTTTAGGTTCAGTATACCTAATGAAAGCACCATTGGCGGTATTAAATACTTTAACATTTAGGTTTTCTTGAAGTAGTAATTCTAAGTTACCTTTTGATGAGTCAAATATCGGGGTTGTGAATACTTCTTCAGTAAAATTACCTTTAACAACAAATGCACCTTCAATACCTTTTTCAACTACTTTTTTATGCTTAAAGTCATTATCGAAATATATACTATGTTTTGAATGATGGTGCTCTTTAGAGACAAATCCTAAGTCAGTACCAACTAAATATACTTTCTTAAACCCTAATTCAATTGCTGTAGCAAGCGCTGTATTTGATACTGTAGGATTACTGTAATCAGGGTAAGTAAACTGCTTCTTTGTATCCAAAGCACGAATAAGACGACCGCCTGCATCATTTATTTTTGATAACAAATGCGCATTTTTAAAACGCTTTAAAATATTATCGTAAACAGTATTTAACGCAATTATATTTATTTGATTTAACTTTGTATTTAAATCAGATGTGCGATCAATTGACTCAATCCAGTCTAATAGTGCCGCAGTACGTTCCATTTCAATATGGATATCAGGTTTAATATTATTGCTAAGCAAAGCTCTTAATGCAGTACCACAAGAAATTATGATGATGTTATCTTGGTTATTTTTTAAAAACTCAATTGCATCATCAAGAGAAGGACCATTAGCGACTATAAATACGGGGTAATCATTTAATGAATTTTTAACTAGTTCAGGCTTTTTTAACACTGGAAACTTAGCATTTAAATTGGCTAATGTGTGCGACACGCCAATTATTTCATCTTCAAAAAACCCCCAGCCTGCAGCCCAACGATGGCCAATACCTTTTATACGATCAATTGTTTTTTCAATCAATGAGCTATCATAATGCTTAAAAAATAGTATTTGACTGATATTAAAGTGACCTTGATTAAACAAAAATTTGGAAATTTCGTTAATCACGCCATCTTCATTGCCGCCTACACGTATTGAAAACTGTCCGCCATTAGCTGTGCATTTATCAAAAAGTGGTTTTAATTCTATACAATGTAGTAACGCATAAAAAGCGTCTTTACTTGGCTCAAATAAAAACACATTTAGTACATCTTTTTTACTGAGTAGCTCTTCTATCTGATACCCTAAGCCACCGCCTAAAAAGCAGATAAAGTCGAGACGATTCTCTGCAGCAGGGTTGTGAATTTTATTATCTGTCTCTGACGAACGAACGTTATAAATTGATTTCAAAAGCGCGGCATGTTCAAAAACAATATTTTCGTCATCTTGATGACCTAGTTGATATTTGAAGTAAAGCGGATTTTCTAAAAACTGAACAACTTGTTGTTTTGCAAACTCCCTAGGATTAACTTGATAGACAAACTCATTATTATTAAATAAGTTTGCATTATTTGCTTCATCTATAGCTACGCCCGTATCACTTGGTGTGTAGTCTTTAAATGACTCATATATAACTGGCATTTGCTCTTGCAATAGAGCTAGGTTTGCAAGCAAGGTTGCTTGCAACATCATTTTTGTTAATTCTTGTTGATTAGCGTCCAAATTTCACTCCGCTTAACTTGATTTTTTAACCACCCCAGGTAGGTTAGCTAATTGTTGTTGTAAATAGCTGCCTGTTGAATTTAAATTGGCGACTAATAAATCCATTGCATTATATTGACTGTATAACCGTTCTTCGTATTTCGCCATACGAATATTAAATTTCTCTACATCAGTTTCTAGTTTAGAAAGCTGTGATTCACGACCTTCTATACGTGAACTAATAATACCATCAGAAGCCGTATAACCTTTAATGACTGTGTCTAACTGGCCAACAAAACCATCACCGTCATTTTCTCCGATAAAAAAGGTTTGTAAGGCTTGAGGATCCTTTTCTATCGCAGCTTTTAATGCATCGGAATCAATACTTAATTTACCTGAACGCTCCGTTCTAATACCAAAATTAGCTAAAAAATCGGTATTACCATTTCCCGTGCTAAATTCTGAGGTTAACAATGAGCGCACCTGGTTTACAGACCCTCTTAATAATGAGTCACCAGCAAGCGCCCCTACGCCCTCTTCAGCACTTGAGCGTCCTAATTGCTTAGATAAATCAATAAAAGCATTAAATTTGTCTACAAATGAGTTCAAACCAGCTGTAATATTTTTATTATTTTCTGTTATTACGGCTTTACTTAAATCATCGTCAGTTCCATGCATTTTTTTGGCATTAATGGTGACGCCCTCAATGACATCTTTAAATTCATTTGTACTGCTCGTCGCAACAAGCGTACCATCTATCGTAATTGAGGCATCCGTCGCTGCAGTTACTTCGTTTAGGTTTTCAGCGTAAGTTGCTGATGCTGTATCACTGTCATACGCAAGACGAGATAAACCCAAGGCGTCTGTATTGTTGCCATCAGAGACATCATCAACTACAATTTTTATTGCGTTTTCGGCGCCGGTTTCTTTACTTGATAATACTAACCGCTGCCCCGTGTCATCGGTAATAATAGTGGCATTCACGGAGTCATTGTCAGTTGAGTCATTAATCGCGTCACGTATATCAGCAAGTGTTGCGGTGTCTGACACATTAATACCAAAACTGTTAGCGCCAGAACTTATAGATAGCTTACCTTCACCCACCGCTTCATCGCCAGCTATAGCATTTGATGTTAGCTTATGGTTTTCGGCCAAACTATTAACTTTAATTGAGTAATTATTGGTTTGTGCATCTTTTTCAGAGCTAAAAGAAACAAATTCATCACTACCACTTATTGTTCTTTTTTGATATTCATCAACTGATGATAGTGACTCCAAAGAACCATTCAGCTCTTCTAAAGACGCTTTTAGTGTGCCTACAGCAGATATATCAGTCGTGAAATTAGCTTGCTGTTTTGTTACTCGCGCTTGATAAGGGGATTTTTCAGCATTGACTAAAGCACTTACAATTTCGTTTACTTGAAGTCCGGAGCCTATGCCCGTAAATGAAATAGCCATAATAATTACCCTCTTAAATTACTGAAAAATTAAACTTTAAAATCAACCAATACACCGGTGGCTTCAGCCAATTTAGCAACTATACCTAATACTTCCTCTGACGGATATTGCTTTACCAAATCACCACTTTCTTTGTCGATAACCTTGATTACATTGCGGCCAGAATCTTCATCTACTTTAAACTGAAGACTGCGGTTCATTTCACCCATAAAGTCCTGCAATTGCTGTACCACCTTCTCTAGCTTTTCAGGTGATAACTCAGTTTCAAAGACTTCGTTTCTACTTGCAGCAGTAGGGGTGGTTGTATTCTTCTGTTCATCAACATTTTGCTTAACTTGAGATGGGGCTTGATAACTTGAGGTAACCTCACCTTTTTGAGCTGAGTTGATGTTTAGATTTAAACTTTGCGTTTCCATAATTCGCTCCTACTATAAAGCGATATAAAGCTTTATACCTATACAAGAAAGGAAGGGTTGCCCCTTCCTTAGTAGTTAAAGTATAGAGCTTATTGTTAAATTAACCTAATAAGCTAAGTGCTGCCTGTGGTAACTGGTTAGACTGAGCTAAGATTGTTGTACCAGCCTGTTGCATGATCTGGTTTTTCGTTAGCTTAGCCGTTTCTGCAGCGTAATCGGTATCTTCGATACGGCTTTTAGAAGCCGATACGTTTTCTGATACGTTTGCAAGGTTTGCTATGGTAAAGCCAAAACGGTTTTGTACCGCACCTAAGTCTGCACGTTGTGCATCAATTTGCGCAAGCGCCGCATCAATTGTATTAATTGCATTTTGTGCACCTGCAGAAGTAGCACCTGAGATGTCAATAGTCTCAACTGAAGTTAACGCACTTGAGCCACCTGTTGAATCTATTGTAGATGCATCTGAACCAAATATCTCATCTACTTTTGTTCCTGATATACCTATTTTATCAGCTGAACTTAAGTTAAGTTCTGCTGAAAGACTTAATGAACCTGCAGTACTAGCCACCGCTTTATTTTCGATGGTAAAACCACTTGTATCGCCGGCGCCAGTTACATCAATGCCATCTATATCTGTAGCTGTGAATGATATAGAGCCGGCTGCCTCATCATAAACAGCATCATAACCATCTTCTTGCATATCTTTAGCTAGGCGAGCCATGTCTCCGCCAAATGTACCCAAGTCATATTTATCAATTGCAGTACCACCTTTTTTAATCTCAATTGTAGACGAGCTACTTGCATCAATACCAGCGATTGTAGTTGTTAATTTAGCTTGAGCATTTACACCCGCCCCTGAAGAATTAATCTTATCAGCAATTGCTGCAGCACCAGAGCTTGCTGCAACTTCAATATCAACACCGTTGATATTAACTGTTTGTGCTGAAGTAGCTACATTGGCACTTAAAGCAACCGTTTGAACATCGCCAAGCGCAGAAACAGTCGATGTTGCACCACCTTTAATTTCATTTGCACCGATAGCATCAGCTGATACGTCACGAAGGCTTACGTTAATTGTTTCATTTGCATTAGAACCTACTTGGAATTGCTTAGTACCAAATGAGCCATCTAGTAAGCTAGTACCACCAAATTTAGTAGTTTCTGCGATACGCGTTAATTCTTGTTGTAATGCGCCTACTTCTTTTTGAAGGGCCGCACGTGCATCAGCATCGTTTGAACCATTCGCTGATTGCAGCGCTAGGTCACGCATACGTTGTAGAATGTTTGATGACTATGTCATCGCACCCTCAGCGGTTTGCGACATTGAGATACCGTCATTAGCGTTTCGCTGAGCAACACCTAAACCATTAATTTGTGAAGATAGACGGTTAGCAATTTGTAGACCTGCAGCATCATCTTTCGCGCTGTTAATTTTCATACCAGATGAAAGACGTTGCATTGATGTGCCTAACGCATCGCTAGATTTTGATAAGTTTCTTTGTGCATTTATTGATGCAACGTTAGTATTTACTGATAAAGCCATGTTATAACTCCTGATTACTTTCGTAATGTAACTAATTGATTTTAACCAAGAGCCATCACAATAAAAATCTGTTCAAGCTCCGTTCTAATTAAGTTAACGGCTGTTATAAAATTACCTTTAGCTTTTTTTCAAAAAAAACAGTAAAAACTTTTAGTTGATTGAAATACAAACAAAAAAGCCAAGTATAAATACTTGGCTTTTTTAATTTTAATTATTATTAACCACCTAACAAGCTTAATGCAGCCTGTGGCAGCTGATTTGCTTGTGACAAAATAGTAGTACCTGCTTGTTGCATTATTTGGTTTTTAGTCAATGTCGCTGTTTCAAGCGCATAATCGGTATCTTGAATACGACTACGCGAAGCAGACACGTTTTCAGATACGTTAGCAAGGTTAGCAATAGTAAAGCCAAAACGGTTTTGTACCGCACCTAAGTCAGCTCGCTGTGCATCAATTTGCGCCAGTGCAGCGTCAATCGCTTTAATAGCATTTTGAGCACCTTCCGAAGTCGAACCAGAAATATCCACACTCTCAATACTTGTTAGCGAACTAGCACCACCTGTTGACTGTATTGCTGCCGTACCTGTACCAAATAACTGATTTGCAGTTGTACCTGAAATACCAATTTTATTTGCTGATGATAAGTTTAACTCTGCAGAAACACTAAAAGAGTTAGCTACTGTTGTTACTGCAGTACCACCTATTGTAAAGCCACTTACATCAGTTCCAGTGATATCGATACCATCAACATCGGTTGCTTTGAATGCAATTTCTTTTGTTGCAGGGTCGTAAATAGCATCATAACCAGCTTGCTGCATATCGCTAGTTAAACGCTCCATATCACCACCGTAGGTACCTAAATCAAATGACTTTTCTACAGCGCCATTCTTTTTAATTTCAATAACACCCGTACTTGATGAGGTAATACCTGCAAAACTCGTATCAATTTTGGCCTCTGCAACCACGCCTGCACCCGACTTATTAATTGTATCTGCAATTACAGCCGCACCAGAACCACCAGCAATAACAATATCTGTACCATTAATGTTAACTGTATCAGCACTGGTGCCATGGTTGGTTGCTAAGTTAACCGTTTGTACATCGCCAAGCCTAGTATTTGCATCTACGGCGTTGCCTGGCCCTTTAATTTCATGCGCACCAATTGAATCTGCTGCTACATTACGTAAGCTTACATTAATGGTTTCATTCGCGTTTGCGCCCACTTGGAATTGTTTTGTACCAAAGGTACCATCAAGTAAGCTGGTGCCACCAAATTTGGTGGTGTCTGCAATTCGAGTGAGTTCTTGTTGCAGTGCACTGACTTCTTTTTGCAGGGATGCACGGTCAACCGCACTGTTTGAACCATTCGCTGATTGCAGTGATAAGTCACGCATACGTTGTAAGATGTTTGCAGACTCTTGCATCGCACCCTCAGCGGTTTGCGCCATAGAAATACCATCATTGGCATTACGCTGAGCAACTGTTAGGCCATTAACCTGAGAAGTTAGTCGGTTGGCAATTTGTAAACCTGCAGCATCGTCTTTTGCGCTATTAATACGCAAACCAGATGATAGTCTCTGCATTGAGGTTTCAAGTGCCATGCTAGATTTAGATAGATTGCGTTGCCCATTAAGTGATGCAACATTTGTATTTACGCTTAAAGCCATTTTACCATCTCCTAGTTTCAATCAGAATGTGGTTCAAAATATTTAAGCAAAAACCACACTTTCTATAACTAGCTAAATGCATTAGTTGTGCCAACTAGAAAAAAAAGATTAACCTTATGTTTTAAAACAACTAAATAACACTTATTGCTGCTTTAAATTAGAAGTTAGCGATTTTTTGACAGAAGATAAAAAGGGGGTGACAGTTTTTTGCCGCTTCGTTAAGGCAAGTTATTACCTACTTTTCTCGTAAAGTAATAACCTGCCTTGGATGGTATTTATAAATAATCGAATAATGAAAGTTTAGCCAAGCGACCAAAAGTCGCTTGTGAAGCCTGTAAACCAGACTCATGTTTAGTAAGATCGCTGATGGCTTCAGCGGCATCAATCTCAATCAGGCTGGATCTATTTTCTTGATTATTAATATCCAGTGCACTGTTTGAATCGGTCACACGCTCAACCACATTCATCCGTCCACCTAAACCAGCTTGTGTAAATACAATCTGTTCACTAGCATTTTTAAGCTGAATTAAACCATCCGATAATGCTTGGTTAATTTGCGCTTCATCAAGTTGTTCGTCATTTAGGCTAATGATCAAATCTTCTAGTGTATTCAATACATTTTCTTTGCTTGGTTTCTCAAGGGTAAAATCAAGCTGCCCCGGTGCTACACCTTCAAGTTGAATTTCCATACCGGCAAATTCAATCGGCTCATCAGTTACTTCACCAGTCACAGGTGGTACAAGAGGATTACCATCACGTAATATCTCATACTGATCAGGCGATGAAGGGGTCGCACCAGGGATCACATTAACGTTGTAGGTATTGATCGTTGGAGAAATAAGCGGATCTGGGTCTGAGTTATAATTATCTTTGTGAAAACGATCAAACTCACCTTGATTTTGAACATAAACAGTTCCAGCGGTAATACCGCCTGATGGCGCTCCACCATTCGATACCACATCAAGACGTGCATCAACTCGTTCAAATACATTAAAGCCATTATCGCTTGATTTGATCTCAACGCCTTTTGCAATAGTTACTTCGTGCTGGCCTTGATCGCCTTGGTATTCGTATTTGCCATTAGTGCTATTAAATGTATAAGTTTGAATATCGTCTTGATAGCCAGAGAAAAGGTATTTCCCCCCTTCAGATTGACTATTCATTAAGTTAAGCAGCGATTTTTGCAATTCTTTTAGTTCACTGGCAACCGAAGCCAAATCACCTTTATCTAACGAACCATTGCCCGCTCGTATAGTTAACATTTGCGCTTCTAAAATAGTGTCGTTCATACCTTGTAATAAACTTTCTTCGGTTTCTAAACGCCCTTTTAGCTGGTTAATATTCTTCGTCAGCTGCTCATTAGTTTCTATTTTATTGGTGTACAACATACCCTGCGAAATAGCAGCAGGGTTTTCTGAGGTACTCAAATATTTTTGACCTGTCGTAACGCGCTCCTGCGCACCAGCTACATTTTGTTGATTCTCAAGTATTTTATTAATGTTATTTTGATACATTAAATTATTTGATAAACGCATAATTACCTCGCCGCACTCAGTAAAGTGTCAAAAATAGAACGTGCTGCAGACAGTACTTGAGCCGATGCAGCATAAGATTGCTGAAAACGCAGCAAATTAGCTGCCTCTTCATCTAAATTTACGCCGGATAACGATTCATACCAGGCTTCTGATTGCTGTGCTAAAGCATCAAATGCCGCCCCGTTGGTTTTTGCTTGACTGGTTACTACACCAACATCGGTTACTAATCCAGCATAGGCCTGGTTCAAGGTTTTATGATTATCGGCTGAGGCACTTGCTACCACATTTTGACGTACTAAATCGCTATTTTGTAAGTCAGCGAGTTTTTGACCATTACGGTTATCATCAAAACCGCCTTCATTAAATTCTAAATTAAAGGTATCACCTGTAGCCGGTACCCCTTCAATATTAAAGTCAAAACCATAGCCATCATAAGGAGGCCCCGCTTGCGCCAAAATATTGTTAGCAGGCGGTATAACCGTAAACGTGGTTGTACCATTACCATCAGTAAGTTGATATTCGTTAGCATTAGCAGTTTTAACAATGTTAATAGGACCATTTGCTAAGCCTAAAGGGTTTGTAAAACTGCCGGTAGTTACATCGCTCACATCACCCGGTGAAATAGTCCCAGTGCCTGTATTATCAAGCCCGTCTGCTGTTCTAATTGGAGAGGCCAATGCAATGTCTTCTCCTCGACCTGTTGTCAGCGATATATTGCCAGCCGCGCCACTATTAAGTTTTATCTGAAATTGATCACCGGCATTACCAGCTCCGGTTACGTTTAGCTCTAAACCAAACGACTCCCCGCTGGTGATTGCCGCAGAGTCAATAATGCCACTCGGTGGAATAACAGCTAACGATGCACTGCCTAAAGGCTCGCCTTTATTATCTATTGGCTGAATACTTACTTCGTTAGGGTTCCCCGTATAGGTGATCACAAAATCACTCGCTGGTAGTTCACTGCCTTTACCAGCTTCAACGGTTGCTGACATATTAGCTGTTCCGGTATTTGCTTGATAAACAAAAGCACTGACCGTTGGGATATCAAAAATATCGCCTCCAAGCTCACCGTTTGCATCCATTCCTAAACGGTTTTGCTGATTAAACGAATCAGCAAGCGCAATGCCCATCTGACCTATTTGATTTTGTGCAGGCACCAAAATATCGTCTCTAAATGCCAATAAGCCACCAATTTTACCTTTGAGTTTAGTGGGATCTATTTCTAGTGGAACGGCTTGGCCACCATTTACATCTAAGCGTAACTCTTTAAAATTGGCATCGGGATCGCCACTAATCGAAAACAAGTTAAATGAACCATTTTGCATAACAACCGCTTCACCTGTGCCCATAAATACTTGTTTTTCACCATTAGGGCCATCGAGTGTTTCTATATCAATTAGTTTTGATAAATCACGTATTGCTTTATCACGCTCGTTGTAAGCTGAGCTAGCATCTGCTTCGTTTTTAGTGCCATGAACACCCGCAATTTCTTGATTTAACGAACTAATACTTTCGATTAACGTATTCGCCTCTTCAGAAAATATTTCTAATTGCTCATTAACCACTGCTTTTTGCTCTGAAACAATACCTGCAAGCCGGTCCATTTGATCAATCAGATTTTGCGCATCACTCATCACCAATGAACGAGCAACCGTAGATGAAGGTTGGTTAAGTGCTTCTTGCACGTTGTTAAACATCGAGTTGATACTAGTTGATAAGCTGTTTGATTTTTCTGAAAAAATTTGATCAACCCGACTCGCCTCGCTAACAAATTGATCAAAAAAGCTTTTATTTGAGGTATCTCGGTTTAATTGCTTTTGTGCAAACTCATTTAATAACCGGTACGTTTGACCGCGGCCCACCTGATTATCAATCATGGTAGTAAATTCAGTGCGCTCTCGTACATACCCTTCAGTATTAACGTTTGCGATGTTTTTACTTGTCGTTTGCAATAACTCAGAGTTTGCTCTTATTCCTGAATTAGCAATATTTAATAAATTAAACGACATGTTACTCTACTCCTTGGCGGATAACGCTTGTGGCGATATTCTTTAACTCGTTACTGTTAAGCACTCTTTTTATTTTGTCTGCATAGTTAGGGTCGGTTGCATAACCGGCTTGCTGTAAAGAGTCTAAAAATTTGTGCGGCTTTGCTGTATTGTTTAATGCATCTTGATAGCGAGGGTTCTGTGTTAAAAAATCCACAAAATCATTCACGCTATCTTTTATTGAGTCATACGCTCTAAAGCTTGCTTGCTTTTTAACTGCAGCGCCTTGCTCAAACTCTAAAGTGACCTTACTGGCTTTTTCGCCCTGCCAACTTTTATCTGACTTTATATTGAATAAATTATTTGAGCTATTGCCATCACCTTTACTGATAATATGTTTACCCCAACCAGTCTCTAATGCTGCTTGCGCAACCATAACCGCCGGATTTAAACCAATTTTCTTAGCCGCTGTTTTTGCGTGTTCCCATACGGTGCTTACAAATTCCTCAGCATTTTCAAATGTGCCAGACGCTATGTTTTGTTCGCTTTTTTCAGTTGAATCAACGAGCGGCACTTTTTCAGTGACCTTTTGGTTTTCTTGATGAGGTAAGGTGCTACCCGCACGTTGGTCACTAAAGAAATCTGACGTTGTACGAAGAACAGAGCCTGGCATAAAGTTTTTTCCATCTGGCGATAGTTGCTGCACAATTAAATCTGCAAGACCTAAAGAGCCATTTGATGAAAGCTCTGTAGCCATCTGTTGGTCGTGCATTTCTTCAAAAAACTTCACGCCACTTGCATTAAATGGGCTTTCTTTGTCTTCAAAAGCCTCATTGGCTTTACGCATACTTTTCAGTAGCATTTGGGTGAAGATAGCTTCAAATTGTGCCGCCGCTTTTTTTAACGCCGCTTTAGATGCATCGGTTGATGCATCACCGCTGTTTAAAGCATCTCGACGCAAAGAGTCTAAGTTGCCTAAATCAAAAAAGTTTTGCTTATCTAGATGATTTGTTTCCATCAGCTTTTTGACACAATAATTAATAATACCTAGTTAAATGCAATAATTGAGCCAAAAGAAGAGTAGCGATGAAAGGTTAAGGATGAAAGGTTAAGGATGAAAGGTTAAGGGTTAAAGACCCTAGGGCTTAGGGTCTAGAATCTTATAAAACTAAATTACAACAAGCTGACCGTTAATTGCACCGGCTTCTTTAAGTGCTTCAAGAATCGCCATTAAATCGCCAGGGGCAGCGCCAACTTCATTAATAGCACGAACTAAATCATCAAGGCTTACACCTGGGTCAAATACAAAAGCACGTGAATCATCTTGATTAACGTCAATAATACTTTGTTGGGTAACCACTGTTTCCCCCTCTGCTAGAGGATTTGGCTGCGCCACATTTTGTTGCTCAGCAATGGTCACAGTAAGACCACCATGTGTAATTGCTGCAGGTTGTAATTTTACATTTTTGCCAATAACTATAGTGCCGGTACGTGAGTTAACAATTATTTTTGCCGAAGTATCCGCAGGCTTAAACTCTAAGTTTTCAAGAGTTGATAAATACGATACGCGCTGTGAAGCATCTCGTGGCGCAACAACCCGAATAGAGGCGGCATCGAGTGCTTGTGCGCTATTTGGGCCAATTAAATCATTTATGGTTTTTTCTAAACGTTTTGCGGTTGTAAAGTCCGGACGGTTTAAATTAAAGGTAATATAATCGTTTTGCATAAATGGGCTTTTAACGGCACGTTCAACCGTGGCACCGTTTGGCACACGCCCTACGGTTGGCGTATTAATAACGACTCGGCTGCCATCTAGGCCTTCAGCACCTAAGCCACCAACAATTAAGCTCCCTTGTGCAATAGCGTATACATTTCCATCAACCCCTTTTAAAAATGTTTGTAATAATGTGCCACCGCGCAGGCTGCCTGCACTGCCAATTGATGACACGGTTATATCTATGGTTTGCCCTGGCTTTCTAAATGGAGGGAGTTCAGCATGAACAGCAACCGCTGCAACATTTTTAATTTTTGGCTTTAAACTAGAAGGTAACGTAATACCAAAACTATTGAGCATGCCTTTGAAGCTTTGTTCGGTAAAACGGCTTTGCTCACCGGTACCTGGTAAACCAACAACTAAGCCATAGCCCACTAATTGGTTTGAGCGCACCCCTTCAACCATAGATACATCTTTAATTCGCTCAGCACTGGCAGTAAATTGCCAGCCTAGTAGCACCATAAAACAAAAACTTTAAAACCATTCATGTCGAATGTCCTCTAAAAAGGAAACAATGAGCTACTAAAGAAACGCGTTAACCAACCCGGGCTTTGTGCCTCTTGAGTTTGACCCTTACCTGAATACTGAATACGCGCATTCGCAATACGATTAGACTCAACAGTATTATCAGCATTAACATCTTGTGGACGCACTAACCCCTCTAAGCGAATAAATTCTTCACCGGTATTTAGCGTTAGCCATTTTTCACCGCGAATCACTAAATTACCATTTGGTAATACTCGCATCACGTTAACCGAAATATCGCCAACTAGGCTGTTTGATTGATTTGATTTTGAGTCACCTTTAAACGACGCATCACTACCAACCCCAAATTGAATACTATCGCCACCAATATTAACCGGTAAACCACCTAAACCAATAACAGGATCGAGGCTAGCATCTGTTTGTTTATCTGTTTCTGTTTTAGCCGCTTTTGTGGCTTGGGTTGACTCTTGCAATTTAACAGTAATGATATCGCCTGTTCTAAGTGCTTTCTTATCGGCATATAAGTCATTCGATAACTGAGTACTGAATAAAGAGCCAGTTGCTACCACTGGCTCCATATTAGGCTCAGGATACATAGGTGCATAGTAGGGATCGTCCTGCACTACTTCATTATTTTGTGTAGATACACAACCGCTTAACAGTAAAGTCCCTACTGCAAATAACATGATATTACGCATACAATCCCCCAAGACTATAATTGTTGATTGATGTAGCTCATCATTTCATCAACCGCTGAAATTACCTTTGAGTTCATTTCGTAAACTCGCTGAGTTTCAATCAAATTAACCAACTCTTCGGTCACATTTACATTTGATGTTTCAAGTGAACCTTGAATAATTGTACCTAAGCCCTCAACCCCCGGGTTACCTTGAACAGGTGCACCACTTACTGCAGTTTCGGTATAAAGGTTTTGCCCTATAGGCTCAAGGCCCGACGGATTGATAAAATCACTAATAGTAATTTGACCAATAACCACGTTTTCGGCTTGACCTTTAATGCGAACTGACACTTCACCATCTTGAGATACGGTGATTGACTGTGCATCATCAGGCACATTCATTTCAGGCTGAACAACGTAACCGGCACCCGAAGTTACAACTCGCCCCTCACCGTCGGTGGTAAACTGACCGTTACGCGAATAGGCAATATTGCCATCAGGCTGTAAAACCTCAAAAAATCCAGGACCAGAAATCATCCAATCTAATGAATTTTCAGTGGTGAGCATGTTACCTTGGGAAAAGTTTTTCTGATTAGCGACCACTTTCGTACCCGCGCCCAACATTAAGCCTGACGGCATTTCGGTGTCTTGCGATGAGCGACCGCCTGGTTGATTAATATTTTGGTAGAGTAAGTCTTCAAAAATAGCGCGGCTTTTTTTGTAACCCACTGTACTGGCATTCGCTAAGTTATTTGATATAACCGATATATCTGTTTGTTGAGCGTCAAGCCCTGTTTTACTTATCCATAATGCTGGATTCATAATAATATCCTCACGTTATAGTTAAACGATGCGCATCAGCTGTTCTTGACGTTCGTCAATCTCTTCAGCTGTTTTCATCAGTTTTACTTGTAATTCAAATTGGCGTTGATGACTGATCATATCGACCATTTCATGCACAGGATTTACATTCGATTTTTCTAATGTGCCGCCTAATACTTGTACATTGGCTGATGTTTCAACTATTTGGCCTGGTTTAGCTCTAAATAAGCCATCGTTACCCTTCTCGAGTGTAGCGTTGTTTGCATCAACTACTTTTAGCCGATCAACTTCTTCTAAAAAGTTAGCCGGTGCACCTTGAGGGCGAACTTGAATAGTGCCATCTTTGCTAAATTCAATTTTTTCAATCGGTACAGGTAATATGACTGGCCCACCTTCGCCAATAACTTGACGACCGTCGCTGGTAGTCAACATTCCTTCAGCCGTTATATTTAACGAACCCACTTTTGTATAGGCTTCATTACCAGAGGCATCCTGAACACTCAGCCATGCGTTATCACTCATAGCAATATCAAGGCTGCGACCTGTTTCGACAACACCGCCCGATGTCATGTTTGATCCTGGGCGCTCCTGCATAGCAAAAACACGAGTCGGCAAACCTTCACCGAAAGCCTGCATTGACCGTGCTTGCGCAAAATCAGATTTAAACCCAGTGGTATTCGCATTTGCCAAATTATTGGCTTTAAGAGCAAGCCCTTGCATGCTTTGTTTAGCGCCAGATGCCGCTATGTAGACCATTTTATCCATAACATCGACTCATTAAGAAATCTATGTATGAGTAAATGCAATATAAGTGCCAAATTAAATTTAAGTGTGAATAAGATTTTAGGAGAGGAATAAAAAAGGCTGCACTAAGCAGCCTTAGTAAATCAAAATATGATTATCTGATCTGAAGGATGTTCTGTTGAATAGTTGAGTTAACCTCAAGCGCACGAGAGTTTGCTTGGAAGTTACGCTGCGCACTAATCAAATCAACCAGCTCATTGGTTAAGTTTACGTTAGACTGCTCAAGAGCTGACGAATTAATGTTGCCTAGTGTGCCTGAACCTGGCTCACCCGCAATTGGTTCCCCCGAGGTCAAACTTTTTTTCCATGAAGTGTCACCTACTTGCTGCAAACCTTGTGAGTTTGAAAAGCGCACCATGGCAACTTGACCTAAGTAAGTTGAATCACCATTACTGTAAGATGCAACAACTTTTCCATCTGTACCAATATCAATACCCGCTAAGCGACCTACTGTCGCACCATCTTGCTCTAGTGCTTTCACCTCAAAGCGACTCGCATATTGAGTAGGCGTTCTATTTGCAGTACCGGCCTCATCGCGCCAATTAATCGCAATATCATCAAATTGGGCGCCATTAGATAAAATACCCGATAAATTAGTTCCGGTTAAATTAACATCAGTAAAGGTTGGACCAACATTTGGAGCACCATTAGTCGTTGCAGGCAAACCGCTAGCATCAAACCCAAAGGTACTTAGCGGGCTTGGTGTTGCTGTCGCGGCACCAGTTGCATCAAAGGGAGTTTTATCAAGCGTACCATGTACTTGCCATTCATTAGGCGCTGTTTTTACAAAAAAGAATTGTAGAACATGTGGCTCACCAAGTGAGTCATACATTGTGGTCGATGTCGAAGAGTTATAAGTAGTACTGTCTGTTGCATCAAAAGGGACAGCTATTACATCTTCTCGAGAATCGACGTTAAATGATGTATAAACGTTTGAAGTAGAGCGCGGAGAGCCCGAAGAATCTGGTATTTGTAAAGCAGATGAAGTACTAAGACTTACAGAGGTCGTATCACCACTAACTTCATCAACTGGGAAGCTTTGTAAAAAATTACCTTTAGCATCTACAACAAAGTTATCTTTATTAAGCTTAAATGCACCCGCACGCGTGTAGGTAAAGTCTTGTGCGCCTAAGTCTTGACTGGTAGCAAAATACCCCTCACCTGTGATCGCTAAATCCAGTGAATTATTAGTAAACTGCAGCGAGCCCTGATGAAACTGCTGGGCAACCATAGTGGTTTGTACACCATCACCATTTTTCGTTTTACCGGCGCTAAATACTGATGATGCGTATACATCAGCAAATTCAGCGCGAGACTCTTTAAAGCCCGTGGTATTTACGTTGGCAATATTATTGGCGGTAACATCTAAATCTTTTTGTGCGGCAGCAAGGCCTGTTAATGCAATATTGAAGCTCATAATTAACCTCTAACCTAAAAAATATTTAGCCTATTGGCTAAAAAATACATAAAATCTATTACGCGATTTCTGCGACATCAGTCAGCCTAACCGCACCTTCTTTGGTATTAATAATAATGCCGCTTGAGCCATTAATATTAACACTCTCAATATTTTTGAATGAGGCAATTGGTAAGCTAGAGAATTCGCCATCCGTACTGCCTTCAGCTTTAACATTGTATTCACCAGGAGGAAGTCGTTCACCCGCTTCGTTTTTACCATCCCATGCAAAGCGAACCGCACCTGCAGGCTGCGTGCCTAAATCAATAGTTTTAACTAATTGCCCTGATGCATCTTCAATACGAAGCGTTAAATTGTCTACCGGCTTTTCAGCAACAATCGCTCCCTTTACCTCACCCGACTCATTAAGCTCAAGTGTGTCAGACTCCAGCAGCGCTTGCTTACCAACCAGTGTTGATGCTTGCAATGCTGAATTTGATGTCATCGACGCAGCTAAAGACTCAAAGTTAGAGTTTAAATTTGAGATCCCTTCAGCCATAGTAAAGTTTGTCATTTGTGCAATCATCTGATCGTTATCAGCTGGTTTGCTGGGATCTTGATATGACAACTGCTGTGTTAACAACGAAAAGAAATCTTCTTGGGTTAACGCATCACTCTCTTCTTTTTTTGGCACTTGCTTATCTTGCCAACGTAAAGAGTCCATGTAGGATGAAGAAGTACTAATATCGTTACTCATGAGCTACCCTCAGTTACCGCTGACCTAACAGCAGTGTTTTACTTAACATTTGCTTAGCTGCATCAGCAACTTGAACATTTGTCTGATAAGAGCGAGAAGCAGAAATCATATTTGCCATCTCCTCAACAACATTCACGTTGGGTTTGTAAATATATCCATTTTCATCCGCACTCGGGTGATTTGGGTTATATTCGATTTGTAGTGGTTTATTACTTTCAACCACTCCTAACACTTTTACACCAACGGCAGAGCCCTGTGGGTTGCTTGCTGACGCTGACGCTTTTGTTAGCTCCGCAGCAAATACAGGTTGTCGCGCTCGGTACGTCTCATTTTGTGAAGAGCTAATTGTATTGGCATTAGAGATATTACTTGCCGTGGTATTTAATCGCACGTTTTGCGCGCTCATACCAGAACCAGCAATATCAAACACATTATATAAACTCATAATTAGGCTCCTTGACTACCGAGGGCTTTTTTCAGGCCTTTAAATTTACCATTAAGAAACTGGACACTGGCCTGATACTCCATAGCATTCTGTGTATACAAGTTCCGTTCCACTTGTATATCAACAGAATTGCCATCACCTGTATCTGTTTGATTTGGCGTACGAAATAGTTCATTACTACCTACACTACGGGTACCACCGGCAATGTGTTTTTCATTGGTTCTTACCATGGTATTGCCGCTTAGTTGGTTGGACTTTGCCGTTTTTAATGCTGAGGCAAAGTCGATATCTTTTGCTTTATAGCCGGGCGTATCAGCATTTGCGATATTAGTAGCGAGCATTTCTGCTCTTTGCGAACGGATCAACATCGCATGCGGATGCACGCCTAATGCTTTATCAAAACTGATAGCCATAACTACCTCCAAAAAATTGACTCAGTACCGATAAAGCAATAAATGAGCCAGCAGTGAAAATAGTGATGATAAAAACAAAAAACGACGCAATAGGCGTCGTTTAGAGGAGGGATAATATATTAATGAAGGTCATTTCTTTTGATAAATGATACCAGGGTTACAACGCACCATATCAAAGTCAGTACTTAAACCAGACATAGACTCCGACGCACCTAAAAATAAATACCCCTTAGGGTTAAGTGCTTGAGAGAATTGTGCAATTATTTTGGCTTTCACCTCAGGTGAAAAGTAAATTAAAACATTACGGCAAAATATAATATCGAACTTACCCATTAAAGCGTACGAATCGAGCAAATTTAAATGCCTAAAGCTCACTTGCTTTTTCAATGAATCAACCACTTGTGCCATACCATTGCCGCTGTCTTTAAAAAACTTTTTACGACGTTCAGCAGAGAGTCCGCGAGCCAATGCCAATGCATCATATTCAGCATGTTTACACATATCAAGCATGGTATTTGATATATCTGTACCAATTATTTGTGCACCCATTTTTAAAACACCAGGGCTGCTGGATTGAAACTCAGCAACCGACATCGCTATTGAGTAGGGTTCTTGTCCTGATGAGCTCGCCGCAGACCATATTTTTAATGGCCTATTTAACGTTTTAAACTCAGGGAATAATCTGGTTTTAAGTAACTCAAACGGATACTGATCTCTAAACCACAATGTCTCATTGGTTGTCATGGCATCAACAACGGCTGCGCGCAACTGGCGCTCATGCACACCGAGAGTTTTACTTACCAATTCAGACAACGATTCAACATTAAATCGAGACATTAATGGTGCCAAACGGCTCTTTACCAAATACTGCTTATTTTCACCTAAAACAATACCGCACTGTTGTTCTAAAAATAAGCGAAATTGATCGTATTCGTTTTGCTGCAAATCTTTATTAGTCAAATCAATAACACCTATGTTTATTAATCACGATGAACCCATTTATTAACGGCTGTTGCAAGCTCGTCTGGGTTAAATTTTGCAATAAAATCATCTGCTCCTACTTTTTCAATCATCGCTTGATTAAAAACACCACTCAATGATGTGTGTAAAATCACATGTAGTGGCGCAAGTTTAGGATTAGCTTTGATTTCTGCAGTCAGCGTGTAACCATCCATTTCTGGCATTTCTACATCAGAAATGAGTAGCCCTACTCGCTCTGTAATATCATTTACGCAATCGAGCTCTGCAATTTCTTTTAATCTTATTAAAGCTTCTTTACCATTTTTAGCCAACTCAGTTGTTACACCTAATGGTTCCAATGCTCGTTTTACTTGATTTCGCGCAACAGCCGAATCATCAGCAATAAATACTATTCTCTCGCCTAAATCTTTTTGTATATTACCTTGCGAGGCAACATCATCGCTCACGGTAGTATTAACTGGGCAGATTTCGTTTAAGATTTTTTCTACGTCGAGTATCTCAACGAGCTCATTTTCAATTTCAGTGACGGCTGTTAAATAAGAATAACGACCCGCTCCTGACGGCGGTGGCATTATTTTTTCCCAGTTCATGTTAACTATACGTTCAACACCACCTACTAAGAATCCTTGCACTGTACGGTTATACTCAGCAATTATTATAAAGCCATCTTCGATGCTTTTTATTGGGCGCCCGCCTACGGCCATAGATAAATCAATCACCGAAATAGTTTGCCCACGAATATGTGCTACGCCACGGATATAAGTGTTAGATTTCGGCATGCTAGTCAATGGAGGGCATTGAAGAACTTCTCTTACCTTGAACACATTAATACCAAAGCGCTGACGCCCATTAAGCTTAAATAACAATAATTCCAAGCGGTTTTGCCCAACCAACTGTGTACGTTGGTTTACTGAGTCTAAAATGCCGGCCATTTAAATCTCCTAAGAAAACAAATATAAGGAACGATAATTGCTTTCAATTAATAAAGCGTCATAACACAACGGGGGCGTCTAAATTCTGACGCAAAATATTTATACCCTGTTTGCAACCATAAGCATAGTCGAAACATTATGAGTTTGTTAAAAAAAACCAGAAGATACAGTGTTTTTTATTTTCTTGCTAGCCTCTGCTTCGCTTTGCCACTAAAGGCACAAGTATTTAGTAAAGAGTTATTGCAAGAAATGGCTGTATCTTATGTTGCTCAAAAAGCAGTGACTACAAATGATAACAAAATACAGTTTAGCGCATTACCGCTAGATAGCCGCATTCCCGATCGCCAATGTAATTCTGAGCCTGAGCTAATAACGCCAAGTGAGCCTCCCTTTAATCGCCAAGTCACTATTCAAATAAAATGTAACGATAGTGACAACTGGGCACAGTACGTTCATGTCAGAATCACTGAATCAGCACCTGTTGTAGTTGCAACTACCAATTTAGCACGAGGTGAAGTGATTACTCCATCCCATTTAAGTATTGATATGCGCCCTGCACACTTTATCAGAGCGCAGTACCTTGAAGATCCAACGGCTCTTATTGGTAGTCGTAGCAAACGCAATATCCGTGAAGGAATGCCCGTTTTACTTAATCAAATATGTATGGTGTGCAAAGGTGATTCTGTTACAATTTATGCTAATATCAAAGGGTTAAGAGTGAAAACGACGGGTATTGCATTAGAGGATGGCACCTTGGGCGAGCAAGTAAGAGTAGAAAACAAAAAGACAGGTAAAGTTTTAAATGCGCGTGTAGATGGTGTAGAGTCTGTGCAAGTAAATATTTAATATAAATTTATGCTAAAGTATCTTTAATAAATGCCGATATAAAGGCATCAGTTGGGCAATATACGGATTTTTATTATGGTCGGTCAAGTAAATAAATCAAATCAACAACCGAGTGTTTTAACAAACACTCAACAGCAAAAAGTTGATTTAAAAAGAGATAATGCAAATACACAGGCGGCACAAACGCCTTCACCTAAAGCTGCCAGCGATTCGGTGAGCTTAACACCGCAAGCTAAGCAATTAAAATCGTTACAAGAGAAAGCGCAGCAGTCTTCTGGTTTTGATAGCAACAAAGTTGCTGAGCTTAAAAAAGCGATTACTGAAGGTAATTATCAAATCGACAGTGAGAAGCTTGCCAAAAATCTAGCAGACTTTGAGTTTAACGTTTATGGCTGATCACAATAGTTTAATTACAATTAAACTAAATGAGCAAATTACTTGCTTAACAAAACTGAGCGAGTTACTCACTCAGGAGCTTACTGCGATTGCATCTCGAAGAGGTGAAGGTTTAAAAGAAATTGCCCAACAAAAAATGTCTTTTTTAACCAGTATAAGCACCCTTGATAAAGAACTCAGCAAACTGATTGCCAGTAATGATCAGCAAACAGATGAAAACGCTGACTTAATTAAGCTAACTCGAGAAAAGCTTGAGCAGTGTCAAAAACAAAATGAAGTTAACGCTCATGCAGCGCATCAAGCGCAGTTAAGTGTAAAGCAATTAAAGGGGATTTTAATTGGCGCACCTTCGTCTATGACCTACGATCAAGCCGGTAGCGTAGTTAATACTGACAACAGCATTGTGCGTAACCTAAAAGCCTAAAGAATACTCATAAAAAACGCCTAAACGATTATTCGTTTAGGCGTTTTTTATGAGTAATAACTTGTCGCTTAGTAATAAGTAACTTTTTTCACTTCCCGTGGTTTTATCTCACCGATGTACAAGTCGTGTACGCGCTTCATATTAAGCTCAAGCTCAGTAATATACATATCATTAACGGCATAAGTTTTTATAATTTGCGCGCCTTTTATAATACCTTGCACTTTACTCTGTAAATAATCATCTTGGGCAACAGAGCCTGCGACGGTTGTGCCTGCGGTAATTTTTTGCCCGTACACTTGTTCCGTTAGTTCGCGGTATGCCTCTAGCTTGGAGGCTTTAATTGCCATAAGCTGTTTTTGAGTGTCATTACTTCCCGACTGCAAACTAATGGGCGCGTACCCTATTGCTTTTAATACAGGGTAATTATTTGGCTCAACATATTTATATTCAACGTGCTTATCAAATATATTGCTACAACCGCTTAACGTTAAGCAGCCTAATGTGATCATTAATGGCATTACTCGCATCATACAGGGCCTTTAAAAACTAATTAAACTCAGTTATGCACGTTTAATGCCAGTGATACCTATATTCTGTAACAACAAATAATAGTGGTACATTACTTGCTGAGACTCATTAACGCTAACGTTTAATTGGAGTAAGAGTATGAAGTCGTTTTTAAAAGCAGTATTGGCAGGATTAAGCACCACTGCTGTATTAACGTTTTCACCTTTTACCCACGCTCAGTGGTATGAGTCTACAGGCCATGCGGTTATTCAAAATAGCGACATTCCCGGTGCAAAGGCCGCTGCAATAAAAGATGCGATTACCCAAGCCCTTGTATTCTCTGGTGCGCGGGTGAGCTCGGTGCAAACACTTGTTGATGGTGTTTTAACCCAAGATCAGCTAAAAATAAGTAGCCAAGGCGAAATTCAAAAAATAGAGCTTGTCAGTGAAAACCGCAGTAGTGATGAGTTTGCAATTACCTTACGCTTAGATATCTTTGCGCAAACAGAGCAATGTCCACAAAGTAACTTTAATAAGTTTATAGCTGTCACGCAAAGCCAATTAACAAATCGTGAACAAGCGAGAATGGGTCAAATATTTGACATTAACAAAGCAGTCAGTAAAAACATTTATACCTCGTTGCAAAAATCAAAAATGAGTGCAATACCCGTTGCCTATTTCAACAAAGCTATAAAGGTTGATACCTACTTTAATCAACAGCATGACTATTCAAACAGTCAGTTAGAGGAAATTTCATCACGCAGCAACGCGCAATATGTGCTGTTAAGTCAAATAACCAGTTTATCTACCAGCGATAAACTCAATAGCGACTATGCGTTTTGGCAAGATGAAAGCTATCAGCGCCACTACCAAATAGAGTTTAGCTTATTTAATGGCACCACTTATGAGCCTTTATGGCAAAATAGCTATCAAAGCCAAGCAATTTGGCCATTTGAAAAAACAGCCATTATTGATGTAAATAGTAATCGGTTTTGGCAATCACCTTTTGGCCAAAGCATTAGTGATATAAACCAAACCTTAAGTTACGACCTACAAGCTGCCATGGCCTGTCTACCTACTCAAGGTAAAATAATGCATATGGAAAACAATAAATTAGTGATTAATTTAGGTAAGGCTCATGGCTTAGAAAAAGGCCAACAACTGAGTATTGCCCATCATAATTATTTAACCGACGCACAAGGCAACACTATGCCGCATACCATCACTACACTTAACCGTATACGAATTGAACAGCTTTATCAGCACAGCGCTATTGCCGTTAGTATTAATGATCAGCCTTTGCCGGGCGTACAAATTAATGACATTGTAGAAATTGCCGAGCAATAGCCGCATGTAAAATGCTAAAGCGCCTCGCTTAGTTTAGCCCTTAAATTAGAGTGGGCGCTTAACCACTGAGCCAATTGCTCAACCCCAGATAAGTGCGGGTAATGCTTTCTACATGCAAATACAATATTACGTTGTTGATTAGGAAAAATAGGCAAATAATGAATACCCACTCGTGGTATTGCTGCAAGTTTTGGCACAAATGTAATTCCATCATCCATCGCCACCAGCGCTAATAAAGTCTCAAGGCTATTTCCTTGATACTGGCTGGAAACATCGACCCCTGCCGAAAAACAAAACTGCTGGGCTTGATCTTTAAAGCAATGGCCATCACTTAACATTAGTAGGTTGCAACCTTGCAGGTCTTGCAGTGCCACTTTTTTATGCTTACACAATGCGTTATCGCTTGATACGGCAACTAAAAAGTCTTCTTTATATAAATCAATGGTATGGTAACTTTTAAGTTCAGGTACATCCGCTAAAATTGCAAAGTCGACTTCACCACTTTCTAGCGCAGCTAAAATAGTGGTTGTTTGCATTTCAGTAAACGAAAACTGGCTATTTATAAACGCTGCTTTCATTGATGTTAGTAGCGTGGGTAATAAATAAGGCGCAATCGTTGGAATAATACCAATGGTAAGCTTACCCTGTAGTGGTTCATTAGATGTTGCTGCCAGCTCTTTTAATATTTGTGTTTGCTCTAAAACGACAGCTATTTGTGTCAATAAACGTTCACCTTTGGCAGTTAAGGTAACGTGCTTGGTAGAGCGATCAAAAATAATAACACCCAATTCTTGCTCAAGCTTTTTAATTTGCCCGCTTAAAGTAGGCTGGCTTACAAAACAGGCATCGGCCGCTTTACGAAAATGCTTATAGTGGGCAACCGCTTTGACATACTCTAAATCTTTTAAGTTCATATTCACACTCAACCTGATAGTTTACATCTATCAGTTTAATACAAACAAACGATTGGAACTATATTTAAATACTCGCCATAATGGCTATCAACAAATCAAGAGGAACTAAAAAACATGTTAAACAATATTGAAGGTCAAACAATCCCAAACGTAACATTCGCAACGCGTCAAAACGACGAATGGAAATCAGTGACTACAGACGACATTTTTAAAGGTAAAACGGTTGTTGTATTTTCACTACCAGGTGCATTTACACCTACGTGTTCATCAACGCACTTACCACGCTATAACGAACTAGCTGGCGTACTTAAGCAAAATGGCGTTGATGACATTGTTTGTGTATCAGTAAACGATACGTTTGTAATGAACGCATGGGCTGAACATCAAGAGGCGCAAAACATTACCTTACTACCAGATGGTAACGGTGAATTTACCGACGGCATGGGCATGTTAGTTGATAAAAATGATTTAGGTTTTGGCAAGCGCAGCTGGAGATACTCTATGCTGGTTAAAGATGGCGTAGTAGAGAAAATGTTTATTGAGCCAGATTTACCAGGCGACCCATTTGAAGTATCAGACGCTGACACTATGCTTGATTACATCAACCCAACTCAAGTAAAACCAGAAGCAGTTACTCTATTTACTAAGCCTGGCTGTCCTTTCTGTAAAAAAGCAAAAGAGCTACTTACAGCTAAAGGCTTTGCATTTGAAGAAATCGTAATGGGCGCTGGCGCATCACTTACCAGCCTTAAAGCTGTATCGGGCCGTGAAACCGTACCACAAGTATTTATTGGCGGTAAGCACATTGGTGGCTCAGACGACCTAGAAAAATACTTTGCTTAATTAAGTAAATAAAACAGGGGCTGCAACGCCCCTGTTTACTAAAGGAAAAACACTATGAAAGAATTGCAAACCGACGTTGTTGTTATAGGTGCAGGTACCGCTGGTTTAAGTGCCTATCGTAATGCTAAACAATTTACTCAAAACGTACTTATGATTGAATCTGGCCCATACGGTACAACCTGCGCACGTGTTGGTTGCATGCCAAGCAAATTATTGATTGCCGCAGCAGAAGCCGCCCATTCAATAGAAATGGCCCCTGCCTTTGGTGTTCACAGCTCAAAACCGGTTATTGACGGTAAAGCCGTTATGGCACGAGTAAAAAGTGAGCGCGATCGCTTTGCAGGATTCGTAGTAGAAGCGGTAGATGAAATACCTAGCGAAGATAAAATTCGCGGCTATGCACAGTTTTTAGATGCCAACCGCGTACAAATAGACGACCACACCATTATTACTGCCAAGCGCTTTGTAATAGCAACGGGTTCACGCCCTTCTTACCCAGGTGTATTTAATAACTTTGGTGACCGACTGATTATAAATGACGATGTATTCGACTGGGATGATTTACCAGAATCAGTAGCCGTATTTGGCCCAGGCGTTATAGGCCTTGAAATTGGCCAAGCGTTACACAGATTGGGTGTAAAGGTAAAACTATTTGGTGTAGGTGGTGCCATAGGTCCATTAACCGACCCAGTAGTTAAAGATTACGCTAATACCGTATTTGCAGAAGAATTTTATGTTGATACCGACTCAAACGTATCCGACATGAAAAAAGTTGGTAATAAAGCAGAGCTCACCTACACCGACAAACAAGGCATTAAACACACTGAACAATTTGACTACGTGCTGGCTGCAACAGGGCGAGTACCAAACACAGATAAACTAGGGTTAGAAAACACCGGCATAGACCTCGATGAACGTGGCGTACCAACGGCCGATGCCCATACTATGCAATGTGGCGACTCACACATATTTATAGCCGGTGATGCCAGTAACATGATCCCACTGCTTCACGAAGCATCTGATCAAGGAACAATCGCAGGGCAAAACGCAGGCCGTTATCCTCAAGTGCGTGCTGGTTTACGTAGAGCTAAAATTGCCGCTGTGTTTAGCGACCCACAAATAGCCATGGTTGGTGAAAGCTTTAAAGAAATTAGCGAACGATTAGGAAGCTGTGACTGCTTTGAAATAGGCGAAGTCAGCTTTGAAAACCAAGGCCGTAGCCGCGTTATGCTAAAAAACAAAGGGCACATGCGTGTGTATGCCGAGCACGGTACCGGTTTATTTTTAGGTGCTGAATTTATTGGCCCACAAGCAGAGCACATAGCACACTTACTTGCATGGGCTGTACAAAACAAAATGACTGTACCGCAAATGCTAGATATGCCTTTTTATCACCCTGTTATTGAAGAAGGTCTACGCACTGCACTGCGTGATTTAAACGCTAAATTAAAATTTGGCCCAGACATTATTAACCATTGTATGGAATGTGGCCCAGGCGCATAACACATCACTAATACACACTTGCTACTCAAAGCCAAAACCATTGTTTTGGCTTTTTTTATGTTAAAAACTGGTATATAAAATGGAGTTTAAACTGCTACACTCAGATTAATAAACAAACAAAAATGGACCGAAAATGAGCAATAATAAATATAGACTTGTCACTCGAAGCGATTTTGACGGCCTAGTGTGTGCCGTATTACTTAAAGATTTAGACTTAATCGACGATATTTTATTTGTGCATCCAAAAGACATGCAAGACGGTAAAATAGCCATTACCAGCAACGACATTACCACTAACCTCCCCTACGTTGCAGGGTGTCATATTGCATTTGATCATCACTTGAGTGAAACCGTTCGTAACGCGAGCGATATAAAAAACCACATTATTGACCCAGATGCGCCCTCTGCAGCACGCGTTGTTTATGATTATTATGGCGGTGCAGAGAAATTCCCTAATATTTCAACTGACATGATGGAAGCGGTCGATAAAGGGGATTCTGCACAATTTTCAAAAGACGAAATTTTAAACCCAACAGACTGGGTACTGATGAACTTTATTATGGATGCGCGCACAGGACTTGGCCGTTTTCGTGAATTCAAAATTTCTAATTACCAGTTAATGATGAAGTTAATTGACGCCTGTAAAGATCACAGCATAGAACAAATACTAGCTATGGAAGATGTTGCCGAGCGTGTTGCGTTATACCACGAGCACAACGCACAAGCTAAAGAGCAAATAGACCGCTGTTCATCAATACACGACAACTTAGTGGTACTCAATTTAACCGAAGAAGAAACCATATTCGCCACTAATCGCTTTGTTATTTATGCCATGTTCCCCGAGTGTAATATTTCAATTCATAAAATGTGGGGGCTTAAAAAGCAAAATGTGGTGTACGCCATTGGTAAATCAATCACCAATCGCAGCTCAAATACTAATGTTGGCGAGTTATGCCTTAAATACGGCGGCGGCGGCCATTTAAATGCCGGTACTTGCCAAGTAGACACTGACAAAGCCGAAGAAGTATTGAGTGAGCTGATTACTACGATTACCAGTGATG
Organism: Pseudoalteromonas sp. SM9913; assembly: GCF_000184065.1. Classification (NCBI taxonomy): domain Bacteria; kingdom Pseudomonadati; phylum Pseudomonadota; class Gammaproteobacteria; order Alteromonadales; family Pseudoalteromonadaceae; genus Pseudoalteromonas; species Pseudoalteromonas sp. SM9913. Next base: position 2,455,863 of record NC_014803.1, read on the forward strand.
GCTGATTTATAGCCTCGGGGTTCGGGGTTCGGGGTTCGGGGTTCGGGGTTCGGGGTTCGGGGTTCGGGGTTCGGCAAAGTATTTTATAAAGCGGGCTAATTGATAGCTCGCTTTTTTATTATGAAAAATTTAATGGAGGGCTTCTTTGAGCGACAACCGAACATTGAGGTGAGTCGTCATTTACTTAGTAAGAAAGAAGAAAACTTTCCTCTTTTTTATACGCTCAGATAAGCTACAATAATAATATAAGCTCATGAAATATTGACGTTTTCGCGCTAGAATAGGGAAAGTGTCCTCTGATAAAGTTGTTATTTGAATAGGAGCTTTCAATGGACGAGGTAGTCAAAAATCGCTTCGAAGAATATCCCGAAAAAGTTCGGCTACGACTTGAGGAGTTACGAACTTTAATCTTCAAGCTTGCATCCGATTTGGAGCTAGGTGAAGTCGAAGAGTCACTGAAATGGGGTGAGCATAGTTATAGTGTAAAAACAGGCAGCCCAATTAGAACTTATTGGAAGTTGAAATCACCAAACCAATACTACTTGTTCTTCAACTGCCAAACTAAGTTAATCGATACATTTAGAGAGCTGCACAATGACACACTCGAATTTCAATGTAATAGAGCAATCGTATTAAGTTTATCTAGTTCGTTGCCTGAGGCGGAAATCAAGAACTGCTTAGAGCTAGCTTTAACCTATCAGCAGCGAAAGCATTTGCCACTTTTAGGCGCGTAATAGGTCGTCACATATAAGACACTAAACTAGCTCCTTTTGGTCACTACCCGTTAGCTTAGCGTTACTAATGTTCAACCGATAGTCGTTATAGAGTGGTTTAACTTACAGTGTAAAGCAGTTGTTTCTGGTAGATTCATCATTTTTGTCGGATGGCGTGGCTCCGCCACTTATCCGACCTACGTCAAAATGTAGGTTGGTTAAGCCGAAGGCGCCACCCAATAGGCTTTCAAATTCACTTTTCATCCGCACATGGCACATAGCTGACATTGCTACAAATATACTACATAGAGTTGGGATAGGAATAGAGAGAAAAAATAACCCATTGATTTAATTGGTAGCCCCTGCAGGAATCGAACCTGCAACTGCCCCTTAGGAGGGGGCCGTTATATCCATTTAACTAAGAGGCCACGCTGGGTGCTAAGTACTAGGTGTTTGGAAATTATAACGGCATCTGGTTTTTTATATCAAGCATCAAATTAAGTTAATTGCTTGATAAATATATATCTTCTTTATTTAATACGTAAAGCGGTATAAATGTTCGGCTGCTGGCTGCTAAACGTTTGCTTTGAATATCAATAACGCGTGCGTTTATTTCTACCCCGTCCTCTCTATAAATAAGGGTGCCTGACAATACATGGCTGGCTATACTGGTACCAGCAAGTTTGCGAGTGTTTCGTGTAAAGGCAAAGTCGCCTTGCTTATTTACGGTAATTAAATTGGCTGTTTTAAAATCAACGGCGCTATAACCAAACTTTTGTAGCTGATGTATAAAGGTTTCTGATAACTGATTACCTAACTGGCTTGCTGTAGTTAAACTTGCGTCTAAATCAACGAACGACGTAACTGCAATCGCTGCATCTTGCGGGGCAACTTGCATAGTGTCGGTTAAATCAAGTGCCATTTGCTCTACGTAGTTAACTAAGCTTTTGTGGTGCTTGTTTGGGTTAAATTGCGTTGTATCAGCATATTGCTCTTGCTCGTCATTGCGCTGCATTTGCGCCATGATTTGGTTAAAATCAAGGTTACTTACCACCGTTTGTTCAGGCTCAGCCTTAGCGGGTTCGGCCATGCTAGATTCACCAAGTAAATTACAGCCTGAAAGTAATATTAATAATGCACTTATGCTAATTATAGCTGAGCGCTTAGCTAAGTTAGCCATGATAAACCTCACTTACTCGCTTGTTTTAGCATGATGCCATCAGCACTGTTACTGCTATTTAACGCGTCGATCACTGATTGCGGAATAAAGCCCTGTGCAGAGCCTACAACCGCTTTACTCGCTAAACCAACAATACGTGCGTTTACTAGTATGCCACCTTGGTGGTTTACTAGCGTGCCGGCTAATACGTAACTAAAATTTTGTTCTTGGTTAAGCTCTAAGTAGTCGCGACTAAAAACAAAATCGCCGCCAGGTGTTACACGCATATAATCGGTGGTTTTAAAATCGATTACCGGTACACCAAAATTATGCAGCTCATGCATAAAGCTCTCTGCTATTTGATTACCCACTAAGTCAGCATTGTTGTAGTCACGGTCTAAAAAAACAAAGCTTGATACCGCTAATGGCGTTTTAGTATTTACGTACTGTAAATTTTCAGCCATGTCTTGCATGATGCCACGCACATAATGATTAATATTTTTACGTGTTGGCGTGTTAACTTGTTTGTTTTTATTCATCACTGCTGTTTTATTTTGATACAGCGAGTCGCTTTGTGTAGGTGCGGCTACAGGGCGTTGCTCAAAAAACATAGGCGCATCGTCGGTAATTTGTGTGTCACTATGGTTTGTCATTTGTGAACAACCAAAGCCTAGTGGCAAACATAAAGTTAATAGTAGGCGTTTCATGTGTGCTCCTAATTAATATTCACTGCGGTAAATATAGTCACCGCGCTGCTGTATTTTTTCATTGCTCCACATCACATTGATGGGAATTTCAGTACTGCCGGCAGATACAACTTGGTTGGTTTGCATATTTACCATTCGTGCATTAACAATATAAGCATGCTCTTGGCGAGTTAAAGTACCGGTGATGACAAAGTCAATAATCTGACGCTGCTTTAAGTTGCCAGTATTGCGGCTAAGTACTGAGTCTGCACTCGCTGATAAGTTAAGTTGGTTTTCAAGCCGATATTCAACCGTGTTATAACCTAATTGGGTGAATTGGGTTATTAAGCTTTCCTGAATCTGCTGGCTAAGCCCTGCCCCCTGTCCTTGAGCAACGTGAGAATCTAGGGCATCTGCTAAATAAAAGCTACTGACCGCAATTGAAGCAGTGCTTTTAAAAGGCTCTTTAATATGGCTAAGCTGGGCACTTAAGCTACTTACGTACTGGTTCACCGTATAAGGTGCCATAACCGCTTTAGGCGCATCAGTGCTTATACTCGGCTTTGGCTGAGGTGTTAAACTACAGCCCGCTAAATTTAATAATAGTAAGGGTAACAAAAGGCGCATAGTTGCCATCCTCTAAAAACATAACAACAAAGCAATTATTATGCCGAATACCCTTGTCACATATTTATTTTAAAGGCTGCTGGGTGTAATGACTCACAATGCAGTTGATTTGGCGCTGTTTAAGTTTATCGCAATCAGCAGCCGCATTCGCTTGTTCCTGATAAGCCCCAAGCTTTAAACGGTAGTAGGTCATGCCACTCACGTTGATAGTTTCTACATTCGCCACAAACTCCCCCTCAAATAACGAAGATGCGCTGGCTTTTATTTGATTTAAACTTTGGCTAAGTCGGTCTTTGTCGGTAACGGCTGCAACTTGGAGGGCAAACAGCGCTTTAACGGCTTGTTTTTCATCAGCTGCTGCATTCGTTGCCACTTGAGCTTTTTGTGCTACTTTTGGTGATACCGTTTCAGCTGAAGCTTTAGCTGTTGGTACTACAGGCGTATTTGTTGATGCGGTGTCTTGATTTGCCACCGCATTTAATTGGCTTATTAATAGCTTTAAGTCTTGTTCAATCACTAGTAGACGCTCAACACCTGCTTTGGCTGCTTGCCACTGCTGAGACGATGCTTTTAGCTGCGCTAACTCCTCGTCAGAAAGGCTTGCACTGGCTTGTTTAGGCTTAGGCGATTCCACTGCTGTTTTGGGACTGCTGCATCCAGATATAAAAAGAGCACCAATACAGGCGATGAGTATTGAATAGCGTTTATATAAATTAGCATGTTGCATGGTTAAACCTTATTGTTATTAGTGGCTAATAAGTTGCGCTTGGACTTGGCAGTTCAAGCCCTTCACTTTTAATTCTGCGCATACTTGTTCAAGCTCTCCTTGGGCAGACTCGGCATAAGCGACGGCTAAAATATACCGTTTTTGTTTATCGTCTTTAATATAAAAAGCATCACGCTTTGATTGCTCATTTAGATGGCGCTTAATTAATTGATAATACGCTTTCATAATCGGCAATGATGAAAACCCACCCGCATTAGCAATATACGCTGGCGTTTGTGTTTTTTCTTTAAGCTCAAAGTCAACGCCCATTACCACTTCACCTTGTGCTGGTAATTTAACCACCACCTGTTGCGTATCTTTTAAGGATTTACGTTGCTTAAACTCATCATCTATAACCGCTTTATATTCGCCAGGGCGTAAATCGGTAAACAAATAATAGCCATCATAGGCAGCTTGCGTTTGCGCCACTTGCTTACCTTGTTTGTCGAGTAATTTTACGGTAGCAAAAGGCTGTACTTCACTGCTGCCTTGCTCATCTTGTTTGTAAACAGTTCCCTCCAATTCACTACTGTGATTAAGCGGTATTTCCATATATTCAACAAAACCGGCACGCGGTGTAATTGAAAAGCCATCGTTGGCGGCAACTAAAAAAGGCTCGCTAATACTAGCAGGATCAATCACTATGTCGGTTGTTCTATTCGCCGGCATACCTTTAAGTATCGCTAAGCCATTTTCGTTAGTTACAGCTCGGCGATAATTTTGAACTCCTTTTACCTTAACGCCTTCAATTCCCTTTTCCCCATCATCTTGAATATTGTTATTATTTGAATCAAGAAAAACTCGAACCATTAAAGTCCCTGAATTTACGAGGCTTCTTTTACTTAAAAAGTACTCGTCAGTGTTCGTATCAAAACCGATACTAAAGCGACTAAATAAACCTAGTCGCCAATTATCATCGTCATCGTAGCTCATTGTGCTATTTAAGCTAAAACTATCGCTTTGCCAATTTAGACCCAACTCCATAGAAACTAAATCGTTTATACGAGAGTTTCTTAGTGTGAATTCAGATTGCAAATTCTGAGATAAATTACGGCTTAATTCTGCTTGGTAACCCAGTATAGTCGAACCAGAGTCTGCGCTGTAGTCAACACTAAAACGAGTGTATGTTTTACCAAATCGATGTTGAAGACGCATACTGCCAAGTGTTGTTGCATCATCTAAAGAATCAAATTTTCGCCAAATTAAATTGTTACTAACAACGGTACCACCTAAATTATACGATAAGGTATTATCAACACTTAAATATGAGTCACTAAATTCTCTGTTGTTATAGGCGAGCGTATTTTGATAGCTCAAGCTTCCAAATGATTCATCAAATAACTTTCCTGCCGTGTATAGTTGATAACTTTCAGTTTTCGCTGTATCTGTATCACCAACTATTTTTTCATTGTTTTGAGACAGGCTTAAACGTACCGATTGACCAACTAATTCACCTCTAGCTGCGACCTCTAGCTTATCTTCATCGTTATTATTTTTTTCATAATCTAGATTAAGTAATACCTTATCAAATATACTCAGGTTTGAACCAAAGGCATAATTGTTAACATTATCACCCGAATTGCTATTTAATATTGATGTACCAGCATAAACCGATAAATAATCAGTTAATCCCGTTTCATAACGACCCGCTAGCTGCCAACCTTTGCCTTGTGTCGAATAAAGTGACTGATTGAATAACTGCTCACCTTGCTCAGTAATTGACAACTCATAAAACGATTCATCTGCTGACAAACTATTACCATCTATAAAATATTGCTCTGTTTTTCGCTCTACTTGTCCTTGTGGACCATAAAAAATCAGCTCAAAATTATTAGCGCCAAATAATAAATCAATGTCTTCAAATAGATAGCGCCCATCAGCTAAGCTAAACTGCTGCGCTAGCAGTACATCATTTCTATATAACTCAACATCCCACCCTGGTTGAATGGCACCCGTTAAGTTAATTTGATTACTATTAACCTGTTTAAAAAGTGGTTTGTTATCAACTTTTACTCCTCTGGCGTAACTACCATTAAATCGTTTACCGACTTGAGTTGCTAATACATCTCCAAGTTGAACCGTTGTCGCATTTAAAGGACCTAATAGGCGTGCATCTTTACTTTGACGGCTAAATGATAATCTTGAATCAGATAGTAAATCTTGTTTTCGTCCTGCAAAAAAATACTGAGTATTAAAATAGGCCAAGTCATTTGATCCTAATACAGAGTACCCTATCGCTGAATCCGTATTACTCTTAGTTGCACTAAGCTGCACATCAGCAAGAGGCGATGAAATTGCGCTGTATGGACTGGCCTTCCAAGGTAAGATTGCTTGACGTGACTCTCTATTAGTTACAGTTTCTCGCTGCTCTCTTTCGCGTTTTAATTCTATAGGCAATTTGGTAGGGGAGCTTACATTTAGCTCAAGTGCTGAATATTCAATATCAATATCTAACGAAAACCACTGCGCTAACAAGTTACTATCAACAAACATATCGCCGTTCTCAGCATAAGCTTGTTGGCTGTTAAATGAATATCTAACGCCGTTAATTTGTACTGTATTTGTATTTAGGTCTAGATAAAACTGATTATCTTCACGAATAAACCAGCCTTGAGCAATAAGGTCATCGCTATTTATATCGATAGCAAAATCCAGGCTTTCTGAAAAACTTAATAAATCTATTAATACACCGGTTTTACTTTTCACCCCGAGCATTTCACCCAGGTAATTTTTTTTCACGAACGATGAAAAAAATAATAACTCCCCTTCGGGGATGCCCTCACCTTGCTGCACATTAAGCTCGGGCTCTGTTCTTTCATTTGCAGCTTGACCAGTGTTGTATTGCTGCCATTTTTTATCTATTTTTTTTATGCTAGCAAGAATGGCCTGAGTGTCAGGCTCTGCTGCTAATAATGGATCAATTGATAAAAAAATGATCAACAACCACTTTGAGCGCTTAAAGTAATACATCGCCTATTTCAAGTTACCGATAATTGCATTATTAATTGGCGCAACCTTTTCACTAAAAATAGTATCGCGATATTCTTTAAGCCCTGTATAAATTACGCGAATTTGACCATTTTTCGGGATATTTTGATCTGCAAAAATTGGTATCGTCGCCGTTGTTGTTTTTAGCTCAGGGTAAATACTAAAATCGTTTAACATAGCGATCTTTTTCTCTGTATCCGTTCCTTTTTGCTTAAAGAAAACTTCTAACTTGCCAAAAGAGCTAAAGCCCCCCTCTCGCTTAATTTCAATCTCAAGCGCTTTTTTTTCTGGGCTATGTATAAGCTGTAAATTGCTAATATTAACATTAGGTTTTTCAGCGCCTTTTCGCAAAATAACAGGGATAGTGTAACTTAATAGTAATTTCAAATTAATACCAAGTCTTTGTTGCTGACTTTGAACTTCATTAGGGAGTGCTTTAAATGCTAAGTGAGAACGGTATTCCTGTTCTATTAAACCTTTTGGCTTTCGAATAGCAAGCTTAACAATCTGCCTTTCTCCTGGTGCTAATCTAACTTGCGATGGGCTGATCCTAACCATATTTTTAAGTGAAGATGAACTTTCTTGATCAGCCGCTAAATTAGCATACCCACCGCCAGCTAGTGCAACTTTGTCTTGCCACTCCAACCTATAAGTTTTTGCTTCATTAGAGTTATTAACAACAATAACTTTAGCAACACGTTGACGCTCATCAAAATTGATTCTTGTTGGCGAGATAAGTAAGTTTGCATAAGAATGGAAGCTAGTTAAGATAAAGCTTACTAAGATAAAAAAAGTTTTTATTATTGTCATTTAATCAACATCTCTAGTTGTCTAATAATTTAGCGTCACTTCAATTGTAGTATCAAAGATACCATCTTTATAAGTATTTCCGTCACCCGAGGTACTTAATTGCCCCCCTACTCTCAATAAAGCAGTTCCTGTGGTATCGGTTGTAATGGTCGTATTATAAATGAGTTGATTTAAAATCAGTGGCGCGCCACCAAAAATGTTATTTAGGGGCTGATCACTTACAAAGTCACTCACGTTTACCTGGATACGTGCAGGGTATCCTTCAAGCAACAATTCGGCTGCATGGCCTTTTTCAAGTAAATATATCTTATTGGTTAAGGTATTTGTGTTACTGGGCAACAAGGTCATAGAGCTAACACTTTGATTATCAATGATAACAATTTTACCAAAATTCAATTGCTCAAGCGGTGTAACTTGTGCGTATAAATCCGTAGTTAAGAAAGCTGCTAGTATGAGTAAAAATAATTTCATAAAGTAGCCTGCTTTATACAATAAAGCAGGCTTTGCCCATTAGTAATTTAATTCTAATGTAAACGTGCCACTGTATGATCCATCGATATAATCACTAGTTGCAGCAACCCCTGTTGTGGTTAATGTTGCACCAAAATTAAAAGTTGCTTCACCATTTGAATCAACCTGAATGGTCGTTGTAGCTGCGCTATTAGGCGTAGCACCGGTTAACACATAATACGTTGGAGTGCCCAAAGTAAATGCAGCAGTGCCCGCAGGTGCTGTATCAGGCGCAATCGCAGTTTCAGTCGGATTTGTAATGGTCAATGTACCAAAAGGAGAAACACCAGAAACAGAAAAAGAAGCTGGTGTACCTGCTACTAAAATTGCAATTTCAGCTGCGGTTGCATCTGTAGAAGCCGTTGTAGGAGCAGTAGCAGGGTTTGCGGCTAATACTAGTGTTGCAGTCTCCGTCCCCGTTAAATCACCTGAAGCCCTGATTGTACCAAAATCTAGTGGTGCATCATTCGTAAAGGTGAATGCGTTTTGAACTGTAACACCCGCTTGAAAAGAAGCAGTTTCTGCAGCCGCACCGAAAGAAAGAACAGTCATTGATGCAGCAAACGCTGCTTTAGTAAATATTTTGTTCATAGTTTTCCCTTAGATATAAGTTGTTAACCTTTTGTTCAGGTTAATTTAAGTATCGGCCAAAATCACTAAAAAGTTAGAAAATATTTACTTTATTTTGATTTATAATAACAGGATGCAAAAATAAGCGAAAAAAACCTTAAACATCCTCTGAAAATGCCGCTAACGTACATTTATTACCCATCTTATAAAAAAACAAACACAACTGCGCCGCCTGTTGTTGATTTTTTAGCGGGCCTGCTACAACACTATAAAAGGTACTTGATTCTTTTTGTTGCTCATTAATGCGGTATTGCAAAATACTGTTTAATTGAGGGTATTGCTCTTTTAGTCGCTCCACTTGCCTTTTGGCTCCGTTAGAAATTAAATAACGTCCAATTTGCACACCGTACATTGCTTTGTTTGTACTGGTAGTGTTATCAGCTAAAGCGGTTTCTGATGAGGGTTGTAACGATTGCTTAGAGCCATACTCAACACGTTTAACTTTCTCTTTCATCGGCTCTGGTACGGTATCAATATCTGTTTGTGCAGAAAGCGCTTGAATCAATAACGATAAGTCTTCTTCCATGGTGCTTAAGCGCGCTATTTGCTCTTTGTTGTTATCCCATTGCTCTAGGTAAGGTTTTATATCTTTTTCACGTACAAGCTTATCGCTTTGTGAATCTGAAGGCATTAGCTGGTTGCTGCAACCAGCTAATGCAAATGGTATTAATAATGTTATTAAATAAAGTTTCACTTTAGGCACCCATTACAAAAGACTAGCTATCTAAAGCTATTATGCAATAAAAGCGCCAAGTAATATTGTTTTATAACCTGATTGGTCCGTCAGTGTAGTTACTCACAAAACAGTCAACTTTATAAAATTTAAATACCTCGCAATCATCCTCTGCACTTTTAAAGTTAAAATACTCACCTAATTTTAGTCGATAATAGATTTTGTTATTAACCTTTGCTTTTTCAATATTTGTCGTGATTTTGTCCTTAAACAAAGGCGCTGCTTTTTTGTTAATTTGCTTCCATTCTTTAGCAACACTCTCTTGTGAATCGAGTGACGCAACCTGCAATGCAAATACTTTTTTGTTGGTATCAACCATTGCCACTTTTGTTAGCTTCGATGTTTGAGGGAATACTTTTTTCTTCACAATTGAGTTCGTTGCTTTCACAGGCAAACTAACAGCGTGCTTACTGTAGCTTTTTGGAGGGGCTGTAATCATTTTTGTAGGCACGCTAGCATAGCGACTACTGTGTCGCTGATTGTATGGAGCGTCCCCTTTAGAGGATTTTGCGTAGCGATTACTATACCTTTGCCTTGGTCGTTCAACTTTATCTGAGGTGCTTGCGTAATTATTACCATACTTAAGATTTGGCGGCGCCTTTGTGTTTATTACTGAGCGAGCATAACGATTGCTAACAGCCTGATTAGATTGCGCTATTGCTTTACTGTTAATAATATCTAGGTGATCAACTAAATATGTGAGCTCACGTTCTAACTTTAATAGCCGCTCTATGCCAGAGCGTGCTTGCTGCCATTGCAAGGCGGCATCTTTTAGTTGAGCAAGCTCAAGTGCAGTGATAGTTACATATTCAGGTGAATCTTTAACTTGTTCATTTAATGATGTTTTATCAGGCGATATCGTACAACCAGTACTTAATAACAACAGTAATACGACTAATAGATATCGGTGATACTTTTTGCTGTATTCACACATCGATTGTTTCTCTTTCAATAGTTTAGACCGCTCAATTAAGTCAATTTTCAATTGAATCAACAAAGCACGTTAACAACAAAACAACTTGGGTTAACATAAAGATTACAACACAATGTTAAATATGTCTGTATAAGTGCAAAAATAGTGATAATTTAAAATACTAAAAAAACTATTTTACAATCAAAAAAAGCGCCATATAGGCGCTTCTAATAATGATAAGTTTATTTAAATTAACGTTTTAATAAACGTTTTAAGCTCACCGGCGAATTCATCACGACGAAGAGCAAATTCAATGGTTGCTTTTAAATAACCAATTTTACTGCCACAATCATGGCTTCGGCCTTTCATTGCGTAGGCATCTACTTTTTCATCTTGCATAAGCATGGCTATTGCATCTGTTAGCTGAATTTCATCACCAGCACCTTGAGGGGTTTTAGCCAGTAATGGCCAAATATTTTTACTCAACACGTAACGACCAACCACAGCAAGGTTTGAAGGTGCCTCGTCAACGGGTGGTTTTTCTACCATGCTTTGAATGGGTGAGCTTTCACCTTGGTTTAACTCAACATCACCTAAATCCACAACACCAAATTTATCTACGTCATCTTTAGGGACTGGCTCAACCATAATTTGACTGTGTTTAGTTTGCTCAAAGCGAGTAATCATTTCAGCTAAGTTGTCTTTTGTTAGGTCACTTTCTACATCATCAATAATAACGTCGGGTAAAATAACCACAAAAGGTTCATTGCCAATAATAGGGGCGGCACAGTTAATAGCATGGCCTAGGCCTTTTGCTTCACCTTGACGTACATGAATAATGGTCACATCTTTAGGGCAAATAGACTGTATTTCGGCAAGTAATTGCCGCTTTACACGTTTCTCTAATGTTGCCTCTAGTTCAAAGCTGGTATCAAAATGGTTTTCAATCGAGTTTTTACTCGAATGCGTTACTAGCACTATCTCTTTAATACCAGCGGCAACCGCTTCGCTAACAACGTATTGAATGAGTGGACGGTCTACAACGGGCAGCATTTCTTTTGGAATTGCTTTAGTTGCCGGTAACATACGTGTTCCAAGGCCGGCTACGGGGATCACTGCTTTCATTATGCTCTCCTTATTTTTTAAACTGAAAATGGGTATTGAATAGCCTCGTGGCATTGATAACCAACCACCTCAAAATCATCACGTGTTACCCATGTTTCTATATCTTCGAGCGACTTAATCTCTGGGTTAATTTTTAATTGAGGAGAAGCAAATGGCTCGCGCTTTAATTGCACGTCTCGCATTAAATCTAGCTGATTTTCGTAAATGTGGGCATTGGTGATTTTATGATATGCCTTACCTGCTTTGTGGCCAGTAATTTGTGCAACCAGTGCCAATAAAACAAAACATTGAATTTGATTAAAGTTTAGCCCTAACGGTACATCACAACTTCGTTGGTACGAAGTTAAATACAGGGTATCGCCTAGTAATGAAAAGGTATGCGTATGCATGCATGGGCGCAAGCAGCCAAGCTCAAACTCACCTGGGTTGTAAAAGGTAATAATTTCGCCGCGATCATCAATGCCATTTTTTAAATTATTGATGACCTTTGCAAGTTGATCCAGTGTTGAACCATCAGGGCGTTGCCAGCCTCGTCCTTGCACGCCATAAACGCGCCCCATATCATCCTCACCTTTACGATTAGGATTATTGAGCCAGGCACTATTTTCATTGGCGTTAGCATCCCAGGTTTTACAACCTATATTGCGAAACTGCTCAGCACTGTCATAGCCTCTTAAATAACCTAATAATTCAGCAATAGCCGCTTTGTAATAGCTTTTTCGCGTAGTGATCATTGGGAACTGATTATTAGCCACATCGTATTCTAAATCAGCGTTTATAACCGTTAAACAACGTGTACCGGTACGCTTGTTTTCAATCCATTGTCCTTGGTCAACAATGCGCTGACATAATTCTAAATATTGTTTCATCTAACTTCTTCTTTTAAGCTTTTGCCGCTGTTTTTGATAGTGGTTGTTTATAGGCCCAAATAAGTAAGCCTAACCCGCCAATTATCATTGGTAACGATAGAATTTGCCCCATAGAAATGAAATCAGCAAATAGCCCCAATTGCGCATCTGGTTGGCGAAAATATTCAATACAAAATCTAAATACGCCGTAACCCAGTAAAAACAAACCCGACACACTTCCCGCAGGACGTGGACGCTTAATAAACCACAATAATATGACAAACAATACAAGCCCTTCAAAAAAAGCTTCGTAAAGTTGTGAAGGGTGGCGTGCAAGCGGGCCTCCGGTTGGAAACACCATTGCCCACGGAACATCAGTGGTACGCCCCCATAATTCGCCGTTAATAAAGTTACCTATACGCCCAGCCAGTAAACCAACAGGCACTAAAGGTGCTACAAAATCACCGACTTGTAATAACGATTTTTTACGCTTGTAAGCAAAAATAGCAATTGCAGTGATCACCCCCAGTGTTCCACCATGAAACGACATGCCACCTTGGTCTATTCTAAACAAATATAAGGGGTTTTCGATAAAATAGCTAAATTGATAAAACAGAACATAACCAATACGCCCACCTAATATAACGCCCAGCATGCCGTAAAAGAGTAAATCGCTGACTTCGTCTTTAGTCCAACCTGAACCGGACTTATTAGCTTGACGATTAGCAAACCACATCGCAAACGCAAAACCAATTAAGTACATTAATCCATACCAACGAACGCTAAGTGGCCCAATAGAAAAAATTATTGGATCAATTTGAGGAAACTCCAGTGCCATAAAAATAAACCTTTAGCTAAAAACCATTTTAATAGCGATGATAACAAGTAACATCGCGAAAACTTTCTTAATTGTATTCACAGGTAAGTAATGCGTTGCTTTGGCGCCTATTGGCGCTATAAACCATGAGGTAACAACAATCCCTAACAATGCAGGTAAATAAACAAATCCCATAAAACCATGCGCTAAGTCAGTTACTTGCCAACCGGCGCTGACATAACCAATAGAGCCAAAAAAGGCAATTACAATACCACATGCAGCAGCGCAACCAATTGCCTTTTTAATATCAACCGAAAAATAGTGCAACATAGGCACAAGTAGTGCGCCACCGCCAATCCCAATCAACCCAGATAGTGCCCCCATTATCGCACTAATACTTCCTAGCACGGGGCCTGCAGGCATCGGGTGACCTACGCTCACTTTATTACGGGCAGAAAGCACCATTCTCATAGCAATAAAAACCACACTCACCGCAAACACGGTTCGTAACATTTTCTCAGGTATAAAGCTGGCAGCAAAGCCGCTAATCAAGGCGCCAATGGCCACACCCGACATTACCCAAGGGGCAATTTTCCAAGGCACATTATCATTTTTATGATGAGCTAACGCTGAAGAAGTCGAGGTAAATAAAATAGAGGCTAAAGATGTCGCAATAGCGATAACCAATACATGATCGGCAGCGGCCACATTAAAACCCAGTAACAAGCTCGTTAGCACCGGCACAATGATTAAACCACCGCCTATGCCTAGAAGTCCTGCTAAAAAACCAACAATGCAACCTAATAACGCACAACTTGCAACTAGAAGTCCTAGTTCATACATAGTTATCTCTAATACATTTAAGAATATGTATATTTTAATTGATTATATAAACAATAACAGCTCTATCATTTAGGTGTATAAAATAAATTACCTAGCTGATGCTCTATCATAAAATTACGGGTTAAACGCAACACTTGTTTAGCATTGGGCTGTGCTAAACACTCGCTCAGTAATTGTTCCATGTCACTAACATTTAAGCGCCTAAGCACCCATTTCACTTTATTTAACGACGATAAGTTCATACTTAAACGTCTATAGCCCATGGCAATGAGTAATATTGCTCCCTCGGGATCGCCGCCAAGCTCACCACATAAACTAAAGGGCAATTCATAGTGCTCACATTCGCTGGCAATATTATTTAATACACGTAACACAGCTGGATGATAAGGATTGAATAAATCGGCCACACGGGCATTTGCTCTATCTACCGCTAATAAATACTGAGTTAAATCGTTACTACCCACTGAGCAAAAATCGACTTTTCTAGACCACTCTGGCAGCATAAATACACTTGAAGGTACCTCAAGCATAATGCCAATATCTGGCTTTTCTATTAATTGCTCAGGAAATGTTTCGCTTAACTCATAATAGGCTTGGTTATACAATGCCAGCGACTCTTCAACTTCATCAGTGCCACTGATCATAGGCAGCATTATTTTTAAATTACCTAAGCCAATATTCGCTTTGAGCATGGCTTTGAGCTGATCTAAAAAAAGCTCAGGATGATCTAGGCTAATTCTAATACCACGCCATCCTAAAAACGGGTTTTCTTCGGTAATATTAAAATAATCTAAAACTTTGTCGCCACCAATATCTAACGTTCGCATAACTACGGGGTTAGGATAATAGCTACTGAGTACTTCGCGATACCATTTTTCTTGTTCTTGTTGCGATGGAAACTGCCCTTTTTGCATAAACCACGCTTCGGTTCTGTAAAGACCAACACCATCACAAATATGGGCACTATTTTGTTGCGTATTAAGTTCAAGCCCTGCGTTGAGCAATAAACTAATATGCTCCCCGTCCAAGGTAATTGCAGGCAGTGATTGCTCTTCTAAAAAACGATTGTTGAGTAAGTTATCTTGATGTTGTAACTCGGTATACTCATCAATAAGCATTTGCGAAGGCGAAATATATAAACGCCCAGCAAAAGCATCTAAAATCATTTCTTTGTTATCAAACTGCAGTAACGGTAAATCTTCAATACCCCAAATTGCAGGCACCCCCATTGCTCGCGTTAAAATAGAGGCATGGCTATTAGCTGAACCATTAATGCTTACCACACCTGCTAAACGCTCATTTGGCACTTCGGCTAACATCGCAGGAGTTAATGTGTGAGCGATGAGGATTGTGTTTTCAGGGTAGTCTTTTATTGCATGCTCAGTGTTCACTAAGTGATGAAGCACCCGTAAGCCAATGTCTTTAACATCAACCGCACGCTCTTTAATATAAGGGTCTTGCATTTCATTAAACTGTGCAACTAAACGTTCAATCACAATTTTTAATGCACTTTTTGCACACCAACCTTCTTGTAATTGTGCCTCTACATTATGACCTAAGCTTTTAGCATCCAATAATTGCTGATACACATCAAACACCGCCAACGCCTCTTGCGGTATGGTATCGCTTAATGTCATCGATAAAGTGCTAAATTCTTTGCGCGTTGCAGCAACCGCTTGCGTGAATAAACGGCGTTGTTCATTCACATCACTATTTTTAGTAAGCTCTATGGACTTAAAATTAAGTTTAGGAATAACAACAAAGGCTTTACCAATACTAATGCCTGGCGCACTAGACACCCCTTTTAAAACCGATGTTTGATGAGACGACTCATCTTGGCGCAATACTTCTTTTATTTCGGCATGTGCAAGCTGTGAAGCTAACTGCGCTGAGAGCGTAATTAAAAACGACTCTTCATCTTGAGAAAATACTCGAGCCATTTTCTGTTGCACAACAATAACGCCTAATACCTTTTTTTGATGAACAACAGGCACAGACAAAAAAGCGTTGTAGCCTTCTTCGTTCACTTCTGGGGAGAGTTTAAAGCGAGGATGCGATTTAGCAAACGCAATGTTAATCGCCTCTTCGCGCTGAGCAACTAGCCCAACAAGTCCTTCAGTAAAGCCAATTCTAAATTTACCCACCGCATCGGGGTTTAACCCTTCGCTGGCCATTAGTACAAAGTTATCTTGACTGTAATCGGCAAAATAAATGGAGCAGCACTGGGTATTCATGGCATCTTTTACCATTTTCACAAAGCACACTAACGCATCGTCTAAATTCGCTTGTTGCGAAACAGACTCAGCTATCGATCTGAGTGTTGCCAGCATACACTGCTCCTTTTTATGTAAAACTACCTTTTGCTTCGCCAATTGTCTTTTTGTTGCTCTCGCTTATTGAAGGGCATAGCAAAAGGAGCAAACTCTTTCATAACACGTCGATAAACATCCCGTTTAAACGATACTACTTGCCTTACCGGATACCAATAACTCACCCACCGCCAATCATCAAATTCAGGATGGTGCGTTTTTAGTAAGTTTACATCTTCATCTTTACAGCGTAACTTCAGTAAAAACCATTTTTGTTTTTGCCCAATACACACCGGACTTGAGTCGCGGCGGATTAATCGTTTGGGTAATTTATAGCGTAACCAATGTTTTGAGCTTGCAACTATTTCTACATCTTCTGGTCGCAAACCTACTTCTTCGTGTAATTCACGGTACATAGTTTGTTCTGGTGTTTCACCATCATCAACACCGCCTTGGGGAAATTGCCAAGAATGTTGACCATAGCGTCTGGCCCAAAACACTTGCCCCTGATTATTGCAAATTACAATTCCGACATTGGCACGAAAACCTTCGGCATCAATCACCTTAGTGCCTCATTTGTAAGTCGATTTTTTATGATTGTTCCACATTAGCTGCAATACGGCAAATACTATTACGTACAAGCCCCGTTAACGTCCTCGGTTAAGGCAAATTAATAGCGAAATCCATTGCATGTTAATAACAAACAACACTGCCATGATAAATACATAAAAACCACACTGTTTGTGCTGGTTACTCACAGCTTGTGCATAACTTTTGTAAAACACGCTCATTTAGCAAACAAATCCACAATACAAGATCTAAAAGGTGATGTTCTCCACAGAATCTGTGGATAAACATGTTTATACATCTGTATTTATCCTTACAACATTTATAGACCTTAATTAAAACTGAACACTAAAAACAAAAAAAACAATGCAGTTCAGTTACTTAGTTAAGCTTGGCGTTTTAAAACAGTGCATAAAATTGCACCACACACGGCACGAACAAAATTCAACCAACCGCTAAAGATATCCACTAACACACTAATTTGCTATCATGGCGTTGGTATTTATTCAACTAAAATAAACAGTATGCAACCTTTAAAACCTCATTCAATCAATCAATTAATGCAACGTGTCGATGCTATTGCAGGACTCACACTAGGACAACTTGCACAGCAGTACCACTTTAAAACGCCAGATGATTTATTGCGTGAAAAAGGCTGGACAGGTCAACTGATTGAGTATGTATTAGGCGCAAGTGCTGGGTCAAAACCGCTACCCGACTTTGAGGATTTAGGCATAGAGCTCAAAACCTTGCCCATTTCATATAAAGGCAAACCGCTAGAAACTACCTTTGTGTCGGTTACCCCACTAATGAATGTAACTGGCATGACCTGGCACACAAGTAGCGTACGTAAAAAGTTGAATCATGTTTTATGGCTACCTATTTTAAGTGAGCGCGATATTGCTCCGTTTGATAGAACCATAGGCAGTGGCTTTTTGTGGCAACCCTCCCCCGCGCAAGATGCGCAATTACAGCGTGACTGGGAAGAGCAAATGGAGCTTATAGCGCTTGGTCGGGTAGATGAAATATCAGGGCATTTAGGCGACGCCATGCAAATACGGCCAAAAGCAGCTAATAGCAAAGTAGTTACCGATGCCATAGGCCCCAACGGGCAAATTATACAAACCCTGCCCCGTGGCTTTTATTTGAAAACCAGTTTTACAAAAGAGATATTAAAACAGCAGTTTCAGTTGTAATTATTTGTCGGTATTAATTTTTGCACCAAATAGATTCGCGTAACCAAAAAGGTTTTTCTCGCATCCAAAGGGTACAAATCCACTTTTCACCTAATAATACGGGTTTTCCACTATGTACTGAGTTTTTATCTACCTGATTACCAATCATATTATTAAATTTAATTACTTGTCCTTGCTTGGCTTTAACACTTACATTCCAGTCTTTAAAGGCGGTTTCTCCACCTTCAAATCCGTCATTTAAATTTATAATACGTGTTCGCCGTCTTTGACCAAAAAAATTAAGTTCTTTTTTAGCATTTTCATTTGAAGGTGTAATAAAATCATAGTGCCATTTGTATTGCTGACCTTGAGTATAACGATAAATAATCATAGGCTCAGCATATGCTAAGTCAGCATAGTCGTCTGAACATATGATGCGCTGTAATATAGCTATTAAAATATTATCGACTGGTAATTGTGTTATAAGCTGCTCATTGTCTCTGATGTCTATAACTTTTTGTCTTGTAGAGTTTTCAGCATACACCCCAGCTAAATTTAAATTATTATTAGCAAGCTTTATAATCTCCTGCGCTAATTCATTCGTTAGTTGCGTTTCTAATGTTGTCACAGGTAATGATTGTTCAGAGGATTGAATATTCAATGGCATAATTAAGCTACTCCACAACCCTATTAAATCGGTTTCAATACCCTGCTGTATAGTCTTAGGAAGGCCCGATATATGTTTTTCAAAGTTAATTGTTACTTGCGGATCAGCAGTTCGGATTGGCCAAAAGTGAGATAAAACCTTAAGAGCTTCAATTTTATGATACTTAGCTAAGCATAAAACAATGGCTAGCTCCTGAGAAGAAGTTGATGATGAAACCGCATGACATAACCAATAGTGAACAAATTCAGGAGCTGTTAGCGCAAAAGACACTATTTCTTGTTTTGGAGGAAGCGTGCCATGATATTTGGCATTTATGAGGTGAGTAACATAGTTATTTTTCATAATCATTTTATTGTTATTTTTAATACGCTCCTAAAGTAACAATAAATTTACAAACAATAAACCACCCACCTGTTATATTTGCATTTATGATTAAAAATCCCCGCATAAGCGAGGATTTTTATAATTTTAAACAAATTAAAGAATTACTGGCCTTTAACTTCTTTTAAACCATTGTACGGTGCTTTAGCGCCTAATTGCTCTTCAATACGAAGCAATTGGTTGTACTTAGCAACACGGTCTGAACGGCTTAATGAACCTGTTTTGATCTGGCCTGCAGCTGTACCAACCGCTAAATCAGCAATGGTTGCATCTTCAGTTTCACCAGAGCGATGAGAAATAACGACTGTAAAACCAGCATCTTTCGCCATTTTAATTGCCGCTAACGTTTCTGTTAGTGAACCAATTTGGTTAAATTTAATTAAGATTGAGTTAGCAATACCATTGTCGATACCACGTTTTAAAATCTTAGTATTGGTTACGAATAAGTCATCACCCACTAATTGGACTTTATCGCCCATTAGTTTAGTTTGATGAGCAAAGCCATCCCAATCAGACTCATCTAAGCCATCTTCAATTGATACAATTGGGTATTGCTCAGTTAAGTCTTTTAAGAAGTAGTTAAACTCTTCAGAGGTAAACTTTTTACCTTCACCTTTAAGGTCGTAGATATTTGCTTCTTTGTCATAAAACTCAGAGGCAGCACAATCAAGTGCAAGGGTAATATCTTTACCAAGCTCATAACCGGCATTTGCAACAGCCACTTTAATTGCTGCAAGTGCTGCTTCGTTTGATGCAAGGTTTGGTGCAAAACCGCCTTCGTCACCAACAGCTGTTGAATGACCATCTGCTTTAAGCACTTTTGCAAGGCTGTGAAATACTTCAGCACCCATACGCAATGCTTCACGGAAATTAGCAGCACCAACTGGCTGAACCATAAATTCTTGAATATCTACTGAGTTATCAGCGTGCTCACCGCCGTTGATGATGTTCATCATTGGTAGTGGCATAGAGTAAACACCTGGCGTGCCATTTAAGTCAGCAATGTGCTCGTATAGCTCTACTTTTTTAGATTGTGCAGCCGCTTTTGCGTTAGCAAGTGAAACCGCTAAAATAGCATTAGCACCTAGTTTTTCTTTATTTTCAGTACCATCTAAATCAAGCATTACTTGGTCTACATCACTTTGAGCAAGTGCATTTTGACCTTTTAAAGCCGCTGCAATTTCATTATTAATGAAACCTACCGCTTTTAATACGCCTTTACCTAAATAACGAGTTTTATCACCATCACGTAATTCTAATGCTTCGCGAGTTCCTGTAGATGCACCTGATGGTGCAGCAGCACGGCCCCATGAACCATCAGCTAAATATACCTCAGCTTCTACAGTTGGGTTACCACGCGAGTCCATAATTTCACGACCGATTACTTTTACGATTTCTGACATCTTGATTCCTCTATATTCCCAAAATGGTGAGTACGGCTAACCTAGGCCAGCCTTAGAAACAAAAAAGGCCGCGCAATATGCACAGCCTTTTTTAAATTACGAAGACGCTTTTTGGTAGGTATGAGCCGCAGCTACAAACCCTTCAAATAGCGGATGACCATCGCGTGGCGTTGAAGTGAATTCCGGGTGGAATTGCGCTGCAATAAACCAAGGGTGATCTTTATTTTCAATAATCTCTACTAGCTTTTTATCTTCAGATAAACCAGTAAAGCTTAAACCTGCTTGTTCAAGCTGTGCAACGAAGTTGTTATTAACTTCGTAACGGTGACGGTGACGTTCAACAATTTCGTCGCTGCCATACACTTCGTGTACTTTAGAGCCAGGCGTTAAATGGCATTTTTGTGCGCCTAAACGCATTGTGCCACCTAAATCAGACTTTTCATCACGTACTTCTACGTTACCCTCAGCGTCTAGCCACTCAGTGATTAAACCAACCACTGGAGCCTCTGAGTTTGCATTAAATTCCGTTGAGTTTGCATCAACTAAACCGGCAACATTTCGTGCGTATTCAATTAGCGCAACCTGCATACCTAAACAAATACCTAAGTAAGGCACTTTGTTTTCACGAGCATATTTAGCCGCTAAAATCTTACCTTCAACACCACGACCACCAAAACCACCTGGCACTAAAATAGCATCTAAGCGAGAAAGAATATCCGTTCCTTTAGTTTCTAAGTCTTGTGAATCAACGTATTGAATATTAATAGTTAAACGATTTTTTAGTCCCGCATGTTTTAATGCTTCGTTTACTGATTTGTATGCATCCGGTAATTCAATGTATTTACCAACCATACCAATTGTCACTTCACCCGTTGGGTTAGACTCTTGATACAATACTTGTTCCCACTCAGCTAAATCAGCCTCAGGCGCGTCTAAATGGAAACGACGACATACAAAGTTGTCTAACTCTTGCGACTTTAATAACGCAGGGATTTTATAAATACTGTCTACATCAGGCAGTGAAATAACGGCTTTTTCTTCAACGTTTGTGAACAATGCAATTTTTGCACGCTCGTTATTTGGCAGCTTACGATCTGAGCGACAAATAAGAATATCTGGTTGAATACCGACTGAGCGTAACTCTTTAACTGAGTGCTGAGTTGGTTTTGTTTTCACTTCACCGGCAGGGCCTAAGAATGGCACTAGCGTTAAGTGAATAAATAGCGCACGTTCACGACCAATCTCTGTGCCCATTTGACGAATAGCTTCGATAAATGGTTGTGACTCAATATCACCTACCGTACCACCAATTTCAACGATTGCTATATCATGGCCTTCTGCGCCATCATAAACACGTTGCTTAATATCATTAGTGATATGAGGAATAACCTGAATTGTTGCGCCAAGATATTCGCCACGTCTTTCACGACGTAGTACATCTTCATATACGCGCCCTTGCGTAAAGTTATTACGGCTGGTCATTTTGGTGCGAATAAAACGTTCGTAGTGACCTAAATCAAGGTCCGTTTCTGCGCCGTCTTCGGTAACGTATACTTCACCGTGTTGAATTGGGCTCATTGTGCCTGGGTCAACGTTGATGTAAGGATCCAGCTTTAAAATGGTAACATCTAAGCCACGGGCCTCTAAAATAGCGGCCAACGATGCTGCTGCAATACCTTTACCCAACGAAGAAACAACTCCGCCAGTAACGAAGATAAATTTTGTACTCATGCGAACCCTAGAATATCAGGAATTAAAAGGAATATAATACCCAAACAAGTGATTTTGGAATATAAACAAGACGGGGCGAAATTGTACCAAAACATAGCTAAGCAATCCAGCTAAAATTGGTAAATCTGTGCACAAAAAACAAACATTTTTTATGTCCCTATTTATTTAGTTTTTTTATCGCATCCCATGCTGCATCCATTTCCTCTAAAGACGCAGAATCAATACATTTACCCTGTGCAATTAAGTAGTTTTGTACCTTTTCAAACCGTGCAGAAAACTTATCGTTGGCACTGCGAAGCAGTTGTTCGGGGTCGCGTTTAACATGGCGCGCTACATTAACAGTAGCAAACAGCAAATCACCTAGCTCTTCTGCTGTATGATCTGAGTATGGGTCATGAGCTAAGGCTTCTTTCACTTCTTCAACCTCTTCACTCACTTTATCAATAGCACCGTGATAAGTCGGCCAATCAAACCCTAACGCAGCGACCCGTTGCTGAATTTTTTTAGCTTTTGTTAAGCTAGGTAAACTGTTTGGTATATCTTGCCAAAGTACTGAGCTTTGGCCTTGGAGTTTAGCCGCACGCTCTTGTGCTTTTATTGCTTGCCACTGCGCAGCTAATTCGGCATCGGTTTTAGGTGTGTCTTGCGCTGAAAATACATGCGGATGACGACGCACCAACTTTTCATTTAACTGTGCCACTACATCGTTAAAATTAAATAATTGCTGCTCTTGTGCTAGTTGCGCATAAAACACGATTTGAAAAAGTAAGTCGCCTAACTCATTTTTTAAATCGCTTAAATTATTCGTTTCAATACAATCAGCCACTTCATAGGCTTCTTCAAGAGTATGCGGCACGATTGACGCAAACGTTTGCTTGAGATCCCAAGGGCATCCGCCCTCAGGGTTTCTCAGTGTTTGCATTATTTCCAGCAGTTGGCTTATAGCCTCATTATTAGCCTGATTACTGCCCTCGTTTTGCACTGTGCACCCCTTCTATCTGGTGTAACTTAGAAAGCACTTTATTTGTGCCTTGTAAGTCATGCACTTCTATTTGCATCACAAAAATAGCCGTTTGAGTGCTATCAACCGTGTTGACATTCATATTGAGCACATTGACTTTTTCATTCGCCAAAGCAGAACTAATATCACGAATTAAACCAGACCGATCGCTGGCTTCAATACGAATAGTTAACGCGTAGGAGCTGCTAATATCATCTGACCAACTTACTGAAATAACGCGCTCTGGGTGCTTGTTTTTTAAATTACTAAACGAGTCACAATCCTCACGATGCACGGCAATGCCACGGCCTTGGGTAATATACCCAATAATTTCATCCCCAGGTACAGGGCGGCAACAGCGAGCAACATGGCTCATTAAACTGCCTACTCCATCAACCACAATACCGTTTTTATCGCCAGTCACTTTACTGGGCGATTTAAAGCGAATAACCGGCTCGTGCTCCGTTCTATCGGTAATAAAGTTGAGCATTTGGTTAAGGCGAATATCGCCTGCACCAATGGCGACCATTAAGTCATCAAGCTCTCTAAAGTTAAAGCGCTTTATCGCTGGGTCTAAATCTTTGTAAGTTAACTCTAACTTTTGTAATTCGTTATCAAGGATTTCTTTACCCGCGCTTAAATTTTTATCGCGGTCGAGCTGTTTAAACCAATGGTGGATTTTGGCTCTAGCGCGAGAAGACTTAATGTAACCTAACGACGGATTTAGCCAATCACGACTTGGATTTGGCTGCTTTTGGGTCAGTATTTCAACCTGATCGCCGGTACTTAATTGATGAGTAAACGGCACTATTTTGCCAAATATTTTTGCACCAATACACCGATGCCCTACATTGGAGTGAATGTAGTAAGCAAAATCAAGAGGCGTTGCCCCTAGCGGTAAGTCAAAAATATCTCCACGTGGAGTAAACACATAGACGCGGTCTTCAACCACTTGGTTTTTAAGCTCTTGCGCTAAATCGCTGCCATCAACCACTTCTTCTTGCCATTGCAGTAACTTACGCAACCAGCTAATTTTTTGCTCATAGCCTGAACCACGCCCTGGTAACGCACCTTCTTTGTACATCCAATGTGCGGCAACGCCCAGCTCTGCATCTTGATGCATGTCGTGCGTTCGGATCTGAATCTCAACAGTTTTACCTTCGGGGCCAAATACTACGGTATGAATAGATTGATAGCCATTTTGTTTTGGGGTCGCAACGTAATCGTCAAATTCTTTATTTAAATGGCGCCAATTAGTGTGCACTATGCCTAGGGCACCGTAGCAATCTTGCAGGCGCTCAACCACAATTCGCATCGCGCGTATGTCAAACAGCTGATCAAACTCGTAGTTCTTTTTCGCCATTTTTTTATAAATGCTGTAGATATGTTTTGGCCTGCCGTATACCTCGGCTTTAATACCCGCTTCATGTAGGCGCTGTTTTACTTGCTCAACCATATCAGCCATATACGCTTCACGGGCAAGGCGCTTATCATCAAGTTGTTTAGCTATATTTTTATAAATATCTGGGTGTAAATAGCGAAAAGCTAAATCCTCTAGCTCCCACTTTAATTGGCCAATACCAAGGCGATTAGCAAGCGGTGCAAATATATCCGCAGTCTCTTTGGCTGCAATCACTCGTTCTTCTTCAGCGGCGTCTTTTACGTTGCGTAAAT
Organism: Pseudoalteromonas sp. SM9913; assembly: GCF_000184065.1. Taxonomy (NCBI): domain Bacteria; kingdom Pseudomonadati; phylum Pseudomonadota; class Gammaproteobacteria; order Alteromonadales; family Pseudoalteromonadaceae; genus Pseudoalteromonas; species Pseudoalteromonas sp. SM9913. The sequence continues at coordinate 2,480,938 of NC_014803.1, forward strand.
GGCACACCTGTTCGGCTAATTTAATCACCACGGCACGCACATCTTCCACCATAGCAAGCAACATACGGCGAATATTATCGACCTGCACGGTACCATTGCCTTGATGAGCTAACGTACTTATGGTGGCCATTTGCGACACACCCGTTAATAACACCGCAACATGATTTCCTAAATGCTCTTCGACAGCGTCAATGCTCACTACATCATTTAAATAATAAGGGGTTAAATAGGCGGTGGCTAACGAGTCAGCATCTAAATTTAGCTCAACCAAAATCTCCACCATCTCTATGGCGGTATTTTGGCGTTCGCTGTTATCACAAGTTTGGCAAAGTTGCTGCGCTTTATTGAGTAAGCTAATTTTTTCCTGAGACAAATCAAGAGATTCTACGCGTGAAAAAAAATCACCCGCTTTGTCATGTTGATGAGATTGACGTGTCGCTACCATAATGCGCTTTACCTCCGTTGAAATAACGCCATAGTTTCGATATGCCCCGTATGAGGGAACATATTCATTAGCCCTATTTTATTAAGTTCAAAGCCGGCTTGCGAAATAATAGCGCTGTCACGGGCTAAAGTAACAGGGTCGCAAGAGACATATAAAATCGCTTTAAACTGCGTTAATGGAAGCTGCTCTAAAACTGCCATAGCACCAGTGCGAGAGGGGTCGAGTACTAAAATATCTAACTCTTTATTAAACCACGGCGCTTTTTTAATACTCGTGGTTAAATCAAAACAATGAAATTGAGTATTTGTAATAGAGTTAGTGTGCGCATTTTGCGTCGCTAATGCAACCGCCGAAGTAACGCCTTCAATTCCTGTTACTGTTTTAGCCTGCTTTGCTAACACTAAAGAGAAGTTACCAATACCACAAAATAAATCCAGTACATTTTCATCACCTTGTAATGCTAACCAGCTCACCGCTTGAATTAACATTGCCTGATTTACACTCGCATTGACCTGAATAAAGTTATTTAGTCCAAATTCAAATTTTATATCTAACTGATCAAGCTTATAAAATGGCATCGCTAAATGGGCATGATCAATGGTATCGCTATCACTTTGCCACACTAATTGCCAATGATATGCCGAGACACTTTGCTCAACAAACGCTTTATCTGTGGGCGAAATGGCTTTTGTATGACGAATAACAATAAAGTGTTGCTCATCTGCAGCGCATAACTGCAAATGACTTATACTGTGCAGCGCCTTATTATGATTAATTATGTTATCAAATACGTTAAATACCTCTGCAAATACGTCACTTAATACTGGGCAATGATTAATGCTAACAATACTTTTAGAGCCACGTGCTCTATAGCCTACCCGCATTTTTTTTGCTGCTTTGTCGAACATTACGGCAATGCGGGCACTACGTCGGTAATGCGTTGCTTGGCTTAGCAGCGGAGTTTGCCAGTTTAAATCGGTTAATTTTGCAAATTTGGCAAATAATTGATTTACTGCTGCTTGCTTTTCAACGACTTGTTGTGTGGCATCTAAATGCTGTAACTGACAACCACCGCATTGGCTGTAGTGTTCACAAATGGGTGTAGTGCGATATTCACTGGCTTTGAGTATTTTAAGCGTGTCAGCTTGGCTGTAACGTGCTTTATCATCAACTAACTTGGCTTTTACTCGCTCACCAGGTAATGCCCCACTGACAAAACACACTTTATTATTATGCTTAGCAATACCACGTCCGTGGTGATCCATTGCCGTTATATCAAGTTCAAGTGATTGCTGTTGAAGTGGTTTTTTATTTGCTTTAAATATTTGTGCCATTAGGCATTACCTTAAAAGGTTGATGAATCACGTCTCTACCTAGATACTTTGAGAATAACTATGAGTATGTATATACTCACATTCAATAAAAATGATAATAATGCTCAGATTATGACCAAACTAGGCTTGCGCGATTCTGTTTTAACACTCACCCTGATCCCCACAGTGATCATCGGGCTATTACTAGGTGGTTATTTTACAATAAATCGTTACATTGAGCTTGATGAAATTTTATATCAACAAGGCACAACGATTGCTGAACCTCTGGCTATTGCACTTGAACAACCTTTACTGGAAAAAAATAAAAAACTGCTTAATCGCATCATTCGCTATACACACAACAAACACTCCCCTTCGATTAAATCGATTGCCATCTTTAATGATAACAACCAACTTATTATAACCAGTAATTATCATCGCTCATTCGACACTTTAATTGAGCAAACGCAATTAAATGGCTTTAAAGCCACCTATGTTCAGCAAAGTGAAGACTTAGTAACCTTTTTCACCCCTATCATTAACCATACAACCCCCAATAGCGACTGGAATACTTCTGAGTTCCAAACCTCGTTGGGCACCGTTGTGATTCAGCTTAACCGCGATAAAGCTGTTATTGGCCAACAACGTGCATTATTGGTCAGCGGTATTATTATTATTCTCGCCTTAGTATTAGCCGCTATTTTAGCGCTAAGACTTAGTCGGATGTTTATGACCCCGCTTAATAAGTTAGTACTTGCTACCGACAGGTTGATTGAAGGTAAAAGACAAACCGGATTAACTGAACCCATGAATGGCGAGTTTGAGTTATTACGTGAGGGGCTCAATACCATCTCGCATTCTATGGTGATGCAAAAAGATGAAATGCAAAAAAATATTGATCAGGCAACCAGCGATTACCGCGAAACGCTTGAACAATACGAAACACAAAATATCCAGCTCACCATGGCTAAAAAAGAAGCGCAGGATGCTAACCGTGTTAAATCTGACTTTTTAGCTAAAATGAGTCATGAGTTACGCACCCCACTTAACGGGGTTATTGGATTTACCCGCCAGCTTTATAAAACGCCTCTGAATAAAAACCAAAAAGATTACCTTGATACCATAGAGCTTTCGGCTAACAGCTTAATGACTATTATTAGCGACATATTAGATTTCTCCAAGTTAGAAGCCGGAGCCATGGAGCTTGAGTCTATTCAGTTTCAACTGCGCGATAGCGTAAACGAAGTTATGACATTACTAGCACCTAGCGCACACGACAAACAACTTGAGCTTTCTATTTATATTAATCCTCAGGTGCCCGACCACTTAACCGGCGACCCCACACGGTTTAAACAAGTGCTGATTAACTTGTTAAGTAACGCGATTAAATTTACTGAAAAAGGCGCGATAAAAGTTGATATTAGCCATCGTTTGCTTGATGAAGAGCGCACCTCTGTCTTGGTGTCAGTCGCAGATACTGGGGTAGGTATTCCAGCAGATAAACAAGACGCGCTATTCACCGCCTTTGGTCAAGCCGACTCCAGTATTACCCGCAAATTTGGCGGTACCGGCTTAGGGCTTATTATTACTAAACATATCGTTGAAGCAATGAGCGGCCGTATTACCTTAAATTCAGCCCCTGGTAGCGGAACTTGTTTTACCTTTAATGGTGTATTTAGATTACCAAATCATGTATTTATCAACGATTTGCCTACCCAGTCATTAATTGGTAAACGTGTTCTTTATTTAGAGCCGCATAAGCATACCCATCATGCTGTTGCCTCATTATTACAAGAGTGGAAAGTCAGTGTCACTCCTTGCTATAACGAAACCGAATTTTTAGAGTGCATAAAAAATTCAGAGATCAATTTTGATATTTGTCTTATTGGTCACATGGCATCAGTTGACGATATGCAGCGTTTAAAAAGCTATGTAAAAGCGGTTAGAGAATCAACCGATTATTTATATTTAATGCTTAATACCGTATCGCACAACATGCGCGAAGCCTTCATCGGCAGCGGCGCTGACGCCTGTTTGAGTAAACCTCTTAATCACCGAAAGCTATGTGAGCTATTAGCTGCGCCTTATCGACTCGACCACCCGGCACATAATATAGAACAGCATGAACAAACCCTGCTGCCACTAAAAGTGTTAGTGGTGGATGATAATGACGCTAATTTAAAATTAATTTACACCCTACTCAACGAGCAAGTTGAATTAATTGATACCGCACATAATGGGTCACAAGCGTATAGTTTAAGCAAAAGCCATAAATATGATGTGATTTTTATGGATATTCAAATGCCTATAATGGATGGTATTACAGCCTGTAAACTCATTAAAGAGTCATCTTTGAATGAAGATACGCCTATTATTGCCGTGACGGCGCATGCACTTAATAGTGAAAAAGAACAGTTATTAAAAGATGGTTTTGAAGGTTATTTAACTAAGCCTATCGATGAAGATATGCTAAACCAAATTATTTGCGATCATAGCCCGCAATTACCAGTGAGTCGTGATAAGTCAAAAAGCACATTTGAACATAGCCCTGCTCCTTTTGATAGCACTCGCCTTGACTGGACGCTGGCATTGCAACGTGCAGGCGGTAAAGCAGAATTAGCCAATGAAATGCTTAATATGTTACTGCTAAGCGTGCCCGAAACCCTGAACTTACTAAATCAAGCAATAACCAGCGAAGATTGCCCTCAAGTACTTAGCGTTATCCATAAATTTCATGGCGCATGCTGCTATACAGGTGTACCAAAATTAAAAACATTGGCTGAAACGATCGAAACATCACTTAAAAATGAATGTACGCTTGAGAATATTGAGCCCGAGTTATTTGAGTTGCAAGACGAGCTTGAAAACTTACTTGTTGATGCCAACATTGATATCACTAATAAATAAGCTCGTCTTTAATATCGTTAATTATAACTCTACGCGCGAGCTTCAAGCATTAAGCGTTTCATATCACGAACCGCTTTATCTAAACCGTCAATGGCTGCGCGGGCAATAATAGCGTGGCCAATGTTTAGCTCATAAATCTCTGGCATCGCTGCAATTGGTTTTACATTGTGATAATGCAGACCATGGCCAGCATTAACAATTAAACCAATACTGGCTGCATATTTCACGCCTTGGCGAATGTGCTCGAGCTCTTTGGCGGTGTCTTCATCGTTGGTGGCATCTGCGTAAGCCCCAGTGTGAATTTCAACATAAGGTGCACCACACGCTTTTGCTGCATCTAACTGCGCTTTATCAGCATCAATAAACAGTGATACTTTAATTCCAGCTTGTGTTAATGTTTTAGTCGCAGCGGCTATTTTATCGATATTGCCTGCCACATCTAAGCCCCCTTCGGTAGTAAGCTCTTCACGTTTTTCAGGCACTAAGCATACATATTCAGGCTTAACCTCAAGTGCAATAGCAATCATTTCATCGGTTACTGCGGTTTCAAGGTTCATACGTGTTTGAATGGTTTTAGCCATTACATACACATCGCGGTCTTGAATGTGTCTGCGGTCTTCGCGTAAATGAATAGTAATGCCATCAGCACCGGCATGCTCTGCAACACTGGCTGCATGGACAGGATCAGGGTAAGAAGTACCTCGTGCTTGGCGAAGCGTTGCAATATGATCTACGTTCACGCCTAGAAGAATATCTTTCATTTTTGTACCTGTGAAATTTGTTTATTGAGAGGCCGTAAATAATTCACGACTTTTTAATGGCTTGTTGCCCAACAATGGTTTTAATAAATAACGACTTAATTGCTTTGCCATATATAACACATCCGCTTGGCTAAAGTCATGATTTGCTATGGCATTGAGTTGTGAACCAGTAAACCCAGAACGCGAGTCGTGTTGCACAGCAAAGCCCACTTCTGCAAAGTAGCTATACGTTTGCGTGTCATCAATTGGCTCACCATCCGCATCAAAACTAAAATCAACCCCATAGCCTAGTAGCTCTAGCAATTGAAACTCATAAGAGCGAAGCACTGCTTGCATGTCAGTCCCGCTATTAAGGTTTTCTAGGTGAGTTTTATAAAGTTGAAAAACCTGATCAATGGGTTCATTAATCGGCACAATTCGGTTGGTTAATTCATTTAAATAAAAGCCACAGTAAAGCTTATCACCGGTTAAAAATAACGGATTACCATGAAGCTCAAATTTATTGATGTACTTTAAATCGTATTTGCCATTGTAATGGACGAGTAAGGCTTGAAATGGTTGGAGTTGGGCTTTGTATTTAGTGGCCTGGCGACCACTAACTCGTGCGAGCATTCTAAGCTGGCCAACACCTTCTACTAGCATATCGAGCATTACTTGCGAGTCGCTATATGGACGCCGATGTAACAAATAAGCTTTATAGAAGTCGCTGTCCATAAATTATGCTGCGTATAAAATGTTAATCTTCACCGTAACCTAAGCTTCTTAAGGCACGCTCATCGTCAGCCCAGCCCGATTTAACTTTAACCCACAGCTCTAAAAACACTTTATTTTCAAGCATTTCCTCTAAGTCTTTACGCGCTTCACGGCCGATTACTTTTAGCTTTTCGCCTTTGTTACCAATTACCATGCGCTTTTGCGTTTCACGCTCAACTAGTATCAGGCCATTAATATGCCAAATACCGTTTTCTTGCCATTTAAACTGCTCTATTTCCACAGTCACTGAATACGGTAACTCTTCACCCATAAAGCGCATTAGCTTTTCACGGATAACTTCAGCCGCCATAAAGCGCATTGAGCGGTCAGTTACGTAGTCATCAGGAAAGTAAAATTCGCACGGTGGTAAGCGCTTAGTCACTTCTTCTTTGATCAGGTTAATGTTTTTACCCTGAGTCGCAGATACGGGCATAATACCGACAAAATCAAACTTATCGCCTAAAAACTTCATATGTGGAAGTACAAGGTCGCGATCTTTCACTTGGTCAATTTTGTTAATAACTAACAATACCGGCTTGCCACTTTGGCTTACTTTGTTAAGTACCATGTCGTCATCGGCATTCCAATGAGTGCCTTCAACCACAAAAATGATCAGCTCAACATCACCAATTGAGCTAGACGCTGCACGGTTCATTAAACGGTTAATAGCACGCTTTTCTTCAACGTGCAGGCCTGGGGTATCGACGTACACCGCTTGGTGCTTACCCTCAGTATGAATACCCATAATACGGTGGCGCGTGGTTTGTGGCTTACGTGAGGTAATACTGACTTTTTGCTCAATAATTTCATTAAGCAGTGTTGATTTACCCACATTAGGACGGCCAACAATCGCAACCATGCCACAAAATGTGTCTATTTCGCCTTCATGAGGCTGTATTAAGGTATCAAGATTCATTTTTAAGTATCTTCAATGCTTTTTCGGCCGCTTTTTGTTCGGCTTTACGCCGTGAGCTGCCAACAGAAATAATGCTATCCATTCCATCAACGATACATTCAACCGTGAATGTTTGATTGTGTGCCTGACCTTTAGTATCAACTACGGTGTAGCCTGGTAATGATAGCTTACGAGCTTGCAAATACTCTTGCAGCAGGGTCTTAGGATCTTTTTGGTTAAGCCCTGGTGAAATAGCATCTAAACGTGATTCATACCACGCTAAAATAAGCTCGCCGCAGCGATCTATGTCTGAATCTAAAAATACAGCGCCAATAATAGCTTCAACTGCATCCGCTAGGGTTGACTCGCGTCTAAAACCACCACTTTTTAGCTCGCCAGGACCTAAGCGTAGGTAATCACCTAGCTCAAATTCAAGGCCAAATTCAGCTAACGTCTGACCGCGAACTAAAGTCGAACGCATGCGGCTTAAATCGCCTTCGCGTGCTTTAGGAAATTTAGCGTACAGCGCATTGGCAATGACAAAGCTCAAAATTGAGTCGCCCAAAAATTCGAGTCGCTCGTTATGTTGACCTTTGTGGCTGCGATGCGTCATTGCTTGCTCAAGTAACCCTTGATCAGCAAATGTGTAGCCAATTCTTTTGTATAACTCTGTTACATTTTTTTTCATTGTTACTGAATATTACCTAGGCGTTCAAAACGAACACCAGTTGGAACCCATCCTGGTAAAATGTCATCTGGGCCATTATCAAATTCAAAACTCATCCATATAAAGACAGCTTTACCCACCAAGTTTTCTTTTGGTACAAAGCCCCAAAAGCGACTATCTTGGCTGTTATCGCGATTATCACCCATCATAAAGTAATGATCAGCTGGAACCACCCATTCATCCGCAGGTGTGCCCAATTGCTGGTAGTAACGCCCCTTACGTTCAGGCGATTTTGGGTTGATTAAAATGTCATGGTTAGTCGTGGTTAAATCTTCATTTAAACGCGCTAAATCCATTGGGCCTTGCTTAAATTCATTATCATTAATTAATTTAAAATCAATTTTATTGAATTCATTACAAAGAAGTGCGCCCTTTTGAACTTCACCTTCTTCGCATTTTGGTTGAATATATAAACGCTTATCACGATAAACAATTTTATCGCCAGGTAAACCTATAGCACGTTTAATATAGTCCACTCTCTCATCTAACGGGTATTTAAAAACAACAATATCGCCACGCTCTGGTTCGCTTACATCCACTAATTGGCTGCGCCATACTGGGTCTTTAATCCCATAAGAATACTTTTGCACTAAAATAAAATCACCCACTAATAAGGTGGGCATCATTGAACCCGATGGGATCTGAAACGGCTCAAAAATAAATGATCTAAAAATAGTGATAGCAGCAATCATCGGAAAAATCGACTTTGCTGTTTCAGTAATCATTGGCTCAGGCGCAATCAATGCTGCGGTTTCTTCATCAAGTTGACCACCGGCAGAAGTTTGAGCAATTGCTAAACGTTCCTGCCTTTTAGGGGCAAACATTAAGTGATCTATTAACCATATTAGACCTGAGCCCAAAGTTAACAACACCAATAAAACTGAAAAGTAGCCAGCCATTTATTATCCTTTATTTTTATTTACCAACTTTCAAAATGGCTAAGAACGCTTCTTGAGGCACTTCAACGTTACCAAGTTGCTTCATTCGCTTTTTACCATCTTTTTGTTTTTGAAGTAATTTCTTCTTACGGCTCACGTCACCACCGTAACATTTAGCGATTACGTTTTTACGTAGTTGCTTAACAGTTGTTCGGGCGATTACATGTTGTCCAATCGCTGCCTGAATCGCAATATCAAACATTTGACGTGGTATAAGTTCTTTTAACGCATCAGCAAGCTGTCGACCACGTGATTGTGCGCTGTCGCGGTGAACAATGATAGCCAATGCATCCACACGCTCGCCATTGATAAGTATATCTACACGTACCATGTCTGAAGTTTGGAAATGCTTAAAGTTATAATCAAGCGAGGCAAAACCACGGCTTGTTGATTTTAGCTTATCAAAGAAGTCCATTACCACTTCAGCCATTGGCAGTTCATACGTTACTGCAACTTGCTTACCGTGATAACTCATTTTAGTTTGCATACCGCGCTTATCAACACATAAGGTGATTACGCTGCCTAAGTACTCTTGTGGAACTAAAATATTAGCTTCTACAACCGGCTCACGTATCTCTAAAATATCGTTAACTGGCGGAAGATCAGACGGGTTATCAATTTGCGTCGTGCCCTCTTTAGTTACGACCTCGTAAATAACCGTTGGTGCTGTGGTGATTAAATCAATGTCGTATTCACGCTCTAAACGCTCTTGGATAATTTCCATGTGTAACATGCCCAAGAATCCACAACGGAAACCAAACCCTAACGCAGTTGAATTTTCTGGTTCAAAGAATAACGAGGCATCGTTTAAGCTTAGTTTGTTAAGTGCATCGCGGAATGACTCGTAATCATCAGAGGCTATTGGGAACATACCCGCATAAACTTGCGGCTTAATTTTTTGAAAACCAGGTAAGCGCAGTGGTGCCGCATTTTTTTGATGAGTAATGGTATCACCCACCGGTGCACCATGTATTTCTTTGATACCAGCAATAACAAAGCCTACTTCACCAGTGCGTAAAACACCGGTGTTAGTTTGTTTAGGCGTAAAAATCCCCACATGATCTGCGGTATGTACGTTTTCGTTTGACATGATTTTAATTTTGTCGCCCGCGCGAAGTTCGCCATGTTTGATACGCACTAGCGATACAACGCCTTGGTACGGGTCAAACCAAGAATCGATAATTAGCGCTTGTAATGGCGCGTCTTTATCACCAACTGGTGGCGGTACATCTTTAACGATCATTTCAAGTACTTCAGCAATACCTACACCTGTTTTGGCGCTACATTGCACCGCATCAAGGGCATCAATACCAATAATGTCTTCAATTTCTTCGGCTACACGTAATGGATCAGCTTGCGGTAAATCAATTTTATTAAGTACCGGTATAACTTCTAAGTCCATTTCAATGGCGGTGTAACAGTTTGCTAATGTTTGCGCTTCTACGCCTTGACCAGCATCAACAACGAGCAGTGCCCCTTCACAAGCCGCTAACGAACGCGATACTTCATAGGTAAAGTCAACGTGCCCAGGGGTGTCGATAAAGTTAAGTTGGTAAGTTTCACCATCATTCGCTTTATAATTTAAGGTTACACTTTGTGCCTTGATGGTAATGCCACGTTCACGTTCAATATCCATTGAATCCAGAACTTGCTTCTGCATTTCACGGTCGGTTAAACCACCACAAACTTGGATCAAACGGTCAGAAAGGGTCGATTTACCATGGTCAATGTGGGCGATGATCGAAAAATTACGGATATGCTTCATAAACTGGATTCTAAACTTCTATTTTAAAGGACTAAGGTCATATGCCTAAATAACTTGAAAATACTTGCTGTGTATTTTCAAGTTACTGTGGCATAAAAACGCAATTTTACATTTAATTGGCGTCAATCACCATCTATTTGAGTTAAAGGGAGGCTAATTGGATGAATTTTTATCACTTTTATCTCATGTCTTAATGATTTCACCCATGTTTTAGCAATTAAAAAGCCGGTGATCCCACCCAATATCGCGGCTAAAATTTGCCAGCCTTCGGCTAACAATATCAATTCACTGGCTATTAAAGCGAATATTAAACTCAAAAACAAAGGCAGCATGTAAACTGCAAAGGCATGCTTTACAACATGGCTATCATCCAATGACAAAGTTACTTTTTGGCCTATTTCTAACTGTGTTTCAAATTTATAAGGTAATGTTTTTTTGGCGGTACCAAATAACTTACTAAACACTTGTGAGCCACAACGTCCATTACAGCCTTCACAGGCCTGTTTTTGTTGGGCTTCTAAATGCGCAACGTGGCCACTAAGGGCCACGACGGTTAACGTTTGTTCAATCATAGTTTAGTTACTTATAATGCCCGCGATACAGACTCAGCAATGGCTTTGGCGCTCATGGTTGGAATGTTTCCCACCACAGAGACATCAAAATTTCCGCCGTTGTGTACATAAATCGTAGTTGCCCCTGAGGTGAGGGCACCGCTTAAACGCTTACCCGGTAGTGGTCGTTGTACAAACACCGATACTTCAACAAACCCATCAGAAAATAAATAATAGTCTGTTAATTCATTATTTAAGTCGAGCTTATGCCTGTCTGACTTAAGTAATTCAAACCCCTCAGGTAACCAGCCAATAGTCCAGTTCATGGCATTCGCTTTAGTTTGTTCGTCAATTGAATTGGCAGGTAATGGGGTTGGAAAGTTACGATTAAGCACTTCTAATAATAAGTTTGCCGGTTGCTCAGTCACGCTAATATGAGTAAGCTGTAATTGCTCAAGCGCTTCACCTTGATGATTAACATACGCCGCTTTTAATAATAACGACGACTCAGTATCAATCCATATCCAATAGTTGTATTTATCTTCGTTTTTAGATTCAATTCGAACTAATTGCGCGGGACGCCCAGCAATACGGCCTTTACCACCAAGCACAAAATCATAATGCGCACTTAAGCGGTTAATATCTTTAAAAAGCACTTCAGGAATAGGGCCGGCAATTGAGTCGGTTGTTAATGAATACGGCTCTGATTGTGGCTCAAAATAGGTAACTTGGTTGTCAATGCGGATCATTTCAAGGCCAGCACCGTTGAGTAAACTCAAATGCTCAAGCTCAACGTCCCCCTGTTTAGCATGCACCCAACGGTAGGGCTCCATACTTTTGCCTTTAACAACAACAAAAGAGGCATCAAAATTACGTGTATGAACTGCACTGGCCATTTCAAGCAGTAAATCTTTAGCGGGGTTTGTGTCATTGGCAAAAGCATTAAAACTTAACACCAACGTCATAACAAAAGTTATTACTTTCATCTAATTAGTTTTTTTCCTCTTGCGACGTTTCATCTGTTTTCGCAGTTTTCAACGAATGAGCCACACGTGCTTGACGCTGGTGTTCAAGTACTAGAGCGCCAATACGTTGCTGTTGAAGCTCTCGTAAGCCTTGCTCTGCGTTCTCTAGCGCCGGTGCTGATGAATAACTCACTGGCGATGCCATGCCGGTTAACGGCGTGGTTTGTAATAAAGGAATTTCGTTTTGCACAGCATCTTCACCTTGCGGCAAGGTGTTCACGCCAACAATAGTAAACATTGCCACGCTAGCTGCAATTGCTAACTGCGCAACCGGCTTGCGCCAATTAAACGCCACGATTTTATTATCGGCTTCAGTATTTACCGGCTTTGCCACACTTTCAGACTGGCTAAAGTCTGCATAAACCGGCTCACTATCAAGTGCTAATGAAATGCGATCGCTAATATCAAAATCCATATTTTTGTTGTTTTCTTTAGCTCGCATTGCATCACCGATTAACGCGTAACGGCCAAATGTAGCTACATCAGCAGATGCAATCTCGGCATCATTTAATGCTTGCTCACCGTCAAGTAATGCTGATAACGATTCGTTATCTAAGCGGTTAACGTGTGCTTTTGTCATACTAAGACTCGCCTATTAATGGGTTTAATTTGTTATCAATTGCTTCACGGGCACGAAAAATACGCGAACGCACCGTCCCGACTGGGCAATCCATCACCACGGCTATTTCTTCATAGCTCATCCCCTCAATTTCTCTAAGGGTAATCGCGGTTTTAAGATCTTCAGGCAAACTATCAATCGTATTAAAAATAACAGCGCGTACTTCTTCGCTTAATAGTAAATTTTCAGGTGATGCGTTTGAACGCATTGAATCAGCACCCTCATAAAACTCGGCATCGTCAGCATCTATATCATTTGCTGGCGGTTTACGCCCTTGAGCCACTAAGTAATTTTTAGCACAATTAACGGCGATACGGTAAAGCCAAGTATAAAAAGCACTGTCACCACGAAAATTAGGAAGGGCACGATACGCTTTGATAAACGCCTCTTGTGCTACATCAGCAATGTCACCCTGATTTGATACATAACGTGAGATCAAACCGGCAATCTTGTTCTGATACTTCTTAACTAATAGGTTAAAGGCGTTTTTATCTCCCTGCTGAACCCTTTTCACTAACGCTAAATCTAATTCCTGCTCGCTCATTCGAGCCGGTACTCCTCTGATTGATTCTTGCTTATTATTCATAGTGTCGCCATTGTTCACACCTACTCTGACCCTTAGATGAATAAAAAGTTCTGCTTCATATTGTTTTTTTATAAAATAGCTAAAAAATTACGTATTTATACGCTAAAACCACTTCGTGGTAGTGCTACAAATATGGTACAACTATAAGTATTAAAAATAAATATTGCTCTATCTGAGCATTGTAACCGCAAAGTACCTCACAGATGAACCAAAATAAACATCACATTACCGATGTCGCTATTATTGGTAGCGGCGCAGCAGGCTTATCACTTGCTTTATCTTTGGCTAATTACTGTAACGTTACCGTAATTAGTAAAGGTGAATTAACCGAAGGTTCTACTCTTTATGCCCAAGGCGGAATTGCCGCTGTTTTTGATAAAAAAAATGACAGTATAGAGTCTCACGTTGAAGATACCTTAGACGCCGGTGGCGGTTTATGCGACAGAGAGGCGGTTCATTATACTGCCAGCAATGCTCATGACTGCCTGCAATGGCTGATTGACCAAGGCGTGCCTTTTGATATGGAGTTTGATAGCAAAGGTAAAGAGCGCTTTCATTTAACTCGTGAAGGTGGGCATAGCCACCGACGCATTTTGCATGCAGCCGATGCTACAGGTAAAGCTGTGCAAACAACCTTGATTAGCCAAGTTCAAGCGCACAGCAATATCACCTTGTTAGAGCATTACAACGCGATTGATTTAATTACCGATAAAAGTATTGGCAAAACGGGTTCACATGTTCATGGCATGTATGTGTGGAATAAAAAAGCCAAAAAAGTAGAAACAATTGGCGCAAAATTTGTTGCCCTAGCAACGGGTGGCGCAAGTAAAGTATACCTTTATACCTCTAACCCTGATGTTTCTAGCGGTGATGGTATTGCCATGGCATGGCGTGCAGGGTGTCGCGTTGCTAATATGGAATTTAATCAATTTCATCCAACCAGTCTTTATCACCCTGAGTTGCAAAACTTTTTAATTACCGAAGCAATGCGTGGTGAGGGAGCCTATTTAAAACGCCCTGATGGCACGCGATTCATGAAAGAGTTTGATGAGCGAGAAGAACTCGCCCCGCGCGACATAGTCGCGCGCGCTATCGATTTTGAAATGAAGCGCCTTGGTGCAAATTGCTTATATTTAGATATTAGCCACAAAGACAAAGATTTTATTATTGAACACTTCCCAACGATTTACGCCAAATGCTTAAGCGTAGGGCTTGATATCACCAAGGAGGCAATTCCTGTTGTCCCTGCTGCGCATTATACCTGTGGCGGCGTTATGACCGACTTTAATGGCAAAACCGACTTAGCTAATTTATACGCTGTGGGTGAAGTGGCTTACACTGGGTTGCACGGTGCTAACCGTATGGCAAGTAACTCATTATTAGAGTGCATTGTATTTGCCCATGCAGCAGCAAAAGACATTTTGAGTAAAATAGAGACCGCTCCTGCACTGGTTGAGTTACCTAGTTGGGATGAAAGCCGCGTATCTAACTCAGATGAAGAAATCGTGATCACCCATAACTGGCATGAGCTGCGATTATTTATGTGGGATTATGTTGGGATTGTGCGCTCAACCAAACGACTTGAACGCGCGCTTCATCGTGTTGAACTATTACAGCAAGAAATCCACGATTACTACGCGAACTTTAGAGTGAGTAATAACTTACTTGAGTTACGTAACTTAGTTCAAGTAGCCGAGCTTATAATTAGAAGTGCTATGGAACGTAAAGAAAGTCGCGGACTGCACTTTACCATTGACTACCCAGAGCAAAACGAAAATCCAACGCCGACTATTTTGACTCCAAAGCGCAATTAATTGCCGCAAGTGTTGCGCGTTTTAAACGCGCGTAGCTTTGCTCATCAACACTATTGGCTGAGATAATCAGCCAATAGTTTTCACTAAAGCCATTAATATACAACCACACACTGCGACCAAGTAATCGGCTTTGCTTACCAATAACCCCTTGAATTAGAAGCTTTTCATTCTCAAAACGAAATTGATTTGGCTCTAATAATATAACGCCCTGCTCTGGCTGAGCAGCCACGATTTTTCGCCAAACGATAATGCCAGCAACGATATTAAGCGCAATGCAAAAAAGAGTTGCCAAAATAGAAGTGGTAAATAAGCATAATATTAAAGTTAGCACACAAAAAAAGACCACAATCTGTTTGTGGTCTGTCTGATTATTTGTGACGGTAAACCTATACACGAACTCGGTCTAAAATTAGCTCAACCATACTGTTTAGCTCAACGTCTTTACATTTTTCATGGCCCATAAACCAAGCAAATAAATCTGGGTCTTCTTGTGTTAATAAGCGCTGAAAAGTCGCCTGCTGTTTAGCATCTAACGAGTCATAAGCTTCTTCAACAAACGGCATAAACAAAACATCTAGTTCTAACATGCCACGGCGGCAAGCCCAACGGATACGTGCTTTACTATGTATTTCAACCATTTTAAACCTCATATTTAATTAATTCGAGTTTAACAAATGCGCGTTAATTTAACAGCACTAAATTATAAAAAACAACGCTTGTTGGTGGCTGTACCATCGGCTTTAACTACGTTATTATGTGATTTCATTTGTTATTGCAAAGAAGGTGTTTATGTCTCTGGTTTATGCATGTCCTTTATCACATCAGGTTATTAGCCTCTCAGGCACAGATAAATTATCTTACCTACACGGACAAATCACTCAAGATCTCAATAAAATCAACAACAACAACTTTTTGTGGACAGGTCACTGTAGCGCAAAAGGTAAGCTGTGGGGTGTATTTAAGCTATTTTCTTACCAGCAAAACTATTATTTAACCGGATCAAGTGCTGAAGTAGAACGCTCACTGGCTGAGTTAAAAAAATACGCTGTATTTGCAAAAGTTGAAATTAATAAAGCCCCAGAGCGATTAATTGGTTTATTAGGTGATGGCCTAACTGATTTGCTTACGCAACTTGATATTCACTTTAGTGACGATGCCACAGCATGCGACTTTGCTAACGGCAAAGCCCTTAAACTTGCGCCAAACCGCGTTTTACTTATGGTTGATAGCCAATTTTGCTTACCTGATGAAGTATCTACCCTCGACAACGACGCTATGTGGCAACAGGCCTCACTACTAGCTGGTGAGCCTCAGTTAAGCGTTGATGCAATTGATGAATATGTGCCGCAAATGGTTAACCTTCAAGCCATCAATGGCATCAGTTTTAAAAAGGGTTGCTACACCGGCCAAGAAACCGTCGCACGTATGAAATACTTAGGTAAAAATAAACGTGCCATGTATATCGTTACAGGGCAAAGTGAAGGATTGCTCGATGCACCCGATATCGAAACCCAGTTAGGTGAAAACTGGCGCCGCGCGGGCAAACTTATTGCGCAAAGCTTTAATGAAAAAACACACACTTTAACTGGCTTAGTTGTGTTGCCAAACGATACTGACACCGCTCAGGTTCTTCGTGCAAAACATACCCCTTCGGTAGAGCTAAACATTCTGCCTCTACCTTACTCTCTTGAAGATGAATAATAGGAATGACTATGATCGTTGCAGCAAATAAAGTGGTAAAAATGCATTACTCTGTACTAGATAATGACGGCAATACCATTGATAACTCATTTGGCGGTGAGCCATTAATTTTTATCGTTGGTACGGGTTACCTGATCTCAGGACTTGAAAACGCGCTGCAAGGCAAACAAGCTGGCGATACACTAAGTGTAAAAGTTGAACCTGAAGAAGGTTACGGTGAGCGTCATGATCACCTCATGCAAGCAGTGCCAAAATCAATGTTTGAAGGCATGGACATTGAAGTGGGCATGCAATTTCGTGCAACCACCGATGACGGCGACCAGTCAGTCATGATCATCGATATTCAAGACGAAGAAGTGATTGTTGATGGTAACAACCCACTCGCTGGTATTACGCTCAATTTTGATGTAGAGATTTTAGAAGTACGCGATGCAACGGCTGAAGAGCTTGAGCATGGCCATGTACATGGTGAAGGCGGTTGTGGTCACGATCACTAAACCCTAACCCAGTAATAAAAAAAGCGCCTCAGGCGCTTTTTTTATAGCATATTATTATGCGTACGTAATTTAACTTGAGGCTCTGCTGCAGGTGCTTCGCCAGGGGTTATTTTATCTTCAAGCGCAGCAACTAATCCTGCTTGGTCATTAGTCCCTAAGCGGTATTGGCTGCCATCTTTAAGCGTTAATTGCACGGCACTAAAGCCTGATACTGAATAAATCCAACCATCATGTGTAATGCGAATACCAATACCGTGACGGTATGAGTTTTGTACTGCTTTTACGTCAACTATGTCCTCTAGTGCTAATTTTTGACCCGCAACGCCTGGACCAAATGCCCAGCTAATATGGGCTTCATCAACTTTAATGGTTAAACCATGAAATAAAAAACCCACCAGCAATAAAATACCTGCAAATACCATTAACGGCACATCGGCACCCATTAAATTCCATGCAAGTGCAACAAAACCACCTATCCATGCCAATACTACAAATATAAATACCGCATACTGCTTATGCTGATACATAACACTCTCAATTAAAAAGTTAAAAAATTAAAAACTGTATACTAACGTTGCGCTGAGCTCTGAATCATATTTAAGCTTATCTTCTTCAGGCTTAGAGTTATAACGGTACATATAAGCAAACTTGAGCGATACAGCCCCAACCACTTGGCTAATTAAGGCGGTTTCTGACTTTAACCGTGAGTTAAGCCCAGATAAAGACTGCTCTATACTAATGTCTTGATTAAATCGGGTGCGCTTAGATACTAATCGCTCCCATTGCATGGCAATACGTAACAAGTAACCCATTTTGTCTTTATCGTCTTCGCTTATTGTTGACTCATCATCAGCAACGGAGCGATATAAACCAGGGCCAATATCTATATCTACTTTGTTTTTAACCCCTTGATAAATACGTGCACCATAGCCGGTTGCCACCGTACTTTTAAAATCCAGACCGCTAAATTCATCCTCTTCATAATCGCCATAAATAAAGAAAGACGAATTTTTAACACCAACTTTATAGTTACCCTGCGCAGAAACAAACACGCGATTAGCCGTAACATCCGACTGGCCCGTTTCTTCATTTTCGTCACGTTTGTATAAGGAATCTATTTTGAATTGATTACGCCAGTTTTCAAAATCTTGGTAAAGATTACCTTTGAGTTTAAAACTGGTTGAGTTGGTATTACCTTTACTTAAAATAAAACCAAACTCGGTATCACCATAAAGTACTTCGCCTTTGTGTAGCTCATGAATTTCTTCATCAGAGAGCTCCCCATATTGATGAAAATCTTCAAAGGGATCCACTGCCCAGCTGTAGGAGCTAAATAATAAAAGCAGTAATACAACGTACTTTCGCAAAATACATTCTCTTGCAAATGGTAATAATGAAAAGGGGCCGAAAAAGTTATTCACTTTCTTTCCATAAAATATGGCAAAAAGGCGCGTCTTTATCACGGCTAATTAAAATTTTCGCAAATAAGACGTCTTCGTTATCAAACTCAAGGCCCACTAATACTTGAATAAAATGCTCAGGCTCTATTTCTAGTGCAACAAAATCTTGCCACTGTTCATCGGGCTCATCTTCTTCAATAAAGCCAAGTTCTTCACGATGCAGGTTAAATTCTTCAACATCTTTATCACTCAGGTTGTTGGGAGCCAGCTCCAAAAAAATATCATAAGCTTGATGGGTTGCTTCTTCTACCGTAAATAAACGTGGACCTGACATGAGTGGTTAACCTCTGAGCTTTTAAGTTAGCGCCATAATATCAAAAGTTGTTAGTGTTTTGATAAAAAAACACGTTAAATACTGACTTTTTTACTTTTACCTAATACTTATAGATATTAATGGATTGGTTAGCATTAGGGTCTGTTGGCCTTTCAAGATTAAATTTGCCTTGAAAGATAACAGACCGCAATTGCATTAAAAAATTCACTTTGTTTTTTATTCATCTTCACCCACTTTACTTAGCACAAATAAAAACATAAGCTCAAGTAACAGGTCAGAGGAGTGCGAGATGATAAAACTAGAAAAAAAACAGGGCATTGCCACCGTCACATTAAATCGAGTAGAAAAACAAAATGCCTTAAGCTTTACTATGTTTATTGAGCTTAACAAGGCTATTAAAAATATTAAAAAAGATGCCAGTATTCGTGCGGTTGTATTAACCGGTGAAGGCGAACACTTTTGTGCAGGGCTTGATATTAACGCGGTTATGGCCTCGCCAATAAATATTATAAAACTCCTATTTAAATGGCTTCCTGGTAATCAAAATTTAGCGCAAAAAGTAGTACTTGGTTGGCAATCATTGAGTGTGCCTGTTATTGCAAAAATAAACGGAAATTGCCTTGGGGGTGGATTGCAAATAGCACTGGGTGCCGATTACCGGATTGTTCACCACGATGCCAAACTCGCCATTATGGAAGCGCGCTGGGGGTTATGCCCAGATATGGGCGCTAATGTTATGCTTTCAGGCTTAGTAAAACGCGACCAAGCGCTTTGGTTAGCAAGTCACGCAAATCCAATAAACGCACAACATGCTTTTGAACTAGGTTTAGTAACCAAAACAACCGACGATACAGATAAAGCAACTAAAGAGATGCTTGATACACTGCTAGCGCGCTCACCTGACACATTAGCCGCAATAAAGCGTGTGACTCAACAAAGCTATAAAGCCCCTGCTCGAAAAATACTCGCTAAAGAAACATGGAGCCAAATTCGCTTACTGATCAACCCTAATACTAAAAAAGCCATTGCTAAAGCTAAAGGGAAAGCTGATATTGAGTTTACAAACGCCAAGCGCTGGTAACATTGATGGTAATACTAAGGCACAATGCATAAAACAGCGTTATTTGTTAAAGTTAGGCTCTTCTATTCTAGTGAGCCAAATTAATGAAATACCTACTAAGTAGCGCAATTATTTTATTGTGCTTGGCAACAAGCAAATTCATTATGCATCTTCTTGATGCAAGTTTCCCTGCTCCTCTACTCGCCATGGTTTTGCTGCTAACGTTACTGTTATTAGGCATAGTTAAAGAACATCAACTCGCCCCCTGCGCATCACCTATTTTGAATGTAATGCCTATTTTCTTTATTCCTGCAGGCGTCGGTTTTATAGAACATTTAGGGCTAATTAAATCACATTGGCCTTTCTTAACTGCGGTCATCTTATTAGTCCCACTCAGTAGTTTAATTTTAGTGGCAAGCCTAGTGGGCTATTTTAAAGGCAGAGCTAATAATGACTAACTTAACCACCAGCATAAATCCCAGCCTATGGTGGTTAACCGTGCCATTTATTATTATTCTCTTTATTGCGCTAAGAGCGGTTAATCTTAAAATAAACCAGAGTATTTTAAAGTCATTAACCAACCCTGTTTTTTTAAGCATTGGCATTATTGCCCTACTGTTAGTCAACCTTAAATTACCCTATTCACAATTTGCCTCACATAGTCAGTTACTAAGTTGGCTATTAGAGCCGGCCATTGTTGCTTTAGCCTTGCCGCTTTATCAGCAATTTATGCACGTACGTAAAAACTTACTATTAATTGTCGCTACTTGCAGTATAGGTATTGTTAACGCCACACTAGTGGCTTTTGTATTAAGTATTTTATTTGCTGTGCCCTCACAATTGAGCGCCTCTGTTGCGGCACTCAGTGTAACAACCCCTATCACACTGCTGGTTACTGACTCATTAGGAGGAATTAGCTCACTTGCCGCTGCCATGGTTATTTTTATTGGTTTATTGGGGGCTTTGTTTGGCTTTATATTGCTCAAATTAGTTAAGATTTATAACTTTGAGGCACAAGGAATTGCAATCGGTACCGCGTGCCATGCAATTGGTACGGCGGCAGCTATTGCCGAACACCCAAAAATAGGCGCATTTTCATCAGTGGCTATGGCACTCAGTGCATTATTAACCGCAGTGATAGTACCACTATTATATCCAATTTTAGTTAACACTTTGTTATAGTAAGCGGATAACAGTATCGCTAAAAATAGAGCCCAGCATGATCAGTTCCGAAATTCAGCAATTTGAAAAGTACTACGCCCTGCTTACCGAGTATTTAGTTACCTACAGTATGCAAATAGTGGGCGCTATTTTTATTCTACTCGTTGGCCTGTGGGTCGCTAAAAAGCTCGCCGAAGTTGTCGCAAACTTAATGACCCGCCACAACATTGATATCACCCTGACTAATTTTGTCAGTAATGTAGTAAAAGTACTGCTGATCATTATGGTGATCATTATTGCGCTTGGTAAAATTGGCATTAGTGTGACCCCATTCGTAGCTGCAATAGGTGCCGCCTCATTGGGCGCAGGCTTAGCGTTACAAGGCATGCTTTCTAATTATGGCGCGGGGCTTGCCATTATTGCTACGCGGCCATTTGTGGTTGGCGATACCATAGAAGTAAAAGGCGTTAGTGGCCAAGTAAAAGTAATTGAGCTGGGGCACACCATATTAATTAATGAAGAAAAAGTAGAAATAACCATTCCTAACAAACATATTGTTGGCGAAATTCTGCATAACTCATTTAATTATTCACTGGTAAAAGGTGAAATAGACATAGCCTACAGTGCCTGTAGTGATACTGCGATAAGCCTTATTGAAAACGTATTAGTCAATCACGAACTCGTAGCTAAACAACCCAATGCACAAATTGGTATAGAACGTTTTGCTGATAGCGGCGTCACCATTAGTTATCGTTATTGGGTGCCCACCACTAAAATTATTGAAACTAAACTCGCTATAAATGGCGGTGTGTATAAAGCGATTAACGATGCCAATATTGAAATTCCGTTTCCACAACGCATTGTTACGCTTAATAAAAGCGACCTAAAATAAATAAAAACCTTAATATGATTTTAAATCATATTAAATTAATTAAGCGTGCTTACAAATAAAATAATAACGAGTCCTTATGCATCAATCACCTTTTTATCTAGGCGACTGGCAGGTAACACCTGCCAGCAATTGTATACAATGTGCTGAAAAAGTAACGCAATTAGAACCTAAAGCAATGGATGTATTATTATATCTTTGCTTACAAAAGGGCGAAATTGTCACCAGTGACGAATTACTCAATCAGTGCTGGCAAAACATTGAAGTAGGCGATAACCCACTGCATAAAACCATCACACAACTGCGAAAAGCACTGGGTGATAAGGCAAGCTCCCCGCTATACATAGAAACCATTCGTAAACGCGGCTACCGTATTATTGCAAAACTTGAGTTTCCATTTGCAGAAGATACATCAAGCTCTGTAAACACGTGGCAAGGCGGTTCTCCTTTTTTAGGCTTAAGCGCGTATAACCCAACCGATACCCATTTATTTTTTGGTCGTAACCAAGCCATCACCACCTTACTCGAAAACGTATCAAACCAAGTAAAATCTGGCCGTGCTTTTTGCTTAATACTTGGCCCAAGTGGTACGGGTAAATCGTCGTTAGTCAATGCGGGTATTTTACCAAAGCTACTTGATGAGCGCGGTTATGATGGTATTGGCGTTGTTTCATACACTCAGCTCGACTTTGCAGATGTGCATCAAACTAGGCTGTATTTAGATTTAGCCTCTGCCATGCTTGATTGGGATATAAACCAACACCCCGTATTTGAAGGATTAAGCTCGCAAACACTGGCGCAGCAATTAGAGCACACAATTGACGAAGTGATAAACACGTTACAAACTGCAATCAGTAAAGCAAATACAAAACTAAACACACCGCAGTTTTTTTTGTTTATAGACCGCTTAGAGGTGCTGCTTTCATCGCCACTATTTAGTCCCAACACCCGAAGTCATTTTTTATCGATTATTGAACGTTTAGCCACCTCTAAAGCGGTGATCGTATTTAGTGCGTGTCGTAACGACTTTTACCCTTTAGTGGTAGAGCAACCCAGCCTTATGGCCGCAAAAGCGAATGGCGCCCATTATGATTTAACCCCTCCCAACCGCCAGGAACTACAACAAATTATTCGCTTGCCGGCATTAACCGCTAATTTAACGTTCTCACACGACCCGCAAACCAAAACTCCGCTAGATGAAATACTGTGTGCAGATACCGCCAACAACCCTGATGCCCTGCCCATGTTGCAATACACACTGCAAGAGCTGTATTTACAGCGCAGTGAAAATAATGAGTTATTGCACAGCGTGTATGAAAAACTCGGCGGTATTGAAGGCGCCATTGGTAAAAAGGCAGAAGATGTTTTTATTGGGCTGAGCGCAAAACAACAACAACAACTAAAAAGCGTATTATCGCAGTTAGTGACGCTAAACCCAGATGGTAAAACCATTACTAGCCGTGCGGCCCGCTTACAAGCATTAACCAACACCAGCCAAAAAGAGCTTGTACAAGCCATGGTCGACAGCCGCTTATTTGTATCGCACTTACAAAACCAAGAAGCCTGCTTTAGCCTTGCCCACGAGGCATTATTACGCCAATGGCCACGTGCTAAACAGTGGATAAACGATCATAAAGATGCCCTTGCTATTAAAAGCCGTTTGCACCACCACACGCAACAGTGGCTTAATGAACATAAAAGTAGCGCTTACTTTTTAGCACCGGGTAAACCGCTGCAAGAAGCCGTTACCTTATTAAACGACAACATATTCAAACTAGACGATGACGAACGCGCGCTTATAACCAGCTCTCTTAAACACAGTAAAACAAAAACAACCATAAAACGCGGCACGATTGCGCTGCTTTGTTTACTTACCTGTGTTGCCCTATTTATGAGTGTTACTAGCTTTCAAGCGCAGCAACTTGCACAGCAAAAGCGCCAAGAGGCCGAAAGCTTACTAGGATTTATGGTAGGTGATTTTGCCGATAAATTACGCAGCGTAAAGCGTATGGACTTACTTGATGGCATTAGTAATAAAGCACTTGAGTATTTTACCAATCAAGTTGATGAGCCAAGCTCGCTATTTAACTTTAGCAGTCAACAAGGAGAATTTAAAAGTCGCTTTCAGTACGCGCAAACTCTGGAAGCCATGGGAGAAGTGGCCTATTCTCGCGGGAAAACCATTGAGGCCTTCACCGCCTTTGAAAACGCCCGCATTCGCCTTGAGGCGTTATTAAAAATTCAGCCAAACAACTTAGAGCTTCTCACACTCGCCGGTGCGAATGCCTTTTGGCTCGGCCAGCTCCATTATGATAAAAGTGATTACGCTGCCACTGAACCATTATTTAAAAAATATCATGCCTACAGTGAGAAAATGTATTCATTAGCACCAAATAGTTTTAACTCGATTATGGAGTTATCGTATTCGCATAATTCGCTGGGATCTTTGTATTTAAAGCAATTTAACTACACTGGCGCGAAACAACGCTTTACAGAGTCGCTTGCTTTAAAAAAAGAAGCCCTTGAGCTTAAACCCAATAATAAAAATTTGTTACGCGATAAAGCCGATACCATCAGTTGGCTGGCAAAAACAGAAGAGAGATTGGGTAACTTTAATGCAGCAGTGGATATGCTAGAAAATGCTGTTAACGTAGTAAAAAAAATGATTGTTTACTATCCTGATGACGCAAGCCTTCTTTATATGTCAGCAAATATACTTATGCAACAAAGTTATTTACTAAACTATTTAACTGACAAAAAAATGGCCTATTCAAAATCTAGCTTTGCTAACGAAACTATAAGCGAGGCTTTAAAGCAAGATTCAGAAAATAGTGAATTTCAACGAATGTATTATCTCTCTTTAGTGCAATTAATAATGCTATCTGACGAAAAGAAGGCTGATTTAGGAATAGAAAAAATTATTAGCTTCTTAAAATCAGAAGGCCTTAATAGTTTCAATTCAATCAATGCACAAATTAGCCTGATTCACTATTTTATTAGTAGACAGTTACCGCTTAAAGCACAAGATTTATTAACCAGCCTTGAGAAGGATAGCGAATTTAAACGGTACATAATTAATAAAATGAAAAGCGGCGATAATTTAGCCCTGACAGATATTAATTTACTTAAAGCAAAATTAGCTAAAAATAACGTGCAGCGAGATCAATTCTGCTTAAATGCGCTTAAAGCCATTACTCAAATAGCAGATACAAATCAAAGCATTCACAAAACGTACCGGCTAGTAAAGGTTTACACCTGCTTAAACCGCGCAAACGAAATCCCCCAGATAAAAGCACGTCTAGTTAAGCTGGGCATCAACAACTTTCAATTATAATCATGAATACAAAAGGAAATAATATGAATAATACTCAAGAACAAATCCGCTTTACAGTTAAGATTGTACTAGGCAATGACGACGAAGCTAACTTTACATACTTTATAGATGGTAAAGAAGTGACAGGTGGCGGAGTTGTAAGAACCGAAACTGCGGGCATTTATAGTTTAGATCAAGCCACGCTTGCTAAAGGTTTTTTATTTACTGGCGCCACTATCACCGATGTTAATAAAGAAACACCTTGCGCTCAAGACTTCAGCTTTAAAGTAAGCGATAACGGCCGTACAATTACCATTATCGATACCGATGAAAATCCAGGCACCGCCTCTGTTTAGTATTTAATGTTGAGTGTAATGGCAAAGCGTATAAGAGCACTGACCCTCAGGTTATAAATAAAGATATACTGTAAATTAAAATAACTTTTCTAAATTGCACAGGGCTGATTTACTCCTGTGCAATTTTTATAAGCCAAACACCTTAACGCTAACACATACCAAGCAGCATTATTAATAACCATCCTTTATTACTAATCTATAATAAAAACCTCAACTTTCAATTGCTGAGTAACTAATTTTCACCTTGCACAGGTTACTTAAAACCTGTGCAAGTATGATTTTTACCATTAAATATCAAGCAGTTAAAAACAGAAGATTACCGAAAGGTTTAATTGCACTTTTTTATGTAAATTTGTAGACATCAAAAACGTCTGTATCATGCTAAGGCTAAAACGTGTCTAAACAAATTAATAAAAAAGAGACTGCAGCGGTTAAAAACGATAAAGCATTGCCCTTCAATAGCGCTTTATTATCCCCTTTTTCGCATACTCAATTTGGCGCTTTAATTGAATTATTTAACGGCACCGCTGAAGGCATTTTTGTACTTAATGAGCACGGTGGTTTTGAGTTTGCAAACCCAAAAGCAGCGCAGCTATTAGGTTACTCTCAGCAATCTCTGATAGGCGAAAATTTACTGTCGTTTTTACACGGTGCAGACCTTGATAAATATAAACAGACCTTATTAAATTGGGTAGACATTAAAGATACTACCCTTAGCTTTGGTCCAAATGAAATAAAAATAAATAAAGCGAATGGTGATGTTATTGAAGCAGACTTATCAATATCAAGCATGCCAAAAAGTATTGCATCGGCGCAAAAATTATACGTTTGCATACTTCATGATCTCAGTACGCATAAAGCAATGTATAACCGTTTAAAAATACAAGCTTCAACCGATCACTTAACTGGGCTCGCTAATCGTTTAGCTTTAGATGAGTCACTAAAAAAATACTGGCAAGAAAGTATTCAAAGCCAACAACCTCTAACCAGCATATTGATTGATGTTGACCACTTTAAAAAATTCAACGACACCTATGGGCATATTAAAGGTGATAAATGCTTACAAAAAATTGCAAAAATGCTTTTGCATTGTATTCCGTCAAGAGAGTGTTTGGCTGCGAGATATGGCGGTGAGGAGTTTGCTATTATTTTACCGCGTTGCGATATAAAAAGTGCAACGATTGTTGCCAAGCATGTACAACAACAAATTAATGCGATGACATTTACAGATATAGGCCTACCACCAGAAGTTAAAGTTAGTGTAAGCCAAGGAATTGCCAGTGAAAATAATAACCAGTACCGCACCTACGAGGCGCTGTTATATGCCGCAGACACGGCTTTATACCGAGCAAAAACAGAAGGTAGAAATAAAATAAGTACGATTGTTTAAAGTTTAAATTAAAGGCCTTTTCATGACGCTATATCTATATTAAACGCCACTTCATGGAGGTGGCGTTTAGTTAAATAACGGCCAATTAAATTAAAGTAACAACAAACTACCTAAACCTAAAAAGGTCACAAAGCCGACAATATCAGTCACTGTGGTTAAAATCACTGAACCCGACAACGCAGGGTCAATTTTCATTTTATCTAAAATAGAGGGGATCACTACGCCCGCCAACGATGCAGCCACTAAATTCAGCAGTATTGCCACGGTAATGGTTATACTGAGCATAATATCGTTAAACCATACAAAGGTTAGCAAACCAATCACTAATGCCCACACCAAGCCATTTACCGCCCCTACTCGCAGCTCTTTTTTAAGTAATGCGTTTCGGTTTGAGTCAGTAACCTGACCCAGAGCCAGTCCTCGTACAATAACCGTTAAGGTTTGGCTACCGGCAATACCGCCCATTGACGCCACTACAGGCATTAATACCGCAAGTGCTACCACTTGTTCTATGGTTGCGCCAAACAAACCGATAAACCACGAGGCTAAAAATGCGGTTGCTAAGTTTATACCTAACCAAATACCACGGTTTTTAGCACTTTTACGAACACTGGCAAATAGATCTTCGTCTTCACGTAAACCACCGGCTTTTGCTGTGGCTTCGTCGGCTATTTCTTGACGTAATTCATAAGCTGATGCAATGGTTAAACGCCCTATTAATTTGTTATCGGCATTAACCACGGGCATGGCCATTTTCTCGCTATGAATAACCACTTCAGCGGCTTCATATAAATCATGGTCTGCGTGCAATGAGGTAAAGTCATGATTAGCTAACGTCATTAAACTCTCGTTATCATGCGCTTTTATCAGATCATTAACCGCAACTTCACCGATTAAGCTACCTTTACGGCTCACCAAATAAATAACTTCGCTGTATTGCGGTAAGCCTTTGTGTAGCAGCTTTTTAGCGCCACCCGCAGTGAGTTTGTCTGACACCTTTAAAAAATCAAACCCAATCCAGTGACCTAATTGCTCTGGTGTATATTGCTGAGCCAGTTCGTATTGCTTAGTTTGTGCTTCATCGAGTTGTTTTTTAGCGTAATCAATAAAACGTTGTGGAATAACTTCTTCTAACTCAAGTAGCTCTTCAACATTTACTTCGTCTAATAATTTAAATCCGGCACTGTCGTCTAGTGTTTGTAGTAACCATAAACAGCTATCTTCACTTAAATTAACAAAAATTTCGTGCTGCGTGTCTTCATCTAATAAATGCCAAATTTCAAGACGCTGCTCTTTAGGGATCGCCTCAAACAATAAAGATAAGTGCTCAGTTGATAAAGTTTGCTGAGCATCTATAAGTAATTTATTTTTGCGCTCAGTGGTATCACACTGCAATAAGTCGTTTATGAGTTGTGGTAACTGATCAACCGGATACTCTATCATTTAAAAACCCTAAAATAGTCGTTTCACTATAAATTTACTGTAATAAGTAAGTACTTATTAATGAGATTAGCTAGGGTCTGTTTATCTTTCGAGGTTGAATACGTTTCAATCCAAAAAGGTCAACAGACCCTTATAGTGTACATTAGTCGCTAATAAAAATATTAAAAAATCGCTGTGCTGTTAAATATTTATGGTTGTAGCAGGCAATAAACTATCGCGCTTTAGCTAAAAATAAAGCAAAAAAAAGCCGTAACTAAATAAGTCACGGCTTCCAAAAGCAATTAATAGCTAAGTGTTATTTATATTTTAAACTGACCAACTAAATCACCTAAGTTTTGACCTCGTCCCGCTAAGTGCTGACTTACCGAAGAGGTCGTTTTACTCGATTGCGTTAATTCATTCACAATTTCTTGAATTGCATACACGTTACGGTTTATCTCTTCTGTAACGCTACTTTGCTCAGTAGCTGCGGTGGCAATTTGTGTACTCATATCGTTAATTGTTGTTACCGATGTAGTAACCGCACCTAGACTTTCAGATATAGCGCGTGAAGACTCTACAGAGCGGTTACAGCTTTGTTGACTCGCTTGCATGGCTCCTACAGCCGCAGTGACTAAGTTATGTAATTCGCTAAGCATTTCATTAATTTCTAATGTGCTATCTTGAGTGCGGCTTGCTAAGCTTCTTACTTCATCAGCTACAACGGCAAAACCACGACCTTGCTCACCCGCTCGTGCAGCCTCAATAGCGGCGTTTAATGCCAATAAGTTCGTTTGCTCAGCAATCCCCCCAATGACACTCAACACGCTATTAATCTTTTTAGACTGTTCACTTAACGAGTTTACTTGCTCAGCGGCTTGGTTAATTTCACCCATTAAATTTGAAACTTCACTGAGTGAAACATCCACACAATCTTGCGCATTGGCCACTTCTTTTGTTGCTGCCTGCGTTGATACCGCAACTTGTGTGGTATTTTGTGCAACTTCATGCGAGGTTGCTGACATTTCAGTAATAGCGGTGACTACTAGTTCAGTTTCATGGTTATGTTTCAATAATTTATCTTCAATTAATAAGGTTTGCGTATTGATATCTGATGAGGCCGTTTTAACATCGCTCGTCACATCGACCACACCGGAAATAATACTATGCAGCTTACTAACAAACAGATTAAACGATTCACCTAGTTGACCAATTTCATCATGGGTGTCAATCACTAATCTTCTGGTTAAATCACCTTCACCTTTGGCTATGTCATCTAAACTTTGTACCATTCGATGTATTGGTTTAACCATATTACTCGCTGCATATAAGGCACCCACGGCTGCTAAACCAAGTAGCAGAAGTGATATTAAAAATAAGGTGGTCATTTTTTCAGTTAAATGCTCAGCCATGGTTGCTTGGTATTTAACTAGTTCAGCCTCAATGTCATCCATATAAGTACCCGTACCAATCATCCAGTTAGTACCTGGGATCATGGCTGCATACCCTATTTTTTCAATCAAACCCGTCGTGTTGGGTTTTTGAAAGTGATAGGTAAAAGACCCCCCCCCTTTACGAGCTTGCTCTAGTAAACCAACCACTATTTTTTTACCGTTTGGGTCGGTCATGTCTATTTTATTTTGCCCTTCAATTGCATCGCCTAACAATGCATGAAAAACACTCACGCCATCGGTATCGTAAATAAAATAATAGCCATCTTCGCCAAATTTTAAATCCCTTAGCGCATTTTTTGCGTCTTGTTCATTACCTTGTGCTAATTGGTATTGCACTATTTGAGAACCAATTTCAATTTCTGTTTTTAGCAGCGTTTGTTTATCTGCTATTAGTTTGGTTTTGAATTCATTAAAGTATTGCTGCTGATTTTGCTTCTCTAAATAATATGAGCCCGCCATAAAACTGATTAGCAATACAATTAATGGTAAAACAGCCAACAGTAGCAATTTGTTTTTTAAGCTTAAATTACCCATTATTTCTCCAATTAACATTACAAGCCATCAAGCTCTTTTTATTTTGTAGCCCGTTAGCTAAAAAATTTCATTGTTTGCATTACTATACAACGCATACCTGTATACAAATTAAGCACAAACGAGATCGTTTAGCAATCTAATACACTCTTGCAATAGTAAAACACACTAAAAAACACTTTATAACTAGACGATAGTATATAAGCAGTAATAAAGAACCAAAACCAATTTAGCCTTTCAAATAGCCAGTACACAGCTTGTTAAACTTCCTTAAAGCTAAATTAACCTGACTAACGCTATTTTAGCTTTAATGAAATTAAATATTGGGCATCACACAAAGGTCTTGCTTTCTGAGTTAAAACGCAAATAATGAAGCAACTAACTACTGGGTAAGAATGAGGAAAATGAGTTACATACTAACCACCCAATGCGCCGATGATATTGGCTTAATCGCCAAAATTACCGGACTGTGTCACAGACATAACTTAAACATTATTCGTAATAACGAGTTTGTAGATAAAGATGCACAGCGCTTTTTTATGCGCACTGAACTCACTGGCGAACCCCACACTGAGTTTTTAGCACAGCTGCGCGAAGTATTACCCGCAGGTGCAAAAGTGGCGCTACACGGTGAAGAAAAAACCAAAGTTGTTTTATTAGCCACAAAAGAAGCCCACTGTTTAGGCGGCATGTTGTTAAAACAATTTGAACAAACCCTAAACATAGAGATACTTGCCGTGATTGCCAATTATCCTACATTAGAGCCTTTGGTTAAGGGATTTGATATTCCTTTTCATGTGGTTTCTCATGAAGGACTTACGCGCAGTGAGCACGACGAAAAAGTCGGTGACTTAATTGCCAGCTATAACCCTGACATTATTGGGTTAGCTAAATACATGCGTATTTTAAGCCCTGAGTTTGTTGGTCGATTTGAGGGTAAAATCATCAATATTCATCACTCATTTTTACCGGCTTTTATTGGTGCTAAACCGTATCATCAGGCGTTTGAGCGCGGTGTAAAAATTATTGGTGCCACGGCTCACTTTGTAAATAATGAGCTAGATGAAGGCCCTATTATTTTACAAGACGTATCGAGTGTAACCCATGCTAATACGGCTGAAATGATGGCTAAAATGGGTAAAGACGTGGAAAAAACAGTGTTTTGTAAAGCATTGCAACTAGCATCAGAACATAAGCTATTTATTAATGGCAATAAAACCGTCGTATTTTCATAATTTTTACTTTTTAAATAAAAATGCCAGCTAATAAGCTGGCATTTTTTATAAGTAAATATTAAACCTTACTTAGTTAGGGTGTGTAATACGTTGGTGCCCCAGGGCCTACTGGCATACCTAAAACAAATACCCATAAGTAAAACAGCACCACCCAACCAACAAAGAAAATAATACTATATGGCAACATAGTCGCTACCAAAGTACCTATTCCCATGTCTTTTTTGTATTTAGTGGCAACCGCGAGGATCAAGCCAAAGTAACTCATCATCGGGGTAATTAAGTTAGTTACCGAATCACCAATACGATAAGCTGCTTGAATTGTCTCGGGGGCATAACCTATAAGCATCAGCATAGGAACAAAAATAGGGGCTGTTACTGCCCACTGCGCTGACGATGAGCCTAGCGTTAAGTTCACTAAAGCACACATTAAAATAAACAACACAAATACTTCCGGCCCCGTTAGGCTAAGTGCCTGTAATAATGCAGCGCCATTAATGGCTAAAATAGTACCTAAGTTAGTCCACTTAAAAAATGCCACAAACTGCGCAGCAAAAAAGACTAATACAATGTACATTCCCATAGAGCTCATACTTTTGCTCATGGCGTTAATCACGTCTTTATCATTTTTCATGGTGCCAACAACGCGGCCATACACAAAACCTGGAATACCAAAGGTGACAAAAATAAAAACCACAATCCCTTTTAAAAACGGCGAGTGAGCAACTAGGCCTGTTTCTGGGTTACGTAAAATACCGTCTGCGGGTACAACCGTCCACGCGAGTAGTAATGAAACAACAAGTAATGAGAATCCAGCCCATTTTAAGCCCGACTTTTCTTTATCAGTTAAACCGGCAATGTTGTTTTGAGCTAAATCTTCACTGGCTTCGTCTGGGTTATATTTGCCTAATCGCGGCTCTACAATTTTCTCAGTAACTAGCGTGCCTAATATGGCAATTAAAAATACCGATATCATCATGAAATACCAGTTTGCTTCTGCGCCTACTTGGTAAGTTGGGTCAATCATTTGTGCAGCTGGCGTGGTAATACCGGCTAGTAACGGATCAATAGTACCCAATAATAAATTAGCACTGTAACCACCAGATACCCCAGCAAATGCCGCAGCAAGACCGGCAAGCGGATGACGACCTAAGCTATGAAATATCATTGCCGCTAGCGGAATCAATACCACATAGCCAAGCTCAGAAGCTGTATTGGATAATATAGCGGCAAACACCACCATAAAGGTCACTAAGCGTTTTGATGCCCCCATTACCATGCCACGCATAGCAGCAGACAATAGCCCTGAATGCTCTGCTACACTCACACCTAATAGCGCAACTAATACAGTCCCTAATGGCGCAAAGCTAGTAAAGTTGGTCACCAGCCCCGTTACAATACGTTGTAAGCCTTCTGCACTGAGTAAGCTTACTACTTCAATAACACCATCTGGATCGCGCCCAGCAGAGCCCTCAGGCCGTGGATCGATAGCACTGAGTCCAAACCAATCGGCAATACCACTAAATAAAATAATGGCAATACAAAACAATGCAAATAACGTAATTGGGTGGGGAAGCATGTTCCCTAAAAATTCTACAGTGGCTAAAAATCGATTAAACCAGCCGTTCTTTGCGACCTGATTTTCATCTTGGGATGTGTTTGGTGAGTCTATTGAGTCTGACATACCATGCTCTCTTAATTACAAAATGCCCGTAACCTAGCATTATTTACCCAGCAGGTCATGTAATAAAGATGAATGACTTGTTATGTCATAGTAACTGAATGGTTTCGCGTGCTTGAGTTGCAAAAAAGAGGCTCTCGCCTCTAATTTAACCTGTTTAAACTTGCTCTATGGGTTCTAGTTGTAATTTTGCGGCAATTAAAACAGCTTGAGTTCGGTTATAAACACCGAGTTTTCTAAATATGGCAGTTATGTGTGCTTTGACGGTGGCTTCTGAAATATGCAGTTCGTAAGCTATTTGTTTATTCAGTAGGCCTTCGTGCAAATATTGCAATACACGGTATTGCTGTGGAGTAAGTGATGCAACTTGTGCGGCAATTTCCCTATCTTCGCCTTCTATTTCAGCTACCTTACTTTTTAGTTCAGTTGGCAGCCAAGTGTCGCCTTCAAGTATTTGGTTTATTGCATTAGCAATATCATCCGATGAAGATGATTTGGGAATAAACCCCATAGCGCCATAACCCATTACCTTAGAAACAATATTTACATCTTCACTACCCGAAACCACCGCAATCGGTAAGCTCGGATAATCTTCACGAATACGGATTAATCCGTATAAGTCACCGTTACCTGGCATGTGTAAATCTAGTAGTAATATATCAAGATCTTCTTGTTCGCTTAACACTTTCAATGTGCTATCAAAATCGGCCGATTCAAAAACCTCTAAACCTGCAAATTTTGCGCTCAAAGCGCCCTTTAATGCTTCGCGAAATAACGGATGATCGTCCGCTATTAAAAACTGACTCATTGTTCACTCCCAAAAATTCGGCTGCTATCCAATAGACAACAGCCGATATACTACGTTTAGAATCAACTTCTAATCAAGCTTTTAACGCGAAATTAACGATTTAATCGATTTTCTACTAGCTCATCAACGACTGACGGATCGGCGAGTGTCGACGTATCACCAAGCTGTTGATACTCATTTGCAGCAATTTTACGTAAAATACGACGCATAATTTTGCCTGAGCGAGTTTTTGGTAACCCTGGCGACCATTGGATCATATCGGGTGATGCAATAGGGCTAAGCTCTTTACGTACCCAATTACGGATCTCTTTTGTTAGCTCATCACTCACTGTTACACCCTCGTTAGGTGTAATGTAAACATATATGCCTTGGCCTTTAATATCGTGCGGGTAACCGACAACTGCAGCTTCAGCTACGGCTTCATGAGCAACTAAGGCACTTTCAATTTCAGCAGTACCTAAACGGTGCCCAGATACATTAAGCACATCATCCACACGCCCTGTGATCCAGTAATCTCCGTCTTCATCACGACGACAACCGTCACCGGTGAAGTAAACACCCGGGTAAGCACTAAAATAAGTTTGCTCAAAGCGCTCGTGATCGCCATACACAGTTCGTGCTTGCGAAGGCCAGCTATCTAAAATAACTAGGTTTCCTTCAACAGCGCCCTCTAATGTATTACCCTCAGCATCAAATAACGCCGGTGCAATACCAAAAAATGGACGAGTTGCAGAGCCTGGTTTCATATCAGTTGCACCTGGAAGAGGCGCAATCATAATGCCGCCAGTTTCAGTTTGCCACCAGGTATCAACGATTGGGCAGTTAGATTTACCAATTTTTTCGTAGTACCACGTCCACGCTTCGGGGTTAATTGGCTCTCCTACTGAACCTAAAATACGCAGGCTATCTCGGTTTGAACTGGCAATTGGCTCATCACCTTTGGCCATAAGCGCTCGAATAGCAGTAGGTGCGGTGTATAAAATAGTAACGTTATGTTTATCAACAACTTCACCCATACGCCCTGCTGTTGGGTAAGTTGGCACACCTTCGAATACGACTTGCGTACACCCATTAACAAGCGGGCCATAAGCAATATAACTGTGACCTGTGATCCAGCCCACATCGGCACTACACCAAAAAATATCATCTTCTTTTAAGTCAAAAACATATTCATGAGTCATTGATGAATACACTAAATAACCACCAGTGGTATGTACCACACCTTTAGGCTGCCCCGTAGAACCTGAGGTATATAAAATAAACAATGGGTCTTCAGCGTTCATGCGCTCAGGCTCACACTCGGGTGCTTCATCAGCAACTAAGTCATGCCACCAAATATCATGGCTATGCCAATCAACATCGCCAGAGGTCAGTTTATGAACAACTACGTGCTCAACGGTAGTTACCGAATCTTGTAACACCGCTTCATCTACATTGGCTTTAAGCGGTACACAGTTACCCGCGCGTCGACCTTCATCTGATGTGATCACCACCTTAGCGCCTGAATCATTAATACGATCTGCAATAGCAGATGGTGAAAAGCCACCGAATATAACTGAATGAATCGCACCTATACGGGCACAAGCTTGCATTGCATAAATAGCTTGTGGGCTCATTGGCATATAAATGGCAACACGGTCACCTTTTTTTACACCCAATTTTTTTAAGCCATTGGCAAATTTAGCGACTTCGTCATGTAGTTGTTGGTAGGTAATATTTTCACTTTGCGAAGGATCATCGCCTTCCCAAATAAGCGCTACTTTATCTGCTTTTGTTTTTAAGTGGCGGTCGATACAGTTGTAAGATGCATTAAGGTAGCCATCTTCATACCATTTGATATTAATATGGCCTTTATCAAATGAAGTGTTTTTTACTTTTGAATAAGGAGTAAACCAGTCAAGACGCTTACCGTGCTCAGCCCAAAACCCTTCAGGGTCTTCTACAGACTGTTTATACATCGTATTATATTTTTCATTATCGACGAGCGCTGCGTTTTTAATATGCGCAGGAACTGGGTAGATACTTTGTGACATATTAGTCTCCAATTTATATTACTTGCCTTAGGCTTTTCATCAAGGATTACTCAGCGGTGCACTATTAAATATTAGACATTAGTTGTATCTAGGTTCAAACAGCTATTATCTTATCTATAATCCCCTTAGTTACACTTGATATACATAAAAATACACATTATTAAAGCAAAGAATATGAACAACTCATATTTATTAAACCTTAGTCTAATAGACTAATAGTTGATTGAGTAAATTGTGTACATATACAACAGTAGCTTAAATATTTAAAAGTATTAACTGTTTATTAACAATCCTTATTTACTTACAAATTAAATTAAAACTATGTAAATTCAATTTGTTAGTACTATATAAGTAACACACGTTAGAAAAAACATACAACAAGTAGCCTATAAAAGGACGCAACAATGAAACTTACTCCAATTAAAACACTGGCAGCTACAGCTGTACTTTGTGCACTTTCTAGCACAGCTTATGCCGCAACAGCTGCAAAAATAGGTGATACCGAATTCACCTACGGTGGATACATTAAACTCGACGCAATGTGGAGTGACTACTCAGCAGGTGCGCCTGCAGGCACCAGTGTTGGCCGTGACTTTTATGTACCAAGTACATTAACCGTTGGCAGCGATAATAACTCAGACGCTGTATTTGATATGCACGCACGTGAATCTCGCTTTAACTTTGGTACGTCTACACTTTTAGATAATGGCAAAACGGTTAAAACTAAAATTGAGTTAGACTTTTTAGCTTCTGCTCCTGGCGGCAACGAGCGTGTGTCCAATTCATATTCTCCGCGTATTCGCCATGCCTTTATTTCTTATGATGGCTGGTTATTTGGTCAAACATGGTCAAACTTTCAAAACGTCGGTGCATTACCAGAAGCGCTTGATTTTGTTGGCCCAGCTGAAGGCACCGTCTTTGTTCGTCAATCTCAAATTAAATACACTACGGGCGCATGGTCTTTCTCTTTAGAAAACCCAGAAAGCACAATTACAACACCTGGTGGTGGCATGGCAGTGACGGATGATGCCTCATTACCTGATTTTACTGCACGCTATACGCATAATGCTGACTGGGGTAACTTTGTAGTTGCTGCACTCGCTCGTCAATTAACTTATAAAGTAGGCGGTGTTGATGCCGATGAAACTTCTTTTGGTGTCAGTGCATCAGGTATGGTTAAACTAGGTGAAGACAACCTTAAATTTATGCTTACTCAAGGTAAAGGGTTAGGTCGTTATGTTGGTCTAAACGTAGCACGTGGTGCGGTACTCAACGGTGATGATTTAGATGCCATTGATTCAACATCAGGTTTTATTGCTTATCAACATAAGTGGAACAGCCAATGGCGCTCTACATTCCTATATTCGTTTTTCTCAGCAGATAACAATACAGACTTACTTTCATTCTCAGGTGATCCGACAGAATCAAGCCAAAGCTACAGCGCAAATATTCTGTACTCACCTGTTAAACGCTTAACCTTTGGTGCTGAATTAAAACATGCAGAACGCGAGCTTGAAAGTGGCGTAGATGGCGATATGGATCGCTTACAGTTCTCTGTTAAATATGCATTTTAATTTCTTTACTAATTAAAGTACTGATTTACTTCCTGAGCGGCTTCGGCCGCTTTTTTGGGTTTTTAACTAGCGCTCAGGTTAACTACAACCACACGCTTTATTTAAAAAATATCAAAGATGTGTAAAATACCGACTTAACGCAATTGCAAATCACTCTCATTTAGATTAAATTACACCCACATTTTATCTTATGGGAAACAAGATGCTGTACAAACATAAAAACTCTGCATTTAAACTGAGTCTACTTACTTCACTGGTTTTATCTGGGCATGCTATTGCTAACGACACGCAAGACGACCTACCTCTAGAAAAAATTGCCGTTTATGGGCAACATCATAAAAATTATATTACCGAAGAAGCACAGTCAGCGACTAAGCTAGGTTTAACAATTAAAGAAACTCCACAGTCAATTTCTGTTGTCTCACGTGCGTTGATGGATGACTTTTCACTTGATGATATTAATGCGGTATTAGAAAGCACCCCAGGCGTAACAGTGGAACAAATAGAAACCGATCGTACTTACTTTAAAGCCCGTGGTTTTGAAATAACTAACTTTTTAATTGATGGTTTAGGCACGCCGCAAAGTTCAGGTTCAATTCAAGGTACACTTGATACGGCAATTTACGATCGCGTTGAAATAGTGCGTGGTGCCAACGGCATGATGACCGGTGCAGGTAACCCATCGGCTACTGTAAATATGGTGCTAAAAAAACCAACCTACACAACGCAAGCTCATGCATCCGCTTCTTATGGTTCGTGGAATAATAAACGTGTAGATATTGATGTTTCCACACCGATTAAGGATGAACACGCTGTTCGTGCTGTATTTACTAAGCAAGATAAAGAGTCATACCTAGACCGTTACGAAACCGATAAAACCGTTGCCTACCTTGCCTATGAGGGTAAGCTGACTGACGATACACTACTGAGCATTAACTACGTAAACGAACAAAAAGATGCCGACAGTCCTTTATGGGGCGCGTTACCACTTTATTACACTGATGGCTCAGCGACTAACTATGATGACTCAACTAGCACAGCTGCAGATTGGTCGTATTGGGATAATAGTGCTGAACGTGTTTATGTAACACTTGAGCAAAACTTATCAGCGACTTGGGTCGCTAAAGCGCGTTATGCCCACATAAAAAATGAACAAAATTCAGAGCTGTTTTATGTGTATGGCACACCAGATAAAGAAACTGGTTTAGGTTTAACGGGCTATGCGAGTCGTTATGATTACAAAGACACACAAGATTTGTATGATTTATATGCCAGCGGTAAGTTTGAGCTATTTTCGCTAGAGCACGACTTATCATTCGGCATCAGCCAGGCAAACATGGACTTTAATGACCAATCGCTTTATGACTACACTACAGGTAATGGTTTTCCAGGTATGCCTGATTTGGCAAGTTGGGATGGTGTTATTCCAGAAGCGACATTGGTTGATAGACCTAATGGCAGTGATGTACAAAACACACAAAGGTCGGCTTATATTTCAACCCGCATCAAATTAGCTGAACCATTGAGCATTTTAGCTGGAGTACGCTATACCGACTGGGAAACTAAAGGTATTGCTTATGATGTAGTACAAACCCGTGATGACTCAGAATTAATTCCTTATATTGGCACAGTGTACGATTTTACCGAGTCGTTATCTGCGTATGCTAGCTATACCGAAACGTTTGTACCACAAAAAGAGTTAGACATTAACGCTGAACAACTGGCTCCTGTAATTGGCAAAAGTACTGAGGTTGGCCTAAAAGCACAGCTTTTAGGCGAGCAAGTATTTGTTACACTCGCCTACTTTGATGCCAAGCAAGATGGACTTGCTGTTGCACTTCCAAACTCTCTTCCTAGCGATACGCGTTATTATGCTGCAGATGGTATCAATAGCGATGGATTCGAAATTGAGCTAAGCGGTCGCTTAACTGATGATTTAAGTGCCAGTATCAGCTTTAGTAATTTAAGTATTGATGGTGACGAACTTGTTAAAGACTACACCCCAGAAAACCAATTAAAAATGGCTGCCACTTATCAGGTGCCATTTATTGATGGTTTAACCTTAGGTGCTAATTACCGCTGGCAAGACTCTATTAGCCGCGTGCAAGTAAAAGATCCAGCAGGCAACGCATTGGTTACTACAAAACAAGGTGCTTATGGCTTACTAGATTTAATGGCCACCTACGAAATCACTCAAAACGTCGGTGTTACCTTCAATGTTAATAACAGCACTGATGAAAAATACATAAACAGCCTCTATTGGGCTCAAGGTTACTACGGTGCACCGCGTAACTACTCACTGTCAGTTAACTGGCAGCTATAAACCTGAGTACTGGGCTCTCATGAACAGAGCTTAAGTCAATTTATAGCAAGCAATAAAAAAGCGCTAACCTAATTGGTTAGCGCTTTTTTTAAGCTCGGGTCAAATCAAGCTTTTAAAACTAATTGGCTTAAAGGTCGCCTTCGTCACCTAATACGTCTTCGCCATCTTCTGGCTCAACTGTTGCTTTTAGCAATAGCATTTCACGCAGTTTACCTTCAATTTCATCTGCAATTTCAGGGTTTTCTTTAAGGAACTTAATCGAATTAGACTTACCTTGGCCAACTTTGTTGCCATTGTAGCTATACCAAGCACCTGCTTTTTCAACAAGTTTGTGCTTAACACCTAAATCAATCAGCTCACCCTGCTTAGAAATACCTTCACCATACATAATGATAAATTCAGCTTGTTTAAACGGCGGTGCAACTTTGTTTTTAACAATTTTAACGCGCGTTTCATTACCAACAACCTCGTCGCCTTCTTTTACCGAACCAATACGACGAATATCAATACGTACAGAGGCGTAAAATTTCAGGGCGTTACCACCGGTTGTTGTTTCAGGGTTACCAAACATTACACCAATTTTCATACGGATTTGGTTAATGAAAATACATAGCGTGTTTGAGCGCTTAATGTTACCAGTCAGCTTACGTAATGCTTGTGACATTAAACGTGCTTGTAAGCCCATGTGT
The DNA here is from genome assembly GCF_000184065.1 of Pseudoalteromonas sp. SM9913. Lineage (NCBI taxonomy): Bacteria > Pseudomonadati > Pseudomonadota > Gammaproteobacteria > Alteromonadales > Pseudoalteromonadaceae > Pseudoalteromonas > Pseudoalteromonas sp. SM9913. The sequence continues at coordinate 2,521,885 of NC_014803.1, forward strand.
GAATCACCCATGTCGCCTTCAATTTCAGCTTTTGGCGTTAATGCTGCAACCGAATCGACAATAACCACATCAACCGCGCTTGAACGCACTAACATGTCACAAATTTCCAGTGCTTGCTCACCCGTATCTGGTTGAGATACCAGTAACTCATCAATGTTAACGCCTAGTTTTTGTGCATAAATTGGATCAAGAGCATGCTCAGCATCAACAAAGGCACACGTTTTACCTTCTTTTTGAGCTTCAGCGATAACTTGCAATGTTAGCGTTGTTTTACCTGATGACTCTGGGCCATATACTTCAACAATACGCCCCATTGGTAAGCCGCCTATGCCTAAAGCAATATCAATACCTAGCGAGCCTGTTGATACAGCGTCAATGTTTAACGCCTTGTTATCACCCAATTTCATAATTGAGCCTTTACCAAATTGACGTTCAATTTGTGATAAAGCTGCGTCCAATGCTTTTTGTTTGTTATCGTTCATTTTACTCTCCAAATCCAGCTAATGCAGACAAGTATACTGTATGAAATCACAGTATCAAGCTAATTTTATTATTTTATCTTCTCTATTATACTTTTCAATGAAAATACAATAGCTTGCAGCCTAACTTGCGCCCTATCTCCATCAAATACTTGCTCAAACGTCCAGTGTTTACCGTTAATTTGTAGGCCAAACCACACAAGCCCTACCGGTTTGCCCTCAGTGGCACCACCGGGACCTGCAATTCCTGAAATAGCAATGCCAATATCAGCATTAGCCGCCTTACATGCACCTGCTGCCATTTCAATGACTGTTTGTTCGCTCACCGCGCCAAATTCCTCGAGGGTATCACGCTTCACATTGAGCAATTCATGCTTTGCGTTATTGCTATAAGTGACAAATGCGCGGTCAATATATGCAGAGCTTCCGGGGGTATCGGTAAGCGAATAACTCACTCCACCACCAGTACATGATTCAGCGGTAGTGATCCATAAGCGTTTATCCGTTAAAATAGCGCCTAATTGCGCAGCAAGTGTCTTAATCTCTTGATGTAATTCCATATTCAGCCTTTGGGTAAATACATGTCGTTTGATCTTTATGCACCGCACACTATAAAACAACAAACCCCTATGATGCAGCAGTATCTAAAAATAAAATCAGAGCATCGCGATATTTTATTGTTTTATCGGATGGGGGATTTTTACGAACTCTTTTTTGACGACGCAAAACGCGCCGCGCAATTGCTTGATATTTCACAAACACATCGTGGCAAAGCCGGCGGCGATCCTATTCCTATGGCGGGCGTGCCTTATCATGCAGTAGAAAACTATTTAGCCCGCTTAGTACAAATGGGCGAGTCGGTGGCTATTTGTGAGCAAGTGGGCGACCCAGCCACCAGCAAAGGTCCTGTTGAGCGCAAGGTAGTACGTATTGTCACTCCGGGTACCATTTCTGACGAAGCCTTACTGCAAGAACGCCAAGACAACCTTTTAACCAGTGTTTGGCAAAATAAAAAAGGCCAATACGGTATTGCGTATCTTGATATCAACTCAGGGCGCTTTAATGTTGTTGAAGTAAACACTGATGAAGCATTTAGCTCAACCCTACAACGCTTAGCGCCTGCTGAATTACTGTATAGCGAACACTTTGAAAACACTCACTTAATTGAACACATTAAAGGGGCAAGACGTCGCCCTGATTGGGAGTTTGACCTTGATACCGCGCAACACTTACTGTGCGAGCAGTTTGGGACCAAAGATTTAGTGGGGTTTGGCGTCGACAAAGCACATAGCGCCTTGGTTGCAGCAGGCTGTTTAATGCAGTACGTAAAAGATACCCAACGTATTGCATTACCGCACATCCGCGCAATCACTCTTGAGCATAACGAACACGCGGTTATTTTGGATGCGCCAACCCGTAAAAACCTTGAGTTAACGGTTAATTTATCCGGCGGCTTTGAAAACACCTTAGCCCAAGTGCTTGATAAAACAGCAACGGCGATGGGCTCGCGATTACTTAAGCGTCGTATTCATACCCCTATTCGTAATAAAGACGAGTTAAACTCTCGTCTAAATGCCATTAGTGCTATTTTAGATGTGCAATTATGCAGTGAGCTGCATGACGCGCTCAAAGAGATTGGTGATATAGAACGTGTAATTGCTCGCTTGGCATTACATACCGCTCGCCCACGCGATTTAACACGGCTTCGCAGTGCGCTTCAAGCATTAGCACCGCTGCATAGCTTATTAAACGATGCCACAGATGCGCGTATTTCTCATATTATAGCCCACTCTAAAGAGCTTCCTGAGCTTCAAGCATTACTTGAACGTGCAGTGATTGATAACCCACCGGTGTTAATTCGTGATGGCGGTGTTATTGCGCCAGGGTATAACAGCGAACTTGATGAGTGGCGTAATTTAAGCCAAGGTGCCACCGATGTGCTTGAACAGCTAGAGCAGCGCGAACGTGAACGTACAGGTATTAGTACACTTAAGATTGGTTATAACCGAGTGCATGGCTTTTTTATTGAAGTGAGCCGCGCCAACTCGCACTTAGTGCCTGCAGATTACATTCGTCGTCAAACATTAAAAAATAACGAGCGCTATATAATCCCAGAACTAAAAGAACACGAAGACAAAGTTCTCGGCAGTCAATCAAAAGCGCTGGCCCTTGAAAAACAATTATACGAACAGTTATTTGAGTTTATTGCTCCGCATATTGAGCAACTACAAATAATGGCCTCGGTCATTGCCGATTTAGATGTATTGAACAATTTAGCAGAGCGTGCCCAAACACTTAATTATGCCAAACCTGAGCTTTGCGATAACGATAATATCAGCATTAAACAAGGCCGCCACCCTGTGGTAGAGCAGGTAATGAAAGACCCGTTTATTGCCAACCCTGTGGAACTCAATAACCAGCGTAAAATGTTGATTATTACCGGCCCTAACATGGGCGGTAAATCAACCTACATGCGCCAAACGGCCCTTATTGTGCTTATGGCACATATTGGCTGCTACGTTCCTGCCGATAGCGCTAAAATTGGTAATATAGATAGAATATTTACCCGTATTGGTGCCAGTGACGACTTAGCATCTGGGCGTTCAACCTTCATGGTTGAAATGACCGAAACCGCGGCAATTTTAAATAATGCCACTGCACAATCATTGGTATTAATGGATGAAATAGGCCGAGGAACCAGTACTTACGATGGTTTATCACTGGCGTACGCCACGGCTGATCACCTCGCTTCAAAAATCGCGGCTAAAACTTTGTTCGCAACCCATTACTTTGAACTTACAGAGCTTGCAGAGCAAACGCCTGGGCTGGTTAATGTGCACCTAGATGCCATCGAACACAACGATACCATTGCCTTTATGCATACGGTATTAGATGGCGCAGCGAGTAAGAGCTTTGGTTTGCAAGTAGCTGCACTGGCCGGGGTGCCTAAAGCGGTTATTGCCCAAGCTAAACAAAAGCTAAGCTTGCTTGAAAACCATCAAAGTGTCACCACAGTCACTACAGAGCAACAGGTTTTACCGTTTGATAGTGAACCGCAAATAATTCAGCCTAGTGAGCTTGAGCAACAAATGAGCGCAATAGACCCTGATAACCTATCACCGCGTCAGGCGCATGAACTGCTTTATAAATTAAAAGCACTGCTTTATACGTAAACAGCCCGGCTTAAAAAAGCCGGGCTATATTCATTTTTCTGTGTGTTTAGATTAAGCGAACTGTTCAAATAAGCTTTTGGTACTTAAGCCTTCTTGTTGCAAAATATCTTTTAACCGACGTAGCGCCTCAACCTGTATTTGGCGAACTCGCTCACGGGTTAAGCCTATTTCACGGCCAACATCTTCAAGGGTTGAGGGTTCATAGCCTAGTAAACCAAACCGACGTGCCAGTACTTCGCGTTGCTTAGGGTTTAACTCACCTAACCAGTCAATAATATGCGTATTCATATCGTTGTTTTGTACTTCACCTTCAGGGCCTACATTTTTTTCATCGGCTATCACATCTAATAATGCACTGTCATTCTCGCTACCAATGGGCATATCTACAGAGGCTATTTTTTCATTTAGGCGTAGCATTTTAGTAACGTCTTCGACCGGTCTATCTAAGCTTTCTGCAATTTCTTCTGCGGTAGGCTCATGATCAAGCTTTTGCGTTAGCTCACGTGCTGTACGTAAATAAACGTTAAGCTCTTTAACAACATGAATAGGCAAACGAATAGTACGCGTTTGATTCATTATCGCCCGCTCAATGGTTTGACGTATCCACCATGTAGCATAAGTAGAAAATCGAAAACCACGTTCAGGATCAAACTTTTCAACCGCTCTAATGAGTCCTAAGTTACCTTCTTCAATTAAATCGAGTAGAGCAAGCCCACGATTGTTATACCTGCGCGCAATTTTCACAACCAAGCGTAAGTTACTTTCAATCATGCGTTTACGGGAAGCTTCACAGCCTTTAAGCGATTTTCGTGCAAAAAAGACTTCTTCTTCGGCACTTAATAGAGGGGAAAAACCAATTTCGCCTAGGTATAACTGAGTGGCGTCGAGGTTTTTAGTGACTTCTTCTTTAACAAATACGTCTTCATCTTCCACGTCATCAAGTAGTTGCGTTGGATCTTCAACTTTTGAATCGTCAAACTTATCATCAGTGGGGGTTTTCTCAGCTTTTGCTACATCAGCCATAAGACTTCTCCTGAGCAAGCTATCAATAACTTTATGATTAAGGTCTGTAGTCGTTTTATTAGCTTTTGCTGTATTAGCCATGAGCCTTCTCCAGAACAATCAATCAACACCTTTAGTTCAGGGTAGGTATTTAGCAGGGTTAACAGCTTTTCCTCGATAACGAATTTCAAAACGAAGTGCCGTTACTGAAGACTCTGAATTACCAATTTCTGCTATTTTTTGTCCCGCCTTCACTGTTTGCTTTTCTTTAACAAGTAACTTTGAGTTATGTGCATAAGCACTTAGGTAATCATCATTATGTTTCAATATAATTAAATTACCGTAACCTCTTAGTGCACTACCCGCATAGACTACCGTTCCTTGAGCAGCGGCGAATACTGCCGACCCCTTTTTATTAGCAATCTGTAGGCCTTTATAACCATTTTCCTTGTTAGAAAAGCGTTGGATTATTTTACCTTTAGCAGGCCAAAACCAACTCAACTTTCTGTTTGTAGAACCTTGAGACTTGCTAATTTTTTGGTTAGCTTGTTTTTGAACATACCTTCGTTTTTTCGGCTTATCAAGCTCTTTCTTTGATTTTTTGTTACTTTTTTGTAAATTAGATGGCTTTTTAGCTGGGTGTTTTTGATTCGTTTTTGCTGTAACCCTTGGCTTGCTTGGTTCTAAAAGAGAAACAACCTGACCAGGAACAATAATGTAAGGTGATGCAATTGAATTGTTTTTTGCAAGCTCCCTGAAATCTTTTCCGGCACTAAAAGCAATCGAGTAAAGTGTATCGCCTTTTTGTACTGTGTATTTTCCGCCGTTAATATTAATCCGTGAGGGATAGTCATTAATATTATTATTTAAACTGCTTACCGGTGCGGGAACATGGCGAGACGAGCATGCACAGAGCAAAACACTAATAAATAAAGCAACATAACAGCGTATTTGTTTATTCAATGTGTTTTGCCCTCTGTTTTAATATCATTATATTATGGCGATTATCGCAACAATAGGTACGCAACAGCGATTAAAGCAACCACTGCCCAGCCAAGTACTTCAATATATTGGCGTAATTTTTGTTCCATTTTAACTCCGCCCCATTTCATTAAAGCAGATACTAAAAAGAAACGCGCGCCACGCCCAATACCTGAGGCAATAATAAAAGGTAAAAACGCCATTTGTAATACCCCTGCACCAATAGTAAATACCTTATAAGGAATAGGCGAAAACCCGGCTAAAAATACCACCCATACGCCATACTCTTTAAACCATGCAAGTGCCGTATTAAATTTATCTTGCCATTGCATTTGTGCAATAAAAGGCTCTACAACAGGTTCAAATAACCAAAACCCTAGTAGATAACCTAGCACGCCGCCAAGCACAGAAGCTACGGTAGCAAAGCTTGCAAATCGCCATGCTTTACTCGGTTGTGCCAGCGACATAGGCGCTAACATTACATCGGGTGGCACCGGAAAAAAAACCGATTCGGCAAAGCTCATCCCTGCTAAATAACGTTCTGCATGGCGATGCTTAGCCCACACTAAGGCCATATCATATAACTTGGTAAACAACTTCAAAATGAATTCCTATTCAATATCGCCAGGGACCAAAGGTACAAATCTTACTGGCGCAATTACATGCTCTGTAAAGCTATCGCCTTGGCGAATAACCATGGTTAATTTTTGTTCTACCTCACCAATGGGGGCAAGTAATACGCCTCCATCTGCAAGTTGTGCGAGTAGTTCTGGAGGGATAATCGTTGCCGCAGCCGTTACAATAATGCCATTAAATGGCGCTTGCGATTGCCATCCTTGCCAACCATCACCGTGTTTCATAGTGACATTATATAAATCGAGCTGATGTAATCGACGCTTTGCTTGCCATTGCAAAGCTTTTATACGCTCAACCGAATACACCTTATCAAAGGTTTTAGCCAGTACCGCGGTTTGATAGCCCGACCCGGTGCCTATTTCTAACACCTTATGTTGCACACCGGCTAGTCGCATTAGCTCGGTCATGCGCGCAACAATATAGGGCTGAGAAATAGTTTGCCCTTGTCCTATAGGTAGCGCGGTATTTTGATACGCCTTGTGTTTGAGTACATCATCAATAAAAATATGCCGAGGAATTTGCGCTATTGCTTTTAAAACCTCTTTATCTTCTACGCCATCTCGCTGTAATAAGTCTGAAAGCGCTTGTGCACTGCGGGTATAATTAGCCAGCACGGTTAATCTCCAACTCGGCTAACCACTCTCCCACAGCTTTGATACTGTCTTTAGCGGTCATATCAACGCTCAATGGGGTGACTGATGCATAGCCATTATTTATAGCATAAAAATCAGTGCCTTCACCGGCATCGCTTTCTGTACCCAAAGAACCATACCAAAAAATATCGCGTCCCCATGGATCGGTTTGCTTGGTCATGGTTTCTGCTTTGTGACGAGCCCCTAAACGAGTTACCTGAACGCCTTTGAGCTCAGAGAGCGGAATATCGGGAACATTAATATTAATGATCTGATCTTTCGGCAGCGGATGTGAGGCAAGCCCTTTAATAATATTTACAGTAACGGCTGCCGCTGTTTCAAAATGCTCACCATGATGAGAGCACAAAGATACTGCAATTGCTGGTAAGCCCAAGTGACGACCTTCAGTCGCCGCAGCAACTGTACCAGAGTAAAGTGTATCGTCGCCTAAATTACCGCCATGATTGATACCGGCAACAACCAAATCGGGTTTTTCATCCACTAATTGATTAACACCTAAGTGCACACAATCAGTGGGTGTACCGTTTACCGACATAAATCCGTTGTCGAGCGTTGTGGCACGCAGCGGATTCATTAACGTCAGTGAATTACTTGCGCCACTGCAATTTCTATCTGGCGCAACCAGCGTTACCTCAGCAATTTGTGTTAATGCTTGGTATAAAACAGCAATACCTTTGGCATTAACACCATCATCATTACTTAATAGAATCTTCATCTGCGTTATCCTTTTCTTTTCGCTCGCGAGGACTGGCGTCAGTATAATCAACCAGTTCGCGCAGTAAAGCCGTTGCAAAGCAGCCTTTGGGTAAACCAAAGCTGAGTTTTAATGTGCGTTCATCAAGTGTTTCTACACTTAGATCTTGGGGGATTAAACGCAGCATTCTGCGCTCGTTTTTAAGCCCTAACTCACCTAAGCCATCACACCATGCTTGATACGGTGCCAACCATGTTTTTTCTTGTTCGGTTAAGCCTTTTTCACTTTTGCCCACCATGGGCGCCGACATCATAATATCGCCAGAAGCAAGCCGTGCAATATTTTCATCACTTATCGCATCTTCAAAAAATGCATTACTGCCACTGAGCATAAATACTTCGCGGTGCATGGTTTTAGCAAGGCCATGCTCAGCCACGCGTAAACTAACAATTTGATTAAACACATGTGAACGCGCAGCAGAAATAATAATGCCTCGCAGCTTTTTATCGCGAATACGCTCACCGGCAAACATCTTTTCGGCCATCACTAGGTTGTGTCCATCACGGCCAAAGCGCTGTTCACCAAAATAATTAGGCACACCTGCGCGTACCGCGTTTATACGGCATAAAATATCAAGCGGCTCGGTTACATTGCGCAAGGTAATAGTAAATCTATTTCCTTTATGGCAACCAGTGCGCAATTTTCGCTCATGGCGCTGCTGCGATACCACAAACACGCTTTCACTGTTCAGCTCAGTAAAATCAATATGCTTTTTAATCGGTACTTTTACGCTAAACCACTGCGAGCATACTCCATGGCGGTCTTTCATACCGGCATAGCTTACATCACGTGGCGATACACCCGCTTTTTGTGCAATCAGCTTGGCAACATATTGGGTGTTTTCACCCTTTTTAACCACTTGCAAACACACGTGTTCACCACTGCCGGTAAACTCTATACCGAGATCCTCATCAACCATAAAGTCTTCTGCGGTGGTTTTAAAGTCGGCTTTGGAAAGCGGCGCGCCATATAAATAATTTAATTCGCTCATGCGTTTTGTTTGCTCATAATGACCACGGCATGGCTTGAAATTCCTTCTTTACGCCCCTCAAAACCGAGTTTTTCGGTAGTGGTAGCTTTTACATTTACCTGTGAAAGCTCGGCATTTAAATCACTGGCAAGATTGGTTCGCATGGCTTGGATGTGCGGCAGCATTTTTGGTGCTTGTGCCACAATAGTTACATCCGCATTGCCCAATACATAACCTTGTTGCTTGGCTAGGTTCACTACATGGCGAAGTAAAATACGGCTATCAATATTTTCATATTCACTGGCCGTATCCGGAAAATGCTTACCAATATCGCCCAGCGCTAATGATCCTAAAATAGCGTCACATAAGGCATGAATAGCTACATCACCATCTGAGTGTGCTAAAAAGCCTTGTGGATAATCAATTTTTTCGCCGCAGATAGTTAAAGGCCCTTGGCCTCCAAATTTATGCACGTCAAAACCATGCCCTATTCGTATCATGTTGCACTCTCATTATTTTGTTTTTGCAGTAAAAAGCCAGCTAAATCTAAATCTTCTGGGGTGGTAATTTTAATATTATCACTACGCCCTGCTACCAGCTTTACCGGCTTATTTGCCCACTCCATTGCACTGGCTTCATCAGTAATAATTGCCCCATTGGCTAACGCATTTTGCAGTGCTGTTTTGAGCTCGTCATATTTAAAAAGCTGTGGCGTAAGTGCTTGCCATAAATCATCACGAGGCACTGTTTGCTGCGCATGACTTTGCCCTCGTTTTATGGTGTCTTTTACTTTGCTGGCTAAAATGCCGCCTTCATCAGCCTGCATGCACTGTGCTATTAGGCGCTCTATATCAGCAATATCAACTAAAGGTCTTGCTGCATCATGCACCAAAACCCAAGTCGGTGGATTGGCAGCTAAAAACAATAAACTGTTTAATACTGAATCTGCACGCTCTTTACCGCCAATAGCACGCACGATGCGAGGATCAGATAGCGTAAGGTCGTCAAAGTAAGGGTCGGTTTCGCTCAAAGCCACCACTATAGAGTTTAACTGCGGTAACTGCGATAACTTAGCGAGCGTGTGCTCTAAAATGGTTTTCCCTGCTAAGTAAATATATTGCTTTGGTGTTGTGTGTTGCATTCTGCTGCCAACACCTGCGGCAGGAACAATAGCTGCAATAGTAAATTTATTTGTCATGGTGTTGAGCCGGTAAAACACGAATAAAGGTTTCGTCCGGTTTAATCATTCCTAATTCGTTGCGGGCACGCTCTTCAATACCTTCAAGGCCGAGCTTTAAATCTTCTATATCCGCTTTTAATACTTTATTACGCTTGATCAGCTTTTCGTTTGTTTGTTGATGCGATGCTACCGCATTTTTTAGACGGGTGTAGTCTTGCACACCATTATGGCCAAACCAAAGTCTATACTGAATAAAAAGTGCTAAGCACAACAAGCCAAATTGAAAAAATCGCATTAAACACTCCTTATTTTAATTTTGAATTGTAAGCTTTACGCCAATGGCCGCTTAACATTGCGCCAATTAATATTGGCAGCCAATAACATTTCCCGTAACGATAATACCCGTGGCGTACTGCGCTTTGAAAACTGCCACTGGTGGCCACAACACGCCGCAGCAAGCGTTGCTTTGTTGGGTTTGAGTAATTGCGCACTTTGCTGCTCAAGCCCTTGACCTAAAAAATCAAACCAGCCAAGCTCATTGCAATGAACCTGTGTTTTAGTTACTTGGTCAATGCTGTCTATTCTAACCCGAATTTGGCCGTGATTTTGTAATAATACAGGAATAATCAGCCCAACTTTGGCATAGACTTGATAAAAAAGTTCATTCGCTGAAGAATTAACTTCTGGCGGAGTTGGTTTTTGCTTTTCAAGCCACCCACCATTTTGCGCATCGAGCGTAAAAGGCGATGTTGCATTAGCCACCCGTGTTGCGGCACGTTCAATGTAATAAGGCAGGCTTTTTAATTGCCTGCGTAAACGATCACCATTAGGTTCAGCAACTAAGCGTTGCACCTCTCGCTGATAAAAGGCATTACATAATTGTGCATAAAGCACTTTTTGTGCATCAGTTTGCCACATTTCAACTTGCTGATTTGTGTCAAACTGCTTATTTTTATCGACCAATCGCTGTACTCAAAAACACCTTAATAGATGTTTTATAACACAGTAATGCACAGTTTTTAAGCACCGATTGTTAGGGCTTTTCGCCTAATTTCGCAATGCCTGATTCTAAAAATTGCACAACAGTATTACGTTTTTTTCCAATTAATAAACTGCCATCGGCTAAAAACATAAAGTTTTGCCAGTTGCGTTTAAACACATCAAAGCTCGTTTCAATAATATTATCGCGCGCCATACAAAAATAAACGGTGGTGTTAGCCTGCCAGTCTAGGTGGTTTAAAATAGCGTCAGGAAATTGGGGATCTTCGCTTTCCCATGCGTCTTCCCAATTTACTTCTTGGCTAAAGTTTTGCTCTTGCGCGCACCAATCGGTTTTATCAAAAAAGTCAGGATGATCATGTTCACGACTCACCATGGTTGTCCATAGCACTGCAGCACGCTCGCTGGTCATCGGTTTAATATTAGCTGCATCAATATCTGAAACCGGAATATCTTTGTGGCGAAATACCCAGGCTTTTTTGTAATCATCAAGAGAAATATAATTCATAGTATTGGCGTATTCTTTGGCATAATAAAAAGCGAAGGCAAATTATACAAGATAACAGACTATGACTACAGCACTAAAACTGGGTTTATATCAACACTACAAAGGCCCGCAATATAAAGTTATGCATGTGGCGACTCACAGCGAAACCAACGAGCAATTGGTTATTTACCAAGCCTTATACGGTGAATACGGCATATGGGCACGCCCACTAAGTATGTTTACTGAAACCGTAGAAAAAGACGGTAAAACTATCGCCCGTTTTGCCTACCTTGGTGAAGCCGATTAACTATGGCATTATAACGCATAATGATTACTGCTCAGACCAGACAAAGGATAACCCGTGCAATTTAATTCTACTGATAATTACATCGCAAGCTCAGCATTAAAACAGGCCGTAAACGCCGCTATTATGCTGCAAAAGCCGCTTTTAATTAAAGGCGAGCCGGGCACAGGTAAAACCATGTTGGCTGAAGAGCTGGCAAAAAGTTTAGATACAGGGCTTATTCAGTGGCATATAAAATCAACCACTAAAGCGCAGCAAGGTTTGTACGAGTACGATGCCGTATCACGCCTACGCGACAGCCAGCTAGGTGATGAGCGCGTTCATAATATTAGTAACTACATAGTTAAAGGTAAGCTGTGGCAAGCCTTCATGTACGCTGAACTAAACGGAAAACGCCCAGTACTCCTGATTGACGAAATAGACAAAGCCGATATTGAGTTTCCAAACGATTTACTACTCGAACTCGATAAAATGGAATTTCATGTATACGAAACCGGTGAGCGTATTGTGGCTAAAGAGCGCCCTATTGTGATCATCACATCAAACAATGAAAAAGAGCTGCCTGATGCGTTTTTACGTCGCTGTTTTTTCCATTATATTGATTTTCCAAATAGCGACGAAATGCAGCAAATTATTGATGTGCACTACCCGCATGTTAAACAAGATTTAGTTCGCCAAGCGCTAGAAGTATTTTTTAACTTACGCGAAGCCAACGGCCTTAAAAAGAAGCCATCCACCAGCGAGTTACTGGATTGGTTAAAACTATTAATGGCTGAAGATATAGACGCAAAAACCCTGCACGACAAAGCGCAAAAAGGCGGCTTAATGCCGATGTTTGGCGCGTTACTTAAAAACGAGCAAGACATAAGCCTAATCGAAAAGCTCGCGTTTATGAGCCGTCGCTAACATGTTGGTACAATTTTTTTTCACGCTACGTAAATACCGCTTGCCTGTGAGCCTGCGCGAACTACTCGATTTAATTAACGCTTTAAAACAAGGCGTTATATTTGCTGATGTAGACGCGTTTTATCATTTAGCGCGCACTATTATGGTAAAGGACGAAACCCATTTTGACCGGTTCGATAAAGCCTTTAGCGATTACTTTAGCGGTATTGCCGACTTAGACCTGCTCGAAAGCTTAAAACAACAACACAACTTACCTGAAGATTGGTTGCGTAAAGAGTTTGAAAAGCATCTAAGTGATGAAGAAAAAGCCCAACTAAAAGCCATGGGCGGGCTCGACGAGCTAATGAAAACCCTAAAAGAGCGTTTAGAAGAACAGCAAAAACGCCACGCAGGCGGCAATAAATGGGTCGGCACTGGCGGTACCTCGCCTTTTGGTGCGTATGGTTATAACCCTGAAGGTGTGCGTATTGGTCAAGACGGCAACCGCAATCGCCAAGCGGTAAAAGTGTGGGATAAGCGCGAATACCGTAACCTAGATTCTGACCGCGAAATTGGCTCTCGTACCATAAAGCTGGCACTTAAAAAACTACGCAAATTTGCTCGTACTGGCGCAAGCGACACCCTTGATTTAAACGAGACTATTCGCGCGACCGCCAAGCAAGGCGGCATGCTGGATGTAAAAATGGCCCCCGAGCGCCACAACGCGGTAAAAGTATTGATGCTGTTTGATATTGGCGGTTCAATGGATGACTACATTCATACCTGCGAAGAATTATTTAGCGCCGCCCACAGCGAATTTAAACACCTTGAGTTTTACTACTTCCATAACTGTTTATACGAAAACGTGTGGCAAGATAACCAACGCCGCCACTCAAACGTTATTGACACCATGACGCTGATCAACAAATTTACCAGCGACTACAAAGTTATATTTGTTGGTGATGCCACTATGGGCCCGTATGAAATTGCCTATCCTGGCGGCTCAGTAGAACATTGGAATGAAGAACCCGGCAGTGCATGGTTGAACCGAATCACAAATCACTTTGATAAAGTCGCGTGGCTCAACCCACAACCGGTTGAACACTGGCCGTACTATCAATCAATTGATTTTATAAAGCAGCTAATGAACAACCGCATGTACCCGCTGAGCTTGGATGGGATAAGTAGCGCTATAAAAGAGCTGAGTTAATTTTCAGTATAAATATTAAAAGTGTTATTAACATTTTATTATTTATACTGAAAGCCCAGTATCTAGATATATACTCTATGTAAATACTGGAGTATGACATAAGTAAAAACTAAAACATCTGAATTAGACTGCTAGAGCTCATTTACATATGAACCATTACACCTCTAGATTTTAAATCTTTTAAAACCAGCCCCTTAGTTTCGCTTATTTTTTTCTTCGTATTTACAATTAAAAACCTCAAGCTTTTGAGTTTGTAAAGAAAACTAATATCTTCAATACCATCGATAGTAAAGTCTAGCTCTTCTAATTTACTTAACCTACCTAGCAAACACCAATCAACATTACTGTTAATATTGCAATGTGATATGGTCAAACTCGTAAGGTTTTTTAACTTATCTATACCTCTAAATCCGTTTATTCTTGAAGCTAATACACTACAGCATTTTAAGTTCTTTAAGTCTGTTACAAAGGTAAAGTCTTTAATCTCATTAGCAAAAATTATTGATATGTTATCTAAATTTTCAATGTTTTTTCCGAATTTAACCTCAGTTAAATCTGTATTGCTTAAATGCAGGGAGGTTAATGTTTTACTAGTTATATCATTCAATAGGTCACCTGATTTAATATGAGACAAACTGAGCGATTTTAATTTATTAAAGCTTCGAAAGTCTGGTAAAAACTTAAGCTCCCGAGATTTAATGGCTAGCTCTGTAACATAATCACAAACTCTGAAATGGGGTATACTTTCAAACTCGCCATTAAAGTTAATACTTACTAAATTTTTAAAATTGATATCCTTTATTTCATGGAAATCGTCGAAACTATGAAAGTCGCAAAGTGTAAGGGATTTTATCTCTGAAAGCTCTTGTAACCAAAGAAAGCTTTTCAATCTGTTAAAGTAAATAGTTATCTCTTTTTCATTTTTTAAAAGTCGAACTAGCTCACTCTCATTTTCGACCTTTTCGTCAACTGATAAAATAGCAGCTAAAGTCTCGCATCTGCTTTTAGTATAAATCGCTTTCAGAAGCTCTAACTCTAGGCTCCTTTCTTTTTTTAAAGGTAATTTAATTGCTGTATTATCTATAAATTCTTTTTGTAAAAGAAAGATTATATTTTCATAGAATAACTTTAAACCTGAAAAATGAACATTATCAAAAACTTTATCATAAAAAATTCCTATTTCTTTTCGGCTCTTCCCTTGTGTAGATAATTCTTCAAAAACCAAAACCCAAATTTCTTTCCAAGCCGCTTCATACGTACTATTCACGAGGGACTGAAAACCACTCTTATTATCCTGTAACGTATCTAAATTTAAACTTATGAAGTAGGCGCAAAAATATTCTTGGAATGATAAATGACTAAAGCCAAATACATTTTCTCCATCTTCTACACCTTTGGGTATTAAAAAGCCTGTTCTATTTTGTAAATAATCGACCAAGTTATTACTATGTTCAGATAATGAATCAACATCTATTATTTCAGATAGCTGTAACTCTAAAAATAGCTTTAATTGCGATTCTTTTACTGTAAAAAAACTGCTATTGAGATTTGGTTTCGGTAGGCATTCTCTAGCTTCTTCTAATTCAGCTTCATCAAATGAGACTATGTTTTTGTCCGGTAAGCATAAGTCTCCTGCATGCATAAAATAGGCAAGCTTAGAGAGCCAGTTCTTAATATCCTGGTAGTCATATTCATGACTTAGTTTGTGTTCTAACCTTCTAGCTTTATCCATTGACTCTAGATATGTTCCAACAATTCTCTGGTATAACTCAGCTCTACCGTGAGGTAATCGACCTCTACGCCATTGAATAAAACAAATTAAGTTAAGCAATACAGGTATTCTCGATAAAGCATTTATCTGAATTAATTGAGCACTAATATTAGTGATATTTTCAATAAACTCTTTTCTTAGCTCCATTTTAGGAGGTAAGTATTTTTTTACCCAGTTTTCTGAAAATGCCCTTCTCTGCTCTGGAGAAAAAGGTGCCAGATATAAAATAGTGGGTAAATTTAGAGCTTTATCCAAAGAGACTTCCATATCGTTACTTAACTCATTATCCGCGCTGATATTGGCTATCATTTCTTTTCTGAATTGTTCAATACTGTATTTTAAAGGGGTATCTGCCTTTATAAATTTACTTCTTATATCTTTTTCATACCAAAAGCTCTGATTATTAAAACCAACAATACGGCTGGTCATTAAAAGTCTTGTTTTAGGATACTCACGCAATAATTGCTTAATTTGCTTAGCAAGCCAACTTGTTAACTCGTAAGAAATTTCATCCAAGCCATCAATTAAAAAGAAAACTTGTCCAGTAGTTAATAAATCAAAAAAACTGTTTTTAGTGTTCTTCTCATTTAATATCAAATTAGAGAGAGCATCACCTTGCTGCATAAATATTAAATTTATGAATTCTTCATTTGATAGCTCAGATAAATTTACTTGTGATAATTTACGTACAGTAAGTAAAAGAGGGAAAAGCGGGCCTAAGCGTTTTTTTGCATAATTGTCACTCCAATGGCACAGTGAACAAACCAGCCATTTTATTAATGTACTTTTACCAACTCCCGGATCACCCAACAAGACTGTTCTTGGGTTTTCAACTATTAAATCAGCGACACTATTTAGAGGCAAAGACTTTGTCGCTTTATCATCTCCATCAATTTTCGCTAAATATTCAGCTGTAAAACGGGTTTTGCTTAGTTTTGGTATAACGTAAAGTTCATCAATGTGAACTAACTTTTTGTCACCATCGCTATCATCTAAAGCTAAGCCTTGGTTATCTAAATAGCGCTCTTCTTTTAAAAATTGGTCTAAATAACGATACAGTGGTGATTTTTCTAGATCCTTAAAATCACTAACTATTGGGTCTATAAACTTAGGTACAATTCCAGAAAACAGATCCACAGATTGTTGTGTCCACATTTAGTTCACCTGATTATGGTTAAAGTAGTTAACAAATTGATGCATAATTTCGCTAATAGTCTTAGGTGTAGATTGAGTATAAACATGTAGACCTGTTACCTCATCAAATAAAGGCTTTAATTTGAAGATACTTAGATCACTTGGGTGCTCATATTTTGCTTGAACATCAGTAGTACGATGATCCTTATTTAATTCATAGAATGCAGAGCTAGGAGTACTATAATTAGTACCTTTTTCTGATGTAACAAAGTCAAAAATATCCCTAGCTGCATCAGCTCTTAATTCAATACTTTCGTATATTCTCCTGTAACTTACTGAAAGGCTAGAAATAATGAGAGCTATAGCAGCAAAAGACTCCGATCTTTTTGGCTCTATTATGTTATTAAACTCTTTAAAAAGTGAACAATTTTCATTAATAACACCCTTTACATTTGATCCATCAACTTTTCTTAAATAGCCTGCGAGTTTATTAGAGATCATTTTTAACCGCCTAGGGTTAGCCGGCAAAACATCATAGCTTTTCAGTATTTCGTTTAAATCCGCAATAACGGTAGAGCCATTTTCATCCTCAAACAACAACTTTAGATGGGATATAAAAAAGTCTGATTTTTGTTTTTGATTAGGAATGGGTAAACGATAAGCTTCTTGACATAGCTTTTCTAAATATTCAACACCGAGGTAGCTATATTGACTGTCAATTTCGCTTTTCCTCTCCGACATTAAGTTAATAAACTGTTTCTGTAAAAACCTCTCAATTTGCTGCTGGTCAATCGCGAGAACAACTGTGCAATTTGGTATGCTAAGATATAACTTCAATCCCTCAAGCAATTTATAAGCATTTTCTGGTTCACAACGATCTAAGTCATCAATAAAAATTACAAGTTTTTCTTTTCTTTTACCCAATAATGCACGTACCGCCTGAGTTAACGCATCATTTATTTGATCTGTTGCTAAGCGACTTAATAAATTATCTTTTTCGTATTTCTCACCAATATCATTTATTTTATTAAACCCAGACAAACCTGTAGCTTGTTTTATAACACCATCAAACACAGTTAAGGCACCAAGTATCGAGATATTAGCTAACTTACCTGCACCATCAACAAACTTCTTACTTGATGAAAAATGGCTTTTAATACAATGTAATAATGCAACTATTGGCGAAACTTCATTTTGATATCGCCAAGCTTCAAACCATATTCCAATATGTTGTCCTTTTTGCTCTGTTTTATTGCCAGCAATCTCAGTAGGGCTAGTTCCTGTTAATTCTTTATATACTCCAGCTAAACATGACGTTTTTCCACTCCCCCAATACCCTGTAATAGCAATTGTACGCGGACTCTCTGAGTTTTTAATATCTTCAGCTACTGTTTTGACAAAAGATTCTGTTCCTAAAAACTGACAAGTTTCAGCCGTTGCCTGATCGTTATGGCTATGTTTTAACGTCATTTAAACAATCCCTTTCTTTTAGTAAAAACTGACTTATATGATAAAACTTAACTATATCAAAATTAGGAATTCTAAGTTAATTCTAATATAAAAATTTCAGTTACTTACACCTTTCCTTGATTTAATTAGTTCGTATATTCGAAATTGAAAAGCCTAAATAATGATTTTTAGTAAAAATGATTTATTAGATTTAAAGCCCTCTACTCATAAATAAGCTGTACGGATCTAGCTCATAATTCCCAAACGGTTCACACTCTTTAAAACCATATTGGGCGTAGAGCTTTTGTGCGGGTACAAATGCCTCTGCTGTTCCAGTTTCTAAACTTAGCTTTTTGTAACCTCGCAGTGTTGCCTGCTCAATAATATGCGTAAGTAGCTTAGCCGCTATGCCTTGGCGTAAATAGTTACTTGATGTACGCATTGATTTAATTTCGCCATGAGTTGTATTGAGCGCTTTTAATGCACCAACACCAGCTAAATTACAATCAATCCATAAGCTATAAAAGGTTATCTCAGGCTGAGTGAGTTTACTCACATCAAGTGCATGTACGCTCTCAACAGGTGAGTGATTTAGCATATCGTTATGATGCGTTTGTAATAGTTTTATAACGTGTGGGTTTGAAAGCTCGCCTGTTCTTATTTCCATTTACAGCTCATTTTTTTTGTGTATTAATATCTAATATAAAGCGCTAATAACTTTATATTTAACTCATCATCAGTAAAAGCGATAACACTACCGAGTGGTTTCGAGTGTTCTAAGTCCCCTATTCGCATTTCAAACTTTTGATTATCAAAACTATCAATAAAAATATGTACTTCTTTATCCTCACCATTAAATGATGCGAAGTTGTCTGTAATGAGCATATTAAATATCATAGTTTCCATCTTGTAGATTAAACATAAAATAATGATTACCTAGGACAATTTAAAGTTACAAGGTTTATAACGAAGGGGTGCTATAAATTTTAAAATATTGATAAAAAATATTCTTTCTCGAAACTCCTTTAAGTGAAGAAACAAGAGGGAATAAGAATTCCTTGCTATCTAGTATTTCTATTTTCCATTTAGCATCGCCAATAAAATGAAAAGTTAACGTGTTCGAGTTTTGAATATTATAATTTCTAAAAAATCCCGTTGAATACATGCTACCAATCGTAGCTGAATCAACAATATCAAGGTGCTCATTCAAAAGATGGATATGAAGCATATCCTCGTAAGGAGTGTCATCCGTCATAAAGACAAGGTATTTACAACCTGCTTTAATACAAAGTTCCAAATAAGTACCATCAACAACTTTATCTGTTTGCGTATTATTTAAAAAGATACAGCTCTGTTCTGGAGACTTAGGGATTGTCTTAAATACTTGGCTTTCAAGTATGATCATCTTTTTCACCTAGCTATTACTTTTGACAGGCTAATTCTCGCCCACCGCAGGCTATCGTGGTCCACACTAGTCGACATTTATGCAGAGGTTGTTTGATTGGCACCTTTCACCTCGAACCTCGAACCTCGAACCTCGAAAATAAAATCACATCAACTTCCAAACCACAAACGCTACAGCAAAACCAACCAAGTACACTAAACCTAACCACGTTAAGCTACGCAAAAGTAGACTGTGTTTAATCGCGGGCTCTGAGCGCACTAGGCTGAAGTTAAGCCATGCAAAAACCGGTGTGGTTACAAAAGCAAGCGTCATTGCAAAGGTAAGCATAGGGCCAAGGGCTGATTTAAAAAATAAAATAACCGCCATACCGGCCAATGCTTGCAGTATAAGCCACGTATTTAAGCTGTGTTTAGATTGCTTAAAACCAAGTAATTTGTGTGATTCGTTAAGTGTGCGGGCGTAGCCGTCAAGTACGGTGAGTGTGGTGCCAAACATACACAAAAACGCGATGGCTGATACCAAAGGCCTTGCCCATTCACCGATAGTAAGTGCATACATATCAATCAGCTGTTTAGCAAAGGCTACACCGCCAAGCTCTATATTACTGCTTTGCCCATATTGCACTAACGCGCCTAAACTAAAAAATACCAGCGCAAGCCCTGCGGTTAACCAATAACCTAAATTAAAGTCGAATAAACCTTGGCTTTTAGTCACACTTTGCTGAGTTTGTTTTTCTTTAAGCCATAAAGAGCTCAGTGCCGATATTTCAATAGGCGCTGGCATCCAGCCCATTAAGGCAACAATAAAGCCTAACATGGCAAGTTCATACGGTGAGGGGCCAGCGTAGTTTACAGGCGCTACTGGGCCGTTATTTATAGCAATAACCAATGCAGTGATGGTTGCTATAGTAAGTAGCCCCATAATTACTTTTGCTACGTTATCGAGCGCTTTAAAATGCCCCAGTAATAATATAACTAAACACACGGCCAATATTACCCAACACAATAAGGTAACAGGAATGCTAATAGGTAATGCGTAGTGTAATAAGCTCGCCGTAAGCAGCAATACGCCCGCGGTATTTACCACAGCGGCGATAATATTGAGGGCAATAAAACTGTAAAAATAGCCAGGCCCTTGGTTTTTATACCCTTCTACTAAACTGTTTTTGGTGGCGAGTGTGTATTCCATACCAAAACGAAAAAACGGGTACTTTAAAACGTTAACCACCACAATAAGCCAAAATAGCTGCCAGCCAAATAATGCGCCTGCTTGAGTAGAGGCCACCAAGTGTGAGCCACCAATGGCAGCGGTTGCCATTAAAATACCTGGGCCGAGCGCCCCTAACCGAGACTTCCATGTGCTTTGTGTGTACTGCATTAACTTCTCAAATTTGGTGTGTTATGTGCTTTTATTATTAATTTTTATCATTAATAAACTGTGTGAATGCATAACTTACCTAATTTACAGGCAATAAAAAAGAGCCCTTAGGCTCTTTTTAAAATAACACGCTGTTAGTTATTAATTTAAATCCATCTCTTGGATGATTTCATGTGCTATTTCTGGTGTGGTACTTACAGGCTTTTCATGTAAGTTCGCTTTTATTTGCCCTTTACGATGCTTTAGTGCGGCATCGAGTTTTTTAGCTGCGCTGGAAATAGCAGGATACATAACTTCGTTTTCCCCTTTTACCGATATACGCGCACCTTCATAATTTGTGCTAATTTCTGCTTGGAACTTATGATGCTCTTTTGAAAGAATAATATCTAGAGATATCAATGATGGAAAATGGCTCGCGACTTTTGAGAACTTTTCGTTAATGTGTTCTTTAATAGAATCAGTAACGTCAACATGGTGACCAGAAAGATTAATTTTCATAGGGTATCCTTTTATTTGTTACCTCATAGTTAGTATTGGGGGCTAAACGAATTAACACAAGAGAAAAAATGAAAATTACGCAATTATTTATTACCCCACCTGATTTAGATCATTCATTTAGCATTAAGTATGCAAAAAGCCGCTTTAAAGCGGCCTTTAGAGGTGTTGATAATTTAATCAACCAACAAATTAATCGGTGTATGAACAACAATAATCTGCAAAATCACTTACTTTTACATGAAAGCTCACATTAGCATCAACATTAAATGACTCGCCCGCGTTAAATGTTTGCCATTCGCTTTCACCAGGTAGTAACACATCCCACTGCCCTGCAAGTAATTCCATGCACTCTTTTTGGTTGGTATTAAACTCAAATTCACCGGGTTGCATAAAACCCAAGGTTTTCGCTTCACCATTACCTAAAAGCACAGTACGGCTTGATACTTTGCCATCAAAGTACACATTGGCTTTTTTAACCACACTAACGTTATCGAACTTTGGCATGTTAACTCCTGTTGTTAATTTATAATTTTGTTACCCCCACAGTGCCTGATACATAAAAACCTTGCAAGTTAAGTGCTGTGAAAATTACTCATCTAAAATCCAAAAGGTTAAAAAAGAACGACTTTATAGAGAGATATGCTTCGAGCAACGGGCTGCGAGTTTCGAACAGAGTCTTTAGTAATTTATGCACAAAGAGGGCTATGTGACGCTTTGCTTTAGAGAAGTAATCAAACAGCTAAACTAATTTTTTAATTTGGTTTTTGTATTGCCTCATTTTCTTCTCATTCGCTTCTCTTTGTTCAAATTAATTTTTAATGATTTGTGCACAAAGAGGGCGATGAGACACTACGCTTTAGAGAAGTGATAAAAGTACAGCTCATAAAAAAGCCCGCCCTGCTATACACAGGGCGGGCTTTTAAATGTTAAAGCAGTCGCTTAAAACAATGCGTTTGCTTTGTTAACGATGTTTTCTACGGTGAAGCCGAAGAATTCAAATAGCTCGTTAGCTGGTGCCGACTCACCAAAGGTGGTCATACCAACTACGGCGCCATTTAGGCCTACATACTTGTACCAGTAATCAGCAATACCCGCTTCAATCGCTACGCGACGTGAAACGCTTGCTGGTAATACGCTTTCTTTGTACTGATGCGATTGGTCTTCAAACGCATCAGTACATGGCATAGATACAACACGTACCTTTTTACCCTGCGCACGTAGCTCTTTCGCAGAGTCTTGCGCTAGCTGTACTTCAGAACCCGTTGCAATCAAAATAAGCTCTGGATTGCCGTCACAACTTAAGATGTAACCACCCTTTTTAACGTCGCTTAATTGCTGGGCATCACGAACTTGCTGCTCTAAGCCTTGGCGAGTAAAGATTAATGATGTAGGACCGTCTTTACGTTCAATAGCTTGTTGCCATGCAATTGCTGACTCAACTTGGTCACATGGGCGCCAGTTGTATAGGTTAGGCGTTAAACGCATGCTCGCAATTTGCTCAACTGGTTGGTGAGTTGGACCATCTTCACCTAAACCAATTGAATCGTGCGTGTATACATAAATGCTTGGTT
The DNA here is from genome assembly GCF_000184065.1 of Pseudoalteromonas sp. SM9913. NCBI lineage: Bacteria > Pseudomonadati > Pseudomonadota > Gammaproteobacteria > Alteromonadales > Pseudoalteromonadaceae > Pseudoalteromonas > Pseudoalteromonas sp. SM9913. Next base: position 2,544,803 of record NC_014803.1, read on the forward strand.
GCTTCATTAATGCAGCCATACGTACCGCGTTGCGTGCGTATTCCATAAACATTAAGAACGTTGCACCGTAAGGAATAAAGCCTTTATGCAGTGCAATACCGTTCATAATGGCCGACATACCAAACTCACGTACACCGTAGTAAATGTAGTTACCACTTGCATCATCAGCAGTTAAGCCTTTAGAGCCATCCCAAATTGTTAAGTTTGAACCCGCTAAATCGGCAGAACCACCCATAAATTCAGGTAGTAACGGGCCAAATGCGTTTAATGCATTTTGCGACGCTTTACGCGATGCAGGGTTTGCAGGGTTTGCTTGCAGCTCTTCAATGTACGCTTGTGATTTTTCAGCCCAGTCAGCTGGTAATTCTGAATGTGTACGGCGTTTGTATTCTGCTGCTAGCTCTGGGTATGCTTTTTCATATGCGGCAAATTTTTCGTCCCAGCTTGCTTCAAGCTGTTGGCCTTTTTCTTTGTTATCCCACTGTGCATAAATATCTGCAGGGATTTCAAATGCATCGCCCGTCCAACCTAAAAACTCGCGAGACGCTTTAATTTCGTCATCACCTAGTGGTGCACCGTGACAATCGTGGCTACCTGATTTATTAGGTGAGCCGTAACCAATAATAGTTTTACAACAAATTAGTGTTGGCTTATCAGTCACGCTTTTAGCTTCTGCAATTGCTGCACTTACTGCATCGCTATCATGGCCATCAACGTCACTAATTACATGCCAGCCGTATGCTTTAAAACGTGCTGGGGTATCATCACTAAACCAACCTTCAACTTCACCGTCGATTGAAATGCCGTTGTCATCCCAAAATGCCACTAATTTGCCTAGGCCTAATGTACCGGCTAGTGAGCATGCTTCATGAGAAATACCTTCCATTAAACAACCATCACCCATAAACGCATACGTGTGGTGATCAACAATGTCGTGGCCTTCACGGTTAAACTGCGCTGCTAATGCTTTTTCAGCAATCGCCATACCTACCGCATTTGTGATCCCTTGACCTAATGGGCCCGTAGTGGTCTCAATTCCTGGCGCGTATCCATATTCTGGATGGCCTGGTGTTTTAGAATGCATTTGGCGGAAGTTTTTAATTTCGTCCAGTGGCAAGTCATAACCACTTAAATGCAGTAGAGAATAAATTAGCATTGAACCGTGACCATTTGAGAGTATAAATCGATCTCGGTCAGCCCACTCTGGATTTGTTGGGTTATGTTTTAGATAATCGCGCCATAATACTTCTGCGATATCAGCCATGCCCATAGGGGCTCCAGGGTGACCAGATTTGGCCTTTTGTACTGCGTCCATTGACAAGACGCGAATAGCATTTGCAAGTTCTTTGCGAGATGGCATGAATTCTCCTACCTTTATATGTATTTGCGCGGGTATTTATTTATCCCCATTCTTACTTATTGTGGGGGCTGTGTGCAATTAAAAACCCATAAAAATAGGGCATTATGAATATTTTTTAAGAACCATTTACTATTAGATATTTTATTTAGACGTCTAGGCGTAAAAAAACTATGCAAGTTCATTTGTTTTAGATAAAATACGCGCCTTAATTTTTTAGCGCTAATACCGACGTTTGTGAAGCGCAATATTTGTGAGCATAATTACAATGGCAAAACATTTATTTACTTCTGAATCTGTTTCTGAAGGTCATCCGGATAAAATCGCCGATCAAATTTCTGATGCGGTACTTGATGCTATCCTAGAGCAAGACTCTCATGCCCGTGTAGCGTGTGAAACTTACGTTAAAACCGGTATGGTTATGGTTGGTGGTGAAATCACGACTAGCGCATGGGTTGATATCGAAGAAATTACACGTAAAACAGTACGTGAAATTGGTTACACACACTCAGATATGGGCTTTGATGCCGATTCGTGTGCAATTTTAAACACGATTGGTAAACAGTCTCCTGACATTAACCAAGGTGTTGACCGTACAAGCCCTGAAGAGCAAGGCGCTGGCGACCAAGGCTTAATGTTTGGTTACGCATGTAACGAAACTGAAGTATTAATGCCTGCTCCAATTACTTATTCTCACCGTTTAGTACAACGCCAAGCACAAGTACGTAAAAGCGGCGAGCTTAACTGGTTGCGTCCAGATGCAAAATCACAGGTTACGTTTGCATACGAAAATGGCAAGCCAGTAGGCATTGATGCCGTTGTACTTTCTACTCAGCACAGCGAAGATGTATCGCAAAATGACTTAGTAGAAGCGGTAATGGAAACAATTATTAAGCCGGTACTTCCTGCTGAGCTTATTACTAGCGCAACTAAGTTTTTCATTAACCCAACAGGTCGTTTTGTAATTGGTGGACCAATGGGTGACTGTGGTTTAACTGGTCGTAAAATCATTGTAGATACTTACGGTGGCATGGCTCGTCACGGTGGTGGTGCTTTCTCTGGTAAAGATCCATCAAAAGTTGACCGCTCAGCGGCTTATGCTGCACGTTATGTTGCTAAAAACATTGTTGCTGCTGGCCTTGCTGACAAGTGTGAACTTCAGGTGTCTTATGCTATTGGTGTTGCAGAGCCAACATCTATCAGTGTTGAAACATTTGGCACAGGTAAATTAGAAGAAGCGCGTTTAATCGAACTTATTCGTGAACACTTTGACTTACGCCCTTACGGCCTGATTCAAATGCTTGATCTTGAGCGCCCTATTTATCTTCCAACAGCGGCTTACGGCCACTTTGGCCGTGATGAATTCCCATGGGAACGCACAGATAAAGCAGACGCACTTCGCGCAGCAGCTGGCCTGTAAGCCACCTAGCTAATATTAAAACGGCCCTTTTTAGGGCCGTTTTGCTATGTGTATCAAGTTAGTCATAAAACAGTCTCGAACTGTTTAACATTTTAGGTATATACTCTGCTTATACAATAAAGCGTGTTAGGGATAAAAAATGGCCGACAATTTTCGTGTTATATTTGTAGGACTTGCAGAAGGCGCAGACAGCCAAGCAGTGACCAATGCACTGACAGAAAAACTAAAAACCTCACCTGAAAAGGTGGCGGCATTTTTTAATGGCAAGCCGCTGTTTGCTCCTAGCAACAAAGAGAAAGCCCTTAAGCAAGCTAAGTTACTTTCAACGCTGGGGATCAAAAGCAAACTTCAGCAAACAGCCCCTACACAAGCTACTTCTCAAAAAGCGCACGACAGCCAGCGAGATCAGCGCTTATTTGATGCCCTAGATTACATTACTAGTAGCTTAATTCGTCTTGAAGAGAAACTTGAGGATCTTGAGCAACGTCTCCCCGAGGTTGAGTTATCACTGCCTGATGAAAATGACGAACCATGGCAAGATGACGATTTAATGCTAGATGAGCCACTCTCTACAACACCCAAAAAACGCAGTAACCTTGTTTTATATTCACTGATTGCCACAGTTGTAATATTACTTATTGTGCTTGCTGTGTATTTAATGTTTCCGAACTTATTCTCTTTTTAATTATGGTTTAGTTATTTAATGAGCAATAATCGCGCACAAATAAGACTCGATATTCGTAAAGCACGGAATAATCTATCAAAAAACCAGCAAGAAATAGCGGCCCACTCGCTTAAATTGAATTTTATTCAATATATAAAAAGCCAAAAAACAGCTAAAAAAAAACATATCGCTATTTATTTAAGCAATGATGGAGAGCTAGATACATCATTGTTAATTAAGGAATTATGGCTCAACAAACAGCATGTTTACTTACCTGTAATTCACCCTTTCAACGGGGCTAATTTACTATTTCAACGATATGAAAAAAACTCACCCATGAGAGCAAACCGCTATGGTATCTTGGAGCCTAAGCTGAACTGCTCTCAAATATGCCCATTGCCAGCGCTTGATTATCTACTTATGCCACTTGTTGCATTTGATAAATTTGGTAATCGCCTTGGAATGGGGGGTGGGTTTTACGATAGAACCTTGGCACGTTTACACGAAGAAAACTGGCAGCAACCACAACTTATTGGCCTAGCACACGAATGCCAACAAGTGGATAAGCTCCCAATTGAATCGTGGGATGTGCCTCTTAAAACTATTATTACACCCAATAAAACCTACTGTTGGTAACAATTAATCTTGTAAACTAACAGTCTATTTTTGACATAAATGAGCACATAGCAATGACACAAGATGAATTAAAAAAAGCAGCTGCATGGGCTGCACTGGAGTTTGTAAAAGAAAACACCATAGTGGGTGTTGGTACAGGCTCAACCGTTAATCATTTTATTGATGCTTTAGGCACAGTAAAAGACACCATCGTTGGTGCAGTATCTAGTTCAGAAGCGTCTACAGCACGTTTAAAAGAACTTGGTATAGAAGTATTTGAGCTAAATGATGTTGATGCTCTGGACGTATACGTTGATGGCGCAGATGAAATTAACGCTCTAAACGAAATGATTAAAGGCGGTGGTGCAGCGCTCACCCGTGAAAAAATAGTAGCGGCAGTGGCTAAACAGTTTGTGTGTATTGTTGATGACACCAAACTAGTCGATACCTTAGGGGATTTCCCGCTGCCAGTTGAAGTTATTCCGATGGCGCGCAGCTATGTTGCCCGCGAATTATTAAAACTTGGCGGTGATCCTGTGTATCGCCAAGGTGTTGTAACCGATAACGGCAACGTTATTTTAGATGTACATAATTTAAAAATTACCCATGCTAAACAGCTTGAAACACAAATAAATCAAATTGTTGGCGTAGTCACCAACGGCCTATTTGCAGAGCGCGGTGCTGATAAAGTGATTATCGGCACAAAAAATGGGCCACAAATTAAATAGGATATGGTTATGAGTAAGGTATCGTTAGCAAAAGACAAAATTAAAATTCTCTTGCTTGAAGGTGTTCACCAAAGCGCTGTTGAAACGCTAAAACGTAACGGTTATAGCAATATCGACTACGTTAAAACATCGTTGCCAGAGGACGAACTTATAGAGCGCATTAAAGATGTGCACTTTGTAGGGCTTCGTTCTCGTACTCATATTAACGAATCTGTATTAAACGCAGCTGAAAAGCTAGTTGCTATCGGTTGTTTTTGTATTGGTACCAACCAAGTAGATTTAAATGCAGCACGTGAACGCGGTATTGCAGTATTTAATGCCCCGTTTTCAAATACTCGCTCTGTGGCTGAGCTTGTGCTTGGTGAAATATTGCTGTTATTACGTGGTATTCCACAGCGTAATGCCGCTGCCCATCGTGGCGGCTGGTTAAAAACAGCCAATGGCTCTTTTGAAGCTCGCGGTAAAACCTTAGGTATTATTGGTTACGGCCACATTGGTACTCAGTTGGGTATTATGGCTGAAAATATTGGTATGAACGTGGAGTATTACGACATAGAAGACAAACTATCTTTAGGTAATGCGACACAAGTGCATAACTTAACACAGCTGTTGCAACGTGCTGATATTATTAGCTTACATGTTCCAGAGACACCGCAAACTAAAAACCTAATTGGCACGGCTGAATTGGCGGTAATGAAGCAAGGCTCTATTTTAATTAACGCTTCACGTGGTACTGTCGTTGATATTGACGCCCTGGCAGAAGCGCTAACAGAGAAAAAACTCAGCGGCGCAGCAATTGACGTATTCCCAGTTGAACCTAAATCTAACGATGAAGAATTTATCTCGCCACTGCGTGAATTCGACAACGTTATTTTAACGCCGCACATTGGGGGTTCTACTCAAGAAGCACAGGAAAACATTGGTATTGAAGTAGCAGGTAAACTCGCTAAGTACTCAGATAATGGCTCAACTATTACAGCAGTTAACTTCCCTGAAGTATCATTACCAGAACTTGCCAACCGTAGTCGCTTGTTACACGTGCACCACAACCGCCCTGGCGTGTTAACGCAAATTAACCAAGCGTTTGCTCAGCATGGTATTAATATTGCCGCACAGTACTTACAAACGGATGAAGCAATTGGTTACGTGGTTATTGACGTAGATACCGTTCAATCTGAAGTAGCACTAAAAGAACTCAGTGCTGTTGAAGGCACAATTAGAGCCCGTATTCTTCACTAAATAATCAGCTATCAGCTATCAGCTATCAGCTATCAGCTATCAGCTAAAATAATAAAAGCCGTACTTGAATAATCGAGTACGGCTTTTTACATTAAACTGGAAGCTGGCAACTTATTCTATTATTTGCCTTTTACTTCTAAATTTATAAATTTAACCAGCTCTTCGGGTTGCCCTGCTAACATCATTAGCTGCTGATTTACTTCCATCATGGTTTTACCTTCAGGCAGTTTAGCTGACACACTAAACGAATTTAGACCTTTAGCAAAGTCAGTTAATGCTTGCGCTATTTCTTCGGTTACAGGTGCTTGTTGAAGCTGTTGATCAAGCATTGTTTGCATTTGCTCTAACGTCATACCTTGCTTTGCCAACTCGCTTTCTAATAAGCCTTTAAGATCACCTTGGTTATTAACAACTAAGCTAACATTACGTGGCTCTAGCTTACTCATTGCTTGCATAATCATTGTTTGCTGTTGTAGCTCTTGCTCATAACTAAGCGGTGTATTACCTGCAGCTTGCTGAGCCTTACTGATTTCAAGTGAAGCATCCATAAGCGCTTTAGAGTTGGCTAATCCCATATCCATATCAATACTGGCAATATCATTGGCATGCAGCTTAACAACAATATCACTGTTACCTGATTGCTCATCGTAATCTAGCGATGAGTGTAAATCATAACTGGCTGAGGCAAGTTGTGTATTTGTATCTGCAGGAAGTGTAGCTACAAACGCTTTATCAAATTGAAAGTTTTTTAGCGTAAAAGCGGTATGTGGCGATATTTTATCGGTTTCGTAGCCTGTCACTTCAACATGCTCAACCGTGGCAATTTTATCGCCCTCAGGGCTAGTCACTTCAATATTACTAATGGCAACACTGTTTGAAATAACACTCGCCGATAGCTCTGCGTAGTTAAAACTAGCACCTGTTTGTTCGCTGACCAAGGCCAACTGTTTATCAACCTCAGCACGTACCTCTTGTGTTGCAACATAGTTTGCATAGCTTACGCCACCCACACCTGCAGCAATAATCGCGGCTGCAATCACTAATTTTTTCATGTCATTTCCTTATTAAACTCTTTATATAAGTGGCTTTAAGCAAGACTAACATTGAGAACATGCATCGTTAAGCACTTTTTGTTTGCTAGTTAATTAAACTCAGTAGCTCATGCACTGTTTTAACTGGCGTTATTTTAGCACCCAGCCCTTCCATCGATTTATGGTAGTTACGAAATGGGATAAATATTTCAGTAAACCCATGTTGCGCCGCTTCTTTAACACGGGGTACACCACTGTCGATTGGACGCACATCACCGTTTAAACTTAGCTCCCCCATAATACAGGTGGTTCGAGGTACAACAAACTCGTTCAAACTACTTAAAAGTGCAGTAACAAGCGCTAAATCAATACAGGTTTCTGATTCATCAATTTTTAGACCACCGACAATATTAAAAAACGTATCGTGAAATATTTTAGTTTTAGTGTGTTTACGTAAAATACCAGTGAGCATTTTAATCCGGTTCATATTTAAACCAACACATACTCGCTGTGGAAATTCTGCTTCTGTTTCAGTGGTTAAACATTGAATTTCGAGTAGTAAATTACGATTACCTTTACGAATACAAGTAATCGTCGACCCCGGTGATTCAGTGGTTGAACCGGATAAGAAAATTTCACTGGGGTTATCCACACTGAGCATACCGCGTTCACACATTTTAAAAATGCCCACAGTATCTATATCACCAAAGCGATTTTTATTAGCACGCAGCGTACGCACTTGACCATCGTTGGTATCAATATGTAACAGTGCATCAACAATATGCACTAATGTTTGCGGGCCAGCTATTTCATTATTTTTATTTACGTGAGCAATAATGAACATAGTGACATCATTTTGCTTACAATATTGGGTTAGCGCTTGAGCGGCACTTTTTACTTGCGAGGGTGAGCCAGGGCTACCATTAGCGGTGTCGGTGACCACGGCTTGAATAGAGTCGATAACGGCAAACTTAATTTTGTTTTTATCCAGCTCTTCAATAATGGTTTCAACACTGGTTTCAGAAAGTAAATAGAGCTCATCTTCGTTATAGTTAAGTTTTAAACGGTTTACTCGGTTTTTAAACTGCGACAAAGACTCCTCAGCAGTACAATAAAGCGATGGCATGCGCTGAGACATTCTTGCCACTAAATCCGATAGTAGCGTGGTTTTACCCGCCCCCGGATCGCCAGAAATAATATTAACCGAGCCGGTGGTTACACCGCCGCTTAGTACACGGTCAAGTTCGCCAATTTCAGTAAGCTGTTTTTCTGCCTCTGAGGTTGCTACTTCATTAATTTTTTTAGAGCCACCGCCAATACCACCGGCGTAGCCACCGACACTTGCACGAGCTGCTACTTTTTTGCTTTGCCCTGCAGAAGGTTTAAACTCTGCTAATGTGTTCCACGCACCGCAGCGACACTGACCTTGCCAGCGTTGATAGTTCATGCCACATTCTGTACAAACAAACTCTACTTTTGCCGCTTTAGCCATTTAAAACCTTACCTACTATTCTTTATTTTGAAATATTGACTGTTAAGCGCTTATTTTGCCATTGCTGGCTTTACCTTAGCAACAACGCCTTGTGGAATAGCGCATTTAGTATCACACTCACACTATACTGATGTAGTTTCATTTAACCTGCTTTAGGGCATGCTTCTTGCTTTAAAAAGCTAATAAAAACATGCCAATTAATTGGCTCATAACGAATAACAATAAACACAAAGTATAGTTACGCATAATATCGTGGTCGCATTTAACTACTTTTCGATATTAGATTTATTTAATTCTCTAATAAATGATTGCAACAGTATACCTACTTTTAAATTAGACGGTGATGATTTATAAATGGCTGAAGACGTATTGCTCAAGCATGAAGCGCTTGTAAATGAATTAAAACAGTATTTGGGAAATGCTAAGTTTGATCTCATTTTCAAGTCAAAAACCGCCGAGTTAAGCAAACCCGAGCAGTTTTTAATAAAAATGGAAATGTCGCGTTTATCTCAGCCGATAGACCGCTTTATTGATCTGCGTGGCTCAGTAACCGGCCAAGTAAAACCATATGAGCATAACGGTAAACAACACTTTATGGATGACACCGCCATTGAAGTATTCGAAGCATCAATAAAACAACATAAAGGCTACACCCTTGCCGTGTACGAAGCGGTGATGAATACCGAAAATAATTATCGTGTATTACAGCAAAAATCAACGACCACCCCAGCTAAAATAATTGAACCATTACCCGAACTACCCACCGATGTAGTTAAGTTTGCGGCTTATGAAAGTCGTAGCGAAGAGCGAATGAATTACTCAATTAAAATTACTATTGAGTACGATGAGCAAACAAAAATTGAAGCAAGTACTTCTGATATTTCACTCAGTGGCTGTAAAATTAAGTTAGCATCCCGCTATAACTTAAAAAAAGGTCAGCTTATTGTTATGCACTTAGTTGGCCTTGAACAAGATTTTGAGCTTGGGTTAAAAAATGGGATTGAATACGAAGTGGTTGCGATAGAAAACACCTCGGATGAATTTAATCATATTCGCTTAAAACGCACATTTAAAGAAAACAACACCGCGTTTGACCATTTTTTAGAAAGCTTTATTCACGGAAATAAACGCCGCTACAAAGTGAACTTAGATAACACCCTCGATGCAGTTATTTCTAAAGGATACGAGCAATATTACATTCCTAGGGTCAATTCGCTATACGTTTTTATAAGCCAAAAAAACGGTGTTTATTATCCAAGCTTAAGTTTAACTACAGAAAACAGCCTGTTTATTCAGCGTTACTTTACCGATGAGCGCAAAGTATCTTGCCTATACAGTGTGTTAAACCATAAGCGTATTCGTAACTTGGCACTAAAACCTGTTGCTGTAAAAGAGGAATATTTATATACCTTTACCCATGTCTCTGCAGGAAAAATTTACTACTATTCAGCCACTCGTTCAGAGCTTGAGCAACATGCACAATTAAAAGCGTTATTTTTTGGTTTTGGTAGCCGAAGAGACAGTTGGCGCTGCTTTAAATTACAATTGATGCCAAGCCATACTGAAGATGCTTATATTCCTTTATCTTTACCTAACTCTTTGGGTAAAGATATTGAGAAACTTAATAAACCGCCTTCACCACGTGTTGAAGGCGCCATAAAAGACGTAAAATATTTAATGCTACTTACTCAAGTAGGTAATAAGCATGAACAACAGCATTATCAACAGTATGAATTTGATAAAGCCTTGGCCAATAAATTGAAATTATTTGGCCACAGTAAGCATGCATCACCGCCGGAGCTAAATACCGTGCCGTTAGAGTACGTGAACCTTCGATCTAATAAGCGTTACCTTTATAAAACCAGCGTCGTTATTAACACCCGTGACTCAGTACTGCATGGCCATACTCGGGACTTTTCAGTCTTTGGTTTACAGCTAGAGTGTAATCAAGAAGTAAACTTTAAAAAAGGCGATATCGTGTCGCTGTCATTCCCTGATTTACAAAAAATCACCAAAAGTTATTCATTAAGTCTTATTCAATATGAAGTGATGGCGGTGAGTAAATCGTTAACTACGATTAATTTAAAAGCACATGTAGAGAAAAAATTGCCTCATACTGGGGTCGATTTTTTTACTCTTTTAATTGACAGCAATAAACAAAAATTAAAAATAGCAGAGGAGTCACCTAAAGTACCTGGGCTTTCTACAGCACTTAGAAATATGGTAACCAAAACACTTTGCCAGTTCCCAATATACTTACATAAATCAATGGCTCACTTTGAAATTGGCGCCATGGGATTTGGTTTATATCCAAGCCCTCTGCATGTTATTTTACAAAATTTTGCACTGCTAAATACTAAAACAGACTTATCAAATATTATTACTAAAGCGCACATTGCTGATGTGATCACCCCGAATATTAAAGAGCGCTCTCGCCAAGACTCGCCATTAGAATTTAGTTTGGTGATTAACTTCGATCCTAAAAAAGAAAATATAGCCGATGCAATTACTAGTCAGTGTATTTTAGGCACCGACTGCAGCGAGTTTAAACAGCAAGTAAGTAAAGGGCTGAAGTCTGAGCTGGTTTTTATAATGCGTTTATATATTTCACGTACTGGTCGACTCGATACTGACTACTTAGCAAATGAGCTAAAATACGTTAGCCAATACGCAATTCACAAGGCTAAAGACTTAGAGGATGCCTTGTGGTCAGTATCGGGAGTTGGCGATATTATTGATGTAAGTGACGAAGCTCTTGTACATTTATCGCTCAACCAACAACAGGTTGAGCAAATGTCTAGGCGAAAACTAATTTGGTTAAACCGTTTACGTTAACCCTGTGATGGATTTAGCGGAACCGCCAACATATACAGCAATTGTAATAACGAGCCTTGGCAAATAGCCGCTTGGGCTTGTTCAACTACTTTAGGTTTGCCATGCACAGCAACGCCTAATCCTGCTTGAGCCATCATTTTTAAATCATTTGCGCCATCACCAATGGCAACAGTTTGCGTTTTTTCAAGGCCTAGTTTTTGTTGGAGCGATTCTAAAACAACCGCTTTTTGCTCAGCATCAACAATGCCTCCTAACACCTTACCTGTTAGTTTATCGTCTTTAAATTCCAATACATTGGCATGCACTTCATCTAAATTAATTAACTCTTGTACACGCTCTGCAAACGGCACAAACCCGCCTGATGCAATGGCTAAATACCATTGGTGGTGCTTTAAAATTTGGCACAACGCTTTAATACCCGGCATTAAAGGCAGTGCACTTTTAAGATCATCAATTAAGCTTTTTTCAATCCCTTTTAGCTTGGCAACGCGTTGGTTTAAACTCTCACTAAAATCAAGCTTGCCTGCCATTGCCTGCGCGGTCACGCTGGCAACCTCGTCATATACATTGGCTAAACGCGCAATTTCATCAATGCACTCAATAGTAATGGCTGTTGAATCCATATCCATTACCAATAATCCTGGTTTTTTTAAATCAGGGGGATTGGTTACTTGCACTAACTGACACGTCAAGGTATTTGCAAAAGTTTGAAGTTCAAGTGGGTTTATTGCCTGCTCTGTATTTTCTATATAAAAACATAATGCCGGAGATAACCCTAAATCTGGCTGGTATTGGCACATTGCTGTCACATTTTGCTGATGAGTGGCAAAAAATTCAATAATGCTATTGATATGCGCCATACTAAAATCGCCTGCAAATGCGATACTAAAAAGCCCTCGCTCTCTGCTTGGAATTGTATTTAAAGGTGCAAATACGCCCTTTTGATAGCTGAACCATTTATTTAGGGTAAGTTGTGATAATGGTTGCTCAGCGCTGTGCTGTGCCATGTTCACGTTCGACATGGGATCTCCGTTTATATTTCCTGACATTTAGCGCATTGATGATAAGGATATAAGATACAAAATTCGCCATCAGGGTGGATTTAAGGTTATAGTGTAGTTGTAACATCAAATCAAAATGCTGTCAGCAGCATATACGGTGACTATGAAAAATAACCATCTTAAAAATCCACTTACAGCCTCGCAAAAAAAGCGTTTAGTCCGTTTGCTATTGGCCGCTGGCTGCTTTGTATTATTAAGCTGGGTGGGTATAAATAGTAGCTTTCAAAGTCATCAACTGCTTTACGATAATGCCAATAGCGCAGCTAAATCTCTCACTCAGTTTATGGCACTGAATGCTAAAAATCCGCTGATAGAAAAAAACAAGCAGCAACTGACCACCTTATGCAACAATATCAGTAAAGATGAATTTGTACTCTCGGCCACTATTTATGACAAACAAGGTGTGGTACTTGCGAGCAGCGATAATTGGCAATCGCATCATGTGTATGGCTTATTACCTGACTCATCGCCTGGCATTAGTAAGTTAAAAACGCCTTTTGTTGAGCAAGTTATTTCAGACGACAACCGCCCGATTGGCTTTGTATCTATTACCTATTTAACCCGTGCTGCGGTATCGGCTAGCCATAATCATTTTCATGATTTAGGTCGCCAAGTGCTACTTATGTTAGTGATTGCCTGTATTTTTACTTGGCAATTAGGCCGAGGATTAAAGCGCTGGCAAGTAAATCGTTATATACAAAAAACGTCTGAGCATGAATCATAAAGCTGCTCAGCTAATTGAAATTTATCGCTATTTGGTTTTAAACCATAAAGCGCATCAAATACGTTAGGAATATGCAGTGGGGTATTTATCTCCCCTTGATAACCACTTAGCGGCATTGAAGGTGAGTCAGTTTCAAGCACTAAATGCTGCGGCTCAAGCTTTGCTATAACCGCACGTGTTTTAGCTGCACGCTCGTAAGTTATAACCCCACCGACTCCAAGTTTAAAACCCTGCTTTATATAATAGTGCGCTTGTTGAATTGAGCCTGAAAAAGCATGGAGCACACCGCCGTTTTTTGGCCTATAACGCTTAAACGACTGCGCAATTAAATCATGGCTTTGCCTGTGATGAACAATTAGCGGTAAATCAAGCTCATTAGCAAGCGCTATTTGCTGCTCAAACAAAAAGGTTTGTTTTTCAAGATTGAAAATACTGCGATCGAGCCCGCACTCACCAATAGCTACCAGCTGTGTTTTATTTGCCTTAGCAAAATTAAATAATGACTCTAAATGTGATTGTTGGTGTTGCTCTAAAAAATAAGGATGCAGCCCTGCAGCTATTCTAATTTGTGGGTAGGTTGCTTTAAACTCGAGTAATTTTTGAGATTGCGCCAAGCTAATACCTGGCACAATAAATTGGCTAACGCCCTTTGCTACACAGGCATTAATAAGTGATTCGCGGTTTGCATCAAACTCACTAAAATCAAGATGGCAATGCGAGTCTATAAACTTCAAAAAACTAGCCCACTACGGGTTTAAGCGCGTTATTTGCCAGCTATTATCGGCCTGACGCTGATACATAAAGCGATCATGTAGACGATGAGCTCCGCCTTGCCAAAACTCGATTTTTTGCGGCACAACACAATATCCGCCCCAAAAATCAGGGAGTGGTATTTCACCTTTGGCAAACTTGTTTTTCATATTGGCAAAGGTTTCCATTAACACTTTGCGCGACGACACCGGGCGGCTTTGTTGCGACGCCCAAGCGGCTAATTGACTTTCTTTTGGACGTGATAAGAAGTACTTAGCCACGGCTGACGTTGGAAGCGGCTGCGCCTCACCATACACAATCACTTGGCGTTCCATGTGGTGCCATGGAAAGTGCAAGGAAATTTTATTATTGCCTTTAAGCTCTTGTGCTTTTCGTGAACCGGTATTAGTAAAAAACACAAAACCGTTATCATCTAAATGCTTTAGCAGCACGATACGCTGTGAAGGCTGACCGGTTTCATCGACCGTAGCGACCACCATTGCTGTAGGATCAGGCAAGTTACTACCAACAGCATGCTCTAGCCAAGTTTCAAACTGCTTAAACGGATCATCAAGCAAGTTGTCTTCACTGAGCGCATCTTGCAAGTATTCACGACGGATATCTTCGAGTTTCATAAAATTCCCTCTAGGTTCTAGGTTCTAGGTTCTAGGTTCTAGGTTCTAGGTTCTAGGTTCTAGGTTCTAGGTTCTAGGTTCTAGGTTCTAGGTTCTAGGTTCTAGGTTCTAGGTTCTAGGTTCTAGGTTCTAGGTTCTAGGTTCGTCAAAAGTTTATAAGCGCTCTGTAATACGTGTCACACTTTTCCTAGTGCCTAAAGCCTATTTCTTCCTAGTACCTTGTTACTTTTGTATGTGACTTAGGCTAAATAGTTTTACCAACGCAGCTAAAGCGAACTACACGCAGCAGACGCTCACCTAAGTAGTTTAGTCTAAGATAAGGCGGACACTCGACTTATCCCTATGAGCATACGTAGTTGTATGTGATTAGGGTCAGTCGAGTGGACAACGCAGTATTAGATTAAAATACGACGGTGATTACATTTGCTCCATGACTTCGATACCTAGTAAATCCAATCCTGTGCGCAGCGTATCTGCCACTAAATTACACAATACTAAACGGCTATCACGAACACTTGGCTCTACACCCTCTTTAAGTACAGGGCAAGCTTCGTAGAATGTCATGTATAGGCTAGCTAGTTCGTATAAGTAACCACATAATACGTGCGGTGTGGCTTCATTGATCATCAGATCAAGAACTTCTTCTAACTGCAATAATTTAAGCGCGAGGGTTTTCTCTTGCGGCTCAATAATGCTCACATCAGCCTTTAAGCTTGCAGCATCAACACCTGACTTACGGAAAATACTGCGAACACGCGTATACGCATATTGTAAGTAAGGGGCTGTTGCACCTTCAAAACTTAGCATGCTGTCCCAGTTGAATATGTAATCGCTGGTACGGTGTTTAGAAAGGTCAGCGTATTTAACCGCGCCAATACCTACTTTACGGGCAATTTCACTACGATCTTCGTCAGATAAATCTGATTCACGTTCAGCGAGTTTGGCTGCTGCACGAGTAATTGACTCTTCAAGTAAATCAGCTAATTTAACCGTACCGCCTGTACGGGTTTTAAATGGTTTGCCATCAGCGCCCATCATGGTGCCAAATGGGCAAAACTCGTAACTGGTTTCATCACGTAACAAACCGGCTTTACGCGCAGTAAGCTCTACTTGATTAAAGTGAAGGCTCTGGCGCGCATCAACAAATATCAAAATACGCTCAGCGCCTAGCTTGTTTGAACGGTAATCACACGCCGCTAAATCAGTGGTTGCATATAAGAAGCCGCCACCTGATTTTTGCACGATAAACGCTGAAGGCTCACCGTCTTTATTTGCCAGCTCATCTAAAAATACCACTTGTGCGCCTTGCGACTCTACTGCGATATTTTTATCTTTTAATAAGCTAATAATATCGTTAAGTTCACTGTTATAAGCACTTTCAGCCATAATGTCGGCAGGTGTCAGTGTTACATTTAAACGCTTGTATACTTCTTCAGAATGCTTAACTGAAGTGGCAATAAATAGTTTCCACAGTTTTTCACAGTGTGCGTCGCCACCTTGCAGTTTAACTACGTAGTTACGCGCTTTATCGGCAAAGCCTTCTTCGTCGTCAAAACGCTTTTTCGCATCGCGGTAAAAGGTTTCTAAATCAGCAAGCGCAACAGTATCTAAATCAACACCTTGGTTAATTTGATCTTCTAAATGCGCAATCAGCATACCAAACTGTGTGCCCCAATCACCCATGTGATTTTGACGAACAACGGTATCGCCTCTAAATTCAAGCGCTCGTACTACGGCATCACCAATAATAGTTGAGCGTAAGTGACCTACGTGCATTTCTTTTGCAAGGTTAGGCGATGAGTAATCAACCACTACTTTTTGTGGTTTGGTGTGCTCATTTACGGCAAGTTTTGCGTGGTTATTAGCAGCTTGTACGCTTTGAGCTAAAAACTCCGGCTTTAAGTGAATATTAATAAAACCAGGGCCAGCAATTTCCGTTTTTTCGGCAATGTCGCTTACATCTAACTGATCAATAATTTTTTGCGCCAATTCACGCGGGTTACTTTTCATTTTTTTAGCTGCGCCCATCGCGCCATTAATTTGGTAATCACCAAACTGTGGGCGAGTGCTTTGGGTAACCGCGGGGTTAGTATCTTCTGGTAGGCCTGCGGCGGTCATAGCGGCAATGGCTTTTTCTACTAAAATAGTACGAATATTCATAATATTATTTACCTTTATAAGCCCGCCAAAGCAGGCTTTGTGTTAATTCTAGAGGCTAAGTGCTAGTTTTCACGCGTGTGATTAAATGTCACTTCAGGGTAACGCTCTGTCGACAAGTTAAGATTTACACGACTCGGCGCGATGTAAGTTAAATTATCGCCACCATCAAGTGCTAAGTTGCTTTCGCACTTACGCTTAAACTCTTCAAACTTTTTAACATCATCACAGCTAACCCAGCGGGCTGTATTTACATTAACGCTTTCGTAAATTGCATCAACGTTATATTCGGCTTTTAAACGCGCTACAACCACGTCAAACTGCAACACACCTACCGCACCTACAATTAAGTCATTATTAATTAATGGTCTGAATACTTGTACTGCGCCCTCTTCTGAAAGCTGTACCAATCCTTTTAATAACTGTTTTTGTTTTAATGGATCGCGCAGACGAATACGGCGGAACAATTCAGGGGCGAAGTTTGGAATACCGCTAAACTTAATTTTTTCGCCTTGGGTAAAGGTATCACCAATTTGAATCGTACCGTGGTTATGTAAACCAATAATATCACCAGCGTAAGCATCAGCCGCACGCTCACGATCGCCCGCCATAAAGGTTACCGCATCAGAAATACTGACTTGTTTACCGATACGCACATGATTCATTTTCATGCCTTGGCTATATTTACCCGACACAATACGCATAAAGGCAATACGGTCACGGTGTTTTGGATCCATGTTGGCCTGAATTTTAAATACAAATCCAGTGAAGTTTTCTTCTGTGGCTACAACTTGGCGGTCTTCTGTCTCACGTGGTAATGGGGTTGGCGCCCACTGAGTTAACCCATCTAAAACATGATCTACACCAAAGTTACCAAGTGCGGTACCAAAATACACAGGCGATAACTCACCCGCTAAGAATAGATCTAAATCAAATTCGTGTGATGCACCAATAACCAGCTCTAACTCGTCACGTAACTGCGCTGCAAGTTCATCACCAATGGCTTGGTCAAGCTCAGGGTTATCGAGCCCTTTAATGCTGCGTACTTCTTGAATAGTGTGACCTTGACCTGTTTTATATAAAATGGTCTCTTCGTTATGGATATGGTAAACACCTTTAAACTCTTTACCACAGCCAATTGGCCAAGTAACAGGTGCACAGGCAATATTTAGCTCTGTTTCTACTTCGTCAAGTAGTTCCATTGGGTCGCGAATATCACGGTCACATTTATTCATAAAGGTAACAATAGGCGTGGTACGCAGGCGTGTTACTTCCATTAGCTTACGGGTACGTTCTTCTACACCTTTAGCAGCATCAATTACCATTAAACACGAATCTACCGCGGTTAAAGTTCGGTATGTATCTTCAGAGAAGTCTTCGTGTCCTGGGGTATCAAGTAAATTAACTAACGCATTGTTATAAGGAAATTGCATTACAGAGGTAGTCACAGAAATACCACGCTCTTTTTCCATTTCCATCCAATCAGACTTAGCATGCTGATTAGAGCCACGGCCTTTTACCGTTCCAGCTTTTTGAATTGCTTGTCCGAACAACAATACTTTTTCAGTGATAGTGGTTTTACCCGCATCCGGATGCGAGATGATCGCAAAGGTACGGCGTTTATTAATTTCGCTAAGGAGATTTTGGTCTGCCATTAAAAAGGTTCTTTTAGTTGATATACGGATGTATTTGTATTTTAGTATGCTGAGCTTTCAAGGCTAAAAATAAGTTAACCTCTAAAGCTCAACATACTCCAACAAGAACCCAAATTAGCTCTTGTGACGCTATCCGTTAAGTTAATCGTAATTAAAGACTATTTTCGCTGATCTTGGCTTTATAAACAATCAATGGTTGGTTATTAACGGATCTTTTTTAAGTTTGGTGTTTTCAGCGATTATTAACAATAACGCTATAAATTGCCCACTAACTTAACACCAAGCTTGAGTAATAGGGCTGTAAATCATATTATTGGTCGATTACATGGAGGATTTGATGTTGGGTAATGAAAACCAGTAAGCTAAGTATTCGATTATTATGGTATATAACTCCACTGGTTATACTGCCATTGTTATTTTTAGGGGGCTTTACGCTCACTAATGTGACCAACTCTACGCAAAAGCAGGCCGACTTGATTATGAGTCGCTTTGTAGAACAACAACAGCAAAAAGTATTCAACTATATCGATTCTTTTCATGCAACGGCTAAGTTACTCTCTGCTTCACCGGTACTAAGTGACTTTTTAGCTAAAGATTTATTTGAAGACGCCAGCTATACATATCGCCTTGGCGCGTTAATGGACGTATTTGCCAGTTACAGTGAAGCCTACCCTGATATTATTAGTATTAATTTAGTCTCAAAAACCGGTGAAAGTGATGCCTATTACTCCAGTAATTTAACTGTCGCGCCAAAGTCTTATCCGTTTTTTGATCAAGTTATACAAAGTAATTTAAGCCAGCAGCAGTTTATGGTGCAAAAAGAAGACGGCACCACCAACTTATATTTTGTGCAACGCATATACAGCGTTGACTACTATTTAAAACGCCCACAACAACTTGGTTTTATTGTCCTTAAGGTCGAACCTTCGATTTTAAACACCAGTATTTTAGAAGCCCCTTATAACAACACCTTAAATTTACTGCTCGCCAATGATGGTAAAATTTTATTTAGCTCTGATTACAAAATGCGTGGCCACTATTTTAGTGAGTATGAACTTAATAAAATTAATGACCTAGCTGATATTGGCAGCTTATCAACCATTGAGCTTTCGAGCGTTGATAAAATAGAACGATTGATTTTTGCAGCCCAAATGAGTGGCGGCTACTATTATGTGTCGACCATTCCTAAAGCGGTACTGTATCAATCAGGTAAAGCAATTAGTGTGATCACTGGGCTAATTGTAATTATTTCTGTGATCACCCTACCGATCTTAATTTTTATTGTGGTGCGCAATTTACTGCTTAACCCAATTGAATTACTAGGTGAAGCAAGTCATCGCGTTGGTGATGGCGACCTTTCAGTCACACTGCCTGCTTATACAACCGATGAGGTAGGCATACTGTTTAACGACTTTAATCACATGATTAACCAAATTAAGCATTATCAACAGCAACTAGAAGAATATAAGCATCACTTAGAAGACAAAGTAGAGAGCCGTACTAAGGCACTTGAATCAATGAATAGCAAGCTTGAAACCGCCATAGCCCAAGCAGAACAAGCAAACCAGCTTAAGAGCCGGTTTTTAGCAAACATGAGCCATGAAATTCGCACCCCGCTCACCGCCATTATGGGGTTTACCGAGCAACTACTGCATAGCGATAAACCAACCAATGACAAGCACCATCTAGGCACTATTTTACGTAATTCAAAGCACTTATTAGAGCTTATTAATAACATTCTTGATCTATCAAAAATTGAAGCCGAAAAACTCGCTGTTGAGCAAACACCATTAAATGTTGTGCAACTTATTCATGATGTTGAATCAATCATTAAACCTCTAGCACAAGAGAAGCAGCTGTCATTTACAATTAATTATGCACTTCCGCTACCGCATACTATTAATAGTGATATTACTCGCTTAAAACAAATACTGATTAATATTGCCAGTAATGCGGTTAAATTCACTGAGCAAGGTCAGGTTACAATAACCGCTAAATACCAAGCACCAAAAACGCTTACCTTTGTTATTGAAGATACCGGCATTGGTATGTCGTCAAACCAAATAAAACGATTATTTACGCCATTTGAGCAAGCCGATGCTACAACTACACGTCGGTTTGGTGGTACGGGATTAGGGCTGTGTATTTCAAAAAACTTAGCTCAGTTACTAGGTGGTGATGTAAGTGTAACCAGTGAGGTGGGTGTGGGTAGTTGCTTTACCATCGATATAGATTGCCATTTGCATAATAGCCTTGGCGGCAATTTATTATTAACCGAGCATTCTCAACTAACACCAGAAAAGGATCCGCAGCTATCTTTTGCAAGCAACAGCTTTGATGCGCATATTTTGGTAGCAGAAGATAACCCCGATAATCAGTTACTGATTAAATTACTATTACAAACATGGGGATTAGAGCCCGATATAGCCAACAATGGTGCACAAGCGGTAGAAATGGCGCTGGTAAACGACTACCAGCTTATAATCATGGATATGCAAATGCCGGTTATGGGTGGATTAGAAGCAACTAAAATGCTCAGAGATGCGGCCTATGATGGCCCAATTATCGCCCTGACCGCGAATGTAATGAATCATGATATTGATACTTACCTTGAAGCAGGCTGTGATAAAGCGCTGGGTAAACCCATTGACAAAGACGCACTAGAAAATGTATTAGTCAGCTATTTACACCTTGAACGTGATAACCAAAACAAGTGGGATAGCTTATTGAAGAGTGAAAAGTTTCAGCAAATAAATGCTAATTACTTAGCAAGCTTACCTGATTATTTACAACAGATAAAAGCACTATATAACAGCCGTGACTGTGAGACATTACGCGCCCTTGCCCATAGTATTAAAGGCAGCGCTGGCTGTTTTAACTTTGATGAAATTTACCAAAGCGCCTCAGCGGTTGAACAAAGCTTAAAAGGCAATGATATGCCACAAAGAGAAAAACACGTTGCAGAACTTATTGCCTCAATAGAGCAAGCCATCGCTAATAAGTAATCGTTAAAAATTTAAACCCAGTGCCATGCCCATTAAAATCGCGTCTTCAAAGCCGTTTTTATTGGGAGCGTCACTGGGGTAATAATTTTTACGCACTGACATTTCAATAAAGCCTGCTCGTTCATACAAAGCAATAGCCCGTGTATTAGATTCGCGTACTTCTAAAAATAAGTTTTCGGCGCTGTGTTGCTCACCATACGCTATAAACTGAGTTAATAACTGCTGAGCAAATCCTTGTCCCTGAAAGCTTGGGGCGACACAAATATCCATTAGAGTAAAATCGGGTCCAGCTTTTTCACCAATATAAAAACCTATCATTTGCTCTTCATCGAACGCCGCTAAATTAAAATAACGTCCCTGCAAACATGATTGCATTGTTTTTAATGTCCAAGGATGTGTGTGGCAGCTGGTTTCAATGGCCATAAGCTCATTGATATTCTCATCGGTAACCGATTTAAAGTGTATCAAGGTGTTCACTCATTAATGCCCATAACACACGTTTTTGTGCACTGGACAGGGAAGAATCAGGCAAACCTAATTGTTGCTCATTAAACTCAATAGTTGATGATTTAACAATCTTGTTAATTATTACAGGCGCAAACGCTCGCTCAATATCATCTTTTAACGTATCACTGAGTATTAACGATGAATTAGCTGACTGCTCTAACGGAGCTGGGCGAAAGTGTTGATTAAGTTCAAGCTTTTCTATACCAAAAACAGATGCGTAACGTGAATGCATAACGACTCGATGGAATTAGTAAGTTGAATAATATATGAAGTAATCAAAACGATGTAAAGAAGAAATGGCAGGGGCGGAGAGATTCGAACTCCCAACCGTCGGTTTTGGAGACCGCTGTTCTACCAATTGGAACTACGCCCCTGCAATGACGATGAATTATAAAGACCTTTTGACAAAGGTAAAGTAAAAATTCAACTTTTTGGTTTGTTTGCTTTTTAAATAAACAAAACGGCGAATTAGCATGCTAATTTATGGTTTTTCACTTTTTAACAACTAGTATATTATTCAATCTCAATTGCTTGTAGCGTCTTAGCTCACTCAGAATAAAACTAAAGCAGTTATGATTTCAAACTTGCCATTGCGTAATTGCCTGTAGACACTTAAGCTTTATTTACTTTTAACTTTTTTAGCTCCTCTGTAATACTCAAAAGTGTTAGTGGCTTAGGCAAAACCGCATTCGCACCACACGCAATTAACCGTTCAGCTTCGCTGCCAACTGTGGCACCTGTTACGCCAATAATGGGATTAACAAAGCCTTGCTCGCGCAGTCTAACAGTTAACTCATAGCCATCACAATTTGGCATCATGATATCCGTGATGACTAAATTAAAATCGCCTGAGCTTGCCTGATTTAAACCAATAATACCATCCTCTGCTTCAGTCACTATCGCGCCATTTTGGGTAAGGATCTTACTGGCTATCATACGCAGCATAGGTGTATCTTCGACTAGCAGTATTTTTAAGTTTTGCAGCAATTCGAAATCATCCACTTTTACTGAGGCTGCATCATGCTCATCAACACTATGCAAAACAAAGACTAACTCAAAATTAGCGCCACCGTTTTCGCTACTAATATAACTTAAATCTCCATCCTCCAAAGTGTTAGCTATTTGCTTGCAGATATTAAGCCCCAGCCCAGTACCTTCACTCAATGTATCGCCACGTTCAAATGCATTAAACATCTTATCTCGAAATTTAACATCAATACCTTTACCATCATCAATAACATTAATACGATAATGGGTTTTATCATGGCTTAAGGATTCGGCTGATTTCATTACAGTGACTGTGCTGCCACCACTATGTAATATCGCATTCTTAATTAAGTTCTGAATAATTTGGAAGATAGCTTTAGTGGAGCCTATATGATGCTCTGTAACTGCTCTTTTTGCTGAGAAGTTAATAATAAAATTATACTTTTCGGCTAAAGGCTTTACTCCTTCAATCGCCCGTTCAACGGTATCATGAACCGATATAGTTTCATTATTCTTGTACACAGCTAAGGTAGCACTACTAGAGGACGTTTTCATATCATCCAACACACATAGTAAGTGACTGGATAACCGCTGCAGCTCTAAAATATTTTTCGAACAGTTTTGCTCAAGCTCAATATCTATTAGCATTTTTATGGTTGCAGCGGGTGTTCGCAACTCATGTCCAATGACTCCATATATTCGTTCATTTGTATCTAATTGCAATTGAGTTTTATCGACTAATGCTTGATAACTACTAAGAAGGTAATAAATTAAGATGGAAAGAACGATAGTGCTAAACACAACGCGTACCACAATCGCCGTGGTTTGGGGCTCACCATTGGCAAGTAACATTAATGGCGTAATATTTAAGATACACATGCAGATAATACGCGTTTGGCCCTTTAGGACGAGCACTAACACCACCACAAACAGCGGAGCTAAACTAGCTGAGACAACACCATTTACCAAAATAATAAAGGGAAAAGCCAAGGTAATCAAAATAGCCAATAGAGTTAACAAGCGTTGTCGAATTTTTTTAAAGGTAATAGCGCTTAATGCACATAACTCCCACACAGCAATTATCATTAATGACAATGTATTATTCGGCAACTCAAGTATAAATAAGCTAGCTGCAGTTAACAATCCACCCACACACAACAACCAAAGGATGAAAAGTTGCATTTGCTCTTCGAACCTACTTACCGCTGACTCATCAGTTCTCACAAAACCCCTCATTACCCTATATCAAATTGCGACCTAATAAGAAACTATCAAAGGTTTAGGATGGTATTTAACAATCCCCTCCTCCAATAAAAACGCTTTTACTCTTACCCTGTATTAATACATTTTTTTTATTAATTTTTAGCTAGTTGCAACGGGAGAGTTTAAACTGCAAATAGGGACAAAATTATATTCTCATACCTGAGTTGTTTGATTTTATTTATAGTATAGAACTGTTTTTTAATTTAGCAGCTCTTTTTACAATGTCTATAACCGCAGTTTACTGAGCTTATTTAATGCTATGAAAGTTTAAATTGTTATTTTTACGCTGCTACAAGCGTGACTTTTTTGATAAAGTTTTGCTTAGAGGTGTTTAGCTGGGTGTTTTTGTGGTTGGATGGTGATTAAAAAGTTGAGCTCAATAAGAAAAAGCAAGCCATTAAATTAATGGCTTGCAGCATACAATTATTCCCACTCGATAGTTGCGGGTGGTTTACCTGAAATATCATAAACAACACGTGAGATACCGTCGATTTCGTTAATGATACGGTTAGAAACCACACCTAAGAACTCATACGGTAAATGTGACCAACGCGCAGTCATAAAGTCGATGGTTTCTACACAACGAAGTGAAACAACCCAATCATACTTACGTGCATCACCCATAACCCCTACCGACTTAACCGGTAAGAATACAGTAAACGCTTGGCTTACTTTATGGTAAAGCTCTGCTTTGTGAAGCTCTTCAATGAAAATAGCATCAGCGCGGCGAAGTAAATCACAGTACTCTTTTTTGATTTCACCCAGTACACGCACACCTAAACCTGGCCCTGGGAATGGGTGACGGTAAAGCATGTCGTACGGTAAACCTAGCTCTAAACCAATTTTACGTACTTCATCCTTAAATAACTCACGTAATGGCTCTACTAAGCCCATTTGCATATCATCTGGTAAGCCGCCCACATTATGGTGCGATTTAATTACGTGTGCTTTACCAGTCGCTGAAGCTGCTGATTCGATTACGTCAGGGTAAATTGTACCTTGGCCTAACCATTTTGCGTTTTTAAGCTTTTTAGCTTGCTCATCAAATACATTAATAAACGTGTGGCCAATGGCTTTACGCTTATCTTCAGGATCTGATTTACCTGCTAAGTCATTTAAAAATTGATCTTCGGCATCTACTTTAACAATGTTTAAACCAAACTTATTGCCAAACATGTCCATTACTTGTTGGCCTTCGTTTAAACGAAGTAGCCCGTTATCAACAAATACACAGGTTAGTCGTTCACCAATAGCACGGTGAATAAGCATAGCCACAACCGATGAATCTACACCGCCTGATAAGCCTAAAATAACTTCGTCGTCACCTACAGTTTCTTTGATACGCTCAATGGCGTCATCAATTATTTTTGCTGGCGTCCATAATTTTTCACAACCACAAATATCAATAGCAAAACGCTCTAGTAAACGTTGACCTTGATGTGTGTGCGTTACTTCTGGGTGAAATTGTACACCGTAAAAGCGCTTTTCTTCGTTAGACATTGCAGCATGCGGGCAAGTAGATGTTTTAGCAGTGGTTTTAAACGTATCTGGAATTTCCATTACTTTATCACCGTGACTCATCCACACATCTAGTACGCCATTGCCGCCATCAGTAATATGATCTTCAATGGCATCAAATAATGCACAGTTACCCACTTTTTCAACTTGTGCGTAACCAAATTCTTTTTTATCTGAGCTATGTACACGGCCGCCAAGCTGCGTTGCCATAGTTTGCATGCCGTAACAAATACCAAGTACTGGAACGCCTGCATTAAATACATACTCAGGAGCACGCGGGCTATTTTCAAGCGTGGTTGATTCTGGGCCACCAGAAAGGATAATACCTTGTGGGTTAAACTCGCGAATTTGCTCTTCGGTTACATCCCAAGCCCAAAGCTCACAATAAACACCAATTTCGCGCACGCGACGGGCGATTAACTGCGTGTATTGTGAACCAAAATCTAAAATGAGGATTCGTGAATCGTGAATGTCTTTGCTCATGAAGTATCTCGTAAAGTCAGGTGCTAAACGCCACCAGCTTAAGCTGTGTGACTATATTAGGGCTAACAAAGGTTAGCCCACTTTTTTCAAGTTGTTAAAGGCTGATTAGCCTAAACGGTAGTTCGGTGCTTCTTTAGTGATTTGCACATCATGAACATGCGACTCACCCATACCAGCAGAAGTTACACGTACAAACTGTGGTTTAGTGTTTAGCTCTTCGATTGTGGCACAACCGGTTAAGCCCATTGCACTGCGAAGACCACCCACTTGTTGGTGAATAATGGTTGCAATTGGCCCTTTATAAGCAACACGACCTTCAATACCTTCTGGTACTAACTTGTCAGCTTGGTTTGATTTTTGGAAGTAGCGATCCGATGACCCTTCTTTTTGATCCATCGCACCTAGGCTACCCATACCACGGTAAGACTTGTAGTAACGACCTTGATAAAGTTCAACTTCACCTGGTGCTTCTTCAGTACCCGCGAGCATAGAGCCAACCATTACACACGATGCACCCGCAACCAATGCTTTTACAATATCACCAGAAAAACGAATACCGCCATCGGCAATCACTGGAATATCGCGACCTTTAAGGCCTTCAACCGCATCTGAAATGGCTGTTATTTGTGGTACACCACAACCAGTAACAATACGTGTAGTACAAATAGAACCTGGGCCGATACCTACTTTAACAGCATCAACACCAGCATCTGCAAGGGCAATAGCACCTTCGGCTGTCGCTACGTTACCCGCAACAATTTGTAAGTCTGGGTAAGCTTGACGAGTCGCTGCAACACGGTCAATAACACCTTGTGAGTGACCATGAGAAGTATCGATTAGTAGTACATCAACACCGGCTTCAACTAATGCAGCAATTCGCTCATCAGTGCCTGCGCCAACGCCTACCGCAGCACCTACACGTAAACGGCCTTGCTCGTCTTTACATGCATCTGGTTTGTCTTGTGCTTTTTGGTAATCTTTTACGGTGATCATGCCTTTAAGTTTAAACGCATCATCAACCACAAGAATCTTCTCAATGCGGTGTTCGTGCATTAAGCTTAAGATATCTTCGCGAGCCGTTCCCTCTTTAACCGTTACTAGGTTTTCTTTTTTCGTCATCACTGTTGAAACCGGCTGTTCAAGCTTAGTTTCAAAGCGCATATCACGACTAGTTACAATACCTACAAGGTTATTTTCGCTATCGGTGACCGGAAAACCTGAGAATCCCTTTTCCTGAGACAATTCAACAGCATCTGCAATAGTCAGATCGGCAGTAACTGTAACAGGGTATGAAACAATACCTGCTTCATAGGTTTTAACTTTACGAACATTTTTCGCTTGTTCTGCAATGGTCATGTTTTTATGAATAAAACCAAGACCACCTTCCTGCGCGAGGGCAATAGCTAAACGAGCTTCTGTAACAGTATCCATAGATGCTGAAATGAGCGGCAAGTTAAGTTTGATACCACGCGTTAAGCGAGTTGAAATATTTGCCGTATGTGGCAAAACAGTAGAATGACCAGGTACTAAAAGTACGTCATCAAAGGTAAGAGCTTCTTTAGCGATTCTAAGCATTTTGGCAACTTCTCACATGTGGATCTAAGATAAGGAATTGCGGCCAAATTTTAACAGCGTTGTAGGCACTAGTAAATAATATTTTGTATTTATTTATGATAAGCTAGATTTATAAATGTTTTTTGGTAGTTTTTATGTTTTCTAAGCCCTCGCAAACGGTTTATACCGTATCTCGCCTTAATCGTGAAATACGTGCCTTACTTGAACAAGGTTTTGCGTCTTTAGTACTCACTGGTGAAATTTCTAACTTTATTGCGCCTGCTTCTGGGCATTGGTATTTTTCGTTAAAAGACGATAAAGCGCAAATTAAAGCCGCCATGTGGCGAGGCAATAATCGCAACCAAAGTTACCGACCAATTAACGGCGCACAAGTAACCGTTAAAGCACGTGTATCTTTGTACGAACCCCGT
This sequence comes from Pseudoalteromonas sp. SM9913, assembly GCF_000184065.1. Lineage (NCBI taxonomy): Bacteria > Pseudomonadati > Pseudomonadota > Gammaproteobacteria > Alteromonadales > Pseudoalteromonadaceae > Pseudoalteromonas > Pseudoalteromonas sp. SM9913. The sequence goes on from NC_014803.1 coordinate 2,572,914, forward strand.
GGTGACTACCAGCTTATTGTTGAACATATGGAACCTGCCGGCGAAGGGCAACTTAAGCAAGAGTTTGACGCGCTAAAAATGCGTTTGGCTGCAGAGGGCTTATTTAGCTCCGCTTATAAAAAGCCCCTGCCCCAAAACATAAATCGCATAGGGGTGATCACCTCACCTACAGGCGCCGCAATCAAAGATATTTTAACTGTTTTAAAGCGTCGTGCGCCGCAATTAGAAGTGGTTATTTACCCTGCGATGGTGCAAGGCAAAGAAGCGCATGGCCATTTAATCAAGCAAATAGAGCTGGCAAATTTACGTAATGAAGTCGACGTTATCATTCTCGGACGCGGTGGTGGTTCATTAGAAGATTTATGGTGCTTTAACCATGAACAACTTGCTCGTGCTATTTATCAAAGCTCGCTGCCCATTGTGAGCGCTGTTGGCCATGAAATAGATACCACAATTAGCGATTATGTCGCTGATGTTCGCGCCGCAACCCCTTCTGCAGCCGCAGAGCTCGTAAGCCCCAATACACAAGAGCTACATAATAGGGTTAATCAGTTAATTAATCGTTTAGCGAATGCATTTAAACACGACATTGCCGATAAACGCGCACTAGCCATACAATTGCAGCATCGCCTTAATTTATGCCACCCGCGCAATCAGCTAAACCAAAAATCACAACGCTTAGATGAGTTGAGTATTGCACTGCAACAGGCAATGCGTCAGCGTTTATATCAACAAGAACGCGTGTTAGCTAATTTAACACCCAGACTAATGCGCCAATCACCAGATAAAAAGCTAGCAAATGCAAACCATCAGTTAGCACAGCTCCATGCAAGGCTAAATCAAGCGATGCAGCAGCAACTACAACACGCAAATAATACGCTTGCCTTACAAGCAAGTCGGCTTGATTCGGTCAGCCCCCTTAATGTCCTAGCACGTGGTTATAGCATTACTAAAGCAGCGCAAAATAAAGTGGTTAAATCAGTGGAAGATGTAAAAGTGGGTGATGTGTTGATCACTGAGTTAGTAGATGGCCAGGTTATTTCAAAGGTAGAAGCTTAGCCATATTGCTAAGCGCTAGCCTTGCGTACTTACGGTAAACTCAATACGGGCATCGTTAGATTGAGATGCACTGAGTTTAAATTGCTGCCACCAAGGTTCAAGGTGAAGCTTATCGTTAAGCTCGCGCCATAATTTAGCTCCATAATTAACGGCATGTTGATTTATGGTAAGCTCAAACTTACAAATTGTTTGCTTACACTTTAGCGCTGTAAGCTCAGCGCTATCTGCAAACTCATTAATAATTAAAAAGTCAGTTAACGCGACTTCAAGCTCGTAACTCCATTCGAGATTATCAGCCTCTTGCTCAAACTGTATTGCGAGCTCATCATCAAGCTCTACACTTTCTAATTGATTTAACTTTAGCTGTTGTTGAGATTGCTTAAGCTGGATTGATTTTTTTTCAAGCCGCTGATTAAGCTCAACCACATGTTGTGCTAGCTGAGTTTGTTGATCAGCCGCTTGGGCTTTATTAACCTGCACTAAGCCTTGCAAAGTAGTTGGCTGATTATTGACTTGAGTGTTAGCCGAAGAGATTACAGCTTGTTTGGGCGCTGAGGAAACACGAGTGGAATCTTTAAAAAACAAAAAGTAACCACTTGCTAACGCCACGCCTGAAGAAAAACAGAGCAGCATAGCCACAAGGTTACTTTTATATATCATTTCTAGGTACTCAAAAATTAAAGCATTGCACTGGTGTGCGATTCGTTTTCTGGCTCGGGATATTCTAAAAAGTTTTGGTTCATACTTTCTGCCGGGCACTCACAATCAGGGCGACCAATAATTTTTGCAGGTACGCCAACAGCAGTTGTGTGAGGCGGCACAGGGCTTAATACCACTGAACCTGCGCCAATACGTGCGCCCTCGCCCACTTCAATGTTACCCAGTACTTTAGCGCCCGCGCCAATAAGTACGCCCGCTCTGATTTTAGGGTGGCGATCGCCTTGCTCGTTACCCGTACCACCTAATGTAACCGATTGTAATATAGATACATTATCTTCAATTACGGCGGTTTCACCTATAACAATACCGGTGGCATGGTCAAACATAATGCCTTGGCCTACTTTACAGGCAGGGTGAATATCAACCCCAAACACCTCTGAGGTACGGCTTTGAATAAAGCGCGCAAGCTCTTTACGATTTTGTTGCCATAAGCAGTTTGCTAAACGGTGTGCTTGTATGGCGTGAAACCCTTTTAAATTTAAAATCACGGTAAGGTAGGTTTCGGCCGCAGGGTCACGATCTTTTACCGCTTTAATATCATGAGCAACATGTGTCAGCATACGGTCACACTTTACAAAAGCTTGGTCAAACAGCTCACGGATTGTAAAAGCAGAAACCACAGCATCAGCTAGTTTATTAGCAACAATAAAACTCAATGCCGACCCTAAGCACTCATGATTTAAAATACACGAATACACATGGCTCGCTAAAAGGGGTTCACGAGTTACTACTTCATTTGCTTCACTACGAAGCTGTTGCCAAATTTCATGACGCATAATACTGCCTTAAGTTATTACAAAGAGCCTACCGCCAATTCTAACGGATTTAGCCGCCTAGGTGTTAATCCCTTCGTTATTTGTTCTGGTTATTATATATAACCAGTTAAGTTTCAGGTTTATATTACTTTTTTCAAGTCATGTCATATGACAGCTAGGCAGGTTTAACCATTTGTGCAAAAATAAAATAAGTTAATAAAAATCAGTAAATAACAACATATGACAGCACGTGTGTCATGTGCCAAAATAGCCACTGGCGTACTGCTGACGGCGTAAAAAATAATAATAAACGCTAAATTAGCATCATCAACTCAACAAGGATAACGATGATGAAAAACGACATATTAAATACAAAAAAATTAGGCTATAAATTTTACTTTCAAGATGGCGATAACCAAATAGCCTGTTTTGGAAGCTACTTTACAGGTAAAGAAGAAGTCTATATTAACGATGACTTAGTTAGCAGTAGACGCAGTGTTAATATAAAAAGCTCACACACATTTGATTTTGAAAATTCGCAGTACCAAGTGAAATTTGACATGCTCAATATACTCACAGGACGACTTGAGTGCACTCTATACAAAGATCAAGAAGTGCTTGCCAAGCAAGTTCAAAGTAGTCTTCCTAGCGATCCTAAAAAAGCGGCTTTTTTTATTCTAGGCTGTGCATTAGGTGGTGCAGTATTTGGCTATACCACTGCAACAGTCGTAGAGCTAATTGTAGGAAAACTTTAACATGCAATTAAACCCTACAACGGTAAAGTCGCTTAGGCACACATTCGATTGGACACAACAACAGCTTGCCGATGCCTGCGATGTAAGCTTGCGAACCATTCAACGAGTAGAAAAAGAAGGTGCAGCCTCAAAAGAAACCACCATGGCCTTATGTGCGGTATTTGAAGTACGCCAAGGTGAGCTTATTAAGCTTGATGAGAACAACCAAAATGATGCCAATAACAGTCCATCTAAAAGTTTTATTGCAGGTTTGATTATTAGCTCTGTTATTAGTTTTGCTCTTGGTGCAGCCTCAGTACTTTTAGTAAGTAACTAGTATTTAAAACCTAAAATATAAAAATGCCCCAATGCTTACTGCACAGGGGCATTTTTTAATACTTAAAAACTTAAATTATTGAAATACTTTATCCACCTTTACTACTTCAATATTTTTTGCAGGAATTGCCAGTTTATAATCAGCAATTACCTTATCTTCAGCCACTAACTCGGCAGGCTTATCGGTGTTATACACCATAGGCGAGGTTTGCATAGTTGCTAAACGTTTTTGCATATCTTCACCATCACCGGTAACAAACACATAGTGAATATTCTCAGTTTGTAGGTTGTCTTTAATCACTCGATTTACATCATCAACGCTTAATGTTTTCAGTTTGCTTGTGACGTAGTTTACAAAACTATCGGTGTTATAAAACTCGCTATCTAGCGCATAACCTAACTGGCGATTTTGACTAGCAACCATTTGTGGCACAAAGTTAATTAAAAAGTTACGCGTGGCTTCAAAATCTGCCTCGGTCATACCATTTTTAATTAGCTTATCTAGCTCAAATAATGCGGTACGGGTTGCAAAATGCGCATCGTTGTTTGAGCGCAGTGGACGCAGCCACACTTGGAATATTTGCTCAGAGCGCCCTAAGTTTGCATCCGGTTTTGTTTGAAACATACCTCTAGGGAAGTATTCAATATAGGCGTAATCACCGTAATTCATACCACGCGTTTGACGAATACGTTCGTACAAGTAACTGTTAGAACTGCGATGCTCACCAAAGTACGAGCGCACTAACCACAATGCGGTCCAGTCTTCGCTGCTACGAATGGTATCAATAGGGAACCCGAACGACACAGCCGTTGATTGCGCTGACTTTTCAACAATCGTTGCATGATGACCTTTAAGTTCTGGCGCATCAGGGATTGTTAAGCGGCTTTGTTCGCCTTTAGGGAGTGTCGCTAAGTCAGCTAACATTTGTGCTTTGAGTTTTTCAGGCACTGCACCAATTAAACCCACAGTAAGTTTAGCTTGTGTAAGTTCAGCATTATAAAACGCTTTAACATCATCAAGGGTCAGCGCTTCTAAATCAGATAAATCACCGTAGTTATAGCTTTCATAAGGGTGGCCTTTATAAAGCACACTGTAGAGCACTTCTTTACCCAACTCTTCGTCGTTAGAAGCTTTTAAACCAGACTTAATGCCATCGATCATTTCTTTTTTCAGACGTTTAAAGTCATCTTCTCTAAAGCCTGGGCTTAACAGCTGCTCACTCACTAAAGCATACCACTGAGCTGCATTATCTTTATGGATACGCCCTTGAAACGACAGCATTTCTTTATCTATTTGATAACCAAAACTACCCGCCAGCGGGTACATTGCCTTTTTAATATCTTTGTAACTCATTGAGGTTGAGCCACCTTGCGCTAGCATTGCGGCAGTTAAAGCCGCTACGCCTTTTTTACCCTGCGGATCGGCAGCGGCACCGGTATTAAATAATAAGTTAATATCGATTAACGGCGAGCTATTAGTTTTATCAAGTACTTTAAAGATTGGCTTACTCGGTACTTGCTGATATTTTGCTACCAATGCATTTAAATCGCTTTCTTGTTCAAAACCAGGGGCTTTATCAAGTGCCGACATAGTAATTGTGGTGCGCGCATTATCAACAAAATACTTATTTGCAACGGCTCTAATATCTTCGCTAGTGATATTGTCTGCCGATTTATACAACTGATTAATCACCTCAGGATCGCGCTCAAAATGCATATAGCTGGCAAGTGTAGAGGCAATTGCTTGCGATGAATCTAAACCATTTATAAAGCTGTATTTAAGATTAGACTTTAAATCACTGAGTTTTTGGCTATCAACCAACTCGGTACGCGCTTTGGCATACGTACGGTTTATAGCATCACGCACTGTGGCTAAATCATCGGCATTTTCAACTTTTACAAATACATGCAGTAACCCTGGATCTTTAGTCTCTGGGTTATAGGTAAACATTTGACTCGCTATTTGCTTTTCTACTACCAGCTCTTGGTAAATATCTGAATTACTAGAAAAATAAAGCTGCGATAGTAAATCTAATGCGGCTCTGTCTTTTTTCTGAGGCTCCCATGCAGCGCCTTTATACGACACAAGTAACCAGTGACCAGGTAGTCCTTCGTTTTGCTCATGCACATATTTTGGCGCTTGTTGAGTTGGCTCTTTTGGAATATCAGCAACATAGTCGCCTTTTTGCCAATTACCCCAGTGTTTTTTAACCATCGCCATGGTCTCTTTTGGCTCAACATCACCAACAATCACAAGCGATACATATTCAGGCTTATAAAACTTATCAAAAAACTCTTTACCGTAGGCCATTTGATCTGGCATGGCTTCAATGTCTTCAAAAAAGCCCATTGTAGTGTGTTTATAGGTATGTTTTTCGAACGCTTCTTGGCGTACCGCACTTAATAATTTACGAATTGGACTGGCGTTATTTTTTAAGTACTCGCCTTTAACCGTTAGCGCTTCGGTTCTAAATTGCTCTTCGGTGTAGCTTAGGTTTTGAAAAATATCAGCTTCAATCTCAAGTACTTTATCAAGATGTTGCTTTGAAAAATTTAAGTGGTAGTTAGTGTAATCGTTAGTTGTGTAGGCGCGGTTATCAACCCCTGAATTTTTTAGAATATCTGAATACACATCTTGCGGAAACTTTTCAGAGCCTTTAAACATCATGTGTTCAAAAAAGTGAGCAAAACCAGTTTTACCTGCTTCCACTTCATTACGCGAGCCTACAGATACAGGTATTTGTAGCGATACTACATCTGGGTAATCGGTTTTAACTACCATCACACGTAGGCCGTTATCTAGCTCTTCTATTAGGTAATCTTGTGAAAAAACACGCTCATCTGCTTTATTAACTTGTTCTTGTTGAGCTGCTGTTTGCGTGTTTTGACTTTGCTGCATAGCACAACCTGTTAAGGCCAGCGATACCGCTAGGCTAGTTGCCAATAATTTAAATTTCATTGTTATCCCTTTTTAAATTGAGCAATTTTTAAAACATTTACCAAACTAAGTATGCCGTAAAGTAATTAAATATAAGAGCCCTAAGCCTATTAATTATGTAAACAACTGTGTCAGTTATTGCTGGTAACTTGGTTTAACTATGAAAATAATTCACGTTAGTTGAGAAACTTTCAATAAATAAATCTATCTAGACGTCTAAATGGCTGCTATATTAAATCCATCATCACAAATTAAGCTGGAATGAGGATTATGGCTTTATCACTTCAAGAAAAAATACAGGACACCAACCAAGGTGTTTACCTAATTGGCACAACACCGCCAAAAATTGGGACTGATAAAGCGCAATTAAAAATCATTGCCGAAAAGTTATTAGGCCGTTTACACGAAATTGAATATGACGGCGTAATTATTTATGACATTCAAGATGAAAGCAGCCGTACAGAGCAAGCGCGTCCATTTGCATTTAAGCAAACAGTTGATCCGCGCGAGTACAGTCAACTCTTACGAGGCTTATCTGATCTTGATGTAATTACTTATAAAAGTGTAGCTCAGCGCGGTGTGAGTGAGTTTAAAGCGTGGTTAGATGAAACTAAAAATGACTACGATTTAAAAAACGTGGTGTTAGTGGGCAGCCCATCATCAGCGGGTGATATAAAGCTAAGCTTACCGAATGCCTACAAAACTCTGGCAGAGCAGTCAGAAGACTTCTTTTTAGGTGGTGTAACCATTGCTGAGCGCCATGCCAATAAGCGTAATGAGCACCAACGCTTAATAGAAAAAACAGCACAAGGGTGCCAGTTTTTTATCTCTCAAGCCGTTTACAATGCACAAGCAACCATAGATTTAATAACCAGTTATGCGCGCACATGCAAAGCACAAGGCCTGACACCTAATCGGATTATATTAACCTTTACGCCTTGTGGTGGTGAAAAAACATTGGAGTTTATGCAGTGGCTAGGTATCTCAGTGCCAGAGGCAACTAAATGGCGCATGCTTGATTCGGAAAATACATTAAGCGAATCGGTACGTATTTGTCGTGAAAATCTCGACTCAATTTTAAAAAGCTGTGCGCACTTAGGTGTACCACTGGGCTTAAATATTGAAAGCTTAACCAACCGTAAAGAAGAAATTGACGCGTCAATTAACTTATACCGTTTATTAAAAGCAACAATGGAACTCAACCTTGCGGAGAAACTAATAGCTTAATTGCGGGGTTCGGGGTTCGGGGTTCGGGGTTCGGGGTTCGGGGTTCGGGGTTCGGGGTTCGGGGTTCGGGGTTCGGGGTTCGGGGTTCGGGGTTCGGGGTTCGGGGTTCGGGCAACAATGATAATCGAAATAAAATAAGCCAGTTCAAGTAGTTAGCTTCGTTTATTTTCATAAGTACTAACTTGATCTGTGAGGTTTGAACTGTAGGACTTTATCAAATCTAACAGTCGCATTTGTGCCATTTGCAGACAGTGGTAACGCCGCGCTTTGCGGCTGGTTTGGAGCGCAGCGGATAACCAGTCCGATAACAGCGCCTTGTTAAGCCGGTATATTCTCATAAGTTTCGGCTAACTCTTCTTGAAATTTTCTTTGGGCTGTTCTAGCTTCTTTACGGTACTTAGTAAGCTGATTGTAATTCGGATAATCTTTATCAAAAAACATCATATCTCTGAGTTGAGTTTCCAGAGATATACACTCTTTAAATTTTCCTACAGCATTTTCAGCCTTTAATAACCTTAATTTTGACTGAACAGATTGTCTAGCTGACCAAGAATCAACAAGGGCTTTATCTCTCTCTTTAACCCATTTCAATTGGTTCGCACTAAGGTCAACATTTTCCATGTCAAAATCCATCTTCTTCGTTATGCCGCCAATCTTAGATATAACACCATTCCATGCAGCGAAATATTCTCCTGCTTCTGAAGCAATTTGTTCTATAACTTTAACTTTGTGCTCTAGCAGATATTTACTTTGCTCTGATTTGTGCGAAAACTTCACACCTAGGTAGGTGAAAACTCCTGTAATTAATGAGCCTAAGCCAATTTTTACGGCTGTATCAGCCACATCAATCCATTCTTTCGGCAAAACTATTCCTCTATATTTTTAGGCTTAACAATTTAATAGTGCGCTCGTCGCGCATATTTCTGCCGACGCTACGCTCATTTTTCTACATTATATAGTTTTAACAAATTACCTAAGGTATTACTATCGCAAAGTTTTCTAAAGTTTTCTAAAGTTTTTAGGTAAAGTTAAATTAACCAATATGCGCGCAGCGCTCATTTTCATGAATATATGCGCAAAGAGCAGTTTAACCAATCTATTAACGACGATATTTGGCCAGTATCAATGACCGCTTTTCGCTCATAGCAGCTTGTCAGGTGAAGTCTAAACTAATTCTCCTCAGCTGTAAGATCAGATATGAGCTACTACACCTATATGGCTTGCCTTTTTATTTTTATAATGTAATTCGCTGGTCAATTTCTTTTTAAATTTATATTTTATTACTGTGTTTATCGCGGATTGTTTTTTTTAGCTGTTTCTTAATTAAGGTTTGTTCGCAATACAATGCAACAAAAACCCCAATAAAACTCGAAAAGATCACAATAAGCCAATAGTAAGCACTATTAAACGTGACTATCTCTGAAATAGACAGATACAAATTGAATGGAACCACAAAAATTAAAAATCCTAAGACTTTGATAAACTCCCTAAATAGCTGAGAGTCCATTTTGGCTGAGTTTATATGAGCATTAATAGTTTCGTCTGACACATTACCTAGCTCAGCGTATTCCTTTTTCAACCAATTGAGATAATCCAATTTCACTTCCTTTTTTATATTTTTCGCTTCAATCACCTGATTTCATTCTCGACAAAATAATTACACTTTATTGATTACATGTAAACAATACAATGACTTAACACTTAAGCTGCGTGCTAAAAAGAACTAACAGGGAGAGGTAGTGAATTAAGAAGATGCAGCAAACCACGGCGCTAAATTTAACGCCGTGTTGGGCTCTTTTTTACTGACAACTGATAGCTAAAAACTGAACGCTTTTATTTACGTCTTCTATTTGGCGCTCTTTGCCCTGTAATACGTTTTTTATCGCGATCTTTACGCGCTTTGTTGGTGTTTTTGCGGTTATCTTTAGGTGGCTTATTTAAATCAGGTTCATAACCTTCAAGCCACTGTGGTGCTAAACGCGTATCCAGCAGTACTTCAATTTCTTCAAGCAGCCATTGCTCATCTAAGCTCACTAATGACATTGCAAGGCCTTGCTCGCCAGCTCGTCCTGTACGGCCAATACGATGCACATAGTCTTCAGCTATGTATGGCAATTCAAAGTTAATTACGTATTTAAGTGCCGGTATGTCTAAACCGCGCGCAGCTACATCAGTGGCTACTAAAACACGTGTACTGCCCTCTTTGAAGTTATGGAGAGCTCGGTCGCGAGCACCTTGTGATTTATCACCATGAATAGATTCGGTTTTTAAACCATCTTTACACATTTCTTTAGCAAGTTTATCGGCCATTTGTTTTGTGCGGGTGAATATAAGCACTTGGCGCCAGTTTTTCATGCCAATCATGTGCGATACCAGTTCGCGCTTTCTGTCTTCATCTACTGCGTAAATAACTTGTTCAACCTCTACAGCAGCAGAGTTGCGCTTATCGACTTCAATAAGTTCAGGGTCTTTGAGCAATTTTTTACTTAGCTCAAATACACTGTCATCAAAGGTGGCGGAAAACAGTAAGGTTTGACGATCGCCTGGGATATGACGCAGTATTCGTCTAATTTCGTCAATAAAACCCATATCAAGCATACGGTCTGCTTCATCAAATACCAAAGAGTCCACGCTTGAAAGCACCACACTGCCCTTCACTATATGATCAAGCAAGCGCCCTGGCGTTGCCACTATTACTTGCGCTGTTTTAAGTGCTTTGATTTGTGGGCCAATGCTTGCGCCACCATAAGCAAGTGCACCTTTTATATCTGTACCTTGTGCGTATTTTTCAAAACTAGCGAATACTTGCTGAGCAAGCTCTCTAGTGGGCGTTAAAATAACCACACGAGCAATGCCTGGTTCGTCTTTTTTAGTGGTATTTAAAAGCTTATGTAATAGCGGCAAAACAAAAGCGGCTGTTTTACCAGTACCAGTTTGAGCGCTGCCCATAACGTCTTTGCCCGCTAAAATTGGCGGTATCGTTTTGTGCTGAATGGCGGTAGGCGTAGTGTAATTATTTTGCTCTATTGCCGTTAATAGTAACGGGTCTAGGGCTAGTGATGAGAACGATGTGGCAGACATAAGCTTGGCTTTAAAATAACAAAGAACGCTATTATACCTGAGCTTTAGTAATAAAAAAGGCGCTAAATAGCGCCTAAGTAAAATGAAGTATTTAAGCCGGTTTTAATGTGGCTTTACGCTCATTATAAAATGCAATTAAATCATCTACGGTGCTTTGACAGTATTCACGAATACCCGATACCACCATGTGTTTTTCACCAAAACCCACCTTTTCGCCGTTTTCGAGTAAATTAAAGCGCAAGGTTATTTTGCCGCGTTTACCAGCGTATTCAAAGCTAGGCTGTGCAAACTCTAGGGTCGGTGATTTAATATCAATGTTATTAAGGTTAATGATCATTGATTCATAAATAATCATAGGACGCGCAGGGTTTATCATTACCTCTTGCTTGCCCATTAAAGGAATAATTACATGCGGGAACGCAGCACCTGAGAACTCAACATAATTTTTTATTAAACTGTTTGTAAGTGTTGGGCATTTACTGGTTTTACCGTCGCGTTTAACCTTTAAAATTACTTTTTCGCCATGGTTTACATCAAACTCTTCTCCAGGTTGTTCTGGAAAATTTAGTTTGGTATTTTCATCAACCATACCGGCAAAGGTAAACTCCATTCGCTCACTAATGCCATAGCGGTCTAACACTAGAGAAAAAAGTAAGTCTCCTGGTGCGCAAAACTTTTTAGCGTCTTTATCATGAAGCGGGTTGTAGTCGTCGGCTACACATTTAGCAAAGCGACAACCTTGCTCACGAGAAATTGAAACATAATCAGCATGCTGCTGATAGTAAGGACTTAACATAGTGTGTTCACTGCTTAAACTGCTTATAACCTAGCTATACTACCAGAAAAAAAATCTTGAGAGGTCGAATCTGTTTAATAAAGGCGAAAAATGATAATTTGCAACTCGCTAATTAACTAAGTAAATTAGGCAAATACGAGTTTAAGGGATTAACTAATGAAGTATTTTTCTTTATTAATATGCGCGGTTTCATTATTAACTGGCTGTAATAACATTACTTACACAACCAATATCGACGACGAGGTTTTATCAGAACACGTTTCAAGCCACATTAAAAAACGTGGTCTAGAGCAATTTTACAGTGTTCAGGACGCTCTCGATAGAGGTGCAAGCCCCCTTGGTGGAATAAAAGGCGAAAGCTGCGATGTATCAGATGATATGCGAACATCCTCAATTAGCTATAACCGTTTGAAATCACAAGCCATAGAATCCCTTAAAAACGATGTGCTTTATTTAGGTGGCAATGCATTTACACTGGAGCAATGCCAATCAGTATCCCGCTACAATTGTGATTTAGCCGTTACTTGTACCGGACAAGCCTATAATTATTAATAGCTCAAAATTATCTAATTGAGACTATAACGCTATGTGATTCGTTTTCTCTCATTTCCCCTATCAAACAACAAGCAGTATTTGCCAATGACTTTTTACTTTTTAGCTGCCGCTATTTTATGTGTTTTCCCGCAGTGTAAACTCTCTGTATTTCGCCAACCATTATGGCGATACTTATTGCTGCTAAGTATTATTAGCGCCTATTATCAAGAATATATAAATTTAAACGCGGTTGCTGTTATAGCTGTTTATGTGGGATTGTTTCACTTTACGCTATTGGCAACCTCAGCGTTAAAACGTAATGTTCTAACGTCTTTATTTATAACAGCCTCACTCGGGTTGGCCTTACATTGGTTTGCGGGTTTTAATAACCTGCCTATTGTTGTTAATGAACAAATCACCAGTAACGCAATTGCATTTACCTTGTATGCTAATTTTGATAAAGCATTAGCGGGTTTAATACTGGCCGCTTATGTTTTTGAAAAAAATAAAACGGCAAAGCCAGTAACTATCGGCTACCCTGCTTTAATTATAGTTATTACTATTTTAGCGGCGCTCATAACTGCTTTAACGTTAAACCTTGTTGAATTTGCGCCAAAAGTACCTGAATTTTGGTTGTTATTTATAGCTATCAACCTACTTTTTACCTGCGTTGCAGAAGAGGCATTATTTAGGGGAGTGATACAAACTAAGCTTTCAAAACTAATAACCCCGAGCAGGTTTGCACTGCTCGCACCGGCTATCAGTACTTGTGTATTTTCACTGGCACACTTTTCAGCGGGTACTCATTATATGCTCGTGGCGGCCGTTGCAGGTTTTGGTTATGGCTATATTTACTATAAAACTAGCCGATTAGAATGGGCCATTTTATGTCATTGGCTCGTTAATGTGTTTCATTTTTTCTTATTTACTTACCCTATGCTGGCAACTCCATCTTAGAATTACAGGCACAAAAAAGCCGCTTAAATTAAGCGGCTTTTGAATCTGTATACGCGATTACGCACTTGGGTAATCGCGGTATGCGCGTTCTATCTTTTTAGCCTGCTTTTTAGAAATACCTAAATGGGCAAGCGCGACACGTAAACGTGCACGCGATAGATCTGATCCTAAAATCTCCATTGCATCTAATACCGAGGTAGACGATGTTTTGCCGGTAATAGCCACAAATATAGGCTCTAAGAAGTCTTTAATTTTAAGCTCGTGGAAGGTAGCGACTTCTTTTGCAATTGCAAAAATAGCTGGTTTTTCAAAACTACGTAAGCCTTCTAGCTGCCATACAAAAAATTGTAATGCTTGGCGAATAACATCTTCATCAGCTTTACCGGCTGTTAATAGCGCTGGATCGTAAGTCGGGATACCGCCTACAAAGTGCCCTGCTAAATCAACCATGTCAGAGAGCGTATTTATACGCGTTTTAGCTTCTGGTAATACTTTAGCCAGCATGTCGCCATTAAATTTCCAGTCAACAAAACGCTGCATTAGCTCTGCATCAGTTAGGTTTTCGCGGATCCACATACCGTTTAACCAGCTTAACTTGTCTACGTCGAATACTGGGCCACCAAGCGATACACGCTTCATGTCAAAGTGCTCAATCATCTCATTAAGGGTGAACTTTTCACGCTCATCAGGCATTGACCAACCCATACGGCCTAAGTAGTTAAGTACCGCTTCTGGTAGGTAACCCATTTCTTTATAGTAATTAATAGACGTTGGGTTTTTACGCTTAGACAGCTTTGATTTATCTGGATTACGCAATAATGGTAAGTGACCTAGTACGGGTGCTTCCCAACCAAAATCTTCATAAAGTTTTAATAGCTTAGGCGCTGAGTTTATCCACTCTTCACCACGGAAAATGTGGCTAATTTGCATATGGTGATCATCCACCACGTTAGCTAAAAAGTACGTTGGAAAACCATCCGCTTTTAATAGCACTTGCATGTCAACGTTTTCCCACGGGATCTCAATTTCACCGCGTAGGTAGTCGTTAAATTTAAACGTGCCTTCGCTTGGGATTTTCATACGAATAACGTACGGTTTACCCGCTGCTAAGTTTGCTTTAATTTCGTCTTCGCTATGGTTTAAGCCACGACCATCGTATTTAGGACGCAGACCTTCGGCCATTTGTTCTTCACGCATTTGGTCCAGCTCTTCGCTGGTTGCGAAACAATAAAATGCTTTGCCGTCTTCAACTAACTGATGGGCGTATTTTTTATATAAATCACTGCGCTCAGATTGACGGTATGGACCAAACTCACCACCTACATCAGGACCATGATCCCACTCAAGGCCTAACCAGCGTAAGCTATCCATGATAGCTTGTTCAGATTCAGGTGTGCTGCGAACTTGGTCAGTATCTTCAATACGAAGTACAAATTCACCGCCTTGCTGTTTAGCAAAACAGTAATTAAATAAGGCAATGTAAGCGGTGCCAAGATGCGGGTCACCAGTTGGCGACGGAGCAACACGGGTACGAATTGTCATGGTAATGTCTCTTTTAATAAGTGAGATGGTATGAAATACCAATAAATATTTTAAGCGGCTACTTTGTTTAAGTAAGCAATAATATCGTTTGATTCATAAAGCCATTTTACTTGGCCATCTTGCTCAATACGTAAACAAGGTACTTTAACTTTTCCGCCTTGCTCTAATAGCTCTTGGCGGTATTGCTCATCATTTTTTGCATCGCGTGTTTCAATTTTTAAGCCTTCACGCTTAATTGAACGGCGCACTTTTACACAAAAAGGGCATGCTTTGAATTGATAGAGCTTAAATTGTGCGGTTTGCTGATCAAGCTTAGTTTGCTCTTGCGGATCACGTTTTTTGCTACGCGGCGTAAAAACAAAATTAAAAAATAAGATGATACAACCTAAAACCCAGCGAACTAATTTCATCTTCAATACTCTTTACAACAAATTTAAGGTGCAAGATTTTAACACAAAAAAGCGCAACACTATAAGCGGATTATACGTTGCGCTATATCGTTAAAAAAGTGCTTAATTACAACACCACCATATCATCTCTGTGTAGCACTTCCACGCCGCTGTCGTAATCAAGTAATTGGCTGATTTGATTAGAGTGTGCGCCTTTTATTTTATCGATTTCAAGATGGCTAAAGCGCGTTAACCCACGTGCAATAATTTGCTCGTTTACATCAATTAAGTTAATTAAATCTCCGCGTTCAAATTCACCTATTGCACGCGTAATGCCTTTAGCAAGTAAACTGGCGCCCTTAGATTGCAATGCATGCACCGCACCGGCATCAATTAAAATTTGGCCGCTACTTTTAGGCCCTGCCAATAACCATTTTTTTCGGCCATCTTTAGGGGCGGTAAGTTTTAAAAAACGGGTGCCTGGCAGTTGCTCGCTCATGCATTTTAAAATCACGTTTTCATCAGCGCCTTTGGCGATAATCACCTCAACCCCAGCTCTTCTGGCAATATCGGCTGCCTGTAGTTTGGTTGCCATACCCCCTGTGCCTAGGTTTGTACCGCTGCCACCTGCAAGTTGGCGTAACTCATCATTAATATGAGTAACTTCGTCAATCAAGGTGGCGTTAATGTCAGTGCGCGGATCGCTTGTAAATAACCCTTGTTGATCGGTCAGCAATAGTAATTTATCGGCATTGGCCAAAATAGCCACTAATGCCGATAAGTTATCGTTGTCACCTACTTTTATTTCACTGGTAGCAACCGCGTCGTTTTCATTGATGATCGGCACAACATCATAATTTAATAAGGCATTGAGAGTATCGCGGGCATTTAAATAACGCTCTCTGTCGTCAACATCGGCGCGCGTTAGTAGCATTTGCCCCACGTTAACACCATACAACGCAAATAAGCTTTGCCAAATATGAATAAGCTGCCCCTGTCCAATGGCGGCCAACATTTGTTTGTCTATTAATGTGCGCCCACAGGGTTTTAATAACTGTTCGCGACCTGCGGCAACCGCACCACTAGAAACTAAAATAACCTGGTGACCTTGCTTTTTTAGCTCACAGCATTGGCGAACAAGTTCCACCATATGTGCTTTGTCTAACTTATCGGTACCGCCAGTGAGTACGCTTGTACCTAGCTTTACAACTACTACCTGATCCCTTTGCATGTTTTTTACTTAGCGCAATAAATGATGAATTTATTTATACCAGTTCGGTATTTTTGAACAAGTAAAAAATATTCAAGCACCCCCTCTGCGTGCTAGGATCGCACTATATTCAACCGATTAAATTACACCTTATGCCTGCCAGTTTATGTTTAATTATTGCCACCTTTTTGTGGGGTAGCTCCTTTATTGCACTTAAATACGCGATTGCGATTTATGATCCGGCCTTGGTGATATTTTTACGTATGCTCACCACTTTACTGATTTCGTTATGTTTATGGCGTTACGTAATTCGTTTTGAATATTTAAAAGGCGATTGGAAGTATTTATTAGGCATGTCGCTGGCAGAGCCTTGCTTGTACTTTTTATTTGAAGGCCACGCAATGGAGTACACCTCTGCATCTCAGGCGGGGGTTATTGTGTCTTGCTTACCCATTATTGTGGCATTTTTAGCGTTTTTCATGCTCAAAGAGCATATTAGTAAAGCTATTGTGGTGGGTTTTACGCTGTGTATTGGCGGCAGTATTTTATTGACCTTGCTCTCACCGAGTTCAAGCCAAGCACCAAACCCGTTATTAGGGAATTTTTTAGAATTAATGGCCATGGTGTGCGCGGCATTTTATACCGTGTGTATAAAACATTTAGCTAACCGCTATTCCCCACTCACATTAATTGCTCTGCAAGGCGTGAGTGGTAGTTTGTTTTTTGCTCCGTTTTTATTATTTATTGACCTTCCCAGCGAAAACCAACACGATTTAACCGCACTAATGAGCATTTTGTACTTAGGCTCTTGTGTTACTTTGGGTGGGTACGGTATGTACAACTACGCGATTAGTAAAGTGTCGGTGTTAACCGCAGCGGCTTACTCTAATTTAATTCCAATTTTCACTTTAATTTTGTCAGCCATTATTCTTAACGAAGTACTGACACTTGGCCAGTGGATCAGCATATTTGTGGTGTTTATAGGCGTAATGATAAGCCAACGCCATCAAGAACTAGTGGTCGATATTCCTAACGCCACCTCGGGTGAGGATATTTCAGCCGATACTAGCCACCTTAAATCGGTCCCCGAGGCCAGTGAATCAAAAGGGTAACAGGTTAATAAATACAGCCCTGCTTGATGCAAAAAATCGGTGTTGTACTGATTAATCACCTCAACATGTGTCACTGAATAATGCTGCACTTTGCCATTTTGTAATTGCAGAGAAAATTGCTCCCCCACTTTAGCGTTTTTTAAAAACGCAAAGTGGGTATCGTTGTGCCCGGCAATAAGTGCTCCTTGCGAATTACCAAAATCAGCCCCACCCAATTCCCCCGCAGCTAAAAAATGACTGGGCGCAAACGCTAAGTTTCTACCACTTGCGCCATCGAGCACGGTTAGTCGTTTATTATGCTTTGGCCATATTATTTGTGCCACTGGGTAACTATCAGCATAAAACCACGGCTTAATTTTTTTATTGGGTGATTTAAGGGCTGTTTGCCATGCTTGCTCTATTAACACTTGTGCAAGCCATGCCTTTGCCTGCATATATGCACCATGGCCAAATAGGCTCAGTCCTAAGGCTAGTAAACCTATGCTCAACCACTTTTTCATTTACAGCGCCTTACTAACAACAGGCCACCTAGTAGCATTAAAGCTCCAAACACAATATGCATTTTGCTTTGCCCATCAGTTTGCGGCAAGCGCATGGTCATTCCTTGTGGCATTGAATTAGCCACTTGTGTAGTTTGTTTGGCAACTTCTTTAATGGTGCTCTCTTCTATGGCAATAAACGCAGTAAATGGGCTAAGTAACTGATGCTCAAGCGCAAGTTGCTGCACTTGCTGTTTTACTTCACTTTGTTGGTTGTATAGCAATAATGACTTTATTTTTTGACGTGCCCAGAGCTTATCAATTCCTGTGGCTTTTGAGCTTGCTTGCGAATTAAGCTTAACCTTAAACTCCCCATGCGTTGTTTGCCCAGTAAAAGTAATTGTATCGGTATTATCTAATTTAATAGCCACCATAATAGGCTCAGCAAAATACAGATCCGGTAATGGGGAGGGCCAAAAATCTAAGCTGTCTCCATTTGTATTTGTTAACGCTAAATTAGTCATCGCCGGGTGAGCGAGTTTATCAAACAACTGCTGCATTTTTGGCTGCACATCAAAGGTGCTACCAATAAAGGTATAAGACCCCTTACCTATATCAGCAGCGCGGCGCATAAAAAAGCGATTAGGTGCGCTACCAATGCCGACGGTAAATAAGCGGCTGTCACCTAAAGTGCGCGCAATACTTTTAAATAACTCATCTTCGTTACTCACGCTACCATCGGTTAAAAACACCACTTGGCGTACAAAACCCTCAAACTGCGCACCATTAAGTACGGCATCAAGCGCACCTTGTATTTCAGTACCACCGTCGGCTTGCAAGTTATAAATAAAGCGCCTTGCACGGCGTAAATTAAAGTCACTAGCAACTAAAGGGGTATCACTCATGGCAGTAACCTGATTATTAAAGCCAATAATATTAAAGCTATCATCACTATCAAGTAACGAGAGTGCGTAAAACAATGCTTTTTTAGCTTGCTCCATAGACTGCCCATGCATAGAGCCCGAGGTATCAACCACAAACACCATTTCACGCGGCAAACGCTCAGACTGGGTAAACTGATCGCTTGGCGGCATCAACATCGCTAACGCAAACTGCTCACCATTTTTTGCTTGCTGAGTAAAAAGTGCGGCTTGAGCTTGCGCTTTTTGTAGTGGCTTAAACTCCAGTACAAAGTCTTTATTTATTGCTTGCTGTGGTTTTAGCACAATGCTGTATTGCCCAAACGCAGAGTTTTCAATATTTACCTGATGGTACTTAGCGTTTATATCAACCAATTCTAAGCCTATATCCATGTTAATTGTTAAGCTTAAATCGCTGGCATTAGCCGCCTCATTGGTTTGCTTTGTATAAATAGGGCTTAACCATCCTTGTGGAGTAAACGAAGATGTATGATCACTTTTTACCGTACGCTTATCTTGCTCTTCGTTCAGTTTCCCTGTTGTTGCATGATACCGTGGCGTTATTGTGGTTGGAAAATGAATCGCAAAGGTTCCATGCTGGTAATCAATAATCTCTTGATATTCAAGCGTTATAACAATCTCTTCACCAGGCCCTATATTCGCCACATTTGTAATAAACATATTTGCACGCTGCTGACGAACCAAAGAGGCCTGCTTCCCTGCTTGCTTGGCAGTTTGATACTGTTTTTCTGCTTGGTGTTTTTTTGCTATTTTACCGTGAATCACTCGCTCACCAATACGCATGGTCATTGCTTGCACGGCACTTTCATCGGGTAAAGGAAAAACATAACGTGCATTTACTGCAAAAGGATTTTCATTTATGTAGTGCTGCGTTACTACAACATGATTAATTAGTCCTGTTAGGGTCATTTTTGCATCGCTTTTTAAAATCACCCCAGGATTAACCGCCACTCCTTGGCTATCAAACAAGGATAGTTTTGGCGACTGCGCATGGCTTTTAAAGCTGGCCAAAAGCACGATAATAATAAAAATAAAAAGGCTTACCTTGGTAAGCACTTTGGTGGGTTTACTCAACATAAATCACTCCCTCGAACGCACGCTGTTAATTGCTTGCTGTTTGGTCAGTCGTTTGATTTAGCGCACGGGTGGTCAGGGTAACGCGTCTATCAAAAAAGTTATCTTCAAGGGTGTTACTGTTTGCTATGCTTTGCTGCTCGCCAAATGCTTGTGCGCTTAAACGTGTATGGCTAACCCCCTGTTTAATTAAGTAACTTTGTACGGCGTTTACTCTGGCTTTTGAAAGTAATAAGTTTGCTTGCTCTTCACCACGCTGATCGGCAAAGCCACTCAAATCAAGAGCGAGTTGCGGTTGGCTTTTTAATAACGCAACTAATTGATCAAGCTGCTTGGCAAAATGAGGAGCAATATCGCTAGAGCCTGTTTTAAATTGCACTGTCATCGCCAATAAATTATTAAGCTGTGATTGCGTTAGTTGCTCATTTTGCTGAGCCAGTAGCTCAAGTTGCGCTTCTAAGTGGCTGTTATGATTAAGAACATGTTGGTAGTCGTTGGTTTTCTCTGCCATAACTGTTAAAGCTTGTTGCTGCTCGGCAATAGTTTGCTCAGCCACCTTGGCATCGCCAATTAAGCCACCAGCAAATGCACCTACAAACGCGCCAATAGGCCCACCAACAACGCCACCGATAATGGCACCTGTGCTTAGACCAACTATGGTTTCCTTTTTTGCTTCTTTTGATGGGGTATCCGCAGCAAATACTGGCGTACAAAAAGTGCTAACAAGTGTGAGTGCGATTAATGTTTTCTTCATGATTTATTCCTTACTATTGGTAATGGGTTGGCAAGCAATTGGTTGGCACTTGCGTTGTATCTGTAATTTCAATAGTTGTATTAAAACATCATGAAGTGGCAACAAAGGGGATCAAAAATGGCAAACTGCTGAGCAATTGTGGCAAAAAAATGGCAATTGTGTTTTTAACCGTACTTAGCGCAAAAACTTCGCTATAGTGCGCCTAAGTCAATATGAGTAATTAATAAAAATGAAGAAAATAGCCATCATTGAAGATGAAACCGCAATCCGCGAAAACTACATAGAAATGCTGAGCGCTCAAGGCTATCAGGTGAGTGGTTATGAAAACCGCCCTCAAGCAGAAGCGGCCTTTAAAGAAGCGCTTCCCGATTTAGCCATTGTTGATATTGGTTTAGGCCATGAAATAGATG
Source organism: Pseudoalteromonas sp. SM9913 (assembly GCF_000184065.1). Taxonomy (NCBI): domain Bacteria; kingdom Pseudomonadati; phylum Pseudomonadota; class Gammaproteobacteria; order Alteromonadales; family Pseudoalteromonadaceae; genus Pseudoalteromonas; species Pseudoalteromonas sp. SM9913. The sequence continues at coordinate 2,593,962 of NC_014803.1, forward strand.
GCGGCTTTTTACTGTGCCAAACACTGCGTTCACTGTCTAAAACCTTACCAATTATTTTTTTAACTGCTCGCGACAGCGAAATAGACACCGTATGTGGCCTGCGCATGGGCGCCGACGACTACTTAACCAAAGATATTAGCTTAGCCCATTTAGCTGCGCGTATTGGCGCGCTATTTCGCCGTATGGAAGCATTAGAGCAACCCGCCGATGCTAACGCACTGATAACACGCGGCCAACTAACGCTCGATACGCAACGCATGCAGGTGCTTTGGCAACACCAGTTAGTTGATTTAACCGTGACTGAATTTTGGATGCTGCATTCACTCGCCCAGCGACCAGGGCACGTTAAAAGCCGTAATGAGTTAATGAGTGATGCTAAAATTTATGTAGACGACAGCACCATTACCTCGCATGTAAAACGTATTCGTAAAAAGTTTATAGCACTCGATAGCCAGTTTGACTGTATAGATACCGTGTATGGCATGGGCTATAGGTGGGAGCAACCCACATGCTGAGATTTGGCCTACGCAGTAAATTTATCCTACTTTCGTGCTTTTTGTTTTTGTTGCCATGGTTAGGCTACGAATATGTATGGGAAATGGAAAAGTTTTTACGCCAAGGCCAAGAAAAAACGTTGGTAGGCACTACACGCGCACTGGCCACGGCCCTGCATGAACGCCCCGCTTTATTTGACGAACAAACCAACTTTTTAGATCAAGTTGTAAAAGGTCGCGATCTCTATGCTTATAATTTAAAAAGCCCGATTCAGCTCGATGGCAAACTCAACGACTGGGACGCTTATCAATCGCTGTTTTGGCTTTATGATAAACGCTACTTACAAACAGCCAATGATAACCATCAACTGAGCGACTTATCATTTGAGCACATGGTGGGTAAGTTTGATAATTACTTATATGCTTTATTTAAAGTCACAGATGACACTGTAATTTACCGTGCTAAAAACAGCCTCAGCATTACCAATAATGACTATGTAAAAATTGGTCTAAAAAACCCTGATGGACAATTTAATACTTATATTATTGCTCCGCGCCAAGATGGCTGGGTCAACGCATTTGATGCCAACAGTAAAATGCCTTTTACTAAAATTCAGGGCTTTTTTAAACAAACTGAAACAGGTTACAACCTTGAGCTGCGCTTTCCTTTGAGTATGCTTGGCAATAAACTGGGGTTTGCCATTGCCGATGTTGATAGTAAACAACCAAACCAAACACCTAATATCATGTCTACATCCAACTTAAATAACCCAAATGATTTAGGCTCAGTACTGGTGCCCTCCCCTGAGATAAACCGTATATTAAAAGGCATGGGCCACAGCGGCAGTCGCATTTGGGTGGTCGATAATCATCACCGTGTTTTAGCGCAATCGGGCAGTATTCAAAATGCCGATGGCGTATGGGCTGATGGGCTAAAAAATCAAGCGCCAAAAACCGCATGGCAACGCTTTGAACAAACCTATTTGCATCCTTTGTATTATAAAATTTTAACGCGTCCTGAAGATGAATTTATAGATACCTTACACGATGTCGCTTCAATGCAAGGCGCTCATTTAGCCAAAGCACTGAAAGGTCAACCGGCCTCGTCTTGGCGACTCACCCCCGATAACAAAGCGGTGATATTATCGGCCGCGTATCCTATTTGGATTGAGGATAAGGTTATTGGCGCAGTTATAGCCGAAGAAACCACTAATGGCGTGCGCACACTGCGTAATAAATCGCTGGAAAAACTATTTAATGTGATTTTAGCGGTCATGTTAATTGGCACAGTCACTTTGTTCTTTTTTGCCTCACGTATATCAAGTCGTATTAGGCGACTACGCGATACAGCAGAGCAAGCCATTGATGCACAAGGGCGGGTAACAGGCTATATAAATTACAGCGATGCCAATGACGAAATTGGCGATTTATCGCGTAGCTTTTCAAATATAGTGAGCCGACTTGGTGGCTATACCGATTATTTAGAAAATATGTCGTCGCGCTTATCTCATGAGCTGCGCACGCCGGTTGCGGTTGTACGTTCATCACTTGAGAACTTACAAAGCTTGCAGCAAAGTGAACTGAGTCAAAAATACCTTGAGCGTGCCAGTGAAGGAGTTGAGCGTTTAGGGAAAATAATTACCACTATGAGTGAAGCAACCCGCCTTGAGCAAAGCATTCAAAGTAATGAGCCAGAGCCGTTTGATTTACAAAAAGTGATTAGTGGTTGTATGCAGGGCTACCAACTTACTTACCCTAACCAGTTATTTACACTCAACATTTGCCAAAGCACACTGCCAATGCAAGGTGCCCCTGAATTTATAGCGCAACTGCTCGATAAGCTAATTAATAATGCCTTGGAATTTAGTGAAGCCAACACCGCGATTGAAGTCAGTCTGAAGCAAAGCGAAAACAAAGCAACATTAACGGTAAGTAATACAGGTACTTTATTGCCTGAGGGGCTTACTGAACATATTTTTGATTCTATGGTATCGGTGCGCAGCCAACAAATGCAGCAACAGCCGCATTTGGGTTTAGGGCTATATATTGTCAGGCTGGTGTGTAATTACCATAACGGCAGTGTTATCGCGCATAATAATGAGCAAGACAATGGTGTGGTGTTTACCGTGAACCTGCCTTTAAATAATTAAACAAAAAGCGGTTTAATTATAAACCGCTTTATTTTAAAGCTTTGCAGTTACAATTTAATTCACACACAAGTGTAACGATTCACTTTTAATTCATTCGCTCAGTCTTAGTCTACTCACCTAGGAGGAGTCAAAATGAAAGAGTTATTAGAACCCGAAGAAATAGAGTTTATTCTCGATTTATATCGTCCTAATGCAGCCAATAACCATGCTCAACAGGGCGCGACTAAAAAGCACAAGGTAAGTAATAAACAAGCCATGCAAGCTGAGGCTTTAGCTCGTAGTGCTTAACTACACAAACCTTACAAGTTAGCCATTAAGCTGTAAAAACGCTTTAATACAGTCTATTTCTGCCTGCTTGACCGTTTCGCCTATTTCAGGGCCTTTTTTACCGCTTTTAAGCGCATCTTGCACTATTTGTTTTTTATCCATTTTTTGTAGTTCATTGTGAATTGCACGTAATTTAGCGGCTTGTGGGTAGGGCTTATCTACCAGCGTTTCGCCTCGTCCTTGTGCATCACACTGGCACGCTTGAGTAAATGCAATAAAACGCTCTGGGTGCACTAATGCATTTAAATTAGTGACGATTAATTTATGAATAGTTTGCGGCCTTAACTGTTCAAGCGTGTGGCAAAGTGTATGGTTATCACTGGTAAGCACACCGATATCACGAAAGCGATTAGGTATTTTTAAACGTTCACAAAAGGCCTCAACCACCGCAACCCCTTCACGTTCATGGCCGCGTAAATTCCCCTGTTTTTTGTAACTGAGCGCTTTACCAAAATCATGAGTTAAAGCAGCAAAACGCGTTTCTAAATTAAAGTTTAAATCGGCTGCTCGCCTAAGGACTAACATAGTATGTACAAACACATCTCCCTCGGGGTGATGATTTGCAGGCTGTGGGGTGTTTTTCATCTGTTCAATTTCAGGAAAAATACCTAAGCCATCTAATGCTTGAAAATAAAGCTCAGGGTGTTTTTCACCAAGCGCTTTTTCTGTTTCAAGCCATACTCGCTCTGGCACTAAATGTTCCAGCTCGCCTTTATTTTTAAGCTCCTGCATTAATGCAGTGGTACTTGGATGAATAGACCATTCACTGCCATAACGGGCTAAAAAACGGGCAATACGTAATACCCGAACCGGGTCTTCTACAAATGCTTGGGTGGTGTGGCGCAGCACTTTATTTTTTAAATCATCTTGACCATTAAAAGGGTCAATAATAGTGTCGTTTTCGTCAAGTGCCATAGAGTTTATGGTTAAATCTCGGCGTGCTAAGTCTTCTTCAAGCGTAACATTGGGGCTCGCATCCACTACAAAGCCGGTATAACCTTTACCACTTTTACGCTCGGTACGCCCTAGTGCATATTCTTCTTTAGTGTGTGGGTGCAAGTAAACGGGAAAATCACTGCCAATAGGTAAAAACCCAAGCGCTTCCATAACCTCTGGCGTTTCACCAATAACAACGTAATCGTTATCTTTTGATTGTATGTTTAGCAGCTTATCTCGCACTGCTCCGCCAACTAGGTAAACTTGCTTTAAGCTTTGTTGCACTTTATCCCCAACCACTACTTTTAAGGTTTTCTTTGATGTTAATCATACCTAATCGCAATTTAAAAATCAGCGTTGTTTGCCAAGCTTTAGTAAGCTCATTACAATAGTGCATTATTTTTTTATACCTAAACTCACCTTAACTAATGAAAAAACATTCAGCAAAAAAAGAACTTAGGTTACTACCCATCCTTTTGATCGTTATTATTATGTGTGTTGCGGGGCATTTTTTGCTGCAAGCTAATTTTCAAGACAGTCATTTGGTCGAATACCTATTAGCCGCGATTCCATTTGCTATGTTTGGCTTAGTGATAGTGGCCTTTAAAATGGCCGCTAAAAGTGAGCAACAAGAAAGTGATGAGTAAATAAGTTACTGATAGTTTTTTTCTGCTTTAGTGACTTTATATAGGTAGCGTCTTGATTCCGCACGTGAGTGCTTAGTGGTGAGAATGTTATAAAACTGGCTTGAAGTAAGCTGATTTATTTGTGAAAACGCCACACTTCTATTTTTATTAAATATACGCAATACATTACCCGCGCCACCGTTATAAGACGAGATCATGGCAAAGTGCTTACTTTTATCGGTATTAATTTTATGTAAGTAATTATTTTTTAAAATACTTAAATACGCGCTGCCAATATCAATATTATGTTTTGGATTAAACAACACTGCTTTGGTTGGCTGCCCGGGTACTTTTTTAATTTTTTGATACACATCCCGCCCTGCAGTTGCGGGGATCACTTGCATTAATCCATATGCGTTTGATGAGCTCACCGCATGTGGATTAAAGCTACTTTCGGTTTCAATAATGGCATAAATAAGTGCTGCCGATATTTGATATTTTTTTGCAGCCGTCAGCACATAATCACTGTACTTTTGCTTTCTTAAATGAGCATTTTGCTCCACTAAATTAAAACTAACTGACGAAATAACATGTCCATATTGTCGTTGCTTTTTTAAGTTATTATTTACTAAATAACGCGCAAATCGATTAGCACGCCAAGAGTATTTTATTGGTAACTTATCTTGGTCGAGTACTTGTTGATATAAAAACGGTTCGCCTTCTAATATGGGGGCTTCGCTGGTAAAAATATCGGTTTTATCGGGGTCGCTGGAGGTCAGTAGGGTCATAACAATGGCCTGCTGTAACAAGCTTATTGTATTTTTTAACGCGATGGTTTCTACTTTTACAGTGCCTTGCTCAAAATCAATAATGGCACGAGCTTGGTAATCATTACTGTATTTGACGTATTTTTTTGCACTAGGCTGTTGCGTATTTTGCTTACCCCACTTGCGCCCAACAACGCTTTCTAATGCAGCTAAAAGCTGTTTTACGCTACCAACCTGTGCTTTAATAGAGCGGTGTGTTTTTTGTGCTTGCTTGTGAATTGCAACCACATTGGTAGGGTCGTTTTTTACTTGCTTTACCAGTTTATTTAAATCAACAACGGGCGGTAAACCCGACAGTGATTTACAGCCACTTAAGCCAACTAGCAAAAGTATAAACGCATACTTTTTCACACAATATCCAAACAAATGCTTAGCAACTATAATACATGATAACCAAACCAGTCCGGTTTAATTGGTTGTGCTTGGCCGCTTGGGGTTAGCTTAATATTAAGCTGACTATCGAGTAAATCAATCGCAAAGCAGTCATCAACATCATATAAATCATCTTTATGAAGATGACTCAGCCCTGCTAATAAGTCATTTTTAGCGCGTTGTTTCGCTTCTTCACTACTACTGGCAACATACAAAGCAAAGTCGTGTTGCTCTGCCATTGAGTCGCTTCTGTAAGCGCCTAAATTAACAAAATAAAGCTGTTTGTTTTGCTCAACAGAACCATCAACAATGTCAACTTGGTAGCCATCAATGTGATTGACTGCCATGTAGCTATCCATGTGTACACTGTTTTTATCACCCACCCATTGGCTTTTTAGTTTGGTATAGGTTTGCTCAATGTTTTGGCCTACCACAAAACGTACGTCGTGCATTTCTATGTGGCAACCTTGAATGCGTCCACCTAAATACACCATGAATAACTGCATGCTCACTTCCTTTTAAAAACCAAATTAAATTAAACTATCTACGTCAATCTCATGCTTTTTAATCAACTTATAAAAATCAGAACGGTTGCGCTTGGCAAGTTTAGCGCCTTCTGCCACATTGCCCCCTGCCATTTTCAGGGTATTAATTACATAGTCTCGTTCAAACTCTTTTTTAGCTTCATTAAGTGATAATGGCTCAACGTTGCTTTCATTACTGTTGAGCGCACTAAGCACTAAATGTTCAGATATAACCTCACTGGGAGTCAACGCAACCACCTGCTCCACCACATTTTGTAATTGACGTATATTACCTGGCCAATCATACCTTACTAGGGCATGCATGGCATCGTTTGCAAAGCGCTTTTCTTTTTGCTCCATACGCTTTGCGATGTTGGCACTAAAAAAGTTGGCTAATAAGCTAATATCTTCACGGCGTTCACACAGCGGGGGCAACTTTAAGTTTACGACGTTTAACCGGTAGTATAAATCTTCTCTAAACTGTTGATTACTAATCGCTTCAGGCAGGTTTTTATGGGTTGCAGAAACAATTCGTACATTAATGGGAATTTCTTCTTGAAAGCCCACAGGGCGAATGGTTTTTTCTTGCAGCACACGTAACAACTTAACTTGTAAATTAAGCGGCATATCACCAATCTCATCTAAAAATAAGGTGCCGCCTTGTGCTTGCTGAAATAGGCCTTGGTGATCTTTTACAGCTCCTGTAAATGCCCCTTTTTTGTGACCAAATAGCTCTGATTCTAATAGCTCACCAGGCACGGCCCCACAGTTTATTGCCACAAATGGACCGTCACTAACATGGCTATGCTGATGAATCGCCTGCGCAAGCAACTCTTTACCGGTACCGCTGGCACCAGAAATAAGCACGTTAACTTGTGTAGGCCCTAATAGTTTCACTTGCTCCAACAAATGCAGCATAGCGCCACTGCGGGTGACAATATTACTTTGCGGGGCGACTTCATCATTATTAACCCCATGTATCTCAATGGCTTTGGCTAGGCTGTCAAACAGCTCATCTTTATCAACGGGTTTTGTGATAAAGGCAAAAATACCTTGCTTGGTGGCCTCTACCGCATCAGGGATAGATCCATGAGCCGTCATCATAATAACAGGCAACGCAGGGTAGCGGTTTTGCAATTGTCGGTGCAGCGCCATGCCATCCATTTCATCCATTCTTAAATCGGTGATCACCGCATCAAACACTTGGTTTTTAAGTAGTTGTAATGCGTTCATACCACTATCACAGGTCGTTACTTCATAACCCTTTGATTGAATTCGAATCGCCAGTAATTGCAGCAAGCTGGCATCATCATCAACGAGTAAAACTTTAGCACTTGATGGAAGTGTGACTGACATAGTTACTGCTCCTTGGTTTCTTCACGTAGTAAAAGTTGCTGTTCAATTGCGGCTAATGACGACAAGGTTTTTTGCATTTTGGCGTTCAATGCTTGCTGTTGTTTTTTTGCATCTATTTGCATTAATACGTGCTGTTTTTGCAGCCATAAATAGTGCTTTATATCATCGGGCCAATAGTACGCCTGATCCAGCTTAAGTAATTGACTCATCACAGTATTGGGGTCACTACTAAGCTTTAAACATGCTTTACTAAAAAACGCTTTCAGTGCTTGCTCCCCTAAGTAGGTTTCATTGCTAGGCGCTAATTTAAAACCACCGCACTGATTGGCATGCCAAGCAATAACTTGCGCTGCAGAGGGATATATTGGCTCTGATTTTGGCCGAGGTTTGGGATTTGGCTGATTCGTTTTGCTATCTGGCTGAGAGGGTACATTTAATGCTGATTCACCCTGTGTTTGAGTGTTTGTTATTTCACACCCAGATAAAAAAACAAGACTGCTGGTTAGCCATACAATAGCCATTAAACGCGCAGACATATTATTTAACTCCTTTATTTTTATAGGGGATGACAATGTTAAATCGACAGCCTTGCGGCTCATTATGCTCAATTTTTAGTTGCCCATGTAACTGTTCAACTGACTCTTTGACTATAGTAAGGCCTAAACCACTGCCTTGTAAGCTAATCTCTTTGGTATGTTTACCTTGATAAAACGCCCCAAAAACATGATCTCTTTCATGCTCTTTAATGCCACAACCCTCATCTGCTACTTGCATATTTAGGCCGTTATTTTCTAGACTCAAGCTAATAGTAACGACTTGGTTTGGCTGAGAAAACTTTAAGCCATTGGAAATTAACTGAATTAAAATCATTTCAATTAACTCCCGTGGCAAACTAAGAGAAATATTAGGTAAACTATTGTGCCAAATAAGCGATTGTTCTCGCGCATTTAAGCGGTGCTCAAAGTGGTTATTTACCTTTTTTATTAGCTGATTAAATTCCACTTCACTGACGTTGTCTTTACTGGTGCGAATGGCGTTATAACTCAATAAACTGTCTATCATAGTACGTAGCCTCACCATCGATTGACTGATCAGCCCAAGTACCGCTTTTTGCTCGTTATTGATGGGGCCAACGATTTCATCGGCTAGTAATTCAGTGCCCTCAACCATAGAAGCCAAAGGGGTTTTTAATTCGTGAGTAACGTGGCGTAAAAATGTATCTTTTTGTTGTTCTAACATATGCAGCTGCGCTTGCACCCACTGCAACTTGTTACCTAACTCTATGAGTTCAGCCGACCCTTGCACCGATATTTTTTGCTGCCAATCTCCTTGGCCTAACTTATCAATCACTGAGGTTAAGCTTTTTAAGCGCCCGCTTATGCGCCACAAAAAACCGCCGCCAACAAGCAGCGTTAAAGGCGTAAGTGCAATCAACCAGTTTATAAAGGAAGCTTGTAAATTTGTGAGCTTAATTTGGTTTTGAGTGATTTTGGCTTCATTTTCCTCACGTAACCACAATGTTAGCTCCGCTAGTGTTTCGCTGATTGGCACAAATAATTCAGCTTGTTGACGCGCTTCAACCACAAGTTGAGTATGCGCCGTTTGCAAAGTATCCGTTAGCCGTTGCCATTGGTGTGTATTTGCTTGGTTATTTGAAAGCTGTTTTAGCTCATTGATGTTTTGCAATGATGATTGCCATTTATCTACGATTAGCTTATCGAGTGAGTCGCTCTTTAATACCCAGTTTTGCCTAGTTGCTCTTTCTAAACTATTAAGCTCTTGCTTAAGCAGATTAAACGACTTAGTTACTTGGTAATTATTACTCACAATTTGCTGAGTGACCGCTAATTGCTTATTTAATACATTTAAAAACACAATAACCACTATAGATAAGGGCAACAGCGACAACAGCATGCTCATTACAAATTGGCCAATTAAATTGGGGCGCCAATTTATCAATGCTTTATATTTTTCAGCCATGACTGCGGGCATACAAAAGTCCTTTACTATTTTTAAACGTTCTATTATTAAGCGCTCAACTTATACACTCGCTGAACCATCAAGGATAAAAACCCCTGCTGTCTCTAAATAGCGACAAGTTAAGCAATTGATTTAAAAAATTTTAAACGCTTATAACTGCAAAATTGTTGCATAAAACACACAGTTACTTGTAAAAATTACGCACCAATCATCACAAAAAAACATAACTCACTGATTATTAATAAAAATAAATATTGGCACCATTTTTGTTACGAGAACATTAATATTAATCTAAAAAGAGCCAAGGAATGTTCAAAAACAATTTACAGAACGCTGCACTTATCGGTTTGTGCCTAACCAGTACTCATTTATTCGCCCTTGATGTAGATGCTGAATTTAATCGTTTAGACAAAGACAGTAATGGCACATTAAGTGAAGCTGAAGCAGGTGAAGATGCTTTATTACATGAGAACTTTGCACAGATAGACACCGATGAAAACGGGCTCATATCTCTAAACGAATTTAAGCTGTTTATAAAATAAAGGAGTACATTCATGAAACAACTAATTGGTGCTTTTTCGCTCCTATTTTTAGCTATTAGTGCCACCGCACTGGCATCGCCATTAAATGTACGTTTTATGCATTTAGATAAAAATATGGATGACCAAATATCGCTTATTGAGGCAAAGCAAGATAAACAATTACTTAAGCAGTTTGCCGATTTAGACAAAGATAATAACGAGATGATTTCTAAAAAAGAATTCCAAAACTTTAAACCTTAAGTTTAGATTCAAGTTTAATCTATTAGTATAGAGTTAAAAGCACTTGCCATAATCCCTGAGGGAGTGTGTAAACGGATTTAATGTTGGGATTTAAATTATGGCAAGTGCTTTATTTCATTATTGCCAGCAATTAAAATATGCCTTGGAACGCCAACCATGAAAATACAGCTTCTCCTTATTGGTGCTTTACTATTTGTTAGCCATAGTGCATGTGCACTTGATGTAAAGCAACGCTTTGAACATCTAGACACCAACAACGACGAGTATTTAACCCATAGCGAGCTTGCTGCTCAGCCTCAGCTATTAAACTCATTTTCAAATTGGGATGAAAATCAAGACAACAGAATTTCTTTAACTGAGTTTAAAAACTATCTAACCACCAATTTGTACTGAGTATTTAGATGAAACCTATCCGCCATATTATTTTACTAACGCTTACTGTTGTTAGCTGCATGAGCTTTGCGACAAATAGCTATATTACCTCAGAATTTGAAAAACTTGACCGTAATCAAGATGGCTTTTTAACTCGTTCGGAAACTGCCAGTGATCCTGCTTTATGGTCACGTTTTGGCAGTTACGACCGTGATAAAGACGCACAATTGTCATTAAGCGAATATAGTTTGTACGCCAGTAAATAAATAGCTCCCTCAAATAAAGCCTAGTTAATTAGGCTTTATTTGAGAAGATTAAACAAATTCTTTCCTGTTAACACGCAATCTATCCTACCCTGAATTTGCTTGCTCTAGCTAAAAGCTGGGCTTATTCGACTATTAATAAATTATGCTATTGGTATTCTAAATTTGAGTTTGCTACTGTGATAGTACAAATAATAACAACATACCTCTTATGCGACTCAATAAATTAATTAAACCGGTATTACTAGCAAGCCTCTGCGCCTTATCTAGTGTGGCAATTGCACAAACGAAAGTAATATATAATGCCAATGGCTACACCCCTTTATACAAAGGAAAAATGCGCCACGGCGAAGTAAATACATTTACAACCTTAGTCATAAAAGATGGCAAAGTTGTAAAAACAGGTCCTGACAGCTTAAAAAATAGCTTCCCGGGCGCAACCCTAATTGACGCCAATGGAAAAACCTTATTACCAGGGCTCATTGATGCCCACGGACACGTAATTGGCCTGGGTGAAAACTTGTCACAGCTGGATGTGCGCGGCGCAAAATCGGTAGATGAAATAACCGCTAAGCTCAACGAATTTGCCAAAGGCAAAGAAGGTTGGATTATTGGTCGGGGCTGGAACCAAGAGCTATGGTCCGACACGCGTTTCCCTACCGCTGCTGATTTAGACAAAGTCGTCAGCGACCGCCCTGTTATTTTATCGCGAGTAGATAGCCATGCTATTTGGGTTAATTCAAAAGCACTAGAACTTGCCAATATTAATGCTGACACACCAGCCCCAGCAGGTGGAGAAATTATAAAAGATGAGTTTGGCAAACCAACCGGTATTTTTATAGATAAAGCAGAAACCTTGGTTACTCAACATATGCCTGCAACATCTGCGCAATCGGTTAGCAATGCATTAGATGCCGCAGGTAAACATTTATTAAGCTTAGGCATTACCTCAACCCACGATGCAGGTATTGATAAAACCACGTGGCAAGTTTATAAACAGCGCGCTGAGTTAGGTACATTACCGCTTAGAATTGTAGCGATGTTAAGTGCAGCAAGCCCAGATTTAAACATGATGCTTAAAGCGGGTCGGTATCAAGATGCTCAAGATTTTTTATCTATTCGCAGTGTAAAAATTTATGCTGATGGAGCCTTAGGGTCACGCGGTGCCGCGCTTATTGAAGAATACGCAGACAGAGCAAACCACTTTGGCCTAATGCTTGAAACCCAACAAAAGCTAGAACAATTATTTACACTCACTTTTAAAAGCGGGTTTAGTGCAAATACCCACGCCATTGGCGATAGAGCAAATAAAATTGTGCTCGATGCCTATCAAAATGTATTTAAGCAAACCGGTGGTATACTACTGCGTAATCGCATGGAGCATGCACAAATCGTCTCGCCAGAGGATATTCCGCGCTTTAAAACCCTGAAAATAATTCCATCAATGCAACCTGTGCATGCTACATCTGACATGCATATGGCAGAGCAGCGTTTAACCGATAAACAACTCCAAGGCGCATACGCTTGGCAAACATTTTTAGAGCAGGGGTCGACTATTGCAGCGGGTTCTGATTACCCTGTCGAGCTCGCGAACCCGTTTGATGGCTTATATTCTGCCATTACACGTATGGATCATAATCAATTGCCTGAAAACGGTTGGCGCGCCAGTGAAGTGTTAAGCAGAGAAGATGCATTACGTGCGTTTACCCTTGGCGGCGCGTATGCAGCGCATCAAGAGTTTAAGCTAGGGAGTTTAGAGCAAGGTAAATGGGCTGACTTTATAATGGTTGATCAAGACTACTTTAAAGTCCCCATTGAGCAGCTATACAAAACTCAGGTGCTGCAAACGTGGATTGCGGGTACGTTACGCTACGAAAAAGACGTCGCAAAAGCTGAGTAATTAAAAACAAAAAAGGGTTAACTTGCGTTAACCCTTTTTTGTTATCAACTTTTGACTGACGATATAGCTTAATAATGTGATAAATATTAACCAAAGCCAACAAGCCGTTGGTAAAAGCCACCGGCACTGAGCCTATAGCCGCACCGTAAAAAGTAAACGCAATACAGCCCAATAAATTAAACCAACGTAGTTTGGTTACATCAGTCATGGTTAATGATATGACTAATAAGACGGATGCTAAATAACCTAAATATTCCCAACTCAATTGTTCTCTCCTAGGCTTTAGGTTAGTATTACGCGTTAAATTTTAGTACATTATTAAGCTACGCTACGCAGTAGTTAAAATAAAAAAGCTAACTTACCAATAAAACCTTAAAATATACTGGTTAATACCACAATTTTTAATCATTACACGGAAGAATGAAGGTCATTTAACGCTATTAATTATATTAACGGCGTGGGCAAGTTAGCATAAATTCTTAATCTTAATGCTATCGTCATTAAGGTGTAATAAATAGGACAATTGTCCGAAGAGCATGATTGATGTTTCAATACCATTTTTCCAGTTACCTTGTTGATCAACTGCTGACGTTTGCCGGCAGTAGTTTTCAGCAATCAAAAAAAGAAATATTAATACAGCAAGACCAACCGTTAACTAAGTTGGTATTAGTGCGAAGTGGAACTGTATCGTTTAGTTACGATGTAGGTAATGGCAGGCGCCTGCTTCTTGGCCAACTCGACTGTAACAATACCCTAATTGGCGAAATTGAAGCACTTAATAATAACCCCTGCATTTACACGGTAACCTGCTTTAGTGATGTCACGTATAACTTGATTGAATTAAAACATTGGCGCGCATTATTGCTCGATAAACCCGAGCTAAGCTTATATACGGCGCAAACGATTGCGGCTAAGTTTCAAGAAAATCAAAAAATTAATTTAGATAAGCTGTTACTGCCGTTGAGCTACAATATTGCCAAAGACTGCTTATTACGTGCAGAGAATAACAATCCCACTTTATTACGTGCTTACCCTACGGTAAATGCAGAAGCTGAGCGCTTTGCAACCACTGAGCGTGCATACAGGCGTGTAGTGAGTGAGTTAGTAGAGAAAAACTTAGTGCAAAGAAGCACACAAGGACTACAAGCTGTCGATATTCCTAAATTAAGTGACTATGTAGATAGCTTTGCACAGCTTTAAAGACAATAAAAAAGGCCATTAAGGCCTTTTTTATTGATCAAAATCACATTTACTTTTCAAGTAAAATATCGTGGATTTTAGCTAAATCAGATTTACCTTCAATAATTTCATCCGGCGTTAAACCTGATAATTCATGCGGGAATACTAACCATTCTTCAGATTCATGAATGTAGTAATCAGGCACTGTATCAACTTTTGAATTTTTTGGCTTGTAGTATGGACAAGCAATACGAATATCACGTGGTAAGTTTAAACGCATTAGCTCAGAGAGCTTCTCTTTTAACGCTACAATACTACGACCTGAGTCAAAAACATCGTCAACAATCAGTAAAGAGTCACCTGCATTTGCGTTTTCAACTATGTAGTGTAAACCATGTACTTTGATTTCTTTTGATTGCTTACCAATACCGTAATAAGACGAGGTACGAACCGCAATGTGATCCGTTTCTATGCCTTTGTAATCATAATATTCCTGAACCGCAATCCCAATTGGAGCACCACCGCGCCATATACCAATAATAAAATCTGGACGAAAGCCATCTTTATACACTTGTGCCGCTACGCGGAATGAATCTTCAAGTAATTGTTGAGCCGTGATATAGCACTTTTCTGACATAGTAAGGATCCCAGTGGTATGTATAATATTTGAGCGAGGTTTAAATAAAAATAGATGCCCAAACACGTAATGGCGAAGGATTTTACCGTAAATAAAACAAAATTGCTTGTTTGGCGGATAAAAAAATAGGCACCCTAAGGTACCTATTTTTTAACTAATGCGTAATCTCAGTAGATTATGCCTTTTCAAGTAGGGTACGTGCTACGGTGCGCATACCTTGTGTAGTTGCACCTGAAGCCCATTGACTTGTGCTACCACCCATATTAAATGCAGCAGCTAAATCGATGTGTACCCAGCCTTTGCCATCGTTTGGCACAAAGCGAGATAAGAAACCAGCGGCGTTAGATGCACCACCGAAACCACCGCCTTTTTGGGCGCGGCTATTTGCTGTATCCGCATACGGCGATGGGCAGTTTTGTTGATGCCACTTTTCAAGTGGTAATGGCCATGCGGCTTCCATTTCTTGTGACGCAAAGTCTTCCACTTCACGCACTAGCTCTTTATCAAGGGCAAACAATGCGTTGTACTCTTGACCAACAGCAACAAGGGCGGCACCAGTAAGGGTTGCCGCATCAATAATAAGTGGAGCGCCTGTCTCGCCTGCGGCCATTAAGCCATCAGCCAATACTAAACGCCCTTCAGCATCGGTATTTACAATTTCAACGGTTATGCCATTTTTGTAAGTAAGAATGTCACCTAGTTTGTATGCATTACCCGAAATTAAGTTCTCTGCACAACATAAAAACAACTTAATACGCTTTTCTACGCCACGGCTAATTGCCAGTGCCAAACCTGCGGTTACCGTTGCTGCACCACCCATGTCGCACTTCATACCCAACATACCTTCGCTTGGTTTAATTGAGTAACCACCTGAGTCAAACGTAATACCTTTACCAACAAGTGCTGCGCTTACCGGTGCGTTCTCATCGCCAGTTGGGTTGTAATCAAGCTCAAGTAATACTGGCGGACGCTCACTACCACGACCAACGGCATGAATACCAATCCACTGCTGTTCTAATAGCGCATCGCCTTTTATGATTTGATAGCTAACATGCTCTGGTGCAAGTGATTGAATAAATTCAGCGGCTTTTTCAGCTAAGCTTTCTGGGTAAATGTCATCGGCGGTACCATTGATCATTTCGCGCGCCCACGTTGCCGATGCTTTTAAATCAGCGAGTTCTTTAAGATCAGATTGTGCGTTATCAACAAACTCAACACCGTTTAGTACTTTTGGTGATACAAAGCCTTGGTAAAAAGCCCATTGGCTCTCTGTGCACCATACATCACCTTCAAGAACAACATTTTTAATGCCTTGATTTGCAATTGTACGACCCGCTTTTTGCACATTTTTTAATGTTTCTTGCTCAGATAAATGAACCGTTGCGCCGTGTTCGTTAAAAGATAATGACGCACTTTCGCCCCAATGCCCTGGTGCCAACTGCTCGCTTAATTGAACAACAAATTTTTCACTCATGTTAGAATATCCTTGCACTTAAATGTGCGGTTGAGTTTACTATAGAGCGCTTAAGTTCCCAACCGCTTGAGGTGAATAACCTCAACCGGCCTGTAAACCTCAATTTTACTTACCCTAAACTCGGGTTAATAAGTTTGCTAACATATTGAGCTATAAAAATATTTAAGTTTATTATCTCTAGAAAAAATGAACTCAACGCAGTTAGCGCTAAAACAACTACTTGAAATAAACTTATTATCCAGTGCTCAGGTTACATAAGGAAGTCATAAATGAAGTACACCCCGCCATTACAATCTGCCACTTTATTAAAGCGTTACAAACGCTTTTTAGCTGATTTAGAGCTCAGTGATGGCACTACTTTTACCGCTCACTGTGCTAATACGGGTAAGATGACGGGCTGTGCCGATGTCGGTTTTACTGCCTTTTATTCCACCAGCAGTAATACCAAGCGAAAGTACCCGCAGTCATTAGAGCTGACGCAAAATAATGTATCACAGCTTATTTGTGTAAATACCGCTATCGCCAATAAAGTGGTCGAAGAAGCACTTAATAATGAGGTTATTGATGAGCTTACAGGCTATCAACACATACAAAGTGAAGTGAAGTATGGCAGTGAAAACAGCCGCATCGACTTTTTACTTACCCACAGCAGCAAAGCCAATTGCTATGTTGAAGTTAAATCAGTCACGCTGCTGAGCGAAGATCGTCCACAAAGTGGTCAAGGCTACTTCCCTGACGCCCAAACTGTTCGTGGGCAAAAGCATATTCGTGAATTAATCGACATGGTAAAACAAGGGCATCGAGCGGTATTACTATTTGCAGTGCTGCACCAAGGCATCACACAAGTCAGTGCTGCGGTGCATATTGACCCAACCTATGCAGAATTGCTTAGCGAGGCCATTGAGCAAGGCGTAGAAGTATTAGCTTATAAAGCACACATTTCAGCGAGTGAAGTTACTTTAATTGAAAAAGTGCCGTTTATTGACTAGGTAAATAGAGCGCCAGCATTCGTACTGGCGCTCAAAGTGTGCTTACTCTTTACTCATTGATAAATCCATTTCATTAATTAAATTTAGATTAATATCTGCATCTTTAAATAAGATGGGTCTTAATACTGGCGTATTTGAGTAAAAACGCGATTGCTCATCAAAATGTTCTGAGCTTGAATCTGAACTCTGCGACATAGTCAGTAATCCTTTTGCCACAGGACCATCATCGGTAAAGTTCATCACAAACATCCAGCTCGATCCGTAATTAACAGGGTAACCACTGGCTGTTAAATTTGACGCTAACGGTTTACCTGTTATCGCATCATCCAATGTTTGATGATCGATATATGGGATCACCGTAGAAAATGAACGACTGCTACTGCGATCAAAACGATACACATTAAAGCCTCCTTCCACACTCATTGGCCCACTCCAAGGAAGTTTCTCGCCTGAAGCAATGCCGCCTGCTAGCGTTTTTTCAACAAATTGCAGCTCACCTAAAGTACTGTTTAATGCCACGCCATTGCTTTGTAAATTAAGCACTGCATGCGCTAAAGCCGTTAACGCAGAGCCATCGGCAAGTAAGGTATTTGGCGTATTTGCAGGGTTGGTCACATCAAAATTATCATATAAGTATTCATCACCATTAAATAAGTGAGCAAACTCTCTGATTAACGCAGCGCCTTGTGTATCAAGGTTCATAGCGCCATTCCAGCCCTCTAACACGGCGCAGGCAGCTGTTAGGTCAATACTTGTTCCATTAGTTAGGGTAACCGGTGTTGCGCCACGCGCTTTACACTGGGCAACTAAATCATCAAATACTAATTCACCTAAATAGATACGATTGCCTACTAGCGCATTTTCAAGTTCAGCCAAATCAAACTTACTGTCTTCACCGCCTCCCTCTTTTATGAGCTTCAAACCCATACGGGTACGCAATGATAATGGCTGATGAACATCGCCATATTGCGCAGCAAAGCCCACAAGAGGTTGTTCAAGATTAGTAACCCAATAGCTGTCATTTGAGTTTTGTACGTAGTCAGTGCGACTTAGTTGGGGAGCTTGTTCAAAAGGCACAACGCCTTGCGGCTCAAATAACTTTAAGTTACCAGGTACTAAATCAAAGCCCGTCGACTCTCTAAGTGCAACCAATTCAGGTTGCAAACGAATTGCCATATTTGCGGTATCACCCAGTTTCAAAACGGTGCTGTCATCAACAAAAAAGACATTACCTTCTTTATCGCTGGCCATGGTGTTATTAAATGAAACGCCATCGTATTTAGCAAACGAGGCCTTCATCTCTTCTAAGCTGGTTGCTTGATTAATAGCTGACCACTGAGCAACCACATCCATATTAAACTCATTGGCATCTTTGATGGTAAATGCTTGGCTGTCGTTCCACCCTAAACCATTTGCGGCAGGTGTTTCAATCATTAAACCATGGTGGCTATAGTAAAACGGTTTGCTAAGTGTAATTGTGGTCCCTGGTGCCACAGTTACCTCAACGTTAATTGTTTTTGAAGTAATTTCATAATTATCACCTTCAACGCTGTAACCCATGCGATCATTTTCATTTAGTGCTAGCTGATAAATTAAAAAATGACGTGCTGTAGAAAAAGTATGGGTCCAAGCTATGTGCTCATTAAAACCAATATTGATCACTCCTGGCATCCCTTGCAAACTGCCCCCCATTACATTCATAGCGTTGGGAATGGTTAGGTGTGATTGCCAAAAGCGTAAATTGCCCTCGTGAGGAAAATGAGGATTTGCTAATAGACCACCTTTACCATTGGCCATCATATCTTTACCAAGCCCCCAACCATTTGACCCTAAGTGATCAAATTTTTTCTCTAGCTTAAATTGCTTTGCTCGCTGATTAATATTGCCTACCATTGAAGACACAGCACTTGGCTGCTCTGACGTAGGCATTGGCAGATACTCATTCGCATCACCCGGGTTTGCTAAAAAAGCGAGCTCTAAAAAGTTAGCCGAGCTGGCTAGCTGCACTGTAGCCATAGAGTACGCCAACATATCTTGTGCTGTTAAACTGGTAACCCAAGGTGCAGAGGCACACTCCGGCGCTAAATTATCAACCCCCGTATCAGTAACGTATTTATTAAAGCCTTGCACAAACCCTTCAAAGTGCGCTCGGCTGTTCTCTTCTAATTGATCATAATTGGCTTGAGCATATTCATTCACACCCAAGGCTTTATAACCAAAGTCAGAAATTAAATGCGTTGAGTCGCCACTGCCTGGTACTTTATCTGGACCATAGTATTTCGAGCGTTCACCGCGCACTTTAATAATTTGATCCATCAATAGACACGCATGATCTTTAGCATAAGCATAACCACTACCAAACGCTAAGCTCTCTAAGTTATCAGCAGTGATATGCGGCACACCGAAGGTAGTCCAACGGATATTCGCATCAAGTTTATTATCGTCATCAAATGCAATTATTGGCGCGCTCGTCTCTGGAACGGGATCAGGCACCACGACAATTGGTGGTGCAACGTTATTGTCATTGTCTTCGCTACAACCAATTAAAAGTAGGCTACTGGCGATACAAAGTGAGAGTAAATGGGGCTTCATTGTGGTGTTCCTTGTCATTATTATTGTTTAACTTTACAACCATGCCGTAAATACTTATTAAAATCTTGACCTCAAACGCACAAAATTGACTTTGCGCGCCAGTTAGGGCAGCTTAAACTTTAACCGTCTAGAAAAGGATATTTTATGTATTTTGTAAGTAGCCAAATTATTCGTTCTTTAACTAGTTACTTAGCTTCTCAAGGTCTGAATAAAGAACACTTACTTAATAATATTACTCAAGGAGGGCAGCAACTTAATAACAGTCGCTATAAATACCCGCTTGCTGATTACGAACAGCTCATGGCCATTGGCGCAAAACACTTAAATAGGAACACAGTAGGATTAGAGTTTGGTCAAGCGCTTAATGCGCAAAACTGGGGATTACTTGGGCATATTGCTTTAGTGAGTGACTCTTTATTAAGCGCATTACAACATGCTTTAAAGCTGCATACCTTAGTTAGAAACATTGGCACTATTAGCCTACATCATCACCCACAACACAGCAGCCTAGAATGGCACCCCAAAACACCAGTCACACACTTCATGGCAGATGAGCTTTTTAGTAGCTGGCTTGCTTTTGCTCAACAATGTTGTGAATGGCAAGCCCCGTTGATGCTCAGCCAAATAAAATTAATGCGCCCACAACCGCCCATCAATGAAGTTAAACAGTATCAAAGTGTATTTAACTGTCCTATTGAGTTTAATAGCACAACAAATAGCATGATCTTTGATAGCCAATTACTACACTGCCCACTAAAAGGCGCTAATAACGAGCTAGAAACTTTATTAGCCGCACAGGCTATTAACTACAACCACGAAGCTCAGTATATTAGTCAGCTCAAAGCGCTAATAACACAACACCTGCCAGAGCGTTTAAGTGTTCAGCAAGCTGCTCAGGCATTAGCGCTATCAACTCGCAGCCTACAGCGTTACTTAAAACAACAACACACCAGCTACAGCAAAATTATTGACGAAATATGCAAACAACAAGCCCTTATATTACTAAAACAAGGACTCAGTTCGTTAAACATTGCCACTGCGCTGGGCTTTTCTGAACAAAGCGCTTTTCAGCGTGCTTTTAAACGCTGGTATTGTATTACGCCTAAAAAATACTTAACCGAAAAGTAAAAGATGAGTTGTTTTTATTATTTTTGCCCACATAACAACGCCAGTTTATAAACCGATACTGTAATAAAAAAGTATAAACACTGCTTTTGCTACTTTTATATGGGTAAACAGGGTTGAAGCTAATTCGATTATTTAAAAATAAATTTGCCTAGGGTATAAGTTTCTGTTATTTATACCGCCGGCTAATGCTGAGGCATTAAATTAAGGATTTAGGAGAGAGTTATGCCAGACCAAAAAAGACATGGTTTATTGGCTCAAGCCGGTTTAGAACCATACCAAGAAAAACCGGGTGAAGAGTACATGAATGAAGCACAACGTGCTCATTTTAAAACAATTTTAGAAACTTGGCGTAATGATTTACGGAACGAAGTTGATCGTACTAAGTCACATATGCAAGACGAAGCAGCTAACTTTCCTGATCCCGTTGACCGCGCAGCACAAGAAGAAGAGTTCTCATTAGAGCTTCGTACTCGTGACCGCGAACGCAAATTAATTAAGAAAATTGAAAAAACAATCAACTTAATTAAAGAAGACGAGTTTGGTTTTTGTGAGTCTTGTGGCATTGAAATTGGCATTCGTCGTTTAGAAGCACGTCCTACTGCCGATTTATGCGTAGACTGTAAAACACTTGCCGAAATTAAAGAAAAGCAAGCTGGACGCGGCTAATTAAGTTATAGCCATGTCTTCTACAGCCGTTACCGCGCAAGTATCTGACTATCGCGGCCGATTTGCACCGTCTCCTTCGGGGCCGTTACATTTTGGCTCACTTGTGGCGGCTGTAGGTAGCTACCTAGATGCAAAAGTTAACCAAGGGAAATGGTTAGTACGCATTGAGGATATAGACACCACTCGCGTTGTTAAAGGCGCAGCCACCGATATCCTAAATACCTTAGACGCCTACTGCCTTAATTGGGATGAAAACGTTGTGTATCAAACACAGCGTCTTACTATTTATCAAGATGCAGTAAACTCACTGTCAAAACAACACCTTATTTATGCCTGCCAATGCTCTCGTAAGCAAATAAAAGCGCTAGGTGGAATTTATCAAGGGCAATGTAAACATAGCCAACTCAGTGAACAGGGTCATGCCCTTCGCTTAACTCAATGCCATGCAACCGTGACTTATAACGACCTTATTCAGGGGCGTATTGACGTTGACCCTGCTCTGGCCCATGAAGATTACATTATAAAACGTAGCGACGGTTTATTTGCCTATCAACTGGTGGTGGTTATTGATGACATTGAGCAAGGGATCAATCGAATTGTACGAGGCGCTGATCTACTTGAACCTACCGCCCGTCAAATAAGTCTCTTTAAGCAACTTAATAACCCTATTCCAGAATTTGCTCATTTACCTTTAGCGGTAGCAAAACCCGGATTTAAACTCTCTAAACAAAATTACGCCCCCGCTATTTGCAAACAAAATCCCAAACCGACTTTGATAGCGGTATTTAACTTTTTAGGTTTGCCAACCCACGACCAACTTATGGATTTAACCACAGAGCAATTACTTGCTTGGGGCGTGGCACATTTTAACTTAAGCCGCGTTCCCACTACGCGTGAAATACAGATTTAACGCTCTTTCGCGGATTGGGTATAACAAATTCAAATAAAATCGTTAAAAATGGCTTAATTTCAGCACTGCAACTTAATTTTTCCACCTTGCTGGTATATGATAGCCGCCTAAATATATGCTAATTACATAAAACAGTAAGTACAGCTCTATGAGAAGGTACTTGTTGTCATTTTGATTGCAATGGCGAGTCAATCAACCGCTTCTCTAGGAGACAGACTATTATTTCCAAGCTTTTTCAATTTTGTCGACAAATTATCGGCCCGAATGCCAGTGCCGAAGATGTCGCAATCAGCAGTGAACCGTTGGTGATCCCTCGAGGTGAGCATGGTATTTCTCGCAAACAATTTAGCCCAAATGCAATCAAAGTACTCTATCGCCTAAAAGATGGTGGCTATGATGCCTACTTAGTTGGTGGTTGCATTCGCGATGTATTGTTAGGTCAACAACCCAAAGATTTTGATGTTGTAACCAATGCAACCCCTGAGCAAGTTAAAAAACTGTTTCGTAACTGCCGTTTAATTGGCCGCCGCTTTCGTTTAGCGCACATTGTTTTTGGTCGTGAGATTATTGAAGTGGCCACCATGCGCGGCCATCACGAAGCACAAGAAGACAAAAATCAAATTAGCCAATCAAGCGAACATGGGCAACTACTTCGCGACAACGTATTTGGCAGCATTGAAGAAGATGCCGAGCGTCGTGATTTTTCAATCAATGCCTTATATTACTCAATCAATGATTTTTGTATTTATGATTACGCCAATGGTTTAGCGGCCATAAAGGCAAAACAAATTGAGTTAATTGGCGACCCTGAAACACGCTATCGTGAAGACCCCGTGCGTATGCTTCGTGCAGTGCGCTTTGCTACTAAACTCGATATGCAAATAGCACCTGCAAGCGAAAAGCCAATAACCGCTCTAGCTAGCTTGCTTGATAACATTCCACCGGCACGTTTGTTTGAAGAAATACTCAAGCTGTTTTTAAACGGCAAAGCACAACAAAACTTTTTAATGCTGCGCAAATACGGGTTATTTAAATCGTTGTTCCCAGAACTTGACCGCATTTTGGATAAAAACCCAGGCGGGCTTGAAGAAACTTTCATCAAGCAAATGTTTGCAAACACTGACATCCGCATTAATGCAGAGAAAAAAGTCACCCCTGCGTTTGTATTTGCAGCGTTACTGTGGTTTCCATTGGTTGAACGTACTGAAAAAATTCGACGTCAAGAACAACTCTCTGAATACGATGCCTTTGCCCAAGCAATTAATAAAGTACTTAGTGAGAACGCTCAGCATATTGCAGTACCAAAACGCTTTACGTTAGGCGCCCGTGATATTTGGCATATTCAACAACGTTTAGACAAACGTGCAGGCCAACGTGCCTATCGCTTAACACAGCAGCCTCGTTTTAAAGCCGCTTATGACTTTTTATTACTGCGTGTTGATGCCGGTGAAACTGAGCATACAGAGCTTGCACAGTGGTGGACACAGTACTTGAGTCAAGATATTAATGGCCAAAAAGAAATGGTGCGAGAGCTAGGTCATCAAGGTGGACCAAAACCACGTAAGCGTCCTCGTCGGCGCACCACTAAAAAACCAGCTGAGTAAAGAATGCAACGTGTCTATTTAGGCTTAGGTGCCAACCTTAATACACCTAAAAAACAACTTGATGATGCTGTTGTTGCACTTAAAAACTTGCCTAACAGCGAGTTTATCGCTTGCTCACATTATTATGCGAGCAAGCCTATGGGGCCACAAGATCAACCCGATTATGTGAACGCGGTTGCCTGTATCAATACCTCGCTACAGCCAGAGCAGTTACTTGATTTAACGCAAGCCATAGAGGTGGAGCATGGTCGAGTCAGAAAAGCTGAGCGTTGGGGCGCACGCACACTGGATATTGATATTTTATTATTTGGTGAGCAGGTTATAAATACAAAACGTTTAACGGTGCCTCATTACGGATTAAACGAGAGAGAGTTTGTTGTTTACCCGCTGCAAGAAATTGCACCCGAACTTATTTTACCAAGCGGCGCATCTATCAAACAGATAGCAAATAACCTACCGCTTAACGACTTACAACAATTACCGCTGTAATTAACTAAGACCACTGTCTGCGAGAATATTATGTCTAAAATAACCGTTTCAACTTTGAATAAAATGAAGGCTGAAAGTAATAAAATCACTGCGTTAACAGCTTATGATGCCAGTTTTGCTAAGTTATTTCATGAGAATGGCGTTGAAGTTGTTTTAGTCGGTGATTCTTTGGGAATGGTATTACAAGGTGGCGATGACACACTCGCTGTGACAAACCAAGAAATTGCGTACCATACTCGCTGTGTTCGCGCTGGAAGCCGTGATCTATTTGTTATTGCCGACCTACCGTTTATGACCTACGCAAATCCAAATGATGCGTGTAAAAATGCCGCAGAGCTCATGCGCTCAGGTGCTAATATGGTCAAGCTTGAAGGTGGCGAATGGCTGCATGACAGCATTAAATCACTTACTCAGCAAGGTATTCCGGTGTGTGGGCATTTAGGGCTTACGCCGCAATCTGTGCACGTATTTGGTGGTTTTAAAATTCAAGGCCGTGAAGAAGCACAAGCACAAAAAATTATTGCCGATGCAAAAGCATTAGAGGCAGCGGGTGCTCAACTACTCGTGCTTGAGTGTATTCCAAGTGCCTTAGCAAAACGTATTACTGACTCATTAAGCATTCCGACTATAGGGATTGGTGCGGGCAATGTAACCGATGGCCAAATTTTGGTTATGCACGATTTAGTCGGTATTTCTGCAGGCTACATTCCTAAATTTTCAAAAAACTTTTTACTCGAAACAGGCAACATGCCTGCCGCTGTTAAAAAGTATTGTAACGATGTTAAAAGCGGCGTTTTTCCAAGCGCTGAACACGAGTTTAAATAATGCAGTCAATCACTGAAATTAAATCATTACGCAGTCAAATAAGAGCTTGGCGCCAAGCGGGTTTAAGTGTTGCACTAGTACCTACTATGGGTAACCTGCACCGCGGTCACTTTTCGTTGGTAGAAAAAGCAAAAACACTGGCCGACAAAGTCGTTGTTAGTATTTTTGTTAACCCGATGCAATTTGGTGCTAACGAAGATCTAGACAAGTATCCGCGTACCTTAGATGCCGATAAACAAGGTTTAGCCGATCTTGAAACGGATATTTTGTTTATCCCCAGTGTAGAGGCTATTTACCCGAATGGCTTAGGGGTGCAAAGTTTTGTTGATGTACCAGGTATTTCGATGGGCTATTGCGGCGGCTCACGTCCTGGCCATTTTAAAGGTGTAGCAACAGTTGTCACTAAACTATTTAACTTAGTCCAACCTGATTACGCCTGCTTTGGTGAAAAAGACTTTCAGCAGCTGCAAGTTGTTAAAACAATGGCCCGTGATTTGTCGATACCAGTAGAAATTATTGGTGTGCCAACGATGCGTGAAGTTAGCGGCCTTGCCATGAGCTCACGCAATGGGTATTTATCAAGTGATGAAAAGCAAACCGCTACGATTTTATTCAACACTTTAAATCACTGTGCGCAGCAACTAAAAAGCGGAAATAAAGCGTTTGCTACTCTTGAAGCTGATGCTAAAGCGACTTTAGAAAGCGCAGGGCTAAAACCAGATTATTTTTCGATAGCTCAACGAGATACATTAAAAGCTGCTACACTCGAAGATACACGATTTGTTATTTTAGCTGCCGCCTTTTTAGGAAGTGTTAGATTAATCGACAATATACAGGTTGAAGTTTAATACTGGTGTAGCCTCACTTTAAGGATAAGTATGAAAACTTTTATTAAAACCACTCTAGTGGCTTTTTCTTTTGCAGCATTGGCAGGGTGCCAAAGCCAAGCAGGTAATCCAGCACTTAACCAATGCGCTCAGCAAAGTTATCAATGCGAAACCAGCTGTGAACAACAAACAACCACCGACAGCCTTAAGTCACAGGTTTGCTCATCTAAATGCATCGAAGCGTATAATCAATGCAAAGTACAAGCTGAAAACTTAAGTAAAGCTGACTAATATCAATCGGCATAAATTGTAAACCAAAAAAAACCGCTCATTTGAGCGGTTTTTTAATTATTAGCGGTTTATTTTAAGCCTAACTTTTTCAACTCAACTTCAACTAGCTTTGCAGAAAGTGGCACATAACCATCTTTTTCTACAATTTTTTGACCTTCTTGCGAAAGTACCATCTTTAAAAACTCAGCTTCAACTGGGCCAAGTGGCTTATTTGGGTGTTTATTTACATAAACATATAAGAAACGTGAAAGTGGGTATTTACCTTGAGCTACGTTTTCAAGCGTGGCATCAACAAAGTTAGTACCTTTTTTAGATAACGGAACAGTACGCACACCCGATGTTTTATAACCAATGCC
The DNA here is from genome assembly GCF_000184065.1 of Pseudoalteromonas sp. SM9913. Lineage (NCBI taxonomy): Bacteria > Pseudomonadati > Pseudomonadota > Gammaproteobacteria > Alteromonadales > Pseudoalteromonadaceae > Pseudoalteromonas > Pseudoalteromonas sp. SM9913. Next base: position 2,620,838 of record NC_014803.1, read on the forward strand.
AGAATAACCAATGGCATTTAGTGATGCTGAAATTGACTGTACAACAGAAGCTGAACCCGGTTGCTCGTTCACGTTATTACGAAAATCGCCTTTACATAAGGCTTTCTTTTTAAAGTAACCGTAAGTCCCTGATACTGAGTTACGTCCATATAATTGCACGTCTTTTGCAGCCCAATCACCTTCTAGACCAACATCACTCCAGCGGTTTACTTGCTCTGGTGCGCCACATTTACGTGTTGATGAGAAAATAGCATCGATTTGGTCAATACGCAGCCCTTCAATTGGGTTATCTTTATGAACAAATACCGCCAATGCATCAATTGCTACACGTACTTGTGTTGGCTTATAGCCATAGCGCTTTTCAAATGCTTCAATTTCTTTCGACTTCATAGCACGGCTCATTGGACCTAAATTTGCCGTTCCTTCTGTTAATGCTGGTGGCGCAGTAGACGAACCTGCCGCTTGAATTTGAATATTTACATTTGGGTAAATACGCTTATATTCTTCAGCCCAAAAGGTCATCATGTTGGCTAACGTATCAGACCCTACCGATGAAAAGTTACCTGATACACCGCTAATTTTTTGATACTCAGGCATACCGTCTTCTAATGCTACTGCTTGCGCAGATACAAATGTTGTAACAGCCACACCCATTGCGGCAACTAAGTTTTTAAATTTCATTTTGGGGTTCTCCAGTTTGTTCGTCCCATTTCCTAACTGCGGTTCACTCTAAAGTGAGTACATGACAATGGTGTGACTCTTAAATGACACTTTTATGACTAGCAGTATTACTCGTCACTAATGGCGAAATAGAGATCAGCCTATCGCTTGAAAACGCAAAAGAAAAACAGGAGCCTTTACCCAGTTCACTGTTAATTTTTAATTGGCTACCATGGCGAGTAAGTACATGTTTAGTAATTGCTAAGCCTAATCCTGAGCCACCTGTGGTGCGGCTTCTGGCTTTATCGACCCGATAAAAACGCTCAGTTAAGCGATTTATATGCTCTGGTGCAATACCATCACCATTATCGGTAACACTAAAACATGCCTGTTCATTGTTGCGCTGCCAACACACCTCAATTTTACCACCTGGCTTAGAATAATGAATGGCATTAAATACTAAGTTTGAAAACGCACTTCTGAGCTCATCCTCAGCACCGGTAATATCAAGTGACGCATCAATATTAAAAATAAGTTGATGGCCTTTATCTTGATTTATAGACTGTGCTTCAGTTTCAATCAGTTTTAGCAATTGCGGTACCTTTACTGCCTTATCATTACTGTGGCGTTTTGCGCCTTCAATACGTGATAAAGAAAGTAACTGATTCACTAAACTATCCATGCGTTTACATTGCTCTAGCATGGTAGTTTGTGCTTTATTCCACATTGCAGGCGGAGGGAGCGAATCACTGTCGAGCATTTCAAGGTAGCCGGTAACAACCGTTAAAGGGGTTCTGAGCTCATGAGACACATTAGCAACAAAGTCTTTACGCATCTGCTCAAGTTGCTTTAAACGGGTGACATCGCGTACTACCACCAATAACTGAGTGTTAGCATAAGGCATCACCCTAAACTCAAGTACTTGCTCTACACTGTGGCCACTTTCGAGCTCCAGTGCATCGCTAAACTCTTTACGGCGCATATATTTAGCAAATTTAGGATCGCGAATGAGGTTATCTAAACGCTGACCATGATCAACCGGCCATTGTAACCCTAACACTTTGAGTGCAAGTTGATTACACCACACAATTGATAAATCGTTTTGCAATACAACAACAGCATCAGGCACCGCCTCAGCACCGTCACGAAAACGGCGTATCAGCTCTGCCAGTTCGTTACGCTTTTTACGATTACGATGTTGCAGCTGATAGATGCCTTCAAATACTTGCTCCCACGACCCTTCACCTTCTGGTGGGTTAAAACTGCGCTGGTTATGCAGCCAATCACTTAACCGATAAAGTTGATGGTAATGCCACATAAGTAGCGAAAAAGCGCCCAAAAACAACATCAAAAATGGGGCACCAATAAGCACCCCAATTAAAAGTAAAGGTATAAAATAGACAAACAGCCGCTTTGTTAGCGCCTGCTTGTTAATAACTCGATACATACACGCTCTTTACCTTATAAACGCTAGCAGACAAGTTGACTGAGCTAGGTTAATAGATTGCTACTTAACTAAGTAAGCTTAATTTTAAGCACACTATAGTTTACTCGAAAAGCGATAACCAGCTCCGCGTACCGTTTGTACTAAGCGGTCGTGTCCAAGCGTAGCAATCGCTTTACGCAAGCGACGAATATGAACATCTACGGTTCTGTCTTCAACATACACATTCGTGCCCCATACATGATCAAGCAGTTGCTCACGGCTGTAAACACGCTCTGGATGGGTCATAAAAAAGTGTAACAGTCTAAATTCGGTTGGCCCCATATCAAGCTCACTGCCCCCTGAGGTAACACGATGCGAAATAGGGTCCAAGCGCAGGCCATGCACTTCAATTGCTTCTTCTAAAGAGGTAGGTGCTACTCGGCGAATAACCGCTTTAATACGCGCCATTAACTCTTTAGGTGAAAACGGCTTAGTAACGTAATCATCAGCGCCCACTTCTAAACCGCGTATTTTGTCTTCTTCTTCGCCGCGAGCAGTCAGCATAATGATAGGGATTTGGCGTGTGTGTTCATTTTGTTTGAATTTTTTAGCAATTTGAATTCCACTACCACCAGGTAGCATCCAATCGAGTAACACCATATCTGGATAAGGTTCAACCATTGCGGCTATTGCAGAATCATAATCTTCTGCCTCAATGGCTTGAAAGCCATTTTGTTCTAAAACAAAAACCAACATTTCCCTGATAGGTGCTTCGTCATCAACGACTAATACTTTACGTGACATTCCAATTTATCTCTTAGGCTATTGAGTAGGTTTCATTATTATGACTAAGTATGACATTTTTATTAAAGTGTAACGTCTAAATTAAAATGAGACTAAAAAAAACACAAAATAGTAACAAAAAATTGAATATGTCATATTTTTATCATCTTGAGCAGTAAATAAAAAAGTGGTTTGCAGTAAAGTGAGTCGTTATTAAAGGCATTATTTATGATATTAACTTGGGATCATCAAATTACTAACTAGCAGCTATTTTTAGGCTTAATAATAAAAGTCGGCACCTATTTAGATCAGGTTTATTATGATCTTAAATACAAGGATCAGAGTTTTATCAAGCAGATCCCTTTTCGGATCACTATTTTACCCACTAACAAAGCTAAACCAATGATTTACTGTGTGATTTTTATCCATTAATTATGATGTTCGACACTTAAAAGTACAAAATGCGTCACTTTAAGCCCTTCACTTAGTAAAGTAATGATCCCAGATAAGGTTAGTTAGTAATCGAGTGATCCCAGATTTATCGGTAAGTAAAATACTGATCTCTTACAGATCAAAAAAGCCAGTGCGTAAGCAACTGGCTTTTTATAATGAGTGCGAGAGTATCGCCGTTATTGGCTCATTATTTTATTTTTGGGTTTAACTCACCGCTTAAGTATTTAAGGTGCATTTCATCCAATGAAATTGGCTTAATTTTACTTGCTTGACCCGCAGTACCAAACGCTTCGTAACGGGCGATACAAATATCAGTCATCGCTTGTGTTGCAGCGGCTAAAAACTTACGTGGGTCGAAGTTAGACGGGTTCATTGCTAAGTGACGACGGATTGCACCGGTAGACGCTAAACGTAAGTCAGTATCAATGTTTACCTTACGCACACCGTATTTAATACCTTCAACAATTTGCTCAACTGGCACACCGTATGTTTCAGGAATTTCGCCACCGTATTGGTTAATCACTTCTAACCACTCTTGTGGTACAGAAGACGAGCCATGCATTACTAAGTGCGTGTTTGGAATACGCGCATGAATTTCTTTAATACGATCAATCGCTAAAATGTCGTCGGTTGGTGGACGAGTAAATTTGTAGGCACCGTGTGATGTACCACAGGCAATAGCCAGCGCATCAACATGGGTTTTATTTACAAAATCAGCTGCTTCTTCTGGATTCGTTAGCATTTGCTCTGTGGTAAGTTTACCCTCAGCGCCAACGCCGTCTTCTTCACCCGCTTCACCGGTTTCAAGTGAACCTAATACACCTAGCTCACCCTCAACTGAAACACCACATGCGTGTGCCATTTCAACTGTTTTACGTGTTACATCAACGTTGTAATCGTAGCTTGACGGAGTTTTACCATCGCTCATTAACGAGCCATCCATCATTACTGATGAAAAACCTAACTGAATTGAACGCTGACATACACCCGGTGATGTACCGTGATCCTGATGCATAACCACGGGGATATGTGGCCATTCTTCAACTGCCGCTAAAATCATATGACGAATAAAAGGTGCACCGGCATACGCACGTGCGCCCGCAGAACCTTGCACAATAACAGGGCTGTTTGTTTTATCAGCCGCTTCCATAATTGCGCGCATTTGCTCTTGGTTATTTACATTAAACGCGGGTACACCGTAACCATGCTCAGCGGCATGATCCAGAAGTTGTCGCATACTGATTAAAGCCATTGGGTATTCTCCAATTTATCGATAGTCATTAAACTATCTAGTTTGAACGGATTTGTTAGTTTGGTGCAATAACTGCACCTCGAACCTTAAAGCTCAATGCCTAAAATTCGAATTAAATAACTAATAAATAAAAGTGAGAGGTATTTATCAGTTAAGTGTAGCAGATGCGGACACTCCACATCTGCCTAACGGCTAGCTAATACTTTACGTATTACTTAGCACGTGATTCTAACATCACTACTGCTGGCAGTTTTTTACCTTCTAAAAACTCTAAGAAAGCACCACCACCGGTAGAAATATACGAAACTTTGTCACTAATGCCGTACTTGTCAATTGCTGCTAAAGTGTCACCACCGCCTGCAATTGAAAACGCTTTTGAATCAGCAATTGCTTGGGCAATAGCACGTGTACCATTACCGAACTGATCAAATTCAAAAACACCGACTGGGCCATTCCATACAACGGTGCCCGCATTAGCAATAATTTTTGCAAGTTTGTTTGCTGTATCAGGGCCAATATCAAAAATCATATCGTCGCTGGTAACTTCGCTTACATCTTTAAGTGTTGCTACAGCTGATTCTGAGAATTCATTACCCACAACAACATCAGTCGGTACCGGAATTTCACCATTGTTAGCTTTTGCTGCTGCACATAAGCGATTAGCTTCGTCCATTAAGTCAGCTTCAAAAAGGGACTTACCTACAGGATAACCTGCAGCGGCAATAAAGGTATTAGCAATACCGCCACCGGTAACAAGCTGGTCAACAATTTTAGATAACGAATCAAGTACGGTTAACTTAGTTGACACTTTAGAGCCACCCACAATCGCCACGAGCGGGCGTGCTGGGTTATCAAGTGCTTTGCCTAGCGCTTCAAGTTCAGCTGATAATAATGGACCGGCACACGCTACATCAGCAAATAAACCTACACCATGCGTTGATGCTTGTGCGCGATGCGCAGTACCAAAAGCATCCATTACGTACACGTCACATAATGCAGCTAATTGCTTTGATAAGATTTCGTCGTCTTTTTTCTCGCCTTTATTAAAACGCACGTTTTCAAAAACAACGACTTCGTTATCTGCAACATCAACGCCGTTTAAGTAATCTTTTTCTAGGCGAACTGTTTGCTCAAGTGCATCATTTAAGTAATCGACAACCGGAGCCAATGAAAACTCTTCTTCGTATTGCCCTTCCGTAGGACGGCCAAGGTGTGACATAACCATCACTTTCGCGCCTTTCTCTAACGCTAGTTTGATAGTAGGTAACGCAGCACGAATACGTGCATCTGACGTCACTTTTCCTGCTTTAACGGGTACATTTAAATCTTCACGAATTAATACGCGTTTGCCGTTTAAATCTAAATCTGCCATTTTAATGACCGACATGAACATCTCCTTAGTTAACGATACTGAACCTGAAAAATACGTTTTAAATATTACTTAAGTGCCATCATAGCACGCGCGGTATCGAGCATGCGATTCGCAAATCCCCACTCGTTATCACACCAAACTAATAACTTTATCAGTCGTTTATGACTAACACGTGTCTGTGTGCCATCTATGATACAAGAATGTGGGTCATGGTTAAAATCAACCGATACCAATGGCTCTTCGGTGTAACTCAAAATACCTTCAAGGCGGTCTTTAGCTTGTGCTTTAAGGGCATTATTAACCGCACTTAAATCTACATCTGCATTAACCGTGACACTTAAATCCATCGCCGTCACATTAATGGTCGGTACACGGACCGCAATGGCCTCAAAGCGACCTTTAAATTTAGGTAAAATACGGTCTATACCACGGGCTAATTTTGTATCTACAGGAATAATAGACTGGCTGGCGGCACGCGTACGGCGTAAATCATGATGATACGCATCAATCACTTGCTGATCGTTCATTGACGCATGAATGGTTGTAATAGCACCTGATTCAATGCCAAAAGCATCATCGAGTACTTTAATAACAGGAACAACGCAGTTAGTTGTACACGAGCCATTAGAGACAATAGTATGCTCGCTTTTAAGCTCATCGTCATTAATACCGTAAACAATAGTGGCATCAACATCATTATCCGCAGGATGTGAAAACAGCACCTTTTTTGCGCCCGCAGTCAAATGTAACTGTGCGTGCTCACGTGAGTGGTAAACCCCCGTACATTCAAGCACCACATCAACATCTAACGTTTGCCACGGTAATTCAACTGGATTTTTTTCACAAAATAACGCAATGGTGTCATCAGCAACGCTGATAGTGTCTTCACCTAGTTTAACTGGAAAAGCAAAACGACCATGAGAGGTGTCGTATTTTAATAAATGGGCAATAGCTTCAGGGTCGGCTAGTTCGTTAATTGCAACAATTTTGATCTCGTCGCTTAAGCCTGATTCGTATAGTGCACGGACAATATTTCGACCAATACGACCAAAACCATTAATTGCAAGTTTGATTGCCATGAAATATAAAATCCACTCTAGTTACGTACAGAGAAAGGCAGCGTCGCCTTTTAGATGGCGGTATTGTAATCGACCTTGCCTGTGATTATAAGAGCCAAGCATTAGAAACTTTAAATTAACGTCATAATCAACACACACTGCACTTTTACTTTTAGCCCTGCTAGTGGGTATTTGCACTGTTTGCTATTTTAGTTTTAAATCAAACACTACCTTTATTGATGCTTTAACGCTTATTGTTGCGCCTAAATATTGCTGCTGCATAAATGGATTCTCGTTATTACTAGCAACCATACTATTTCTGTGGCTAGATAAAATAATGTGCTTAACACCGCCCGCGTCATAATCGTAATCTGAGCTGCTGGAATTTGCACTGATACTGTAAACGTTGCCAAGTTCAGCGCCAAAAGCTTGAGCGAGCTTATTTCCCTTCGCTTTTGCGTTATCGATTGCTAATTGTGTTGCCTCTGCCTCTAACTGATTAACTTTAGAGGATAAACCATTAATTTTTTCGATATTGTCTATTTTTAAGCTTTGAGCAAAATTAATAAATTCATCGACTTTTTTAATATCTTTTAATGTGACTTTAACTGTTTTCAGGGCTAAATACTTATCGCCTGAAACAGTCCCAGATTCTGTACCAATCATAGTGTATACCTTGCTTTTTAAACCAGATATATAAACATCGTCTTGGCCAAAACCGTATTTGTCTGATTGTTCAAGTAGCAAGCTAATCCGGCCATCAAGCTCACGTTTAGCCTCAAGTAATGTATCTTCAGTGCTTTTTACTTCAAATATAATTTGAGCCATATCTGGCTCAACAAATACCTCAGCTGACCCCTGCACTGCAATATGACGATTAGCTGGCACGCTTGAATTAGCAAAAGTAATAAGAGGGAATAAAGTAATAAAAATAGCGATGATAAGTTTCATATTCGTTCCTTGAATTCATAATAAATCACACGTTCCCATAATTATACAAATAAAAACAAAAGTAAACTGCCTCATTAACCAAGTATTTATGCATTCTTTATAGGTTGGGTTTCGCTTCGCTCTGCCCAACCTACGTCAACTCGACTACTTTGAGCTCCTTACCGGCGCTTATTTGATGGCATTGGGCTAATAACAACTCAGCAGTAGCTTGTGCATCGGTAAGGGCGTGATGACAATGATAGCTTGGTAAGTCGTAGCGTTTACGGCATTCATTAAGAGTTAAATCGTCTAATTTTATATCTGAGCTATGTTTTAGCAGACGCTTTTTTTCTATTTGTAAGGTATCGATAATCAACTTGGGGCGCTGGGTGATCCCTGCATTTTTTAGTGCTAACTTTAAAAAACCCCAATCGAGCATGGCATTATGAAATACTAAAATACAGTCACTAAAGTGAGCGCTTAAAGACGTTATAATGCTTTGTAGACTTTGCCCTTGTGCCACCGAGTCAGTACTAATGCCATGAAAAACGGGGCTCTGCTCTAGACTTTTCACCTCTTTATTAACCAAATGCTGCGACAGACTGTTTTTGATACATTCGTTATCAATCAGTACCCAAGCAACCGAGACAATTTCATGTTGTTTAGGATCAAGCCCTGTTAATTCCAAATCAATCACTAAGTAACGTTGCTTTAAAGCACTTTGCATAAGCAAGTGGCGGCGCTTTAAATAACGAGTAATAAGCTGCTTAACCATTGTTGTTACAAACTCCCACGCGCAAATTTAAACGCCGCGCCTTGCTGCGCCTGTTTTACTAGGTAAAACGCTTCTTTAAGCTGATGACGCTCTAACGAATTGAGCTTATCTGGGTTTATACAATTGCTGGGTAACCCCTCTTCGTTTATTTGTGTGCGCAGCCGAAGCTGAGTTAAAAATCGCCAACAATCTTTTAAATTATAAATATCTTCTTTGCTTAACAATGAATACTTTAATAAAGCGTCTAATCGCTCTTGGGTGTTAGCACGGCGGATGCCTACTTTTAATGCATACAGCCTTGCCAGATCGTTAATGATCACAACCCCGCGCTTTTTAAGATCGATGTATTTGTGGTGCTGCTCGGTTTTTTCGGTTTTAAAGTTATTGAATAAACCAATCGGCGCGCTGTTGGTATTCACATCGCTGGCCATTGCCGCATAAAAAAGATCGTTGCGAGAAATATGGGTTAACTCTTCACAAAACTGGCTATAAAGCGTGGTTGATCCTTCAATAAAACGCAGATCAAAAAATATTTTACAGTTGAGCATTGCCTGGGGTGTGGGGCTGGTGATCCACTTTAAAAACTTCGCCCGCCAATCACTAACACTCATTCGACACGCATCACTGCTGGCCATAATGTTACCAGGGCAACGACGAATACCGCATTCAACTAAGTTTTCACAAACAAATTCACCCATTTGTTTAAAGTACGCGTGCTGCTCATCGTTTAGACCATCGGGTAATAACAAGCCGTTATCTTGATCAGAATGCAGTGTTTGCTCTTCGCGCGCTTGAGAGCCAAAACAAATAAAGCTAAAGCTCGTAGGTGCAACACCATGTTGTTGTTGAAATAAAAATATTAGCCGCGAGGTTAGCGCATCGGTTAAACCGCTGAGTAGTTTTCCAATCAGTGAAATATCATCAATATTATTAGAAAACCCCTTTAATAACTCAGGAATTTCTTTAGCGTAACGCTTTAAATCAGCGACATTATGCGCTTTATAAATACGACCAATGAGCTGGACAGGGTCGCTTTTTTGTTGACGTAGTAAGTCTGTACTAGTGATCATACCTAGCGGTTTATGATTTTCATCAAGCACAGGTAAATGATGAATATTATGCTTAAGCATTAAGTGTAGCGCTGAAAACACACGATTATTTTCAAATATAAACTTAGGCTTATTGGTCATAATACTATTGATAGCTTGCGCGGGGTCCACCTCATCAGCAAGCACTCGATTACGTAAATCACGGTCAGTAACCACCCCAACAAGGTGCGAGTTTTCGGTGATCATTATTGAAGAAACCCCATGCTCTTGCATTTTTTTAGCACTATGACGGATGCTGGCATCGGGGGGCAGCGTTATCGCTTTGCGAGTCATGATCTCTGATATTTTACGCTCAGACCAACTGTCGTTGTTGCTCTTATAATGCGATGACAGTAATCGATTTGCATGTGCACGGACAAAGTATTGCTCAAAGGCTTTATATTCTCGGCGTAAATAATCAAAATGCGTTTGGTCGAGCATATACACTATGCCCTCTTTTTGTACTTCTAAACTGTTTTGAATTGCATCTCCCGTTAGTAAAGAGGGGTAACCAAAGTAATCACCTTGGGTTAAACGCGTTACCGTATCGCCTTTGGCATCGACTAAATCGTATAACCCGGAGCGGATTAAAAATAACTTAGGCTGTTCACTGTTAAGCCATTGCGTTTGGTTTTCTCGGGTCAAATAAATACTATCGAGATGGTTTACAAAATAACTGCAGGCGCTGTCCTGTAACATTGAAAATGGTGCTTGCTTGTTAATAAACTGCGCGACTTCCTGTTGCTCACTACTCATAAATCATCCTCAATAAAAAAGCGACTTAACCTGAAATGTAGTCATTTTTTAAACAAATAAAAAGCCCGACTTAAGTCGGGCTTTGATGCGTTATATCATTAGCTATATGGATTAGTGAGCATGTGCTTCACTAGACCCTTTAGGATTACGAATGCCTTCAACCATTTCTTGAATTTCAACTGGTGTCGGTTGAGTCATTTTCATAACACCTGCTGCTACTGCAAAGTTAATGATCATACCTACTAAACCAATCCCTTCAGGTGAAATACCTAGGAACCAATTTTCTGGGCTATTAAGCTCTGGGCTCACAAACTTGAAGTAGATGATGTATGCAGCAGTAAAGGTGATACCCGTTACCATGCCTGCAATTGCACCATGTTTATTCATTGATTTAGAGAAAATACCCATAATAATTGCAGGGAAGAAGCTCGCCGCCGCTAAGCCGAAGGCAAAGGCAACAACCGAGGCCACAAATCCTGGCGGGTTAATCCCAAAGTAGGCGGATATTACAATAGCAATCATCGCTGCTAACCTCGCTGCAAGTAATTCTTGCTTGTCGGTTATATCCGGTTTGAGTGTCCGTTTTAGCAAATCGTGCGATACTGAGGTTGAAATAACCAATAGTAAGCCCGCTGTAGTCGATAGTGCCGCGGCAATACCACCAGCAGCAACGAGTGCAATAACCCATGCTGGTAAGTCGGCAATTTCAGGGTTCGCTAGTACCATAATATCGCGGTCAACGTTTACTTCGTTCGCGCTATTAGGGTCAGTGATTTTACCTGATGTGTAAAACATTTTGCCGTCACCATTTTTATCATTAAAGGTAATTAGGCCTGTACGTTCCCAGTTTTTAATCCAAGCTGGTGCATCTGCATACGCTGTGCCGCTACCGTCTTTACCATTAATGGTGTCAATCATGTTTACACGGGCAAACGAAGCTACTGCGGGTGCTGTTGTGTAAACAATAGCAATGAACACCAGTGTCCACGCCGCTGAAATACGTGTGTCCTTTACGCGAGGTACAGTGAAAAAGCGAACAATTACATGTGGTAAACCAGCAGTACCCACCATAAGAGCACCTGTGATTGCAAATACATCAATCATGCTCTTCGAGCCTTCAGTGTATTGACCAAAGCCCAACTCAGTACTTAAACCATCTAATTTATCCAATACATACATGCCTGAACCATCACTTAGCGTGGCACCAAACCCTGTTTGTGGGAAAAAGTGACCGGTTGCCATCATCGAGATGAAAATAGCCGGTACTAAATAAGCAAATACCAGTACACAGTACTGCGCAACTTGCGTGTAAGTAATGCCTTTCATGCCACCAAGTACAGCATAAAAGAAAACAATTATCATGCCGATGTAAACGCCGGTTTCAATTTCAACTTCTAAGAAACGCGAGAACACCACACCCACACCACGCATTTGACCCGCAATGTAAGTAAAACAAATAAAGATGGCACATAAAATAGCCACTAAACGCGCAGTACGTGAGTAGTAACGATCCCCGATAAAGTCTGGCACAGTAAACTTACCGAACTTACGTAAGTAAGGCGCTAAACACATGGCCAGTAGTACATAACCACCCGTCCACCCCATTAAGTAAACACTACCGTCATAGCCAGCAAACGAGATAATACCCGCCATTGAAATAAATGACGCAGCACTCATCCAATCCGCAGCAGTTGCCATACCATTGGCTAGTGGAGGTACACCACCACCGGCAACATAGAATTCATTTGTTGACCCTGCACGAGCCCAGATTGCAATGCCGATATAAAGCGCAAAGCTTAAACCGACGATTATAAAAGTGAGTATTTGAACATCCATTGCTTAGCTCCTATTCGTCTACGCCATATTTTTTATCTAACGTATTCATTTTGAAAACGTACACAAAAATCAAAGCTACAAAGGTATAAATCGCGCCTTGCTGGGCGAACCAGAAGCCAAGTTTAAACCCAAAAAAACGTACTTCATTTAGTACATCTACAAGTAATATGCCAAAGCCAAAAGAGACCACAAACCATACCGCTAATAACTTAAACAGTAATGAAATGTTTTCTGCCCAATAAGCTTTTGCTTGTTCTTCATTTTTAAAAGCCATTTTTATTTTCCCCTTTAAACATCGCAAGATTACGATGGGTGGTTTTTTATATTCGTTAATCAATTTAGCAACGCTACTCAAATATTGAATTGCGACAATAGTCGTAACAACATGTTAACGTTTTCGTAAACTGTAGGCGCTTAATTAGTAAACAACAAGTGAACTACTTTAATTTCAGTAAGTTAATTAATTTATTTGCGAGGTGTTTACGCCAATTTTTGAGTAAACCGTGGGAATAAGACATTAGTCTAACTAAATAACCAATTTAGAATAAATCATTAAAAATCAATTCTTTATTTTATTTATAGATAATATAAATAAAATGTATACCCCCCTATTTAACCCGCAACCAAGTATTGTAAAAAACCAAACTACCTCAAACGCCAACTGACGCTCGCATCTTGAAATAGTTTGGGTATAGTTATGGCAAATTATAAAAATATTCTACAAGGTTAAATAAACATGACGGCTGTACTACTCATTGTTGCCTTTGGCTACATAGGCGTGCTGTTTTGGCTGGCTAATTGGGGCGATAAAACCACGCCACTTGCCAAGCGTATTAGTCATCACCCGTTTGTGTATTCATTTGCACTAGGTATTTATTGCACTTCATGGACTTACTACGGCTCAGTAGGCACAGCAGCGACCAGCAGCTGGAGTTTTTTACCTATATTGTTAGGCCCCGCTTTATTGTTTTTTTTCGGTCAAGGCTTTTTACGTAAACTGGTACTGGTGAGTAAAAAACAAAATATCACCACTATTGCCGACTTTATTTCAGCCCGCTATGGTAAGCGTCAAACCACCGCCATTATGGTGACAATAATCGCCTTATTGGCCACCATTCCGTACATTGCATTGCAATTAAAAGCACTCAGCTCTAGCTTTTTACTCCTACAAAACAGCAATCAGATATCAGGGGATATTTTAGCGCTATCGGCCACGTTAATGATGGCGCTATTTGCTATATTTTTTGGTACGCGCAAAGTTGATGTAACCGAATACCGTTCAGGTTTAATGCTCGCTGTGGCGTTTGAATCTCTAGTTAAACTGTTTGCCTTAGCCGCCGTTGCAGGGCTTGCGATATACAGCTTATTTAATTTACCTACCCAAAGTAGCAGTCAAGTTGCCGAGTCTATTTGGATGCACTGGACACACTTTGACTTTTTTAGTTTTAATTTTATCGGCCAGTCACTTATGGCAGCAGCGGCTATTATTTGTTTGCCACGCCAATTTCATGTAACCGTGGTCGATAACCAAGATAAGCGCCATTTATTCACTGCGCGTTGGGCCTTCCCGCTGTATTTATTGCTAACAGCAGCAATGATTTTACCTATTGCCACCGCTGCGATTCACCCAGAAATAGGCCGCAGCTTATCACCAGACAGCTTTGTACTTGCCTTACCTATGCTGCACAATAATGCTTTTTTGACTACGTTTGTGTTTATTGGGGGGCTTTCAGCAGCTACAGCCATGATTGTTGTAGCCACATTAACGTTAAGTACCATGATCTCAAATGATGTGGTACTGCCGTTAATGTTACGTCGTAAATTTAAACGTAACTTAATTACCAGCAGCTATAAATCACGTATTTTACTGGTGCGTCGATTTACCATTGCCGGGGTGCTTATTTTAGCTTACTTCTATCAGCAATGGTTTGGAAATGGCAGTGCACTGGCTAGTATGGGATTGGTTGCTTTTTCATTGGTATCGCAACTATTGCCTGCCATTGTGGGTGGTTTATATTGGCGAAAAGGCCATGCCTATGGGGTTTATGCTGGACTACTCGCCGGCGTGATATGTTGGGTGCTGTTTTTAATGTTGCCTATTTTAGATGCCCCCAACCCACTAGACAGTGAGTTACAACAAACCCTAATAACGCGCGGTACACTTATCGCTTTGTTTGCTAATATTGGCTGTTACATTAGTTTTTCGCTAGGGGCTGAAGAGCGCTTAATCGACAAAATTCAAGCGGCTGCTTTTGTTAATCCTAAAGATCAGGCTATTTTATCGCGTCGCTTAAATAAAAATGTAAAAGCCACGGTATACGACTTTAAAATACTGCTGCAAACCTTTTTAGGCATTCAACGTAGCCAGCAAGTATTATCACACTATGCGCTTCATCACGACTTAAACGACAACAATGCTCACCCTCGCGCTGACTTTATTGCTTACTGCGAACGTGCGCTTACTGGGGTATTAGGTGCCTCGTCGGCGCAAGCACTTATTCATACCGTATCATCGGGCAAACGCATGGCGTTTGAAGAGGTGGTAAACTTTTTTGATGAAACCACACAAGCACTGCAGTTTAATCAAAACTTATTGTTTACCTCGTTAGAGAACTTAAGCCATGGCCTATCCGTTGTTGATAAAGACCTAAACCTCGTGGCTTGGAATAAGCGCTACAGTGAAATGTTTAACTACCCCGAGGGCTTTTTACAAGTTGGCCAACCTATTGAAGAAATAATTCGGTATAACGCAGAGCGCGGTGAATGTGGCCCAGGTGAAATTGACCGTCATGTTGATAAGCGAGTTCAGCATTTAAAAAATGGTAGTTCACATCACTTTATTCGCCATCGTCGAAACGGCCAAGTGTATGAAATGATCGGAAACCCACTTCCTGATGGCGGATTTGTAACCAGTTTTTCTGATATTACTACTCACATTAGTACTCAAAATGCGCTAGAAGAAATTAATATGGACTTAGAAAACCGTATTGAAGCGCGCACCCAAGAAGTACAAACGATTAATAGTAATCTACAAGCACAAATAGATAGCCGCGTACAAACAGAGCAAGCACTTACTTTAGCCAAGCGTGAGGCAGAACAAGCTAATGATAGTAAAACTCGCTTTTTAGCATTGGCCAGTCACGATATTTTACAGCCATTAAATGCTGCACGTTTATACCTTGCCGCGATTGACGAAACACAACTAGACACCACGAATAAAAATAATTTTAATAAGCTTGGCGACAGTTTAGATTCAACTGTGCATTTAATGTCGGCCTTACTCGAAATTGCAAAATTAGAACAAGGCGCAATGACCCCAAGCCCACGTCACTTTTGTATTGACGATATTTTAGACCCTCTCAAAAGTGAATATGCCATTTTATCAAGCGATAAAGGACTGTCATTTACAGTGCGCTCAAATAAGCAAATAGTGCATAGTGACATTACCTACTTGCGCCGAATACTACAAAACTTGCTGTCTAATGCGATTAAATACACCGAAAATGGCCGAGTGCTAATTGCCTGCAGAAATCGTAAACACAGTTTACGAATAGAAGTATGGGATACAGGCCCGGGCATTAGCGATATTGAACAGGCAAAAATATTTAACGACTTTTACCGAATTGAAGCGGGCGACAATAAAGGCGTAGGCCTTGGTCTAGGGGTAGTTAAACGTATGGCTGATTTACTGAGCCTGCCGATTGATGTCGTTTCTTTACCTAATAAAGGCAGTCGATTTAGCATAGAAGTGCCTTATGGTGATGCGCAATTAGTGCAACAAAAACAAACAAATCAAAATATCGTAGACAACCGCGCTGCGATTAATATTATTGCCGTTGACGACGATCCTGAAAACTTAGCCGCGATGGCCAGCTTATTGAAAAAATGGCGGGCAAATTACACCTTATTCGACAAAGTTGATGCTGTGTTAGCGTATGCTAAAGCGCATGCAGCGCCCGATGTTATTTTAATGGATTATCAACTAGGTAATGATTGGGATGGCATTACTTTAATTAAAACACTGCGAGAGACTTGGCAAAGCGACATTCCGGCAATTTTAATTACCGCGGTGCGTGACACCGAGCTAAAACAAACAACCAAAGCTGAAAATATTCATTACCTAAGTAAACCAGTAAAACCAGGTAAACTTAAGGCCCTGCTTAATCATAGTACTTAACCACCAATAAACGCTTAAGCCCAGTAAAATACTGGGCTTAAAGCTATGCTTAATTGCTATAATTACGCTTTCTTAGTTTTTGGAACAACCAACTAAGCCCGACTAACGAAAGCCCTAAGCCAATAAACGATAATGCCTTTAAAAGCCCAGTTAAATTAGCCATATCAATTAAAAATACTTTAACGATTACCGCACCAAGAATACCCAAACCGACATTTTGTAATAACCGCAGCTGTTTTAAATGTCCGGCGATCACCACCAATGCGCCAAGTAATAACCAAATAACCGAATAGCTATATAGCTCGGCGTCACTGGTTGCCTTATCAAGGTAAATAAAGCCGCCTTGCCAATATTGGCGGATCAAGGTGTTGATAGCTAATACTGCTAATAAACCAGACACACCGAGTGTAATTTGACTCAATTTAGCATTTAACGATTTAACTAAACTCGCTAACCATAACGCCAGCAGGCTCGGGACGAACCAGATTAAAAGCACCCAGTTAAATATTGGCGTTTCACCAACATAAAGACGCATTAATAACGGATTATCATCCAACGTTGTATTGATTAATAATAAGCCAGCTAACGCTGATAAAATCAAACCTGCAGTGCGGTATAACTTACCCAGCTGCCCTGCACTTTGCGCGCGATATAAATAAACGCAGCCTAAAGCAAGCAAGTTACAGCTGAGCAAAACTTGCTCATAAAAACTTAAAGAAAACAACTGAGGGTAGTGCCCTACCAGTTGATAACTGGTTTCGGTTGTCACAAATAACGCTAAACAATGCAGTGCTGCCCCCTCTAACCATATTTTTAGTTTTGAAGTATTAAAACATTTAGCCGCTGCAAAAAATAACCCAATACACAGCGGGTAAACAACTAAGCTCCAATGCAAACCAAAGATAGTTAGATCATCATAACTAGGCGTCCACGGCGATAAGGTAAGGCGTAAAAGTAATGCCGCCACAAGGGCTTTTATTGGCCAGTGTGGCATAGCCACACTGTATTTTTTTATTAATAAGCTCAGCAGTAATACTTGAACAGCCAGTGCAATGGTAAGGCCGCTATCGCTCAGTAGCATAGTAATTGCTAAAGTGATATTGGCGTTTGCTCCCACCCAATAACTAAAACGCTGCCATAAGGTTGTATTATTTTGCGTAAATTTAATTAACACCGCACTCATTAAACATAACAATACCGCCCAAAGTGGATAAGCGGTTGCTAAAGCCGTATTTGGGATCATCGCATACAAAGTGCCAACTAATGCAAACACACTTAATGAAGCAAGCAAATGAAAAGCTAATCGTTTTGAGTATTTATTACCAAAATAGAGTCCATAGCCACTTAACCCCAGAGCAAGTAATAAGCCTAGCCCATATTCGTTTTTAAAAATAAATAACGCATCATCAAAGGCATAAGTTTGTTTAGCACTGATCACTAGTAACAGCGCAATCACTAAAGAAACCCCTTGCCATGCATCCCAACGGCTATTTTTTAACACTAAAAATAGTAACAAAGCGATGCTTAACAACGCCACGATTTGCCATTGTAAATTAAACAAACTCAATAGCATGGCAATCATTAAAGGCGCCATAAAGGCCAGTAATAATCCGTGATCTGGAAATAAGTTAACTAATCGTTTGAAGCTGTGCGGGCGCACTTCAAGGGTATTAAAGCCCAAGCCTAAGCGTGCAATAGCGATTAAGCCTAAAATACTTAGTAACGCATACGCGCCTATTAACCACACTGTGTCGTAGTTAAATAGAGTGAGTCCAACCAAGTACCAGCCTATATGCCCTACCCATAGTAAATACCACAACCACACTCGCTGTACTTTATGTGCCACAACCGCTGCGGCAACACTCACAAGGGCAACATAAATAAGTAAAGAAAATAACTGACCACTGCCCGTATTTACCCAAATAGGAACACTGTATGCGCCTATAATGCCAATTACAGCAAGTAAAGGGCCTAACTTAATCGCCATTGCACTGGCGCAAAGAGCAATCACTGCTAAGCCAATAAATGCCCACTCAGCACTTAGCATGGTAAAGCTGTTATAGGCCAAAAACATTAAGGCAAAGCAAGTCACAAAGCCGCCACTGGCAAGGGCTGCAGGAATGTAATTATTAAAGCCTTCAAAAACGATACGTTTATAATGTAAATAATACGCTGCTGCGATTAAGCCAATGCCAAATAATCCACCGGCACTGAGCCTCATTGCAGGTGAAAGTAGCCCCGCCTCTAAACTGTATTTGGCTAAAAACACGCCACCTAAAGCCAAAGCAATAGCACCAATCCAGGTCATCCAGTTTTGTTCAAAGCCTGCACGTAATTGTTTAAAAAGCAGTTCAATACTCGATGGCTTTTTAATTGCTACTTTAGGTAGTGGCGTATGTTTAATGCTCGCAGGTTTATAATCAGAATCAGGAATGTCTGCGCGGTTTAAAGATTTTGCGTTATCTGGTTGTGTGTTTACAGGGGATTCGCTAGGGACTGTATTTGGGTTTAACTCATACTGTGATAGCTTGAGTTTTAATACTGCAATCTCTTGTTTTAAGCCGTTTAATTGCACTAAGGCAACTAAACCACATACGCCTCCTGCAACAATCGCAATAGATATAATGATTGCTAATCCGATTAACTCATCCATACAGTCCCTTTTTTATTTTACAAAACAAGTACCCAAAAAAATTACAAACAAAGCTTATACCATAAAATTACGATGTTTAAGCAACCTCAAGGCGATCACGGCCTGCTTTTTTAGCGCGGTATAATGCTTGATCAGCACGTTTCATTACATTATCAAAGGTCTGGTCGCTTGTACGATGTGCAATACCGATACTGACCGTTAAAGAACGCTGATTTTGTACTGTAATAGTACGAGCCGTCTCTAGAATAGTCTGCGAAAAGTTAAGTACTTCATCAAGCTCATAACTAGGCAGGTAAGCGGCAAACTCCTCACCACCTATACGAGCAAAAATATTTTCATCTTTAAAAAGACGGTTCACTTTATCAGCAAACTGTTTAAGCACCTTATCGCCCACATCGTGGCCATAATCGTCATTAATACGTTTAAAGTGGTCGAGATCTATAATTAAAACAGTGTAAGGATTATTAACAACCCCCTTCACATGCTGATAAAAGCAGCGACGGTTATACACTTTGGTTAAATCATCCATAATAAACTCTTGCGCTAACCGGTTGTGCATTCGCTGCATAAAGTGCATGGTTTTAAATAAACCATAAGCGGTAATTAGCATACCTAATGTGCGGCATAAGTCTTCTACGTAATTGCTTATCCAAAAAGGCTGACGTATTACTTCATCAAGCACATCGGCAGTAGAACCTACAATCCATAGCATTAAACCGATACTGACATATAAATACGCTTTTTTAGCTAACCGTGAACATTGCACTACAAAAAAAATAGCAAAAATCACCACTAAATTAATAAAGTCAGTGGTAAAGCCATAGAGGTTTTGGGTTATGTCTAATCGGGGAAAGTACATCAACGAAAAAATTGAGAAAGCGATAATAAACGCCAGCGTCATCAAAATTAACAGCTTATTTAATCTGGTAATTTTAACAAAATGGCTTAACTTTAGACTCACTTTTTCCGGGTTCATCATAGGCGATATTTAAATTATTTTTATAATTACTATTAAAAACTATACCACAAATTATAAAACGGATTGATTTATATTAGTGTGCTAACAACCCAGCCAATAGCAACTAAAATAGTTAACCCAATCATGGTTTTAGTTTTATGTTTACTGATAAGTCGCTCAGCTTGATTGCCTGCATAATATACCACTAACGCTAATCCAAAATAGCGTATAGAGCGCGCAATCGCAGATGCCACTAAAAACAGTGCCAGCGAATACTTAGTTGCACCAGCGGCCAACATCGCAATTTGAAACGGAATAGGCACAATACCTAAGCTTAATACAAACCAAAAACCTTGTGCCTGCATTTTTTGCTTAACGTTTTCAAACTGTTCAGGACTAGAAAAGGTATTAATGATCCAATCGCCCACTACATCAAATAAATAATAACCCAACGCATAACCAAACAACGCCCCAATAACACAGCCGATTGTGGCCATAAGGGCAATTTGCCACAGTTTTTCACGCCTTGCCTGCATTAATGGCACCAGTACTGCTTCAAGTGGAATGGGCACTATGGTGGATTCTAAAAATGAGGCAAACGTAATACCGCTGAGCATATTTTTAGACTCAATAAACTGACGCGTTTTTTGCTTTAGCTTTTTTTGTATAGCCATTAAACATCCTTTTAACTACTGAGATTAATATTTTTAGCGGGTACTGGCATCATCGCACAGTTAGGTTAATCTAACCTGAAAATATAACGCCTTATTATTTATAGATTTAACATTGGCAAAATAGTAATACTTCCCAGAGTACTTTATTATTGCTCAATGCCATTATACTTTTCTGACAATTATTAATTATGCAAACTGCGCGTTTTATTCCTTTTAGAAAGCAAGATATCATAGGCATGTGCAGCCAAGAGCTTGCCGATAGTGCACAACAAACCTCTTTCAAACAGTTTTGCGACGTGCTCGCCAGCCTGATTCATTATAATTACCACTCAACCCTTGAGTCACTAAAAAACAATTACGCACCGTTTGATCCTAATAGCGACACTCGCTCGTTAGCTCCTGTCTCGAAGGAGCAAAAAGCCCAGTGCCAACGCGATTTTGCTAAAGATTTTGCCAACGTATTAAATGCGGCTAATTTTGAAGTGATTACCAATGAAGACCTACAAGATGCACTCAACGAAGAATCGCTTTTTAAGGTACGCCTAGAGGTAGAGTTTGACGACTTTGAAGAAGTGGTCTTTTATCGCAGAGGCGAATCGCAACTCACCGAAACCATAACCAGCTTTTGGGGCTTACGTAAAAAGCCACTGCATTTTACCAACTACGACCGCGTAGCGGTATTTATTCGCTTTAAAGATAAAGCCTATTTTGAATCAAAAAATAAACTACCTATGGGGTTTGAGCCAAGTTCTACCATAGTAAAACTATTTCAAAATGTGCCAAAAGCTGACTTAGAAATGCTATTTCCTAATAGCGAAGTACGGATGCGCCCGATTGATAAAATTATTATTGGCTCATCTGCACTTATTGGCGGTGCGGTGGTGTTAGTTACCAAACTGGGCGCCTCATTACTTTTATTGTTTGCTTTGTTTGCATTTTGGGGAGGGTTTAGAGATGAAGCCGTTACCATGACTCAGCAGCACTTTATTACGTTAGCGATTGGTATTGGGGTATTTGGTAGTTTTGTTTTTAAAGAGTGGAGTAAATTTAAAAACCGCAAAATTAAATTTATGAAAGCGTTGAGCGATAATCTCTACTTTAAAAACCTAGATAACAACGCCGGTGTATTCCACACTCTGATAGACGCTGCCGAAGAAGAAGACATTAAAGAAGCCCTGCTTGCGTATACGTTTTTACTAAAATCTAAAAATGGCTTAAGCGCACACGCGCTTGATGAGCAAATAGAGACGTGGTTTAAAACTAAGTATCAATGCGAGCTAGATTTTGAAATTAGTGATGCGCTTGAAAAACTTGAACGTATGCATTTAGTAACCTGCACAAACACCCTATATAACGCGATAAATCTAGAGCACGCAAAAGCCATATTAGATGAACGCTGGGATAACCTGTTTCAATATAATTAAACTGCACGCTTTACTTAATAACAACGAAAAAGCAGCTGACACTTCAGCTGCTTTTTACGTTATTACCTAATTGGTAATTAGTTAAGCTGTTTGCTGCTTTTTAAATTTTGTATGCACTAACTTATAAAGTGCTGGCAAAATTAATAGCGTTAGTAAGGTAGATGACATAATACCGCCTACAACCACGGTTGCTAATGGCCTTTGCACCTCAGAGCCGGTACCGGTATTGAGCGCCATAGGTATAAAGCCTAAACTTGCCACAAGCGCGGTCATCAGCACGGGGCGTAATCGCTGTAATGCGCCGCTGTGTATTGCATGGTATAAACTTAACCCTTCGTTTCGTAACTGCTTAATAAACGACAACATCACTACACCGTTTAATACCGCAACACCACTTAGGGCAATAAAACCCACACCCGCTGAAATAGAAAGCGGCATATCTCGTAGCAATAACGCCAATACCCCACCGGTCAGTGCCAGAGGTACACCGCTGAATATAATGAGTGAATCACGCAGCGAGCCAAAAGCACTATAAAGTAAGCCAAAAATAAGCAATAAAGTCACAGGCACAACCAACGACAAACGTTTACTCGCCGATTGTAATTGCTCAAACGTACCGCCGTATTCAAGCCAGTAACCGCTAGGTAGGTTAAGTTGTGCGTTCATTTTCGCTTGGGCATCACTGACAAAGCTTGCTAAATCGCGCCCCGCTACATTGGCCGTTACTACCACATTACGCTTACCACTTTCGCGGTTTATTTGATTCGGCCCTTTTTCAATGCTGATTGTAGCCACTTCTCCAAGCGGTACAAATGCAAGCTCAGGGTTACTACTTTGAGGTAATGCAATAGGTAAACGCGCAAGCGCAGAGACATCATCAGACCAACGCTTATCTAAGCGTACTAGTAACGAAAAGCGCTTATCACCCTCATAAATGAGCCCTGTTTGCACCCCACCAACGGCAGCGGCAAGCGTTTGTTGAATGTCGTTTACAGTTAATCCTAATAACGCCATGTGGTCTCGCATTGGAGTAACAGAAAGTGTAGGCAGCCCCTGTATTTGTTCTAAACGAACATCAGTAGCACCGGTAATATTTCGCATTAAACCAGTGGCTTTTTCGCCAAACTGCTTAAGTATGGCTAAATCGTCACCGTAAATACGCAGCGCTACATCGGCACGCACACCAGCAATTAACTCGTTAAAGCGCATTTCTATAGGCTGGGTAAATTCATAGTTATTACCCGGTACCTCATTCACGCGATGACGAATTTGCTGCACTAACGCGTCTTTACTCAGTGATGGGTTTGGCCATTGCTCGGACGGCTTTAACATTAAAAAGGTGTCGGCAACATTTGGCGGCATAGGATCGCTGGCTACATCCGCAGTACCAATCTTCGAAAATACGTTCGCAATTTCGGGTTGTGCTAATAAAGCCTGCTCCAACTGCTTTTGCATTTGCACCGATTGTTCAATACCGGTGCCAGTAATACGCAGCGCATGCATTGCAATGTCACCTTCATCAAGCTGAGGTAAAAATTCGGCGCCCATATTTTTAACTTTAAAGCCAAGCACTAGTACTAAAACCGTCGCAATGCTCACCATCAGCCACGGTAATTTAAGCGATAAGTTAAGCAGTGGCTTGTAGATTTTTTTAACGCCACGCATTACTGCGTTTTCGCTTTCATCTACTTTACCACGCACAAATACGGCAATAGCCGCTGGCACAAAGGTGACAGCAAAAATGAGTGCACCTATTAACGCGGCAACCACAGTAAACGCCATAGGCTGAAACATTTTGCCCTCAACACCACTGAGCGCAAATAGCGGTAAATATACCAACATAATAATTAAAATACCAAATACGGCGGGGCTAAACACTTCTTTGGTGGCTGAAGTGACAACTTTTAAACGCTCACTGAGTGTAAGTAAGCGCCCGTGTTTATGTTGAGCCATCCCTAATTGACGAAGGCAGTTTTCAACCACAATCACCGCGCCATCTACAATTAATCCAAAATCGATTGCGCCTAAGCTCATTAAGTTACCCGAGACTCGATTGCCCACCATACCAGTAATAGCAAATAGCATACTCAGCGGAATAACCATGGCGGTAATAAGCGCACCAGTGATGTTCCCGAGCAATAACAGTAAAATGACGATAACTAATACCGCCCCTTCAAACAGATTTTTTTGAACTGTGGCAATGGTTTTATCAACCAGGTTGGTACGGTCATAGACAGGCTCAACGATAACCCCTGCAGGTAAGCTTTTTTGTACCTCTATCAACTTATCAGCCATGGCTTTGGCAACCACACGGCTGTTTTCACCTATTAGCATCATTGCCGTGCCTAGTACGGTTTCTTCGCCATTATAGGTAGCCGCGCCGGTTCTGAGCTCTTTTCCTAAATACACATTTGCCACGTCTTTAATTCGCACAGGGGTATCATCTCGCTTGGCGATAACGGTGTTTGCTATATCGGCTAAGGTTTTTAATTGCCCTGGCGAGCGCACTAAATATTGGCCGTCAAAGCGCTCTATATAACCAGCACCACGGTTGCTGTTATTAAGCTCAAGTGCACTAATAACATCCTTGATTGTCAGCTTATAAGCAATGAGCTTTTCTGGCATGGGCGCAACCTGGTACTGGCGCTCAAAGCCACCTTGGCTGTTTATTTCGGTTACGCCTTTTACTTTTAAAAGCTGCGGACGAATAACCCAATCTTGCAAAGTACGTAAGTCTTCGGCGTTATACGCCGTACCATCACTTTTTAACGCATTGGGCTTTGCATGCACGCTGTAGGTAAATATTTCACCTAAACCACTGGCAATAGGTCCAAGGTTTGGCTCAATATTATTAGGTAAATCGGCGCGAATACTTTGAATCCGTTCACCAATTTGCTGACGCGCCCAATAAATATCGGTGCCTTCATCAAAAATAACGGTTACTTGAGAAAGCCCATAGCGAGAAAGCGAACGTGTGTAATCAAGCTTAGGAATACCCGCCATCGCCGTTTCGACTAAGTAAGTGATACGCTGTTCGACTTCAAGCGGTGTAAAACCAGGCGCTTTAGTATTAATTTGCACTTGCACGTTGGTAATATCGGGGACAGCATCTACCGCTAAGTTTTGGATGTTATACACACCAAACCCAGCAAATAAAAATGTTAGCGCAAGCACCATCATGCGGCGTTTAACCGCAAAAGAAACAATCCAGTTAATCATGGTACCTCCTAGTGAGCGTGACTTGCGCCGCTTTTTAAAATATCGGCTTTGATCACATAGCTATTGACAGTGACGTACTCACTACCGGGGCTTAAACCTGCGATGACTTCAACCCACTCGCTATTTTTTGCGCCTAAAGTAACCGGGCGTACTTCAAACACATTATTTTTACGCACAAACACACTCGCCATGCCGTTAAACTCTTGAATAGCCTCAGGCTTTACACGCACGCGAGCATTAACCTTATCGATACTGACATCAGTATTAACATGCATACCTGGGCGCCAATGACCATCTGGGTTATTAAGCGCTATACGGGCACGTGCAATGTGCCCGCCGGTCATCATAGGCGCTATAAAAAACACCTTACCTTGGGCATTTAAATGGTGATGTAAATCGTACACCGTGGCACTTTGACCAATGGCTAGATTTTCGATGTTTTCAGGAAAGGCTGAGAGCTCAACCCATACTTTATCAAGATTCACGACCTGCATTAACGCGCGAGTACTTGCCAGTTCGCCACGCTTTAAATATTGCTCGGTTACCACACCGCTAATGGGGCTTTTAATACTGTAGTTTTGTAATGTTTCACGGTTGGTGACACTGGCCAGTACCTCACCTTTTTGAACCGTTTGACCAATGCTGACAAAAATATCGCTGATCAATCCGGTATATGGCGCCATCACTTCTACTGTGCCGTGCTGTGTCGGTGCAATAACACCAAACAGCGTGTCATAAATATCAACTTCGCCACTTTGTGCTATCTGCGTTTCAATACCCGCACCTTTAATCGCTCGCTCACTAAGCACAGTGCGGCCTTCGTGTTGGGTGTACTCAAAACTAACGTGTTCACCTTTATAATTGGCAGTAATGAAAAGCGAAAACGAATGTGGCTCATTTATGGGTTGCGTGCTAACAAGGTACTCATTCTCACGCGTAAATTGTATTTTTTGCGGCGCTTCTACTAATCGTTTTAAGTTCATTTCGATGCTTAAATCGTTTATATCTATCGGCTGATTTTGCTCATAACCATATACGCGCAGCTCAACTTTACCTGCCAATTCTCGCAGCTTTAACTCAAGAGTGAGCTTTGCGTTAGTTAATAAAAAGCCGCCATGGGCACCTTGTTTTTGGGATTGCTGCATTTGCCCATGCTCTGCTGAGGCAAATACATGTGTACTTATAACGCTCGTTGTAAACGAAAGAAATATTAATAGTGCGATAAACGTGTTGTTCATGATTGAAAAGTCCCAGTTAAAGATTGGCCAGTTAAACGCTCAAGAGTAAGGTGCGTTTGATATAGCGCTGCATAGGTATTGATAAGTGCGCGTTTAGAGTCAAATAGAGCTTGTTGAGCATCGAGCAATTGCAACACCGAAATTTGTCCGCGTTGATAGCTTTTTAAACTTTGCTCAATGAGTGTTTGGGCTTGTGGAATAACCTGCTCTGATAGCAACTGCGCCTGTAACGTTTTGCCTTGGTAATAGGCGTACAAGGTACGAACTTGTTGGCGTAACTGAACCCGTAATTGCCCTTGCTGCTCACGTAACAATGCCAACTGACTGTTAGCCGCTTCAAAATTACCGCTATTTGGGTTACTCAATTGCAATGGCATAGAAAACGAAAACAGCAACGAACTGGTATCGCTTTGCTGATTGTAGCGCAGGCCCGCACCTACATTAATGTCGCTTTGCCCGTTAGCTTTTTGCAGCGTTAAGTTGGCCGCTTGCTGTAAGTATTGTTGCTGCAACATGGCAAACTCAGGCGCTTGGTTAACTGCATTGAGTAACGCTTGCTCAGATTTAAGCGGTATTAAGGTAGCCATATTTCCTGCGAAATTCGTGTAGTCATGTTGCTCATTCCACAGCTCATTGAGCGATAAACGCGCTCGCTCAAATTCGCTATTTAGCTTAGCTTTCTCAAGCTCAACTTGGCTTAGCGCATAACGCATACGGGTTACATCGGCTTGCGATACAGCGCCAGCGTTAGCCCGTTGCTTTATTGCTTTGAGAGCTTGGCTCACCACGTGTTGTCGTTCGCTGTTAAGCGTAAGTAAGGTTTGAAATTTAAGCGCCTCGTAATATCGCTCACCAGTGGTTGCTAATAAAGCTAACCGAGTATTTTGATATTGTATTGCTTGGGCTTTAATGTTCGCCGTTGCGTAATTTATACGGCTTTGGCGTTTATCTCCAAGCTCTATAAGCTGGCTAAATGACAAGGTTATTTCAGCCCCTTGCACACCACGCGCATCGTTAGTTCCTAATAGGTTTTCGGCTTCTACATTTAAGACAGGATTAGGCGAAAGCGCCGCTTGAGATTTAAGCGCGCTGAGTATTTTTTGATGATAAGGATAGCGCTTAATAGCGGATTTTGTTGCTCGGTATTTATCAACGCTTGTTTTAGGGTTAACGTTTTAACATTTGCAAACGCACTAAAAGCAGGTAGCGCGCACAGCATCACCACCAGCATAATTGGTTTTTTATTCATATAGCTTGTCCGTTTTTTAATAAACAGAGTTCACTTGCAAACCATTGACAACCTACGCTAAAAATAGCGACAGTGTAAAATAGTTAGCAATTTAAACATGCCTATAACAGCCCATAGAACGCTTACGCGCAGGCAGCTAAAAGCACAATAATTAATTGAAATTAAATTAAATTAAAAACTAGCTAAATGAATTCGGTGGGGGTACATCAGGTGGATAATTTAAACCATGGTAATACACAAGTACTGAGGGTTTACTTTGTTGAGGAATAATAGCGTGACTAAGTGTGCTGTAATAGCCACAGTGACAATGTTGGTGTGCATGAATCTCAACCGGTGGCTGATTATCGCTTTGTCCTTGGTCATTATCAGCGGTTATAGTGTTTTGTGATAATGCGTTACTTACATGCTCAACGTCTTCTTGTAAATGGTATGCAGCGCCATCACAACTTATAAAGCTGTGCACAAGCACGAGTAACATGACCATTAACAAACGATTTGAGCGCATAATTTAGCTATCTTCTCAGCCTAAAATTGACTTAAATAAACCTAACCAATTGAAGCCACATAGTATATTAGCGACAAACGACAATAAAGGGCTTTTTATCAATTAATGGCGCCAATTGCGTTTACTGAGGTTAACTATAAAACAAAAAACCACCGGCTTTAACAGCCAGTGGTTTTTTAAAATTAACGCTTAAGCAACCGCGTGTTCTAAAATTTCACGGCTTTCTTTTAGCGTAATCGCTTGGTTTTCACCAAGGGCAACCATGCCATGTGCTTCTAGTTTGCCAATAATATTATCAATGGCAGCCGCTTTATCATCACCATGTTCAGTTAGCTGTGTTGCAACCTCAAGGCTGTGGTAAAACGCTTCAATCGCTTGAATTGTTTGCTCCGCTAAATCGTCTGTTTGCTCAAGGCCAAATACGTTTTTACCCATTTGCTCTAGTTTCGCTTTTTTAACTGCAAATTGATTGCGCAATAAAGAAGGCTGAACAATAGCAAGCGAACGCGCATGGTCAACACCATAGGCAGCAGTAAGCTCATGACCAATCATGTGGGTTGCCCAATCTTGCGATACGCCAGAACCAATTAAGCCATTAAGTGCTTGGTTAGCTGCCCACATAAGGTTTGCACGCCATGCATCGTCTTGGTTTTCAAAGTTATCGCCCAGTGTTTTGAGCGTTTTTAACAGTGCCTCTGCGTATCCTTCTTGTACCAATGCGCCTTCAGGGAACGTAAGGTATTGCTCACAAGTATGCACCCACGCATCAACTAAGCCATTTACAAGCTGGCGCTGTGGTAATGTTTTCATTACATCAGGATCCATAATCGCAAATTTAGGCAGTACCTCTGGTGAAGCAAACGGCAATTTTTGCTTAGTCGCTTCTTTGCTTACCACTGAGTTTTGATTAGATTCAGAACCTGTAGCTGGTAGCGTTAATACGGCACCAATTGGTAATGCGCTAGTAATTGTATGCTTACCAGTAGGAATGTCCCAACCTTCGCCGTCGTATACTGCAGAAGCCGCAATGTATTTAACGCCGTCTATTACAGAGCCGCCGCCGACACCTAATACAAAGTCGATATCTTGTTCTTTACAAATTTTAACCGCTTGGTCAAGTACTTCAATTGTTGGGTTAGCACCCACGCCCGAGAATTCGACCCAATCAAAACCTTCAAGTGCAGCAGCAACTTGGTCATACACGCCGTTCTTTTTAATTGAGCCGCCGCCATAAACAACTAATACTTTTTGATCTTTTGCGATCAAGTCGCTAAGTGCGGCAATTTGCTGTTGGCCAAATTGGATGAGAGTGGGATTTACGTAGCTAAATTTCATTATTTTGCTCCTAGGTGACGGTTAATTTCATAATGCTTTACTTAGTCACATATCAAGTAAAGCTTTGATGGATGCATATTAGTAGCAAAGTTAATATATAAAAAGCCCAATAACTGCCTAAAGCTTGCCTAAAACTACCAGCACTGTTATTTTACGCAAAATATTTTAATTACAGATACTTTTATGCCCATCATAGCCAAAATGTTGCAACAATACGCCGAGTACAATAATTTACTAAGCTTTGAGGGCACCATGGAAACAATTATTCCTGGGGTGTATTTTCATCGCGCTACCAAAAGTTCACCGCGCCAGCCGCTTATTTATAATTCAGGCATAATCGTGGTTGGCCAAGGCCATAAAATAATTCATTTCCCAGAACATCAAATAAAATACGGCGAAGGTGATTACTTGGTACTAGGTGTACCGGTCCCATTAGAGTGTGAAGCGTTTACCGATAATGACTTACCGGTTATGGGCATAGCTATAGATATAAACCCTGTCATGTTGCACAAACTGGTTAATCAGATGATGCAGCACCAGCCTTTATCTGTCTCCAGCGCGCACATTGGCGCAGTACAATCAGCAAAGCTAGACTGCGCAATGGAGCAGGTAACATGTAGGTTACTAACGGTTTTAAATAATCCACTTGAGGCTGAGGTATTCGGCGAAGATATAGTAAAAGAGCTAGTGTATCGTGTCCTTTGCGGCCCCCAAGGGAATACTTTAATAGGCCTAGCTATGCATGATGGCCATTATGCGCGTATAGCTCGCACACTAGCAACGATGCATCAGGACTATGCAAACCCTATTACTGTTGAAGGTTTAGCAGAAGAGGTAAATATGAGCGTATCCTCTTTTCATCGTGCATTTAGACAGGTAACGTTTGAATCTCCCTTACAATACTTAAAAAAAGTACGTTTAGCTAAAGCAAAAGAGTTAATTACCACAGCGGGCAGCAAAGCAAATGAAGCTGCTTTTAAGGTAGGTTACACCAGTGCATCACAGTTTAGCCGTGAGTTTAAACGCCACTTTAATAAAACTCCGAGTGAAATACAGTTATAAAAATAAGATTTACCCATTCATGCGCTATATCAAACTTTATTATTAACTTTTACTAGCAAAGATAACACGCTTTGTTAATATAGGGTAACTGCCATTTTTATAACCCTACTATGCTCAATAACACCGTAACAATAAGGAAGCACTTACATACAACCACCTCCTTATGTATTAAACTTTGCGGTGCTTTATTTTTTATTTTTCTTATCTGCAATACAGCTATTGCAAAAGATAGCTGCAATTTAAAATCTATTACAAACAGTGTGTCCATTCCCTTATCGCAAGGTATTGCTGCAGACATAAAACTAGAAAAAGGCATTAACCAATTTGAGTTGGTATGTACGCTAAACCAAAGCGGTGTTTTTACGTTTACTCGCCCTGCACTTGAAAGTTTTTCGTGGCAACAAAATAACCAATTAAAAGCCCCTTTAAAAACAAATCAAATGGCTATTTTAATGGAACAAGGCAGCTTTAATGCAAAGCTAACTTTAACCACTACTGCCAGCTATAATCCCCGGTTTACTTGGCTAGACTCACAGCAGTTTATTGAAAAGGTGCAGTTGTACAATTTAATATTTGGGGTGTTTTATGGATTATGCGCAACGCTTATTTTTTATGCTTTAATAATAGGTTATGGCATTAAAGACGCTATTTTTAAACTGTATGGCCTCTATCTTTTTTGTATCGCTAGCTTTATTTTTTTACAAGAAGGCCAGCCCTATTTATTTACCAATGGCTACTTTTCTGCATATATCAGCCACCTTTATACATTAAGCATTGGTTTAACTATAGTCAGTGCTACTTGGTTTATGAGCGCACTATTAGAGCTACCTGAGTATTGGCGCAAATTAAGTTATGCATTAAAAATTACCGCGTTATGTGTACTGACTTTGTGCTTACAAAAAATAGCTTTAGATTTACCCGCTATTACTAATATCACCACAATCGTTACTGGCTATTTGTCACTACTGATTGTGATGACCATTTTTATACTCTCAGCTGTGCAAGCTAAACAAGGCGTTAACGAAGCCAGCTTGGTATTTATTGCCTTAAGCTGTGTATTTATCAGCATGATATTTAGAGTGTTACTAACCGAATACAGTCCTTTTATACAGCGTTATGGGTTTGTGATTGCTTTTACGATTGAATCTCTGCTTCTTGCTATTGCAGTTGGTAGGCGAATTCAACGACTCAGTTATGCTAAAAAACAGGCTGAACAGCATGCTAATTACGATCATCTTTGTCATATTTATAACCGCCGAGGCTGGAGTTTAAAAGCCAATGAGTTATTAAAAAAACACGCTCAACGTGGTGGCGTGTTGTGTTTTTTATATATCGATTTAGACCGATTTAAAGCAATAAATGATACCTACGGCCATGATGTTGGCGATAAAGTACTCTGTACGGTGGCAGAGTCAATTAGTCAGCATATGCGCAGTGAAGACGCAGTTGGCCGCTTAGGCGGAGATGAGTTTGTGGCTATGGCATTATTTACCAGCAAAGATAAAATTAACCAGCGAGTTGCGACCCTTGAACAAAAATTAAATGCGCTTAGCTTAGAACACCAAGGCAACACCATCGCTATTTACGCAAGCGTAGGGCAAATAAACTATAGCGAAGCGCCTAAAAATTTAGATGAGGTTTTAAAAGCCGGTGATGAAGCAATGTATCAAAAAAAGTCATTACGAAAAGCGCAGGCTAAGCAAACCTACACAAGAGAAAACGCCTAAAGTAATCGTTTAGGCGCATAATCATTACTCGTCTTTTTTGAATAATACTTCTGGGTTTACCATAGTTTTCATTTCTAAAACGTTACCATTTGGATCTTCAATAAAAAAAGTTTCTTGCTCAAATTCATCACCTACAAAACGGCGGTAAGGCTTATCTAAATATTCAAGGCCAGCAGCCGCAATCCGAGTTTTTAACGCCTGAAATTCATCTTCAGATAAGTGAATACCAAAATGCGGTACAGCTACTGCGCCCATATCAACATCATGACGCACTGTTGGTAAGCGCTCTGTGCTTTGATGAAGCGTTAACTCGTTACCCCAAAAATCAATGTCTACCCATCGCCCAGCTTCACTATTACCCGTTTTACAACCAAGCACGTCACAATAAAACGCTTTCGCTTTTTCAAGATCACCAGCTGGAATAGCCAAATGCAAACAGTTAGACATAAATTACCTTAGGTTATAACTTTTAATATATGAAATATGCTGCATTATACATAATTTGTAATTTATAGAACATTAATGGCATTATTTTTAGTCATTCATTGCGTACATTTAATTTAAAGCCACGGTTATTTGCTCTTTTGGAAGTCATATATCGCTTTTAGTCTTAAATCGTCGATTTTAACTATTAAAGCTAAAACTGAACCTTTATGATGTGCGCCTTATGACTAAATTCATACTTTTAAAATTCATCACCTTTTTTATCGGCTGCTTGTCGTGCTTTATAATGCATACCACATTGGCATTACCTATTGTTGTGTCTGCTGCTTTAACAGGCCTCATCGGCTCATTTATTCCGTTTCCTGCACGTTATCAAAACCACCCTTATGCCTCCATTTATGCAGGTAGTTTTGCCGGTATGTGTTCCACCAGCTTAATTAGCAACTATTGGGAAATCGCTATTATTTCTGCCATTGGCGCTGTTTTATATACACTAACACTTAATGTATTTGCAGGATTTGGCGGACGATTAGGCAGTATTGCATTTGCCAGTGTAGCCCTGTTTGTTTTAGCTAAAGGATTACTGATATGACTATTACATACCCAGTATTAGCCTTGGCTGGTGCTTTTTTTACCTTTTATTTAGCAAAGCATAACCGCTTTGATGCTATAAGAGCCTCCGCTGCACTCTCAATTATTGCCTATCTGATTTTTGCACAGCTGAGCCTCAACGCAGAACTCTATAGTATCGTTTTTTTTGGCGGCACCTTTATTGGCATGAGCGCCCCTCACCGCTTTGGTGTTTATACGCTTGCCAGTTCAGCAATTATATTTTCATTGTTTTTTGCCTATTTGGTTCCCATTCTTGATGGCTTTGGTGGCGCTTTGGGAATTAGTGCATTTTTATCAGTGTGTATTTGCCACCTTTTTATTTTACTGGGTGCGCCTCGCAGTAAAAAAACTAAAATTTAAGACTTACTTGAATAAAAGTTCAATTAAATCTTACACCTATTAAATCGTACAAAAATAACGCTCCTTTTTTTGTTCAATACAGAGCTTGGCTACGTAGAGTTCACAAAGCTGTAACACTGTAACATTCAATTAAAGGAAAAATTATGAATAAAGTATTTAAGCTCGGTGCTATCATACTTCCCTTGTTACTCATTCAAGGTTGTAGTAGCGACGATGATAACAACGCCCCTGTCACTGTAGATCCACAACCAGCCGTTTCTGTTTTTGATGCCGCACAGGACTCTGGAGAATTCACTACCCTTGTTGCAGCTTTAGAAGCAACAGGTCTAGATGAAACACTAGACGACTTAACTAACAGCTATACCGTTTTTGCTCCTACAGATGATGCATTTGCGTTATTAGGTGAAGAAACTATCAATAATTTATTAGCTGATCCTGATACTTTAAGCTCAATTTTAACTTACCATGTGATCTCTGGCAGAGTAGATGCGCAAGCAGCAATTGGTTTGGCTGGGTCAACCGTTGAAACGGTAAACGGACAAAGTATTGCACTGTCTTTAAATGGTGAAAGCTTATTAGTTAATACCAGCACGGTAACAATGACCGACATTAAAACCGACAACGGTATTATTCATGTTATTGACGCAGTACTTACCCCCAAAACAGTGTCAGAAACACCGCCAACCAACAATATTGTTGAAACAGCTCAACAAGCAGGCGACTTTAGTACTTTGCTTGCCGCACTTGACGCTGCAGGCTTAACATCGGCACTGGCGGATACGTCGAAAGAGTTCACCGTTTTTGCGCCTACCGACGCTGCATTTGAAGCAATTGGTAATGGTTTTTTAAATACACTGCTGGCAAACCCAACCGTTTTAGCGGATGTTTTAAAGCAGCATGTACTTGTTGGGTCAGTTGATTCAGTCACTGCAATGTCTTTAAACGGCCAATCAGCTGAAACGCTATTAGGCAATACACTTCCAATTGCGATAAACGCAGATACAAATATGTTGTCGTTTGGCGGTGCAAACATCATTGTTAAAGATATTATGACTTCTAATGGTGTTATCCATGTAATCGATTCGGTTATTATTTCTGATGTAACCTTACCGCAAAGCGCAGGAACAATTGCTGATATAGCCAGTGCAAATGGTAACTTTACTACACTTCTTGCTGCGCTAACGGCAACAGGCTTAGATACGTTAGTTGCTGATCCATATAACACTTTTAGTGTATTTGCTCCTACGGATGATGCATTTGCAGCGCTCGGTCAGGATACAATTAATGCGCTGTTAGCTGATACAGATACACTTCGTGATATCTTGCTTTACCATGTATTCCCTGACGCCACTGTTTTATCTGATGACGCTGTAGCCATTGCTAATAGCAATAGTAACAAAGTAGAAATGGCCAATGGCGACATGGCTGCTATTTCTTATGTAAATAGCTCGCTATTTATCAATGATTCGGCAATCACAGAGGCAAATGTAACCGCTAGCAACGGCGTTATTCATGTATTAAATAAAGTGATTATGCCACCGGCTGAAGTCGGCACACCGACTAAAACTATTGCAACAGTTGCCACAGAAACGCCTGCATTATCTACATTAGTAACTGCACTGCAAGCAGCAGGGTTAGTTGATACGTTTAACGATACCACTCAATCATTTACTGTATTTGCACCAACAAATGCGGCATTTAGTAAAATCCCTTCCGCTGATTTAGATGCCTTATTGGCTGACACCGCTGCACTAACAGGTGTTCTGACTCAACATGTATTAGGCGCTCAAGTTGGAAGTACCGATGCATTTGCAGCCAATGGTAAAATGGTCACTACACTTGCTGATAATATGCTAAGCGTAAACGTGGTAGATTTTACCAGTACCGAAAATACAGCAACAGACAGCGTAGCTTATGATGCAACAAATAATCGTTTGGTAACAGGTATGGCCAACGCAATACCAGGTAAAACCGTGTATGTATTTGATAACGACTTAGGTGAGGCAATGAGCGTATGTGAAGCAGCTTGTGCAACAACGTGGCCACCCGTGTTAGGCACTGCGGAGTCTATCGAAAATATTCCGGGTTTATCATTGATTGCTCGCTCAGATGACAGCATGCAAGTCGCTTACCTTGGCCGCCCTTTATATACCTTCTCAGGTGATACGGCAGCTGGTCAGAATAATGGTCAAGCTGTGAACGA
The DNA here is from genome assembly GCF_000184065.1 of Pseudoalteromonas sp. SM9913. Classification (NCBI taxonomy): domain Bacteria; kingdom Pseudomonadati; phylum Pseudomonadota; class Gammaproteobacteria; order Alteromonadales; family Pseudoalteromonadaceae; genus Pseudoalteromonas; species Pseudoalteromonas sp. SM9913. The sequence goes on from NC_014803.1 coordinate 2,657,067, forward strand.
TATTTGGTGGCAAGTAAGCTTACCGGCTACATCACTACAAGTAGCTGGCAGCAATGTAACAACCACTGATATTTACACTAGTAATGGCGTTGTACACTTAATTGATACAGTGATCACAACGGCCAAATAACTAAATTTTACTGTGAGATAAGCCAGGAGTGATGCTATTTGCTCCTGGCTTTTTTATATAAAAATAGGCTTACTTATTACTACTTTGAGAGCTTGTTGGGTAGCCAAACAACACGTTTAACTTGGCTTTTAATCCTTTAGCTTGGTAAGTACTTTTAAATAAATACTGCCACTGATGAAAGGTGATTTTGATCGGGTTATTACTGTTTAATTGACCAATAATGCCGTATTTACAGGGCTTGTTTTCATCCTCTTCTACATAAGTGCCAAATAATTTATCCCAAATAATTAAAACGCCAGCGAAGTTTTTATCTAAGTAGCCATTATTTATAGCGTGGTGCACCCGATGATGCGATGGGGTATTAAATAATGCTTCAAACCAACCGAGCTTTTTTACCACTTGCGTGTGTACAAAAAATTGATAAGCCAAATTAAGTGCCACCACAGCAAAAACAATCACAGGCTCAAAGCCTATTAATATCATCGGCAACCAAAATAGCCACATTCCCGCCAGCGGATACATTAAACTTTGCCTAAATGCCGTGGTAAAGTTCATTTTAGTAGAACTATGATGCACTACATGAGCGGCCCATAACCAATGAATATGATGTGATGCACGATGAAACCAATAGTATAAAAAGTCTTGCAGTAAAAAAGCGCCTAATACAGTAAATAGCGTCAATTCAATATCAAATAGCCGAAACTGATACAACCAATAAAAAAACGGCATTAATAATAATAACGCAATGGCATCAGCGCCTTGATGTAATAAAGCAAGTAACGCGTTGGCTAAGCTGTCTTTTATATCGTAGTAACGTCTAAATTTTATAAACTCAACCCCTACAAACAGCAAAAAAATAGGGCTCAGTGCCAATAAAATAATTTCAATGCTCATGACCTTTCTCCTGAAAATAGCTGGCTATTTTTTTAAGTGCTTGGCTAACATCTTTTTTTATAAAAAAAACCAGTATAAAGTCGGGTAACCACAAAGGCGCAATACAACGAATATGGTAGCTGATCTCGGTGAGTGATGGCTGAGTATTATTGGCTTTTAAGTAAATATCACCACGGTGCTGTGCAACGGGTTTATCCCCTAAAATGCAGTAACAAATGTGGCTATTATCGGCCGTTATTATTTGCTCCTTAAATGTTGTACCTTGCATTTTTATTTGTCTAATGGTGCCTTTTCCACCACTTATTTCACCCGAGTCTTGCGGTGTTAACACTTCAAACTGCGCATTAAAAAAGCGCCCCAAATCAGCATGCGCTAATAATAAGGTGCGTAATTGTTCAGGCGTTGCTGCCACACTATGTTTAACGTTTATCTCAATCATTGTGTGCCCCATATTATTTTTATAGATCTCTAGCATATAAAAATATTGCATGGCAAACTTGCGATTAGATGACTATTTTTTAGCTTTAGGCGACAAATGAAAACCTTAGCCGATCATTACTTTTCTAGCTGTTTGGATTATCTTCAAAGCACAGGATTAGATAGCCAAGAGATACTAACTGCCATTGAATTTGATGAATATACAAATAAGCAAACACAACAATTAGCGCCACGTATTAGCTTAAAAAGCTATAATGCGCTGCTTAGTTATGCACAGCAAACGCTAAATGACTCCTTATTCGGGTTTGAATTAGGAAAACAAATACGTACCGCTGATTTTGGTGTACTTGGGTATTTAATTGAATCGAGTACTAATCTAGCCAGTGCCATTACTGCATTACTGAGCTACGACAGTTTAGTGGCTAACATAGGGCGTGCTGAGTTTGAACAGCAACAAACACTTTGCAAGGTAACCTGGTTAGCAGACCCACAGTGCAGTCCACAGGCCGTATTACGAAATATGACCGCGTGGGTAAGTGTTATACGCCAACTGCTTAATCCTCAGCTTTCGCCTAGTTGCGTTTATTTTACAGCACATTTTTCAGACAGTGAGTTACAACAATTAGCGCAATGGTTTAATTGCCCAGTAAAAGCTGGCGCTAACTTTAATCAAGTAGAGTTTCCAAGTAGTTACTTAACCCTTCCTTTTAAAACCGATAACTCCCAGATTAACGCTGTGCTAAAGCAAATGTCAGAGCAACAGCTATCCCAGTTTAAAAGTCAGCAATTATTAACAGAAAAAATTAATCATATTTTAATGGCTAAATACGATTTGCAGGACTGCTCACTGATCAGAACGGCTAGTGCTTTAAATATGACCCCGCGCACAGTGCAACGCCACCTAAAGCAAGAAAACACCAATTTTGCCGCTCTTCTTGAGCAAGAGCAAAAACGCCGTTTGTTAACTTATATTCCTCATTATTCGCTAAGCAGTATTGCAACTATGTTGGGGTTTAATGATCAAAGCTCTTTTAATCGCGCCTTTAAGCGCTGGTATCAATGCTCACCTCGTCAATTTATAAAAAACAATAATTAAACAATTTGATTACCTAAAACACACATTTAACGTGTACCTTTTTATTGATTTTATTTACACTAGCCTCATGTATTGCTTTAAAGACAATTATTTATGCGTTTGCGTATGATGTTAACTGTTTTTGTATTGGTTTTTTATAGTGCGGCCTGTCACGCAAACCCGGTTACCTTCATCGCTGAAGATTTGCCTCCTTATCATTTTAAAAACCCTCAAGGTGAAGCGCAGGGTGCCTTAGTAGATATCGCTAAAGCAGTATTAAAAGGCACGGCTTTAACAGCAACGTTTGAAATAATGCCGATGGCGCGTATGTTTCAACAACAACAAGCCAATCCTAATGCCATCATGCTGTCACTGTTAAAAACGCCAAACAGAAACAGCCAGTTTAAGTGGCTGGGAAAAGTGTATTTTGCAGATGCATACCTAGTAAGTTTACGCAGTCATAACGATGAAGTGATTCACTTAAACTTTGCCAAAGAATACAAAGTAGCCACTATTCGCGGTTATTCTGCACAGGCTTATTTAGAAGCTCAAGGCTTTACTGAAAGTGAGAATTTAGTCTTAGTCAGTTACTACCAGCAGCTATGGAGAATGCTGTATAAAAATCGTATCGATTTTGTGGTGACTAACACCCTCACCCTTGAAAACGAGTTAAAGCGAGCAGGGCTCGACCCAAACTTAATTACTAAGCGTATACATTTAGATGAGCTACCTTCTTCTCTTCACTTTGCAGCAAGTAAGCAGCTTAACCCGCAAACAGCGAAAATTATTACTGATAGATTAAACGCGATAAAAGAAAGCGGTGAATACCAACAAATTTTAAATAAATGGCAACTCCCTATTCCAACGCGCCTTTAGTATTGAGTAGGTAAAACGCCTTGCGTTAAGTAATTTTTTAATGAAGTAAATAAAGGTGAAGGTAAGTTATTAATATCGCACCAACGCCACTGTAAACATTTGTTAGGCTCTTTATTTACAGGCTCGCCACCTTCATACTTTGCCTGTACATATAAGGTAATATAGTGCTTGTTCTCAGCGCTAAAAATATCGTTGGTAAAATCGAGTTTACGAATATTAGTAACAGTAAGCCCAGTCTCTTCAGCGACTTCGCGCACTGCACATTGCTCAACCGTTTCACCAAATTCTAAATGCCCCCCAGGGGTTGCCCAGGTATTTGCACCATGTGCGCCTATTCGCTCACCGAGTAAAATTTTATTATCATGCATTACTATCACTGCAACGCCTACTCTGACAACTTGACTCATTATTACCACATTAAATAGTTCATCATTTTTATATGTTACCTCATTTAAATCATCAAACTAGTCGTTAGTTCTTTATAAACCATAGCGTTAGCTAAAAACCACACAATCCGTTCATTATTTAACCGACCATAGTCGAATATCACTCCTGATAAAAAGCGCTTAGTTTTAAATAAAGTTATATTAAATTTTGCTCAGGAGCCTTTATGTCAGGTGAATACAAACAACACTACAACGAGTTTAAACAAAACCCGGCAGCGTTTTGGTTATCGCAAAGTAAACGCCTCCCTTGGTACCAGGCTCCCGAAACAGCTTACACACAAGATGAAAACGATTTATATCACTGGTTTGCCGACGGCCAACTTAATAGCTGCTTTTTAGCGGTAGATCAGCATGTTATTGCCGGCCATGGTGATGAAACAGCGTTAATTTATGACTCACCCGTAACCAATACCGCGCGCAGCTACAGCTACTTTGAACTACAACAAGAGGTCGCTAAATTCGCAGGAGTAATGCAGTCTTTAGGCGTAACAAAAGGCGACCGCGTGGTTATTTATATGCCCATGATCCCCGAGGCCGTAATTGGTATGTTAGCCTGCGCCCGCATCGGCGCTATTCATTCGGTCGTATTTGGCGGGTTTGCAGCGCATGAGCTTGCCGTAAGAATTGATGACGCCAAGCCTAAGTTAGTACTCAGTGCTTCTTGCGGTGTGGAAGTGAATACCGTAATTGAATACAAAGAGTTACTTGATAACGCCCTCGAATCAGCCTCTTATAAAGTAGAACATTGTATTATTTATCAGCGTGAACAAGTAACTGCACCACTTATGCCTGAGCGTGATATTGACTGGGCTGTTGCAATGCAAACAGCTACTGGCGTTGATCCTGTTCCGGTAAATGGCGATCACCCGCTTTATATTTTATACACGTCAGGCACAACCGGTACTCCCAAGGGAGTTGTTCGTGAAAATGGCGGCCATGCCGTTGCCATGCATTACAGCATGGAAACCGTATACGGAATGAAACCTGGTGACGTGTTTTGGGCCGCTTCGGATATTGGTTGGGTTGTAGGCCATTCCTACATAGTGTATGCCCCGCTTATGTACCGCTGTGCCACTATTTTATTTGAAGGTAAACCAGTTAGAACCCCAGATGCCAGTGCATTTTGGCGAGTGGTTGAACAGTATAAAGTAACGGCTTTATTTAGCGCACCGACAGCCTTTAGAGCGATAAAAAAAGAAGATCCCAATGCCGATGGGTTTAAACAATACGATACTTCAAGTCTGAAATGCTTGTTTTTAGCAGGCGAGCGCTTAGATCCCCCGACCTACGATTGGCTCAAAGAAAAAACAGGCCTACCTGTGCTTGATCATTGGTGGCAAACCGAAACTGGTTGGGCGATAGCCTGTAATCCTGTCGGCATTGAGCACCTACCTACAAAAGCAGGCAGTTCAACGGTTGCGACTCCTGGGTTTGACGTACGTATTTTAGATATGAATGGTGACGAATGCGCCCCCAATGAACAAGGTGCAGTCGTTATTAAACTGCCTTTACCGCCAGGATGTTTACCCACTATTTGGCAAAATACCGAACGCTTTAAAGCCGGTTATTTAAGTGAATATGAAGGCTATTATCTTTCTGGCGACGGCGGTTATATTGATGATGATGGCTACCTATTTATTATGGGCCGCACCGATGATGTGATTAATGTCGCGGGACATCGTTTATCAACCGGTGAAATGGAAGAAATTGTAGCCGCTCATCCCGCGGTTGCTGAATGTGCCGTATTTGGTGTTAATGATGCGCTCAAGGGTCAAAACCCCATGGCCATGGTGGTATTAAAAAATGATTTTCATGGTTCGCATAAAGAAGTAGAGCAGCAATTGGTGCAAACCGTGCGTAATCAAATCGGCGCTATTGCGTGTCTTAAAAATATTATGTGTGTAGAGCGCTTACCAAAAACACGCTCAGGTAAAATTTTACGCAAAAACTTACGTCAACTTATTGATGGTGAAGAACTACAAATTCCATCAACCATTGACGATCCGAGTATTTTTGAGGAGTTAACTCTGCAACTTGCTGAAAATAAAATATAAATATTATTTTTAAAACGTCTATTTAAGCGCGGCTTAAATAGACTTTTCTCGCCCCATCTGCTTAACTAGATTTCATTAAATAGATGAAACTCACGCAAATAAATCTCTTGGGAATATAAATGACTGAAATACGATCGCAGCTGCGAGAATTTTTACTGCAATGGTTTAGTCTTTATTTTCCTGGGAGTGCGCATTTATGGTACAACATATTAGTACTGTGCTGGGTTGGCTTATTTGCGCTCATATTGCACCTCATCTTAAGGTCAGTTTCAAAACGACTACTTAAAGGCCGCTTTAGTGATAAAGTTGTTCAAACCGATACCCACACGCCTGCCGACTTAGCGCTTAAATTAACACGTAATATTTCCTTTGTTTTACAAGGTGCTGTGGTTGTTATACAAGCTAGGCTCTGGGTTCCAGAAGGAACGGCTTTTTTACATATCATTGAGATGTTTACTGATCAGTGGATCATTTTATTTGCACTGCTCTCGCTGTTCTCTATGCTCAATATTTTTCAAGCAATATCTGACAGGCAACCCATTGCAGCTCACTTTCCATTACGTGGTTTTTTACAAACAATTAAACTGATCGCCAGCGTATTAACCGGTATTTTAGCGATTTCATTATTAATGAATAAATCCCCGTTAATATTACTCAGTGGTTTAGGTGCGCTATCGGCTGTACTGCTACTGGTGTTTAAAGACGCTATTTTAGGGCTGGTGGCCGGTATTCAGCTCTCAGCAAACAATATGCTTGCGGTTGGTGATTGGTTAGAAATGCCCAAATACGGCGCTGATGGTGATGTGATTGATATAGCCTTGACCACAGTTAAAGTAAGAAATTGGGATAAAACCATTACCACTATTCCAACCTATGCGCTAATTTCTGACTCATTTAAAAACTGGCGCGGTATGTCAGAATCTGGTGGGCGGCGCATAAAACGGAGTATCCATATAGAAATGAGCAGTGTGCGCTTTTTAGATGAGCAAGAGATCACCGCGCTGAAAAAAGCAGATTTATTGAGTCACTACCTCGAAATTACCCTACCGGCTATTAACGAGCAAAATACCACGAAAAAAATAGATATGAGCTGTACGTTAAATGGTCGTCGGCTCACTAATGTTGGCACATTTCGTCATTATTTAGTCGCGCTATTAAAACATCACCCACATATTCATCAGGGAATGACACTGATGGTAAGGCAGCTAGAGCCAACTAAAAATGGCTTACCCATTGAGATTTATGCATTTACCAATACAACTAATTGGGGTGAGTATGAAAATATTCAGTCAGATATATTTGACCATATATTAGCGATATTACCCGCCTTTTCGTTACGTGCCCATGAGGCACCAACAGGGAACGATATTCGTCAACTAATTAAATAGTCACTAAATCCGTTTTAATTGCGCTATTAACCACTGGTGAATATCGCTGTTATTTGAACGTGGATGCCACGCTGCAATCACCTTAAATGGCGGTGGTAATAATTCAACTTCAAGCTGTTTCACTTTGGCGTTTGGCAGTAAACGCGATGGGTAAAAAGCAATTAAGTCAGTACTGCAGAGCAAATCGGGGACAAATGAAAAGCCAGGCACTGACATAACAATATTGCGCGCATAGCCCTTATCAGCAAACCATTGGTCGTGAGAGCCTCGTAAGTTAGCACGGGACGCCGAAACCACTAATTGAGGGTGTGCGGCCACTTCAGCAAGGCTCAACGTCGATGTAGAAAACACCGTGTTTTTCCCTGCAATACAAATATGCTGTTCTTCAAATAATGTGTCATAGATTAAGTTTGCAGGGATAAATTCAGGAAAACTAATTAATAAATCCAGCTCTCCTGCACTTATTAATTGATTAACATTATCAGAGGCAAAGTCACGAATAATCAGCTTTAATCCTGGCGCTTCGCGTCTTGTTATTTCTAATAATTGTGGCAAAAGAGCTGCTATAGCGTAATCAGTCGCACTTATTGTAAATACGCCCTTGTAACTACTTGGGGTAAATTGTTTAGGTATTAATAACGCTTCTACCTGAGTTAATATTTGATTAACGGGCTTCTCTAGTGCAATTGCCTTAGGTGTTGCAACCATTGTATTGCCTTGTCGAATAAAAAGCCGATCGTCAAATAAGTCACGCAATTTTCGCAGCTGCTCACTAATAGCCTGCTGGGTTAAGCCCATTTTGCGCGCCACATCCGACACATTTTTTAGTTTAAGTAATGCACTCAATATTCGTAATTGTTTTATATCAAGCCGAGATATACCATTCATAATTGTATCTTAAACAAAAAAGCATTGTTTCAAATTGTACCTCTTAATCCCTATGCTCACCAGCATTGTAATTGGCGCTAAACAGCATTATTAATTTAAAAGGTATTAAAATGAGTCAACCAAGTAAAAATATCGACAGTCTATTTTCATCAATCAATTTAGGCCCATACACACTTAAAAACCGTATTGTAATGCCGCCACTTACACGCTCACGCAGCACAGTTCCTGGCAATATCCCCAACGAGGTGATGGCCACATATTATGCACAGCGTGCTAGTGCTGGTTTTATGGTTACCGAAGGCACTCAAATTGAACCAAGAGGACAAGGGTATGCCTGGACACCAGGCATTCATTCTAATCAACAAATAGCTGGTTGGAAAAAAGTAACTGATGCAGTACATGCAGAAGGTGGAATTATTTTTGCTCAACTTTGGCATGTTGGCCGCGTTTCACACACCAGCTTACAGCCTAATGAAGCCAAACCTATTGCCCCCTCAGCTCTAATAGCTGATAGCGTTAAAGTCTTTATTGAAACAGGACCGGCTCAAGGCGCTTTAGCCAACCCAAGTGAACCACAAGCTTTAACAACCGATGCAGTAAAAGAGCTTGTTGGCATGTATGCACAAGCTGCCCGTAATGCGCTAGAAGCGGGGTTTGATGGCGTAGAACTGCATTGTGCTAATGGGTATTTAGTAAATCAGTTTATTTCTGAGCACACCAATAAACGAGATGATGAATACGGCGGCTCTCTTACTAATCGCCTGCGCTTTTTAAAAGAAATTGTCGCGGCAGTAAGTGACGTAGTAGGCCCTGAGCGCTTAGGGGTTAGATTTGCGCCCTTATTTAGCAGTACTGATGAAACCCGTGTTTATTTAGGGTTAGTAGAATCAGACCCACACCATACCTACATTGAAGCGATTAAAGTACTTGAACAAGCCGGTATTGCCTACCTTTCAATTGCAGAAGCTGATTGGGACAATGCCCCTGATTTACCAGAGCAATTTTATCAAGCAGCTAGAGCTGAATTTTCTGGGCGTATTATTTACGCTGGTAAGTACACTGTTGAAAAAGCGGTGGCGATGTTAGCTAAGGGCTACGGTGATTTATTTGCTTTTGGTCGCCCTTTTATTGCAAACCCTGATTTACCAGCGCGCATAAAAAATCAATGGCCATTAAATGAAGCCGATACAGCCACTATGTATGGCGGCACTGAGCAAGGTTACAGTGACTACCCTTGCTACAAAAACGATTAATTAATAGGCCATGGATGGCCTATTCAATGTTTAAACGCTTTTTACATCGTCTCCCAGCTTGTTAAATTAAATCTGCTCACTATTTTTACATTTACTAAAATGTCATACATTTGGTTAAAAAATGTCGATAAAAAGCATTAAAGTTAGTTTTAAAGTATTGTTTTTAAATAATTAACAAGCATTAAAGTAGTAATATTTTTTAATATCAATACAATAAGCTTTTATTTTTTTAGGCATCGGTCTTTGGAGCATGGGTTGTTAAAATTAGCAGGAGTTAAATCAACTTCTTTGAGTCTTTTAGCCGTGTGTGGATTATTTTTGTTATTAACTCAATTTCAAACCCAATGGCAAAGTAAGCTCTCTCTTATTAATAATCTTGTTTATCCATTACTGATTATTACCGCTATATTTGCCACTCAGTTTAATCGAAGTCGAGTCGCTATTTTGTGCGCGTTTTGGTTACTTTATTTATGCTCACTTGAATATGCTTTGCCGTGGTCAAGTTGGCTTAAAACGCAATCTGATTGGGTTTTACTATGCGCTGCAAGTTTATTAATGTTGTTAGCCGTGATAAAAGATCGCGCACTTTTATCAATACACACTGCGACCCGAACCTTATTAATTATTCTATGTGGCGGCGCAGCGTTTGCGTGGCTGGCACTGAGTCTGCATTTACAAGGGCTATCATTACAACCTTCTGTTTATACTCAACTGCTTCCTTATTTACCCATAGCTTTACCACTGTCGCTCATTGGCAGCTTACTCATTTGGCAAAGCGTAAGAACACATAACCTGACGCAAACGGCGTTACTCATTACTTTTATTGTGTGGTGCCTTAACCAACAACATATTATTGATTTTCCTTGGTCTGTCATTGCTGTACTTATGGCTTCTTTGTATTTATTAGCGGTGAGTACCGACTCTTATTATTTAGCTTACAGAGACGATTTAACGAGCTTACCAACGCGCCGCGCACTTAATCAGCTTGCTCTATCATTAGGGCGAAAATACACTGTTGCTATGCTCGATATTGACCACTTTAAAAAATTCAACGACACCTATGGCCATGATATTGGCGACCAAGTACTTAAGCTAGTGGCAGCAAAAATGAGTGGCGTTAAAGGGGGTGGCAAGATTTACCGTTATGGCGGAGAGGAATTTACCGTTGTATTTCCAAGAAAAACAGCTGAGCAGTCAATTCCTGAACTCGAAACACTGCGTCAAAATATTGCAACTTACGACATGGTGATCAGAAACCCAAAACGCACAGATAAAAAATCTCGCAAAGGTAAACAGCCAAGCGACAATAAAACGGTGAACGTGACTGTTTCTATTGGCGTAGCACAAAGAACGGCAAAACAAACCTTTGACGAGGCTCTAAAAAATGCTGATTTAGCGCTTTATAGAGCTAAAAAGAAAGGCAGAAACAACGTAAGCGAATAATGCTTTTATAACGTGGCACGCTAACGTTTAGTCATAGCGTGCCCAAAGGCAACTAATTTTATCTGCAACCTATTGCTTTTCAATCACCGCTTTTAAATTATTTAACGCGGAGACCGAAAAGCCACGGTCGTAAAAGTAAATAATTTTGCCACTCTCATCAAGCAGTATTACGCGGCTGTTATTCGGGTTTTCGTTACCAGTAAATGCCTGAACCTTATCGCCATCTTTGTAAATTGTGATCACCCCACCCCACAACTCTTTTGGGATCCCTTTGCGCATACCGCTATCGATTAAGGTACTAAACATGCGAGGAACCATACCCTGAATAGTGGGCAACTCATAAGCGGTCACATTCACTGCGCTCATATCTAAACCAATAAGCCAACGATCAATATCAAACTGGCTATCTTGTTTGTATCCAATTAATAACAACGTATTGGGGTTGTTAAAGTCATCAGGAATGGTGAATGACTGTTGCTCTAAGCTTTCTCCCGTCACTGAAGGAAATTGCTTACCAAGTAATGCTTGGTTTGGGTATTGGGTTGAACACCCACTAACCACTAAAACCATCACCAGTGCCATTATTGCCTTTAACATACCTCTACTCCCTCTTTTAAATAAAAACTAAAGTGAACAAATTAATTTATTACTACGTGTTAGGGTTACGATTTTAACTGTAGTTAAGATCTTACTTTCATCTAGTAAACGCCATAAATTAAAGAAAATACAATCATATGGGCTAATTTTTTCAACAATGTGCTCATTCGTTATACTTTAATATTATTACTATATTCATTTTAATTCTATACCATAGCGAAAGCGTATTTTGTTAACGTCTTACAAAGCGTTAAAGTGCCGCGCTAATTCACAGCTATAAAAGAGGGTACTATGTCGCTTGCTGTATTATTAATGTTGGCATTATTTGTCGGTTTGCTGTTCGCGATTTATCTTTTTTCGCAAAAAAGCAGCTCTTTATCTCGTACCGTTTTATTTGGCTTAGTGCTTGGTAGCACCTTTGGTTTAGCCCTACAGTTTTTATTTGCCCACTCCCCAGAAACCATTAAAGAAATACTCAGCTGGGTAAGCGTGGTGGGTAAAGGCTATGTCGGTTTATTAAAAATGATCATCATGCCATTGGTATTAATTTTTATGATTGCCGCAGTGGTAAAGCTCGAAAACCAAGGCTCTTTAGGTAAAATATCATTTATTAGTATTTCTGTTTTACTCTTTACCACAGCAATTGCCGCTTTGGTGGGTATTGCTGTCACCTATGGATTTGACCTCAGTATTGAAGGGCTTGTTTCGGGTACTCGAGAAGCCGCTAGAATGGACACCCTACAAAGCAAAGCTGCGAATGTAGCCGACTTAAGCGTGCCGCAAATGCTACTGAGCTTTATCCCTGAAAACCCCTTTGCGGATTTAAGTAATCAACGTTCAACCTCTATTATTGCCACGGTTATATTTGGTGTCCTTGTTGGTATAGCTGCACGTAAAGTAATGCTGGAAAAAACAGAACTTGCCAGCCCAATTCGTAACGGTGTAAACGCCCTACAAGCTACGGTAATGAGCTTAGTTCGCATGGTGATTGCACTCACTCCTTATGGTGTTGCGGGCCTAATGGCAAGCGTCGTGGCAAACTCTAGCAGTAACGATATTTTAAATTTACTTGCCTTTATTGTTGCCTCGTATGTGGCTATTTTATTAATGTTTGTTGTGCATGGCTTATTGCTTAGCTTTGTGGGTGTAAACCCAAAGCATTATTTTGAAAAAATCTGGCCAGTACTGACCTTTGCATTTAGCTCACGTAGCTCAGCGGCCTCCATTCCTATGAATGTCGATGTGCAAATTAACCAGTTAAAAGTACCACCAGCAATTGCAAACTTATCGGCTTCTTTTGGTGCCACTATTGGTCAAAACGGCTGTGCTGGTATTTATCCTGCGATGCTCGCAATGATGGTTGCGCCAAGTGTGGGGATAGACCCACTTACATTTGAGTTTATTTTACCGTTAATTGGTATTGTAGTTATTAGCTCGTTTGGTATTGCAGGTGTTGGTGGTGGTGCTACCTTCGCAGCGTTGGTTGTATTGCCTACCATGGGATTACCTATAGAGGTTGTGGCTTTACTTATTTCTATTGAACCCTTAATAGATATGGCACGCACTGCGCTCAACGTATCAGGCTCTATGACCTCAGGTATGATCACCAGCAAATTAATGAAAAATCAATAACACAGATTTTAATCTAATAGCCCAGCCTACGCTGGGCTTTTTTACGTCTGCCACTTTCAATGCTCTTTAGTGATTTGTTTATTTAATCATTTAACTTTAATAAATCATTTTTATAGATTGTATCAATCGGTTTATTTCGCACACGGTTTTTAGCCCCTCTACTATACTATTCGCACTGCTTAGTCATTCAAGCTTGGTAAACAACAACTTGAATGGAGTAAAAGCTCACTAATTTTTAAATTATTAGATTCTATTTTTAATAATAGTAATACGCTTTATATATAACGAAATTCGTTAACTTTAAGGAAGCTGACAATGAAAAACCGATCATTTACTAAAAAAGCACTTATTGGATTTATAAGTATGGCACTTATGTCTGGCTCTGCTTTTAGCCAAGAAAAACCACAAATGTCTAAGCCACAAGGTGCTGTTGGCATGGGTGAGGCTAAAATGGGCGCAACCAGAACAAACCAATTTTGGTGGCCAGATCAACTAAACCTATCTCCTCTTCGTGATCATGATCTACGTTCTAATCCTTATGGTGCAGACTTTAATTATGCAGAGGCATTTAACAGCCTAGATTTAGACACAGTAAAAAGTGATATTGACGCCCTACTTACGCAATCTCAAGACTGGTGGCCAGCGGATTTTGGTAACTATGGCCCATTTTTTATTCGTATGACATGGCACAGCGCAGGCACCTACCGTACGCTTGATGGCCGTGGTGGCGCAGGCGGTGGTCAACAACGTTTTGAACCGCTTAACAGCTGGCCAGACAACGTAAGCCTAGATAAAGCACGCCGTTTACTTTGGCCAATTAAACAAAAATACGGAGAAGCACTTTCATGGTCAGACTTAATCGTATTAGCAGGTAACGTTGCTCTAGAAAACATGGGATTTGAAACCTATGGTTTTGCCGGCGGGCGAACTGACGACTGGGAACCAGACATGGTTTACTGGGGTCCAGAAGTAGAAATGCTTGCCAGCGACCGTGAAGATGCTAGCGGCAAATTAGAACGCCCATTAGGTGCAACGCACATGGGTTTAATTTACGTAAATCCTGAAGGCCCTAAAGGGGTTCCTGATCCAATTGGGTCAGCTAAGAACATTCGCGTTGCGTTTTCTCGCATGGCGATGAACGATGAAGAAACACTGGCACTTATCGCCGGTGGTCACACCTTTGGTAAAATGCATGGTGCGCACAAACCTAAAGACTGTGTAGGTGCAGAGCCTGCTGCAGCCGGTATTGAAGAGCAAGGTTTAGGCTGGAAAAACAAATGTGGTAAAGGCCACTCTGAAGATACCGTATCTAGTGGTTTAGAAGGCGCATGGACACAAGCACCTACCCGCTGGTCATCACTGTACTTGAGCAACCTGCTTAACTTTGAGTGGAAACAAACTCGCAGCCCTGCAGGTGCCATTCAGTGGATCCCAACGGATGAATCGTTACACAACGCTGTACCTGACGCTCATATTAAAGGTAAGTTTAACGCACCAGTAATGACCACGGCCGACTTAGCGTTAAAATTTGATCCTGAATACCGCAAAATTGCTGAGCGCTTTTTAAATGACCCTAAAGAGTATCAACTTGCATTTGCTAAAGCATGGTACAAATTAACTCACAGAGATATGGGACCACCACGTAACTTTTTAGGGAAAGAAGTTCCTAAAGAAGACTTAATTTGGCAAGACCCAATTTCAGCAGAAACTCAATCAAACATTGATGCTGGTGCAGTAAAAGAGCTTAAAGCCGCTATTTTAGACTCAAACTTAAGTGTACCTGAGTTAGTACGTGTAGCCTGGGCTTCTGCTGCTAGCTACCGTGATTCAGATATGCGAGGCGGTGCCAACGGTGCACGCATTGCGCTTGCTCCACAAAAGGATTGGGCGGTAAATAATCCAGCCGAAACCGCAAAAGTACTTAACGTATTAAAAGCGATTCAAGCCGACTTTAATGATAGTTTCTTTAGCAAAAGCCAAGTGTCACTGGCCGACCTGATTGTGTTAGGTGGTAATGCAGCGATTGAAAAAGCAGCGAAAGATGCAGGTTACACAGTAGATGTACCGTTTAATGCTGGCCGTGGCGATGCTACGCAAGCGCAAACTGACGTTAATGCATTTAGTTTATTGGAGCTGCCTGCCGATGGCTTTAGAAACTACTTTGATGCAGAAAAAAGCTATAAGTCGCCAACTGAAATGCTAATAGATAAAGCCGATCAGCTTGACCTAACCGTGCCAGAAATGACCGTGTTAGTAGGCGGCTTACGTTCGCTTGATGCAAACTACAAAGGCACTGACTACGGCGTATTTACTGACAAGCCAGGCACTCTAAATAACGACTTCTTTGTTAATTTATTAGATATGTCGACGGTTTGGAAAAAGTCATCAGATGCGGGTATTTATCAAGGCTTTGATCGTCAATCAGGTGAGCAAAAGTACACAGCCACTTCAGTTGATCTGATTTTTGGTTCAAATTCAGAATTGCGTGCAGTTGCCGAAGTATATGCCTTTGATACATCAAAGCAAAAGTTTGTAGAAGACTTTGTTGCGGCATGGACTAAAGTAATGAACTTAGACCGTTAATAACCATTAAGTAATACAACCATAGCGCTGCAATTAATTGCAGCGCTTTTTTATTAAGCTACTTTAAAGCAACCACTCGCTCGCGCAAATCATCGGCATTAACCTTCTGTGCAGCCACCATTTCACCAATAGTCACATTGACCAACGACCACTTTGGTCTAGGCAATCGCCACTTGGTTTTTCGACTAAACATACTGCCCCATAGTCCATCTAAATGAACAGGAATAACAGGCACCGGTGTGCGCTGAATTATTTTTTCAATGCCACGGCGAAATACATCAACTTCGCCATCTCCACTGAGCTTGCCTTCAGGAAAAATTCCTACCAGCTCTCCACGCTCTAGTGCCTGAGCGATATCGTCAAAGGCTTTATTAAACGCCTTAGGATTTGCTTTTTCGCTATCAATTGGAATGGCTTTGGCCATTTTAAACAACCAATTAAGTGCTGGTGAATAATAAATAGGGGCAAACACGACAAACCGAATTGGCCTAGGTGACGCGGCTAAAATAAACATCCAATCAACAAAGCTAACATGGTTACTCACCACCACGGCAGCCCCATCATCGGGCATATTAAGCGTTCCCTTAGTGCGTACTCGGTACATGCAAATCGCTAGAATATAAATAATAAAACGTAAGAAAAACTCAGGCACTTTGCTATATATGTACAGCGATATCAGTAAATTAAGCCCTGCTAATAACAACAGTAATTGTGAAATTTCCCAGTGTAAAAGCGTTAGGGTAACAATACTTAAAACAGCGCTGCCCACCATAAATAAGGCGTTTAGTACATTATTGGCAGCAATCACTCGTGAACGGCTATCTGGGTGAGTACGCTGCTGAATAAGTGCATACAGTGGCACCGTATAAAAACCTGCAGCTATACCAATACCAGCCATCCAAATAAAGTGCCAGAGCATATCGCCGGTATTAATCACTTGTTCAAGGGTAAGCAGCGATTCATTAGTTTGGCGATAAAACTCAATGCTTGGCTCTTGGCTTAATAAATATAAAAACAAGCTAATTAAAAGCGCCCCAAAAGGCACAATGCCTAACTCAATACGTGAGCGCGATAGCTTCTCACAAAGTAAAGACCCCAATGCAATACTCAACGAAAACACCACTAAAGCTGAGGTAACCACCAGCTCATCGCCTCCCATTACATGTTTTACATAGTTAGGGAGCGCGGTTAATATCACTGCACCAATCAGCCAAAACCAGCTGATCCCCAATACTGATTTACCCACTGACTCGGTTTGTGCGTTAAGCACATTAAATACACTTTTGGTCGAGGAAATAGGATTAAGCGATACCTTTAAATTAGCATCATTCGCAGCACTTTTTGGTATAAAACGACTACTCAAATAACCAATAACCGCCAAGCTCACTATCGCGATACTGATATAAACAGGGCCTGCAGCTTGGGTTATATAATAAGTGCCAAATACGGTGCCCAATAAAATAGCCACAAAGGTGCCAGATTCAACTAACCCATTAGCTTTGGTTAATTCATGAGGAGCCACATGCTGCGGTAAAATAGAGTATTTAAGTGGCCCAAAAAAAGTGCTTTGTAAACCCATTAAAAACACAGTACCCAACATTAACCAAACCTGCTCGGTTAAAATAGATACCACGCCCACCAGCATTATTGGAATTTCGCAAAACTTTACGATGCTGATCAACTTTGATTTTTCCAACTTTTCTGCAATTTGACCAGCCATGCCCGAAAATAAAAAGAATGGCAAAATAAATAATCCCGCAGCCACGTTAGAATAAAAAGCACCATCGGCCACCGTAGCAGCCTGAAAAATTAAAATAAGGAGGATTGATTGCTTGTAAACATTGTCATTTAAAGCAGAGAAAAACTGCGTCACAAACAGAGGTAAAAACCGTTTACTACCCAGTAAAGCTCCCTGAAATTGTTGTTTATTTTCCTTCATTACGGTCTCTTAAAATTAGCTTCAGGGCTTAGATTACCACTGTGGAAAAGAAATACGAACCCACTTTTTAAGTACATGCTCAAACATATATTTAAATAAACAAAATAGCTAACCCAACAAAAATGACTAACAAATGAACAATGCGACTAAATCAATCGTATAAGTTGTTTATGAGTTGTAAATAAAACATCTATGTTCTAAAACTAAAAGGTGACTAAAAAAGGAGCATCTTTATGCCAACTACAAACACAATAGACAAAGACACTAAATTCGCACGTTGTTTAGAGTGCAACAAAGTAAATACATTTGCCGCTTTTCATTGGCTTTCGTTAGCGTTTAAGGATATGGCGCGCGCGCCCATGCTGAGCTTAATTTACGGTTTAATCTTCACACTTATTCCCGTAGCGATTGTTTACTCTGTTGTACTTACCGACAGCCACCTTGCCATACTGCCAGCCACGGTTGCATTTGCCTTAATAGGTCCTGTGTTTGCGGTTGGTTTGTACGATGTGGCTTGGGAGCTTGAAAAAGGCCATAAACCTACTTTAAGCCATTCATTAAAATCGATGTTTCGTAACCCTGTAGGTGAGTGGGGTTTTGCCGTGTTACTTATGGTAATTATGATTATTTGGATGCGCTTAGCTGCAATTGTTCATGCATTGTACCCAAGCCATGCAAACCCAACATTTGAAGAGCTTTCGGCGTTTTTAACCATAGGCAGTATTATTGGCGGTATTTTACTGGTTAGTGTGTTTTCAATTTCGGCGTTCACCCCGCAAATTATGATGGAAAGACGCGTTGATATAATGACTGCCGTGGTTTCTTCAATCCATGCAGTTAAAGAAAACTTTGCAGCCATGCTGGTGTGGTCTATTTGTATATTTGTACTTGTGGCACTGGGCTTTGCTGCGGGTGCCGCTGGATTCATTATTATTATGCCACTACTTAGTTACGCTAGTTGGCACGGTTACATTGCGGTTATTAAAACTAAAAAAGAACGTGGTTACGAATAACATTCACCCATAGTCATTTTTTATCACTTAATAAAACGCTTTAGGGTGTTTTATTAAGTGATGCCTGTTTCCCTCCTGTGAATTAAATCTGCAAAAACCTTGATCTGAATAAGGTGCAAAGCTTAAAAAGCGCGCTAATATAATGTGATATACCACACGCTTTATAAAGGAATAAACATGAGTCAAAACGTTGCAGACTTAATGACACCTAACCCATTCTCAGTGAATATAAAAAGTACTTTGCACGACGCACATAATTTAATGAAAGAAAAAAATGTTCGTCACATTCCCGTTATCGACGAAGATGGCGCATTTGTTGGCATGCTTACGCAAAAAATTATGGTCGCCAAAGTAATGGGGATCATGGCTACCTTTGGCGCAAATGCATTACAACGCAAAGAAAAACTCACAAAAGTAGAAGATATTATGGTGAGTGACTTTATTAGTGTTACTCCAACTCAGCCATTATCAGATGTGGTTAAGTTTTTTGTAGAGAATCGCCATGGCTGTATGCCTGTGGTTAGCGAGCAAGGTCAGCTAGTAGGTATTCTAACCTCTTCTGATTTTGTGCGCTTAGCTGCGGCGCTATTATCTTAACTTAATAGCACAATAAAAAACCTGCGTTTTGAATTTACTCAAAGCGCAGCTATTTTTATAAACAAATACCTACCCAGAAGCCTCTTCGTATATAGCTAAGTCACTAACAGCCTGTTATGGTAAACAGCTCTTTTCAGCAGTTATTACTAAAAGGTAATTTGTCATATGGCTAATCAATTAAATGTACTAGGAACTCGCTTACAGCTATGTTGTGGCAATGGCGGCTATACTCGCGAAGGGTTTTGCTATGTGCCAGATTCAGACTTTGGCAATCATAGTGTATGCGCCATTATGACCGACGAATTTTTGCAGTTTTCCAAGGCGCAAGGCAACGATTTAATTAGCCCTAATCCTTTGTATGATTTTGCTGGTTTAAAAGCTGGCGATAAGTGGTGCTTATGTGCGACTCGTTGGTATCATGCCATTGCTGCGAACGTTGCTCCTCCTGTTGTTCTTGAAGCAACAAACCAAAAAGCGCTAGATATTATTCCCCTTGAAGTATTAAAAGCACATCAATATACCGGGTAATGATTTGAGCGCTCAGCTTGCAATATTAAAGTATTATAACCACCCTTTATGTTTAAAAAATAAGTAAGGGGCAAAGCCCGACAGTAACATAATGCCAATTGCAAATGGATAACCCCATTCCCATTGTAGCTCAGGCATTATATTAAAATTCATACCATACACACTAGCCACTACTGTAGGCGGTAAGAAAACTACTGAGGCAATAGAAAAGGTTTTAATAATTTGATTTTGTTCAATATTAATAAAGCCTTGTGTTGAATCCATCAAAAAGTTCACCTTGTCGAATAAAAAGGTACAGTGCGACATTAAAGTTTCTATATCGAGTACAATTTCTCTAAGAGATTCGCGCTCGTCATTTTGCGCGCCTATACGGCGTATTAAAAACGAAATATTGCGTCGCGTATCCATTAAACATAAACGCACCTTACCATTAGCATCTTCTAAGCGAGCTATACGACCAACCGCCTCTTCTAAGTCTGAGTTATCTTCTTCAAGTACATAAGCACTGAGCCTCTCTAATTGATGATGCATGTCTTCGAGCATATCAGCATGGTTTTCAACTTTTTGATCAAATAAAGTGATTAATAATTGTTTTGCTGTATCGCATGCCACCTGACCTTTGCGCGCTCTTAAGCGCAGTAGTCTAAAATCAGCCAATTCCTCATCACGAATAGTAAGTAAGCAATTGTTTTGCAACAAACAAGCTACCGTTACAGTATTAAATCGCCCTTCATTAGGTGACATAAACAATGCATGCACATGTAAACCTTCATTATCGATAAAGCACCTTGACGACGTTTCAATCTCTTCTACATCTACCGAATCTGGAAAAGTTATATTGAGCGTTTTTGCAAGCGCATTTTGCTCCTGCGGTGTTGGATTAATAGTATCAATCCAATGTGCATTCTTTATGGATACTTCAACAGGGGTATCAGGTAAAGGCGTTAACTCTTTGATCACTCCTTGCTCGATGGAAAAAAACCTCAACATACACTTCTCCTTTAATGAATCTTTAAGTTGAGTATATGTAACAGGACATTAATCAACAATGATAATACCTTCATTATAACCACTATAAAGGGCACGCTATTCGCTAACACTTTAAAGTACTGCTGTTTTGCAGAATTTACAAAAAAGTGCATATTTTTCATATGCACTTAATCTTACTGCTTTATCAAGCACTATAAATAAAAATTAAACTGCTATTTTTCAGTTAGTTAAAACCATATCACTATCGGCATGACGATTGCTTCTATAAATACAAGAGGTGTTCGTTATCGCAATTTAAATACTCACTAGAGTAAAGCGAGCACTATTTTTGAAATAGTAGGAGGAATCATGAGTAACAGTAATAATGCAAATAAAGTCGCTGAATTTACCGCTCCCGGTGTAAAAAACGAATCAGCAAATAAAGCAATATCTGTACTAGAAAATCGCATGGTAGCGCTAATTGATTTACAGCTAACTTTAAAACATATTCATTGGAATGTAGTAGGTCCAAACTTTATTGGCGTACATGAAATGCTAGACCCACAAGTAGAAACCGTCCGTGAAATGACCGACACCATAGCAGAACGTATTGCCACTTTAGGCGGCGTCCCAGTTGGCACACCAAAATCGATTGTTGAGCGTCGTACATGGGAAGATTACGCCATAGGTAAAGGCTTAGTAACTGAACATTTAGCCGCATTAGACAAAGTATATAATGGCGTTAACGGTGATCACCGTAAAGCCATAGAATCACTTGCTGAGCTTGATCCAGTATCTGAAGATATGATCATTGCGCAACTTGCAGAGCTTGAGCAATATCAGTGGTTTGTTCGCGCCCACATAGAATCATCTACTGGTCAATTGAACAGCTAATTTTTAAAGCAGTCATTTGACTTACAAAGCCCAGTAACTTGCTGGGCTTTTTTGTTTTTAAACTATATTCCTCTTATTAATACACTAGAAATCCCCCTATTTAGCGCATCTAACACGTTTAGTTACTATACTTATTATTAAAGAGAACTTACTATCGACTCCTAATTATTAGTAGGGAATTTGAAGTGTTGTCGCGTCTATATAGCTTTATGCCAGGTTTGCACACCTTATTTAATTATCAACGCCAATGGTTTGCAGATGATGTTAGAGCGGCATTATCGGTTGCAGCCGTTGCTTTACCTGTTGCTATAGCTTATGCTCAACTTACAGGCGTTAATGCTGCGGTTGGCCTGTATTCTTGCGTATTACCTATGATGCTTTATGCACTTTTTGGTACCTCTAAACAGCTTATTATTGGCCCTGATGCCGCAACATGTGCGGTTATTGCAGCAGTTGTTACTCCACTTGCTGCAGGCGATAGCTTTAAACATTGGCAATTAGTGATCACCATGACCGCAATGACCGGTTTTTGGTGCTTTATTGCCAGCCGCTTTAAGCTAGGTGTATTAGCCGACTTTTTATCTAAACCAATTTTAATGGGGTTACTAAACGGTGTGGCTATTACCATTATTGTTGGTCAGTTTTCTAAAGTATTTGGCTTTACCTTTGATGAGCGCTACTTGCTTGAGCGTTTAGGTGGCGTTCCTACGTATTTATCGCAAACTCATATTCCCACCTTGCTAATGGCTTTATTTACCCTCGGCGTTTACTTTGTGTTAAAGCGCTTAAAACCTACATGGCCAGCCTCTATGTTTGCCATTGCACTAGGTGCGGTATTCGTTTGGTTGTTTAATTTAGAGCAGTTTGAAATAAAAACCATAGGCACAGTAACCGGTGGTTTGCCTGTGTTTAACACTCCAGTATTTGACGTGGGTATTATTCGAGAACTTGTTGTACCGGCACTCAACTTAGCCATAGTTAGCTTTGTCAGCATGATGCTAACGGCGCGAAGCTTTGCAGCAAAGAATGGCTACGACATCGATGCCGATAAAGAATTTAGAGCCTTGGGCATCGCTAATTTAGCGTCAGCATTATCACAAGGCTTTGCCGTTAGTGGTGCCGACTCACGCACAGCCGTGAACGACGACTCTGGCGGAAAAACCCAATTAGTTTCGATTATAGCTGCCGCTATTATTGGCGTTATCGCTCTTTTTTTAACGGCGCCGCTTGAGTTTATTCCCAGTGCTGCACTCGGGATTGTATTAATAATTGCCTCTGTTCACCTGCTTGATTTAAAGGCAGTCTGGCAATTAAAACTTAAAGATAAGCAGGCATTTTACTTAGCCTCAGCCACACTTTTTGCTGTGCTGTTTATTGGTGTTATACCAGGAATTACCCTTGCTGTATTACTAGGGTTATTTCAATTTATTCGAACTGTTATGCGCCCATCAGACACCATTTTAGGTGTGGATATAAAAGGCGTAGTAAGAAGCTTAGACGAAACAGATAAAGCCAAAGCAGTACAAGGGGTTTTTATATATCGTTTTAATTCTCCTTTAACCTATTTTAATGCCAGTTATTTTAAACGCCGCTTGTTAGAGCAATATGCAAGACAAAAAGACGACACGCAATGTGTCATTATTGATGCTGTGCCCTGCTTCACTCATCTTGATTTAAGCGTTATGGCCATGCTCGCAGACCTAGATGTGATATTTAAAAAACGAGGTATTCGATTAGAGCTAGCGGGAAGAAAACGCCAACTACTTTCTTGGTTTAAAACCGCTGGTATCGCCTCAGGTAAAGACGGTATTTATATTCATTCAGACTTATACATTGCCTTACAAAAAAACAGCGTCAGTCAGCATGTCGACGAGGTTACGATGTTTCAATCGCAAAACTCCGAAGAGATAAATGCAGGTAATAATTAGGGTTATTATTTTTCCTCAACTACACTAGATGAGTCATTTATTGTGAATGACTCTTTATAAAAACAATAGAGTGTTCAAGCATTTTAATAAATCAACACTTAATAATAAGCGTAGCCTTATTACCTTTTCTTGCTACTTACTAAACCTTAAAAATACAAACAATAGCCAGATGCAAATATCATACAGCGCAGTAAATACATAGTTTAGTCGCTAATGCGGTCGCTTTTAGTTTTAGCTAATTAGCCATAAGTTGTTTATGGCTATGGTTTATCAATTGCCGCTCACTAAACCAATGAAAGACAAAGGAGCTACCATGAAATATACATTAATAATTTTATGCTTAATTGCACTTGCAGGTTGCGATAGAGGCGTTGATTCTCCAAGAGGGTTTAGCTTACCAGAGGGAAATGCTGAAAAAGGTAAAGCCGTTTTTATAAAGTATGAGTGTTTGGCATGCCATTCACTTGCAGGCGTAGAAGATGACAGTATAAAAAAACATGACGATATTTCTATCAGACTAGGCGGTAATAAAACCAAAATAGTCACTTATGCTGAGTTAGTTACATCGGTTCTTAACCCTTCTCACCGCTTTTCGAGACCTTACAGAGCTGATGCTAGAACCCCCGATGGAGCATCTAAAATGACGGTATTTAACGACACCATGACCGTTTCTGAACTCACTGATTTAGTGACCTTTTTACAACCAAATTATAAGCTTATTCCTTATCACAGAACGAAGTACTCTGATTACAAATAAATACTTATAAGTAAACATCAACAAAAAAGCCGTTATTAAACAACGGCTTTTTATTATAGATTATGTATAACCCTATTCAGCATTAACCATGTCTTCAAACTTCATACCGGTTAATTTAGTTAGTACTTTAATTACATAAACAAAAATACCAATGAGCATGAGCATAGACGGAATAGCAATTACCGGATAACTCAATAGCGTCATTTCACCAAGCTGTTCGTTAAATTCAACGGAACCTGCAGGGCTGGTAACAATCCATTTAGCTAAGAGGTAATTCATCGTAGATGAAAACACAAAGGTCAGCGCTAAGAGGTAATTAGCATTGGTGATTTTTTGTTTAAAGCTTTGTGTATTGCCTCGTGCATCTAAGGCATCGTAAATAGTGTCTAACTTAAATAAAAGTGAGTTCAATAAAAGTTTGGCTAGCAGGGGTTTACCAAAAAAGCCCGACATCAGCACGGTAAAACCAATGATTGCCGGAATAGCTGCTTCTTTAATGGCTAACCACTCAACGTTTAGCTCAAACAAGGCAATACCACCGGTAAGCAAAGTACTTAAAAAGCCTAAAAGCGAGATGAAGTTTAATGAGCCCGCTTTTATAAAATCATAAATACCGTAACTAATAGGGAATATAAGCGCGACAATTAAACCAGCCACACTGCCTAAATATTCAGGGCCAGAAAATTTCATTAAAATGACTGAAGGGATGATGATATTAAATACTATTTCGATAAGCGGATTATTTTTTTTACGCTTATTTACGGCTTGATTATCACTGGTCATTTTTAATTCCAAAAAATATTACTGCTGCCATCAATTTTCTCCTTTGTGGAGTAAATAATGCTAAAGATTGCTTCATTGCATAATACCCGCAATGCGCTCGCTATTCTAGCATGGCACTTAGTCGTATTATTTTATTATGTAGCGCTTACTCTGCAGTAAAATAGGTATAAATTGAGACGTTAATTAAATCACTAGTCGTATTTTCAGTCCTCAAAGACTATATTAGAACTACAAAAAATAAATTAGTTTAAAGTCATGCTCAGTGGTAAGTATTTATCTACATCGTACTTTTGGTTATTTTTATTGGTGGTTTGTGTGCATCAAAAGGCCGCTGCCAAACAAATTATTGCTGTTGCCGAATTAAGTGGACTGTTTCAACACGCTGCTAATAATCAACACCAAGGGGTTTATCATGCGTTATTAACCAAAGCACTCGCAGATACAAAACTGAGTGATCAATATATAATTGAAGTCATGCCAATGAAACGCGCTAAGCTTGAGTTTTTAAAACAAACTGTTGCTTGCTATGCACCAGGTGAGGACACCTTTGATGGCTCAGAAGGAATGGCTTTACCTAAAAACATTTTACACAGCACACCTTTTAACAAAGCACTGATCAAAGTGGTTTCTAATAACCCAGAACGGATTATTTCAAACGTAGGCCAAATTAATAACAGCGATATTATTAGCATTGTTCGGGGGGTACCCAGTAGTCGTGAGTTAGATAAAATAAAAGAAAAAGCCAAAATAGTAATTGAAGTAAATAGCGAACTGGAAAGCTTACAACTTTTATTACTCGGGCGAGTAGACTTAATATTAGCGTTTTACCCCGATATTAACTTTGCTTATAAAGAGTTAAATATACACCCCCATCTACCCTATAGTAATAACTACTCACCGGTGAGCATTAACGATAATATTATTTGCCACCCAAGCTATAAAAAAGACTTTGAAAAAATAAACAAAAAAATTACCGAATATCTGCAAAACGGTGAAATAGAAATATTATTAAATGATTATTTTATTCATTAACCTCTATTTAAAGCCTGCATAGGGTTGCGCCATATAAAACTCCCTTTTACAGCTTGGAAAACCTTCTCGCTTGCTCTAGTATCTAGTTGTCTTAGCTCATAATTTGCATTTTAATGAAATCATTTCCGTCACTGTACTTTGCCAATTTATTTTTAATTATTGGTACCGGTTTACTTACTACCTATTTAGCGCTTTATTTAGGTAAACAAGGCACGTCTACGTTTTGGATAGGCTTAATGACCTCGTGTTATTACCTTGGCTTATTACTGGGTTCAAAACTTGGCTATCATCTTATTAAATCGGTGGGTCACATCAGAACCTTTGCAGCAAGTACTGCGGCGGTTACTGCCTGTGTGGCTGCTCACGGGGTGAGTGATAATCTTTATATATGGTTAGGCCTTAGGCTTTTTGTTGGCTTAGGTATGATGTGTAATTACATGGTGCTAGAAAGCTGGCTGAATGAACAGTCAGCCCCCGAATCCCGAGGTCGGGTATTCTCGTTTTATATGATCACTTCATACTTGGGCATGATTTTAGGGCAATTAGCGCTCGCACAATTTCCTGAGCTAGGTTATGCGCCGCTATTTTTAGTGTGCATGGCGTTAGCAATCGGCATTATTCCTATTTCTATCACCCGTAGAATTCACCCAAAACCCTTAAAACCCATAAAAATGAGCCTATTTGATTACGCTAAAAAAGTGCCACAATCGCTTACTGCGGTGCACTTTGCAGGCATTATTAATGGTAGCTTTTATGGTCTAGCACCTATTTTTGCCAAGTTATCAGGCTTTAACGCCGCTGAAATTGCTATTTTCATGTCGCTAACTATTTTAGCCGGCCTGCTAGCCCAGTGGCCAATGGGAATGCTCTCTGATCGTATTCGCCGCAGTTTATTAATTCGTACTAATGCCATAGCCATAGGCATTGTGAGTTTGGCATTGTTTTTATTACCAAGCTCACAGTTAATTGCTTACATACTCACCTTTATATTTGGTTTGTTTGCCTTTACTTTATATCCGCTTTGTTCGGCATTGGCCAATTCGCGAGTTGAAGACGAAGAACGCGTAGGCGTGTCATCAGCATTATTGGTTGCTTTTGGCGCTGGGGCAGCAATAGGCTCAACAGTTAACGCACAGATCATGAGCTACTTTGGTCACCAAGCATTGTATGCGTCTATTTCGCTATTAACCGTAACCATGTATTTATTACTCACGTTTATTAATTCTAAACAAAAAGTAGAACAGCCTGAACCCAGTGATTATGTGGTCGGTACGTCCGATGTAACTAACTCACCACTTGCTGCCACTATGGATCCGCGTATTGAAGAAACCACCGCACAAGATCAAATGTTGGTTGTGGATGATGAAGAAATAAATGATGCGTTTTTTGAACATCCCCAAGGGGAGCTGTTTAAAGATCTAGGAAACGAGCAAAAAAGTGCATAGCGCTTACGCTATGCACTAACAACAACTAATGAACGCTCAATAGCGCTTCACTTTCAGCCTCAATTAAATGAAGTGAATCGCCCCGAGTTCATCGGAGACCAGTTTGTTTAAGTCAGGCCACTTTACCTGACTCGTTTAAATTATCATAGTAGTCTGTTTCATATTGAGCTGGTGAAATATACCCAATTGAAGATAATAAGCGTTGATTATTAAACCAATTGACCCACTCTAACGTTGCGTATTCAACAGCATCAACATTCTTCCACGGGCCATTTCTGCGTAAGCGCGCATTTAAGCAGTGCGCTTAGCTATAATCGAAGTCTAGCTGCACATTCCACGGCATTAGGTCGGTAAAATCATCATCACCCACATCTCGATTCGGCAACGTTTTAAATAAATGCACAAAGTAGTAATACGGATTGATGTCATTAGCACGACACGTCATCACAATACTATAAAGTATCGCGCTGGCCTGAGCACCATTAACCGATTTTGAGAATAGCCAGTTTTTTCTACCAGTGGTAAACGGCCGAATATCTCGCTCAGTAATATTATTATCAATCCCTAGTTCGCCATCTTCACTATACCGCATTAATTTCGGCCATTGATTAAGCGTGTATTTTATCGCTTTGCCAATATAACTCCCCGCCGTTACTTTACCTTCGGCTTCATCAAGCCACGCTTTAAAGTGCATTAATATGGGTAAGGCTTTTTCTTGTCGTAACTGATACCGCGCTTGAGGAGATAACTGTTTGTTTTTAGCGTGGGTTTCCAGTTTATATAATTGGCTGATAAAGCTGATGGCTTTATGCGCTCGACCTTTGTTTTTCGACTCTGCTTTTAAGGCATCGTTATATTTGCGTCTAGCGTGTGCCCAGCAACCAACAGGGGTAATGCCTTCAATACCGTCATAAACACGGTAACCGTCGCACTGTAAATAGCCTTGATAACCGGCAAGAAATTCTTTTGCGCAAGCGCGACTTCGACCTGCTTGGTAATCGTAAATCACGACAGGCTCACGGCTGACCTCATTGCTGCGATAAACCCACATGTAGGAATTGCTGCTAGGGTTGTCACCTTCATCTAACACTTGTGTACGGGTTTCATCGGCACATAAACTGTGCTCACTAAGCAAGTGACGTTGCATGGCTGCCACTAAGGGGCTGATTAGCAGGCCCGCTTTAATACACCAATTAGCTAATGTTCCGCGCGATAGTTCAAGGCCGCCACGGCCCAGTATGTCAACGAAACGATAAAGCGGTAAGGCGTCGCAGTATTTGCCCGTAACAACCGCCGATAACGCTTCTGGACTCGCAATGCTGCCAGGAATAGGCTGCTTGGGTTTAGGCGCGGTGATTATTTTACTGGCCAATTGTTCATGCTCGCAATGTCTGCAAGCATATTTAAATTGTTTGTGCTTAATGACACTGACTTTCGCCGGAATAATCTTCACTTGCTCGCTGTCTTCACTACCACATTGATGTAGTTGTTCATCGCAACACTGACATGTTAACTCGGTTAAAGTGTGCTCAACCTCTTCTCGTTCAAAGTGCTCAGCCAGTATTTGTTTACCTTTCTTATGGTGTTTAGGCGGCTCAGTCGTTTTATGCTGCTCCGCTTCATTGAAGGTGCCCCGTGGGGCTTTTTCACTTTTTTTACCGTATTTTTGGGATTTACTTAACTTAAGCTCAGCAAGCAAGTGGTCAATCCGCGATTGCATTTCAACCTTATCTTCTTGCAGTGAAATTTTATCTTTTTCTAAGCCATCAAGCTTAGCCTGCATAAGTGCAAGCTGATTTTGTAGTTCGGTGATGAGAATAGTGTCTGGCATTTTAATAGCATGACACATGGGAAAGATCGTTCAAGTAAAAAAAACGATCTGGTTAATTTACATCACTGATAACCCTGATAAAGTTGAGTGGCGGGTTTTATTATTTACCGGTAAGCCAGATAATAACCATTGTAACTGCCGTTGTTCAATCCCCATGGCTACGTGTGCTTGAGCATGATTTGGCCATTGAAATCGTCCTTGCTCTAAGCGACGATAATAAAGCCAAAAACCATTGGTATCCCAAAACAAAATTTTTAATTTATCGCGTTGTTTATTACAAAAAACGAACCACGCTTGGCTTAAAGGATCGAGAGATAGGGTATCGCTGACAATAATACTTAACCCATTGATTGATTTTCGCATGTCGGTGAATCCCGTGACCAAGTAAACTTGGTGGGTGCAAGGTGTCACAGTACGCTCAATAATTTGGCTAGCGTTTGGTTAGCTAATGTCGACTCGAAGTCTATTTGATAGCCGTTTGGTGTGGTGAGTTTAATGATTGAAGGGTGTGTAAAGGCTTGCTCATGAATAACAAACGGGATCACCTGTTGCTTTTTAACCCTTATCGTTTCGTCAGAAAGGCGTTTACGCCAAACATAGAAAGTCGATGCGTTAATGTTGTTATCACGACAAAATTGAATGATGGCTAAACCACTCGATTTTTGCTGCTCAAAAATGCCTTGCCAGTGTTTTATTTTTTGCTGTTTATTCATAATTACCTCAGGTTAATATGCTGAGTAAATTATGCATAGGTAGCATTAATATTGGTATGTGGGTTTAATTGCGCGCTTACATTTCTGCGAATAATCTCTGTTTTAAATAATCCATTTATTGTTTCAGCCAATGCATTGTCATAAGAGTCACCCACACTGCCTACAGACGCTTGAATTTCAGCTTCAGCAAGTCGCTCAGTGTATCGTATAGACAAATATTGGCTGCCTCTGTCGCTGTGGTGAATTAACCCTTCGGGGTTGCCACGATGCCAAATAGCTTGCTCTAACGCATCAAGAATAAGCTCTGTGTGCATTGTCGTTGATACACGCCAACCTACAATGTATCGTGAAAAAACATCTATCACGAAAGCGACATAAACAAACCCACTCCATGTGGCAACATAGGTGATGTCAGCTACCCAAAGTTGATTTGGCTGCTCAGCAGTAAATTGACGATTAACTAAATCAAGTGGCTTATCTTGTTGCTCGTCAGGTATCGTTGTCTTATGTGCTTTACCCCGACGAACACCTTGAATTCCCATAACTCGCATCAATCGTTCGACTGTACAGCGGGCGACTTGATGGTCGTCAAGCTGTAGCTGCTTCCATATTTTTCTTGCACCATAAACTGACATATTATCCTCCCACACTTCGCGAATGAGTATTATCAGCTCAGCATCACGCTTTTTGCGGTTAGACAGTCGCTCAGGCTCTCTTTGTATCTGTTTATGAGAATAATACGTTGATGGTGCAATCGGCAATTCCTTGCAAATTGACTCGACACCGTAATGCTCTCTGCAAGCATCAATAAAATCCACTATTACTTCTGTTTGCGGTCGAGCTCCGCTTGGGCGAAAAAAGCGGCAGCTTGCCTCAGGATATCATTCGTTCGCTTGAGCTCTTTATTCTCGCGCTCTAAGGCGGCAAGTCGTTCTTCAGTTGATTGCGTGTTAGAAGAGGGTTTAGACGGTTGAGCTTGAGACTTCTTGACCCATGCTCTAAGTGTTTCTGGGGTACATCCCAGTTTATCTGAAATCGATACTAGCGCAGCCCAAAGAGAGGGGTATTCATGCTGTTGTGTGGTAACAAGCCTAATTGCACGTTCACGAAATTCTGATGTATAGCGATTTGATTTTTTCATAGTTCCAGTTTCTCAAGTTATTGAGTCTCTAGCAAACACGGGGCGATTCATCTTATAAATCAGCGTTAATGACTACTGCTTTAAAAGTCGTTGTTCTGGATTGTGTAAGTATTTTAAGCCGATGGTCACTATACGTGTATGTACCATTGTTATAACGCGTAGTTGAACATTACCAATAACCACAATTGAGCCTTTACTGATTTCTCCTGAGAGCTTTTGGTTGATCACCTCTTCCAAGCTTATGCCCTCTGGGGCGTCTATTTTCATGTGATATGAGTAAAATATATCGCCTACTAACGTAACCCCTTTCACTTTAAGTTCGTTGCGCGCTAAGTGACTGTCTTGGTGGTTTGTTTTATCGGTTGCTGTAAAAACTAAATCAACAAAAGGTCTGTTATCGGGTTTTAAAACAACAAATAAATGATCGTTTGGTTTTAGTTTTGTTGAGCCACGTGGCGGTATGATTGATGGCCCTCGTGTGATCATGGCTACAACTACACTTTCTGGCAGTGCAGCATGTGACAAACTGCGCCCAGAAACCCGAGAAACATCACTTAACGTGTACTCTACAATTTCTATATCAATATCGTTTAAGGCGGTAATTTCGAGCGTTGCAGCTGCTAAATCGGGTGGCGGCTCTATTAAACTTAACTTTTTAGCCATCCAAGGCATAGTTGAGCCTTGCAACGTGGCCGAGATTAACACCACGAAAAAAACCACATTAAAAATAAGCTCCGCCCCTGAAAGGCCAAACAACAGTGGGAATATAGCTAAAATAATCGGCACTGAGCCTCTTAGCCCCACCCAAGATACAAATAAAGTTTCGCGATTATTAAAGCCAAATAATTTCAAAATTGGCGCTACCGCTAGTGGGCGAGCAACAAAAATAAGTGCCAGTGCAATTAACAACCCTTCTAACCATACATCAACCAACGACGAGGGATTAATTAAAAGCCCTAACACAACAAACATGGTTATTTGCCCAAGCCACGCTAAACCGTCATGAAACAGAAAAATACCGCGTTTATATACAAATTTACTGTTACCTAAAATAACGCCGGTTATAAATACAGCTAAAAAGCCACTGCCTCCAAGCGTTGCAGAAAGGCCAAAAGAAAGCAGCCCAAATGCGGTTACCATTACTAAATACAAACCTGATGCATTTAATTTTATTCGATTAATAAACCACACCGACACCTTACCAATTAAAAACCCACAAACGGCGCCTACGCCCATTTGCTGGGCAAATAACTGCAGTAAACCCAGCCCTATTGGCATGTCGTTCACTAGCATTTCGAGCAAACCAACCGTTAAAAAAATAGCCATTGGGTCGTTCGAGGCACTTTCTATTTCAAGGGTTGATTTAAGTTTTTTATTTAAGTGAATACCGGCGCTACGTAAAAGTGCAAATACGGCTGCGGCATCTGTAGAGCCCACAATAGCGCCCAGCAAAACGCCTTGTAATACGGGTAAGTCTAAAATATAAGTGGCGACAAGGCCGGTAATTACAGCCGTTAAAAGCACCCCGACCGTTGCTAAAGCTGAAGCAGGTTTCCACACTTGTTTAATAGAGCTGGTTGGCGTTTGTAGCCCACCATCAAATAGAATAATAGCCAGTGCTAACGTGCCCAGAGCATGCGCAGCCCCTGCGTTATCGAATGATATACCGGCAATACCGTCTTCACCTGCAAGCATGCCCACCAGTAAAAATAGCACCAGTACGGGTAAGCCAACGCGCGCAGATAGCTTGCTCGAGATAACCCCTAGTAAAATTAAAATGGCACTAACAAGAATGATATTATCTATTACAAACATAGTGTGGGTTTACAGCCTTGTATAAGTTAAAAAGTAAGAATTTATAGCTATTAAAAAGCTTAAAGCTCATGCCATACAATAACCTAAAAAATATAAATACGGGTACTTAACTGCATATTTAAAACAAAAAAACCTGCGATTAAGCAGGCCTTTTTGTATTTAAACGAGCAAATTTTATAACACTATTATGCTTGTTACTAAATACGCTATAAACGTCAGTGCGCCGCCAAATAACGCATACGGTAGCTGCGTTTTAACGTGGGTGAGTAAGTCACACCCCGAAGCGAGTGCCGATACGGCGCTGGTGTCGGATATAGGCGAGCAGTGATCGCCAAATATACCGCCGCCTAAAATAGCGCCTACCACCAGTGAAGGTGGCAAACCGAGCGCTTGAATAAGCGGTACGCCAATAGGAATAAGTATGGCAAATGTGCCCCACGATGTACCTGTAGTAAACGACATAACCGCGCCAGTTAAAAACAGCACTGGTACAATTAAGTAAATAGGTAGGTAATCGCCCACTAGTGATGCGACAAATACGCCCGTGCCTAGCTCTTTTAAGCTTGCGCCCAGTGTAAGTGAAAGCAATACAATGCTCACCAGCGGTAATAACTCGCCCATGCCTTTAAAGCCGGTATCGACTAATTGATGGTGAGTAAATTGGCGCGAGCTAATCATTAAAACATATGCAACCACAATGGCTAATACCGTTGCGTATAAAACCGATTTAGAGCCGCTGCCTTCTGCAAGTACGCCGTTGCCGGTGTAAAACATAAAGCCTACCATGCTCACAATTAAGGTAAGTAATGGCACTAGCATGTAACGCGCTTTAGAGCCTTTTACTTCTTCTTTTAGGTCGGTTTTTTGCAGCTCTAGCTTTTGCTCGGCTTCTTTCATTGGGCCGTGTACTTTATCAAACGCGATAGTGTAAAACACAATGACTAGCGTGATAATCGCGTAAAAGTTATACCCTACGCTGCCCCATAAAATAGAAACTGCCGATTCGCTTAGCTCGTAATTGCCAAGTAAACCCAGTACAAATGCGCCCCAACCGTTAAGTAATATTAAAATACACACCGGTGCACTGGTACTATCAATAATATAAGCAAGACGGGCTCGGCTCATTTTAAACTTGTCGAACAAGCCACGCGATACAATACCTGAGGTTAATACGCTGAGGTTTGACTCTATAAATACCGCGATGCCGGTAAACATGGTTAAAAAGCCAACTTGGCGCTTACTTTTTGCAATGCCTTTATTCATAAGCATATTAACGGTAGCAGCAACACCGCCAGACTCGCGAATATAGGCCAGTAATGCGCCTATTAAAATACTAAATATGAGTATACGGGTATTACCGGGGGAACTTGCTACCGAAATAATGCGCTCTATGGTATTTAAAAATGTATTAAATACGCTATTTCCTTCGCCCTGAATGGCCAGTAAGAACTCTGATGAAGCCACTGCCACCAAAAGCGCCATAATCACTTCTTTACGCCAAAACACGATAGCAATGGCAATCAGTGGCGGTAAAATAGAATACCAATGCATAAACAAACCTTATTTATTTTTATAATGACGACGCTTTACTTAACTTAATAGATATAAGCACTTAAGTCACTTACTAACGCTTATTGATTTAATAATGCCTCATAAACAAGCGACACAATAGAGCCGTATTGCGCTGTTTCAAAATTTTTCCCTACAAATTGATAGCGCTTTTCAGTGCCTTTAATAGGAGTATGCCGCGCATTAGTGAGTAAAATAATGGCCAAATCGTAAGCCGGATCAATCACGGTGACTGTGCCTGTCCACCCCGTGTGGCCATAGGCCTGAGCGCTGGCATAAGGGCCAAAGTGCCAACGCCGTGCTTGGTTATTTCCCGCAAGACGAAAGCCTAACCCGTAGGTTTCATCACTGCTTTGTGGCGTTAAAAATTGCGCTAAGCTACTGGCGTTAAAAATTTGCGTATCGCCATAACCACCTTTGTTAAGTAGAACTTGGCACAGCACAGCTAAATCGGGAGCGTTACTAAATAATCCCGCATGGCCTGCAACACCATCGAGCGAATAATAAGCACGTTCGTCATGCACCTGCCCTTGCAGTACATTGGTGCGAATATTATCAAAATGAATACGCCCATCTCGAGTATTACCGCTAAGCTCCGTGGCAGCAAACTGCTGACGATTAAAACCTTTTTTAAGCGGATTAAATAAGGTGTTATTGAGTTTTAAAGGCGCGTAAATATGCTGCTCTAGGTATTCATCGAGAGGTTGGCCGCTAATTCGCTCAATTAAAACCCCTAAAATCATGTAATCAATATCAGAGTAAACATGCGGCGCTGTAGGTTCAGCGGTTAATGGCACACTTGTTAATAATAGCTGTTTAGTGGTTTCGCTTGTTTGTGAGAAAAACGCATCGCCGTAAGCGGTGTCTTTTCGATGAAAATCAAACACTGGCGGATAACCGGCACTATGAGTTAGTAAGTCTTTTACTTGGCGGTGCTCTCGACCATTACCCTGATACTCTTTTAGGTATGAATGCACCGTATGATTTATGTTTAACTGCCCCTCGCTGACCAACTTCATTAATGCAAAGTTAGTAGCAAATATTTTAGTATTTGAGGCTAAGTCAAATAAGGTATTGGTTTGCATAGGCTCTGGGCGCAGAAGCATTAAATCACTTTGCTGATATTGTTTTGCATCGCCATACGCAGTTAATTTTAATACCTTACCCGCTTTAACAACCGCTAATACCGCTCCTGGAAAGCCTGCTTTTATATCGTTTTCAATTAAGGTATCAACTTGGCTAAAGTCGATTTCTTTTGTGGCGCTATTTTCTAAGGTAGCAAATGCAAAGCGCAGGGTTAAACTGCCGCCAGCAGGTTGAATGTTCTCTACCTTAAAGGTGTTCACGCCGTTATGCGTATAGTGCCCTAAATTAAAGTCGTACTCGGTGTTAGCGCGTAAAGGCTCATTAAGTGAGAGCTTTTTATTATTGATGTATATATCGGCGCTAACCGCACTGACATTTTGTAGCAATAGTTGTCCATGGCCCCGGTAGGCTTTAAAAGTGCCGCGGTTATTTACATATTCTCTGCTGCTAGGATTTGGCTCAGGAAAGGTAGCAATCACCTGCGCATTAGCTAACGCGTTGATATGATTAACCGTTAAAGGGCGCTCTGATTTAATTGCTGTAGAGCGACTACAGCCCGCAATAATAATGCTCAGCAGCAATATAACTACTTTATAGTACGTTTTATTATTTATCATTTTTAAAGCCCAATACATACATCCCTTTTATTAATACAGCAAATAAGGCACTCTTTGCTGTTTAAACTGTTTTAGCCCGGCTTGCCAACTTTGTTTGATTTCCTCAGCTGAGTGTCCTGCTTCTATGGCGAGCCTTAATTTATCGGTACCTGCGAGCTTATCCATAAAATCGGCACGTTCAAAAAACAGCTGTTTAGCCTGTGTAAGCTGCTGGTAAGCATTAATTAAATAATTTAAGTTTAAACCGACGGTATCACTATGGCGTAAATCAATCCCTTTCACCATTTGGTTTTTAAACTTTGGATTAAGCGCTGCGCCTTTTATTGAACGCGGGGTAAAACTAAATTCTCCAAGCGCCACCGGCGAGTAACCTATGACCTGAAAGGCAAAGTCAGTTCCCCTACCTATGCTAATAGGAGTGGCTTCAAAAAAGCAAAGTGATGGATAAAGCGCAATTGATTGATCGTTGGGTAAATTAGGGCTTGGCTTTACCGGCAAACTGTATGGCGTTGTGCGGGTGTAGCCTGCAACAGGGATCACGTTTAGCTTTAAATCACGAGCCTGATTGATCCACCCCTCACCTTTGATCATTTTAGCAAGCTCGCCTACCGTCATACCATGTAATACAGGGATTGGGTGTATACCCACAAACGATTTAAATTCTGGTTCTAATAATGGGCCGTCAACATAAGCAATATTTGGGTTTGGTCTATCGAGTACTATAAATTCAACACCTTGCTCTGCCGCGGCCTCCATCATGTAATGCATAGAGCTAATGTAAGTATAAAAACGTACGCCCACATCTTGAATATCAAAAATAATGATATCAACATCGCTAAGCACCTTGGCGCTTGGCTTTTTATTTTTACCGTAAATAGAAATAAGCGCAATACCGGTTTTACTATCAACAGCGTTTTTAACATGTGCTCCCGCATCATGATCGCCTCGAAAGCCATGCTCAGGTGCAAAAATTTTAGTGATGTTGATGTTTTTAGCCAGCAAGCTATCAACTAAATGCGTTTGCCCCACAAGAGAGGTTTGATTAACCACCAGCCCTACACGTTTATTTTTTAATTGCGGTAAGTACAAAGCAAATTGCTCTGCACCAACGGCGATTGCATGTTTAGCCTCATTTGCATGTGTAGCAACAGTAAAAAGTGCGCTTAGTATAAAAAAGAAGGTAAAAAACACGGTTTTAAACATACAGCAAGATCCTTTTAAACAAGGCATTTAAAATAACACAGCTAAGTTTAAAGAGCAGCTTAGGTTTTAAGAATTAGCGGTCAGCGGTCAGCGGTCAGCGGTCAGCGGTCAGCGGTCAGCGGTCAGCGGTCAGCGGTCAGCGGTCAGCGGTCAGCGGTCAGGTAATAAAAATAAAACACCGAGCCTTTTGCAAGCGCAATTTTTATATTGTAGGCGGGAGTTTACCTCGCGCAGGTTTTAGGTTTTAGGTTTTAGGTTTTAGCAATGAGAAACTGTGTTTCTAACGTAAGTAAGCTCTACGCCCACATTGAAAATAGACGATAATATTATCTCTAAAATATAGCTTGCTGGTGTTTAAATACTCATGGTGATTTTGAACGTCTCATTTACTCCTCATTCACTTCTCTTTGTGCATTTAAGTTTTTAAGGGCATTATTCACAAAGAGATTAAGAGGCGCTGCGCTTTTAGAGAAGTGATTAAAACATTATAAATCAGAAGCTGTGTTTCTAACGTAAGTAAGCTCTACGTCCACATTGAAAATAGACGATGATATTATTTGTAGAATGTAGCTTGCTGGCGTTCAAATACTCATGGTGATTTTGAACGTCTCATTTACTCCTCATTCATTTCTCTTTGTGCATTTAAATTTTTAAGGGCGTTATTCACAAAGAGGTTAAGAGGCGCTGCGCTTTTAGAGAAGTGACTGAATGGAAGATTTGGCAGTATGTATCATTAGGTTTAACGTATCCGTCCGGTGATCACCGCCTAGCCTTTAAAATTCCACGGTAATAGACTATCGATATCAGGTGTTGATTGGCACAGCTCATCTAAACACGCGGTGATGTAATCGTATGGCGCTAAGCCGTTGGCTTTGGCTGTTTCGATGATGCTGTAAAGTATCGCGCTTGCGTTAGCACCTGTTGCTGTTTGGCTAAACAGCCAGTTCTTACGGCCTATCACAAACGGTTTGATGGCTCTTTCTGCACGGTTGTTATCGATACTCAGTCGCCCATCATTAATGTACTCAATGAGTTTCGGCCACTGGTTTGCCATGTAATTGGCGGCATCAATGAGTTTACTATTACCAACAAGGTTTGGCTGATGTTTTTCAAGCCACTGTTTGAGTTTATCGAGTATCGGTTTACTCTGTGCTTGTCGAGTCTGGTAACTCTCATCCGCTGATTTATCTTTCAACCGTGACTCTATCCCATACAGCTTTTGTATTAAGCTGAGCACCACATCGGCTTTGCCTGTCTTATTTT
Source organism: Pseudoalteromonas sp. SM9913 (assembly GCF_000184065.1). Classification (NCBI taxonomy): domain Bacteria; kingdom Pseudomonadati; phylum Pseudomonadota; class Gammaproteobacteria; order Alteromonadales; family Pseudoalteromonadaceae; genus Pseudoalteromonas; species Pseudoalteromonas sp. SM9913. The sequence continues at coordinate 2,695,887 of NC_014803.1, forward strand.
TCCCTTGCAGCTTTTTCGCTTCAATGAATTTCCGACGTGCGTGCGCCCAGCACCCCACAAGACTGGCCTGTGTCTTTTCATAAGCTTGATAACCATCAACATGTAAGTACCCTTGATAGCCATCAAGATAATCCATCACGCAGGCGGCTGCGCGACGAGTGTGGTAGTCGTAAAGCACAATGTTAGGGATGGGGCTGTCGGGTTTAGGTGAGTCAGCACCTGAGCAGTACACCCACATGTAACTATTCACTTTATCTGATTTCACCACATTGACCGTGGTTTCATCAGCGTTAAGGAGTGGTTGCTTGAGTAATTCTTCTTTTAACCGTTTAACCAGCGGGGTAAACAGCGCTGCTGACTTAATCACCCAATCGCTCATGGTTTTGCGGCTCAGCTCAATGCCGTATTGCTTAAACATGCTCTCTTGGCGATGAAGCGGTAAACCATATTGATATTTACTGGTGATGAGTTGGCTAAGTAAGCTCGCGGTGGCAATGCCTTTGTTAATGGGCATGGCGGGCATAGGCTGTTGCTTTATCGTTGACCCAGTGCCTGATTTTTCACACTCACGACAGGCGTATTTAGGGCGAATATGTTCAATCACTTTGACGTGTGCTGGAATGAACTCAAGCTTTTCAGCAGTATCTTCACCGATTTTATGTAACTCACCACCGCAACATGCACAGCTTTTATCTGCTATGTCGTGGATAACTTGTTCACGGGGTAAGTCTTTTGGCAGTGGCTTGCGTTTAGGCTTGTTGCGGGTGTAGCTAATTCCTTGCTGCTCAGGCTCAGCTTTCTCAGCAATCTCTTCAACTTCATTAAATAATTCACCTTGCCCTACAAAGCCTTCAGCACTTTTGCCGAATTGCTTTTGTTGGGCTAAACGGAATTGCTCATATAAATAGGCGATTTTAGCATCTTTCTGTATAGATACTTCGCGCTCATATTTAAGCTGTTTTTCAAGCTCAGCAATGCGTTGTTGTAAGGTAAATACATCGTTCATGCCGTTTATTTTACGGCTTTTATGCACAATGAATAGGGTTAATAACTTAAACCTTGATGATCATCAATTGATCTAAGTAATTAAGTCACTGTGTGCTGACTGACGTTGATTTCTTCATGGCCAATAACGTCATACCCTGATAATAGCCAATGTAATTGTTGCTCATTCAGTGTCATGGTGTCACGTTTAAGCTTAGGCCATTTAAACCTGTGCTTATCAAGTCGCTTGTACCACAATGCAAAGCCTGTCTTATCCCAATAGAGAAGCTTTAACTTGTCGCGCTTTTTATTACAAAACACAAACAGCGCGCCCGATAGCACGGGCAATTCAAGCTCACATTCCACCAACGCCGCAAGGCCATTGATGGATTTACGAAAGTCCACATGCTCAGCACATAAGTACACCTCGGGCGGATTAACAAACATATTCATGCTGATAGACCTTTAATAATTGAGACGATAGCATCACAGTTAAGTGTTGTGGGTAATGTCAGTTGGCCAGTGCGCGGATTAAAGTTAATCGTTGGTTGCTCAGTGATACTGACGTGTGTGCGTTGGGTTTGTTGCTCAACTCGGACAAATTGAGGTGATGCACCTGAAGATTTCACCTGTTGCATGCTTTTATATTTATAAAACGAGCTGATAGATACTTGATGGTGTTTGCAAAACGCTTCATTCGTTCCAGTAAATGATGAGCGAAGCGCTAGGATTTCTAGCCAACGTTTAGGGATGGGTGAATTCATAATGACCTCCAATAAAAAGTTGAAGGTATTTTCAAATACAAAAAATGGTGTTGCTAGGTGTGGTTGGCCGGACGCTTACGGTTGGCCGGACGCTTACCTTTGATTTATTCCAGGCACAAAAAAACCGACTTAATGTCGGCTTATGTATGAAAGTGGTGGGCGCAGGAGGATTCGAACCTCCGACCGCCTGGTTCGTAGCCAGGTACTCTATCCAGCTGAGCTATGCGCCCACTTTCATATTTACTTATTTAAACTCTAAGTGAGAGTTGAAAGTGGTGAGCGTAGGACGTATCTAATAAGAATGAACCTCCGACCGCTTGGCGTTAGCCAACACTTTACTTATTTTATACTCTTAGCAGGAGTTGCAATGAAAGTGGTGGGCGCAGGAGGATTCGAACCTCCGACCGCCTGGTTCGTAGCCAGGTACTCTATCCAGCTGAGCTATGCGCCCACTTTCATTTTGCTTGTTTTAACTCTAAGCAGAGCGTTCTCTAAAAGAGAGTAAAGTATGGTGGGCGCAGGAGGATTCGAACCTCCGACCGCCTGGTTCGTAGCCAGGTACTCTATCCAGCTGAGCTATGCGCCCATACTTTATTTTACAAGATGCGCCATTTAAAAAATGGTGGAGAGGGAGGGATTCGAACCCTCGATAGAGCTACAAACTCTATACTCCCTTAGCAGGGGAGCTCCTTCGGCCACTCGGACACCTCTCCGTCTTATGGGGCGTATAATAAAGATTTCAGAAAATATGTCAAACACTTTTCTGACAAAAGTGACTATATGGCTATAGATTGCACACATGCCTAGTTTTAAAGTGTAATTAGTTTGAAAAATAATCAGGTTAGGTGTTTGGGGTGCTTGAATTTACACCCATCACTGGCACTAGTTCGTCCGTAAGTTCAGCAAGGTATTGCTCTTGATAGCCTAACTTCTGAAACTCGGCAATACACGCGCGATAATACGCTTCTCGCTGTTGCTCTGTAGTGTTCTCATCAGGTAAAGATTCTACTCGTTTAGCTTTCATATTATTTCTCTAAGTCCTTTAGAAATTTTTATTTTTTACGACTAAGAATGACCGCGTATAAATTTCGGCCACATTTTAGCTAAAAAATTCACATAAATACAACATAATGTTTAAAAAACAATCATACCAAAAAGTTATAGCACTGCTGTAATGTTGCAAAGCAGTCAAGCAACTTTATGATAATGAAGCTGAATTAAAGATTAATTTACTTTTATACTTACACTTAATTATCAGTGTAGTACTTATTAATTAAAAGCCCTAATGTGAAGTTTAGGCAATATCTCACAAACAATAAGGCAAAAAAACGCCGCTAGTTAGCGGCGTTGATAATTTTTTAGTTTATTCCTTCAAGCTTAGTCTGCTTGTGGGCGCATATGCGGGAATAAAATAACATCTTTGATAGTTGATGAGTCAGTAAACAACATGACTAAACGGTCAATACCAATCCCTTCCCCGGCTGTTGGTGGTAAACCATACTCTAGAGCGCGAATGTAGTCTTCGTCGTAGTGCATTGCTTCATCATCACCGGCGTCTTTTTCTTCAACCTGACGCGTGAAACGCTCTGCTTGGTCTTGCGCATCATTAAGCTCAGAGAAGCCATTTGCAAGCTCGCGCCCGCCAACAAAGAACTCAAAACGGTCAGTAACAAATGGGTTTTCGTCGTTACGACGTGCAAGTGGCGATACTTCCCACGGATACCCTGTGATAAATGTCGGTTGGATAAGCATATGCTCAGCCGTCTCTTCAAATATTTCACATAAAAACTTACCCGGGCCCCATACGCAGTTTTCAGGAATTTTAACATGCACTTGTTTCGCGTACGCTTTTAATTCTTCAAAGTGGTTTTCTGGGTCATTAAATACCGCAGCATCAAACTCAGGGTTATATTTTAAGATTGCGTCGCTCATGCTTAAACGTGTGAACGGTTGACCAAAGTCATACTCTACTGAATCAACAACGTCGCCGTTTTCATCTTTAGTGGTGTTAACCACAATTGGGCTGCCCAGTACGTTAGTTGCAACTGTACGTAACATGTCTTCGGTGATGTTCATTAAATCAATGTAGTCAGCGTATGCTTGGTAGAACTCAATCATGGTGAATTCTGGGTTGTGACGCGTTGATAACCCTTCGTTACGGAAGTTTCGGTTAATTTCGAATACACGGTCAAAACCACCTACTACTAAACGCTTTAAGTAAAGCTCAGGCGCAATACGTAAGTACATGTCGATATCAAGCGCATTATGATGAGTTACGAATGGGCGCGCAGATGCACCACCAGGAATAACCTGTAGCATTGGCGTTTCTACTTCCATAAAATCGCGGTCTGCTAAAAAGCGACGAATACCTTCAACCACTTGTGAGCGAATGCGGAATGTTTCACGCGTTGCTTCGTTAGTAATTAAATCAACATAACGTTGACGGTATTTAGTTTCTTGATCCGATAGACCATGGAATTTTTCTGGTAGTGGACGAAGTGACTTAGTCAGCAGTTCGTACTCAGCCATATCTACGTATAAATCGCCTTTACCCGATTTATTAAGCGGCCCTTTAACACCAATAATATCGCCAATATCAAGCTGGCCATATTTTGCTTTTAAATCTTTTTGTACGTCTTTTGATGCATAAACTTGTACACGGCCTTTCATATCTTGAATAGACATAAACGGACCACGCTTAGCAAGAATACGACCTGCAATCGATACTACGTGCTGTAATTCGATTAATTCTTCTTTACTCTTATCACCAAACTCAGCCTGCAAATCTGCCGTGTAATGCTCACGACGGAATTGGTTTGGATGACCGTTGGCTGGGCAATTTGCGCGAATAGCGTCTAATTTGCCGCGACGCTCAGCGATTAACTTATTTTCGTCTTGGATTTGATCAGTCATTTTTTAGCTCTTTTTTAGCTTGGTGGTTATAAACCAGATTTTAAGCTGGCTTCAATAAATTTGTCTAAGTCGCCATCGAGTACCGCTTGAGTATTACGGTTTTCAACGCCGGTACGTAAATCTTTAATACGCGAGTCATCAAGTACGTAAGAACGAATTTGACTTCCCCAGCCAATATCAGACTTATTGTCTTCTTGGCTTTGCTTTTCTGCATTTTGCTGTTGTAGCTCAAGCTCAAATAATTTCGCTTTTAACTGCTTCATTGCTTGGGCTTTATTTTTATGCTGCGAGCGCTCGTTTTGACACTGCACCACGGTATTGGTTGGTACGTGGGTAATACGTACTGCCGATTCAGTGGTATTTACGTGCTGACCACCCGCGCCTGATGCACGGTAAACGTCTATACGTAAGTCAGACGGATTAATATCAATCTCAATGTTGTCATCAACTTCTGGGTAAACAAACGCAGATGCAAACGAAGTATGACGACGGCCACTTGAATCAAATGGGCTTTTACGAACTAGGCGGTGTACGCCTGTTTCAGTGCGTAACCAACCATATGCATACTCACCAGAAAAACGTACCGTTGCGCCTTTAATACCAGCAACATCGCCATCGGTGGCTTCAACAAGCTCTACTTTAAAGCCTTTTGCTTCACCCCAGCGTAAGTACATACGCAGTAAAATATTACACCAGTCTTGTGCTTCAGTACCGCCAGAGCCTGATTGTAAATCAAGGTAGGCATCGTTTGAATCGTGAGAGCCTGAAAACATACGACGAAACTCAAGCCCTTCAAGCTGCTGGTTTAAATCAGCTAGTTCGCTTTGTGCTTCATCAAAAGTGTCTTGGTCTTCAGCTTCAACAGCAAGCTCTACTAAACCTTCAACATCGTCAGTACCAGCAACAAGGTTATCGATTGTTTCAACCACGGCTTCTAGTGCTGACTTTTCACGACCAAGGGCTTGTGCGCGCTCAGGCTCATTCCATACGGCTGAATCTTCAAGTTCGGCGTTAACTTCTTCTAAACGTTCTTGTTTAAGAGCGTAGTCAAAGGTACCCCCGAAGCAGTTCAGTACGTTCGCGAATTTCCTTGATTTGATTAATCACAGGATTCACTTCAAACATGTACATTACTCCAAAATGGCTAGGTTATTGCGCACTTAAAAAAGAGACCGAGCGCAATTAAAAATCATCAAATAATAAAAACGCCCGATTTTAACAAAAAACCGCGCGTTTTATTAGCCTTTTATGCATGGTTTGAAGATATTTTTTAGCCCACTTTTTCAAGCTCTCTTACAATCAGTTGTAAGCTAAATTTACCTCTAAATTCATTTATATCGAGCTGGTACGCTACTTTAACAAACTGCGCCTCGGTATCTGGCCACGCTTTTACATCAATCCCAAAAGCAATGGCGTCAACTAAACGTGCAGATTGGTGTTTAAGGACTAACTTTAGGTGTTTTTCACCCACAATGCGCTGCTGTATCAATTCAAAGGTGTGTTCAAATATCGGCTCAGGAAATTGCTGTCCCCACGGGCCTGATTGCTTTAATAATTGCGCAAAATCCATACTAAAGCAGTCGTTAGGTAGTTCACCATCAGTAAATACAATGCAGCGTTTACTTTCTTCACTGAGTTGCGCGCTGACCGCACTATCAAAAGCACGTTTAAACTCAGTAAAATGCTGCTCATTAATGCTTAAACCTGCCGCCATTGCATGGCCACCAAATTTATTAATTAGACCGGGTTGCGCGGTGTTTAATCCCTCAAGTAGGTCGCGCATATGCAAGCCTTCAATTGAGCGACATGAGCCTTTTATTTCACCGTTTTCGCCACCGGCAAATATCACGGTTGGGCGGTGGTACTTTTCTTTTAAGCGCCCCGCTAAAATGCCAATAACACCTTGATGCCAATCGTCTTGATACAAACAAATAGCATCAGGCACACTGTCTTCTTTAAAGGCGAGCCTATCGAGCACGGCTTGCGCTTCTACTTGCATGCCTTGCTCTATTTCACGTCTGGCAAAGTTTAAGCTGTCAAGCTCACCGGCTATGCGCCTAGCTTGATTTATGTCGTTGCTAAGTAAGCAAGCTATACCTAGGCTCATATCATCTAAACGCCCTGCTGCATTTAAACGTGGCGCCAATGAAAAGCCAAAATCGCTGGCACTCAAACGAGCTGCATTGCGATTAGCCACTTCAATCAGTGCGGTGATACCTGGGCGGGTTTTACCACTGCGAATACGTGCCAAGCCTTGATGCACTAACGTACGGTTATTCGCATCCAGAGCCACCACATCGGCCACCGTACCAAGGGCTACAATATCGAGTAAGTCAGCAATATTTGGCATAGGATGTTGGTTAAAGTAGCCTTGTTCACGCAGCGCACTTCTCAGTGCGATAAGTAAATAAAACGCCACCCCAACACCGGCTATCGACTTAGAGGGAAAATCACAGTCATGACGATTAGGATTAACAATAGCATCGGCATTAGGCAGTTGCTCGCCTTGTAAATGATGATCTGTAACCAGCACTTTAATGCCTGCGGCTTTAACAATATCAATGCCTGCGATACACGAAATCCCGTTATCTACGGTGATCACTAAATCGGGCTGCATAGTGACTATTTGCTCAGCCAATGCTGGGCTTAAGCCATAACCTAAACTAAAGCGGTCTGGCACTAAATAATCTAAATGGGTAAAGCCAAACATGGCCAGCCCTTGCATTAAGGTGGCGGTGCTGGTTGCGCCATCGGCGTCAAAGTCGCCCACAATAAGTATTTTGCTTTGTGCGTGTAGGGCTTCAATTAACAGTTGGCTGGCTTTGTCTATATCTTTAAAAAGTTTGAAGTCGTGGAGTGTAGCTGCACTATTGTTTAGCTCATCGGCATGGGAAACATTTCGCGTGGCATAAATTTGCTTAATAACAGGGTGAAGATGGCTCGGCAGATGAGAGTCGTCAACGGGTTCTCGCGCAATGATCATTTTTTTCATGCTAGTTTTTAACTTATGATGTTCATGATATAAGACAAAAAAAGGCCATTAAGGCCTTTTTAAACACATACTCGCGGTATTGCTTAGCCCGCTTTGTTAGCCTCAAGCGCTGCGCTTAATGCCGCAGCTGGTTGGTAGCCTGGGATCATCGTGCCATCTTCTAAAATAATAGCCGGTGTACCGCTAATACCAAAACTCTGGCCTAACTGATAATGCTCAGCAACAGGTGCGCTACAGCCTTTAACAATTTGGGTATCTGCACCAGATTTAGCTTCAGTAAGTGCTTCTTGCTGATCTTTCGCACACCATACATTCATTAAATCAGCATAACCTGACCCTTGTAGGCCACCGCGTGGAAACGCTAGGTATTTAACCGTAATGCCCGATTCAAGTAAGTCATCTAGTTCACGGTGTAATTTACGACAGTAACCACAGCTAATATCGGTAAATACAGTAATGCTGTGTTTTTCTTCTGGCGCTTTATACACAATCATTGAGTCTTCGTATTCTTTTAACCCTGATTGGCGCACACCATTAAGTGCTTGCTCGGTTAAGTTACTACGGTTGTTTAGATCGATTAGCGTACCTTGCATTAAAAACTGACCGTCAGGGCTTGCATACAACACACCTTTATTGGTGATCAATTCTTTTAAGCCTGCAACTGGGCTTGGATTAATTTGTTTAACGGTCACCCCTAGCGCGGCAAATTTTGTCACGATAGGATCTGTAGCATCCGGAGTGACTGCAACGCTATTAGCAAAAGCGCTCAAACTAGTGCACAACATGGCACCTGCTAACATTAATTTTTTCATAACGGGTTCTCTATCCTAAAAATACTTATCTTATCGTGTCTATATGACCGGCTTAGTGACAAAAAAATTCGCTTAAGCACGAGGGTGATGCTCAGCATGCACCGATTTTAATCGCTCATTCGCTACATGCGTATAAATTTGGGTAGTTGATAGGTCGCTGTGGCCAAGCATCATCTGCACCACACGCAAGTCAGCCCCATGATTTAATAAATGCGTTGCAAATGCATGTCGCAAGGTATGGGGTGATAACGGCGACTCAACGGATGCCAAAATAGCATAGTGTTTAATCCGATGCCAAAAAGTTTGTCGTGTCATACCCACCCCTCGCTTTGAGGGAAATACAAAATCGGTGGCGTGTTTTATCATTTGTGCGCGCCCGAGCTTTAAAAACTGCTCAAGCCAGTACATGGCCTCTTCACCTAATGGCACTAGCCGCTCTTTGTTTCCCTTACCTTTTACAAACACCACAGCTTGGCGCAAATTTATTTGCTCCATTCTAAGCCCCACCAGCTCGGTTACCCGCAGGCCTGTTGCATACAGTAACTCCAGCATGGCTTTATCGCGCAGCCCCATTGGCTCTTCAATGTTGGGCGCACTTAATAGCGCTTCTACTTCGGCCTCAGAAAGCGTTTTTGGTAACGACTGCCCTGCCTTTGGCTGAGCAATATTGACCATAGGTGAGTCGCTAATTATTTTTTCGCGTACAAAGTACTGATAAAAACGTTTTAATGCACTAATACTTCGCGCAGTGCTGCGTGGTTTTAGCCCTAAATCAACGCGGTGTGCTAGGTAACTTTCAACATCTAAACTGGTTACCGTCATTAAGCTTTCACCTTTTAAAAACTGGCAAAACTTATCTAAGTCACTGCGATAAGCGCTCAGTGTGTTTTCACTTACGCCTTGCTCTAAATAGAGGCTATCTAAAAAGGTTTCTAAAAAGTCGCTATTGCTGCTTAGCTCAGTATTTTGTTCAGGTAAATCGTCAGATAGCGTTGTCACGTTGTGATCTCATGTTGGTAATACCACGGGAGAAGGTATCAATTAAAAATACCTTACGGTAAACTTGAGCCTATCATAACAGGCAATTACACAGTGATAAATACGATGCAGATTGGTTTATTTTTTGGTTCTACTACCTGCTATACCGAAATGGCGGCAGAAAAAATACGCGACATTATTGGCGCCGATATCGTCAGTTTACACAATATTAAAGACGAGCCGCTTAAAAACGCTGAGCAATATGACTTTATCATTTTTGGTATTTCTACGTGGGACTTTGGCGAAATTCAAGAAGATTGGGAATCAAAGTGGGACGACATAAAAGATGTCGACTTAAATGGTAAAACCATTGCTTTGTTTGGTATGGGCGACCAGCAAGGGTATGGTCAGTGGTTTCAAGACGCATTAGGCATGCTTCACGACGAAATAAATGCCCAAGCCATTACTCAATTAGGCTTTTGGCCGAACGACAGTAATTACGAATTTGAAGCATCAAAAGCACTTACCGAAGACGGTAAACAGTTTGTAGGTTTAGCATTAGACGAAGACAGTCAGTACGAGCTAAGCGACGAGCGTATCGCCACTTGGGTAGAACAAGTGATGACAGAGTACGCTGAAACCCTATAACTCACTATTGCAAAGAGCGCTGCCATGCAGCGCTTTTTAATTCTTAACTATTCTACTTTTAACCAGTATTGGTTACGGTAAAAAAAGCCCACATAACCGCGCACTTCTAGTTTTTCGCCATTTTGCTGCGGTGTTAAACGCACGCTGTAGGTTTTACCATTATTTGGGTCGAGTATTTCACCGTCTTCCCAACTACCGTCACCCGCATAGGTCACATCTTCAATAATGGTCATCCCCAACATAGGCTGATTCTTTTTATCACCATCACACTCGGTGCAAAGTGCATCTTGCTTGGCTTTATTGAGTATTTTTTCAATTTTTCCAGTCAGCACGCCATCTTGCTCAGTAATGCGCACGTACGACTTAGCCTCGTTAGTCTCTTCGTTAATAGTTTTCCAAAGCCCAACCGGTGTGGGGTTAGCTAATAACTTAAATGAGGCAAAAATACTGCCGACCAAAAATCCCATCAACAGCGAGTTAGCTCTTTTTTTATTCAATAAATTCATTGCGTTACTATATTAGCGATTAATTAAGCCATAGTAACAATAAACAACTAGATGCAAAACTGTTTAAACACCCAGAACGCGCTACATTTTTAAATAAAATGCGCGGCATAGCGCCTGATACTCTGTGGTATAGCTATTATCATTGGCTCTAATACATAACTTAGTTGTACTTATCTCACTCTGCTCATAACTAAAAGTCATCAAACTGCGGCTAAAGGGCTTATTTGGCATAGCTTGTACTTGGCAAAGGCGATTTAAATACAGCCCTTGCTGCTGTGCTAATGTTATAAATAACTGCGCCTCAGTGGTGGGTAAAATAAGATTAAAACGCGAATCTTGATGACTTAGATGCCTAAACGCACCAAGCAGTTCTGCAAAACTTAAACCATCGGTATGGCGAGCGGTATTTCGCGCTGCATTATCACCTTTTAAACTGTGATTAAAATAAGGCGGATTAGCTATAACACAATCAAATAAACCCACAGCCTCAAACTGCTGAATAGGCTGATGGTAAATACTAATATCTCGCCAAGGACTTTGCTGGCAATTTTGTAAAGCCTGCTGGTAGGCGGTTTCATCAACTTCAACCGCACTCACCTTTAAATGTGGCGCTCGTTGCTTACACATTAGAGCCAGTAACCCTGTACCTGTTCCTATATCAAGTAACGTATTTGCGTGGCTTAAATCAGCCCATGCGCCCAGTAAAATACCATCGGTAGAGACCTTCATGGCGCACTGGTCGTGCTCAACCTTAAATTGTTTAAATGCAAAACCAGACATTTTTTCACCTTTTCATTCACCAAGCAGGTTTAAGTGCGTATAATTAACGGCAATTGTCCCCTATTTTTGACACTCTATGCAATTTTCTGAATTTGATCTTGATGATAAGCTACTCAATGCTATTAATAAAATGGGCTATGAAACCCCCACTAGCATTCAACAACAAGCCATTCCTGAGGCGTTGCAAGGACGCGATATTTTAGCGTCGGCACCAACAGGTACGGGTAAAACGGCGGCATTTTTAATTCCGGCAATTCAATATTTAATGGATTTCCCACGTCGTGATCCGGGCTTTGCACGGGTATTAATTATGACCCCAACGCGCGAGCTTGCTTATCAAATTCATGAACAATGTGAGTTACTTGCAAAACAAACCCAGTTAAAAATTGGGGTGGTTACCGGCGGTATAAACTACGGTACACACAAAGAAATTTTTGAAAATAATAATGACATTTTAATCGCCACACCTGGGCGTTTAATGGAGTATTTGGAAACCGAGAACTTCCACGCAGAAAACGTAGAAATGCTCATTCTTGATGAAGCCGACCGCATGCTCGACATGGGCTTTCGTAAAGAAATGCTGCGCATTTGTGATGAAGCTAAGAACCGCCGTCAGTGCTTTTTATTCTCAGCAACCCTTGAGGGCGATAGCGTAGAATTATTTGCTGAGCGTATTTTAAACGACCCCGCGCTACTTGAAGCCGAATCATCACGCAAAGAAAAAGCTAAAATTCATCAATGGGTTCATTTAGCCGACGACTACCGCCATAAACTAGAGCTATTAGTTAACACCTTAAATGGCCCTGATGTAAGTAAAGCGATTGTGTTTGTAAAAACTCGTGAGCGCCTTGAAACCCTAATTGGTGAGCTTACTAATAACGGCGTAAAAGCTGCGTGGTTACGTGGTGAAATGCCACAAGACAAACGCATGAAAGCCATGGAAAACTTCCACAGTGGCAAAACCCGTATTTTAGTCGCTACCGATGTGGCGGCCCGCGGTATTGATGTAGCTGATATAAGCCACGTAATTAATTTTGATATGCCACGTACTGCAGATGTATACGTACACCGTATTGGCCGTACGGGTCGTGCGGGTAAAAAAGGTATTGCGATTTCACTCATTGAAGCGCACGACATTGGCATACTTTACAAAGTAGAACGTTACATAGAGCAAAAGCTAAAACGCCGTGTATTTAAAGGATTAGAGCCAAAGCATAAAGAAGCCAAGCCACCGGTTAAAAAACGTAAAGATCCAGTAAAAATGAAAGCGAAGAAAAAAGCCAAAGCTAAAAAGAAAAAATAGCTTTAGCTTTAACACATTTAATTGAGCCGACGTTTGTCGGCTTTTTTGTGACTTAAAAACAGTGAGTAAGCTATTCATAGTAATATGTAAAAAATACTTAGCTGAATAACCAATTAATAAAATAGTAATTTATTTCAAATAGTTAATCTTGGAATGAAACTTGTAACCCTATCGAATATACGAGTATTAAAACGCCGAGTAATGGCGTTGTTTTTTAGTAACACACTAAGGATATAGTTATGAGTCGCATTAAATTTACTATCGGTTTTATTTCGTTTTGTTGTTTATTTTTATTAGTCTCTGCTTTTAAAGTCAGTGCAGCAACGCATTTAGCTGTAGTTAGCAGTGTGGCTACACAACCTAATTTACAACAATCTATTACTCATGAGTTGCGCACTAACCCAAATTTAAAGTTAGAAAAACTAAACGTACACGTTAATGACGGTAACGTTGAACTTAAAGGTGAAGCCAATAACGGTTTTGAACGCGCTCTCGCACAAAAGTTTTTAGAAAATATGGATGGGGTTAAAATCATTCATAACAAAATTAGTGTCATTTAATACAACTTTTTCTTAACTAATACACCTAACTTATCCCTCAGCGCTGCTTGTTTCTCCAACACAAGCGGCGCTTTTTTATGGTTTGCACAATATAATTCACTGCAGAGCATATTCCCAAGCCAGTTTAAATACTTAATTAAAAGCCTTTTAGTTTACGCACCAATCGCGACGCTCATTGCAGCTGCTTATACTTTTGAAACCTTTGTTTATAGACACTTATTATAAAGAGCTTACATCAAGCTTGGGCTCTAGTTCGGTTGATTAAATAATCTATTTTGAGATGAGAAACCTTATCGATATAGTTTTCTAATTGAGGCGTTTTTAAGGCAGTTAGCGCAAGGCTTTAATTACTTCAGATTATCAATTGGGTCTGTTGTTCTTTCAAGGTTGAATTTGCAGTAGTCTGTTTGGTATTTAGCCAAGGGTTTTGCCCAGGGACATTTACTCTTTGTTGTCTACATGGATGGTGGTAAGGAGCGTGAGCTGGACGCGGAAGCTTTGCTCGGTTTTTACTTATTATTACATGGATGTAAGCCAGTAGAATAACACAGGAGCAGTTATCGAGCCCACTAGGCAACAAACCTCGCGTCGCGATTAAATAGCTCTTAGTTTGAACTAATTTTAATCCGCAAAGGTCAACAGACCCTTATATTATTTATTATAAAAAGCGCGTTTTAATTTGTAAAAACGCGCTGATAGTCAGTAACTATTTCCCAATGCTTTTACCTTCGGGGTTTTAAATTATTTACTCACCTTGGCTTGCATCAGTATTATTGTCACCCTCTTTATTTGCTGACTGCTGATTTATTTTATCGCTTATCATGGCATCGAGTTTTTCACCGCCCTTAATACCAAAATCCAACGTACGAATAGGAAACGGAATACTTATATCAGCAGCATCGAGTGCTTGCTTTACTGCCACAACCCCTTTGTGACGCACCGTCATAAAATCGGGCTCACCAGGGTATTTAATCCAAAACCATACCAGTAAGTTTATACTGCTATCACCAAAGCCTTCTGCGTACACCGCGGTCTCATTTTTGCGGATCACAAAGTCAAATTGATTAATTTTTTCGACAATAACTTCACTGGCTTTTTCTATATCATCAGCGTAAGAAATACCTACAGCTACCTCTATTCTTCTGACCCCTAAAGTGCTGTAATTACGCAGTACATTTCTAAATAGTATTTTATTAGGAACCAGTATCAACTGCCCGTAAAAGCTCTCTATTAGTGTGTTGCGCAAGTTTATTGAATGCACTGAACCAAATACGTTATCGGTCTCGATAACATCACCCGCTTTGAACGGTTTACGAATACCCATAGCAATACCCGCAATTAGGTTTTCGGTCATATCTTGAAAAGCAAAACCAATGGCGAGACCAACAATACCTGCACCCGCAAGCAGTGACGTAACGGTACTTTTTAAGCCCATAAAATCAAGGGCAATAAAGACCCCAACACTCAGAACAATAACTTTAAAAATGGAGGCCATTAAGTCAGCAATTTGAGTAGAATCGAGCGAGCGACGCAATACTTTTTTCATTCCTTTGCCTGCAAGGCGGGCAATAAATGAAAATATAATCGCAATAATCACCGCGACTATAAAGTTAGGGATATGACTTATAACAACATCAAACCAACCGCCGAGCTTCTCTTCTATAAGTTTTTCGGCTTCTGTAATTGAGGGAATTGAGAGCATTTATTTTATACCTTAGTTTCTATTAATAACCTAAGGTTTGCAAAAATAGCGCCAGTATAAAAAAAGCTATGCAATGCATAGCTTTTTGGGTATGTGTTTAGCTGCAAATAGCGCTAAATTTAGCTTTGCTCTTCGCGCAAAAATACCGGTTCAAGTTCTTTAGTGGTTGCTTCTGAGCTAAAGTAATAACCGGCCACGGTAAACTCTTTAAGCTGACTTAACTGCGTGACTTGGTTTTCGATAAGGTAACGCGCCATCATGCCGCGCGCTTTTTTAGCGTAAAAGCTAATCACTTTATATTGGCCGTTTTTACAGTCTTTAAAATGTGGCGTAATAATTTGTGCGTTAAGCGTTTTTTTATCTACCGCTTTAAAGTATTCGTTAGACGCTAAATTAACTAAGTATTGTGCATCTTGTGCCGCTAAAACGTCGTTAAGTTTATTAGCAATAATACTGCCCCAAAACTCATATAGGTTTTTACCACGGCTGTTTTCAAGCTTTGTACCCATTTCTAGGCGGTAGGCTTGCATTAAATCAAGTGGTTTTAATAATCCGTATAAACCCGAGAGTATACGTAAATGCTCTTGAGCATAATCAAGTTGCTTAGCCGTTAGGGTGTCGGCATCTAAACCGCCATATACATCGCCATTAAAGGCAAGCACCGCTTGTTTAGCATTACTCGTAGTAAACGGTTGCGCCCACTCACTAAAACGTGCTGCATTAAGGCCCGCGAGCTTATCGCTAATTTTCATTAAACTACCAATCTGCGCAGGAGTTAGTTCACGGCATACTTTCATGAGCGCTTCGCTGTGCTCAAGTAATTCAGGTTGAGTGAACTTATCTGTTGCGGGTGGCGTGTCGTAATCAAGATTCTTTGCTGGTGAAATAACAGTGATCATAGTTAGCTATTGACTTGTAAATTATTTAATGTCAATTTCAACATTAAATGAGACGAAAAGCACGTTTTGTTTAAAATTATCCTACCTAAAACTCAACCGTTACCGTTTTTTCATTGATAAGGACATAAGACCTATCAAGCATTGTCACACTGTTGCAGTATAGCTATATTAAGGTAGTTTAGATTTTCTTTTAACTTGCTTGGAATGAGGAAAAGCAAATGACTAGCGCTCTACAAAGGCTTAAACAACACTCTTCTATCGTGGCCGACACGGGCGATATAGAAGCCATAAAAAAACATCAACCTGAAGATGCGACTACCAATCCATCGCTGCTTTTAAAAGCGAGCGAGATTGAAGCTTACAAACCTTATCTAGATAAAGCATGGCAATACGCTAAAGAAACCGAGCAACAGCCTGCAAAACAACTAGAGCTGGCTTGTGACTATTTTGCAGTATTACTCGGTAAAGAAATTAGCGAAATTGTTCCGGGTTATATTTCTACCGAAGTTGATGCACGTTTATCATTTGATACCCAAGCAACAATTAATAAAGCACATACTTTACTAAGCCTTTACGAGAAAGAAGGTGTAAGCAAAGACAAGATTTTAATTAAAGTTGCCTCTACTTGGGAAGGCATTAAAGCCGCAGAACAGTTAGAAAAAGAAGGCACTAAATGTAACTTAACGCTTTTATTTAGTGATGCTCAAGCTCGTGCCTGTGCTGATGCAAACGTATTTTTAATTTCGCCATTTGTTGGCAGAATTTTAGATTGGCACGTAGCAAACGGTATGGAAAAACCAACCGACCCGCTACAAGATCCTGGCGTACAATCGGTGCGTAGTATTTTTGAGTTTTACAAACGTCACGACTACAAAACCGTAGTTATGGGCGCAAGCTTTCGTAATACCGGTGAAATTATTGCACTTACAGGATGCGATAAGCTAACAATTAGCCCTAATCTTTTAGAAGATTTGGGTAATTTAGAAGGTGCTGAAGAATACTTGCTAGCAAGTGATATTACTAAAGAGCCAAAACCTGAGCCACTTAGCGAAACACAGTTCCGTTGGTTACATAACCAAGATGCCATGGCGACTGAAAAACTCGCTGAAGGTATTCGCTCATTTGCAGATGCACAGGAACAATTAGAAGCACGCTTTAAAGCGATGTAACTAACCGCTGTTTTAAGAGTTTAAAAACGTCGCTTATTGCGGCGTTTTTTTATACCTGCAATTTTATTTTAAATACTCGCCTTGTCCCCATTTAAGTGCAGTTCTCATTGATCTTCATCAAAATACCACCCGTTAGTAACAGTTTCGTCACATTTATATTCTATTTTATTAATAGCTGTGGTATAGATACTGCCGAGGTTCAAAAAGTGGTCAATAGGAGATAATCAATGGATAGCCTAAACGAAATAATAGAGATATTAGAAGATTCTGATACATCGAAAAAAACCTCTCAAAAAAATAAAAAAAGAAAATGGCGCGAAATAGAAGCAATAAAAGATAAGCAACGTTTGCGCAAAGAACTACTGGAGCTTGACTATTTTGCAGATAGTGTTGCTATTGATGAGTTAGAGTTTTAACCAACATAAGCAACTAAAAAGGCTTTCATAAATGAAAGCCTTTTTTAATGCCTATTACCCTATACCTGCCAATTAATGGGCTGCGCCCCTTGCCCTATTAACAGTTCATTGGTTTTGGAAAAGTGCTGGCAACCAAAAAAGCCGCGATGCGCTGAAAGCGGCGAAGGATGAGGCCCTGCCAATACATGATGGCGCTGGCGATCAATACTTTTACCTTTTTTTTGTGCATGTGCGCCCCATAAAATAAACACCACACCTTGGCAGTGCTCATTTATATGAGCAATCACGTTATCGGTAAATTGCTCCCAACCTAAGTGTTTATGGGAATGGGCTTGCCCTTGCTCTACAGTTAATACTGTATTGAGCAAAAATACACCTTGCTCTGCCCAGCCTTGTAAATAGCCGTGTTCTGGCGTGGTAAAGCCATTAATATCAGTTACTAACTCTTTATAAATGTTTTTAAGCGAAGGCGGGAGCTTTTTAACCTCAGGCAATACTGAAAAACACAAACCATGCGCTTGCCCTTCTCCATGGTAAGGGTCTTGACCTAATATAACCACTTTAATGTCGCTAAGTGGAGTTGCATCAAATGCGCTAAACACCTGTGATTTTGGCGGATATACTGCAGTGCCTTCACCTCGTTTATTCTCAATATATTCAAGGGTTTGCTGCATATATTTTTGGCTAAGTTCATGGTTTAAAAAAGATGACCAGTTGCTCATAATTGACTCTTAATAAATTCTCTAGATATATCTACTTTGTCACACATCTGCGCTAATCCATCCAACATTCTGGGGGTAAACCGATGTAATAAATCAGCATTGACGCTAATAAATTGCTCATACTTTACCGCAGGGATTTCAGGCCATTGCTGCCAATTTACCGTAGGCATTACCCTTTTTGATTTTTCATCAGGAATAATAATAACTTGTGGCTTAGTAACTATCACGTTTTCGATGCTAATTTGTGGGTAATCTGTGTCGCTGTTTGCAAATACATTGGTTACTTGGCAAGTTTCGATTAACTGATTGATCCATGTATTTTTTGATACAGTCATCATAGGCTCAGGCCACAACTGATAAAACCCAGTAAGCGTGGTTTTATCTTTCTGGGTAACTTTAATTGCGTTGAGCTTAACTGTAAATGCCTCAGCTACTTTTTTACTTTGCTCAATATGACCCGTTAATTGACCTAGTTTTAGTATTTCCGAGGCAACCCCTTCAATAAAACGTGGATCACTTAAATATAATTCAATTCCTAAACGCTTTATTTGTGCTAAATCTTCGGCCTGATTACCACTTTTCCACGCAATCACCATGTCAGGTTTTAGCATGAGTAACTTTTCAATAGAAATGCCATTGTAGCCACCAATACGCTCAATTTTAGTCGCCTCTTGCGGGTAATCTGCGTAATCCAGCGTGCCCACTATTAAATCACCCGCCCCAATAGCATATAAATTTTCAACTATGTGTGGTGCTAAAGCCACTATACGAAGCGGCTTGTCAGCTAGGGCTTGAGGTACATTAACAGCAAACAATAACAGCCCAAAAACAATACGCTTTAACATTAGTAATCAAAGCCTTTCAATGCTTTTACGCCCGACTCAAACGCATGTTTTACATTACGTACTTCACTTACCGTATCGGCAAGCTCTATTAAGGTGCGATGCGCAGCACGACCAGTAATAATTACCGATTGCATAGGCGGTCTATTATTTACAGCAACAACCACTTCTTCAAGGTCGATATAACCATAGGTCACCATATAGGTGAGTTCATCGAGTAATACCACATCGATACTGCTGTCGCTTAGCATCCGCTTTGACTCTTGCCATGTTGCTTGCGCTGCCGTGGTATCGGCCTCTTTATTTTGCGTATCCCACGTAAACCCGGTATTCATAACAGCAAATTCAACCCCAGCACCTTGCAGTAAATTACGCTCACCACACTCCCATGTGCCTTTAATAAACTGACATACCGCAGCTTTTTTACCGTGCCCAACACAGCGTGCAACCACACCAAAACCAGAGGTTGATTTACCTTTGCCATTACCAGTAATAACCTGAAAAATGCCTTTTTCTCGTTGCGCTGCGGCTACTCGCGCGTCAACCTGTTCTTTTACTTTTTGTTGACGCTGTTGGTGCTTGTCGTTAGTTGATTCAGTCATTGTTATGTCCTTGATAAATTTTAATAATTTGTTCAATATTTAAATGCGCTTTACACATATCAGCTAAGCGTTCTAACTGGCGTTCACGATGCTCATTTATACTAATCGCACTAATTGCACTTTCTGGTTTCAGCCACTTTAACAGCTGTTCTGTGGCTGCAGGGCTGTCAAATAAGCCATGTAAATATGTACCAGCAATGGCATTATCGTCACTCAAAAAACCATCGTTTTTAAAGTCATTGGGGTGTTTATTAAAGCGAATAAGTGGTTTGTTGAGCGCTTGACCTTTACTGATCCCAGCATGTATTTCGTAACCCTGACAAGCAACCTGCTGCTGGTTTAAATTGAGTATTGCATTTACTTGGCTTAGCACTTTTTGCCCACCCAATAGCGTATCAAAATCGCTAAGCGCTAAACCCGTCACTTGCCCCAACGATGACTCCACCCCATTTGGATCACTGATAGTATTACCTAGCATTTGCATACCGCCGCAAATACCCAATACTTTGCCACCATAACGTAGATGGCGCTTAATTTGCTGATCCCAGCCTTCATTTTTTAAAAACGCGAGATCGCTGAGTACATTTTTACTGCCAGGTACAATAATTAAATCAACAGCAGGAATTGCTTGTGTATGGCGCACGTAGGTTATATTTATATTCGGGTGTAATCGCAGAGCATCAAAATCGGTATGGTTACTAATATGTGGCAATAACAGTACAGCAATATTTATACTGGCATCGGTCACATTATTATCTATGGCCACAGCATCTTCTGCATCAAGTGCTAAATCGTGCAAGTAAGGTAATACCCCTAATACAGGTTTACCGGTGTACTCCTCGAGCCAATCTAGCCCACCTTGTAATAAACTAATATCACCACGAAAACGGTTAATCACAAAACCTTTTACCCGTGCTTGCTCTGATTCGCTTAATAACGCCAAAGTCCCGACTAAGTGCGCAAATACTCCTCCTTTATCAATATCGGCAATAATAATAACAGGGCAATCCACTTGCTCGGCGTAACCCATATTTGCAATATCGTTTGCGCGTAAATTAATTTCGGCTGGGCTGCCAGCCCCTTCTACCAGTAATAAATCAAAGCGTTTAGCTAAACGCTTATGCGAGGTTAATACCGCATCCATAGCCACTTTTTTGTAGTCATGGTAAGCATCGGCTTCCATATTGCTGATAGCTCTACCATGAATAATAACTTGTGCGCCGGTATCACTATTGGGTTTGAGTAATATAGGGTTAAAGTCGATTTCAGGTTCAACTTTTGCGGCTATGGCTTGTAATGCTTGGGCTCTGCCAATTTCGCCACCATCGTGCGTTACGGCGCTATTAAGTGCCATATTTTGTGGTTTAAACGGTGCAACATTAACCCCTTGGTTAGCAAACACTCTGCAAAGTGCTGCCACTAAGGTGCTTTTACCCGCATCGGAGGTGGTACCTTGTACCATTAATGTTTTCATTATTTACCCACCAGCTGGCGCTTACGAAAATACAAGATACTTAAAAAGAATAGACTACCAATAGCCGCCGTGATCACCCCTATTGGCAGCTCTTGGTTAGCGAGTAATGAACGTGCCAGTACATCGACCCATACCATAAATATGCCCCCGACTAATCCGGTCATTAATAATCCAACGCTGCTGCCTTGAGAGATAAAAAAGCGCACTATGTGCGGCACCATTAAGCCAACAAAGCCAATTCCGCCACACATAGCAACCAATACGGCTGTGATCAATGAGCTTAAAATAAGCATTAAAATTCGAAAGCGATGCACCCGTACACCAAGCGTTGTTGCGCTTTCATCACCTAACAACATGGCATTAAGTTGGCGTCTAAAACCTAACATAATGACTGTACATGTAATGATGACCAAGGCAGGTAATAACAGTGACGGCCATTGCGCCCTAGCAAAACTTCCCAAAGTCCAAAATAAAATAGCCGCGACGGCCTGCGGATCGCTCCAATAAAGTAACAAACTGGTAAAGGCGCTAAATAAAAATGATAAGGCCACCCCAGCCAATAACATCGACTCAACTTGGGCGTTGCGTTGACTGCCAGCAATTAAAATTAATAACCCCATTGCTACTAAACTGCCAATTAAGGCTGCTGCTGATAACACAATGCCTGCGCCTATTCCAACAAAAGCCATTAATACTACGACTCCTAATGATGCTCCCGACGAAATACCAAACAAATAAGGGTCAGCCAATGGATTACGAGTAACTGTTTGTAATATCAATCCAGCAATCGCTAAACCGCTGCCGGCCAAAAAAGCCAATAACGTACGTGGCATTCTTAATTCAATAATAATGCGGCTGGTAAATGAGGCCTCGCTTGAAAAAGTTAAGCTATGGTATACATCTGCGAGCGAGGTAGGGGCAGCACCAAAGCTCAATGCCACAAATAAACTAAATACAGCGCATAACAGTGCAGTAATTAACGCCACACCATGGTTAGACATAATCGCCATGTTATTGGTATCCATAATAATAGGTAATATGGGGAATAGACTCACCATTGGACGCCGTTTGAGGGTGAGTATTAACTTGCGCGCAAACACCAAAAACCTCATCAAGCATTTGCTCGGTGATCACCTTATTAGGCTTTCCCGCGCTAGCGATTTCTCCGTTTTTAATAACCACTAACTCATCGCACATGGCTGCCGCTAAATTTAAATCATGAAATGAAGCAAACACAGTAATGCCCAAAGATTTAGCCAGCTCCATTAATTGAATTTGATATTTAACATCAAGGTGGCTTGTGGGTTCATCCATAATGAGTAGCTGTGGTTGCTGCACAATCGCTCTGGCAATAAGCGCTCGTTGCTTTTCACCGCCAGATAGTGAGTCAAATGACTGATTGCTATGAGATTCAAGCCCAACACGACTAATAGCCTGCGCTATTTTTTGTTTATCTGCTTGGGTGGTCGAGCTAAATAGCGTTTTATACGGGGTAAGCCCTAGAGCTACAACATCGAATAACGAGAGATTAAATTGCGACGGTGTTTCTTGTAGCACTACCGCAACTTGCTTGGCATAGTCTTCACTTTTTAGCTGCCAAATATCGGTATCGTTAAATTTAATGTCGCCTGCTGATGGCTGATTAAATCGATATAAGCACCGCAGTAAACTCGACTTTCCTGCCCCATTAGGGCCAATTAAACCAATAAATTTACCACGCTCAATGCTCACATTAATGTGCTTAAGAATTAATGTATTGTCCACTCGCCAAGAAACGTTGTTAACGGTTAAAAGCGGTAAGTTTAAAGAGGTGTGAGTGTGCAAAAAATTATCCTAGGCAGGGAAACACCCACACTCAGTACTAATACGTACCAAAAAGAAAATGAGTTAACCCGCTCGTTATATGAAGTTTTAAGGCATTTGTATCTGACTTACAGTAAAACTGATCACAGTTACGGGAATAGTTGAGGAGTTCCACCTCATTCCAAATGCTTGGCTATTATGCGCAGATAAGTAAATAATTTAAAGCAAAAAAAAACCGCACTCAACTGAGTGCGGTTAAAAGGGAGTGTTTTAACTAAGGTTTAGTTAAAACTTATATTCCATACCTAAACCTAGGTAATCTTGGTCAACATTGTTGTCCATATCAAAGCTTGAGTAAAAGCCAAATACTTTAAGGTTTTTGTTTAGCTTATGGTCAACACCTACCGATACCGCGCTTTTATCATCGCTGTCATCAAAATCCATTGTTTGGTATTGCACTTTGAAAGTGTTGCTACCCATAAGGTAAGCTGCATTCACTAAGTAACCGTCAGCCTCAGCGCTGCCATCTACTTTTTCTTGTGTTTGGTACATTGCGCCAAGTCTAAAATCTTCAATTTTACCTTGAACTGTTGCACGCACTACATCGTAACCATTTACTTCGCTATCAGCAGCAATGGCAGCATATACTGCGCTCTTTTTAAGGCCTGCATCACCGTAAGTTAACGCCACTGAGTAGCCATTTTTGGCATCTACGTCGTCTTCTGCAATAAATGACGCTAATACTTTAAAACCTTCATATGAGTTTGAAGCATAAGATACTGAGTTACCTAAACGATTTTCACCTTTAAAGGTATTTTTTATATCACCTTCAAGATCGTTGAAAAGATCTAGTTTCCCCTGCGCTTGCTTAAGCGCGGTGTCGTTGCGGCCTATTACAACCTGACCAAATCCGCCTTTAAAGCCCACATATTGATTACGCGCTGAAATATTGTCGTCATCACCTTTAGAATCGGCATCAGACACATCAACCTGAAATTCAAACTTATAAACCGCTTCTAAACCGTCTGAAATTTTTTCAGACCCTTTAAGTCCGAAACGAGATGCATTACTTTTAATTTCAGTAAACGATCCTTCACCATCGTCAGATGATTGAACGGTTACATTTGCTTTACCGTAAATATCTGCCTCTGCAAGTGCATTAAAAGATAAACCGCTAAGTAGGGCTAAGCATAAGCTCGATTTTGCAAATTTCATGTTATTTCCTCGATAATCACAATAGACTAATTTTTAAAACAGCAGCAGTGTGTCACCACTAAATGACAAAAATATTACAAAGGACACATTTTTGTCTTTTTAAGTTAATAAAACTGCATTAAATCTGAAATCAAAATAACATGTAAAATAAACTGCCTACCGACTACTTACTTTGTTTCAATAAACTCGGTGTCATTTGCGACAACAAATTAACCAAGGTTTCTATCAACTCTTTCTGTTCGTTATCTCTATGATAGGCAACAAATACATCTCTTGAGGTATTTTCTACCCCTTTTACATGAAAAAGTTCGCCTTTTTCTAAATGATCTTTAACTAATACCTGTGGAATAAACGCACTACCGCCACATTGCAGTATTAAATCAAGCGCTATACGCCCTGTACTGGTTCTAAAATAAGGCGGTGTTTTACCGGTAAACTGACGCGCATGCCAAAGAGAAAACGTGGTTCCCCAATCAACATACACATATTGATTATCAAAAAAGTTATCACTGGTTGCCGTATCGTAACCACTCACCGGAATAATAGGCAGTTCACAAATACGTTCAACCACAAGTTCATCAACTTTAGGAGGATCAAATAAAATAGCTAAATCAAGCGTACGCTCCAACAATAAGCGAGTGCTTTCTTGTTGCGCTTTCACTTCTGCCACCAGCGATACACCAGGCATCGCCGATACAATATTTGTAATACCAAACTGTAAAAATGCATCCCAAATATTAGGCGTACCTGCTAAGCTAATTTGCTTATGCATATTATCTGCAAGTGCAACATCCACTTTGGCTCTTTGCATCCCAGTAATAATCATTTGCGCATGCGGTAACAAACGCTCACCCGGTGCAGTGAGTTGAATATTATTACGCTGACGAATAAATAAATTTACGCCTAAGCCCTGCTCTAATTGGCGAATTCTAAAACTCACCGCAGACTGCGTTATATATAGGTTTTCTGCTGCTTTACCAAAATGGCGAGTTCGCACCACTTCAACAAATGTTTTTAATAAATCTATGTCCAATTTTTTATCCTCACGATAAAAATTTTTTGTTTAAAAAAATAGCGATTATGTCCCATACTCCAGCTAATAATTGGTATGAGGGTACAGCTATGAGCAATGATATTTCACTACTTCGTCAAGCATTCGTAAGTCAACGTCAATTTTATGATGACCAAAACTTTCCACGCGGATTTAGCCGCAGCGGACACTTTACCCTGTTAGAGGCAAGTATTTTAGAACAGCACGGTGTTGTTTTAAAAAGCCTGTATAACAAAACAGTTGAGCCACAAAACGAACATCAGCAACAGTTTGTAAATGCTGTCAGTGGCATAATAGAGCCAAGTAACCCAATTGAGCGAGCATGGGTTAAATATTTAAAGCTAACAACCTGCAAAACAAAATTCCATACATTATTTGGACGCTCAAAAATTTCAGGGCCAACACCAATAAGCCAAGATTATTATTCTGAGGCAGACAATATATAAGTCACTACAATAGTTGCTTTTTGGCGTTTTAGCAGTTACAACTTGTATAAGCAAACACTTTTGCAAAATTTAAACAAGGCTGTTACTTGACGCACAGAATACTTATTGTTGAAGACACTCCTACTATTGCGCGAGTGCAAAAGCATATCGCGCAAAAAGTCGGCTACGAGGTTGATATTGCTCAATCCTTGGCTGAGACTAAAGAGCTTATAAGTAAGCACCATTATTTTTGCGCAGTAGTCGACTTTATATTACCTGACGCGCCACAAGGTGAAGCGGTTCCATGCACCATTGCAGCAGATATTCCTACCATAGTGATGACAGGCAATATCGATAAGCATACCCGTGATACCGTTGAAAAATACCCCATAATTGATTACATCATCAAAGGCAATAAACAAGCCTATGAGTATTTAGAAAAGCAGCTTTACCGCCTACCACGCAATAAGCATGTAAAAGTATTGGTTGTTGATGACTCTGCGTCAACACGCCAACACATATGTAGTTTATTAACACGTCACAAATATCAAATATTACAAGCAGCCGATGGCATTGAAGCACTTAAAGAGCTTGAAAGCACCCCCGATATTTCTGTGATTATTACCGACAAAGAAATGCCTAACATGGACGGCATTGAGCTGTGTAATGAAATTAGACGCATTTATAGTAATGACGAAAAAGCCATAATTGGTATTTCAGGTATCACTTCGTCTAATTTATCTGCTTTATTTTTAAAAAATGGAGCAAATGACTATTTATACAAACCATTTAACAGTGAAGAATTTTACTGCCGGTTAAGCCAAAACGTCGATATGCTAGAGCATATCGAAACTATAAAACGACAAGCCAATACAGATTACTTAACTAAACTCCCTAATCGTCGTTACTTTTTTGAAGAGGCTAACAAGTCATTAAAGCAGTTTAAAAAAGCAAAAGCACCAGCCATGTTAGCTATGCTTGATATTGACCATTTTAAAGCTATTAATGATACCTATGGCCATGATGCCGGAGATGAAGTGCTTAAAGGGCTGGCTGTATGCTTTAATAAATATTTTGAAAACCAATTGGTTGCCCGTTTAGGCGGAGAAGAATTTGCGGTATTTTTTACTGAACTGACCGAGCAAGAAGCACTAAAACGACTAGAAAGTTTTCGATTATTTATTGAGCTTAATAGCCATGAGTTTAGCCAAGCACAAATCAAGTTTACGCTGTCGATAGGCTTCAGCCACAGTGAAACCTATCAAATTGACGAACTATTAAAACAAGCCGACTTAAAGCTCTACAAAGCCAAAGAGTCGGGGCGTAATAAAGTGGTTTAGTTTAACTAAACCACACCTGAGGCGACAATGGCTGCTTTTCTGCGTTTACGCGACTGATGATATGAATCCCAACTAAAAATAGCCAGTGCACTCCAAATACACGCAAAGGTAATTACACGCTCAGCATCAAACACTTCACCATAAAACACCACGGCTAAAATAAACATTAAGCTAGGCCCTATGTACTGAAAAAAACCAAGCGTAGTGTATTGCAATCGCTTAGCCGCGCCGGTAAAACACAGCAATGGCAGTGTAGTCACTATACCTGCACTTACTAATAGCGCATTAGTTAGCCAATCATTCGCTGGTAAATTAGACGTTTCAGTCGGCACCATTAACCACCAATAGGTCAGTGCCACCGGTAATAATATTAATGCCTCAATTAAAATCCCAGGCAGGGCATCAACCTGTAGTTTTTTACGTAATAGGCCATATAACGCAAAAGAAGTCGCTAACGAAAATGCCACAACCGGAAATGAACCAAAACTAATTAACTGTAATAAAACACCTGTAAAAGCCAAGGCAACAGCAGCTCCTTGCAACTTACGTAACCGCTCGTTTAAAAACACCATACCAAGTAATACATTTAACAAAGGATTGATATAGTAGCCTAAGCTGGCATCTAGCATGTGGTTGTTATTAATAGCCCATATAAACAACCCCCAGTTAAACCCCAATAAGGTCGAGGTAACAACTAGCATCAGAATTAATTTAGGTTGGATTAAAATGCGTTTAATTTTATTCCAGTAGTTGAGCACACTCACCACCAAAATAAGAAACATCACAGACCAAATAACACGATGCATTAAAATTTCAAATGCTGATACATGTTGGATCATCTTAAAATAAATGGGTGCTAGGCCCCACATAAAAAAGGCGAGGCAGGCAAAAATGGCGCCCTTTCGCTGCTCGGTATCAATCGACATAGTAACCACTTGATGATTTAAAAGGCCGTAAGTTTAACCCCCTCTCACTTTTTAGCCAACTAAATACGTGCCCGTTCCAAACGCTATTTGTACCGACTGCTCGTTATGTAACTCCATTCGGCACACGCACACTTTATTTCCTGAGCGAATAAGTGTGGCGCTGGCAATAAATACCTCCCCTTTACCTGGGCGTAAATAATCAGTACGTAAATCTATGGTGCCCAGTGTGGCTAACTTTTTATGCACACTGGGTAAGTCGGCATCGTCTAGTTTTCCTATTACACTTGCTGCAGCAAGCATTCCGCCTACATTGTCGAGCACCGCAGAAATCACTCCACCGTGAAGAATCTTTTGCGCCGGATTACCAATTAATACGTCTTGCCAAGGAAATGATATTTTAGCTTGTTCAGTACTAAGTGACTCTACTGCTATTTTTAAAAACTGGTTAAAGGGCATGTTATTAACAAACAGCGCCCCTACTTGATCGATCAACATTTCTTTATTCATTATTATTCTCTATGTTTTCAGTGGTACGATGAGTAAAGCACAGCTTGAGGCTATTGTAACCCCCTGCAGATTTTAGTTTATCACTACAGATGTGTGTACCAAGTAATGAAAGCTAAAGACATCCTGATAAAAAACCACTAAAATAGCGCCGATGAATACACTAACTCCTTCTCCTAATACGCTTGTGCGTAAACCCGAAACTGTACTCAAACAAGTGTTTGGTTACAGTGAATTTCGCGACGGTCAAAGTGCAGTAATTGATGCCGCCATTAATGGCCAAGATTCATTAGTATTACTGCCCACCGGTGGTGGTAAATCGGTGTGTTACCAAATACCCGCGCTGGTATTAGAGGGAGTCACCATTGTTATTTCTCCGCTGATCTCTTTAATGCAAGATCAAGTCACCCAATTACAAGCACTGGGAGTTAAGGCCGCTTATGTCAATAACAGCCTAGCTCGCGAAGAACAACAATTAGTGTATCAGCAATTGCATCAAGGGCTGATAAAGCTACTTTATGTAGCTCCTGAAAAAGTGCTACAACGCGACTTTTTAGAGCGGCTCTCTCATTTGAATGTTAGCTTGTTTGCTATTGATGAAGCACACTGTGTTTCTCATTGGGGTCACGATTTTAGACCGCATTATTTTCGTTTAAATGAGCTTAAACAACGCTTTGCACATGTGCCTATGATGGCACTCACTGCCACTGCCGATAAAGCGACTCGCTTTGATATTGTTGAGCAACTCAAGCTACAACAGCCCTACATTCATACCGGCAGTTTTGATCGCCCTAATATTCGTTACACCATAGAAGAAAAATTTAAACCTATGGTGCAATTACTGCGTTATTTAAAAGAGCAAAAAAATCAAAGTGGTATTATTTATTGCACCAGTCGTAAACGTGTTGATGATATAGCTGAAAAGCTTGCTGATGCAGGCCTTAATGCTGCCGCTTACCATGCGGGAATGAGTAACGAGCAACGTCAGTTTGTGCAAACCGGGTTTGCCCGTGACGATATTCAAATTGTGGTTGCCACCGTTGCCTTTGGTATGGGAATTAACAAGCCTAACGTACGCTTTGTTCTGCATTACGACATTCCAAAAAGTATTGAAGCTTATTACCAAGAAACAGGCCGTGCTGGACGAGATGGGCTTGCTGCAGAGGCCATCATGTATTTTGACCCTGCCGATATAGGTCGGGTTAGACGCTTTTTTGAAGATATTGACGATGAACAACGCCGCCGCGTAGAGGAGCAGCGCTTTAATGCCATGGCCAGCTTTGCCGAAGCACAAACGTGTCGCCGTCAAATATTATTGAACTACTTTAGTGAGTACCAACGCGAACCCTGTGGTAACTGTGACATTTGCTTAAATCCACCTAAAAGTTTTGATGGCACATTGGTCGCACAGCAAGCACTTTCGTGTGTGTATCGCGCACAGCAACAATTTGGGTTAGGTTACATTGTAGAATTATTACGTGGCGCGAATACTAGCCGCATTCGTGATAACAACCACCATGAACTCAGCACCTATGGCATAGGTAAAGATAAAAGCAGTGAGTTTTGGCTCAGTATTTTACGCCAACTTATTCATCAAGGGCTATTAAGCCAAGATATAACCCAAGGCGCTTCATTGCGTTTAACTGAAGCTGCACGCGCTATTTTAAAAGGTGAATATGCACTGCAATTGGCCGAGCCTCGCTTACAAGCTAAACACGTTTATCAGGATAAGTTAGCGCAGTTTAATTACGATAAAAAACTATTCGCTCGCCTGCGTGCATTGCGTAAAGAGTTAGCCGATGCCGATGATGTGCCGCCTTATGTAGTCTTTAACGATAAAACGCTAGCCGAAATGGCGCAGCTTATGCCCACTAACGACAGTGAATTTTTAAAAGTGTCGGGGGTTGGTTTTACTAAATTAAACAAGTATGGCGGTGAGTTTTTAACCGCAATTCGACATTACCTAGCAACGCAATAAGCCCCTTATGACCGAACTTGAATACGATCACACACATCAATGTATTATTGTTAAACCGACAGAGCTGCCGCACGATGAAGACTTTGAATTGTGGGGAACGTTATTTTTGCACAGCGATGAAATTAGCATTAATGAGTATGCCGCTGGGGCAGATCGTCATCAACTGCGTTTTAACTATGCTAACCACACGTTTAATTTAAATTTTGAGCATTATAGCCAAAGTGTGTGGATTAATGGTGAAGGGCAAGATGCCGACAACCTATTGGCAGCGTTAACATTTTATTTAACTTAAATGCATAGCTAATACCTTATAATCGCTATAAAAATAAAACTAAATCTGTCTTTTACTTACATATCAATAACAATGATGTAAGCTAAGAGTAAGTGTTTTATTTTGCAAAATAGCGCTAAAGAGGGTCAATGTTAAATAGAAAATGGATTGCACGTAGTTGTTTTAGCTTTTCTATTTCGAGTATGTTTATGCTCAGCGTTTGTGCGCAAGAAGCGCCACTAGCCCAAAGCTGCCCTAGTGACGACTCATCACAAACTCATGAAAATAATTTGCGTCGTCAAATTACATCTCAAACTCCAACACTCACAGCACAAAGTAACACTAAAATTGCCTCCATCACTTTGCAACAGCTTAATGTATTTAATACTGAACTAGAGGCTGAAAACAATGCATTATTTCGTTTCGCCAATCGGGCACACATACAAACCGAGCCTGAGGTAATTAAGAGTATTTTACTGTTTAAGTCGGGCGATACCTTTAATCCAAAAACGCTGGCCGAATCTGAGCGGTTACTGAGAAAACAAAGTTATTTATATGATGCACAAATTATTGCTGACGAAAATTGTGATGGAAATATTGATGTAACAGTAATTACTCGAGACTTATGGACTTTACTGCCCGAACTTAGTTTTAGCCGTAGTGGTGGTGAAAATAAATCAAGTATTGGTTTTCGCGAATCTAACTTATTTGGTTGGGGCAAACGGTTATCGTTTGCACGTAAAACAAACAGTGACCGAAATGGTTATTTATTTGTTTATGATGATCCTAATATCTTATCAACTCGCTACCGAGGGCGTTTAGAGTATGCCGACAACAGCGACGGCAAAAGTCATTTAGTTGAACTAACCTACCCGTTTTATGCCATCCATACGCCCTATAGTTATGGCGCCCTGAGTTACTCAACCCAACGAGAAGAAGCCTTATACATCAGAGGTGAAAAGTTTAGTGAGTTTGAACAAAAAACCGACCTAAACCAGGTGTTTTTTGGCCATTCTAAAGCCCTTAGTCATAACTGGACCCAGCGCTTGAGCCTTGGTTATATTGATGAGCAACACACTTTCAAAGCGATTGACTCTACCACTACAGCAGTGGCTGAAAACAGAAGCTTAAGTTACCCCTACATCAGCGGCCATTGGTTTGAAGATAACTTTATAAAAGTACGTAACTTTGACAGTATTTATCGTACTGAGGATTTAAATTTAGGTTGGAATATCAAAGCCACCCTGGGCTACTCCGATGAATCAATAAGTAACGACGATAGCCGCGCTGTGTACTCGTTTAATTTTAACAAAGCCCATTTTAGCACTAACCATACCCTTTGGCGTTTTCATGCAGATATTCAAGGCTATTGGAATAACGAGAAAAAACAGCTCGAAAACTTGCTCACTACTAGCCAAATTCAATATTATTTAAATACCAGTATTGATCAATCTTGGTATGTAAAAGCAAGGCTGCAATACGCAAAAAACCTCACTAATGATAAACAGCTCACCCTAGGGGGCGAAACTGGACTTCGTGGCTATCCTATGGAATTTCAACATGGGGATCGGAGTTTTTTAGTCAGTTTAGAAAAGCGCTATTACTGGGAATATGACTTACTACAGCTGTTTAAAGTGGGAGGGGCAGCCTTTTTAGATATTGGTCGAGCTTGGTATAACAACGAGTCGAACACTCAGTATCAAGTTGAGAACACCCCAGTGCTAAAAAATGTGGGCTTAGGTTTGCGCCTTGCGCCAAGTCGCGCCAATGCGGGTACCATGATCCACCTTGATATAGCCGCGCCGCTAAATAAATATGATGATGTTGACTCGGTACAATGGCTGCTCAGCGTCAAAAATTCTTTTTAAAATCACTACTGCGCGCCTACGTTAAACGTTACACTTTGCGCCTATCATTATTGTGAGAATACATTTTGGAATTAATCACCCTTTTAGAGCTTTTGGGCACACAATATAAACTTATCGTGACCGTGATTGCCCTTTTGAGCTTTCCGCTACTATTAAAAGTAACTAAAAAATTACTCGAAAAAGCTATCAGAGGTAAAATCGATTTACACCGAAAGTACCGTGCAGAGCTACTACTAAAAATAATACTCGCCTTTGTGATGCTGTGTTTAGTATTAGTTTTTTGGGGAATAGAACTGCGTGGTTTACTGGTATTAGGCTCTTCTTTATTTGCCATGCTAGGCGTTGCACTCTTTGCGGCGTGGTCATTGCTGAGTAACTTAACCGCGTTTTTACTGATGTTTATTCAAAATGACTGCCGTGTAGGTTATTGGGTGAGAATTGTGGATGGAGCTAACGCCATTGAAGGGCGTATTATCGAAATGGGGCTGATGAATGTCTTACTCGAACACGTTGATGGCCACAGAGTGATTTACCCTAATAACTTATTTGTTACCCGCCCGGTGTTAGTGCTTAATACGGAGCCTAAACCAACAAAAGCGCCTAAAATTAAACGCATTATTGGCCCTAAACCGCGTAGCTAAACAACACCTATTAAAAAACCGCGTTAGCTTAAAACTAAGGCGGTTTTTTTATATCTACAGATAGAGTCATACCAATTCACTTAATTGAGCAAATTGGTATTAATTATTTAGTTCAGCCGTTTTCAGCTCATCATCTAAATCATTTATCTCATCAATAAACGTTTCTAACTGCTGCTCTACCAAACTATTTGCATGCGCAAAATAAGCAATATGGAATACGGCATCGCCTTCATTTACCAGTGGCATAGTTTGCTGGCCAATAATAATACCGCTTCGAGGAGCAAGGAGTTCAAGTTCTGAATCGCCAAGCGGACTGCTAATATAAGCAAGCACTTGGCCTTTCATTACTCGCTCACCTAACGATACTTGCGCTCTTACTATGCCGTCTACTTCTGCACGCACCCAACTAGTGGAGCTTGCAATCACAGGATCAGGCAGTTTTTTAGGACGTTTACCGCGTATCATTTTTAAATGTCGCATAACATAATCAACCCCTTGCACGCCTGCAGCAATCGCAATAGGGTCAAAGCGTAGTGCTTCACCCGCCTCATAAGTAATAACAGGTATACCTAAATTAGCGGCTTCACTACGCAGCGAGCCATTACGTAATGACGCATCTATAACCGCAGGCGTACCAAAGGCTTTAGCCATTTGCGCTGTTGCTTCATCGGCTAAATTAGCACGAATTTGCGGTAAGTTAGTACGGTGAATCGCCCCCGTATGCAAATCAATAATATGCGTACAATGCACAGCTACTTGGTTAAAAAACATATACGCCATGCGACCTGCTAATGAACCACGCTCAGACCCCGGAAAACTCCGGTTCATATCGCGGCGATCGGGCAGATAACGCGATTTATGAATAAAACCAAATACATTCACAATCGGGACCGCAATTAATGTACCACGAAGCTGATTAGGGTCGATTTTAGCCAGTAACTGGCGCACAACCTCAACCCCATTTAGTTCGTCGCCGTGTATAGCCGCACACACCATCAATACAGGGCCTTCCATTACACCGTTAACCACTTCAATAGGAATATTAAGCGGTGAATGGGTGTAAAGCTTTGCAGCTTCTAGCGCGAGTGTTTTACGTTCACCTACACCAATACTTTCACCTAATAGGGTGAAAGGTCGGTTAATTTTAACCTTTGCCACGAGTTGCCGTTCCTTTACTTGCAGCATTTTTCTCGATGAAATCAATCACCATGCCCGCAATATCTTTACCTGTTGCCACTTCAATCCCTTCAAGGCCTGGCGATGAATTTACTTCCATAACCAAAGGACCACGAGATGAGCGAAGTAAGTCAACGCCAGCAACGTTTAAGCCCATTGCTTTTGCCGCTGCAACCGCTGTTTTACGCTCTTCTGGCGTAATACGCACCAGTGTAGCGCTACCACCACGGTGAAGGTTTGAGCGGAACTCGCCTTCCTGTGCTTGGCGTTTCATTGCAGCAATCACTTTATCTCCGAGTACAAAACAACGAATATCCGCACCACCCGCTTCTTTAATATATTCTTGTACCATGATATTGGCTTTTAAACCCATAAACGCTTCAATAACACTTTCAGCCGCTTTACGTGTTTCAGCAAGTACCACACCAATACCTTGAGTGCCCTCAAGTAGCTTAATAACGACCGGTGCGCCACCTACCATTTCGAGTAAGTCTTTTACGTCATCTGGCTTGCTAGCAAAGCCTGTTACTGGCATGCCTACGCCTTTGCGTGATAATAATTGTAGAGAACGTAATTTATCGCGCGAACGAGAAATAGCCACAGATTCATTAACCGGATAAACACCCATCATTTCAAACTGGCGTAATACAGAACAGCCATAAAAAGTAACTGATGCGCCAATACGCGGAACAATGGCATCAAAATCTTTTAGGTTTTCGCCGCGGTAATGGATTTCAGGTTGATCTGAGTTTATATTCATATAACAACGTAGCGCGTTAATCACTTTTACTTCATGACCACGTTGCTCAGCCGCTTCAATTAAACGACGCGTTGAATATAAATTTTTGTTGCGAGATAAAATACCAATTTTCATAGTTAAAACCTTAACTAAATTATGTTGAGCAAGCACATATAAGTATGTTTTCTACTCAAGGAATTCTTATAATAAATGTGATAAAGCCGGATCAACGACTATACGATTTTCCATAGCTGTGCGTCCTAATAACATTCTAAACTTCATTGACGCACGACTTGTTAATGTAATTTCTATTGGCCAACTAAATTCGCCAGCATGTAATGTAGTTTCAATAAAGTAACGCAATTCTTTTTGGCCACTAGAGCTGGTAACGTACTTCATTTTTTTAACTTTGGCATTGCAGGTAATTTGCGTTTGCTCGTCTTCTTGCAATGGTTGGGCTATAAATTTAACCCATTTTTCGCCTTCCACTTCATATTCTTCAATATTAATTGCATGAATACAGGAAGTACGCGCACCGGTATCTATTTTTGCTTTAATTTGCTCGATGCCCAGCTCGGGTAAACTCAACCACTCACGCCAACCAACTGTTATTTTTGTCGTCATAAATGTGCCCTTAGTAAAAAAAGTGTTTTATACGCTACAGCAAATAAAACACCAACAAAATAAATTAATCTACTCGATAAGCCGATTTGATTGACCTTTTAAGTTAACTCGTTTAACAATGCAGCTCTTACGTATGCATTTAACCATAAGCTAAAACATAAGTTTTTGTTGCTAAACTCAGTTTAACATATACAAAGTAAAGCTAAATTTTATTTATTTAACTAGGGTCTGTTGACCTTTACGAATTAATATTTGTTCAAACTAGGGGCAATTTAATCGCGGCGCGAGGTTTGTAACCTAGTGGGCTAAGTAAAAATCGAGCAACAAAGAGTTAACTGCCCCTAGGCAGAACCCTTCGGGCAGCGCCTATTTGGCATTGATGCTGTGTTATCGTCTATGTATGGGGAATAACCACACTCTGCCTTGCCTAAATACCAAATAGACTGCTGAAAATTTAACCTTGAAAGATAAACAGATCCTAAATACATTACAGTTAACTGTATTAAAAATATACTATCGATGAGAAATTATTATGATTAATGGCTTACTTCATGCGCTTATTCTTGATGAAAAAGGCGGTGCACGCCCCATAGAAAACAGCAAGCAATTACACCAATGGCAACCTACTGATGGAAAACTGTGGGTGCATATGGACTACAGCCAAACAGATGCGGTGGATTGGTTAAAAAACTGCGGGCTGTTAAACGACTATGAACTGGAATCACTCACTGCTGATGAAACGCGTCCACGAATAACGCCAACAACTAATGGCCATATGTTATTTTTACGCGGGATCAACTTAAACCCAGCACAAAGCCCTGAAGACATGGTATCTATTCGGTTATTTATAAATAACGATGTGGTGATCACCACGCGTAAGCGCCGATTATTATCAGTGCAAGATATTCTAGCCTCGTTGAATAATAATGAGGGGCCATGCAGTATTTCTGAATTGGTGTGTACATTAGCGCACAAGCTCACTTCACGTATGCAAACAGTAATTGATGAGCTAGATGAAAGCTTAGATGATTTTGAAGAGGAAATTGATGAGCCCAGTAAAAAGTTTGATAACCAAGGCTTGTCGCAACTTCGCCGTCAAACCATCGCGCTAAAACGTTACTTAAAACCACAAAAAGAAGCACTCAGTAGCATGGTTAATAATCATTACCCATGGCTTTTTGACGATGATAAAGCCAAGCTAAATGAAACCACCAATTTACTTATTCGCTATTTAGAAGAGCTCGATAGTTCAATAGAGCGCGCACTTGTTATCCAACAAACCATTACAAATCAGGTCTCTGAGCAATTAAATCAGCGGATGTATGTAATGTCGGTGGTAGCTGCTTTATTTTTACCGCTGGGCTTTTTAACGGGATTATTGGGGGTCAATGTCGGCGGTATACCTGGAACAGAAAGCCCCTATGCATTCACTGCATTTGTGGTGTTTTTAATTGTTTTAACTGGTGGGATTGGTATTTACTTTAAAAATAAAAAGTGGCTGTAATTACAATACAGATCCAACAAGGCACAAAAAAGGCGAACATATTGTTCGCCTTTTGCATTGGTAATCCTTACTCTTGAAAGTAAGTGCCCCAACCGTCGTATTCAACATCGCATTCAACAGCAAGTTGCGCGAGTTTATCAACGTCTTCCATTATAACGTCGACATCTAATTCGGCTTCAACAACAATGTCAAAACTCCAAATTTTTTCACCGTCTTCAAGCTCAAGTTCTGCTGGCTCTTCTACATCGTAACCTAGTTTAAACGCAGCCAATGCCGCTTGTTCTAACTTAGTAAAATCTTCACATACAAAGTGGTGTTCTACTTCATAAAGAATTTCTGGATCAGAACCATCTTCAAGTAGTGAAGTTACGATGTCTTCACTTATTTCACGCCAGTTTTCCATTATTTCTCTCTCACTTGAGCATCTAATTCTGTTATTTTAGCAGCCATAATACTGTGCACACTTTTAGCATGTTCACGGGCACTGATACTGTTATCAAGTGCTATGGGGGCTAACATTTCAATGTAAATTGTACCATTATCCCAGCGATTTAGTTTAATGGTTTTATCGGTTGTGTTCATACATACTGGCACAACAGGCACCTCTGCACTCATTGCGGTATGAAATGCACCGGTTTTAAAAGGGAGTAAACCACGACCATAACTACGCGTCCCCTCAGGGAACATCCACACCGATAAGCCTTTTTGTTTTATTTTAGCCGCTGCTTTTGAGATTGTGCCAGCAGCTTTTGAACGATTTGAACGGTCGATTAAAATATTACCCGACAACCAATAAAGCTGCCCAAAAAATGGGATCCATTTAAGACTTTTTTTGCCAACGCTCACACAATTTTTTGGTACCATGGCTGGAATAGTAAATAAATCGTAGCTATTTTGATGATTCGCTACATACACAGCAGGCCCCACCTTAAGCGCATCGGGATGGTATTTTAGTTCTAATTTAACCCCAAGCATTTTAGCCATTGAGCCAAACCAACTTGCAATAACGTGCACATTATTAGGATGAAATGGTCTAAATATTGATAACAACAAACCAAAAAAACAACTTAATAATATAAACAACAGCATTATTAAAATACGTATAACAGCTAGCAAGTGCGCCTCTCCAATATAACCACAATCATGTATTGTTTTATTATAACGTTATTTTGTTGCGCAGACGAGAAAATAGCGCACAAGCGTTCGCTGAAATAAAACAGTCATAAAAAAACGGCTTACCTAAGTAAGCCGTTATCTAGTTTAGTCTAATTTTCCGAGTGTTTTAACTTTGCTCAGTATCTGAATTTGGCTCATCCACTTGCTGAGGTGTTAACTCTACCACGGCTTCATCAACGCGCTGTAAACCACGAGGTAACTTGTTCCCTCTGCGGCCTCGCTCGCCATGGTAATGCTCAAGGTCGCTTGGTTTGAGCGTCAATTTACGCTTACCTGCATGCAGCGTAACACTGCTGCCTTGCGGCACAACAGCTAATACTTTTACAAACTCTTCGCGCGCTTGTACTTTAGCGCCCGGAATAGAAATAATCTTATTGCCCTTGCCTTTACCTAGCTTAGGTAAATCACGCAGTGGGAATAACAACATTCGCCCCTCGTTAGAAATTGCCATACAGTAATCACTGGCAACGTCATTAACGCGAATTG
Organism: Pseudoalteromonas sp. SM9913; assembly: GCF_000184065.1. Taxonomy (NCBI): domain Bacteria; kingdom Pseudomonadati; phylum Pseudomonadota; class Gammaproteobacteria; order Alteromonadales; family Pseudoalteromonadaceae; genus Pseudoalteromonas; species Pseudoalteromonas sp. SM9913. The sequence continues at coordinate 2,734,680 of NC_014803.1, forward strand.
GCGAAAGTAACACACCACCTTTTGGCACACTCACTAAGGCTTTACCGTTTTTGTTTTTACTGACTAAATCTTTAAAGTCAGTAATAAAGCCATAACCGGCATCAGAAGCCATTAGCAATACTTGAGCGTCTTCACCCATAACTACGTGCTCAAAGCTTGCGCCTGAGGTTAAGTTAAAGCGCCCTGTCATAGGCTCGCCTTGGCTTCTTGCAGAAGGAAGGCTATGGGCATCGGTCGCAAATGCACGCCCTGCTGAATCTAAAAATACCGCAGGTTGATTACTTTTACCTCGCGCTGATGCTCTATAGCCATCACCGGCACGGTAATTTAACCCTTCTACATCTAAGTCATGACCCTTACCAACACGTGCCCAGCCTTTATCAGATAAAACAACAGTCACAGACTCTGAAGGGATTAAATCTTTTTCGCTCAGAGCTTTGGCTTCCACACGCTCAATAACAGGTGAGCGACGATCGTCGCCATACATTTCTGCGGCTTCTTGAATTTCTTTTTTAAGCAACGTCGACATGCGACGGTCTGAGCCTAATGTTTGCTCTAATTTGTCACGCTCTTTGGCTAATTCGTCTTGCTCACCACGAATTTTAAACTCTTCAAGCTTTGCTAAATGGCGAAGTTTTAATTCTAAAATGGCTTCCGCTTGAATATCAGTTAACTCAAAGCGTTCCATTAATAATGGTTTAGGCTTATCTTCAGAGCGGATAATTTCTATAACTTCGTCAATATTTAAAAAGGCAGCAAGCAAGCCCTCTAAAATATGTAATCTTGCGAGTACTTTATCGAGTCGGTATTGCAAACGACGACGCACTGTTTCACGTCTAAAGGTTAACCATTCAGTTAAAATACTACGTAAGTCTTTAACCTGTGGACGGCCATCTAAGCCCAGCATGTTTAAGTTTACGCGGTAATTTTTTTCAAGATCAGTTGTTGCAAATAAGTGCGCCATTAATGGCTCAGCTTTAATTCGGTTTGAACGCGGCACAATCACAATACGGGTTGGATTTTCGTGATCAGACTCATCACGTAAGTCAGCCACCATTGGTAACTTTTTAGCGTTCATTTGCGCTGCAATTTGCTCAAGTACTTTTGCACCCGAACATTGGTGCGGCAAAGCGGTAATGACGATATCGCCCTGCTCTTCACAATACACTGCACGCATTTTAATTGAGCCACGGCCGGTTTTATAAATTTTGTGAATATCAGCTTTAGGCGTAATTATTTCAGCATCGGTTGGGTAATCTGGCGCATGCACTAAATCCAGTAACTCTTCGAGCTCTGTTTTTGGCTTATCAAGTAATAAACAACAGGCACTGGCCACTTCACGCACATTATGCGGTGGTATATCGGTTGCCATACCCACAGCAATACCAGTTACCCCATTAAGTAATATATGCGGTAAGCGCGATGGCAACACTAAAGGCTCATCCATTGTGCCATCGAAGTTTGGCGTCCAATCAACGGTCCCTTGGCCTAATTCTTTGAGTAATACCTCAGAGAATTTAGATAAACGCGCTTCAGTGTAACGCATTGCCGCAAATGACTTAGGATCATCAGCTGCACCCCAGTTACCTTGACCATCAACCAAGGGGTAGCGATAAGAGAACGGCTGCGCCATTAGTACCATGGCTTCATAACAGGCACTATCACCATGAGGATGGTATTTACCTAATACGTCACCCACGGTACGGGCTGATTTTTTATATTTTGCATTTGCCGATAATCCCAACTCACTCATCGCATAAATAATACGACGTTGCACTGGTTTTAGGCCGTCACCAACGTGCGGTAAGGCACGATCCATGATCACGTACATTGAATAATTTAAATAGGCGTCTTCAGTAAAACGCCCCATTGTTTGTTGTTCAATTCCTTGCATTAGCAAGGTATCTGTATCACTCATTAAAGCTTACCTAGTTTTTCTTATAGCTTACGCGGTAAATTACGTTTGCGTAATCATCGCTTACCAATAGACTGCCATCATTTAATTGTGCAAATGCAACAGGGCGTCCAAATGTCGTTTCGTCTTGCATAAAGCCGGTGATCAGTGGCGTATACTTTGTTACCTTGGCATTTTCTATAGTTGCCACTGCCACTTTATAACCGACCTTTTTAGAGCGGTTCCATGAACCGTGCTCAGCTACAAATAACTGTTGTTTATAGCTATCAGGGAACTGCTTGCCGGTGTAAAAATGAATACCTAATGGCGCAACATGCGCACCTAATGCCAATGCAGGTTGAGTGTAGTCAGCAATGCTTTTGCCTTCACCAAACTCCGGATCAACAATAACGCCGCCATGCACGTATGGAAAACCAAAATGTTCTTCTTCTTTAGTGATGCGGTTTAGCTCATCGGGTGGAATATCATCCCCCATCATGTCGCGGCCATTATCGCTAAACCATAGCATTTGCGTGCTAGGGTGAAAGTCAAAGCCTACAGTATTGCGCACACCTTTGGCTAAAGTGGTTATTTCTTTGGTGTCGGTGTTTAACGAAAAAATACGACCAAACCGAGGATCTTCTTCGCAAATATTACAGGGAACACCCACCGGAATAATCAGCTCGCCGTTTGGCGCAAAGCGTAAAAATTTCCAGCCATGGTGGCGCTCTGACGGTAAATCGCTATAAAACACTTCATACTCAGGGTTTTTGAGGTGTTTATCGATATTTTTAAAACGAATAATACGGTGCACTTCACCGACATATAAGTCACCGTCTTTAATCGCTAAACCCGAGGGCATATTCAGTCCCTCTGCAATCACTATTTTTTTATCTGCAACGCCGTCGCTGTTATGATCAATCAATGCATACACATTACCCGCATTACGCGAACCTGCATACACTATACCTCGGCTTGATACTGCAATTTGCCGAGCATTTTCAACATCATCAGCAAATAAGCTTATTTCAAACCCTGGGGCAGCCGTCAGCTTGTCGAGAATATTTTTCGCCATCACTGGCGATGACATAAAGCCGACTAACAACAGTGTGCTAAATAGTCTTTTCATTTGCCTCTCCTGTAGCCCAAAGGCTTATTAAACTTGTGCTTTGTTACCGTGATCTTCAAGCCATTGGCGGCGATCTGATGAACGCTTTTTAGCAAGTAACATATCCATCATTTCCATTGTTTGTTCTTCTTCATCAAGTGTTAGCTGCACTAAACGACGGGTATTTGGATCCATGGTTGTTTCACGCAATTGTAGCGGGTTCATTTCACCCAAGCCTTTAAAGCGTTGCACGTTTACCTTACCGCGTTTTTTCTCTGCTTCTATACGCGCTAAAATGCCCGTTTTTTCATCTTCATCAAGCGCGTAATAAACATCTTTACCAATATCAATTCTAAACAGCGGTGGCATAGCAACATACACATGCCCAGTTTTTACCAATTGTGGGAAGTGGCGCACAAATAAGGCACACAATAAAGTGGCAATGTGCAGTCCATCCGAGTCAGCATCCGCTAATATACATATTTTATTGTAACGCAGCCCTGATAAATCACTTGAATCGGGGTCAATACCCAATGCCACTGAAATATCATGCACTTCTTGAGAGGCCAAAATTTGCCCTGATTCTACTTCCCAAGTATTTAAAATTTTACCTCTTAGTGGCATGATTGCTTGGAACTCACGATCTCGCGCTTGTTTAGCTGAGCCACCCGCTGAATCACCCTCTACTAAAAACAATTCCGTGCGGTCATTATCAGCAGCACTACAATCGGTCAATTTGCCTGGTAATGCAGGGCCTGAAGTAACACGTTTACGAACTACTTTTTTAGCCGCGCGTAAGCGACGCTGTGCATTTGAAATACACAATTCAGAAAGTAACTCTGCGGTGTCAGTGTGCTCATTTAGCCATAAGCTAAAGGCATCTTTTACGACACCCGATACAAACGCAGCACATGAACGTGATGAGAGTTTTTCTTTGGTTTGCCCTGCAAATTGTGGGTCTTGCATTTTTACCGACAATACATAACTACAACGTTCCCAAATATCATCTGGGGTGAGCTTTACACCACGTGGTAATAAGTTTCTAAATTCACAAAATTCACGCATCGCCTCTAAAAGCCCTTGGCGCAGGCCATTTACGTGGGTGCCACCTTGTGCGGTAGGAATTAAGTTTACATAACTTTCGGCTGTTGACTCACCGCCTTCAGGCATCCATACAACGGCCCAATCAGCGCCTTCAATAGAACTTGAAAACTCACCTACAAATGGGTCTTTAGGCAGTATTTCATAGCCTTTAACTGCTTCTACTAAATAATCTTTTAAGCCGGTTTCATAAAACCACTCTTGGGTTTCTTTCGTTTGTTTATTTACAAACTTAATACGCAAACCTGGGCATAGTACCGCTTTGGCTTTTAATAAATGGTTAAGCTTAGTCAGTGAAAAGTTAGCAGAATCAAAATAGCTGGTATCTGGCCAAAAGCGCACGGTAGTACCGGTATTGCGTTTACCCACTGAGCCAATAACATTTAAATCTTCAACTTTATCGCCATGCTCAAAAGCCATTCTAAATTGCTGTGCGTCACGGCGAACCGTTACTTCCACACGGGTAGATAGCGCATTAACGACCGAGATACCTACCCCATGCAAACCACCAGAGAACTGGTAATTTTTATTTGAAAATTTACCACCTGCGTGTAATTTGGTGAATATTAGTTCAACCCCAGGAATACCTTCTTCAGGGTGAATATCTATCGGCATACCCCGACCATCATCGCTCACTTCAAGTGAGTTATCTTCATGCAAAATGACATCAATACGCGTCGCATGCCCGGCCATTGCTTCATCAACACTGTTATCAATAACCTCTTGGCCTAAATGATTGGGGCGCGATGTGTCTGTATACATGCCTGGGCGGCGTTTTACCGGCTCTAATCCATTAAGTACTTCAATGGCTTCGGCGTTATAATTTTGTTGAGTCATAGTTTTTATCTTTATATACGCTAATATCTGATTTTAAGAAAATCGACAATGCTTGAAAAAGCTCGCTCAAAGCCATTAAAGCTATGATCGCCGCCAAATTCAATTAACTGTTTACATTGTGAGTAATACTTTATTGCGTGCTGAAAATTTAACACTTCATCCCCTGTTTGCTGTAATAAATACAACAGTTCAGGGTGTTTTAACTCTGTCACCGTTAATGCTTTTAACGCATCTATATGACGAGATTGTAATTGGTAATTATAATCTTGATACGGATTATAATTAGGCCCAAGTATAGGCTCTAATAATGTATATGGGGCAACGGCAGGATTAATTACCACCGCAGGAATTTGATAACGCTGCGATAAATACGTGGCAAAAAAACCACCTAACGAGCTGCCCAATAATACGGTATTCGGTGTTAATAGTTGTTCAAGCGCTATAATCGCCTCTATAGGTTCATGATTTAAGCGCGGCACACAATAATCAACATCATAGTGTGCCATAAGCTCACCAAAGCGCACAGCTTTATATGATTTTTCAGAGCTATTAAAACCGTGAATATAGATTACTCGTTTAACCATACCACGTCCGTGCGTATATGCACCTTTTGTTGCTCAGCATTTAAGTGCAGCATACGATAAGCCGCCCCTTTATCTTCTTGCTGCCAAGTAGCACTGTGCTTTGTAAACTGCACGGAACTGGCCGGTGTCGCGTAAATATCAAGCTCTCTAAATTGCTGTTGGTAGTCATTGTGAACATGCCCATGAAACAGCGCATCAACGCGGCCATTATTAACTAATAAATTTAATAGCTGCGGCCCATTTTCTAGCATGTGTTTGTCTAGGTAGCCATTAATAGGCAGTGGGTTGTGATGACAAAATGCAATATGACGATTATCTGAATCGACTAAACACGCCATAATTTCCTCTAAATGCGAGGGCGTCACCCACCCAGCAGGGGTATTTCCTTTAGAATTAATTAATATCAGTTCAAACCCTTGCGCCACAATATGTTTAGCGCGTTGTATTTGCCCGCCACTAATTAAATTGAGCTGATCAATTTCATCATGATTGCCGGGAACCCAAAATACGGGGCAATCAAGGTCACTATTATGAATCAGTTCAGCAAATAATAAATAGGAATTAAAGCTGTGATCTTGGGTTAAATCGCCACCAAATATCAAGGCATCAGGCTGCTGTTTTGCTATATCTGTAAGTGCCCTAGTAAAATGTTCTGCGGTGTTAACCCCAAAATACTCGCCCTGCTTATCGCTAAAAAGGTGACAATCCGTTATATGGGCTATACGAAGCTGGGCTTGCTCAAAATAATACGTATCATCAAACCAAGCCATTATTTACATCCCAATTAAGTGTTGATTGACCTCGCTCTACACAGGCAACCAACCAATCATATAAAAAAGCATTCAACTGATACTTTTCATCTTTTTGATGCATCTTAGGATTAGGGTAGCCATAGGAAGGTTTGATTCGTTGGTGGTAATCATGATGGACAATTTCGGCTACTTTAGCATCATTATATAAGCGCACAGTTAAATACAAAGGCGAAATACCACTTACCATTCCTGATAACTGTTTAATAGATACATCAAGGGTGTACTTGGCATTGTCATCTATGTTGATGGCAAATTCACTGTGGCCCAGTTTGATTTCTCTAACACTGCCAATCGCTCGTTCACTAGGTAGTAATTTTAAAAGGCGTACGTAATTATGCTCACAAAGTGTTAAATACTTTGGAAGGCTTTGAATGTATCGATTAGTCGTTAAAAGTGCTGTCAAAATACCGCCATTACTATTAAAAAATTAAAAACTATGCCCACTTCTTACGTATTCTGTCGCGATTTAGTGCTAACCATTGCAAGCAAATTACCGTAGCCGCATTATCTATCTCGCCACGATTGAGTCGCTCAAATGCTTCATCTAAATCCATAATATGCGTTTTAATATCTTCACCTTCGGTGTCTAAGCCATATATACCGGTATTAATTTGGCTTAAGTCGGCGTGAGCTAAATATAAATATAAACGCTCTGTAGTACCGCCGGGGCTGGAAAGGTAAGACAACATAAACTCAAGTTCTGTTAAATTAAGTCCCGCTTCTTCAAACGCTTCTTTTTTAACAACCGACTCGTAATCTTCACTGCCATCGGTCATGCCCGCTATACATTCTAACAGCCAAGGCGTGTGTTTGCTTTTAATTGCGCCAATTCGAATTTGTTCAATTAGCAGCACTTGCTCAGTTACTGGGTCATAAGGTAAAACTGCGACCGCATCTCCGCGTTCAAGAATTTCTCGACGAATAACCTCAGACTCTCCACCCGCAAATAAGGCATGCTTAAATTGATAAAGGTTTATTTTAAAAAAACCATCATACAAATTTTCAATTGGTTTTAATCTCACATCGTCATGGGTAAATTTAATACGACTTTTATTCGCCATCTATTCTTTCCTTTTTGAGGGTGCAAATACATCAACGTCATTTAGGTATATATTCTGTTACACTTGAGAACGCTGTTTTACTAATTTTTTTTTAGTTATTAGTTAAAACAGGTTAACATGCTACTAGTACAAAAATTGTCTAAGGACCGAACATCACATGAAAAAGAACATCCTTGCTGCACTGGTTAGTTTATCATGCGCATTGGGCTCAACCGTAGCCAATGCAGAAGATTTACTTCAAGTTTTTGAAATCGCAACAGCCAACGATCCTACCGTTTTAAAAGCAAAAGCCCAAGCTGATGCACAATCATACCAAAGCGATCGCGCTATGAGCGCACTATTACCGCAAATTGGTTTAAGCATGAGTTATGAAAAAAGTGACTCGACCTCTTTTCAAAGCGTAGGCGATTTATCAAACCAAGTTAAAGTCGAAAGTGAAACGGACCAATTCAGACGTGGTATTAGCTTAAGCCAAACGCTATTTGATTTGGGCGCGTGGAATTCACTCGGCATTGCTGACAAACAAGCACTGCAAGCTAGTGGCCAGTACGATTTTGCTAAACAAGATTTAATAGTACGTGTGGCTGAAGGCTATTTTAACGTATTAAGCGCTATTGATAACCTTGAATTTGTACAAGCTGAAAAACGTGCCATTGAGCGCCAACTTGAACAAACTAAACAACGTTACGCTGTAGGTTTAACGGCTATTACCGATGTACATGAAGCACAAGCACAATTTGATAACTCAGTAGCGCAAGAAATCATTGCTAATAATGCGGTAGAAACAGCCCGTGAGCAACTACGTGAGATCACCGGTAAATACCATGCAAAGCTAGATATGTTAAACACCGAAACGTTTTCTACTGTTAAGCCAAGTACACCTGCAACTGATTTAGTTAAAATAGCGAAAGACAAAAACTTAAATCTGCAAGTATCAAAAATAACGGTTGATATCGCTAAAGAGCAAATTGAACTTGCTAAAGCAGGGCATTATCCAAAACTAACTTTAAATGCTAGTTACGGCGACTCATTAACAGATAGCGAGTTAAATGGCGCTAGTTTTGACGACCAGCCTCGTTCAGATTCAACATCTGTTGGACTTAACTTTAGCGTACCACTTTACTCTGGTGGCGCAACGGTTGCTGCAACAGATCAAGCACGTGCATTTTACGTTGCTGCGAGCCAAGATTTTGAAACGGATTATCGCGCAGTAACTCGCTCTGTTATTACTTCTTATAACCAAGTGGTATCTGATATTGCGACCTATAAAGCGCTTGAACAAGCGGTTATTTCAGCACAAAGCGCATTAAAAGCCACTGAAGCGGGTTTTGAAGTGGGTACACGTACCATTGTTGATGTGCTCGTCAGTACGCAAAACTTATACAACGCAAAGCGTAATCTTGCTGATGTGCGTTATCGCTATGTTGTGTCAACGCTTCGTCTAAAACAAGCAACAGGCACATTAAGCCGCGAAGACTTAGTGGGTATAAACCAAGGTTTAAACACGGTTAACTAAACACTATATTTCATTATATAACCACTAAAGCCAGCTTTTTGCTGGCTTTTTGTATTTTTGAGCGCATAGCGTTAAACTAGCCTTTTATTTTTAGAGAAATTTTTGTGGTCAACTCATCCCCTTTTAAAGCCTCTTTTTTAGGTCCTCGTTATTGGCTAACTTGGATTGGTGTCTTATTTTTATATCTCATTTCATGGTTACCACAAAAAATACAATTAGCTATGGGTAAGCAGCTAGGACGCTTGGTTCATAAATATATGAAGCGCAGAAGGCATATTGCTGAAGTTAATATTAAACACTGTTTCCCCACGATGAGCGAAGCCGAGCAACAACAGCTGGTACTTAAAAATATGGAAAATACCGGTATTGCTATGGTTGAAACCGGTATGGCTTGGTGGTGGCCACAATGGCGGGTCAAAAAAGTATTGGGATCAATAAAAGGGCTTGAGCACTTTGAGCGCGTACAACAATCAGGAAAAGGCGTTTTATTACTTGTTCCACATATACTTCACCTTGAAATGACAAGTCGTGTAATGGGTTTGAAGTGCCAAGGTATTGGCTTTTACCGCCCACATAATAATCCGCTTATGGAATACTTTACTACCAATGGGCGTCTTCGCTCTAATGAATACATGGTTGGAAAAAAAGACGTAAAAGGATTATTAAAATCATTAAAAAATAAAAAGCTGTGTTATTACTTACCCGATCAGGATTATGGCCGTAACCGCTGTGAGTTTGTGCCTTTTTATGCAGTACCTGATACAGCAACAACCACCGGAACACTAATGTTTGCAGGTAGTAAAAACTGCGAAACAATGAGCTTAATTGCTTATAGGGATAACAACGGAAAGTATCACTTAGAAATCGTGCCTGAGCTTGAAAACTTCCCGAGCGGCGATAATAAAGCCGATGTAACACGTGTTAATCAGCGCATGGAACAATCAATAAATGCCGCCCCTGAACAATATATGTGGTTGCATAGACGTTTTAAAACACGACCCGATAAAGACGCCCCCTCTTTTTATTAAAGGTGGGTTATTAAAATAACAAAGATGAGTGACAGCCATGTGGTTTTGGATTAGATATATACTTTTAGCTTTATTGTTAATTGGTGCAGCCATTTACTTTTTACTAAATGGTACGTCGTCACTTAATTATCAACAAACCACCAACGCTGCTGCTGAAGGGTTATCGCGGTTTTATGCATCAATTCGAGATAGAATTACTGTCAATAAAGACAATGACAAATTTGTCATTGAACTCGAAAAACCCGATCTTAGCCTCGACAGAGCGCTAAACCAACGCTCTTTTGTAGTAGAGCCTATGCCTTTAAATTGGAGTGGAGAAGTAGGCCCGCGCCGCTTTCAACGTGACTCAACCTTGCGTACTGTACTGACCCAATATGCTAATAACGAAGGTATTACTTTAATGTGGTACTTAAACAAAGATTACGTAATAAAAGATCACTTTCGTATAGATAGCAGTTTTAACTCCGCTTTATACCGCGTTAGCCGCTCTATTAATGATGACTTTTCAAATGAAGTGTATGCGTTTTTCTGCCCTAAACAACGTGCAGCGGTGATTACCGAGCTACCGTCTGAATTTGTACGCTCAAACTGTTTAAAGCTAAGCAATTAACTACATTCGGTTTAATTTTGTTGATATGCGCTCAAATATTGCTGAGCGCATAACATTAAATTGCTCAATCTAGCCCAAATATTGCCTTCCAAACCGTGCTAACATTATTGATATTTTCACTAAACTCTTCTCGTTTAACGCAGCGACCTTGCTGGTCTAAGCTCAACACATGATAGCGTGAGCGATAGTCTATATACGCTTGAATAAGCTGCTGTTTTTGAATATCGCTGATACAGCCAATTTTAGCCGCATCAGTTAAAATTCTCACATTGTCAGAATTATCGCATAAGTGGGTAAACTCATGGGCATGTTTTAATACCAAGTATTGCGTTATAAACTCAATATCGGTCATGGCACCCACATCTTGTTTTAAGTCAAATTGCTGCGCATTGCCTTTAGCCAAATGGCCACGCATTTTTTCGCGCATTTTAATCACGTCTGCTTTTAAAGTATCTTCATCACGTTGTTGGCACAATATCTCGGCGCGAATTTGTGCAAACCGTGTTACTAATTCAGCTTGACCTAAAATCAGCCTCGCTCTAACCAGCGCTTGATGCTCCCATGTCCATGCTTGCGTTTGCTGATAATGATTAAAGCTTTCTAGGTTAATAGCTAATAGTCCTGATGCACCTTCTGGACGCAGACGAGTATCTAACTCATATAAAATACCTGAGGCGGTACGGGTATTAAATAAATGCATTAATCGTTGTGCGAGTTTTAAATAAAACTGCCTTGAGTCAATCGCTTTATCACCATTGGTGTAGCTTGTACCATCATGGTTATGCACAAAGACTAAATCGAGATCCGAGTCATAACCCACCTCAAAACCGCCAGTTTTACCATACGCAATAACCGCAAACCCCTTGTTTTCATCATCGGTGTTAGGTGGCATACCAAAGCGTTTTACGCAGTGGTACCACGCAATATTTACAGCCTGATCGACTATAGCTTCAGCCAATGCTGTTAAGTGATCGCTTACTTTCATTACATCAATAACGCCCGTCGCATCAGCTGCGGCAATGCGTAATTGATGGGTTTGCTTAAACTGGCGCAGCGCTTCCATTTGCTGCTCTAAATCGTCATGTTCAATGCGTAAAAAATACTGTCTTATTTCATCTTTATACGCAGTTAATGGGGTTGGCTTGTAAAGCACAGCTGGGTCGATAAGTTCATCGAGCAAAATGGGGTATAATGAAATATGCTCGCCAATCCATTTACTGTGACAACAAAGTAAAACCAATTGTTTTAGCGTTCCTGGATTTTCATACAGCAACTCTAGATAAGCGGTGCGCGAAATAATTTTATTTAATATTTGGCATACCGTTGCAAAGGCGCTAGCACTGGCATTAAAGTCGTTTAACTGTTTAAGTAATGCCGGCATTAATTTATCAAGAATATCGCGCCCACGATTGCCTACTTTAGCTTTAGAAAGTCGTTGTTTAAAGTCGTATAATGGTGTTTGCCACTCATCTCTGGGCTCATTTAAAAAGCTAACATCGCCGTGATCCCAAGCACTAATAAACGCCCCTTCACAGGTATCAAGTGGTTCAGTTTCTTCGCCTATAACCTGTGTAAATTCGTTATGTATTTGGCTCATCACATGTTCTATTTTCACAAGCGTTGCAGCAAAATCTGCCTGAGCGAGCAACACATTGAGTCGCTGTTGATTTAGCTCATCATCGGGCAGTGTTTGTGTTTGTTGATCATCAAATATTTGTAGGTATTGCTCTACTTTGCGTAAGTATAAGTAATTGCTTTTTAAATCTTTAGCTTCAAGCTCATCAATAACTTGGCTTAGTGTTAACTCTTTTAATGCAATTAATAAAGATTGGGTTTGTAAGTTTGCCTCTCTGCCACCTCGCACCATTTGCAAAGCCTGAACAATAAACTCCACTTCGCGAATGCCACCACCACCTAACTTAATATTATTGGTTAAGCGCTTACGACGCACCTCTTGGGCAATCATAAGCTTCATTTTTCTTAGCGACTCAATAACCGAAAAATCAATATAACGGCGATACACAAAAGGCTTTAATAACGTATTAAACTCCTGCCAATAAATGTTAGGCGTGCCAATTAAGCGCCCTTTTAACATCGCGTAGCGCTCCCAATCACGCCCTTGCTCTTGGTAGTAATCTTCAATGGCATTAAAGCTCATTACCAACGGACCACTTTCCCCAAATGGTCGCAAACGCATATCTACGCGAAAAACTTGGCCATCGACCGTACATTGATTAAGTGCTGTAATTAGCTTTTGGGCAACTTTAGTATAAAAGACAGATGCTTCAAGCGAGCGACGCCCACCTTGGGTTTTAACATTGCGAGGATATGCAAAAATAAGATCGATATCAGATGAATAATTGAGTTCTTGTCCACCTAGTTTACCCATTCCTAATACCATTAACGGTAACGGGTTGTTGTGCTCATCCAATGGCTCACCATTGGTTTTAGCAACATTTTTATAAGCCCATTGATTAGCACTGTCGATCAGTTTATTAGCAAGTTCACTAATATATTTAATACTATTTTCAATCGGGTTTTTGCAGCATAAATCTAAAAAAGCCACCTTTAACCAGTATTTTTCTCGGTATTGGCGCAGTAACTTATGGCACTCACTCTCTTCTATTTTAGTTATATCTAGCTGTGTAAAAGGGTCTAAAATTTCTCTATTTTTAATTTCGTGTTCACACAGTAACCAAGACAGTAGCGCAGGTTGAGAGCTTAAGCTGCGCCAAGCAAAATCACTTAACGCCAATAGCCGTATTATCTGCTGCTGGTTTTGTTGCTCTGGGTACAGCGCGGCAAAGCGTGTTTCACCGAGTTTTTGTAATTCAATAGGAAGCTGCGTGTCGTTACTCATCAATACCCTCTTTTATCTCACCAATAACCATACTAGAATGGTTAAAAACCTATCAAGGTAAATCTATTTAGGAACACCATGTCATATTTGTCATTATCTAACACTAGTTTAGTTGCGATTGCTATTAGTTTTGTGGTTATTTGTGTCATCATCATCAGTTTAAGAATTGTTACTCAAATAAAAGCAAAACAAGCACTTAAAGAAGAATTGGCGCAACATGATAACTTTGCAATGGGGATTAGTTTTGCCTCTGAAATATCTGTTGTTATAGCCACCATGGCGTTTTTATTTGATGAAATTAGTATTAGCACCGCACAATCAAACCCATTAAAAGTGATTTTGTTAATTGTGCTGCTCTTTTCATTTATTAAAATGGGGCATTTAATCCATCGTAAATGGATATTACGCCGCTTTAATGAAGAAGCCGCAATACTAAAGCAAAACGTCTGTGCTGCGCTGGTTGACTCGGGGATGCTTATTGCTAATTGTATTTTAGCGCTGGGTTTATATACATGGACACATACTCAGGGGTTTAGTAATTTATTAATTGCCTCAGTAAGCTTTTTTGTGTTGCAAGGAATGTTTGCTTTGGACAGTAAAATACGTGAATACCGCTTTGCTAAAGCAAATCAAGGCGCCTCATTGCAAAGTAATTTTGGCTTAGAAAATACCTCTATTGGTATTCGCTATGCGGGTAAGTCAATTGGATTAGCACTTGCGGCGTATGCTGGTTTATCTAGTGCGGCCTTTCAAAATGGTAAAATGGTAGAAAACTTATTTACCTTGGTAATGCATTGCGGTGTGATGTGGCTGTTACTATACTGTTTAACGTATATTATAAAAATTATTTCAATGCCTAATATCGACACCGCACTTGAAGTCGATCATCAAGATAATATTGGTATTGCGTGTATTGAATTTGCTGTATTTTGTGCTATTGGTTACTTACTTATAAGTATGTTTTCAATTTAGTACCAAACTGGTTAAATTAAGCCGTTACTAAACGTCCCTATTTAATAGTCTGGTAAATTAACAGGGACTTTAGGCATATGGAAATAAAAACAGCGAGTTATCTCTTAATTGATATAGACAACGAGTTTAGCCATTCATTTATTAAACACTATATAAACTCAAATGATCCAGCTAAAAAAGACATCGTTATTGCCGGAGCTAATACCCAAAAGCTGGTTAAAATGATGTTTGATGAACTCGTTAAAGATTATTGCTATTGCGATATTGAAAACGAAATAAGCATTTCTGAGCTGGCCAGCTACCTACACGAACACCACAATATTCAGGGGGTACTGTTTAACCAAACAGATTACTTGCTCGCCGATGATACACAGCGCTTTATTTATAATTCACTGCATGAAAAACGCTATATGGTTATTCAAACAGATCAAGGGTATGAAATTAAGCCCATAAAAGATGAATGCCATTCAAACCATTTATCGTGTGATACCGACATAGCTCAAACTGCACAAGAGTTAACAGAGCTTTTAACCCCCGAATATGAAAAATAAATAATTGCACCCAAGCCTTTGCTTACTTACCATAGAGAGATATAACTTCTATGTAAAAAAGTGATTTGCCATGCGAGTGCCCCATATTTATCAATCATCACCGATTGCTCTCAACACCCCTTTAAATCTTGACGATGACGCTGCAGGCCATGTAGGTCGTGTGCTACGAATGAAAGTGGGCGAGCAGGTTTCTATGTTTAATGGTGAAGGGGGTGAATTTCTCAGTGAAATTATTGAAGTGAGCAAAAAAACCGTTGTTGTTATGCCCCTTGAATTTAATCCTCATGACGTTGAATCGCCATTAAAGATTCATTTAGGCCAGTGTGTATCCCGTGGTGATAAAATGGATTTTACCATTCAAAAGTCGGTTGAATTAGGGATCACTGAAATAACACCTATTTTTAGCCAGCGATGCGGCGTAAAACTCAGTGGCGACCGCCTAGAAAAAAAACACCAGCAATGGCAAAAAATAGCCATTGCTGCTGCAGAGCAGTCTGGGCGTAACTTTGTACCAATCATTAATCCTCCCGTAGATTTAAAACACTGGCTTGAACAGCAAACCGATGCAATTAAATTAACCTTACACCCGCGCGCCGAGCACAGCATTAAAACCATTACTGTTCCTGATGGTGGCGTGCGATTTTTAGTGGGCCCTGAAGGGGGATTTACCGATGATGAAATGGCGCAAACTAAACAACAAGAATTTGTAGATATTCGCTTAGGTCCGCGAGTACTTCGCACAGAAACAGCAGCGTTAACCGTTTTAAGTGCACTGCAATTACAATTTGGCGATTTAGCTAATTGAAATAACTAAAAGCACCCACATATCAAGATTACAGTTGTAAAAAACACATAAATTAAGGCACAGCGCATGGCAATTAAGTTAGGTATTATTTCAGATCCTATTAGTGGATTTAATATTAAAAAAGACACCGGTTTTGCAATGATGATGCAAGCACAAACCCGTGGCTACGAAATTTACTACATGGAAATGGATGATTTATCGCTGCGTCAAGGCAATGCCTACGCCACTGCAGCCAAAGCTCAAGTTTTTGATAACGCTCAAAAGTGGTACCAACTTGAAGAAAAAGAAACCATAGCGCTGGCTGATTTAGACGTTATTTTAATGCGTAAAGATCCGCCTTTTGATACTGAATATATTTACGCAACGTATATTTTAGAGCGTGCAGAACAAGCAGGCACATTAGTGATTAATAAACCACAAAGCTTGCGCGACGCCAATGAAAAACTCTTTACAGCTTGGTTTAGTGAACACACGCCAGATACATTAGTAACACGCAGCCAAAAACAAATCCGTGAGTTTTTAGCCCAGCATAAAGATATTATTTTAAAACCGCTTGATGGCATGGGTGGCGCCTCTATTTTTAGAGTAAAAGCCGATGATGCTAATATAGGCGTAATATGCGAAACCTTAACCGAGCATGGTAGCCGCTTTGCCATGGCGCAAAATTATATCCCAGAGATCACTCAAGGCGATAAGCGCGTATTGGTTGTTGATGGTGAAGTGATTCCTTATTGCTTAGCGCGTATTCCACAAAATGGCGAAACACGCGGTAATTTAGCCGCAGGCGGTCGTGGTGAAGCCCGCCCAATTAGCGAATCAGATCTTAAAATTGCAAAGGCGGTCGCCCCTACTTTGAAAGAAAAAGGCTTAATATTTGTAGGTTTAGATATTATTGGTGATAAGTTAACTGAGATTAACGTAACAGCGCCAACCTGCGTAAAAGAAATTGAAGCCGCTTACGATATTTCAATTACCGGCATTTTATTTGACGCCATAGAGAAAAAGCTTAATAAATAAATTATCACTGAATCAGTTCAAAGATATAAAGCGATGACGCTTATCGTGTCATCGCTGAAAACTCGAATAAATTTTTAGTGTTAAAACATGGGACTATGCCATACTCAAGATTCAATAACTAAAAGGGTAAAACTTATGCAGTCATTAGAAAATCACTTTTTAATCGCAATGCCATCAATGCAAGACCCTTTTTTTAAACGTGCCGTCACTTATATTTGTGAACACAACGAAGAAGGCGCTATGGGATTGGTGATCAATCAGCCGATTGATGTCACCGTAGGTGAGTTACTCGACAAAATTGATATTGATAACGATAAATCTCAACATGCCGCGCAAGTGACTGTGTTTGCTGGCGGGCCGGTAAAAACAGACCGTGGCTTTGTGCTACATTCACCTAAACCTGGGTACTCGGCAAGCCAAAAGTTGAGCAGTGATATTATGATCACAACCTCAAAAGATGTGTTAGCCACGTTAACCACAGCCCAAGCACCCGAGCAATTTATTATTACTTTAGGCTACTCCGGTTGGGAACAAGGCCAATTAGAGCAAGAGCTATTAGACAATAGCTGGCTGATCATTAAAGCCGATCCTAAAATAATTTTTGATACTCCAGTAGAAAAACGCTGGGAAATGGCAGTCTCTATGCTTGGTTTTGATATTGGCCAATTAAGCCCCGAAGCCGGACATGCTTAATAACATAAAAGATATACATGACTAAAAAAACAGTAAAGCCGCAGGGTGAGCGCACCGTTATGGGATTTGACTTTGGTACCAAGAGTATTGGTATTGCTATTGGTCAAGAGCTCACTGGCAGTGCGACCAGCTTAAAGGCGGTGAAAGCCCAAGATGGCATCCCTAATTGGGATGACATTGCTGTGCAAGTAAAAGAATGGCAACCCGATTTAATGGTTGTCGGGTTACCGCTAAACATGGATGGCACCTCACAAGAGGTTACCTTTAAAGCTAAAAAATTTGCTAATCGTTTGCACAACCATTACGGCATTGCAGTTCATACTCAAGATGAACGCTTAACTACCGCTGATGCTAAAGCACGGTTATTTGAACGTGGTGGCTATAAAAATTTAGGTAAAGGTAACGTAGATAATATGTCTGCGGTGATCATTCTAGAGAGCTTTTTTGAAGCCAGTTATGGTGAATAAAGAACTTAACCCACATAAAAAAAGCGCCTAAGGCGCTTTTTTTATGTGGGTTAAGACTAAGTCATATTGCCTTTGTCATCAAGGCCATCAATGGTCACACCTTGTAAGAAGCCTGCGCC
This sequence comes from Pseudoalteromonas sp. SM9913, assembly GCF_000184065.1. Classification (NCBI taxonomy): domain Bacteria; kingdom Pseudomonadati; phylum Pseudomonadota; class Gammaproteobacteria; order Alteromonadales; family Pseudoalteromonadaceae; genus Pseudoalteromonas; species Pseudoalteromonas sp. SM9913. Next base: position 2,752,715 of record NC_014803.1, read on the forward strand.
TTGTTGCTCGTTATTACGTAGTTTAATCATCAAGCGTAAGTCATTTGGCGAATCCGCATGATGCAGCGCATCGGCATAATTAATACGTTGCTGTCTGTAAAGCTCAAACAGCGCTTGGTCAAAGGTTTGCATGCCCATCTCTGTTGATTTAGCCATGGTTTCTTTAATGCCACCAATATTACCGTTTTTAATTAGCTCACTGACCATTGGCGTATTAAGTAATACCTCAATGGCAGCAACACGCCCTTCCCCATCAGAGGTAGGAATAAGTTGCTGAGCAATGATAGCGCGTAAATTTAATGCTAAGTCATATTTAAGCTTATCGTGCTTTTCTTTTGGTACTAAGTGCATAATGCGGTCAATAGCTTGATTAGCATTGTTAGCATGCAAGGTGGCAACACATAAATGACCCGTTTCTGCAAAGCTCAACGCATATTCCATGGTTTCTTGCGAACGAATTTCACCAATTAAAATAACATCAGGCGCTTGGCGCAAAGAGCTTTTAAGTGCCGATTCAAAGCTTTCAGTATCTAAACCCACTTCACGTTGGGTAATAATACTTTTTTGATGTTCATGCACAAATTCAATCGGATCTTCTATGGTTAAAATATGCCCACGTTGATTGCGATTTCTATAACCAATAAGTGCCGCCAAAGACGTTGATTTACCGGTTCCCGTACCACCTACAAATAACACGAGTCCGCGCTTTGACATAATCACATCGGTCAATGCAGAGGGTAATCCAAGCTCTTTAACATCGGGTATTTTAGTGACAATTCGACGAATAACCATGCCCGCTCTGTCGCGTTGCCAAAAAGCCGAAATACGAAAGCGCCCTTCGCTAGTTGCAATCGCAAAGTTACATTCTTTAGTGTTATGAAACTCTGCTTTTTGTTTTTCACTCATCGCTGATTCGACTAACTCTAGCGCTTGCTCATCTGTTAATTTATCGTCATTAAGAGGAGTTAGCTCGCCGTTAATTTTAGCGCTAATAGGAAGTTGGCTCGATACAAATAAATCAGAGCCTTTTTTGTCGATCATTATTTGTAAAAAGTGATTTAAAGATAAAGTCATAATAATTCCTTAAGCGCTAAACTGCGTCTTATCTTGCGCTTTTGTATACGCCGCTGAGTGAGTGATAATGCCACGGTTAACTAAGCTTGTTAAACATTGATCCATGGTTTGCATGCCTTGCGACGCACCTGTTTGAATTGATGAATACATTTGTGCAATTTTATCTTCACGGATTAAGTTACGAATAGCAGGCGTTGCCAACATAATTTCGTGTGCAGCCACTCGCCCTCCCCCTACTTTTTTTATCAGTGTTTGCGAAATAACTGCACGTAATGACTCAGAGAGCATAGAGCGGATCATATCTTTTTCTTCGCCAGGGAATACATCAATAATACGGTCAATGGTTTTAGGTGCAGAGGTCGTATGCAAAGTACCAAACACCAAGTGACCGGTTTCCGCAGCGGTCATAGCAAGGCGAATAGTTTCTAAATCTCGTAACTCACCCACTAAAATAACATCAGGGTCTTCACGGAGTGCGCTGCGTAGTGCGTTAGAAAAGCTATGTGTATCACGATGAACTTCCCGCTGATTAATTAAGCTGAGTTTATTATCGTGAACAAATTCGATAGGATCTTCAATAGTCAGCACATGATGATGCTTAGTTTGGTTAATGTAATCGACCATCGCCGCAAGCGTGGTCGACTTACCTGAACCTGTAGGGCCCGTGACTAACACTAGGCCTCGTGGGTTATCTGAAATTTGTTTAAATATTTCAGGTGCGCCTAAATCTTCAAGAGTGAGTACGTCACTCGGGATAGTACGAAACACAGCAGCAGGGCCACGATTAGAGTTAAAGGCATTTACACGAAAACGTGCTAAATTAGGGACTTCAAAAGAAAAATCCACTTCGAGATTTTGTTCATAGTCCTTACGCTGGTTATCGTTCATAATGTCATAAACCAGACTGCTGACTTCTTTATCTCCAAGTGCTGGTATATTAATACGTCGCACATCGCCATCAACACGTATCATAGGTGATACCCCTGATGATAAGTGCAAATCTGATGCTTTATGTTGCACACTAAATGCCAATAATTCGGTGATATCCATTTATGACTCCACAACTAACTGATAAATATATGGTTACAATAGCAGAACGACTCACATCCGCCTACGCTAGAATTGCAGAGGCAGCGCACAAAGCACAACGTAATAGTAACGATATTACGTTACTTGCAGTATCTAAAACCAAACCCGCTACTGATATTATGGCAGCTTATGAGCAAGGGCAACGTCAATTTGGTGAATCTTATGTTCAAGAGGCTGTAGATAAAATAGCGCAACTAGACACATTTAGCGATATTGTTTGGCATTTCATTGGCCCTATTCAGTCAAATAAAAGTGCTTTAGTCGCTGCCAATTTTGCTTGGGTGCAAAGTGTAGACAGACTTAAAATAGCCAAGCGATTAAACAGTCAACGACCTGAGACAATGCCACCACTGAATGTACTTATTCAAGTGAATATTAGCGAAGAAGAAGCAAAGTCTGGTTGTCACCCCAATGAAATCACTGAGCTGGCGCAATATATAGATCAATGTGCCCATTTACAGTTGCGCGGACTGATGGCTATTCCCGCTAAAAGTGACGATACAAACACGCAAATTCAATATTTTGAGCAATTACAAACTTGCTTTGATAAACTACAGACCCAATATCCTCATATAGATACGTTGTCGATGGGGATGAGTAACGATGTAGAAGCTGCCATAGCGGCAGGTTCAACCATGGTGAGGATCGGCACAGATATTTTTGGAACACGAACTTAAAAGGTGATAACAGACATATGTCAGATAAAAAAATCGCATTTATAGGCACAGGTAATATGAGCTACGCCATCATTGGTGGCATGGTAAAAAACGGCTTTAACGCAAATAATATTATTGCGACTAACCGCAACCAAGAAAAACTAGCTAAGGTAGCTGCCGATTTCAAAGTGCAAACCACCAGTGACAATAACGAAGCTATGCGCGATGCCGATGTCATTGTTTTGTCTGTTAAACCACAAATGATGGGCGATTTATGCCAATCATTTCAAGATTCAGGTGTCGACTTTAGCGATAAATTATTTATCTCAGTCGCGGCAGGCTTAACCGTTAAGCGCTTACGTGAAATGCTTGGTCAAGATGTAAAAATGGTACGTTGTATGCCAAATACGCCATCATTACTTGGCCGTGGTGTATCTGGCTTATATGGTGCAGGCGAAACCCAAAGCGAGCATGATTTTGTACAGCAAGTATTTGAATGTACAGGCATCGTTGTATGGGTTGAAAAAGAGTCGCAAATAAACGACGTGATTGCTGTTACCGGCTCTTCACCGGCTTACTTTTTCTTATTTATGGAAGCCATTGAAGAAAAAGCCAAAGCGCTTGGGTTTAGTGATGAAGACGCACGCCGCTTAGTGCAGCAAACCGCCCTTGGTGCAGCTGAAATGGCACTTAGCCAAACTGATATTAGCATTTCACAATTACGTTCAAATGTGACATCAAAAGGCGGTACCACGCATGCAGCCGTTGAGCATTTAAAAGCACAAGGTTTAACTAAAACCGTAGGCGATGCAATGGATGCGTGTATTGCGCGTGCAGTGCAAATGGAACAAGAACTTTAAAACCATTTTTTATTGAAGGTTATACTATGAATGCCATGCAATTTTTAATTAGCACCTTGTTTGATCTATTTTTAATGGTGGTACTACTGCGTTTCTGGCTACAGTGGGCAAAAGCCGACTTTTACAACCCAATGAGCCAATTTGTGGTCAAAGCCACTTCGTTTGCAGTTAACCCGCTGCGAAAAATCATTCCAGGGCTAGGCGGGCTTGATTTAGCCTCTTTGTTGCTGGCATTTATAGTGGCTGCGGCAAAAATAAGTACCCTAATGTGGCTGATTTATAGCTCTTGGGCTATTCAGCCTGTGCTTATACAGGCGCTAATAACTGTTTTAAAAGAAGGTTTAAATTTAGTCTTTTGGGTATTAATCATCCGCGCTATTTTAAGCTGGGTAAGCCAAGGCTATAACCCAATTGAAGCGGTATTCCATCAGCTTACTGAGCCAATGTTAAAGCCCATCCGTAAAATTTTACCGCCATTAGGGGGATTAGATTTATCGGTACTGGTACTAATCATCGGCATTCAGTTTTTACAAATGCTGCTAATGGACCTTTTAGCTTAAGCATAACGTAATATAAAAGAGGCCTAGTGCCTCTTTTTTACATACTCAGGAGTTAACCATGCAACGTTTAATAAAGTTTTGTTTTATTGCTTGTCTCGCCTTAGCATTTAATGCACACAGCGCACAAGAACAAGGCGCTCAATATAAAGAACTAGGCCCTTGGCAAGTTCATTATATAGCCTTTCCATCAACGTTTATTCAGCCACAAATAGCCAAAACATATGGCTTGGAACGCAGCGGCTACAAAGGTATTGTTAATATTTCCATCTTAAAAAATGATACTGATAAAACAGCGCAAAAAGCGACATTACAAGGCACCGCTAGAAATTTATTAGGCAATAAACAAAGCCTCAACTTTAAAGAAGTGGTTGAAGGCGATTCTGTTTATTACCTAGCACAAGTAGATTACACTAACGAAGAAATTTTACGTTTTGAAATTGAAATCCAACAAGGTAACCAGTTCCAAACATTAAAGTTTCAGCAAAAATTTTACGTAGATTAAATATGACCAACACCTTAGTACTTGCAACCGGCAATCCCGGCAAAGTAAATGAGCTGGCTAACATGCTCAGCTCGCTTAATATTAATGTAGTACCACAAAGCGACTTTAACGTGAGCGAAGTGGCCGAAACAGGCACCACGTTTGTAGAAAACGCGATAATTAAGGCGCGTCATGCAGCTAAAATAACTGGATTACCGGCTATTGCTGATGATTCGGGATTAGAAGTTGATAGCTTAAATGGCGCACCCGGCGTTTACTCTGCCCGCTTTGCAGGTAAAGGCGCAAGTGATCAAGATAATATCGATAAATTACTGGCTGATTTAGGCGATAACCCTAACCGCCGTGCTCGTTTTTGGTGTGTATTGGTACTGATGCGTCACGCCGACGACCCTACCCCACTTATTTGCAGTGCTAGCTGGGAGGGCGAAATAACCCTTAGCCAACACGGTGAAGGTGGCTTTGGCTACGATCCTATCTTTTTTGTGCCATCAGAAAATTGCACCAGTGCAGAGCTGACAAAAGCGCAAAAAAATACCCTAAGTCATCGTGGGCAAGCACTTAAAATGTTACTGCAAGAGCTACAACACAAAGGCGGCCTGTGAACCTTCCTCCACTAAGTTTATATGTGCATGTGCCATGGTGCGTGCAAAAATGCCCGTACTGCGACTTTAACAGCCACGGACAAAAAGGTGACATCCCTGAAGCTGAGTATGTACAGCATTTAATCGACGATTTAAAAGCTGATTTACACTTAGTACAAGGGCGTAAAATTCACAGTATTTTTATAGGTGGCGGCACACCAAGCCTATTAACCGGCGCGGCATACACCCGTTTACTCAAGGAAGTAGATAGCCTAATTGGCTTAAGCGATAACTGTGAAATAACCCTTGAAGCAAATCCCGGCACAGTAGAAACTGGCCGTTTTAAAGATTATGTAAAAGCAGGCATTAACCGTATCTCTATCGGCGTGCAAAGCATGCAGAACGATAAGTTAAAAGCCCTAGGTCGAATTCATGGTGCCGATGAAGCCAGTTATGCTGCACAGCAAGCCAGTGAAGCAGGGTTAAATAGCTTTAACCTTGACTTAATGCATGGCTTACCAGGGCAGTCTCTTGATGATGCACTGAGTGATTTAAAACAAATTATTGCGCTCAATCCACCGCATATTTCTTGGTATCAGCTCACCATTGAGCCCAATACGCAATTTGCTTCAAAACCGCCGACTTTGCCACAAGATGAAACCTTATGGGATATTCAAGAGCAAGGCCAAGCATTATTAGCACAAGCTGGCTATCAGCAATATGAAATATCAGGGTATGCAAAACCTGGCTATCAATGCCAACATAACTTAAATTATTGGCGGTTTGGCGATTATCTTGGCATTGGCTGCGGCGCTCATGGTAAGGTTACTGATGCGAAAACGGGGGTGATAACACGCACTGAAAAGGTAAAACACCCTCGGGGCTATATGGATATTATTAAACCCTACTTGTACAAAAGCTGGCAAGTAGAGCAAGACGACTTAGCGTTTGAATTTTTTATGAATCGCTTTCGTTTAATAGAGCCATGCCCTATAAATGATTTTAATGCGCTGACGCAGCAACCACTGCAAAGCCAACAGCATGCACTAGATAAAGCCATTAATGCCGGTTTACTAACAAAAACAGACAGCCACTGGCACGTTACACTCCAAGGGCAACGTTTTTTAAATGATCTACTTGCGTTATTTGTTTAGTGACAATAATAGGTTTCTAACAACAAAAGGGAAACGAATGCGTAAACTTACTCTAATTGCTGCCACCATTAGTGTGGCACTGCTTGCAGGTTGCCAACAAGCAACACAACAATCAACGCCTGCACCTGCGGTTCAAGCTCAACCTGTTCAAAGTGAAATTGACAAAGCGAATGCTTTTTTTGAAGACACTTTTAATCGTGATGTAATGAGCAGCCCGGTTTATCAAACCTACATGGGCATCAAAAAAGATTACGATAAATGGGATGACAACAGCGAAGAAAAAGCCCTTAGAGACTTGGCACAAGCTAAAGCCGATTTGGTCACACTCAACAGCATTAATCGTGCGCAATTAGATACAGCAACCCAAGTAAGTTATGATTTAAAAAAACAAGATTTAGAAGCCAGCATTGCTGATTTCAAATGGCGTTACCACAACTACCCTGTAAACCAAATGTTTGGTACGCACTCTATGGTGCCGGCTTTTTTAATCAACCAGCATCAAATTAGCAACGTAAAAGAAGCTAACGATTACATTGCTCGTTTAAATGGGGTACCGGGTGTATTTGATCAGCTTATTACTGGCTTAGAAATTCGCGCCGATAAAAACATCATCGCGCCTAAATTTGTATTTCCACACGTCATTGATTCAAGCAAAAACATCATTAAAGGTGCGCCGTTTGAACAAGGTGAAGATTCTACGCTTTTAGCTGACTTTAAACGCAAAGTTAATGCCTTAGAAATAGACCAAGCTGAAAAAGATGCACTTATTAGTAAAGCGACTGAAGCATTAAAAACAGCGGTTAAACCTGCTTACTCTAAGTTAATTAACTACATTGCACAGCTAGAAAAACGTGCTGATGACCGTGACGGTGCTTGGAAATTCCCTGATGGCGAAGCGTTTTACAATAACGCACTGAAACGCACCACCACGACAGACCTTACAGCAAAAGAGATTCATGCCATTGGCCTTGCTGAAGTATCACGTATTCATGATGAAATGCGTGCCATTAAAGATAAAGTCGGCTTTGAGGGCGACTTAAACGCCTTTATGCAGTTTATGAAAACCGACAAGCAATTTTATTTAGCTAACACTGAAGCTGGTAAAGCACAGTACCTAAGTGAAGCTAAAGGTTTAATTGATAACATGAAAACACGCTTAGATGAGCTGTTTATTGTAAAACCAAAAGCCGACATGATTGTAAAACGTGTTGAAGCATTCCGTGAAAAAGCGGCAGGTAAAGCGTTTTATCAACAACCTGCGCCAGATGGTTCTCGCCCAGGTATTTACTACGCCAACCTATACGACATGGAAGCAATGCCTACTTACCAAATGGAAGCCTTGGCTTATCATGAGGGGATTCCGGGTCACCATATGCAAATTGCCATTTCACAAGAACTTGAAGGTGTACCTAAGTTCCGTAAATTTGGTGGTTACACAGCCTACATTGAAGGCTGGGGGTTATACTCAGAATTACTACCAAAAGAAATGGGCCTTTACGAAGACCCGTATTCAGATTTTGGTCGCTTAGCCATGGAATTATGGCGTGCATGTCGTTTAGTGGTTGATACCGGTATTCACGCAATGAAGTGGACTCGTCAAGAAGGTATTGATTACTACGTTAACAACACCCCTAACGCCACTTCTGACGGTGTAAAAATGGTTGAGCGTCATATTGTAATGCCATCTCAAGCAACGGCTTACAAAGTAGGTATGCTGAAAATTTTAGAACTACGTGAAGATGCTAAAATGCAACTTGGCGATAAGTTTGATATCCGCCAGTTCCACGATGTAGTGCTTAAAAATGGCCCTGTACCATTAAACGTACTAGAAAACTTCGTTAATGAGTGGATTGCCAGCAAACAAGCTTAATTTTTAAGTATTTACTTAAAGGTTATAAAAGGTCGCAATTGCGGCCTTTTGTTTTATAAAGCAAAAAATTAAGCTAGGATAAAGTTGGAATTCAAGGAGAACAGAATGGATCTAAGCATACAGCTACTCAATGCGCGTATTAAACAACAGCAGTTTGATGAGCTAGATAACGATTTTAAAAAGCTCACTGAGGCACAGCAAGTAATACAGCTTAATTACCTGTTTGAAAGTGCGCTACGCATGAGTATTAAATACGATTTTATGCAAAACATCGCCGTGCGTATTTTAACCACTAATACGCCACCAGCGCCGTTTATTGAAAAACTAACCAGTTTAGACGCGCTGAGTTTTTTTACGCCTGCACTTAAATTAAATAAGGGATTTATTAGTACAGACGACTCTGGCAATAACGCCCTGCATAATGTATTTAAGCAAGCAATGCCCACACAACTGCCTTTTAACTATGTTCGCTCGTTAATGTTATTTGAATCTAACGAAGAGTTACTACATGCATTAGCACATACAAATAAGCAAGGGCTCACTCCGGTTGCCAGTTACATCGCCTATGCACATAAGCCAAACATTCCGGTAAAACATGAATTTTCGGCCTTGCTCGCATTAATGGAAATAGAGCAAAAACAAAATCCTGCAGCAAAATTACAAATACTTGAGGCATTAAAAAATAATCCCCCAAGCGAGATAACCTTGCTACTGAGCGCCGCTTATTTACAGCGCTCTACTGAACAAGTGGCGGCTCTAATCTGATAAGTAATATTCTACGCTGGTAACAACACGTACGTTTTTAATTTGCGGCGTGTTTGAATCCCGATCGCTAATGCTAAACTGCCCTTGGCGAGCGGTTTTAATTTTACCTAAGCGTGAATTTGAATCTTTAGCAAACTTATCTGCCACTTCTCGGGCTTTTTCTGTGGCTTCTTGCACCATGGCTGGTTTTATATCGTTAAGCCCAGTAAAAATATACTCAATACGGGTTTGATAGTTGTCTTGCACAATAGCTATATTTTGTTTAGCTAGCTGACTCACTTTGCTCAGTGCGTTTTTAACTTTATCAGGAGCATTGGAGTAAACAATAATATTTGAGCTAATAACATACCTAAACTTTTGGTTATCATTCGCGTATTCACGGGCTTGCTTATCAATAATAGATTGAGTACCTGTCGATATTTCTTCATCATCAAAGCCGTGTAACTTTAAAAAAGCAATCACCGCATCATTTTTTTGCTCAACTCGCTCAACAAGCTTTTCAAGATTGTTGTCGGCATCGTTAAACTGCAAAGGCCAAATAACGGTATCAGCCACAACTTCACGTTCAGCTAACCCTTTTACCTGCACCGTGCGCTCCATCCCTTTAATATCAAGCGCAGCCCCTTTTATAATAAAACCCAATGCAATTAGGCCAATGCTTAAACACGCCGCTGCCATAACAACGCTTAAATTCGATATTTTATTCACCTTAGTCTCCTTGATTAGGGTCTGTTGACCTTTGCGGATTAAAACTTGTTCAAACTAGGGGCGATTTAATCGCGGCGCGAGGTTTGTAACCTAGTGGGCTAAGTAAAAACCGAGCAACAAAGAGTAAATCGCCCCTAGGCAGAACCCTTCGGGCAGCGCCTGTTTGGCATTTATGCTGCGTTATCGCCTATTTATGGGGAATAACCACACCACATAGGCTCTGCCTTGCCTAAATACCAAACAGACTGCTGCAAGTTTAACCTTGAAAGGTCAACAGACCCTAATATCAATAATAAGCACGTTCACGCTCGAAAAAACACAATAAACAGGTTACATTGAGAAGGTATAGATAGCAAAACTTAATCAGCCAAGGAAACGCAATGAGTCTAAAACGTATTAGCCAGTTTTTTAATCCAAGCTCAGTCGCTGTTATTGGGGCATCAAACACCCCTACTCGGGCTGGTAATGTGGTAATGCGTAATTTATTACAAGGCGGGTTTAAAGGGCCCATCATGCCCGTTACACCCAATCATACTGCAGTGCATGGCGTATTGGCTTACCCAAGTATTGAAGCTCTCCCCAAAGTACCTGATTTAGCCGTTATCTGTACCAATAAAAATACCTTAATGAAAATTATTGAGCAGCTAGGTACGCTTGGGTGTCATAGCGCTATTATTATTGCTGATGGCCTAACAAGTACTCAAAAACAAGAACTTAAAGATAACGCTGCAAACCATAAAGTGACGCTGCTTGGCTCAAATTGCTTAGGGTTACTTATTCCGCATATAGGTTTAAACGCGAGTTTTTCGCACACTGTTGCCACGCCAGGTAAACTGGCTTTTGTGTCGCAATCAGCGGCTGTTTGTTCAACGATTCTTGATTGGGCTAAAAATAAAGAAATTGGCTTTTCATACTTTGTATCTATGGGAGATTGTTTAGATATTGAGTTTGACGAAATACTCGACTTTTTAGGCCGCGACGCTAAAACCAAAGCTATCCTACTTTATATAGATAACATTAATGATATTCGCAGCTTCATTTCTGCCGCGCGTGCGGCGGCATTTTCTAAACCCGTTATTGCTATTAAAACGGGCAGAACCAGTGCTGGCGCTCTCGCTGCTGAAATACACACCGGCGGAAAACAAAGCTCAGATGCAGTATATGATGCCATGTTTCAACGTGCAGGGATGTTGAGAGTAAATGATTTGCGTGAACTCTTTGCCGCCACTCAAACCTTGGCAATGCACCCCAAATTACTGCAAGTAGAGCAGCTAACTATATTAACTAATGGCGGCGGCCCTGGAGTGATGGCCGTTGATGAACTTATTCAAAGCTCAGGTAAACTTGCTCAGCTTAGTGATGAAACGCGCGAAGCACTCAATAAAGTGATCCCACATTCAGACACAACATCAAACCCTGTCGATATATTTGGCGATTCTGCGCCAGTGCGTTACAAACACGCATTAGAAATACTGCTTAATGCTAAAGAAGTTAAAAACTTACTGATCATTCATACTCCATCGGCATTGGCCCCGAGTGAAAATTACGCTCAGGTTATTGTTGAGGCACTGAACAAATTACCAAAAATGGCACGTCCGTATGTGATCACTAATTTCATGGGAGAAGATGCCGCCTTCGCAGCCAGACGCATCTGCGCAAATAACGCCATTCCGACCTATCGTACCCCAGAAGGCGCAGTAGGTGCCTTTATGCACTTAGTAAGCTATCGTCGTAACCAAAAACATTTAACCCAAACGCCAGAATCAAACACCGATGATGCGACTATTAATAAAGTAGCAGCGAAAGCAGCTATTAAAGAGTTTTTAAATGATGAGCAACATTACTTATCAACCCATCAAGCGAGTCAAATTTTAAGTAGCTACGGTATAGACTGTATCCAAACTGAAGTAGCCTACACCCCTACTGAGGCAAAAGAGCAAGCAATAGAGCTAGGTTTTCCGGTCGCATTAAAGTTGATGAGCCCCAGCATTCCCTCTAAGTCTGAAGTCGGTGGCGTAGTACTCAACCTCAATGATGCGCAAGAGGTAGAACAAACGGCATTTGCCATGCTGTTAAGAATAAAAAACACCTACCCTGATGCTATTATTGATGGCTTTTCGTTACAAAAAATGGCGCCTAGAGCAGGTGCCAATGAGCTGCGCATAGCCATTAAAACAGAGCCTAATTTTGGGCCAGTTATTTTATTAGGTGAAGCTGGCACAGGGCTTGAGTACGCGCAAGCCGCAGTGGCCTTGCCACCACTGAATATGAACCTAGCTAAATATTTAATTGCCGCGGCCCATGATAAGGGAGTCCTTAAAGATCGCATTCTGCCAGAAAAAGTAGATAAATATCGTTTATGTGCGCTACTGACCCGAATTTCTCAACTCGTTGTTGATCAACCCGATATCACCTCATTAGAGCTTAATCCTATTTTAGCCAGTAATGGGCAGTTTTTAGTCCTTGATGCCACCATGAACCTAAATCAGTATCAGGTTCAGGCGCACCGAAAACGTTTATCAATCCGCCCTTATCCTATTGAGCTGGTTGAAACGGTGACCCTAAAAAATAAGACCTTAGCAACGCTCAGACCAATCAAACCAGAAGATGAGCAGGCACATCAAGAGTTTGACCGCTCCTTAAGCAAAGAAGATAGATACAAGCGCTTTTTTGGTGAATTGCCACAATTTAACCATGATCAACTCGCTAAAATGACGCAAATTGATTACGACCGCGAGATGGCATTTATTGTTACCCAAACACAAGACGAGCAACAGCACACATTAGGGGTTTCGCGAGTGATTATGGATCCCGATAACTTACAAGCAGAGTTTGCCATTGTGGTACGTTCTGATTGCCAAGGACTTGGGTTAGGGCGTATTTTAATGAACGCGGCTATTTCTCACTGCAGACGCCAAGGCGTGAAAACGGTTGAAGGTATCACCCTGCCAGAAAATACCGGCATGATTGAGTTGGCTCGTAAACTCGGGTTTAAAATAAGTCGTGATTTTGAAGAAGGCAGTATCAATATGCTGCTCACATTGTAATAGGTACTATGCGTAAACTAAGACAAACCATAAACCAAGTATTTGAAGCGTCAGGTAAGTATCAGCGAGCGGGACACATTTTAGATGTCATACTGATCAGCATAATTATGATTAATGTGGTGGCGATTGTGCTTGAGTCGGTGCACAGCATCGCAACCGAGTACTATAGCGAGTTTTTAATCTTGGAGCTGGTATCAGTGGCTATATTTAGTGCTGAATACCTAATACGTGCTTGGACTTGTGTCGATCGCGTAAAGTACGCCTCCATGAATTGCTCAAACACACAAAAACGGATTCGATATATTTTATCACCTCTGGCAATTATCGATTTAATTGCCATTTTGCCTAGTTTATTAATGTTTTTCTTTGCTATCGATTTACGTTTTTTACGGGTACTGCGGTTGTTGCGGGTATTTAAGCTCACTCGTTATTCTCGAGCAATGCAATTGTTATTGCAGGCGTTTATTGATGAGTCGAGTTCATTACTGGCGGCATTTTTTATTATGTCTGTGTTACTTATTTTAGCCTCTTGCGGTATTTATTTATTAGAGCACGACATTCAACCAGACAAGTTCGGCTCTATTCCTGCAGCCATGTGGTGGGCAATGGCAACCCTAACTACGGTTGGTTATGGCGATGTTGTGCCTATAACGCCTATTGGTAAACTATTTGGTGGCGTAATTACTTTGGTGAGTATGGGGATGGTTGCCATACCAACCGGTTTATTAGCGTCGAGTTTCTCAGAGCAAATACGCAAACGTCGCCAGCTATTTGAAGATGCCACCCACGAGAAAATAACCGATGGTAAGCTCACTGATGAGCAGATGCATCACCTTGAGGAGTTACGCTACAAACTAGGGCTAAGTAAACTAGAGGCCAATAAAGCAATAAAAGCAGAGCTAAATAAACGCAGCTCACACTTATTTTGCCGTCACTGTGGTAAGCGTCCTTAATAAAATAATGTATTAAGCGGCGCTTTAAGCTTGTGAGAATACAGGATGCCAATCGTGCTCAATAAGCTCAAGCACCTGCTCTTTAGGCACCGCTTTACTAAACAAGTAACCTTGAAAGTAGCTACAACCTTGCGCTTTTAAAAAAGCCAACTGATGTGCGCTTTCAACCCCTTCAGCAATACACTCTTTACCTAAACTGCTTGCTAAAGTTAGTGTAGATTGAATAATCGCTTCGTTATCCGAATCAATACCGATATCTTGCACAAAGCTGCGATCTATTTTTAATACATCAATCGGAAAGCGCTTCAAATAAGTTAACGAGGCATACCCTGTTCCAAAATCATCCATGTACAACTTACAGCCTAGTTGCTTTAATAAGTCCATATTTTTAAGCGCATGTTCTGAGTCTCGCATTAAAATAGACTCTGTTATTTCAAATACAATAGCCTCGGGCGGCAGTGCTGCATTGTTTAGTGCTTGACGAATTTCAGGGACGAGTCCGATAAATTCAAAATCCAGTGCTGAGAGGTTAATTGATAGGTATAGATCAGGACACACTTTACGCCAACGAGCTAACTGCACCAAAGCACGCTTAAATGTTTGTAGCATTATTTTAGTGATTAAACCTATATTTTCAGCTACGTTTGCAAACTCTTGCGTACTCGCTAACTGATTATCAGGCCAGCGTAGTAACACCTCAAAGCCCACTGTTTTTTGCGTAGACGCATTAATAATGGGTTGATAATAATTACAAAATTCATGTTCATGATAAGCTTTTATCAACTGTGATTCTAAATGCATCGCTCTTTCAACACGTTGATTCATTTCTTGTTTGTAAAACTTATAACACCCTTCCAAGCCATCTTTAGCATAATAAAGCGCCACATTTGATGCTTTCAATAGTGCTTTATAATGCGCGGCATCATCAGGGAAAATAGCCACACCAATACTTAGGTGCACATTGACGCTTTGCTGATTCATAACAATGTCTTTACTCACGCAATCCATTAGTTTGGTGCATATAAGTAATACTTCTTCTATTTGCTGAATATCTTCAACTAGAATTACAAATTCATCACCGCCTAAACGCGCGACGCTATCACAAGGACGTAATGCTGTTTTCAAGCGGTTCGCCACCAGCTTTATTATCTCATCGGCGTTTTCTGTGCCAAATGAATCATTAAAATACTTAAACCGTTTTATATTAACGTGTAACAAAGCCACTTTACACTGATGGCGGCGCGCCTGATCGATGGCATGTATAGCTCTGTCGTTAAACAAGGTTCTGTTTGGCAGCCCAGTAAGTGAATCGTAATTAGCCAGTATATGCAGTTCGCTCTCAGCTGACTTTTGTGCATGAATATCCGTTAAAATAATCACGAAACTACTCAGCCTTTGGCTTTCATCAGCTACGGCGCTTATTTTAACCAGTACATGGCGTTGCTCTTTGTTTGCCAGAACGACAGTGTCTTCACATGAAAAATGTTCGCCCACTTCAAGCTTTTGCATAATTCGTAAATAATCAAAATAGCTACTGCGGGACATTCCCAAATTAAGCGCACGGGTTGAACGAGGCTCTGCTGATAAGCCAAAAGCGCTTTGCAGTGATTTATTTGAGGCACGTATATTAAAGTTTTTATCTAAGATAAACACCCAATCTCGGGTTTGTTCAAACGCGGCGGTAAATAACCGTGCATGCTCTTCAAACACCCTTTCGCGTGTCATATTGGTATACGTACCGGCTACTTTTTGCGGCGTTTTTTTGTCCCATTCAACCACCTTGCCAAAATCTTTGTACCAGCGCCAATGACCTTTGGCGTGGCGTAATCGGTAGGTACAATTAAAATACCCTTTATCTGTTGATAAAAATTCTAACCACTCCAACCTAAAAATAGCACGCTCTTGAGGGTGAATTTTTTCTAGGTAGTCATCTAAACTCACCGAGTCATCCTCGTAGCCTAATTCGTTGACTAATCTAGGCTGATAAATATTTAACTGGCTCGCCTGCCAATCCCATACCCCGGACTCACTTCCCTCTAGTGCAAGCTTTAAACGCGCCTCACTGTCTTGGCTTTCTTTGTGTGCTGCCAATAAGATACGCTGTATTTTGTTGCGCCTCATTACCCATGCAGTCACTATGGTGATCAATAAAATGGTATAAAGCGCTAAAAAGTATGGAGCACGCCATAGCGGATATCTCACTTTAATATTTAACGTTGCTGGCGCAGTATAGTCGCCGATCAGTGGGTCTTTTGCCCAGACTTTTAACTGGTAACTGCCTGGGTTTAATTTAGGAAACACCACTCGATTATTTCGGGTATAACTTTTTTTACCTTTATCGAGCTGATATTCATAAATAATGCGCTCTTGGAAGCTAAATGACATCGCTGAAAATGCAATCTCAAGCCCGATATCATCATGGTTTAAAGTGATATTTTTTAATGGCTGCTGTAAATTTATAGACAAGTCCCGAGACATTAAGTTGATGCGCGTGATATTGACCTGATCTAATAAACCTTGGCTATTTTTATTGTCTTTAGGGTCAAAGTAGGTGAAGCCCTTGAGGCTACCGAAGGCAATTCGACCATCCGCTAACTTAGCCATAGCGCCATTATTAAACTCAGCAGAGAGCACCCCATCTGATGTTGTAAATTGCTGAAAATGAATTGTTTCAGGATTTAGTCGCCATATACCTTTATGGCTACTCATCCAAATCATTCCCTCTTCATCAAGAACCATATCGTACAACAAGGTACCGAGTTTATTTTTATCTAAATCAATTGTGTGCACTAACTCATAGGTCGTTGCATCTATACCAATCAGCCCAAAATTAGATAACGATAGCCAAAGTATGCCCTGCCCATCTACCACGTAGGAAAGAATACTAACGGCTACATTTTCATGGTGTTTTGGCACTTTATAAATGGTGTTTAAACTTAAATCATTGGGGTTAAATTGATATAAAACGCCACCACTAAAAAATAATGGCTTCTCGGGTTGGTGCGGTAATGGGGGTAAAAAGCCATGTGCTAAAAAAGGGTCAAATTGTGCTAATTCGCCTTTTAAGTGAACTAATTGTCGGCTATCAATATTATATTTAAACATACCATGATCTGGGTGTACAAAATACAAATCCCCGTTTGGTAGCAATGTCAGGCCATGCATCCAATCATTTAAAAAAATCTGATTGGTAGGACTGTTAGTTCTTGGTTGGGTAAGTTGCTGAGTTTGCGGGTCAAAAATGAATAATCCTCGGTTTGAGTGCAACCAGAGTTTATCTTTGTAAGGCATAATTTTGAAAATAGTAAACTCTGTGGTCAGTAAATCGACTTTATAATCTTTTAAATACACCTTTGAGCGATTACTTTTTAAATCAACCGCAGTTAAACCATTGTGTGTGCCTAACCATAGCTTTTCTTGGAACTCCTTAATTGACCATACCGAATGATGTGATAAACCATCCCCAACCAGTGCATTTCCCTCTACATTATAAAACTTGTAATTGTCGCCTGATAAATAAAACGCACCATCGGTTTTAGTGGCTAGCCACATTCCGCCCGATTTATCTTTCACCATATCAATAATACTGTTATCGGCGAGGGTGTACTTACTCTGTTGGATACGTTTATTTTTCACCACTTTTTTAGTAGTTAAATTAAAACAAAGCAGGCCTTTATCTGTTGCTAAATCGAGCACTCCTTGCTGATTATCAATATCCCAAACATTCAAATCGGCCAGTAATTTTTGGCTTGTAAATGATTGCTCGCGGTTGTTAAACATTGCCTCTAAATTACTAATATCAACAGCGTATAAGCCCTTAACCGCACCTACAAGCAACTGATTGTTATTACCTAGCGCAAATGATTTCACATTATTTTGATAAATATGTACATCCGTTTCGCTCAAGTGCTCGAGTGGCCTTACCTGCTGTGTTGCGATGTTAAAAACATACGCGCCGTCTGTGCTACCTATAAAAATATAACCGTTATAATGAAACAAAGTACGCACAAACGCATTTTCAAATTGCTCAGGAAGTGTAAATAAGGAGGTAATAGAGCCGTTGTCTATATCGAGTTTTGCAAACTCTCGGCCTTGTCCAATCCATAAGGTTTTATCATCGGTGGCTAACATAGTAAAAACGGACTGCTGTAGTATTTGCTCTTCTGTGACAGGTTTTTCTATGTATTGTTGGTAGGTATCCGTTTTCGGATCGTATCTGAACAAGCCTGCTAATAAGGAGGCAATCCAGATATGCCCTTGTTGGTCTTGATATATGCGATCGATGATCGCCTCTTCTAACTCACCATTAGGGCCATTGATTGGAATAACTTGATAGCCATCGTATCGGTTAAGGCCTCCTTCAGTAGAGAGCCATAAATACCCATTGTTATCGATAAGCATGGTATTAACGTAACTTTGAGATAAGCCTTCGCTTGGGGATAATCGTTTTACTTGCGCTGTTACTTCAACGCTTATGAGCATAAACAGCACAAATATGGCTGTGATAAACCCATTAATACTCATACCCATGCTTGTCCTATTACTAATTTATGTTTTATTGATATTTCAATGCGGTAATATTTCGGTGCTTATAAGCATCAAATAGCGTTAATAATGCAGGAGTATATGTTAACACTTGGTTAAAACCAAGTGCTTGATAAAAATCAGTAAGGCGTTGATAAGCAAAGGTGTAAACAGGTTCTGTTTGCGCATTTAAAAGGGCAACTAATAACTGGGTTGCCACCCCCTTTGAACGATAAGAAGGAGCCACGAACACCGTTGATAAAAATAAAAAAGTGGGCTTATTCTGTAACCGGCAGGCGGCAATAATCGTATTATTATCGTAAGCGACCCAGACTTGATCCTGTTTGTTAGCATGGCCGCGGACGTTATGTAACGTATAAAACTTATTAACTAAGGGCGTTTTAATTGATTCTAATTGTTTAATTACAAGCATAGTAGGCAAACCCTAGCTAAGCATAATTGCCAAATACTGCTCAAATTTTTGTTTTAAAACACCTTGCTCTGCAACAGGACGACTATGCAGAGTGTCGTACACTTGCTCACGCGTTTTTTTACCGCGCTTAATTTGATAAGCCCAAAATGAGGCCTCGTAATCTAACTGAATTTGATACTTTTGCTCTCGCGGCAAGTTACACAGATTAAAACTCATATTCACTCCAATTATTAGGGGCTATAAACTTATTGTTGCCTGCATGAATACAGGTAAGGGCCGTGAGCAGCATACGGAGGCTTTGCTCGGCTTTTACTAGCCCACTAGGTTAAACAACTCGCGCCGAGCGCCCCTAGCTTGAACAAATTTTCATCCGCAAAGGTCAACAACCCCTCGCTCAATAAAACGTAGATTATACGTTTAAACTTATAAAAAACTAACTCTATAACTAATAAAAATAAGCGACTGTAAATAATTCAACGTAATCAATAATTGTTGGTGGTAACTTTTGCAAGATTACTAATGCAAACTGTGCAAAAGACAGACAATTTGTTACTATGGCTGCTTATTATCTTGCCGCAATTATTTGGAAATACTGACGTGCTTAAACGCTTTAACGGATTGCTGGTATTACTGTGCTTAGTTTTTAGTAATATGTCTTTTGCGCACAGTTATAGCTACACATTTAATCGCCCGCAAAACACTCAACAAGCAAACTATACCATTGAGCTATTACAATTGGCTTATGCAGATATGGGCTTTAAACTAAATATTGTCGATTTTAATCGTCAAAATGCATTATTTGCAGCAGATAATGGCATGTTAGATGGGCAGCTTGCTCGCGATATCAGTATTGAAAGTGCCTATAAAAATTTAATTCGCGTTAACTATCCACTCTTTAAATTTAACCTTGAACTTTATAAACGCTGTGAACCCAGCTCCACTAAAACCATAGATAGCGTTGCTATTATTTCCAGTTACCCTGTGCAACAGCGATATTTAGACAGTATTGATTTTCAAGGTAAGGTAATTGAAGTTAAAAATAATAATACGCAGCTTAACTTACTGATCCAGCAAAAAGTACAAGGAGCGTTACTTATTGATTTTGCGATGGCAAATAAAACCATTCCTCCCTCTTTGGGCTGCTATGAAAAACAAGTAGTTGCAACCTACCCGCTTTATCATTATTTACATAACAGTCATGCGGATATTGTTCCCCAGCTAGAAGCAACACTGGATAAGTTACACAATAACGGCACAGTTGCAAAACTCAGGTCAAAATACAACCTACACTTTTAAAAATCAAAACCTTGTTGATCTGCTTGCGGTGATGATTGTGCCACTTTATTTTTTTGCTGTAAGTAACGTTTATAGCGCTGCTGGCATAAACTCAATACTTTTTTCTTTTGGGAATTCGTTAACGAATTCCAAGAAAAACGTTCATCGCGACTGCGATAGCAGCCTTTGCAATAACCGCGATTATTAACTAAGCAAATACCTTTACAAGGGCTAGGAATATCAAATATTTCAATTTGTTGCATTTTACCCTCCGGTATTAAAAGCATAGCCTGAGTATAGCGCTATTTTTGTGCAAAAAAAAAGCAGCAAATAAATTGCTGCTTTGTTGTTAGCTTAAGCTGTTAATTACTGCTCACAGCTTTGTTCATCTACTTGTGTTTTTCGATGAAATGGCTTGGCATACATAGCTAAAACCAAAGCCCTTAACTCTTCTGGCACCTTGGCCAAACGTTCTTCAAACTGTGCTGCGTCATTTTTATTGATCACCGCCTCAGTGCAGCCAGCAGCAATAAAGTTGCCTGGGTGTAAGTAAAACGAATCAATAATTTGCTTATCAATGGTTTTTGCCAGTTCATCGGCACTGTCACAACCTGACTCAATGGGCTGACCAAACGATAAATGCACATGCCCTTTGGCTGAACTAAACCCTTCAACAATGCTGGCAATATCTTCGCCCGCCGATTTAACATACTTGCCATGATGTTGTTTATGATATAGCTCTTTTGCCTTGGCAATTGCACATGGTTCGTATTGGTAAGAGATTGCAACCGGCACCACTTTGAGCTCTTTAATGTATTCGCCAAATTCTTTCTTTTGTTTACGGCCATTAAGTTGCAACATTTTTAAAAGCGCAGGATCAGTTTGATCAACCCCATCTTTAGCGCGCCCTTCTTTTTGGGCAATCCAAATTGAGTGCCCGCTACTGAGTGAATCATAAATATAAGCCGATAACTGAGTCAGCGCTTTTAACATCTCTTTTGGGGCTTTTGCTGAGCGTTTCACAATAAAACTTTTATTTAAGCGCATAAGCTCAGTAATGTAAGGAATTTGCAGCAAGTTATCGCCAATCGCAATTCTCACTGTTTTCATTTTATGCTGGAATAAGCCCCAATTAACCAGTGCAGGATCAAGTACAATATCTCTGTGGTTTGAAACAAAAAGATAGGCTTGATTAGGGTCTAAGTCTTCTAAGCCAGAAAAAGTGACTTTTGAGGTGGTACGTTTTATTAATTTATTTAAGTAATGTGCCACTTCATTTTGTACATCTTCAACCGTTTTAACTTTGCCCCACTTTTTGCGCAACTGATGCTTTATTATAGCGCGTGCTAAAAACCCAACTGCGGATATAAAGCGTGGCAAATTGTATTTTGCAATTACATCAATAAACGCATTATCGTTAATTAATCGCGTTAATGAGGCGGCAACTTCATCGTCATTGTAAGGTCTTATATCTGCGTACTTATCTTCTAATTCAATCATTTACTGCATCTACAAAGTTAAAAACGGCGCGTTAAAACGCCCCGCTGTGTCTGATTTTGATTATAACTCAATCAAAAATACGAAACTAGCAATACTAAAGTTCGATTTACTGAGTTTTCATAGCGTTATAGTTTAACGCCGAGCCAAGCTGTCTTGCTAACAACGCATACGTATAAACTATGGCTATTAATTATTAATTTAAATGGGTAGACCCTACTAACAGCACTTTGTTCAAGTTCACTTAGCAAGGCAGTTGATCATAATAACATGCAAGTTAACCGTCAGTGGGCAGACCACATTTAAATATGGCTCTACAACTGCTAATGTAAACGCAATATGATAAACCCAATAACATTCAAATAGATGATACTCTTTTTATCACAAGCACTTCGCGTACAGGGGTTATTATTCCCTTAACACATACACTATTAGGACACACCGTGAACATAACAATTCTTGATAACGCTACACTGGCAAACACCTCACTTGATTGTATCTCAGCACTGGGAAAGCTTACCGTGCATCAGCTAACTAGCCCAGAGCAAGTGCTAGCACATAGCCAAAATGCAGAGGTGTTAATCACCAATAAAGTAGTGATTAATCGTGACACCATGGCACAATTAACATCTCTCAAACTTATTTGTGTTAGTGCCACCGGCACCAATAATGTTGATTTAAATGCCGCGAAAGATTTAGGCATTGCGGTAACCAATGTTGCTGGTTATTCAACCCCCTCGGTTGTGCAGCACACCTTTTCGTTAATTACTAACTTATTAGGCAATACTCATCGCTACCAAGCGGACTGCCAACAAGGCGCATGGCAAAAAAGTGAAATGTTTTGTCGCCTTGATTACAGCTTTAATGACATTCAGGGTAAAACATTAGCCATTATTGGTGGGGGAACTCTGGGCAATGCTGTATCTAAAGTGGCTGAAGCCTTTGGTGCTCATGTCATTGTTGCAGAGCGCAAAGGTGCTGAGTGTCGCCAAGGACGCACGCCTTTTGAAACCGCAATAAAAACAGCGGATATTATCAGCGTACATTGCCCACTTAATGATGAAACGCGTGACTTAATTACGCTTAATGAATTAAAAATGATGAAACCAACTGCGCTTATTATTAACACCGCGCGCGGGGGGATCATTAACGAAGCCGACTTAGCACAAGCCTTAAAAACCAATGTGATTGCTGGTGCAGGTGTTGACGTACTAACCAAAGAGCCTGCTGAGCACAACAATCCACTGGCCAATTACACGGGAGATAACTTACTACTAACCCCACATATAGCGTGGGCCAGTACCGAATCTATTGTGCGCTTGGTTAAAGAAGTGAGTTTAAATATCGCTGCATTTAGTCAACAAGAGTCGCGTAATCGCTTGGTTTAATGCCGTTAAATTAAGTTAGTCAAAATAACTAAAAAGTGGCTTTTTAATTTTATTTCTTAAAAAAGCCACTAACTCAAAAATCACTTTAAAAATAAGCAATTGATTTTTAAGGACTAAAAAACTGGCCTAGTCTTTGCTCTAAAGTCTGTAATTAATCATCTAGGATAATAAAAAATGAAAAAAACACTTTTAATCGCCGCCCTCACCGCTCCTTTTTTAACTGGCTGTGTTATTGCTGTATCCGATGGCGAAGCGGAAGGTCATTGGGCTGGTAATAGTTCTTCTAGCTGGCAAGCAACACATAAGAATAATCGTGAAATTATTTCAGGCTTGGCAATGGATAGCTCTTATCAGTCGGTATTAAAAACCCTAAAAACACCTGACTTCACCGAATTACTCAAAAAAGAAGAGGATGTTTACCAAGTCTTATTTTATGCAACGCACAGCATCCATTCAGATGGTAAAATGACTAAAGATGAATGCACACCGTTGGTATTTAAAAATGATAAATTAGTTGGTATTGGTGCCTCAGCACTGCAAATGCTGACAAACTAAGTAACTACAGCATTTATTGGGCGCTAATTTGATTGCGCCCTAACTTTTTCGCATTATACAAACCGGAATCAGCTTCTTCTAACAATGCTTTTTCAGTGTAAGCTTGGCTACTCTCACTAGAAGCAATACCGATGCTAATGGTGACGTGTGTAGCGTTTAAAGACGCATTATGTTCAATATTCAAATCATTAACGGCGTTACGTAACTTGTTGGCAAAAGCGATTGCACCTTGCTGATTGGTTTCTGGTAATACGGCCACAAATTCTTCACCGCCGTAACGCGCAACAAAATCACTGCCACGCTCACATTGCGCGGCTAACGTTTTTGCCACTGTTTTTAAACATTCGTCTCCAGCTCGGTGGCCATAGCAGTCGTTATAACGTTTAAAATGATCAATATCTATGAGTAAAACGCACAAAGGAGAGTAGTTACGCTTACTTCTACGCCACTCTCTTTCTAAGTTCTCATCTAAATAACGTCTATTGGGTATTTCTGTTAAGCCATCAATAGAGGCAAGCATTTCTAGCAAATCATTTTTTTGCTTAATTAATAACTGGTTCCGCACTCTAACTTTCACAATAGCGGCACTAAATGGCTTACCAATATAATCCATTGCGCCGAGCTCTAGCCCCTTTGCCTCATCTTCATGACGGTTGTTTGCAGAGATAAAAATAATAGGAATAGCCTGACTTATACTGTTCTCTTTTAGCTGTACGAGTACTTCATAACCATTCATACCAGGCATCATGATATCTAAAATGATTAAGTCTACTTGTGTGTGTTTAACAAACGCCAGCGCGTCTTCGCCGCTTGTCACTAAGTAAACATCATGCTCATCGCTTAAGGTTTTTTCTAAAATGATTCGGTTAAGCGCATCGTCATCTACAATTAATATTTTTGCTTTATTTATCATTGCTTACATCTAAAATTTTTATATAAATATGAACTTGTTTTAACTGTATTATCAGCTCTTTAATTGCAGCATTGGCGCTCTTGTCGCCCACTTTTAATAATTGCTCAGTATGTTGAGCACATAATAATAATCGGTTAAACCCTAAGTTTCCTGCTATCCCTTTTAGACTATGCACTAAGCGTACCATTTCAATAGTAGGTATGTCTTTTTGAAGATCAGCTGAATATGAGTCACTTAACACCGCTAACTTAGTAAGCATGCTTTGCAATAGCTTCTCATCATCATTGAACTGTGTCAAAGCGAAGGTTTTATCAAAAAAGCAAGGCTTAGATATGCCTAAATCAGCTATCGATGCAAATAAAATAGGCGCAACCACAGGCTTAGTTAAATGTTTATTCATACCACTATTCAATGAACGTGCAATGTCGGCAGGCTCACAATGTGCAGTTAATGCAAAAATAGGCAATTGCTGGGCGTCAAACTGTTGGCGTATTATTTGGGTTGCTTGATAGCCATCAATACTCGGCATTTGAATATCCATTAAAACTAAATCGGGGCGCAATATATTCACCCATTCAACCCCCTGTTTAGCATCACTAGCAGTCACAACATTCACTTCGGCTTTACACAATATACTGCTAATAATGTCGAGATTGAGCGGGTTATCATCTATGGCTAATACTAAGGTTCCCGCTATTTCTTCTTGTGGTTTATCCGCTTTATATTGAGTTACTTTCTTTAACTTTTCAGGGGTTAAACTAAGTAACCGCTGCGCCAATGCACTGCGCGGTAAATACTGGCTAATAAAAGAGTCATTTATTGAAAGCTGATTCGGTTGCGAGTGCTCTATAACGATGAGTGAAGTAGTACGAGTGTGTAATACTGCTTTTATTGCTGAGGTGAGAAAGGCAGGTACGTCATCAGCATCGATTATAATGCTATGCGCTTGTTGCAAACAATCTGGATCAGTTACGACTATTTCAAGAGCTTGATTATTGAAAAAAGGATGCGCGGTAATAACCTGATTAAGCAACTGACTCTTCGCGCTGGTGATCAGTAATAGTCTATCTGTAAAGCTTGCTGATTTCTCGGTATCTGTCGCTAAATCAAGCGTGAAGTAAAAATGACAGCCATGGCCTTTATCACTACTGAGTGCAATTTCACCTCCCATTAATGCCACACTATGCTTTACAATTGCCAGCCCTAAGCCAACCCCTTGATGCAAGCGAGTAGATGATTCATCACCTTGCGTGAAGGCATCAAATAAACGGCGTTGATCCGCTTGAGCAATCCCCACTCCCGTATCAATAACCTGAAAACAAATACGCTGCTCTATATGGCTCTGACTCGGCTGTAATGTCATTTTTAATGTCACACTGCCTTTATTGGTAAACTTAACGGCATTGGTAAGTAAGTTACCTAATACTTGTTGCAAACGAATTGTATCACCGACTAAAAATGGAGAAATTTGCGAGTCTATGTCGATTTTTAGCTGTATCTGTTTTGCTTGGCATAAAGGTAAAATTAAACTTTCGCAGGTATCAATCAAATCAACTAAGCACAATGGCGCTAATTGCAGCGTTGCTTCTTTACTTTCAACACGGGCAAAATCAAGCATACTATTTAGCATCTGCAACAAATTATTGGCCGCATATTTTGCTTGGCTAGTTTGTTGAATTTGCCGCTGTGTTAACCCGTGCTCTGCGAGCATATCCAATAATCCCAACACGGCATTGAGGGGGGTGCGTATTTCGTGGCTTAAATTAGCAATAAAACGGCTTTTAGCTAACGTGGCACGCTCTGCATCATCTTTGGCTTTGGTAAGTTCTGTAACATCTTGAATATGAATAACATAATAAAGCGGCTGACTATTTTCATTCCAAATTAACGACATACTCAACTGTAACCAGGCATTTAATTGGGTATGAGCCAAGGTTAAGTGAAACACCCTTTTCTTATTATTTAATAATTGCTGTAGTAATGCTTCAAGCTCCTGCCATTGCGTATTATTAAAAAGCGCATAAAAAGGGGTATCGGTTAATTTATCATGCTTGGAAAATAATTTTCGTGCGGCTTTGTTTATCTGTAAAATAGCGTACTCAAGCGAGAGTAAAAACACCCCATTTGCGGCAAATTCAATTGCGCTTCTAAATATAGATTCAGACTCTTTTAATGCATACAAAGTATGTTGTTGTTCTGTAATATCACGGCCAACCCCCATAGTTCCTAATAATTGCTGCTGTTCATTGTAAAAGGGAGCAATGGTTAACTGATAAGTTCGCTCAGCAACATCTATGCGCTGCTGAATTTGCATTTTATGCTGTAATACTTGATATTCCAGCAAACTAATTTGTTCATACTCGTTACTTATGTTGTGTATTTGCTGCCCAAGGAGTTCACCTTGAGTTTTTCCAATAAACAACTCAAACGCTTTATTACAGCCTAAAAAAATGCCTTCTGTATTTTTAAAATAAATAAAATCAGGCACGCTATTAAGTACTGTGTTTAATAACGCTAAATGACGCTCTTTTGCTTGGTCGCTATGTTTTAGCTTTTGCGATTGTTGCTGTACTTGATCATCTAACTTTTGATTAGCATTTTGCAAAGAAATAACTAAATGCTCATTTTTCGCAAAAATAGCTTTTACCCGAGCAAACCAAGGTTGCCAGTTTAACGGTATTTGGTAATTTAAATACCCGCTATTGTCATCGTTATGATGCTCTAAATAACGCATCAACTCGGTCATAGGTTTGATAAATATACGTTTGCTTAACCAAAAAAAGATGTAAAACATCAAACATAAAAATAAGGCTAACGAAATAAACTCTATCAATACTTCATACACAATACCGCTTGAGAGAGTGTGCTTGTCAGCAAGAAACGCCAGATGAATAGGGTTATTTTTTGAAGGCTGAATTAAAAATAATGAGTCTGCTCGCGCATTACTCTTTTGTGAGGGGCTATTAATATTAGGCCAATAGGTCGATAACTTTATGGCTTGATTAATTGGCTGCTGTGAACTGGCAATAATTTCATTCTCTTGGTTGATAAAAACATACTCGCCTTGCTTTGAGGTTATTTTTTTCAACCAACTAGAAATAGCCTGTAAGTCATATATTAAAACAATATAATCTGAGGAGTTAAGCTCTCGCTGTCGGCCAACTGCAAAATATGCGTTATTGTCTACTTTAATAACGGCACTTGAAGTGAGTGTGTTCGCTGAAGGTAAGGGTTTAAAGTCGCCATTAAGTACCTGCGTTAAAATATAACTTTGTGTATTGTTACGTCGAGCTAAATAAGCAAAGCCGCGCTCATCAACATAGGCTACAGAATGCAGCGACGAAAGCAGCGCTAAAGCAGTATTGAAAGACGGAGCCAGCGACATGACTTTTTGCCAGCGTGATAATGCCTGTTCGGAATAGCTGAATTGGCCTTTTCCTACTATTTCGCCATTAAAATGTGCTATCTGGCTATAATAATAATGCTCGTATTGATTAATGTTTTTTGTGAAGGCCTGATTCGCTGGTTGTGGGGCGTGTTTGTCATACATAATAAACATCGCATTAAGTAAATCGTCGATGGCTTGCATATCATGATCAAGCTGCGCCGATAACGCACTGAAATCGGTGGTCTTTTTTGTAATTGCACGGTCCATTTTTATATCATAAAAATGCAAACACAAAAAAGAGGCCACCAATAAAGGGATTGCTAACGCCACAAAAACAGAGCGATGATAATGTTTTAGCGGTAAAAAATTCAACGACCTACCTAATTATTAGCTCAAAAATCAAACTGTAGACTATAGAGCCAAGATGTTAAGCGCAAGTTATAAATTTTCCTCGGCGAACGAAGCCAGTCGACTGCGTACTACCCCATTAAGATTTACGGTAGCACCACCTTCAAAATGTTTAAACCGCTCTACAATATAGGTAAGCCCCGAAGTAACCGCCGTTAAATAATTACTGTCTATTTGAGCTAAATTCCCAGTACAAATTAGTTTTGTTCCTTCTCCGCAACGGGTAATAATAGTTTTTAGCTGAGAAGCCGTTAAGTTTTGGCTTTCATCTAAAATCACCCCCGAATTGATATAATACTATCATACCCTCAATAAACTTGAACAAAAAAGTTTTTACACACATACTCTAGCTAAGAATCAAAGGTGAACGAAAATGATACTTCGAAATACAACAAAAACTAAAATAATTAAAACATCAGTCAACTTTGGAAAAGGAATGTCTTTTCACCTCGATAAATCAGGGCAACCTATTAAGACTGAAAAAGGCATCAGAACTCACTCATATAGGCACGATAAAATAGAACCTAATTTTCCAGTGCTATATCACCCGACTCGCTTCACCGAATGCCAAGAAATGAACTTATTTTTAATGCACCGCTTTGAAGGTCATTTCAGTCTCAAAAAGAATCAAATAGACAATGAGGCTTTTAGTGACGCTTATCATGCCAGCCAACCGGGAAAGCCATTAGATGTTAAGTCTGTTCGCAGTATAGCTAAGCACTTAAAAGCTTTCTTAGATTGGTTGGATAAAGATGATGCATCCTATTTTGAAGTAATAGCTGCACCACTTTCAAAACAATCTGTAGATGATGATATTTCTAGGTTACCTGTGTGGAGATATCACAAACATTTATGTGAAAGAGTCGAAACCAAAGATAAGTCTAAACGCATAAGCTTTAACAGCGCTCAAGAACGAATTAGAGCTGTTAAAGCATTCTATATATGGAGCCATAAGCGCGGAGCTATAGATAGCCTCCCCTTCTCACTTGAATACAAACAGGTACGTATTAAATCGAAAGCTAAATCAGGTGTCAGTTCGTTGTTTCAATTACCTACCAGCAACAATCGTTCTGGGGGCTTATGGAAATGGGTCAGTAATTTGAGCATTCCAAATACATTGAAACAAAAAGAAGACTCACCAGACAAAGGTCTACAACCATATTCTCCAAAAGAACTTAAACAGTTACTGGAGACGAATACAGCTCAAAAAGAGACTTATAAACTTTATTTGCAGTGTGCCTTGTTAGGTGGACTTCGATCTTTTGAAATTTCGGCCATCGACCAGAAAGACCTCTTTAACCCTGATGAAAAAGAAAACGAGAAACGTATTCCAAAATTGAACATTGTACGAAAAGGACATAAGCCAGTGAGATTAACAATAGCGCGAGTTCTAATGAAGCTTTTGTACAATCACACTTTGACAATTCAAAATATGAAGCGACGTACCAAACATGAGACTAATCATGGTATGGACAATAGCGAACATCCGCTTCCTTTGTTTATGAATAGTTCAGGATCGCGGATAAGCGAAGATACACCGGGGAATACTATTTCCATAGTTAGAAAAGAACAAAGGAAGCAGGGATTAGAAATACTATTACGCACATTCCATGACTTACGCGCTACCTTTGCTACTTATGTCGCTAAATACCTAATTGACAAAGGTGAATCAGAAAGTTCCATCCGACAAACACTAATGACTTTGATGAGTCACGAAAGCTTTAAAACAACCAAACGTTACATCGACTTTGCCAAAAGTGTATCAGTGGATGCATACGGAGCGATGTCAGAGTGGGTAAAAGATATCTACGGTGATGTTAACGAATTGCTTATGCGTGAGGCTGAAGATGCTACAGCAAGTTAAAACGCGGAAGTCCAATCGTATTCCTGCTAGATTTAAACCTCATTCAATTGTTCTAGCCGAACAGTTAGACGTTTTATTTAACAGGGCATATGACAAAGAAAGCAATATTAGCACAGGTGACGACACTGCTATTTCAATGAGTCGCTTGCGGAATGCTTGTGTCAGTTTACAGCACATTCTTCCTCTAGCCCTTAATAAGGTTAGTGCAGATACTGCGACATCAATTCAAACTTCGGGATTAAATGCTCTATCAGACTTTGAAATTTGGCAAGAACTGGAATACTTTTGCATTAATGAAATAAATGATGTCAAGCTACCTAGTTATGCTACTCGTATAGAAGAAGCTTTAGAAAACATAGCTAAGTTTCATTTTTATGATAACGCTATCAACGCTCCTTTTAGGCTAGTAAATGGGGCTACTTCAATCGACATAACTAAATTATTCGAACTTGAATTCCATCAAGTAAAAGAGACTCGTAAATTACTAAAAAAATATCTGGACTATCTCGTCCTTCCAGAATTAAGCCTCAAAGATTCTTCTATTAGAGACAACATCCTCAAAACTGCGACTGCTATTATAAATATTTGTCTACATGATACTTTTAAGAATACTGAACGCGTCAAACTGCCATTATTGGCAACATTAAAGGATAGGGAATTCGTTTCATCATTTATATGCAATCACAACTTCCGTACTTTTTTAAAATTTATACTACCCGATGTGTGGGGTAAAGCTAGAGTCAATCAATTTAAAACTGAAGCCGAAGTGATAGGGTATGCACAAAGCATATCATCCAAATTTGGCAATGAAGTTGATGCTTTTTTGAAAAATCAGATAGCAAGCGCTTCGGAAGCTAATACAACAAGAGTTAGATCCTCAACTTTATCATTTCCAAGGTGGTTGAATAGTGCTGGTAGCGTAGCATCACCAATAATTAAGCTGCTTAGTGAGCGTGGAATTCAAGGGTTTGCAGAAAATGGCCTTCAGGGATTTAAATACCTTTATAAGCATTACCAAGAAGAAACTCAAAATAACCAGCAGTTTTTACTGCTACTAAACGCTGCATTGGACCTTTACCACTTTGTTACGGGTGAAAAAATCGCAAAGGAAAGTTTATTACCCTACTCATTGGGCTATTACCTTAAAGAAAGTGACACTACCGAATGGCAGAAGCATGAGTGGGTATATGACAATGCCTATAAATTTTATCAAAACCTAGTCGAATACCATAAAGTTTTTACAAAGCGAATTGATGGCGAGAGCATAGGCATCGTCACTCTCAAAGGTTACATAGGTAGTATGGCTAGAGCATTGAAAGAAAATGCATCATCATTAACAGATGAACAAATGAAGCTTATTGCCAATCATGGGGTTCATGCTTTTGTTGAAAATAACTGTGAGATACTAAAGGCTATAAGAGAGGCAATTCAACTAAAATCAAAACAAGGCGATTTGTCGGTTTTTGTTGGTAATCAATATCAGAGCGCTATCGACAAATTACTATCGTTTTATGGTCTAGATACTATTAAAAGCTTTCCGGTCAACACCGAATTAACTGCACAACATCAAGAGCAACTCTCTCAGAATCAAGATAAGCTCTACTCATATAGAGAAGTAGTAGAATTAGCATATTACATAGAAAAAGGGCTTTCTGAGACCTTACTCACAATTAAAGACAAAGTTACACTTTATGCAGCAAAAGTCATATTGAAAACTGGTTGGAATTCAACTCCTACGCTAGAGCTTGATACTGACGACTTATTTTTCTTTAACACGCCATTACATTCAAGTAAAACTCCTGCTCTTCGTTTATTTAAACGCCGAGCTAATTATCAAACACAATGGCATAAATTTGAAATTAAAGCCGAAGATCTAGAAAAAGAAGGCGTCTTATACGGCGACGTTGTCGAACCAGTAATATTTGATATTAAGGCTGCGACTAAACTTACGTCTATTTACCGCCCTTCTATTGAGAACCTATCAAAAAGAATTTTTGTTTTTCCCAAAGTAAATAGTATTGGAGAAGTAAAGATTCAATTATTAACAGCATCACGTTTCAAGACCACTATAGATAGGATATTGACTGAGCTTGGGTGTGATATCGTATTTAATTCGCAAAAGATCAGAAAATCAGGGCTTAACTACATTTACCGAAAAGTTGCCAAAGAATTTAAGTGGTATCAAAAAGCTGGCAAGCACTCTTATGAAACGTTCTTGCGTCATTATTTAATGCAAGATAACAAAGATGTTGCAATGACAATCAACAGAGCGACAAAAACAATGGCAGACTATTTTGTTCGCGATGTTACCGACAAAGTAATCATTTTGCAGACTCCACCAGAAGACGGTAAAAAAGTCCCGAATGGCACATGCATTAACTCAAAAGATAAATCCGCAGTAGTGGCATTCGAATCACAAAACAGGAAATTATTAGACCAGCGAGATACAAACGAGCATGCATGTGCCGACTTTAACGCATGCTTGTGGTGTCCGTTCTATCGCTGTGTTGCTGACGCATTGCATGTTTGGAAACTTTTGTCATACCGGGATTTTGTTGTTGCTGATATGGAAAACTCAGCCGCAACATTTGACTCTATAACAGAGCAACTGGAAAACATAGAGCAGTTGAAAAATAGGGTTAACGAAATATTAGCTGATATTGCCAAGCTTAATGCTCAAGCTGTGACTGATGGAAAAGAACTATTGAGAACAGAGGGTATTCATCCTCATTGGAAAAACACAGGTTTGCTATGACCAAAGAGATAACTAAAACAAAACTACTTGATATCGCTGTTGTAAAAACACATACAGGTCAAATCACTATAAAACCTTTGGTTCAGGTGTTAGAAGATTTTAAAGTTGATGATACTAGCGCTTTTAATTCGATTGCTTTGTGGGAAAACAGAGCATTGAATATTGCTAAACATGGCACTATTCACTTTGGCGATGACACTTGGATAAGCTATGAAGAAACGCAAAGAAATGTGAATTTTAAAGGTGTTGATGAATTAGCATATCAAATTCGAATTTATTCACTAATTAAACTCACACATGGTGATGTTGTAGGCGGTAAACCTCTAAAAATCTCTACACTTCAAAATGATGTAACGTATCTAAATTTATTTGCAGCCTTCTTAAGACAAAGAGGTTATCACTCATTTCATGAGTTGGAGTTCAAATCTGACTTAGTTATTAGGAATCTCATAAAAGACTATTTATATGAAGTCAGGAAAATAGCTATTTACAGACAATCACACTCATTTACTAAACTATTTGACGTGCAGCGCAGCTTTCGTCTTTTTGGCCCTAAGGTGTGTAGTGTTTTTATTGATGTACTTAACCAACTAAACGAGTTACACCATCCGAGACCAGTCACTTATTCGCACCCTGTCATTCCTACTAAAGTAATGAAAAAAATTCTGAAGTTTGCAGAAAAAATAGTTGAAAACTCTAAGGATAAGATAGAACGATGGCTAGAATTAAATGCACGCTTAATAGATAGTTTAAATGAAGGCTCCGTTGAACCACCGCCCAAAATTAGTACAGGTGAGCTAATAGCAAAACATGTAAGAAACTTACCCGATGAAGTGGAATTCATTCAATTATCCGAAGAATTAGAAGATTTAAAATTAGCCACATACATTAATATCTTGGCCTATACAGGCATGAGATATAACGAAGTACTTACATGCAAGGTTGGCTGTGCCAATTACAAAGATGATATTTATTACATTACGGCAATCATGACCAAAACCGACAACAGTAAGGTTGAGATGGAATGGTTTTCAAACGCTGAAGTACATGAGTGTGTTGGTATTTACGAAAAATATGTGTTCGGTATGCAAGAAAGGGCAAAAGCTGTACTTTCTTCATGCAGAGCCAATATAACAAGTAGTCAAGCACACAACTTGAAAGAAGGGTTAGAAAGAAACCGTCTTTTCGGGGTTTCACATAGTAGCTGTAGTGTTAGTTTTAGCGATGCTGGGCGATTCACAAAATTTGAGGTTAAAAACAGTGAAAACATTGAGCTTTTTGACTTAACTCTAGACGATGATGATATAGCAGAGCTTGAACGCCTTGAATCTAACTACAAAGAAGTTAGAGGAGAGAATAGAGGTGTCCCATACGAAGAAGGCGATACGTTTAGATTAACCGCTCACATGTTTCGACATACGTTGGCCTACTTTGTCATTGCCAATAAATTAGGTGAGCTTGATGATATTAGATATCAATTTAAACATTTAACCAGCCTAATGACGTTTGTTTATACTCGAAGAGCATTTTTGGCCTCAACAACTTTAATTAAAACTACTGAAGAGTTTAATGAGATTTTAATTGACCGTGTTGCAGAAGAGTTAATAGATGAAGCCGAGTCACAATCACTTAAAGGTGGTGCTGGTGAGCAAATTAATAAAACATCTAAAGATCTGATAATAGGTATTACTGATAGTCAAAGTAAAGATTCGACTGTGATTAAGCAGATCCATTTCAGTTCAATTGAAGAACTGAAAAATTTCTCGTCAAAAATATTAAAAACATACGTGGCTTGCCTACGGGGTACTGCACTGCGGGAGAAGCTTGCAAGATAAAAGGAGCAGGAATCCCTAGTGGCTGTGTGTATTGTGGTAGTAAAATCATTACCAAACGCCACAAGGTCAATTGGCAAGTGATAAAAAAAGATGCGACCCAGAAACTAGAGGCATATGCAGCATCAACCACAGAAGAGCAAGAAGATTACGAGCTATTTGCTATTCACTGGAAAAATAATATAGCAGCAGCTGACTATGTATTAGATGAAGGCAAAGCGCATACAAACCAAGGAGAACAAGCATGAGTAGCGCATATGATGATATAAAACGTGCTTTTGAAGAGATGAAATCTGATGGCAGCAAGATAACCAAAAATGCAGTAGCAACGAGAGCTAAAAGAAATATTGCGAATCTATCTAAAGAAGAAGAAAAATGGGTAAAGTTACGAGAAAGTATTGAAAAAGCTCAATTAACTTGGGAAGAAAAAAATAAAGATAATTTAATAAAACAACTCAGAACAAAGGTAGCCGAACTAAAAAGCAAGCTTGCTAAAGAAAAGCAAAAAAATAATATCGGCACTAAGGAAATCGATAATAAAGATACAAAGTTATTAGTGTTGTTGAGTGAAATGTACGCAGAAATAGATAAGCTCAAACTGATTAATGCCGATTTACAAAATCAACTTCAGCATTCAGGGCAACATACAGAAATAAGAGTGGATACGTCTACTGGTGAAATTATTGAATTAGTTTCAACGAAACAATAGATTAGATGTAGTAGCTCATATCTCAACTTACAGTTTTGTTGATTAGGCTTAGACTTCACCTGACAGGCAGCAAGAGCGAACAAGAGACGGTCAGAGTGATCTGGATATGTGAACTTAATTCTACAAAGAGGACGCTTAGCGACCCCGTTCATGCAATAAAATTGAGTTTAGGCAATCCGCATTAATTGTATAATGATATTTCTGCTTCTAAAGAGTATGTTTATGAGAACCATTGGAAAACTGGCAAAAGATTTAGATATCAATGTTGAAACAATCCGTTTCTATGAGCGCCAAGGTCTGATAGAGCAACCTTTAAAACCAGAGTCTGGTTACAGAATGTATGGCGATGCCCTTACCAGTCAACTCAAATTTATTCTGAAAGCTAAAGCATTAGGGTTTACGCTGAAAGAAATTGAATCGCTTATGTCACTAAGTGACAGTTGCGCTGATATTGAGTCGATGGGGTTGCAAAAACTTAATCTCATTCGTAATAAAATTGCTGATTTACAGCGATTAGAGAAAGTAATTCAAGATATGACAGATTCTTGCAAGGCCAATCAAGACCCTCAATCCTGCCCGGTAATAAATTCACTTAAATAGCTATTGACCCCGTACTTATGTACGGAGTTTATACTACCTTAAAAATTGAGGTAGATAGTTATGATCAATAAAATTCTAGATAAAGTAGGTTCTGGTGGCGTTTGGCTAGCCGCCCTTAGCTGCACAGCATGTTTTCCTGCACTCGGCTCATTGGCATCTGCTCTTGGGTTAGGTTTTCTTTCACATTTTGAAGGGATAGCGGTGAACACCTTATTGCCATTATTTGCTTCACTAGCGTTGTTAGTTAATTTCTATAATTGGTATCAACATCGAGATTCATTGAGAGGCGTTTTAAGTGTCATTGGCCCAATTGCAGTATTGCTGACCCTTTATCCTTTATGGCAATACGACTGGAGCACTTACTTATTTTACTTTGGGATCATTTGGATGGTCGTAATGTCTATTTTAGATATTGTTAAGCCCATTAAGGAACCAGTATGCAAGGTATAGAACTAGAATCTAAAATCACTTGCCCTGAATGTGGATTTAGCAAAGTTGAAACCATGCCTACAAACGCTTGCCAATGGTATTACGAATGCGAAAGCTGTAAAGCACTACTTAAACCGTTAAAAGGTGATTGTTGCGTTTATTGCTCTTATGGAACAGTTAAGTGTCCTCCTATTCAAGAAGGCAATGCATGTTGCTCAGGTAAGTAGCCTAGTATTCGGTGGTTCTGTGTCAACCAAGTAATATCTTAAATGCGATTGCGATTAACACTAAACCACCAAATAGTTCAGCTTTAGATTCCAGCCATACGCCACTTCTTTCGCCGATATTCACACCAATCCAGCTAAAGGCAAACGTCGTGACGCCTATTATCAAGCAAGCTACGGCTATATCTACCTCAAGCAATGTGATTGCATAACCTGCCGCCATTGCATCAATACTGGTGGCAATAGCAAGAACAAATAGCACACGATGAGTAACATTAGCAATATCTTCTTCAATTCCTTCAGATTGGGACTCATAAATCATTTTGCCACCGATAAATACTAGCAAAATAAAAGCTATCCAAGGTGCATAATCTTCAATCCAAGATGATAAACCTTTACCGCTGTAATAGCCTAAAAGAGGCATAAAGCCTTGGAAAAAACCAAAATAAGCAGCGGCTTTAATAAAGAGCTTTTCAGCATTTACTACTTTTTTAGAACCTAAGCCTATGGATACTGCAAACGCGTCCATACTGAGTGCTATAGCTAATACAAATACTTCAAACAAACCGATTAAACCTGAATAAAATTGTTATAAGATTACGTGACGTATAATTAGTTACTTGACTGATGTTAAACACCTAAGATTTACTGACAATTTTTCTATTATCAAAGCCTTATTTTTACACCAAATTTCAGCCAGATATTCAGTAACAGTGCCAACACTTGAAGGAAACAGAATATTCCCCGCCACTTTGGCGAAAGGTCCATCAGTTTCGAGTAGAACTCTATCTTGAGGTATCCACGATATTACTTTTTTAGCTCTGGCTGAAGTTAGCATGGCTGGCCCAATAGAGAAGAAACAGCCTAGCTCGACGGCTTCTAGAACTTGCTTCTTAGTACCTAAAAACCAATGAAGAATAGAAGTACCAGCATTGGGATGTAACTTAAGTTGTTCAAGAACTTCACCAGTCGCGTTAAGACTATGGATAGTTAGTATTTTGTCATCAAAGCCTTCACATTTTTTTAGAATATGCGTGAAAACCTCTAATTGATCATCAAAGTAATCAGCGTAACCTTTTGAGCCATCCAGTCCAATTTCTCCAATATATCTAGTTCTATCAACTAGCTTATCGAATAGTGCTAATTCATTTTTTCTTAGATGAGCAAGTTGAGGGTGAAGCCCCAAGGCCGTCTTACAGTGTTTTATGCCACTTGTTAACTGGACAGTACCTTCAAAAGCTGAAGGCACCGTAGTTACTGATAGCACGTAATAATTACTGCTTTTTATGTCGTTCAATACCTCTTGATGATCTGGATATAAATCAACGTGGCAATGAAGATCCATCATGACGATTTATCCGCTTGGAGAAATAATTCAACCTCTGCCAATCCTCGCTTAATAGTTGATTCTAATTTTTCTCGTATATCTTTTTCTTGTGGTATTGGCCCTGAACTTCGAAGCCAAGAACGATAGTTATCGGATTGTTTCAATCTAATAATGGCAGTTTGAACCGCTTGGAGATCATCGCGAGTATCTTTTTCTTTGATAAGATCTCTCAACCGCTTTGTCTTGTATGGCGCATCTTGTGTAAAACCAGCATGAAAAACTGACGCTCTTCGAATAAGGCAAGGTACACAATGCCCACACTGTTTATGTTCTCTGTGCCAATGACTGCATGAAACACTTAGGGGAACTGCTTTTCTAATTGCGTCTTGATCAACACATTCCGCTAACATTTCACCTTTAGTTTTGAATTGATAGGGGTTTACAAATTTGACATGAAACCCAGTGTCTCTAAGCAAAGATTCAAGCCTGCTTAGAAAATTAGGATGAGTAGTTCTAGTGCTATGGCTACCAATCCGTCTTCTGGTAAGCGGCGGATTTATAGAAATATAGCCATTCTCTGGGACGACAATAGTTTCAATACTGCTATCGCAATTAGCATTTCTTAAGGCTGATATACCAAGTACCGCCATAGCTAGGAAGTTAAAGCTTCTTCCCCTCATACTAATGTCAGTTTTACCTTCTAAGTGCTTAATAATATGGGGAGACATTGAATAGGACAATTCGCCGAATGGCGGGGATAATAATTGCTTAATGTCTTCTTGCTTAGCGCCATCACCACGATAAGCGTGACTAACCAAGAGAGGCTTTAAATCTGATTCTCCGTTCAAAATATCAATTGCACCAACTGCGCTATCAAGACCACCAGAAAAAAGGCAAACAGAGTTGAGTCCAATTAATGATTTTGCTTTTGCTTTCGCTTGCTCACTTGTTTTAGGAGTCGGCATCGGCATAGTTGTTTTTTCAAAAGTAAACAGCCATTGATCGCCTGTAAGAAAGTTGAGCAAAGAACTCAGTTCAGGTTCTACAAAATTCCACATATCCTCATCAGTTACAGGAACATGCAAATGCATTTTTCTAGCCCATGCATTTTCTGCATTATCCCTTAATTCAAATGTATCAGCAGCGGTAACGGCGGTAGCAATTGTTATCAGATCTATTGAATCAGCATCTACATTCAATCCTAAATCACGAACTGTTTGTAGTAGTTGTTTTGACACCAAGCTGTGCTTAGTGATGTCATTTTGATGCGTATGAAACATTTGGACAGGATGACAATCATCAGAAAAGTCAGGCAAGTTAGCAGGGTCATGGTTAAAGTAAAAATTAGTCATTAAAGCTCTCCCATTCATCAACCGTCATAGCAATAGCATCGGCTTGAATTTTAGTAATATTTTCTTTGCTAATAGTACTGGGGTTGCCATTAGTTACTTTGTCTAACTGCTCTTGTGTAATCACTTTTATTAGTTCCCTTAATTCAACTTCCATTTGATGATGCTTGCTTGCTGGCTCAACATGAAACCAAGCTCTGCCCATGCCTTCAACCACATCCTGAAAAATAAGGTCTGTTAAATAACAGCCTATGGCTTCTTGGATAACTTCGTCAGTAAAACTGTTTGGGTCAAATTCTTCTGTATCGGGGAGTGCTTCTTCTAGTGCGTAATCCAACGCAACTCTTACAGCATCCGAATCGGCATTATCAGGCGCTAAATGGCTAGCAATTTTGTCGATTGCTTGATCAGTCGATAGCCCAGTTAGATCACCTAATGATAAGCTTTGATTATTAACCGTTACGGTGTCGCCACGCATGACACCAAGCAATCCAGAACCAGCAGTTATGCCGCTTGATAGTCTCCTGCTTGTGCTTTTACCTCCGCCAGAGCCTTTTCTAGAGTAACTTTTTAATGAACGCCTTAGATCTGAGGTTGAGCCACCTGTTTGCGCATATTTACCAAATGCTCTTCTGGCACTGGCAAACCTATTTGGAGGCGGTGTTGCTGTAGGTGAACCACCGATTTCTTGTTGAACCTTGTCATTGTCAATATCATTGCTATTGTCATTCTGATCATCAGCTTGATTATTATCAGAGCCAGCTTGCTCATCCCCATCAGTACCTGATGCAGGTTCTATTGTGACAGGATCTCCTTGCTCTGCCCAAGATGGAATAAGTGGACTCTTATTATTTGGTCCTGTTGACGATGCGGACGTACCCATATTACTTAGTTCCCTCTAGTTCTTTTAAAATTGGATTAAGCCATCTTTGGCGGGGTAAGCTTTTTAAAAATGTAAGAAGACTTAAGCTACATTTATCATCCTGCTTGGCAAGTAACACAGCCCCATAAATGCCTGTTGGTCTTTCGGTCCAATCACCAATCAACTTAAAGTTTTCAATCAAACCATCCATGACTGACATGTATTCTTCCTTCGGAGTTGTGGTAATCGCAGTAGAGTTAACGCCACTGACCCTTACCTTTTGCTTCATTAATTCTTCTACGAGTTTTTGAGCGGCTCCAGACATTACCGAATTAACAGCCCCCATTGGAATGCTTTCTCTGCTCAGATATGCCGCTGGTGTCAAATCCATTTCAGTGAACATGGGAGGTAATTTCGACCATTTATCAATAAAAGCTAGGTCGAGTTTCCACTCTTCAGGTAAATTAATTTCGTCAAATTCGACTTCTGAATTTTCAAGATCCGCTAATACTTTTGGATATCCGTTTTCCTTATCAATTAATTCATAAAGCTTGTTTGTAGTGGTCAACTAATTTTGGCCACAGTTTTAGAATCTTGATATCTAATCTCAGATTCATTCGGCGCTAAACCAGCATTATAATGATGTGGTCTAACATTATTGTAATATCCGTTGATATAATCACTCACACTATATTTAGCGTCTCTAAAGTTTTCATATCCAACTTTTGGCATCCATTCCGTCTTAAAGCTTCTAAAAAATCGTTCCATTGGCGCATTATCCCAACAATTTCCGCGCCTACTCATACTTTGTTTGATTTTATAGCGCCATAAACGTTGACGATATTTTAAACTTGTATAATGACTACCCTGATCTGAATGAAACATCAGTCCTGTCGGTTTTCCTCTGCTTTCATACGCGAGTTCAAGTGCTTTTAGCGTTAAATTAGTATCTGGCGACAACGACATGGCCCAGCCAACTACTTTACGTGCAAATAAATCAATAACAACGGCTAAATAAGCCCAGCGATTACCTACCCAAATATACGTCACATCACCGCACCACACGGTATCTGGCTCAACAACATCAAATTGTCTATCAAGCAGGTTTGGAATTTCAAGGTGTTCATTACCACCACGTTTATATGAATGTTGAGGTACTTGGCAGCTTTCAAGCTTTAATTTAACCATTAGCTTAGCAGCACGATAACGACTCAATTCAAAACCATTGTTCGTTGCTATTGCCGCGATTGTCCGCGCCCCAGCTGAGCCGCCGCTCATTGCATGTATTGCTTTAACTTCAGCCTCTAGCCTTACTTGCTCTGGCGTCGGCGTTGTATCCCGTATAGCCCAATATTTATAGCTGCTCCGATGCACATTGAATACGTTACACAGCACGCTAATTGGGTAACGCTCTCGTTGGTTTAGTTTCTCAATTAACGAGAATTGTTCAGGGAGTCGGACATCAAGAGAGCGGTAGCCTTTTTTAATATATCCTTTTCTAATTCAATGCGTTGGATTTGCTTTTTAAGTTCGCGGATTTCAATTTGTTCGGGCGTCATTGGCGAAGCAGATGGTGACTGACCATTACGCTCTTGCTTTAATTGGGTAACCCATTTACTGACGGTTGATTTACCCACCCCCATAGCCTTGGCTGCATCTTCTTGTGTATAACCTTGGTCCACCACAAGCTGAGCCGTTTCTAATTTGATTGCCGCAGAGTATGTTGCGCGTTTTAATTTCGTCATTTTTTCACCCAAATTTGTATGCTTATTAGCATAACATTTCTTTCTTAATGGGTGACCAAATTAACTATGCCACTACAGTTGGTAGCCTGAGTGCCTAAGCACCTCTCAAAAATTACCAGCTTAGTGATAGTTTTTTCATCAAGCTGCATTCCTCTGCGATGAGCGGTTTTCTTTCTCATCTTAACCTGATTGAGTAATCGCTTAACTATGCGAGGGTTGCCGTTAATGTTTGTGGATTCAGCTAATAGTGGAGCTAACTGTTCAGCAACCACAAATTTACTTCTGAGTTCGGAATGCTTTTCAATCTCGTGATCTTGAAGTAGCTCGTCAACGGTAATTTGTGGTTGTTTCCACGACAGCCTTAATGACTCTTCAAGGGCACATCTTATCGTTTCTAATTGCGCATCGGTAACGCCGTGATCTTGAGCAGTAAGCATCATTAAATATGCCCTTATCTCCAGAACGCCGGGTCTTGGTACATGCACAGGAATTTGAATAAGCTTGTCTAAATAATCAGTTTGATGTCGTTGAGATGCACCTTTGTGATACTCAGGCACTGCCAAGCGGATCATGTCCTCATCGGCGGCAATAACAAATGCAGTATTGGGTAAAAATAGAAATAACCTGATCGCCTCAAGGGTCGAAATAGCATTAAATGGAGAGCAGCGATCTAAATTATCGACATAGACAATAAGTGGCTTATCAAACTCCTTTAACAGATCAGAATATGCTTTTCGGAATTCTTTAATTTCTTTAGGAGGTGAAAATGATTTATTATCTTTGATCAAACCTTTGTTTTTCTTCGCGACATCCTTAGCGCCATCGACAGCACCTTTTACATCATCAACATCCAGTTCACCATCGTCACCACCACTGAATAGTCCCATGATCTTCTGTATACCACCCATAGTTGGTATACCAGCTAATGCTGCACCACCATCCATTAGCAATCCCATCAGTCTGATCTTATCTATTCGTCCAGCAAACTCTTTTGCTTTTGCACTGAGATTTTTATCGTCTGCTGCTTTTTTAACTAAAGTAGATGCAATTGTTTCTAGTAACGCCGCTTTAGCGTCATCATACCCTTGGAAAGTCCATGCATCGAAATGTACTTGGATATATTCTTGTTCATCACTTTCCAGAGAAGCCTTAGTAAGTTCAAGAATCGTCGATTTTCCAGCGCCCCAATCACCAAAAACGCCTATACTAATAGGCATTAACTCCTTTTCTGTTATAAGATCTTTTATTGACTCAGCCGTTTCATTAAAATTTAAGAAATCAATTTTTGATTCTTTATCAGACCACATAACGTCTCCTTTTATTTATTATTTCTTTTGTTCCATTCTTTCAATAATTCGGTGAACCGTGGGGCGGCTAACAGAATATTTCTTCGCTAATGCAGAGATCGATTCACCATTTAATTTATCTTTATATAATTCTTTCGCTTGTTTGTCTGATAAAGCAGGCAATCTGCCCATGTGTTTGCCTTTAGCTTTAGCCTCTTCACGACCTTCTGTGGTTCTGGCTTTTATAAGATCCCGCTCAAGTTGAGCGAATATGTGGCTACGCATAATGTTTGAGATTATTTCTCATCAAGCCAGATTGGGTGAGTACTAGGAAATCTTCGTCAGATTTGAGCCTGAAGCAGTCGTAAACGATGGTACAAAATTACTTCAGCTAAAATTCACTTTGATACGAAACCGGACATTAGGCTTAGCGTATCTCATGACAAGTGTTCCAACAATATAGTCGTTGCTCTTACTTTTAAATTTAAATCTTGTTTTAGATCCTCTGTACAATTAGTAACACACCAACGCGACTTTAATGTGGAATTAGGATCATCGGTTAATTTATTCTATCTAGATAGCTCTTCTATTTTTTATCTTTGATAAACATCGGTATAAAACGGGCAGTCCAAATAATGTTAGCAGTGTTTGCTGTCACTACCCCCCAACAATTATTTTCTTGGAATAGCTATTTGAGTTACTTCCCAATCTTTTCAAATTAAATAACTTTTTATTTGACTCTATAGCCACTATAGATTTTATACTTATTTTAATATTGTTTCGGAATGTTAAATATGTCAGAAAAATGTAGTGGTCAGTGTCAATCATCTCCTACCAACGAAGACGTAAAAATTGATACACAATTAGATAACTATAGTGGCGCGTTTGTCAGTACATATAAAGTGCCTCAAATGGACTGTCCTTCAGAAGAGAGATTGATCAGATTAGCACTTGACTCAATTCAGCCTTCAGTTGGATTGCAGTTTGATATTCCTAATCGCTTAGTCAAAGTTTTTCATGATGAAAATTTAGATGAGATAACAAAAAAGTTACAACAACTTAAACTCGGTGCAGAGTTAGAGTCAACTAAACAAAGTTGCAGTACAGAAGCTGCAAAAGCAAAAGACTTAGCCCAAAAAAATGAGATGAAAGAAGCATCAACCCTAAAATGGTTGTTAGCCATTAATGGAGTCATGTTTTTTATAGAAGTAATTGCTGGGATTATTGCACAGTCTGCTGGCCTAATTGCAGACTCATTAGATATGTTTGCTGATGCTGCTGTGTATGGTTTAGCTATTTATGCCGTAGGTAAAAGTATTAGCATGAAACTTAGAGCAGCACATATATCTGGTGTGCTTCAAGTTATTCTAGCGCTAGGTGCTTTGAGCGAAGTCGTAAGACGCTTTGTTTACGGTAGTG
Source organism: Pseudoalteromonas sp. SM9913 (assembly GCF_000184065.1). Classification (NCBI taxonomy): domain Bacteria; kingdom Pseudomonadati; phylum Pseudomonadota; class Gammaproteobacteria; order Alteromonadales; family Pseudoalteromonadaceae; genus Pseudoalteromonas; species Pseudoalteromonas sp. SM9913. The sequence goes on from NC_014803.1 coordinate 2,797,316, forward strand.
AACCGATCTCTTCTTTAATGATGATATTTGGTGGAATAGCACTAATCGCTAACGTTGCTTGTCTGTTTTTGATATTTGGCAACAAAGAAGACGGCGCTCATATGAAAGCGAGTTGGATTTTTTCCGCAAATGACGTTATCGCAAACGTTGGTGTAATTTTAGCTGGCTTATTAGTTACAGCAACAAGCAGTCGTTATCCAGATTTAGTGATTGGTTTGATAATTGCTCTTGTCGTTTTAAACGGTGCTCGCCGCATCTTACAGCTAAAGTATTAAGCAGAGAAATGAAAATAATGCACTCATCGTATATCAAATCAAATATATCATACGTGATAATGATTTTAATCGCGGTGCAGTCTGTGTTTTTTTCGCTAGAAGAGCTTGAAATAAACTTAAGTGAAAGTTCTTTTAGTTCATCACTAACTAAGTCTATTACCCCGCTAAAAGCTCCAGAAGACTCCAATATGCTTGAGGTGAATAATAGCAACTCTTCAATTGATAATTGTAATTTTTGTTGCTGTTGTCACTTATTTTTAAATGCTGATTCTTCCTGTAACATTTTCCAAGCAATAGAATATTTCCTTACCTACGCCTTAGTTTCTCCTGAGCTAAAAGGCTATATCTCGGTGCCATTCCGCCCACCTAAATACGCCTAAATTTTATAGAAAATTATGAAAGGTCAAATGTTAATGACCGAAAAAAACATATAAATTTATAGGAAAGTATACATGGCACTTAATACCTGTGTGCATCGCAAGATAGCAATTTTGAGGTGTGTAACACCTCGGCTTAAATATATCGCGTTTCTCGCGTTGTCACTTTTTACATTTAATGTTTATGCCTTTGAAAAGCAGTTAAATCTTCAAGAGGCAATTCAGTGGACGCTTAAACAAAATCCTGAACTCAAAATATTTGATTTCAAACAAACCGCATTAACAGGACAAGAACAAACAGCAAGTTTAAATCCTGCTTATGAACTAGAAGTTGAAGCTGAGAACTTTGCAGGCTCAGGTGAATTTAATGCATTCGACAGTGCTGAATTAACAGTCGCTCTATCTTCGGTTATCGAAATGGGAGATAAACGCTCAGCGCGGATTGGACTTGTTTCAAAATCAAGAGCACTACTCAATGCTGAGAAAGAAGTCTCTGCGCTTAATTTAATGGCTCAAGTCACTGAGAAGTACGTGGAAGTACTTGCAGCCCAACAAAGAGTTATATTGGCAGAAAATGCTTTGAGCTTAGCACAAGAAACGTTAGAGATTGTATCTCAGCGTAACCGCGCAGGTGCTACTCCTGAGGCTGAAGTGAAACGCTCAAAAGCAGTTATTGCTCAGGCTAACCTCACCCTTCAATCTGAACAAAAGCGCTTGGAATATTTGAAGCTCTCATTAGCAGCCTACTGGGGGGAAAACTCTGTAACCTTCTCTGAAGTACAAGGGGATCTTTTTCAGTTTGGCAATGATAGTGACTTTAACAGCCTTTTTGCGAAGTTAGAGAAGAACCCTGCTATTCAAATCTATGCAAGTGAACAGCGACTAAAAGAGGCTGAAATACAGTTAGCTAAAACAGAGTCAACGGCCAATATCAAATGGTCTGTTGGTGTTAGGCGCTCTCAAGAAGCCAATGATACGGCACTGGTCGCTGGCTTTAGCTTACCTTTGTTTGCTGAAAAGCGAAATTCTGGTGCAATCGCTAGTGCGCTAGCAGAGCGTGACCAAGTTGCCATAGAGAAAGAGGCGACTAAGTTGAGGTTTAGAAATCACTTACTACGAGCATACTCCAATAGAAAACAAGCCATATTAACAGCTAATTCATTAAAGCAGTCGGTTATCCCAATGCTTGAAGATGCACTGGAAGATACTCAAGACGCCTATCAAAAAGGTCGATATGGATATCTTGATTATGTATCGGCTAGACAAGAGCTGTTAAATGCTCGGCGAACCCTCATTGATGCGGCATCTGCTGCCCTAATTTATGGCGCAGAGATAGAAAAACTAACAAACGAAGCGCTGTCACTCTAAAAAAAGCATCACTTTAAGCTTAATAACAATTTATTGATTCAGTTATTAACTGAATCGTTTAGGAATTAAAAATGAAAAACTATTTACTCGCACTATTGATTTTTATTGGGTATTTGTCACCCATTCAAAGTGTTTTCGCTAGTGAAGATGAACATGAAGGCGAAGAAGGCATAAGCAAAATCGACAATAACATGGCAAAAAAGGTTGGTGTTGAAACAGCCTATTTAGCTTCAAAAACGTTGAACCAAACTATCCCTGTATACGGCTCTACGACGATAGGCGCTGAACAATTATTTCAAGTTGGCGCTAGATATAACGGCGTTATAAAGACAATAAACTCCACTGTTGGTGATACGGTAAAAAAAGGCGATCTATTAGCCGTTATTGAATCTAATGAGAGCTTAAATACTTATAAAATAACATCGCCTGTTTCTGGGACTGTTTTACAGCGAAATGGAAATATTGGCGGTATCACGCAAAACACTAGCTTGTTTGAAATCGTCAATTTTGACACCTTGTGGGCTGAATTTAAGGTGTTTACCAGCCAATATAATCAAATTAAAGTCGGTCAACCTGTTGATATTGAGCATGGTGAACAGGCATTCAACTCAACCATCACCAATATAATTCCAGCTAAAGATCAGTCTTATGTTTTAGCACGTGTACGTTTAAATAACACTGAGCTAAACCTAACCTCAGGCCAATTATTAATGGGCAGCGTAAAGATAAACCGATTTGAGGTGGATTTAGCCGTCGAGAAAGTTGCGATACAAGAACTGGGAGGACAATTTGGTGTCTTTGTAAAAGAAGATGAAGAGTACGAGTTTGCGCCACTTGTGCTCGGACGTTCAGACAAAAACTATATCGAGGTCATTGATGGCCTCAGTAAAGACGCTGAATATGTAAACAAAAACAGTTATCTGATAAAAGCGGATATTTTGAAATCTGAAGTAGAAGACGACGATTAGGAGACGCAATATGATTGAATCAATTTTGCGTCTTGCAATAAATAGACGCTACTTAGTATTAAGCTTGCTGATGGTAATCATCGGCGTTGGCATGTGGAGTTATCAAAAACTTCCCATTGATGCTGTTCCAGATATAACAAACGTGCAGGTACAAATAAACACTTCTGCCCCCGGTTATTCACCTTTGGAAGCGGAACAAAGGGTGACCTTTCCTGTAGAAACCGCCTTAGCCGGATTGCCAAAGCTGTCTCACACCCGCTCCCTGTCAAGATATGGATTATCTCAAGTAACCGTTATCTTTGAAGAGGGAACCGATATTTATTTTGCTCGCAACTTAATCAATGCAAGATTAGCTGCGATAAAAGGCGTTATTCCCTCTGGCTTAGAGCCAGAAATGGGTCCTATTTCGACAGGGCTTGGCGAAATATTTATGTATACCGTACAAGCTTCTCCTGACGCTAAAATGCCTAATGGAGAGCCTTATACCGCTATTGCCTTAAGAGAAATACAAGACTGGATCATTAAACCGCAATTGGCTCAAGTTAAAGGCGTCATTGAGGTCAACAGTATCGGCGGCTACAACAAGCAATATCACATAACGCCTAAACCCGAAAAATTACTTTTTCATCAGGTAACCTTTGAAGAAATATCTGATGCATTACGTAAAAACAATGACAACCGTGGCGCAGGTTATATCGAACAAAACGGACAGCAAGTTTTAGTACGCTCCATTGGGCAACTAGCGACAATAGATGAGATCCTCAATGTCATCATCAAAAAGAACGATGGTATTCCTGTAAAAATAAGTGATGTTGCCAATGTTGCTATAGGCAAAGAACTTAGAACAGGGGCTGCTACTCGTAATGGCATTGAGACAGTGCTTGGTACAACCATGATGCTGATTGGTGAGAATTCTCGCACCGTTGCTTTAGAAGTGGAACATAAGCTCAGCGAAATACAAAAATCTCTGCCAAAGGGCATTACCGCAGAGCCTGTTTACGACAGAACAACGTTAGTAGATAAAGCGATTGCAACCGTTACCAAAAACCTCGTTGAAGGTGCGCTTTTAGTTATTGTTGTGTTATTTATTCTACTTGGAAATTTACGTGCAGCTCTCATTACCGCTGCTGTTATCCCTATTTCCATGTTAATGACAATCACAGGTATGGCGCAAGCAGGAGTATCTGCCAATTTAATGAGTCTCGGCGCATTGGACTTTGGCTTGATAGTGGACGGGGCTGTAATCATCGTTGAAAACTCTGTCCGTAGGTTAGCACAGGCCCAACACAACGGTCATAGGCAAGACTTAAGAGAACGCCTAAATACCGTTTTTGAAGCCACTTCAGAAGTGATACGTCCAAGCTTGTTTGGTGTGGCAATTATCACTGTTGTTTACATCCCCATTTTCACGCTAACTGGCGTTGAAGGGAAAATGTTCCACCCTATGGCGGCAACTGTCGTTATGGCGTTAATTTCCGCAATGATCCTTTCAGTTACACTGGTTCCTGCTGCTGTAGCTGTGTTTATGAAAGGTAAAATCAGCGAAAAAGAAAGTGTAGTTATTCGTTCAACCAAGTCTATTTATGAACCATTGTTAAAAATGGCGTTGAAATTTCGTTGGGTTATTGTTTCATTCTCAACGCTGTTAATGGGGTATAGCCTTTGGTTAGCAACAACGCTGGGTAGTGAATTTGTTCCACAGCTAAATGAAGGGGATATAACAGTCCAAGCGCTAAGAATACCTTCTACCGGCCTAGAGCAATCAGTAGAAATGCAAGAAGTACTTGAGCAACGTATTAAAGCGTTTCCTGAAGTTGATAAAGTATTCTCGCGCATCGGCACATCAGAAGTAGCAACTGATCCAATGCCACCGAGTATTGCTGATATCTTTGTTATTTTAAAACCACGTAAAGAATGGGCCGAACCTTCAAAGCCAAAGAGTGAATTAGTTGAAGAAATGGAAGAAGTACTGAAAAACATTCCGGGCAACAACTATGAATTCACTCAGCCTATTCAAATGCGTTTCAATGAATTGATTTCTGGCGTTAGAGCTGATGTCGGCATCAAAATATTTGGTGATGACTTAGATCGATTATTACTTACCGCAAAAGATATTCTAAATATTGTGAAAACCGTGGACGGTGCTGCTGATGCCCGAATGGAACAGGTCACAGGTGTTCCATCTTTATCAGTAATTCCTAAACGAGAAGCGCTTGGTCGATACGGTTTGAGCGTTTCAGAACTGCAAGACTGGGTTGCTACTGCAATTGGTGGAGAATCTGCGGGGATCATTTATGAAGGAGACAGACGATTTGAGTTAGTTGTTCGCCTACCAGAGCAAACAAGAACAGATATCGATAGCTTGAAGCACCTGCCGCTTCCACTTGAGGGTGGTAACTATGTGCCACTTGAAGAAGTTGCAGAGCTTAAATCAGAGTCTTTACCTGCTCAAATTAGCCGTGAGAACGGAAAAAGAAGAGTTGTGGTTACCGTCAATGTTCGTGGCAGAGATTTAGGCGGCTTTGTAAAAGAAGTGAAAGCTAAAATTAATCAGGAAGGAGAAATCCCAGCAGGATACTGGCTTGATTATGGTGGAACGTTTGAACAACTAGAGTCAGCGAGTAAAAGATTAAGCTTAGTTGTACCGATCACATTAGTTGTAATCTTAGGTATTTTGGTTATCGCATTTGGTTCATTAAAAGATGCATTAATCATTTTCAGTGGCGTGCCTTTAGCATTAACTGGGGGCGTATTTTCACTTTATTTAAGAGACATGCCCTTATCAATTTCGGCAGGTGTCGGCTTCATAGCATTGTCAGGTGTCGCCGTATTAAATGGCTTGGTTATGTTGGCTTTTATTCGAGATCTTTGGCATGAAAAAGGCGACCTTTACGTAGCGATCATTGAAGGTGCCATCATTCGTTTAAGACCTATTTTAATGACGGCACTGGTTGCTAGTTTAGGTTTTATTCCAATGGCGCTAAACACTGGAATTGGTGCAGAAGTACAACGACCACTAGCAACAGTCGTTATCGGCGGTATTGTATCTTCTACCATTTTAACTTTGTTTGTATTACCTGTTTTATATCAATGGGCGCATGGCTCTGAGAGTAACAAACAGTAATCTGACGAAATTTAAAGCCCAAAAAGCAGCTTAATTAATAGGTTATGCCTAATTAAGCTGCTTTTTATATTGTATGCCCAACATTTTATTGATAAAGCTTACTGCGCTTCATCCCGACAATTTTCATTTAAAAACTCAAACTCTATCGTTGTATGCGATAAATGATAGGAAGATAATTTAGCTGCAACTTCTTGTTTAAGCCTAATTAATTCTTTAACGTCAAAGTTGTCACTCAGCTCAAGGTGCGCTGTTAAAACGTGACTTTCACCATCTAGTGACCAAAAGTGCATGTGGTGGATACCATTAACTTCAGGAAATTCCATTAGTGATAGTTTAATACGCTTTTGAGTCTCTTTATCGGGTGCAGCTTGAAGAAATAAAACGAGTGTTGATTTCAGGTTTTTGAAAACATTAAACAAGATGAACAGCGTGAACCCTATTGATAAAAGGGGATCTAATATCGGCAGTTCAGCGAACAACAGTACGATAGAGACTATAAGAACGGCAACCCATCCAAGTACATCTTCAAGAAGGTGCCATGTCAGCACTTTCTCATTTAATGTTTCACCCGCTTTTAATTTTAATACCGCATATCCGTTAACGGCAACGCCGAGTATCGCTAGCCCTAACATCCCCTCGACTACAGGCATTTCAGGATTGGACAGCCTTGGAATTGCTTCAAATAAAATCCAAATTGAGCCAATGATTAAAACAATACTGTTTATCAATGCGCCAAAGAGAGTAAGTCTACGATAACCATAACTAAACTTATCTGATGCTTCTTTATCTGAAAAACGACTTAAAATCCACGCAAAACCTATTGAAAGACTATCACCAAGATCGTGAACTGCATCTGCCATTATCGCAGTACTGTTAGTGAGCCAACCACCTATAAATTCGATAATAGTAAATGTCACATTCAGAAAAAATGCCCAACCAATACGATCATCTTTAGAATGCTGATGACTGTGACTATGGTTGTGCATTTTGTACCTCCAGTGCTTTTGTATTTCTAATTTTTGATACATTCATATTAATCAAATGGCGAATCACACCTTGATACATCCAACGTTTTACTCCCGACAAATTAGTACCCTTTTCAAGATAAAACTCATCAGGGGAATCATAAAGCCCAAAGTCGTCATGAATACCTTCTTTTTGAATATAGGTATCTTGGCCGCACCAATTTGTGTTTGGTGAAGAGAAACACTTTGTTGCAACACCATAGACACAAAAGTCATCTTTTGCTTGGCTAAATTTCTGCTGTAGTGAGCTTAAGTATTGCTCATCCAATATAAAGCCCTCTAAGTTTATCCAGCGTCCATCGAAATAAACTTCTACCCAACTATGAATGATGTATTTAGGTGCTAACCAAAATACATAGCTAGGTATAGCCCCTTTTTGTAATTGCTGATCAATGGTAAAACCATGGAAACGACACTGGATACCTAGTCCACGCAATAGCGCCATTAACAGATTACCCTTAGTATTACATTGCCCATAACCATCTGCTAGTACATCGCTTGCTGCTATATCATCACTCTTGTTATAGCCAAACATTATTTCATCTTTCACAAATTGGTATGCTGCTCCAATTTTGTTGAAATCGTCTAAGCTTTGCCATCCTCGCTGATCGATCAGGGATTGGATATCTTTGTGTTCAAAATTAACGATATTCGTATTGTTTAAATATTTCTCGGTCATTTTTTATATATCCTTTTCGTTGCATACTTATACTACAGACTCTATAGTAACTATAGAATCAAATGTCTGGGGGAAATTGATGAAAATAGGCGAATTGTCTAAAAAATCGGGCTGTTCTATACAAACAATTAGATATTATGAAAGAGAAGGATTACTGTTAAATCCAAACCGTTCAGAAGGTAATTTCAGGCTGTATGATAGTAAAGGACTTAAACAATTGGAGTTCGTAAAACATTGTCGCAGCCTAGATATATCACTCAATGATATTAAACGTCTTATCGAATTAAAAAATAAGCCAGAAGAAAGCTGCTCTAGCGTTAATGCATTAATTGATCAGCAACTTGCACTAGTGAATAAACGCATGAAAGAATTAAGGGCGCTTAAAGCTGAATTACAACAGATGGCTAGTGCTTGTGGTTCGAACAATACTATTGAAGCATGCGGGATCATTAAGTCACTAGATAGTTAACTCTGTTAGAGGCATACGGGCAGAATATAGAACATTAATCGACTATTGCATGTCCTAAATGTGGACAGATAAAAACGGAAGAAATGCTGACAAATTCATGTCAGCGGTATCACAAGTATGAGTCACACAAGGTTTTGCCAAACTATTGAATGGTGACTGGTGTGTTTACTTCTCATATGGAACAGCAAAATTCCGCCAATTCTAGAACGACAAAATTAGTTGCAGCCGTTAATGCACTAGAGTGTTTAAATTGAAGTTTATTATTGACTCTTCAACGTCTGCTTTACACTCTGAATTTTCGTTAATAACTCAAAAGCTAACTTCCGCTTTTGGCTAAGTGAAGTCATAAGGTATTCATTGATGCTAATGTTCGCAATGTCGGAGGAGCTGCCGTTAGCAAATAGCATCAAATTATCGTAATATAACTGATTGAGTCTCAGATATTATGATTAAAAAATCATACTTTCATAAAAAGAGAGATTGGCGGCATCCCTTTAAAACCTTTCAGTCTAAAATGAGATCAATCTCAATCATTATGCACAGTCACAAATACTCCACATAGGTTGATCATGGCAGTGGCAAACGGATTATCATTTTTGGTATTGAGAGAGCCGTCGATAATATTCAAACAAGCACCTTTCTTATGGATGCTTTCAATTGCCTCAAGAATAGATTTTAACGACCGTCCCAAACGGTCGAGGCGAGTAACAATAACTTCATCACCTTCCCTGATAAAGTCGATGAGTTCCTAAAGCTTTTCTTCATTTCGAATCGAAGCACCAGACTGTTTGCCTTGGAATATTTTTTCACAGCCCTGAGCGTCCAACTTGGACAGTTGAACATTTAAATCTTGTTCTTTAGTTGAAACTCTTGCAAAACCAACTTTCATATATACGAAACCTGTAACTTTCGCACACCTTAACAATTAAATGAACGAAAGTATATTAAATAAATTTCGTACATGAACGTAATAAAAAATAGAAATTCGTACACTACGGATAGAAAATGAATGACAATTCTAACTATAAAGTGACTTAATTATTTCACACGCTTCACTTGTACACGAGCTTGCCATTTGTTGAAGCTCAGCTTGTAGTGCTTTGAGTTCTCCCATTAGATTGTTAACTAAAGCCAATTTAGCCTGTGTCTATCATAAGTTCAAAACTTAAACTTTAGATATAAGCTGAAATTGAGTCAATCGTATTACAAATACTCTTATTGATACTGGCTCATTACTTGCACTTTTTCGAGAACATGACCACATGTAGAGAATAATAGGCTAACAGTGGGAAATATTTACACTATCAATGTAAGGATTACTTATGAAATACTCAAGATTTGCTGCAATGATCATCACCTCAACCATTGCTATGTTTGTCATGATGTATCTCAACACTTACGCAGTATCACATATATGGTTTAGTGAAACGCGTATCTATATGGCGTTGTATATGGGAGCAGGTATGGCAATGATCATGCTGGCCTTTATGCTTGGCATGTACAGTAACAAGAAGCTCAACATGGCTATTTTTCTATTGGCGACAATACTGTTTGCCATATGTCTTTATCTTGTTCGCTCTCAAAGCACAATTTCTGACACTGCTTACATGAAAGCGATGATTCCTCATCACTCCATTGCTATTCTTACTAGTGAGCATTCAACTTTGGAGGATGTACGCGTGCGTGAATTGGCAAATGGTATTATTAAAGCCCAACGAAAAGAAATAAAAGAAATGGAATGGCTGATTAAAGATATTTCTGAAAATGGAAAGGTCAGCTCACAAGCTCAGGCTGAGCAACGACCGCTCCCAAAGTTTGAAGGCACACTGAACAAAGGAGACTAAGATGACTAAGACAGCTACCCTGTACAGAATGGTCACTGACGAACATATCTGCCCCTATGGTTTAAGGTCGAAAGATTTGCTGGAGAGGCAAGGGTATGATGTAGAAGATCATAAGCTCACGTCAAGACAACAAGCTGATGACTTCAAAGCTAAGCATGATGTCAAAACTACGCCACAAACCTTTATTGAAGGAAAGCGTGTCGGAGGATACGATGACTTAAGAGAGTATTTTGGTAAAGATGAAGCAGGTCAAACTGGCACAACCTACACGCCCGTTGTAGCCATTTTCTCGATAGCTGCACTTCTTGCTGTCGCATCTCAACATTTTGCTTCCGGCTCATTTATCTCCATCAGAACACTGATGCTATTTATAGCTTTTTCAATGACGCTCTTAGCGGTGCAAAAACTGAAAGACCTATACAGTTTCACAAATTCGTTTATTACTTATGATTTACTAGCGATGAGATGGATAAGATATGGTTATATTTATCCCTTCATTGAAGCATATGCAGGTATTGGTATGGTTGCCCAACTACAGCCTCTCGCAGTGGCACCATTTTCATTGTTTATCGGCACAGTTGGAGCAATTTCAGTTTTCAAAGCCGTTTACATCGACAAACGCCAGTTAAAGTGTGCCTGTGTAGGCGGCGATAGCAGTGTGCCACTTGGATTTGTATCGCTATCTGAAAACTTATTTATGATCGCGGGAGCATTGATTATGCTGCTGATGTAAAGGTATAGCTCTATTCGGCGGCCCCTTAACTGTTAAGATTAGACCTAGGATGCCAGCCCACACCTTTCTAATTCATATGTAACATTTTTTCTGTCGTACTGGCATCAAGATAACCAGAACTGAGCAAACAATCTCAAAGGTTGTACAAAATAACACTAAAGTTTTTTCATTAAGTTTTATTGTTATGCTCTTGTGGTGGCTTTCGCCACCACTTTATTAGTTTTCAAGTTCCACCATATCTTTCGCTGCAATGTCACCAGACACTAGCTTTACAGTTGCGAAATGATCATTCACAATTTTAGTAATTTGTACCGTTCCTACCTTTTCGATAGTGTAGGGATCTTCACCTTCACTCAATACTATTCTTTCATGGAATCTAATAACACTGTATTTTTGCCCAACCTCTGCGCCATGCTTAGCACCAATACAGATTAGAGTTCGATTATCAGAACTTTCTACTACCTGACCTCTCATCATGTATTTATGATAAAAAGTGGTATTGGAACAACCCACTAAATATAAACCGAATGTAAGCAATAAAAGAGCTTTTATATAGGGTGTTTTCATCACGGTTACCTCATTTGACTAACTAATTATCTATACACTTTTTTATGAATTCATTTGTTTTTCCGGCCAGCCCCCGAAGGTGCTTGATGACAACTCCAAGGCTTATGAACAGAGTTATCTTTGATGTTCTGATCAACAAATTTATAGTAACTTTCTTTAGTATGTGTCCACCAATCATCATGAACATCTGCGCCATACTTACGGATTACCTCCTCAATCCCATCAAGGCTTACGTTTGCGGCATCATAGGCAAGGTGTATTTCACCTTCTTTGATGTTGTAACTAACTTCATCTATACCAAAAAGCTGATCTATTTCTTTTACTAACTCGTCACAGCTTTCTTCTGTGACATTGCTAAGCTTTAGGTTTCGAACAACTAAATTTTGCTCTTTAACGCCAACTCTATGATTTAAATCGCTCATAATTTTTCTCCTAATGTTTGTGTGAATGCTGTTGATTGCTATCTTTCATTTCTTCCATTTTACGGTTCATCTGCGGCATCATGTTCCCCATCATTTCTAAATGATGTTCAGCCATCTTGATTTGTTGATGCATTGGCATTTCTTCCATGTTTTTGTGCATGGATTGCATCATCTTCATCATTGAACGGTGATGTTCAACCATCATCTGCTGTTGCTTTTCAGGATCTTTTTCAGTTTTAATGGCATGGACTTCCTTTTTCATTTCCATCATCTTTTTGTGCATTTCTCCCATGTTCTCATGTGGTATTGCCATGCCTTGATGCATATCAGCTTTGTTCGCACCTTCATGCTTATGCTCATTGTTTTGGGCAAATGAGCTAGTGGTTATAAGTAGTGAACTAATAAATAAAATTGATTTAGTTAACGTTTTCATGATTTTTACCTTCTACACTTTTATTAAAATTTGGGATCCAACTTGGTGTCGATTCCATATACCTGTGGTACTCCGAACCAAACTCAGCAATCGCTTGTGCTTCTTCGCGTTTCGCTAGCTTGACGTAAACAACGACTAAGATCGGAAACATCGCAAGTGTTGGGATTGTCGGCCACTGCAATAAAAAGCCGAACATGATTAGAATGAAAGCTACATACTGTGGGTGGCGACACCTTGCATACCATCCAGTTGTAGCCAATTGATGATGTTTTTGCGCGTGATGCAATACATTCCATGCTGAAGACAACATAAAGAAACCTGCAACAATTAACACCATACTCACTATATGAAATGGGTCCCAATGGGCATCACCTTGAAATCCAAAGAAAGTATGTAATAAATGCCCATTTTCATGCGCAAAGAAATTTACTTCTGGATAGGTCTCCGTCAGCCACCCCGACAGAAAATAGATAGTTAAAGGAAAGCCATACATTTCAGTAAATAGGGCAACAATAAAGGCAGAGAACGCGCTTAGACTTCTCCAATCAGTTGATGTTTTTGGTTTGACAAAACTAAAGGCAAAAAAGATAAAAATTGCTGAGTTCAGTATCACCATTGACCATAAGTCATAATCATATGTTTCATTCATCACTGCTCTCCTTTTTATGTGATTCCTTACGTGCCTTTTCTAACCCTTGTATGTAGCCATCGCGATAGGCTGCATTTTTATCCGTGAGTTCTTGAAAGCTCTCTTCCTTTTTTTCATCAGGCGCATGTGAATGATCGTGACCATGTTTACCATGACTGCCATGCATAAATACGTGCATCAAGGGGCATAGCAATAAAATCAAGTAGGGAAGAAATTGCAGCATATGTTGACCATGCTCAAGCACTAAGAAGTAGGTCACTGCGGCAATAAGTGCCAGTGCAGCCCAGCCTGTAGGTGTTGACCAAAAATTAGGGTGTTGATTTTTCATATTGCCCTCCTAAACGACTTTTAAGACACCGCGATACATTTGCATCTGACAGTGAAACTCATGCTCTCCCGGTGATAAGTTCAATAGGGTAATTTGAGTAATTTCATTTAATTTAAGCTGTTCGCTTATATCCAATGAAGGAATAAGCATTGTTTCAGCGCAGGGGGATTGATCTTTGCGCATAAACTTCAGAGTGACAGGTTGGCTAGCAGACACCTGAATTGAGGATGGGGAATACACACCATCCCTCACTTCAATGAGTACTTCATTACCTTGAACGATTGTTTTATTGGGTTTATATAGCCAAAACCACCAAACAATCAGCGCGATTAACATTAAGCCTAATAAGTTAATAACCATCATTGTGATTCTCCTTAATGCTCTTTTGCTTTAAAAAAGCGAAGTCGATTTGCATTTGACACTACAGTCAATGACGAAAACGCCATTGCAGCACCTGCAATTACAGGGCTAAGCAGAATGCCAAAGAAGGGATATAGAACCCCCGCAGCAAAAGGAATCCCGGCTACGTTATAGACAAACGCGCCAAACAAGTTTTGTTTGATATTTCGTAAAGTAGCTTTGCTTACCGCTATGGCATCAGCAAGGCCATGAAGTGAACCACGCATTAGGGTAATGTCAGCACTTTCGATAGCTACATCAGTCCCTGTGCCTATGGCGAAGCCAACATCGGCTAACGCTAGCGCAGGAGCATCGTTGATGCCATCTCCTGTCATACCAACAATTTCGCCGCCTTCTTGTAGCTCTTTCACCTTGTTGGCTTTATCTTCTGGCAGCACTTCAGCAAGAAACTCACTAATACCCACTTTTTTAGCTACGGCGGCAGCGGTTTCCTTGTTATCACCCGTTAACATGATGACGCGTATACCATTAGCCTGAAGCCGTTTGATAGCAGAGATTGAGTCTGACTTGATAGGATCTGCAACAGCAATGATTGCTGCAAGTTCACCATCTACAGCAAAGTACATAGGTGTTTTGGCTTCTTTGGCTAAAGACTGTGCTTGTTCAACAAAGCCTGTGAGGTCTATGCCTTTTAACTTCATTAGTTTATCGTTTCCGAAAAGCAGGGCTTTGTTGTTGCAGCTTGCTTCTACACCAAAACCCGTAATGGCGTTAAAGGCTTCAATTTTTAGTAACTCAATATCCTGATCTAACGCACTTTCAACAATCGCTTGCGCTAAAGGATGCTCTGAGCCGCTTTCTAAACTTGCTGCAAGCTGTAGTACGTCTTTTTCGTCAGTAGCTTTTGCTAAAATAATATCGGTTACCTTAGGTGCCCCTTCAGTAATAGTGCCCGTTTTATCTAAAATCATGGCAGTGATTTTAGAGGCGGTTTGCAGTGCCTCACCGTTGCGAATAAGCACTCCGGCTTCTGCTGCTTTTCCTACTCCCACCATGACAGACATGGGTGTTGCCAAGCCTAAAGCACACGGGCAGGCAATAATAAGCACAGTAGTTGCTGAAACGATGGCAAAAGCAATGGCTGGCTCAGGTCCAAAGTTAAGCCATGCTAGCGCACTTAACACAGAGGTGATCATCACGACAGGTACGAAAAAAGCTGAAATAACATCGGCCAAACGGCCAATCGGCGGTTTCGAATTTTGTGCTCGTTTCACCATATTGATGATCTGTGCAAGCGCCGTGTCTTTACCAACGCGTGTGGCTCTAAATAAAATCATGCCTGATTTGTTCAAAGTACCTGCGACAACCTCATCTTCTTCAGCTTTTTCAGCAGGCATAGGTTCGCCTGTCAGCATGGACTCATCAATAGAGGTGTGTCCTTCCAATACCACGCCATCGACGGGAATTTTTTCACCCGGTTTTACCTTCACAATATCGTTAAATAAAACCTGCTCAATACCTATCTGAACTTCTTTGTTGTCACGAACCACGGTTGCTGTTTTGGCTTGCAAGCCGATAAGACGTTTAATGGCCTCAGAGGTTTTACCTCTGGCTTTGATTTCTAATGCTAAACCTAAATCAATTAAGCCAATGATCATGGCGGTAGCTTCAAAATAAACATGCCGTGCCATCAATGGAACAGCGTCAGGTGCAAACACGACAACCATCGAATACAACCAAGCCGTGCCTGTTCCTAAAGCAATTAGGGTGTCCATATTGGCTGAATGATTTTTGAAGCTCTTCCATGCTCCTACATAGAAATGCTTGCCTGAAAAATACATAACACCAAAAGTTAAAATGCCTACAACCAACCAAGAAATTCGTTCAAGGTTTGTTTCAACCGTCATTTCTCCAACTACAATGCTGTAGATCATCAAAGGAACGCCGAGTGAAAGGGCAATAAACGTATCGCGCATTAGCTTTTTGTAATATGCAAAATCCGCAGCCTCTTTCTCATCAAGCGCATCTGTTGCTGAGCTATCATCAATTGGCTTCGCGTTATACCCCACTGACTCAACAGCTTTGATCAACTCTTTTGTTTTAGCTGTCCCATAAACTGTTACTGTCCTATCAGCAAAATTCATTTCCGCACTGACGACTCCAAGAGTTGCCTTCAACGCCCCTTCAATTTTGCCTACACAGCTAGCACACCCAGCACCTTCAATGATAAGCTGTTGGTTATGTGATACTTTCTCCAACGTATTCTCCTTACTTTTACACGAAGAGGATTGAGCTTTTGCCTGACAGCAACAGCCTGATTCAGTTTTTATATTTGTGTTAGTAGCCACCCTTTTTCCTCCTATGCTTTTTTAATTTGCTCAAAGTTTTCGATGAGATGACAAACCATGTTTGCAGTCGGTGCTTTGTCTTCCATTTCTTCCCATCGAGAAAGCGCAGAAGACATTTTTCCTCGAAGTGCCAACATTGCTTGAAACTGCTTTTCTGTTTCTTCAAGCCGCTCTTTGATCAGGCTTCTGACTAATGGGCACGCACTTTTACCATCTTCAGATTCATTAATAATTTCCTTGATATCTGCAACGGAAAAACCAAGGTTTCTGGCACTTAAAATGAATTTAAGTCTCGATACTTCTTTATTCGAGTATGACTTGTAGCCGTTCACTGACTTAGCAGGTTTTAACAATCCTAATCTGGTGTAATAGCGCACCGTATCAGCAGTCGTTCCAAGGCTTTTTGCCAGCTCCGCAACTTTCATATTCACTCCTCAGTTTTTTAGCTAAGTTTGTACTCTCATCTTCAGCTTAGACCTGTGTCTAAGACACAGGTCAAGTACTAATTCTAGTGAATAAGCTAAAAACTAATTTTTTGGTAAAAGAGAAATCTCGGTCAAAATCGACAGCATTAAGTACTGTAAATAGCAATAGTTTGAGCATGTTCATCATGCCTCCAAAAAATATTGTGCTAATTGTTCAAAACGGTTGGTAATTTAAACCAATCAGTAAATCGTTTTATTTTTGATGGGACTGGCGAAAAAAAGGCGCACTGATCCCGTGATTAGCCAATAATTGGTGGACGATAAAGTAAGAGATGGATACCAGATTTTGGTAGGGGTATACGCTGTAGAATTAGCTCAGAATGAATATTGCAAATACCTTCGTCTTGCGCTTCCACAAGATAGGCATTTAAATGAAAGCTTGTACAAAAACCGCCTTCACAACAAACACAATCACCAGCTTTACATTTTTCACAGTCTTCATCACCATGACGGTTTTTAGAATCTTGCGAATTTTCAGTGTGATAGTGACTATTGTCATTCATTGATTGATGATGCATATTTTTGCTTGGTTGTATAATATGCGTGTCGGAAGATCCATTTTGATGTTCTTCACAATTCATTGGTTTAGCAATAGCAAAGCCATGCTGCGTAAGCAACAGAGTAATTACCACTATTTTAAACCACTTGAAAAGTCCAAACATTTTAATTCCTTATTTATCACCTACAATATTAGCCACTTTATAAAAATAATTTTATGATCTTGATCAACCTTTGAACTAAAACCTAAACTTTTTACTTTTTACTTTTTACTTTTTTAAACAGCTTTAACTTCACAAGTATAAAAGGGGTGTCTAATTTATACTCATGAGATTGAAGCCAAGCATGAGCACCATTAAAAGAAATAAAAACCCTACGCTCATAACTAGGTATTGAGTAATGGATCATTTTTCCAATTGTTCAGCTTTAAGCGCAGTACTTTGCAACAATCGGTTCTATCCCGGGCACATCCAATTCCCGTTCATCAAAAGTGATAAAATGGCCTATTGTACGTCTTTCAATGGCGATGTTTTTTGCCTTGACTCTTTAACCTTAACCATTCGCCAACTTTACTTCTTAGCTGATATTCCACCTTGATAGGTATACACCAGACTGGCACCGATTGAAAACAAGAAGTAGCTTACTATTACTGCTCTTAGTTCTTTCCAAAAAAACTATTAGCTAGGCCTTTCCTAACATAACTAAAATGGTTTAAATCCCAAAAAACGAAAGCTACCATCAATATAGTTGCGGTAGCTCTCATCAAGTCAATATAGTATTTCTTCATATCAGAGCCAGAACTTGATACCTGCAACAAAAGCAGTATCACGAGTACTTTGCCCATTTAACTTCGCAAAGTCGGCTGTATTACCAAATTTATTTGTCCACTCAACGCCAACATAGGGAGCAAACTGGCGGGTAAACTCATAACGAACCCGAAAACCAATAGCACTGCTAGACAAGCCACTACCAAGGTTATTTTGGACGTCATCCTTACCGTAAAGCGTCAACTCTGCTCGTGGTTGAACAATTAACTTTTGAGTAAGTAATAGCTCATACTCAGCTTCGATCGAAAATGCACTATTACCTTGCTCTCCTAAATACGCAGTCATATCAATTTCAAACCAGTAGGGGGCTAGACCTTGTAAACCAAAAGCTAGCCATTTGCGGTTTTCACCTTCGTTATTGTAATCAAGTCGAATACCGACTTGTGTATCCCAATAAGCAGATATTGCGTGGCCCCATAGAAAATCTGTTTGGTTCTCCTCTAAATTACCTTCGCTAAAATCTCCTTCAGTTTTGATGACTAATCTATCAAAAGTAGTGCCATACCATGCCTGAAAGTCAAAAACACCTGCGTTTGTTTGCTCATTATATTCAAGACGATCCCCTAGTAGCGCGTAAAATGAATGCTCATCTGCCAAAGTCAGTCGTTTGTCGCTACTGAGTGCATAAGGACCTTCAGTCAAAGTTGTACCTGCTGCATAAGCATGGGGGTCTCTAGCATCTTTAGGTGCATCTCCACCTTGTGCTTGCATTTTAGAATCACCCATCTCAGTCATCTCATCTTTTGCAGATACAGATACACTTATAAGGGGCAAACCTATTAATAATAGTCTTAACGTATTGGTTAGTATTAATTTTTTCATGATACAACTACCTCTCTAAACATACCTGCATCCATGTGGAATAATAAATGGCAATGCCATGCCCAGCGACCTACGTCATGAGGTGTTGTTAAAAAACTAATTCTTTGCGCTGGTTGTACAGGGATAGTATGGCGACGAACCTGTACATCACCTTTTTCATTCTCCAAATCGCTCCACATACCATGCAGGTGCATGGGATGTGTCATCATTGTATCGTTTTGTAAAATAACTCTTAAACGTTGATTATGCTTCATGTGAACTGGCGTGCTTTTTCCAAATTCCAAGCCATCAAATGACCAGCTATAACGCTCCATGTTTCCAGTTAAATGTAATTCAATTTCAGCCTCTGGCTCTTGCTGGTTTGTAATTCCCTCAAGAGAATGTAAATCTGCAAGTGTTAAAACACGGCGTCCATTTTTACGTAAACCTATACCGGGATCATCAAGGTTTGTTCTAGGCATATCAACACGCATATCAACAGAAGCTCCATACTCTGTTTTTGCATGACGCACTTTAGTGCTAGCAACAGCTAATGGGTTTTTAGTCATTCCATGTTTACTATGATCCATTGCCATCGCTCCATGACCCATTGCACTATGATCCATTTTATTAGAATTCATGCCCGACATGTCTGCCATACCTGCCATCGCGGAATGCTCACCACCTTGGGCCATATTCCCCATCATATCTGTCATCGTTAACCATTCAACGGGATCTAGAGCAGGTACTGGTGCATCAATATTAGGTGCCATTGATAAAGTACCTTTAGCATAACCTGAGCGATCCATGCTTTGTGCAAAAATCGTATATGCATCATTTTTTGGCTCGACAAGTACATCATAAGTTTCACCGGGACCAAATCTAAATTCATCTACTGTCACAGGTTCAACATTTTGTCCATCAGCTTGTACAACTGTTAACTTCAGCTCAGGTATTCTTACATCAAAAAACGTATTGCTAGAACCGTTAATAAATCTAAGCCTAACCTTTTCGCCAGCTTTAAACATTCCACGCCAGTTTGTCAAAGGCGCACAACCATTCATTAAAAAAGTCATTGCAGATGCTGATAAGTCTGCAAGATCTGTAGGGTTCATTCTCATTTTATTCCACATTTCCCGGCGTTGTAGCGCATTTGAAACGCTGCTATTTGAAATGTCATCAAAAAACTCTGGAACAGTAGGTTGATTAAAGTTAAATACATCGCTCTGTACTTTTAACTTGCGGAACAAATCCATTGGGTCATCATCAGTCCAATCAGACAATTGGATAACATGCTCATTGTCAGCACTAATAATATCCTTTTCTCTTGGCTCAATAATTAATGCGCCGTACATACCTGTCATTTCTTGAAAGCCACTGTGTGAGTGATACCAATATGTGCCGCTTTGTTGCAGCTTAAATTTATAAACAAAGGTTTCACCCGGCATTATACCTTTAAAGCTAATACCCGGTACGCCATCCATTTGATACGGAAGAATGATCCCATGCCAATGAATTGAACTCGGCACTGATAATTTATTAGTTACCCTGATAGTAACGTCATCACCTTCTCTGAGGCGCAAGGTAGGAGCTGGTATTGAGCCATTGATTGTTGTAGCCATTCTTACAACACCTGTGAAGTTTACGGGTGACTCATCTATCACCAGATCTATTATTTCTCCACTTAGTTCGGGCACAGTACCTGTTATTGTTCCAGCCACTAAAGATGAAGCAGCATGAAGAATGCTTGGAAAAGCAGCTAATATACCGCCAGCAGCTAAACCTTGTACAAAGCGTCTACGCGGTGTAGAAATTTGATGTAATGGATCTTTAATTCTCATTTTACTCTCCGAGGTTTGACCAATAAATTAGTGTGACCAATGAATGTGCTTAATTTTCCATTCACCGTTTTGCTTTTCGAGAACCATTGTTTCCATCCCTTGATAATCACGTTCTTCACCATTGTAAGTACCTTTAGTTTGACTACGCGAGGCAGAGATAGCTGTATTTCCAAGTATCGTCACTTGATGTTCAAGTGTGTCGCTCTTCATCGCTGCTAAATACTTCATATCCGACAACATATGATGATGAGCATATTCATCAGCGCTCCTTTCAACGCGGCCTCCCTCGAAAATGGTGACATCATCCGCTAACTGCGCTCTAGCCTGTTTTTGATTGCCAGTTTCAAGTGCTTGATGAAATGCCAAAACAACTTTTGCGGCTGGTGTATCTACACCTTTAAACAATCCTTTGTCTTTATTCTTATCACCATGAGCGTTTGCTGCGAAACTAAACGTCATTAATAAAACGAGTAGGATATTTATTGTTTTCATTTTCATTTTCTCTTTTAGGTTTTAATTTGCAGGGCCAACAACACTAGTAAGCCCAGCCGTTACAGATAAAATGGCAAAAGCTACTACCATTTCTATCGAGATAGATTTAGATAAAGCCTCTCTGCCTTGACTATTTTTAAGTTGTGGAACGAGTATTAGTTTATGTTTAGCAGCAAGTGCCAAAATAGACACTACAAGGGCCAATTTAAACAACAGTGTTTGTCCGTAACTTGAGCTTATTAGTGCATCAAGACTTCCGACCAATTGAATCACGAGCCAGAGGCCTGCTACCAACAATAGGCTCAATGTAAAACTTGCTTGTTTGCCAAAGCTTTCCATCAGCAAATGAAGTTCTGCATAACTTAGCTGATGGCAAGCCTGTTTTAGTGGCAATAACGCCCCAAACCACCATGCCATAACGAGCACATGCAAAATAAGCAAGCCTTTTTCAATTGTGCCTAACTCAGAAATATGACCCAGTAACGTGAATGAGTATGCAAGGATTAATAAACTCAACATTAAAGCGCTTTGTTTTAAGTACGAGTTCACAGCGAGTTTGAACCTTAAAGCTAAAGCGATTATTGCGGTAACTAGCCCAAGCGCTCGAAGCAAAGCTCCAGTGCCGACAGAGGAGTCCCACATAATAGCCAATATATCAGCGTCTATCGCCCCCTGAATTCCCTCTTCTGCCATTGCACCAGTACTGGCAAAGAACCAAGTAATATTAGCGATCAAAGCCATAACTATATAAGTTCTTGTCCACGTTAAATTCGCTATTACAGCATTAGTATGAGATTCATTATTCTCAAATATTTGCCTGAAAAATGTATAACCAGCAATACAGGCAAAGCCGACGTAAAATACAATTTTTGACAGTACAATGACTGTATTCCAGATATACATTTCCATATCAATCACACCGCCTATTTTAGTGAACCATAAAGCCGAAGCTATGTTTCATTTTATGACCATCGTTACCTAAGAAGGTTACATCCACAGCATAGTTTGCAGGAGCTAATTTAGGTAGTTTCCATGTAAATTTGCTAGTAGCGACTTTAGAAGGCTCGAATCCAAATTTAAATTCTTCGCCTTGTTTATTGGCCAATGAAACTTTTACAACCCGTACCTCTTTGGTGAACACCAAAGTTAACTCTTCTGGAGGATTCATTAGCATTGCATTATCAGCAGGCACACTTTTTTCAAGATGCACATGCGCAAATACCGCACTACTAAAAACGACACTGATTACGGTTAAAAATTTAATTAATGTTTTCATATATACCTCTATTTATTTAATGGATTAACGACTAAATTTATCTTTGAAAATTTTATTACTTGGAATCCCAGCATCTGTAATTATTTTTTCCACTTCACTCATCATTGCTTCTGGACCGCACAAGTAAAACTCAGCCAAAAGCAGTTCTGATTTTTGGTTCATATACGGCAGAAGTACTTTTTGAACATAGCCTGAGTGCCCTTGCCATTCTTCTGAAGGATTAGAAAGAGTAGGAATATAAGAGAAGTTTTTATGCTTCTCACTCAGTGACTTCAATTCATTATGGTATAGCAAGTCATCTTCAGTTCGCGCACCATAGATAAGAGTCAAACCACTTTTATCTTTATGCTTTTTCAACTGTTCAAAAATAATAGACCTCAGTGGTGCAAGTCCTGAACCCGCACCAATAAACACGCGACTAACTTTTTTATTTGAAGTGGCATAAAAATCAGAAAAAGGGCCTTTTGCAGTTATCGTTTCACCTACTTGGAGTGAACCTAAATAACTTGAACCTATTCCTGCTTTAAAACCATTCTTTGCGGTCTGCCAACGGATATTAAACATTAACTCATCAGACTCCTCGTCAAAGTTAACTAATGAGTAGTGGCGAGTTACACCGTTATGAGAAAATTTTCCATGATAGTAGCTATCCCAGTATTTTTCATAGCACTCTGGCATATCATCTGGACGTAAGCTATTCATCCCTGCTGGCACATCAAATTGCATATATGCACCAGCTTTAAATGCCAACTGTTTGCCTGATTTCAGCTTAAATTTCACTTCCTTGATAAAAGGAGTAATGAAATTAGTCGCAACCACAACTAGCTCATGATTTTCAATATTGCGATCAGTATTAACTTCAATCGAACTAATTTCAGAGAACCTATGCTGACATCCAAGCCGATAACCTTCCTTAAGTTGCTCCTGAGATAAATGTTCCTGTTCAGATAGTGTGATAGGTAATTTAGTTGAACTTAAGAACACGCATTTGCCACAAGTACCGCCACCACCGCAACCTGAAGGAAGGTATACATGTGAACTAGCTAGCCCTTCTAGTACAGTTGAGCGACCAACTGCTGAGATGTCAGTAATAGTATTTTCATTGGAAAACGTCACTGCCACTTTTTGCCTGTTAGTGCCCCAACCTAGCTTCAGTAAACCACTTCGATACTGTTGTATCAGCCAAGTAACACCAGTAATTGAAAGGAATAGCGTTGCAAAAGCAAATGCAATGATCAACCAATGGTTAAATCCTCCAGAATTGCCATAGTCCATAAAGTGAAGCTTCATCATCAGATCTTTCAATCTGAAATCATCATTGGCATGGCGAAGTACTTGACCTGTAATACTATCTAAATAAATAGTTGTATTGTTCTCATCCTCAACGGCAACTTGCCACATAGGATTTTGCTGCCTTACGTGATCAGAAAACGGAGGTTGAGATAACACTGGAGTAGTTAACTTACCCTGTCCTGAGTAGGAGTTTTTTGCCAAAGTTAGTACTTGTTCTTCAGACAAATTAAATGGCTTTCCTGTTACAGCATCAAATAGCTTTGAGTGGCGTTCTTGATAGCTATGCTGCCCCTTATCGAACACAAAATGATAGTAAGGCTGATGTAAAACCCATATAAGGTTTACTTCCTGCGGAGCATTACTAGTAATGTCTTTAATAGGGAATAGGTCAAAGCCTGTAATGCTACCTTCATGATGAGAATGAACTTTAAGTTCATTACCACTGGCTTTACTGTGATCCATCAAATTGAAGTAAAGGCCCGTTCCCAACCAAATAAGCAGTTGTAAACCAACAAATAAAGAAAGCCACTTGTGTATCGTTGTATTTAACTTAAATAGTCGCATCAAATGACTCCCTTTTTATTTGGGGAAAGCACTCGGTAATAAGTCAATACTGCGCCAGTAATTGCTCCCATTAGACCTAGAGTTGCGACCAAGAACAAAAACCAGTTAGATACGTTTTCTCCATCATAGTAATCCATAATGTGGAACCGCCACATCCAATCAAACAATCGCCAGTAATCATGACGCTTGGCAACAAGTGATCCTGTTTGTTGACTTATATAAAATGTCGGTGTGGAGAATTGCTCAAACGTCACTCTCCAAACAGGTAAATGCCTTGGGGACAACTCAGCAGGCAAGTTTGTCGCTGACTTAATCAACCTTACGCTGTCGATTTGATGATTCAGCGCATAATGGTATTGTGCGATTTCTTTAGCCTTGATTTCATCTACAAGTGCCTGAACAGCTCCAGTTTTAGCATCTATTGCTACTTTTCCATTTTCTCCATTAATAAAAGAATACAAAGGACGGCCCATACTTTGAGTAAGTGTAACTTGGCTAGCTTTAGGATAATCCGCAGCTAGCTTTACAATGGAGTAATCCATACTTGCTAAATCTATTTTGGCTTCCTCACTCTTAGCCAAGGTTTCGCCGTGTATATAGTGAATATCCATAGTCACCATATACACGCCTGTAATAGACCAGAAGAGGAATTGTATTCCGACAAATGCCATTAGCCATTTGTGATATTTTCTAGCCGTGCTAAGCATTACTTTTTAGCTCCGCCTTAGAAAGCTCCTTGTTAAAGGCGTTTAATTCTGGCTTTTTAACGATTGAGTAAATTACTGGGAGCACAATAAGAGTGAGTAGCACAGCACTTGTCATTCCGCCTACCATAGGTGCAGCAATACGACTCATAATCTCCGAACCTGTTCCTGTACCATATAAAATGGGCATCAAGCCGATAATGATTGTTGCAACTGTCATCATTACTGGACGAACTCGTAAGCCTGCACCGTGCAATAATGCATCTTGATATGCATCATCAGAGATAGGTTCAGCTCGCTCTTCAGCTTTTTCCTTAAGCTCAGCAAGTGCCTGATTGAGATAGACCAACATTATCACACCAATCTCAACCGCTACCCCAGCTAGAGCAATAAAGCCCACGCCAACAGCCACAGAGAAGTTAAACCCTTCCAGATACATCAACCATAAGCCACCAATCATCGCCATCGGCAAGGTAACGATAATGATAGCCACCTCACTAAACGCTCTGAAGTTTAAGTAAAGTAGAATAACAATAATGGCGAGTGTTAAAGGCAATACATAGGTGAGCTTTTCTTTCGCTCTTTCCATATATTCGTATTGCCCAGCCCAAGTAATTGAATAACCTGCTGGTAGTTTTAGATTATTAGCCAAGTGTATTTTTGCACTTTCAACATAAGTACCTACGTCAACACCGTCTATATCGATAAACGTCCAGCCATTTAAACGAGCATTTTCACTCTTAATTCCCGGCGGACCGTTCTCAACTCGAATATCTGCGACATCACCTAGTGCAATGCGTTGACCACTTGGTGTTACAACAGGTAATCGTGATAGCTGCTCAGGAGAGTCTCGATAGTCTTGCGGATAGCGTAAGTTAACAGGGTAACGCTCTTGACCTTCTACCGTTTGGGTAACGTTCATACCACCAATAGCTGTAGAAACCACTTGTTGAACATCTTCGATGTTTAACCCAAAGCGACTTGCCTTATCGCGTGAAATATCAACCTTGATATATCGTCCACCTGCAACTCGCTCTGAGTAAACTGATGCTGTGCCTGTAACTTCGGGTAAAATTTGCTCTATTTGTTGGCCGATTTCCTGAATCACATCAAGCTCTGGTCCGGCGACTTTAATACCCACAGGCGTTTTTATGCCTGTTGCTAACATGTCGATTCGGGTCTTGATTGGCATAACCCAAGCATTCGTTAAGCCCGGAAACTTAACCAATTTATCAAACTCAGCTTTTAACGATTCAGTAGTCACACCCTCTCGCCACTGCTCTCGTGGCTTCAATTGAATAAAGGTTTCAATCATGGTTAAAGGTGCAGGATCGGTTGCAGTTTCAGCTCTTCCTACTTTACCAAATACAGTTTCAACTTCTGGCACAGTGCGAATAAGCTTGTCTGTTTGCTGCAATAACTCCCTTGCTTTACCAATTGAAATACCGGGATAGGTAGTAGGCATATACATGAGATCGCCTTCATCCAATGGCGGAATGAATTCACTACCAATTTTATCGACAGGCCAAAAGCCAACGATAGTCACTAATATTGCTGCTACTATTGTCGATTTTGGAAACTTCATGACTTGCTTTAAAACAGGCATGTAGATAGCAATCAATAATCGGTTTAACGGGTTTTTCTTTTCAGAAACAACTTTGCCTCGAATAAAGTAGCCCATCAAAACAGGCACCAATGTGATCGCCAAACCTGCTGATGCCGCCATTGCATAGGTTTTTGTATAGGCGAGCGGAGAGAACATTCTTCCTTCTTGCGCTTCCAAGATAAATACAGGTAAGAATGAGACTGTAATGATCAGTAAGCTAAAAAATAGTGCAGGGCCTACTTCACTCGCAGCCTTAGCAACAATTTGCCAGCGATTTTCATCTGTTAGTGGTGTTTTCTCCATATGCTTGTGCATATTTTCAATCATCACTATTGCACCATCAGTCATCGCACCAATCGCAATAGCGATACCGCCTAAAGACATAATGTTGGCATTGATGCCTTGCATATACATGATAATGAACGACACCAAGATACCTAATGGCAGAGTAACAACTGCCACAATAGATGAGCGAAGATGAAATAGGAAAGCCACACAGACAATAGCAACGACTGCAAGCTCCTCTAGCAACTTGCTCCAAAGATTATCAACAGCACGATCTATTAACTTCGATCTGTCATAAACAGGGACAATCTCCACCCCCTCTGGTAGAGAAGATTTAAGCGATTCAAGTTTTTCTTTTACCCCGTTTATGGTTTGTTGAGCGTTTTCACCAAAGCGCATAACGACAACACCACCAACAACTTCGCCTTCACCATTAAGCTCTGCGATACCACGGCGCATTTGAGGCCCTAAATTAACGGTAGCAACATCACCAATACGCAATGGCGTGCCTTGTTCGTTAATACCAAGTGGGATTTTCTCTATATCACTAACTGATTGAATATACCCCGTTGCGGTAACCATATATTCAGCTTCAGCCATTTCCACAACGGATGCGCCAGTTTCTTTGTTCCCTTTTTGTAAGGCTATTTGTATTAAACTTAGAGGAATATCGTAAGCTCTCAATTTATCAGGATCTACTTGCACTTGATACTGCTTAACCATACCACCAACGGCGGCAACTTCGGACACGCCCGGAACAGTTTGTAGTTCATACTTTAAGAACCAGTCTTGAATGCTTCTTAATTGGCTTAGATCATGGTTTCCAGACTTATCTGTTAAAGCGTAAATGTATACCCAACCCACACCTGTTGCATCAGGTCCTAATTGAGGTTTTGCCGAATCAGGCAGGCTTGATGCTACTTGGCTTAAGTATTCAAGTACTCTGCTTCTAGCCCAATACAAATCAGTATCGTCATCAAAAATAATGTAGACGTAGGAATCACCAAAAAATGAGTAACCACGAACAGTTTGCGCCCCCGGCACTGATAACATCGCTGTAGTAAGAGGAAATGTCACTTGATCCTGCACTACTTGTGGTGCCTGTCCCGGATAGCTCGTCTTAATTATCACCTGCACATCAGAAAGATCGGGGAGTGCATCTACTGGTGTTTTTTGTAATGAATACAAACCACCAAACGCGATAATTAAGGTAATCAACAAAACAAAGAAACGATTGCCGATAGACCATCTAATAATTGATTCAATCATTATTTTTCTCCCACTTAATGATTAGAATGATCAACAGCAGCTTTATTTTCCTTGCCGTGTTGTTCATCTGATTCAAGAGAAATGTCAGTGATAACTAAGTCATCTCTAACCTCAAAAGTGAAAGTGACATTATCACCGACATTGAAATCAACCATTTCTATATTGTCCGCGACGATAAAATCCATCGTCGCAGCAGGTCTATCCCATTTCTCTATTGGGCCTCTGCTAATATTTAGAATCCGTGTATCAATATCAATCGCATTAATCAAACCAGATACTGTTGCTGATGATACTTCAGGCTCACTCATGATATGAATTCCAGTAATTTCATATCCACCGTCTTCGGTTTTGCTCACTTCAAAGTGCAAAGATTGACCTGACTTTAATGAGTCAATATCGACTTTTTCAGCCACAGTAAAATCCATAACCATTTCAGGCCAATCCCAAGCTTCAGCAGGGCCATGTGAAATATTAACCATGCGGTGCCCTGCCATAACACTATTAACATCCCCTTGCATCCAAACAGAGTTAGGCACTTCATCATGAGTCATTCGTTTAAAGTCAGAGCTTTTACTTGATTCAGAATCAATCAAGAATTGGGCAGATGTCACCACAACGTCATCTTCATTTAAGCCGTCTAATATTTCGATGCTGTCGATATCAACCCGGCCAATAGTCACTTCAATAGATTTAAATTGCCCATCACCTAACGCAAGTACTACTCTGTCCTGTTTACCTGTTCTAATAACGGCTTCTTTAGGCACGAGGATGGTGCTATCAGCTTGATTAGCGTGAATAGAGACTTGTGCAAACATATTTGGTTTTAATTGATAGTCTGTGTTATCAAATTTCAATCTCACTCGGAGTGTGCGTGTTTTACTGTTCAATGTTGGATAAACATAATCAACGACACCAGCCCAGTCCTCACCGGGTAAATAATCCAGTGTCATTGATACAGGAAGTCCTTTTTTAATTAAGGCTGCGTCACGTTCAAACACTTCTGCTTCAACCCAAACTTGATCTAGCTGGCCAATGCTTAATAAGGTGTTTCCCGGCTTTACATAAAAACCTTCTCTAACCTTCAAACCATCGACAACACCTGCTTGTGGTGAATAAAAGGTAATTGTTTGCTGAACCTTTCGTGTCTTTTCTAGCTTTTGAACAAAGTCTGCTGAAAGCTGTAACGCTTTTAGGCGATCTTTGGCTGCTGAAATTAAAGAACTATTGTTGCGCTTTAACGCTATTAACAGCTCTTCCTGAGCATTAACTAACTGAGGAGAATATAGTGTATAAAGAGGCTGCCCTTTCTCTACAGGGTTACCTGCTGCTTTGATGTAAAGTTTATCAATCCAGCCATCAACCCGTGGGTGGATATGAATTAGCTTATCTTCATCATATTGAACATAACCTACCGTTGAGATTTCAGTATGCATATTTTTCAGTTCAACAGGTGCAGTGCGAACCCCAAGGTTATTCACTACATGAGGCGCAATTTTTACTGCTCCGGGGCCAAAGTCATCACCAGATGATCCTTCCTCATACACTGGAATTAGATCCATCCCCATAGGCGACTTACCGGGCTTGTCCCGGCGGTAATTAGAATCCATCGGTGCAACCCAATACAGAGGCTTTTTTTCTCCTGATGTTGCTTCATTACTATTACTGTTTGAGCCAGTACCTTGATATAAACTCAATGCTCCAGCACCAAGTGCTGCCCCAATGATGATGGCAATAATTGTTTTTGTATTCGTTGACATTATTTTTCTCCAAATTGCTGACTGGATAAGTGCTGATTAGTTTTGTGTGAAGTTTGCATCGACTTATGTTCAGCATTTGAGTTAGATTGAGAATGCGCAAAGAAATAGTTGATACGAGCAACTGTTTTAAGTGCGTCAACATCAATTCTTAAAGCTGATATTCTGGTATTTAATTCGGCAATTCTTGCTCGAACAACTTCGGCAAAATCGCCATCATCATTTGTGTAGGCTGTCAATGACGCTTCTGCTTGGTCATGAGTTTGTTTAAGGAGTTGTTCTTGATAGATAGATTGTCTATCTGATAAGCGTTTAAGCTGTCTTAGTTCTTTTTCTAAAACACTGATCATTTGCTTTGTCAGTAATAGTTTCTCGGTTTTAATAGTCTCTGAATCTGCAATAGAAGCTGCAACTTGCTTATCTTGTCTGTTCTCGGTAAACAAGGGTAAATCAAACGTTACCCCAACAGAAAATAAATCAGCTCGGCTATCACCAGAGGGCATATTGTCGCGATAGGCATAACTAGCATTAACACCCCATTGCGGCTCATATTGCTGTTTGGCTAACTCAATTCCTTTTTCTGAAGCTTTGCGTTTTATATCAATCGCAAGTATGGCTGGGTGATTCGAAAGCTCCTGAGCCAATAGATTTCTTGAGTAATTAGATGCTTTTAGGACTGTTGGATTATTCAATTGAATCGAAGGCAATTCTTTTGAGACGCTAAACTCTAATGGTTGCGCGTCAAAGTTGAATGATTCATTCAAACGATCCGCATCGTAAATATGAAGCCACTCATTGAGACGAGCGATTGTCGTTTCTAGTTTCTGCTTTTGCGAAGTTAATCTGTCATCTAACTGCACGATTTCCAACTGAGCACGAATAACATCTTGCTGTCTAGTTTTACCAACAACGTTTGAATAGCTAGCTTTAGCCACTTCCGCCATCTGCTCAAAGAGAGACCAATCATCTTCAATCAATTTAATAGTTTGTTGGGCTAAGTAAGCATCTAACCAAAGTTGTGACACTTGGCTTTTCAACTTAGCTTTACGATCCTCTCGTAACAGTGGAAATTTCGTGGACTCAATTTGTAACTGGTCTTTCTTGATCTCTAGACTGTCGCCTCTCGGAAACATTTGAGAGACGCCAACCTTTAGCTGAGTCATTCCTTCCTGATCTAAATCCCAAGTATCTGTTGGTAAATTCATTATCCCTAGCGATACTTTCGGATCAGGCAAAGTACCTGAAGCAATACTTCTATTTTCAACTGCACTTTGTTTCAATCGGCTACCATGAAGCCAAGGATCATTTTGCTGAGCTAAGGTGATAGCTTGTTCAAGCGACACTACTTTCTCAGCTTGAGCTGAGAATACAGATAAGCCGAGTATTAATGCAGTTGAAAGTGAAGTAAGGTTTGAAGAGTTCAATTTCATTAGAATTGCTCCTCGTATGTCTTAACTTTTGCATAGACTTTGCTCGTTCCATCTTTAAATAGAATTAACACGTTGTATGGCATAAAGCGGTCATCGACTTCCATACCGGGAGAGCCAACTGGCATTGCTGGAACTGAAAGCCCAATCGCATTGGGATGTTCTTCTGATAAGAACTGCTGAATAAATTTAGCAGGTATATGACCTTCAAAGGCAAATCCATTTCTACTCACTGCCGTGTGGCATGAACGGTAATTAGGTTTGATACCATACTTAGTTTTGATGTTGCCGATGTTTCGGAAATCTTTGGAATGCGCAACGATCCCTTTGTCTTCAATATGAGTTATCCATTTTTTACAACACCCACAAGTAGGGGTTTTATAAACGATTAACTCCAAAGGTGTTACGTCGTTATTGTGTGCATGGTTATGTTCGTTGGCGTTTGCAAACGCAGGTGAAAGCAGCATTACTACTGCTATTTTTAAATACTTATTGATCATTTTTGCCCCCAGACATCGCTGGAAAATATCTATAGCGCTACGACGCTATATTGACTAACAGAAAAATTAATTACATGTGCGAGAAATTTGGACGCACTAATCCTGTATTAGGCAAAAATTGGTGGACGATAAAGGGAAGTGGAAATTGAATGAGGTTGTTTAGATTGCAGAGCAGCTACAGATTCACTGAATATTTGAATATCTGTCGAATCAATACTGGAATTTAGGACTGTCGTAGATGAGCAAGCATTTGCAGGACAAATACATTCAACGTCACAACAATCTTCTGATTGACCATTACTGCTTTTATTCATATCACCATGATCCATGTTCATGTTCATGTTCATGTTCATGTGTGATTCGTGAGAACCTGATGACATTTCGCAAGGCATAGCAGAATACGCAAATGCTTGCCCTACAAAGGCAACCAGCATAAGCGTCATTACTAAGACTTTTGAAAATGCTTTAGACATAAAATTCTCTTACAAATATACATCTCTAATACTAATGCAAATTTTTGACTAAGTCAATTGATGCTGTATAAACATTTATGAATATTTGATTATCGTCAAATTTTTCAAAGAGGTAAGTGACAAATAATAATCTCATCAGACTTCTTATCTTCGCTATTCAATGGCTTTTATTTTGAGACTTAAGTTGCTCTCTCATTTCTAAAACTCGATCTGCCGAATAAGCTCCTGCTCTCATAACAACCAGTTCAACAAATGAAATATCAATTAACTTATGGTCAGCATCAATCACATAACAACTCCCACTATGTGTGTATATTTCTAACTTATCCTCATCAGCAGATTTGCTAACAATCTTTGAAGTCACGATTTGCTGAAATGGCCGAAACCTGAATGTTTCATCTTCAATAACCCCCCCTGATAAAAACTCGCCAAGAAATATTTTTTCAAATTCTTTATAGTCGTAAACAGATACTATGTAGGCATCCTTTAAATATATTCTATCCAACGTATTCCCTTACTAATAACTAGCCGGGAGCATATCTCGCAGCTCTAATAACTCATTAGGAGAATACATACACTCATGCATTAAATTAAACTCAAATGCATTTACATCAAACTCTTTAGATTCAGCATCTAAGATATAAAAGTCAACACCAAAGCACTTACTTTCTAGACCATTGATTTCCAAAACCTTTATCGTGAATAAAGCATCTCCTTCTTTACCATTTTCATTTTCGTCAGCAAATGTGCCGTAAAGCACCCGTTCAACTTTTTCCTCTGTATCAGATTGAATTGAGATAAGTTTTGCGTTGGTTAGTTTTACTCTAGGTCTCATGCTTGAACTCCTTTCATATCTTCTACAGAAAAAGGACGAAAAAAACTTAGATATTTAACCCCATCAACTTTAAGCAAATTGTTGTCAGCATCAAAATGTGACAGAACACTAGATTGATACAACGAAATGTATTTTTCATAATCGATTGTGTTAAAAAAGTTGGTATCAACGCGCCTCGCATAAAAAACAAGATCTTGCTGTTCGATACGAACAATGAACTTCTGATCGCCATCTAGATTTTTGACTCGTAGACATAAATCAGGTTTGTGCCAATCAGATACAAAGGAAGGAATCAATGGGAAGCCATATACCAAATAGCGCATACCTTCGATTTTGAAGGTTGTTGGATTGAACTGAGCCTTATTTACTTTGCCGCTACTGAATAATTCAAGTGTCAACACCAGCCAGTGCACATGCTTAGAAAATGTATTTCCTTCAGAAATACAGCCTTCAAACTCACCATTATGGTTTACATGATTGATGTACATGTATTTTCTAATGTCATCCAAGGAAAGCTTTTCAAACGGAAACTTGCAAGCGATTAGCCTGAAATAACAACCATGAACTTTTAAATCTGCATATTGAACTATCAACGGATCATCAAAGGCATCAAAGTATGGTCGCCACTCTAAGCGGAAGTCTGCACCTGTATTTACAATAAACTTGGCATTTTCAGGCAACCCTAAAACTTGGTATATCACTGAAACTAACTCTAATGTTTCGATATCTACCAGCATCAGGCTTTCAATACGGTTTGCCATTGACTCAATTTCTTTATGAAGCGATTCAATAATTTCTTGATCATCGTATTCGTTGATCATTAAATATTTCAGGGAATCGTGCTTTAGAATTGAGTCCAGCTTTTTCTTTTCAAATACTTCAGAGAGATATTTATGGGTATCAGAAAAATGAGGGCAGTTATAAACACCTCTAGCCCACAGGCCTTGGGCGTAAAGATCAGGAAACTCTAATAACTCAGCAAACTCTTTTGCTTGTTTATTGAGCTTATTCTTTAATTGATAAAGTGAGATCACTTAGTTCTCCAAACAACTTTCCAATAAACAATGGCCTACCAACACATTGCTTTATTTATTGTTCAAATAACCAAATTTTTACGGATGCTCCGCTTCACTGTTCACGTTTTTCAAGGCGAAAAACATGTGTAGGCGTAGGCTGTCCGCACAACCTTTCACTCATAATATCGCTAAATTTTTAAATGGCAACTTACGGATTTGTACAAAATCAGTCAGAAATTTTGGCTTTGAACTCATCAAAGCTAAGTCCGAAAAGGGATATGACTAATTCTTCATTTATATTGGAACCGGGAAATTTTTTTTCAAAATTTCCAATGATGCTATCTAGGTGGCTAGCTAATATTTTTACTAAAAATATTTCCGAGTTTGGTGAGAGAGCAGACAGTGCTATCAATGGGTTGTCAAAGGATTCAGCTTTTATTTTTACTAGTAAATCGCTGTAACTGTTACAGTCATACAGACAAATAGCTAGGGCTTCTTGGGCTTGTCCAAGGGGAATAGTTAATAATTTAGATAATCGTTTTGCCTGCCTTTTTATATTTACTAGCAGGTCTTCTTTATTAAAAGACATCAATACACCAAAAAACGGCAACGCTAGGCCACGCACCTATGTCACTCAGTTTTTGTGAATATTTAATCTTTTAGTTCAGAGTAAATCCATTTCGTCCTGTTTTCGTGGGAACGGGCTTCTCTGAAAAGCCACTGCAAAAAGCAGTGGCTATTGTCGCAATATTATAAGGAAATGTGAATTGTAGTTTGATGCCTACATGTTCTTTTCAGTGAATTCAGCCAAGCTACTACGCTCTACTTCATCAAATATCAATACTGAGCCTTTTTCATAGTTTCTATACACGTTAACAGCCGCGCTAGCACCTGAAGATGCGGGTGTGACAAACTTATCATCAATCTGGGCTAAGTTGCCCAACACGATTGTGCGACAATTTTTGCCACCACGGCTTAACATGCCCTTAATTTGCGCTCTAGTCATGTTTTGAGCTTCATCAATGATTAAAACAGCATCGTCTATTGAACGACCTCGGAAGTAAGCCATACTAGTAAATTCTATATTGGCTTTTTCGATCACATGCTCAACAGTTGCACTAATATTACCTTCATTGTTATCACCTGAATGCATTGATATAAGCGCATCTGTTATACCTGCTAATAACGGCATTGATTTCTCTGTCAGGTCACCGGGTAAAAACCCCGGATCATCGTCCATAAAGTCTCTGGAGCGCACCACAACGATTTTTTTGTACTTTTTTAACTCCAATACTTGATGCAGCGCCGAAGCAACTGCTAAAAAAGTTTTTCCGGAGCCAGCAGGGCCAAGGATGATATTTAAGTCATAATATGGATCTGTTAATTGGCTTAAAGCTACTGCCTGACGCTGATTTTTAGGCAAAATGCCCCATACTTTTTCTTGTTTACGAGGCAATAACTTTGTGAATACCTCAGTATCTGTTACTTCTGAAATTCGCCCAATGTGTCCAGCTTCATCGTACCAATACATGTTTGGCTGAACTTCATCATTAAATAGACTTATTGGGAAAGTATAAACTTCTCCTGAAACCTTGAAGTCTTTGTCTGATTTAATTCGATCAAAAAGATCTCCTTTAAAGGCTTGTACCCCTGTGTATAAAAGATCAATATCTGATATTTGATTATCTACGGCAACGTCTTCTGCCATGACCCCTACGGTTCGAGCTTTCAAGCGCATATTAATGTCACGGCTAACAATTACTACGTCTTTATCTAAGTCCTTCTGAAGATACAGTGCATAGTTAATTATTCTATTGTCAGCGTCACTTCCAATACCGTGCTTTAACTCTTTAGCCATATCGAGCTGGGTATCAATTCCAATAAACAGTTTTCCTCGTTTAGCTGTTTCAGTAGAAGGCAGTGGAATACCAGCTTCCATCTCTTCTGCACTGTGCCCATTGATTATATCTTCAAGCATACGAATACATACACGAGCATCAGCACTAACCGATTTGTTAGTTCTTTCTTTTAAGTTATCTAATTCTTCTAGAACTGTTAGGCAGATGTAAATATCATCTTGATATGACAGGATACTTTTTGGATCATGAACCAACGCAGACGTGTCAAGAACACGAGGGTTTCGGTTTTCAACAGAGCTTTTCATGACGCAGCCCTCCAAAAGTTTGCATCGTTGCTAGAATGCGTGTTGTACTTACATCCCAAATAACAAATACTCTGTAAAGATTGGCTATTGTGGGAATGCTTAAAGTCGTTACAAAAATCCATGTTTAGAGAAATTCTTTTTACTTTTTCTACAGGCCAATAAAAACAAGGGGGTAAAAACTTTAAAATCTTTCCAATTCGGGGTTGTAAAATCACCACCGCATTTTGAATACTACGTCCGCGCATAAAGTTCACCGACTTAAACTGAATATTGGCTTTTTCCATAATGTAATTACGGCTCGAAATTGGGTTTTCATCACCTTTATGCAGCACTTCTAAGGTATCGGTTATGGCAGCCAACCAAGGCGCCATTTTTTCTTCCTCGGTACCAGGCAAAAAGCCAATTGATTCTGCAATTTCAGGGGTATTACGGGTTACAATGACTTTGTCGTAAATACCTTTTTCAATCACCATCTCTAGCGCACACGCAAGTGCCAGTAAAGTTTTACCACATCCCGCAGGGCCGGTTAAAATAACAAGCTCAATAGACGTGTCGAGCAAGGCATCAAGAGCCATTGCTTGGTAAATATTTTTTGGCTTTATTCCCCATGCACTTTGATGCATCAATCGCTCTGCACCAATATCTTTAATGGTAATATGCTCACCATCATACGATTTAACTCTAGCGGCAAACTGATCGCCATCATCAAGTAAATATTCATTACAAAACACATCAGGAATTAAATCTTTAGGGATATGATGAACTGTTTCACGTCCGTGTTGCTCAGTATTACACTGGCCGACATGCTGCCAAAAATCGCCCTCAATTTTTTTATGACCACTGGTGAGTAAATCAATATCGTCAATTAATTGATCAGTACGATAGTCTTCAACATATTTAAGCCCCGCCCCTTTGGCTTTTAAGCGCATGTTAATATCTTTAGTTACTAATATGACTTTTTTATCGCTGTGCTGGTTTTGTAAATGCACCGCACAATTAATAATACGGTGGTCGTTTTCATTGCCCGGCAAACCAGAAATAGAATCGGCAAATAAATGGTCGTTTACAATAATTAAGCTGCCTGTCGATCCGCCTTGTTTATTCCTTGGCAGCGCCACACCTTGTAACATTTGTTCGGGAGTTGCCTGACTCAACACCCCATCAAGGCCACGAATAGCCACTCGCGCATCGCGGCTCACATCGTGTTTTCTATCTTTTATATGATCAAGTTCTTCCAATACGGTCATTGGGATAACAACTTGGTGCTCTTGGAATGACAAATACGCGAGGGGTTCGTGAAGTAATACATTGGTATCTAGCACATACATTTTACTATCAAAATTTGAAGCTTTTCCCATAGTACTTTCCTTACGTTTTATGATTTTTATGCTATACCCAATAAACTAATCAGTGGTTACTAATAAACTTGATTAATTACTTAGGTATAATTTGAGTTTAGTCTATTTGTCATAAAAGTCTGTTTTATGACAAATATCATTTAGTTTGAATTTTCCACAAAATCGACGCACTAATGAGCGCTTAGGGTTGGTAATAATTCATACTTATAAAATTAATTAAAAGTCAGGCAAATAGCGCCTTGCAGTGGTGTTATCTAACAGGTAACATAGCCGCCTTTTTCTTCATAGACGAGACATACATGAATTTTTCCTTAGGTCAGCGTTGGATAAGTGACACAGAGTCAGATTTAGGATTGGGCACCGTTGTTGCCATTGATGGCCGCCAAGTCAGCATTTTATTTCCTGCCAGTGGTGAAAACCGTGTTTATTCTTCTGCAGAAGCTCCGGTAACCCGCGTAGCATTTAATCCTGGTGATGTGATCCGAAGCGTTGAGGAGTGGGAATTACAAGTTGAGTCTATTGAAGTACAGGGTGAGTTATTGTGCTATCACGGTGAACGTGTTGATAACGGTGAAAAAGCACAATTAAAAGAAACTTTTTTAGATCACTTTATCAAGTTCAATAAACCGCAAGACCGCTTATTTGCAGGCCAAGTGGACCGTTTTGATCGGTATACTTTGCGCTATCAAACTTGGTTACATCAGTTTGAACGTCAGCAGTCACCTATTAAAGGCTTAATTGGTCAACGCGCTAATCTTATTCCGCATCAGCTTTATATTGCTCAAGAAGTCGGTAAACGTTTTGCACCGCGGGTATTACTGTCTGATGAAGTAGGCTTAGGTAAAACCATCGAAGCGGGCATGATTTTACATCAACAAATTATCACCGGTCGTGCCAGCCGTGTACTTATTGTTGTGCCTGAGAACTTACAACACCAATGGTTAGTAGAAATGCTACGCCGTTTTAATTTACGTTTTTCTATTTTTGATGAAGAACGCTGCGACGAAGCGTTTGCTGATTCACCTAATGTATTTGATACCGAGCAATTGGTGCTTACTAGCCTTGAGTTTTTAACCAAGAAAAAACGCTGGTTTGAACAAGCTACGTTGGCCGACTGGGATTTATTAGTAATCGATGAAGCGCATCATTTAAGCATTAATAACAATAAACCCAGTGCTGAATACCAACGTATGGCTGAGCTGAGCCAAGATATTCCAGGGCTAATTCTTCTTACCGCTACGCCAGACCAACTGGGTCATCGTAGTCATTTTGCTCGTTTACAACTGCTCGACCCAGATCGTTTTTACGACTATGACGTGTTTAAAGAAGAAGAAGCAAACTACAAAGACGTTGCCGAAGCTGCTAATCAGTTATTACAAGAACAAGCACTGGATGACAGCGCAAAGGGCACATTAATTGAGCTATTAAAAGAAACAGATATCACCGATATCCTTGAAAAAGCCCAACAAGGCGACCTTGCTGCACGCAAAGAAATACTCAATATGTTATTAGATCGCCATGGCACTGGACGCATATTATTTAGAAATAGCCGCAGTGGCATTGATGGCTACCCTAGCCGTAAATTACATGCCTACCCAATGGCATTACCTAAGCAATACAAAACAGCAATGACCGTACTGGGTAATATGAGTGGCATTCAAAATGCCGAACTCAGTGCGCAACGTGCACTTTTCCCTGAAAAAATATTTCAAGAATTTGAAGGTGAAAGCGCAAGTTGGGGATTATTTGACCCCCGTGTAGATTGGCTAATCGAAACGCTAAAAACACTCAAGCGTGAAAAAGTACTGCTTATTTGTGCTAAAGCCGAAACAGCAATTAGCTTGGAGCAAATATTACGTGAACGCGAAGCAATTAAAGCCTCTGTGTTCCACGAGGGCATGTCGATTATTGAACGTGATCGCGCTGCGGCATTCTTTGCCGATGAATACGATAACGCACAAATATTACTGTGTTCAGAAATTGGTTCAGAAGGTCGTAACTTCCAGTTCTCACATCACTTAGTGTTATTTGATTTACCACTCAACCCCGATTTACTTGAGCAACGTATTGGTCGATTAGACCGTATAGGGCAAACACAAGATGTGAACATTCACGTGCCTTACTTTGAAAACACAGCACAAGAAGTACTACTGCGTTGGTATAACGAAGGCTTAGATGCGTTTGAAAGCACATCAACCACTGGGCAGTTGCTGTATAAAGAGTTTAGCGAAGATTTACTTGAGTACATTGCAGCTCATAATTGTGATGAAGATGAGCTAGATCCACTCCTTGAGCAAGTAGCACAGAAAAATGCAGTATTACGCAAACAAATGGAAAGTGGTCGAGATCGCTTACTAGAGCTACATTCATCGGGACAAGGTGCTGCTGACTCACTTGTAGCTGACATTGAAAAGCTCGATAACCAGTTTGAACTGCCAAGCTACATGATCAACGTGTTCGACACCTTTGGTGTAAGCCAAGAAGATAAAGGTGAAAACACCATTATTTTAAAGCCCACTGAGCACATGTTAAACGCTTCGTTCCCATCGCTAAAAGACGATGGTATGACAGTAACCTTTGACCGCGATACCGCGCTTTCTCAGGAAGATGTGCACTTTATTAGTTGGGATCACCCTATGGTGCAAGGCACTATGGATATGATTTGTGATGATGATTTTGGTAGTTCATCGGTGGCGTTACTTAAAAACAAAAAGTTACCACCAGGCACCTTTTTTGTTGAGCTAATATTTGTTGCCGAAGCCATGGCACCAAAAGTCCTGCAAGTGGGTCGCTTTTTACCCCCTACGCCAATTCGTATTTTACTCGATAAGAGCAGTAATAACTTAGGTGAAAATGTTGGTTTTGATGGCTTTAATCAGCAACTATCTGCGGTAGGTCGTCAAACAGCAAGTAAATTAGCAGGTGCATTGCAAAGTGCGGTTCATCCAATGATCAATACCGCAAAAGACATGGCGCAACAAAAGCTGGATGTTATTCGTGCCGAGTCATTAGCAAAAATGCAAACATCGTTGAGCGAAGAGCAACAGCGATTAGTTGCACTGAAACAAATTAATCCAAACATTCGCCAAGAGGAAATTACCTTTTACGATAAACAACGCAATGAGCTCACCGCACATATTGAAAAAGCGCAGTTAAAACTCGATGCGATTCGTTTGATTGTGGTTTCGCACTAGAGAATCTAGCTGTCAGTCGTTAGTTAAAGATCAACTAGCGTGTGCATTGAAAAAAGCGCGATATTTATATCGCGCTTTTTACTTGAGCCTTTGCCCTCACTCCACTAAAATAGCGCACTTCAAAATCACTGAGGTCTGCCGTGTTAGTTAACTACAATCCCCCTATGAGCCCGTATTTAACTATACTGTTTCAAGATGATGATTTACTTATTGTAAATAAGCCTAGCGAATTACTCACCGTCCCAGGTAAAGACCCAAAACATGCCGATAGCTTAATAAATCGCGTCAACCGTGTTTTTCCTAGTGCTAAAATTGTTCACCGTTTAGATATGGCTACCTCAGGCATACTTTGCTTAGCAATGAACAAAGCCGCTCATCGGCATTTAAGTATGCAATTTCAAGAGCGCGAAACAGCAAAACGTTACATTGCACGAGTATACGGACAACTTGAAACTGAAACAGGCTCCGTTGACTTACCGCTTATTTGCGACTGGCCGAACCGTCCTAAGCAAATGGTTGATCATGACAATGGCAAACCTTCGCTCACTCATTTTAAAGTCCTTGAACGTGAAGCACAGGCAACCCGTGTAGAGCTTACTCCTATTACAGGGCGCTCACATCAGCTGCGCGTGCATATGCTAAGCTTAGGCCATCCTATTTTAGGCGATCGCCTCTACGCCCATAAAGACGCACTTGCTGCTGCTCCTCGGTTACAATTACATGCACAAATGCTACAACTCAAACACCCTGTAACGGAGCAAGTACTTACTTTTGAAGCTGAGAGCGAGTTTTAACACGGTTTAATCTTTTAGCTATTTACAGTAAATAGCTAAACTTTAAGAGCACTACGCCGATACATAAATAAGATTTAAATTAAAAGCTTATTATGTTTATTACGCAGATGTTTAAAGTCATTATTACTACTCTTGTGCTTGGCTGTACGTTAATCAGTTTTCAAGCGCTGAGTGCTGAGTATATCGCTCCTCCTCCCTTTTCAAAAAATATTGATGCGGATATCTCTCGCTTAGCCCAAAGTGATGAAGTAAAGCCTATTTTAGCTGGTGATACTGAGTTTTTAACTTTATACAGTGAATATATGAGTGCGAACTTTAGAGGTGTAGTCATACTCATTCCTGACTGGCAATCAACGCCAACAAACAATGCAGGCATGAACTTTTTACGTAAAGAACTGAATAACCACGGGTATACCTCTTATGCGATGACAGTGCCTGATATTGATTGGCAAGCAGCTCAAGATGATGCAGCAAAAACGACAAATGATTCCGTGGGCACAAATAATAAAACAGCCAACGCAAATACTAAGCCAAACACCAGTACACAAAAACAGCCCCATCATGCTGACTATGTTGAGCAAGTAAATACTGAGGTGGTAGACAATTACAAGTTAAAACTACTCGCTCGCTACGACGCTTTATATCAGAAGGCTGCGATTGAGTCTGAGAATATTGTTGTTATTGCACAAGGCACCAGTGCTGGGGTGTTATTGGAGCATTACGCTGAGTTTTCAGACTCAAAAATAAACGCCTTCATTAGTTTGAGCAGTTACCTTCCTAATACAAAACGCAATGCAAAGTTAAGCCAAATAACATCTTTGGTCACCCCTGCTTTGTTAGATATTTATTTTGCTACAGACAGTAATGATATTTTAATGAATCTTAAAAACCGCCAGCGTTGGGTTAATCGAAATGCAAAGTTTGATTATCGCCAGCGCCAGCTGTTTGGATTACGCGATGCGCCGCAGCAACATGCGCGGCTAAGCAAAGAAATAGACGGGTTTTTACGCCGCCTTTTTTAAATACTCGTATGCCGCTTGAATATCTTGGCTTTTTTTAACTGCCACTTCCATCATATGCTTAGGTAAACCTTGCGATACCAGTTTATCAGGGTGGTGCTGAGCCATGAGCTTACGGTAGGCTACTTTAATATCACGTTGCGACGCGTCTTTATTTAAACCTAATAAGGCCAATGCCTGCGAACGGTTCATATCATTACTTGGTGGTACATGATGTCCTGAACCTTCGCGGTAGCTGCTACTTTGACTTTGCTGCTGTTTAAAACGCTGTTGTTGCTGCCTAAAGTTAAACTCTGCTTGATAACGTTTTAATACAAAGGCAAAGTGTGCTTTAGACACACCTAGCTGCTTACTAACTTCTTGCAGTAATTGCTTTTCTTGTGCAGCAAGTACCCCGTCAGAAAACGCCATTTGAATTTGAATTTCTAAAAATAACTGCAGTAAATCATAACGTTTAGCAAAACGTTCTTTAAAATCATAAACCGTATCTTTGAGTGAAAAGTCGCTATCTTTACCTGATTGAAATGCCTGCTGCGCTTCACGGCGCTCTTCGCCTTTTAAGCCCATTTCATCCATAAACAGCGTCGCTGCTTTAATGTGGGTTTCGCTAACACGGCCATTCGACTTGGCAATATGCCCCATTACCGCAAAGCAACTCGAAAAAAACAACGCTTGGCGTTCGTTAACATCATCGCCTTTAAAAAGGTTAGAAAAGCCGCCAGCTTTATCAAAGTCTTTTTTTAAGCTTTTATCAAACATATGGCCTAGGTATAAGCCTAAAATGGCACCAAATATTTTGCCAAACATAAAACCAAAACAGAAACCGAGAATTTTTCCCCACATTTTAAAACTTACCTCTAGTCTTTTATATTTAGCTTATGGTGCTAATTGTTGGTTAAGAGCCGATAAACGCTCTGGTGTGCCTATATCGTCCCATTGGCCAATATAGAGTTCAGTGGAGACTAAATGTTCATTTAATTTTTCACGTAGCAAAGGGCCTAATGGCCGAATGCCTGGGGCTAGCCCCTCAAAAAAGTCAGCTTGATAACGCCCTATCCCTGAAAAGGTATACCGCTGGCTATTTGTCGGTAAGTAGCTCAGTGCAAAATCGCCATCAGGATTATGCGCAGGGTTTTCAACCAATACAATGTGCGCCTCTTTAGGCTGTAAATGTAGCTGCATTAATGCACTGACATCGTAGTCGCTGTAAACATCCCCATTAATCACAATAAATGACTCACCGAGTAAAGGAAGCGCTTGAATAATACCCCCTGCAGTTTCAAGCCCGCCAGTCACCTCTTGGCTGTAGGTTATGGTTACCCCCCATGCACTGCCATCTGCAAAATAGGCTTTTATTTTATCTCCTTGCCACGCAAGGTTAATCACAATTTGGCTAATGCCAGCCGCTTTTAAGCGCATAATATGATGTTCAATAAGTGGCTTACCTGCCACACATAACATAGGTTTTGGCAGCTGTGCGGTGAGCGGCATCATACGTTTACCGCGTCCAGCAGCTAAAATCATGGCCTTCATAGTTGCTCTCCTTTTAACCGCAGCTGTACTTTTGGTATCACGTAATTTTTTATCCAATCTGATAAGTCGCAAAGCTCCGGATATTGTGCCGCTACCTCTATTACGTATTCAAGCGTAGGAAGTATATTCGCTAAGTAACCTTTTTTGCCATCACGTAGGTACAAGCGACAAAAAATACCCGCCGCTTTTAAATGGCGCTGCAAGCCGGTTAAATCAAACCAATATTTAAATTCTGCAAATGATTCATGAGTTATTAAACCTTGGCGTTTAAATTCGTCGTAACCAAACTCAAGTAAGTGAGCAAGCTCGTCTTTAGGCAATTTAAAGTAGCAGTCTCTTAAAAGTGAGACTAAGTCGTAACATAATGGGCCTTGTACCGCGTCTTGATAATCAATAATCGCCCATTGCTGCTCGCAGCGCATAATATTACGACTGTGATAATCCCGGTGCATTGTGACTGTGGGTTGCTCAAGCAGTGT
Organism: Pseudoalteromonas sp. SM9913; assembly: GCF_000184065.1. Lineage (NCBI taxonomy): Bacteria > Pseudomonadati > Pseudomonadota > Gammaproteobacteria > Alteromonadales > Pseudoalteromonadaceae > Pseudoalteromonas > Pseudoalteromonas sp. SM9913. Next base: position 2,841,772 of record NC_014803.1, read on the forward strand.
ATTTATTAGCAGCGCTGTGCTTGTTTGCCAAGTCTGTTGCTGCTCAGCGCTGAGCTCTGCGCTAATAAAATCATTAACCAGCCAATTTTTAAAAATATCCAGTTCAAGTGCAATAAAATCAAGGTCATACGGATTCATTGACGGCGCGGCTGGAGTTTTTGCCCACTTGGCACTTAAACTGATCAGTTGCTGGTAATACTCGCTGCGATTGGCATCATCAAGTAAGTCGGCTAAATGGGTGCTACCTAAATCACTTAGAATAAAAAAACCTTGCTGCTCGTCACTATGAATAATGGATGGTAATAAAAAACCCTGCTCAGAAAACACCTTATTTAATGCAATATAGGGGACGTTGTTAACTTTTTTTGGATCGGAGTCCATCACAATAAAGTGATTATTTTCAGCGCTTAACCTATAATAACGGCGAAAACTGGCATCTGCGGTTATTGCATTAAGCGCATAGGATTGCTCACCAAAGTGAGTATTAATAAACTGTTGTAAACTCTCAAAGCGTGTCATTTTATAAGCTATCTATTTTTCACTAATTACTTTGCCATTGTTTTCCTTTATTATGTATAGCTTGTAACTAATCACAGAGCATAAAGGTCGATAAATGAGCAAAACCTGGGGCATTTTGATGCTAAGCGTACTGAGCGCACCATCGCTTGCCGAAACTGAACTGACACACAATTTTTGTGGCACTTCAATGCAAACCAGAGCTTGGCAACCGCTTGCTGGCCTTGAGCTTGGAACGGTTGATATCAGCGCTGATGACGTTGAGCTTTTAGGAACGCAAAGCGCTGAATTTACTGGCAATGTTGATATTAACACCGTTAACATGAGTTTGTCCGCACAATCAGCACTGATTGATAAACAACGTGGCCTGCTTAATGCCACTGGCCCAATTACCTATCGCGATTATGTAAGCCACGTACAAAGTTCGGGCTTAAATGCCGATTTAAATAACTCAGCATTTAGTTTATTAGGCGCACAATATAGCCTAACACAACAACAAGGCAAAGGCGGCGCGGAAAAGCTCACCGTCGATAAGTCTGGCTTAATGCTGATGAATGCAAGCTTTACTGCGTGCCCAGGTAATACGCCTGTGTGGGCTATTGAAGCCGATGAAATAAACTTATCACGTGAAGAAGGCTGGGGCGAAACCTACAATGCCGTGCTACGTATTTTAGATACGCCGGTACTCTATTTACCTTATTTTACTTTCCCACTCGATGAGCGCCGTAAGTCAGGCTTATTAACGCCCAGCTTTTCAAGTTCAGATCGCTATGGATTAGAAACGATTACGCCTTATTATTGGAATATTGCCCCTAATTATGATGCCACTATTACCCCGCGTTATATGTCACGTAAGGGGCTACAATTACAAACTGAATTTAGATATTTAACCCCAGAGCACCAAGGTTTAGTGGCTGTAGAATATTTAAATAAAGATGACTCAGAGCCTGAGCTTAACGAGCGTTTTTTGTTTCATTGGCAACAAAAAAGTTATATTGGTGAAGACTGGCGAGCCAGTATTGATATTACCAATGTTAGTGATGATAACTACCTCACTGATTTAAACTCAACCTATGCAAGTAAAACCGATACGCAGCTTTATCGTACCGGCTCGCTAACCCATATGGGCGAAATGTGGCGTACTGATATAAAAATGCAAAACTTTGAAGTACTCGGTGACCACTTAGAATCATACACGGCGTTACCACAAATTAGCTTTACCCAAACCACCCCTTGGAAAATTGATTATTTCGATTTTAGTGTTTCAGGCGAGCTGAGCCATTTTACTAACAGCTCCGCGGTAATTGACCAAGCTACTCGCGTGCACATCGAACCTAAAGCACGCTTTGATTACAAAGAGTATGCCTGGTCATTTTTATCTGAAGTGAGCTTATTGCAAACTAACTATAAACAAGACGGTGATTTACAGGGTACACAGTATAGCGATAATGTTTCGCGTACTTTGCCTAAGGTGCGCTTATATTCTCAGCTTAACTTTGAGCGCGACACCTCAATTTTTATTGACGATGGTATTCAAACTCTAGAGCCACAAATTCAGTATTTATATACGCCTAATAAAGATCAGTCTGACATTGGCTTATACGATACCACCAAGTTACAAGATGACTTTTTTGGTTTATTCAGGGATGCGCGTTTTTCAAGTGTTGACCGAATTGCCGCAGCTAATCAATTTACATTAGGGGCTACAACGCGTTTATTTGATAAGAAAAATGAAGAAGTATTTAACTTCAGCGCAGGCCAAATATTTTATTTAAGTGACTCAGCCAAGCCTACAGAGCAAGGACTTAATAGCGATAGTAACTACAATGCCTTGTTTGCAGCGCAAACCATGTTACATTGGCACCGCCGCTGGTATTTATCGGGTGGTATTCAGTACGACACGGATGGCAAGCAAATTATCCAGTCAAATTTAACCTTAGACTATAAAGGTGACGATAATCAGCTGGTTCAATTGAACCATCGCTATGCAAATGATGTCTCAGGAAATACAATCGAGCAAGCGGGCTTATTTACAAGCATCCCTATCAGTGACGAGTGGCAATTTATTGCAAGTTACCATCGCGATCTTGATAATAACCGCAGTATTGAAGTATTGAGTGGATTACAGTATGAATCGTGCTGTTGGGCGTTCCAAATTACTGGCCATCGCCAAATTGAAACTGATTTAAATCAGTCAATTGGGCAACCCCAAGCCACTTTTGATTCGAGCATTCGTTTGAATTTTGTATTAAAAGGGCTTGGTAGTAAAAGCCGTTACGATGCTCAAAAATTATTACAACAAGGTATTTTTGGTTATCGTAGGCCGTATTTTCTTAATGACTAAACTGCTTTATTTATAGTAAAAATTTACAAATAACTATATTAATTTAGCCGTATTTAGCATTACAACAGTACTATTAGTAAGAGTAGTAAAAAGAATATGAATTTAAAAAAATTATTAACATCAGCAGTTTTAACGTTCAGCTTGTGCCAAAGTGCATTTGCCGCCCCTGTCGAAATAGACAAAGTAATTGGTATTGTAAACCAAGGCGTTATTTTAAAAAGTGAAGTAGACACTATTGTTGATCGCGTAAAAAAACAAGCAGAAAAACAAAACCAACAGCTGCCAAAAGACGAAACACTACGTGTTCAGGCGATTGAGCGTTTAGTAAATCAAACCTTGATGATGCAGATGGCTGAGCGCATGGGCTTAGAAATTTCAGATAGCCAGCTTGACCAAACACTTGCCAACATGGCTAAAGAGCAAGGCGGTACAATTGCTGATTTGCGTCGTACTATTGAAGCGTCGGGTGAGAGCTTTCAAGCTTACCGCGAAGAAATTCGTAAAGAGATAACCACGCAACAAGTTACACGTGCAAACGTAGACCGCCGTATATATGTAAGCGACCAAGAAATTGATAACTTACTAAAAATTATGGATAGCCAAGGCCAAAATGCCGAAGAATACGATATTGGTCACATACTTATCGATATTCCAAGTGGTGCTGCTGCAGACGACGTAAGCTCAGCAAAAACACGCGCAGACAAAGTTATTGAACTGCTGGAAGATGGCCAAGAATTTAAACGTATTGCCATTTCATCATCAAGCGGCTCAAAAGCGCTTGAGGGCGGACAATTAGGCTGGATGGGCATTAACGAAATGCCATCGTTATTTGCAGAAGCTGTAAAAGGTAAAAAGAAAGATGCGATTATTGGTCCACTTCGTTCCGGTGCGGGTTTCCACATCATTAAAGTGCAAGACGTACGTGGCCGCCAAGTAGTAGAAACCACTGAAGTTAAATCTCGCCATATTCTTATTAAGCCTTCAATTATTTTAAGTGAAGAAAAAGCTCGCACTATGTTAGCAGGCTTTGTTAAAGATTTACGCGCCGGCGATGTTGACTTTGCAGAACTTGCTAAAGAGCATTCACAAGACCCAGGTTCAGCACTTAAAGGCGGTCAATACGATTGGACTGATCCAACCACCTACGTGCCTGCGTTTAGAGATACGTTACTATCACTTGATAAAAACGAAATCAGCGAACCATTTAGAAGTCAGTTTGGCTGGCACATTGTGCAGTTACTAGATAAACGTGTTGCAGATAAGACAGAGCAAGCTAAACGCAATCGTGCACATGGCATGTTGTTTAATCGTAAATTTAAAGAAGAAAGCTTTAACTGGCAGCAAGAAATGCGCGAACAAGCCCACGTTGAAATTTTCCCAATAGACGAATAATTATGACCTTAAGAATTGCGGTAACCCCCGGTGAGCCTGCAGGCATTGGCCCAGACTTGCTATTAAAACTGGCACAGCACAGCTGGGATGCGCAACTAGTAGCGATTGCAGATGCATCGCTACTAAAACAACGCGCTAAGCATTTGGGTTTAAACATTGAATTAATTGAATTTGATGAACAAGCCAAAGCAATGCCAACAGCGGCTGGCAGCTTATATATTAAGCAAATTAATTTAGCAGAGCCCGTTGAGCTTGGCGTGCTTAATGACGCCAATGGACAATACGTGTTAGATACATTACGTATTGCCAGCGAGAAGAATATGGATGGCACATTTGATGCCGTTGTTACGGGGCCTGTTCACAAGGGTATTATTAACCAAGCCGGCATTTCTTTTAGTGGCCATACTGAGTACTTTGCTCAGCAATCAGGTACAGCCGATGTGGTTATGTTATTAGCCACTGAAGGTTTGCGTGTTGCCCTAGTAACCACACATATTCCGCTTGCTTATGTTTCTCGTGCCATTACGCAAGAGCGACTAGTTAAAGTAGCTAATATTCTTAATCATGACTTAAAAACGAAATTTGGTATTGAGCAACCACGCATTTTAGTCTGTGGCTTAAACCCTCATGCTGGTGAAGATGGCCATTTAGGCCGCGAAGAAATCGACACGATTACGCCTACGCTCAACCTACTAAGGGCTGAAGGGATGAACTTAATCGGTCCTTTACCAGCCGATACCCTATTTCAAGATAAATACCTAAATGAAGCCGATGCAGTGCTGGCTATGTATCACGATCAGGGATTACCTGTGCTAAAATATAAAGGATTTGGTAAGTCAGTGAATATAACTCTTGGCCTTCCATTTATTCGCACCTCAGTCGACCACGGTACTGCGCTTGATTTAGCCGGTACAGGCGATGCTGATGTTGGCAGTTTTGAATTAGCGATCCGCGAAGCAATTAAGCTCGCCCATGAAAAAGCACAGAATCAATGACCGATAAAGTACACTTAGGACACCGCGCCCGTAAACGTTTTGGCCAAAACTTTTTATTCGATGAGTCAATCATCGACAAAATCGTCACCGCTATCGATCCTAAACCGCAAGATAATTTAGTAGAAATTGGCCCAGGTCTAGGCGCTATTACCGAACCTGTTGCCGATTTAAGTGGCCATTTAACGGTTGTTGAGCTAGATAAAGATTTAGCCCAGCGTTTAATTGAACACCCTTTTTTAGGGCCAAAATTAACCGTAAACCAAGGCGATGCAATGAAGTTTGATTTTGCAAGCCTGGTTAAAGATGACAAAAAGCTAAAAGTATTCGGCAACCTGCCGTACAACATTTCAACGCCTTTGTTGTTTCACTTGTTTGAATTTGCCGATCATATTGAGCACATGCATTTTATGCTGCAAAAAGAAGTGGTAAAGCGCATGGTAGCAGGCCCAGGTAGTAAAACCTTTGGTCGCTTGAGTGTGATGACTCAGTATTATTGTCATGCGATGCCTGTGGTAGAAGTACCGCCTGAGTGCTTTAAACCGGCACCTAAAGTCGATTCTGCGGTTATTCGCTTAATCCCTAAAAAGGCACAGCAGCGCACCGCTAAAAGCGTTAAAATATTAAACACCGTTTGTTTAGAAGCGTTTAATCAGCGCCGTAAAACGTTGCGTAACAGCCTTGGCAACCTTCTAACAGCTGACGAATTAACCAGCATTGGCATTGATATTACTTTGCGTGCTGAGAGCCTGTCGTTACAACAATTTATTGATATAGCTAACTGGATTTATGACAACAAGCAGTAATATAGGATCACCTGTAAAGGTATCTGTTGAAACGTTTTATGTAGAAGAGCAATCGCAACCTGAACTAGATAAGTTTGTGTTCGCCTACTCCGTTACTATAAAAAACCACAGTTTATGCAGTGCAAAGTTACTTAGCCGTTATTGGCTAATTACTGATGCCAATGGCAAAGAAGTAGAAGTGCAAGGCGAAGGTGTGGTCGGTGAAACCCCAGATATAGCCCCAGGTGAAAGCTACAAATATACCAGTGGTGCAATAATAGATACACCGGTAGGCACCATGCAGGGACATTACACTTTACGTAACGAGTTTGGTGCTGAATTTAAAGCACCCATAAACGTATTCCGCTTAGCCTGTCCTAATATCTTACACTGACAAAAACAGGTAACAATGGCCGACTACGCGATAGGTGATTTACAAGGCTGCTTTGACGAATTTAGTTTATTGTTAAAGCAAGTCGACTTTAACCCTAGCAAAGATCACTTATATTTAGTGGGTGATATTGTCGCTCGCGGCCCAGACTCTAAAGCGTGCCTTAATTATATTTATCAACATCAAGACAGCGTTAGCGTCACATTAGGCAATCATGACTTACACATGATTGCCTGTTATTTAAATAATGTTACACCTAACCCCAAAGACAGACTCACTGCACTGTTTAACAGTAGTAAACTGCCCCACTACATCGCGTTTTTACAAACTCAGCCTTTAGCACTTTATTTAGAACAATATAATTGTTTTATTTCTCATGCAGGCCTTAACCCTGATTGGTCGTGCGCACACGCTATTAAACACGCTCAATTTGCTCAACAGTGTTACAGTCAAAACAATGCCGAGTTCTATTTTAAAAACATGTATCAGCCTCACCCGCTAAAATGGACTGAGCAACTTGATGATGCTGCTAAATTTCGTTACATCGTTAATTATTTCACTCGCATGCGCTTTATTACGCCTGATAATTTGCTCGATTTTAATGCAAAAGAAGCAACAACAAATTCATCATCACTAATTCCTTGGTTTTCTCATCCTGCCATTATGAACGCTCAACATGACCTAATTTTTGGACACTGGGCAGCACTTGAAGGCAAAACGCCCTACAACCACCTTTATGCTCTAGACACGGGTTGCGTATGGGGTGGCTCAATGACACTAATAGAACTGCAAAGTAAGCAAAAATTTTCAGAAAAATCACAACTTTTGTCTAAATAAACTGAAAAAAGTTAATACATCTGTTAAGTTTAAGAGTGGATGTTAAATTGTATAATTACAAAACATTCACAATAATGTGTAAAAAATAGCAATGCTCTTATAATTGAGTTAAACATAGACAGTAAACGAGTGTTATTGCCTACATTATTTTTTATCTTTAATAAAAGACTTAGTTTGTAATTAAGTTTTGCGGTAAATTTAGCAACTAACTATTAACAGTAAAAATTAATTATTTTTAATTACTTAACTTATTGTTGAAAGCGCCGATAAGTTTTAATAGACGTATTTTTGAATGGAAAACCATATGAATCTAACAGTGAGTCAACGTATTTGGGGTGGTTTTATATTTATCACTTTATTACTTTTAATTATTGGCGGTAACTCTTTAATAAAAATAGCAAATATAGATCGTTCAACTCAAAAAGTTAATCAGCTATCGCTTCCTGCATTAAACAAGAGCGCTCAGTTACAAGCAGAATTTATTTTGATGAGTAAAGCCGCTCAAGCTAGTTTCCATATAACATCGGCTCAAGAACTCGCCACGTTAAAAGCGCAAATAGAAGAGCAAAAACAAATATTTAATAAATTGCACCGCGAACTACAACAAGTTGTTAAAGACGATCCACAGTTAAACAAAAGCAGCCTTGAAGTTGAAAAAACCTACCAGAGCTTTTCAAATATCATAAACAGCCTGCTTAAAGATAAAAACACCCAGCTAGTGCTTAACAAAAAGCTCAAAGCGCAACTAGAAACCGTAGAGCTAGCAGCAGAAGATGCCAACTCTATGGTACTTGATATTATTGATATTGATGGTTTAGAGGATAATCATCCACGCGCTTATCAAGCAGCTAATAATCTAGAAAATAACTTTATGTCCGTGGTTACCAGCAGCACCGACATGCTAACCGTTAAAACGCTTAACACGCTCGATATTATCAAAAACGAGCAAGTGTATTACTTTGAAGAAGTCGTTCGTACCGTTTCATTAATAAAGCCGGCGATAGAGCAAAGTCACAGCAGCTTGTTTAATGACTTAAAGGGTTATGTAGATACCCTAGAGAGCAATATTTTAGGTAACGATAGCCTTTCAGCGAATAAAAAACGCCTTATTGACGCAATAAGCACAACCGAGCGTGAATTAGCAGAGTCTGAAAAAGCGACTAAAACAGCGCTCAGCCAAATTGACGAATTAGTATTACAAGCCAGTGGCGTTGCATTTACATTACAAGAGGGCGTACGTAGTGACGTAAACTCAGCTAATTTATGGACATGGATAGGTATGATCATTGCGACTATTATCGCTGTGCTTGTAGCCATCATTACGGTTAACCGTATTACTAAGCCATTAGCGGAAGTAAATCGTATTCTAGATATTGTTGCCAGTGGTGATATGACTCAACGCTTAGATGACAGCGCAAAAGATGAATTTGGTGAATTATCGAAAAGCTGTAATACCTTAATTGATAGTTTACGTAGCTTAATCACCGGTATTATTTCACGTTCAACACAACTTGCAGCCGCTTCTGAGCAAACCTCAACAATTACCGGTGAATCAAGCAAAGCAATCAGTAATCAGCAAGCGCAAGTAGAGCAAGCAGCAACCGCAACCACTGAAATGAGCAGCACATCACAAACAGTGAGTAATAGTGCGCAACAAGCACTGAGCGAAATTAAAAATGCCGATAAAGAAGCGGAGCGCGTTAAAGGTATTTCAAATCAAAATAAAGCAACCATTGAGCAACTCGCCTACGAGGTAGACGAAGCATCAAGTGTTATCAATAAACTACACAAAGATAGCGCATCAATTGGTAGTATTTTAGATGTTATTCGCGGTATTGCCGAGCAAACTAACTTACTTGCACTTAATGCAGCGATTGAAGCCGCTCGTGCCGGAGAGTACGGCAGAGGCTTTGCTGTGGTAGCTGATGAAGTAAGATCACTTGCAAGTAAAACACAAGAGTCGACCCAAGAAATTCAATCTATGATTGAGTCACTACAGTCGGGCGCTGAAGAAGCGGTTAAAGCTATGGAAAAAGGTAAAGAACGCGCGGTTTCGTGTGTTGAGCAAAGTGACTTAGCCAACAGTGCACTGGATTCAATTACCCTTGCAGTATCACAAGCGCATAATGTCAGTGAAGAGATATCAACAGCAGCACAAGAGCAACAACAAGTATCACAAGAGATCAGTGAGCGCTTAGAGTCTATTGTTGCTATTGCCGAGCAAACAGCAGAAGGCGCTGTACAAACGAATATTTCAAGTTCAGAAGTGGCTAAATTAGCCGAAGAACTAAGAATATCAGTAGAGAACTTTAAAGTATAAATATCGCGCTGTAAGTAGCCTTAGAGCTACTTACAGCTCATACCCTAGTAAGTCAGCGTAAAGCCCCCTTATTCCTCTTCAGGCATACTTAAACAGCTCATAACCCCACTCTAAATACACAACACCAAACGACTTAGCTCGTAAAATTATTTAATGCTCATACTCTTTATGTTTTTTAGTTATAAACAACTGATGCCATTATCTACGGAATAATTCGTGGTGCTTAACAAAAGCCAATTAGCGATTTAATTCAATGGGTATCATTACGGTGATATGGTTTCGGTAGATGATAGAGCAGATTTTAAAAACAAAAAACCCAGCATAAGCTGGGTTTTTACATTTCTGAAAGAAAACTAAATTACTTAATTTTAGCTTCTTTGAAAATCACATGTTTACGAGCCTTAGGATCGAATTTTTTGATTTCCATTTTTTCAGGCATGTTACGCTTGTTCTTGTCGGTAGTGTAGAAAAAACCAGTACCAGCAGTTGAAACTAAACGGATCTTATCGCGCATAATTCAGTTCCTTAAACTTTTTCGCCACGAGCACGGATTTCAGTAAGAACCGTGTCAATGCCTTTTTTATCGATAATACGCATACCTTTAGTAGTAGTGCGTAATGTTACAAAACGTTTTTCACTTTCAACCCAAAAACGGTGTGTTTGTAGGTTAGGTAGGAAACGACGTTTAGTCGCGTTTCTCGCGTGTGAACGGTGGTTACCAACCGCTGGACGCTTACCTGTAACTTGACATACTTTAGACATGTCTATATATCTCCAATAACTTCGCTCGAGCTTAATTTTCCCTAAGGCCATGTATTTGTGCCCTAGAGATAAATCGAAGGGCGCTCTTTATACAGCTTTTACAGGCAAAGATCAAATACTGATCTTATCCAACCAGCTCATGTGTAAATTTGATAGCGGCTAATTATAAAGATCGAATGCCCTTAGGGAAAGTAAAAACTGCATTTAAATTAAACTAATTTGCCAAAACGCACTAAACCGCTCATTTTTAGCACATATCTGAAGCGATAAACTCAAATCAGTCCCCGTTCGGCAAACGAAACACTGCTTTCACCACCAATAATAATATGATCCAACACATTTATGTCGACTAATTGCAGTGCTTGGCACAACTTATTGGTAATGAGCTTATCGGCCTGACTCGGTTCTGCAATACCACTGGGGTGATTATGTGAAAAAATAACCGCCGCCGCATTATTTTTCAGTGCCGCCTTTACCACTTCACGCGGATATACACTGGCCGCATTAATTGTGCCGTAAAATAATATTTCATCTTTTAATAAACGATTTTGACTATCAAGATACAACACCATAAATACCTCTTGCTGCAATCCACGCATTTGCAGCGTTAAATAGTCATAAACGGCTTGTGGAGAGTTAAAAACGGCGTCGCGTACAAAGCCTTCTTGCATGTAACGCTGGCTTAGCTCAAGTACTGCTTGTAGCTGAACATATTTAGCCATTCCCAAGCCTTTTTGCGCACAAAATTCATCCATACTGGCATTAAACAAATTATGCAGGGTTTTATTTTCGTTGATCAGATGCTGCGCCAACTCTATGGCATTCATGCCGGGTAGGCCCGTGCGCAAAAATATAGCTAATAGTTCAGCATCAGAGAGTGCCTTTGCGCCCTTTTCTAGCAGTTTTTCTCGCGGGCGGAGCGAATTAGGCAGTGACGTTAATTGCATGATTCATCCTTGAAAGATTACTGTACTGTATAACTGTAATGCAAAATCAAAAATTAGCGCGATAAAACGCATTTTATCTTAGCTGTCACGCTCAAGATTTGTTATTTTAGCCACCATATTTTATAAAATTGATGAACAACCATGATTAATTTAACAAATAAAAAAATAGTGCTGGGTATTAGCGGTGGAATTGCAGCGTATAAATGTGCTGAACTCGTAAGACGCTTAAAAGACCATGGTTGTGACGTTAAAGTAGTAATGACCGAATCAGCAAAACATTTTATCACCCCGCTAACCATGCAAGCTGTGAGTGGTGAAATGGTGTCTGACTCATTGCTAGACCCATCAGCCGAAGCCGCTATGGGACATATTGAATTTGCCAAATGGGCTGATTTAATTTTAGTTGCCCCTGCCACCAGCAATATTATTGCGAAAATGGCCGCAGGGATTGCTGACGACTTGCTCACGACTTTATTACTGGCGACCCCCGCAAAAGTTGCCATAGCGCCAGCTATGAATCAGCAAATGTACGCACACCTTGCAACGCAAACTAATATAGCCACTTTAAAGGCTCGTGGCGTTGCTGTTTGGGGACCAGGTAAGGGTGAGCAAGCTTGTGGTGATGTCGGTGCTGGGCGAATGCTTGAACCGCATGAATTAGTGAGTTTATGCACTGAACCTGCGCAACCACAACTCTTAGCAGGTAAAACAATTACAATTACCGCAGGCCCAACCCGTGAACCTCTCGATCCTGTTCGTTTTATATCAAATCATAGCTCTGGAAAAATGGGCTATGCACTGGCGCAAGCTGCGTTATCATTTGGCGCACACGTGAACTTAATTTCAGGCCCGGTAACTATTACAGCACCGCAAGGTGTTAATTTAATTAATATAGAAAGTGCTGAACAGTTACTGCATGAGTCACTCAAATATGCGCCTCACTCAGATGCCTTTATTGGTTGTGCCGCTGTGGCCGATTATCGTGCAGCAAGTATCGCCACGCAAAAAATGAAAAAACAAGGCGATGAACTCACTCTTAGCTTAGTTAAAAACCCAGATGTAATAGCCGCGGTTGCAAACCTCACACAAAACCGCCCTTACACCGTCGGCTTCGCCGCAGAAACGCAGAACGTTGCTAATTACGCAAAGGGGAAACTAACCAATAAAAACCTCGATATGATTTGTGCCAACGATGTATCGCACAGTGATGTAGGCTTTAATTCTGAGCGCAACGCACTCACCCTGTATTGGCAAAATGAACAACTCGACTTACCTGAAACCAGTAAAATAGAAATAGCGGTTAAAGTGATCGAGCAGCTCGCCAAACGATTATAAAAAGGCTGGAAACAAACTGAATAAAACATTAACATGATGACGCCTTGTGACCTTTTGGTGTAATTTTACTACGCTAAAATAGCTTAACGCTTGCGCATTACTAATGTATCGCTGTAATACGTGCAAAAACACCCCATTGAGTATTGCGCGCTGTAACACTTGGCACAAAGCTGTGTTATCGCACATTTATGTTGAAAAAAATAACTATTAAAAAGGAATGTTCATGCCTGCGACAAAAAAAAGTAATCGCAAAGAGCAAATACTGCAAGCACTCGCACAAATGTTAGAAACCAGCCCAGGCCAGCGTATTACAACAGCCAAACTTGCCGCAGAAGTTGGCGTATCTGAAGCCGCTCTTTATCGCCACTTTCCTAGTAAAGCGCGCATGTTTGAAGGGTTAATTGAATTTATTGAAGACACGCTGCTATCACGTATTAATCTTATTTTAGATAACGAGAAAGAAAGTAAAGCACGTGTATACAACACCCTATTACTGCTGCTAACGTTTGCCGAAAAAAACCCAGGCATAACCCGTATATTAACAGGCGATGCTCTACAGGGTGAACAAGAGCGACTTCGTGAGCGTGTACAAGGCTTATTTGAAAAGCTAGAAACCCAATTTAAACAAATCCTTAGAGAGCGTAAGCTACGTGAAGGTAAAAACTTCCAAAGCGATGAGTTAACCCTAGCTAACTTTTTGCTTGCCTACGTTGAAGGTAAAATGAATCAGTTTGTGCGCAGTAATTTTAGTGCACGACCTAGCGAGCAATTTGAAAAACAATGGCCAGAGCTTCAAAAAATTTGGTTATAAGGTTTTAGTTAATTTTGCTAGCAAGGTTATTAAATTAAACTATTTAGCCATTTCTTATAATCTATTCCACATAAACTCTGTGTTCTTTTTATAAATTAGACTTAAAAATAAATTTGAACACAGAGCTGAAAGTAAAAAAATTGAAAACCACAATTAAACTTCCGCTTCCCTAACTTTTTACGGATACTTAGCACCTCGCATTCCGTAGCCCGAAAGTTTTACCTTTTACCTTTTACCTTATATTTTTAACCTCTCATCTCTGCCCTGCTACCACTTATCGTATCTACTCGAATTGTTATTAAAACTCGTTACAATAAAATAATGTTAAAAAACGAGAATCTATAATGAAAACACAACTCACTCTTGTAGGCTGTGCACTTATTACCAGCTTAACGAGCGCCAGTGCTTTAGCTAATAAGCCACTAGAATTTAAAGATGTATTTGATTTTAAATCTGCAAAAGGCACGCAGCTTTCTGAAAATGGTCAAATCCTTTCTTTAAGTGCAACCCCTTATCGCGGGAATGCTACCGGGAAAGTCTACTCACTCAATAGCAATAAGCTTATTGCTGAAGTGGAACGAGGAACCCGTCCTACCATTAGCAAAATGGCTAACTGGGTCGCATTTACGCAGGTGCCTACTCTGCTTGAAAAAGAAACCACTAAGAAAAAAAGTGACTTAAAAAATAACTTAGTATTAGTGAACACCCAAACCGGTGAGCAGCAAAGCTTTAATAATGTAAAAGATTACGTGCTAGCTAATAACGGCCAGTGGCTGGCCTATCGCAAAAATGAAAACGCTGAAGAAGACGATAAAAAGCTCGACAGCGACAGCGCTATCACTGCCGACAAAAAAGATAAAAGCTATCCTCTGGTTATCATCAACTTAAGTGACAAACGCACTCATACTCTTGAAAGTGCCTTTACCTATGGCATTAGTGCCACCAGCGATCAACTATTGGTGAGTCAAAGCTATGTGGATGGCGGCAATAATCAAATTACCTTATTTTCACTCGATAATTTTACCAGCACCGTATTAATTGATGAGCCTGGTGTGGTTGCTAGCAAAATAGCGTGGCACCCAATCGAAAAAACCGTTGCGTTTACCTTAGGCAACTATGTAAACGATGATAAGCGTCGTCGTCAGTACGAATTAACGCTGTGGCAAAACGACACGCTAACCACTGTGCAATCACCTAACCCAGAATGGTTAATGGGCAAAACCGCGACATTAACTTGGGCCGAAGATGGTACACGTTTATACTTTGAAAACCGCCCAAAACTCGCAGCAAAAATTAAACAAAAAGAATACACAGATGAGTCATCACTGTATGACTTTGAGGTAATTCGCGACCATAAAGGGTTAAATGTATGGCACAACAATGACGCGCAAATTAAACCTCGCGAAGAGCAGCAATGGAATGAAAATAATAAAAACCGTCATTACACGGCGGTATACCATGTAAACTCACAGCAAGTCGTTCAGTTAAGCACGCCAAATATGCCTGAGCTGTCGCTTAATACTGAGCGTGCCACTTCATTGTTAGGCTACTCAAATTTAGCGCATCTTGAAAAAGTAATGTATGGCGGTTTTTTTGCTGACTACTTTGCTGTTGATATAAACACGGGTAAACAGACTCCTATCATTAACGACTATCCATTTAGACCGAGCCTTGCGCCCAATGGGCAGTTTGCTGCTTACTTTGATAATAACCAAGTACAGCTTAAAAACTTAGGTAATAATAAAGTGAGCGTACTCAGCAAGGCGATTAACGCCACGTTTGCCGATGACAAACACGACTATCCATCCAAGCAGCCTGGTTATGGTTTTGCAGGCTGGCTGAACGATAGCAGCGAAATACTGGTTTACAGCAAATACGATATTTGGTCGTTTAACGTCAATACCAAGCAAGCTAAACGCTTAACTAATGGTAAAAAAAGTAACACGCAATACAGAGTGATCAAACTTGATAAAAACCAAGTAGCCTTTAACAACAATGATACGCTCCTGCTTTCTGCAATTAATTTACAAAGCAAGCAAAGTGAAGTGGCAAAACTTAATTTAGCAACTCTTGAAGTCACTGAATTACTTACAGGTAATAAGCGCTTTGATGTAATTAAAAAGGCCAAACATGCCGATAAATACTTATTTACTGAGCAAACCTATCAGCAATTTCCAGACATTTATCAAACAGACTCTAACTTTAAACAACCACAACGCGTAACTAACCTTAACCCTCAGATAAGCAACTTTGCTTGGGGACAAGCACCTGAACTCATTAGCTATAAAGGCTTTGATGGTGAAGATTTACAAGGGGTATTAATCAAGCCTGCCGGCTACAAAAAAGGCGATAAAGTGCCTGTTGTGGTGTACTTTTACCGCTACATGAGCCAGCGCATGTATGACTTTCCAAAAATGGAATTAAATCATCGCCCTAATTTCCCGATGTTTACCTCAAATGGCTACGCCATTTTTTTACCTGACATTCGCTTTGAAATAGGACACCCCGGTAAATCTTCAACTCAAACCATGATCAACGCCACCCAAAAGCTGATTGATTTAGGCATTGCCGACCCAGATAAAATAGGTTTACAAGGCCACTCTTGGGCGGGTTATCAAAGTGCATTTATGATCACCCAAACTGATATGTTTAAAGCAGTGGTATCGGGCGCGCCAGTGTCTAACATGACCAGTGCTTACAGTGGCATTCGCTTAAAATCTGGACTTGCACGCCAATTTCAATACGAAACAGGGCAAAGCCGTATTGGTAAAAATTTATTTGAAGCACCTGAGCTTTATATTGAAAACTCACCGGTATTTTTTGCCGATAAAGTAAACACGCCTATCTTAATTATGTTTGGCGACAAAGATGATGCGGTGCCATGGCATGAAGGCGTGCAATATTACTTAGCGCTTCGCCGCGCAGGTAAAGATGCAACCTTTTTACAATACGAAGGTGAACCACACCACTTGAAAAAGTTTCCTAATCAGGTCGATTTTTCAGTGCGTATGATGCAGTACTTTGATCATTATCTTAAAGGCAAACCGGCCGCTAAGTGGATGAAAGAAGGTGAAGCGTTTATCGAAGAGTAACCACTAGAAGTTAAAAAACCCCGATAGCACTGCGTGATATCGGGGTTTTTAACTATGTAATCATCATCACTTTAAAGAGAGTGTCCAAAGTAATAATGTGCCCGTCATATCTCTAGCTGAAGATCTACTCGCTATCACTGCAATGCAGAACTGTATTTTGCATACAAAAATAGCGCAAGCTAGATAACCCTTTCTTTTTGTAGTTATTTACTCGGTACTTTTATATGAGCGGGTTATGAGTAATAATCAGTCAATAAAAAAGACACAGTCTAAGAGAAATAAAGCATGCTAGATTTTTGGTACAAAGGACTACCACAGTATCCAAAAGATCATAAAGACTTTTGGCGCACACGCTTAATTGCTCATTCATTATTAACGGCAACCTGCTACTTTTTAGTTTTAACCCTACTCAACCTGTTCTACTTTCACAGTTACGATATTGCCGCCATTGATGCATTAGGCTTAGTTATATCATTAGCTATTTATGGCTGGTTTAGTAAAACTGCAAATGTAAGTGCTGCGGCATGGGCAGTTACATTTATGGTCGTTAGTTTAATAATGACATTTGTTATCTCTGTCGGTGGCCTTGCTCACTCTTTATTTTGGGCAACACTTATTCCCCCTTTTGCGTTTTTTTTAGTGGGTAGAAATTGGGGGAGCATTTTTAGCGCCATTGCTTTTTGTATTTGTGCTTACCTAACTTATAAGCAACAACAGCTAACCGTCACTATCGGGCTGGGCTCTTTATTTAATATCATTGAGGTCAGCATTGCCCATATCTTAATTTTCAGATTTTATGAAAAAACACGTTTTTCTGCATATGCGCATTTAACAACCCGTAATATAGAGATTCAACATCTCGCTGAAACAGATAAACTCACAGGGCTTTATAATAGACAAAAATTTGATTATGCATTGTCGCAAGTCATTACCAGCAGCAAAGAAACAAAAACCACAAACTGCTTATTTATTTGTGATATTGATCACTTTAAGAAAATAAACGACGCCTATGGTCATTTAGTCGGTGATAAAGTGTTAGCTGAGTTTGCTAAACTGATTAAAAGTAACATGCCCAACCATTCATTAATTGCGCGTTGGGGGGGAGAAGAGTTTACTATTATTTTACCAAACACCTCACTGACCAATGCATTAACACAAGCAAACGCGTTAAAAGACTATATTTCGACGCACCCTGTTGCCAACATTCAGCTAACCATAAGCATAGGGGTAGCTACCATCAGTTCTGATGATTCAGTTATTAGCGTGTTAGAACGTGCCGATAGCGCACTATACGAAGCTAAAAATAATGGTCGTAATTCAGTTTATTTTAGCGACAATAAACTAACGATAGTCGCTTCAGCTAGCCTCTTATAACTAAGTAAGATAGCCAATTAATGTATCGACACACACCAAACTAATTATAAAGAACTAATAACAGCACAAAAAACCAGACTAAAAACCCATTAAAACTGACTTTTAAACTCAGTTCGCGTATTCTTAACCCCCTGATTTGAATAACCCCTATACCAAAATGAGCAACGCCACTCCCCCCTTCTCTATTTCAGCTAGCATGACTCACAGTATGGTAAATATTAGTGAAGTTTTAGGTAAAATCAGTGCCTTATATTCGCCAGCAATGCTTGAGCACTATAAGCAACAAAAAACCGCCTCCCTGCAAATCAATAACCTTGATATTCAATCAATATCATCTGGTCTATCAACCCCAGATAGCTTATTAGCCTTGCATCGAAGCTTAATCAAAGATCTGAGTGAAAAATCGGGCAGTTATAGGCAGCAAAGTTTAGCGTTAAAAAGTGGTTTGCAAATGGCACCACAAGCAATGCGAGTACCACAAATGGTAGAGGAGTTATTTGCTTGGTTTAAAACAACCGCGCATCATCCTTTAATCAGTAGTGCAGTATGCCATTATGAATTACAGTTTATTCAACCTTTTGCACAGGGTAATACTGAAATAGCGTGTACGTGGCAAACCCTGCAATTATCGCAGTGGCATTCGCTATTTTCACTAATAAATATTAACAATGTTATAGCGACAACTCGCCGACATTATTTTGAAAGCATTAACCTGAGTACCAAGTCCGGTGACTCATCCGTGTTTATTGAGTATATATTGGAAGCATTACTAGCGGCACTAAATTCATTAGAAAGTGATTTAAAATCAATAACAAAAACCAAAAACCCCCAACAACCCCCTCAAGTTAAACAGGCTATAAATGTAGACTTACAAGCCCCCCAAGTCATCGCTTTAATTAATGTATTTACCCAAAGCGAAAAGCCATTAAACCGACAAGAGCTACAAAATAAGCTTGGATTAAAAGACCGTAAACATTTTAGAGAGCGCTACTTAAAGCCAGCCATTGATGCTGGAATTATAGAAATGACTATTCCCGAAAAACCAAATAGCAAAATGCAGCAGTATAAACTTACCCAGACGAGTTAAAAACTTAAGTTATAAACAGAGCAGGAATAAACGCCACCTCAAAGATGAAGTGGCGTGTCAATACGCAGTTTGCAGCTAAATTTTATAATTGTTTAAAAACAATTACGCGTACTGCCCGGCGGCAAATCCACAGCTCCACGCATATTGGAAATTATAGCCTCCTAGCCAACCCGTTACATCGGTTACTTCGCCAATAAAGTATAAGCCTTTGGCTTTTTTAGCCTCAAATGTCTTTGAGCTCAACTCGTCGGTATCTACGCCGCCTAAAGTAACCTCTGCGGTTCTGTAACCCTCGGTACCATTTGGTTTAATTTGCCACGCATGAATATAATCAGCAAGCGCGTCTATTTGGCCATGCGTCAGTTGATTAATATTACAATCGGGAATGGCGTTACTGTCGTGGAGTATTTCTACAAAGCGCTTAGGTAGGATAGTCGCAAGGCTATTTTTCAACGATTTTTGCGCTTGTGTTTCTCGCCAATCAGCTAGCTGTTGCTTTAAATCTATTTCAGGCAGTAAATTGATCGTTACCGCCTGACCTGCTCGCCAAAATGAGCTTATTTGCAATATAGCAGGCCCAGATAGACCACGATGAGTAAATAAAATATTCTCTTTAAATACGGTGCCATCTTCGCTTGCAACTTCACAAGGAATACTAATACCCGAAAGCCCTTCAAAACGGTCTTTATCGTGCTGATGTAAGGTAAAGGGAACTAAAGCAGCCATAGTCGGCAATATCTTTAAGCCAAATTGCTCTGCAATTTTATAGCCGATTGGCGTAGCACCCAGTTTAGGCATGGTTAACCCACCCGATGCAACCACAAGCGACTCACAAGTAAGTGTTTCTTGTTCAGTGGTCACACTATAGCCGGTAGCTGTTTTAGCGACATTTAACACTTCGCTGCGCAGTTTAATAGTAACGCCCGCCCACTCACACTCGGTTAGTAAAATATCAACAATGTCTTGTGCGCTATTGTCACAAAATAATTGCCCGAGTGTCTTATGGTGATATGCCAAACCATGTCGGTCTACAAGCTCTACAAAGTCGTGTTGCGTATAACGACTTAAGCACGATTTTACAAAATGGGGGTTTGCGCATAAATAGTTGCTAGGGCTTGCATTTTCATTGGTAAAATTACAACGCCCACCGCCACTAATTAAAATTTTACGTCCTGGCTTTTTACCCATATCAAGTACTGTGACGCTTCGGCCGCGATACCCTGCTTGTGCAGCACACATTAAACCAGCGGCTCCGGCACCAATCACTATCACATCAACGTGAGTCATTTAGTTATCTCTTAAAAACTTTTGTGAATTATAACAAAGTTTCAATAATAACCAGATAGCCAGAACGTGTTTATCTTGAGCGTAAACAGGGCGCGGTAGCTTTGCTCGATTTGTTACTTAGCCTACAAGGCTTGTTTTAACCCGCAAAGGTCAACCCCCCTTTTGTATTGTTTTTAATTTATCAATAAAAGTTAATTAATGATAAAAAACACCAAAAAAAATCTAATACATTAGGATCGTCAATAGCAATAAAACAAATACAAAACAACTGAAAGCGCACTAAATACGCGGTTATAACTAAATGAAATAGGTACATACGTATTTAATATTTCAAAATAGTTAACAGATCATTTACCTTTGTACCCGCTTTGTGGATTTTCACAAATAATAATAAAACTAAGGGTAATTATGACTTCTAATAATTCATTCAAAAAATGCGCTGTTGCGCTAACAATAAGTACACTCTTTGCTGCCAGCTCAAGCATGGCAAACCCAGCGCAAGCAATCGCACCTTCAATGGCAGAAACCTCAGCTAAGTTACAAAATCAAGGTGGTTTTGAGACTCAATTCATCATTAAATATAAGAATAACAACGATATGATGAGTACCTCAACCGCTGATGTATCACCAGCAATGATGAATAAAGAAGCGCAAAGCTTTGTAAAAAACTTCACCTCAAAAAAAGGCAAAGTTAAAGCCAAGTATGTTCGCGCAATGGCACTCAATAACCATCACGTAATGCGTGCCGATAAAAAACTAAACGCTGAAGAGGCCCAGCAGTTCATGCAGGAAATGGTTAATTCGGGTAATGTTGAATATATTGAAGTCGATCAAATGCTAAAACCATTTGCGACACCAAATGACCCGCGTTATGGCGATCAATGGCATTACTATGAGCAAGCCGGTGGACTTAACTTACCAACAGCTTGGGATACGGCAACAGGCAGTGGTGTGGTTGTCGCTGTGCTTGATACGGGCTACCGCCCTCACGCTGATTTAAACGCTAATATTTTACCAGGCTACGATATGATCTCTAATCTATCAGTCGCCAATGATGGCAATGGCCGTGACAACGATGCTCGCGATCCAGGGGATGCGGTTGCAGCTGGTGAATGTGGTAATAACGGTGCACAAGGCTCTAGTTGGCATGGTACTCACGTTGCAGGCACTGTCGCTGCAGTAACGAATAACGGTGAAGGCGTTGCTGGTGTTGCTTATGACGCCAAAGTAGTACCAGTGCGTGTGTTGGGTAAATGTGGCGGTTTAACCTCAGATATTGCTGACGGTATCATTTGGGCCTCAGGTGGTAATGTATCGGGTACATCAGCAAATGCTAATCCAGCCGATGTAATTAACATGAGTTTAGGTGGTGCGGGTGCATGTAGTTCAACCACGCAAAATGCCATTAATACCGCTCGTAACAACGGCACAGTTGTTGTTATTGCTGCAGGTAACGATAACGATAATTCTGCAAACTACAACCCTGGTAACTGTAATGGTGTTGTTAATGTTGCATCAGTTGGCCGTAATGGTGGCCGCGCTTATTACTCAAATTATGGAAGTAATATTGATGTGGCAGCACCGGGTGGCGCGCAAAGCTTTGCCAATGATTCTGAAGGTGTTTTATCAACTTACAATTCGGGTTCAACAACACCATCAAGCGACAGTTATGGCTTTTCGCAAGGCACCTCAATGGCGGCTCCTCATGTTGCGGGTGTTGCTGCACTGATCAAACAAGCAAAACCAAACGCGACTCCTGATGAAATAGAAAGTATTTTAAAAACAACCACTCGTCCATTCTCTGCCACGTGTACCAGCTGTGGTACAGGTATTGTTGATGCGGCCGCTGCGGTTGCTGCAGCATCTGGTGGTACACCGCCAACAACGGGTGATAACGAACTTGTTGATGGAGAAGTCAAAACCGGTTTAAGCGGTGCGGCAAGTGCACAAGACTTTTACACTATGACAGTACCAAGTGGTGCAACCAATGTTACTTTCACTATGAGTGGTGGCACAGGGGATGCTGACTTGTATGTACGTGCAGGTAGTAAACCAACCTCAACCACTTATGATTGTCGTCCATATAAAGGTGGAAACAGTGAAGAATGTTCTATTGATAGTCCAACAGCCGGCACTTACCATGTAATGCTGCGTGGTTATTCAGCCTACAGTGGCGTGAGTTTAGTCGGTAACATTACGGGTGGTTCAACAGGTGGTGGTTCAGGTACACCTCAAGCAGGTGGCGGCACAGTGTCTGATATCACAGCAAATGCAGGTCAGTGGAAACATTACACGCTAGATGTACCGGCGGGTATGGCAAACTTTACTGTTACAACGTCAGGCGGCACCGGTGATGCAGACTTATTTGTAAAATTTGGTAGCCAGCCAACAAGCTCAAGCTATGATTGTCGTCCATATAAAAATGGTAACGCCGAAACTTGTACTTTTAGTAATCCTCAAGCGGGAACATGGCACTTAAGTGTTAATGCGTATCAAACATTCTCTGGTTTAACGCTAAGCGGTCAATACCAGCCATAAAACATCCTCTCTTTAGATAAAAAAAGCCGATACACTGTATCGGCTTTTTATTCTCTGATTAAAGTCGTCAGTGTTAAAGCGTTGCTAAAACAGCTTCAGCACTGCTTATTACAAACTCTTTGTCTTGTTCTACAAATAGACCAGTAACAACACCATTATCAACAACCATCGCGTATCGTTTTGAGCGTATTCCACCAAAGCCTGCGGTATCTTTTTCAAGCCCTAAAGCACGGGTAAAACTAGCATCACCGTCTGCAAGCATATCTATATGCTCTGCATTTTGTGACTCACCCCACGCTTTCATCACAAATGCATCATTTACCGATACACAATAGATAGCGTTAATACCTTTAGCCTTAATTTTATCGGCTAGCGCGATATATCCAGGTAAATGAGCATTCGAACACGTTGGTGTAAAAGCGCCTGGCACTGCAAATAACACGACTTTTTTATCTGCAAATAATTCATTGCTTGTCAGTGTTTGCATACCGTCATCGGTTAGCTTAGATAGACTAACTGCGGGTATTGTTTGACCTTGTTCAATCATGTTAAACCCTTTGGGTAATTACGTAGACTTTTAGCATACAGGTTAATATTTACGGTTTCGAGTTTATACCGCGATTAAACTGCATCACTGTCTAAACCCAATCCCTTTCTAATTGTTGCCATTTGCAGCTCTAGCTGCGAGCGAATATCAGACACCAACTCACTCGACTCATTTACTTGGCTTTTCATATTATGCATTGATTGGGTAAAGTCACTAAGGAAATTGCTTTGCTGTTTTGCAAGCTCCATTGCTTCAACTGCAACTGTGTTTGCCTGCTGAGCATTATTTGCGACCCCTTCAGAGTTTGCTTGAAGCTCTTGGGCATTTTCGGTTTGTAGCTGTGCATCCTCAGTTAACGCATTAATTTGTGAATAGACCATTTGAGAGTTCTCACTTAATAACGCCAGCTGATCGTTAATCTCTTTTAACGAACCTTGGGTTTGCATGGCTAATTGCCTTACTTCATCAGCAACCACCGCAAAACCTCGGCCTTGCTCACCGGCCCTTGCTGATTCTATTGCAGCGTTCAGTGCTAATAAATTGGTTTGTTCAGCTATGGTGCGAATAACCGTTATTATATTACTCACTCCTTGTACGCCGCTCAGTAACTCTTGCACACTGTGCATACCTTGTTCAATACGTTGCTGTGTATCAGAACTCGCATTAAGCATATTTTTAGCAAAACCAACACTTTGCTGCATTGCCTCATAAGTACTTTGAGCATTTTCAGCAGCTTGAGCGTTAATATGATTAACCTGCTCACCTATGTGTTGAATATTTACTAGTAAACTTTCATTTTTAACAACTTGTTCGTAGCTAGTCGCGCTTTTTGACCCTATTTTTTCTAAATGCTCACTCATTTGCTCCATGAAGTCACTAACGACACCAAGCATACTCGCTCTTTCTTGCGCCTCCAGACGCTGGCGCTCAATTAACTGGTTAAAATACTGCGCTATTTCACCAACCTCTGTTTTAGGATTATTCACTGTAATATTTTTTAACTCATTACTTTCGATTAAAAATGCAAACCCATCTCGCAGTTGCCGCAAAGGCTGTAAAACCTGTTTACGTTGCACCCAATAAACACCAAAAGCTAATATTACTAAACCACCTATTGCAATTCCAAACACCCAAAATACTTGTTGTTTAACGGTATCTTGCTGCGCTTTTAATGTTTGCTCTGCCTCAATCACTGTTTTTGATAACACGCTAATTTGTTTACGTAACTCATTCGTTCCAGAATTACGCTGCTTTGCTTGCGATAAAGTACTGCTTAAATCACGTAAATAGCGCTTAGGCCAACTAACCAACTCCGCTTTTATATCAGCAGCCAAATCCTCTGGCTCCTCATCTACAAATAAAGCAAATTCATCAACCTCAGTCATCACTCCTAAATTAGGCAACTGTGCAATTTTTGCAGCGAGTAAGTTTAAATTTTTTACGCTTTGTTGCAGGCTTTTTTCAATTTCAGGCTGGTAATCATTTAGCAGTTGATAGGTCGATAAAGATAAATTAACCACTTCACTATAATAATCACTCGCCAACTTATTGTAGCTTAGAGCATGACTACTTTGAGTTGATGCTTTTTGTACATAATTTATAAGCGATGACGCTGAGCCCGCCATTTGTCTCAGAGCATTGTCTAAAAGCGCAGTTTCGTTACCTGAGAGCTTTCCTAGTGCTCTGTATTTACCGTTAATGTCTTTATTTAGTGAAAATAGCTGTGTTGAAAGGCGCACTTCTAACTCAGAGGGAAGTACAGTTAGCTGCTGCGCTTTAAGTTGCTCAATTAAAGCTGAAGATTGCGTCAGGTATTGGCTATTGCCTCGTGCCAAGTAGTCTTCTAAAAGGCCAGCAAGATCGACCATTATGGTATTTTTTAATTGGCTATAAGCAATATCTTGTTGTTGAATTTTTAGTAATGTATGACTTGCCCATAACAAGGTAGCGGCGAGCAACACACTGGCTAACGTTAATAAAATAGCTAAAAGACGGGTAAAAAATGATACACGCATAAACATATCTCAAAAGTGACATTCATACAGAGTATTGAATTTTTATGACATTTTTATGTAAAAGACTTAATTAGGGTAATAGTCAGGTGTATTGAGAGATAGATAAAGACTCAATAGAAGGATGTTTTAAGTAACTAATAAAAAACCGCGTATAAACGCGGTTTTTTTAAATTAAGCTTTTAATTAAAGGCCTGCGCGGTCTTTAATAATAGGGATTAAAGCTGAACCAGCATGATTTGCCTCAGCCCAAGCGATATCTGCGCCATCTTCAAGTGAGCTTTTTGATAAGTTTTTAACAATGTACTCACCCGTATCAACCGCATTACTTGCAACAGCGTGACGCAATAAGTTGTTACCATTACAGAAAACTGCATCATATATATTACGTACTTTCACACGTGAACTTTTTAGTTTGCTACGCAGACGATTTTTATCATCAGCGGCAATGTATTCACAGACTGAAACAGCTAACTGATCATCAGCGCTTACAGGCGCAGTATAAGCGAACGAACCCGCTGCAATAGCAGCAATTACAACTAGCTTTGGTAATTTAATCATTGATTGGACACCCTATATTAATACTTTTTTCGTACTCGACTGTTTAATATTGTACCAACACGCTCAGATTTTCGCAATAATGTTAAGAAACTTTATTCAAAGTTACGAATTTATAACTATATTTATTTTTATCATCGGGCGCCATCAACATTTCATCTTCAATTTGCCAGTTTGCAACACTTTCATAATCAGGAAATTGTGTATCCCCTTCAACATCTAAGTCTATAAAGGTTAAATACAAGCGCTGCGCCTGCGCTAAAAACTGCTGGTAGATGTTTCCGCCACCAATTATCATCACCTCTGCAACATCATTAACAAGCTCAAGTGCAGCTTCTGGTGTGGTTACTGTTTCAATTCCTGATGCGTGATAGTCTTTATTACGAGTAATAATAATATTACGTCGCCCAGGTAACGGTCGGCCTATTGATTCAAATGTTTTGCGCCCCATAATAACGGGTTTACCAGAGGTTACTTTTTTAAAGTGCTGAAGGTCACCAGGTAAATGCCATGGCATTTTATTATCTAAGCCAATGACACGGTTATTTGCCATTGCTGCAATCATTGAAATTATCACACTAAATACCCAATACTTTATTATTAATCAAAGAAAAAGGAGCGTTAGCTCCTTTTAAATATAAACAATTATTAACGCTCGTAGACAACTTCTACGTCGTAATCATCTTCATCCCAATCATCCCAGTCATCATCATCGCCTTTAGTGGCTTTTTGATGGTAGGTATCCCACTTAAATTCAACCTCTTCGTCTGCCACTTCAACAAACTTCTCTTTAGGCATGTTATCAAGTAGCGTCATGATGTCGTGAATTAATGGCTGCGTATTTAATTTATTAATTGCAGCAATACTGTAAATATTTTCAGACTCACCCAACTCTTCTGCAATTTGCTCACATAAGGCTTTGGCTTCATCTTCAGGCAATAAATCAATTTTATTAAATACTAACCAGCGTGGCTTTTCAGCAAGCTTAGGGCTGTACTGGTGTAGCTCGTTGATGATTGCAAATGCATTATCAACAGGGTTAGAGCCATCAACTGGCATTACATCTATAATATGTAAAAGCACACGACAACGCTCTAAATGCTTTAAGAAGCGAATACCTAATCCCGCACCCTCTGACGCGCCTTCAATCAAACCTGGAATATCAGCAATTACAAATGATTTGTTTGCTTCAGGACGAACAACCCCTAAGTTAGGAATCAGCGTAGTAAATGGATAATCAGCTACTTTAGGTTTTGCAGCTGACACACTGCGGATAAAGGTTGATTTACCTGCATTTGGTAAGCCTAGTAAGCCGACATCAGCTAGTAGCATTAGCTCTAACTTAAGGTTACGTACTTCACCCGGTGTGCCAAGTGTTTTTTGACGTGGAGCACGATTAGTACTTGATTTAAAACGCGCATTCCCCAAGCCATGGAAACCGCCTTTTGCAACCACAATTCGTTGACCATCTTGGGTTAAATCCCCTAATGATTCTTGTGTATCAACATCAATAATACGTGTACCAACAGGCACTTTAACGATCAGGTCTTCACCTTTTTTACCTGTACAATTACGGCTTTGACCGTTTGTACCGCGTTCTGCTCTGTGAAAACGCTCAAATTGATAGTCAATAAGGGTATTTAAGTTTTCATCAGCTTGTAGATAAACACTACCACCGTCTCCACCGTCACCGCCATCAGGTCCACCATCTGGAACATATTTCTCACGACGAAAAGACACGATGCCGCTGCCACCGTCACCAGCTTCTGCGCGAATTTCTACTTCATCTACAAACTTCATGATTACTCACTTTAGGGATTGGCTTGTTAATAACTCTATTATATACCTAAGTGGCCTATAGAGCACACTGAGCATAAAAACACTTGGGTATATATTTAAACATGCTTAAAACAAAAAACCCCGCAAAGGCGGGGTTTTTTAACTACCTTACTGATTACTCAGCTACGATAGTTACGTATTTACGGTTTAAAGGACCTTTTTGTTCAAACTGAACTTTACCATCTGCTTTTGCGAAGATAGTGTGGTCTTTACCGATACCTACGTTTGCGCCTGGGTGGAAACGAGTTCCACGCTGACGAACAATGATGCTACCCGCTAGAACTGATTCGCCACCAAAACGCTTAACACCTAGGCGTTTGCTTTCTGAATCGCGACCGTTACGAGTACTACCAGCTGCTTTTTTATGTGCCATTTCTAAGTACCTCTAATTAAGCGCTAATGCCAGTGATTTTAACTTCTGTGAACCATTGACGATGGCCCATTTGCTTACGAGAATGCTTACGGCGTCTAAATTTAACAACCTTAATCTTCTCACCGCGACCGTGTGAAACAACCTCAGCTGTTACTTTACCACCGTTTACGAACGGTACACCAATCTCGATCTTCTCACCATCAGCAACTAAAAGTACTGAATCAAATTCAACTGCTGCACCAGTTTCAACGTCTAATTTCTCAAGACGAATTGTTTGACCTTCAGTCACACGGTGCTGTTTACCACCACTTTGGAAAACCGCGTACATAATTAACTCCGTCTGTGCGCCCTCAAATCGACGCAACTAAAATATTCTTCAATAGGGCGCGAAGTTTACGCTAATGCGTAAAAACTAGCAAGCCTCTTTTTGTAATTAAATGAATAAAAAGTAGCTGCATTGAGAGCAATTCAATATTTCCCCTATTTTATATTAAAATCCCCCTTTGCCAAGCGCTTTTTAACGGTTACAGAAAATAAATTAGCAATAGCAAAGCGAGCCTATGTAGTTCAATTAACCGCCAGGGGTGATTCAAAATTAAACCAGAATGTTTAATCAATTATTCACAAGGTTAATAGGTCATTTAACCTACTTAAGGGTGTTTTTTTAAGGAATCATCACAAAATATCGAGCTAATGCATTTTTTGTTGTACAATCTGCGCCGTTCACACATTAAAATTGGCTCGGAGATCAATGGATATAAAAGCTATCCAGGCGTTAATCGAAAGCGATATGAATGACGTCAATCAACTAATACATGCGCAAATGCGCTCAGATGTGGCGTTAGTTAATCAACTTGGTTTGTATATTGTTAACAGCGGTGGCAAACGCGTTCGCCCTATGTTGGCTATTTTGGCGGCTAAAGCGCTAGGTTACCAAGGCAAAGATCACATTACGCTAGCAACTATCATTGAATTTATTCATACCGCAACGCTTTTACATGATGATGTTGTAGATGAATCTAATTTGCGCCGTGGCACACCTACAGCAAATGCTGAGTTTGGTAATGCTGCTAGCGTACTGGTGGGTGATTTTATTTACACCCGCTCGTTTCAGCTAATGGTGGGTCTTGGTAAAATGCAAATAATGCAAGTACTGGCTGATGCAACCAACATTATTGCTGAAGGTGAAGTGCTGCAATTAATGAACTGCAACGATCCTGATACCACTGAAGCCAGTTATATGCAGGTTATTTATTCTAAAACCGCCAAGCTATTTGAAGCAGCGACGGGTCTTGCGGCCATTATTACTGATCAAGACGATAGTGTACTAGAAGCACTTAATTTGTATGGCATGCATTTAGGTACTGCTTTTCAGTTAGTGGATGATGTTTTAGATTACAACGCTGATGCCGACCAACTTGGTAAAAACATTGGCGACGATTTAGCTGAAGGTAAGCCGACGTTACCTCTTATATATGCAATGCAACACGGTAGTGAGCATCAAACACAGTTAATAAGAGACGCTATTGAGCACTGTAATGGTATGGAGCACCTTGACGAGATACTGGCTGCACTTAAACATACCAATGCCCTTGAGTTCACAATGAAAAAAGCCGAGCAAGAAGCTAATAAAGCAATTGCATGTTTAGATTGCTTAGCTGAGTCGAGTTACAAGCAAGCACTAATTAGCTTAGCTAGAATAGCGGTTGACCGCGACCACTAAGTAATACTGTGTAGATAATTCCGAGCAATAAAAAAGCCTGCAAATAGCAGGCTTTTTATTGGTTAATTTTGGCTATTACGCCATAA
This sequence comes from Pseudoalteromonas sp. SM9913, assembly GCF_000184065.1. Taxonomy (NCBI): domain Bacteria; kingdom Pseudomonadati; phylum Pseudomonadota; class Gammaproteobacteria; order Alteromonadales; family Pseudoalteromonadaceae; genus Pseudoalteromonas; species Pseudoalteromonas sp. SM9913. Next base: position 2,871,720 of record NC_014803.1, read on the forward strand.
AATCAACACCTTCTTTGATATCTTTTTTCAGCGTTTCAAGCATGTCATTTTTAGCTTGCTCTTCAAATGCGCTTAGAGTGCCGTAAGAAAGAATTTCTTCTACGCCATTTTTGCCTAAACGTACCGGGTGTGCAAAGTACTCTGCATCGCCATTTTCAACAGCAACGTATGCATAATCTACAACGTCTTCACCTTGTAAGCCTTTAACTAAAGACATACAAAAACGTGCTGCAGCAGCACCCATAGATAATGTTGCAGAACCACCGCCCGCTTTAGCATTAACTACTTCAGTACCTGCATTTTGGATACGAGGAGTTAGTGTAGCTACTTCTTCATCAGTGAAAGTAACACCTTCAACTTGAGAAAGTAACGGTAGAATGGTTGTGCCTGAGTGGCCACCAATCACTGGTACTTTAACACTTGCTACGTCTACGCCTTTAAGTTCAGCAATAAACGCTTCAGAACGGATCACATCTAAAGTTGTAATACCAAATACACGCTTAGCATCGTAAGTACCTGCTTTTTTGAATACTTCAGCAACAATAGGTACAGTTCCATTAACTGGGTTAGTGATAATACCTACAAGCGCTTTAGGACAGTTAGCAACAATGCCTTCTGCTAATGTTTTAATGATACCAGCGTTAACATTAAATAAATCTGCACGATCCATACCTGGCTTACGTGGCATACCCGCTGGGATTAAAACAATATCACAACCTGTTAATGCTTTATCTAGTGCATCTGCACCAAAACCTTCAACTTTTACATCTGTTGGGATATGAGAAAGGTCAACAGCAACACCAGGAACTACTGGCGCAACATCATATAGTGATAATTCTGAACCAGCTGGTAAGCCTGTTTTTAATAATAAAGACAACGCTTGACCGATACCACCTGCAGCACCTAATACAGCAACTTTCATTGGAATTCTCCGTGATTTGAGGAAGGAAATATTTGTGGTTTATAAGATAAAGAAATTAGCGACTAAAAACAAATTTATCCTGCCTATTTTAGCTATATTTTCGACCATAGTTGTAAACTTTGCTGTTTAAACGCAGCAAAACCTAAACAACTGCTGCATAAATATGCATTTTTGTGTAGAATTTGCAGTATCGACAACATAACTAATTAGACACTATGCAACCACAAGACAAACAAGAAGCATTGGTAAAAGCCTTTAAAGCACTTTTAAAAGAAGAGAATTTTGGCTCACAAGGCGAAATAGTTGACGCATTAAAAGAACAAGGCTTTGATAATATTAGCCAAAGTAAAGTGTCGCGGATGTTAAGTAAGTTTGGCGCGGTACGTACCCGCAATGCAAAACAAGAAATGGTGTACTGTTTACCTGCCGAAATGGGTGTACCAACCGCTAAAAGCCCGTTACGCCAGTTAGTTATTGACATTATGCATAACGAAATGATGATTATTATTCGCACCAGCCCAGGCGCTGCGCAGCTAATTGCCCGTTTACTTGACTCATTAGGTAAAGCAGATGGCGTATTAGGAACAATTGCCGGCGATGACACTATTTTTATTGCGCCAGCGAAAGTATCAGAAATAGACCTCACATTAGAGCGTGTGCGTATTTTGTTTGATACGGTTTAAACTCGTTTGGTTATCACTGTTACGGCTATACTAATACGTAGCCGTTACTGGCTTGTTTTATAGCTGCTTTAGAAATCGCACTGAGGGTGCAAAAAACGCAGAGCCCATATCTGCTTGAGTAAAATCAAGCCAATGGTCGTAATACTCCCCCTGCCCTAATCGGCTATTGAGTACTTTCTCGAACGCATCCCCTTTAGCCGAGCACGTAATCATTAACATCCCCTGCTCATACACGTCGCCATAAGGCATACTTTGATTTAGTAATAATGCTTGCCCCTGTTCATCTTTTAATTCACTTCGGGTTGCATGGCTGCTTTCAAGTGCGGGGCTTATTAGGGTATTGTCGAGACGAGTACGCCCCATTATTTGTTCTTGTTCTTGCAACGACAAGTGCTGCCATAACGTTAAGTCATGCTTATAGCGCTGAACATGAATATAGCTGCCTTGATCTTCAAAGCTATCAGGCTTATTAACGAGGGCCGTTACCCGTTTTTGACGACCATGCGGAGTATCGCCCGCATAAATAAAACCATTAAAATCACGGCCATCTAAAAAACGAAAATTTCGAATTTGCTCCACCAGCTCAACATCAGGGTTGAAAAGTTTTAATATTTGCAATGCAAACAGGTGGTTTACATCTTCTCTGTCTGAGCGGATTTGTACAAATAAATCGCATGGCCTTGCACTCATCACAAAATCGCTATGGGTGATATTAGGAAAGCTTTGCAGCTCACTTGGCATATAATCAGGCAGAATGTGTGGCCAATATTGCGCGCCAATGGCGACCATACAAGAAAGCATAGATTCAGAGAATTGATCACTAAACTCATCTTCAATATCGCTCACTTTTTTAAGCTTAGCGCGAAGTGATTCGTCGTGACCATCAAGTACATTAAAAAATAAGTGCAAACCGTGTAAGTTTGCTTCAGCACAAATCCCTGATTGCGCTTGCGCCATTGTCATTCCTTACTTTTTAGAGCAAAACACAGCGATTAATTACGATTCAAAAAAATTCACCGTGTGCGGTTTTATTTTTATTATAACCTGTTCATTAATTTCAAATGACTGGCCATACTGGGCTGCAACTTCTATTTCTTGCTCATCAATAACCACAGTGTATACATAAGCGGAGCCAATAAAGCGACTACTTAATATACTAACCCGCTCAGATTGCTGTTGCGTATCGTTATTACTAACAAGTTCAAGTTGATGCGGACGCACATAAATAACGCCCTTATCCGCCACGCCATGCTGCTGTGGCTGTATTGATTCAACCACCCCAAACTGCGTTTGATATTCAGTGGCGGTTAATGCGGTTGCGCTTAAGTATATGCCCTGACCCAGAAACTCTGCAACCTCCTTTGAACGCGGTTTAGCAAAAAGCTGTTCTGGCGTACCTTGCTGCGCAATTTTACCTTGGTGCATAACCGCAAGCATATCTGAAAAAGCAAACGCCTCTTCTTTTGAGTGAGTAACAAACACAGCCGATACTTGCTGCGCCTTAATAATGCGCCTAATGTCGGCAATTAACTCAAATCGTACTTGGGTATCAATATTAGAAAATGGCTCGTCAAGTAACAGTAAGCTAGGTTTATAAGCTAATGCGCGTGCAATCGCTACTCGCTGCTGTTGCCCACCAGAGAGTTGATGAGGGAATCTATCGGCGCAGCCTACCAAGTGTACCAGCTTTAGCATTTCACTTACGCGTGCGTGTTTATCTGCTTTGCTCATGCCGCTTAGCCCAAACGCAATGTTATTAGCCACCGTTAAATGCGGAAATAACGCATAGTCTTGAAACATCATGCCAATATTACGATGCTCAGGTGAAACAAACGTATTAGCATCACTGACTAGCTTACCATCAATAAATACCTGCCCTTGTTTGGCTTCAATTAATCCTGCAATGGCTTTTAGTGTGGTGGTTTTACCGCAGCCACTGGCTCCGAGTAAACACACTATTTCGTCTTTACCTAAGGTTAAATCTAAATTATCTATCACCTTAATCCCGTTATATGCATAGCTCACGCCTTGTAAAATCAAACTACTCATTTAGCTACGTTGCTCCATTGAACGGTTAATAAAATATAACGGAATAAACCCCACCACCACAATAAACAAAGCCGATATAGAGGCCAGCTCTAATTGTTCATCGCTTACATACTGAAACACATGAGTTGCTAAGCTTTCAAAATCAAAAGGCCTTAACAACAAAGCTGCGGGTAGCTCTTTCATACACTCAATAAAGACCAATAAACCGGCGGTTAATAAGCCTCGGCGTAATAAAGGTAAGTGCACTAAGCGTAATGTGCGCCCTTGGCTTTTTCCCATTGACTGGCTTGCCATATCAAGGGAGGGACTAATGCGTGAAAAGCTCGACTCAATAGCTCCGTGTGCAACGGCGTAAAACCGCACTATATAAGCAAAAATAATAGTGAGTAAGCTGCCAGTAAGTAATAAACCAATATCTAAATCATAAGGAGCTAAAGTGCGGTTGATAGTATTTTCTAATAGGGTGAGTGGCAACAATACCGCTATCGCTAATACTGTGCCGGGTAACGCATAGCCCGTACTGGCCAAACGCCCGGGTATTAATGGATTTGTTTGTTTAGCAATGCGCTGATAAAACACCACTAAAACACTCAGTATAATAGTCACCACACTGACTACAGCCGCCACTTTTAAACTTTGCCATGCATAGCTAAAAAACTCACTATTCCATGCTTGATCAAAATACATAACTGCATATTTGAGCAATACAACCATCGGAATAATAAACGAAATAATTAAAATAAAGCTACAAAACCCAGTTGCTAGCCACGCAGACTTGCCTTTGAGGATATAAAGCGCCTCGCTGTTCACGCTCGATTGACGCTCAAACACCGCTTGGTTACGACGACTAAAACGCTCGGTGATCAATGCTAAGAACAGCAATAACAACATCACCCCTGAAATTTTTGCTGCTGCAGTTAATGAATAATAGCCAAACCAGGTATCGTATACGGCAGTGGTTAATGTACTGACAGCAAAATAGCTTACGGTGGCAAAATCAGCCATGGTTTCCATGCTGATCAAAGCAAGTGCCGCTACAATGGCACCACGGGATAATACAAGGCTGACTTTAAAAAAGCTTTTCCATGCATTTAGCCCCATTAACTGACTGGCTTGGACTAACTTAAAAGATTGTTCTCGCAGTGCAGTTTTAAAAATTAAATATAAATACGGGTAGAGTACCAGCGCAATCATAACAATAGCCCCTGGTAAGGTGCGTATATCAAAAAACCAGTAATCACTTGGCGACTGCCAACCAAACCACTCTCTTAGAGTTATTTGTACCGGCCCCGCATAATCGAGTAAATCGGTGTACACATAAGCAATAATATAAGTAGGCATGGCAAGAGGCAGCATCAGTGCCCATTCAAATTGTTTTTTACCAGGAAAACGGCAATAAGCGGTTAACCAACCCAGCGGCAATGCAATGGCGCAACTAAGCAGCCCTACACCTAAAACAAGTAATACGGTATTGCTTATATAGTCCCACAGTACGGTATTCCACAGGTGGGTAAATACCTCTGAGTCGCCTTGTAAGGATTCTAATAGTAGGAAAAACAAAGGGGTCGACAGCAATAACCCCGTCGACCACGCAATAAGCTGCCATTTTGACAGCTGAAATTTATAAGTCATTAAAGATCGAACTTCACCTCATCAATTAGCTTAAGTGCTAACGGACGATATTTGCTAATTTCATCAAGCGGTAAGCTGTCTTCCTTAAAGCTTCCCCATGATGCAACCAAACTAGAAAGTTTCACACCTGGCTTAACCGGATACTCCATATTGAGCGAGGCATACATATTTTGCGCCTTATTGTCTGTCATATACTCTATGAGTTTCAAGGCATTTTCAGGGTTTTTAGCATACTTAGTAATAACCGCACCCGATACATTTATATGTGATCCTCGGTCAGTTTGATTTGGAAAGTTAATATGAACGGCTTCAGCCCATGGTTTTTGTGCTTCGTCTTGCAGCATTTTGCCCAAGTAATAACTATTACCTAAGGCTAAATTACATAAACCTTCTTTAACCGCTTTAACTTGCGCTCGATCGTTACCTTGAGGTTTACGCGCTAAATTAGCTTTTACACCCTCAAGCCATGTTTTCGTCTGTGCTTCACCATGATGAGCGATCATAGAAGCTACAAGGCCTAAGTTATATGGGTGTTTGCCAGAGCGAGTACAAATTTGTCCTTTGTATTGCGGCTCAGCAAGCGCTTCGTAGGTAAGGTTAGGCAATGCGCCTAAACGCTCTTTTGAAGAGTAAACATTACGCACGCGCTTAGTGAGCGCTACCCACTGACCATCGCCATCACGAAATGCCGCCGGGACATTATTATTAACCAGCTCGCTTTCTATGGTTTGCGTAAGATTTAGCTCTTCTAATTGAATTAAAGCACTAAAGTTTGAGGTTAAAACTAAATCGGCTTTGCTGTGTTTACCTTCACGCTTAACACGTTCTATTAAGCCTTTTTTAGCAAACACAACATTGGTTTTAATGCCCGTTTGCTGTGTAAAATCGTCTAAAATAGGTTTAATTAAAAAAGGTTGTCGAAATGAGTAAATATTCACAACATCGGTTGCAACAGCCGGTGCTGAGGCAATTAACCCAACAACAAGCGCGAGTGTTTTTTTCATATTGTCTTACCTAACTAATAATTATTATCATTAATTTTACCGCGATGAACTAAAAAGTGCACACTTTATATAATCACTTCGTGATAAATACGCCCAAAAAAGAAAACCCTTGTAAGACATCTCTTACGCTTATGACAGCTAATGAGTAAAAACACTCTGTATAACACCACAAAAACATAGCAAGTTATTGTATTTTATATAATTTAAAAATATTTCATTTGTAAGAACCAAAACCATAAGCGGTTTTATCCTACATTTACTGCAAATCACTCTCTATAATTAACCCATAAATAAGCAACGACGCTTACCGAGTAAATGGAAACGGACTAACTACTCGAATACCAAGGTTTGGTTTTTAGGATAACAGGGATTTAAGGACAGGCTCAGGATGAGTATCGCAATGGAATGTTGCATAAGGGATAGCATCAGGATGATGCGTAATGGATAACAACACGGAAAAGTTGTTGCTAAAGGATAGGGAATAAAACGGACAGGCCTTAGGGCAACACAACGGAATGGTAGCAAAAGGAATGCACTCGGATGTGCAATAAGGATTGGTAATAGATTTTACCTTACAGGATGTTTCAAGGATTTAGGGAGACAGGCCCGGATAGCCTATATTACATAGAACTAGAAAGTAATATTGTAATAACACGGATCGTAAAAATTGGAGTTGATTAGGTTCAATTGCAGGATGCAACAAAGTTAGAAGATTCCGCAAGCGCGACTAGAGATGGTTCGCGCTTTTCTTTTGCCTGAAAATTAGCGGTCAGCGGTCAGCGGTCAGCGGTCAGCGGTCAGCGGTCAGCGGTCAGCCAAGATTATATACATTCAAACTATGAACAAACATCAAATCCAGCCTTTTCGTATCAACATCTTGCAGTTTATTCCGGCCTGCCTTTGTTGCGCTTACCGAGTAAGTAGGCGTCGCGAAATTTGATAAAATGCTGTTCTAATTTAGTACTCGCATCAACCTCATTCGCTAATGCCAATACCATAATAGCCACTTCTGCCGTACCTAACTGGTGAGCATGGGGTGCTACACGTAATCGGTAATCTGAGAGCTTTTGTGCAGTAATAGAAAGCACGGGCAAATTATCTAGATAAGGACTTTTGCGAATCATTTTTTTAGCTTCACGCCATGTACCATCTAAGAATATAAATAAAGGCGTTTTACCTGCAACAGGCTCTACTTGCGTTACTACTCTATCTGTTTCAACATCTTCTGCAGGAAAAATCACAAAAGGTTGATATTTATCATTATTCAATAATGCTAATAAAGCAGGATCTGGGGAGGTTCTATCCCAGCGAAACGCATAATTGTCAGGGACTATTTCAGCAATTAAACGCCCTGTATTAGACGGTTTAAAACTTTCATTATGATACATCAGTAAACAAACCGCAGCGTCGCAACTTGCGTACTCAGCGCCCTCACAAATACAGTAATGCTTGGCAATTAAGCATTGCTCACAGCGGTCCATCTTACCGCCCCGGGCATTAAACTCGCGTCGAGATTCACTTATTTGCTGGGCACGTAACGCTAAAACTGAATTTTTGAAACCTTGAGTCACTGTGGTTTATTACCTATAAATTGATGGCTGCGCATTGTAGCTAAAATAAAAGGGAATAGATATCAGCTATCAGCTATCAGCTATCAGCTATCAGCTATCAGCTATCAGCTATCAGCTATCAGCTATCAGCTATCAGCTATCAGCTATCAGCTATCAGCTATCAGCTATCAGCTCAAAATAAAAAACGATACCAACAAAAGCTAGTTTTGTTTTATCTATTTTTGAATTGGCGGCTATAAAAACAAAAACCCAGCAAAAGCTGGGTTTTTAAAAACTAAATTAAAAAGTTAAATTACTTCTTCTTTTTAACTGCTTTTTTGTTTGGTAAATCAGTGATTGAACCTTCAAAAATTTCAGCTGCAAGGCCGATTGATTCGTTCAATGTTGGGTGAGCATGAATTGTTAGCGCTAGGTCTTCACCATCTGCACCCATTTCAATACCTAGACCGATTTCGCCCAGCATTTCGCCTGCGTTAATACCAATCATAGCACCACCGATAATACGGCCGCTCTCTTTATCAAAAATAAGCTTAGTAGAACCTTCAGTACGTGAAGAGGCAATTGCACGACCCGATGCAGCCCAAGGGAATACTGCTGTTTCAATGCTTAAACCTTGCTCTTTGGCTTCTTTTTCAGTTACACCCGCCCATGCAATTTCAGGGTCAGTGTAAGCAATTGAAGGAATACACTTAGGATCAAAGTAATGTTTTTGACCAGAGATAACTTCAGCAGCAACATGACCTTCATGAACCGCTTTATGCGCAAGCATAGGCTGACCCACTAAGTCACCAATTGCAAAAATATGTTCTACGTTAGTACGTAATTGCTTATCAACGTTAATAAAACCACGCTCATCAACATTCACACCCGCTTTATCAGCGTCTAACATGTTACCATTTGGTGTACGACCTACAGCAACAAGTACTTTGTCGTAACGTACTGGCTCTGCTGGTGCATTTTTGCCTTCAAAAGTAACATATAAACCGTCGTCTTTTGCTTCAACGCCAGTTACTTTAGTTGAAAGCATCACGTTAAACTTGTCTTTAACATGCTTTTGGTAAATTTTAATGATGTCTTTATCAGCAGCAGGAACAAGTTGGTCTGCAAATTCTACAACATCAATTGCAGAACCTAGTGCACGGTAAACCGTACCCATTTCTAGACCGATAATACCACCACCTAAAACAAGTAGCTTTTCAGGAACATCTTTAAGCTCTAGCGCACCCGTTGAATCAATAACGCGATCATCTTCTGGGATGAAAGGTAAGTTTACAGGTTTAGAACCCGCAGCAATAATTGCGTTATCAAAAGTAATGGTTGTTTTACCGTCAGCACCTTCAACGTCTAAGGTGTTGCTACCAGTGAATTTACCGTAACCAGAAACAACTTTTACTTTACGCATTTTAGCCATGCCGTCTAAGCCACCTGTAAGCTGGCCAACAACAGACTCTTTCCAAGAACGAACTTCATCTAAGTCAATTTTTGGTGCGCCAAAAGTAACGCCGTGAGATGACATTTCTGCAGCATCATCAATCACTTTAGCTACGTGTAAAAGTGCTTTAGAAGGAATACAACCAACATTAAGACATACACCGCCTAATGTCTCGCGAGATTCTACTAATGTAACTTCTAAGCCCAAGTCAGCAGCGCGAAAAGCCGCAGAGTAACCACCAGGACCACCGCCTAGTACAACAACTTGAGTTTTTAATTCGTTGCTCATGCTATTACCTTTATTGTTTGAACGGGACACAGCCCCAAAATTTAACTGCCATGTTTCTGCAAGGCAGAAAAGGGCATTTGTGCAAATATTGTATCATTGCAAATGATAAAAATCCCAGCTAAAAACAACTGGCTGGGATTTGATTTTACTCACTCTGTAGTGATCACATCACTAACTGGCGTATATCACTCATGTAACTTGCAAGAGTAACAGTAAAGCGTGCAGCAAGTGCACCGTCAATCACTCTATGGTCGTAAGACATTGAAAGTGGAACCATTAGCTTAGGCTCAAACTCTTTACCATTCCACTTAGGCTTCATTTCAGATTTAGACACACCTAAAATTGCCACCTCAGGTGCATTCACAATCGGCGTAAATGCCGTACCACCAATACCACCTAGGCTTGAAATAGTAAAACAACCACCTTGCATATCTGATGAACTTAACTTGCCATCACGTGCTTTAACAGATACTTCCATTAGTTCACGAGAGAGTTCAATAATGCCTTTTTTATCAACATCTTTAAATACTGGCACAACCAAGCCATTAGGCGTATCAACCGCTACACCAATATTGATGTACTTTTTAAGGATTAAGCTTTCGCCATCCTCAGAAAGTGATGAGTTAAATGTCGGAAACTCAGCAAGCGCTTTAGCTGCTGCTTTCATTACAAACACGAGTGGCGTAATTTTAACACCCAGCTTTTTCTTCTCGTTAAGCGCATTTTGCTCTTTACGGAACTGCTCAAGGCTCGTGATATCCGCTTCATCAAACTGGGTAACATGTGGGATTTGTACCCAGTTACGGTGTAAGTTTTTACCTGATAGCTTTTGAATACGAGAGAGTTTTTTCTCTTCAATTTCACCAAACTTAGCAAAATCAACTTTTGGCCATGGAATTAAACCAAGCTCACCGCCACCGGCATTGCCTTTAGCTGCAGGTACTTGACCAGATTCAACTTGCTTAACCAGTTGCTTAACATAGTTTTGCACGTCTTCTTTAACAACACGGTTTTTACGACCTGTGCCTTTTACGTTCGCAAGGTTAATACCAAACTCACGTGCTAAACGACGAACCACTGGCGATGCATGAGCATAAGCGCTGTTGTTTTCAAAGCTCTCAGCACTTTCTTTTTCAGGCGCAGCAGTTGGTTTTGACTCTGCTTGAGCCGCTGGCTTAGATTCAGCCTTTGGCTCGTCTTGTTTTGCAGGCGCGTCACTTGGTGCACTACCCGCCACTTCAAATACAAAAATCAGGGAACCCGTTTTAACTTTATCGCCAGTCGCTACTTTAATTTCTTTTACAGTACCAGCAAACGGCGCCGGTACTTCCATAGCAGCTTTATCGCCCTCAACGTTTAAGATAGATTGCTCTTCTTCTACGCTATCGCCAACCGCAACCATGACTTCTGTTACTTCAACTTCGTCATCACCAATATCCGGTACGCTAACTTCTTTTGTGCTTGATTCTGACGCTTTAGATGAAGCAGCTTTTTCAGCAGGCTTCTCTTGCGTTTTTGAATCACTTGCAGCTGCAGTGTCGTTATCACCACCAGCGACTTCAAAAACAAACACTAATGAGCCCGTTTTCACTTTGTCACCAGTATTTACTTTAATTTCTTTTACGGTGCCAGCAAATGGTGCTGGTACTTCCATGGCGGCTTTATCGCCTTCAACGTTTAAGATAGATTGCTCTTCTTCTACGCTATCGCCAACCGCAACCATCACTTCAGTCACTTCAACTTCGTCATCGCCAATATCTGGCACAGTCACTTCTTTGGTTGACGAGCCCGATGATGCAGCCGGTGCTGCTTCTTCGGTTTTTTCAGCTTCTTTAGAGTCAGCAGCAGAGTTTTGCGCTTCACCTTCAAATATGAATGCTAAAGTGCCTGTGGTTACTGTATCGCCCACATTTACTTTAATTTCTTTTACCGTACCGGCTTGTTCAGCAGGTACTTCCATCGCAGCTTTATCGCCTTCAACGCTTAATAGTGATTGGTCAACTTCAACTTTATCGCCAACACTCACTAGTATTTCGGTTACTTCTACTTCATCGCCACCGATATCAGGTACTTTAATTTCAATACTCATTGCAAAACCTCTTATGCGTACAGTGGATTAAGTTTGTTAGTGTCGATGTTGAACTTTTTAATTGCTTCAACAACCACTGACTTTTCAACTTCACCACGTTTAGCAAGTTCAGATAATGTCGCAACTACCACGTAGCTTGCGTTAACTTCAAAGTGACGACGTAGGTTTTCACGGCTGTCTGAACGACCGTAACCATCTGTACCCAATACTTTGTAGTTACTGCTTGGGATAAATGAACGTGCTTGCTCTGCGTAGTTTTTCATATAATCCGTTGCAGCAACAGTGACTGAATCGTTTAATACGCTTGTAATGTAAGCTGTTTTTTGCTCGCTTTCTGGATTAAGCATGTTGAAACGCTCAACATCTTGTCCATCACGCGTAAGTTCATTAAATGAAGTTACAGAGTAAACATCAGATGCAATACCATAGTCTTCGCTTAAAATTGCCGCCGCTTTACGCACTTCAGTCATGATAGTACCTGAGCTTAATAGCTGTACGTTGGCTTTTTTGCCTTCGTAGCTTTCAAGCTTGTAAATACCTTTACGAATACCTTCCTCAGCGCCTTCAGGCATTGCTGGCTGATGGTAGTTCTCGTTCATTAACGTTAGGTAGTAGTAAATGTTTTCCTGATCTTCACCGTACATACGACGAATACCGTCTTGCACAATAACCGCTACTTCAAATGCATAAGTAGGATCGTAAGAAATACAGTTAGGTACCGTGTTTGCAAGAATGTGGCTGTGGCCATCTTCGTGCTGTAAGCCTTCGCCATTTAGCGTTGTACGACCCGCCGTAGCACCTAATAAGAAACCACGTGCTTGTTGATCTCCTGCCATCCACGCCATGTCACCAACACGTTGGAAACCAAACATAGAGTAGTAAATGTAGAATGGGATCATCGGTAAGTCGTTGGTGCTGTAAGATGTTGCAGCAGCAACCCATGACGACATTGCACCTAGCTCGTTAATCCCTTCTTGTAGTACTTGCCCTGACGTTGCTTCTTTGTAGTAAGAAACGATGTCACGGTCTTGAGGGGTGTAGTTTTGGCCGTGTGGGTTGTAAATACCGATTTGACGGAATAAACCTTCCATACCAAAGGTACGTGCTTCATCGGCAATAATAGGCACAATATTTTTACCAATGCCTTTATCTTTTAATAAAATATTAAGAGCACGTACAAAGCCCATAGTGGTAGAAATATCACGCTTTTGTTCTTCAAGTAATGGCTTGAATGCGTCAACTTCTGGCAACTGTAACTTTTCAGAGAACTTAGCGATACGCGTTGGCGTGTAACCTTGTAATGCATCACGACGAGCATGTAGATACTTGTACTCAGGTGAATCTTTTTCAAGCTCTAAGTATGGTAGCTCTTTTAGTTGCTCTTCTGATACTAAGTCATCTAAGCCTAAGCGTGAGCGTAAGTGAGCCACATGCGACATATCCATTTTCTTAACTTGGTGCGCAATGTTTTTACCTTCAGCTGCTTCACCCATGCCGTAACCTTTTACAGTTTTAGCTAGGATCACTGTTGGACGACCTTTCGTCTCTTCTGCCTTTTTAAATGCGGCATAAAGTTTTGAAGATTCGTGACCACCACGCTTAAGCGCAAAAATTTCGTCATCCGTCATATCAGCAACTAATGCCGCTGTTTCTGGGTAACGACCAAAGAAGTGTTCACGTACGTACGCACCATCTTTTGCTTTATATGTTTGGTAATCGCCATCAACAGTTTCGTTCATTAACTGTAGTAATTTACCTGTGGTGTCTTTAGCAAGGAGAATATCCCAACCGCTACCCCAAACAAGTTTAATAACATTCCAGCCAGCGCCTTTAAATAGCCCTTCTAGCTCTTGAATGATTTTACCGTTACCCATTACTGGGCCGTCTAAGCGCTGTAGGTTACAGTTAACTAAGTAACATAAGTTGTCTAGCTTTTCACGTGCAGCGAAAGAGATAGCACCACGTGATTCTGGCTCATCCATTTCACCGTCACCTAAAAACGCGTATACACGTTGGTTTTTAGTGTCTTTTAAGCCACGGCCATCTAAGTATTTTAAGAAACGTGCTTGGTAAATTGAAGAAATTGGACCTAAGCCCATAGATACCGTTGGGAACTGCCAAAACTCTGGCATTAATTTAGGGTGAGGGTAAGAAGGTAAGCCTTTACCATCTACTTCCTGACGGAAATTATCAAGCTGTTCGGCACTTAAACGCCCTTCAACAAATGCACGCGCATAAATACCCGGAGAAATATGACCTTGGTAATAAACTAAATCACCACCATCAACATCATTTGGCGCTTTAAAGAAATGGTTAAAACATACTTCATAAAATGCAGCAGACGATTGGTAAGACGCCATATGGCCGCCTAAGTCGAGATCTTTTTTCGATGCACGCAATACAATCATAATCGCGTTCCAACGAATAATTGAACGAATACGGCGCTCAAGATTTACATCACCAGGGTAGGCAGGTTCTTGATCAACCGGGATCGTATTAACGTAGTTTGTGTTAATGCCTGTTGGCATATCAACACCGTCTAAACGGGCTTGCTCTAACACTTGCTCAAGTAAAAACTGAGCTCGTTCAACACCTTCTTCGCGCACAACTGATTCAAGAGCTTGTAACCACTCTTGTGTTTCTAGCGCGTCTACGTCAATTTTATTGACTTCAGACATATGGAGGTTTCCTTATGTTTAAAATACTAATTTTATGTATTGAATACTTCGCTGTTAAATCAAGTTAACAGTAAATGTACTTGCTTAATTTTGTTTGGTGCGTCTTAAACTACGTTCAATTCGCGAATGCTCTTTACCCGCTTCAAGCAATGCTTCTTCAATATAGGCTAAATGCGCATTACTCGCTAAGCGAGCTTGTTCAGGATTACCGTCAATCACTGCATCCATTAATAAGCGTCTATGCTCAGCTAATTGGCTGCTTATATCTGACTTTTTAAGTAACACCGTTAAATTTTGTAAAACATTCTGCTCAAGTAAGCTTTGCATCCCTCTTACTAAATGCAGTAACACTACGTTATGAGACGCCTCAGCGATGCAAAAATGAAAGTCATTAATCGCTTTGGCTTTTTGCTTTAATTCATCTTTAGCTAATGCAATCTGATCAAAGCTCTGTTTTACTTTTGCAAAATCGTTACTTGTTCCGCGAAGTGCTGCGTAATAAGCCGCAATTCCCTCTAGCGCATGACGAAATTCTAATAAATCAAATTGCGATTCGGGGTGTTTACTGATCAAATCAAACAACGGATCAGTCAGCCCCTCTTCCAATTGATTTTTTACATACGTTCCACCACCTTGACGACGGGTTACAAGCCCTTTTGCCTCAAGCTTTTGAATGGCTTCACGCAACGACGGACGCGACACTTCAAATTGCTTAGCGAGTTCACGCTCCGGTGGTAACTTTTCTCCTGGTGCTAACGACCCCTCAAGAATCATGTTCTCAAGTTGTTGTAAAATAACATCAGATAATTTTGCCGCTTTAATTTTTAAAGACATCAATCAACGTCCGCGTTGTATAAGTGCTAGCAGCCCATTAAATAAGGCTTTTAACTGAATGACCTGACCAAAAGGTAAATTGGTCATACCAAATTTTGCCATACGTTATCAAAAACCGTAATTACTGTCAATTTACAGCAGTTTTAAAGCCCTAAGGCCAGCGTAACGTAATTTAAACAAAGTTCAAATAATACACAGATCACAGAGGGTAAAGAAAGGTTAATAAGATGAAAAATAAATGGTCAGACCAGCTAACTTTGATTTTCGGGGTTCGGGGTTCGGGGTTCGGGGTTCGCAATAGGATAAAATGTAGAGTAATTTGCAAACATGTTTTTACATTGTAGGCGGGAGTTTACCTCGCGCATGTTTAGGTTAAAGGTTTTAAGCCCGCAACTCGAAGCCCGTCACAAAAAAGTAAAATGCGCGGCATAAAGCCCCGCCTACGATTAACCCAACACTATGCTTAGCTTAATCTCTGCCTAGAACCTAAAACTCTAGGCACCAAATATATTTATTTTTTAACCACAGAGGGCACAGAGGCGCTTCGCGCTACACAGAGGGTACAACCATTCATTGTCACTACCTCGGTGTACTCTAAATTCTCTGTGGTAAATAAATCACTTAGATCTCTTTACATAAAGAGGAGACAATGAGAAGCCAAAGTGGAATAACTCCTAATCCTAGAACCTTTATTTTCTAATACCTGTCTTTACCTCTAAAGCGCAGCGCCTCTTAACCTCTTTGTGAATAAATCACTTAGATCTTTTTACACAAAGAGGAGACAATGAGAGTAAATGAGAAGCCAAAGTGAATTAAACCCTAGAACCTAAAGCCTAATCCCTAACCACTGCTTTTTAACTTAAACCACCAAATAAAGTCATTAAAGCAATCAATACTAAGTAGAAAAGTACATTTCGCTTAACCAGTTTGATCATACAGGTGGCTTCAAAGGTGCAACCATAATAGCGCTCTTCAACTTGCTCGGCGGCCAATGCAGTATAAGTAACCACCTTGCGATTAGGGCTTGAAAAGTCAAACACGTAATGAAGCCAACAGCTAGTTCCTTTATTAAAGTTACCAATCACTAGATAGCCAAAACTGGTAATACGCGCAGGGAGCCAATCAAGCCAAAATAGTAAACGATGGAGGAGTTTAAAATGCTTAGCAATGACTTCATCACGGTTATCACTCACTAAGTCGGCAAAGGTACGTACTAATGCATAAAAAACAGCTCCGGCAACACCCAACACCACAAACCAAAATATAACCGCACAATAAAATCGAAAGTTAACCCAAGCCAGCGTTTGCCCTAAGGTTTCGCCGCCTTGTTGCTCTTGGGTGCGTTTTTGCCCTAATTGCAAAGCATACAAAGACGCAGCGGTTTGATCCCCTCGGGTCAGTGCATTTAAATACGACTTATACAAAGCGCGTTGCTTAGCACAACCAAAACAAACGAGTAACACCGCCACATTAAAAACAAGCTGCCAAAGTGCAAAGTCAGATAAAAAATACACACACCCTACGGCAATCACAGGCAGTAATAACCAAATTAAAAACCCTGTTGCAGTGCCAAATAAACCTTTATTGGTCAATAAATTAACAGAGCGAGTTAAGTAGCCATTAGCGTAATAACTCATTTGCCAATGCGCAGAGCGAGCACCTAAACGCTCAAGTATCAGTGCAATTATTATTGAAACCAAAATCATGTTGTTACTCGCTTAATTTAGGGTCTGTTGACCTTTGCGGATTATAATTTGTTCAAACTAGGGGCGATTTAATCGCGGCGCGAGGTTTGTAACCTAGTGGGCTAAGTCAAAACCGAGCAACAAAGAGTAAATCGTCCCTAGGCAGAACCCGAAGGGCAGCGCCTGTTTGGTATTGATGCTACGTTATCGCCTATTTATGGGGAATAACCACACCACATAGGCGCTGCCTTGCCTAAATACCAAACAGACTGCTGCAAATTTAACCTTGAAAGGTCAACAGACCCTAGTTATTTAATTAGGTTAAAAAACTTACGCCAGTTAAAACTCGCTCCAGGGTCGGTTTTTCGCCCAGGGGCTATATCGCAATGCCCAACTATATTACTGGCTGTTATTTTTGGATAGCGCTGCATAATAGCCTGCGTCAATGCTGCTAAACTTTGATATTGCGCATCGGTATAGTTAGTTGTATCTGTGCCTTCAAGCTCTATACCTATACTAAAATCATTACAATTTTGTTGCCCAGCAAAGCAAGAGCGCCCCGCATGCCATGCACGTTTTTCAAAAGGCACATACTGTATAACTTCGCCGCAGCGCTTAATAAAACAATGCGCTGACACCTTAATCCCTGCTAAATCAGTAAAGCTAGGGTGCGCATTACAATCAATACACCCCATAAATAAATCATCAACGTGCGGAGTGTTAAACTGCCCTGCGGGCAATGAAATATTATGAATAACCAACAGCGAAATATCGCACTGAGCAGGTCGCTCGTCAAAATGGCTACACGCCCGCTGGTTAATATTATTTATAACGCCTAAAGAATCTATTTTCATACTATTTATTTAAAACTTATGTAGCCCGCTGCCCATAGCCCGTTTCCCGTAGTTCGCAGCGCTCAGGTTAATCAACCAAAATTGATGTATATCAAGATGCTAATAGATTTAACCCTATAAAGATAGCGTAATACTAAACGATAAAATATGATCAACGTGTAAATTAAGCGCTGGCTGATTAGTTTAGTTGTTAGCTGCTTCTAATTAGTAATTAAACAGAGTAAAATTTAGTTAATTTATTATCTATTATGAGCTTTTTCATGTCTATTTCGCATACCCTAATTAGTCAACTTGTTACCTTAGCACTTGATGAAGATCTAAATTACCAAAGCGCTGAACAAGGCGATATTACCGCACAGCTTATTCCTCAAGCAGAGCAAGCCCATGCGAAAGTGATCACCCGTGAAGACTGCATCTTTTGTGGTAAAGACCTAATCATTGAAGTGTTCAAACAAGTCGACCCAAGCGTGGTTGTAAATATATGTGTGAACGATGGCGACTTTGTCAGTGCCAATAGCACTTTATTTACCGCATCAGGTTCTGCTCGCGCTATTTTAACAGCCGAGCGCACCGCACTTAACTTTGTACAAACGCTTTCTGGTACGGCCACAACTACAGCGCACTATGTAAAAGAGTTAAGTGGCACTAGCACGCAACTACTCGATACCCGTAAAACCATTCCAGGGCTTAGAGCGCTGCAAAAGTATGCAGTTAAATGTGGCGGCGGTGCAAACCACCGAATTGGTTTGTTTGATGCGTTTTTAATTAAAGAAAACCACATAGCAGCCTGTGGAGGAATTAATAACGCGGTTACTCAAGCTAAGCTAAATCATGCCGATAAACCTATAGAGGTTGAAGTTGAATCGTTTGATGAGCTAGAGCTAGCCATTAACGCAGGTGCCGACATTATTATGTTAGATAATTTTAATCCTGAGCAAATACGCCAAGCAGTTAGCATTACAAATAAGCGCGCAAAACTTGAAGTGTCGGGCAATATGACCCTAGAAACACTAAAAGCATACTCGCAAGCAGGCGTAGACTTTATCTCAAGTGGTGCGCTTACAAAAAATTTACAATCAATCGATTTATCGATGCGATTTGAGTAAATAATGTAAAAACTATTTATAGTTTCTTGCGCTAATTGATTGACAGCTTTTAAAAAAGGGCATTAAATAATCCAAAAGGACTATTTGTAACAAGTTATTAAATTAATGCGTTTTTTATAAAGTTTTTACATACAAAAGCGCAATAAACAGTGTTAGACTCATTCATATTGACTAGTTTTAAATATTTAATTAGTTAAAAAGAGTGAAAAAGCATTTATAAGGGACAGAGTAAAAATAAGCGATAGGGTTTATTTTTATAATTAGCTTGTAACTTACGCGGGTTATAACTAACTTTTAATAGTTAGGTTTATGCTCAAGTAAGGGACAAATTAACGAATAACCGCCATAAAGTGCGTGTCTTCGCGGAAAAATTTTTACCGCTTAAACACAGCACTAAATTTGGCAAAATGATTTTATTTTTGTAGTAACAGGTTAAGTGAACAACATAAGTTACAGTTTAAAAACTTATACCCGTTTGGCTTACCACAACATTATCCTTTAGGAGAGGAAACATGCAAACAATGACACAACAAAACCAAAAGGGTTTCACCCTAATTGAATTAATGATTGTAGTAGCAATCATCGGTATTTTAGCAGCAGTTGCATTGCCTGCTTACTCTAACTACCAAGCAAGTGCAAAGTTAACAGCTGGTTTAGCTGAAATATCAGCGGGTAAAACAGGTTTTGAGGTTGCTGCAAATTCAGGAACAACACCTACGATAGCAGAAGCAGGCCTTCAAGCTAAAACTGCAAACTGTGATATCACGGTTACAAGTACGACTATAGTTTGTGCGGTTATTAACGCTCCAACTCAAATAGGTACTGCGGCTAAAATGACGTGGACTCGAACATCTACAGGCGCTTGGACATGCGCTACAACAGGTATAACAGCTGCAAATAAAGACTTAGCTCCAAAGAGCTGCCCGCAAGCTTAACCTTGAATATTACTTAAAAAAACGCTCATTAGAGCGTTTTTTTTTACATAAGAATCTCTCTTTTGCAATATACTGACTTATGATTCAAGTTGTAGCAATATAGGTAAATCACTCATGGCAAAAAAGCAGCAAGAAAAAGGCCTTGATACCTTTCAATGGGTAGGTGTAAGCGCTCGAGGTAAGAAGCTTGAGGGCGAGCTTACGGGATCTAGCATTGCACTAGTCAAAGCAAAATTACGCAAGCAAGGCATTACCCCCTCTAAAGTAAAGCGTAAAGCCAAGCCCATATTTGGTATAAAAAGCGTACAAAAAATCACCCCAAAAGATATTGCTTTAGTGACAAGGCAGATAGCCACTATGCTGATGGCGGGTGTACCACTAATTCAGTCAATTGAAATGATAGGCTCAGGCTCCACTAATAAAAGCGTGAGTAAGCTTATGAGTGCTATTGGCGATGAAGTCAAAGCAGGGTTGCCGCTTTCTAACGTACTTAGAAAATACCCTCGCTATTTTGATGAATTATATTGCGATTTAGTGGCCTCTGGTGAGCAATCTGGTGCACTGGATAAAATATTTGACCGCGTTGCGCTATATAAAGAAAAGTCAGAGGCGCTGAAATCAAAAATTAAAAAAGCCATGTTTTATCCAATATCAGTTTTAGTGGTTGCAGGTATTGTAACTTCTATCTTGCTGATATTTGTGGTACCGCAATTTCAGGAGATTTTCAATGGCTTTGGTGCAGAGCTGCCTGCCTTTACCTTATTTGTAATCGCCATTTCCGAGTTCATGCAATCTTATTGGTGGATGATAGTATTAGCTGTGATGGTATTTGGTTACGTATTTAAAGAAGCAAAACTTAGAAGCTTAGCGCTCAGGGATGCGACAGACCGCGCCATACTTAAACTGCCTGTTGTCGGCATGATTTTAAATAAGGCCGCCGTGGCGCGTTATGCACGTACCCTATCGACCACCTTTGCAGCCGGTGTACCGCTGGTAGATGCGCTTGATTCCGCAGCCGGTGCCTCAGGAAACGCAGTTTACCGTTATGCTATTTTAGAAATAAAAGCCGAGGTAAGCTCTGGTAACCAAATGAATTGGGCGATGCGCAACTCTAAAATATTCCCTGATATGGTGGTACAAATGGTCGCCATTGGTGAAGAGTCAGGATCGCTTGATGGCATGCTGGCTAAAGTTGCCACTATCTACGAGCAAGAAGTAGATGACGCCGTAGATGGCCTATCGAGCTTACTTGAGCCGTTAATAATGGCGGTGCTTGGTGTATTAGTGGGTGGCTTAATTGTGGCCATGTACTTACCTATTTTCCAACTAGGTTCAGTTATTTAGCTTCGAGCTTCGAGTTTCTAGGCCCGTTACCCGAAGCCCGTTGCCCGCAACTAAAGTGCGCGGCATAAAGCCCCGCCTACAGAACAATTAAAACGCGGTGGTTCCCCGCAACTCGTCGCCCGTTGCCCGAACCTCAAACCTAACACCTTGAACCTCGAACCTAATTTTGCACTTATATAAAACCACTGTATTATCAACACAGAATTTAGTTTTAGGTAAAATAAATGCAAAGTCTTTTTATTGATATCACCGCCGCGATGCAAAACCATTTATGGTTTTACTTAACCACTATTGGACTGGTGAGTTTATGTATCGGTAGCTTTTTAAATGTAGTGATATATCGCTTGCCACTAATGATGCAAAAAGAATGGCAAACTGAATGCCGCTTATTACTAGCCGATGAACTAACCAGCCCAAAGGCTAAACAGGCCACTGAACACACTACTGACACGTTTAATTTAGTTAAACCCAACTCATGTTGCCCAAAGTGCAAAGCAGCCATTAAGCCATGGCAAAACATCCCTATATTTAGTTGGGTATTTTTAAAAGGTAAATGTGCAACCTGTGATAACCCAATTTCAGTGCGTTACCCAATCGTTGAAGCCATTACCGCTATTTTAAGTCTAGTTGTTGCGTACGCTTTTGGCGCTACAGAGCAGGCTTTATTGTACATTGTAGTTACTTGGGCGTTGGTAGCACTGACTTTTATTGATATTGATCACATGCTACTGCCGGACCAGCTTACTTTGCCACTTTTATGGTTAGCACTAATAGCCTCTGTTATGGGTTATACCATTGCCCCTAGCGATGCCATTATTGGCGCAGCATGTGGCTATTTAAGCTTGTGGAGTGTGTTTTGGTTGTTTAAATTAATAACCGGCAAAGAAGGCATGGGCTATGGCGACTTTAAATTACTTGCCGTATTTGGAGCCATACTGGGTTGGCAATCGTTATTGACCATTATTTTGCTCTCAAGCGTAGTTGGCGCTGTAATTGGCATTGCTCTACTTAGTATTCAAGGTAAAGACAAAGCAACCCCCATTCCTTTTGGTCCTTACTTAGCAATAGCCGGTTGGTTCACTATGCTATGGGGCACGCAACTGCAAAACAGCTATTTTAATTTTATTGGCTACTAACTATGAGCAATACACAACATCATAAAAATAACTGGGTATTGGGACTAACCGGCGGGATTGGCTGTGGTAAAACCGCGGTTAGCGATCTGTTGGCAGAACTAGGCATTACTATTGTTGATGCAGATATAGTGGCTCGCCAAGTAGTTGAACCTGGCACTGATGGCCTAAAAGCGATTATTGCGCATTTTGGCAATGATATACTCGATGAACATGGCGCATTAAACCGTGGCGAACTACGATCGCGTATTTTTAGTAACCCTGAGCAAAAAACATGGCTCAATGCGCTGTTGCACCCTTTAATACGCACTAAACTGCTCACTGACTTAAAAAACGCGCAAAGCGACTATGTGGTTTTAGTTGCCCCGTTATTATTTGAAAATGGGCTTGATGGCTACTGTCATCGTACTTTGCTAATAGATGTTCCCAAAGAGGTGCAAATTGCACGTACTACACAGCGCGACAATATAAGCATTGAACAGGCCGAGCAAATTATTGACGCACAAATGTCTCGAGAGCATAAACAACAAAAAGCGGATGATATTTTAAATAATAACCGCGACCTAAGCGATGTAAAACAAGACTTACTTAAACTGCATAATTATTATTTACAGCAAGCTAAGTCTACAATATAAATAAATTAACCCAATCGCAGCGCCATAAACTGATATTTTTATCAGTAAATTGTCTGCTGCATTGGTACGATTAATGTATTCCTTTCTTTTTTTCTGATAAATTGCTGACTAAAGAAGGATTAAATCAGGTACGCAATGAATATTAACTCACCGTTATTAAGAAAATTTATTACCCTCGGCCGGGTTGATACTGATACCGTAAAAACACGGCAGCAAGATTTTGCGTCAACTGCAGAGCTTATCTCTAAATGTGGAAAAATAGACAGTAAAGATTTAGCTGAGCAATGCATTGATTTATTTAGAGTGCCTTTTTTTGATTTAAAAGATTTTAATGTTGCACAAATATCAGCTGAGCTGGTTAAAGAAAAACTGATCCGCAAACACCATATTTTGCCTTTGGTACAAAAAGGCAGAAAAGTGTATATTGCCGCCTCAGATCCTACCGATTATGGTGCCTTCGAAAACTTTGAATTTAGCACGGGTTTATCGTGCGAAGTAGTTGTGGTTGACTACGTCCAGCTTGACCATAAAATTGAGCAATTACTCGATGCCTCTGGCAGTTTAAATTTAAGTGAAGACGAATTTAAAGAGTTTGCTGAACTCGATTCTGAGCAGCACAAAGAACACACTCCTAAAGACGATGACAAAGACGACGCCCCAATAATTGTCTACATTAATAAAATTTTAATGGATGCAATAAAAAAAGGCGCCTCAGATTTACACTTTGAACCTTATGAACACAAATACCGTATTCGCTTTCGTATTGATGGTATTTTGCACGAAGTAGCCAGCCCGCCAAATACATTGGCCAGTAAGCTATCGGCGCGAATAAAAGTAATGTCGCGACTGGATATTGCAGAAAAGCGTAAACCACAAGATGGCCGTATTAAGCTTAAGGTAACAGAGCGTAAAAGTATTGATTTTCGTGTTAGTACCATGCCAACTTTGTGGGGCGAAAAAATTGTAATGCGTATTCTTGATTCATCCAGTGCCATGTTAGGTATAGATGTATTAGGCTATGAACCCGAGCAGAAAAAACTATATCTCGATGCACTTGAGCAACCGCAAGGAATGATTTTGGTTACCGGCCCAACCGGTTCAGGTAAAACGGTTTCTTTGTATACGGGCTTAAATATACTCAATCAGCCGGAGCGGAATATTAGTACCGCCGAAGATCCGGTAGAAATTAACCTCGAAGGGGTTAACCAAGTACAAATAAATATTAAAGCCGATATGACCTTTGCCAATGCATTACGGGCGTTTTTACGTCAAGATCCCGATGTGGTGATGGTGGGTGAAATACGTGATTTAGAAACTGCAGAAATATCAATTAAAGCGGCGCAAACAGGTCACTTGGTACTGTCAACACTGCATACCAACTCAGCGCCAGAAACGATTACTCGTTTGTTAAATATGGGTGTACCCGCGTATAATGTGGCCAGTTCTATTAGTTTAATTATAGCTCAGCGTTTAGCCCGAAGATTATGCTCTAAATGTAAAACACCAGAGCAGTTACCTCGCGAAGAGCTTATACGCCAAGGCTTTAGTGAACAACAAATTCAAGACATGGTTTTATACGCACCTAAAGGCTGTGAAAACTGTACCGATGGCTACAAAGGCCGTGTTGGTATTTACGAAGTAATGAAAATTACGCCTGAAATAGCGCAAATTATAATGCGCGGCGGTAACTCATTAGAAATTGCTGAGGTATCACTTAAAGCAGGATATAACAATTTGCGTTTATCGGGTATTCGTAAAGCCGCAGAGGGTGTGACCTCACTTGCTGAGGTTAATCGTGTCACTAGTTTTTAAATAGAAAGCTTAGCTGTTTATTATAAATTGAGTCGCAAAGCCTATATTAATGTGAGAGTAAATTATGCCAACAGTGGTTAACTGCCCAACCTGTAAAGCAAAAGTAGAATGGTCAGAACAAAGTCCGAATCGCCCTTTTTGTTCAAAACGTTGCCAACTTATTGATTTAGGTGAATGGTCGTTTGAAAATAATAAAATTTCAGCACCCATCACTTCTGCAGATGAATTCAGCCAAGACATGATTGAAGACATTGAAGCAATGATGGCAAAAAACGAAGATGACTTTTTTAAGTGATTTTTAATGGTTCGAGGTTCGAGGTTCGAGGTTCGAGAAATTTAAAAACCTTGCAGTTAACATAGCAAGGTTTTTTATACCTGTAGCAGCGGTTTACCCCGCGTCAGTATTAGGTTTTAGGTCATTTATCTACCACAGAGGCGCAGAGCACACAGAGAAAGTGACAATAAATGATCTTCTCTCTGTGGAGCGCAAAGCGCCTCTGCTCCCTCTGTGGTTCAAAATATTCTGTAGATACAAGGCGGGGCTTCGGGTTGCGGACCTCGCACCTCGCCCTATTACCTGCGGCGCTGCTGTATTTTAGCTAACTTTTCTTTTTGCTCAGCGTTAAGCAGTTGCATTACCTGATGCTGGGTTTTCAATTTAATTAATCCCAATTGCTGCTTCTTATCTTGGCGTGCGGTTAATAACTCTTTCGCTGCATTTTCGTCAAAGTTTGGCGCTGACAATAACGCATCCATTTGCGCTTTATAAGCTTGGCGCTGTGCCTTACGCGCGTCTTTATTTTGGCTTCTTAGTGCTTTAATTTGCGTTTTTTGCGCTGTAAAAATCGCTTTTAGTTGTGTTTGTTGATCCTCAGTAAGCGCCAGTTTATCTGCTGCTCGCTCAGAGAGTAAAAAGCGTGCTTGAGAGTGGCCTTGTTTATGGCCATCACCTTTTGCAAGTGCGCTGCCCGCACTGAGCGTTGCTGCTGTTAAGCCACAAATAAGTACTAATTTTGATAGCGTGTTTATCTTAGTCATAATCATCACCTTAATATTGAGTTGGTTGTTGGCTGCTAGCCAGTGTGTTCACTATAACCGGCTCAATGCAAAGTAACGCAAAGCAGTGTAAAGGTTATGTAAAGATTCACTTTTGGTGTATTTAACGCGTAAAATAAAAACCATAAAACAGCGCGTAAGGCTTAATGTATGAAACTATTAATGATTGATGATGACACAGGTTTATGTGAGCTATTAAGCGAGTATTTGAGCGCACAAGGCTTTAGCATACAAACCGCACATGATGGCCAACAAGGCTTAGAGCTTGCCTTACAAAACGATTACGCGCTTATATTACTTGATGTTATGTTGCCCTCTATAGATGGCTTTGAAGTACTCAAACAACTCAGACAAAGTAAATTAACGCCGGTGATTATGTTGACCGCTAAAGGTGAAGACTTTGACCGTATTTTTGGTTTAGAGCTCGGCGCTGATGACTATATTCCAAAACCGTTTAACCACCGCGAACTCCTTGCCCGAGTAAAAGCTATTACTCGCCGTATTGAACACATTAATAGTGTAAGCAATAACAATAATAAAAAGCTCTCTTTAAACGGTATTACTATTAACTTTGCCGCGCGTGAAGCCAGTGTAAATAACACCACACTCACGCTTACGGGTACCGAATACGAAATATTGGCTTTATTAGTAAAACACGCCCCTGATGTTATAAGCAAAGAGCAAATAAGCGAAGAGGTACTAGGACGGCGTTTAGCGTCATTTGATCGCTCTATTGATATGCATGTGAGTAATATTCGAAAAAAAATAGCTGAGCATATCGCGGGGGAAAAAATTAAAACTATTCGAGGGACGGGTTATGTCTTTATCCAAGGAGAGTAAAGTAACGCGTTTTAGCTGGTTAAGACACCCTCGACATTATTTGTTTTTTAAAGTCTTTGCTTGGTTTTGGCTAACGATCATTGGCACTTTTACTGCGCTATTTTTCTTAAGTAATATTTCGCTGATCAATGCTATTAGCCATGACCCCCTAAAAGGGCCCATGCAAAAAAATCTAGAACACTTGGCTCGAGGTATCGAGCGCAGCGCACATAAACACAAGCGCTCTATTCATGACATTATTACTCACCCGCGTTTGAGTAAACGCAAGTTACTTTATTTAAATTCACTAAGTAGCGATGAGTTTTTGATCAGTAAAAAAGTTGAGAATAATATTGATTTTAGCTTACTGAACTTTAGTGAAGGCATGCCACCTCAAATTATTTTTACTGAATATTACCAAGCTTTTGGCCCTGTGCGCATTCGAGTACCTGAAGGCGAATTTGCGTTATATGAAATCGATATAAATCAACAGCGACCGCTCTTTATTCGCTTAAGATTGTTGCCGGTTTGGTTAAAAATTTCTATCGCCATTATCGCCTCACTTACATTAAGCTTTTTATTTAGTCGTAACTTAATTGCCCCTATAAATAGCTTAAAACAAGCTGCAATTAGGCTCTCAAATGGCGATTTAAGTGCGCGCGCGGCAATAAATAGTCAACGAAAAGATGAGCTTGGAGTTTTAGGACGCGATTTTAACCGTATGGCTGATCAATTAGAGCAACTACTTAGCGCTCAAAAGCGTTTACTTGCCGATATATCCCATGAATTGCGCTCCCCACTAACACGCTTAAAAATGGCCACAGGGTTGGCGCAAATGCAAGCGAGTGAGGCCAGCCAATCGTATTTATTGCGTATTGAAAAAGAAGCAAATCAACTTGATAAAATGATAGCCGATGTATTGCAGGTATCGCGCTTAGAAGCCAATAGCCAACCTTTATCACTGCAAGCGCAGTCGTTACAAGTTATTGTTGACCATGTGATTAACGATGCTCAGTTTGAAGCAAAACAGCACAATAAAACGCTGCATATTCAAGGTGATGCTGAGGTAAATATAGAGTGCGACGAAATGCTGATTGCCAGTGCTCTAGAAAATATTTTACGTAATGCAATTAAATACGCACAACATACTATTAGCATCACCTTAAAACACAGTGATATCATCACTATACAAATATGTGATGACGGCCCTGGCGTTCCCGCAGCGCAACTTGATAAACTATGTGAGCCATTTTTTAGGCAATCAGACGCCCGCGACCGAGTCAGCGGCGGCACTGGGCTGGGTTTAGCCATTGCAAAAAATGCGGTGATTGCCCACGGCGGAAATTTAGCTTTATCAAATAAGGACGCTGGCGGGTTATGCGTTGAGATAAGCTTACCAATACAAAAGAGAGACCATGTTTTATAGCAATGAAAGCGA
Organism: Pseudoalteromonas sp. SM9913; assembly: GCF_000184065.1. Classification (NCBI taxonomy): domain Bacteria; kingdom Pseudomonadati; phylum Pseudomonadota; class Gammaproteobacteria; order Alteromonadales; family Pseudoalteromonadaceae; genus Pseudoalteromonas; species Pseudoalteromonas sp. SM9913. Next base: position 2,899,719 of record NC_014803.1, read on the forward strand.
GCTTGAAAATAACCTGCCTGCCATTAATGAGTTTTATACTAATACACTCAAAAAAGCCTATTTAAGCACGGCTGCCGGTAAATTATTTTATGCTTACGCTAAGCCTAAACAGGCTCACACTGCCATTGTTATTAGTTCTGGGCGCATTGAAGGACTCGATAAATACAAAGAGCTGCTTTGGGAGCTTTATTGTAATAATTTTGCTGTTTTTATTGTTGATCACCAAGGCCAAGGACGCTCTTATCGGTTATTAAAAAACCCCCATAAAGGCTATGTCAAACAATTTGAAGATTACAGTTACGATCTCAATCAATTCAATCTTGAGGTGGTAAAGCAGCATTGGCAAGGTAAAAAACTACTGCTTAGCCATTCAATGGGCGGCGCTATTGCGTTTGATTACTTAGCACGTTACTCACATGACTTTAGTGGGGCGTTTTTATCTGCGCCCATGTTTGATATTCATACTAAAGGAATACCAAAACCCGTAGCACAGTTTATCGCTGCCAGTGCGTCATTATTAGGGTTCTCAGGGTGTTATGCGTTAGGACAAAGCGATTATACACCTGAAGAGTTTGCGCTTAACACTTTAACCAGTAGCCAAATACGCTATGATCAATTTAGGGCAACTTATCAGCAAACGCCACTATTACAATTAGGCGGTGTTACCTATGGCTGGCTGCATACTGTTTTTTCATTTATTAAAGCGCTCGATAAACTATCCATAACAACCCCGTTATTTATAGCCAGCGCAGAAAATGACGAAGTGGTTGATAACCAAGCCCAGCATAAGCTTGCAAGCCGACATAAAAACACCCTAATAAAGCAGTTTAAAGGGGCTAAGCACGAGCTGTTTTTTGAGCGGGACGAAATTCGCCAACCATTGCTAACAAGCCTTTATAAATTTTGTGATTCAATAGGTTAACTACTAAGCGACAGCGGATCTAGGTGAATCAAAATATCAACTTCAGATTCAAATTGCTGAGTGATCATCAGCTCCACTTCATCTGCCACTTTATGGGCACGAATAAGCGGTAAATTGTCATCAAGCTCTAAATGCAGTTGAATAAACTTAACTTTACCGCCCTGTCGAGTGCGAATACCGTGAACGCCATAAACATCATTATGGTTACGCGCTATTTCAAAAATACTTTGCTTTTCTTCATCGGGTAGCTCTTTGTCCATTAAATGCGAGGCACTTTCGGTTGCTATATCCCAACTGTTATACAACAAATAACCTGCCACACCGATAGCAAACAATGGGTCGGCATACAGTACGCCATAGTAGGCGAGTAAAATAGCAAGCAATACCGCCGCATTTAAAATTAAATCGCCCTTGTAGTGAACGGAGTCGGCTTTGATGGCGATTGATTCTGTGTGCTTCACGACTTTATTTTGCACAAATACAATTACCAAGGTACAAGCAATGGCAAAAATACTCACCCATACACCTAATAATGAGTGCGAAAGCTCTACTGGGTTTATTAATCGCTCGATACCGTGAAACATTAATAAACAGCCCGATCCCGCAATAAATGCAGCTTGGCCTAACCCTGCAAGCGCCTCCGCTTTACCGTGACCAAACCGGTGGTCATCATCCGCAGGACGCAGTGCATACGATAAAACTAAAAAGCTCATTAGCGTCGCGGTAATATCCATTAATGAATCAGTGAGTGAGCCAAGCATCGACGCCGAACCCGACGCCAGCCAAGCCCATGCTTTGGTCGCAATCATTAGGCTCACCATGACCATGGTCACTATGCTTGAAGCTTTGACCCAAAATTCATAACTGCGATTATGCACGTATCTGTCCAAGTGTAAGATGTATTTAATGTTTGTAGTATATCATTTTTTATTCATTGTTCGTGTATACTGAGTCAGTCAAATTAAAGATTTTATAGGGCTTATTGTGCTGGATATTGTTTTATACCAACCTGAAATTCCGCCTAACACCGGGAATATCATTCGTTTATGTGCCAATACTGGCTATTCATTGCATTTAATTGAACCGTTAGGGTTTGAGTGGGATGACAAACGTGTAAAACGCGCTGGACTTGACTATCACGAATTTAGCCATGTACAACGCCATGCCTCATTTGATGCTTACTTAGAAAAGTGCCAACCTAAAAAGGTGTATGCTTGCACCACTAAAGGTAGCCAATTTCATCACCAAGCACAGTATGAAGCGGGTGATTGCTTAGTATTCGGACCAGAAACCCGAGGCTTACCTGATGACATGATTCAAGCACTGCCAAACGAGCAACGCGTGCGTATACCTATGCAAGCCGATAGTCGCAGTATGAATCTGTCTAATGCAGTAGCTGTGTTTGTGTATGAATCTTGGCGCCAGCTTGGCTTTGTAAACGCGCAGTAATTATTTACCAATAATAAAAAACCGACATTATGTCGGTTTTTTAATTTTTAAAGAATAGTGAAGCATTTATTCTGACTTTTGTTCACGACCTAATAACGCCATAGCAGCTGCTTTCATGTCTTTATTTTCATAGAGTACTTTGTATATTTGCTCGGTAATTGGCATTTCCACACCAGCGCGTTGAGCTAGTAAGTACACTTCTTTGGTATTTCTAAAGCCTTCAACCACTTGGCCAATTGATGCAATGGCATCATCAACACTCTCACCTTTACCTAAGGCTAAACCAAAACGGCGGTTGCGCGATTGGTTATCGGTACAGGTCAGAATTAGATCACCTAACCCGGCCATACCCATAAAGGTTTCAGGTTTTGCACCCAGTGCACACCCTAAACGCGACAACTCTGCTAAACCACGAGTAATAAGCGCGGTACGAGCATTTGCACCAAACCCCACTCCATCAGAAATTCCCGCACCAATGGCAATCACGTTTTTAACCGCACCACCTAGCTGTATACCAATAAAATCATCATTGTTATACACCCTAAACGAGCGCCCGCAATGCAATAAATCGGCTATTTGTTTAGCAAATGCCGATGATGTTGATGACACCGAAATTGCAGTTGGTGATCCCATCGCCATTTCTTTGGCAAAGGTTGGCCCAGAAAGCACCGCTAATGGCACCTCTTCACCTAGCTCTTGCACTGCTACTTCTTGTAACAAACGCCCAGTATTTGGCTCTAGTCCTTTGGTGGCCCATGCTATTTTTGCATTTGGGCGCAAAGCAGGTTTGATTTGCTTTAATGTGTCAGCAAATGCGTGGCTTGGCACAACAACCAAAACAATATCGCTACTTTGCGTTGCACGCTGTAAATCTGCTTCAAGGATTAAGGTGTCAGGAAAAGGAATATCAGGTAAGTAACGTTGATTTTTTCGCTCAGCTGCAAGCGTCGCAACGTCTTGGCTATTGCGTCCCCATAAAGTCACTTTGTGACCATTTCGGGCTAAACAAATAGCAAGGGCGGTGCCATACGACCCCGCCCCTAAAACAGTAACAGCTGATGTGGCTGTATTCATAAATTAAGCGTCTGCTGTAGCCTGCTCAGCTTGCGCTGTGCGTTGCTGCATGTACTGTGCAAATAATGCGTCAAAGTTAACTGGCGCAAGATTAAGTTGTGGGAACGTACCACGATTTACTAAGTTAGATACCGCTTCACGTGCATACGGAAATAACACGTTAGGGCAAAATGCACCTAGCATGTGCGCTAATTGCATTTCTTCAACGTCAGCAATCGTAAAGATACCTGCTTGTTGAATTTCACATAAAAACGCAGTTTCTTCACCGATAGATGCCGTTACAGTTAGTGCAAGCACTACTTCGTAAACACCTTCATCAAGTTTGTTAGAGCGTGTATCTAAATCTAATTTTACTTCTGGAGCCCACTCTTTTTGAAAAATAGCTGGCGAATTTGGCGTTTCAAACGATACATCTTTAGTGTAAATACGTTGGATAGTAAACTGTGCACCTGCATCAGCTTCTGCTGCTGCGTTTTGATTTTGTTCGTTCATTGTTATTCCTAACCTGTTATTTATTATAATTAATTAAATTAAGCACTGAGCTTAGCATCAAGGTGACCTTGCGCTTCTAGTGCCATCATGTCGTCACAGCCACCGATGTGTTCATCGTTGATAAAAATTTGTGGAACCGTGCTTGCGCCACCGGCTTTGGCGATCATTTCATCGCGAAGCTCTGGCTGAACGCCAATATCAATATTTGTATATTTTACACCTTTGCTGTCTAACAGCGCTAATGCGCGATGACAAAAAGGACAATATCCTTTGGTGTATAAAATAACGTTACTCATAATTAATCCTTAATCGGTTTAGCTAAGAGATATTAGCGACCGCTTGTTGTTGGCAGACTTGCTGATTGCCACGCACCCATACCGCCAGATAAAACATAAACCTGTTCATAGCCTGCTTTATGCATTGCGGTTGCAACACCTGAAGCAGTCATGCCTGCAGCACATACCACTATAATGGGTTTGCTCTTATACTTTTCAAGGGTTGAGAAATCAGATTCTTTAGCTTTTTCAGGGTTTAAGTGCACAGCACCGGCAATATGGCCGGTTTTAAACTCTTTTTGCCCACGCATATCAACAACCTGGCCGTCTTCGCGGTTAATAAGTAACGTTAACTGCTGAGGATTGATTTGACGAATTGCTGAAAATTTACTTTTTATTGCGCCACTAATAATAAGAAACGCAATCGCAACCCAAGCTAGGCTTAGAATTGGATGGTTTGAGACAAATTCAATATATTGATCCATTCGACTTCCACTATAAAGTTACATACTAAAACGGATGTTTTAGATATTTTAAATTCTTACCAATTGCACTTGCACAATGAGCAGTCACTCATCAGCAAATCAATAGAGCGCTGTTAGGCTACTCTGAATTTTCACCTACAAGATAGGCTTAACTTACCCCACAACCCTATTCAATACTTGAATAAAATAGAGATTAGCCGCGCAAGTATACCCAAATCAGCTAAAAATGCGAGTTTAAGCACGCTTGAAAGCCACAATGCCCTGCTCTTTTTAACTGAAAAATAACCTAGCCCTTTAAAGCTTTCAATTTAGCCAATCCTAATTGAAAATTTTTAATATCTTCTTTTCATTGCTGATCCTAGCTATAAAACGCGGTATGCTAAGACTTGGCATGTTGGCATTAATGTTAGCGTGTATTTTAGCAACGCTAATTTTTCAGGAGTGACTATGACAGAGCATAAAAAACCACTGGTATTAATGATTTTAGATGGCTGGGGATACAGAGAAGATGAGCAAAGCAATGCTATTTTAGCTGCTAACACCCCTGTATTAGATGAGCTTTGGGCCACACGTCCTCATACATTAATTTCAGCATCGGGTTTAGATGTCGGCCTTCCTGATGGCCAAATGGGTAATTCTGAGGTGGGCCATGTTAATTTAGGCGCAGGCCGTATTGTGTATCAAGATTTTACCCGTATCACCAAAGCCATTGATGATGGCGAATTTGATACAACCCCTGCACTTGTTGAAAACATTGATAAAGCCGTTCATGCCAACAAAGCTGTACACATTATGGGACTGTTAAGTCCAGGTGGCGTGCATAGCCACGAAGATCATATTGTTGCCAGTATACAACTGGCTGCAAAACGCGGCGCTAAAGAGGTGTACTTTCATGCCTTTTTAGATGGACGCGATACACCACCGCGTAGTGCTAAAGCGTCTATTGAGCGTATTGAAGCCTTATTTAGCGAACTTAAATGTGGCCGTTTAGCCTCACTAATTGGCCGTTATTATGCCATGGACAGAGACAACCGCTGGAATCGTGTTGAAAAAGCCTATAATTTAATCACCTTAGGTGAAGGCGATTTTGATTATGAAGAAGGCGTAAGTGCACTAAATGCCGCTTATGAGCGCGATGAAAATGACGAATTTGTAGCAGCCAGCACGATCACTCCTAAAGGCAGCGAATCTGTAAAAGTAAATGATGGCGACACCATTATATTTGCAAACTTTAGAGCAGACCGCGCACGCGAAATAACCCGCGCCTTTGTAGAACCGGGCTTTGACGGCTTTAATAAGAAAAAATCGCCTGAGCTTAGCGGCTTTGTGATGATGACTGAATACGCAGCCGATATAGATGCGCCTGTTGCTTTTGGCCCCACGCCGCTTAATAACGTGCTTGGCGAATGGTTTGAAAAACAAGGTAAAACTCAACTGCGTATTTCTGAAACTGAAAAATATGCTCATGTTACCTTTTTCTTCAGTGGTGGACGAGAAGATGAGTTTGACGGCGAAACCCGTGAACTTATTCCATCACCTCAGGTTGCAACATATGATTTGCAGCCAGAAATGAACTCAAAAATGCTTACCGATAAGCTAGTAGAAGCAATAAAAAGTGGAAAATACGATGCCATTATTTGTAACTACCCTAATGGCGACATGGTCGGTCATTCAGGTGTATTTGAGGCTGCAGTTAAAGCCTGTGAGGCAGTAGATAACTGTATTGGCCGTGTAGTGGATGCATTGAAAGAATATGGCGGCGAAGCACTTATTACCGCCGATCATGGCAATGCAGAGCAAATGGCAAACCTTAAAACAGGCCAAGCGCACACAGCACATACCAGTGAGCCCGTGCCGTTTATTTATGTAGGTCGCGATGCACAAGCTTATTCAGGCAAAGCCTTGAGCGATGTTGCCCCAACCATGCTGCATTTAATGGGATTAGAGCAACCTGCAGAAATGACAGGGTCGCCAATTATGGTGTTGAAATAACCTATGAAAAAAAGCGCATACCGCGTCATTGCGTGTATCTGTGTACTGCATTCATTAGTCACTGGCGTTGCCGTGGCTAATGAAGATCGTACTAAAAAAGACCTATCCCAAGTTCAAGTGGCTTTAGAGCAAAGCCAAGCTGAATATCAACAACAGCAAAAAGAAATAGCTAAACAGCAGCAAAAGCTAAAAGCACATGAACTCGCTATAGCGAAAAACGCTAAAGCACTCAATATGGCTGAGCAATCCGTTAAAAAAACACAACAACAGCAAGCAGAGCAACAACAACGCGCGGTAAAGCTTGAAAAACAACAAGCCCAATTTAAGCGTGTGTTAGCAGCACAGTTAAAAAGTGCTTATATGGCAGGTAGTGATGACTATTCAAAAATGCTGCTTAACCAAGAAGATACCGCTAAATTTGAACGTACGCTTAGCTATTACAACTACTTAAATAAAGCCCGCATAAAGCAGCTTGATGAACTTAAAGCGCTGCAAATAGAAATTGCGAAAAACCAAGCTGAGCTTGAAAAAACAAAAGAAAAGTTAGTTGCTTTATTTGATGAACAAAAAAGGCGACAAGCAGCGCTTCTTGACGCTAAAAATGAGCGCCAAGCCAGCCTAAAAAATCTAAAAAAGCAGTTAAATAAAACAAAAAATTCAATTAGTTACTTAGAAGAGAACGAACAAACGCTGATCGCAACTATTAAAGAACTTGAAGAAGAAAAAACCACAAAAATTGAGCTATTGGGCCTAAATAAAAATAAAGGAAGATTAAGCTGGCCGAGTAAAGGCAAACTAACGCACAAGTTTGGCCAACGTAAGCACGGCGGAATTAACTGGAAAGGCGTGTTAATTTCTGCTGCAGAGGGCACTTCAGTAAATAGCATTCATAACGGTCAGGTGGTATTTGCAGATTGGTTAAAAGGTTACGGCTGGGTGATTGTTGTGGACCACGGAGAAGGCTTTATGAGCTTATACGGGCATGCACAAACCTTACTCAAAGATGTGGGTGATATGGTCAGAGAGGGTGAAAGTGTTGCTTTAGTTGGGCAAAGCGGTGGACAAGCCGATTCTGGTCTATACTTTGAAATACGCCACAAAGGGCGTGCTGTTAATCCCATAAAATGGTGCAGACGTATTTAATCTTAAAATAACTGCATCCTAGTAGAGGCAGTTATGATAAACACACACATTTGCCAAAAAAAAGTATCGCAAACAAAACCAATGTTTTGGTTTTGTTTGCAGGTATTTTTTTTATTGGCACTTTTTGGCTTTATAAATAATGCTCATGCCAGTTCGGTCAAAGATTTAGAAAGCCAAAAAATAAATGAAATACTGTTTAATATTCATACCTACTACGTTGATGATTTAGCACTGCATAACAGTGAATACATTGAATACAACACCTCTCAATTTGAACGCTTATACTCTAAACTCGATCCCTACTCTAAATATTTAGATAAAAATGAGCTAAATGCGTTATTTGATAATACCAATGGTCGCTATACTGGCTTAGGCATTGAGGTCAAAAATATTGAGCAGCGCACCACGATTGTTAAAGTAATTAATAATTCGCCTGCTAAACAAGTCGGCCTGCGAGCTGGCGATATTATTACAGCAGTTAATAATCAGCAGATTAAAAATAGCCCTATTGATATAGTCGCGCAGCAAATTAAAGACAGCCCCAACAATAAAGTACAACTAAGTATTATCCGAAATAATAATCTAAAACCGCTCATATTTAACCTCAGCAGAAAACAAATAAAACTGGCCAGTGTAACTAAGCAACTACTTGATGCGGGTAGCGGTTATATTGCTATAAATACCTTTTCAAACCACACCTTGCATGAAGTTGCCTTACAAATAGCCGCTATGCAAAACCATTACGGCCACGCATTAAAAGGCTTAATTATTGATTTACGAGACAACCCTGGCGGGACTTTAAAAAGCGCGGTTGCTGTGGCAGATCTCTTTTTACAAGATGGTCTAATAGTAACAACCAAAGGACGTTTTTATGATTCTAATCAGTCGTTTTACGCTAAACGCGGCGATATTTTAAAAGGCGCACCTATTGTCGTACTGATTAACGAAAACTCAGCCTCTGCAGCAGAAATACTGGCTGCAGCACTAAAAGAAAATATGCGTGCAAAAATAGTGGGGAGTCAGTCATTTGGCAAAGGGTCGGTACAATCACTCATTCCATTAGGCGATGGTGATACCGCCTTAAAACTAACTACCGCACGCTACTTTACGCCATCAGGTGAATCGATTGAAGGTATTGGCGTGACCCCGAATGTGGCGATTAATCAAACAACGCTTCCACAAACAAATAAAGCCGTTATAATAAAAAATGAACAATTAGAACAAAACACCGTTTTTAGCACTGAAGATTTAGCCGATATCCAGTTAACTAAGGCAAAACAGCTACTCAACATGCACTAAATTCGGTAAATTATTTTAAACACGACAAAGATAATAAAAATTATAAAACGTGAAAACTATAAATTTAATGGTGTTAGCTGGGCTGTTTTTAGCCTTATTTGCAACATCGAGTGCTGTTAAAGCCAAGCAAATAGCCATAGTGATCGATGACATAGGTTATCATCAACGTGATTTAGAATTCCTGAGTTTACCTGGGCAGTTGTCCTATTCAATATTGCCCCACACCCCCTATTCTCAAATATTTGCAACCCTTGCTAGTCAGTCAAATAAAGAGCTCCTGTTGCATGTTCCTATGCAGGCTTTAAATGGTAAAAAACTCGGGCCTGGTGCGCTCACTTTAAATATGGATAAAGCACAACTTCAACAAACGCTCGGGAATGCGCTGGCCAGTTTACCGCAAGTTAAAGGAGTTAATAACCATATGGGCTCTGCGCTGACTCAACAAAGCCAAGCAATGAAATGGACCATGGAAGTACTCAAAAAACGCCAGCTGTATTTTCTTGATAGCCGTACAACTGAATTAAGCCAAGCTCAGAATGCAGCCAACTTTTTGGGAGTGGAAAACATTAGCCGACATGTATTTTTAGACAATATAACGACCACAGAGCAACTACAATTAAGGTTAGAAGAGCTAAAATCAAAAGCAACTAAGTATCAGTTTGCCATTGCAATAGCGCATCCCTATCCCGAAACCATCGATTTTTTACGCCACGCTTTGCCGCAATTAAGTGAGCAAGGATTTGAACTGGTGCCAGTATCGCAACTGGTCGAACGTAAATATGTACAAATAGCTCAGCAAGAAGCTATTTCATTAAACTGATGGGGTAAGTAAACCCCCTAACCCATCAGTTAATTTAACTCACTTATGCGCATTATATTTATAAAATAAATGTTGCTACTTTGGCATTTAAATCTGTAGCTCTGTCTTTTAATACTTCAGCTTGGCTTAAATGCGCAGTGGCTGAGGTAGTAATTTCATCGGTTACATCTTTAATGGCGACCGTATTTCTAGTAATTTCATTAGTCACTTGCGTTTGCTCTTCTGCTGCAACCGCTATTTGACCCGCCATATCAGAAATTTCATTCACTGCTAAGGTGATTTCCTCTAGTGCATGAGCTGCTGCATTAACATCATCCACACTATTGTTAGCATACCCCTTACTGCTGTCCATCAAGCTCACTGCTTTTTTGGTCGTATTTTGTAAGGTTTCTATGGTGGTGTAAATTTCTGCTGTGGAGTTTTGCGTTCTTCTTGATAGTACACGCACCTCATCGGCAACCACTGCAAAGCCACGCCCTTGTTCACCAGCACGGGCAGCCTCTATTGCGGCATTGAGTGCTAAGAGATTTGTTTGCTCAGCAATTTCTTGAATGGTAGTCAAAATACTCGATATAGCCTGAGCATGTAAGCTTAGTTCGCCAATGACGGTGGTTGTTTGGTCTATTTCACCCGCAAGTGAATTAATCGTATTTCTGGTTTTATCAACTAACAGCTTACCTTCACGGCTACTTTGCGCTGACTGCTGTGATGCCGTCGCGGTATTTTCGGCATTAGCAGCAATCTCATGGGTTGCACTCGCCATTTCTGTGACCGCAGTGGCAACCATCGCCACTTCTTGCTGCTGACGCTGCAACTCACTGACACTGTTTTGATTGGTGATTAAGCTTTTCTCTGCATCAAAATCTAAATCAGTAGCTAACTGGCGAATATGGCTTATAAGCTCATGCTGGCTGCTTACAAAGCGATTAAAACTATCAGCCAGTACCCCAACTTCATCTTGTGTATCAACACTAATACGCTGGGTCAAATCACCGTTACCATCAGCAATTGTTGATAACGCTTGTGATACTCGGCTTAACGGCGCAAGTAACACACTTAATAACCATGAAATAGCCAACACGCTCAACAAAAGTGCCACACTGACTAATACGAGTTGAGTTACTAATAAACTAATTAGCGGTGCCTCTAAGGTTTCTTTATCCAGTACAAATAGCAACTGCCAATCGGTATTATTTATATTTTCACCCCAAACAAGCTTCTCTCGGCCTTCATCTTTAAAATAAAGGGGAGTAAATTCACCGTTTTGACTATTAGATAAAATGAATTGGTGATTTATTTTCGAGTCAATATGCGTAATATCTGCCATTACTTTTTTAGTGTCTTTATAGGCAATCACAGTGCCATCTTGATGCATCATGATGGCATAGCCATTTGCCGGTAAAGACATAGTATTAACATCATTAACCAAAGACTCAATCGATAAATCACCCGCTACCACGCCACTTTGTGTGGTTTTAGCAATAGAAACAACCAACTGATTAAACGCAGTATCTAAATAAGGTTTGGTAATTACGGTGCCATTTTTCAGCTGTGCTTGTTTGTACCATGGACGAGTGCGCGGGTCGTAGCCGGTTCGATCAATACTTGGATCAGAGTCAGTCATTTTCCCGATACTATCTCCAAAGTAAGTTAATTGAAAACCACCAGACACTTGAGCTTGCTGTAATGCGCTGAGCGTATTGCCCTCAACCTTACTCGCAACTGACTCTACGATCTGCTGACGACTAGCTAGCCAATCTTCAATACTCGCAGCTTGTTGCTTACCAGACTGACTTACATTATCAATACTGCTTTTTAACAGTAACGCTTTTTGAGAGGTGTAGCTATTCCACGATAGCAATACAATAATAACGGCTAGGGCAAGAACCACCGATAGCAAGATCTTTTTCTTTAGTGAATATGAGTTCATATTGAGTGTAAATACTCGCGTTAAATGAAATTGAAAGGCAATAAGCACAGCAATTAATAATTTAATTTAGGCTACGGTTTGAACGACAAGTCGCTCAGGTGCGCGAATATTTTCATATACCCAAATTAAAAACAAACTAAAATCATGTATTTAAATTAAAACCAAACTTATTCATTAACTTTAACTAGGGTATATTTAATTAAAAGATATACAGATGTGACTAGAGGTAAGCAAAATAAGAAAAACGATACTTTTTGTTAACCTCTTTTTTTAACTAAAAAAAAGCCCCGCATTTTCATGCAGGGCTTTATAACTTTTTAAGTGCGATTAACTCATCGCACTTTGTAATTTTTTCATTGCTGTTTTTTCCAGCTGGCGAACACGCTCTGCTGATACGCTGTATTTTTCAGCCAACTCTTGCAGTGTTGCTTTATCATCTGACAACCAGCGTGCGCTAACGATATCTTGAGAACGCTCATCGAGGGTTTTCAAAGCGCTAAATAATCGCGTATGCGACTGCTCTTGCCATTGTTGCTGCTCAATATCATCGGCTAAGTCAGCAGAACCATCGGTTAAGTATTGTACCGGTGAGTAAGTACTGGTTGGCGCATCGTCGTTATCGTCGCCCGTTAAGTCAAAGCCCATGTCTTGGCCGCTCATACGCGATTCCATTTCACGCACTTCTTTTTCACTCACACCTAGCTCGCTCGCTACTGTGCTAACTTCGGCTTGATTAAACCAGCCTAAACGTTTTTTGTTTTTACGAAGATTAAAAAACAGTTTACGTTGCGCTTTGGTTGTCGCAACTTTTACGATACGCCAGTTTTTAAGCACAAACTCATGAATTTCGGCTTTGATCCAATGAACCGCAAATGAAACCAAACGTACACCCACTGATGGGTCAAAACGTTTTACTGCCTTCATCAGTCCAATGTTACCCTCTTGAATTAAATCAGCTTGGGGTAACCCGTAACCCGAGTAGCTTTTAGCTATGTGCGCTACAAAGCGCAAATGCGACATAATGAGTTGCTTTGCAGCACTAAGATCGCCTTCTTCCTGAAGTTTTTTTGCAAGTTCCTGCTCTTGCTCAACTTTAAGCATAGGAATAGTACTAACAGCCTGAAGATAGCCATCCATACTTGCGCTTTGTTGCCCAACTGTAAGTGCCATTGCGTATAAATCTTTACTCATTTTTCACCTCGGTGATAAACATTTGAAACCATCTTAGCACTCTTTTAGTAAGAGTGCTAACTTGAATTTAAAACTTTTTTGAATCATAAATCAAGTGGTTTTTTTAGTGTTAAGTCAGTCTACACTAGGCGACTGAATAACCTATGAATTGGTTTAGCCAAAGCAAAGATTAATCTTTTTGCTTTGGCTTTTTTATAATTTTAAACTTAAAACATGACAGTTTTAAGAATTATATTAGGGCCCTAAACCTTATCGGGTTCTATTTCTGAGATGTAACGGTTAACCGATAAGTAAGAACCAATAAAGCCTAAGCTAGTGGCCAATAATACCAACGCGCCAAATTCATTAAGGCTAAGCCCTATTAGCGTAAAGCTGGTTTGATATACCCCTGCAACACTGCTTACCGCAGCAGATAGCCACCACATCATTAATGCTACGCAAATAAAAGCAAACAATCCGCCAATCACGCCATACCAAATGCCAGTCCATAAAAAGGGGGCATGAATAAAGGTATTAGTTGCCCCTACGAGCTTCATTACTTGTATTTCTTCTTTTTTATCCATAATGGATAAACGAATTGTATTGCCAATTATCAGTGTCACTGAGGTCAGTAATAGTAGCGCTATGGTGATCACACTTTCCTTTAATAAGCTCAGCAATGCATTTAGACGTTCAAGCCAAGCAATATCAAGCTTACCAAAGTCGACCTCTCGCTCGCTTTCAAGTTTTTTTAGTAATTGCTTAGCCGCATTAGGTTGGCTATGTCGCTGGGTTGGTGTAACTAAAACCACATTCGGTAATGGGTTACTATCTAGGTATTCTAAAGCCTGACCAAACCCAGACATTTCTTTGAATTCATCCAAAGCCTCAGTGCGAGAAATAAAAGTCACACTTTGTATTTCAGGATATAGCGCTAAGCGTTTAACTAAAGTTTGCGTTTCTTGCTCACTCATATCCTCTTTTACAAACAAGGATATTTCGCTGGCTTGCTCAAAACCACTGCTCACTTGCTGCACATTTTTAACCACTAAGTATAACGTTGCGGGCAACGTTAAACTCAAACCCAGTACAGCAATGGTCATCATAGAGGCCAATGGCGTGCGCCACATTTCCCCAAGACTGTACACACCTTGGCGAAAAATATTAATAATGAAAAAGTAACCGCCAGAGAATACGGATTTTTTTTGTTTATCATTACTATTTTGACGGCTTTTGAACAGTAAACTCATAATACACCCTCAGCCAGTGGATCTTGGCTCATCCGCCCATCATGAAGCGTTAAGCTACGATACTTCATTCGTGATACTAACCCCAAATCATGGGTGGCAATTAAAACCGTGGTGCCATGCTTATTAAAATCTTCGAACAGGCGTAATATTTCCATCGATAACTCAGGATCAAGATTACCGGTAGGTTCATCAGCTAATAGTATAGGAGGAGAATTAACAATGGCTCGTGCAATCCCTACACGTTGCTGCTCACCGCCAGAGAGTGTGGAGGGATGACAGCGTACTTTATCTAACAAGCCCACTTTATCGAGCGCACCATGCACACGCTTGGCAATTTGCTTGTGGTGAGTCCCTTCAATAATTAAGGGCAAAGCAACGTTATCGAACACCGTGTATCGTTCTAATAGACGATGATTTTGAAAAATAATACCAATGTCGCGGCGTGCATACGGAATTTGTCGTGAATTTAACTTATTTAAATCCACGCCATTGATAAACACATTGCCCGCAGAAGGGCGTTCCATCAAGCTAATAAGCTTTAAAAGTGTACTTTTACCGGCACCACTGTGGCCCGTTAAAAAAGCCAGTTCGCCTGGTTTTATATGAAAACTCACTTTTTCAAGCGCGCGATGCCCACCGGCATAGGTTTTACTTACTTGCTGAAAATTTATCATTTTTTTATTATGCCAACCTCATTAAACGTCCTAACGCAATTGGTATTCCTTGCAATTAAAAAGGGAGCAGGCTCCCTTTTGGTAAATTAAACGTCGTCCTCATCTTGGCTAAATAGCGCGTCAATAAAGTCATCGCTCTTGAAGGTGCGTAAATCATCAATACTTTCACCTACACCAATGTAACGAATAGGAATATTAAACTTATCAGCAACGGCAAAAATAACCCCGCCTTTAGCAGTGCCATCAAGCTTTGATAGTGTGATACCTGTTAAACCTACACATTGGTTAAATAAGTTTACTTGGCTAATAGCATTTTGGCCTGTGCCAGCATCAATTGTCAGCATCACTTCATGCGGTGCATCTGGGTCTACTTTTTTCATCACACGGGCTATTTTTTCAAGCTCTTGCATTAAGTTATCTTTATTTTGCAAGCGCCCTGCTGTATCGGCAATTAACACATCAACATTACGCGCTTTAGCGGCTTGAAAGGCATCAAATACCACTGAGGCGCTATCAGCACCAGTGTGCTGAGCTATAACAGGAATACTATTACGCTCACCCCAAACTTGAAGCTGCTCTACTGCTGCGGCTCTAAATGTATCACCGGCAGCAAGCATTACCGATTTACCTTGGTTTTGAAATTGTTTCGCCATTTTACCAATGGTGGTGGTTTTACCTACGCCGTTTACACCTACCATAAGGATAACGAAAGGTTTTTTGTCTGCTGGTATTTCTAAAGGCTGCTCTGCTGTTTTCAGCATAGTTGCCATTTCTTGCTTCATTAATTCATAAAGCGCATCACCATCTTTAAGCTGCTTGCGATCAGCGGCGTCGGTCAGGCTATCGATTAGCTTCATGGTGGTATCAACACCAAGATCGGCAGTGAGTAACTGAGTCTCTAATTCTTCAAATAACTCATCGTCAATTTTTTTACCGCTGAAAATTGAGGCAAAGCCAGAACCAATATTAACGCGTGTTTTCAGTAAGCCTTTTTTGAGGCGAGAGAAAAAACCTTCTTTTTTAGGTTTTTCCGCTTTTATAGCTTCTTCCTTTGCAAGCTCTGCGGTCAGTCGCTCTTGCTCTAGGCGTTCAGACTCCTCTTCAGCAGCCAGACGCTCTTGTTCTAAACGCTCGTTCTCAGCTTGCTCTGCTGCAATACGCTGTTGTTCTAAACGCTCGTTCTCAGCTTGCTCTGCTGCAATACGCTGTTGTTCTAAACGCTCGTTCTCAGCTTGTTCTGCTGCAATGCGCTGTTGTTCTAAACGCTCATTCTCAGCTTGCTCTGCTGCAATGCGCTGTTGTTCTAAACGCTCGTTCTCAGCTTGCTCTGCTGCAATACGCTGTTGTTCTAAACGTTCGTTCTCAGCTTGTTCTGCTGCAATGCGCTGTTGTTCTAAACGCTCATTCTCAGCTTGCTCTGCTGCAATGCGCTGTTGTTCTAAACGCTCGTTCTCAGCTTGCTCTGCTGCAATACGCTGTTGTTCTAAACGCTCGTTCTCAGCTTGTTCTGCTGCAATACGCTGTTGTTCTAAACGCTCGTTCTCAGCTTTTTCTGCTGCAATGCGCTCTTGCTCTAACTGCATTTGCGCTTCTTGTTCTGCTAAACGTTTGGCTTGCTCTTGTCTTTGCTGCTCTGCATCTGCCTGCTGTTTAGCTAATAGCTCTGCGTTAGCCTGTTCAATCGCTTGTTTTTCTTCTGCCGCTGCGCGCTGTGCTTGCGCCTGTTTCTCTTGCTCTAAACGCTCGGCCTCTGCTTCAACTTGTAAACGCTCTACCGCAGCTTGCTCTGCAGCTAAACGTTCTTGCTCGGCTTTTTCTGCTTGCTCTTGTGCTAACGATCTTGTTCAGCTGCAATTCGTGCTTGTTCTATACGCTCGGCTTCTGCTTCAGCTTGTAAGCGCTCTGCCTCAGCTTGCTCTGCAGCTAAACGCTCTTGTTCGGCTTTTTCTGCCTGCTCTTTTGCGAATGCTTGTTGTTTATCAGCTTCTGCTTGTTTTTTATCTGACTTGCCAAAACCGAGCCACGACATGAATTTACTTTTTTTTGCCATACTTGCTAATAACCACTTATAAAAATCTGATAAACTAACGATAATGATAGCGTGCTTTTAAGTCTAAATAATTGCTTTTAGCAACACGTTATCCTCGAGGGTGCATAATAGTAACACTTTTAGCGCAGTTGAAAAATGACACGCCGTGATATGATTGCAATATTATCTGAGCTAGATCATAGATACCAATTTTTAGTGAGTTAAATGAGAAAAAAAACCACACAAAATAACACCACTCATAAATCAGCTGATGGGGTTATTAGAATCATTAGCGGCCAATTTCGCGGTCGAAAACTGCCAGTAAAAGATGTTCAAGGTCTGCGTCCTACAACCGACCGAATTAAAGAAACGGTGTTTAATTGGTTGATGCACGATACCCGCGATGCGCACACTCTCGATTGCTTTGCCGGTTCCGGTGGATTGGGATTTGAAGCATTGTCGCGTTTTGCAAAACACACCACATTCATAGAGCTTGATTCACAAGCAGCAAAACAATTAGAGCAAAACATTGCGACGCTTGATGCACAAAACGCGCAAGTCGTTAATACCAATACACTGACGTTTTTAGAGAGAAAAAACACCAGTGACACATTTAATTTGGTTTTTATTGACCCGCCATTTCGCAAAAATTTAGCTCAATCATGCTGTGATTTATTGGAAAATAATCAATGGCTCGACCCCGAAGCATTGATATATGTTGAAGTAGAAACTGAGCTAACCTCGTTTAAAGCACCAAATAACTGGTTGTTAATTAAAGAGAAAAAGGCAGGTCAGGTTTTTTGTAGGCTGTACCAACGCCATATAAATTAACACTGTTTTAGCTGCTGTGTTTCTGTTAATATTATCCTTTACATGTGGTGTTGCTTCGGATTACAATACCGCACCATTTTTGAACCACTTGATCAATGTTTGATCAACTTGAGCAACGCTCATAATTTAGGTAGGTGAATTTTTAATGCCAGTAATTAAAGTAAGAGAGAACGAACCGTTTGACGTAGCACTTCGTCGCTTCAAGCGTTCATGTGAAAAAGCAGGTATCCTTTCAGAAGTTCGTCGTCGCGAGCACTATGAAAAACCAACAGCTGAGCGTAAGCGTAAAAAAGCAGCTGCTGTTAAACGTCACATGAAAAAACTTTCTCGTGATAACGCTCGTCGCGTTAAATTATACTAATATATTAGGTCTTGTATAAATGAGCCTTTTAATAACGCTAAAAGATGCGCAAAAAGATGCGATGAGAGCCAAAGACAAACAACGTCTTAACCCTATTCGTATGGTACTTGCTGCAATCAAGCAACGTGAAATTGACGAGCAAATAACACTAGACGACGCAGGTATTACCTCCGTTATAGTGAAGCTTGTTAAACAACGTCGCGACTCTTACACTCAGTACAAAGATGCTGGGCGTGATGATTTAGCTGATATTGAAGCCAATGAAATTACAGCACTTGAAGCTTTTTTACCTCAACAATTGAGTGAAGAAGAAATTATTGCTCTCATTGACGCGGCTATTGCTGATACTAACGCAGCAGGTATGCAAGACATGGGTAAAGTAATGGGTATAATCAAAAGCAAAGCCGAAGGTCGTGCCGATATGGGCAAAATCTCAGGTTTAATTAAGCAACGATTAACTGCCTAATACCCCCACATACATTTAGTATGATTGAAGTAAACCGAGCCTTGAGCTCGGTTTCTTCGTTTAGATATTTAGTACTTCAAAAAATTATGCATTTGTGTTCAAATCTTTGCGTATTATAATTCGTTTTCATCACTTTTCTATTTATCTTAGGGCTGTACTTTAAACAATGGCTGGAAAGATCCCACGCAACTTTATCGATGATTTATTGGCACGAACCGATATTGTCGACCTGATTGACTCAAAGGTAGGGTTGAAAAAAGCGGGCAAAGACTATCAAGCTTGCTGTCCTTTTCATAATGAGAAGTCGCCTTCATTTACTGTATCGCAAGATAAACAGTTTTATCATTGCTTTGGCTGTGGCGCTAACGGCAATGCTATTTCTTTTGTAATGGAGTATGACAAACTCGAGTTTGTTGATGCAATTGAGGAACTAGCCAGTTTACTTAACCTTGATGTTCCTCGCGAACAAGGGAGCAGTAATGGACCAGAGCGCACAGCGGCACAAAAACGTTCAGACTATGATCTAATGCTGCATGCAGCACGCTTTTATCAACATCAGTTAAAACATCACAGTAACTCTGAAGCGGTAATCGATTACGTTAAAGGTCGCGGCTTAAGCGGTGCAACCGTTAAAAAGTTTATGATAGGTTATGCGCCCAGCGAATGGGAAGGGCTCTGCCAACAACTTGGGCGAAACCAAGAACAAAAAGAACAATTAGTTGAGCTTAAACTCGCATCTGAGAAAACCCCAGGCAAACAGTTCGACTTTTTCCGTGATCGCTTAATGTTTCCAATTCGTGATAAACGCGGCCGCGTTATTGCTTTTGGTGGGCGAGTAATGCAAGCCGATCAAGGGCCTAAATATTTAAACTCTCCGGAGACGCGCATATTTCATAAGGGCTTTGAACTCTATGGCCTTTATGAAGCTAAACAAGCACACAAGAAGCTTGACCATGTACTGATTGTTGAAGGTTACATGGACGTAGTAGCGCTGGCAGAACAAGGTATTGAATATGCCGTAGCAGCCCTTGGTACAGCGACAACCAGCGAGCACATGCACACTTTATTTAGAACCACAGATAAAGTTATTTGTTGTTACGATGGTGACCGTGCAGGTAAAGATGCTGCGTGGCGCGCACTCGAAAATGCGCTGCCTTACTTAAACGATGGCAAAGCACTGCATTTTGTATTTTTACCCGATGGTGAAGACCCTGATTCACTCGTACAACAAGAAGGTAAAGTAGCTTTTGAGCAACGCCTTGAAAACGCAGATGACTTCACTAAAGTGCTGTTTAATAAACTAAGTAAAGAGATTGATTTAACACTAGATTCCGGTAAGGCTAAGTTACTCAGTGCGGCACTGCCCCTGATTGAAAAGATCCCAAGTGAGTTTTACCAAGAAAATATCCTAGAGCAACTTGGGCGATTGATTGGCCGTACCCGTGAGCAACTCAATAATCACTTAAAAACGCCAAAACAGCAGCAAGCAATTGAACGAAAATTTAAAATTACACCCATGCGCCAAGCAATAGGGATTTTAATTCAGCACCCTAACTTGGCTAAAAGTGTGCCCTATTTACCCGATTTAGCTCAAATGAATATTGCGGGTATTGGTTTATTATTGCGACTACAACATCAAGCATTACAAAAAGATGGCATTACCACCGCACAAATTCTTGAATCATTTCGGGGCACCGATGACTACGAGCCATTAACTAAGTTAGCGACATGGCAACATCAAATAAATGAAGAGCGTTTAGAGACTGTTTTTCAAAATACTTTCAAATTTATTGAAGATCAGTGTTTAAATTATCGACTAGAGACCCTATTAATAAAAGACAAGACACAGGGCCTAAATAGCGACGAACGACTAGAATGTCATTTACTAATGACAGCGTTAAAAGCAACGAACAGCTAGTCAGATTTGATTTAGGCTGTTATACTGTGCTATTCACTGCGTCACATTATTCTGGTTAGCCTTTGAGCAAACTCCATGATGGCGCCTGTTGTATCAACTTATCAGAGTGGAAGAAACAATCTCTATGGATCCAACTCCTCAGTCACAATTAAAACTTCTGATTCAAAAAGGTAAAGAGCAAGGTTACTTAACTTTTGCAGAAGTTAATGATCACCTTCCACAAGATATTATCGACTCAGATCAAGTAGAAGATATCATTAGCATGATTAATGACATGGGTATCAAGGTTAGCGAAAACGCGCCTGATGCCGATGAATTAATGATGCAAGAAACCACGACAGACGAAGACGCAGCGGAAGCTGCCGCTGCAGCCCTTGCTACTGTAGAAAAAGAAATTGGCCGTACAACTGACCCTGTTCGCATGTATATGCGTGAAATGGGTACTGTTGAACTTCTTACCCGTGAAGGCGAAATTGTTATCGCTAAGCGTATTGAAGAAGGCATTAACCAAGTTCAAATTTCGGTTGCTGAATACCCTGAAGCGATCACTTACCTACTTGAACAGTGGGATAAGTTTGAAGCAGAAGAGATGCGTCTTAGCGATATTATCTCTGGCTTTTTCGATCCTGATGCAGAAGAAGCACCACCTATTGCTGCCACCAACATTGGTTCTGAATTAAGTGAAAAACAGCTTGATGATAGCGACGATGATGACGATGACAGCGATGATGAAGACGAAGAAGAAGTAGATACAGGTCCAGATCCTGAAGAAGCGCGCGTCCATTTCGAAAATTTACGTGATTTATACACCAAAGCACGTGAAACATTCGATAATAAAGGTCGCTCTCATCCAGAGTCTCAAGCCGCTATTTTAGAAATCGGTGAGCTGTTCAGAACCTTTAAACTCGTACCTAAACAGTTTGATCGCATGGTTAATAACATGCGTGAAATGATGGACAGAGTTCGCGTTCAAGAACGTCTTATTATGAAGCATGCAGTACAAGTTTCAAAGCTGCCAAAGAAAACCTTTGTTAAGCATTTTGCAAACAACGAAACTGACACAGCATGGCTTGATATTGAAATTGCAGCAAACGAAAAGCATTCAGCTAAACTTGAAGAAGTGAAGCCTGAAATACTTCGTTGTATTAGCAAACTTACTTCAATGGAAGAAAGCACTGGCTTAAGCATTGAACGTATTAAAGATATAAACCGTCGCATGAGTATTGGTGAAGCGAAAGCGCGCCGTGCTAAAAAAGAGATGGTAGAAGCAAACTTACGTCTTGTAATTTCAATCGCTAAAAAATACACCAACCGTGGTTTACAGTTCTTAGATTTAATCCAAGAAGGTAACATTGGTCTGATGAAAGCGGTTGATAAGTTTGAATACCGTCGTGGTTATAAGTTTTCAACTTATGCTACGTGGTGGATCCGTCAAGCAATTACGCGCTCTATTGCTGACCAAGCAAGAACAATCCGTATTCCAGTACATATGATTGAAACGATCAATAAATTGAACCGTATTTCACGTCAAATGTTACAAGAAATGGGTCGTGAGCCAAATCCAGAAGAATTAGCTGAACGCATGATGATGCCTGAGGATAAAATCCGTAAGGTACTTAAGATTGCAAAAGAGCCAATTTCAATGGAAACACCTATTGGTGATGATGAAGATTCGCACTTAGGCGACTTCATCGAAGATACCACTATTGATTCGCCAATCGATTCGGCAACAATGGAGTCTCTTCGTGGCGCAACTAACGACGTGCTCGCTGGCTTAACAGCCCGTGAAGCGAAAGTACTACGTATGCGTTTTGGTATTGATATGAATACCGACCACACGTTAGAAGAAGTAGGTAAACAGTTTGACGTAACACGTGAACGTATTCGTCAAATTGAGGCGAAGGCACTGCGTAAATTACGTCACCCTTCTCGCTCTGATTTACTGAAAAGCTTTTTAGACGCTAAATAATCTAGCGTTACATTATAAGTTAATTTAAAAGGCCGCTGTAGCGGCCTTTTTTCTATTTCAAGGAAATAAACATGGCTTGGATCCAAATCCGTATCAATGCCAATGCTGCAACCGCTGATGCAGTAAGTGACCTATTAATGGAAGCAGGCAGTGCTTCTGTTACTTTTATTGATGCTAAAGACACGCCTATCTATGAGCCTAAAATTGGCACTGTTGTATTTTGGGCTGACACCACAGTAATTGGCTTGTTCGAAGCTAATCACGATATGAACGCAGTGGTTGCGTTATTAAAACGCCATGATGAGCTAAAAGACAATTTAGTTTACAAAATTGAGCAACTCGAAGATAAAGACTGGGAACGTGAGTGGATGGATAATTTTCACCCTATTCAATTTGGCGAAAAACTCTGGATTTGTCCTAGCTGGCGCGACATTCCAGACCCAGACGCAGTCAATGTACTACTTGATCCTGGTCTTGCTTTTGGTACTGGCACACACGCCACTACAGCACTGTGTTTAAAATGGTTAGAAAGCCAAGACTTAACTGGTAAAACCGTTGTCGACTTTGGCTGTGGCTCAGGCATATTAGGCATTGCAGCAATAAAATTGGGTGCTGAGCGCATGATTGGGATAGACATTGACCCACAAGCGCTGGAAGCAAGCCTAGATAACGCTAATCGCAATGGTGTTGCTGACAAGCTTGAAGTTTACCTTCCAGAAAACCAACCTGAGTTTACTGCTGACATTGTGGTGGCAAATATTTTAGCGCAACCACTGCGTGAGCTTCATAGTGTTATTTTAGGATTATTAAAGCCAGGCGGTAAAATTGCGATGTCTGGAATTTTAGAAGAACAAGCACAATCGGTTGCTGACATATACGCGCCCTTTATTGAGCTCGATGAAATTGCCATTGAAGGCGATTGGACCCGAGTAAGTGGCACTAAAAAAGCGTAATAGTGCGTTATTAAAAAATTTAGAGTATTAACTCAAAAGTCGTATCTAAAGCCTGCATTTAACAGGCTTTACTATTTTTTTACATAATAAAAAATAAAGATTTTTTATTATAAAAGTAATAGCCGTTCAAAATTCACACAAATAAACCGCTTCGTCATACGGTTATCAAATGTCAATACGAAAAGAGCAAAAAAAAGTCACTTTTGTTCAATTTATAGCCTTTGATTTTTGCGTAAAAAGCCGTAAACTTAGCGCCCCTTGAAAAGAGGCCTATTGAATATCGTGCGTATCGGTTCATACCAACTTGAGAATAATGTCATTGTCGCGCCTATGGCGGGCATAACGGACAGACCATTTAGACAGCTATGTCGTCGTTTAGGCGCTGGCCTTGCTGTGTCTGAAATGCTGTCGTCTAATCCGAAGGTTTGGAAAACCGAAAAGTCGATGAACCGAATGGATCATTCTGGTGAGTCGGGTATACGTGCGGTGCAAATTGCAGGAGCAGACCCTGAGCTTATGGCACAGGCCGCACAATTCAATGTTGCAAACGGTGCACAGATCATAGATATCAATATGGGGTGCCCAGCAAAAAAAGTGAACAAGAAACTTGCAGGCTCAGCCTTATTACAGTTTCCAGAACTCGTGGAAGAGATTATTGATGCCGTAGTAAACGCGGTTGATATACCTGTGACACTTAAAATCCGTACCGGATGGGATCAGGACAACCGTAATGGTGTAGAGATTGCAAGAATAGCTGAACGTTATGGCATTGCATCACTAGCTGTACATGGGCGCACGCGCGCATGTATGTATAAAGGTGATGCTGAGTACGCCACAATTAGGGATATAAAACGTTCAGTGTCGATACCTGTCGTTGCTAATGGAGATATTACATCACCTGAAAAAGCAAAGCAGGTTTTGGACTATACGGGTGCAGATGCCATTATGATTGGTCGAGCCGCCCAAGGTCGCCCTTGGATATTTAGGGAGATAGACCACTATTTGCGAACTGGTGAACATATGCAGCCACCTGCTATTGCAGAGGTGCGCAGTATTTTAATGGAGCATTTAACCAACCTCCATGTGTTTTACGGTGAGCCAATGGGAGCACGAATCGCTCGCAAACATGTATCTTGGTATTTGCAAACCCATGACAGTGACGGTCAGTTTAGGCGAGTATTTAATGCGCTCGACAATTCAGAGGCACAGGTCGTCGCATTAGAGCAATACTTTAAAACACTAGCAGCTAACTAAGAAAGAAAGAGACTTTATAATGTTCGAACAAAACGTGACTTCTCCATTTATCACTAACCCTCATGTTCAGTCACACGAGAAACCGCAGCCATTGCGTGATGCAGTGAAAAAAGCTGTTCACCACTACTTAAAGCAGCTTAACGGTCAAGATGTGCAAGACGTTTACGACCTTGTTCTTTCTGAGCTAGAAGCGCCATTGCTTGAAGAAGTAATGACTTACACACGTGGCAATCAAACTCGTGCGGCAATTTTACTAGGTATCAACCGTGGTACTTTACGTAAAAAGCTTAAAAAATACGGTATGAACTAATAACAGCTATATTGAAACCGTAATCATTCTAACGAGCTAAATAAGCCCCTAACTGCGTTAAAAATTTTTTATGTAGAATAACTACACAGCAAAATTTTTGCCTTGTTATTGACTTATTTCTTTGTCGTTATAATTGCTTACTAATCCAATACAGCTGGTATAAAGTATTTTGAGTAAAAAGCACCTTAGGGTGCTTTTTTTATTTGTAAAATTTATTAGCGAAATTGCAAAATGCTCACGCTTTATGGGTCGTTATAAGTCGTTTTTTGAGTCGTAATCAGTTAAAATACGCGCTTCTAAGCTAGCTCATTAACTGAGGAAATCAAACTACAATGGATACACATCGTCCTATACGTCGCGCACTTTTGAGTGTGTCAGACAAAACCGGTATTGTTGAATTTGCCCGTGCACTAGAAGCACAAGGTGTTGAAATACTTTCAACTGGCGGCACGTGTAAACTACTTGCTGACAATGCAATTAAAGTAACTGAAGTATCAGATCACACCGGTCACCCTGAGATCATGGATGGTCGCGTAAAAACCCTACATCCAAAAATTCATGGCGGTATTCTTGCTCGTCGTGGCCAAGATGAAGACGTAATGGCAGATAACAATATTTCTGCTATCGACATCGTTGTAGTTAACTTATACCCCTTTGCGAATACTGTCGCTCAAGAAAACTGCAGCCTTGAAGATGCCATTGAAAACATCGATATTGGCGGCCCAACCATGGTACGTGCGGCAGCTAAAAATCACAAAGATGTGACGATTGTTGTTAACGCAAGCGACTACGACCGTGTTATTAGCGAAATGCAAAATAACAACGGCTCAACAACCTACAAAACACGCTTTGACTTAGCTATTGCAGCGTATGAGCATACAGCGCAGTACGATGGCATGATTGCTAACTACTTCGGTAAAATGGTTCCTGATTACACAGAGGAAGCCGCTATCGATACTAAGTTCCCGCGTACTATCAATATGCAATTCACTAAAAAGCAAGATATGCGCTACGGTGAAAATTCGCATCAAGATGCCGCGTTTTATGTTGAAAACGACATCATTGAAGCGTCAGTGGCAACAGCGACTCAACTGCAAGGTAAAGCATTATCGTTTAACAATATTGCCGACACCGATGCTGCACTTGAGTGCGTAAAAGAATTTGATGTACCTGCGTGTGTAATTGTTAAACACGCTAACCCGTGTGGTGTATCAATTGGCGAAAATATCCTAGAAGCGTACGAACGCGCCTTTAAAACAGACCCAACGTCAGCATTTGGCGGTATCATTGCCTTTAACCAAGAGCTTGATGCAAACACCGCACAAGCGATTGTTGAACGTCAATTTGTTGAAGTTATTATTGCGCCAAGCGTAAGTCCTGAAGCGGCTCAAATAGTCTCGGCTAAGCAAAACGTTCGCTTATTAGAGTGTGGTGAATTCTCTGCTAAAGGCACAGGTCACGACATTAAGCGTGTAAATGGCGGTGTACTTATTCAAGACCGTGATTTAGGCATGGTAACGCAAGGCGACTTAACGGTTGTGTCTAAGCGCCAACCTTCTGAGCAAGAGCTTAAAGATTTATTATTCTGCTGGAAAGTGGCTAAATTTGTTAAATCAAACGCCATTGTTTATGCCCGCGACGGTATGACTATAGGTGTAGGTGCAGGCCAAATGAGCCGCGTTTACTCAGCTAAAATTGCCGGTATTAAAGCCGCTGATGAAAACCTTGAAGTGAAAGGTTCGGTGATGGCATCAGATGCATTCTTCCCATTCCGTGATGGTATTGATGCAGCTGCAGAGGCTGGTATTACTGCTGTGATCCAACCTGGTGGTTCAATGCGCGATGAAGAAGTGATTGCGGCCGCAGACGAAGCTGGAATGGCAATGGTGTTTACCGGTATGCGCCACTTCCGTCATTAATCGCATAAAGAGCTAACGGGTTCAGTTAGCTCTTTTTGTTTGCACCAAATTCACGTATTCTGCTTATTCTATAACCATGACTAACAATTATAATGTGAAGGATTAGACGATGAAATTTGCACTAAAATCTCTACTGGTTGCCACACTGTCATTAAGCTCAACAATGGCATTGGCACATAACCATGGCCACGACTCAGCATTAACAAATGCAGTTAAAGCAAGCGAGCGTAGCAGTGAGCGCGATCAATACCGCAATCCTGTAGAAACACTCGAATTTTTTGGCTTTAAACCATCTATGACCGTGGTAGAAATTGCCCCAGGTGGTGGTTGGTACAGTGAAATTTTAGCGCCAGCGCTGAAAGAGCAAGGCACCTATTATGCTGCGCACTTCCCTGCTGATTCATCGGTTGGTTATTACCAACGTTCTCTTGCTGGCTTTAAGGCTAAAATCGCTGAAGATGCCCGCTTTAGTCACGTTAAACTCACTGAGTTTGCCCCTTCTACACATTTAGATATTGCTCCTGCGGCTAGCGCCGATATGGTACTGACTTTTCGTAATGTCCATAACTGGTACATGAGCAAAGATAAAGAAGCTGCAAGCAATGCGTTTAAGTCTTTTTACAAAGCACTTAAACCAGGCGGCACTTTAGGTGTGGTTGAACACCGCCTACCAGAAGAGCAAGATGATGAGATGCAAAAATCATCAGGTTATATGAAGCAAAGTGTGGTTATTGCACTTGCTGAACAAGCAGGTTTTGAACTTGAAGCAAAAAGCGATATTAATGCAAACCCTCTTGATACAGCCGATCACCCTAAAGGGGTATGGACCCTTCCACCGAGCCTTAGACTTGGCGAGCAAGATGCCGCTAAATATAAAGCCATAGGTGAAAGCGACCGTATGACGCTGAAATTTAAAAAACCGCTTTAAATAGGATATTCGCCATGAATGTATTAGTCATTGGCAGCGGCGGCCGCGAACACGCACTTGCGTTTAAGGCCGCTCAAAATACAAAAGTAAACACTGTTTATGTTGCTCCAGGTAATGCGGGCACAGCTCTTGAGCCAAAACTTGAGAACGTAGCAATTAACGTTGAAGACCTTGATGGACTGCTAAGCTTTGCACAAAAAAATAATGTTGAGCTAACCATTGTTGGCCCTGAAGTACCGCTAGTATTAGGGGTTGTTGATAAGTTCCGTGAACACGGCTTAGCTATTTTCGGCCCAACCGCCGGTGCAGCACAGCTTGAAGGGTCTAAATCGTTCACTAAAGACTTTTTAGCACGTCATGCTATTCCAACCGCTGATTACCAAACGTTTGAACAAATCGACCCTGCGCTTGCTTATTTAAAAGAAAAAGGCGCACCGATTGTTATTAAAGCCGATGGTTTAGCGGCTGGTAAAGGCGTGATTGTTGCTATGGACGAACGCGAGGCTGAAGAGGCTATTCGCGATATGCTTGCGGGTAATGCCTTTGGTGACGCCGGTAGCCGTGTGGTCATTGAAGAGTTTTTAGAAGGTGAAGAAGCGTCGTTTATTGTCATGGTTGATGGTAAAAACGTACTGCCGTTTGCAACCAGCCAAGACCATAAACGCGCTTACAATGGCGATCAAGGTCCTAACACTGGCGGTATGGGTGCATACTCACCAGCGCCTGTAGTAACCGATGAAATTCATCAGCGCATTATGAACGAAGTGATCTACCCAACGGTAGAAGGTATGGCTAGCGAAGGCCATCCGTACACTGGCTTTTTATATGCAGGCTTAATGATAGATGATACAGGTACACCAAAGGTTATTGAATATAACTGTCGTTTTGGTGACCCTGAAACACAACCTATGATGCTACGCTTACAATCAGACTTAGTTGAATTGATTGAAGCTGCTAACCGTGTAGAGCTTGATAAAACCACCATTGAGTTTGATTCACGCGCTGCAGTAGGTGTTGTTTTAGCCGCTAAAGGCTACCCTGATAACTACCCGAAAGGCGATGCTATCAGTGGCCTAAAAGTAACCTACCCTGAAGGCGAAAAAGTCTTCCATGCAGGTACTAAGCAAGACGGCGATAACGTAGTGACTGCCGGTGGTCGTGTACTGTGTGCTACTGCACTGGGTAATACCGTTACACAAGCGCAGCAGCGTGCCTATAAACTGGTTGATGAAATCAGCTGGGATGGCATGGAATACCGTACAGACATTGCTTATCGCGCAATAGCTAGAGAGCAATCATAACGATTGATGCCTAACTAGCAAATTTTATAAAAGCGCAGATTATCTGCGCTTTTTACTGCTACACTATAAAAAAGTAATCTGGACATAAATTAATATTGGAATTTAAAACTTTACGCTATCATGCCATAGCGATTGTAATACTTATTTTTATCTTTTTTATTATCAGCACATTGGCAACAAACTTTGTGATGCCATCACGCTATACCATAGATAAAATAACCCCTGTTTACCTCGATCATGCGTATTACATAGACAAAAACAAAACACAAAGTTTTGCAGAAGTAATGACCAAGCAGGCGCTATTTACACAGCAAGAATTTAACGATATACCTTGGAGCTTTGAACAGCAAAATTATTGGTTACGCCTCGATTTAGAAAACAAAAGCAGCCAACAAGAAGATGTGGTTGCCCACTTTGATAACCCGATGGTAGATCATCTCACCATATATCGGCTCAATAGTAACAACCAACTACTCGACACTTATAAGCTTGGCGATAAAGAGCCACGTCTTACTTTATTTAAGTACAGCGTGCCCCACATTCGCTTTAACCTCGATGGCCAATCTACACAACGACTAATTATAAAAATAGATACTGTGGGGATCAGTAAAACTCCAATTCACTTATATCGCCATAATGTATTTGTTGATTTAGTTCGCTCACAAACAGGCATTTGGGGAATTTTCGCGGGTGTCTTATTAATGGCCTCACTATATAACCTATTACTCTATTTTGGCATTAAAGACCGCGTGTACTTAGTTTATATTGGCTACATTATTAGTGCTATAGCATTAATGGGCACCGTGCTGGGGTTTGGTTTTTATTTATGGCCGCTAGAATGGCAGTTGTTTATTCACGAAAAAATAATTGTCGTTAATTACACTATTGCGTTTTTCACTCTCGCTTTTTGCACCATGTTTTTGCGATATCATAAAGACCGTTGCTGGCGTTATAAATTAAGTGTTGGTTTACTCTGGCTAATGCTAGTGCTCGGTACATTAAGCTTTTTTATTCCCGAAAATATAGCTGCCCCCATATTTTTTGTAATTTTGGGATTACTTTATATCGTCTGCTTTATTTTAATTTATAACAAATTAAAAAGTGGCTTTAGATGGGCTAAGTTTTACGTATTTTCATGGGTGCCATTGATTATTGGTGCAGCCATTCAGCCTTTAGAGCTTACAGGCGTTATTACTTATAGCTTTTCAATACGTCATGCTTTTTTAATGGCCATTTTGTGTGAAATTGTCTTAATGGCCATGGCACTTGCCGATCGGGTTCGTTATCAGCGTGAGCGCGCTTTATATCATGCCACGCATACCCAGCAAACAAAACTGCTCAATAGCGCAAAGTTAAAGTATGCCTTTATGGCACTCAAAGCCCAGCAACGTTCCACCACTTTATGTTTGGTTAAAATACGTCATTTTAACTCGCTAAATACCATTATTACGCCCTCCCAAGGATATGAATTAATTAAGCATGTTGCGCACGAATTAGAATGCCAATTGAGCTTTGAGAGAGAATTTTTTAACTTAAGTAATGGCATTAATCAACCCGCTAAAATTGCTGATTTAGGTAGCGGTGTTTTTGCCTGTATCTCAACTAAAAACCAAAGCCCACACACGCTCGAAGAGTTATTAAAAAGGGTAGTAAATAAGTTACCAAAAACCTATCAAATCAAAGGGCTAGACTTACAACTCAATTACAGCGTGGGGATTAGTGCCTTTGGTAAACGTGATGACTTTGAATTTTGGTTGAAACGAGGCTACTTGGCATTACATAACGCTAAACATAGTCTAAGTAAGGTAAGCTCATCATCTGCGGACAGCAGTTTAGCTATGGACGTTGCGCTTGCTGCTAAGCTTCAACAAGCGATAAGAACGGATCAGCTCGCTCTGTTTTATCAACCACAAATTAGTTTAAAAGATAACAGTGTCAATGGTGCCGAAGCTCTACTACGCTGGCCTAATACTGAGTTTAAAAACATTTCCATAGAAAAACTAATTCTACTTGCCGAACACACCGGTATTATTAATGAATTAACACTTTGGGTGATAGAGCAAGCCTGCAAAGACATTGCAAAACTGGCAAATGAGGGCATAACTGAACATAGTATTAGCGTTAATTTAAGTGCAAAAAACCTAGCCATTGCCAATTTAACCGAAAAAGTAGAAAACCTTTTAATAAAGTATCAGGTCGATCCTCATTTATTGAAGTTTGAGCTGACTGAATCAGCGTTTGTCGAAAATCAAGATGCGTTAGTCACCTTAGTTGGTGAACTCGCCACACTGGGCGTTAAGGTGGTGTTAGACGACTTTGGTACTGGTTATTCATCACTTAGCTACTTAGTTAACTATCACTTTAGTGAACTTAAAGTAGATAAGTCGTTTGTGTTTGATTTAACCGATAACCGGGCTCATCAGGTCATTGTGCAAACAGCTATAGATATGGCGCATAACTTGGGCCTTACTATCACGATTGAGGGAGTAGAAACTCAAGAAGTTCACCAGCTGCTCAACACCATGAAAGCTGACCGTACCCAAGGCTATTTGTACGCAAAAGCACTCTCTTATGATAATTATTTAGACTTCTTGAACAGCCAATACCGCCTAAAAATGTTAAGCTCCCCTTTTTAACATCTTTGGGGCCAAGTAAAGATGCAAGGTACACTGCGTAAATTAAAGTCGAGCTTAACAGAACCCGTTCAATATCATTTACCTGTAGGTGATGAACTGGTTGATTTAAATGCTTTAATAGGTAAACAATTGACTCTCACTTTTAGTGGCACAATTTTGTGTTCTAACTGTGGTAAAAAAACAAAAAAAAGCTATTCTCAAGGGCATTGCTTTGTATGTATGCGCAAGCTTGCAAGTTGCGACATGTGTATTATGAAACCTGAAACCTGCCATTACGATCAAGGCACCTGCCGCGAGCCACAATGGGGTGAAGAAAACTGCATGATCCCGCATTATGTGTATCTAGCTAATACATCAGGGTTAAAAGTAGGCATTACTCGCCACACCCAAATACCTACCCGTTGGATTGACCAAGGGGCAACCCAAGCATTACCTATTTTTAAAGTACAAACTCGTTTACAGTCGGGCTTAGTGGAAGTAGCGCTCGCGCAGTTTATTGCTGATAAAACCAATTGGCGCAATATGCTCAAAGGACAAAACGACGTTCTTGATTTAAAAGCAGCGGCTGCTGAGCTTATTCCACAAATTAGCGAAAAACTAACCGAGCTGAGTGAGTTATTTGGCGCAACCGCTATTGAACAGCTTGACCAAGACGTTGTGAATCTTGATTTTCCTGTAAGCAAATACCCAAGCAAAATCAGCTCATTTAACTTCGATAAAAACCCCGTTGTTAGCGGTATTTTACAAGGCATTAAAGGCCAATATTTAATTTTTGATAACGGCGTTATTAATATTCGTAAGTTCACCTCTTATGAAGTGAGTGTAGACTCAGAATAACCTTTTGCTGCTTGGTTATAAAATGCTATCCACTGCTGCTGCGTTAATGGATGGCAATAATAATAGCCCTGAATAGCATTGCAGCCTATTTCGACTAAGTGTGCCTCTTGCGAGGCATGCTCAACGCCCTCAGCAACCACATCCAATCCTAAACTTGTCGCCATGGCTATAATGGCCGCCACAATTTGGCTATTGCCATACTCATCAGGAATCTTAGCAATAAAGCTCGCATCAATTTTTAATGTATTAAACGGTAATTTGGTTAAATAACTGAGTGCAGAATACCCCGTACCAAAATCATCCAGCGCAATATGCACGCCCAGCGCTTTAAGCTGTTGTAGTTGCTCTTTTGCCTGTGAAAACGAGCTAATAAAGCTGCTTTCGGTCAGCTCAATTTCAAGTAAGCTGCCAGGTAATTGGTAACGAGTAAGCATAGCTTTAATATTATCAGCCAACTTACCTTGGCTTAAATGACACGCAGAGACATTAATCGCTAAACGTCCGGCATCAATCCCCTGCGCTTGCCAAAGGGTTAACTCTTTACCTGCTTGGTTTATAACCCATAAATCTAAACGCACCACTAAACCTAGCTCTTCAGCAAGCGGAATAAACTGCGCTGGTGAAATAGTGCCTAAATCAGGGTCATGCCAACGCAGTAGTGCTTCAGCTCCCATAATCAACCCTGTTTTTAAACATTGCTTAGGCTGAAAATAAAGCTCAAACTCATCATTTTCGAGTGCATGCTGAAAGCGGCTCATCATCGCTAAGCGCTCTAAAGATCGGGCATTCATTGAGGGTTGAAACAACTGAAACGAATTGCGACCGACATCTTTTGAGCGGTACATGGCAATATCAGCATGCTTTAATAATGTTTCACTGTCTAAGCCATCATCAGGGTAAACAGCCGCCCCTATAGACGCGGTAACACCAACCTCAAAGCCTTCAAGCTTAAACGGTGTATTTAAGTGATTTAAAATACTCTCAGCAAGGGTGATAGCACCTTCTACATTGTTTATTTCGCACAATACAATAAACTCATCGCCCCCTAATCGCGCCAGCGTATCTCCCTCATTGAGGGTGTTAATAATGCGCTCAGAGACTAATTTTAATAAGGTATCACCGGCATTATGGCCTAAGCTGTCATTCACCTCTTTAAAACGGTCAAGGTCAATAAACATTACCGCTAGCATCTGTTTATCTCTGTGCGCTGAGGCCAGTGCCATAGAAAGTCTATCATTAAATAAACGCCGGTTAGGTAAGCCAGTTAGCTCATCAAAATACGCTAACTGCACCACTTTTTCTTCTGCGCTTTTTCGCTCAGTTATGTCACTAAAAATAGCGGCGTAAATCACCTCACTA
Organism: Pseudoalteromonas sp. SM9913; assembly: GCF_000184065.1. NCBI lineage: Bacteria > Pseudomonadati > Pseudomonadota > Gammaproteobacteria > Alteromonadales > Pseudoalteromonadaceae > Pseudoalteromonas > Pseudoalteromonas sp. SM9913. The sequence goes on from NC_014803.1 coordinate 2,933,765, forward strand.
TGACTTGGCTCTTTTATTTCTATAATACTGAGCCACTCAATATAAATATCGCCAGATTTTTTACGATTATGAATTTCCCCCTGCCATACCCCTGTTTTGGCAAGCGAATCCCACATTTTTATATAAAAGTTTTTATCATGACGCCCTGAACTCAACATATTGGGTCGCTTACCTATCACCTCATATTCTTTGTAACCGGTTAGATGAGTAAATGCAGGGTTTACTTGCATAATCACTCCATTCGAGTCGGTGATCATGATGCCATCTAGGGAGGAGTCGATAATTTTATTGGCTAAAAATAAGTTACGCTGCGAATGCTGCAATGCAATATCACGCTGCTGAAGTACTTTTTCAAGCTCACAGCAATACGCCGTTTCAATTTCATTAATTAAGTTTTCAAGCGATAATACACCGTTAATTTGATTATTTTCGCTAACCACCAAATGTCTAATGTTACTTTCAGACATCAACCTGTAAGCATCAAAAAGGCTGTCTTGGGGGCTTATCTGATAAAGGGGGCGACTGGCTAAATCCCAACAAACAAGATGATTGTGCTGCTCGGTGATGAGCTTTAGTAAGTCGCGCTGGGTAATAATGCCATGGGCATTTTCATCCTCATTAAACACCAAAATCACTTTCTCTGCATATTCACGCATCATGCTCACCGCGTCATTGATTGCCAATGAACTCGGTACTATCCGTATGTTTTTATTATATTGATCATTAATAGGTCTAAATTGTAAGTAATGCTCTAGCCCTTGATTGTTTACAATATCTGTAATGCTGATCACGCCGCTGGGAATGTCATTTGTATCAGTGACTAACAAATGCCTTACACCCTGCTTATTAAACACCATGGCCGTCTCGGTTAATAATTGTTGGCTGGGCACACTTAGTACAGGGCTCGACATAACGCTTTCAATTGCTAACTGCCTAAGTGAGCGATTAGAAAAGTTAAGTGTTAAACAATCGGTTTCAGTCCATACGCCTATTATTTGTTGCTGTTGTTTTACAAAAATAGCGCTAACATTATGCGCTCGCATTAGTTTCACCGCTTCAATTAAAGGGGTATCCTTAGCGCAGGCGATCACCTTATTGGTAAAAACATCGCATACTTTTTGATAGCGGCTAGTGTGAGGCATTGCTTCTACTTCCAAAATTAAACCAATTAATGATTATAAATTATTCAGTAAAAAAACAATTTGATTTAGGACAATAGATGAGCATCAGTTACCCACAAATTATTATTTATAATAATGAAATTGAGCTAATAGAGCACGCCAATGATTTACACGACTTTATTTACACTATGGAAGCAAGTGAACAGCAAAAAGTCATTATTTTAGATAAGGTTAGTGGCTATCAAAGCTTAAACGGCCATTCGCTCACGGCGCTCAGTGCAAGCCAATTAGCAGAGCTAGTAAAAGAATATTTAGCAAAAGAAGGGCAATGCTGCTTAAGTAAAATAGAGCAGCTAACTCCAGATCAGGCATTCAGGTTACTCGCCGAAATCAACTAGCGCTTTAACGTGTGCAATCGCGCTGCGCCCGAGGGCCGACAGTGAGTATCCTCCCTCTAAATAAGAAATAATACCTAAACAATGATGCTGTTGGCTAAATTGCGCTAACTGCTCAGTAAGCCATATATAATCACTTTCAACAAACTTAAGACTGGCCATGTCATCTTCTAAATGTGCGTCAAATCCCGCGCTTATAAAAAGTAGCTCAGGCTTAAATTCTGTTAATTTTGGTAGCCATTGCTGCTCATAAAGTGCTTTTAAATCAGCACCATCACTAGCTATCGGTAAAGGTGAATTTACCAGTGTGGCGTTATTTTTAATGGCGGTATTAGGATAAAATGGATATTGAAATAACGAGCACAGCAACACATTTTCATCATCCATAAAAATATCTTGAGTACCATTGCCATGGTGTACGTCAAAATCAACAATGGCAATGCGCTTTACCCCTTTGCTTTGTGCATATTTAACCGCAATCGCAAGGTTATTAAACACACAAAAACCAGAAGAGCTATCTCGGTTAGCGTGATGCCCTGGCGGGCGTACTGAACAAAACGCAGCGTCTAACTTACCCTCTAAAATCTCATCAACAGCGAGTAAGCCTGCTCCGACTGCACGCTCAATGGCCCTTAAAGAGTCGGGGCATAACCACGTATCTCCATCTAGATCGCTGAGCCCCTCAGTGGGGATCATGTCTTCTACATGCTTAATATGCTGCTCACTGTGCGCCAATAAATAGTGCTCGCGCAATGCTTTAGGCGCTTGTTTTTGCTCTATAGCCACATCCAGTCCACTAGCAAGTAAACGGTCATTAATTGCATCTAAACGCTCAGGGCATTCTGGATGATCTTCAATCATTTTATGTTTACGACAGTGAGGATGAGAAATAATCGCAGTGCGCATAGCTAACTCCAAAAATAAGTTGCTTAACGAGTATAACAAAGCCACCTTGTGGTGGCTTTGCGACTTTGGTTGATACTAAACGACTCTTTAACCAAAGTTATGGTTATTTAGCTTTTAAGTCGAGGTTTCTAAAATCAAAGCTAAAGTCGGTTACCTGCGTTGAAACTGCATTCATTTTCGCCGATTCCACGCGGTTATCGGCGCTCATAGAAAAGCGAATAAAGGCATCTGCCTCTAATAACTTTTCATCCCACTTCACAATAAAAGTATTACCTGTGTAATGCTCCAGTTCACCTTTAAGGCGTTTTGTATGGGTAAAATCAATGCGTAATTTACCATCCAGTTCTTCAACTATTACATCGCCATACCAATCATCATGTAATGTACCGGTGTAGTTTATATTAGGCAATTGCGGTTGAGTGTCTGTTGGCGCTTTTGGAGCGGCGTTAGCATAGGCTTTTTCTTTCCCTGCAAAATGCTTTTTAGCTAACTCTTCAACCCAATCTTTATCTTCAAGCTCTAGTACATCTTCAAGTACTTCATGAGTCACTGCCGATAATGCAGAAAATGCTTGTTGGTTGCTTAATATCACAATCCCCACGTTTTTTTCTGGTAGTAAAGTCACCTGCGAGACCATACCTAAAATGCCGCCACCATGTGCCAGCTTTTTAACGCCGTGGTAATCTTCTATACTCCAACCTAATCCGTAACCTCTAAATTGTTGATGATACGCTTCATAGGCACTTTTAGATGCCATTGACGTAATATGTGGATGCCACATTTGTGCTTGCTGCTTTTCACTAAATAACTGCTCGCCATTAGGCATTTTGCCACCCGCAAGTTGAGTACGGAGCCATTGGCTCATATCATTTACGCTTGATGCAATGGCGCCTGCCCCTCGAAAGTCTTCAAGGTAATTAACAAAAAAAGGATGCAATTTGCCATCCATTGGGATGTGTCCAATCGCCCAGTTTTTGTTATTTTTTGCGATACGCGAAAAGCCAGCGCGCGAGTTAGTCATATTTAGCGGCTGTAAAATGTTTTTTTCAATGTAGTCGTTCCAGCTCATCCCCGATACACGCGCAACAACTTCACCAGCGGTAACAAACATTAGGTTGTTGTAAGCATATTGGCTACGAAAACTGCTCGCAGGTTTTAAATATTTCAGCCCAGATAAAATATCGGCTACCGATTTATCTGTACTTGGCCAAATCATTAAATCGCCTTGACCAAGCCCTAAACCGCTACGATGACTAAGTAAATCGCGTATGCGCATTTCACGAGTAACGTAAGGGTCGTACAATCTAAACTCAGGAAGATGGTCAATTACGCGGTCATCCCAGCTTAACTTGCCTTCATCCACCAGCTTAGCCAATGCTGCACTGGTAAATGCCTTGGTATTTGAAGCAATACCAAATAAAGTGTCTTTATTCACCTTGCTATTCGTATCAAGGTTGGCAACACCAAAGCCTTTAGCGAATACGACTTTGTCATTTTCAACAATGGCAACGGCCATTCCGGGTACATCAAAACGTGTCATTGAGGCGTTGATCACCTCTGAAATTTTATCGGTATCAACTGCTGCAGAGCTCGTAAACGTCCAGCCAGCCAATAATGCGGCTGTGGCTAATTTTTTTAGTTTCATAGTGTTACCTTAGGTTATTATTTTTGTTTAATCTTGATGAACCGCAAATTCTATTTCGGCGCGCGCTTTATTAGTATCTTGCTTACTCGGGTAAGCTAAAATGCGTTGACTGTAGTGTTCGGGTACGCCCGCCTCAAGTGCGCCGCGGTATACATGCTGCACGTACCAATCATAAGGTAGCAGTGTGTCGTCATGTGTGTTTGCTATGTAGCAGTGTACATTAATGTCATCGTCATCTAGAAGGCTCACGGTTAAATCAACACAGTCGTAATTAGGGCCTTCAATTTTATCTAAGATCTCTTTTTCGGCTTCATTTAGCTGATACACTACCCCATATACCACAGCATCGGGTTCATTGGTGGGCACAATAGTGCATTTACCTGAACCATCTGAAAAGGCCATATTAAAGGTTAACTTATAGCCCTTTAAAAGTGCCGTACCCACACGTTTTGCATTAGGTAAACGTGCCAATAAACGATTAGATGACATATTAGAGCCAAACGAAAAATTATATAACGCCATACTATTCCTTCTTTAAATAACAACTCGCACAGCCAGTGCGATTAAAATAATGCCAATGCCGCGGTCGAACCAATAACCACTTTGCTGAAAAAAATCACGTACACGCGCTTTTGATAACAATAGCGATAAAATAGAAAACCAAGCCCAGGTAGCAAGCGCCATATAAACGCCGTATCCCATTTGTACTATTACCGGCGTAGTTGGGCTAATCACTAAGGTAAACAACGACATAAAAAATAAAGTTGCCTTAGGGTTAAGTGCATTGGTAAAAAAGCCACGTCGAAACGCATGCCATGATGACTCAGCTGCAAGGCTGGGTTTTGCAGTCGGTTCTGATGAGGTATTTGTAGGTTTAGCAGCGCGCAGTGCCTGTACGCCTAAATACGCTAAATACGCGCCCGCTATATATTTAAGCGCCATAAACAACGCAGGTGATTGAGTTAACACCAGCGCAACTCCCAATACACAATAGGCTATGTGTAATAAAATAGCCGCACCAACACCTGCACTTGTCCATAAGGCATTGCGCCTGCCGTGTTGTACACTTTGTTTAAGGACTACCGCAAAGTCGGGCCCAGGGCTTGCTACCGCAAAAAAATGAGCCACCGCAATTAATAAAAATTCATCGATATAGTTCATACTTAACTGGCTTGCTCTGGCGAAAAAGCCAATAATAATGGGTTAGCCGATTGATTAACCAAGGCTTTTATTTCTTTTTGCGCTTTTTTAAATTGGCCTCGTAAATGCGGTTTTAAATGTTTTTTAGAGTGTTTATCTTGCTTAAAGTAGCTCACTAACGCATGCATAAATACGGTATGCGTTTCACTGAGCGCTGCTTCGCGATTTGCATACGGGTTATAACATGAGCCACAGCCACCTTTAAACTGGTACACGGTATTGCTCATCATTACCCCAAAGCCTAAAAAACACGCCAAGGCATCAGTGGCTTGCGGTAAATACTCTTTACCACCTGGGGGCAGCACCCCTACGTGATGAATTAATATGGTGGCAAGCGTACCGGCAAAACTCGCCACTAAGTCTTGCGGTTGATTAATTTGATTGGGATTAAACGACACATTAATAGTATGACTGGCTGGTACTATTAAATGACACTCTTCGCCACGTAAATGCTGACTAAATTCAAAGTGTGGAAACACCTGTGGTTGTAATTGTTGCGGTGCAACCAAGGTTACTGGCCATTCATTCATACCAGCGTATTGCTTAACACGCGCAAACACTTTGCTGGCCATTTCCTCAATACTTGAAACCGAGTCAGGAAAAAACTCAACCGTTGGCAAAATAACTTGGCTGTGTTTGGTAAAAAAATCCAAATCAAAGTTTTCTGCTGCCCATATAAAGGTATCAACCAGCCATTGTTGTTCTTGTTCTGCCAATAAGGGCTTTGATTTAAATAGAGTTAACATAAACTACTCTTGCCCCTTCGCCCATTGCCATGCTTGTGTATTGTATAAAGGCACCGTAGAGAGCGCATGATGATGACTGCCCGTAGACTCTTTCGTTGAGTATGATAAATATAATAATGTATGTGTTTTAGCATCATAAATACGGCGCACTTTTAATGACTTAAACAAAATACTCTTAGATGATTTAAACACGACTTCACCGGATTTACTGCGGTCGATAGACTGTAATTGGTCTGGCGTTATTGGCCCGGTTTGACGACAGGCAATCGACATATCTGATGGGTCTGAAAAATCTAAATTCGCCTCAATATGGCTAATATGACAGGTTACACCGGTCACTAGCGGGTCTTGCTGTGAATTAACCACCACATCTTTAGTGGTAAATAGCCCAAGACTCACTGAGGCAACATCATCAGAACACCCTGCAAGCCCTGCTAAGCATACAATTAAACCACCCATTTTGAGATACTTCATAGCAAGTCCTTCGTTCATATTAAAAATTAAGTTACGCCTTATACTAAACGCTTTCACCGCGATAAAACAAATTTTATCCACCAACTCAATACTGTAATGGTTTAAAGGGTATTTCGCAGCAAGATACACAATAAAAAAGGCACGCCCGAGGGAGTGCCTTTGCAAACAAATACAGCTAAAGGTTATTAAAAGCTATATTGTGCACCTAGATAAACATAACGACCGGCACCGCCGCCGTAGCCACTATAAAAGTTACCACGACCACTTGGGTAAAATGCCCCTTTGTCGTCAAATACATTGTTAATACCGCCAAATACACGTAAGTCACTTTTATCAGTCAGTGCCAGAGTGTAAGACGCTGATAAACTGTGCTTTAAAAATGAGCCATAATCTTGATACGCAAGTGGCTCTGGGTTTGCAATACAACCGGCATCGCCCGCAGCACAGCGCTCATCGTTTGCAGCAACATACTCAAGGTAGTCTTTCTCATCTTCTTGGCTTGCTTTAAACGCGCCTACGTAATTTGTACGCCAGCGGATACGTAAATCATCCATTTTCCATACAATCGACATAGCGGCTTTATCTTTTGAGCGCCCATAACCTGCATACTGTGAAGTAACACTGTTACCATCTAAGCCTTCATAGGTTTGCGAGTTTTCAATAATGTGATTGTAATCAAGCTTAAATGACAAGTTGCCATAGCTGCCTATGTCATATTTGTAAGTTGCAACGACATCGTAACCGCGCGCAGTTAACTCATCCAAGTTATATTCACGCTGTAGAATTTTTACAATGTTACCTTCGTCGTTACGAGTAATATCGTTACAGTATTCGTTATCACTGCCCCACGCAGCCTCTGAGTCATAACATTCGCGCATGATGTTTTCGTTACTTATTTCATCAATTGCATCAACAATAGCAATATCGTAGTAATCCACCGCTAAGTTAAAGCCATCTAAAAACTCAGGAGATACAGTAATACCAAAGGTATAGGTATCGGCTGTTTCTTCTTTTAAGTTTGGATTACCTGTATTTGGCGAGTAGTTATTGTCTTCACTTTCAAATTCAAAGTTAGGATCATCAGCTAGCTTTTGTGCCAAGGTTGGCTCTAAACGACAGTTATCGTGTCCTGGGTTTGTTGATGTTGCTGTTAGACCATCACAAATATCATCAAATGAATCAAAATCGCCGCGAGGGGGTGATAATAATTCCGTGATAGTCGGCGCACGCTGTGCTCGTGCATAATTGGCACGTAGCATGTATCCATCAATTGGTTGCCATAAAAGGCCTAGCTTATAACTGGCGACAGTGCTGATATTATCAATGCTGTAATTTGCTAAACGCAGCGACGTTTCTGCCGACAAACTTTTAGCAAATTGCGCATCTTTAAGTAGTGGCACTGCAAGTTCAGCAAATGCCTCATACACTTCTACTTCACCATAAAAAGAAGGCACAACGTTAAACGTAATACCGCCCGCTTTCATATCATCACTGGTATCTAGGCTTTGTGAGTCTTTACGATACTCTGCACCAAATACTGCAGACACATTACCTGCTGGTAATTCGTATAGGTCTCCGGTGATATAACCCATTACCGTATATTGCTGAATCTCAGTATCAATAATTGGGTTAGTACGGATCCAGTCAGCCATTTCAGGGGTAATAGACCCTTCACCAAATAGATTAAGCGGGACACATCCTTGCGCTCGCGCTTCGGCGTCTTTACATTGAATAGTGCCATCGGCTAGCTTTTCAGCTTGCAGTGCTTGATTGACACGTACCGTGTTTAACTCGTTACTACGGATTTGATGCTGTTTAAATTGCCCGTATCCAGCAGAGATATCCCAATCCCATGTATCATCAAACATCATACCTTGTAGGCCAGCCCAAGTACGGATGGTCGTACGGTCGTTATCAGTGCTGATATTACCTACTTCACCAAAACGACGATCCCAATAAATGCGGTCTTTGTATGGGTTGCTGTCAATAATTTCTTGTGGCACGTATGGGTTATCAATAGGAATGTAACCTGGCGCAATATCATCGATAGGATCGCCAGTCACTGGGTCGTAGCGAGGTACGTAAGCCCCTTCGTATTCATCTTCTGGTGACTTATCGTTGAACGAGCCACTTTTGCTGTATTGAATTTGGAAGTAGCTCATAATGTCGTCTGTTACATCATAATCTACTTTTATTGCGGTCGAAAAGTTATCACTAGGTACATCAAGCATGACGTATTGTGACGAATTTATACCATAAATTTCTTCATTGCCTTTCCAGTCATCACGCAGCGTTTGCCCGTCGTACCAAAACTGGGTATCGTTTCGGTTGCTTTCTAAAAATACACCGCCTAAGGTACCATCGCTTTTGCTTGCCCAATCAGCTTGTGTAATACCACTCATACACTGATAACCATCAGCAGTGTACATTTGATTACACATTAACTCATCATCGTAACTATGTGCCGCTTCTATTTTTGCGCGGTCACGGTCGTAAAAGGTCATGCCAAAATCACGATCCCAGTTTGAGCTGACAAATACATAACCGCGATCATCGGCAAATGACGTTCCGTAGTTTAAATCAAGCGTAAACTCACGACCGCCACCATCTGTTGTTTCACCGCCACGGGCTTGAAATTCAAAGCCTTCTTTTTTTGACTGGGTAATAATATTCACTACACCGGCTACCGCATCGGCACCATAAGTGGCCGACGCACCACCACTTATAATTTCAACGCGCTCCACCATGCCACTTGGAATGGTATTTAAACTCACATAGTTACCACCATAACTATTTGATACCACACGGCGGCCATCAATAAGCGTTAGCGTTCTGTTAGCGCCTAAGTCTCGAAGCTGCACCGTTGATAAACCGGTACCCGAAATACTTGATTGGCTGGTTGTGTTACCAATACTTTCGCTCAGTGCAGGCATGTTATCGATTAATACATCTGAAAGATTGCCTAAACCTGTATCCTGAATTGACGCTCTGTCCATGGTTACCAGCGGGGTTGTTACCGAAAAACTATCACGCTTTAAACGCGAACCCGTTACGGTTATTTTTTCTGGTGCTTCTTGAACCACTTCTTCGCTTGCTTTAGCGGTTGATTGACGAGCAATAGCCTCGTCATTTGCTATTGCATGTCCAGATAAACTCGCTGTTATAGCCAATGCTAAAGCGCATTTTTTTGTTGATATATTACTCACAAACTTCCCTTATTATTTATTATTCCATTAGTACAAATCGTTTTTGATTAACTTTTTAGTTATTAAATTTGTTTTGTACCAATTGGTTTATTTTACTAATAACATGTTGTAAGTAATCGTGAATAAAAGCACAATGAGAGGTGTCTCGTTTATATCCCTATTTTATATCTATTTAATATCTATTTATTTATAATCATACACTTAAGGTTTTCGTGTTAGAATGATGTAAAATCGAATGTTAACCAACTATCGTTTTATTTTGCATTAAACACTGCCTAGTAACGTACTTAATCAAGAGGTTTAAATACACAAACTATGAATACTCAACAGACATTTTCAATTGGAAAATGCCAAATATCGGTGTTTGAAAATAAGCTGTTTTGTGCCGATAAAACCTGTGTATTACAACCTAAATTTATAGAACTACTTGTTTACTTGGTAGAGTGTTATCCAAACGCAGTAACGCGTGAGCAACTAATAGAGAATGTGTGGGGTGGTAATCAATATGTGGGCGAAAAAGCACTGACTAATGCCATATGGCATCTTCGTAAAAGCTTTAAAGAACTCGACCCCGACAATACCTATATAGAAACACTGCGTAAAACGGGTTATCGCTTAGTACAAAAACCAACAACGCCAGAGCCTGTTAATAGCATTAACAATACGCCGCTTCGCTCTGGGTATATTTACGCTGCCGTACTTGCTATTGTTATATTATTAGGTAGCTACTGGGGTTATAGCGCCCTTTTTGAAAACGCAAAGCAGCCACTTGCTCAATCGCAACAAGCAGCGCGTTTGGACGATTACATTGAAACAATTACCACCAGCCCAGGAAGAGAGTTGTTTCCGGCTATTTCTAATGACAGTCATTTTTTAGCGTATTCGTGGCGCCGCCCTGGTCATAAAGCTAATTTATACTTACGTGATCTTCATTTACCAGAGCAAGCTGCAATAGCACTTACCGACACCCCATTCATTGAGGGCAGAGCGGTATTTAGTCCTGATTTAACGTTTATTTATTATTACCGCCGTATAGCAGCTCAAGGTTGTGAAGTAATTCAGCAAAATATCGCCTCGGGCAATACTACTGTTATAGGGCTGTGCGGTAGTAAAACAAGCACAGATATAGACATTAATGCCACAGGCACTAAGCTGGTTTATATTAGTGAAGATGAAAAAAATAATAATCTTACCCAGCTTAACATTGTCGATTTAACCTCATCGCCATACACAGTTACTCAAGTCCCTTGTACGTCAGCATGCCAATATACCGATGAGTCGGTTGTGTTTTCACCAGATGCGACACAGCTGGTGGTATCGCGTAATTTACCAACGGGTTTTGAAGAATTATTTTTAATCGACATAAAAACAGCTCATGCTAAGCAATTAACTTCAGGTTTTGTTGATATGAGAGGCGTTGATTGGCATCCCAATAAGCCACAACTCGTCTTTTCGGGTGTTAAAAAAGGCAAGCGCCAAGGTTATTTTTATAACCTCAAAACACAACAAATGATCAATGCGCACATCGATGGCTTAAGTTACCCAGAATATGCACATGATGGCAGTTTGTATTTTCATCAATGGAATATCGACTCTACATTAATGCGTGTAGAAACCAGTAATGCGGTTGCAAGTTCGCCTTTTCCGGTATTATCAAGCGACTTTAATACGCGCTTTCCTGATTACAGTAAAGCCAGAAAAAAATTAGTTTTTGTATCTAACGAATCGGGCTCAATGGAATTATGGACTGCAAATCAAGACGGTACCTCACGAAAACAGCTTACTAATCTCAGTGCAAATATTTACAATCCAGTGTGGTCACCTGATGGTAATTACATTGCCTTTGTCGCTTCTCATCTTGGTGAGCATGCGCTATACCTTTATGACTTTAACACCCAATCAAGTCAGTCATTACCCACAGGCTTTAGTTACCATGGAAAACCGAGTTGGGCTGCAGATAGTAAAAGCCTATTGGTAGCGAATGATCAATATGTTTATCGCTTCGATTTAAATGGCAATAAACTCGCACAGGCCATAGATTCACCAACACTATACGCTTATGAAAACAAACAAGGCGCTTTAATTTTTGCCAACCAAGCAACTAATCAACTATGGATAAAAGACCCAAATAGCCAAACTGAGCAACCACTGGTTAGCGAAATTAATTTATCGAATCATAATTCGTGGTATTTTTTTGAAGGCGACACCTTAGCGCAATCGCGTATTTACTATTTTAATGTAAAACAAGGTGATTACCGTTTGAGTTATTATGACTTATCAACCAATAGCCATCATGACGTAATACGCCTTCCCGAACGCGCATTTAGTCGCACCTCTGGCTTAACCTATATTACAAATACCAACTGGCTTGTGTACTCTTCGTATAAGTCACCACAAATTGACATAAAACGTATCAACCAAAACTATTTGCCATAATAAATCTAAAATTAAACTCGCTACAGGTCTTGTAATTGCTTAAATGAGTTTATTGCTAAAAATATGTTCAAGCCTCATTTTTAAAAATTAAGCGTTATGGGGTTAGCGTGTACAAACCCGTTTGGTATAATTAAATAAACCAATCTAAAGAGGATACGTTAAATGCCACACATTATTATTGAACACTCAGAAGATCTGCCTTTACTACCTCAAGTTCTTGTGGAAAAAATCCATACAACAACGTTTGAAAGTGGCTTATTTGATTTAGAAACAATAAAGACTCGCGCTATTGCTTATCAGCATTATCAGTTAGGTGTGGGTAAAGAAGGGTTTATTCATATTGCGGTGCATATTATGGCTGGGCGTTCCATTGAGCAAAAGCAACTACTAAGTGAGCAATTACTAGCCTGCTTGCAAACGTATTGCAGAGCCTCTGACAGTTTAAGCGTAAATATTTACGAAATGGATCACGAGATTTACCGTAAAAACTAACCGCCATTACAACATCATAGTTATAGGCGAGAACTCTATAACTATGATGGTTTCCTCGCTCAACTGATTTTTTAATTAAATCGTGTTTAAAGCGTAAACTTACCCAGTAAATCCCTTAAAATATTCGATTCTTTATTTAAACCGTTACAAAGCTGCTCTGACTTTTTCATATTTTCTTTGGTTTGCTCTGCCGAGTCGGAGATCATTACAATATTTTGGCTAATTTCTGAGGTTGCTAACGTTTGCTCTCGCGTTGCGGTAGCCACTGAGTTATTTAACTCGCTTAACAGTACAATTTCCTGTGAAATACCATTTAATGTATGGCCGGTTTCTTTTAAGCGCTCGGCATTTTCTAGGGTGTTTTTGCTGCCCAATTCAATCGCTGTTACCGTGCTTGACGCTTTAGCATTTAACGAATCAATCATCTCATTAATTTGCTCCGTAGACTCCGCGGTACGTTGCGCAAGCGTTCTTACTTCGTCAGCAACTACCGCAAAGCCACGGCCCTGCTCACCCGCTCTAGCAGCCTCAATAGCCGCATTTAACGCCAATAAGTTAGTTTGCTCAGAAATCCCTTTAATTACATCCAATACATGAGAAATTGATTTAATCTCTGTCGAAAGCTCTAACACCGAGGCCACAGAATTGGCCATTGACGCTTCTAGTTGTTCCATTTGTTTAATCGTGCTTTGCACAAACTCAACCCCTTTGTGCGTCGTTTCTTCGGTTTTAGTAGCAATATCTGCCGCATTACTGGCACTACCAGAAATATCCTGAACCGTAACCTCCATCTCATTAACGGCTGCCGCCACCGTTTGCGTACTCGATGATTGCACTTCAGCTAAATTTGCCGCACCTTGCACTTGCTCAAGCACATCTTGGGAAATACCTTTAACATGAATTGCCGACTCAGAAACCTGTTTGAACATATAATGTAACTGCTCTAAAAACAGATTAAACTTAACCGCTAAGTCTGAAATTTCATTATTATCATCAGTAGGGAGTCGTGCCGTTAAATCACCATCTTTTTCCGTTAATGCATTCACCGCTGCAGTAATGTTTTCGATTGGCCTAAATATTTGCCCTACTAACACGCGTGCTAACGCTAAACCAACAAGCGCAATAATTACACCAAAAATGATATTAGTATTAATAGCACTATTAATTGCGCCATATAATTGCTCTTGGGGAATTTCAGCAACTAGATGCCAACCTAATGAGTTTACAGGCGTACTTGATACAACATAGTCATCACCATCAATTACTTTACTTTGAATTGCCCCATTTTTAATCGGCGCCAAGTCAACAGATTGCCCTATTTTAGTTTTATTACCATGCAGCATAATCTCGCCACTACCAGAGACCAAATAAACAATGCCGCCCTCACCTATCCTATATTCACTTATGAGATCCACCATAGAATCGAGCGAACGGCCTATTCCGGCAATTCCTTGTCTTTGCCCATCAAGCTCAATGGCATAATTAATAAATACCATCACCTCAGAGCTACCTTTATCTATGTCGAGCGCTACTTCAAATGGTCTATCCGATGCTAAAAAAGCATCAAACCAAGTATCACTACTGTCTATTTGCCTAGAAATACCTTCATCGGTGTAATAATTGCGGGAGTTTTTAGAAATAATGTATGCGTTACTGGCTTGGTTTTTATTTTTTATATGTTTGAGGTAATCAATGAATTTACCTCGGCTTTGCGCATCTTCATTATTATTCATCCATTGTTGCACAAATAAGTTTTGCGCTATTTCTTTGCCAACAATAATAGGAGTCGATAACTCTAATTCGATTTGGCTTTTCACTTCACTAAGCGCTGTTGGTAAATCTACTTTGGCTAGTTTTTCTTCTGTATTTGAGCGAATACTATTTGAAAATATTAGAGTAGATATTGCTAAAGGAGCAACAACAGCCAAAATAAGGCTAAGGTATACTTTTCGTTTTAATAACATAGAGCACCTAAGGGGTAACAAAGCGGTATTTTATATACTGCACACAATTAACAGTAGCGACATTAAAGGTCATAAAATAAAGATTTTTATAATAAAATCCCATAACACTTTAATAGTAGATTCAACTGTGTTTATTGCAATGTATTCAATAAAATTAATAAAAAAATCAGTGCGCTGATAAAAATACAATAGAAGTAATAGAAATGAAGTTTTATAAACTAGGAAGGTGAGTTTCTATTTACTTGGAAAGCTTTGAAAAGTGGTGGCCCCTCCCAGACTCGAACTGGGGACCTAACGATTATGAGTCGTGTGCTCTAACCAACTGAGCTAAGGGGCCATCTTTGTATAACTGTAAGCAGTTAATTTTTGAAGCGTTTAGCCACAGAGCGACTAAAGCGGGTTGCAGTATAAAAAGTTTTTAGGGGCTTGTCACTAGCAAAAAGCTTTATTTTAACAATCAAGGGGCTAACTGCTCAAATAGTAGGCTTTGAGGTTTTGTTAGTGATGAGTTTTGTAAAACAAATCCATTTATTAATAGCAGCCTGAGTAACTAATACACATACCGTTGGGAGCACTTAGCAACTCAGTATTAAATGTCCTGCTATGCTGCTACATTATTTTTTGGCAATAATGTAAATCGCATGAATTAATCCAGGGAAATAGCCGAGCAAAGTTAGCAAAATATTTAACCAAAAATGCATCCCTAGTCCTACCTGTAAAAACACACCCAGTGGTGGTAATAAAATAGAAAAAATAATTCTAATGATATCCATAATTTAATCCTTATAATGTTAGCAAAGCAAAAAGCCCAGCAGGGCTGGGCTTTAGTATAGTGTATTATTCTGCAATAACAGTTAATTCATCAACTACCTTGCGAACATCTTCAGCGTTTTTAGCAATTTCCATCGCTAATTGCTTTTCAGCATCAGACTCAACTGTACCTTTAAGAGTTACCACACCATTATCGGTATCAACATCAATGTCTGTACCACCTACTTCAGAATCAAATAAGTAACGTGTTGTGATCACTGTAGTGATTTTAGCATCTGTTAAATCACTTTCAGTGTCGTTACCCATCATTTCAGAATCATGCTTCTTCATGTCGGTGTTTTTTACCACAGTTAGACTGTTTTCAACGTCAGTTACACCATCTAGGCTTAGCACAAGTTCTTCAGCAAGCTCTTTATCTACTTCGCTGTTTACTTTACCTGTTAGCATTACCTTGCCGTTTTTTACGTCCGTGTTGATATCAAAGTTATTTAGATTGGTGTTCATAAGCAATACTGTTTCTGCTTTCCCATCAATCCAAGCATCTTTACTTTCGTTTTCCCAACTGCTTGCCTGAGCGCCCATTGCGGTTGTTCCTAATACTAGGGCTGCAATCATAGACTTATTAAATGTTTTCATAATCGTTCTCCTTTTGATTAAAGACACTTAAGCTAATGCGAGCATCGGGCCAACATTTTTTAACCTTTAAATTCAATAGGTTAATTTAAAATAGTGGATATTGGCTTAAACCTACTAAGTAAACATTTACAGACTATTGCGTAAAAGTTTCTCGAATAGCGAAACTTACTAAATAATTGTATATTTGGTTAATCTGTCGTTAATATAATAAAGAATCAAAAACCCAAAATTCTAAACCACTGAATTTAAACAATTTAATATTTGGTATAAGGCTTGCTTTGAAATAACCAGCAACCATAAAAGGATAATTTAAATGTCTGTTAAAATTGAAGACCGCCCTATTGAGCAAGTTCGTGAGCAAGTGATTGATCAGCTCATTTATAATTACAGCCATGGTGTTATTTCTGTTGAAGCATTTGAAAGGCGCTTAGACGACGCCATGGCAGCGAGTGACAATAAAGCACTTATGGATCTCGTTGAAGATTTAACCTTAAATACTGACCAGCAATATAAGGCGCAAAAGCACTCTCAGTTTGCACCTAATTATAGCGCGCAGCATGAGACTGATGAAGAGCCACTTACATTAAGAAGCATTCTTGGTTCGAGTGAACGAAGCGGCCAATGGGTAGTTCCTCAAAACATTTACATAGAAAACTACATGGGGTCAATCAATCTTGATTTTACAGATGCGATTTTTACCCACCAACATGTCACTATTCACGTTAATTGTTATTTTGGCAGCGAAGAAATATATGTGCCAGAGCACGTTAATGTAGTTTCTAAAATGTTTTGTATTTTAGGCAGTTTTGAAAATAAAACAGTGTCACTTAATAAACGCCAAGGGCCAACGATTCACATTGAAGGAAAAACTGTTTTAGGCTCTGTGGAAGTTAAAGTTAAACGCACTATTAAAGAAAAATTTATTAGCTTTGCAAATGATCTAAAAACTCAACTTGGCATGAATGGTAAACATTATTAAATATGCTAAACATTGAATGAAGCCAAAACAGTTGGCTTCATTCATATTATAAGTCGTTATTTCGCTCACTAGGTACATCACTCATGTACTCTACAAACTCAACTTCAAACCCTGCGGGATCAATATAATAAATGTTTTTTCTAAATGGATTTACAGCACCTTCTTTACTTATTGCAAAGCCCGCATGTTTTAGGCGCGCTATTACTGCATTTAAGTTATTGGTTACATAGGCAAAGTGTGCCAAACCAATTTGATGTCCTGATAGGTCGCGGTTTTCCCCTTCCCCATGATCGCTTATAGCAATATATTGCTCGTTATCACCAAAATGTACCCAGCGCCTTGCTTTACCATACCAGGTTCCTTCTCCCTCACTTCTAATTGACCAATAGGGAAACGCTGCTTGGTAAAACTTAAGCATGGCGTTTATGTCACTAACAACTAAATTTACGTGTTCTAATTTCATAACTTTCTTCCTGTTAATTGAATATAGAACATCATAAAACCTCAAGTTAACTTTAGGTAAAGCGCTAATTTACAAATTTATTGTCTGTTTTTATTCCGATAAATATATTGAAAGATCATGCCTGTACAAAAAACACTCACAAGTATTTAGGCTTTATGGTTTACTTTATGGCAAAAACCGCTAAAATACGCCGGCTTAAATATATAAACGTTCTTTTACAACCCAAAGGTAATACCATGCATCCAATGTTAAACATTGCGGTTCGCGCTGCGCGTAACGCAGGCAAGCTTATTCTTCGTGCAAGTGAAGACTTATCAAAAGTTGAAGTGCAACAAAAAGGCACTAATGATTTAGTTACGAACATTGATAAAGAAGCCGAAGCCGTAATTCGTGACACTATTTTACGTTCTTACCCTGATCACTGCATCGTTGGTGAAGAGTTAGGTGAACACAAAGGTAAGGATGCTGATTACCAATGGATTGTTGACCCACTTGATGGCACAACTAACTTCATCAAGGGTATCCCTCATTTCGCAGTATCAATTGCACTTAAAGTTAAAGGTCGTTTAGACCAAGCCGTAATTTACGATCCAATTCGAGGCGAACTTTTCACCGCTTCTCGTGGTCAAGGCGCACAGTTAAACAGCAAACGTTTACGTGTATCTAAAACGGTTGAACTTGCCGGTTCTGTTCTTGCAACAGGTTTCCCTTTCAAACAAAAACACCACTTAGATGCCTATTCTGAAGCGTTTAAAGCATTATTCGTACATACCGCTGATATTCGTCGTGCAGGTTCTGCAGCACTTGATATGGCATATGTTGCAGCGGGTCGTGTTGATGGTTTCTTTGAAATTGGTTTAAAACCGTGGGATACAGCAGCAGGCGAGCTATTAGTTAAAGAAGCTGGCGGCATGGTTGTTGATTTTGCTGGCGGTAATAACTACAACGTGAGCGGTAACGTTATTTGTGGTGCACCTAAGCTAACACAAGCGATTGTTCGTGAAATGCGCCCAGTATTATCTGAGTCGTTATTACGTTAATCGTAATACCGCACTAAAAAAAGGAGCCGAGGCTCCTTTTTTGCTTTTTGTTAGCCACTTTTTTTACTATTGGATAAACGCACAACAGCGGGTGCAGGCCTTCTTCGATTACAAATAAATAAGTAGCTGTGACGATAACGTTTTGCTTCTTTTTTAGCATCTGTGGCTAATGCCGCTACTTGATGGCTATTTTTACACTGCTGCAGATCCGGCTCAACTAAACCTATCGATAATGTAAGTAAAGGTACAAACTGCTTTTCGCCCTCTCGATTAGTTGCCCAATACCCTTTTCCAGCAATATGCTCTGGCGTAAAAAATACGCGTGACTGCAATTCAAATTGCGTGATAATGGTATTACAAACCTCCACCGCATCTTTTTTTTCAAACACCACCATAAAGTCATCGCCACCAATATGCCCGACAAAGTTAGCGCTGTGCGCACACGCTTTTACAGTCACATCGGCCAGAAGTTTTATCACGCTGTCCCCACTGGCATAACCATACAGATCGTTAAATTGTTTAAAATGATTTAAATCGATATAGGCTAGTGAAAATGGCTGTTTATGTCGCAGACGCTGCTCTATTACCTCACTAATTGCCACATTACCCGGTAACATGGTTAGAGGGTTAGCATGTTGGGCGTGGCGGATTTTTTCAGCGGTAATGTGCTTTAATATGTCCCTGAGCGGTGCCAAACCTAAATATTTATTATTACTTGTGATAACAATATGGCGACGAATATCAAAGTCTTGCTCTGTTATTTGCTGAGAGACAATATCAAGCATTTGATTTTCATCAACCACCAAAGGCTGTTTATCCATTAACTCAGTGACTTCACATTTATCATAAAGTGCGTGCCCGTATGGCGCGGCAAACACTTCTGTTAGCTGATCTTTATGTAACAGCCCTATTGGCTGCTGATTGCTATTTAAAACGGGTAAGCTAATTATGCGCTTGTCTTGCTCAAAAAGCGCATGAGCTTCTTTACAACGCGTGTGACTGCTAATGGCAGGCTGAGCAACAGCAAGTACCCCGATAGCCATTGATTGTTCAAACTTTGACCCTGCTTGAGTCGATGTAAATGCTTGTAACTGCTTACAGTTATAGTCATAGCTTGGTTGTTGGCTGGGTCTTTCTAACAAAAATCCCTGAACATGACTTATGCCTATACTTTTAACTAAATCGAGTTCTTCAGTACGCTCAATTCCCTCAGCAATCACCGCTGTATTTGTTGCCCGCGCTAACACCACAATTGATTTTAGAAATTCTTTTTTAACTTCGCTTTGATCGCAATGATCAATAAAGTAACGATCAATTTTTACAATATCTGGGCATAACTGCGACCATTGCTTTAGACCGGAATAACCTGCACCAAGATCGTCAATAGCAATAGTGAAGCCTAGCTCTCGATAATGAGCAATGGTTTTTAACAGTAAAAAGCCATCATCTACTTTTTCTTGTTCGGTAACTTCAATCACCACACGATTAGCCGCAAGACCAAACTGTTCAATTAAATGTAAGGTTTCGCCTTTAGGGTGGCTCGGATCGAGTAGAATTTTTGGGCTGACATTTAAAAATAACTTCCCTTGTAGATTTAGTTTTACAAAGTTTTCTATGGCGCGAGAACGGCATAAAAGCTCAAGCTCTGAAATTAATTGATATTTATGAGCCGTTTCGAATAGCTTATTTGGCATCGCTAATGGGCTATTTTTAGGGCCTCGACTCAGCGCTTCATACCCAATAATAGATTGCTTAGTTATATCAAAAATAGGTTGGAACAAGGTTGTTATTGCCCCTTGTTGTAAAATTGATTCTAAGGCTTTACGTTGCTCAGTCACTACTAGCTCTGATCAAAATTAAATAAGAGTAATAAAATATCAAGCTCGTATGACAATTATATGTCTTACACGCTAAGCAATAAAAAACCGCTCACAAGGAGCGGTTTTTTAAAAAGGATAATTTAATCTCAATTAAGGCATTGAGTCTAAATCGGCACCTTCTTTTTCAATCACCTCTGGTATTAAATCTTCTTTACTTACGCCCATGGCAATAGCCACCGAGCTGGCAACGTAAACTGAAGAATAAGTACCAATAAATACACCAAATAATAGTGCGGTAGCAAAGCCATGAATAGTTTGGCCGCCCCATACAAAGAGTGCAATCAATACTAAAATAGTGGTAATTGATGTAACTAAAGTACGATTAAGTGTTTGCGTAAGTGACAGGTCAATAATTTCAATGGTGTCGTCAATACGTACTTTACGGAAGTTTTCACGGATACGGTCTGATACAACAATGGTATCGTTTAGTGAGTAACCTATCACAGCGAGTATTGCAGCCAAAATAGTTAGGTCAAACTCTAAACCAAGCACCGAGAATAAACCAATCGTAATGATTACATCGTGTAATAGTGCACCCACCGCACCTACAGCAAAGCGCCATTCAAAGCGAAATGCCACGTAAATTAAGATACATATAAGCGCAGTTAACATGGCAAGGCCACCCTGCTCTTTTAAGTCTTCACCTACGCTTGGGCCTACAAACTCAATACGGCGCATTACTACGCTATCATCAGCTTGTTTAAGGGCAGCAATTACTTGGTTACCAATCACTTCTGCTTTTACATCATCACCACGAGGGGCTAAACGGACCAGTATTTCTTGGCTTGAGCCAAAAAGCTGTACCGATGCATCAGCAAAGTCGTTTTCAGCCAGTACATTACGTACTTTTTTCAGATCGGCAGGTTGTGAAAAACCTACCTCAACTGCTGTACCGCCGGTAAAATCTAAACCGAAATTTAAGCCTTTAACAAAAAGTGACGCCAGCGACGCTATGATTAATAACGTAGAAAAGCCCATTGCCACTTTTCGAAGAGACATGAAACGAAGGGTTTTTCCGCCCAATCTTAAAATTTGCATGTCTGCTCCTTAAATTGAAAGTTTATCAACACGTTTACCACCAATAAATAGGTTGATCACCGCACGGGTACCTACAATTGCTGTAAACATTGAGGTTAAAATACCAATTGCTAGGGTTACCGCAAAGCCTGCAACAGGACCGGTACCAACAGCAAACAAGATAATCGCCGCAATTAATGTGGTGATATTGGCATCAAAAATAGTACTAAAGGCGCTATCGTAACCAAAATGAACCGCTTGTTGAGGGCTGCGGCCATCAGCGAGCTCTTCACGAATACGCTCAAATATAAGTACGTTCGCATCAACAGCCATACCAACGGTTAGTACAATACCTGCGATACCCGGCAGGGTAAGCGTTGCACCTGGAATTAACGACATTACACCAATAATAAGTACTAAGTTGGCAGCCAGTGCGATATTCGCAACAAGACCAAAACCTTTGTAGTAAATAAGCATAAAGGCCAGTACAAACGCAAAACCTAAGGCTACAGCGGTCATACCTGCTTCAATGTTTTCTTGACCTAGGCTTGGCCCAACCGTACGTTCTTCTACTATTTGAATAGGCGCAACCAGTGCACCCGCGCGAAGTAGTAAACTTAAGTTATGTGCTTCAGCGGGGTTATCAATACCAGTAATACGGAATGAACGGTCAAGACGCGCTTGAATGGTTGCTACGTTAATCACTTCTTCCACTTTAATCGGTGGAAGTGCTTTACCTTCGCTATCTTTTTTACCAGATGGCTTGTACTCAATAAATACGGTAGCCATACGTTTACCAATAGCACGTTTGGTGAAGGCATTCATTTTTGCCCCACCTTTACTATCGAGTTTAATGCTTACTTGTGGACGCTGGTACTCATCTGCACCTGACTGCGCGCCAGTAATATGGCTACCTTCAAGAATAATGCGCTTTTTTAGTACCACAGGATAACCATCACGGCTCATGATCATTTCAGTACCCGGTGGGATACGACCTTGAGCAGCGGCGCTTATGTCAGCATTTTCGTCAACTTCACGAAACTCAAGCGTGGCCGTAGCACCTAAAATCTCTTTAGCGCGAGCGGTATCTTGAATCCCTGGTAATTGCACAATAATACGTTCAGCACCTTGGCGCTGTACGTTTGGCTCTGCAACCCCAATTTGGTTGATACGGTTACGAATAATCGTTTCGTTTTGCTTGATGGCATAGTCACGAATTTCTTTTAGCTTTAGCTCACTCATAGTGGCAAAGAATGCGTTATCGTTACTGCTATCATCAATGTAAACGTTTAATGGGTAACGGCTTTCTAAAAAGCGCTCTGCGGCTTCTTTGTCTTCTTCGTTACGCATTTCTACACGCATACGCTCTGAGCCTGCTACACGGCGCACACTACGATAACGTAGTTTTTCTTCGCGCAGGTCGCTACGAAAATCTTGCTCCATTTGCTCAAGCTGATTATCAACCGCAGTGACCATATCGATTTCCATGGTGAAATGTACACCACCACTTAAATCTAGGCCTAACTTCATTGGGTTACCGCCAAGCGACTTTAACCAAGCCGGTTGTGCCGGTGCCATATTGATAGCTGAGATATAATCGTCACTAAGCGAGTTACGCAATAAGTCTTGCGCTTTTAGTTGGTCTTCAACGTTTTTAAAACGAACAAGAATTTGCCCGTCTTCGAGTTTCGTCGATTTAGCGCTGACGTTATCTTTTTTGAGGATTGCGTTTACTTTGTCTACAACACTGAGGTCGACATCGGTGCCTTTAGCGCCAGAAACTTGTATGGCCGGATCGCGGCCATACAAGTTTGGTGAAGCATATAAAAGGCCAATGGCTAACACAGCTAAAACAAGTAAATACTTCCAAATTGGAAACTTGTTTAACACGGGGCCGTCCTTATTATTTTTATAGCGACTTCATTGTGCCTTTAGGCAGTACAGCAGATACTGCTGATTTTTGTACAGTTACTTCTGCTTGCTCATTTAATGAGATCACGATGAAGTCTTTATCTTCAGCAATTTTTACGATTTTACCCACTAAACCACCTTGGGTTAGCACTTCATCGCCTTTTGCCATCGCGCTCATTAAGCTTTTATGCTCTTTTACGCGCTTTGCTTGCGGGCGGTAAATTAAAAAGTAAAAAACCAAACCAAAAATCGCTAACATAATTAGCATTTCCATACCGCCGCCTGCTGCAGGTGCACCAGCGCTTGCATGTGCGTTTGAAATAAATAAACTCATAATACTTCCTCTTTAATTTTTAAATTTTAATTTGTTGTATCAGCTAGCTCTGGCACTTCTTGGCCTCGGCGAGCGTAAAAATCGTGTACAAATGTCTCTAGTTGACCTTCGCTAATAGCATTACGCAAACCTTCCATAACACGTTGATAGTATCGTAAGTTATGGATAGTGTTTAGTCGTGCGCCAAGAATTTCGTTACATTTGTCTAAATGATGCAAATAAGCACGCGAATAATTGTTACAGGTATGGCAATCACACTCTGGATCAAGTGGGCCAGTATCTGTTTTATGCACTGCGTTACGGATTTTTATGATGCCAGTAGTAATAAATAAGTGACCGTTACGTGCATTGCGCGTTGGCATTACACAGTCAAACATATCTATACCACGGCGAACCGATTCAACTAGGTCTTCTGGCTTGCCAACACCCATTAGGTAACGCGGTTTGTTTTCTGGCATTTTATAAGCACAATGATCAAGAATATTAATCATTTCATGTTTAGGCTCACCCACCGATAAACCACCGAGTGCATAACCATCAAAACCAATCTCTTCAAGGCCTGCTTGTGATTGTGCACGAAGCTCAGGATACATACCGCCTTGAATAATACCAAACAATGCTGATGGGTTGTCGCCATGCCCTTCTTTTGAACGCTTAGCCCAACGAAGAGAAAGCTCCATAGAGTCTTTGGCTTCTTTTTCTGTGGCAGGGTACGGCGTACATTCGTCAAATATCATCACGATATCTGAGCCAAGATCACGCTGCACTTCCATTGACTTTTCTGGCGACATCATAATTTGGTCACCATTTACAGGCGATTGGAACATCACGCCTTCTTCAGTGATTTTACGCATTGCACCAAGGCTAAATACTTGGAAACCGCCTGAGTCAGTTAAAATTGGGAAGTCCCAATTCATAAAGTCGTGTAAATCACCATGCTGTTTAATGATTTCAGTACCAGGGCGCAACATTAAGTGAAATGTATTGCCCAAACAAATTTGTGCACCCGTTGCTTTTACTTCATCAGGTGTCATACCCTTAACCGTGCCGTAAGTACCTACAGGCATAAACGCCGGTGTTTCTATTACACCTCGGTCAAAAATCAAGCGGCCGCGGCGCGCTTTACCATCAGTGCAGTCTAATTCAAATTTCATAATATCCTCTGTGTCGGAAAAACAGTCCAACAAGCTATAATTTAACCGCTCGATTCTACCCTTTTTACCACCCTATTACTATTAGCAGTGAGAAATTCACTGTGCTTAGGAGTAAATAAAAACCGATGACGCTGTAAATTATTTCCGGGTCAAAAACATCGCATCGCCATAGCTAAAAAAGCGATACTGTTGTTCAATCGCCGTATTGTAAGCGCCCATAATGTTGTCTTGCCCTGCAAAGGCACTAACTAACATGATCAGAGTTGATTCGGGTAAATGGAAGTTAGTTACCATGGCATCAACAACGTTAAATTGATAACCCGGAAAAATAAAGATATCGGTATCGCCAAAGTAAGTATCTAGCTTGCCACCATGTATTTTTGCTGCAGACTCAAGTGAGCGTACTGAAGTTGTACCTATAGCAATCACTCGCCCGCCTTTGGCTTTGGTGCTTGCAACCGCATCAACCACATCTTGTGGCACTTCAATATATTCAGAGTGCATGATGTGCTCATCAACACTCTCAACTCTTACAGGCTGAAAGGTGCCAGCACCAACGTGCAAGGTTACAAACGCCATTTGCACGCCTTTATCTTTGAGCGCAGCCATGAGTTTATCGTCAAAATGAAGACCTGCCGTAGGTGCAGCAACAGCGCCTGGCTTTTCGCCATATACCGTTTGGTAACGCTCACGGTCGGCTTCGTTATCTGGGCGGTCAATATAAGGAGGAAGCGGCATGTGGCCCACATCATTTAAAATATCGAGCACATTTTCACTGCGGTCAAACTCAAGCTCAAATAAGGTATCATGGCGTGCCACCATAATAGCTTTTGCTTTGCCCTCTAAAATGAGTACATTACCTGGCTTTGGGGATTTACTCGCACGAATATGCGCAAGTACGCGGTGTTCGTCTAATACGCGTTCAACGAGTACCTCAACTTTACCACCAGACTCTTTTTGACCAAACATACGCGCAGGTATAACCTTGGTATTATTAAAAACCAGTAAATCGTTTTCGTTTACAAGCTCAAGTATGTCACTAAATATTTTATGCTCAATCTCACCAGTTGGCCCGTTTAGGCTCAATAAACGGCTACTCGTTCTATCTGCTTTAGGAAAACGAGCAATTAATTCATCAGGTAAGTCAAAGCTAAAATCAGCTACGCGCATTGTTAGAATTCCACATCATTTAAAATCGCGCCAAGTGTATACCCAAACCACCTCAAAATGCGAGTTTCAGTTGGAATTAAAAGCGATTTAGGCAAGGCATTGATTGCAAATAATAGTGGTTCTATTATTAATATCAATAACGCAGTATAAATCGCTTTTAAACCAACCCGTGGGCGTTTCACAGGGGCATACTCTCATCGTTGCTACTTCTTGAAAGGGATTACCATTACTGCAAAGTATCGCCTTGATATTAAGCCCCTGTGAAGCGCTGAATTCTGCATTTTGAGGTGGTTTGGGTATTTAACTATTACTAATGAAGCTCAAGATAACTCCTATATTCTCCCTAATTAGCCACCAATGAACTACATTTAAAATAGCGGTTAAATACGCTTGTTCTTATCGCTAAATATCATTACTCTTACTGTTTTATGATCTGCATCTCTCGGAGTGGTACCTACGTGGCAAAACAGCTTAAATTGCTAATATTGAATGCAAGTAATGATGAGCGCCAGACTATTCGTGCCACGTTAGAGAGGCTTAATGTGTTTGAGTTCATTGAAGCATCAGACAGCCAAGACGCCCTAAAAATATTAAAAAATCAAAGCGTAAATATAATCATAACCGGCTTAGATGTAGGTAAAATTGATGGTTGGCGGTTTTCCCGTATGATCCGCTCTGGATTACTAAACACGCCTAAAAACACGCCTATTTTGCTAATTCCGCCCATTTATTGTGAGCGAATCGCCGAGACTACTGCACGAAGTTATGGCATAGATGCGGTACTGCCTTTTGAGCGCCAAGATATTCTGCCGCAAATACTCGCAAATGTGTTGTCGAGCCATTTAGAAAAAAGTAGTCGCTTAAACCTGTTGTTATTAGAACCCTTTGCCAGCAGGGCAAATGATATGAGTGAGCAATTAAAACTTAACTTTGCTATCACCCATGTCACAACTGAAAAAGCGGCGCTAAGTGCTTATAATCAGCAGCCTTTTGCTATCGTGCTACTGGATGCCACAGCGGCACAAGCAGAAAGCTCAAATCAATTAGTCGAAAAAATTCTGCAGCATAACCCTCAGCAAGCCATTGTTACTATTATTGATAAAAACGATGCCGATTACGCAGAGCAGTTATTACTTTCAGGCGTTACCGACTTTATTCGCGCCCCTTACGACCCCTCATTTTTAAATAAAGTCTGTGACCACGCAGCTCGTCGTGAAGACTTTATGGTCAGCTATGCTGAATTTGCCAATAAAGTGCAGCAATTAAGTATTAGTGAAGTAAAGTATCGCGACCTGTTTTCAGCACATCAACGTATTTTATTGCACCTAAATACCGTGGTGCTTGAGCTAGACCAGCAAGGCAATATTCGCTTTATAAACCCTGCATGGGAGTCTTTGAGTGGTTTTGGGGTTAAATCGACCTTGAAACAGCCATTAACTGCATTTTGTACCAAAGAGTATAAACAGTCATTACAATCCACTATTGATGACATTTTACAAGGTGGCGCAAATAAACAAAAAATAGAAGTTAAACTGCAACAAAAAAATGGCAATTCGGTGTGGGTTGAATGCCGCCTCCAGCTAATAAAAAATAGCAGTAATAACGCGACCATTACCGCCACACTCGATAATATTCATGAGCGTAAGCAAGCTGAGCTTCAATTACGCCATTTAGCATTGCATGACACGTTAACCGGCCTACATAATCGTTATTACTTCGACCAACAACTTAACTATATTTGTCAAAGCGAAAATACCTATGCAAATATTGAGCATGCGCTTATTTATATCGATCTTGATCACTTTAAAATAATCAACGACAGTAAAGGCCACCAACAAGGCGATATTGTTTTAAAAGAAGTGGCACAACTGTTTATTGCCAATATTAGTAATGAGCACCTGATCTGCCGTGTGGGTGGCGATGAGTTTGCGGTGATCCTTAAAAACACCAATTTATTAGACGCACATTTAATTGCAGAGGGGATTTGTAGTGCCATTGAAGGCAACCAATTTAAGTCAGAAGATCAAGTGTATTCAATTAGCTGCTCTATTGGCTTAACACAAATTACCGCTGATAACTGCGACCCAAATGAATGTTTAAAGCAATCAGATATTGCGTTATATATTGCTAAAAATTTAGGCCGTAACTTAGTACATTGTTATTCAAAACAAGATGGTGAAAACAATGCGCTGCAAACGGGCTTAGAATGGGGCCATGGCGTACGCCAAGCTCTACAACAAGACAGTATAGAACTTCATTATCAACCCATTTGGGATTTTAAAACTAATCAGGTTGCTTACTTTGAAGTACTACTGAGATTAAAGCTCGACGACGAACTTATTTACCCAAATCAGTTTATTCCCTCATTGGAAATGCTTAACGACACCTTTTTAATGGATCAATGTGTTATTCGTAACAGTATTGCGAGTGTTGCTGCGCACCCAGAGCTTCTTCAGGTTGCAATAAATTTATCGGCACAGTCATTTTTAGATGAGCGTTTACTGCCGTTAATAGAGTCGAGCCTCGAAAAATACCAAGTGTCTCCGTCAAAAATTATTTTTGAAATAACCGAATCGGCTAGCATTAATAATTTGGCTGCCACTCGTAAAATGATTGAACGGTTAAATAATTTAGGCTGCCACTTTTCGATTGATGACTTTGGTACCGGATTTAGTACCTTTAATTATCTTAAACAATTACCAGCCCAACATGTGAAAATTGACGGCTCATTTGTCCGCGATATGCTTAACGACTCCATTGATTTAGCGCTAGTAAAAGCTATAAACGACATCAGTCGGTCACTAGATAAGCGCTCTGTGGCTGAATATGTGGAAACCGCTGAAGTATTTTTTGCACTCAAAGAAATAGGCGTAGACTACGGGCAAGGCTATTTTATTGCTCGCCCTGTCCCTATCGACAAGGTACTGATTGAATTAGAAAAAATAAAGAACAACCCTATTTTTTATCAAGATACCCTCACATCACTATAAACATTAATAAACAAATTTAAGCAATTTATTACTACCAAAATTGCCCATCTAACCTATACTTTGCTTATCGGCAGCACAATGTCATGAAAATTAAGTGATTACCTTGATTTTACATGACATCTTTATTTCTTATCGTCTAGATGTCTATACTCTTAAAGATGGACATTTGGTCATAAGGAGGATGTTTATGACGCAACTAATCACGTTATTATTGTTTATACACTTTGCTATTGCGCTTCAATGTTACAAGTATGCCCAGATTAAAGGCTACCCTGTAAAAACCTTTACAGTGCTTGGACTGGTGCCTTACTTCAATGTTGTTGTGTGGGTTTACTTATTGTTTTTACCGCCTCTAGAGAGCTACCATGGCCAGCACAAGCAGCCACTTTAATTCCCTGTGTTATTGAGCGTATTATCTCTAATACGCTTTTTTTTACGTTACTTAAAATCAACACTGCACTGCTTTTTCAAAAAGACCTCTAACTGTTGGCTAAACAATTTAAAGTCACGAATCCGCCCCGTTGTTTTGCGCCACAGTACACCAATATCACGATAGGCATCACCTTGTGATGGCGTAGCAAGCATGTTTTTGTTTTCTAAAATACCCGCGTTAATCGCCATTTGCGGTAAAAAAGTCACGCCAAGTTTGTACTCAACCATACTCAATAAAGTATGTAAGCTAGCTGCCTCAAAGGGATTTATACAGCTAGAGCGGTTTAAATGGCACGCACTGAGCGCATGCCCAGTCATACAGTGCTCTCGCTCAAGTAAAAATACACTCGCTTCTGGTAGTAAATTAAAGTCTTCAATGCCTTTAGCTGGTGTGTAGTCTTTATGGTGCACTAAGCTAAAATGATCTTGTGCAAGTACTTGTGTATGAAATTTATCGGTTTCGTAGGGCAGCGCTAATAGTGCCAAGTCAATTTGCCCATGCTCTAACTTATCAAGTAGCTTGTCGCTGGTATCCTCCACTAAAACTAACTCTAAGTCAGCAAACGTTTGCTGACAAAAGTGATAAAGAGGCGCTGCAATAAAGCTCGCAATCGTGGGAATAACACCTACCGTTAATGTGCCGCTAAGCGGCGTTAAAAAGCTTTTGGTAAGCTCTTTTAAGCTAATAGTGTCGTTAATGATTTTTCTTGAACGCTCAACAACCTCTTCACCAATGGTGGTAAACATAAGGCTGCGATTTTCTCGTTCTATAAGCTGACACCCTAAGGTCTCTTCTAAGTTTTGAATTGCGGTGCTCAGCGTTGACTGGCCAATAAAGCAGGCACTTGCTGCGCGGCCAAAATGTTGATGCTGATGCACAGCTAATAAATACTGTAGCTGCTTTATACTAGGGAGATTGGTCATTTTTCTTTCCACAAATAAAAAGACCCCAACACCAAGGGCGTTGAGATCTTTTCAAGC
Source organism: Pseudoalteromonas sp. SM9913 (assembly GCF_000184065.1). Lineage (NCBI taxonomy): Bacteria > Pseudomonadati > Pseudomonadota > Gammaproteobacteria > Alteromonadales > Pseudoalteromonadaceae > Pseudoalteromonas > Pseudoalteromonas sp. SM9913. Next base: position 2,964,108 of record NC_014803.1, read on the forward strand.
TAAAAGTCTTTTAAGTACTTTTTATTAAACCCCAAAAGCGGTTCTTAGTACGTAGAAAATAACAATAGCAAGGGCAGCACCAACTGGCAATGTAATTACCCAAGAAACTACAATATTTCTTATTACACCCATATTAAGTGCGGCAATACCACGTGCCATACCTACACCCAACACGGCACCCACTAGGGTTTGTGTGGTTGAGATAGGTAAGCCTGTGCCCGATGCAATAACAACGGTAGATGCAGCAGCTAATTCAGCAGCAAAACCACGGCTTGGTGTTAAATGTGTAATTCCTTCACCAATGGTTTTAATTACTTTTTTGCCTAAAATAGCAAGACCGGCAACAATACCTAAACCACCCAGTGGTAATATCCACCAAGCAATAGCCGCTTTCTTCGCGATTTCACCATTATTTTCAACAATGTTTACAACAGCAGCTAGTGGTCCAATTGCATTAGCAACATCATTAGAACCATGAGCAAATGCCATACAACAGGCTGTTAGCACCATAAGTACTGCAAACACTTTTTCTACATTGTTAAACTGCATTTCTCTATCCGCTTTAGGATCGATATTTAAACGAGAAATCGCAATTTTACCAATAACAGCAACTAGTACCGCTATACCTATAGAAATAGCAAAACCTTCAAAGGTACCTAAATTAATACCAATGTGCTTTAAGCCTTTTTTAATGGTCACAAGTGCCATAATAAAGCCAGCTAAACCCATGTATATTGGTACAAAGCGCTTGGCATTTTTAAGTGGAGCGTCTGTATCAAATATCAGCTTTTGCGCACTCATAAATATTAAGTACGCTATAAAACCTGATATCGCCGGCGTTACAATCCAGCTACCTACGATACCGGCAACCTTACCCCATTGAATAGCCTCTGTGCCTACTGCAACCAGAGCAAAGCCAATAATAGCGCCAATGATTGAATGAGTCGTCGATACCGGCCAGCCTAAAAACGAGGCCATTAATAACCAACTGCCCGCGGCAAATAAAGAGGCGATCATACCTAAAATCATCAATTCAGGAATGTCGGCAAATGGGGCCGCATCAATAATCCCTTTACGAATTGTTGATGTTACTTCACCACCGGCTAAATAAGCACCTGCAAACTCAAAAATCATCGCGATAAAAATCGCTTGTTTAATGGTAAGTGCTTTTGAACCTACTGATGTACCCATCGCGTTGGCAACGTCATTTGCGCCAATACCATAAGCCATAAAAAAGCCGACTGCTGCGGCAATTAAAATTAATACCGTGCCGTAAGATGCAATGATATCCATTGTGTAACCTTAATCTTTCGTGTTTGAACTGATTTTAAATTAACGAGCTAACATCAGCTCAAGACGTGATCCTACGCGCTCTGCAATATCTGCAAGCTCGCCAACCCATTCAATGATTTTGTATAAAAACATTACATCTACTGGATTTAGCTCACTTTCTACTTTACGTAGTTGGCGGCGTATTCTAATTTGCATTTCATCCGTGTCTTGTTCTATGGCATCCAATTCTACGAGCATTTTTTCAACCAGAGTAACTTCTCTGCCTTTAAAGCCCGTTTCTAACAATTCTTCTAATTCATTAATCGCTTTAGATGCTTGTTTTGTTGCATCAACACAACGAGTTACATACGCCAAAAAGTCTTCTTGAATCTCTTTTGGTATGATCATCTCACGACCAATTACACGCCCAGCAATGTCTTTTGCCTTATTAGCAATTTTGTCTTGTTGGGTTACTAATTCGAGAAGGTCTGTACGCTCTACCGGCATGAATAATCCGCCAGGTAGTTGTAAGCGTATAGTTCTTTTCATTTCATCGGCTTCACGTTCTAAATTACGAATAGTTAAACGTAGCTCTTCAGCTTGTTGCCATTCTTCTTTAAAAACATGATTAAAAAAAGGTATCAAACTTTCGCTTGCTTGATGCGCTTTTCTGATGTGTTCTTCTATTGGTTTTATAGGTGATTTTGCAAAAACACCTAAAAAATTTGTTGGCATAACTGACCCTTTAATCAATTCAATATGCTGTTCAGCGTGAATTTTACAGCATTAAGCTAGATTGTGAACGCTTTTTCTCATTCAATTATTTACAAAAAATAAAAAAGGCAGTGTATTACTGCCTTTCTTATTTTCTAGTTATTCGTATCACTACAGTGATTTTTCAATATCTTCTTGAGATGTATGACGAATATCTTTACCGTTTACAAAATAAATGACATATTCAGCGATGTTTTGACAACGATCACCGATACGCTCTAATGAGCGAACAGACCATACTAAATCCATAATTTTTGGAATTGAGCGCGGATCTTCCATCATGTACGTCATTATTTGACGGGTGATAGCTTCATACTCTCTATCTACTTTAGCATCCTCTTTATGCACTTCAAATGCACGTTGCACATCCATACGTGCAAATGCATCTAAAACGTCATGCAGCATTTTAGATACTTGGCGACCCATATTTTCAATATTTACTAATAAATCTTGTTGATCCTTAGTAAATGAGTCTAGTGCAACTTTAGCAATTCGCTTAGCTTCATCACCAATTCGCTCTAAATCAGCAATGGTTTTTGCTATTGCAATTACTAAACGTAAATCACTGGCTGCCGGTTGGCGCTTAGCAATAATACGGGTGCAATCTTCATCAATACTGACTTCCATTGCATTAACTTTGTAGTCGTTTTCACGTACTTTTTGTGCCAATACCGCATCGTTTTTGCTAACTGCATCAAGCGCGCTATTAAGTTGTTGCTCAACCAACCCACCCATACTCAGTACATGGTTTCGCACATCTTCTAACTCTTGGTTAAAACGACCAGAAATATGTTTATTAATGTTGTGTTCCATAATGACCTTCTTTAATAATTCATTGTTTTAGCGTTTTAACCCGACTAGCCGTAGCGTCCGGTAATATAATCTTCAGTTTTTTTCTTCGTTGGTGTGGTAAATAAGGTATTGGTATCTGAATACTCAATGAGCTCACCCATATACATAAACGCGGTTTGATCAGATACCCGCGCTGCTTGTTGCATGTTATGAGTAACAATAACCACAGTAAATTTATTCTTTAAATCATTAATTAGTTCTTCAATCACTAGAGTTGAAATCGGGTCGAGTGCTGATGTTGGTTCATCAAGTAATAATACTTCTGGCTCTATCGCAATTGAGCGAGCAATAACTAAACGCTGCTGCTGACCGCCCGATAAACCGAATGCGCTATCGTGAAGTCTGTCTTTTACTTCATCCCATAATGCCGCACCACGTAGCGATTGCTCTACCACTTCATCAAGCTTACGCTTTTCTTTGATCCCTTGCAGGCGAAGACCGTAAACCACATTCTCGTAGATTGATTTAGGAAACGGGTTTGGACGCTGAAACACCATGCCAACATTACGACGAAGCGCAGCAACATCTACGCTTTTGTCGTAAATATTTTGCCCGTGCAGCATTATTTCGCCTTCTATGCGACAAATATCAACCAAGTCATTCATACGGTTAATACAACGCAGCAAAGTTGACTTACCACAACCCGACGGACCGATAAATGCCGTTACTTGGCCTTTCGGAATGTTCATATTTACTTTACTCAGTGCTTGTTTATCACCGTAGTAAAGGTCGAGATCTTTAATTTCTAGCGCTTTTTGTTCGTCTGTTAAATTATTTAAATCTAACTTCAAGCTTGGCTTTGCTTGGTTTACTTTTGGAGCGACTGTAATCATGTTTGTTACCTATACTAAATTAATGCTCAAGCGATCTGAATTTTTCACGTAAATGGTTGCGTATACCAATGGCGGTGATGTTAAGGGTAATAATAACCGACACTAACAAAAAGGCCGTTGCATATACCAGCGGACGCGCCGCTTCAACGTTAGGGCTTTGAAAGCCAACATCGTAAATATGAAAACCTAAGTGCATGAACTTTCTATCTAAGTGTATGTAAGGGAAGTTACCATCAAGCGGCAACGTTGGTGCCATTTTTACCACACCCACCAGCATAAGCGGTGCAACTTCACCCGCAGCACGAGCAACCGCTAAAATTAACCCCGTCATAATAGCAGGACTGGCCATAGGAATAATGATTCGCCATAACGTTTCTACCTTAGTCGCGCCCAGTGCTAATGAACCATCACGTACTGTGCTTGGAATACGAGATAAACCTTCCTCGGTTGACACAATTACCACAGGCAGAGTTAATATAGCCAAGGTGAGTGCCGACCACATCACACCGGGTGTACCAAATACAGGCGTAGGCGATGATTCTGGGTAAAATAGTTGGTCAACACTGCCACCTACCATATACACAAAGAAACCTAGACCGAATACACCATATACAATTGACGGAACACCCGCTAAGTTAATAACCGCAATACGGATCATTTTAGTAATTGCGTTTTTAGCTGCATATTCATGCAAATAAATAGCGGCAACCACACCAAATGGCGTCACAATCACAGCCATTAACATCACCATGAATACCGTACCAAAGATAGCAGGAAATACACCGCCTTCGGTATTGGCTTCACGTGGGTCATCTGAAACAAACTTGCCTAACTGCACAAAGTAATGGCCTAGTTTAGCAAAAAAGCCCATATCGTTTGGAAACCATACATCCAACACTTGATAAAGCGGGATAGTAACAATCTCACCACGCATATCTTTCACAGTTACTTGGTCACGCTTAGCTTGGTTACGCAGTGCAAATAACTCTTTTTCAAGCTCACCATATTGCGCACGTAAATCAGCACGGGCTTGAGCAAGTTCAGCTACGCGCTCATCAGTTAGCTCGTTATCAAGCAAATAGGCTTTTTCCTGCAAACGTAAACGCTCTAACTCGTAGTTTATATGACCAATATCACCATTTTGTAAATCCAGTGCTTCGTCATTTAAATCAACCGCACGCTCTACAAGATCATGTAATGTTTCAACTTTATCTGTAGTTATTGTTTCACCATCTTTAATTACTGATTCTACATAACCGTAAAAGTTACCGTTTTTGCTACGCTCAAATACCGCGAGTGCTTTTGGTGCTGAGCTTTGTGTAATATCAGTTTCAAGTATCCAGCGAAAGTCTAAATCTACATACTCACGGTTACCGGTTTTAATTAGTAAACGCTCAACCTCGTCTTTTTCAAATTTAGAAACATCAATACCGGTTGCCGCTAAACGCGACTTAGGTACTAATTCACGGTCGTAAATTTCACCAATAACGGTTTGTTTAGTAATCGAGCCTTCAAGCTCATATTGCATAACTTGAGATGGCCAAAAAAAGCTTAATCCCTTCCATGCAATCATGGCGAGTAAACCAATTACTGAAATTAAACTGATGCTGACGGCACCACCGGTCATCCAAATCCAAGGAGAACCAGACCTAAACCACTGCTTTACCATGTCGTGTTTCTCCACTTACATTGAGCTATATTTTTCACGCAGCTGCTGACGAACAAATTCAGCAACTGTGTTGAAAATAAAGGTAAATATGAATAATACAAAGGCGGCTAAGAATAGAATTCGATAATGCGAACTCCCCACTTCCGACTCTGGCATTTCGACGGCAATATTAGCGGCTAAGGTACGCATACCTTGGAAAATACTCCAATCCATAATCGGCGTATTACCGGTTGCCATCAGTACAATCATGGTTTCGCCTACGGCGCGACCTAACCCCATCATAACCGCAGAGAAAATACCTGGGCTAGCCGTTAGTAACACCACGCGAATTAGCGTTTGCCACTGCGTTGCACCTAATGCTAACGATCCATTGGATAAATGCTTAGGAACGCTGAATACCGCATCTTCCGCAATTGAGAAGATAGTGGGAATAACCGCAAAGCCCATCGCAATACCAACCACAAGCGAGTTACGCTGATCGAAAGTCATACCAAGCTCATTGGTTAAGTATTGACGCACATTGCCATCAAACATCCACAGTTCAATACTTTCGCTCATCGCAAATGACAACCAACCAATAAATAACACCACAGGAATTAATAAAATTGAATGTGAGCCTTCAGGAATTTTATGGCGAATAGCTGCAGGTAATTTAGTCCAACCTAAAGCGGTTGCTAAAATACCTAATGGCAGTAATACGAGTAAGCCAACAATAGCCGGCAGGTGCTCTTCAATTAAAGGCGCTAACCACAAGCCAGCTAAAAAGCCGAGTATTACCGTTGGCAAAGCTTCCATTATTTCAACGGTCGGCTTAACTACGCGACGTAATTCGCTCGACATAAAGTAAGCGGTGTAAATAGCGGCTGAAATAGCAATAGGCACAGCAAATAACATTGCATACATAGCAGCCTTTAAAGTACCAAATGAAATTGGTACCAGTGAGAACTTAGATTCAAAATCATCACTTGCAGACGTTGATTGCCAAATATAACCCGGCTCAGGGTAACCCTCGTACCATACTTCTTGCCAAAGCGCTGACCACGTAACTTCTGGGTGTTCGTTATGAATTTCTAATACCGTTAGCTTGTTATCAGCCAAAATCAACGCGGCATTTGAACGCGGAGCAATAGCAAACTGTTCAATTGCACCGTCACTGACTTTACCTTGCCACAACTTTGCTTCACTGGTTGTGTAATAAACACCTAGCTCACCATTTTGACCAGTTGTAAAAAAGGTACGGCGGTAGAATTCAGTAAAAACATTGAGCTTACTTTGCTTAGTGGTTTCAAACGAACGAATTTTTTGAAACTCGCGACCTGAGTCAGTGTTTACTTCAAACCACTGCGATATTTCACCATTATCATTGGCCAGCATCAGGGAGTTAGCACCAGCTAATAATTGTGATGACACAATATTAGCGTTTTCTTCGTTGGCAGATAATAATTGGATTTGCTCTACTTCACTTGGGTAGCGAGTATCGAATACGTAAATTTGATTAGCAGAGCGAACAAATGTGCGGGTGGTATCCGGCGACATTAATAACTCATCTACGCGACCATCAACGTTCAATTCGGTACGTTCAACTTGCCATTCGACTTCACCGGTAAACATATTTTCTTCGGCTACAAAGCTGCTAAATACCACACGTTTATCGGCGGTAAGTGCCACAACGGCTGTTTTGTCCTCATAATGGCTAAAGGCAAAACGCTTAATAGCAGCACCTTGTTCATCAACTTCTAACGCCATCTCACCCAATGGATAACCTAAACGCGGGCTTAATTTACGTTCATTATTAGGGAAGGTGACTAAAAACTTAGGCGCAACAATAGTCACGGTGCCATTTTCTAAGCCATACGCATAATGACCTTGAAAAGGAGCACTATTTGCAAAGCTGGTTACCTTCGCAGGTAAAGTGGCATTAAGTGTTTTTAGTTTTTTACCAAAGTTTGCTTTATCAACACTATAGAAGTTAACTTGACCTTGATTATCAAGTAAGTAAGCAACCTCAGTTTGCTCTTCAACACCAAGCCCAACTATTTGCTCAGCATTAGCAACATTAAAGCTAGCGCGCTTTTCAACTTTAGCTGACTCGAAAATAGGCTGCACTACATAAAGAAGGTAAAAAAAGATCAATAGCAGTGCTATTAATACCATTATACCGCCTGCGGTTATGCCAAACTTAGCAAACCGGTCTTTAAATAGACGGCTTCGATCCGTATTAAAAGTCGGTTTATTCGGATTTGAAGTCATCAAAACACCCTTATATCTTAACGTTGGGCGCATTATATTTCATCAAAGTGACAGTAATGTTACAGTCGTAATAATTCTTTACTGGAACCACAAAATAATATTAAAGTATTGTTTTATTAAATAATTGTATTTATTTATGTGTTATTAATAAACTAAATCAATTATTAATTGGACAAACTATTTATCCAAGACAATACTCAATGGGCATCTAATATAACAATAATAAAGTAACCTATTAAGATATAACAATCCTTTTGTGGTTAGCTTTTACATACATTAAGAATCACATACATTAGATCGCATCACTTAATGCCTATGCATTTATTTTTTCATTTGGGCTTAAAAAGAGAACTATTATGAAGCAGTTGGTAATAACCATTTTAGGGGAAGATCGCCCCGGTTTAGTAGAAAGTATTTCATCGGTTATATTGGAAAACCACGGTAATTGGTTAAGCAGTAATTTAAGTCATTTGCTTGGCCACTTTGCTGGCATTATACAAGTTGAGGTGGCTGAAGAGCATTTACAGGCATTTCAAGATGCGCTTAATGGGCTTCCTAAATTAGATGTCCGTATAGAAAAAGGCAACACCGAAATTGAGCCTGTTGAACTCGAGCAGCTTAATTTTGTGATCACCGGGAACGATCGCCCTGGTATAGTCCAGGAGTTGGCAAGTGTTATTCGTCATAAAGGCGCTAATATTACGAACTTAAACTCAAGGCAGCAAAGTGCGCCAAACTGGGGGGTGCCAATTTTTAGTGCCGTTGCCACCGTTAGCCTGCCTAATGGGCTTAACAAAGACGAAGTAATTAACGCTCTTGAGTCAATTACGAGTGACTTAGTGGTTGATGTAGAGCAAAGTTAAATGTGCTCTATTATTTTACACACGAAAAAGGCGCTTATTACAGCGCCTTTTTTATGCGTAACACTTGTTGCTACATATCTGCATGACGATTAATGCTTTGTATCATTTGCCTTAATCCTTGCTCTTCAAGTTGCAACAGCTCACTTAGTTTTTCTTGAGCCTCAGGTGATTGTGCTTTATCAGCCAAATAACTATATGCGTTCAATACTTTTTGATGCTGCTTTGATAAATATTCTTGAATTACTTGCTCATCTAACTGGTTACTGCGATCTAAATCAGTAAAGTTAATAATTTCTGAGTGCTCTGAAAAATACTCATAACAATACGTATCTAATGTGTTTATTTGCGTGATGGCTTTAAAGCCAATTAAATCCTCAGCGAGCTTTTTTTCATACTCAACACAATAATCAATTAGCTGTTTGTTATGCTCCCCGAGTAGGTCCTTTACACTAAAAAAATTAGCGGCCATTTGTGTGTGAAATTGAACTGTCCAATCGAACACTTCTTGGATTGTTTTAACTTGCATGTGCGTTCCTTACTATTTAACCCTAATGATTAAATAGATGCGTGAATCATGCCAACAAAAAACACAATAAAATCAGTAGGTAAAGTAAGGATGGGTAACTTGTACTGATTTTTTACAGTACAAGTTACACAACCAGTGTAAAAATTATAGGTTTCGCTTTCGCCATAATAAATACACCGCGGGTAACACCAGCAATGTTAAAACAATGGCGCTAAACATACCGCCAACCATGGGGGCGGCTATTCGACTCATTACTTCACTCCCCGTGCCTGTGCCATATAACACCGGTAACAGGCCAATCACTATGGTTGCTACCGTCATCATTACAGGGCGAACGCGCAAACCGGCGCCTTCTAATATGGCATGCTTAAGCTGCTCAATACTTATGCTTTTTCCTAATTGAGCGGCGGCCTCTACTTGCGCTTTATAGGCTTGGTTTAAATACACCAACATAATAACGCCTATTTCTACGGCCACCCCAGCAAGGGCAATAAAGCCGACCCCCACAGCAACAGAGAAATTAAAGCCTTCTAAATACATGAGCCAAATACCCCCTATCATTGCCAGTGGTAATGTCGCCATAATAATAAATACTTCAGTGAAGCTTCTAAAATTCAGGTAAAGCAGTACCACAATAATGGCTAAGGTTAACGGCAACACATAACTCAGTTTCGCCTTAGCGCGCTCCATGTATTCATATTGCCCTGCCCAAGTTATAGAATACCCTGCGGGTAAAATTAGCTGCTCGTTTAGTAACTGCTGAGCACTTTCTACGTAGCTGCCAATGTCAGTATCTTTAATATCAATAAAGCTCCAACCATTTAAACGGGCATTTTCACTTTTTATGCCAGGAGGGCCATCGCTAATGTATACATCAGCCACGTCGGCAAGTGCAATGCGTTGCCCAGCAGGGGTTACAATAGGCAGCAGCATTAACTCCTCTGGTGAATCACGATACGCTTGCGGATAACGAATATTAACCGGGTATCGCTCTTGACCCTCAACCGTTTCAGTCACGTTCATTCCCCCAATGGCGGTTGCGACCACTTGCTGCACATCTGCAATATTTAAACTATAACGCGCTGCTTTTTCACGGTTAATATCGACCTTGATATAACGCCCACCCGCTACTCGCTCTGAGTAAACCGATGCGGTACCTGGAAGATCTTTAAGCAGTACTTCTATTTGTTGACCTATTTTTTGAATTTCACTCAAATTCGGCCCCGCGACTTTTATACCCACAGGGGTTTTAATCCCTGTAGCCAGCATATCTATTCGCGTTTTGATAGGCATTACCCAAGCGTTTGTGAGTCCTGGGAACTTTACTAAAGCATCCAGCTCTTGTTTGAGCTTTTTGGTGGTCATGCCTTCGCGCCACTGATCTTTAGGCTTAAACTGTATAAAGGTTTCAATCATGGTGAGTGGTGCCGGATCGGTTGCCGTTTCCGCTCGTCCAATTTTACCAAATACGGTTTTCACCTCGGGCACAGTGGCAATCAGCTTATCGGTTTGCTGTAATAGCTCGCGCGCTTTACCAATAGAAATCCCAGGGTAAGTGGTTGGCATATACATTAAATCCCCCTCATCAAGAGGTGGAATAAACTCACTGCCTATTTTATTTACCGGATAAAAGCCCACTAAAGTAATAATCAGTGCCACCAACAAGGTGCTTTTGGGGAATTTTAAGACTGTGTTTAACAGTGGCTTATAACTATTTACTAGTAAACGGTTTACCGGATTTTTATTTTCAGATATCACCTTACCGCGAATAAAGTACCCCATCAGTACGGGTACTAAGGTAATTGCTAAGCCGGCAGATGCCGCCATTGCATAGGTTTTTGTGTAAGCCAATGGCGCAAACATTCGCCCTTCTTGAGCTTCTAAAATAAACACCGGCATAAAGCTAACTGTAATGATTAATAAGCTAAAAAATAATGCAGGCCCTACTTCACTGGCAGAATCAATCACCACTTGCCAACGATTTTCATCGGTCAGCGGTTTTTTCTCCATGTGTTTGTGCATGTTTTCAATCATCACAATCGCACCATCGGTCATGGCACCTATCGCTATAGCAATCCCGCCTAATGACATGATATTGGCGTTAATCCCTTGCCAATGCATAATAATAAAAGCGGTGAGTATGCCTAACGGTAAGGTAATAATAGCCACCAGCGATGAGCGTACATGGAATAAAAACACCACACACACTAAAGCAACTACAATCAGCTCTTCCATCAATTTAGAGGTGAGGTTATCAACTGCGTCTTTTATTAAATGAGAGCGGTCGTACACAGGTACAATTTCAACCCCCTCGGGCAGGCCTTTTTTAAGTGACTCCAATTTAGCTTTGACGAGCTCTATAGTTTTTTGCGCGTTTTCACCAAAGCGCATCACTACTACGCCACCAGCCACTTCGCCTTCGCCGTTAAGCTCGGCAACACCACGGCGCATTTGAGGACCTAAACGCACATTAGCAACATCACGTAACTGTAGTGCAGTACCGTTAGCGTTTATACCTAAAGGAATCGCTTCTAAATCAGCCACACTTTTTACATAGCCAGTGCTGGTAACCATGTATTCGGCTTCTGCCATTTCAACAACTGATGCCCCCATTTCTTGGTTGCCTTGCTTAATGGCAGTTTGAATAAGGCTTAGCGGAATACCATAGGCACGTAACTTATCGGGCTGTACGTTAACTTGGTATTGTTTCACCATGCCACCTACCGATGCTACTTCGGATACACCGGGCACAGTTTGCAGTTCAAACTTTAAAAACCAATCTTGTAAACTGCGTAGCTGGCTAATATCGTGCTTACCTGTGGTATCAGTGAGTGCATATAAATACACCCAACCAACTCCTGTGGCATCGGGACCTAGCTCTGCAATTGCCGTACTGGGTAAACGCGCAGATACTTGACTTAAATATTCTTGAACACGACTTCGTGCCCAGTATAAATCGGTGTCTTCGTCAAAAATAACGTACACGTAGGAGTCACCAAAAAACGAAAAACCGCGTACTGTTTGCGCCCCTGGTACCGATAACATCGCCGTGGTTATAGGAAATGTGACCTGATCTTGCACTACTTGCGGCGCTTGCCCAGGGTAAGATGTTTTAACAATAACCTGTACATCAGATAAATCGGGTAAGGCATCTACTGGGGTGTTTTTTACAGCATACAAGCCGCCACCAATAAGTATTGTGGTCAGTAACAGTACAAAAAAACGATTAACAACAGACCAGCGAATAATTGCAGTAATCATAACCACTCCTACTCGTGCTGACTGTGCATAGCATGCACAGAAGTCATTGTATGGATCACAAACTCACCTTGCTCAATACTAAAGGTAAATGTAACTTCATCATTTAGCTTAAACGCCTCAATGGTTACATTTTTTGCTAACACAAAGTCCATAGTTGCAGGTCCGCGCCCCCACTTTTCAATCGCCTCACGGCTAATATTCATAACCCGCGTGCTAGGGTCAATGCTGTTGATAACCCCATTCACAGTAGCCATGCTTGGGTCACTATCACTCATTGCCATTGTGCTGTGCGAAGGGGCTTGCATACGCTTAAAATCAGAGCTTTTACTCGACTCTGAATCAATTAAAAACTGTGCTGAAGTAACCACTTCATCTTCAGCCATAACACCCGATAAAATCTCAGTATGAGTCGCATCGCTTCGCCCTAAGGTTACTTCAACCGATTTAAAACGCCCCTCACCAAGCGCAATTACAACGCGGTTTTGGCTACCAGTGCGAATAACCGCCTCTTTAGGCACAATTAACTGCTTTTCAGCTTTTTGGCTATGAATACTCACTTGCGCAAACATATTTGGTTTTAACTGATGACCTTCGTTATTAAAGCGCAAACGCACTCGTAAAGTACGATTTTTAGCATCTAAAGTAGGGTAAATATAATCCACTTGCCCTTGCCAACGTTGACCACTTAAATAATCGAGTGTCATGGTTACCGGTAAGCCAACACGGATCAGCTCAGCTTGGCGTTCAAATACCTCAGCCTCAACCCACACTTCGTCAAGCTGAGCAATACTCATCATTGATGTATCTGGTTTAACGTAAAACCCTTCACGAATATTAAGCTCATCAACAACGCCACCTTGGCGAGAATAAAAAGTAATGTTTTGTAGCACTTGCTGACTTTTTTGTAAGCGTGAAATAAAACCCTCAGACACATTAAGCGATTTTAAACGTGCTTTAGCCGCCCGAATTAACACCGGATTATTGCGCTTTAACGCTAAAACAAACTCTTCTTGGGCATTGACTAATTGCGGTGAATACAAGGTATAAAGTGGCTCATCTTGTTTAACCTGATCGCCTGCTGCCTTCACATATAATGTCTCTACCCAGCCCTCTACCCGCGGGTGAATATGAATGAGCTGATCTTGGTTATACTGTACATAGCCTACCGTGTTGACTTCATTTTCCAGCGCTGCAAACTCCACCGGTGCAGTGCGTACACCTAAGTTATTAATCACGGTAGGTGAAATTTTAACACTGCCGGGGCCTTCATTGGCGCCACTGTCTGACTCTTCATAAACAGGCACTAAATCCATACCCATAGGTGATAAACCCGGTTCATCACGACGATAATTACTGTCCATTGGTGCCACCCAATAAAGCGGCTCTTTTTTACTACTGGTTTTGTCATTGCTTGGCATAGTGTGCTCAGCTGGCAAGCTCAATAACACTCCGGCCGTCAGCGCTGCACTGCATATAGCCACCAATGACAATTTTAAATTAGTATTCATAGGTTAGCTCCTGCTGTGATAAGTTTTTTAAGCTGGCGTCATCAGCACTGGCGTAATAATTTAACCGTGCAATAATAATTTTTTGATCAACGTGAATATTAAGTGCGTCTATTTTGGCATTTAATTCGCTGATCTGCGCTTGCATCACATCCGAAAAATTACCATCATCGCGGGTATAAGCATTCAGGGTCGCTTGGGATTGCTCGGCCATTTGCGGCAATAATTTAGTTTTATAGAGCGCTGCTCGCTGACTTAATCGTGTTAGTTGGCTGACTTCCTTAAAGTACATTCCTTGTAGCTTTTTAAGGGCAATTAATTTTTGTGTTTTTGCCTCTTCGCTATCAGCAATCGCGGCATTAACGAGTTGATCTTGGCGATTGTCGGTAAATAGCGGTAAATCTATACTCACTCCCACAGAGAAAAGGTCGGCTCGCGAGCCCCCCATTGGCATATCATCGCGATAACCATATCCCATATTCACACCAATTTGCGGTTTATAGCCTTGCTCAGCCACACTGATTTGAGTTTGCTTTGCCTCTATTGCATTATCAATCGCCATAATAGCGGGGTGCTTTAATAGCAATGCCATTAATTGCTGAAACTCTAACTCCGTGTAGTTTTTTAACGCTGAAACCTGTGAAAAGTCCTCACCAACAGGCTGGCTTAGCATGTCGATGGGCAACCATTGTGTTAACCGCTTTTTAGCACCTTGAAGCTGTTGATCAAGTTGCATTAGTTTATCTTCAAGGCGGGTTAGCTCTAATTGCGCACGAATAATATCTTGTTGGCGTGTTTTACCCACCGAGCTTACATAACTTGATTCGGTAATATCGATTAGCTGAGTAAACAAGGCTTTGTCCTGCTCAATAAGTGCAATAGTTCGCTGCGCTCTGAACGCATTGAGCCATGACTCGGTCACTATGGTTTTTACCTGCGCGAGTCTATCTTTACGAAGCCAAGGCTCTGCCGCAGCCGACTGAGACAGTGCTTTTTGCTGCAATGCTAAACTATCGCCGCGGCTTAACGATTGGCTAATTCCCACTTTAAATTGGGTCATATTTTCTTGAGCAAAAGCAAAACCATTGGTTGGTAAATTCATTAGTCCTAGCGTGAGTACCGGATCAGGTAAGGTACCTGCGGCAATACTTTTTGCTTCAATTGATGCTTGTTTTTGTTTGCTGGCTTTAAGCCAAGGCTCATGGTTTAAGGCATAGTTAATTGCCTCATTTAAACTCAGTTCAGCACTGTGTACAGAGACACTAATGCTCAATAAGCTGCTCACAAAAACAGCTTTTAATACTGCGAAGTGATTCATCACTTGCTCCACTTAAAATTAAAAAATAAAAAACGATTAATTTTTTAAGCAGATAGATGACAAAAAGCTAAATGACTAGATTTTAAACACACCTATCCTGCGGTTATGCAGGCATAGGAGGACGATAAAGAGATCGTGCAAAATTAGGTTGGCGCTGCATGACAGCAAGGTGCACTTTTTCAGAGGGTAATTTGGAAGCTATAAATAGCGAGTTTACATGCAATGCCGAATGCGAATTACAAGCACTCATTGGGCAACTGCAATCTTGGGTTAACGTGCTTTGCTCACTACAGCAATCCATAGACATGGTTGTTGTATCAGCGTCGTCACTCATTGCCATTTCACTATGCTGCATCGATGCATGGGTTGCCATGTTCATATGCGGCACATCACATACCATAGATACAGACGCAACGGCTTGACCCACAAAAGTGAGTAACAAAGTTAGCGTGAGTAAAATACAGTAAATACGTTGCAATGAAATAACCTAAAAGTAAATAGACGCTAAAAGTTTATGGTAACTGGCTTTAAAACTCAATCATTAACTGGTTTTTACCATTGGCTTTATCAAGCTACTAGCCGCAATAGCGAACAGGCAATAGCCGGTAAAATACCAAAAACCAGTACCAAACTCAGCATGCATATTAAGTAAGTCTTCTGAGTTCGCGTTTGCATTACCAGCCATGTAAGCCACGATTAATGCAATAACAAACACATCCACCATACTCCATTTACTTAAGCCAATTATCACTTTACCAAGCTTGTACTTAAACGAAGTCTCCTTCAGTGCACAATGAAACAATTGAAGCAGCAGCTTAATTGTTGGGATCACTATTGAAAAAAACGCCACTAATATCGCCACTAAGTAGTTTTTGTTATCGGCCAGTTCGTTAACGGTGCCCCAAATACTACGCGTTTTTTGATAAGCGCTGATCTCACCTTCAAGTTTGTCTAATCCCAACATACTCGAGACCATCATTAGCATATTACGGGTGTTTTGATTTCCTTCATCTGCCAGCATTTCAATACCGGCTTGAGCAAGTTTAGATTTATCAATTTTGCCTTCCATACTCAACACCGGCTTTGTCACCCCGGGGATCAATAAAGCTAAGGCAATTAAAATAGTCGTGATAGGTAAAAGTAAACGCATGGTGTAATACTAAGTAAAATCAATATGTGCCAATCATACCCAAACGTTTTGCGTTAGTCTTGTTCAATAATGGTGGCTAATAACTCATCCGCATATTGGCGCGCATCTAACATGGCTGTATACACCAGCTCTATGTCTGATGCAGGGCGAATAGTCTCTAGCAACTTTTTAGCCAATTGCCAGTTATCTTCTTCTACTGCTTTTATTAAATGTAATGAGTTCCCCATCATGCCATCAAAACTTAAAAGTGCACCAGATAACTCAGCCCCTAAACTAAACTCTTTGGCAATAGCTTCCAGTTCCATATCTAAAATAGCATCAAGCACCGACATCAAGCCGACTAAATAGCCTTGCTCTGCAATAATCTTTCCGCCGGGCTCTAAAATCAATTGCATAAACTGCGCTCTACATAAACCTAAACGAGTAAGTTCACTAGGCTTGTCTGAGCCAAGTTCGCTCAGCGCCAGTACTCGTACAAACTTTCTAATAGAATCTTCCCCTAAATACACAACCGCTTGTGGAATTGACGTAATCACTAAATTTTTATTAGCAGAGCGAGCATTAACTAGTTTGAGAACACGTGCGGTTAAACCCACATCTTTAGAAATACGTTGATTAATTTCGTTAAAATCCAAGTCAGGACGAGATGTGCAGCGCAATAAATCAAAAACCGCCATTTTTAACGGCTCAACATTACCGTAACTGAGCATTTCTGGCCGTGCAAAAAAGAATCCTTGAAAGTAATCGCATCCAGCTTCTTTAAGCTGCCTAAATTCGTCATAGGTTTCAATTCGCTCTACCACTATTTTAACCTCAGGGTAATTGCGTTTGAGCTTTTTAAGTAGCATGGTGGTTTTTATTATAGGCTCTTCTACTTCAAGCTTTATATAATCAACCAAACTGAGCAAAGGTTGCCATTTTTCATGCGCGTCATAATCATCTAACGCAAATACATACCCTGCTTTTTTTAGCTCAGTTACTCGTTGAGTAACAAGCTCGATATTTTCAGTACGCTCAACAATTTCAATTACAGTATTTTCAGGCTGCAATAATGTAGGTAAATCCTCTAAAAGTCCTTCACTAGATAGGTTTATAAACACGGTCTGATTAAGCGCCAGCTTTTCCACCCCAACCAGCATTAACGCATTAAAAAAAAGTCGCCCAGTGGCCTGCCCGTCGGTTGTTCCCGCAGGAAAGGCATTATTAACTGAATCGCGATAAAGTAACTCAAAGGCAAAAATGCTTCTATCAGCATGAAAAATGGGTTGCCTAGCAATATATTGAGTGACCAAAATAGATGAATTTTTTACGTCTGGATTATTTGGCATTACCCTTCCTGTTTTGCAGTGATGTAAGCGTTATTTTTATTGTTATACCTAACCAGTATAGTGAAACTTTAAAGACTTGCTGCAATTTTAATTCGAATAAAAAACAAGCAACTAAGCCTAAATTTATATTCTTAAAATAAAAACCTTTATTAACCTTATTTTTTATAAGGTTTTGCTGCTATCAGCCGCTCTGAGCATACCCAAAGGTTATGGTTATAAGGTATAATGCTCTTATAAACTTTTTTATAAACTCACAAGAGCCCCTAATATGAGCATTGAACAAGCCTTAAAAGAGCGTAGCAACAACCAATGTGAACTCTGCGCAGCAACAGATAACTTAACTGTATACGAAGTACCTCCAGTTACCGAAGCTCATTCAGATAAATGCATTTACACCTGTCAAACATGTAAAGATCAAATTGAGGGCACCCGCGATTTAACTCCTACTCATTGGCATTGTTTAAATGACAGCATGTGGAGCCAAACACCGGCGGTACAAGTTGTTGCTTATCGCATGCTGACACGACTAGCAGCCGATAATGGCTGGGCACAAGACGCACTTGATATGATTTACCTTGAAGAAGACACATTAACATGGGCTCAGCAAGCGCTTGCTGAGGATGATGATATTAAACACATTGATAGTAATGGCGTAGTGCTACAAGCTGGCGATACCGTCACCTTAATAAAAGACTTAGATGTGAAAGGTAGCAGCTTAACTGCAAAGCGCGGTACTGCTGTGCGCAATATTGGCTTAACCAGCAACCCAGAACATATTGAAGGGCGTGTTGATGGACAACGTATTGTAATTTTAACTAAATACGTTAAAAAATAAGTAACGAATCAAGGCGCCTAGCGTCTTTTTTTATATCTCAACTTTCTGTATTGGCTGTATTTACAAGTTAAGCGATGATTAAGTAACTTAGCCGTATGCTACTGTTTATATCCGTAATTATATCTAGGAACTGTTATGTTCTCACCAAAGCCAAACTCAATCTTAAAGTCGGTTGCAGGCCTATGTTTTTTAGCAAGTGGCACACTTATGCTTAGCGCATGTAACGATGACACCGCACAGCAAAATAGCGCTGTGAAACAAACAACAGCCTCTCTCCCAGTACAAGTTAGCTACCTAGATCGCAGCTTATTAGCGCCTAATTCACAGCTAACCGTTACCTTGGTTGATGTGTCAAAAATGGATGTGGCAGCAACCGTTATTTCTGAGCAGGTAATTGATTTAGTAGGCGCACCGCCGTATAAAGTAGATCTTGAATACAACCTTGAAAAAATTGATCCAGCCCATCGCTACAGCGTGCGCGCAACCATTAATAATCAAGGAAACTTACTATACACCAGCACAACAAGTAACTCGCCTTTTGCTAATACGGCCTCATCAGAGCCTTTAGAAATTATTGTTTCAAAAGTAGCGCCAAAGCCAGACGTTGACTTAGTAAATACCTACTTCAAAGCCGTTTCAATCGACGGCAATCTCGTTGAAGTGAATACTAAAGAGCCATTTATTCAATTTAATAGTGACAACACTGTGCACGGTTTTTTAGGGTGCAATAACTTTAATGGCGGTTATGAAGTATCGAAGCAAATGGTTACTTTTACGCAGTTAGCAACCACGCAAAAAATGTGTCATGACAATATGGAACAAGAAAGCGCCATGGCGGGTGTGCTGCAAGCAGCAACGCAATGGCAAGTTAACGGTGAAAAATTAGTATTACAAAATGAGGCAGGCAAGCAACTTGCAACCTTTAACGCTGTTTACTTTTAATTAAGCGTAACAATACTCCGCATCTAAGCAGAACAGTATAAAGCCCAGTTAAACTGGGCTTTTTTATTTTTATTCGGCAACTAACTGCTCGCTGCGATAAAAGCCACTTGGCTTACTCAACAAGCTTACTAGTTCAGGTAACACGTCATCCATAGTTTGTTTCAGCTTCCAGGGTGGATTTATCACTATCATTCCAGAGGCGGTCATACCATGTACTTCTGTATCTGCTTCAGTACCTAATTCAAATAATTGAATATTTTTAATGCCCGCGTCAATTAAACCCTGCTCCATATTATCAATACGTTCTCTGTCCACAACCGGATACCAGATCATGTAAGTCCCTGTTGCAAAGCGTTGATGTGCTTTAACAATGGTTTGTACTACCGTATTGTAATCGTCTTTTATTTCATAAGGTGGGTCTATTAACACACAGGCTCTACGCGAAGCTGGCGGTAACAAACCAATTAAGCCTGCAAACCCATTTTCGCCGCGTACACGAATAGAACGCTTACCTTGCATGTTTTCTTCAAGTAAGACTAAATCTCGCGGATGCAGCTCAAAAAACCAGCCCTTATCTTGACGGCGTAAAAAGTGCTCGGCTATTTTTGGTGAGCCTGGGTAAAACGCCAACGATGCGCTCTCATTAAATGATTTTATTAGCTCAATGTAGTCATTTAAGGCACTGTGTTGGCTAGTATGTTGCCACAGTTTTTCAATGCCATCTTGGTACTCTTGGGTTTTTTGCGCGTCAGGCGCAGCAAGCTCAAAAAAACCAGCCCCCGAATGCGTATCAATATAGTCAAGCGGCTTATCTTTAATTGTTTGATAACCCAGTACTTGCGCTAACACTAAATGTTTAAGTACATCGGCAGGGTTACCCGCATGAAAGGAGTGTCTGTAACTAAGCATTATTTATTTTCACCATACGCTATTTAATAAAATCAGTGAACCATAAGCACACTACTTTGACAATCGATACCAGCAAAAGCGGGGGTTTACGTGAACCGCTTCTGAATGAAAAAGCTAATAGCGTGAATTATCCCTTAACATAGAATAAAAATCACCTAAAACCAGCGTAAATGCTGGCAAATAAACACACTTTGCTTTACATTTGCATGACATTAATTACAGTTATATGAGCGCATTTATGAACAACAACACTCTTCAACAACTCGAACAACTGATCGACCAACTAATTACCCGTAATAATCAGTTACAAACTGATATTTCAGAGCTTAAAGAGCAAAACAGCAAGCTACTTGATGAAAATGAGTTATTGCAGTTAGAAGCCCTTGAAAATGAAGAAAAACAAAAAGATGCAAGTACCACCTTGTCATCATTGTTAGATAAATTACAAAGCGCGCAACAGGCAAGCTAATGTCTGAGCTGCAAAACCAGCGAGTCACTGTTGAATTGCTTGGTAAAGAGCAGCAATTTGCTTGTCCTGCGGGGCAAGAAGAGGCACTAAAAGCGGCCGCCAAAAATCTGAATGATTTAGTTGAACAAATGAAACAACGTTCAACAGTCAGAAACGATCAAAAAGCATTACTTATGGCTGCCTTAAATTTAAGCCACGAATTGCTTGAAGCGAAAACTCAAAAATCAGTTGAGCTTGAATATCAAGATCAACTGATTGATAAATTGAGTCAGTACTTAAGCTCGAACTCTGAGCACACTAAATAAAAGCGCATTTTGCGCTTTTATTGTTTTTACCGTCAAAAATACAGCTAGAGATAAAGATGCAACCATTTTTAAGTAAAGCTCAAAAAATAGGTAAGTGCTTACTGCCTTTAATTTGCTTGTTTATGCAAACAAAAAGCGAGGCAGCAATTGAGTGGCAACCGTTGTCAGCTAATATTCAATTTCTTAAGCAACCTGAAAGACTTCGTTTTTACGACTCTAACCAAGTATTAATTGAAGGCAGTGAATGTGCATTACTCGTTGATGCCAGTGGTAACTTTGCGGCGGTAGAACAACTGGTAACTGAGCTAAAACAACGTCTAAAGACGCCTTTGTGTTATTTAGTTGCAACCCACTTTCATGACGATCACTTACTGGGGATGGCGGTTATGCAGCATTACTTCCCAGACGCAAAACTTATTACTCACCAACAAGTCGCTAACGACTTTTCGCTTTACCAGCAAGCTTTAACAGACAAGCTAGAGGGATTCGAGAAAAGCATTGAGCTGAGCTATCAACGATTAGCCACCTTACCCGATGCTGAGCAAGTTCAATGGCGAGAAAAGCTTACCCGCGCTAAAAAGCGCTTATTTCGCTGGCAAGACTATCAATTAACACCACCAAAAATGATTATTAGTGAATCTAAAACGTTAGATTTAGGTGGCTATACACTCACTATAAACCCGCACCAGGCACATACTAATGGCGATTTAACACTACTTGCCGACAAAGGTAAAACCTTAATTGGTGGTGATATCATCGATTGGTTACCCTACCCAGGGCATGGCGAGCTTAAGCAATGGCAACGCTTATTAAAAAAATATATAAATAATAATACGCTGTCACTTTTTATTCCTGGGCATGGCGATTTAGTCGATAAAGTTAAACTAAAACAGTCACTCACGTTTTTAGAAGCGATTACGGAGCATGCTAAAAACAACCCTGAAGCTAGTATTGAGCAATTACAAAAAAACTTCCCTATTGAGGCACTAAAACCTTATCAACAAGAACCACTTGATATAAAATCAAGTCACTTATTTTTGCAATCGGGATTACTTCGCGCTAAAAACAGTCAATAACTGAACACAATGGATTGTGTTAAAATATGGAAGTATATTTTTTAAAAAGGAACAAAATGCGTCACTTGATCTTATGCTTTGCCATTGTATTGCTATGCAGCTGTAAAACCACTCAGCCAGAGATCATTGCGCCTGCAGTTCCCACACCTGTAGAGTCAAAACCGGCACTATCAAATACGCCGATCTCTATAAACACTCACAAAGTCATTAATAAAAAAGCCACCCCCAAAGCCCCTGAAATAGCTCAACCCACAGAGTTATGGGCACATATTGCTGATAACTTACATTTGCCGGTTGAGCAAAATCAGGCGTTAAAAAAACGCATTAACTGGTATTTAAAACAGCCGAATTATTTAAAAATAGTGTCTCGCCGTGCAGAGCCTTTTTTATATCATATCGTAAAAAAAGTAGAGCAAAAGCAGCTCCCCATGGAACTGGCATTACTGCCATTTGTAGAAAGTGGCTTTAGACCTACCGCCCGCTCAAGTGAACATGCTGTGGGTGTGTGGCAACTGGTTGCAGCAACCGCGCATCATTTTGGGGTTAAATCTGATCAATGGTACGACGGACGCCAGGATGTATTAGCCTCAACCGATGCGGCACTTGATTATTTAAGCTATTTACATAAACGTTTTGATGGTAATTGGCTGCATGCTCTTGCGGCCTATAATACCGGTGAAGGCCGAGTTAAGCGCGCTATAAAACGCAATCAAAAACGAGGTAAATCAACTGATTTTTGGGCACTAACCCTACCAAAAGAAACCGCTGACTATGTACCAAAACTATTAGCACTGAGCTATTTAGTAAAACACCCTAAGGCAAATTTTAAACGGCCAAAGCTTCCTTATAAAGCACTGACTACCTCGCTAAATGTGGCAAAACAGTTTGATTTTTCAGTTATGGCCAAGCTCTCTGGCATGGGCGCCAAACAACTGCATGCCCTTAATCGGGGTTATTTAAAAAATCAAAGCTCTCCCCATGGACCGCACACTCTGTTATTACCTATAGAGCAACAAGCTTTATTAAAAAACCGCTTTTTTAAAGCCAATTTTGCAGGCGAATACATCGTTAAGAAAAATGACACTCTGTACGGTATTGCTAGGTATTTTGGCTTGCCTTTAGAAGTATTAAAACAGCTCAATAATAAGCAAAATAACTTTATTGGCGTTGGCGAAAAGCTTATTTTAGGGGAGCCGCAAACTTTGCCTGAGTCACTCACTATTAACTATAAAATAAGCCCTTATCTAGAACAAAAAGAGCAAATCATTCCAACCATCGAGGTAGATTACCACGTAAAACCCGGTGACAACCTTTGGAATATAAGTCAGTTATACGGCGTTGCTCATAGCGATTTAGCGCGTTGGAATAAATTATCTGCCTCAAGCGTATTAAAACCTGGGACTCAGTTGGTTTTATTTATACCTCAAGCCGCTACGCCAAAAACTACACCGGCGAAAAAAGACCTGTTACTCGACTTACAAAATACATTAAATCATCCACGTTAAGTTTCTAAAGCGCAGTATTTCGCGTAAAATTGCCTTTAATTAATTTAAAACTCAAAGAGACAAGCATGCAAATCAGTAAAAATTCGGCCGTTGAATTTCATTACACCCTAAGCGAAGCGGGTGAACAAATCGAAAGCAGCCTAAACGACGCGCCATTAAGTTATATTCACGGCAGCGAAGGCATGCTTCCAGGTTTAGAAACCGCACTTGAAGGTAAAGCCGCTGGTGATAAATTTAGCGTTACGTTATCTCCAAGTGAATCATACGGTGAGCGTGTTGATGACTTAATTCAGCGCATTCCGCTTAAGCACCTTCAAGGTGATGTAAAAGTATGGAAACCAGGCATGACTGCTATGGTGCAATCAAACCAAGGTCGCCACCAAGTAACCATTGTAAAAGTAGGCCGCTTTAATGCTGATTGTGATTTAAACCACCCATTTGCTGGTAAAACGCTGACTTTTGATGTTGAGGTTGTCTCAGTTCGAGAAGCAACAAACGAAGAGATTTCTCACGGCCATGTTCATGCTGAAGGTGGTTGCGGCCACGCACATTAATTGCTAATTAAAGGAACAAGTATGTCAAAAGTTGCAATAGTAACCGGTGGCTCTAAAGGCATTGGCTTTGCTGTGGTTCAGCGATTATTAACGAGCGGCTATCAGGTTCATAACCTAGATATTGAACCCAGTGAGAGTGGTGTTTTTCATCAATGTGATGTTAGTAATGTAACCGCCGTACGCCAGTGTATACAGGCTATTATTGAAAAAACACAACGCATTGATGTACTTGTTTCAAATGCTGGCAAGCACCTAAGTGCCACAATTGAGCAAACCGATGAAGCGACATTCGATGCGTTAATGGCACTGAATGTTAAAGGTGCGTACGCGGCTATACAAAGCGTATTACCAGCCATGAAAGCACAACAAGATGGCGCTATTGTGTTAATTGCCTCAGATCAGGCCATTATTGGCAAACAAAACTCATTTGCTTATAACCTGACTAAACATGCATTGGCTTCGATGGCTAAAACCACCGCCTTAGATTACGCAAGCTTTAATATTCGCACTAATGCCGTGTGTCCTGGCACCATAGAAACGCCATTATTTCATAATGCGATTGATGCATACTGCAAAAAAAGTGGCGCAAATAAGGCAGATATTGTTGCCGAAGAAGCTGCTTTACAACCACTTAATCGTTTAGGCCAAGCCGATGAAGTTGCAGCACTGGTAAACTTTTTAGTAAGTCCAGAAGCCAGCTTTATTACCGGCAGTTTGCAACGCATTGATGGCGGTTACACAGCGCAATGAGTACTAAAATTATTGACCCGCATGTGCATTTTTTTAATTTGCTGGAGGGTCAATACACCTGGCTGCAAGGTGCTAACCCACCCGCTTGGCCTAACTTAGATAAAATAAAACAACCGATTAGCGTTGCTGAACTAATCAAAAGTACGGACTTTGAACTCGTTGGTTTAGTGCATATAGAAGCTGGCTTTGATAATGAGCAACCTATTAATGAATTAAACTGGTTAGCAAAGCATATAAAAAGGCTACCTTACAAAGCGATTAGCTTTGCAACAATTAACCAGCCAAATAACGCATTTAAACTAGCACTTAAACATCTAAAACATTCATCCCTTGTCGGCATTAGAGATATCACTGAAGGTCATGATGCCACGCGCTTATTGAACCCTCATTGTCTCGATAACCTGCGCCACTTGTGCCACTTAAAACTGCATTTTGAAGCGCAATTTGAAATAGAAAACCTCAACATCACCGAGCAACTTATTTCTTATGCCAACCAAGTTAGTGACTTACAAATAATCATTAATCACGCAGGGCTTGCACACAACCTTGCTAACTGGCAACGCGCCATTGAATTACTCGCACAACAGCCTAATGTTGCGATGAAGTTTTCAGGCTTTGAATTGCTTATGCTTAATAGCGAGCAGCAAAGGCAGTGTTTAACACATATTTTAAAGCATTTTGGTATGCAAAGAGTGATGTTTGCCAGCAACTTCCCCGTGTGCCAAATTAACATTAACTACAATGAGTTATGGCATCATTATCGAAGCCTATGTAGCGATGATCTTACATGGCAACACTTGAGTTACAAAAATGCAGCGCGCCTCTATCAACTCTAAATAAAAACCGCTATATTTAGCTCAACAGTTTAAAAAACGAGCATACGTATGGCCATTTTTAATTCATCTTCTCTCAAATACACATTACTCCCTTTTTCGCTAGCCGCTTTATTAACAGGTTGTGGCGGTGGAGGTAGCGACAATGCGACCAACCCAACAACAGACAATAGCGGCTGGACTTCTGGTGTATTTGCTAGCTCAGGGCAATTTAAAGGTCAATGCCAAGCAATTAATGAAAAAAACTGGCTACGCTCTTGGAGTAACGAAACCTACTTATGGTACGACGAAATTATTGATACTAATCCGGCATTAACGTCAGGCGTCATTGATTACTTTAATACTTTAAAAACGGAGCAACTGACTGAGTCGGGTGCGAAAAAAGATAACTTTCACTTTAATTTGCCAACCGATGAGTGGCAAAGACAAAATCAATCAGGCCTAAGCTTTGGTTATGGCTTTAATATAAAAATAATCGCTGGTAGTGCGCCGCGCCAAGCAATTGTTAGCTATACCGAGCCAAATACCCCTGCTAGTAATCAAAATATTATTAGGGGCTTTGAGCTTTTAGAAGTTGATGGTGTTGATTTTATTAACACGACCTCATCAAGCGAGGTAGCTATTATTAACGCAGGTTTATTCCCAGAACAAACAGGTAAAGTTACCGAATTTGTATTTAGGGATATCAGCACTAATGAAAATCGCATTGTTACGCTCACATCTCAAAATATCGAGTCGCAACCAGTAATGAACGTACGTACTGATTTAGCAAACGGCGATGTGGGTTACTTTCAATTTAATAGCCACAACGCGATAGCCGAAACGCAGCTTTACAACGCCTTTAACCAACTCGCTGCCAGCAGCATTAAAGATTTAGTCATTGATGTGCGCTATAACGGCGGTGGTTTGTTACAAATGGCCAGCCAAGTAGGCTACATGGTGGCAGGTAGCAATACCCAAGGCAAAATATTTGAACGCACTATTTTTAACGATAAATATCCCAATACCAACCCTATCACAGGGCAAACACTGACCCCCATGCCCTTTACAAATCGTTTTGTCGGGTTTGAAAATAACCCTGCAATAGCTGCAGGCACCCCATTACCAACGTTAAATTTAGATCGGGTATTTGTACTCACCACCAGCAGCACCTGCTCAGCCAGTGAGGCTATAATTAACGGGCTGCGCGGAGCCGATGTTGAAATCATTCAGATAGGGGCTGGCACCTGTGGTAAACCGTATGGCTTTTACCCAACCGATAACTGCGACACTACTTATTTTACCATTCAATTTACTGGCGAAAATAACAAAGGTTTTGGTGAATATTCAGATGGCTTTGCACCGCAAAATACCATTGATAATGCGCGCCAGCCCGTACTTATTGCTGGCTGTGCTGTTGCCGATGACTTTAGCAAACGCTTAGGTGATGCAAGTGAAGGCTTACTTAATACCGCACTTAGTTATAGAGCAACCGGCAGTTGCCCAGCCCCAAGCTCAATAAATAGTGTTCTCGGTTTTGCGCCCACTATCGCCACCGATATGCCTGAAGTAAAAGACGCGCGAATTCAGACTGTACTTAAACAGAATATTATTCTTAGCGATAACATGAGATAAGCAATGAAGATTTTATTAGCAATAACTGCAATTTCGCTATTTTTAAGTGGGTGCTTAGCACAAAGCTCAGAGCCCACACCTAAATTGCAACATGCGTTACTAATTGAGCCTAATAGCGCTAAAGTAGCCGACGCAATTGCGCAGCTGCTGCATAGCTCGCAGGTTCAATTAGCAGACGATGTTTTTGTCACCTCAAGCACGGTTACCCTTGAGCAACTTAATCATAAAGATCCTCAGGGCAACCCTATTTTGGGCAAGCAACTTAATATGCCAGATCAATTTGAGCTCGTGACTAAGGGAGAGCGCTGTTTTGTTCGCCACCTTGATAGCAAAGCAACCATTGAACTAAAACAAGTACTTTGTAAAATAAACCCACAGCGATAAAAAAGCCGGTAAGTGACAACTCACTTACCGGCTATTCCTCAACAGAGTAAACTATTTTATTTCTACGCGTTGTGAGCGCATTACAATTTCATCGTTAAGCTCAATCCCAAGACCTGGTTCTTCAGATACTTCAAAAAAACCATTTTTAGGTTGTGGATCTTGTAAGCATAGCTCTCTATTCCACTTTTTAATCGCGTAAGTATGATGCTCGTGAATTAAAAAGTTAGGGATCGCTGTTTCTAAGTGCAATGATGCCGCCGTTGCAACCGGCCCTCCACATACGTGTGCCTGAATACGCACATCAAAAATATCAGCGTAATCACATACTTTTTTAGTTTCGGTAAAGCCACCACATAAGCCGATATCTGGCTGTAGTACATCAATACTTTGATCTTCTAAATAAGGACGTACACCCCAGCGGTTATACAAGCGCTCGCCGCCTGCAATAGGCACAGCCACTTTGTCAGCCACTTTTGCATGTAATGAATGGTTTAAGTAATTCACCGGCTCTTCAAAATACATACAATCAAATTCTTCTGCAATTTCACCAATTTGAATTGCCGATGTCGCCCCTGGTAAGCTATGACATTCAAAAATAATATCTACTTCGTCACCCACGGCCTCTCGAATAGCCTGCATACGTGCGCGGTATAGTTTCATTTCTGGACGAGAAATAATATTTGTGCGGTCGTAATAGGTGTTGCCGTCTTTATCGTATTGAATTGGATCGACCTTTACCGCATCGTAACCTTCCGCCACCGCTTTTAGTGCCGCTTCTGCATATTCTTGTGGCTGTACCAGCGCTTTAAATTCACTGTCCCAGTCAAACTGCAGCTGTGATGCATAAGTACGCAGCTTGTCGTTAACTTTACCGCCAAGCAACTGATAAACCGGTAAACCCAATGCTTTACCTTTTATATCCCAAAGTGCCGTATCAATCGCACTCATTGCTGCGTAAACCACCGGCCCACCGCCTAGACCCCAAAAACTTTCACGCAACATGCGCGACCATAGTTTTTCAGTTTGAAACGGGTCATGGCCAATTAAAAAGGCATCGGCCATTTCTTTGATCATCGCAGCAGCTGCACTGTGACCTAAATCGTACGCAAGACCTGCTTCACCCACACCGCTAATACCTTCATCGGTATGAATACGAACAAATACCGGCGTCCATGCAGGACGATCAGGGCAATGAATATCAAAGACTTCAACGCGATTTACTTTCATAAAAATTCCTTATTAACCTTCAGTGGGTTATTTTGCAAAACTAGGATCAAGACGAT
Organism: Pseudoalteromonas sp. SM9913; assembly: GCF_000184065.1. Lineage (NCBI taxonomy): Bacteria > Pseudomonadati > Pseudomonadota > Gammaproteobacteria > Alteromonadales > Pseudoalteromonadaceae > Pseudoalteromonas > Pseudoalteromonas sp. SM9913. Next base: position 2,993,168 of record NC_014803.1, read on the forward strand.
ACGCTTTTCGTAACATGGCAGGCCATGCTAGCTGGCCCCCTGTACTGCCGCTGTGAACGACGTTCGCTTGGTTATAAATGTTATCAATAATAGCTTGAGGTACAGCAACCGCTTCTTGCGCACTTGATTGAATGGCTAACTGTATTTCACAGGCACGCTGAAGGTCATAAAAGCGCATAAACGCATCGCCTACCGTTGGGCCTACTGTTAAACCGCCGTGGTTGACCAATAGCATATGATTGGTGGTGCCTAAATCTGTTTGCAGGCGTTTACGCTCATCGTCATTCACCGCTAAACCTTCATAGCCATGGTAAGACAGAGACGGCAATGAAAACATCGAATACTGACTTAGCGGTAACAGCCCTTCTTTTTGTGTTGCAACCGCAATTGTTTCTTTTGTGTGCAGGTGTATAACGCAATGTGCATCCTCACGTACTTCGTGAATGGCACTGTGAATAGTGAACCCTGCAGGGTTAATATTAAAGGGTGTATCGTCAATAATGCGGCCATTTAAATCTACTTTGACTAAGTTAGATGCAGTGATCTCATCAAACGTTAAGCCAAAGGCATTCACTAAATAATGATCAGTGCCCGGTAGGCGAGCAGAAAGGTGCGTATAAATTAAATCCCCCCAACGAAAATGGTCAACTAATCGATAACATGCGGCTAAATCAACACGTAGTTGCCACTCTTGTTCTGATACTTTATTTTTTAAATTGAGCTGGGGTAAATCAAACATAACAAGCCTTTTAAAACACAGCATAGCGCTAGTGATTGTAGATGTTTAGAAGTCTAAATGAGTATTGACATGATCGCAATCACCAAATAAAAAAGCCACACATAGGTGTGGCTCTTTTTAATTAGCGTTAACGATTATTGTACTTTTGATAGGTAATCGGCAATCGCTTCAAATTCTTCATCAGTCACAGTCGCAACCATCGCTTTCATCGCCATAGACATACCGTTGTTACGAGCGCCTGACTTGATGTCTTTCATTTGCGCTACTAAATATTCTTTGTTTTGACCATTTAGTTTAGGGTACATCGCCATAATAGGTGCTTTACCTTCTGCACCATGACATGTTTGACAATTTTTAGCTGTGTAAAGTGCAGCGCCATCTGCAGCGGCTGCTGAAAATGAAAAACTTGCGGCTAAACCAATACCCGCGCCTAATAAAAGTGTTTTTATCTTGCTCATTGTATTTACTCTTCTTTTTACGGTTAAAAAAAACGGTTGTGATTATTGTAGTCAATAAATCTTTAAAAAGCATACGTCCTTGGTAAGGTTTGACGATCAATCAGAACAAATACGTGTATCCCTCATAAAACACATACTAGCTTGCTTTAACTGAGCAGATACTTAATAGGCTTACCAAATAAGATCGTCTGGCACTTCAAAATCAGCATACGGATCGTCTTCATCTTTGGCTTTATTTTCAGGCTCAACATGAAACACAATATACTTTTCATCCACCTCAGCCACTTTACGCGCAGGCTCATCTTCTAATACGTAAAACTGACCTTCTAACACACAAATAGCTAAACGCCCGCCCGAGAGCGCCTTTTGCGTTTGCTCATTCACATCAAGCCCTTTCACTTTATTTTCATAAGTGAAGTTAAAGGTACGCTCACCGCGAATTGACTCTTGATTATGATGCTCTAAAATTTGCTTAACACGGGCGACTTGCTCGCGCTGCTTTAATTCTTCTTGGCGCGCTTTATTGAGCTCTTCAGCTTTTTGCTGCTGCTCCAACTTAGTTTGCTGAATATGCTTTTGTAAATCGTTCGGGTTGCTCGTCGCTCCCTTCTTTTGCTTTTTCTGTTGCTTGCGCTTTTCTGATTTAGCAACTTTAGCTTTATGTGATGTTGTTAAACCAGCTTGGAGCAATTGCTCTTGTAGTGACCCCATGGCGTGTTCCCACTAAAAACGAATATTAATGCTATTTTAATCACCAACGAGCGTAAATAACAGCGCTATTGGTATTAATCTAACAAACTACTGAAAACAAAGCATGATTTAGCGCAATAAAGGTTAATTTATGAAAACCCTAGCAGTTTTGTATATAATGCAGCTCAACTAATAAGCAATGTATATGGCAGTTAATGCGCTTACCTCACCTACTCATCTGTTCAGTTTTCATTTTTTTTGTTTTATACGCACCACAGCCATTATTAAGTTTATTTGCTACTGAATTTAATGTTGCTCCTGCTGTTGCAGGCAGCTTAATGACGGCCACTATGTTGCCTTTAGCTATTGCCCCTTTGGTGTATGGACTGTTTTTAGCTAAGCGAAACCCTTTATTGATATTACGCTTCGCTATGTTGTTACTGGGTGTGGGTTGTATCTTATTTATTTATGCCCCGAGTTTTGAATTACTTCTACTGGTAAGGTTTTTACAAGGACTGACTTTACCTGCCGCATTGACTGCCATGACCAGCTTTATTGGTATGAGCTATCAAGCCGATACATTACAAAAAAATATGACGCTATATATAGGTAGTACGATTGTCGGTGGTTATTTTGGTCGTGTATTGGCTGCGCTCTTTAGCGATGTTTGGTCGTGGCAGAGTTTTTATTACCTAATAGCAGCCATGCTGATTATTCTAGCGTTAAGTATTCCCCATAAACGTTTTAATCTCGTTAAATCAACCGAGGTTTTATCACCATTAGATTATATAAAACAACTTAAAGAGGGCTCTGCACTTAAGCTCTATGGTGCCATTTTTTGTATGTTTTTTTGCTTTGCAGCATTATTAAACTACTTGCCTTTTATTTTAAAAAATACCTTTTTAATTAATAACACGCGCGACATTGGCTTTGTTTATAGTGGCTATCTGGTGGGTGCTTTGGCTTCTATTTTCACTCCTTGGCTATTAAAAAAAATGACTTCAGCCTGGCGATTGTTGGCCGCGGTATTCGTGTTTTATAACCTCAGTATTATGTTATTAATGAGTCATTCACTGTTGTTGTTTTTAATTGCATTCACACTCTTTTGCGGCGCTATGTTTGTGATTCATTCCACAGCGGCACCACTGGTTAATAAAATCAGTCACGCACCGCCAAGCGTTACCAACGGGTGCTATGTATCATTTTATTACAGCGGCGGCGCACTGGGCTCGTTATTACCAGGGGTGGTTTATCAAACTCATGGACAAACGGCGTTTATGGCAACATTACTCGCTGTATGTTTGTGTGGACTGGGGCTTATTTTGTGGGCTCAACGCGATGGCAAAAACATCACCCGCGGCTGATGCTCAGTAAAGTCAAAAAAACGCAGTAAATCAGGCTTAGTTAATAACCATGTTTGGGTATTTTCAAACGGGTGGCAATGAAATAAATCGCCAAACCAAATATCTTGATCAAGCCAAAGCGTTACATCACGCTGTTTGTCGTTCATTAAGCTGAGCATTGACACGCAACCCGGTGCAACCTTTAAGTACTTAGCCAAGCGCTCATTAGAGGCAAAGCCTAAGCGCGATAGCCCTTGCTGTTTGGCAAGTGACTTTAAATCCAACTGTTTATCATGCGCGGTGATCACTAAAAAATGACGCTTACCTTCGTTGTCTCGCAAAAATAGGTTTTTTAAACGTGTTCCTGGGCGATTTACCATCAGTTCATCGGCATCTAAACTGCCATGTAGCGCTGGATGTTCTATTACGTCATATTCTATATTTAGTTGGGTTAACACTGCCGCTAGTTTTTGTTTATCCGCTAACATATTACAAACAACGCCCTCTTAATTGCACACTTAAATCACGCCATAGTACTTCGTTTATTTCATGCTTATCTGCACAATAGTTACGCTGTGCTAGTTCTTTATTAAGAAACTCTACCGCTTGATCTTCTAATTGTAATTTTAAAACACTCGACTCTTCAAAATGCTCTTGCTCAGCAAAACGCTGAACATCACTGCGGGTTAGTTTTTTATTAATATTAATTTGCTCACGACTTTTAGCCTTTACAGAAACCACATAAGCAAAAAGCTTGTTACCTTGCTCATCAAGGGTGTCATAAAATTGTTTATTATTAATTTCGTAGGGCGGTTCATCTACTGAACTGGCACAACCAAAAAGGAAAATCATGAAAACTAACGCGTATTTTTTCATTATGTATTGTCGTTTTAGTAAATATTTAGCTCGAGTTTAACAAAAATTAGTTAAAACGGAAAAATTTGTGAAAAAATACTTGACCAAAAACGTAAAAATATTTAAAGTTCACCCCGCTTGAGACTCAGCACTTAAGCATTTACATTGTATGTAAATTAGGAATGTGGGGCTATAGCTCAGCTGGGAGAGCGCCTGCCTTGCACGCAGGAGGTCAGCAGTTCGATCCTGCTTAGCTCCACCACTTTCCTACTCTCTCCCCTAAGTAATATCCTTATTTTTATATTCTAAATAAATTTCTCTGTTGATAATTTTTGCCCTGTTTTAATCTTTATGTTTGCTTAGTTGTTTGATTTTGCTAAATCGAGATCAAAAATGCCGAGCAAAAGCCCGGCATTTTTATCGTTTATTAGGTTGGGTAAGTTATTCGCGAACTTGACCAACACCATTAACTAAATATTTCTCAGTTGTTAGTGACTCAAGCCCCATTGGACCATAAGCATGCAACTTAGTCGTTGCAATACCAATCTCGGCGCCTAAACCTAGTTGTGAGCCATCAGAGAAACGTGATGACGCATTAACCATAACAACCGATGCATCCACACTACGTTGGAATAACTCTGCCGCAGCATCGTTTTTAGTACAGATAACTTCGGTATGATTTGAGCCAAATTGAGCAATGTGCTCAACGGCTGCATCAAAGCTTGGCACTATACGAATAGCAATTTCTAAATCTAAATATTCTTCACCAAATTCGTTATCTGCAAGCACAGTGGCATTATCAAAATACTCAGCCGCTTTGGCATCGGCATTTATTTTTACGCCTTCTTGGCGAAGCACTACCGCGCACAGGTTTAAAAACTCATCAGCAACATCTTGGTGTACTACTAACCCTTCTAAGGCATTACATACGCCAGTACGTTGAGTTTTACCGTTAAGTAGTAGATTAAGTGCCACTTCTAAGTCTGCATCTTTATCTACGTATAAATGACACACGCCTTTAAAGTGCTGAATAACAGGAATTGTACTGTTTTCTGTTACATAGTTAATAAGCCCTTCACCGCCCCGTGGGATAATTAAATCAATACTGTCGCGTTGCTGCATTAATTCCATTAGTAAAGCACGGTCAGGATCTGGAATAACTGAAATTAGCGCCGTTGGCAAACCATGTTTAGTAAGCACGCTGTGCATTACACTAGCAATGGCTTGTGAGCTTTTAAGCGCTTCTTTACCACCGCGCAAAATAACACCATTACCCGACTTAAAGCACAATGCACCCGCGTCAGCCGTTACATTAGGTCGTGCTTCGTAAATCATACATACCACGCCCAGTGGTACACGCATTTTTCGAATTTTAATGCCATTTGGACGTTCAGTGATATCACGTAACTGGCCAACCGGATCATCAAGTGAAACAATCACTTCGATACCTTCAGCCATCGCTTCAATGCGCTCATCATTCAATGTTAAACGGTCTATCATTGACGCTGCTAAATTATTGTCACGCGCAGCGCTTAGGTCACTTTCGTTTTCTTTGATTATAAATTCTTTTTGATCTCTTAATGCCGCTGCCATATCGGTTAACACGTTGTTTTTAGTCTCGGTATTGAGTAAAGCAAGTGTATGTGCAGCTTTTGCTGCTTGGCGTGATATATCCGTAATTAAACTCATGACTTCTCCAATAATGCGATATCTTTTTCTGAAATAATTGGTCCAATTGAATCCTGCATTTTTTCGCTGAATTCACTCTGCTCGTTGTCTGCAATAAAGTTTAACAAGCAGCTACTGTAATTTGCTGTGGCTTTAGCTAAACGCGTACCATCTTCACTGCGAACTAAGATAGTATCGCCCACAGCAAACTCGCCATGTACTTCCTTGATCTCATCGCCTCGTAAACAGCCGTCTTCGCCTTCTAGTGAATCATCAAATGACCCATCGACAACCACTTCACCTTGTTCATTTGCGGTATGTGTCATCCAGTGAATAGAGTCTTGCATTGGTTTTTCATAAGGCAAGAACACACTACCTGGATTTTCGCCCGCTAATAAACGAGTAAAGGTTTCTTCTTTAAAGCCGTTAATAATATACGTTGCAATACCATGTGATGTGGCTTTTTCTGCCGCTTCAATCTTGGTTTTCATACCACCGGTGCCTACTGCACTGGTAGCACATCCTGCCATAGCATAAATAGAATCATCAATTGATTTTATTTCAGGCAATAATACGGCATCGTCATGCAAATTTGGGTTTTTGTCGTACAGCCCATCTACATCTGAAAAAATCATTAATGCGTCAGCGTCAGCGGCAGCTGCCACCATAGCTGATAAGTTATCGTTATCACCCACTTTTAAATCATCTGTTGTCACCGCATCATTTTCATTAATGATAGGTAGCACGCCGTGTTCTAACAAGGTAAATACAGTTTCACGAATACTTTGATAGCGCTCACGGTCACGTAGGTCACCATGAGTTAATAGTAGCTGCGCCGAAGGAAAATCAAAGAAACGATCCCACATGGCCATCATTTCTGTTTGCCCTGCTGCTGCCATGGCTTTTTTCATAACAACTGAGCGCGGCTTCTCTGATGGAAATAAATGCGAGCCTGCCGCTACAGAGCCTGATGACACTAAAATAACCTCTATACCACGTGCGCGACAGTGAACGATAAACTGTGCGATGGTTAACAAGTAGCGTGAACGACAGCCATCTTGATCGGGTGCAATTAAGGCACTGCCCACTTTAAGTACGATACGTCGCCAATTTAACTTTTGCATAAATGCTCAACTTTCCATTTTATTTGTATTCATCACACTGATGAATGAAACCAGGTCGCTATGTTTAAAACATAACGTCGAATTTGTTTATCATTGCCCACACTTTTTTTACACACGCGTACACCGTCTCTAAAACCATTGTTTTAAATTGAGATGCAAAAAATAAATAGTATTAACCCAATAAAATTGGATTGTACTAACTAAAAAAATATAAAGTGTTGTTTATGTATCGCTGTAAAAAGCTGTGTGCGGCTTTTTTATTAACAACATACATAGAGCCTCTTAAGTCTGGTACACCAACAGATAGGGTGATGACTTAAGGACCGAGATTTAACCGCCACGATGGGGATTAAATATTGAAAGGTAATAATTCAACTCAAACTTTAATTTATATGCGTTAAGCAAATAAACACCTTGAGCAAAACTATACCAAAGAGTTCGGTAAATGATATTTTATGTTCGAACATTATAAAACATCGCTGAAACAATCACTAAGAGAGTTAAGATGTTTATATCTAACACGTTTACTTACTTAAACAACAAACTTTATTAGATAACTAATTATTCGAACACGAAGTATAATACGTTAAAATAGCCGCTTAGATCAAGGCTAAAATTAAAGCTAAATAGGTGATAACAGACAAGGCATGCACATTTTGCAATAGATATCATAAAGTTAGACTACTATAAATGGTAATTATAGAGACTATAACTTTGATAACACTCTCACAAAAGACGTTAACACTAAATAAATAAACATTATTTATTAGCTAAATTTAATTTACACGTGTATACCCACTGTATTACTGGTTGGTAACCGTTATACTTTTAAACATTATTAAAATTAAGGAGTTTTTACTCTATGTCAGCAATTTATATAGCCGGTATTGCACTGTGTTCAGTGTTAGCCCAATGGGTCGCTTGGGCGTTTAGAGTACCCGCTATTCTGTTTTTATTGCTTACAGGGCTTTTATTAGGGCCATTTAGTGGCGTATTAGACCCTGATGCATTATTAGGTGATTTACTTTTTCCTGTGGTCTCTTTGAGTGTCGCTGTGATTTTATTTGAAGGGTCCTTAACTTTACATTTTCGAGAACTTAAAGGGATCAGTAAAGTCGTCAGAAACCTCTGCTCTATTGGTATGCTTACAACTTGTATTGTTATTAGTTTTAGCGCCTATTGGTTACTCGAGTTAAATTGGCGAGTTGCTGCAGTACTTGGCGCAGTGCTTGTTGTTACGGGGCCAACCGTTATTGCTCCATTACTTAACTCGATGCGACCTACCCAGGATATCGATCGTATTTTACGCTGGGAAGGCATAGTAATAGACCCCATTGGCGCTTTATTTGCAGTACTAGTGTTTGAAGCCGTAATGCTGGTTGGTCAGGGTGAAGTACTTAGCCATACTATCGTTGCACTGGTTAAAACCGTTGGCGTTGGTTTAAGCATTGGTGTGGTTTCGGGTTGGATCACGACGCAACTAATGCGCCGAGAATGGCTGCCATTTGAGCTACATAAGTTTGGTATTTTAGCGTTAGTGTTAATTAGCTTTTCTATTTCAAACCACATAAGCCATGAGTCAGGCTTACTGGCTGTGACGGTGTTTGGCATTTGGTTAGCTAATCAAGATGACTTGGAAATAGATTCGGTACTCGAGTTTAAAGAAGATTTGTCGATGATTTTAATCTCGACTTTATTTATTTTATTGGCCGCAAGACTACAACTCTCTGATTTAATGATGCTCGACAGCGACGTATTTATATTTTTAGCTATTGTGCTATTTATTGCGCGCCCATTGTGTATTGCTATTTCAACCTTTGGTACAGACTTACCGATGAAATCACGCCTAGTACTTGCTTGGATTGCACCTCGCGGTATTGTTGCAGCAGCCGTTGGTTCAGTATTTGCGCTGAGTATGATGGAAGCGGGAGTAGCCGATGCCGAAAAAATGGTGCCACTCATATTTACTGTTATTATTGTTACTGTGGTACTGCAAAGCTTAACGGCTATCCCTGTTGCGAAACTACTTGGAGTGCGTCAACCATCCCCTAATACTATTTTAATCATTGGTGCAAACCATGTATCGCGTGCAATTGCACGTGGCTTAAAAGAGCAAAATATTCCTGTTCATCTATCAGATCCTGCTTGGGAGAACTGTAGAATGGCGCGCATGGATGGCCTTCCTTGTTATTACGGTAACCCGCAATCGGAGCATGCTGAACGTTATTTACCTTTAACCACGATTCGCAGTGTTTTAGCGCTTTCACCTAATCGCCACCACAACGCATTAGGGGTGCAGTACTTCTCTCATTTATTAAATGAAAAAAATGTATTTTCACTACGTTCCTCTTCATCACATGCTAAAGCAAATAAAGACAGTGCGACGTTTTTATCACGACAAATTCTGTTTGGTGAAAACGGCGCATATGCACGCTTAAGCAGTGTTATTGCCAAAGGCGGTAAAGTGAGTGCAACACGTATATCTGAAGAGTTTAGCTGGCAGCAGTATTTAGAAATGAATCCTGAAGCGATCCCACTGTTTATTCTCAAAGGGGATAAAGACAGTGATGAAGACGCACCAGTGAAAATGAGGCCTTTTACCAGTGATATGGAAAAGCCACCACAAGAGGGTGAACGAGTAGTTGCATTGCAACCGCCTAAAATATCGCTATTAAAAGATCCGGCCAATAACAAAGCCAAAGACAATAAAAAAGATGAGTAATAACTAAAAAGCGAGAGTGCTAAAAAAAGCACTCTCACTTTTTTATTTACAAACCTAAACTCTGATTAAGAGATTTACTAACATATTAAATCATAGTCATAATTAGGTTTATTTTCTCTAGCTAGAGTTTAGGTTACATAGGTAAGCGCGCGCGGGTAACGACACTAGCTGGCATTTTTTCAGCAAGTTTAGTTAATGCTCGCTCTATTTTTTTATGTGTCGCTTTATCGGCTACCGTGGTGTTAAACAGCCAACGATAAGCATCTTCAAAGTCTCTTGGACTACCATAGCCTTGATTAAACAAGCCCACTAATCGTAATTGCGCTTTTAAGTTACCTTGCGCTGAGGCCTCACGGAGGTAGGTTATTGCCATGGCTTTGTCTTTTTGGACTAACTGCCCAACATCGTAATAGCGACCTAGCTGCTCTAATGCTGCCGCTAAGCCCTGCTCAGCCGCTTTTTTCATGTAATACACACCTAAAGCTACATCACGCTCAACACACACCTTGTAGGCGAGCATATCACCGTATAAAAATTGATACGACGGCAATGCCATTTTATTGGCTCGCGCTTCTATATCTTGCACTAACTGGCAATTATCTGCCTTCACGCGGGCTAGATGAGTGTTCTCATTAATTAAAGCTATTAACTCAGATTCAGTATACAGCGGCACAGCTGCAGGGCTTTCTTCAGCTAAGCTATTGCTTATATTAAATAAAGAAAGTGTAAGTAGTGATAATGACCACACTGAGCAACGAGAAGATAAACGCATATTAACCACTTTAAAAATAAACTTACCAAATAATATACAAAGATCGTTCCACTATTAATAGGTATGCTTTTTTATAGACATAAAAAAAGCTGCACATGGCAGCTTCTTTTCAACATAAACCCAATTATGCAAATGGGCTACGAAGTATCATGGTTTCAACACGATCTGGACCTGTAGAGATAATATCAACAGGGACGCCCGTGATTTCTTCAATACGTTTAATGTAATCAATTGCTGCTTTAGGTAAACCTTCAATCGATGTTACACCCACGGTATTTTCAGACCAACCAGGCATTTCTTCGTATACTGGTGTTACTTTATCGTAACCTTCAGCCGCTAATGGCGTAACGTTAGTCACAGTACCATCTTCAAGCTTATAACCAGTACAGATTTTAAGTGTTTCTAAACCGTCTAAAACGTCAAGTTTAGTTAAACAAAATCCTGAAATGCTGTTAATTTGAACTGCACGGCGCATAGCCACTGCATCTAACCAGCCAGTACGACGTAAACGACCAGTAGTAGCACCAAACTCATGACCTTTGTCACCTAAATGCTTACCTACTGGGTCTTGTTTTTCAAGGCCATCGTAAAGCTCTGTAGGAAAAGGACCTGAACCTACACGTGTTGTGTACGCTTTAATGATACCTAGTACATAATCAAGGTGTAATGGGCCAAAACCCGCACCTGTAGCAACGCCACCAGCAGTAGTGTTTGAAGATGTAACATAAGGGTAAGTACCGTGATCGATATCAAGTAATGTACCTTGTGCACCTTCAAATAAGATGTTGTCACCGGCGTTACGCGTTTGATCTAAAAGCTCAGTTACATCAACTACCATTGCTTTTAAGATGTCAGCAACAGCCATTGCGTCATCAAACGTTTTTTGAAAATCTACTGCATCTACTTTGTAGTAGTTCACTAATGTGAAGTTGTGGTATTCCAATACTTCTTTTAACTTAGTAGCAAATAATTCAGGATTGAATAAATCGCCAACACGTAAACCACGACGTGCTACTTTATCTTCATACGCTGGACCGATACCACGACCCGTTGTACCGATTGGTTTATCGCCACGCGCTGTTTCGCGAGCTACATCTAATGCAACATGGAAAGGCAATATTAGCGGACATGCTTCACTGATTAAAAGACGTTCGCGTACTGGTACGCCACGCTCTTCAAGCATGCCAATTTCTTTCATTAGCGCTTCTGGTGATAAAACAACACCATTACCAATCACACATTTAACATTGTCACGTAATACACCCGATGGAATAAGGTGTAGAACTGTCTTTTCACCGTCGATCACTAAGGTATGGCCAGCGTTATGACCACCTTGATAACGAACTACTAAAGATGCTTTATCTGTAAGGAGGTCAACTACCTTACCCTTACCTTCGTCACCCCATTGGGTGCCTAGTACAACAACGTTTTTACCCATTGCAAATTCACTTAGAGAAAATTAGGACGAGATTTTACCAGAAAACTAAAGCAAAGTTCACCCCGTTTAGCTTATTTTTTCCTCGTGCCCTTAGTAAACATCAGTGTTTAGCTAATAATCACATAAATAACAGTGATTTATAAGATTAAAATTCAGATAACAAAAAGCCCTGCAATTGCAGGGCTTTTTAAATTTAACTAAAGCTGTGATTACTGAGCTTTCGCGCCTTTCATGTATTGGAAGAAGTCGCTATCCGGTGATAACACCATCACGTCTTGCTTTCCTTTGAAAGTTTGCTTGTAAGCTTCTAAAGAGCGAACAAAGCTAAAGAACTCAGGGTCTTTATTATAAGCACTAGCGTAAATCGCAGCAGCATCAGCATCGCCTTGACCACGAACAGAACGCGCATTACGTTCTGCATCAGCAAGCATTACTGTTACTCGGCGGTCAACACCTGCACGAATCGTCTCTGCTTTTTCCTGACCTTCAGAACGGTGCTCTTTAGCAACGGCAGTACGCTCAGCACGCATACGTTGGTAAATAGAGCTACTCACCTCTTGAGGTAAGTTAATTTGCTTAACACGTACATCAAGTACTTCAATACCCAGCTCACTAGCACTTTCAGAGGCTTGTACTAACGCTTCTTCCATCAGCTCGCTACGTTCACCCGATACAATTTCACGAATAGTACGAGTACCAAAGTTAGTACGTAGGCCATTATTTACTTTTTGCTTAAGCAGTGTTTCAGCGTATTGCTTATCACCACGTGCACGCAGGTAAAAAGAGCTAAAGTCGTTAACACGCCATTTTACAAACGAATCAACAATTAAGTCTTTTTTCTCGCTAGTTACAAAGCGATCCGGTGTGCCATCTAGCGTTTGAATACGCGCATCAATGCGGCGCACTTGGCTAAAAAATGGCACTTTTAGATGTAGACCTGGACCATAAACTACCGCTTGATCATCGCTGTCTTTTTGTACTTTACTAAATAAAAGTACAATCGCCTTTTGGCCTTCAGAAACCACAAATACTGACGAGAAACACATTACAATGGCAGCTAATAGGATTACTAAACTAAAGTTTTTCATTATGCTTATCTCCCGTCGTTGAAGCGATCATTGTTAAAGCGATCATTACCACTATTAACAGTGCTGTTACGTGACGTATTTACCTTGTTACGTAAATCGTTAATATCGCTTGAGCTAGGTAAAGCAACGCGTGTTGATGAACCCTGTTTTTCCATGATTTTATCAAGTGGTAAATACATCATGTTGTTACCGCCCTTAACGTCAACCAATATTTTAGAGCTATTACCTAATACTTCTTGCATTGCGTCTATGTATAAACGCTCGCGTGTTACTTCTTTAGCTGCTTGGTATTCTGGAAGTAATTTCTCAAAACGAGCCACTTCACCTTGCGCTTCTAAAGTAATACGCTCTTGGTAACCTTCAGCCTCTTGCGTCATACGCGTTACTTGACCACGCGCACGCGGTTCAATTTCACGGGCATACGCTTCGGCTTCACGAATAAAGCGTTGTTCATCCTCTTGGGCTGCAATTGCATCATCAAACGCATCTTTAACTTCCATTGGCGGACGTGAATCCTTGAAGTTAACGTCAGTTACGATTAAACCTAAGTTATAAGGTTCGATGATTTGATTTAGCTCATCCCAGGTATTTTGACGCACAACTTCACGGCCGTTAGTCAGTACTTGGTCCATTTTTGAATGACCAACAACATAACGCAGTGCACTATCTAATGCTTCTTCAAGGCTGCTGTCAGCGTTAGTGACACTAAACTTGTATAAGTATGGGTCGATTACTCGATACTGTACTTCAAACTCAACGCTTACTACGTTTTCATCTTCAGTTAGCATAAAGCCTGATGCTGATAACGAACGAACAGCTTCGATATCGACTGGAATAACCGTCTCAACAAAGGTCATTTTCCAACGCAAGCCTGGATCTGCAATTCGGTCAAACTTACCAAATTGAAGAACGACACCGCGTTCAGCTTCTTTCACCGTATAAATACCGCTTAACGCCCACACAATGGCAGCGATAATAAGTACAAATGAAATACCGGCTCCGCCAAGTCCACCGCCGCTACCATTGCCGGATTTTTTACCGCCAAATAAGCCGTTAAACTTGTTACTGAATTTACGGAACACCTCGTCTAAATCAGGTGGGCCTTGATCACGTCCGCCTTTGTTATTCCACGGATCTTTGTCATTGCCATTATTACCCGGTTCATTCCAGGCCATAGCTATACTCCATTGTTATCTAAATAAATTCGGAAATTGTGTTAAATCTAACAAATCTTATGCATTTCTTATACTAAAACCGACATTAATCTTTCAGTTTTTAGTCGCAGCTAATAAAACTTTCAATCTCTGGGCCAAAATCTTTAATCAAACGATTCCACTCAATCATAGGTAATCGCACATCTAGCAACCAATTACCTTGCTCATCAAAACGTTCGTTATGTACTGCACTTAAGTTAAATAAAGATGCTCTTAAACGTCCATACTGAGGAGCCAGTATTAAAGTTTCACTCAACATCTTTTTAGCTAGTAGGTCACTAATAGCCTCACTTAGCAGCTCGCAACCTTCACCTGTTTTTGCTGATAACCATACCCTTATAGGTTGGCCTTCGTCATCGCGATCAATACGTGGGGTTACATCATCCAGCGCATCAATTTTGTTGTATACAAGTAATTGCGGTACATCATCAGCTTCAATTTCTTTGAGTACTTCTTGTACCTGTTCAATATTTTCTTTTCGACGAGGGTCGGCTACATCTATCACGTGTAATTGTAAATCAGCCTCTCGCGTTTCTGTCAGCGTTGCTTTAAATGCAGCCACTAAGTCATGCGGTAAGTGGCGAATAAACCCTACAGTATCCGCTAAAATAACCGAACCAACATCGCCAATATCTAATTTGCGTAAGGTTGGGTCTAGTGTTGCAAACAACTGATCAGCGGCATACACATCAGAATTTGTAATACGGTTAAATAAGGTTGATTTACCCGCATTAGTATAGCCCACTAAAGAAACCGTTGGGATCTCATTACGAGTACGTGCTCGTCTACCTTGCTCACGTTGTACGCCAACTTTAGCCAAACGGGCGCGTATATTTTTAATACGTGCACGTAATAAACGTCGATCGGTTTCTAACTGCGTTTCACCAGGACCACGTAAACCAATACCGCCTTTTTGGCGTTCAAGGTGGGTCCAACCTCGGATTAAACGAGTCGACATATGACGAAGCTGCGCTAACTCAACTTGAAGTTTACCTTCGTGAGTACGTGCGCGCTGAGCAAAAATATCGAGGATAAGTGTGGTTCTATCAAGCACCCGACATTGGCAAACACGCTCTAAATTACGTTCTTGAGACGGACTTAACTGATGGTTAAAAATGACAACATCGGCATTGTGGATTTTGACAATTTCAGCTATTTCTTCTGCTTTGCCGGTACCGACAAATAGCTTCGGATGTGGTGCTTGACGGCTGCCTTGCACAACCGCCAAACTACTAACACCAGCAGAAGATACCAACATTTCTAATTCGTGGAGATCTTCACGATCCCCCTCTTTAGGTAAGTCGATATGGACTAAAATTGCCTGTTCGCCAGATTCATAGCGGTCAAACAAGCATTACGCTCCTAATTTAAAAGTTTCCAGCTTCAGGTTCTTCAGTGTCTTCATTTCCCTGAACACCTTGGAAGTTGACTGCGCGTGCAGGTACAACTGTAGAAATTGCATGTTTATACACCATTTGGTTAACAGTGTTTTCCAGCAAAATTACAAATTGGTCAAATGACTGAATTTTACCTTGTAATTTTATGCCATTTACCAAAAAAATTGATACTGGAATGCGCTCACGGCGTAGTGCATTTAAAAATGGGTCTTGTAACGATTGGCCTTTTGCCATGTTATTATTCCTTCGTTCTAGGTGTTATTATAATTAAGTGGCTGAACTGATTTAACAAAGATAAATTTTGTTCAACTACTACTAGCTTAGCGAACTTACTACACGATGCAAGTTTTCTTCATCACCTGTTGTTAACCATGTAACATCAGGCCAGCTTCTTAACCACGTTAATTGACGTTTAGCCAATTGACGTGTGGCTGCAATGCCGCGAAAAATCATTTCATCATGATCAATTTCACCCGCAAGGTAATCCCACATCTGTCTATAACCTACACAACGAATAGAAGGCATATTGGGATGTAAATCCTCACGTAGATATAGGGTCGAAACTTCTTTTTCAAACCCCTGTTCAATCATTATTTTAAACCTTTCTTCAATTCGATGATGTAATTCACTGCGATCATCGGGTGCAATTGCAAATTGATGAAAAGTATAGGGTAATGCTGGCTGCTTTTGCTTTTGCAATTCAGTCATCGTTTTACCTGTTATACGGTAAACTTCCAAAGCACGATTAATTCGCTGCGAATCATTTTCACTCATCTTTTGTGCGGCTTGCGGATCAACTTTAACCAGCTCTTTGTATAAATAAGGCCAGCCATGCTCTTTAGCTTGTGTTTCTAGTTCGGCTCTAACGTCTGCATCGGCCTCAGGTAATGGCGACAACCCATCAATTAGCGCTTTGAAGTACATCATTGTACCTCCAACCAATACAGGCACTTTACCTTGTTGATGAAATTTATCAATTTTTTCTATAGCATCACGTCTAAAATCAGCAACCGAATACGTTTCACTCGGATCAAGTAAGTCAATTAAATGATGTGGGGCACGAGCTAATTCGTCGGCATCAGGCTTAGCCGTACCAATATCCATACCTTTATAAACAAGCGCAGAATCAACGCTAATAATCTCAGTATTTAAATACTCACACAGTGAAATTGCCAATGCTGTTTTACCAGCAGCGGTTGGGCCCATTAAAAATATGACCGGTAAATTACTCAACACGAATACCTTAATTAAATTGCGTTAGATAAGAGTTTAGATCTATTTTAACTGCTTTTTCTCGCAAGCGTTCAATTGTTTGCGGATTATTTTGTAAGCGCGCTTGCTGCTCTAAAAAGGCATTGCTCGCATAGAACCGTGCGGGAATTATATTTACCTGCCATCGTAGCCATTCATCAATACTTGCTAACTGAGCCTTACATCCCTCAAGCAATGCATCTATTGCAGCACTTACATCTAATAAGTACAGACTTGTAGGCAACTTCTTTACCATAACAAACTGCTTTTCTATTAATAACTCAAAACCTAGTAAGGTAAACCAAGACTGCTGAGCAGCAAGAAGCGCCGTGTCTTGTTTTGATACGTTGACACGCACAGGCAATAGGAGTGCTTTACCTTCAAGGCTGCCGTGCTCTTTTATTTGTGTATGCCAATCATCCGCTAATGCGTATTTAAAGTGTGAACAATAAAGTTGATTTTCATTATTGAACACGCAAACGCCCTTTTCAATGCTTATTATATCGACAGTGCGCAGTGCTGTATCTGATACTTGCGTCTCATTAGGTTGTAGAAATGCTGACGCAGTATCAAAGTGCTGCGCTTGTTGCTCATTCACGCCCTGATAAAACGCATTCACATCATGGTAATTTTGGCTTTCAGCACGCACCTGTCTACCCCCACCTTGACGACTGCCACTATAAGAGGCACTACTTGTAGATGGCGAATGACTTGGTTGTAATGACGACTTAGGATAATCAAAAAGTTCACTACTGGAAGTGTGTTCTTGGTTAAACGATGTAACTGGTGAATGATGAGCGTGAGCGGCTGGCGAATTAACAAACTCAGCTTGAAGTGGCACCACAACTTGTTTAATAGCTTGTAAAATAAAGTCATGTACCAAACGACCTTGATGAAAACGTACCTCATGCTTTGCCGGGTGCACGTTAACATCCACTTGGCGTGGGTCTATATCTATGTAAATCACAAATCCGGGAAGTTCTTGCTCGCCACTGACCTCTTCAAATGCTTGACGAATAGCATGCAGAATAAGTTTGTCGCGCATCATACGATTATTGACATAGGTATACTGAGTAGTATTAGCCGATCCAACTGGCAATACCCAACCGTGTAGTTGCAACCCAGCCTCACCCGATTGAATATGCAATCCTTGCTCAGCAAACGCTTTACCCGCCACTTGTGCGACTCGCGTAATCGCTTGAGCGGGATCAGTTTTAGCGCGATACTGGCGCACCACTTTTTCATTATGGGTTAATGTAATTGATACATCAAAACGGCTCAGCGCAATACGCTTTATAAGCTCATCAATATGACTAAATTCGGTTTTTTCAGTGCGTAAAAACTTACGTCTTGCTGGGGTGTTAAAAAATAAATCTTTAACTTCAATTGTGGTACCGCTAGGGTGAGCAACCGGCTTTACCTCTACGGCCATATCTCGGCCTTGTGCAAAGGCTTGCCAAGCAGCTTCTTGATTTTCGGGTTTAGAGCTTAAGGTTAAGCGAGATACCGAACTAATAGATGCTAAGGCTTCCCCCCTAAAACCAAGAGAACAAATATTTTCTAGGTCGTCTAGGGACTTTAGTTTACTGGTTGCATGGCGGGAGAGCGCTAATGTGAGCTCATCCTTTGCAATACCCGCTCCATTGTCGCGAATACGAATTAACTTGTGGCCCCCGCGTTCAATATCTATTTGAATACGTGTCGCGCCTGCATCAAGGCTGTTTTCTACTAACTCTTTAACCACCGATGCGGGACGCTCAACAACTTCACCCGCCGCAATTTGGTTTGCTAAGCGCGCAGGTAATATTTCAATACTCATAACAACCTTAAATGTGTGCGCTTTTAAAATTAACTCTGAGGAATATCAAGTTCCTGACCAATAAATAGCGTATTTGAACTGAGCTTATTAACTTGTTTTATTTTACTGATACTCACGCCATATCGACCTGCCAACATGCTCAGTGACTCACCAGGGCGTACTTTATGTTTTGTTGGGTATTGAGACTTTAATGACGCAAACAGTGAGTCGTCAGGCGGGTTACGTAAATAGTAATTTTTAATTGAGGTAAACATGGCTTTAGCTAAGCGCTCTTGATGATTGGCACTTTTAAGCAGTCGCTCTTCACGTGGATTAGAGATAAACCCAGTTTCAACCAAAATAGACGGAATATCTGGCGACTTTAACACTGCAAGGCTGGCATGTTGCGGCTCTTTTTTATGAAGTTTAGCCACCTTTCGTAGCTCTTTAACTACTTCCTCAGCCACATTTAAGCCGGTTTTCATGGAGTGATCCATCGACATATCAAGCAAGGCTTGAGCTAAGTACTTTTCATTTGCAGCATCTTTAATTACATCGGCAGCACCGCCAAGTAACTCAGAGTGTTTTTCTTTATCCTCAATCCATTTACCAATTTCTGAATTGGCACGTCGCAGCGACAACACCCATACAGAAGCACCATTTGGCCCAGGGCTGGTAAACGCATCTGCATGAATAGAAACAAAAAAGTCTGCTTTTTTCTGACGTGCGCGGTTGGTACGTGTATTGAGTTTTACAAAGTAATCGCCACTGCGAACCATACGCGAAATCATGCCTCGCTCAGCATCAATCATCCGCTCTAAACGCTTGGCAATTTGCAGTGTAATGTCTTTTTCGTAAGTGCCTGTCGGGCCAATGGAGCCAGGGTCTTCACCGCCATGCCCTGCATCAATAGCAATTACAATATCGCGCTCTTGGCTTAATTGGCGTTTTTTAGCCGCCGTTTGCGCAGGGGTAATTGCACCTTTAGCTTGGCTTTTATCGTATAAATCTACCACCAATCTATTTTTATAAGGGCCTGTGGGGGCTAGTGCAAATATAACCGGTTTAACTGGCCCATTTAATTCAAACACTAAACGCACGCTGTGGTTATTTTTAGGTTTTGAGTAACGTAACTTACTAACAATTTGGTGTTTTGGTGGCACACCTGGCAATGTTTTCAACTCATCAGTGTTTTCTAAATCAACCACTAAACGGCTTGGATTTTTTAGCATAAAGTAGCTGAAATCGGGTTTATCGTCGAGATCAAACACCACCCGGGTGCTATCAGGGGATGGCCAGACACGCACACTATTAATAGTGTTTTGCGCCCACAATGGCAAGCTCACTGTAAAAACCATGAGGTAAATAAAAAGTTTAACTAAACCACGACTCATTTTGATAATCACTGCCTTAACTATTTTATTATCTATTATTTAGTTTTTCGACAATTGCTACACCACGCTCACTCGCACTGTTAATAACAATTTTACGCTCATCACCTACATAACTTAGCGTAGCATTTAGATCGGGAACAGGAATAAATTCTCCGCCTTTTTCCGGCCACTCAACAATACAAGTTGCCGTTTCTGAAAAATAATCACGAATTCCCATAAATTCAAGCTCTTCTGGGTCACCTAATCGGTATAAGTCAAAATGATAGACATTGCCACGCACAAGCTCGTAAGGTTCAACAAGTGTATAAGTGGGACTTTTAACCTTACCTGTATGACCAAAACCTTGCACTATACCGCGAGTAAATGTCGTTTTACCGGCCCCCAAATCACCATGCAAATAAATAACTGCGCCCTGTTCTATTATGGCAGCTAATTTATTACCCATAGCAACAGTGGCATTTTCATCGACTAAATGAAAATCAAAACTACACGACATGATTACCTCAAAATTTACGAAAAGCGCATATTTGTTAATCATACCAGATTATTTATTTAAGGTGATACTGCCTCTTTTTTAAAGATAAAAAAACCGGCCTGAGCCGGTTTTTAATTAGCATGAACTTTACAGCCCTAATTTCTTCTCAAGGTAGTGGATATTTGTACCACCGTTTTTGAAGTTTTCATCTGCAAGAATGCGTTTATGCAATGGCGTATTCGTTTTAATACCGTCGATTACCAGCTCATTGAGTGCATTACGAGCACGGGCAATAGCAACATCACGGTTTTCACCGTAAGTGATCAGCTTACCAATCATAGAATCGTAATGTGGCGGTACCGTGTAATCAGCATAAATATGGCTGTCCCAACGAATACCTAAACCACCAGCTGGATGAAAGCGGGTGATTTTACCTGGCGATGGAATAAAGGTTTCAGGGTCTTCAGCATTAATACGACACTCAATAGCGTGGCCACGAATAACAACGTCGTCTTGAGTGAATGATAATGGCTGACCAGCGGCAATTTTTAGCTGCTCTTTGATTAAATCCACACCGGTAACCATTTCAGTCACTGGGTGTTCAACCTGAATACGGGTATTCATTTCAATGAAGTAAAACTCGCCGTTTTCGTATAAAAACTCAAACGTACCTGCACCACGATAACCAATTTCGATACATGCACGTGTACAACGCTCACCAATGAACTTACGTACTTCTGCAGTAATCCCTGGTGCTGGCGCCTCTTCCACTACTTTTTGGTGGCGACGTTGCATTGAACAATCACGCTCACCTAGATGAACCGCGTTACCTTGACCATCGGCCAATACTTGTACTTCAATGTGGCGTGGGTTTTCAAGGAATTTTTCCATGTAAACCATGCTGTTGCCAAAGAACTGCTTAGCTTCTTGCTGCGTAAGCGCAATCGAGTTGATTAACTCAGCCTCGTTGCGTACAACACGCATACCACGACCACCGCCGCCGCCAGCTGCTTTAATAATTACCGGGTAACCAATACGCTTCGCAATTTGCATGTTGCGTTCTTTATCATCCGATACCGGACCATCAGAACCTGGCACACATGGAACACCGGCTTTACGCATCGCTTCGATAGCTGATACTTTGTCCCCCATTAGGCGAATAGTGTCGCCACGAGGACCAATAAATACAAAGCCACTTTGCTCAACTTGGTCGGCAAAGTCGGCATTTTCAGCAAGAAAACCATAACCTGGGTGAATAGCGACCGCATCAGTTATTTCAGCTGCGGCAATAATGCGTGGAATGTCTAAGTAACTTTCAGTTGCTGCTGGTTTACCAATACAGATGGTTTCATCTGCTAGTAATACGTGCTTAAGATCGCGATCCGCCGTTGAATGCACAGCAACCGTTTTGATCCCAAGCTCTTTGCAGGCGCGCAATATACGAAGTGCAATTTCACCTCGGTTTGCAATGACTACTTTATCTAACATGAGAGTTGGCCTTTTACGTTGCGCTATTATTCAATGATGAATAAAGGTTGATCAAATTCTACTGGCTCGCCGTTTTCTACTAAAATAGCTTTTACTGTACCGGCTTTATCTGACTCAATTTGGTTCATCATTTTCATTGCTTCAACGATACATAATGTGTCGCCAACTTTAACCTGTGAACCGACTTCAACATATGCTGGCGCTTCTGGAGAAGCTGCTGCGTAAAAAGAACCTACCATAGGTGATTTAACTTGGTGTCCTGTAGGACCTGCCGCTGGTACTTCAGACTCTGCTACAGGTGCTGCTGGTGCAACCGCAGGAGCGGGTGCTGGAGCATATTGCTGTGGAGCAAATTGCGCGTACGCAGGACCGGCACTCATGTTGTTACGGTTAATACGTACTGATTCTTCACCTTCAGTGATTTCTAGTTCTGCAATACCTGATTCTTCTACTAATTCAATTAGTTTTTTGATCTTGCGAATATCCATAAACGACCCGCCTATTAGTTTGTTAGTTTAAATTTAGTTTGAGTTTTGCAATCGGCTCACCGCTGCATGTAAAGCAGCGTGATAGCCCATTGCACCTAATCCACAAATAACGCCTTGCGCCACATCAGAAAAATAAGAATGATGGCGAAACGTTTCACGTGCATGCACATTACTTAAGTGCACTTCAAAAAACGGAATATCAACGCTTAGCAATGCATCACGTAATGCGACGCTTGTGTGCGTAAATGCTGCAGGGTTAATAATGATGTAATCAACCGCTTGCCAAGCATCATGAATGCGTTCAATGAGCGCTTGCTCACTATTACTTTGAAAATGCGTTAACGCCACATCTAAACTATTAGCAGCGCTGTTTAACTCGCTCATAATATGCTCTAAAGAGTGCGAACCGTACTTATCGGGCTCACGCTTTCCTAGCATGTTTAAATTTGGGCCATTTATAACTAAAATCTTTAATTTTGCAGCCATAATACGCGATATATCCTATAAGTAATGAGTTAAGCGGTTACTAACTAATTTTTCACTAAAAAGTAAGCTGAAAAAAGTAAGATAGCAACAATTTCTCACGTTAACCAACTATTATAGTGATTTCGAAGTAAATAGCAGCAAAATACTGGTCTAATCTCTATTTTGGGGACGAATCTTGAGGGGGGAATAATGGCACAACATTAACAATCATGTTGTGCCATATAGAATGGTTATTCAGCGCTGGCACGCACTGCAGCAAGGTGCTTAGCGAAATCATCCGCATTTAAAAAGCCAGTAACACGTTGTGCACTTAGCTCTTCACCTTGAGTATTGAAGAATAAAATACTCGGTAAACCAAACACTGAATATGCTTCCATTAGCTCAATTGTTTCATTATCGCTTTGGGTTAAGTCAATTTGAATCAGTTGGTAATGGCTAAACTCACTTTGTACTTGCGGGTCGGGAAAGGTGTAATGCTCAAACTCTTTACACGCTACACACCAGTCAGCGTATAAGTCCACCATAACCATGCGCCCTTCGCTATTTGCTTGTGATACGGCTTGTTTAAGCTCGGCTAAATTGGCAACGTGTTTAAACTCATTGCTTTGCGAGGTTGTTTGTAAACTCACGGCTTGTGTTGGCCAAAAATAGTTTTTGGTTAAATTAAAGCCAGTAAGCATCAATAAAACAGCCATAAACCACAATAAGGTTTTTAATTTGCCTTGAGTTTGGGCGCTTTGCCAATAATGGAAATAAAGCGCTGTGGCGATAGCTAATAAGCCTGCCATAAGCATAATAATTTCAATATCTATAATGCGCTCTAGCAAAATAAGTGGCACAACTAACATAATAAAACCAAATAAGGTTTTGACTTGTTCCATCCAGCCGCCAGCTTTCGGTAATAGCTTACCTCCCGATGTACCTAATAATAACAGCGGTAGCCCCATACCTAAACTCAGTACGTAAAGTGTTAGCCCGCCTACTAGGTAATCGCCGCTTTGTGCCACAAATAATAATGCGGCTGATAAAGGCGCTGTAGTACAAGGAGATGCAATAAGCCCTGATAAAACCCCCATCAAGAACACCCCAATATAGTTACCGCCTTTTTGGTTGTTGCTCACTTGGGTTAGCTTGTTCATCATGCCGCTGGGTAACTTTATTTCGTACCAACCAAACATCGACATAGCCAGCAGTACAAACAATAAGCTAAAGCTAATTAATACATATGGATGCTGTAAATAGCCTTGCACTTGCCCGCCTAACGCAGCAACCACAAGCCCTAATGCTGCATAGGTAACCGCCATGCCTTGAATATAAACAAATGATAGGGCAAATGCTTTTTTGGTAGATAGGTTCTTTTGACCCGCAATTAAGCTAGATAAAATAGGGAACATCGGAAATACACACGGTGTAAATGCCAAACCTACACCCACGGCAAAGAAAATAGCTAAGTTAACCATTAAGCTTTGGCTGGCTAACTGCTCTGTAAATGTGAGCTCTTTATCAGGTGTTGATGCAGTTGCTGGTTTTTCTGCAGATTGACTAAGTGCTGCAAATGCACTGCTTGCTGCGGTATTGTCATTAGTATTAGTTTCACTTGCCAGTACACTTAATGGAATGCTGATGATTTCAGGTGGATAACACAGCCCTGCTTTTGCACAGCCTTGATAACGCACCTTAACAACGCCATCTTCACTCACATTACTTAGTTTGCTGATAACGCTAAGAGAATTAAAAAACACCTCAGTTTTGCCAAAAAATTCATCTTCAATTATTTCACCAGCGCCCAACTCAGGCACGTCAATGCTGGCATCTTTGGCAATAATTTCTATTTTATCTTTATATAGGTAATAGTCATCAGCGATATCCCAACCAACAAATAACGTACTTCCTTGCTGGTCAAAATCAAATACAAACGCTTCATTTACCGGTAAAAATGTGTGCTGAGTCGGTTTTAGAAAATCATCAAGGGTATTTTGTGCCGCCCAAGCAGGCGCCATTAATACGCTTAATAAAAAAAATAAAATAAAGCGCATTAATGAAGCACCTCGTCCATCCAATTAAAGTAAGCCAAGTTACCCGTTGCTACATCAACAACTTGTATTTCTGGTACTTCGTAGCTGTGAAGATCTTTTAAGGTTAAAAATACATCGTTCATTTTGTCAGCCTTAGTTTTAATTAGCAGCTTTACTTCAGTTGCTTCAGCTACTTCACCTTCCCATATGTAAATAGAAGTCATGGCCGGTAAAATATTTACACAAGCAGCTAATTTCTTCTCAATTAGCGCCATAGCCAATAAACGGGCTTCATCGTTATCTTTGCAAGTGGTAAAAATAAGTTTAAATTGCGTTGTCATAGTGAACCTTTACTTGTTTACGGGGGTCTAGCCCCATAGTAGCTGATAGCGGGTATAATGTGTAGACACGAACTCTGTCTGCATTTTGGGTCTTTGCAGTAAATTGATTTAGACCCGCTACCTATAACTTTACTAACATTAACGTTTATTACTTACTCTTATTAGCTTGAAAATAGACCCGACAACCCTCACTTATATTTCATTAGCACCTTAATAAGTGTCATTTTTTTAGAGAGTCTTATGTTTAGAATTTTATTTTTGCTGTTTATCATCATCCCTATTATTGAAATTGCCTTACTAATTCAGGTTAGTGACGTGATAGGTGGCTTTGCAACAATCGCTTTAGTGGTACTAACCGCCATTGTGGGTGCAAAAATGGTGAAACAGCAAGGAATGGGCGCACTACAAAACGTACAAATGCAAATGGCTCAAGGGCAAATGCCTGCTAAAGAATTGTTTACCGGTATTTGCGTAATTATTGCAGGGGTACTTTTATTAACACCCGGCATTATGACAGATGTATTTGGCTTACTACTCCTTACCCCTGCTATTCGTAACAAATTAGCTGCAGGACTTGCTAGCCAAGCAACTGTAAGAATGAGCGCCAGCATGCATCAAACTGGCACTTCAGGGTTTTCGCAAACTCATCAATCAATGCATCACGAGCAAGATGAAAACCGCCCTAAGACCATAGATGGTGAATACGAGCGAAAAGATTAAAAATTTATCATTTTTTCTCTTGGAATTTTTCACTCCACCCCCATTAATGAAAGCAAATTAGATACACTTTTTTCTGTACTGTTCAGAAACTGTTAGGAGAACTAAAAACATGAACATTCGTCCTTTACAAGATCGCGTAATCATCAAGCGTCTAGAAGAAGAAACCAAGTCTGCTGGCGGTATTGTATTAACTGGCTCTGCAGCTGAAAAATCAACTCGCGGAGAAGTTGTTGCCGTAGGTAATGGTCGCGTTTTAGAAAACGGTGACGTTCGAGCATTAGAAGTGAAAGCCGGTGACACTGTGTTATTTGGCTCATATGTTGAAAAAACAGAAAAGATCGAAGGTCAAGAGTACCTGATCATGCGTGAAGACAATATTTTAGGCATTGTAGGCTAAACCTACTTTTCGTTTAACACACATTTTAAGAATTTAGAGGAAATTAAACATGGCAGCAAAAGAAGTACTGTTTGCAGGCGACGCACGTGCAAAAATGCTAACTGGCGTAAATATTCTAGCAAATGCAGTAAAAGTAACATTAGGCCCTAAAGGTCGTAACGTTGTATTAGACAAATCATTTGGCTCTCCTGTGATCACCAAAGATGGTGTATCTGTAGCAAAAGAAATCGAACTTGAAGACAAGTTTGAAAATATGGGCGCACAAATGGTTAAAGAAGTAGCGTCTAAAGCAAATGATGCTGCTGGTGACGGTACCACTACCGCAACTGTGCTTGCTCAGTCTATTGTAAACGAAGGTCTTAAAGCGGTTGCTGCGGGTATGAACCCAATGGATCTTAAGCGCGGTATTGATAAAGCAATCATTGCTGCAGTTGCAGAACTTAAAGCGCTTTCTGTTCCATGTGCTGATACTAAAGCGATTGCACAAGTAGGTACTATTTCAGCTAACTCTGATAAAGAAATTGGTGAAATCATTGCTGATGCAATGGAAAAAGTAGGCCGTAACACAGGTGTTATTACGGTTGAAGAAGGGCAATCACTTGAAAACGAATTAGATGTTGTAGAAGGCATGCAGTTTGACCGTGGTTACTTATCTCCATACTTTATCAACAACGCTGAAAAAGGCGCGGTTGAGCTAGATAACCCATTTATCTTACTTGTAGATAAAAAAATATCTAACATCCGTGAATTATTACCAACATTAGAAGCGGTTGCTAAAGCAAGTAAACCTCTGCTCATCATCGCAGAAGACCTTGAAGGTGAAGCGTTAGCGACACTAGTAGTGAATAACATGCGTGGTATTGTAAAAGTATCAGCGGTTAAAGCACCTGGTTTTGGCGATCGCCGTAAAGCAATGCTACAAGATATCGCGGTATTAACTGGCGGTACTGTGATTTCTGAAGAAATCGGCCTTGAGCTTGAAAAAGCAACAGTTGAAGACTTAGGGACAGCTAAACGCGTAGTAATCACTAAAGACGACACAACAATCATTGATGGTGCTGGTGAAGAAGACGGTATTAACGGCCGTGTTGCACAAATCAAAGCACAAATTGAAGAAGCGACTTCAGACTACGATAAAGAAAAGCTACAAGAGCGCATGGCTAAATTAGCTGGCGGTGTTGCAGTAATCAAAGTAGGTGCCGCTACTGAAATTGAAATGAAAGAGAAAAAAGATCGTGTTGAAGATGCATTACATGCAACTCGCGCAGCGGTTGAAGAAGGTGTTGTACCAGGTGGCGGTGTTGCCTTAGTGCGTGCTGCTAGCAAATTAGCAGATTTACTAGGCGATAACGAAGACCAAAACCACGGTATTAAAGTGGCACTTCGCGCGATGGAAGCACCACTTCGTCAAATCGTTACAAACGCAGGCGACGAAGCATCTGTTGTTATTAACGCAGTGAAAGGCGGTGAAGGTAACTACGGTTACAACGCAGCCACTGGCGAATACAACGACATGATTGAAATGGGTATCCTAGATCCAACGAAAGTAACCCGTTCTGCATTACAATTTGCAGGATCGATTGCCGGTCTAATGATCACCACAGAAGCAATGGTCGCTGAAATTCCTAAAGAAGAAGCGGGCGCTCCTGATATGGGTGGCATGGGCGGAATGGGTGGTATGGGCGGCATGATGTAAATCATTCCCTCACACACCTAGCTCAAATAAAACCCAGCTTCGGCTGGGTTTTTAGCAATAGAGATAAAATAAATTCACTAAGACAACAATAAAATTATCTCAGTGTATTCCAATGCAACTGAGTTCCTGCAAGCTATACCCAGAGTAAATTTTATTTAACATGATTAAGGATATTAAGTTGAATACTAAACCTGAAATAATCATCTCATCACTGGATGCAGATCGATTGTATGCGCTAATGGAATCATTACCTGCGAACAGTTTTGCGGGTGAAAAAGAACTTGAAGCAGAACTTGGTAGAGCTAACATAGTGGAGCCACACGAAGTTCCCTCAACCGTGGTAACCATGAATTCAACAGTGAACTTTGTTGTTGAGTCTACAGGTGAGGAGTTTACTTTAACGCTTGTTTACCCGAAGAATATTGACTCAAGTGGCAACAAAATATCAATCTTAGCCCCTGTTGGTAGTGCATTACTTGGCCTTTCACAAGGAGATCAAATTGAATGGCCAAAGCCAGGCGGTGGGTTAATAACAGTAGCTATTAAAGAGGTAACTTATCAACCAGAAAGAGCTGGCGAGCTTCATAGATAGACTTCTAAATCCTCATAATTTTAAATTAATAAACAAATTTATATAAAAAATCCAAGCAAGGCTTGGATTTTTTTATTAAGTCACTGCTGACTAATGTCGTATAGCCTTTGTGCTTGACTATTAGAGGCTTTACTTACTTCTCTAAAGTCTTCGGCATCGGCAGCATTTTGCCCTGATATTTCTCGGATCCGTTCCGCTAGTTTTTTAACATTGACGGTTACTTGAGCCTGTTCTTCAGTGGCTACGGCAATACTTGCTGAGCGCCCTTTAATGTCGTTAAATGCATCGACTATATTTTCATATTGCGTGCGTGTTGTATTTGAACGATCATTGACCACTTCTGAGAACTCTCGGCATTCTTGAATAACACTGACTCCTTTTGCAGCCGCTTGTTGTAACTGACTTATCATGGTTTCAATTTCACCAGCTGATTGTTGCGTTCTTTGTGCCAGTGTTCTAACTTCATCAGCAACGACCGCAAACCCCCTTCCAGAATCACCAGCACGAGCAGCCTCAATAGCAGCATTAAGCGCAAGCAAATTAGTTTGCTCAGAGATATTCATAATCACATCTAATACCGAACCAACCTGCTGTGAATCTTCAGAGATTTGTGATATTGCATTGGACGACTCAGTTAGTTTATTGAACAACAGCTGGATAGATTCTGCGTTTTGTTCAATAACATTAAATCCAGAGTTTACAAGATCTGATGACTTAGCGGTAATATCTGCAACGCCACCAATATCTTCTGATGCCGATGAAGCCGCTATCGACATTTCATTGATAGCCGTGGCTAACAGTTCATTTTCTTGCATTAGTTCATGTGCGCGTTGCTGACTATTACTACTCAAGTTATCAATAGATTCAGCATTGTTTTTTACTGAGGCCGCCTCTTCTTTAATCAGCCCAAGAATTTTAATAAGATGATCACCGTAATCATTAATTGCTTCGCAAAGATGACTCATTTCATCATCCCCCGATATTGGTAATTTAGAATCTGTTTGCCCTTGCATTAATGACCTAACTTGCGCCGAAGTCTGCTCTATTTGCTCAACTAATCGCTTACCAAAGACTAATAATGCCGATATAAATATAACAATGAGTACAATGAATGAACCATACAAATAATATGTCAGCGTATTAGCTGCTTTTTTTGCAATCGCTGTTGGGATTATCACGCCAGAGCGCCACTTTTGCTCCGGCAGTGAGAATGTCACTAGAATTGAGCTATCCCCCTTTATGACACCAGAACTAAACTCTGCTACGAGTCTATCTTCATTTTTCAAGGCGTTAACTAAAGGCTGTAAAGAGCTATCTTTACTTACAGCTTGTGAAAAATTTAGCATGGCTAAATTCGTATCTCTAAATGCAGGAATAGAAACAAACTGCTGCGCACTATCAATAATAAAACTGTAGGTACCGGTTGCTTGGTTTTCAGCAAGTAGTGACTTTTCAATATGAGAAAGCTCTATATCTAAAGTAGCGACTCCCCAAAACTGATTATTACGCTCAATTTTAACGGAACAAGTTACCATAGGCACATTCGAGACTGCATCAACATAAGCCTCAGACCAAACACATACGCCTGGTTGAGCGTTAGCAGCACTTGTATACCAGCTTTCTTGTTGATATGGACTGCTATCAGCTTGGTTGTAGTCATCTAATAAAGTGTATTGACCATTATCGCCCTTAGCCCAAAACAAAGATGCCCTTTGTGCTGATGCATCTAACATATTTGGCTCTGGCCATATTCCACCACCGGCAATACCTGTACCACTAGCAATTAACGGTGCCAAATTTTTAATAAATTGATCTTTATCAAGGGGAAGTGTTTGAGCAACAACAGATAAGCTTTTAGTTAATGCTGCACTTTTTCCTAAATCCTTAGCAAATGATTCTCCGATTACTTTAGCCTGTAACTTAGCTGCAGAAATAGCTTCATTTTTTATAATTGGCGTTATCACCCATTGCATAATTCCGGTTAAAACGAGCAAAGAGAAAACGATAAGTAATAAGCTTCCCGCATACATTTTTTTCTGTATTAACATTTTTAACCTCAGTTACAACCAAACAGCGTTAACTAAGTATAAGAAGGTTAATGGATTTATCAAAAAAAGAACAAAATTAATATGAATGCTTTTATCTTATGGTTTTATATTATTAATTAACCGCCTCACTATACAAAACAGATCGCTAGGTAGCATACCTCGCTCTCCATTTTTTTGCCCAGCAATATCACCCGCTTTAGCATGCAGTGTAACACCATAGCAAGTCGCCTCAGCACAATCTAACCCTTGAGCAAGTAATGCCCCTACAATACCAGTAAGAACATCACCGCTACCGCCAACAGCAAGCGCAGGGCTTCCTTCTTCACAAACCCAAGTATGCTTACCATCGGCTATTAAAGTTCCTGCGCCTTTTAAAACACAAACTGCTGAGTAACGTTTAGCACATTGTTGAACATAGCTGAACCGATCAGACTCTATCTCCCCAGTCGACACCTTTAATAATCGAGAGGCTTCGCCCGGATGCGGGGTAAGTACACACCGCGTGGGCATTTTCGGTGAAGCTTGTTTAGCGAGTAAATTAAGTGCATCAGCATCAATAACTAAAGGCATATTATTATGTGTAC
Organism: Pseudoalteromonas sp. SM9913; assembly: GCF_000184065.1. Classification (NCBI taxonomy): domain Bacteria; kingdom Pseudomonadati; phylum Pseudomonadota; class Gammaproteobacteria; order Alteromonadales; family Pseudoalteromonadaceae; genus Pseudoalteromonas; species Pseudoalteromonas sp. SM9913. Next base: position 3,024,449 of record NC_014803.1, read on the forward strand.
AATACTCAATGACTTGATTAAAGGTATTTTGCGCCCATTCGTCTTGTCCAAGGCCTGGGCCAATAACAGCACAGCTTGCCCACTCCAATGCGTGTTGCAAGTTATTACTACTTACCATAAGCTCTGGTCGGCCAAAACTGACTGGCATAATTGAGCTTTCATGGGTATGCACTCTGACCATTCCAGCACCAGCTCTAAGCGCTGCCTCGCTTGTTAAGCTGATAGCACCTGCCGTTCCTTGATTCCCACCAATACACAGTAATTTTCCATAACTACCTTTATGACTATTCAAAGCACGTGGGCCTAAGCCTTTAAAACTATTGATATTAATAAGCTTACCCGAAGGGCTTGCTAATTCTACGAATGACTCGCCAATAGCCAAGTCATCAAAGATAAGTTCACCAACATACTGTTTACCCGCAGCCGTTGTTAACCCTTGTTTTACCCCTACAAAAGTAATTGTTTTAGTGGCTTTAATTGCAATACCTAAAGGTTGGCCTGTATCAGCATTTATACCTGATGGCACATCAATACTGAGTATTGGTTTAGTGCTTTCATTCGCCGCTTTAATTATAGTGGCAACATTATCGCGTACCGTATTTTCAAGACCAGTGCCCAGTAATGCATCAATGATTACATCACACTCATCGAGTGCATCAGCGCTAAAGTTACAAATTTCACCACCGGCATCAATCCAGCGCTTTTGTGCTTTTGCAGCATCGCCGGTTAATTCTTTATTTTCATCTACGGCACACACCACTACATGTCTATCGGCTTGTTTAATAAGGCTAGCCGCAATATAGCCATCTCCTGCGTTATTGCCACTCCCTACGAGTACTAGAGTCTGCTGTGCATTGAATGATTTCCAATTTAAAAATGCGGCATGCCCCGCTCGTTCCATTAGGGTAAACAGATCACAACCACTGGCTTTTGCAGCATTACCCTCATGCTCTCTTATTTGCTGTGCTAAATATACGAATTGCTTAACGCTGGAAGATGAAGGTAATAACGACATGATAGGCTCTATAAAAATAAGTGTTGATTAAGTAGACTTTGGGCTCATTGGTTTTTTTTCAAGTAAGATCAGAAATGTATCAATCAGAATAAGGGCGCAACCCCCTTATTTGAGTATTTATTACCAATTTATATGGATTTGCTACCTGATGCTGATACGTTATTCTTAGCGACAACGCAATAGAATGTCGCGGTCCCTACAGCGGTAGAGTATATATTAGGCTCTGAGGTGGTCGTCGCATTCTTTTACCCATAGGTTTCGAGATACTCAACCCATGATACAGTGGTCAAGTTAACGCTGTGCAGCTGATAGCTGACGGCTGATAGCTAATATTTTTACTTTCCTGCAGACGTAAAAAAGCCCGACTATTTCTAGTCGGGCTTTCTTTAATTTGGAGCCTGGTAATGTCCTACTTTCACATAGCAAATGCTACACTATCATCGGCGCTGTTTCGTTTCACTACTGAGTTCGGCATGGGGTCAGGTGGGTCCAAAACGCTATTGTCACCAAGCAAATTTGGTGTAAGGTCGATTTAATCGAGCTTACTAAAATTTGGAATTCTGATAATAAAGAGTATCGTAAATCTACTTTAGTCATATTAACTTCTGCGCTTAAACTATCACATAAAACGCGTTTGGCGTTGTATGGTTAAGCCTCACGGGTAATTAGTACAAGTTAGCTTAATGGCTCACACCACTTCCACATCTTGCCTATCAACGTTGTAGTCTTCAACGGCCCTTCAGAGACTTTAAAAGTCTAGTGAGAACTCATCTCGAGGCCTGCTTCGCGCTTAGATGCTTTCAGCGCTTATCAGTTCCGAACGTAGCTACCGGGCAATGCCATTGGCATGACAACCCGAACACCAGCGGTTCGTTCACTCCGGTCCTCTCGTACTAGGAGCAACCCCTCTCAATTCTCAAACGCCCACGGCAGATAGGGACCGAACTGTCTCACGACGTTCTAAACCCAGCTCGCGTACCACTTTAAATGGCGAACAGCCATACCCTTGGGACCGACTTCAGCCCCAGGATGTGATGAGCCGACATCGAGGTGCCAAACACCGCCGTCGATATGAACTCTTGGGCGGTATCAGCCTGTTATCCCCGGAGTACCTTTTATCCGTTGAGCGATGGCCCTTCCATTCAGAACCACCGGATCACTATGACCTACTTTCGTACCTGCTCGACGTGTCTGTCTCGCAGTTAAGCTGGCTTCTACCATTACACTAACCGTACGATGTCCGACCGTACTTAGCCAACCTTCGTGCTCCTCCGTTACTCTTTGGGAGGAGACCGCCCCAGTCAAACTACCCACCAGGCACTGTCCGTAACCCCGATTCAGGGGCCAACGTTAGAACATCAAAACTACAAGGGTGGTATTTCAAGGACGACTCCACAAAAACTAGCGTCTCTGCTTCTAAGTCTCCCACCTATCCTACACATGTAGGTTCAATGTTCAGTGCCAAGCTGTAGTAAAGGTTCACGGGGTCTTTCCGTCTAGCCGCGGGTACACAGCATCTTCACTGCGATTTCAATTTCACTGAGTCTCGGGTGGAGACAGCGTGGCCATGGTTACACCATTCGTGCAGGTCGGAACTTACCCGACAAGGAATTTCGCTACCTTAGGACCGTTATAGTTACGGCCGCCGTTTACCGGGGCTTCGATCAAGAGCTTCTCCGAAGATAACCCCATCAATTAACCTTCCGGCACCGGGCAGGTGTCACACCGTATACGTCATCTTGCGATTTTGCACAGTGCTGTGTTTTTAATAAACAGTCCCAGCCACCTGGTCACTGCGGCTCCAATCAGCTTAAAGAGCAAGTCTCATCACCAATCGGAGCGTACCTTCTCCCGAAGTTACGGTACGATTTTGCCTAGTTCCTTCACCCGAGTTCTCTCAAGCGCCTTAGTATTCTCTACCTGACCACCTGTGTCGGTTTGGGGTACGATTCGGTATAATCTGAAGCTTAGAGGCTTTTCCTGGAAGTATGGCATCAGCAACTTCATCACCTTGGTGACTCGTCTCGTGTCTCAGCCTAACAGCAACCCGGATTTACCTAAGTCACTAGCCTACACACTTTCACATGGACTACCATCGCCATGCTTGCTTAGCCTGCTCCGTCCCCCCATCGCAATTATACCAAGTACGGAAATATTAATCCGTTTCCCATCGACTACGCCTTTCGGCCTCGCCTTAGGGGTCGACTTACCCTACCCTGATTAACATGGGATAGGAACCCTTGGTCTTCCGGCGTGCGGGTTTTTCACCCGCATTATCGTTACTCATGTCAGCATTCGCACTTCTGATACGTCCAGCATACCTCCCGGTACACCTTCAACCGCTTACAGAACGCTCCCCTACCACTCAAAATAAATTTTGAATCCGCAGCTTCGGTGCATAGTTTAGCCCCGTTACATCTTCCGCGCAGACCGACTCGACCAGTGAGCTATTACGCTTTCTTTAAAGGATGGCTGCTTCTAAGCCAACCTCCTGGCTGTCTGGGCCTTTCCACATCGTTTCCCACTTAACTATGACTTTGGGACCTTAGCTGGCGGTCTGGGTTGTTTCCCTCTTCACGACGGACGTTAGCACCCGCCGTGTGTCTCCCGGATATTACTTTACGGTATTCGGAGTTTGCAAAGGGTTGGTAAGTCGGGATGACCCCCTAGCCTTAACAGTGCTCTACCCCCGTAAGTATTCGTCCGAGGCTCTACCTAAATAGATTTCGGGGAGAACCAGCTATCTCCCGGTTTGATTAGCCTTTCACTCCTAACCACAGGTCATCCCCTAACTTTTCAACGTTAGTGGGTTCGGTCCTCCAGTTGATGTTACTCAACCTTCAACCTGCCCATGGCTAGATCACCGGGTTTCGGGTCTATACCTTGCAACTATTCGCCCAGTTAAGACTCGGTTTCCCTACGGCTACCCTAATCGGTTAACCTCGCTACAAAATATAAGTCGCTGACCCATTATACAAAAGGTACGCAGTCACCCAACAAGTGGGCTCCTACTGCTTGTACGTACACGGTTTCAGGTTCTATTTCACTCCCCTCACAGGGGTTCTTTTCGCCTTTCCCTCACGGTACTGGTTCACTATCGGTCAGTTGGGAGTATTTAGCCTTAGATGATGGTCCACCTATATTCAGTCAAAGTTTCACGTGCTCCGACCTACTCGATTTCACTTAAAATGCGTTTTCATGTACGGGACTATCACCCTGTATCGTGGCACTTTCCAGAGCCTTCCATTAACACATAATAAGCTTAAGGGCTGTTCCGATTTCGCTCGCCGCTACTATCGGAATCTCGGTTGATTTCTTTTCCTACGGGTACTTAGATGTTTCAGTTCTCCGCGTTCGCCTCGTTAACCTATGTATTCAGTTAACGATACCTGCAAGCAGGTGGGTTTCCCCATTCGGAAATCCTAGTCTCAAGTGCTTTTTACTAGCTTGACTAGGCTTATCGCAAGTTAATACGTCCTTCATCGCCTCCAACTGCCAAGGCATCCACCGTGTACGCTTAGTCACTTAACCATACAACCCAAACGGGTCTTTGTTTTGTGACAGTTTAACTTCGCCAGAAGTTAATATTGAATACTAAAGTAGATACCAATTAATCCGAAGATTAAATTGGCACTGAATGATACTGCTATCATTCTTTTTTACTTTTGAAAACTCTGTACAAATAACAGTGTTATTCATACGAATTTTATTATCAGCTTTTCCAAATTTTTAAAGAGCATATTAATTAGTCAACTCAAAGAGCAAACTAACTAACAATCATCTGTGTGGACACTACGAACAAATAAGTTCTAAATCGTATAAGGAGGTGATCCAGCCCCAGGTTCCCCTAGGGCTACCTTGTTACGACTTCACCCCAGTCATGAATCACTCCGTGGTAAACGTCCTCCCGAGGGTTAGACTATCTACTTCTGGAGCAACCCACTCCCATGGTGTGACGGGCGGTGTGTACAAGGCCCGGGAACGTATTCACCGCGTCATTCTGATACGCGATTACTAGCGATTCCGACTTCATGGAGTCGAGTTGCAGACTCCAATCCGGACTACGACGCACTTTAAGTGATTCGCTTACTCTCGCGAGTTCGCAGCACTCTGTATGCGCCATTGTAGCACGTGTGTAGCCCTACACGTAAGGGCCATGATGACTTGACGTCGTCCCCACCTTCCTCCGGTTTATCACCGGCAGTCTCCTTAGAGTTCTCAGCATTACCTGCTAGCAACTAAGGATAGGGGTTGCGCTCGTTGCGGGACTTAACCCAACATCTCACAACACGAGCTGACGACAGCCATGCAGCACCTGTATCAGAGCTCCCGAAGGCACCAAACCATCTCTGGTAAGTTCTCTGTATGTCAAGTGTAGGTAAGGTTCTTCGCGTTGCATCGAATTAAACCACATGCTCCACCGCTTGTGCGGGCCCCCGTCAATTCATTTGAGTTTTAACCTTGCGGCCGTACTCCCCAGGCGGTCTACTTAATGCGTTAGCTTTGAAAAACAGAACCGAGGTTCCGAGCTTCTAGTAGACATCGTTTACGGCGTGGACTACCAGGGTATCTAATCCTGTTTGCTCCCCACGCTTTCGTACATGAGCGTCAGTGTTGACCCAGGTGGCTGCCTTCGCCATCGGTATTCCTTCAGATCTCTACGCATTTCACCGCTACACCTGAAATTCTACCACCCTCTATCACACTCTAGTTTGCCAGTTCGAAATGCAGTTCCCAGGTTGAGCCCGGGGCTTTCACATCTCGCTTAACAAACCGCCTGCGTACGCTTTACGCCCAGTAATTCCGATTAACGCTCGCACCCTCCGTATTACCGCGGCTGCTGGCACGGAGTTAGCCGGTGCTTCTTCTGTCAGTAACGTCACAGCTAGCAGGTATTAACTACTAACCTTTCCTCCTGACTGAAAGTGCTTTACAACCCGAAGGCCTTCTTCACACACGCGGCATGGCTGCATCAGGCTTGCGCCCATTGTGCAATATTCCCCACTGCTGCCTCCCGTAGGAGTCTGGGCCGTGTCTCAGTCCCAGTGTGGCTGATCATCCTCTCAAACCAGCTAGGGATCGTCGCCTTGGTGAGCCATTACCTCACCAACTAGCTAATCCCACTTGGGCCAATCTAAAGGCGAGAGCCGAAGCCCCCTTTGGTCCGTAGACATTATGCGGTATTAGCAGTCGTTTCCAACTGTTGTCCCCCACCTCAAGGCATGTTCCCAAGCATTACTCACCCGTCCGCCGCTCGTCAGCAAAGTAGCAAGCTACTTTCTGTTACCGCTCGACTTGCATGTGTTAGGCCTGCCGCCAGCGTTCAATCTGAGCCATGATCAAACTCTTCAATTAAAAAGTTTTATGTCTTTCGACAGCTCAATGAATTCTGAATTTATTTAATATCTTTCGATATTGAATTGACTGTGCTGAATAACTACCTAAGTAACTATTCTGTTGGTCACTCAGTTTCAATTGAGACTCTAAATTTGTTTGCCTCACTACCTAAGTAGCTTGGCTGTTAGAACTCAATCTGTACGAGTGCCCACACAGATGATTGCTTTATATTGTTAAAGAACGTTGCGATTAAAGCGTTTAACTTTATCTCGCTAGGGCTGCGCATACTACGCTTTCCTATTTTTTTGTCAACACTTAATTTTGTTAAACTTGAAATTTTTCGAAACTAAGTTTTACTCAACTCACTGAGTAGCTCGTGCCTCGCTATGCGTTGGCCTTCCCCGTCTCAGTGGGGTCGCATTATAGGGAGATCCGAAAACAGATCAACCCTTTTTTGAAGAAAACTTGAAATAAATGACTGTTCGCTGGATATTTGAACGATAGATACTAAAAACACAACATAACTATCAATTTATTAACAATAAACGCGGTATTTAAGCGTTTAACTGTGAGGTAGCCCTTAAATGTGTGAAAGAATGATCATCATGATCACCAATAGGAGAGTAACCGCTGCAGATCTTATATCTTTAGCTTGATCCGATGGAACATTAATCTCTGTACTTATACGATCTGCTAATGCTTTTATGGCTATAGTTGGATTTAATCACTCGACTATGAGAATTTACTCGCTTTAACTATTCGTGCGAGTTCTGCTAAATTTTAAACAAAATAAAGCCCCGCTTTTGCGAGGCTCTTACTTATGCTACACCGTATTGATCTCGGTATGCTTTTACTGCCGCTAAATGCTCATCCATGGTTCCTTGATTTTCAAGGTAACTGATTAGATCAGCCAATTTAACAATAGAAGTTACTTGAGTATTAAAGTCACGCTCTACCTCTTGTATAGCTGAAAGCTCAGCTTTACCTTTTTCTTGGCGATCAAGTGCGATTAAAACACCACTTAAATCTGCGCCATTTTCAGCAATAATTTCCATAGATTCGCGAATTGCAGTACCTGCAGTGATCACATCATCAACTAGCATTATCTTACCTTTAAGATCCGAACCTACTAAGCTGCCACCTTCACCGTGTGCTTTTTTCTCTTTACGGTTAAAGCAGTAAGGCACATCTTTGTTGTAATGATCAGCTAACGCAACTGCGGTAGTTGTTGCAATTGGAATACCTTTATAAGCGGGACCAAATAGTACATCATATTCAATTGCTGCATCTTCAAGTGCCGCTGCATAAAAGCGACCTAAGCGAGCAAGATCACGACCGGTATTAAACAAACCTGCATTAAAAAAGTATGGACTTGTACGGCCAGATTTTAAGGTAAATTCACCAAACTTTAATACCTGCTTTTCTAAAGCAAATTCAATAAACTCTTTTTGATATTCTTTCATCGCTGATTACCTATTTATGCTAGTGCTTGTTTTTGTACATCTATAATTTCACGAATTGAGTGCTTAGCGAGTGTAAGTAGCTCATCAAGTTCGTCAAACGAGAAAGGCTCGCCTTCAGCAGTCCCTTGTACTTCAATAATTTTACCTGTTTCAGTTAAAATTACATTCATGTCGGTTTCAGCGTCAGAGTCTTCAAGGTATTCTAAATCGCTAATCGCTTGGCCTTTATATATACCAACTGAAATAGCCGCGATCATATGCTTAAGTGGATTTGAATTAATCATCCCTTTTGCACGCATGTAAGTAAGTGCATCAACGAGTGCGACACATGCACCACTAATTGATGCTGTACGTGTACCACCATCAGCTTGAATTACATCACAATCAATAGTAATTGTGTTTTCACCGAGTGCTTTTAGATCTATTGCTGCACGTAAAGAGCGAGCAATCAGACGCTGTATTTCCATTGTACGACCGCCTTGTTTACCTCGCGTTGCCTCACGACTGTTACGTGTGTGTGTTGCGCGCGGTAACATGCCATATTCTGCGTTTACCCAACCTTTACCTTGGCCTTTCATAAAGCGTGGCACGCCAGCTTCAACAGTCGCGGTACAAAGTACCTTAGTGTTACCAAACTCTACTAATACTGAGCCTTCAGCATGCAAAGTATAGTTACGTGTAAACGTAACCGGTCTAATTTGATTAGGTGTTCTTTCGCTTGGACGCATTGACGATCCCCTTAATTCTGAATTTGCCACATTATATGTGGATGTGAATACAGATGCCATGTTGATTTAGATTAAAGTGTGTTTAAAAAACACTCAGTAGGTTAAATTTTCTTTAGAGCTTAAGCAGTGTTACGGTATAATCATTACACTATTGTATTTAAAAATGTAGGAAATCATCCATGATCCACAGTATGACAGCTTATGCGCGTCGCGAAATTAAAGGCGAATGGGGCACTGGCACGTGGGAAGTTCGTTCAGTGAACCAACGTTACCTTGAAACATTTATTCGTGCACCAGAGCAATTTCGTGGCATGGAGCCCGTTATTCGCGAGCGTCTGCGTAAGCACTTACAGCGTGGTAAGGTAGAAGTCTTCTTAAAATTTGTCGCAAATCCAGCACATGTTGGTGAATTATCAATTAATCAGTCGCTGGCGGAGCAGTTAATTAATAGTGCTAAGTGGGTTCAGCAACAAAGCAGTGGTGACATTAACCCTGTGGATATTTTACGTTGGCCTGGTGTTATGGAAGCACAAGAAATTGATATGGATAGTGTAAATACAGCTCTTATTAGTGGTCTTGACCAAGTAATTGAAGACTTTAAATCTGCGCGTGGCGATGAAGGTGCAAACCTTGAAGAAATGATAACTACACGATTAACCGCCATTTTAGAGCAAGTTGATATTGTTGAAGCACATATGCCAGAAATTACTAAGTGGCAACGTGAAAAGTTAGTACAAAAGCTTGAAGATTTAACAACAAATATTGATGAGTCACGCCTTGAGCAAGAACTGATTTATCTTGCACAAAAGCAAGATGTTGCCGAAGAGCTAGACCGTTTAAAGTCGCACGTTAAAGAAACTCGCAAAATCCTGAGTAAAGGTGGTGCTTGTGGTCGTCGTTTAGATTTTATGATGCAAGAGTTTAATCGTGAAGCAAACACGTTAGCATCTAAATCTATCAATAGTGACATCACCAACGCAGCTGTAGAGCTAAAAGTCCTGATTGAGCAAATGCGTGAGCAGATCCAGAATATAGAATAGTATTTCCAGCTGTTCTTAAGTGTTCACAACCCCTTAATAAACCTAGCTTTTGCTAGGTTTTTTGTTTTCTATGGTTCATAATAGTTTCTTATTGTTTGCATCCAAGTGGTTACCAAAACGGTTACCAAAACATTTTGGTAACCACTTAATCAAACTTCTAGTAACCACTTTCCGGTAATTTAATGAACCAAAAAGAGTTAAAGTCAGCCATTAAGAATACAAAATCTGTAAGAGTACGTGTTGTTACAGGACTATATGTAAAGCCCAATAAAGAAAGGACTGGTGGAGCATGGGAAGTTAGATACACAATAAATAAAAAGCGATCATTTATGACGCTAACCGAAGGCCGCTTTCCTGAGCTGTCATTAGCGGATGCAAAACTGCTCGCCAATAATGTTCTACAAATGGTAAAGCAAGGAAAAGACCCTTTACAAAAACGTATTGAAAGTAGTAATAAAACTATTATTACTGTCTCGGACCTATTTGATAATTGGTATGAAGGCCCAAGAAGAAAACTTAAATACGCTGATTACCCCTTAAGATATTTTACTAACGAAGTTAAACCCGAAATAGGACGATTGAGGGTAGAAGATGTAAAAGCAAAGCATATACAGGATTTAATCAACAAAATTATGGATAGCGGGCGCCCATCCATTCCCAATAAGGTTTTGCTTCTATGTAAACAGCTATTTAAACATGCTACCAAATTAGATTGTACAGATAAAAACCCTGCGGCTGCTTTCGATGCAATAGATGCTGGTGGTGCGGGTAACAGTCGCAGCCGAATATTAAGCACTGAAGAGATAAAAATTATATTTAGTTCTTTTGAAGAGAATAGCCATATTTTTACAAGAGATAATTACATAGCATCTATCTTACTTCTTACTTTAGGAGTTAGAAAAGGTGAGCTCATCGCTGCAAAATGGAGTGAGTTTGATTTCTCAAAAAATAGTTGGTCTTTGCCTGAATCAAGAAGTAAGACAAATGTGGCTATAAAAATACCTATAGCATCTGCATTACTACCATTATTTGAAGAGCTAAAAGTACGTTCTTGCGGATCTGATTATTTATTCCCTTCGAGGCGAGCAAGTAAAAGAAGAGCTTATATCTCCGATGATACCCTCAACCATGCTTTGGCCAAAATATTTGGTAAAAAAGTCGATGGTAATAAAAAACCATACCCAAACATCTTAGGTAATAAAGGTATTGAATACTTTGTAATTCACGACCTAAGACGCTCATGCCGTAGTCTACTTGCTCAGCTGGGTGTTCCAGACAATATAGCTGAGCGCTGCTTAAATCACAAAATTAAAGGTGTAGAAGGGGTTTATAACCGATATGACTACTTCGACGAGCGCCAAAAAGCACTAACAGCACTAGCTGAACTTGTAATCCCGTTAACAAAAAAATAGTTAAGAAATCCAAAATGGCTAAATCAAAAATAATATCTATTACTGGTGTAACAAGTAATGAAGCTAAGCAACAATTTGAAAACCTTAAGAAGATGGTATTACCTGAAATGCTGCTTGATAGATTAAACAGCGATACTCTAAAACAAGATAATAAATTGAAAACGGCATTAGAGTCTTTCTTTTCTGGTATTGAACTCCTTAATTTATTAGGTCATAGAGTTAAAAAGCTAAAGGTTAATAAAGAGTTATTTCCCGACAATGAGCAATCTATGCTCAAAGAGGTAGATAACGAACTAAAAATTATGGCGAAAACACTGACGGCATCCTATACCTCAAAAGAAAAGCAATTTAGTGATGCATTAACCAGTGCTCTTCTTATTGGTTACCATACTGGCGCCCATGATATGAGAGTTAACTTGGAAAGACATGCTAATAAGGGGTTTCAAAAGAATGTCCTTGATCCTCAAAAAGGTGGTAAAACTAAAACGGAAAAAATTACTCCTTTAAGAGATATAATTAAGGAAATGGCCTCATTTCTTTATGAAAATAATAGTATAGGCAAATTCAGTAAGGAAAATGCGACGGCTGCAATCTTTCAATTACTTTATCAATTTAACCTCACTAACAAAGCATTAGAGTGTTTCAGCACTTTTAGTAACAATGAAATTAAAGAGCAATTTGTAAGGCGTCAAATAAAGCATATACAAAAAAGCTCTTCATTACGGCAGCCATCAGTAAATAAGCTGGTGGAAGTTCTTAAGTCAGAGTATAAACCAACGAAAATAAAGAAAAAATTAAAAATAATTTAATTATAAATTTCAATAACTAACATCAAAAAAAAAGCCCTATGCTTAGCACATAGGGTTTTATCAAATCAATATTCCATCAAAATTCTCCCATCAACAACGATGAACCGGAGAATACATATATGAACAAACTAATTAAACCAACAACGCAATTTACTGACCGTCTCGTAAGAGAAGCTGAGCGTGTAAAAATCACATCAGTTTCACGGACAAGTGCATGGAATCTAGAGAAAAAGGGCTTATTTCCTAAACGTCGTAAATTGCATGCCGATAGCGACAGAGTTTGCTGGCTTTTAAGCGAGCTTCAAGAGTTTGTTCAATCTCGTGAAGTTATAAACATGAGCTCCACTTTATGAGCAATAACACCCTACCAGATCTTGCTATGTATATTGACGATGCTCGGATGATAAAGAAGCCTGAATTACAAAAGCTTCTTAACATCAGCAGGTCAACACTTGGAAGATGGGTAAAGGCAGGCCACTTCCCCCCACCAGCTCATGTAATTAACGGGCGATCTATGTGGCACTTTCAAGATTATAAGAGTTGGCTAGCTAATAAGAACCCCAAAAGCAGGTAAATAACCTGCTTTTTTTTGCCTCCTGATGACGCACTTTGAAGCAAATTGATCAGTAAAAATACGCTTAGCCACAATCAATAAATACATCTTACTTATTATATTTAAAGAGCTTTTACTGATAGAGCGCTTATCTCCTCGCAGCGGATATTAAATAATATAAGAAAGATACCTATTAATAACTAAACCAAATAGATATGACAATGACTTTTAAAATAACAGCAACTAACTCGTTAGAGTTCATATACAAGAATCATAGCTACCGAGTATTTAAGCCAAAAACTAAAGGGCAAAATTTAAAAGCATTAACTAAAGTCTTTCAGCACTGTGAATGTATGCTTTCCCATTATTCTAAAGTTTTAGTGGCAAGAATAGAGTTAAGTACTCAATCCTACTCTACTAACAATCAGATGTTCTTAAAATTTATTAAAAAGCAGCTATCAGTACTTACAAAGCAATACAACTGCAAAGTAAGCTATATATGCACTAGAGAAAGAAATACATCTTCAAATCATCATTATCATTTAGCTGTGTTATTGAGTGGCCACAAAATAAAGCATAGTAGCAAGCTCACCCACCAATTAAAGCATGCTTGGGAGTCTGAAGGATTAGGCTCGGCTTCATTCGTTAAACATCCATACTATCTAATGCAAAGGGGTAATAAGCTCAGTATAGAGCCTGCCCTTTACCGTTTAAGTTATCTAACTAAGCTCGCTACAAAAGAAACTGACATTAAGGCTCATAGTTATTTATTTAATAAGCTTGAATACTCCACTGTGCACGATAGTAAGCGCTTTAACGATACCTTGTTCGTGAACCCTGCTATTACATATCAGCAAAATAAAAAAGTGATTCAAATAAAGCCAAATAGCTTAAAGACTGATGGTATCTATTTACAAAACAGGTGCTCAGATATAAGTAGTACACAGTTAAAACGACCTAAACTTCATCACTTATTAATGTGCAGCGATCACCTTAATCAAGCTAGTAGCGATCACTTATCCGTTCAGCACTCTATGCACCGAAGTATATACATGCAAGGTGATCGATCACCCTATGTGAATTTACAGCAAAAAACTTCATAAAGTGATCGCTTTTAATGGCACCAAAACCATATAAACAATTGATTTATATACCCCCGCCATGGTGATAAACACATAAAACTTTAATTTTTAGAAACTTTGAAGAAAATAAATTTTCAAAAAACAAACCCCTTGAACCGAAGGTTAACCGAATATGATCGATCATAAAAAGGCAAAAATGAGTAAGTTTGATTTAAACAGTTTACCCAAGTGCGGCGCTAAAACACGTTCAGGTAGTCCCTGTAAACGCTTGGGCAACAAGCGTAATGGTCGATGTAAATTGCATGGTGGTCGCTCTACTGGTGCAAAAACAACTGAAGGCAAACTTGCCGTACGAACTAACCCTATCAAAAATGGAGCTGGTTGGAACGTCATACAAGGCTATGATCCAGAGTTAAATGAATACTCTATCGATGCATACCTCCAGTTGTTCGATATGGTTAAACTAAACAATACAGATAGAAGCGAGTTAAACGCATTAATAGCGCAACACAGAGTTGCATTAGAATGCTTTAAATATCGGGTTCTTGAGTACTATGGCGTGGATAGCTTTATCATTATCCAATCGGCACTTGATGCATATTACAAAGATACTGATAGTCAACATCTCCATTTTCATATCCACACGAAGATAGTAAAAGCACCGTACTTCCACCAGCATATGAGTGAAGCAAGAAAGCAATTCTTACTTATTAATAAGGGCTTTAAGTTTAATTGGTAGTAACCCGTCAACGGTTGACGGGTGACTTTTGAGGGTAAGATAATAACTAATTTTCAATGACTAACAAGTAAGTTGTGTACTAATACATCAGTTATATAACTAGCTTTTGGTTAGTAGAAATATAGTGATTACTGTACTAAAATTAACTTTACATAATCATTGATTGTTATTATCTCTTGTTGTAGTATCCAGTCAACAACTTACCCTTCTTCCACGCAGGCGATATACAGACCTCTGGAGTTGGGCGATCAAACCGACCTTAGCGTCGGTTTTTTCATTTCTGGGCTACTAAAACGTGAACACAAGAATTTATATTGACGGATACAATCTTTATTTTGGCTGCCTTAAGGGTAGTCCTTTTAAATGGTTAAACCCTGTTTCTTTGTCTGAACGGCTTTTAAAGCGTTGCGGAGTAAGTGCGTCTGTTTTGGATGATCTAGCTGTAAAATTTTTTACCGCAGAAATATCCCAAAGGGCTGCATCTGATAAAAGCTCACTTAACGATCAGCGTTCTTACCATCTTGCCTTACACAATTATTGTGGTTCTAAGTTAAAAACCATCAAAGGTAGCTATGCCATCGATAAGACCAAATTTCCTATAGTTGAAAAGGATAACCTAGGTAAAGAAAAAGAACCTAGCGAGTCTGAACGTGTAAAAATATGGAAAATGGAGGAAAAGCAAAGTGATGTAAATGTAGCGCTCGAAGCCGTCTATGATGCAATTACTGACTTATCTATAGAGCAAGTTGTTTTCGTAACTAATGACACAGACATTGTTCCAGCACTAGAAAAAATTAAATACCACAATACATTAAAAGTAAGATCACCTATCAAAATTGGCTTAATAATCCCTAGAAAATCTGATAATGATGAGTTTAGACAAGCTAATAAAAGTCTAAGCGCACTGGCTGACTGGACAATTAAATATATCTTTGAAGAAGAGCTGGCTGCATCACAATTGCCTTGTCGAGTTGTAGGGAGCAAAACTGCTCTTAAACCTATTGGATGGTTCAAATACCCTAAAAAAGTAGGGAGAATACTTGATACTCTAACTGATCCTCAAGTTGAAAAAAGCTTACCTAGAGCTTGGAAGTGGCTTAATAAGCCACTACATAAAGCCAATAATTTACCATACTTAGAAGGAGCACCGGCTAATAACATGGACGATGAAGAAGCACTTGCAATTATAGAGCAGCATGTGAGTGCTTACGCCACTCATAAGTACAACCTAAATAATAGAAATAGACAGCAAGCATAGTCATTAACCTTATTGACAGATTAAAACACTAAACTGACGGCTAGTTATACTTTATAGCTCAAACTTACTAAATAAATTAACTTGTACTACTCATATTTAATCTTACAGTCTTAACGAATAGCTTAGCAATGAGCAAGAAATAAAGGGTTAAGTTAATTCTTTACAAATCATCTATGTCAATTTCGATTTCTTTTTGATGCTCTCGCTCTCGAATCAGCTCAATCAACTCGTCGTCTTCTTCAATTACTGATGAAAAAGGTATTTCATCATCAATCGCATCGATTACTTTAACCGACTTTAATATACCATTTGCATTGTGATCTTTACTCATGGACTAACACCTCAGAGCCTAATAATTATTGTAACTATAGCTACTAGGGACAGCTTTTAGAAGGTATACAGCTGTCATATTTAATTGAACCTTATTATCGAATATGGCAGTTCAAGTTAAAGCTTATTCACCTAAATTAAGGCAAATAACTCATATAGAGTGTTTAAGGGCTATTTCTTCATTTTCCCAAGAAATAAAATATGAGTTTCTCGGTAATGACTCATACCCTTCCACTCCCTGTGCGCCAACTAACACGCCTACAACTTGTGAAGAAAAAACCATCTGCCATTTATTATCAAGCTTAACAAATGTTATTCCGTTAGCATCTTCATGTATCACACGCATTTTTTTTGACTTAGGCCAAACCCACCATAAATATGGATAACTTGTATGATTATCATCCATTTTTTTTAACATCTTTTCTACCAGCTCTCGTAGAGTAAGTGACGAATATTTATCGACGATCTGATTAGCTAAATCCATATTAAAATTATTTAACCAACTATCATAAACAACTACTTTTGAAAGCATTCTAGTTGGCATCGCTGGAGAAGAGACCCCCTTAATCCATGGTTTAGCTAGTTTGAACCTTGAACCTCTTCTAAGGCGCGCATGCTCATCATCTAAATGAGCCTTTGTAAACTCACTCCAAATACGTTCGGAATCCATGAGTGCAATGTCCTCTCTTATACGTTATTAACAAGCCGTCAACTGTTGACGGTTTATACCAAACACGGCCACAGCCCTTTATATACCTACTATAAATGTATCAACAAAGTGTTTAAATTTACCCGTTATTACTGACGGTATTTTCTGCGCTGTAAAAGGCTGAGGTTGATTTCGAGTACATCAGCAAAGTTATCACTAAGTGCATAGCGAGCTGTCAGCGTCCTCACTTATACATTCTTAACAAGCCGTCAACCGTTGACGGTTTACAAAAAACACGACTACAGCCCTTTAAAACCCTGTCATAAACGTATCTACAAAGCATTTAAATTTATCAGTAATGATGGGCAGTACTTTTTTGCGCTGCAATAAGCTGGGTTTAGTTTCGAGTACATCAGCGAAGTCTGAGTCAGAATATTTACTCAAAGGTCCGGACCTTGGAGCTTAACTCCGGACCTTCACGGTTTAGGTCCGGACCTAATCACACTACATGCTGATTTACATAATTAAAATGCATTAGTCTTGTGTCCAGCTATTACTTAGCGCTTCAGCTTGCTTTAAACACAGCTCTATTGCCTCATCTGCCTTATCTGGCGGGTACTTAAACTTACGTAATGCTCTGCGCACTAAGTTGCGCAGCTTTGCGCGCACGCTATCGCGTACCTGCCAATCAACCGTGGTCGACTTACGCAGCTTTTCGGTCACTTCTTTTGCTAAACTGCGCAGCGAGTCATCACCAAGTTCGCGTACTGCGGATTCGTTTTGAATCAGCGCACGATAAAAAGCTATTTCATCGGTATTTAATCCTGAATTTTCAGCCATTTCAGCATCGGCGGCCATGTCTTTGGCCATTTTGATTAACTCTTCAATCACCTGAGCTGTTTCAATAGCGCGGTTATGGTATTTACGCAGCGTTTCTAGAATACGGTCAGAGTATTTTTTCTCTGATACTACATCTGTTTTCATTCGCGCTTTTATTTCGTCACGTAATAGTCTCTCGAGTAAGTCAACGGCGAGGTTTTTTTCTTTCATGTTCGCCACGTCTTCCATAAACTCAGGCGATAACAAACCAATATTAGGTTTATCTAAGCCCACCAGCTTAAAAATATCGTCAACACCTTCAGCAATAAGCGCATTGTCGATGATGTGTTTAAGGGCGGTGTTTTTATCCTCATCGGTGCGGCGTTTATCTACGGTGGTAAATTTGCCCAATGCGCTTTTTACTGCGGCAAAAAAAGCAATTTCAGTTTTAAGGGGAGCCACTTCATCTAGCGTGCCGCATAAAGTGTACGCCTTACTAAGCGCTGCCATCACATCTAAAAAGCGTTTTTTACCGTCAAGCTTACCATCGCCCGAGTTAGGTAAGCTTAAAATATGATTCATCACTTTAGGCAATAATTGCAGTGCGTGAGTTTCATAGTCACTGTAATCACAGCCATGTAGCATGCCACGCACAATATCCATTTTTTCAAGTAATACCGCAAACGCTTCGTGAGCATCATGAGTGGGCTGGCCACGACCGTTTGAATTAGTGTAAGTGTGCAGCGCAGCTTTTAATTCATTGGCAATTCCAATGTAATCGACCACTAAACCACCGGGCTTGTCTTTAAATACCCGATTAACGCGGGCAATGGCCTGCATTAAATTATGGCCTTTCATGGGTTTGTCGATGTACATAGTGTGGCAATTTGGCGCATCAAAGCCCGTTAACCACATATCGCGCACTATTACCAATTGCAGCGGGTCATTTACATCTTTAAAGCGTTTTTCAAACAGCTTTTTAGTTTCTTTATTGTAAATGTGTGGCTGTAGCTTCGCTTTGTCTGACGCTGAGCCAGTCATAACAATTTTAATTGCGCCTTTGGCGGGGTCATCATCGTGCCAGTCGGGTTTAATAGCGATTATGGCATTGTATAAATCAGCACAAATTTCGCGGCTCATTGCCACTATCATGCCTTTGCCCTGCATAGTATTGGTACGCTCACTAAAGTGCGCCACTAAATCTTTTGCAACTAAATTAACTCTGGGCTCACTGCCTACTAGTTTTTCAAGCGCTGCCCATTTTGATTTAGTGTTTTCTCGGCTCGAAATATCCTCTTCGTCCTCAATCACTTCATCTACGTCATCATTTAAGCTTTCTATATCTGCTTGGTTGATATCCAGCTTGGCAAGGCGTGATTCATAATAAATAGGCACCGTAGCACCATCATCTACCGCATCTTGAATATCATAAACCGACACATAATCACCAAATACGGCGCGTGTATCTTTATCGGCAGCGTCAATAGGTGTACCAGTAAAGCCAATAAACGTCGCTTGTGGCAGCGCATCGCGTAAGTGCTTAGAATAGCCAAAAGTATATTCGCCTGTTTTACTGTTTAACTTGGCTTTATCGCCATATTGGCTGCGATGAGCTTCATCTGAAATCACCACAATATTGTGGCGTTCACTCAATTTAGGATGGCTTTTCTCATCAGCTAACAGGGCAAACTTTTGAATAGTGGTAAATATAATGCCACCCGCTTGGCGAGCAGTTAAAATATCACGCAGCTCGTCCCTATCCCCTGCTTGCACTGGCGTTTGTTTTAACGTATCCGCTGCCATACAAAAGGTATTATAAAGCTGGCCGTCTAAATCATTGCGATCCGTTACCACCACTATGGTTGGGTTATTCATTTGCGGTTGTGCCATCAGCTTACCCGCATAGCACAACATCGAAATCGATTTACCCGAACCTTGGGTGTGCCACACAACCCCTGCTTTGCCGGAGCCTGCCTGCACTTTATCAACATAATTAGCGCGAGGCTCTGCAAGCTGCGCCTTCGCTTCAGCAATTAATGTTGCCTTTACTGCAGCGCGCACGGCGTGAAATTGATGATAGCCCGCGATTTTTTTAATGGTTTTACCATCATCCTCTTCAAACAGAATAAAGTGGCGCAAATAATCTAAAAACAGCGCAGGCTGAAAAAAACCTTTTACTAAGGTTTCTAACTGATATTCAAATAGCGGCTTGTCATCTTCACTATTTACAGTGCGCCACGGTACAAAGCGCTCTTTATTAGCCGTTAGCGAGCCCACTCTTGCAGTTAAGCCATCACTAACAACAAGCGCCTCGTTAAAAATAAATAAATCAGGTAGCTCATCTTTATAGGTTTGAATTTGTTGAAACGCCTGCCAAATGTCAGCGTTATTATCAATGGGGTTTTTCAGCTCCAATAGCGCCAACGGTAAGCCGTTAATAAACACCATCACATCTGGGCGGCGATTGCCTTTAGTGCCCGTTAAAGTGAACTGATTCACCACTAAAAACTGGTTTTTATTTACATCGTTAAAATCCACCAGCTGAACGTAGCCTGTTCTGGTATTGTCAGTTTTACTTTCGTCATTAACTTTGTATTCTACTTTTACACCTTGCAATAGCGCTTGATGAAAGCCTTTATTATTTTTAATCAGTATCGGGGTTTCGGCTTTCCCTAAGTTCAACGCGACTTCTTCAAGGGTCGCCAATGGAATATGCGGATTAATTACTTTAAGCTGTGCTAATAAACGCCCATGCAATATCACTTGGCGATAATCACTGCGCTCAGCAGCAGGTTCATTAGGGGCAATATCATAACCACAAATATATTGATAGCCGATGCCTTGAAACCAGTTAAGACAAAGTTGTTCTAGTTGGTCTTCCGTGATCATTTTATCCCCTTAGCATTAAGCGACCATCGGCGACATCGACCATCAGCTCAATCAGTTGAATTAACATTTTATGGTTATCTGTTGCTGGATACCAAATAGGTCGAATACCTAATTCAAACAATCTATCTTCCATTTCTTGGCGCTTATCATCATCCGCTTCAAAGGCAGGAACAACCTGTCCACTATTTTCAGCTACTGTTGGTGGCTGCTCAATAGGTTTAACAGGTAATGCCAATAGAGCAAAATGCTCAGGAATGACAAACTCACCATCGTTGCGCACCTGTTCAAACAGCTCCATGGTTTTATCTTGCTGTAATGAACAACCTAAAAACAATAATGAATGACTGATATATATTTGGCGCAGTGCTTTAGGGAGTTGCTTACGATAATCAATACCACCACTTCCATAACCTTGCTCATATTGTGTTTGAGTGAAAATATAAGATTCCGGCTGTGTAGCGTCACCATGGAGCTTTAATAAACAACGCTCACCCTTGAGTAGTTTAGTAACAAAATTATGATTCTCTTGTAAACCACATAAAATTCCATCAAATTCAGAGGCCGTTTTATGCGCTTTAAACCAACTCTCAATTAAAGTATCAAAATTAGTGGTAACCATAGCGCCTGCACACAAGCGCGGCAGTAATTTAATCACGTCTGGCACAAGAGTTTTATCTTGTTCAATCGTCGATTTAATTCTAAACGTGGTACGAATATGATTATTGAGTTGCGAAGATGATGCATCTGCTAATAGCTGTGCTAATTCTAAATAGCGCTCGTTAGCTAAGAGTTCTTCAACTTGTAAATTATCAACATTAGTCAGCTTTTTACCCAGCTCTTTAAGTACCGTATCCCAACTTGGGTAGCCTGCAGCAGCTGAAACCCCAGCACCAACAAAAGGCGCCACTTTCTTTTTTTTAATTAGGGCAATCAAGTCTGACACAACTGAGTCTTGTTGAGTCGCATCAACATACTCAATCGCCTCTCGGTGTTTATCTCGCAATTGCTCGCCATTCCAATTATCAAACTCATCTAAATAGGCGTTGCGATCAACCCAATACAACACCTCACTGGCTTTGTATTGGTGGGTATGTTCAGTATCTTTTATGCTACGAATGCTTAGTAAATCCCCCTCATCTAATGCGTCATTAAACAAGGAATTTGAGTTCAAACCATTTTGTAAATACTGCTCGACTTTTTCAATTAAGTCAGCACTTTGCTTTATTTTTTCAATCGCCATTTAAAATTCCGTTTCGCTGGTGTCTATACTAAGTTCGCCTGAAAGCAGTTTCGGGAGAAGAGCATCTCTTGTGCTAGCTAACTCTATTGACTGATTACTTTGCAGTATTTCAATGAAGGGAAGAATTAGTTTTTCAAACTCATTTTGTAAAGCGACTGGTGGTGCTAGTAAATCAATTGTCTCTAAATCTTTTCTTTTTATGCTGGCTTGGACAGTTACAACTAATCGTGCATCAATATCATGTCTAAACCTAAGACTATCCATTTGGTAATACATAAAATAAGGAGAAACTTTTTCGCGTTGGAACCGCATTCCAAGTAAGTTTTGCGCGATTGCAACTTTGACACCTTTAGGTACCATACAAATACGACCAATTGTACCTACTGTAGAGATCAAAATATCTTCAGCTTCAAGGTGCGCTCTAAACCAAGAATTAAATGTTTCAATATCAACGTATTTTGAAGTATTTAAACTTGGCTTAATTGACCCATCAGGTAAATGTTTGACCTCAAGTAAAGGGATGCCACTTTCTGCCGTTGGCGGCGTCTTTCCCCGATTATCGATATATTTTCTAATTATATCCTTGAAACCAACAACCTCCCACCCATCTGGTATTTCGCCTAGTCCTGAGTCGATGAGGTTATCGGGGAATAAGTCGGCGGTAGCTTGTAGTTGCTGGTATTGCGCTGGGTATTGTTGTTCTAGTTGGTCAAGCGCTGCTTGGTTCTTACCGCTAATAACAGCTATAGCAGCACGCTGCGCATTTTCACCGGCGGTATTAGCAGCTATTTTTGCGCGTACGGGATCAAAATCGACAAACCAGCTTTTAAATATTGCCTGTGCAATTTGCTCTAAGGTTTGGTTGGTTTGGCGGTTGAGTTCGATTTTAGAGTCATATACAGAAATCCATTGACCAAGCTTTTCTCTATCCTGTATTTTTTCAGGTATTCTGATTGGTAATGCATGTGCATTTTCGCGGTTTAATCCAGGGACTGCACTATCAGAATTCATCCCCTTTAAACCTAATGACTTTAATAGGTAATAAGTAAACTTAAGCTCATCAATACTTTCCTTTTCTACATAAAAAGAAGTATCTATTGGCCAAAAAGGCTCTACAGATAAATGGACTGCACCAACACTGCCTTTTCTACCAATAATAATACCAGGGCCATTCACATAACTTTTGTTGTGATAGTCCACGCAGCCATTTGAGCCAAAAACAGGAATATCACCTTCGGTACGCTGGGTTTTAGGTAAACTTTTTCCATAAACGAATGGGCAATATTCTCCAACAGTTGTTTCTATCCAATTCATAAACCAATGCCTCTTTTTTTTATACGCTTCATTGGCACACCAATTAATTTTGCCATCAAATACTTACTCTTCATCATCAAGCTCCTTTTGCTGGTTACTCAGCTGCTGTTGCACGCGGGCACGCTCTTTTTCAAGCTCGCGCTTTAGCTCTTCTTCGCTCGGTAATTGAGTCAGGTATTTTGACGCAAATAACTGCTTGCTTTCGTTCAGCACGGAGTATTTAGCCACGGTGTGGTTATGCTCGCTACAGAGAATTAAACCAATAGTGGGATTATCGTCAGGGCGGCGTTGTTGCTCTTCGTACATGCGCACGTACATGTCCATTTGTCCCACATCTTGATGGGTGAGTTTGTTGAGTTTTAAATCAATCAGCATAAAGCATTTAAGATGGAAATTGTAAAATACTAAATCTATAAAATAGTCACCATCGTCAGTGCAAATACGTTGTTGGCGCGCCACAAAGGCAAAGCCTTTACCTAGCTCTAATAAAAACTTTTGTAAGTTATTAATAATGCCTTGCTCTAGGTCTGCTTCTAGGTATTGTCCGCTATCTAAATTTAAAAAGTCGAGAATGTAGGGGTCGCGTAAATAGTCTTGCGCTTTATCGGTCAGTAGCAAAGTATTTTGCTGGGCTTCTTGCTCAACGGGCTGTTTATTTTTACTGGCTAATAAGCGCTCGTAATACAAGGTGCCCATTTGGCGTTCAAGTGCGCGCACGCTCCAATTTTGCTCGGCAGATTCTTGCATATACCAAAGCCGTGCCGCTTGGTTTTCAATACGAATTAGTTGAGTGTAATGCGACCAACTCAATTTTGCAGACAGTGTCTGCAAAATTGGAAACGCCAGATAAAAGCTGCGCATATTAGCAAGATTACGGCTAGAAAAACCCTTACCGTATTCTTTGGTTAACTGCATTGAGAGCTGTTTAAGTTGGGATTTCCCGTACTCGGCACGGTTTTGCCCTTGTTGTTCTTGTTCAACAATTAACTGGCCAATATGCCAGTAAGCTTGCACCATGGCGCTATTAACCGCATGTTTAACTTGGCTTTGCGCTTGGTCAATTACTTGACGAATATTGGCTAATAGCACAGGTGTAACCTCGGTTGTGATATTAGGTTGTTTAGATGTCATACCCTAAGCCTTCGAGGTTTTGTTTTATTTGCGCCTCTAAATGCTCTGACTCTGCAAATTGGCTTTTAAGCTGAGTAGTTAAGCGCGCCATTTTATCAGCAAAGAGTTCGCCATCGTCTTCGGCGGCTTCTGCGCCCACATAACGCCCTGGGGTTAATACAAAATCGTGTTTGGTAATGCCTGCAAAATCAACACTGGCACAAAAGCCTGCGGTGTCTTGATAGTCGCTTGCTTGCTGCCAATTGTGAAAGGTGGCGGTTACTTGGTCTAAATCGGTTTGAGTAAAGTCGCGCAATACACGGTCTTTCATATAGCCTAAGTTGCGCGCATCAATAAATAGTACTTTGCCACGGCGGTCGGTTAATTGACGGCCTGAGGCACTCACTCGCGCATTTTTGTTTTTAGTTAAAAACCAAATACAGGCAGGGATTTGGGTATTCGTAAATAGCTGGCCGGGCAAGGCTACCATGCATTCTACTAGGTCTTGCTCAATGAGGGCTTTGCGGATTGCACCTTCGTTATTGGTGTTTGACGACATTGAGCCATTAGCCAGTAACAAGCCAACACTGCCATTGGGCGCTGTGTGATATAACATGTGTTGTAACCAAGCAAAGTTGGCATTACCCGATGGCGGCGTGCCATATGCCCAGCGAGGGTCATCATCACTCACGCCAACATCCCACTCTTTCATGTTAAATGGCGGGTTAGCCATTACAAAGTCGGCACGCAAATCAGGGTGTTGATCGTTGGTATAGGTATTAGCTGGCTCTTTACCAAAGTTAAAATCGATACCACGAATCGCCATATTCATCGATGCTAACTGCCATGTGGTGTGGTTGTATTCTTGGCCGTAAATAGACACATCGCCAATTTTACCTTTGTGCGCATTTATAAAGTGCTCACTTTGTACGAAGAACCCACCCGAGCCCATAGCTGGGTCGTATACACGGCCTTTAAAGGGTTCCATCATTTGTACCATGAGGCTTACAATTGATTTAGGCGTGTAGAACTGACCACCTTTTTTACCCTCTGCTAATGCAAATTGGCCAAGCATGTATTCATACACATGACCCAGAATATCTTTTGAATTTAATGACGCATGCACAAAAGGAATAGTCGCGATTAAGTCGATAAGTTCTGCCAGTTTAACTTGGTCTATTTGCAGGCGTGTGTATTGCTTATTAAGTACGCCCTTAAGTTTTGGGTTGGCAACTTCAATGGCATCAAGCGCGTTATCAATTAAGTGACCGACCGAAGTGATTTTAATGGTTTTATCGTTACCAATTGGCAGCTCAGCGCCACCAATTACCGTTTTATTATTATCTTGTAAAAACGACCAGCGCGCTTGAGTTGGCACCCAAAATGTATTGGTTTCAAGATAATAATCACGCTGTTCTAACTCAACTGCAAGTTCTTCTTGGTACTCAGCTGATTCTTTCCCTCCAAAGTCTTCTGGGTCTAAAAAGTAATCGCTATCAGGATTATTAAACGCGGAGATTAATTCGTCTTGGCGAATTTTAAAAGCATCAGACACGTATTTAATAAACACTAAACCCAGTACGGCGTGTTTATACTGCGCAGCATCAAGAGTTGAACGTAGTTTGTCGGCAGCATTCCAGAGTTTTTTTTCAAGATCGGTTAGAAATTGTTGTTCTTCAGTATTGGTCATTAGTTTTGCCTAATTAATCTTCTATAAAATAATCGCTATCAAGCGCTTTTACTTCAAATACGCGTTTGGTACTAACGCCTAAGTTATGGGTAAGCATTAGCTCGGTAAGTTGCGCACCATCTATAAGCACTATGCGTTTGTCTATTCTACCAATGTAATCAAAAGCGTCTTTACTAAAACCGCTGGTGGTGATGAATACACCTTTTTTAGCGCGGTGCATATCAAGCGCACCGGCAAAGGCTTGTATATCTGGGCGGCCAACTGTTTTATTGGTGTAGCGTTTGGCTTGCAAGTATATCATTTTAAAAGTGGAGTAATGAAAGATTGGTGATCGCGTAACGACATACTATTCCCTGCCAAACCATATTAGTAGATAACTAAACAGCTAATCCATTATTCTCATTAGTTGAGATAATATACAAATTAAGAATATGGGGCAAAGGTTATGTAAGCAGCTTTACTATGCTTTATAAACAATTAACCCCTCGCAGGGCGCTGAGCTTAAGGGTAGCGGGAGGGGTGTTGTTACGTCAAATTGTAGAGCTTAAAAGTATAATTTCAAGATATTTGTATATACCTAAAAAGTATACTTGAGTGATAAATACACTTTATAAGTATAAAATCAAACAAACGGATCTAGTAAGTCTTCGTCAAACACTAAGCCTTTAAGTTTGTTACTTTGGATGATATTTTTAAACTCATCAGTACAATAAACTTTTTGAGCGCCTTCCAGCTTAGACTTAAATAATAACTTATTTTGTATATCATCTTGCTCAAAGTTAAGTAACTCTAAACCGTCTTCAAAGCCATCTTCGTACTTGGTCAAACACATGTCTTTTTGCTCTTGTCCGAAGGTAAGCAAATTAAACAACATCATGTTATTGCCTTCAGCTTTAACGGGTAAAAACTCTCCAAAACTAGCTAAACGCTCTTTCAATAACTCATATACTGGCATCTTCATTATTAAAAAATGACCTAAGCGCGATATGTCATAGTTTTGCTTTTTAGCTTTACCAAAATAGTCAAAGTGTAGTCCTTCGGGCCATAGATGGCTAAATTCGATATTATTAAGTGAAGATGACATAAACATCCTTAGTACAGTATCTGTATCAAGGTCGTTATTTTTTGAAATTGTTTCTGAGAGCTCAACAATATCAAGGTCGATCACGTCATATGTGTAAGCTTCGTTTTTAATTTGATATACAGTCACTATAAAGCCTTCCAGTTTTCATCTTTTGGTGCAAGTAAACCTGCAGGCACAGTACCTGTTTTTATTTTAACTTTAACCGTTTTCAGCCTATTCAAAAATAAAGCTCTAGGCGTAGCCGCATTACCAAAGTTAGTATTAATCCATGTCTCATAGTTATATCTGTGTAGCTTTCGATGAGGTGGCGAAGCTGGGCTATCCCAGTTCTGGTCTTTATTTTTTTCAAAGTTTATTAGCCATACACCGTTAATGGGATCGTTAATGCCAACTCCATGCAGATGAAGGTTAAGTCTTGTTTGTAACATGTTCGCTGATTGGTATTTCCCTGTGCCACAAATAATATGGTGAGCCTCGTGTAGCTTAGTTGGTTTGGGTTCCCCTATTGCAGCCAAGTGACGAGCAAGCTTTTGCGTTGGATGATGCTTTTCTTGTTTTAATTGTGTAACTGTAGAGTTTGCACTCAGCTCACGATATTCTTTTAAATCTGTTTGTAAGCGAGCATGAGCTGTAATTCTCTCTTTCTCTTTTTGCAAATGATTAAAGTCACGAGCCATCTTATTTTTAAGCTCTTCACTCGCCTGCCCTTTTTGAGCTATTCGCTTGTTATGAAAATCTTTAGCTTTTAACTCATAATTATAAATAGCCATTTCTAAGGGTGAAGGGTTTTGAGGCCTTTCAGGGTGAGGGTACTGCTGTAATTGTTTCATAAAAACACTCTTCCTTGATTATTTGATTACAATTGGGTGTATAATACAAAAACTAAACAGTTTATCAATTTTTATGTATGTTTTTCGGTACTGATTTAAACTTACTTCCTCTTTAGTAAAATAATCTCTATGCACCAGAAACCGACTCCAAGTGGTTACCATAGCGGTTACCAAACACAGTTAAAACACTCTCCACCAAGATTAAACCACTGATAATAATGAGGTTTAAAATATCGTTCCATATTCAGATCCAGAATATTGAGTAACTTTTTTTGGCTTTACCACTCACTTGAGCATAATTAGCTAAATAAAGTACAATATAATAATTGAAGGCTTGAGCTGTTTATAGTTCGAGCCTGTTTATTTTTAGATAGAGAAAATAATGGCACACTCTCGCGGAAACTTATTTATTTTATCTGCGCCTTCTGGGGCGGGTAAATCGAGCTTAATAAATGCATTACTGAAAAAACATGCTGATATGAAAGTATCGGTATCACACACCACCCGCGCACCGCGCCCTGGTGAAAACGATGCGGAACACTACCATTTTGTATCGGTTGATGAGTTTAAGGCACTAATTGCCAAAGATGACTTTTTTGAATGGGCACAAGTATTTGACAATTATTACGGTACTTCTAAGCAAGCTATTGAAGAGCAACTCGCCGCTGGCATTGATGTGTTTTTAGATATTGATTGGCAAGGCGCTCGCCAAGTTCGAGAAATAATGGATGACGTAAAAACTATCTTTATTTTACCGCCGTCAAAGCAAGAGTTAGAGCAACGTTTAAATAACCGTGGCCAAGACTCAGCTGAAATTATTGCCGGGCGTATGGCACAAGCTCAATCAGAAACCTCTCATTACGATGAGTATGACTTTGTTGTTGTGAATGATGATTTTGATACTGCTTTAAGTGAGATAGAAAGTATTGTTATTGCACAGCGATTAACGCTAAAAGCGCAAACAACACGTCATCAAACTTTAATTAATGAGCTACTCAAATAATCTAAATTAAGATAAATTAGGTGTTCATGCCCTAAAACAGATAAAAATTAACCACTGGCTATTGGCGAAACCTGCTGCGTGCAGTAAACTACGCCTTTGCTTTTAAATTATTTTGGAGTGCTAAGATGGCTCGCGTAACAGTTGAAGATGCAGTAGATGCAATTGGTAATCGTTTTGACTTAATTTTAGTTGCGGCCCGTCGTGCCCGCCAAATTGCTGTTGGTGGTAAAGATCCACTAGTAGATCCTGAGAACGATAAGCCAACAGTTGTTGCTTTACGTGAAATCGAACTTGGTTTAGTTGATAATTCTTCAATGGATGTTATTGACCGTGAAGAACAACAACACCAAGAAGCGGCAGAACTAGCTGCTGTTGCTGCCATTGTTGGTGGCAACCAATAATCAACCGCCCGGTTTGATTTAGCTAACGGCATAGTATTTCAACTATAGCCGTTGGCAATCCTTTGTTTTCATCGTATATTCGTAACTTATCCTAACTTATTTGCTTCACGAGAACATTGGAGTGTGAATGTATCTTTTTGAAGGTCTTAAAAAGAAAATCTCAAAATACTTGCCAGCAGACGATGTTGAGCTAGTTCAAAAAGCCTATGTGGTAGCCCGAGAGGCCCATGAAGGTCAAACTCGCTCAAGTGGCGAGCCTTACATTACTCACCCCGTTGAAGTAACTCAGATACTAGCTAGCATGCACCTTGACCATGAAACGCTCATGGCAGCATTGATGCACGATGTGATTGAAGATACCGATTTTAGCCAACAAGATTTAGCTGAAATATTTGGTGAAACGGTGGCTGAACTCGTTGAAGGTGTGAGCAAGCTTGATAAGTTAAGCTTTAAAGATAAAAAAGAGTTTCAAGCTGAAAACTATCGAAAAATGATTATGGCAATGACCCAAGATATTCGGGTTATTTTAATCAAGTTGGCTGATAGAACGCATAACATGCGAACATTAGGCGCACTTCGTCCTGATAAACGCCGCCGTATTGCTCGCGAAACTCTAGAAATTTATGCGCCGATTGCTAATCGTTTAGGTATTCACGATATAAAAAATGAGCTAGAAGACTTAGGTTTTCAAGCGCTGTATCCAATGCGTCATCGTGCACTTAAATCTGAAGTGGCTAAAGCGCGTGGAAATCGCAAAGAAGTTATTTCAAATATTCAAACAGAAATTGAAGCACGCCTTGAGGAGTCTGGCATAAAGGCCACCGTATCAGGCCGTGAAAAGCATCTATACAGTATTTATAAAAAAATGCTCAACAAAGAGTTACTATTTAACGAAGTCATGGATATTTACGCTTTTCGTATTGCGGTAGATTCTATGGACACCTGTTATCGCGTACTCGGCGTTGCTCATAACTTATATAAGCCAATTGAAACCCGCTTTAAAGACTATATTGCCGTGCCAAAAACTAATGGCTATCAATCACTTCATACTTCTTTGGTTGGCCCGCATGGTATTCCTGTTGAAATTCAAATCCGTACTCACGATATGGATCACATGGCAGACAAAGGAGTCGCGGCTCACTGGATGTATAAAAAGTCTGGTGACAATGCGGGTCACACTGCGCAGCAGCGTGCTCGCCAATGGATGCAAAGCTTACTAGAGTTACAGCAAAGTGCGGGATCATCATTTGAGTTTGTTGAAAACGTTAAAACCGAACTCTTCCCTGAAGAAATTTATGTCTTTACCCCAGATGGTCGCATCGTTGAACTGCCAATGGGCGCGACTGCGGTCGATTTTGCTTATGCCGTTCATACTGATGTTGGTAATACTTGTGTAGGCGCACGCGTTAATCGTAAACCTTATCCTTTAAGTAAAGCCATTGATACTGGGCAAACAATAGAAATTATTACTAGCTCAGGCGCTCATCCTAACGCAACATGGCTTAACTTTATTGTTACTGGTAAAGCGCGACTGGGCGTACGTAACTACCTTAAAAGCCAACAGCATGAAGAAGCATTATTATTAGGTCGTCGCTTACTTGATTCAGCCCTAGGTGAAAACAAGTTTGATAACCTGCCAGCTGAAAATATTACGCGAGTGCTTGAGGAGCATGAACTCTCTTCAACCTTAGAGCTACTGGTAGAAATTGGCTCAGGTAATTTAATGAGCATGCTGATTGCCAAACGCTTATTACAAAACGATAACGATGATTTAAACGATATTGCTAAACGTGCAAAAGCGACCATTATTGGTACAGAAGGCATGTTAGTTAATTATTCTAAATGTTGTCGTCCAGTGCCTGGAGACGCTATTACAGCTCACGTAAGCCAGGGTAAAGGTTTAACGGTTCATCGCCAAGAGTGTAAGAACATTCGTGGCTGGGAAAATGATCGTTCAAAATACCTAGTCGTAAAATGGGATGATAATCCAGAAAAAGAATACATTGCGGCTTTACGAGTAGAAATTATTAACCACCAAGGTGCGCTGGCTAAATTAACCAATGTGGTCGCAACGACACAGGCCAATATTGTAGAAATAGCTACCGATGAAAAAGAAAGTAATTTATACGTGATAGACTTAGGGATCACAGTTAAAAACCGTATCCATGTCGCTAATATCATGCGTCGTATACGTGTGATGCCGGATGTACAAAAAGTCTATCGTAAAAAATAAAATAGGAACATCATGAATAAAGCATTTATATCAACGGATAAAGCACCTGCAGCGATTGGCACATACAGCCAAGCAGTAAAAGTGGGCACAGCGGTTTATTTATCTGGGCAAATTCCACTTGTCCCTGAAACAATGGACGTTATATCTGAAGACTTTAGCGAGCAAACACACCAAGTATTTAAAAATATTTGTGCGGTTTGTGAAGAAGCTGGCGGCACCATTCAAGATTTAGTAAAAGTAAATATTTACCTTACTGATCTTTCAAATTTTGCCATTGTTAACGAAGTAATGAGCCAATATTTTAAACAGCCTTATCCTGCTCGCGCTGCTATTGGCGTTCGTGCACTACCTAAAGGTGTACAAGTAGAAATAGACGGCATTATGGAACTTCCTTCAACAAACTAACCTCTATAAGCTATGAGCGCCGCTCATAGCTTTTATTCCAATCTGTAACTACACTTTGATGAATTCTTGACTCAAAACTAAAATTCTAGCACTCTGTAATCACGTTATTTTATTAAACCTTACTTTAGTAGTAGAAAAGGATAACTTGTGTTTAAGCTTGCTCATAATGGCAATGTATTGCTCGATACGAGTAAATCTGCACCCGCCAGTGCTGCTTTTATCATTGAAGCAATTGAACAATCGCCTTACAGCGAGTGTGAAATCAATCATGACGCCATAAATAACTATTTCAGCAGTGCAACACCTGAACGTATATTAGTTGTTGCAACACGTCATGATGCCACCTTAAGCGTGGAGATAAGTGATGATAAAATGCTAGCCACGGGCACGCTCACTCTTGCTAAAGGGGGAGCAACACTGAGTTTTGATGAAGCTAAAAAAGAATTAGTTAAAGCGCACGTCGCAAGAGGTTATAAACAAGCATTTTTAGAGCAACTTTTACAAAAGCAATCTGAACTCCCACCTGGCTCCGTAGTCAGTGGTCCACTCGCCAAAGGGCGCTTACCTATAGACGGTAAACCAACTAAATTTAACGCAATGGTTCAAACACTTAAAGATCGTCTCAAAGCCCCTAAATTAAAAGAAGATGGCAGTGTAGATATGCGTGACTTTGGTAAGTTAGCAAGTGTAAAACCAGGTGAATTACTAGTACAGCAACAACCCGCTACACCAGGCCAAGAAGGGTTTACCGTGTTAGGCGATGTATTACCTGCAAAACCCGGAGAGGTTCATACTCTAATTGCAGGTGAGGGCACTGAAATCTCAAAAAATAATCCGATGGAATTACTCTCTACGATTGCTGGCGTGCCGGTTGAAATAAATAATGGCATGCGTGTTGACGATATTTTTACTGTCAACGATGTGTCGGTAAAAACAGGGCATATCGACTTTGAAGGCAGTGTGATAGTGAGTAAAAATGTAGAGCCAGGAATGCGTATTAATGCAACGGGCGACATTACCGTTTTTGGTACGGTTGAATCTGGCGAATTAACCGCAGGAGGCGATATAACTGTAAAACAAGGGGTAATTGGCCATCAAAAGCCTGAAGATAAATCACTGTCTTGTAGAATAATATGCGCAGGCGATGTCCATGCCTCACACTCTCAATATTGTTACATTGAAGCTAATAACATTCTGCTTGAACGTCAAGCTAGCCACAGCTCAATGAAAGCAAAGAGTACAATACAAATTGGTCAATCAGAGTTACCTAAAGGAAAGCTATTTGGGGGTGAAATTCTAGATGCCACTAAACTGATTGCCGGCGAGATAGGTAATGAATCTGGTGCTAAAATGGTAATTAATTTAGCGGCTTCAGCCACTGAAATGACCAAAGAGATTGATAAATCTTTTAGTGAACTAACAGCAACAAATGAACAAGTTGATAGTTTACAAGCGGCTTTAGAAAAAGCAGATTTAATTAAAGATGCAGATAAAAAAAATGAACTCATAAATAAAATTGGCACCACGCAGCTACACCATAGTCAGCAAGCAGAACAATTAGAAAAGCAGGTAGCAGGTTTAGAGCAAAAACTGAATACGTTACTCGATGAAGCCATGTTGACTGTGAATAGCGTTTTACATTCGGGTGTAGAGATCCATATCTTCAATAAACTGCTTAAAACGACCCGTAACTTCCCACCGAGTAGTGTTAAGTTAGAAAATAATAAAATAGAAATTGAATTTAAAACTTAATAATAAGGGGCTGTTAGTAACAGCCCCAACTTTTTATAGTAAACCGTCTACACTTGTATAGGTTTGCGCTGGCCACACACCTACCTGCACTTGCCCTATATGTTGTTTTTGTAATAACAGCATCGCTAAACGAGATTGACCAATACCACCGCCAATTGTCTGTGGAAGCTTACTTTCTAGCAATGCCTTATGCCAGTCAAACTCTAAACGGTCTTCGTCTCCCGTAATACTTAATTGAGTTTGCAATACTTCAGGGCTTACACGAATTCCCATCGATGAGATTTCGAAAGCGTCTTCAAGCACTGGGTTCCATACTAAAATATCACCATTTAATCCCATGTACTGCTCGCATGTCGGGGTTGACCAATCGTCGTAATCTGGCGCTCTCACATCATGAATTTTGCCATCACTCAATGCTCCCCCAATACCAATTAAAAATACAGCGCCATATTCTTGAGTAATCGCCTTTTCACGCTGCTTGGCTGTAAAATCTGGGTACATTTTACGTAATGCTTCACTATGTACAAAAGTAATCTCTGTGGGTAAAAATGGTGTTAAACCAAAGCTGTCACTAACATATTTCTCAGTAGCTTTAATACCTTGGTAAATAGTTTCAACCGTTTGCTTCAAAGTAGATAAAGAACGCTGCGTACTTTCACAAATAACTTGTTCCCAATCCCACTGATCAACATACACAGAATGGATTGGACTTAATGAATCTTCATCAGGTCGCAACGCTTTCATTTGCGTGTAAATTCCTTCACCTTTAGAGAAACCATACTCGCCCAAAGTTTTACGTTTCCACTTTGCTAACGAATGCACGACTTCATAACGGCTATCTGTAATGGCTTTAACATTCACCGCAACAGCGTTCTCGTGTCCACTTAAGTTATCCTGAGTACCGTCACCTACTTTAGCTAAAATAGGTGCCTGTACTTCAATTAAGCCTAACTTTTGCTCTAATTGCTGTGAAAAAAACTGTTTAACTTTACTTATTTGCTGCTGCTGCTGCACATAGTGTGAACTCATAATAATTGGCCTCATTCCCAGTTATTGTATTGGCGACTCAGCGCTTAGTAGCGCTTCAATATGGTTATCGTAACAATTAAACGGTTTAATTCAATAACCCATAACAAAAATAGCTTTAAGATATTAAAATCATTAAAAAAATGGTATAAAAACATTAAATACAACAATACAAAGCAACTAAACCTATGGAAAATTATCAAATCGATAATCTAGACAAACAGATTCTGCATGCATTAATGGATAATGCACGTACACCCTATGCTGAATTAGCAAAGCGTTTCGGTGTCAGTGCAGGAACAATTCATGTGCGGATTGAAAAAATGAAACAAGCGGGGATCATTACAGGTACCCAATTAACCATTAATACCAAACAGCTTGGCTACGATGTATGTTGTTTTATCGGCATTAATTTAAATAATGCCAGAGACTACCCACAAACTCTGATTAAGCTTGAATCATTAGAAGAGGTTGTTGAAGCATATTACACCACCGGTAATTACAGTATTTTTATTAAAGTAATGACTCGCTCGATCGATCATCTACAAGATGTGTTGATCAATAAAATACAAGCAATAGAAGCTATTCAGTCAACCGAAACCCTTATCTCATTACAAAACCCGATTAGCCGAACAGTGGTGCCTTAAGGTGAAAAATCTCGTATAATTTGCCGAAAAAGAGGACTCCCATGCAGAAAACTCGTTATCAAAGAATTGAAAGTGTACTTTCACGTCGTCAAACCGATCTTACCGTGTGTTTAGAAGACGTACATAAACACCATAACTTATCTGCCATAGTCAGAACGGCCGATGCTGTTGGTTGCCATCATGTGCATGCAGTCTGGCCAGAAAAGCAAAAGTGGCTAACCAATAATACCTCAGGTGGCAGTAAGAACTGGTTAGACACACACCTTCACAAAAATATAGATGATGCCGCAGCCAGTATCCGTGCTCATAACCCTGATGTACAAATTTTGGCAACTCATTTAAGTGAAGATGCCGTCGATTTTAGAGAAATTGATTACACTAAACCCACTGCAATTATTGTCGGCCAAGAAAAAACGGGGATCTCAGAAAAAGCGCTCGAATATGCAGATCAAAACATTATTATTCCAATGCAAGGCATGGTGCAATCGTTAAATGTATCTGTTGCAGCAGCATTAATCTTATTCGAAGCACAACGTCAACGTGAGTTAGCTGGGTTATATAATAGAAATATGCTGA
This sequence comes from Pseudoalteromonas sp. SM9913, assembly GCF_000184065.1. Classification (NCBI taxonomy): domain Bacteria; kingdom Pseudomonadati; phylum Pseudomonadota; class Gammaproteobacteria; order Alteromonadales; family Pseudoalteromonadaceae; genus Pseudoalteromonas; species Pseudoalteromonas sp. SM9913. Next base: position 3,059,883 of record NC_014803.1, read on the forward strand.
GTGAACAAATAAAACACCCACTGTATTTTGAAGGCTGCCACCCAATTATTGCAAGGCAGTGTAAGCAAAAGAACTTACCTTATCCCGCACTTAATGAGCATGGCGAAATCGTTGCGGATGAACAATTTTGGCAGGCATTAAAACATACTTGATGCATATACAGTGTATAAGTACACTTAACTCACTAAATAACAATAATTGAGCCTACTTTGTCTAAACCTAGCTTAAGCCAATACCCAATCACAGAACTTAAAGGCGTAGGCCCTAAAATGGCTGAACGACTTTTAAAGCTAGGCATCACCACAGTGCAAGATATGCTTTTTCATTTACCGCTAAGGTATGAAGACAGAACGCGTATTTATGCTATTAGTGAGCTTACGGCACATAGCCATGTAACGGTTCAAGCAACCATTGAAACAAGCCAAATTACCTTTGGTAAAAGGCGTATGCTGGTTTGCCAAATAAATGATGGGACAGGTAGGTTAACACTACGATTTTTTAATTTTACCGCAGCACAAAAAAACGCATTTAGCGCGGGTAAAATAATTCGCTGTTTTGGCGAAATACGTCGCGGACGTGTTGGCTTTGAAATGAGTCATCCTGAATACAGTATTAGCGACACTTTTGAACAGCAACCAACATCATCAACACTTACGCCAGTCTATTCAACAACCGAGGGGTTAAAGCAACTCTCTATCAGGGCGTTGAGTGAACAGGCAATAGAATTGCTTCAAAAATACGCAGTAGAAGAGCTACTACCTCAACAATGGCAACCATCGCAACTACCGTTAAGTGATGCGTTATTGCTACTGCATCGCCCCCCTAATGATGTTGATATAATTGCGCTTGAACAAGGGACTCACCCAGCACAACAACGGCTCGTTTTTGAAGAGTTGTTGGCTCAAAATCTCAGCCTCTTAAAAGTAAGAGAGCAAGGACAACAAGTTAAAGCTATTGCCCTTGAGCCCACTAATCCATTAGAAGCGCAATTTCTAGCACAATTACCCTTTGCGCCAACCAATGCACAAAGCCGTGTAGTATCAGAAATTAAAACAGACATGCAACACGCTTACCCTATGATGCGACTTGTCCAAGGGGATGTAGGCTCTGGTAAAACATTAGTCGCAGCCCTGAGCGCTTTAACTGCGATAGCACAAGGCTATCAGGTCGCATTAATGGCGCCAACAGAGATATTATCAGAGCAACACGGAATTAACTTTTCCAGCTGGTTTGAAAACCTTGGAATATCGGTTGCTTGGCTAGGCGGTAAAACAAAAGGAAAAGAGCGAGTTAATACCCTTGCAATGATCGCCTCTGGTGAAGCGCAGATGATTGTGGGTACCCATGCTTTATTTCAAGATGAAGTAAAATTTAACAATCTCGTACTTATCATTATTGATGAGCAACATCGATTTGGGGTTCATCAACGTTTATCACTGCGTGAAAAAGGGCGCTTTGGTGATTGTTATCCACATCAACTAGTAATGACAGCAACACCTATACCACGTACGCTTGCGATGACTGCTTATGCAGATTTAGAAACCTCAGTGATCGACGAATTACCACCAGGAAGAACACCAATTACCACTGTTGCCATCCCTGATACCCGCAGAGATGACATCATTAGTCGGGTGAAACTTGCCTGTAATGAACAAGGTCGACAAGTTTACTGGGTATGTACTCTTATAGACGAGTCTGAAGTATTACAATGCCAAGCAGCGGAAGACAGTGCTTTACAATTAAAAGAAGCCTTACCTGAACTTAATATTGGTTTAGTCCATGGGAGAATGAAAGCCACTGAAAAGCAAGCCATTATGAGTGAGTTTAAAACGGGGAACATTCATGTACTTGTCGCAACAACCGTGATCGAGGTCGGTGTTGATGTCCCCAATGCGAGCCTAATTATTATTGAAAACCCAGAGCGCTTAGGTTTAGCACAGCTTCACCAATTACGAGGCCGTGTAGGACGTGGGGCAACCGCATCGCATTGCGTTCTTTTATACCATGCGCCACTTTCTCATACTGCACAGAAGCGATTAGGAGTACTGCGCGATAGTAACGATGGATTTGTTATCGCAGAACGTGATTTAGAAATACGCGGCCCAGGTGAAGTACTTGGAACTAAACAAACAGGTTTAGCCGAATTCAAAATCGCTGATTTAACACGCGATAAACAAACACTCAATCAAGTAAGACCCATCGCACAACAAATGCTTAAGCAATATCCTCAGCATATAGACCCACTTATTCACCGCTGGTTAGGTAATAAATCAAACTACGCACAAGCATAGTCGGTTTTTAAACTTTACTTTTCACTTCATCATCCAGACTTATACCAATTCGCTTAATTAAGCGGTCTATTTTGAGGCAGGAAAAACGGGTTGATAGCTAGGCAAAAAATTCGCTATTTAGTTGTTCTAAATGAGAATTTTTTAACACAGATAGCGACACGTTTAGCCCCGCAAAATGATTGAGTATTATTGCGGATTGGTATTACCCCAAACGGATATATTTTCATAATGCCTTTATTCTCAGGCCTTCTATTGCAAGATGTCGTGGTGTCGTCCAAAGCGTTAGAGTAGTCTTTAGGCGCTTATTCTTTTACTTTTACCTGATGCCTTTTACCTTTCACCTACGTTTTTACTTTTCTGCAGACGTAAAAAAGCCCGACTATTTCTAGTCGGGCTTTCTCAATTTGGAGCCTGGTGATGTCGTAGTGCCCACAGCGGTAGAGAGCCATATAGCAAATGTATAGAGTCGGCATTAGGCGCTTATTATTTTCCTTTTACCTGATGCCTTTTACCTTTCACCTGCGTTTTCACTTTCCTGCAGACGTAAAAAAACCCGTCACATCGCTGTAACGGGTTTCTCTTATTTGGAGCCTGGTAATGTCCTACTTTCACATAGCAAATGCTACACTATCATCGGCGCTGTTTCGTTTCACTACTGAGTTCGGCATGGGGTCAGGTGGGTCCAAAACGCTATTGTCACCAAGCAAATTTGGTGTAAGGTCGATTTAATCAAGCTTACTAAAATTTGGAATTCTGATAATAAAGAGTAATCAAGTATCTACTTTAGTTATATTAACTTCTGCGCTTAAACTATCACATAAAACGCGTTTGGCGTTGTATGGTTAAGCCTCACGGGTAATTAGTACAAGTTAGCTTAATGGCTCACACCACTTCCACATCTTGCCTATCAACGTTGTAGTCTTCAACGGCCCTTCAGAGACTTTAAAAGTCTAGTGAGAACTCATCTCGAGGCCTGCTTCGCGCTTAGATGCTTTCAGCGCTTATCAGTTCCGAACGTAGCTACCGGGCAATGCCATTGGCATGACAACCCGAACACCAGCGGTTCGTTCACTCCGGTCCTCTCGTACTAGGAGCAACCCCTCTCAATTCTCAAACGCCCACGGCAGATAGGGACCGAACTGTCTCACGACGTTCTAAACCCAGCTCGCGTACCACTTTAAATGGCGAACAGCCATACCCTTGGGACCGACTTCAGCCCCAGGATGTGATGAGCCGACATCGAGGTGCCAAACACCGCCGTCGATATGAACTCTTGGGCGGTATCAGCCTGTTATCCCCGGAGTACCTTTTATCCGTTGAGCGATGGCCCTTCCATTCAGAACCACCGGATCACTATGACCTACTTTCGTACCTGCTCGACGTGTCTGTCTCGCAGTTAAGCTGGCTTCTACCATTACACTAACCGTACGATGTCCGACCGTACTTAGCCAACCTTCGTGCTCCTCCGTTACTCTTTGGGAGGAGACCGCCCCAGTCAAACTACCCACCAGGCACTGTCCGTAACCCCGATTCAGGGGCCAACGTTAGAACATCAAAACTACAAGGGTGGTATTTCAAGGACGACTCCACAAAAACTAGCGTCTCTGCTTCTAAGTCTCCCACCTATCCTACACATGTAGGTTCAATGTTCAGTGCCAAGCTGTAGTAAAGGTTCACGGGGTCTTTCCGTCTAGCCGCGGGTACACAGCATCTTCACTGCGATTTCAATTTCACTGAGTCTCGGGTGGAGACAGCGTGGCCATGGTTACACCATTCGTGCAGGTCGGAACTTACCCGACAAGGAATTTCGCTACCTTAGGACCGTTATAGTTACGGCCGCCGTTTACCGGGGCTTCGATCAAGAGCTTCTCCGAAGATAACCCCATCAATTAACCTTCCGGCACCGGGCAGGTGTCACACCGTATACGTCATCTTGCGATTTTGCACAGTGCTGTGTTTTTAATAAACAGTCCCAGCCACCTGGTCACTGCGGCTCCAATCAGCTTAAAGAGCAAGTCTCATCACCAATCGGAGCGTACCTTCTCCCGAAGTTACGGTACGATTTTGCCTAGTTCCTTCACCCGAGTTCTCTCAAGCGCCTTAGTATTCTCTACCTGACCACCTGTGTCGGTTTGGGGTACGATTCGGTATAATCTGAAGCTTAGAGGCTTTTCCTGGAAGTATGGCATCAGCAACTTCATCACCTTGGTGACTCGTCTCGTGTCTCAGCCTAACAGCAACCCGGATTTACCTAAGTCACTAGCCTACACACTTTCACATGGACTACCATCGCCATGCTTGCTTAGCCTGCTCCGTCCCCCCATCGCAATTATACCAAGTACGGAAATATTAATCCGTTTCCCATCGACTACGCCTTTCGGCCTCGCCTTAGGGGTCGACTTACCCTACCCTGATTAACATGGGATAGGAACCCTTGGTCTTCCGGCGTGCGGGTTTTTCACCCGCATTATCGTTACTCATGTCAGCATTCGCACTTCTGATACGTCCAGCATACCTCCCGGTACACCTTCAACCGCTTACAGAACGCTCCCCTACCACTCAAAATAAATTTTGAATCCGCAGCTTCGGTGCATAGTTTAGCCCCGTTACATCTTCCGCGCAGACCGACTCGACCAGTGAGCTATTACGCTTTCTTTAAAGGATGGCTGCTTCTAAGCCAACCTCCTGGCTGTCTGGGCCTTTCCACATCGTTTCCCACTTAACTATGACTTTGGGACCTTAGCTGGCGGTCTGGGTTGTTTCCCTCTTCACGACGGACGTTAGCACCCGCCGTGTGTCTCCCGGATATTACTTTACGGTATTCGGAGTTTGCAAAGGGTTGGTAAGTCGGGATGACCCCCTAGCCTTAACAGTGCTCTACCCCCGTAAGTATTCGTCCGAGGCTCTACCTAAATAGATTTCGGGGAGAACCAGCTATCTCCCGGTTTGATTAGCCTTTCACTCCTAACCACAGGTCATCCCCTAACTTTTCAACGTTAGTGGGTTCGGTCCTCCAGTTGATGTTACTCAACCTTCAACCTGCCCATGGCTAGATCACCGGGTTTCGGGTCTATACCTTGCAACTATTCGCCCAGTTAAGACTCGGTTTCCCTACGGCTACCCTAATCGGTTAACCTCGCTACAAAATATAAGTCGCTGACCCATTATACAAAAGGTACGCAGTCACCCAACAAGTGGGCTCCTACTGCTTGTACGTACACGGTTTCAGGTTCTATTTCACTCCCCTCACAGGGGTTCTTTTCGCCTTTCCCTCACGGTACTGGTTCACTATCGGTCAGTTGGGAGTATTTAGCCTTAGATGATGGTCCACCTATATTCAGTCAAAGTTTCACGTGCTCCGACCTACTCGATTTCACTTAAAATGCATTTTCATGTACGGGACTATCACCCTGTATCGTGGCACTTTCCAGAGCCTTCCATTAACACATAATAAGCTTAAGGGCTGTTCCGATTTCGCTCGCCGCTACTATCGGAATCTCGGTTGATTTCTTTTCCTACGGGTACTTAGATGTTTCAGTTCTCCGCGTTCGCCTCGTTAACCTATGTATTCAGTTAACGATACCTGCAAGCAGGTGGGTTTCCCCATTCGGAAATCCTAGTCTCAAGTGCTTTTTACTAGCTTGACTAGGCTTATCGCAAGTTAATACGTCCTTCATCGCCTCCAACTGCCAAGGCATCCACCGTGTACGCTTAGTCACTTAACCATACAACCCAAACGGGTCTTTGTTGTGTGACAGTTTAACTTCGCCAGAAGTTAATATTGAATACTAAAGTAGATACCAATCAATAAACGAAACGTTCATTAAATGGCACTGAATGATACTGCTATCATTCTTTTTTACTTTTGAAAACTCTGTACAAATAACACTGTTATTCATACGAATTTTATTATCAGCTTTTCCAAATTTTTAAAGAGCAGAGAATCAAAAACTTCTCAAAATTAAACACACTCTATTCTCAGGTGATTGTGCTACCCGATAAAAGAATATTTATTTTTAAGAAGTAAAGTGGTGGAGCTAAGCAGGATCGAACTGCTGACCTCCTGCGTGCAAGGCAGGCGCTCTCCCAGCTGAGCTATAGCCCCACATATGCTGGTCTTACTGTTTGTATACCGACTTCTTTTTAAGACAAGGCGTAAGTTGAGGCCGTTTAGTTTACTAAACAACGAAGCTTACAACGAAGCATTAAGAAGAAGTGGTGGGTCTGAGTAGATTTGAACTACCGACCTCACCCTTATCAGGGGTGCGCTCTAACCAGCTGAGCTACAGACCCAAACAATAAGTGTTGTTCTCTTTACAATTAACAATCATCTGTGTGGACACTACGAACAAATAAGTTCTAAATCGTATAAGGAGGTGATCCAGCCCCAGGTTCCCCTAGGGCTACCTTGTTACGACTTCACCCCAGTCATGAATCACTCCGTGGTAAACGTCCTCCCGAGGGTTAGACTATCTACTTCTGGAGCAACCCACTCCCATGGTGTGACGGGCGGTGTGTACAAGGCCCGGGAACGTATTCACCGCGTCATTCTGATACGCGATTACTAGCGATTCCGACTTCATGGAGTCGAGTTGCAGACTCCAATCCGGACTACGACGCACTTTAAGTGATTCGCTTACTCTCGCGAGTTCGCAGCACTCTGTATGCGCCATTGTAGCACGTGTGTAGCCCTACACGTAAGGGCCATGATGACTTGACGTCGTCCCCACCTTCCTCCGGTTTATCACCGGCAGTCTCCTTAGAGTTCTCAGCATTACCTGCTAGCAACTAAGGATAGGGGTTGCGCTCGTTGCGGGACTTAACCCAACATCTCACAACACGAGCTGACGACAGCCATGCAGCACCTGTATCAGAGTTCCCGAAGGCACCAAACTATCTCTAGTAAGTTCTCTGTATGTCAAGTGTAGGTAAGGTTCTTCGCGTTGCATCGAATTAAACCACATGCTCCACCGCTTGTGCGGGCCCCCGTCAATTCATTTGAGTTTTAACCTTGCGGCCGTACTCCCCAGGCGGTCTACTTAATGCGTTAGCTTTGAAAAACAGAACCGAGGTTCCGAGCTTCTAGTAGACATCGTTTACGGCGTGGACTACCAGGGTATCTAATCCTGTTTGCTCCCCACGCTTTCGTACATGAGCGTCAGTGTTGACCCAGGTGGCTGCCTTCGCCATCGGTATTCCTTCAGATCTCTACGCATTTCACCGCTACACCTGAAATTCTACCACCCTCTATCACACTCTAGTTTGCCAGTTCGAAATGCAGTTCCCAGGTTGAGCCCGGGGCTTTCACATCTCGCTTAACAAACCGCCTGCGTACGCTTTACGCCCAGTAATTCCGATTAACGCTCGCACCCTCCGTATTACCGCGGCTGCTGGCACGGAGTTAGCCGGTGCTTCTTCTGTCAGTAACGTCACAGCTAGCAGGTATTAACTACTAACCTTTCCTCCTGACTGAAAGTGCTTTACAACCCGAAGGCCTTCTTCACACACGCGGCATGGCTGCATCAGGCTTGCGCCCATTGTGCAATATTCCCCACTGCTGCCTCCCGTAGGAGTCTGGGCCGTGTCTCAGTCCCAGTGTGGCTGATCATCCTCTCAAACCAGCTAGGGATCGTCGCCTTGGTGAGCCATTACCTCACCAACTAGCTAATCCCACTTGGGCCAATCTAAAGGCGAGAGCCGAAGCCCCCTTTGGTCCGTAGACATTATGCGGTATTAGCAGTCGTTTCCAACTGTTGTCCCCCACCTCAAGGCATGTTCCCAAGCATTACTCACCCGTCCGCCGCTCGTCAGCAAAGTAGCAAGCTACTTTCTGTTACCGCTCGACTTGCATGTGTTAGGCCTGCCGCCAGCGTTCAATCTGAGCCATGATCAAACTCTTCAATTAAAAAGTTTTATGTCTTTCGACAGCTCAATGAATTCTGAATTTATTTAATATCTTTCGATATTGAATTGACTGTGCTGAATAATTACCGAAGTAACTATTCTGTTGGTCACTCAGTTCAATTGAGACTCTAAATTTGTTTGCCTCACTACCTAAGTAGCTTGGCTGTTAGAACTCAATCTGTACGAGTGCCCACACAGATGATTGCTTTATATTGTTAAAGAACGTTGCGATTAAAGCGCTTAACTTTATCTCGCTAGGGCTGCGCATATTACGCTTTCCTATTTTTTTGTCAACACTTAATTTTAAACTTTCTTGCGATGATTTAAACTCAAGTTTTACTTAACTCTCTGAGTAGCTCGTGCCTCGCTATGCGTTGCGCTCTGCCGTCTCAGTGGGGTCGCATTATAGGGAGATCCGAAAACAGATCAACCCTTTTTTGAAGAAAACTTGAAATAAATGACTGTTCGAACAAAATTACAACTAAACGCTTAAAAAGACAACTAAACTCAAGCATATTTAGCTTCAAATGAGGTTATAAGTTATTTTTTAATGATAACGTGTTGATGTTGATGTTGAAATCGCTTGCAAATAGCATCCGATTTCTTGCTATAACTATTTTAGCTAGTAGAACACTAAGGGCATTTGGCAAAAAACATAGCATATAGATAAGGCTTTCTTTACTTATGTATTTACTGTTTCAACCTATGACGTTAATCACAACCTTAAGTTATATAATTAGCTTATTTTTACCAATCATAGCTAAATAGCATATATAGGTCAGGGGTAACATGAAGAAAGTATTTAAATAAGCGAACTATTTTTCTGTTAGTAGCAAATAGACTGCCTTTATTGATATGGGGCTGTTGTTTATTATTGATAAAAAAATTGGGGAGGACTTGTCGCGACCCTATTACCGTGTGATAAATTTTAGGTATTAAAAAGCCGAGCATAAGCTCGGCTTTTTGGTGTCTCTTTAAAGACTTACTCTGCAGACTGTGCGTCTTCTTGAACTTCTTCGCTCGCCGCTGGGCGACCAACTAGTTCAATATAAGCCATTGGTGCATTATCACCAGCACGGAAGCCACACTTAAGAATACGAGTGTAACCACCTGGACGGTCTGTATTACGAGGACCGATTTCGCTGAACAATTTACCAACTACTTCATTATCACGCGTGCGGGCAAATGCTAAACGGCGATTTGCTACGCTGTCAGTCTTAGCCAGTGTGATTAAAGGTTCAATTACACGGCGTAACTCTTTCGCTTTAGGCAAAGTAGTTTTGATGATTTCATGTTTCACCAAAGAACCTGCCATATTGCTGAACATCGCTTTACGATGGCTACTGTTACGGTTTAATTGACGACCACTCTTACGATGGCGCATGACCCTATCCTTCTAACTAAACTAATATAGTGATTTAGATTATTCAGCTAGGCTTGCAGGCGGCCAATTTTCTAGGCGCATACCTAGAGAAAGACCACGTGAAGCTAGCACGTCTTTTATTTCAGTTAGAGACTTCTTACCTAAATTAGGCGTTTTAAGAAGCTCAACTTCAGTGCGCTGAACTAAATCACCGATATATTGAATTTGCTCGGCTTTCAAACAGTTTGCTGAACGTACTGTTAGTTCAAGATCATCAACTGGACGAAGTAGAATAGGATCGAATTCTGGCTTCTCTTCTTTCTCTTCTGGCTCAGTTACATCGCGTAAATCTACGAATGCATCTAGTTGCTCAGCTAAGATAGTAGACGCACGGCGGATCGCTTCTTCAGGATCTAAAGTGCCGTTTGTTTCCATATCAATGATTAACTTGTCTAAGTCTGTACGTTGCTCAACACGGGCTGATTCAACCGAGTACGCAATACGTTCAACTGGGCTGAATGATGCATCAAGCAGCAATCGACCAATTGGACGCTCATCGTCATCAGAGGATAAACGACTAGATGCCGGCACATAACCACGACCACGCTCAACACGAATACGCATGCTGATCTCGCTGTTATTTGTAGTTAAATTACAAATAACATGATCTGGGTTAGCAATTGTTACATCGCCATCGTGCTGAATATCTGCCGCAGTCACAGGGCCTACACCAGATTTAGTCAGGGTCAGAAAAACTTCATCTTTGCCTTCTAACGTTACCGCTAGACCTTTAAGGTTTAGTAGTATTTCAATGATGTCTTCTTGTACGCCTTCTTTCGCGCTGTACTCATGCAATACACCGTCGATTTCAACTTCAGTTACTGCACATCCAGGCATAGATGATAACAGTATACGGCGTAAGGCATTACCCAAAGTGTGACCAAAGCCACGCTCGAGTGGTTCTAAAACTACTTTAGAACGCGTTGGGTTTATAGCGTCGATATCGACTAACCTTGGTTTTAGAAATTCTGTAACAGAACCCTGCATTTTATCCTCTCTTAACTCTTAACTTTACTTAGAGTAAAGTTCGACGATTAGTTGTTCATTAATGTCCGCAGACAGATCTGAACGCTCAGGTAGGCGCTTGAAGCTACCTTCCAATTTCTTACCGTCAACTTCAACCCAAGTCGGCTTTTCACGTTGCTCAGCCAACTCTAGAGCAGCGATGATACGTGCTTGTGTCTTAGACTTCTCACGGATTACAACAGTATCTTCTGGAGTAATTACGTATGAAGGAATGTTCACAACACGACCATTAACTAGAATCGCTTTGTGGCTTACTAACTGACGTGCTTCAGCGCGTGTGCTAGCAAAACCCATGCGATATACAACATTGTCTAAACGTTGCTCTAAAAGCTGTAACAAGTTTTCACCTGTATTACCTTTAAGGCGAGCAGCTTCTTTGTAGTAGTTACGGAATTGCTTTTCTAATACACCGTAGATACGACGTACTTTTTGCTTTTCACGTAATTGTAAACCGTAATCAGATAAGCGTCCTTTACGAGCGCCGTGCTGACCAGGTGCAGTCTCAAGTTTACACTTAGAGTCGATAGCTCTTACGCCGCTCTTAAGGAACAGGTCAGTACCTTCACGACGACTCAGCTTGAGCTTAGGGCCCAAATATCTTGCCATGTTATTTCTCCTAACCTATTGTTAAACGCGACGTTTCTTCGGTGGACGACAACCATTGTGTGGTATTGGCGTCACGTCAGTAATGTTGGTGATACGGTAACCAGCAGCATTCAAAGCACGTACAGCAGATTCACGACCTGGACCTGGACCTTTGATGAAAACTTCTAGATTTTTTAAACCGTATTCTTGAGCAGCAGTACCTGCACGCTCTGCAGCAACCTGAGCAGCAAATGGAGTAGATTTACGTGAACCACGGAAACCTGAACCACCGGCAGTAGCCCATGATAGTGCATTACCTTGACGGTCGGTAATTGTTACAATAGTGTTGTTGAAAGACGCATGAACATGAGCCATACCATCAGCAACTTGCTTTTTAACCTTTTTACGACGAATTGGTGTCTTAGCCATTTTACTATCCCCTTATCGCTTAATAGGCTTACGAGGACCCTTACGGGTACGCGCGTTAGTCTTTGTTCTTTGACCACGAAGTGGTAAAGAGCGACGGTGACGTAGGCCACGGAAACAACCAAGGTCCATAAGGCGCTTGATATTCAAAGTAACTTCACGACGAAGGTCACCTTCTACAGTGTACTTGCCAACTGCTTCACGCAATACGTCAAGTGTTTCGTCTGAAAGTTCACCGATTTTTGTGGTCTCGGCGATACCAGTCGCTTCTAAGATAGCCTTAGAGCGAGTCTTACCTATGCCATAAATAGCTGTTAAACCAATAACTGCATGTTTATGATCAGGGACGTTAATGCCAGCGATACGGGCCACTAACACATCTCCTATATTTGAATTTGGTAATCATCTGTTTGAAAAGCCCGTAAGGATACTCAAACGAAGACCAAATCACAACTAAAAACACAGGCCGAGAAACCTCAGCCTGCACGACTGTTTACTTAGCCTTGCCTTTGCTTATGCTTAGGCTCACTGCAAATTACGCGTACTACACCAGCACGTTTAATAACTTTACAGTTACGGCATATTTTCTTAACGGAAGCACGTACTTTCATTGCTCAACTCCGTAAACTGACCTTATCGACCGTAGCCTTTAAGGTTCGCTTTTTTCAGCACAGAATCATACTGATGTGACATCAGATGCGTCTGTACTTGTGCCATAAAGTCCATGATTACTACAACGATAATCAAAATTGATGTACCGCCGAAATAGAATGGCGTTTGCCATGCCATAGTCATGAATTCGGGCACCAGACAGATAAAGGTTATATACAAAGCACCTGCCAATGTCAGGCGTGTCATCACTTTATCAATGTATTTAGATGTCTGCTCACCTGGACGAATACCTGGGATAAATGCGCCAGATTTTTTCAGGTTGTCTGCCGTTTCACGCGGGTTAAAAACCAACGCTGTGTAGAAAAAGCAGAAGAAGATGATAGCCGCAGCTAAAACCATTGCATACAAAGGCTGACCTGGAGTCAACGTTGTAGCAATTGCTTGTAGCACATCAGCAACCGGACCTTCACCCTGGCCGAACCAGCTTGCAATTGTACCAGGGAACAGAATTATACTGCTAGCGAAGATTGGTGGAATAACACCCGCCATATTTACTTTCAGAGGTAAATGCGTGCTTTGAGCAGCAAATACTTGACGACCTTGTTGACGTTTGGCGTAGTTAACAACGATACGTCGTTGTCCACGTTCAAAGAATACAACAAGATAAGTAACAGCGAATACTATAACCGCAACCATCAACAGTACAAAAACATTCAAATCACCTTGGCGCGCCATTTCGGCTGTCGAACCAATAGCAGACGGCAGGTTAGCTACAATACCAACAAATATTAGAACTGAGATACCGTTACCGATACCACGTTCTGTTATCTGTTCGCCCAACCACATAAGGAACATAGTACCGGTTACTAAACTCACCACTGCGGTGAAATAGAATCCCATACCTGGGTTAACAACTAACCCGTTCATCATGCCCGGTAAGCTTGTGGCAATACCGATTGATTGGATAGTAGCAAGCACAAGCGTGCCGTAGCGTGTGTACTGGCTTATCTTTTTACGCCCTTGCTCACCTTCTTTCTTAAGCTCTATAAACGGCGGATACATATGCGTTAATAGTTGCGTAATAATCGAAGCCGAGATATACGGCATGATACCCAGTGCTAACACTGAAGCTCGCTCAAGCGCACCACCGCTAAACATGTTGAACATCTCAACAATGGTGCCCTTTTGTTGCTCGAAGAAATCGGCAAGTACAGCGGCGTCAATCCCAGGGATCGGCACAAATGAACCTAGACGGTAAATTATGATAGCACCCAATACGAAGAGTAATCGGCGCTTCAATTCCGAAAGTCCACCTTGTGCACTTTGTGTATCTTGACCTGGTTTAGCCATTAGTACTTCCTTAGTCTTCTACCTTGCCTCCGGCAGCTTCGATAGCTTCGCGTGCACCTTTAGTAGCCTTAAGGCCTTTAACGGTAACAGCGCGTGAAACTTCGCCAGATTTAACAACTTTAACGAACTGAACGTTCTTTTTAACTAGACCAGCTGCTTGTAACGCGCTTAGGTCTACCACATCGCCTTCAACTTTAGCGATTTCGTATAGGTTAATTTCTGCAGATACTAATGATTTGCGAGAAGTGAAACCGAACTTAGGTAGACGACGTTGCATAGGCATTTGACCGCCTTCGAAACCAACGCGTACTTTACCGCCAGAACGTGATTTTTGACCTTTGTGACCACGGCCACCAGTCTTACCAAGACCAGAACCGATACCACGACCAACACGTTTTGGAGCAGTTTTTGAACCTGCAGCAGGTGAAAGTGTATTCAAATGCATCGAATTACCCCTCTACCTTAACCATGTAATAAACCTGGTTAATCATACCACGTACACATGCTGTGTCTTCTAACTCAACAGTGTGATTGATACGACGTAAACCAAGACCGCGTAATGTAGCTTTATGCTTCGGTAAACGACCGATAGAGCTTTTTACTTGTGTTACTTTTACAGTTTTATTAGCCATGGTTTACCCCAAAATCTCATCTACTCGAAGACCACGTTTTGCAGCGATCGACTGAGGAGAATTCATGTTCTCAAGTGCTGAGATCGTTGCACGTACAACGTTGATCGGGTTAGTAGAACCGTAACATTTAGAAAGTACGTTCTGCACACCAGTCACTTCAAGTACTGCACGCATAGCACCACCTGCAATGATACCAGTACCTTCAGATGCTGGTTTCATAAACACTTGTGAGCCAGCATGACGTCCTTTAACAGGATGCTGTAATGTGTTGCCATTTAGGTCTACGTTGATCATGTTACGACGTGCTTTTTCCATTGCTTTTTGAATAGCAGCTGGAACTTCACGTGCTTTACCATAACCGAAACCTACTTTACCTGCGCCATCACCAACTACAGTTAGTGCAGTAAAGCTAAAGATACGACCACCTTTAACTACTTTAGACACACGGTTCACCGCGATTAGCTTTTCAGCTAAATCAGGCTGTTGTTGCTTTGCTTCTACGTTAGCCATTGTCTACTCCTAGAATTGCAAACCGGCTTCACGCGCAGCATCAGCTAGCGCCTTCACACGGCCGTGATATTTAAAGCCACTGCGATCAAAAGCAATCTTTTCGATGCCTTTGTCAGCCGCACGTTCAGCAACCGCTTTACCAACTGCTTGTGCAGCTGCAACGTTGCCTGTGCCTTTAACTGTTTCGCTAATAGCTTTCTCAACAGTAGAAGCAGCAGCCAGTACATTACCCTCAGCGTTTACAACTTGAGCGTAAATGTGACGTGGCGTGCGGTGGATAACAAGACGCGTTGTGCCTTGTTCAATATAATTTCTACGAGTGCGTTTAGCACGACGTAGACGAGCTGTTTTTTTATCCATCGTCTTACCTTACTTCTTCTTAGCCTCTTTACGGCGTACATTCTCATCTGAATAACGAACACCTTTACCTTTATAAGGCTCAGGTTTACGGTATGCACGAATGTTAGCAGCTGTTTGACCAACTAACTGCTTGTCTACGCCCTTAACTAGAACTTCTGTTTGGCTTGGAGTTTCAATCGTAATTCCTTCAGGAACTGCGAAATTAACTGGGTGCGAGAAACCAAGAGTTAAGTCTAAAACTTTGCCCTTAGCTGCAGCACGGTAACCAACACCTACTAACTGAAGTTTCTTCTCGTAACCTTCATGCGTACCAACAACCATGTTGTTGATTAGAGCGCGAGCAGTACCTGCTTGTGCCCATGCATTGGCTACGCCTTCACGAGGTAAAGTTGTAATAACGTTGTCGTTAACTTGTACTTCAACTGCATCGTTGATTGTACGAGTAAGTTCACCGTTTTTGCCTTTAACTGTGATTTCCTGGCCTTTTAATGTAACTTCTACACCGGCAGGAACGTTTATTGGTGCCTTTGCTATGCGAGACATAGTTCCCCTCCGATTAAGCTACAAAACCAATGATTTCACCACCAACGCCTGCACTACGTGCTGCGCGGTCTGTCATTAGGCCTTTAGAAGTTGATACGATAGCGATACCTAAACCACCCATTACCTTCGGTAATTCGTCACGTCTCTTATAGATACGTAGACCAGGGCGACTTACACGCTGGATATTTTCAATAACAGCTTTGCCTTCGAAGTACTTTAACTCGATAGAAAGCTCAGGTTTAACATCACCACTTACTGCGAAGTCTGCGATGTAACCTTCATTTTTTAATACATTAGCTACTGCTACTTTCAGTTTCGAATTAGGCATCGTTACAGATACTTTCTTCGCTGACTGACCGTTACGGATTCGTGTAAATAAATCCGCGATAGGATCTTGCAAGCTCATAGTCTTACTCCCATGATTCTATTACCAGCTAGCCTTTTTAAGGCCAGGAATTTCACCGCGCATAGCTGCTTCGCGAACTTTAATACGGCTCATGCCGAATTTGCGAAGGAAACCATGTGGGCGGCCCGTAATGTTACAACGATTACGTTGACGTGCAGGGCTAGAATCACGAGGTAAAGCTTGTAGCTTAAGTACCGCGTCCCAACGATCATCTTCAGATGTATTAACATCACTGATGATAGCTTTTAGTGCTGCACGCTTTTCAGCGTACTGAGCAACTAGTTTAGTGCGCTTTGCTTCGCGCGCTTTCATAGAATTCTTTGCCATAACCCTACCCTTATTTCTTGAATGGGAAGTTAAACGCTTCTAACAACGCACGGCCTTCCTCATCTGATTTCGCAGATGTAGTGATTGTGATATCCATACCGCGTACACGGTCTACTTTATCATAATCAATTTCTGGGAAGATGATTTGTTCACGTACGCCCATGCTGTAGTTACCACGTCCATCAAAAGACTTAGCACTTACACCACGGAAGTCACGGATACGTGGGATAGCGATTGAAACCAAACGCTCAAAAAAGTCCCACATACGCTCGCCGCGTAGGGTTACTTTACAACCAATCGGGTAACCTTCACGCACTTTGAAGCCAGCAACAGATTTGCGTGCTTTAGTGATTAAAGGTTTCTGACCAGAGATAGCTTCTAGATCCGCAACAGCGTTATCTAAAATCTTCTTGTCAGCTAAGGCTTCGCCCACACCCATATTTAATGTGATCTTCTCGATCTGAGGGACTTGCATGACAGAGCTGAAACCAAACTTCTCTTGAAGTTCAGCAACTACTTTGTCTTTATATACTTCATGCAGTTTCGCCATCATTCTACTCCAACTATTAGATAGTTTTACCAGTAGATTTAAAGATACGTAATTTCTTACCATCTTCAATCTTGAAACCTACACGATCTGCTTTGCTCGTTTCCGAGTTGTAGATCGCAACGTTTGATACGTCGATAGACGCTTCTTTCTCAACAATACCGCCAGCTTGGTTCAACTGTGGAACCGGCTTTTGGTGTTTCTTGATTAAGTTAATGCCTTCGACAAATACTCGACCAGACTCGGTTACAACTGAAAGCACTTTGCCGCGCTTACCTTTGTCTTTACCTGCTAGTACGATTACTTCGTCATCACGACGGATTTTTGCTGCCATGATAGACTCCTTACAGTACTTCTGGGGCTAGTGAAACGATTTTCATGAACTTTTCATTACGAAGTTCGCGAGTCACAGGGCCGAAAATACGAGTACCAATAGGCTGCAAGTTATCATTTAAGATAACAGCCGCATTGCTGTCGAAACGGATCAATGAACCGTCTGGACGACGAACGCCTTTTTTGGTACGCACAACTACCGCGTTTTTAACATCACCTTTCTTCACTTTACCGCGAGGAATCGCTTCTTTTACAGAAACTTTAATGATATCGCCAATCGCTGCATAGCGACGGTGTGAACCACCAAGGACTTTTATACACTGCACTTTGCGAGCGCCGCTGTTATCAGCAACTTCCAGCTGAGTTTGCATTTGGATCATGTTAATGACCTCCGGTGTAGTAATTACAACTTGTCTTAAATTTGTTTAAAATCAAGACATTTCGATTGAATTCCACTCAAAAAACATACTAGATGTCTCTTAAGGGCGGGCAATTGTATCAGCATTGAGGGGGGAGTGGTAGGTTATTTTTTAATTAATTTAACGCGGACGATAAATTAGAAACTGGTTTTTTATGCTATCTATCTAAATTACAGGTGGTTATAAAACAAACAAGGCACCTTTACGGTGCCTTGTTTTATATCAGTAATTAAAATTAGCCAAACAAACCTTTTAATTTGTCTTTAATTTTGTCTTTAGCTTTTTCTTTTGCTTCATCTTTAACCGCACTGCCTATATCTAATTTTATGCCAACATCATGAAATGGGCCTTTTATCCTCAGGGGAATTTTAAAGCCAGTGCTATCATCGGTAGTACCCTGACCTTCAATAGAATCAACTAAACCTGTTACTAGGCGGTAATTAACCTGAGTTTGCGGTAAATCAACGTCTCCTTCACCTGAAATACGTATTAAGGGGCTGATCAACGATAAATCAGTATTTTTGCCTACGCCATTGGTAAAGTTAAAACTACCAGAAAGTGCAGAGAAATCTGTTTTCTCAGATTCCTCAAATCCTGTATCTAATCCCTCAGACACGGCATTAAAGTTGCCTTTAACTAGCTCTTTCCCCTTACGCACCATTTCTGCTACGTTTGCTCCCTTAACTGCACCATCAGCGAACTTGAATCCTAGTTTACCATTAAGCGCGTTAATAAACGTTTTTTGGCTTTGCCCTGCTGTGGTTAGATTCCAGTTTAAAGAGCCCTTGCCCATTAGCTTATCAAAGCCTGCAGCATCGCTAAGTAATGGCTGTGCGTCTATTTTATCTAAATCGAAGTTGGTTGCTATTTTATAAGGAGTATTTTGAGCATTGATAGTCACCACCCCTTTACCTGTTCCTTCATAAGCCGCAAAGCTGTCTAAACTTAATTTAGCAACGCTATTTTTTAGTGCCACAGTAAACTGGTTGGCGCCGAGTTTAATATCGTTCGCTTTTAAGCCACTTGAACGGACAATCACATTTGCATCTAATGCATTTAAGCCACTTAAATCAATTTTAGTATCATCCCACACTATTGGCTCTGCAGGCTTAGAGTCGTCTTTTGCTGGGACTTCTTTTTTAGCTACGGTTTCAGGTAAGTAAGGATTTAAATCAAGCATGCCTAAGTCAATATCAGCATTAACAGCTAAGCGACTGCCTAAATTTAACTTACTTTTACCTTTAATCTCGAGTGCATCGAGCGTTGCTACTAATTCAGTTAAGTTAAACTCTTCACCGAGTAAGTGCATTTCGGCATTGATGCTAAAGGCGTTAAACGCATTGTTTTTAGCGTTTAAGTCAACTCCTTGCCAGTTAGCAATATTTTTAACCGAATCACCGTTAAGTGTTAAAAGTCCTTTAATGTCTTGGCCTTGTTTGGCTATGCTGCCATCAAACATTAGATCTACTAAACGTGAGTTAAGCGTTTGCTTTACATTAAATGTGGCGCCTTCAATCGCTTTTGCTGGTGTATTAAGTTTTACATCAAGCTCAAATCGCTCTTGCATATAAGTAATAGCACCGGTTACTTCAAGCTGTTTACGCAGTGAAGGCAGTAATATAGCCAGTTCTAAATCGCTAATTTGTTGTTTAGCACCCGTTTGACCATCTAAATAAGTAAATGACCCGCCATAAATAGCGACTTCACCTAATTGAATATCAAAGTTTTCAGGTAGTTTGACTGCCTCTCCCGCTTGAGTTTGTTGCTCTGGTTGCTTGGCCACTGCATCAAATAACTGCCAGTTTGCTTTGCCGCTTTTATCGGTTTCTAGCAAAATATCAGGCTCATTAATTACAAACTTTTCTAGCTTTAGTTCGCCACCGAGTAATGAAAGCCAAGGAATATGAACAGCAAGTTGCTGCATACTCGCCATATCAGCGCGAGAGCCACTGGGCATATTGGCAAAATGCACATCATTAAGTTCTAACTTTAATGCAGGAAATACACTGAGGGTTTTATCGCCCTTTATGGTTAATGTGCGCCCGGTTGTTTTTTCAACCTGCTCAGACACTTTATTAAAAATGGTATCAGTAGGAATTAAAAAAGGTGCAGCAACAATTAACGCTATGCATAGCAATAATATGACACCAATAACTTTAAATAAGGTCTTCATGATCATCCTTTCAAACGTGCAAATAATGTTCTTATCATAGCGGGAGTTAGCGCCAAAAGCATTGCCCAATAACTAAAAATCTACTTTCCTACATTCTAACGTGGGTATATGAATTGTAACTGAAACATTTTGATACCTTTAGGTTACAAAAAAATATTGACCAAATGATACCTACAGGTTACATTGATACCTACAGGTTACAAAATATAAATTAACACTTCCACAGGATGGACTTTATGAAACAACAAGATATTAAAACTGAAGAAAAACTTATGAGTCAGAACGCATGGTTTTCGGTGTTTATGGGTATCACTTTACTAATAATCAGTGGCTACCCAATTATCGGAAACACGTCAGCGCCGTTGCTGATTTTAGGAAGCGCCGCATTTCTTGGTTCTTTCCTTATGTTTGTAATTAGAGGTGGCTTTACATGGAGAATGAAATATCACCTTACTTATAAAGATGAATACTTAAATACTATAGATACTATTGCTTATAAACATGTTGTATTAGCATTGTTATTTAGTATGGGCACGGTTTATTTATTCTCTGAAGGCCTAACTTTACACATATCTCATAGCATGATGGCTACTTTTTACCTTGCTATTATGTGTTTGGCATACGGAATTTCTATTTTTTGGCAAAGCCGTGATTAGGAGTTAATGTGCAAAATCATATAGCTGAATTTCGTAAAAAGGCAGGGCTTTCACAGCAAGAACTGGCCGATGCTATTAATGTTTCACGAAAAACCATTAGCACGGTTGAAACATCTCGTTTTACACCCTCGGTGATCATTGCCTTAAAAATAGCACAGCACTTTAATACCTCAGTTGAACGGCTGTTTTCACTCGATGAACACGATTAATACAGTAATGATGCAATCTTGTGTTAATTAACTTACCAAGATTGCATCCCCTGTATTCTCCGGTATGATGCACGCCCCTGTTGCTGCTGGCTTATTTAAGCTAAAATGAAGCGACTAAAAAGTATATCTAACCGGAGAGTCTACAAGGCATGAAGAAACTGCTAATTTCACCGTCAAAAATGGCATTAGGCGAGCAAGAAAGTCAAATTTATCAAAATATTCTGAAGCAATCTTCAGAGCTAAGCCTAAACCTGATGGCTGTGAAAGTGGAAAACCATCCAGAAGACTTTTTAGGTTGGTGTTATGAGCTATTAAGTGCAAGCCGCGACCGTATTAATTACGACTTACTCGAAAGCCAACAATTACCACTATTAAAAAAGCTGCACGACCAACTTATTTCAGCCATTAGCTTTTTACAGTTAAAAACATTACGGGTAGCACCTTGGCCAGTAGTGAGTATGTTTGTAGAGCAACATAAAGAACTGGTGGCACTTGATGAGCAATTACGTTTAACTGCTTATATTGCAGGTCTGCGTGAAAAGCCGTTAAAAGAGATGATCCCTGAAGACTTACTCGCTTTTAGCGGTAAGCATATGGCATCACTCGATACGAGTACTTATAACTTTGATGTAGAATGGTTTGCCTCTACCAAAAGCGCCAAAGGTTTTCACCAGATGCTGGCTGATTTGCCAGGCGCATTCGACGATGCACTCAGCAACATTCCACTTGAGGGTGATGTAGCGCAAAATGATTACCAACAATTTGTAATTGCTTACTTGAGTGCATTTAATGGTAGTGATGAAAAACCAACTCTGGCGCCTGCCACCCGCTTATTAGCAATGCGCCGCCCTGATGTGTTTACTCCAATTAGTAACAGTCGCTTAGATGCACTTTGCTCCGCACTTGGTATCACCAAATTAAATAACCGTGACTTTGAGCGTTACTGGCAAGATGTAGTACAAAGCATTCACGCTATGTCATGGTTTAAAATGGCCAATGCTGGTAATGAACTAGAAACACAGTTGGTGGACATTAAAGCGCTTATACCTTGCTTTTTTTACTATGCAGATACTAATACTGCAGATAACTCTAACTACATTAAGCTACTTAATAAACCTACACGTAGCACTTCTAGCAGCAGTAAAGCGCCACGCCGAGGCAAAGAATCTGCTGAGATTTTAGTGGATCGCGCTCTTGCTGCTGATGATGTTCCAGAGCATATTCGTGCTAAACGTGACTCTATTATTAGCGAAGTACAAAAAGGCCGCGGTGTTAACGAAACAATTACCCTAATGCGTGCCATTTTTGGTTAATTAACCCACAAGAAAAATAAAATAGCCTAGCAGCGCTTTGATGGTGCAGCTAGGCTATTTTTTGCACCAGCAAAGTGAACCTGCTAAATAATTACTTTTCTATCCCTACCTCATATTATTTTCAATACATTGTTTTAAATAATAAAAATAATTTATAAACGAATAAGTTTAATTTGGCACACACAGTGCAAATACCCCATTAGTAACATAATAAAATGCCGCCAAACAAAAGGTTGTAGTCGTTCATAATAAAAAGCCTTGGCGTGCAAAATCATACAATGGGAAATGAGACATGCTAAAACTACAAAAAACAATATTGATCAGTGCATTGGCATTAACAGGAATGACATCAACTACTGCATTTGCTGAAGTAACAGCAAATGCAGCAGCCACTTCAAACTACTTATGGCGCGGACAAGAGCAAACTGGGGGCGATGCAGCTGTATCTGGCGGTATTGATTACGCTAATGAATCTGGATTTTATGCAGGTACGTGGGCGTCAAATGCGTCTTGGGCCGATGAAATGACCTACGAGCTAGACTTATACGCAGGTTTTGGCGGCGCAATTAATGAAAGCGTGAGTTATGACGTAGGGTATATCTATTATGCCTACCCTGATGCGGCATCAGGTGCAGATGCAGATTTTTCTGAAGTCTACGGTAGCATTAGTGTGCAAGGCTTTACATTTGGTGCAGCCGTACTTGCAACTTCTGCTGCCAATGGTGACGGTACTGATTTTGGTGATTCATTGTATCTAAATGCCGATTACAGCTTCGCTGTTGGTAGCAATGGCACAGAAATGGCGCTACATATAGGTCATTACTCAGGCGATTTCATCGGTGATGACAATATTATTGATTATGGTATTTCGGTGTCTAAAGATGGTTTTACTTTTGGCCTATCAGATAACGACATGGACGGCTCAGATGTAAAAGCTTATGTAGCCTACGCTGTCGACTTTAGCCTATAAAAAGAATGTGTTACTTGCTGCAACACTAAGGGCCGAAAGGCCCTTTCTCGTTTTAAATAACTTAACTAGATCTAATCACGCCACACCTTGTTAACAAACCGTTACAATTAATAAATCAACTTACCTCGCTTTTACCTTAGTATATGACTGATAACTATATAGTTCACTATTGAGAAAATCATAAAGGAATAATCATGAAGTCATCTAACGCGCTATCTGCTTGTATCGACATTTTTATCAGCCCAAGCAAGGCTTTTAATGGGCTAAAAGAAGCTAAAGGCTGGTCTTGGCTTGCTTTTGCACTTCTCGCTCTAACCCTTGCAGCCTCTGCTTATACATTTTATACCACTGCAGACTCACAATTTATTTTAGACCAGCAGGTTGCTGCAGCGAGTGTGGATGCCACAATCGGCGAGAAAAAAATGATCCGTCAAAGTATGGAGCAAAGCCTCGATAACCAAGTGTGGTTTGCAATTGGCGGGGGTATTTTCGGCCTTCTTTTTATAAATGCACTCCTATCTGGGTATTACATGTTGATATCTAAGCAAGACCCTGATGCTAATTATAGCTATGGTGCGTGGTATGGTTTTGGTGTTTGGAGCATGATGCCCATGGTTATTTCAAGTTTAGGTGTTGTTGCGCTAGTTCTTACAGCCAGTAACAATGAATTACCTATTAGTTTATTCAATTACGCGTCTATAAATCAGTTATTTCTGGGATTAGAGCTTGGAGATAGCTTCTATAATATGATGGAGAGTTTAAGTATTTTTAGTCTTTGGAGCATAGCTTTGGTTGCTATTGGGTTAAAGTGTTGGACTAATTTCAGCTTTAATAAAGCACTTCTTTTTGCTGCGCTACCGACCATTATCATTTACAGCATCTGGACAATTATTATTGTTGCTTAAAGGAATGTAGGCAAACTTTTCTGCCTACTCATAAATACGGAAATAAAAATGAAAAAAGCGATTATCATTACCCTTGCAATTGCAGCTTTTATTGCTCTTATCGTATCAAAGCAAATTACTGGCGATGAAAAAGCACCAGAGGTAAATGTTGCACAGGTTGAGCAAGGTAGTATTGCAGACTCCATTATGGCCTCTGGCAATTTAGTCTTTAATACTCAAGTGCAGTTACGTTCAGAGGTAACCGGACGAGTCGACAAGGTGTTTGTTGAAGAAGGGCAAAGTGTAAAACAAGGCGACATTTTAATGCGCTTAGATACCACTGCTTTTGAGTCAGAAGTAACACGTAATAAAGCGGTATTGCGAGCTAGCGAAATAGAAATAAAACATAGTAAAACACGCCTTTTGAACTTTGAACGTCAGCTTAAACGTCAAAAAGAGCTTTATGACGTAGGCCTAGCAGGGCAAGAAGTATACGAGAACTTACAAAATGCACGCGACCTTGCCAAAATAGATATTGAAGCCAGAGTAGAGTCTTATAATCAAGCCAAAGCCTCTCTTTCAATCGCTGAAGATAGACTTAGCAAAAGTGTATTTCGTGCTCCAATGAGTGGTTTGCTCGCCTCAGTAAATATTAAAGAAGGCGAAACCGTTATTGCCGGCACCACTAATATTATTGGCTCAGATTTAATGCTGGTTGCCGACCCAAGCGCTATTTTAGCTGAGCTCAGAGTTGATGAAACTGATATTGCTGGCATTAAATTGGACCAGCATGCAGATATTTATGCTGCTGCGTACCCCAATCAACCCTTCACTGGCAAGGTCATTAACATTGGAACCTCAGCAAAAAACCAAGCAGGTTCACAAGGTTTATCATTTCGAGTGAAAGTGTTACTTGATAATACCGATAGGCAACTATATGCAGGTATGAGCTGCCGTGCAGAAATCGCAACAAGCCTTGCTGTGAATGGCTTAAAGCTCCCTATCGAAGCCGTACAAAAAGAAGATGATAAAACGTTTGTATGGCGTTTAAACGACGATAACACTGTAAGCAAAGCCTATGTAGAAGTAGGTATTTCTTCAGATATAGAGCAAGCAATTACCCAAGGTTTAAATAAAGGAGAGCGTATTGTTATTGGCCCTGCACGCCCAATCAGTAAGTTAAAAGAAAATGATACAGTAAAAGTTAAGCAATCTACCGCCAAGGATACACAATAATGTCGGCGGTAATTAAGCTTGAGCATATTAACAAGCAATACAAAATGGGTGAGCAAATATTTAAAGCCCTTGATGATGTAAACGTGGTCATTAATGAAAACGAGTATGTCGCTATAATCGGTCCTTCAGGTTCAGGTAAGTCAACTTTAATGAACTTATTGGGTTGCTTAGATACTCCAACTACTGGGGATTACTTTTTAAAAGATAAACTTGTAAAAAGTATGACAGAAACCGAGCTCGCTCATCAGCGTAACGAAAGTGTTGGCTTTATTTTTCAGAGCTTTAACTTACTTCCGCGTGCGTCGGCACTTGAAAATGTGATGCAGCCTTTGGTTTATAGGTTTATACCCGCAAAACAACGTAAACAAAAAGCCCTCGATGCACTCAAACGTGTAGGACTCGGTGATAAAGTGGATCATCTATCAAGCCAGTTGTCTGGTGGGCAACGCCAGCGTGTTGCCATTGCACGAGCGCTAGTGACTAAACCGCATATTTTACTCGGTGACGAACCAACCGGGAATCTAGACAGCAAAACTACCACTGAAATTATGGCGCTATTTGATGAGCTACATAATGAAGGCCACACCATTATTTTGGTAACTCACGAACAAGAAATTGCAGATCATTGCCAGCGAGTTATTCGCTTAGTTGATGGCAAGGTAGTGAGTGATGTTCGTAAAGGCGAGGGAGACAAACAACATGTTTAAATCTGCTATTGCAATTATGGAAGGAACAAAAGCAGCACTAATGGCCATTAAAGCCAATGCCATGCGAAGCGCACTCACTTGTTTAGGGATTATAATTGGGGTTGCCGCGGTTATTACAGTGGTAGCCGTTATGCAAGGCTTTACTAAGCAAATTAACGATCAACTCGCAGATATGGCACCTGATGTAACCACAATTAAACCCTTTACCAGCATTGAACAAGAAATGGTGGGCAAAAATGCTAAACTCACTTACAACGATTTTTTAGTCTTAAAAGCCCGAGTAAAAGAGGCTGAAACACTCACTGCACTGATGTTTACTTGGCGTTTTTCTGGTGGCGCTGAATATGGAAATAAAAGCCACTCATCACGAGTAATGGGTACAGAGCAAGATTACCAAAAAGCGTATAGAACCTTTCCAGAACTTGGGCGCTTTATTCGCGCAGAGGATGATGAAAAGCGCCGTCGAGTCGCTTTTATTGGTCCATCCATTATTGAAAAGCTAAA
Organism: Pseudoalteromonas sp. SM9913; assembly: GCF_000184065.1. NCBI lineage: Bacteria > Pseudomonadati > Pseudomonadota > Gammaproteobacteria > Alteromonadales > Pseudoalteromonadaceae > Pseudoalteromonas > Pseudoalteromonas sp. SM9913. The sequence goes on from NC_014803.1 coordinate 3,086,229, forward strand.
CCTGCCAAAAAACCCTGTAGGCGAATATATTAAACTTGGCGGCGAGTGGTTTAGAATTATTGGCGTGGCTGAAAAACAAGGTAGTTTATTGGGGTTCGATCAAGACGATTATATTAATATTCCCATCAGTACCATGAGCGCATTAGAGGGTCCAAGTAGCAGCAGCAATGTACAAATTATGTTTAGACTCAAAGAAGACAGTGATGAAGAATTGGTACTTGCTAAAATCACTCGCATTTTACGCCAATTACATAAACTAAAAGACAATCAAGAAAACGACTTTGAATTTGAAACAGCTGAAAAAGCACGCGCTAACGTTGATAAATTTACAGGTAGCGCTACAGCAATTACCGCAGGGATTGTAGGTATCAGTCTTGTTGTTGGCGGTATTGGTGTAATGAACATTATGCTTGTATCTGTCACCGAACGCACCCGTGTGATAGGCACATTAAAAGCACTGGGGGCGACTCCTGGTTTTATCATGCTGCAATTTTTAGTTGAAGCCGTGGTGCTGTCATTATTTGGAGGCTTAATTGGCTTAGTCATTGGCTATGGTGCTGCCGAGCTCATTTCGCTCTCTGTACCAAGCATGCCCGACGCTTATATACCAGGCTGGGCTATTATGCTGTCGTTTGGTTTTACCTCTTTAATCGGTATTGTATTTGGTTTAGCTCCCGCAATAAAAGCAGCTAGGCTTAATCCCATTGATGCCTTACGTTATGAATAAACACTCAAAATAGCGACCTGTTTGCTTAAAATAGTATCCTAAAATAGCTGACTTTTACTGTTTTAGGATACCTAATAGGCTCTTATCTATTGGCTAAGCCTTGTAATATGATATAAATATTTTATGCGTAGCGCGGGTTTTATAAACCTTAGCAGATAAAGCCTTTGCTGCTATTTTAAACCACACACTCTAAAAATAAGAAGCGAACAGCCATGCAAAATCATAAAAGCCAACCATTAGCCGATTTTATAGAATACCCTCAAGAGGAAATGCTGACGCGTGCGAATGAGTTTTTACAAACGAGTCAACGCCGTCATAGTATTCGCAGCTTTAGTAACCGCCCAGTGCCAAAAGAAATCATCGAAACCTGTATAAAAGCGGCAGGTACAGCGCCTAGTGGCGCAAACCACCAGCCTTGGCATTTTGTAGCCATTAATAGTGCAGATGTTAAAAAACAAATACGAGAGGCCGCTGAAAAGCTAGAGCGCTCATTTTATGAAGGTCGCGCAGGCGAAGAATGGCTTGATGCATTAAAACCCTTAGGCACTGATGCTAACAAACCCTATTTAGAGCACGCGCCATGGTTAATCGCGGTGTTTAGTCAAAAAAAGGGGGGTGTAAATACGGACGATAAAAACACCAATTACTATGTGCATGAATCGGTAGGCCTTGCCACTGGCTTTTTAATTCAAGCCTTGCACCGCGCAGGCCTTGCAACACTTACCCACACACCAAAACCGATGAGTTTTCTAACCGATATTTGTGGACGTGATAAAGACAACGAACGCCCTTATATGTTACTTATTACTGGTTACCCAGATGAGCATGCAACAGTGCCGCTGCACGCCCTAGATAAAAAGTCGATTGATGAAATTGCGAGTTTTATTTAATCGCTTTGACTTGGCATGTAATCAACAGCAAGTACATCACCCTCTTTTAGGCCTGCTATTACGTGTTGCTGGTTATTTATAATACTGCCTAAACGCACGAAACGTTTAACCAGCGTTTCGTTTTCAAGTACATACACCATATTGAGCTGACCAAACTCATGCACCCAACGTGGATCAATTAATACACCTTGGGTACTTTTTATTGGTAACTGTAGTTGAGCATAAAGGCCTGGCATTAAACCAAGTTGCGCATCGGCTTCTAAACGAATAAACAAGCTGCGCGCCGCGTTATCTGCCACTGGTACAATTTCGCTCACCGTTGCGGGTGTTGTTATATCTAGAGAAGGTAATACCACATTTAAACTGTCCCCGACTCTTAATTTTACTGCTTGTTGTTCACGTACATTAAATTCAAGCTGTAACTGTAATGGGTTATACAAAGTAATCAGCGGTTTACCGGGTGTTGCAGTATCGCCAGGTTCAGTTAGGCGCTCAACGACCACGCCCGAAATAGGGGCAGTAATACGCGTATAATTAAGCGATACCTGAGCTTGCGTTTGCTGTTGCTTAGCAACCGCTAAATTAGCGGTTAAGTTTTCAAACTTTGCTTTGGCGTCATCTAATTCACTAACAGATACTAATCCTTGCGCATTTAAATCAATCATTCTGGCTAGTTGCTTTTTAGCTTGCGTTAACGACGCTTGCACCGCATTAATATTTGCGCTGCTTTGCGCTAACGCCGCTTTAAAATCATCTTGCTTGAGCATAATAAGTAAATCGCCCTTAGCGACTTTATCGCCAGCACGTACTTTTAACTGCTCAACCTGCGCCATAACATGCGATGAAATTTGCGTATTTTGTTTTGCTATTACACTACCTGGTACCTGCTCAGTGCCTGCAATACTTTGCAGCGTTACCGTTACTCGCTCACCTTGATAGCTCGTTATTTGTGATTCTTTTAAGCCAGCAGCTTGCTTGTCAGAAAAGCTGCCTGCCATATAAAACACAGCCATAATAATGACAAATAACGCGGCAAATGTGCCTATAAGTTTTGATTTACCCTGCATGCGCTTCATCCTCTGTGCTTGCAAACACTAAATAATAAACAAGCGGTACTACAAATAATGAAAATAATGTAGACGCCACAATGCCAAAAATAATCGCAATCGCGAGCCCGCTAAATACCGGATCGAGTGTGATCACTAAGTTACCTAATAAAGTGGTACCTGCGGTTAGGAGCACAGGGCGCATTCGCACCGTACCCGCTGCAACAAGCGCCTCTTTAATTGCCATGCCTTGGCCACGAGCTTGATTAATAAACTCAACCAAAATAAGTGAGTTACGCACCACGATACCTGCAAGGGCAATCATGCCTATCATCGCTGTGGCAGTAAATAATACCGGCTCTGGGGCACTTGCTATGGAGCGCTCACCAAACTGATTTAACAGCCAAAAACCTGGCATTATACCTATCACTGTTAACGGAATAGCCGACATGATAATCAGCGATAAACTCGCCGACTGTGTTTGTACCCGTAAAATTATAAATATGGCACTGAGCGCAAACGCAAAGGCAATGCCCATATCTCTAAATACATCAATGGTTATGCGCCATTCCCCCTCGCCGCTAAAGCTGACATGGGTTCCTTGTGGTAGTTGCCATGGGGCTGTTCCGCCATTATTAAAAAAGTGACGACCTACCCACGATGTTTTAACAAACTCATCGTTTGATACATTTAAATCAGCATTCACATCAGCAATCACTTCCGCTGGTGTGCGCCCATTAAGCTCAGCCATAACATAAATTACGTCACGCTGATCTTTACGAACAATCGTTTTAGCAACATGATGTTGTGTAAATTCACCGAGTTCTGAAAGCGATACTAACGGCCTTGGCGCACTGCTTAAACCAAACTCGTTACTGGTTTTAGCTAAATCTCTGTCGCCCCTAACCTGAAGTGCAAGTAATTGCGAAAGCTGATTTCGCTCGCTGTACGGTAGCTGTAATTTAATATCAACGGGCTCTGTTTCATTGCTCACATAAAGTACACCCACGTTTTCACCTTGAGAGGCAATACTGAGTGTTTGTGCAATATTTTGAGTTGAAACCGCACTGAGTGCGGCCTTGGTTTTATTGGTAACAAAACGTTGTAATGGCGAGGGTGCCACCATTGAGGTATCGACTTCAACTACATGAGGCTCTTGTTGTAAACGCGCAGCTAACCGCAAGGCAGCTTGAGAATGTGTTTGCTCATCAACAAAAGCATCTCGGTAAACCTCAGCAACTAAGGTACTCAGTACCGGCGGCCCTGGTGGTACTTCAACCACTTTTATTACAATGCCATCGGTTGCTAGCATCGCGAGCTGTTCGCGAAGGCGCATAACTACTCCATGCGATTGATGATCGCGCTCAGACTTATCCACTAACAATACCCTCAGCTCGGCGAGATTCGCTGCATCACGGCGATAATAACCGCGCACCATACCGTTAAAGTCCATACTTGAAGGTTGACCAACATAGGCCGCTATTTCACTTACTTCGTTTAATTGCCATGTGAGTGTTTGGATTTGTTTAGTAAATGCAGCTGTGCGCTCCAGATTAGTCCCCTCTGGCATATCTATCAGCACTTGCAGCTCATTTTTATTATCAAAAGGGAGTAGCTTTAAAGGCACCAAACGCATCACGGGTAACATGGCACTAATGATAAATAATGCTAGGGTTAGCCACAAAACAAGTTTTGCTCGCCCCTTAGAAACCAATAATGGGCTTAATATTCTTTGATATGCACCAACTTTAGGAGCAAGCTCGGAGGGTTGTTCGTTATCAGGCTTGAGTAACTTCATCGCAAGCCAAGGGGTTACAAAAAATGCAACAATGGTAGAAACCATCACGCTAACCGGCACATTAAATGCCATAGGTGCCATGTACGGCCCCATCATTCCGGTAATAAACGCCAGTGGAATAAACGCCACCATAATAGTGAGCGTAGACATAAGTAAGGCACTTCTAATTTCGCTCATTGCGCCAACAATCTGCTGTTTTTTATCGCCTTTTTTATTCAAAAAGCGGCTAATATTATCAATACCTGTGATTGGGTCATCTACCAGTAAACCCAAAGATAAAATAAGCGCAAACAAGGTCACCCGGTTAATGGTATAGCCAAATGCAAAATCCAGAGCCAATGTAATGCCATAACAAATAGGCACAGCCAGCCCTACCACAACCGCCGGACGCCAACCTAAAAACACCCCCACAAATATCACCACAGTAAAGACCGCAAAGACTAAACTTGAAGTGAGGTTATTTACTTTTTCATCGGCAGTTTGGCCATAATCTCTTAATACCGCATAGCTCACTTCAGGGGGTAATAGCGTGCGTGTTAGCTGCGCCATCATTTGATGAACATCGTTGGCAACTGCAACAGCGTTCGTGCCGGTTTGTTTTGCAACGCTTAGTGTTACCATTGGCAAATGCTGCTGGTTTGCCGATTGAGCAAGCCATTGGTAATACTTAGCTTCACTTGGGCCATCAATAACGTTTGCAACATCAAGCAAGTAAACACTTTTGCCATTAACAACATTCACTACCAGCTGTTCTACAGCAGATTGACTTCGTAGAACATCACCTGCTTGCAATTCAATTTGCTGCTGACCATCAACCACACTGCCTACTTGCGTTAGTTGATTAGACACGCTTAATGCATAAAAAACGTCATTTACGGTTGTTTGGTGGGCAGCCAATGCGCTGGCATTTAAATTAATGGTGAGGGTTCGTTTACGACCAGCAATGACTTTTACTTCACTGGTGTGTTCAATACGCTGTAAACTGTTGGCTATTTCGTTAGCAAAGCGGGTTAACTCGTAATCACCATAAAGTTGTGGGTCTTTACTGTATAGCCCCAGCATAACAATAGGTACATCATCCACTTCAACGGGCCGTATTTGCCAACTTTTGATAACAGAAGCCATAGTATGTTGATAACTGTTAAGTTTTGCATAGGTATCTAAAATAGCTTGTTCGCGGTCATGGCCAACCTCAAAGCGAAGTGTAACCACTGCGGCATTCGTTTGTGTAGTGGAATAAATATGTTCCACACCGCCAAGTTGGGCAAGTAGCTTTTCAAGTGGCTGGGTAACCAATCTGGCTACCTCTGGAGCTTCTACGTTGGGCGCCGATACGTATATATCGAGCATAGGCACCACTATTTGTGGTTCTTCTTCTCGCGCTGTTTGTTGTAAAGCAAATAAGCCAAACAAAATCGACAACACAAAAATAATAACCGGAATACGGCCACTTAAGCTGCTTTTTACTGCGTTATCAATCATGCTCATAACTTTTAGCCCTTGCAAAACAGTCCATATAATGTGCCTAACAAATGCACGGCATTTTGATCAATCACGCGGTAATAAATAGTTTGGCTTTCGCGGCGAGTAGCCACTACATTGGCTTTGCGCAGTGCCGCTAGGTGCTGTGATAACGCAGACTGCGCTAGCGGTACGGCTTCGTTAAGCTGCGACACACTCATTTCGGTATCTTGTAATGAGCATAAAATCATTAGTCGATTTTTATTCGCTAATATTTTTAATAGCTGCTCAGCTTGATCTACATTAGTCGCCATCGCTGTAAAGTCAATTTTCATACTATGCTCTTATTCTAAAATATGCACTTAGTATAAATTGCTAGATAAGAAATGTCTAATATTAGAATTTACTAATTTAATAATATCTAATATAGTAGCTCTGTACTCAATCAAATAAGTGGCCTACTATTATGAAACTCAATAACGCACTTCGTCTTATCGCTGGCATCATGATTGTTGTATCAATCCTTTTGCAAACGTATCACGATCCGAAGTGGATATACTTTACCGCTTTTATCGCTGTAAACTTAATCCAATCAGCTTTTACTAGCTGGTGCCCAATGATCACTCTATTACGCAAACTTGGCTTTAAGGAATAATCACCATGCTTACATCTATCCCCGATTTACTAAAAATTATTACGCCTAATCAACGTCGTATCGACGCCGAACAAGCTAAACAGGAGATCAGTGAAAACAAAGGATTACTCATTGATGTGCGTGAACCGGCTGAACATGCAACCAAAGCCGCTACCGGCGCAATTAATATTCCGCGCGGCTTACTTGAAATGAAGTTAATGGAAATAGAAAAAGACGCAGCACGCCCTATTTACTTACATTGCGCTAGTGGTGCGCGTGCAACACTAAGTGCTGAAGCACTGACACGCGTAGGTTATGAAAACGTCACAGTTATTACCTGTAAAGCAGAAGCTGTTTGTCAGGCATTTTAAAGGCCAAAAATTAAATCTCTCGGCGATCAACCGATCGCCGAAAATTAATGTATACCTGCGCCTTACTTCCTCTCATCCAACAAGTTGACTAACATTTGCTCGATATTTTTTACGCTGTAGGTAAGCGAGCGGATGAGCTCTACTTGGCTTTGTGGTTCATCGTTATTAGATTGGGCTGGCTGATCTGAAGTGAGGTTATCTTTTTGAGTTAAAATGGCTTCACGAAATTCACTGGCATTAACTACCCCAAGTAACGATACTAATGCACCGTGACCAGACTGCCCTGCAGTTTCAAAGCTTAAGCGGTATAAACCAAATAGTCGCATTAATGGCCCCTGACTTAATCCCACATCAGTGATTTTTTCAAGCGGAATCGATTTTTCTTCTTTAAACAAAATACCGCGTTTAACCACTAGCTTGCGCTCTAGTAAATCGGCCGACATAGCTGCTAATACTCGCCCTGCGACTAGCCACACCAAAAGCAATACAACGGGTAAAAACACAATAGTTACAACTGGAAAAAGGCTAAATATTGCAGCTAAGCACATCCAGTACTGTTTGACTTTGTTATCAAAAGTGGCACTTTTTAAAATTATATTAGACATCGTTTTATCACTTTTAAATTATAGTTTTTTTAAGTTACATTAATTACCAACTGTACGCAATTCAATCACTTTGATAGTTAAAATCCAATTACCACTTTGATCGCAAGCGCAATAAATACCATACCTAATAGTCTATCTAACCACACATTTTGCTTGGTAAAGCCAAAGCGCTTTTTAGACACATCAGTGAGTAAAGCCACCAATAAATACCACCCAGTATCTATTACAAAAACGGTTAAGCACATAATAATACCGATGTTTAATGTAAGGTTTTCTGGATCGATAAACTGCGAAAATAGCGCCAAAAAGAAAATTGCCAACTTAGGGTTTAAAAATGCAATCGCAAAACCATCTTGTAACGCCTTAGAACTGCTCACTGCACTTTTTTGAACTTGCAGCTCGCTGTCGTTAGGTTTTGAAAATAGTATTTTCAAACCTAAATACGCTAAATAGGCTGCCCCTAAGTACACTAAAAATTGATACACAGTAGGAAACTGCAACATCAATGCGCCTAATCCCAATAATGAGGCCGCTGCATATAAACCAACCCCAAAACCATGGCTTAACGCTGCCAGCATGCCATTTTTCATCCCGCCATTTAAGCTATGCTTTAATACCACAGCTAAACTAGGCCCTGGCGACATTGCGCCCATCATGCATACCAGTGCTAAGCTAAACCATAATGATAATGCCATTAGTAACCCTTATATTTCTTCATTTTCAATAAGTAATGCATAACCATGCACTTGCCCATAAAAGCCTGTCAATGGCACTGCGTTTATTACTTTCCAGCCGTCTTGGTTTAATTCCTGTATGCGATCATTTAGTGCGACTATATCTACCCCACCCAAAAAACGGGCCTTTCTGAATTCGATTACTTTTTGCATTTTAATCCTTGTTGAACTTATAACATGTATTCAAAATCGTAATGGTGAATCCCTTGCTCAATCCGTATTTTCATACTGCCTGTTAATCCTGCGAGCTCATCAGTGCCTGAGTCGGGTACCACTTTTAAAATCAAGCTATCTTGGCCTTTATCCATGGTGCCAAAATGCTGCAGTACAAAACCACCTTGCAAACCATCAAGTTCGCCTATTACTTGTTCAATAGCCACATAACCGGCACTGCCTTGGGTGGGGGTCATGGCGCTGAGCATTTCACCTTGGCTAGTTGCGGTTAGGCCACCAGTAAATTGTTTATCAATCGACATACGACCTAAATTAACGCCTTGCTGCCCGTGTGCATACCCCTCTATAGGCGCTAATGAAACGGTAAACTCGCCTGTTACCTGTTTAGTTGTCATAATTTTTCCTTATTGATGATTTTTAATACTATTGATTTTTAATCTATTGATGCCATATCTATACCTTAATCATCAATAAGAATCTACTATGCCTACAGACAAGCCTGCTTCAGATAAAGCCGCCTTTAGCGCTTTATTCCCTATATTCAATTTTATTAAGCCTTATAAATGGGTAGTTTTAGGGGCTTTAGTGGCGTTACTTGCCACCGCAGGAGTTAACTTATCGCTAGGGCAAGGCGTTAAATTTGTGATTGATCATGGCTTTATTGCCGGCTCGCAAGCGCAATTACAACAAGCTGTGTTGGTATTAATTGGTTTGATCAGTTTATTGGCAGTGGGTACATTCAGCCGATTTTATTTAATGTCGTGGATTGGCGAACGAGTCAGTAACGACATTCGAAAAGCCGTGTTTAATCGTATTGTTACCTTGCACCCGAGTTACTTTGAAGAAAATCGTAGCGGCGAGCTGATGTCGCGTTTAACCACCGACACCACATTATTACAATCTATTATTGGCTCGTCATTTTCTATGGCACTGCGAAGCGCGCTAATGTTAGTCGGTGGTTTAATTATGCTGCTTGTTACTAATTTAAAGCTTACCTTGGTCGTTGTGGCCTGCGTCCCTTTAGTACTGGTGCCTATGATAGTGTTTGGTAAAAAGGTGCGCAAACTCGCCAGTTCTAGCCAAGATGCTATTGCCGATATAAGCACCTACGCGGGTGAGATCATTCAAAACATAAAAGTGGTACAAAGTTATAGCCATGAACAACAAGAACAATCTGCTTTTGCGCTTGAAACCGAAAAGGCCTTTAATGTGGCTAAAAGCCGAATTAAACAACGTTCGTTTTTAATTGCAGCTGTTATTTTTCTTACCTTTAGTGCTATTAGTGCCATGCTCTGGGTAGGCGGTAGTGATGTGTTAGCAGGCACTATGACGGGCGGTGAACTCGGTGCTTTTGTGTTTTATGCCATTATGGTGGCCATGTCGGTAGCGACCGTTGCAGAAGTTTACGGTGAACTACAACGCGCAGCAGGAGCAGCAGCAAGGTTACTCGAGCTACTTGCGGTTGAAAGTAAAATACAAAATCCCGAAATTCCAAAAGATGATCAGTTACATGCAACAACCAGCAACAGTGCAATTTCACTTGAAAGTATTAGTTTTAATTACCCTTCTCGCCCAGATGTAAGCGCATTAAATAATATCAGCTTAAATATTGAAACAGGTAAAACTGTGGCTATTGTTGGCCCTTCCGGTGCCGGTAAAACCACCTTGTTTGAACTGTTACAGCGTTTTTATGACCCTGCCAGCGGAGCGATTAAGTTTCATAATATAAATATTAAACAGTTGTCATTAAATACCTTGCGTAACAAAATGGGGATGGTGGCACAAAACCCGATTTTATTTAGCTCTGATGTCATGCATAACATTCGCTATGGCAACCCAAGCGCCAGTGACGAGCAAGTTTATGCGGCCGCCAAACATGCACATGCTGATGAATTTATAAAACAGTTACCACAAGGCTATAACAGCTTTTTAGGTGAGCAAGGTGTTAGGCTTTCGGGTGGGCAAAAGCAGCGTATTGTACTTGCCCGCGCCATTTTAAAAGATCCCGAAATACTGCTACTCGATGAAGCTACCAGCGCACTTGATGCGCAAAGCGAGCATCATGTTCAGGCCGCACTTGAGCACTTAATGCAAAATAGAACAACGCTGATTATTGCCCATAGACTAGCCACGGTAAAACACGCCGATATGATTGTGGTAATGGAAAATGGCGAAATAAAAGCCACAGGCACTCATCAGCAATTAATGGCAAGCAACCCTTTGTATCAAAAGCTATGTGAATTACAGTTTAATCTAGATTGATTGCAATTTAGTCGCTACTTTTTATCAAGCCATTTATTCATTGCGGTATCGTAAGCCTCAGTTAGCTTGGTTTTATCGCACTTTGCACCAACAATATAACTCTCTGGCAAGTCATTTTTTGGCATAACTCCAGCACCAACGGATACCTTTTTAAAACAGCTATCACCTCGTCGGTAAGTGGTAAATTGCATATTTTGCTGCTCTATTTTTAATAGCGGCTTCACCTTCCCTGCATGCTCTTTTGGGACGGTAATGCGCTTTTTCTGAGGGTCATTCTTTGCAGTATCAGAATAGCCAGTTTGTTGCTGTAAAATACTATTGAGCCCTTTTTTCAGGTCGATCTTTTTATAAGACGTTGCGGTTACAGGGTGGGTGTTTATGGAGGTGGTACTTACCGGCTCAGTCGTCTCCTTTGTTTTTTTATTAGTCGCATTTAGTGGTTTTGATTGGGTTGCATTAACAGGCTTGGTTGGGGTTATTTCTGTATTAACATTTTTATTAGCGCTTTGCTGAGTGGCTTGTTGCGTTACTTTAGTTTTGGCAGGCACATTCACCATATACGCTTTAATTGGCGTTAATTGCGGCTGTTTAATTTTAGGGGCTTTTAAGGTAGTTAAAAAAAACAAAACTAACCCATGTAAACATACCGATAAAATAATTGCTGTACGCCAATTTGTCATAAACATGTCCCTATGAAGAACTCCTTATGACAACTAACTTATTTAAAAGTGCCCTTTAAATAAGTACACAAACCGCGCGCAAACGCGGTTTGTAATTACAAAAGCTAACCTTGAGTGTTTGGTACAATTTGAATTTCTACTCGGCGATTTTGCGCACGACCATTCGCTGTGTCGTTAGTCGCTATTGGGCGTGATTCGCCATAGCCACTCGTGCTTACTCGTGCCGCCATAATTTGCTGGTTCACTAAGTAGTTTTTTACACTTTGTGCACGCTGCTCTGAAAGAGTCATGTTGTAACTGTCTTTGCCCGTGCTGTCGGTGTGACCTTCAACACTTAAGTAGGTTTTTTCGTATTTATTCATTACACTTGCTATCGCATTTAGAGTGTCATGAAAGCCCGATGAAATATAAGATTGATCAGTCGCAAACGTAATATTAGAGGGCATCACTAAGCGTAAGTTATCGCCTTCACGAACCACTTCAACTCCCGAACCCGCTAACTCATCACGAAAAGCAGCTTCTTGTTTATCCATGTAATCACCTACAGCAGCACCCGCTAGCGCACCAATAGCTGCACCAATAAAAATACGCTTATCTTTATGATTACCTGTAGCTTTACCTAAAATACCACCCGCGGCTGCACCAATAGCGGCACCTTTACCTGTGTTATTCATTTCACAGCCAGAAAGTAATACAGCAACGACAGTGACACTTAAAAGTGATTTAGTTAACGTCATGGTGATTTCCTATTCATTTAGAATTTATTATTGCGATTATGCAAATATATGTATGAACCAACAATGAAGAATAACGTATAAGCGTTGATATTGCCTATCAAATAAGGAAGTAGTGATAGCGTTTCATAATAATGTCATACTTGTTTGTGACAATTTTATGATTTATCAAAAGGCGATTGCCACTATGTTAATTGCGATTTTTAGACAGTTCTTTTTGCTTGGCTGCATGAGCTTTGGCGGCCCTGCCGCGCATTTAGGTTACTTTAAGCACCACTTTGTTGATTCGCTTCGCTGGTTAAGTACAGCGCGTTACGCGCAGCTAATTAGCTTAAGTCAAGCTCTGCCAGGCCCTGGTTCAAGTCAGATTAGCTTTGCTATTGGCGTAGAACGTGCGGGTGTACTCGGTGGTATCGCTGCGTTTATAGGCTTTACCCTGCCTTCGTTTTTGATCATGGTGCTAATAGCAATAAGTGCACATCAGTTTGATGCTGTTTATTTTGCTATTATTGCAGGTTTGAAACTATTTGCCGTGGTTATTGTTGCTGATGCGACCCTTAGTATGGCGAAAAGCTTTTGCACCAGTGCGGTACTTAAACTTCTGGCAATAATGAGTACTTTAGCACTGATTTTATTTCCTATGTTGGGCACTCAAATCGCCATTTTAGTAACCGCTGCCATTATCGGTGCTTTATGGCCTTTACTTAACTTAGCTAAATCTACAGAAAATGTTAGCAGAGAAAAAACCAACATCAATTGGATTGCTCTTGGCTTATTTGCACTACTACTTGCCATCAGCTTTATCCCACTTGGCGAAAACGCTGCGTTATTCGCGCCTTTTTACCAAGCAGGTGCCATGGTATTTGGTGGTGGACACGTTGTATTACCTGTTTTGCAAGCGGGAGTTCCAACGCTGAGTAATGATCAATTCTTAACGGCTTACGCCAGTGCCCAAGCCGTTCCTGGCCCAATGTTTACTATCGCCACCTACTTGGGGGCACAATTGAACTCTGCACAACCATTAGTGGGTGCGCTAATCGCAACATTATTGATATTTTTACCCGGTTTTTTACTGATGCTGGCGTTTCAAAAAAGCTGGATAAACTTGGCCAGTAATCCTCGCTTTGCCAGCTCAATTGCAGCGCTTAATGCTGCTGTAGTTGGCTTTTTGGCAGCTGTATTATATTCACCCATTTGGACTTCTGCCGTAAGCAATATTTGGCAAATTGCATTAGTGATTGCTGCGTTTGCATGGTTACGTATTAAAAAGCCACCTATTTGGTGGCTATTGTTATTGTTTATTGGTGTTGGCCTTGGACAGCATTATTGGGCACTTTAATGCTGGGTTTACCTGCCATATTGGCCCCGTCAGCTGGGCTTAATTGCCCACTGACACTTTGATAAGCGCGCAGCCCAAACACAGGTAATACGGCCAGTAAATGGTCCATAATTTCAGCTTGTAAGTGCTCGTACGATATCCAACGTTTGTCTTCACTGAAGCAGTAAAACTCAATCGGTAAGGCATGATTAAGCGGTTGTAGTTCACGCACCATAAGTGTGAGCGAGGTATTGATTTTACTGTGTTGTTTTAAGTAACCCTCTGCATAGCGACGAAATAGCCCTAAGTTCGACACCGGATCGGGAAGGGTGCCTAGTCGAATATATTCTTGCAGTGGTATAGCCGCTTCTATTTGTGTTTTAAAGTCATCATTAACCAAGAAAATGCTATTCATATCTATGTTTAAAGAACGCTTGATGCGTCGCCCACCAGATTCTTGCATACCGCGCCAATTTTTAAATGAACCGGCCACCAGCATATAAGTAGGGATGGTCGTTATGGTGTTATCCCAGTTACGCACTTTTACAGTATTAAGTCCTAAATCAATTACTTCGCCATCGGCGCCGTAGTTATCTACTTGGATCCAGTCCCCATAGGTCACCAAACGATTAGCGGCAATTTGAATGCTGGCGACAAAACCTAATATGGTGTCTTTAAATACTAATAAAGTAACAGCGGCAATAGCACCAAAACCAGAGAGAATATAAGTCGGCGATTTTTCAAGCACAATACTAACAATTAATATTGAACACACAATAAAGGTGATCAGCTTAACCACTTGAATTAAGCCTTGAATAGGTACTTCGCGAGCAAAATCTAATTGGTTATAAATAGCGCCAGCAATGCTCACTATGCTGCTAATAATAAAACCAATATAAATAATTAATAATGCTTGGCCAATGGTTTTAAGGATCTCTTGAGCAATTGCATTAACCGGATAAACACTATCAAATGTGGCTAAAAAAAGTACACAACATAACAAGCAAGCAATTCGTTTATTCAGCTTAGTTAACATAGGTGACAATGAACCAATACGCTCAGGAGAGAGTTTAGTCACCACCTTTTGAATACCCGGTAACATCAAGCGACGAGTAAATAAGTAAACAAATAATAACGAAAGGATGCCAATTGATGAGGCGGTGATTGCGCTGAGAAAAAAAGCATCGGGGACTTTTTCAAACCAAGGAGTAATTAGCTCCTGTAGGTGTGTTTTGCTCATGGTATTTCAATTTCCTTACTGGGTGTTAATTCAGTACTAGCTTGCTGAATATGAATAGCGCTTAATTGCTTATCTTTTACTGTCCATAAGTTATTTAAGTATTGCTGAAACTGGGCCCTGAATGCCTTATCGGTTTGGTAACTGCCAATCATCTGTGTATTTATTGGCATAACCTCAATAGTAATATGAATAGACTCCAGCTCGCCTTTTAAAATATTACGACACACATGATCTGACTGACCGCTATACACTAAACTGGTGTTAAGCATAGCGTCAAACTGCTCGTTTAAAACCTCTAAGGCAAAAGCAGTTCCACCAGCCTTAGGTTTTAATAAATGCTGAAAAGGACTTTGTTGATGCTGGTGCTTTTGCGCAGTAAAACGCGTACCTTCTACAAAGTTAACTATGGTTGTAGGATGATGACGAAAGTTACGGCAACTGCGCTTAGTACGCTCGACATCTAAGCCTTTTAAATTCGGATTTTTAGCCAATTGCGCTTTGGTCACTCGTTTCATAAAGGGCATACCCATCGCCCACGCACCAGTGCCAATAAATGGCACGTATTTAAGCTCATCTTTTAAAAAAAACTTAGGGGCTGGCAATGCATCCAACGAGCTCAATACCGCAATATCAAGCCAGCTAATATGATTACTGATTAGCAAATACCAACTGTTGGCGTTTACCTCCCCACTAATATTAACTTTAATATTATTACAGCCTAACCACAGCCCTAAGCGGTTACCTTTGCACCACCCTTTATACGCACTGTGTAATAATTTACTCACTACAGGTATGGGCAGCACTAATTTAACTAACCCTAGGGTAAGCACTAATGCGCCAAATATTATTAAATTAGCAAATAAAACACAGCCAACAATTAAGCCATTTAACCAATTAGGTAACCATTTTTTTAGCATAACTGTCAGCTCATTTTGTTATTTTTGTTTGAGATTAACCAACGTCTGGTTTTTTTCTTCCCACACGCGGTTTAATTCACTTTGAAAGCGTACTCTAAAGTCAGGATCATTAGTGTAATCACCAATTAAGTCGTCACTAACGCCTTTTACTTCAACATGTACATCAATGTGTTTTACTTTACCGGCTGCAAAATCCATAAAGGTAGGAATGCCCTCAGGGTAATGAATAGTGACATTTACCACTTTAGAAATTTGCTCACCCATGGCTTGCATTACAAACGCCACACCACCCGCTTTCGGTTTAAGTAAGTGAGGAAACGGGCTATTTTGACGCGCATGCTTTTGCGCTGTAAACCGCGTCCCTTCAACAAAGTTAACCACACTGACTGGCATTTCTTTAAATTTTTCACAGGCTTTACGGGTGGTTTCTAAATCTTTACCACGCAATTTAGGATTCTTTTTTAATTGGCTTTTACTGGTACGGGTCATAAAAGGAAAGTCGAGTGCCCACCAACACAAACCTAAAACAGGTACGTAAATAAGCTCTTTTTTCAAAAAGAAGTTCAAAAAAGGTATTTTTCGGTTAAACACCCGCTGTAACACTAAAATATCCACCCAGCTTTGATGGTTCGCAATAACTAGGTACCAATCTTTTAATTTAAGCTCTTCAAGGCCAATAACATTAAGTTTAGTTGGCGTTAATAACGTTTGATTTAACGTGTTGAAGGTCACCCAAATAGAGGCACATTGCTTGGCCGTCCAGCTCATTAATTTTTGTAGTGGTTTGATTGGGATTAACTTAACGATGCCACAAATAAAAATAGGCACAAACCAAAAAAGAGTGTTTATTGTATAAAAGAAAATACTAAATACACTGCGAATAACTGACATTACTTCTATTCCTTTAAACATCGCGCAGCCACTAAGACCGCGCTTAACTATGCAACTAAATTAATCTTCAAAATAGGTGTAGCCCTCAAGCCCTGCATTGAGCTCGGCTAGGTACCCTTCTTTACAGTGTTCTGATACATCAAGTTTATTAATTTGAGTGGCAAAGTTATCAGCTAATAACTCGCTATCATAATCAACAAATTTTAATACATCCTTAACGCTGTCTCCTTTAATGGCATTGGTTAATACATATCCCTGCTCATTAAGCTCAACATGGACTGAGTCGGTATCACCAAATAGGTTATGTAAGTCACCTAAAATCTCTTGGTATGCCCCCACCATAAACATGGCAATATGATACTGCTGACCTTGTGTATATTCAGGGATAGGTAAACTAGTTTCAATACCTGCACCTTCAACGTACTCACGTATTTGCCCGTCAGAATCACAAGTAATGTCTTGGATAATCGCGCGCTGAGTAAGCGGCTGCGTTAGATTTTCGATGGGCATGACCGGAAATAACTGCTGAATACCCCATACATCAGGTAATGACTGAAACAATGAAAAATTCACAAACAGTTTATCGGCTAGCTTTTCGTTTAAATCATCCAGCACTTCGCGATGAGCGCGTGCGTTAACGCTTAACGATGCACGAACTCGGTGTAAAATCGTAAAGTAAAGCTGCTCTATTTTCGCCCACTCTAGCATGCTCACTAAACCATGCACGTATTGATCGTGTGCTTCGCTAAATAAGTGCATAGCATCATGATATATTTCAAGTGCCATACGTGGGTTCAAACGTTGTAAGCATTGCCACATTTCATCTAGCACTAATGCGCTGTTTTCCAATGGCGGTTCTGGGTTTAAATGATTCGGTGCTTTTTCTACATCAATGACATCGGTGATCAACACTGCATGATGAGCCGTTAATGCACGGCCAGATTCTGTAATAATAGCAGGGTGCGTTAAGTTATGCTGATCGCACACATCGGCAAATGCATTCACTACATTACGCGCGTACTCTTCGACTGTGTAGTTCATTGAGCAGGCACTGCGTGAGCCTGAGCCTTCGTAGTCAACGCCAAGCCCGCCACCCACATCAACCGTATTTAGCGGTACACCGTATTGAGTTAATTCAGCAAAATGGCGAGCACATTCGCGCAAGGCACGATGGATATCACGAATATTGGCGATTTGAGAACCAATATGAAAATGCACCATTTGCATTAAATGCAACTTGCTATGTTGCTTAAGTACTTCCACTGCACTGAGTACTTGTCCTGCGGTTAAACCAAACTTACCTTTTTCACCACCGGTATTTTGCCATTTACCTTTGCCAACCGAATTTAAGCGAATACGAATTCCAATAGCCGGTTCAATGCCTAAATTATCAATTTCTTCAAGCAATGTGGTTAGCTCTGAGAGTTTTTCAACCACAATTTTAACGCTGTGTCCCATTGCTTGACCAATACAGGCTAAACGTAAAAACTCGCTGTCTTTGTAGCCGTTACATACAATAGTAATAGGCTCTTTCGCCACCCCTAAAATGGCCATTAGTTCAGGTTTAGAACCAGCTTCAAGTCCCACTAGGCCACTTGGGTGAGCTAATAACTTACTCACAACAGAGCGCTGTTGGTTTACTTTGATAGGATAAACACAGGTGTATTTGCCGTTATATTCGCGGTTAGTGCGCGCTTGAGTAAAGGCATTGGTGAGCGTATCTACACGATTTTTTAAAATATCAGTAAAGCGCACCAGTACGGGCAATGTTAACCCTTGCTGCTTAAATTGCTCAGTAAGCTGACTTAAAGAAATGGCAGGTTTTGTTTGGTCGCCATCAGGATAGGCTATCAACTCACCTTGTGCGTTAATATCAAAATAACCATCGCTCCAATGAGCAACATTGTATGTAGCACGTGCTGTTTCTAAACCCCAAGTCATGGCAACTCTTCTTTATTAAATTAGGTGTAAAGGGGCATTTTAATACGTCACTATCTGCTAAGCTAACAAAAATTGAACTTTCCCCTCTTTATAGCTAACTTTATTCGCTAAAGAGAGTAAAATTTGATTGAGCAATAGGCCAAGCACTGGCAGAATTGCCTCCTTTTTTTCATACTCAACCAAAAGTGTAACAACAACTATGGCAAATTTAGATCAAAGTAAGTGGTTTACTGAAATTAGCGACCGCGATGGCAGCGCATTTTCATTACGTATTAACAAAAAGTTAGATGAAAAACAGTCTCCTTTTCAAAAAGTAGAAATGTTTGAAACCACAGACTTTGGTAATTTAATGATCATTGATGGTTGTACTATGGTAAGTAGCCGTGAAAACTTTTTTTACCACGAAATGATCAGCCACCCAGCATTACTGGCGCATCCAAACCCAAAAAACGTAGTTATTATTGGTGGCGGCGATTGCGGTACGTTACGTGAAGTGCTCAAGCACCCAAGCGTAGAAACTGTAACTCAAATAGATATTGACGAAGTGGTTACCCAAATGTCGTTAAAGTACTTCCCAGAGTTATGTGAATCAAATAATGACCCACGTGCTACTGTGATGTTTGACGATGGCATTAAATACATGCGCGAAGCAGCTGGTGAGTCTATTGATGTAGTGATTGTTGATGGTACTGATCCGGTAGGCCCAGGTGAAGGTTTATTTAACCATGCGTTTTATACTAGCTGTTTAAACGCACTTCGCCCTGGTGGAATACTGGTACAACAAAGTGAATCGCCATTAATGCATATGCCACTGTTGGTTGAAATGCGCGAAGCTATGCTAAGTGTTGGTTTTAACGATTTACAAACACTCCCATTCCCACAACCTATTTACCCAAGTGGGTTATGGTCAGTGACGCTAGCTCGCAAATCTGAGGCATTTAATGGCTTTAGAGAAGACGGCGCAGCAACAATTGCACAGCATAGTGAATACTACAATGGCGGCATTCATCACGGTGCACTCGCAACACCTAATTACATGAAACGCGCTTTTGATAAAAAATAATAAGTTATAAATATAAAACAGGGCTCGCTAGAGCCCTTTTTTATGTGTTTAATTACACTGAATACGTTTGCAGTCATCTCGTAATAACCCCACCTTCACTTTATGCTCATAGTCTACAATTTGACATAAAGGACACACAATGAGATTACCTTTACTGCTAGTTGCTTTACTTTCAAGCAGCGCTTTTGCAAAAGAAGCCATGCTGGAATCGCCTGATCAAAAAATTAAAATCACCATATCTGATCAATCTTCATCTCCTTACTATTCTATTAGCTTTAACGGTAAACCTGTTATTACGCAGTCACATTTAGGTTTTAGATTTAAAAGCCAAGCGCCATTTGATGAAGGTTTTGTTATTAGTGAAGTAACTCGCTCACAAACAGATAGTCAATGGCAGCAACCTTGGGGAGAGCGTCAAACCGTTGTCGACAAGCACAATGAAATTGCCGTTACCTTTAATAAACCCGCACCCCACGGTGGCACATACACAGTGCGATTTAAAGCCTTTGATAGCGGTGTGGGATTTCGCTATGAAGTCCCTAAACAAGCCGGTTTTGAAAAAACAGAAATTACTAAAGAGCTGACCGAGTTTGCCATCGCCGGTGCCGATAAAGCCACTGCATGGTGGATACCTGCTCGCGGTTGGAATCGTTACGAATATGTCTACAACACCACAGCCTTACAAGATGCTGCACTCGCTCACACCCCTTTTACTTTTAAAAATGGCAACGGCGTGCATGTCAGTATTCATGAAGCAGCCCTAGTCGATTATGCGGGCATGGTGCTTAACCAACGTCGCCCAGGCACTTTTAGCGCCGATTTAACGCCATGGTCAGATGGTATAGCAGTCAAAAAGCACGGTGCATTTAATACGCCTTGGCGCACCATTCAAATTGGCGAACATGCGGTAGACTTAGTTAATTCAGATATTATTTTAAATCTAAATGAGCCAAATAAGCTCGGTGATGTGTCCTGGGTTAAACCAGGCAAATACGTAGGTATTTGGTGGGGCATGCACATCAATGAGAATACTTGGGGTAGTGGCGAAAAACACGGTGCTACCACAAAAAATACTAAATACTACATGGACTTTGCCGCAAAATACGGCTTTGATGGTGTATTAGTTGAAGGTTGGAACACTGGTTGGGATGGCGACTGGTTTTTTAATGGCGATGTATTTAGCTTTACCCAAGCATATGATGACTTTGATATTGAGGAGCTTACCCGCTACGGTAAGCAAAAAGGGGTGCAGTTAATTGGCCACCATGAAACTTCAGGTAACGTAACAAATTATCGTAATCAAATGGAAGACGCTTTTGCGCTTTACGAGCAATCAAATGTAAGCCAAATTAAAACCGGTTATGTGGCCGATGGTGGCAATATTAAACGCATTGATGAAAACGGCATTGCCCGTTTTGAGTGGCATGACGGCCAATTTATGGTTAATGAGTACTTATACAACGTTAAGCTAGCTGCAAAACATAAAATAAGTATTAATACTCATGAGCCAATAAAAGACACCGGCCTTCGCCGTACTTACCCTAATTGGATTGCTCGTGAAGGCGCTCGCGGCCAAGAATTTAACGCATGGGGCACGCCACCCAATCCACCAGAGCACATTCCAATGCTTGCTTTTACGCGTATGCTGGCAGGCCCAATGGACTTTACGCCAGGTATTTTTGATATGAGCTTTAATGGCTTAGGTGGCGATACAAATCGCCCGCAAACAACACTTGCAAAGCAATTAGCACTTTATGTTGTAATGTACAGCCCAATTCAAATGGCGGCTGATTTACCTAAAAATTATTTAGCTAAGCCCGATGCTTTTCAATTTATTCAAGACGTACCGACCGATTGGCAACAAAGTATTGCGCTTGATGGAGAAGTAGGCGACTTTATTGTATTTGCACGAAAAGAACGTAAACGCGATCATTACACTGGTAATGACTGGTACTTAGGCGCTGTAACTGATGAAAACGCCCGCACCATTGAGGTTAAACTCGACTTCTTAGATAAAGATAAACAGTTTGAAGCGCAAATCTACCAAGACGGTAAAAACGCTGAGTGGAAGGACAATCCTTATGATTTAAGTATTGAAAAACGCACTGTTACCGCAAATGATAAACTCACACTAAAATTGGCCACCAGTGGTGGTACAGCCATTCGTTTTAAAGCACTATAAAATGGTTAAAGCTATCCGCATATAACGGCGGATAGCTTTATTTAGTTTTGATTAACCACTTTAACTGGCAAATATATTTGCGCACTTAAACCACCTTCAGGGCGATTAGAGAGCACAACCTTGCCATTATGCATGTCTATAATGCGTTTAATAATAGCTAAGCCTAAACCACTGCCTTCACTGCCTCGTGCAGCGTCACCTTGCTTAAATGGTTCGAACACTGATTCTAATTCACTCTCAGGAATACCTGGGCCATTATCGTTAACCGCAATAATGACGTACTTTTTATTGCTATTAAAATAACTTTGCACCTCAATATCCCCTTGCGAGTAACGCAGTGCATTTTCAATCATATTCGTCACTACTCGCTTAATAGCCACTGAGCTTATGGGAATATTACCTAGGTTAGGATTGCTTTCAAACGTAATAACACGTTGATGCTTTAATTCACTTTGTACGACTTCGGCTACTAACGCATTGATATCTTCATAGCTTTGTTCTTCACGTTTATGATGGCGTAAATATTCAATAAACTGATCAATAATGCCATTCATATCTTCAATGTCGTAAATAATACCTTCGCGTAAATAATCATCTTCATCAACCATCATTTCTGTGGCTAACCGAATACGGGTAAGCGGTGTTCGTAAGTCGTGAGAGACACCTGCCATGAGTAATCGACGATCATTTTCAAGGGCTGCTATACCTCGCGACATTTGGTTAAAAGCCCGCGTTACCTCAATAACTTCACTTGAGCCTTGTTCTTGTAACTTAGTACTAAAATCACCAACGCCTACTTTTATTGCCGCTTGTTGCAGTGCTTTTAATGGTCGGTTCAAATGTCTTGCAAATAGCCACCCGCCTAATACACTTAAAAAGCCTATACTGGATAAGTAAAAAGTTAAAAATTCAAGATTACTTTCTTTAAATCCGGTTAAGGGAACTTTAACCCAATAGCCCGGTGCTTGCGGGGCTTCCACCCAATAAATAAGTGGATCAGTTTGACTAATGCGTACCCGAGAAAACCCATTCAACTGCTCTGACATACTTCGCGATAGCCCTGAATACTCACGACTTTGCCCTAAGCCATTGCGCATCGCTTCACGCTGAGTCATCACCTCAATACCGGTTATTTCAAAAAACTTTTCTGAAACTTCATCGGTTACTTCAACCCCATCTTCCCAGTCAATAAATACAGTTTTAATTTGCTTAGCGAGCATCAAATTAACTTGCTCAATAGTGGGTTTAACAACATATAAACTTACTGTGACGTAGGATACAATTTGGTTAATCAGCAACAAAGCTGCTACTAAAAAAACAGTTTGCCCAAACGCACTACGTGGAAACATCCCCATAATTATTACTTTTCACCATCAGGAACAAACACATAACCTAATCCCCATACAGTTTGAATATAACGCGGGTTAGCCGCATCCACTTCAATCATACGGCGAAGGCGTGACACTTGCACATCAATACTACGCTCTAGCGCACTGTAATCACGACCTCTTGCCAAGTTCATTAATTTATCACGACTTAACGGCTCTCGAGGATGAGATACCAACGCTTTTAATACGGCAAATTCACCACTTGTGAGTGATACGGTATTATCCCCCTCGCTCATTTCTCGTGTGGCTAAATTTAAGGTAAATTTACCAAACTTGATTAAATTCTCTTCTGCTGAGGGCGCCCCTGGCACTTCTTTTGATTGGCGGCGTAATATTGCTTTTATGCGGGCAAGTAACTCACGTGGATTAAACGGTTTAGGAATATAATCGTCAGCACCGAGCTCCAAACCAATAATGCGGTCTACTTCATCACCTTTAGCGGTCAACATCACAATTGGGATTTGGTTTTCTTTTTGACGTAACCGTCTGCAAATAGAGAGCCCGTCTTCTCCGGGCAGCATTAAATCAAGCACCATTAAGTGAAAGTTTTCACGCTCAATAAGCCTATCCATTTGCTGTGAATCGGCGGCTGTTCTAACAATAAATCCTTGCTCTACTAAATAGCGCTCAAGCAAACTGCGCAAACGTTTATCGTCATCAACCACTAATACTTTTACTGTCTCTTGTCCCATAATCTGTTGCTTATTTTTATAATTTATTAATAGTTAATATAAATGAAAAACTTAATAATAAAAAACTAATTAAGTGCTTAGATTGTTACTGAACATTTCAAATTCATTGATAGCTATTTTATCTCGACAAGCTGCCCTTATTTTAATACCTTGCCACTCATGAAGATTAAACAAGAACTCAGCGTGAAAACAAACTTAATTACTCGCGAAGGTTATTTACAATTGCAGCAAGAACATGATCATCTTTGGAATGAAAAACGTCCAGAAGTGACCAAAATTGTGAGTTGGGCTGCTAGCCTAGGTGATCGCTCTGAAAACGCAGACTAAAAGTTATAACCCCACAAAGAATACTATTTTAACTTTTAACAAATAAAAACAATTATTTATATTTAGTACGCATACTATAAACCATACTGAATTACCGATACAGAAAGTAATATAACTTTATACTGTTCCTTGCTATTGGTATTTATTATGCTACTCCATGATTCAAGAGATAAAGTTTCATGTTCCAGACTGGTGTGAGCGAAAAACAGACACTAAAAAAGTTATAGTTATTTCGTTTTGATGTGTTATGAACCACAAAAATGGTGTTCAATAAGCTGCTATATAAATGGAGGTGTTCAATGGGTTTCGTGATCTATTTAGATCAAAATACATTGAGTGATTTACGTCAACGTAAAATAGATGAGTCTCCAAACGACTTATTCAGACTACTTAAACATGCTCTCAAATCTGAACAAATAACGGTCGTTTATTCTCATGTTACTCTTGATGAAATTTTGCAAATTCCAAAGGCTGAATATCGCCAAGAACATATCGATATTCTAGCTGAATTAGATGCTAAATATATTGAGCCATTACAACATACACTTAGCAACCAAGAGCCAGATAATATATGGTACGCACACCTAGAAAACAAAAAATCAAATGCAGACCTCGGTATTACTAGTCTAATGGAGATTAGCCAGTTATCTTCTCGTAAAATTTCGGGGTTGCCGATTGATGAAAGCTTTTCCGAAATCAACGAGAAGTTAAAGGTGAACTTGGGCACTTTAATTTTTAATTGTGAATCGCAATTGGATTCGATTGACCTCGAAAAACTTGATGAACCGTTAAGAAGCTATTTCGTAAATATGCATAGTCAACTGGATGAGTTGAGAACAAAATTGTCCTCGTTGCAAGCGCCTAATATTGCTAATGAGCAACAATTAGGGCCTCAACAATTTAGAGAGATGCCGAGCATTAAAGCATTGGAAGTAAAAAGTATTGAGATCAAGGATGTAGTAAATGCTATTGAAGCAACGTTTAAATTGGAAAATAATAGTTTTGATTTTGCAGATTACTTTGAGGACACACCGCAAAATGCCGTTGCGCGTGCATATAGTCTAATGAATTGGGCTGGTTATCACGCTGATGATTTTACCAGAACCAAAAAGGGTAAAGATCGTTTCAATGCTTCAAATAATGATATGCAACATGCAGTGTCAGCTTTGGGGGCAAGTTTCTTGATTTCAGGTGACATAAACTTTGTCAAAAAGGCTAAAGCGTGTTTCGCATACGTTGATTGTTCGACCGTCGTGTGTAATCCGCAAGAGTTCATCGAGAAGCATTGCAACTTCATATAGCAAGAACATCATGCCGCATATGTTGGCGTTGAAGATTAGCTTCTGGCGCATATACGACAGTTAGATTTGATTGAGATCTGTAAACAAATCTAAAGTTTAATTTAAGACTTATTCATATTTCTAAATCCGCAGGGGTCGCGTCATGCAATGTACATTGTATAGATGCCCAATGTCCGCTCATGGGACTGAGCCGAATTTCGGCATAGAGCGAGTAACGGTCTTGAGATTGGATAAATATAATAGTCAATTGAGTGGGCAAACAGCTCTTTGCGCATATATTCATGAAAATGAGCGACGCGAGCATATTGTTCTATTTAACTTTTCTTTAAAGCTTTAGAAAACTTTATGATAGCAATACCTTAGGTTATTTGATAAAACTATATAAAATAGATAAATAAGTGTGGCGTCGGCAGAAATATGCGCCATTAGCGCACTATAAAATGTTAGTGCTACAGGAGTTACACTTTGACTACCAATGAAAGCGTTCAGTTTCACATGCGTTTTGTGACTGAGAAACATCAAGAATTAATTAAAACGCTAGATGAATTAGTTGCTGCTCTCGTAGGAGAAAAACTTGAGGGTAAAAAGAATAAGGGAAAAGAAGCCTTAACGAAGGCAAATGATTTAAAAGCTTCAATATCTAAGCAAGACTCACCAGCGTGGCTACCTAGTTTAATTCAAGGACTCAATCACTTCCAAGGAAATTCGTGGAAGCAAACTCACTTAATTGATCATTTAATTAAGAATATAAATCAAATTAAAAGTCATAAGTGGGTTTTTGAAAACCCAACTGATACTGCATTTGATTTTGATTCAATTTATGAACACTACAAAGCAGAAAGTCGTTTACCTGAATTATTCAATGACATAGTTAGAATCCTCGAAGAAATTCAAGCAAGCGGTGAACTGGATAGCCTTGTTATGATTAAGGGACTAGGCAAAGTTATCGCCACTCTGAAAAAGAATAAGGATGGCTCATACTTTTCCATTAATGGCGCATGGGAGTTTTTAATTACTTTCTTACAAAATTATATGTGGGGAGAGTTATCTAAAATTCCAGTTTTAGGTACAGCTATGGAAGCTTTAGAGAAAACTATTAAAGAAACAAATGAAGAAATGTTTAAAGTGCATGCCAATGTACAAACAGAAATGGAAAACGTTGTAGAGACAGAAATCAAGGGGCTCAAAAATAAGTCATCGTTTAAATTCTTAGCTTATGATAAAACTGGAGCTCAACTTTCAGCACCAAAAAGCTTGTCCGTCAGCGAGAGTGTGTAGCACTATAAGTCACTCAAAAGGAAAAATAGCAGCTGGTTTTTACGCCTTCGTCGCTTATTTAAACCAACTATTATTTTCCTCTTAGTGAGTTAGTTATATGCCAAATCAACTATTGGCGAAATATTCAGGCCCATCAAAGGAGTTAAGTTGTAATGGAAAACACGTACGAAAAAATACTAGGTAAAGAAGCATCACAGTTTATCCCTATAATTAATAAGATTCTTTCCGAAGTTAAAAATCATAAATATCATTTCATGAACGAGAGTGAATTTACATCCCTAACGCAAACCTCACCAAGTGAGGGGCAATCTCAATATATGAAAGAATTATTGTATAGAGCAAATTTTGGTTCCTTATCTGCAATTGCTAAAAATTATGAATGGTTAAGAGGAATGCATAATTCATATGAGGCTGGACTATATTTGCCCTTTTCATCTTCATTTAGGTGCCTTATTGAGTCAGTAGCCGACAGTTATTTTTCTCTATCAAATTTATGCACCACTCTTTCAAAGAACATAAAAGATATTAATATCTCCATTAATCAAAACTCCCCGAATTTCCATATATACACAGATTTAGAAAATCAACTTATCCACTATTCCCATGCTAGAAGATTAAATAGTGGTGAATCTGCGCCTGATTCTCATAAAGCAGAAACAGCCGCACGCTATGTTAAAATGTTAGATGAAGAAACAAGCTCAGATTTTTATGATTGTTATTCTGAACTATGCCAACTTAGCCACCCCGCAGCACAAGGGGTGCTACATATGATGATTCCAATTAATGATCAAAATTTTATTTTTGAACACAAATTTGGAAAAGAAAAAATAGATGCATTTTTAGAAAAACAACGAGATAAATTTTCTGCTCTATTAACTTTCGCATTTAATCCATCAATTTTGGCTCTAAAAGTTATAAATCATATTCAATTAAATGAGCTTCATGTAGAGCCTGTAAATGAATTAAATATGGATCATATTGTTGCATGGCAAAAGTGTAAGCAAGATATTATTCAAGCTGGCATATAATGCGGAGTTTTAGGCCAAAGGGGGAAAATCTTGACTTCAGGCACTATTTTCCTGACCGTCCACTGTTGGCACAGACTGTGTAAAAACTAATTTTTAATAAATTGTCTTGGGTATGTTCTTAGTTTAAAACCATCTAGGATGGTTGCGATCGATTTTTTCTCAGTATCGCAATTTTCTCCGCGCGAGCGAAACTGCTATGGCAACGCTACTCTAATTGCTTTACTTAGGCCGTTAACTCCCATAATTGTTATCATTCTTCTGAAGTTGTAAGCTAGGACATGAAGACTTATTTCTGTCCCCACGCTTTTTAAACCTCGTGTTAGTAAGTGGGTAGCTCCCATCCAGAGTTTAATTGTGCCAAAGGGGTGCTCAACAGTTTGCTTGCGATGAAGCATCAATTCAGGTTCATTCTTTAGCTTTTGAAGCATTTCTTCTGTCAGAATCTCATGCACCCACCGCCTTATTCGCCTAGTTGTAGTGGCATAGTTAATTTGGTCACCCATTAAGAAAGAAATGTTATGCTAATAAGCATACAAATTTGGGTGAAAAAATGACGAAATTAAAACGCGCAACATACTCTGCGGCAATCAAATTAGAAACGGCTCAGCTTGTGGTGGACCAAGGTTATACACAAGAAGATGCAGCCAAGGCTATGGGGGTGGGTAAATCAACCGTCAGTAAATGGGTTACCCAATTAAAGCAAGAGCGTAATGGTCAGTCACCATCTGCTTCGCCAATGACGCCCGAACAAATTGAAATCCGCGAACTTAAAAAGCAAATCCAACGCATTGAATTAGAAAAGGATATATTAAAAAAGGCTACCGCTCTCTTGATGTCCGACTCCCTGAACAATTCTCGTTAATTGAGAAACTAAACCAACGAGAGCGTTACCCAATTAGCGTGCTGTGTAACGTATTCAATGTGCATCGGAGCAGCTATAAATATTGGGCTATACGGGATACAACGCCGACGCCAGAGCAAGTAAGGCTAGAGGCTGAAGTTAAAGCAATACATGCAATGAGCGGCGGCTCAGCTGGGGCGCGGACAATCGCGGCAATAGCAACGAACAATGGTTTTGAATTGAGTCGTTATCGTGCTGCTAAGCTAATGGTTAAATTAAAGCTTGAAAGCTGCCAAGTACCTCAACATTCATATAAACGTGGTGGTAATGAACACCTTGAAATTCCAAACCTGCTTGATAGACAATTTGATGTTGTTGAGCCAGATACCGTGTGGTGCGGTGATGTGACGTATATTTGGGTAGGTAATCGCTGGGCTTATTTAGCCGTTGTTATTGATTTATTTGCACGTAAAGTAGTTGGCTGGGCCATGTCGTTGTCGCCAGATACTAATTTAACGCTAAAAGCACTTGAACTCGCGTATGAAAGCAGAGGAAAACCGACAGGACTGATGTTTCATTCAGATCAGGGTAGTCATTATACAAGTTTAAAATATCGTCAACGTTTATGGCGCTATAAAATCAAACAAAGTATGAGTAGGCGCGGAAATTGTTGGGATAATGCGCCAATGGAACGATTTTTTAGAAGCTTTAAGACGGAATGGATGCCAAAAGTTGGATATGAAAACTTTAGAGACGCTAAATATAGTGTGAGTGATTATATCAACGGATATTACAATAATGTTAGACCACATCATTATAATGCTGGTTTAGCGCCGAATGAATCTGAGATTAGATATCAAGATTCTAAAACTGTGGCCAAAATTAGTTGACCACTACAAGTAAAGCTAATTGCATCAAGTTGTTTTGAATTTCAATTCGAGTGCGAATACGCCAAATCTCTTCAAGCTTGAAAGGACGTTTCACACCAGTAGCATTGTGATTTAGTTCTGGTTTCATAGTGACCTCCTATTTAAAAGTCACTATGAGGATAGTGGATGTATTACTGATTAGGATTTGGACAAAAACGTTTCAGAGCCGAATGACGGCTCTGTGCCAGAAGCAGCCGTTAAATAGTATTGTTAAAATCAAAAACTCTGACTCCATTGATTGAAAAATCACACATCACTAGACACTATGAAAGTACCACTACTTTGAGAAAATGGTAGTTAAGAAGGAGGCTTGTTATTAATTATAAGCTTTACAAAACATCCAAATTGTTAATCCAACAAGAGAAAGTGTTGCGCATATAGCAATGTATAATTTGATTTCAACCTGGGTCTGCGCGCTTTCAATATCGCTTTTGGCTTTTCCTATCTCCGGAGCCTCATCTTCGTAAGTTTTAGCTAATGCATTGAATACACCGCGATATTCCTTACTCATAGTACTAATTGTTGAAAATTGACCGAACAAATTAAAAATTAGTAATACCGCTAATACTGACACTGTAACAATAACAGACACATTTTTTGCGAATGCCATCGTTTCTAAGCCACCTATTTCAATTTCCTTTATTTGAGTGGTTGCAAACCAAATACCCGCCGGCAGGGATAAAAGTTTAGTCGCTATATTGTCAAAGACCCCATGAATTTTGCTTACATACTCAGTACGCTTTTCCAAATATTCCTTACGCACTTTATCAAAAGTGTAATTTTCTACATAGCTTTGGTAGCTTAAAAGCACATTCGACACCAAAGAGTCCATATGTTGTATCAAATAGCTAAACCGCTGCCTCAACGTATTATCTTTAAGAAACGAAACTAACTCCCTGCACATTAAGCAAGTGATTGCTTCTTTGTGTAAATCTTTACTCAGCAGCTTCTTAAGGGCATCAAGGTCAATCGAGTGCGTTAAATCAGACTCCTTCAAAACAAACTCGAAATTCAAAGGTCGCTCATAGAAAATGGTACTATCTCCACCTTCAGTAGATTCAGCCAACTCTTTTACAAACTCATAGGCCTTGTGCACATTCAGATAATTAACATATTTTTCGTCTCCACTATCTGGTGTCAATAACGTACTAGTGTTAGTGAAAAAAATATATTTAACTGGTGATTTTACACGTAGCTCATTAGCCAGAAGTTCATTCCATTCAGAACAAATTGAATAGTCTGACTTGATTTGTTGTGCGGTTAGCTCGATGTAAAATCGTATATTATTTTCAAAGTGTGCTGGCTTAAGTTGGCTGAGGTTTGCGCTAGAAAAGGGCTTCCCATCTTTATTAAAGTCGTACGAACCTGTAGTTAATCCCGCATCAGCTAGTAACTCCAACTTATCTTTTAGTTGTGGTGTAAGACGAAGCCATCCTTTAAATTCACCGTCTTGAAGTTCTTTTTCATCAAGTGCAGCGAAAACTGCGGCATATGCGTCGAGAATTTGGGTGCTCATTAGTTATCTTGACCAAGATCGTCTTCTAGCTCTTCTTCAATCGCTGCACGCAAAGAGTCAGGGATTTCTGAAAAGGTAAGCTCTCCATCGTCATATTTTACAGTGGTGTTTAGCATACCTCTATCAAAGCTAATCGCAATACCCTTTCCTCTACCAGAAAGTTTTTTGTAGCTTTTTAGTACCTTTGCGTCAATAGCAAGCTCTTCAGGCAAATCATGTATTTCTTTCGCCTGCCTAGCAAATTCATCTGCACGATCTGGAAAAACATGATTTGATACATGGCTCAATTGGACTTGATTCCCAAGTTTTTGTTGCTCTTTAATGTAATCATGCGCTTGTGCAACTTTTTGTGACACGACATCATCGTCCATGCCACAAGCGTTCTTTGCGTAATCTTGTATAGCACTTTTTAATTTCTTGGTTTCAACAGTTGCTGCCAGCTTATCTCTTTGACACCCGATAAATTTTTCAAAATAATCTCTCACGTCGGCTGCTAAGCCTGTTCGGAAGCGAACATATCTTGTGCTTAATTCACTTTTCCATTGAGTAAGGTTGATAGCGGCTCCTAAATGAAGCCTTTTCAAATCTAAGATTTCACTGGCTACAACTTCCAGATTAGCTGCTACATCGATGCCTTCGGTTTTATTCAAAATAGCTACAGCCAACCAATCATCATCGTTTCTTTCATATTGATAAAACACCAGATAACCGCCTTTAACAGAATGTAGTTGATCACCTACGATGACACTTTCATATTTGTTCGCCAATTCTTTTGTCATAGCAATAAAGTCAGAACATTTACATTCATCGTCGTAGTACTTTTTTAGTTTCTGCTCAAAGGCAGGTTCAACTTCATTATCTCCATCTACACCAAATTCGCCGATATTGAGATGAGCATTTGAAAAAAGTTCCAACAATCCGTCCGTTAGCTGTGCTGTCATTCCTTGCGTGCTATTCTCATTATTCCTGAGTTGCTTTGAAAGTCGTTCACCATCTTTGTCACGTTTTACAACATGAATAATTACGTGTTTAATTGCCATACATCGCCTGTTTATTTTTGGACAAGGAACTTTCAAAAGAGAAGAGAAAAGCTAATCCTTGCTTTATATGAATCTAAATCATTCAAACTTTAAATTGTTTTGCCTACACAAAGCAAGCCCTAATAAGCGACATGGGGCAGGTAAGAAGTTTTATCAAAGACCGCTTTTCGCTCTAAGTCGGACTTCGTCAAGTTAGCCTTAACGACAGAACTTTTTAAAAATCCAAAATTTATAATATTAACTGCTACACTTTCTATTATTCTCGATTGCATCAATCTCAGCTTTTTTTTCAATAAACCTCTCTAATGGGTTCCAAGTTTCGTAACATTTTTTTGGCATTGAGTATTTACTCCTCAAAGTTTCTGCTATTTCATTGGCCTCAATTCCAAGAAGTGCATATTGATATTGCCTAGCCCTAAAAGCATCTCTGTAATCAGGTGCTCCATCACCATATTCCGCTGCTATGGAAATAACTTCTTTTGCGTAGTTAAGGCGATTAGGCAAGTCCAATATTCTATACATCAAGTCAAACCTCATTGACTGCCACTTTCCATCTATACCATCTAAGTCGATAGTAGGTGTTTTACTATTTGTCACTAAGCAACCTTGCTGATCTTCCACTCCATTGTCACATACCACCTCAAAACACCCTGAAATAAAATGGTCTAGCTGGCACGAAACTCTTACAGCTAAATATCGAGCATCATTCCTTTTTGAGCGCCATTCATTAAAAAATTCTCTGAGGATAGTTAGTAAAGCCCCTACAAAGACACCAGCTATTCCGATCAATAATTTTTCCATGCTAAGATCGATTCCTTATAAAATTTTAGCAGTTCCCAACTGTAAGCTTTGCTTTCACTATATTGCTCAAACTTTCCTGAGTTAGAAAAGAGTCTTTTTCAAAATGAGCCTTTCGGTGGTCTTTAGGACATAGTGCAATAACATTTATAAATGAATCATCGCCGCCTTGACTTAAAGGGAGGATATGGTGTGTTTCCAAGTATTTATCGCCGCTGTTTGTAATGAATCCATCTGATAAACAGTACTCACACTTACCATTTGATCGTAGCAATACTTTTCTTCGTATAACACTTGAACGGGCATACTCAACTCCATACTTTTCGTATTCGTATTTTGGATTTTTAATATTGTTCGCATCAAACTGGTCAGCAAGCTTAGAAGGTTGGTAGCTGTTGCCTCTTTCGATAATGCAAGCTCCAGTTTTGTCATCATAACCAGTCACAAACCACTTTTCTTGATCCAGTTCTCTTTTAAGAACCCCTTTAGTATTTTCGTTTCCTTGGCATATTACAACATCAATAGATAATTTCTTCTCATATGCCAACCCTATCGCATAGTCAATTTCAAGCGAACGTTTCTTTCTCCCCTTTTCTTGCTCCTCAGCATACTTCTTGAAGCTATGCTCTTGATAGATTCTCCCGTTGATAATTCGCATTTCTTCATACCACAAAAAGAGAACAATGACTTTTTTATCATCACGAACAAAAGACCAATTATAGCAATATTTTGGATTTGACGACGGGCTACGCTCTTTATTGGTAAGTGATTCACTCCAATCAGCCATATCAAACTCTAATGCGGTTAAAATATCATAAACACGCTGCTTCCCAGATGGCCTAAGTTCACTGAGCTGTATCATAAAGTTTCTTCTTTTATAATATTCATAAGGTCTCCAACAGATACTATTGACTTACAGGATTGTAGTGGTCAACTAACTATCGTTTAGCATACAGCAATACCATCATGTGGTTAAATTTTTGACCATGAAAAGGTAACCTCACAAATTCATAGCATCTTGAGGGTAAATTTAAACTGTAAAGCTAAAATAGACACTTAGTTCAATTCAATAAACCAATACTGCCCAAGTGAATTTACTATTCAGGCTAAAAGCCAAAAGGGTAAAATTTTGACTTAATGCATCATAATTCTTGACTGGCCGGTTTTCGCTCACAGCAGGCTTCAGGAACGTGCCATGAGCGGTCATTGGTACTAACTCGTTTATACCTCATTGTGAGTTTCGACATTTTTCTACTAGCTACTCCTCAGCATCAATTGACTTACTTTTCCTTATGCAACACAGTGTACTGGAGGAGGTGAAGCATCAATTTCCTCTGGTTCAACTAACTATATGATTCGTAAGTATATCTCCCTAACAGTATTCATAGTAAAGATTACAATTAACAAATCATATCTCAAGTGTTTAACAAAAGTTTATTGAAATATGAAAATTATTAAAGAATATATACAGTCAGATGGTAAAAAACTAAGACTTAGCGAAGAGGCTGTCACGCATGTCTATGAAGGTAACTTTGTAGTAAGAACTCAGCAAGGTGATGACAATATGACTGTGCTGAGAGGTGGTTTACATTCCTGTAGCGGATGGAACACCTTTAGAAATAATTATAACAAAGAACTTTCTCACTTACACTTTTTCAACAGTAACATTCACAAATACTGGTATTACGCTAGAGAGCTTAGCAATGGAGTTATCACGTTAAGGCTACCCAGAGACTTATTTTCGGGTAAAGCAGCTAAAATAACAATGTATCCAGACGATTATTATAAATCTGGCTACCTATGGAAAACTCTTTTCCCTAAGCATTTTGATAGAAATGCTGTCATCGAGGCAATTGATGAGGCATTAGAGAATGAAGATATAACTCAACGAAGTAATGGTCAGATCATAGGTTACATCAATAATGATGAACCAATGAAAACTATGAAAATAGTTATTCAGTTCAAAGGAACGGAAATTAAATCAGCCTTCCCTGCATGGACTCAACCAAATAGTGGTAACGTGGGAAAACCTTTCTCTCACTATGATAATATAGGATTTATAATATCTCAGTCCACTGAGTATTTTGAAGATAATTATGATTTACAAAA
The DNA here is from genome assembly GCF_000184065.1 of Pseudoalteromonas sp. SM9913. Taxonomy (NCBI): domain Bacteria; kingdom Pseudomonadati; phylum Pseudomonadota; class Gammaproteobacteria; order Alteromonadales; family Pseudoalteromonadaceae; genus Pseudoalteromonas; species Pseudoalteromonas sp. SM9913. The sequence goes on from NC_014803.1 coordinate 3,121,144, forward strand.
CGAAATGAAAATTTCAGTTTTCGGAGAGAAAATTTCTCCTGATTATCTTCCAGATTACACACCAATGATTTTTAAAAGACGAACAAAAATAAATGAAAAAATCAAAGCTGGTGAGTGGATTAAGTCTAGAAGGAAAGAGCTTTCATCGATGAGGTTAGATGATAAAGATAATGATAGACTATACGAGTATATTAATGACCACACTATATTAAAATATTATCCAGAAATAACATCTGGTGCATATTCAACCGCGCTGGATTTAATTTTCGGAGACGAGAGCTTTCACAACTCTTTTCAAATAGTACAAAATATAGTCGATGGTATGTATTATCTTCTTTGTAGCAATCAGAAAGAAAGACTAATTAAAACCATTTGTAATGTGCTTGATAACATGGTGACGCACACCAACTTTGATCAATTGCTAAAAAAGAAAATTATGTCTACAGTCATTTTGATTGTCACTTATCTAAACGACTCAGAGCTATCTTACAAATTCATTCTAACACTTTCAACATCACCGATTAGACGTGAAGCATATCTTGAATATAACTTAAATTCTATAAACAAAAAGAAACTGCAAGTTCCTACAGAAACATACCCAGTAGAATTGGACTTTATAGATAACCCTAACCTAGACTTCCAACTAGAATATAAGGATTTTATTGAATTTCTTAAAGAACTTTATAGTGAAACATATACTTTAAATTTTGACGAGGAAATGCTAAATAACTTACTAAATGACGTAATTGACAATCAAGAGAAGAACTACAAATTTTTAATAAGTGATGCATTAAAATACTTCAGTAAGGAAGATTTCTTATCATTGTCATATCATTTTGATAAAATATTAAACTCTGCTCAAAAATATGAGCTTGGCGATTCATCTAAATTAATTGAAAGTTGTGGGTTGATATTAAGAGATTATTGTAGGATTCAATTTGCACATAGGCAAAGAATTAATGCAAGATACCTAAAATACAATGATTATGTTTCTGTTATATCTATTGATTATATAGATCATAACTTACTTTATGGAAAAATCCTCAAGCATGAGCGCATATCAAATCATTTGAACCTAACTAGATTTACAGATGGTATGTTAAAATTTGCTCTAAAAACAGAAGACAAAAATTTCGAAACGGATATTCATAACTTCAAGGCTCGTATAGGTAAAGAAAAACCACCTTTGCCAGAGATTATGTAGCTTATTCATATCGGGCAATACAACTAATTGAGCATAATAAAATTAAACAGCACAGGCTTTGTGCTGTTTCTTGAGGTTATGAATCATCTGATCTAAATCTTTAACTTAGTGAATTAATTGGGGGCAGGTCATACCTTTTGCCGAGCGGATTTTGCCATACTTGAATTAATCTATCTTTTGCTAATTTAGAAAAGTCGTTGACTCATTCTGTCCAAAAACGAGTTTTTCCTGACCGTCCGCTATTCGCTCAAAGCAGACTAACAGCTATATTCCAGAGGAGATTTTGATGACTAAAGTTCAGCGGTAATGCAGGAATATAAGCACTCTCTTTATAGCATAAGCTGCACTAGCTCTTTACTTATACTCAATTTTATTAATAAACCACTCTTTTACCCCAACTGGCGTTTTCACTTGAAACTCATCATCAACTTCCTTTTTTAGCATCGCTCTGGCCATAGGAGAGTCAATAGAAATGTAATCGTTACGACCATAGATCTCATCAGGGCCAACTATGCGAAAAGCTTTTGTTTCACCATCATCATTTTCAATCTCTACCCATGCCCCAAAGAAAACCTTGCCGGCTTGCTGAGGAGAGTAGTCAATAACTTTGACGGCTTCGATGCGCTTTCTAAGGAACCTAATTCGAGAATCTATCTGTCTAAGTAATCTTTTATTTTCTTTATAATCGGCATTATCTGAACGATCGCCAAGGCTAGCAGCCCAAGCTACTTTTTTTGTTATTTCAGGTCTGTAGTCGCGCCAAAGATAATTAAGCTCTTTATTTAGCTTGTCTAATCCTTCACGCGTTATTAGATCGGTATACAATTAGTTTGCCCCATCCCACTATTACAAATACTGCAATGCTTTTTTAACAGCATCTAAAGTTGCAACCGGGAGAAAATTATCTTTATCATTACTTGATAATATACTACCGTTTGGCCCCACTTCCAAACCTGCTCGGCGCATAAACTCTTTAGATATGAGGTATTCAAGAGCTTCTCTTTCTAAGTCAGTCAATTTTAAGTTTGGTGACGAAGACGACCCACCGTCATAAAATTCTATGACTTGATCAATCGGTACGATCTCCTTTACTAATTTTTCAGCTGCTAATTTTTGAGAGTAGAGAATGTTAGCTTGCAGCCTAACTACAGGGTCTTTTAATTTTTCTATCCAAGTGAAGCTTTTTCCTTTATTTAAACTAATAGTTGACTTATCAGGTTGTAAGCTTGAGTTTGCAAAACTCGCTATCAAGGTTCGGTATGGTTCTCCTGTCTTGTTACGTATACTTTGAGCTGCTGGAACACCACGACCTTTGCCAAGACGTGCAATAATAGAGTAACCAAATTCATTTAAGCCGCGTTCTTTTTGTTCTGTACAGACTTGAAAAATTGCATCTAATGAGCTTTGGACACGTGAAGATGTTTGCTTTTTAAGTTGTTCATGTACTGTTTTAGGCGATAATTCAGTCATGTTAATCTACCTGTTTTAGTGGTGTTGAACTTGCGAATAATGATTTAATATCCATCAAGGTCAACCTTTCTTTTTCTAAAAAGTCGTTTAAAGCTAAAGTACCGTTTATTAGCTTATCAAGCTTCTCCCAGCTTTGAAGTCTTGACAGCATAAGCTGTGTCATTTGGTTGCCAACCGCAAGCTGCTGCTTCTCTGTTAGAAAGATAAATTGAGGATTCATTCCATTGTTCAGCAACATCCTATCAAGAGCCTGGCTTCTCCGTGTAACTGCTAGTTCATCACTACAGCTATGATAAAGTTCAGCATTCTCACATACTTCTGAAAGTTGCTGAAAACTGCTAACATCATCGAGTTCAAAGCTAATTTCAAACTCATTAGGTACTATTAGCTGAAGCTTTGAATCCCCTTGTTGCTTATCGTTATTTATTACCTTTTGACAATTAGTCAGGTGCTTATGAAGCGAGTTCATATCAGCCATATATAAATCTAACTTTTTAGCTCTAGTTTCAATTTCCGAATTTAATTTGCGTCTGAGAGCTTGAAGTTGTTGCTTTTCATCTTCTAATTGCTGATTTTTTTGTTTATACAACTCATGTGAAATAACATCTACTCTACTAGCTGCATTATTTAGCTCTTCTTCTAAGCTTGTAAAGCGATATGATTGAGTGTTAACGGCTAGACTAACCTCATTAAAAAGTGCTGAAAGACCCATCATAAAAGCTGGACCTGTGACAAAAAACCTGCATTGAATACAATTTTGTTCACCTAGGTAACCTGCATTCACAGGGTGATATATATTTGCCTTTGTCGCAACTGCATCACCGCCTTCTCTACAGAACGCACCGCCAACAGGGCAGATTCCAAAGTCTTTAAACAGATAGCTAGAAGCAGGTCTACTATTGTTTAAAGTCTGCAGAAATTCAGGGTTGTTTCCAAGTAATTGCTTTTTACATTCTTCAATTCGTTGGGATTCAATAAAGCTTTTTAAAGTATCCGACCCATTGCTTAAGGCTTGTTTCTCACCAAGTTTCAGTTTTTCGCGAATATTAGCTCCCGTTTTATCACTTTTTAAGTAGTAAATCGACATCACAACAGATGAGTGGCCAACTAGCTTCATGATGACTTCGAGTGGCATACCAAACTCATAAACGTATGCATTAATTAAACTCACACGCATAGAGTGAGGAGTATATTCAGATTTAAATAAGCTAAGAGCAATGCCCTCTTGCTGCTCAAGTTGAAGATGACATTCTTTGAAACTTTTTCCAGCATAAGTTGCAGAAGTGAGTTGGTCTTTCGAAGCAAAAAATAGTGCTGCTGCAAGGCGGCTTGCTAAACGAGAGCCAAACAAACCAGGCTCTTCATTTGGTAGTGTTTAGAAATCTGTGTCATTTCAGTATTATTAAGAAAACAGGAGTGACACATGACTCAATCTTTCGACTTCAACAAAGCATTAGCTGAACTTCAAGCTGGTAAAGGCCTTACTGGCGAAGACGGTGTTCTAACACCATTAATTAAACAACTCACCGAAGCGGCTCTTAAAGCTGAATTAGAGCAGCATTTAGAATCTGAGACCGAAGTTAACCGTAAAAATGGTTCAACCAAAAAAACAGTTAAGTCATCCATAGGTCAATTCGAACTTGAAACGCCCAGAGATCGTTCAGGTTCGTTTGAACCTCAGTTTGTTAAAAAGAACCAAACCAAGTTAACGCCTGAAATTGATGAGAAAATCCTATCTATGTTTGCTTTAGGTATGAGCTACCGAGATATTCGAGGCCACATACAGGATATGTATGGCGTTGAGGTATCAGAGGCCACCATCACTGCCGTAACAGACCAACTGATACCAGAGCTTAAAGCATGGCAAGCGCGCAGCTTAGACACGCTTTACCCGTTTATCTGGCTTGATGCCATTCATTATAAGATTAAAGAAAATGGGCGCTACGTGAGTAAGGCTATTTATACCGTACTAGGTGTCAATATCGAGGGCCGCAAAGAGTTACTTGGTTTATATATCTCTGAAAGTGAAGGGGCTAACTATTGGCTATCAGTATTAACAGATTTACATAATCGTGGTGTATCCGATATTTTAATTGCCTGTGTTGATGGACTAAAAGGTTTCCCTGAAGCAATAGCAACAATCTATCCTGACGCCGAAGTGCAGGAGTGCGTTATTCATCAAATTCGTAATTCGATGAAGTATGTTGCTTCAAAGCACCAAAAAGAGTTTATGGCTGACTTGAAACCCGTTTATAAGGCAGCCACTAAAGATGCAGCAGAAGCCGCTCTCGCCGAATTAGATGCCAAATGGGGCAAGTTATACCCTATCGTTATCGAGTCTTGGCGTCGTAAATGGGGCAATCTGTCGGTTTACTTCAAGTATCCAGATTACGTGCGTAAAGCTATTTATACCACAAATGCAATTGAAGCTGTACATCGTCAGTTTAGACGACTCACCAAGACTAAGGGAGCATTCCCTAATGAAAACAGCTTGATGAAATTATTGTATGCAGGCATATTGAATGCCTCGAAGAAATGGACAATGCCAATCCATAATTGGAATCTGACATTGTCGCAATTGGCCATCCACTTCGAAGGTAGGTTAGATGGTGTGCTAGATATTTAGCAACTTAGGCTGACACAGAATTCTGAACGCCCTCCTTCATTTTGATAACCTCTGAACAAAAAACAATTAATCCCTTTTTGTTTTCTCTGTACCTCATTTAAATTAGTTCGCCTACAATCAAACCACTTTGTTGGTTTTGAAATGGGGTTATACTTTTCTTGCCACTTTCTCAACTTAATGAGCCAATAAGCTAATTCGATTGGCATAAATGCTATGGTATAACCTTCACCACTAAAGTGAGTTTTATTCGAAGTATAATGGACACCAAAGTCATTATCTTTGGTTTTGTTTATCATACCTTGTTGTTTTGTTAGACCTGTTAACTTATTCCGATTTGGTTTCCAGATAATTGATCCATTTTTTATATCCGGCACTTCTGCATCTGCCTCACCCGAGTCACAATAAACAATTTGTCTTCCTCTTGCAGGTAACTGCATTAATGCATATGTATAAGTCCAGTATATTGGCAGCCAAAGGAATGTTTTATCTCCTTCCTGCCTGATAATACAATCAGGATCTGTAGTGTCAATAAGGGATAGGTCATTGATTTGAATCCAATCTGCTGAGGTTCTGTGGAGGTGTTTGAGATCTGAATAGTTAGTCTTATTTTGAATCTCATTAGGAGGAAATATCCACTCTCTAGCACTTTTTACAAACTGATAAGGCAAAGCTAATTTATTTGTTTCATTGAGTAAAACTGGTGCTATTTCATCATCAAAGTTAATTCGGGCAAAGGGGTTTCTTGCTCCTTTAATTCTAGAAATTTCTCCCGTTTCAGGGTCTTCAACAGTTAAAAAGTTAACAATAGTCCAATTTAAAAACTCATTAACTGAAAATAACCACTTTTTCTTACGTAAAACAGATTCCTCTTCAAATAAATCTAACATTGGTTGTATATTAGTTTTTTCTCTTATAAGGAATTCTAAAGGGGATATGAATCGCCCCGAGTTCATCGGAGACCAGTTTGTTTAAGTCAGGCCACTTTACCTGACTCGTTTAAATTATCATAGTAGTCTGTTTCATATTGAGCTGGTGAAATATACCCAATTGAAGATAATAAGCGTTGATTATTAAACCAATTGACCCACTCTAACGTTGCGTATTCAACAGCATCAACATTCTTCCACGGGCCATTTCTGCGAATAATCTCTGTTTTAAATAATCCATTTATTGTTTCAGCCAATGCATTGTCATAAGAGTCACCCACACTGCCTATAGACGCTTGAATTCCAGCTTCAGCAAGTCGCTCAGTGTATCGTATAGACAAATATTGGCTGCCTCTGTCGCTGTGGTGAATTAACCCTTCGGGGTTGCCACGATGCCAAATAGCTTGCTCTAACGCATCAAGAATAAGCTCTGTGTGCATTGTCGTTGATACACGCCAACCTACAATGTATCGTGAAAAAACATCTATCACGAAAGCGACATAAACAAACCCACTCCATGTGGCAACATAGGTGATGTCAGCTACCCAAAGTTGATTTGGCTGCTCAGCAGTAAATTGACGATTAACTAAATCAAGTGGCTTATCTTGTTGCTCGTCAGGTATCGTTGTCTTATGTGCTTTACCCCGACGAACACCTTGAATTCCCATAACTCGCATCAATCGTTCGACTGTACAGCGGGCGACTTGATGGTCGTCAAGCTGTAGCTGCTTCCATATTTTTCTTGCACCATAAACTGACATATTATCCTCCCACACTTCGCGAATGAGTATTATCAGCTCAGCATCACGCTTTTTGCGGTTAGACAGTCGCTCAGGCTCTCTTTGTATCTGTTTATGAGAATAATACGTTGATGGTGCAATCGGCAATTCCTTGCAAATTGACTCGACACCGTAATGCTCTCTGCAAGCATCAATAAAATCCACTATTACTTCTGTTTGCGGTCGAGCTCCGCTTGGGCGAAAAAAGCGGCAGCTTGCCTCAGGATATCATTCGTTCGCTTGAGCTCTTTATTCTCGCGCTCTAAGACGGCAAGGCGTTCTTCAGTTGATTGCGTATTAGAAGAGGGTTTAGACGGTTGAGCTTGAGATTTCTTGACCCATGCTCTAAGTGTTTCTGGGGTACATCCCAGTTTATCTGAAATCGATACTAGCGCAGCCCAAAGAGAAGGGTATTCATGCTGTTGTGTGGTAACAAGCCTAATTGCACGTTCACGAAATTCTGATGTATAGCGATTTGATTTTTTCATAGTTCCAGTTTCTCAAGTTATTGAGTCTCTGGCAAACACGGGGCGATTCAATACTTCATAATTGTTAGGTTCAATATATTCACGAACAAACTCACATAAATCTTTGACCTTTGTATCACCAGCTTTAGCAGATTTCAAAAATTCAACTATGAAATCTGCCCAAAATTTCCATTTTGGATCAAAATATTTAATTTGATATGGTCTATTTGTTCCAAGAAAATTATATGCGTTTGTCCAGCCACATGTTTTATAAGTCTCTTCTGGCGACGAAGGAATTCGCGGATCATGTAGTTTGGTGCGCATATCTTTATAATCTTTTAAAGTCTTACATTTATATTTTAATACTATTAAACGTAGTTCTTCATATGAATATGGCCGGGGGATATTTAATAAATCATACCAATCAACCCAATCTTCAAACTTTTTATCTGGCTTGGAAGGTAATTGTTTATATTTTTTTTGTACCTCCCGATACTGCTTCGAGTTACTAATATTAAGTATTTTGCATGCTTTTTTGAGTATTTCTAAGTTATCAACGATTTCAGGTAAGACAAAATCTTTCCAATTTGTCCAACTAGCAGAGTAATAGCTGTCAGGATTCTTAGGTAAGTACAAATCAGCTAAAGGACAGTTTTTATAATCGGCAAAACTAATAATATTTAAAGTTTGGATAATTTTCTTAGCATCTTCATAAGACTTAAAACTTTTCTTTTTCAATCCAAGAAACTCTATCCAATTTATCCAATCATCTGCGTATAAAGCAAAAGGTTTTACAGCTAAACGTGGATCTTCTTTATATCTGGCCTTGTATTCTAGCAAAGAGGATACTTTTAGTGCTTTCGCTGCATTATGAGCTTCTGTATAAGTGGGATAAAACTTGCTCGCTACTTTAAGAAAGTCTTGCCAAGACTCCCATCTATGGGTATAGATTTGTCGTGGAACTGATGGTAACTTCAAGTCTTTTTTATAGTTTTCTCGATATTCAGCAGCTGTTTTGATACCTAATTTAATAGCTGACTGCTGTGCCTCGTCATAGCTATGAAATTTAGGCGATTTTCCTAGAAAAGTATGCCAATTAATCCATTCTTTGCAATATTTTCCATCGGGCTTTGCTGGTAAGTTAGGATCTAAGTGATATTTACTTTTGTACTCTTTCAGGGAAGTGATATTCATTGCCTGCGTGGCTTGCATAGCTTCAATAAGAGTTAAATATTTTTCTTTCTTTGGAGTATTTAAAAAAATTTTCCAGCCAAGCCAGTCTTTTAAGTAAACTTGGTCTGGACAAGATGGGAGTTTTGGATCATCTAAACGTTTTTGTTTGTATTGAACTAATGTGGTGGCCCCTAGTTTTTTTACAGCAACTTTAGCTTCCTCATATGTCAGATAAAACTGTATAAGCTTTTTACCTAAAAAATCCCCCCAGTTTATCCAGTCTTCTTCATATACATTATCTGGTTGTGATGGTAGTTGAAAATCTTCTTTAAAACGTTTCTTATATTCGACGCTAGATTTAATTCCTAATGCTTGAGTGGCGCTCTTAGCATCTGCGTAAGAAGTATAAAATTTGTAAGTCTTATTTAAAAAGTGGGGCCAACCACGCCAACTTTTGGCATACTTTTTATTAGGCATACTAGGAAGCATTGGATCGTTGTGATAGTTCTCACGGTATTCAGTTACCGAAGTTATACCTAGTTTTAGAGCAGCTTTTTGAGCAAGCTCATAGCTCTCATAAAATTTTATATCTTTTCCTAGAAAACTAAACCAGCCAGGCCATTCATCTTTATATTTTCTAGTTGGTTTCGCTGGTAGCCTGGGGTCTTCTTTATAGCGTTTAACATATTCACTACTAGATTGAATCCCTAAAGATATAACTGCTTTTTTTGCAGAGCTTAAATCAAAGTAGGATTCATCAAATGTATTTAAAAAATGCTGCCAACCCTCCCACTCTTTAAAAAACACCTTGTCAGGGGAGAAAGGTAGTAGGGGATCATTCCTACGACACGAAATGTAGGCTTTTTGGGTCTTAATTCCAAGATCTATAACAGCTTTTTGAGCTAAGCTATACGAAGTATATACTTCTTTTTCCTTACCTAAAAAAGATTTCCACCCTTTCCATTCGCTTGAATAAGTTATTCCTGGGACCGATGGCAACTGTGGGTCTTGTTTATATTGTGCCATATATTGAGTACTTGTCGTGATACCCAATACACTCACTGCTTTTTCCGCGAGATCAATAGAGCTATAAAAGTTTTGATTAGTATCAAAAAAATCTCTCCAACCTTTCCAGTCATCTTCATAGTAAATATTTGGTGCACTAATTAGTAAAGGGTCTGATTTATATTGCCTCTTATACTCTCGCCTTGTAGTAACGCCTAGTGCTTGTATTGCTTTTTTAGCATCAGATAATGTAGCGTAAAATTCTTTTTTTGTGCCAAGAAAGCTCTCCCAACCTTCCCATTCATTTTTATAGATTTTATTGGGCGTATTAAATAGCAGCGGATCTTCTTTATATCTTAGTTTATATTCTTTGGAGGTTTTTACACCAAGCAATTGTGCATGTTTTTTGGCTAGTGCGTATTCTGGATAAAAGTACTTTTTCATATATCATTCTTTCTCATTATATTACGAATATCGGTATCATTAGGTTTCAAATAAACCAAACAACTGAAATTACTTTTATGGTGCATAGCTTTTTGTATCTCTAGCTGATTGAAGCCTGCTTGGTTTAAACTATATCCATAAGAATGCCGATGAGAATGTGGGCTAGTACCGAAGCACTTTCCAGCATCAAGTCCAATTCGCTCGACTCCACGTTTGTACTTTTGGATAAAGTTCTTTTTAGATTCAGGGTCTCCATTTGAGTTAGTGAAAAGGTATGGATGATTTCCAGTAATTCTTACTGCTAGATATTGTTCCAGTAACCAAGCCAGTTCTTTAGCCTTGTTATTTGGAAATATCATGACATCGAAAGAAAGATTTTTATTCGTTAATAGAGGCTGCTTCCATCCTGAATAAAGCCTATGAGAGCGTTGATATTCATTGCGTGGTTTTTGTCGAAAGCGAGTATTTAGATACTCGCGTCGATTGGAGAAACCTAGCTCTGGACTAGCTCCATCGCTTGGGTGAAAAACAGAAAAAATTGCCGTACTATTTTTAACATCAATAGTAATATCTCGAATATATATGTGAAAGCATTCAGATAATCTTAGTCCACCATAATGCATTAACATAACTATTAAGACGCAGCCAAAATCAACTTCTCGTGTTCGATGATTAAGAAACCCATACTTCAAGAAGCGCTGAAAGTGCTCTTCTGGAAATCGATTTACAGACTCAATAGATAGTAAATGATTCATTGGCCCTTGAATGCTTCGTATCATTTCGAATCTATTTTTAGATGGGTTACTCAGATGATTTAAAAAGCAATTCGATTCACGTTTATAATAAGCACACCAGCGCATTCGTTCTTCAGCTCTAGTAGCTTTTCTTAATGGGTTTAGGTTAGGAAGATCATATCCATAGATTTCATCAAGATAGTCACAATAACAATTAATATGACTCAATAACACATTAACATCTTCAACCTTTCGCGGGGACCAATACAAATTCGAGGGATCATTCTGAGAATCATCTATTGAGCCAAAGCAAAGAACGTCAACAAACGAACGTAATAGCTCAGTTGCTGATGTGAATGTACTTGAATGAGCATTCATAAACTTAAGCAGTTGCTCAACCGCAAACACATTTCGTTCAAGCCAAGACTGAGATTTATTACGTTTTGTATAAAGAAATCTAAGATGTGAAACTAATATACCTTTATCTGTTATGAGTACTGGCAAGCTAACAGCCAAGACAGATTGATTTGCTTTATAATCGACACGCCGTTTTAGAATATAAGCCAAAATACTAATCCAATAAGTTGTACTATTAAGTATATAGTTAGTGACACTAAGATAACTAGGTTTAGAGTATTTATATTGATTTAGCAAATTATATTACTTACTTAATGATAATTAGTATGCGAAACACAGTAGTACTAATATCAGTATAACAAGCGTCTATTACGCCAAATAGACCGCCGAGTGCGCTATCTACGTAAGCGCATCCCCGATTTAAAAATTGTTGATTACTCACCCGTGCAAGACGGCAAAGTTTTTTTTGGTGCTTGGGTTGAAATAGAAAACGAGGCTGGGGAGTGTAAGAAGTTTAGAATTGTCGGTCCCGATGAAATTTATGATCGCAACGATTACATTTCTATTGACTCACCGATGGCGCGAGCATTATTAAAAAAACAAGTAGACGATGATTTTGAGGTCATGACCCCTCAAGGTGCTAAGCAATGGTATGTAAATAATATTTCCTACCAAAAATAAAACGGCTTAGTTTTGATTCAGATCATATTAACTTTTTATTGTTTATATTATCTGAGTAAGCTATAACTAAAGTAACTCAAGTTATGATGTATTAATTTGAGAGTAGTTAATTAAGGTCGTCACTATGTCAAACATTACAGCGCGCATATTACAACATGCCCTATTGTTTACACTCTTTATGAGTGTAAGTTTGACATTGCATGCAACACCCAAAAATACGCAAATTGATGCTGGTTTTACACCTGCAGAATTTATTGTTTGCGACTCTCCTGACCAAGCAAACCTCGACACCGATATAGATTCTCATGTCGGTGTTATTGCGCTTAGAGAAATTCAACCACTTCCTTTAGCGTTTTACTTTCATTATGAAAGCAGCCTTTTAGTCACACCTTACAGCCATGCACACCCGCGAGCGCCACCCGTTATTTAGTTTAATAACTTGCTTTTAAACATTATTAAATTTTATAACTAATTAGGTGGATATTATGTCTAACTTTAAAGAACTCCGTACCCAAGATATTTCGCATGGCACTATTGCGAATACATTTACTAATGAAGCTGTCATTGATTTAACTTCACCTGCTACACAAGTGGTGACTAGTTTTACTGATACAAGCCCGATGCGTGCATCGTTTGATACAACAATTGAACAAGCGTCAAAACAGTTAACGACTCAACGCTCTGATTTTATTTTGGTAACTGATGAGCAGCAAAAGCTAGTAGGTATAGTGGCGAGTGCTGATTTACAAAGCTCAAAAATCATGATTTTAGCACAGCGTTTAGGCTTGCCTCGTAGTGAAATTAGCTTGCGCTATTTAATGACACCGCTAAGTAATTTAATGGGTGTAAGTATGAAAAGCTTAAGCTACTCATGCATTGGTGATGCACTGCAAACTATGGAACATCATGGCGCTATGTTTTTATTAGTCACTGCGGCTAATAATGAAATAAGTGGTTTAATTTCAGCACGCGATATAGCACGTAAGCTGCAAATTCCTGTTCATATTAGTCCAATAGCGCACACATTTAGTGAAGTACTCGAAAGTATAGAGCACCCTCACTAAATCAGCTTTTTATTAGTATAGTTCCAACCCCAGTAATGGCATCTTAAAGCAAGTAAAATAGCTTGCTTTAAGAGCTTTTTATTACCTTCCCCTGTGATATTATTCAAGACATTGACGCATCAGTTAACTTCTTAGCTGGTCTTATTTTTTGTATTAAAAGGTTTTTGCATGAGCGATATCTCTGCACGTTTAGCAACTGAGCTAAATGCACAGCAGCAACAAGTGGTTGCAGCAACAAAGTTACTTGATGAAGGCGCAACCGTCCCCTTTATTGCCCGTTACAGAAAAGAAGTGACCGGTGGATTAGATGACACCCAACTACGCCTTCTAGAACAACGTTTATCTTATTTACGTGAACTTGAAGAGCGTCGTGGCTTTATTCTATCGACGATAGAATCTCAAAATAAGCTTACCGGGGAATTAGCAGCTGATATAAAAGCAGCGCAAAGTAAAACCGAGCTTGAAGATTTATACTTGCCTTATAAGGCAAAGCGTCGCACTAAAGGTCAAATCGCTATTGAGGCCGGTTTAGAACCTCTTGCTAATGCGTTATTTAACGACCCAATGCTCGACCCAGAAGCTGAAGCTGCTCACTATATTAATGCCGATAAAGCCATTATTGATACAAAATCAGCCCTTGATGGTGCCAAATTTATTCTAATGGAGCGTTTTGCTGAAGACGCTAAATTACTCGCTAAGTTTAGAAGCCATATTAGTCAAAATGGGGCGATTGAGAGTAAGTTAATTGACGGGCAAGAACAAGCAGGTGCTAAATACAGAGACTACTTTGAACATCAAGAGCCGTTAAAAAAAGTGCCCTCGCACCGTGCATTAGCCATGCTAAGAGCACGTAATGAAGGCATTTTACAGTTAACGATTAACCCTGAGCCAAGTGCTGAAAATCCAGCCCAGTTATGTGCCCAAATGATCAGTGATCATTACCGCCTAGATATTAAAAACAAACCTGCTAGTGCATGGTTATTAACTGTGGTGCAGTGGGCATGGAAAATTAAGCTTGGGCTACACTTAGAAAACGAGTTTTTAGCCGCAATGCGTGAAAAAGCCGAAACCGGTGCCATTGACGTATTTGCTAAAAATTTAAAAGATTTATTAATGGCAGCGCCTGCAGGCCCTCGCACAACACTTGGTTTAGATCCTGGCTTGCGTACTGGTTGTAAAATTGCGGTAGTCGATAGCACAGGAAAACTGCTCGCTACACAAACAATCTTCCCACATGCACCGCAAAATCATTGGGATAAATCACTGCGTACGCTCGAGCAATTATGCCGCCAACATAAAGTTGAGCTTATTGCGATTGGTAACGGCACTGCTTCTCGCGAATCAGATAAACTGGTTGGCGAACTTATCAAAGCCAATGCCGAGCTTAAACTGAATAAAATTATGGTCAGTGAAGCCGGCGCTTCGGTGTATTCTGCGTCTGAATTTGCCGCTAATGAGTTCCCAGATTTAGATGTATCTTTACGCGGTGCAGTATCTATTGCACGTCGCCTCCAAGATCCATTAGCTGAACTAGTTAAAATAGAGCCTAAGTCTATCGGTGTAGGCCAATATCAACACGATGTATCACAAAGCCAACTTGGGCAAAGCCTAATTTCTGTAGTAGAAGACTGTGTAAACAGTGTTGGGGTTGATTTAAATATGGCCTCAGTGCCTTTGCTTGCACGTGTTTCTGGCTTAAACAAAACGTTGGCTCAAAACATTGTAAACTACCGTGACACGAATGGGTCATTTACAAAACGTAGTCAATTGAAAAAAGTAGAACGCTTAGGGCCAAAAGCATTCGAACAAGCGGCCGGGTTTTTACGCATTAATAATGGCAGCGATCCGCTAGATAACTCATCAGTTCACCCTGAAGCATACCCAATCGTTAAGCGTATTTGTGAACATAATCAGGTAGACGTAAATAACTTAATTGGTAACAGTGAATTTTTAAGTAAACTCGCTGCAAACGACTATATTGACGATAAATTTGGCTTACCAACCGTGACTGACATTATTAGCGAGCTTGATAAACCAGGTCGCGATCCACGTCCTGAATTCAAAACCGCGGAGTTTAAAGCCGGTGTTGAAAAAATTAGTGACCTTAAGCCTGGTATGATTTTAGAAGGTGTGGTTTCTAACGTTGCTAATTTTGGTGCATTTGTTGATGTGGGTGTTCATCAAGATGGACTCGTACATATTTCAGCTATTACTAACAAGTTTATTTCAGACCCACGCGAAGTGGTTAAAGCAGGTGACATTGTTAAAGTAAAAGTGGTTGAAGTCGATGCTGCCCGTAAACGCATTAGTTTTACTATGCGCCTAGATGACGACATAGACACCAGCAATAAAGCAGCTGCTGCGGCACAGCAAAAGCCTCGCAGCAATAATACCAACCAAGCACGAGCGCCTAAGCCTAAACGCGATACAGGCAATGCGATGATGGGGAATGCCTTTGCTGACGCCTTTGCTAACGCAAAAGTGAAAAAGTAATTTAAACGATATATTTAAAAATAAAAAAAACCGCCTAGGCGGTTTTTTTTATGCATTTTAAATAAGCTAAATTTGCGCTGAAAATTCGCTCTGAATCGCGGGTGATGTCGCCAGTTGATAAAAGCTAGCAATGCGTCCTGCACGCGCTTCAACTTCAATATCACGCGATTGTTCTTCGCTTTTAGCGGTTTTTACTTCTGAACTTTCACTATTAGAAAACGACGCACTGACTCTACTTTTATCTTCGCTGCTGTCTTCGTCATCAGCTGAAGCTAACTCAGCTTGTGCGGCAGCCATTTTCTGTGTGGCGTCTGCCGCAATCGCTCTGTCGGCACCTGAGGGTTCTGCTGGTGCTAGTGCAGCAGCACGTACCGTTTGCATTTTATCGATGGTTGCTTGCGGATCGCCATTGATAACCCCAACATCAATCGGTACTTCACCACCTACGGCATAATTAGTTCCATCGGGGCCTCTTTGGTATTCGTAACTGGGTGAACCGGCATATTGTCCACCAACAGCCGCATGCGCTTGCTCGTGGGTTCGCACTTCGGTATCGCGAGCTTTGAGCTCTTTAATTTGTTGCTGTTCTTGCTCAAGTTGAAGCTCTTCTTGCTCACTAACTTCTTCGGCAGCTTGCTGTTTTTCTTGCTCGGCATCATCTTGATCACTATCAGCATTGCCTTCGCGTTGTTCAATAATTTTGTTGTCTGCAATTTTGCCGCTTGCAGTATAAGTTGAACTATCGCTGTTACCAGGTAGTTTGGCTTTTTCTGCATCACTTTGAGCTTTGTTTTCAGTACTACCAGCGGTGTTTGCAGCGGCTGGGGGAATGACTTCACGTAACTGATTGTCACGCCGAGCAGTCTCCGTATAAACATTTGCAGTGTTTATATTGATAGACGGAAACGGCGTGACGATATTCATGAGGAATTACACTTTAATATCAACTAAAGTGCCTAGTACATCATCTGCAGTTTGAATTGATTGCGTGTTAGCCTTGGCATTAAACTCTTCAACTTTTAAGTTTACTAATGCATCATCAATTCGTGCAGGTTGGGATACCGGCGCGGTTACGGCTTCTTCAGGGCGAGCAGCCGTTAATTGACGTTGCTGCGCTAATTGAGAATCATCTTGCTGCTCTATGCTGGCACGGTTAATCTCAGCGCTGGCCTTTTCAATACCTTGGCTGGCTCTATTAAACCCTTCAACACCGCTATTAAATACAGATCCAATCGGCATAATAATAAACCTCCACCAAATAAATATTGTTTAATTATCGCTCAAAAATCACGCAAAATAAAGCTTTAAACCGCTGTATTCATGGCTTTGCTTCAAAGCATTGATTTAACGGCAGATAAAAATTCTTTTTTATGAGAAATAAATGGCGCATGGGATGCTTTGTCTATCACTTCGTACTCAAAGCCAGAATTAAGTGCGACCATTTTTTCAATTGCTCGATAAGGAACGAGAGAGTCTAAACGCCCAAAAATTCCACTAATCGCGACGGGACAGTGAGAAAATAATTCACGTAAGTCTTCACTTTGCAGTATATCTAACCCCGCACTTAATGCTTGGTTACTCGGCGGCGGTGACTGACTCAATAGTTGTTTTAGCTGTTTTACATCATCTCGCGCCGACTCACTGCCCATCGCTTGAATCGCCAAAAAGCGCTCTATCGTTTTTGAACGCTCTTGCAATAGCTGTTCTTTAAACTGTGTGAGCACTTTAGGTTTAATACCTTCCCAGGGCAATTGCTCTACAAAAAAAGGAGTGGAGGCAACTAAAATAACTTTTGACACTTTTTCTGGCCAATGTTTGGCAATATAAATGGCAAACAAACCGCCTAAAGACCATCCCATCAAAACAGATTGTGGTTTTAATTGCTGACTCACCAGCTGAGCTGCATCATGTAAAGTATACGGTTCCAAAGAGACATCATGAGCACCGTAACCAGGTAAGTCTAAACTACGTACCTTACCAGAATATAAAAATTCTAATTCTGGTTTTATTAACTGCCACACGCCTTGGTTCATTCCCCAACCATGCAACAACACACATTCATTTTGCATATTTGCCTAACCTTAACCAAACTTAAATCTATGATAGCGTTTTAGGGGGAGTTTGTAATGAGGAGAATCAGCGAATGAAACTTAGCCTAACTGATTGGCTTTTTCCCTCGTATTGCGTGTTGTGCCAGAATCAGATACACAGCTCACTGGGACTATGTCAGTTTTGTTTAGATGACCTGCCTTTGCTAGATTTGTCTGAGTATGACAATTTATTTTACCGCCCAGATATTGTAGAAATGTTTCCTAACTGCAGCTTTGAGAAACTATTTGCCTGCGCTTTTTATCAACCCCCTTTTGATTTATGGCTAAAACAACTCAAATTTAATAATCAAATTCATTACAAAAAAGCACTGCAGCAAGTCATCAAAAAACAACTTACTATTTTTACTAATAAACAGCATTTAGCTGCTGCTGTATTTATTATTTTACCTTTGCACAAGTCGCGTTTTTTTAGTCGAGGATTTAATCAGGTTACCCAAGTATGGCAGCCTTGTTTGTCATCCTTTAAGGTCTTGAATAATGTTTTAATACGCAATAAAAACACCTCGGCACAGTCACAACTGAGCAAAACAAAGCGGATAAAAAATTTACAGCAGGCTTTTTCATGTACTGCCAATTTAGAGGGTAAAACGGTGGTCATTATTGATGATATTATGACCACCGGTGCAACACTCAATGCAGCCACCTTGTCGCTAAAAGAAGCGGGCGCTAAACAAGTCTGGGCATTTACGACCTGTTTAACGCCACTTTAGATTTAGTTACCACTGACGCGAAAGGTATGCCCGAAAAATAAAGCGTTACTTAATAATCGGCTGGTGCCATACCAGTAACCTCTAAATACAGGGTTGTCTGTCATCGCAATCACACTACCTCGACCATAAGAGTGAGCCATTAGCGCAGCACCGCCGGCCACTTGCTCTACATTAACTGCATCAGTAAAACCAGCAAGTAACGGCTGTTGTGTATAGGTGAGTATATTTACAAACGGCGCTTGCGAGGCTTCAAGTAACCAGGTACTGTTTTTAAATACTGGCAGAGTGTCACGCTTAAATGAAAACGTCAGTGGGTGCGTAGTATCTACATCAGTATTAAATATAGCGCCTGCAATACGCTGGCGACCCGCTAGATGGTCTTTGTCTGCATATTTTAAACCTTGAGTATCAAATGCGCTGGCAACATCTTTACGTGATAAGTAGTTTGCTTTTAATAACTGCTGATCAGCTAAGAACTTTGCCCCGCCTTTATGACCCCAAATAACGCCGCCTTTTCTCACCCAGCTTTTAATTGCCACTTTGTCGGTATCAGATAACGTCGAATAATCGCCATGCGCCAAAACAATATGGCTGTAATTACTGAGCTCTAAAGACGCTAAACGGTTCATTTCAACAATGGTAGGCGCTACGCCTACAAAGCGATCTAGGTAATACCACACTTCACCTGCTTCATATTGGCTAACCCCTTTACCGCCAACTAATAACACCTTAGGCGCAGAAACAACCGCCATAGAGCGCGAGCCTAAGTCGGCACCTTTACTGGTTAAGCCTGTGGTAATTGGCTTAATTTCAATATCAAATTGGCTTTGTGCTTGATTTAGCTTTGCCACCCAATCAGTCTCTGTTTGCAGTCCTGCAGGGATAATAATACTGCCAGCATCAAAATTTATTTCATTACTTGTTGATGTTGCGGTTAATGGCTTTAATGCAACACGCGCTTTAATGCCTTGCTGTAATAAACTATTGAGCATTTTTGGGGCAAGCATGTCGTCCCAAGCAAATCCGTAGGCATAGTTTTTAGTTAGCGGCGTTAAAACAGGCTGTTTTGCTTTTTGCCAAGCCGTAGTATCAACCTCTAATCCCCAGCGGCTGTTTACTTTAGCAAATGGTAAATTAAACGCATGCGCTAATGTCCAACCTGATACATCGTAAAAAGTGTTATCGGCAAAGTTTTGCTGTTCACTAAAAATAGCTTTAACTAATCGGTATTGTGGTTGCGCAAGCGGCACAAAATAGCTATTAGCGGTAAAGTTTTTACCTTCAGCTTTTAGTCCCTCTTTAACTGGATAAGCATTAATTTGGTGCTGTTTAAGTATGCTTAAAAAATCGTTAGTACGTGTTTTGTCTTCCCCACCTTGAACAATATAACCTTGATAGTCTTCATCTTTGGCAAGCTCAACCGCTTTGTTATAAAAGTTAGCCTGATACTCAAGTAAAGCTTGGCGGTTATCAATCGCCGCTTTAAACGTTGATAAGCTGGTTAATAACTGATTCTTAATAGTGAATGCAAACGTCAATGGGCCATTAATAGTGTCTTGAATATGACCGCGAGAACTTGCTTGTTCAAATAAAATACCGACACCACCATTTACATCAGGGTAAGTTGAACCTTTGCCATAATAAAAGTCATCAAAGCTTTCTTCTGTAAAATACAGTGCGTTGTTTTCATCTAAAGTTTTTGCATGATAATTTGCAATTGCTTTTGTTAAGCTCACATTTTCTTCAGGGGTAATGGGGTGTTTACGACTAGGGATCCCTGGCTGGAAAAAATAGCTACTGTTTGGTCCCATTTCATGAAAGTCAGTTAAAATATTAGGTTTCCAATAATGAAACTTGGCTATACGCGCTCGCGACTCAGGGTGCTGCAGTAAAAGCCAATCACGATTTAAATCAAACCAGTAATGATTAGTACGGCTACTTGGCCAGCTCTCTACATGCTCACGCGTTTGCGGGTCTGACGATAAGTTCATTCCACGATTACTATTAGCCCAATTAGCAAAACGTGCTAAGCCGTCTGGGTTAAGCGACGGGTCGAGTAAAATCACCGTGTTGTTAAGTAGCTCATTTATTTCATCACCTTGCGCGGCTGCTAAATAATAAGCCACTAGCAAGGCAGCATTACTCCCTGACGATTCGTTACCATGAACGCTATAACCCATCCACACAACGCTTGGCTGCTCTGCTAATTTATTGTTTGAGTTATTTAGGCGAGCTAAGTGTGCTTGGCGAGTTTGTTCTATATTTTTTAGTTTGTTAGCTGCGGTAATAGTGAGCATAACTAGTGGGCGCTGCTCGTGGGTACGACCTATTACTTCAAAATTAACTCGATCGCTTTTTTGAGCCAAAATTTCCATATAGCGTACAAGCTGATCATGCCTTACATGCCATTCACCCACTTGATAACCAAGTACTTTTTCAGGTGTTGGAATGCTGGGATCAAATTCAACCTGTTGCTCAAAATAATACGACAGGGGCTTTGCCGCACTTGAAAAACTGGCTAGTATCACCATTACTGTAAATATAAACCGCATATAAATAACTCTAAAAATGTTTGTTAATTGCACGCTACCATTGCTTAAAATAGATGCCAACTTTTTACGCTCAACACTAGCCGCAACACGATGAGCGGAGTATGATATGCAGTATCCGAGTAATTTAGTCAAGTATAGACGGTTTTATGATTTCAATTTCCGAAACAGCGCAAGCGCATTTTGCTAAGCTATTAGCAGATCAATCTCAACAAACGAATATTCGTGTGTTTGTTGTTAATCCTGGTACATCACAAGCTGAATGTGGTGTTTCTTATTGTCCAGAAGACGCGGTAGAAGAGAGCGATATTCGCCTAAACTTTAACGGTTTTGACGCTGTTGTTGATGCCGAAAGCGCGCCTTTTTTAGCCGAAGCTGAAATTGATTTTGTTACTGACAAAATGGGCACGCAGCTAACTCTAAAAGCGCCTAATGCTAAAGCACGTAAGCTAGGTGAAGACGCAAGCCTAAATGAACGCGTTCAACACATGTTAGAAACAGAAGTTAACCCACAACTTGCAAATCATGGCGGCCAAGTAAGCTTAGTAGAGATCACCGCTGCTGGTATTGCTGTGCTTCAATTTGGTGGTGGTTGTAATGGTTGCTCTATGATTGATGTCACACTAAAAGAAGGCATTGAAAAAGAAATGATTGCTAAGTTTGATGAGATCACCGGTGTGGCTGACATAACCGATCACGAAGCTGGCGAGCACTCTTATTACTAAGTATTAATCCACTATGCTAAAGCCACTCATTTACCGCTTAGGGAGCGACCCTAAGTTGAGTCTAAAGCGCTTTTTTCGCGGCCTAGCACTGTTTGTGCTGGCCGTGATATTTATCACTTTGGGTTATTACAACCATTATAGTTTACAAGTCATTGGCATAGTAATTTTAGCGCCGGCATTGTTTTTTGCATTCTGGGGCTACGCGGGTATTTTTGCCAATCGTTTTTCGCAAGTATTGAAAAACATCCCTGCCAAAAATAACGACCCCGATCTATGGAAATAACGGTTTAATCAAGTAATTGATTATTAGTTTTTAGCTGCTGATATTTAATTATAAGTGTTACACCCCGCATTAGCATAAAGCAACTCATTGCCAACCATAAGCCATTATTTTGCCATTCCTTAAATAGCCAAAACACCCCAAAAAAACCTATTGTCGCCGATAACAGCATACTATTTCGCATTGCTTTAGCACGTGTTAAACCAACGAATATACCATCAAACAAAAAACAACTCATTGCTAAAATTGGCAGCACAATTACCCACGGTAAGTAATGAGTAGCTTCTTCAATAACCTCAGGTACATTAGTCAACAGCTTTATAATAGAGCTGCCAAATAATATAAAAAATACACTATACAAAATGCCAAACAACATGCCCCAAAATACGCTTATTTTTACCCATAGCCTTATCTTTTCAACACTTTGTTGACCTTTCGCTTGGCCTACTTTTGCCTCGCTCGCATAAGCAATTCCATCAAGCGCAAAGCTGACCAACATTAAAAAGTTGAGTAGTACCGCATTGGCTGCCAATGTAGTTTCACCTATACGTGCAGCATAAAAGGTCATAAAGCTAAAACATAACTGCAATACTAAAGAGCGAATAAAAATATCGCGATTTAAACTTAATAATCCTGCCATTTTTTCTATGCTAAACCAATTTGCAACCGCTAAACTTATGCCCTGTTTTTTAGCTAGCTGAACCACTAACAGCAAAGCAAAAATTAAAGCCGTGTAATCCGCTATTAATGATGCCCAAGCCGCCCCTGCAACCGCCCAATCAAGATAAACTACAAAATAAATGTCGAGTACAATATTGGTAATATTAGTGACTAACAATAAATAAAATGGCCCTCGCCCATAATGAACGCCGAGCATCCAGCCTAATAATACTAAGTTACATAGCGCTGCTGGGGCGCTAAAAATACGAATACTAAAATACCGATAGGCCTCATTGAGCACATCACTATTGGCAGCAGATAAATACGCAATGGCATGTTTTATAAGGGGGGATAATAAAATCAGAATTAGAGCTACGCTGCTGGCCAATAACAAACTGCGCTTAAGTAAAGCTGCAAGCTGAGTTAAATCATTTTTACCGTAAGCCTGTGCCACCAGCCCAGTGGTGCTCATTCTTAAAAAACCAGCAAGCCAAAATAAAATGGAGATCACGGTAGAACCTAAGGCAATTCCCGCTAAATAATGCGCACTCCCCAGGTGACCAATCACTGCCGTATCAACAATTCCTAACAACGGCACAGTAATATTTGATAATATCATTGGACCGGCTAACAACAACAAGCTTTTATGGTGTGCTTTATTATGTATAAGAAATTGTTTCATTTAGTATTATTGTTCCTGATTTGTGGTTCTTTACGTGCGCAAGCAGCTGTTATTCTACAGTATCATCACGTCAGTGAAACCCTTCCCGCGGTGACCAGTGTAAGCGCCAACACTTTTACTAAACACTTAAATTATTTAAAAGAGCATAACTTTAACGTTATTCCACTAAATGAGCTGATTAGCGCATTAAAACAAGGTAAGGCTTTAGACGATAAAACGCTCGCGATTACTTTTGATGATGGATACAACAATAACTACGAACAAGCTGCGCCTATTCTTGAGAAATTTGGCTATCCGTACACTATTTTTGTAAACCCAAAACTCATTGATGAACAAGCGGGTTATGTGATGGGATGGGATAAGCTCAGAGAGCTGGCAAAAAAAGGCGCCCTTATTGCCAACCATAGTGCCGAGCATAACTATCTGCATAAAAAGCGCGAAAATGAAACACAAAGCCAATGGCGTGAACGCACTAAAAACGACATTCTTAGTTCACAGCAGCGTATTAAAGAAGAAATAGGCCACGATTATAAATACCTTGCCTATCCATACGGAGAGTTTAACAATCAGCTACAAGCTCTCGTTACTGAACTAGGCTTTATTGGCATTGGTCAGCACTCTGGTGCAGTTAATCCACATTCTAATTTTAGCCGTTTACCACGTTTTCCCGCATCTGGTTTTTATAGCAAATTAGATACGTTAATTACCAAGCTCAATTCAACTGCTTTTACTATTAATAAATTAACCTATGAAGATAGTGTAACCACACAAAATCCACCGTCGTTAACTATAAATCTAGAGACTGATGATTTTCATAAAAGCCAATTTGCCTGTTATGTATCAAGCGTTGGGCAAGCTGATTTAAATTGGTTAAACGATAATACGGTTGAGGTGACCTCGCCAAAGCAGCTTAATAAAGGCCGCTCTCGCTTTAACTGCACCGCTCCCTCAATAAAAAAAGCAGGCAGTTATTATTGGTTTTCACAGCCTTGGGTGATCAATTAAATTCTATTTTTTAATCACTTGATTTAATAACCGCTGGGTCATTTTCTCCAGCGGTGCTACTTCATTTGCAGCCCCCATATCAATAGCGGCCTTGGGCATTCCCCATACCACAGACGAAAACTCATCTTGTGCCAATGTATAAGCCCCTTGTTGTTTTAACGCCAGTAAACCTTTCGCGCCATCACTTCCCATACCGGTTAATAGTGTGGCAACAATATACTTAGCACCAATTTCAAGTAATGAGTTAAACAGTACATCTACTGCGGGCTTATGCCTATTTACAGGTTCACCATCATCAAGCTGACAATATAATGCACTACCTTGTTTGCTAATGCGTAAATGTAGCCCGCCGGGAGCTATATAAGCGCATCCTGCTACCAGCTTATCGCCTTGTTGTGCCTCTTTTACGTTAATGGTACAGGTGCGCTGCATTCGCTCTGCAAATGAGGTACTAAATACAGGAGGAATATGCTGCGTTATTACAATGGGTGGGCAGTTTTTTGGCATGCGTATAAGTACTTCTTTTATCGCCTCCGTGCCTCCGGTTGACGCACCAATCGCAATCACTTTATTTACTAAAAATTCGGCATTAGTGGGGATAGGTTCTACTACAGCACTATTTTTTTTATAGCCTCGAACCCGTGCACTGGCTGCCACTCTGACTTTTTGCTGAACAATATCAGCATATTGACTCATTTGCTCCTTAACGTTAACTGTTGGCTTAGCAATAAAGTCAACTGCACCAATCTCAAGCGCTTCAAGCGTAATGGGTGAACCTTTTTGTGTGAGTGTAGAAATCATCACAACCGGCATAGGACGTAAGCGCATCAGGTTTTTTAAAAAACTAATGCCGTCCATTTTTGGCATTTCAACATCCAACGTTAGTACATCCGGATTATATTTTTTGATCATCTCTCGGGCTTCGTATGGGTCTTGTGCCCCCCCTACTACCACAATATCTTTTGCCTGTTGCAGTATCTCTGTCAGCAATTGTCTGATCAGTGCCGAGTCATCAATTATTAATACTTTAATCATAGCCATCCTTAAAACAGCTCTATATCAGTGGCTTTTGTTTGTTGTTCAAGATTATGTAAGTAACGCACTTCACGTTTTTCAATCGTATTATTGTGTAAGTTACGTAGCTTTTTAACTTGTACTTTTCCATTATGAGGATTAAAAAATATTTTTCGTGGCCAAGGCCCGCCCATATCATGCGCCACTAAATTTAGCGCTTCTTCTGCTATATATGCATTGGCAAAACTGATATTGCCAATACCAATATCTGTCATGGCGCTAATTATTTTGCCTCCCCCAAACAGTTTTACTTTTAAGTTTGCCCGGGATGCGCCATTTTTAAGCACTTCATTAATTAAATATTCCATAGCCCAATTACCGTAACGACAACTTAAACTATGCGCTTGCTCAATTCGCTCACCTTTTTGAATTGGTAGCATAAAGTGGTTAATCCCGCCTATGCCTAGCTTATCGTCGTAAATACAGGCAGCAATACACGATCCTAGGACGGTGGTGATTAGCTCATCATTTTTAGAAACATAAAACTCACCTGGTAATACCTTAGCGACCACACGATCTCGCGAGGCGTCCCAATAGCGTTTAATATGCTCAAAACCCGCTAATACTGGCTTAAATTGCGTGTGCATGGGCTACTTTTTGATACATGGTTTTCCCTAAGTTTTTAAATAAAACATGCTCTTTACCCATGGTTTCTGAGTGCCCTAAAAATAAATAACCTTGGTCATTAAGAATATCGGCATAACGGTTAAAAAGCTGATCCTTTGTCTCTTTATCAAAGTAAATCACTACATTTCGGCACAAAATCAGGTCAAACGAGCCTTTCATTGGCCAGTCTTGTAATAAGTTTAAACGCTTAAATGAAATACATTGCTGCAGCTTAGGTTTAACCTTATAACTTTGCCCATCTTTACTGGTTAAAAACCAGCGTTTTAGTAAAGCATCATCAAGACCATTTACGTTCGCTGCGGTATAAATACCACTTTGCGCCTTCGCCAGTACATTAGAGTCAAGATCAGTGGCTAATATCTTCACATCCCAATCACTTGGAAAAGCTCCTTGCAGCGTCATTGCTAAACTATAGGGCTCTTCACCGGTAGAGCAGCCTGCAGACCAAATTCGAATGCGCTTAGTCTGTTTATTTGTCTTTAACAGGGTTGGTATTAACTGATCTTTTATAAACTCAAAGTGATGCATTTCACGAAAAAAAGAGGTTAGATTAGTGGTAATGGCATTGATAAATGCATCAAACTCCTGATCTTTATGATTTTTTAAGTAATCGAGGTAGCTTGAAAAGTTTGTTAATTTTCGCTCACGAATTCGTCTTGCCAAGCGTGAGTAGACCATCTCTCGCTTATGCTCTCCTAGTACAATACCGCAGGCGTTATAAACTAAATGAGCCACTTCCTTAAAATCACTATCCGTTAATAAAAACTCTTTCATTATTTGCTCTCATTTAAAAATAAAGCGAGGTTCACGCATACATTGCAGGTGAACCTAACTAAAGTGAGTTTAAAACTCCTCCCACTCTTCAGCCGAGTCTACAAAATTTTCACCTTTGCTTTTATTACTAACGAAGCTATTTTGTTGCTGATGAGATATTTCAGGTGTGCGAATAACAGGCGATACCACTGCCATATCTTGCTGGCCTAATGAGAAAAAGTGCAGTAAACGGCGCATTTCATTGGCTTGTTCCGCCATTGATTCACCTGCAGCCGATGCTTGTTCAACTAATGCCGCATTTTGCTGGGTCATTTCATCCATTTGCGATACAGCTTTATTTACTTGCTCAATACCTGCACTTTGCTCTTCAGAGGCTTGGGTAATATCGGCTATCATTTGTGTTACGCGTTTCACCGATACCACAATCTCTTGTAACGTCACACCTGACTCATTCACAAGCGCGCTACCGTCAGCAACTTTGCCAACACTGTCTCTAATTAGTTCTTTAATTTCTTTCGCTGCACCTGCCGAGCGCTGCGCTAAGTTACGTACTTCACCTGCAACAACCGCAAAACCTCGGCCTTGCTCACCGGCTCTAGCAGCCTCTACGGCAGCATTAAGTGCAAGCAAATTGGTTTGGAATGCTATTTCGTCTATCACTCCAATGATGTCGGCAATTTTCTTACTCGATTCATTAATCGCAGACATGCTGGTTACCGCTTTATTAACCACTTCTCCACCCTGAATCGCCTTATCACAGGTTTCTTCAGCTAAGTCATTTGCCACTTTAGCATTATCGGCGTTTTGGCGAACCGTACTGGTCATTTCTTCCATGCTAGAGGCTGTTTCCTCTAACGATGACGCTTGCTCTTCTGTGCGCTGGCTTAAATCAGCATTGCCTTGTGAAATTTCTTCAGCCCCACTGGCCACCAAAGTGGCTGATGTATTAATTCGGTTAATAACCTCAGTTAGTTTATCTGCTGTCGCATTTGCATCTGTTTTCAGTTTTTCAAACGAGCCTTGGTATTCTTTTTCAATCCGTTTAGATAAATCACCAGTGGCCATGGCATCGAGCATATTGCCAGTATCAGTTACCGCATCGTCAACCACTTTAACTAAACTATTAAGACCCTGAGCTAAACGTAAGAAAAAGCCATCTTTACCTTGCTCAGCTACTCGTGCATTTAAATCACCTTTGCTTGCTGCGCCGACTAATTGAGCAATTTCTTTTTCAATAGCAACTTCTGCGGTTCTGTCTTCCCACTCAACTACCGTCCCAATACGCTCATTGTCTGTGGTGATTATAGGGTTTGCCACTAAACCAAAGGTTCTGCCGCCCACTTTAATTTCTGTACTGTAAGTATCCGTTAACTTAGCCAACATATTTTGCTGATGGGCTGGATTTTTATGAAATATATCAATACTTTGATTAAGTAAGTTTTTGCTATCAAAGTTAGGTAAGTCAGTACGTATATCATTTTGCGCAACACTCATCATATTTCTCACTGCGCTATTCATATACACAATGACATTCGAGGCATCAGCAATCATGGTATTGGTTGCCACGGTATCTAATGCTTGGCGAACACGTAAGTTTTCTTGCGCTCTAGCACGTTCAGCATCCGCTTTAGACACCTCATCAGTAATATCTTGCCATTCAACAATAGTACCTAAGCACTTGCCATCTTGATTTGTCCAAGGAGAAGCAATGATGTCAAAAATAAGACCAGCTAAATTCAACGTAGTTTTATAAGGAGCATCTAAGTTTTTTAGTCGCTCTTGCTGATTAGCTAGTTCCTGATGAAACTCATCAACACGGATATCCATTAACCCAGCGACTGAAAAACTAGGTAAAACAGTTTGCAACTCTTTTTCACGTGCTTTAAACATTTTCTTGATGCAGTCATTCACAAAAATAATGTTTAAATTTTTATCAGCAATCATCACACTTGCTTGGCATACTTTTAATGCGTTAGCCAAGTCGGCCGCTTTTTTAGAGGTTTTTTCTAGCTCTTTTTGCGCTGTAATATCGGTGGCGTACTTAATCACTTTAAATGGCTTACCATTCATATCGTAAATAGGATTATAAGAGGCATATATCCAAATTTCCTCGCCTTGTTTACCTATTCTTAAATACTCACCACTGTCATACTCGCCACGCCCAAGTTTATCCCAAAACGCTTGATATTCTTGGCTGTTTGCATATTCAGAAGTAACAAACAATCTATGATGCTGCCCTTGTATTTCATTTGCCTGATAACCAAATGTTTTTAAAAAATTATCATTAGCGCCAATAATGGATCCATCTAAATTAAACTCAATAACCGCTTGTGACTTACTGATTGCGGTAATTTGGCCTGCAGCTTCAACCGCTTTTAACTTTTGCTCAGTAATGTCTGTTGCAAATTTAACGACTTTAAGTACTTGCCCTTGCGAGTCTATAACAGGATTGTATGTTGCTTGGATCCAGACTTCTTTGCCATTTTTTCCAATACGCTTAAATTCATCTGAAATAAATTCACCCGCGTTCAAACGCTGCCAAAATTGACGATATTCATCACTTTGCGTTTCGCTAGGGCTTAAAAATAAAGAATGGTGCTGGCCTTGAATCTCAGCGAGTGAGTAGCCCATTACACGAAGAAAATTAACATTGGCAGTAATGATTCTTCCATTAGGCTCAAATTCAATTATTGCTAATGATTTATGCAATGCATTTATGATCAAATCATTGCTTGATTTAGACTGTTTTGAATTACTAAACCATCCCATGCTTATCACCACCTTTAAGTTATTTGCTTTATTTAGTTACTATTACCGCTAAATATTCATGGTTGCCTGCAAGTTAATTAGCGCGACCATTTTATCGCCCACATTCACTAGCCCTGCGACATATTCACTTTCATTTGTTTGGGTTAAACTCGGCACTGCTTTAGCGTCTTGCTCAGCAATACTGTAAACATCCGCTACGGCGTCTACCGTGATCCCCATCACTTTACTTTCTTGCTCAAACTCAACTTTTACAATAATGACTACCGTTAACGGTCCATACTCAATGGTGGGTAAACCAAAGCGCAATCGTAAATCAATAATTGGCACAATGGTGCCGCGTAAATTAATCACGCCTTTTACGTACTCAGGGGCATTTGGCAGTGCGGTTATATCTTCCCAGCTACGAATTTCTTGCACCGTTAATATATCTACTCCGTACTCTTCTTCAGCCATAATAAAGGTGAGAAACTGCTTAATGCCCTCTTTGCGCTGTAGTTCAATATTGCTATTTAATGCTATTGATTCAGAGAACATGAATCCTCCAAGATGGTCGATGGCTCAATACTCAATGCTTGGCTACCTGGCTTTTTTAACCCTGAAAGCTTTATCAAGCCGCTAATATCTAAAATTAACGAAACACGCCCATCACCTAAAATCGTTGCCCCCGACACACCATCCACTTTGTGGTAATTAGCCTCTAAGCTTTTTATAACCACCTGCTGTTGTGAAAGTAAATCGTCGACAAGTAACCCTACTTTTTGATTATCGTTTTCCACGACAACTAGTAAGGTTTTATCTAACGATTCAATGGCATTTTGGTGATTAAAAATGTCGTATAAACGTAAAATAGGAATGTATTCATCACGTAATCTGAGTACATCTAGGTCTTTACCAACACGGCTTACTTTTGCAATATCAATTTGCAACGATTCTACAATCGAGATCAGTGGAATAATGTAAGTATGCTTGGCTACTTTGACTAATTGCCCATCTAAAATAGCTAAAGTGAGCGGTAGCCGAATAGTAAAAGTAGAACCAATTCCAGCAGCAGATGTCACTTCTACCGAGCCATTTAATGATTGAATATTACGCTTAACCACATCCATACCCACCCCACGGCCAGATAAGTCACTTACCTCATCAGCGGTAGAAAATCCTGGCATAAAAATGAGTTCGTTAATTTCATCATCTGTTAGCTCACTGTCAGCGGCGATCACTTCATTGGTAATCGCTTTTTCTTTGATCTTTTGAGTGTTAAGACCTTGGCCATCATCCATAATTTCAATGACGATATTGCCGCCCTGATGAAAGGCATTTAATGTAACCTTACCCACAGGATCTTTTCCTGCTGCAATACGTTTTTCTACCGTTTCAATACCATGATCCAATGAGTTTCTTACTAAATGCACCATAGGATCGGATATTTTTTCCATAACGGTTTTATCTAATTCTGTTTGTTCTCCTATCAGCTTTAACTCCACCTCTTTATTAAGCTTTTGGGCAATATCACGTACTAAACGTGGAAAACGACTGAACACAAAGTTAATTGGCAACATGCGAATACGCATCACGTTTTCTTGTAAGTCGCGGGTGTTATGCGCTAATTGCGCAAGCCCCTCTTGAAGCGAGGTCACCGTGGTAGGCGTCATTTCTTGTTCGCTAAGCTGATTTAGCATCGCTTGGGTAATGACCAACTCTCCAACCATATTAATCAGTGAGTCGACCTTATCAATGCCAACACGAATGGAAGTTGACTCAGGCGCTGCTTTTGCACTGGTTGGTGCTTTTGGTTTATTGGTTTTGGGTTCAACAACCGTTTTTGGTGTTTCAATAACAGGTTCGTTGACCACTGCAGCTTCTGCTGCTTTACCATCATTAAATAAGCCACCGCAAAGCTCAATTTTAATATCGGCATCGTCCTCAACCCACTCAAAAATTTCTCTAATTGCTTGATCGTCACGGTCAGTGTTTAAGAAAAATCGCCAATATAAAAAGCATTCATCGGTCGTTAAATCTTTAATATCAGGTATGACATCTGTAAACGCTTGTACTTCCAATTCACCAAGTTCAGCTAATTCACTGATCATAAACAGCGGTTCGTTACCCGTTTTAAACAAATGAAAATGCGGTTTAAAATCAATTTGATAAGTATTAATAATGACCTGTTCAACACTGGCTTCTGCCACTACGGCTTCACTTTCAGGCATGCCAAGTAATCTTTCAAACTGCTCTCGTAATGAGTCAGCTTGGCTTAAATCAGGCTCTTCCTGTACTTTAAGCGAATGCAACAAGGCTCTTAAACAATCTACTGATTTAAGTAATAAGTTAATATGTTCACTGCTTATATTTCGCTGACCTTCACGTATTTGATCCAGTAATGTTTCTAGAACATGAGTGAAGTTTGCGATTGAATTAAACCCAAAGGTAGCACTGCCTCCTTTAATAGAATGGGCAGCCCTAAAAATAGTATTAATGGTTTCTAAGTCTTCTTCGCCCGGCACTAAGTTGAGTAATTCAGTCTCCATAACATCGAGGCCTTCAAAACTCTCTTCAAAGAACACTTCAAAAAACTGGCTTAAATCAATACTCACAGTGCACTCCTAGGTTAGCGGATTACTTTTTTTAGCACGGCTAATAGTTGATCTGGATTGAAGGGCTTTACAATCCACCCTGTTGCCCCAGCAGCTTTCCCTTCTACCTTTTTATCCATGCCCGATTCTGTGGTTAACATAAGTAGCGGTGTAAACTTGTAATTCGGAAGCCCTCTTAACTCTCTAATAAGCGTTATCCCATCCATAACAGGCATATTTACATCAGAAATAACTGCATCAAAACCTTGCTGCTTGGCAATCGCTAATGCCTCACTACCGTCTTTGGCTTCGGTAACATCAAACCCTGCTGTTTTTAACGTAAAACTCACCATTTGACGCATTGATGCAGAATCATCTACAGCTAATATTCTTTTCATATAGACCTCTAATTAGTACTTTCTGGTGCTAGGTATTCACTTAAACCGAGTTGATCAATGGTATTGGTTAATGCATCACTACTGCCAACCCAGGCAATTTTTTGATTAATAGTAAGGAGATGTTTTTGTAGGGCACATAAAAGTTGAACCGAGGCCGTATCAGCAGACATTACATCGCTAATATCTAAGCAAATATCTCGGCTATTATTAAGTTCGCTTAATAAATCTTGATGTAAAACTTCAACATGAACAATTGAAAGTTCGTTTGGTAGTTTAAGCATTTTTTAAGCTTTTCCTTATCAACTCAATCCATAACAAAAGCTTAGACCGAGATAATGAAAACGCCATAAAAACGACTAAAAAATAACTAATTAATTAAAAACCGTTAATAAAAAACGCGAAAAGGGGCATAAAGCCCCTTTAAAATCGTAAAACCTTTAAAAGCTAGTTTTTGTAGTATTCGGCTATTTCAATAAATTCTGCGGTTAATTTTGTAGTATTAACCAAAGGCACATCTCCTTGTTTAAATTCAGGCTTAAAAATAGCTCTTAGTGCGCCACTGCCATCAACAAGGGCAACAGATGCACTATGATCCACCGCATAGTCGGATTCATTACTATCACTAATTGCGTAAATTAATCCAAGCTCGCGAACAAATGGAAATAAGTCTTTATGTTCACCTGATACAGCTAAAAAATCTGGATTAAAGTAATCTATGTACTCTTTACGTTTTTGAGCAATATCACGTTTAGGATCAACAGATATAAACCATACTTGTAGTGGATACTCAGCCTGCAAATTTTTATAGGCATTGTTGAGCTTAGCTAGCGTCATCGGGCAAATATCAGGGCAACTTGTGTAACCTAAAAACACTAAATTCCATTGGCCTAAAAACTGCTGTTTGGTTACTAACTTCCCTTGTTGATCACGCAACGAAAAGTCAGATAACGGTTTTGCGGTTTCATAAACTAACGCATCAAGATCTTGTAAATTTTTTTTATCACTACAGGCCGATAAAAAGAGTACTGAAAAAACAACTAAACCACACCATAACTGCTTCATATAACTAGCCATTTATCTATAAATAAGATGATAAATAGTATCATCAAATGAATAATCGAAAAACGAAATAAATCCATCGCAGTGTCTTCTTTGGCGGCAAACTTTAAGTTAATTGCTTTGTATATAAATACAATATTGAGAAGACATGCCCCGCTTAGATAAATAAGCCCTGACATGCCAATCAAATAAGGAAACACACATACAATGGCGAGTAATACCGAATATGCAAGCACGCATGTTTTACAAAAATCGATACCATGGGTGACCGGTAACATGGGGATTTTAGCCCGCTCATAATCACTTTTACGCGCGATGGCGAGCGCCCAAAAATGAGGTGGGGTCCAGGTAAATATAATCATCACCAGCAACCAAGGGGCTGCCGCCATTTGATTTGTTTCAGACACCCAACCGAGTAATGGAGGCATTGCACCGGCTAATCCCCCTATAACTATATTTTGTGGTGTGGCACGTTTTAAAAATGACGTATAAATAAACGCATAACCAACAAGTGCAAATAAGGTCAGTATGGCTGTGAGCGTATTTGCCCACAACATCAGCATAATAAAGCCCGCAACGCCAATCACAGCAGCAAAGCTCAGCGCATGTAATTTACTTAAACGCCCTTTAGCAACAGGGCGATGGCGGGTGCGTGCCATTTTGCTATCAATTTCGCTATCAACCACATGATTAATGACTGCGGCGGCCGCAGAGAGTAATCCAATCCCTAATAAACTGATGAACTGAACCCCAACACCTCTGCCAACATCAGGGGCTAGCGCTAAGCCAACCCATGCTGTTAACACTAGCATAGCCACTACTTTAAATTTACTTATTGCCAAATAATCTTGGATTAAGTGGTAACTTTTAGTCAATAACGATGCGCTGTAAACGGGCTGCATTGCTTTTTTATTAATTGTAAGTGCCATAATCATTCCCCTCTAAGTACGTACTTTTAGGTAATAACATAACCTAACCATAGTTAATAACAGTATGGCAGCCATTAAGTTATGCGCCAGTGCCACGCCTAACGGAAAATGAAAATGCACCACGGCTAACCCTAAAGCTATCTGGCAGAATAACGCCACTAACACACTCACCGTACAGCTTTTAATTTTTTGCGAATAGGCATGACTGTATATACGCCACATCACCAAGGCTAAAACAATGCAAGTAACTAAGGCCCATATTCGATGCAGTAAATGAATAGACATACGCGCCTGTTGCGACAACACACCAAATTCATAATTACTGTGCTCAAGGGGGAGCTGAAAGACACTACTGAATGAAAAAGGCTGAGCGTAACTACACAGCGGTAAGCCATTACAATGTGGAGCCGCATAATTAGCCGCTAACCAACCACCAAGGGCGATTTGTAAAATCAGTACCGTTAATGCCACGAGGCTTAATTTAAAGTGAGGTTTTGCGCCCGCATCACCACCCGTTATAGGTTGGCTGGTCAGACGCAAATACAATAGCGTTAATAACGCTAAAATACTAAATCCTCCGAGCAAATGCCCCATAACTATAAGCGGCTGTAGGTTCATAGTAACCGTCCACATACCTAATGCGGCCTGAAAAATAACAAGCAGTAGCAATATCATAGGCAACCTTACAGGCGTGGTTGGGTACTGACGCTTTAGAAAAGCTAAAATAAACAACACTAAAATTAATACCCCAAGCGTGCCTGCAAAGTAGCGATGGATCATTTCTTTCCATGCTTTTGCTTTTTCAAATATCATATCGGGATAACTTTGAATCGCTTGTGCAATCTCTGCTTCGTGTTTAGGCACGGTTAAAAAGCCATAACAACCAGGCCAATCGGGACAACCAAGCCCTGCGTCACTTAAACGCGTGTATGCGCCCAGAGCCACCACAATTAATGCGAATAAACCCGTTGCTAATACCAAATTTTTATAGTTTTTATACATAGCATCCTCTACTTAGCTCGAACGAGAGTAATTGAGTAATTTTTTTAGATCTTTTAATAACCCTTTTTGGATCAAACGGTTTTCTTGTGGTTGAGAACTAAATGGATACTCCAGTACAATTAGCCCCATATGATCGATTAAATACAAACTGGCAGGTTTTAACTGCTGTTGCTCATCAATAACATGCCAACGCGTTGTAACTAGCTCAGGCTGTCCCATAATAGCCATATCAACTTTGTGTTGGTTTTTACCAAGGGCAACATATAAATTGTCTAAAGCGGCTAATTGCTCTGTGCAAGACGCTTTGCATTGTGCTGAATAATTTAAAGCGATGGTCCATTGCTTAGGGTTATGCTGCGCCCAATTGTCTAGCTTAATTTCACGCTCTAAAAATTCACCATGGTTAGTAATTGCTGTAGGTAGCCAATCAAGTTTTAACGCGCTGTAAGCCAGCACTAAGGGAATAGCGCAGCACACAGCAAAGAGTAACAGGGGTTTATTTTTCATTATCTATCCTCTTCCTGCTTGCAAAAATAGCGACCACCACACAGGCAACCGCAATTAAAAACCACTGTACTGAGTAGGCATAATGTTTTTCTGGACTCATAACAACGGCTTCATAATGAGGGGCAGCAATTTCATCAGCTTGACCTTGGCGGTAAGCCATAAAATTCACTAAAGGGCGATTAGATTGGCTACTCAATGCTTGTAAATCAATGATTTGAATTCGTTTGGCTAAATCCGACTGAGTATTGTTATTGGCTAAGGTAAAGCCACTTAAATTATCTTCTTTAATTTGTGCCGTTAACGTAAATTTACCACTAGGTATTGTTACGTTTGGTAGGATTTCTCTTGAACGTTCTGCTTTTACCCAGCCTAAGTTCACTAACAAAAAGCGTGATTCATCAGACAGTTTTAATAATGCCAGTAAGTCGTAACCAACCTGACCATTATAGATTTGATTATCAAGCAACCAATAATTATTAGTGTCAAAATAACCATTTAACGAAACCAATACACCGGTTTTGTTCCACTCTTTTGGCAGCTGTTGTAACTCTGCCCAGCTCATTACGCCATGTTGTTGTATATTTTCAATGGCACTAAGCTGCTGTTGCTTTTGTTCTGCTCGCTGTAATTGCCAAAACCCTAGTCGCACACAAACCAATACCACAATAACAACCAAGCAAATTGTTATTATTGAGCTAAGCTTTTGTTTGTTAAATACAACTAACTGCATAAGGGTAAAATCCAGTGATTATTAAAATTATTATTGTTCTACTGTTATTATTTATATTATTTAATTTATTTCGTGCTTTATTAATTATGGTGTCAGGGAAAACCAATGGACGCCCTATGTCTCACTTTTTAGGGCGTCGGGTGTTATTTTCTGTTGTGGTATTAGTGATGGTGATTGCCGCACTAAAACTTGGTTTTATTACGGCAAATCAGTCCCCCTTAATCACTAAAGCACATACACAAATACAAACAAACACAGCCAAACAACATCAACAAAATGCCAGTACCAAGCTGCAGCTTGAAAGGCAAAGTGCTTATCTTTAGTGAAATGTCCTTTCATAATGCGTAAAAACACCACCAATAAAATAATTGTTCCTAAGGTGACGTGCATGCCGTGAAAGCCGGTTAACAAAAAGAAGGTATTGCCATAAATGCCCGCATCAAGGGTTAAGTTAAGATCGTTATAAGCATATATATACTCTTCTACCTGCAGCCCTAAAAAGCACACTCCGAGTAAAATGGTCGCTCCCAAGCATACTTTGAGTGGGGTACGTTTATTATTTTCCATCGCCACATGGGCAAAATGTAAAGTTACCGACGAGGCAAGCAAAATAAGGGTGTTGATAAGCGGCAACCCTTGCCAGCCCATTGCTTGGGTCGTGGTGCCTCCTGGGGTATTTAGCAATGGCCACATGGCTTCAAACGTCGGCCACAATACTTCATTTGTCATGGCGTTGTTATCCGCACCTCCAAGCCAAGGCACAGAAAACATGCGAGCATAAAAAAGCGCCCCAAAAAATGCCATGAAGAACATCACTTCTGAAAAAATAAACCAGCTCATACCTTGCCTAAAAGAACGGTCCATTTGTGCAGAATAAAGCCCTTGATCAGACTCGTGTATGACATTTTTAAACCAGCTAAACAGCATGTAAAGTAGTACAGCTATACCTACGTATAACAAGTAAACGCCATTACCACCCTCTTTGCCCATATCCATTACGGTTAAGGCTGCGCCTACCGCAATAAAAAATAACGCAACTGCCCCAACTATTGGCCATGGACTTTGCTCTGGTACATAATAATGTTCATATTTTTGATTCATTTTATTTGCTCCTAGTTTTTCACTAGTTTTATAAGCTAGTTATTACTGGCTACTAGCCTCTCGCTAATATCAAATACGGTATAAGACAGGGTTAACTCTTCTACATCACTGGGTAATTCAGTATCTACATAAAACAATAATGTAAACTCCAGCTCTTCACCTGCCTTTAACGGTTGCTGATCAAAGCAAAAACACGCTATTTTGTGTAAATACTTGGCCGCTTTTCCTGGTGCTACCGACGGTATAGCCTGCATTACTTTATCTTCATTGCTGTTATTTTTAGCGCTAAACTTAACTTCACGCATGGCCCCAGGCTTTACATCTACACTGTACTCTTTAGATTTAACTTCAAAAGGCGCACCACTTTGCGCATGCGTAGTGAAACTAACGCTGACTTCTCTATTTTCAGTGACCAAGGTACTTTGCTGTGCCTGCTCTAACGAGGGCTTACCATTAAGCCCCGTTATATCGCAAAACACGTCATACAAAGGGACCATGGCAAATGCAAATGCAAACATTGCAATGCAAATCACCACCAACTTTTTTAATAACGGCAAGTGAGTCATTATTTAATGTCCGGCGGCGTTGAGAACGTATGATAAGGCGCAGGTGAATCAACTTCCCATTCAAGCCCCTCAGCTCCATCCCAAACTTTTGCAGGCACTTTGTCGCCCCCTTTTGCACATTTATACACAACCACCACAAATAATAATTGCGATAAACCAAAGGCAAACCCACCTATACTAATAATGGCGTTAAAATCAGCAAACTGTAGCGCATAATCTGGAATACGGCGTGGCATACCGGCTAACCCAACAAAATGCATTGGGAAAAACAGCACATTTACACTTACCAACGACAACCAAAAATGCCATTTTGCTAAGGTAATATTGAACATGTTTCCGGTCCATTTTGGCAGCCAATAATAAGCCCCCGCCATAATAGAAAACACCGCGCCCGTTACGAGTACATAATGAAAGTGTGCAACCACAAAATAGGTATCATGATATTGGAAATCGGCAGGTGTAATCGCTAGCATCAACCCCGAAAAACCACCTAAAGTAAACAACACAATAAATGCGATACTAAACAGCATTGGCACTTCAAAGCTAATAGACCCGCGCCACATAGTCGCTACCCAGTTAAATACTTTTACGCCGGTAGGTACCGATATCAGCATAGTCGCGTACATAAAAAACAACTCACCCGCCACGGGCATACCAGTGGTAAACATATGATGCGCCCACACAATAAAGCTCAACAAGGCAATGGAGGAGGTGGCATACACCATAGAGGCATAACCAAATAGTTTTTTACGTGAAAAGGTGGGAACAATCGTAGAAATAATGCCAAAGGCAGGCAAAATCATAATATAAACTTCAGGGTGACCAAAAAACCAAAAAATATGTTGGAACATCACCGGATCGCCACCACCAGCGGCATCAAAAAAGCTGGTTGCAAAATATTTATCGGTGAGCACCATAGTAACTGCACCAGCAAGTACCGGCATAACTGCAATAAGTAAAAACGCCGTGATCAACCATGTCCACACAAATAACGGCAGCTTCATCCACGTCATACCCGGAGCACGCATATTTACTATGGTGACCACCACATTAATGGCCCCCATAATCGAACTAATACCCATAATATGCACCGCAAACACAAACATTGCTGTGTTGTCGTTACTATAAGTGGTGGAAAGCGGCGCGTAAAAGGTCCAACCAAATGCAGGGCCACCACCGGGCATAAATAATGAAGCTAATAGGATTAAAAACGCAAACGGTAAAATCCAAAAGCTCCAGTTATTCATTCTCGGTAAGGCCATATCTGGCGCACCAATCATTAGCGGGATCATCCAGTTTGCCAAGCCGGTAAAGGCTGGCATAACCGCACCAAACACCATTATTAAACCATGCACTGTGGTCATTTGATTAAAAAAGTGAGGATCAACCAGTTGTAGGCCCGGCTGAAATAACTCAGCTCGAATAACCATCGCCATTGCCCCACCAATTAAAAACATGGTGAGTGAAAAAATTAAATATAAGCTACCTATATCTTTATGGTTGGTTGTAAATAACCAGCGCTTAAAGCCTGTGGCAGGTTGATGGGCATGATGAGCCTCATTGGTATTAGGTTGTTCTGCAATGCTACTCATTATTTAGCCTCCCCATCAGCATCCAGTGCCGCTTGTATCTCGCTCGGTTGAATTACATCACCAGTGTCATTACCCCACGCGTTGCGTTTATAGGTAATAACAGCTGCTATTTGCTTGATTGATAATTGCTTTGCGAAAGACTGCATAGCCGTACCTGGTTTACCGTGGAGCAAAATATCTATATGCCCTTTGATATCACCTATGACTATTGGGCTGCCTTTAAGAGCCGGAAAAACACCCGGCAAGCCTAATCCTGTTGGCTGATGGCACGCCGCGCAGCTCGCCATATAAACCTGCTCACCAAGCGCCATCAGCTCTTCTTTTGGTACAACTTGGTCTAATAACGCAGCGTCTGCTGCAGCTGCTTTTTGCTTGGCTTGTTTAGCCTCTGCTAACCACGTTTTGAAGTCTTCTTCTGTTTTAGCTTCTACCACAACAGGCATAAAACCATGATCTTTACCGCAAAGCTCTGCACACTGCCCACGGTAAGTACCAACCTCATTAATATTGGTCCATGTTTCATTAATAAACCCAGGGTTTGCATCTTTTTTAACGGCAAAGTCAGGCACCCACCATGAGTGAATAACATCATCTGAAGTCATTAAAAAACGTACTTTTTGATTAATTGGTAGTACCAGCGGTTTATCGACCTCGAGTAAATAATTCGGGTTTTTATCAGCAAGGTTGGTTATTTCATTTTGAGGTGTAGCTAGCATGGAATAAAACTCAACGTCCTCCCCCATATACTCGTAATGCCACTTCCACTGTGAGCCTGTAATTTTAATGGTGAGATCAGCTTTGCTGGCATCCTCCATGGCAATTAAGGTTTTAGTCGCAGGAATGGCCATAACAATTAATATGACAAAAGGGATCGCAGTCCACAGTATTTCTACTTTGGTGCTTTCATGGAATTGGGCAGGGACAGCCCCTTTAGATTTGCGATGATGAATGAGTGCCCAAAACATAATGGCAAACACGATCACCCCAATCACACAACATATTAAAAAAATAGTCATGTGCAGTTGGTATACATTATTACTTATATCGGTTACGCCTTTACGCATATTATATTGGCTATTAGCAAGCACATTCTGCGAAAAAACAAACAATATAAGCCACAAGGAAGAACTCAGCTTACCCATGTGACGGCTCCTTTGATGCTATTGCTGACGCAAAGCGAAGAGGCATACGGCTTAAACGCCTATTCGTTATTTTTATTTTTTATAAGGGTGCTGGATTTAGTAAATGTGTGTTCTCAAAACGACTAAGCTGTGAGTTATTTTTATTCCAGCTCTTTAATAACTAGTTAAAAAATAAACAATAAGCAAGGTGAGTATGAAAAATAAACAAGGTGTATTTTTTAAAATGCGCAGCTAAAAAAATAGCAACTAGTCAGGCAATTAATCTAAGAGTCAGGTTTAGTAAGGGGTGTATTGAAATTACAGGATAGAAATATAAAAAATTGTTAACTTAAAAAAGCAGAGTAAATTTGTTTATTTATAAAGTATTTAGTGATTTTATTTATGATAGGAGAAGCACTTAACAACATATAGTCATACATTTGATAAGTTAGACATTGTGCTGCTAACAAACCCAGCGCCTAATCACTATTAAGCGCTAAATTATGCTTTAATACTACATCCAGTCAGCGTTACGAATAACACCTACCGCTAAGCCTTCAATATTGAACGACTCATTTTCTAAATCGACCTCAATAGCTGAAAACTCATCATTTTCAGCATGTAAGAGTACTTTTCTGCCCGCTTTTTCTAAACGCTTCACGGTTACATCGTCGTCAACACGGGCAACAATAACTTGTCCATTTTCGGCAACTTGGGTTTTATGCACAGCAAGTAAATCACCATCCATAATACCAATGTCTTTCATACTCATACCGTTAACACGCAATAAAAAATCGGCCGCAGGTTTAAACATTAAAGGGTCAATTTTACAGTGGCTTTCTACATGCTGTTGCGCCAATATAGGCTCACCGGCAGCCACCCTGCCAATTAAAGGTAAGCCTAACTGCTCTGGCTCCTCTTCTTCAACAAGCTGAATGCCCCGACTCGCGCCTGGCTTCATTTTAATCACACCTTTTTTGGCCAGTGCTTTTAAGTGTTCTTCTGCAGCATTCGCACTTTTAAAACCCAGTGTTTGTGCAATTTCGGCACGTGTAGGAGGCATACCAGTGTCTTTAATAAACACTTTAATGAGTTCGAGTATTTGCGCTTGGCGTTTCGTTAATGGTCGCATACAACTGGTTTTCCATACAGTACAATTAACTGTGAGTATATACAGTTATTTAAAAATCGCAAATATAAATTAATGCCTTATATGCCGTTATCATCAAACAATAACCTACTTTAAAAGCAGGGTGATAAATGTAATTATTAGCAACGCATTATCATATTAATAAATTTTAATTCTCAATTACTTATCCAAGGAGCTAGCATGAGTATTTGGCATCAACCGATTACATTAGAGTTTTGTAAGCAATTAGATCAAGGTATTACAGGCCAAGGGACACTCATGAAAACCATGGGAATAGAAATCAGTGAAATTGGTGATGACTACTTAGTGGCAACTATGCCGGCAATTCCAGAGCATCATAACCCTATGGGTATCGTTCATGGTGGTGCAAATGTGGTGCTTGCTGAAACAGTAGCAAGTTATGCCGCTAATTTTGTGGTTGATTTCAATCGATTTTATTGTGTTGGCCAAGAAATCAGTGCAAGTCATTTAAAGGCATCACGCAATGGCACATTAACGGCCACAGCGAGAGCTTATCATATCGGCAAGCGCAGCTCGGTTTGGGATATTAAAATAACCAATAGCCGCAATGAGCTTTGCTGCGTATCACGTATGACCGCAGCCGTAGTAGAGCGAAAAGGCTAGTAAGTCAATTAACCAAGGTTGAAATTAAATTACTTTTCGAAAGGGTAAATAGTAATTTCTACGCCTGCACCAATTGCAGATATACGTAACAAGGTATCTGCATGTAAGGCTTGGTTAAAGCATTTTGGCGAAGTGCCAGACTCAAACCCAATATCGAAAGTTCTGCGTGAACAACTCAACCATTGCTTTAATGCATTGCGTGAACACGACTCGATTAACTCACACAAGTGATTAATCGCTTTATCTGGCGTGGTTATTTCACCTGCAACCTCAATGCGAGCAAGTTGACGGTATTCGTCTTTATCATAATGTAAAATAGTTGCGACCTTTTTTAAATCAGCAACTAATACGCTAATATCTTGCTTTGACTCAAGCTCTAGATCTACATTTAAAAATTGAATTTCCGACATTATCTCGTTTTTACCCTCTATTAATTTCATTGCAAACTTTAACGCAGTTTTACCGTTATACCAAATCAACAACGCAGGAATCACCTCATTAACGCATTTTTAGCGTTAGCCTCTGAATATTGCCCACTATTTACTCCTCAAAAACGCCCTCTACAAAATACGCAAATTAAAATTAAAGCATGCCGGCGGCAGTTTACTTTTTTATTCTAGGCCTTAAACTAGCCGCTCCTGTAGTTCACGTATGTGATGGATATGATTCGGTTTATTTTAGCTTTGTTGGCTTGCTGTGCTTGTTTTTCAGCAATGGGCGAACAATTTACGCGGTTTTCGAGTGCCAAAAAGCACTTAATTAATACCCTTCCCGAAAACGCTAAAAGTATTTATTGTGGTTGCGATATAAAAAAACAAGGCAAAAAGTTGGTACCCGACCCTACCCATTGTGGCTACGTGCCTCGCAACACACTAACCCGCTCAGGCAAAGTAAATCAACGTGCCCTGCGAATTGAATGGGAACATATTGTCCCTGCATGGGAATTTGGTCACCAGTTACAATGTTGGCAAGATGGTGGGCGTAAAAACTGCCGCAAAGTTAGCGCTAAGTTTCGCATGATGGAAGCCGATATAAACAATTTAGCCCCTGCAATTGGTGAAATTAACGCCGATCGCTCAAACTACCGCTTTGGCATGTTAGCCCAAAACGCGACGCAATATGGTCGCTGTGAGGTTAAAGTTAATTTTAAACAACGTGTTGTTGAACCGCCTGTTCATGCACGTAAACGCATTGCCGATGCGTACGCTTACATGCAAAAAACGTATGGTTTAAAAATTTCAGCTAAACAACAAAAGCTATTTAATGCTTGGCAACAACAAGCTTATGCTGCTAACACAAATAGTAAAAAGCTGTAAGTTTAAATTAAAAGCGTGTAACACACGCTTTTAATTAACCTATAACGCTTGGTGTGGTCCAAATATTTCGTAGTGAATGTTTGAGCTTTGCACACCTAAATCAAGTAGCTGGCCTTTTACGTAAGCCATAAATGATGCTGGTCCACACAAATAAAATGCCCCTTCGCTAATAGGTAATGATGCCTCAAGCACCGTTAAATCCATTAGCCCAGTGAAATCACACTCCTCGCCACCTTGATAAAACCAAGTAAATGTTTTTAGCTGTGGATGCATTGCCGTTTGCTGCGCTAAATACCCTTTAAATGAAAATTCGCGGCTGTTTTCACACGCGTGCAAATAACTAATCGCTTGATTTTTATCACCACTAAGTAGCGTTTGCAGCATCGCCATCATCGGGGTTTGGCCAACGCC
The DNA here is from genome assembly GCF_000184065.1 of Pseudoalteromonas sp. SM9913. Taxonomy (NCBI): domain Bacteria; kingdom Pseudomonadati; phylum Pseudomonadota; class Gammaproteobacteria; order Alteromonadales; family Pseudoalteromonadaceae; genus Pseudoalteromonas; species Pseudoalteromonas sp. SM9913. The sequence goes on from NC_014803.1 coordinate 3,165,609, forward strand.
TGCTGAAATAAGTACCACTGGAGTTACCTCATTTTTTAAAATGAAGTCTCCCGCTGGCGGGTATAACTCTACTCGTGCGCCTTGCTCTAGTGAGTGTAAATAATTAGACACCACGCCAGGCTTTGGTTGGCACTCTTTTTTAACGCTAATACGATAGTTTTTAGCATTGCTCTTTTGCGAAATAGAATACTGGCGGATCTCTTCATATTCTGCGCCCTCAGGCTTAACTTTAATGCCAATGTACTGTCCTGGCTTGTAGGTAATAACTGCTTTACCATCCACAGGTGTCAGCGTAAAACTAGTTACGAATTCAGATTCAACATGTTTATCAGTAATTTCAAACTGGCGCGTGCCTGCCCAGCCACCATGGTTGTTTTTACTGTGCGCATACAATGCCGCTTCTTCGGTAATACAAATATCAGCAAGTACACCGTAGGCCTCGCGCCACGCATATTCAACATCGGCAGTAAACTGCTCAGGAATAAGCTCTTTTAACGTACCGATTAAATGTGCGCCCACAATAGGATAATGCTCAGGTAAAATATTTAAGCTGGTATGCTTATGATTAATTCGCGCTAGCGCCTCTTTTAACACGGCTAAATTATCAATATTTTGCGCGTACGCAGCCAACGCATTAAATAATGCAAATTGCTGACGACCCGTTTCTTGATTAGTCATATTAAAAATATGTTTAAGCTCGGGATTATGACTAAACATGCGCTTGTAAAAATGATCGGTTACGACCGTACCTGCCTCTGCAAGCAATGGCACCGTGCTTTTAACTATTTGTATGGTTTTATCGGATAACATGTTTATTTCCTATGTAATAACTAACTGCTTGCATTTAGCATTACACAGAGTGTGCCAACTAATTAAACCTATAATATTCAAAAGGTTAAATTAACTCGCTTTACAAGATGGGTCTTTATGACCTACTATAAAACCTGTAAAAATACACTAACAGGTCATTTTGACATGAACCAACAATTCAACCTGACGCAAGTTGCATTAGAACTTGCGCAAAGTACGTTACATGCTCACAGTTTTGAGCAACTTTTAGCCACGGTTGAACGTGTTATTCCCAGCGATGCCAGTGCATTATTAATTTGCCAAGGTGAGCAATTAAAACCCTTAGCCATTAAAGGGCTTATGCCCGATAGCCTAGGACGACGTTTTGATATTGCGGAGCATCCTCGCCTTAAAGCCATCTGCAGTAGTCGTTTGGCTCTGCAATTTGCACATGACTGTCCACTACCTGATCCATACGACGGGCTACTACTGGCTAAAACCGGTGATATTCCAGTGCATGCCTGCTTAGGGTTACCCCTTTATGATAAAAACGCACTACTTGGCATTCTGACCTTTGATAGCCTTAACGCCAATGCGTTTGACGGTATTACCACTGATACACTCAACACCTTACAAACCTTGTGCAGTGCGCACTTTAAAACAGCCCTAGAGCTTGCCCATTACAAACAACATGCGCAGCACTCTAGTGAATTAGTACAAGCGTTAAACCGTGAGGCGCTCAAACGTGATGGTGGTGAAATTATTGGCCAAAGCTCTGCAATACAAACGCTTAAAAATGAGATAAAACTGGTTGCGGCATCAAACTTTAGTGTCCTTATTTTAGGTGATACTGGGGTCGGCAAAGAGTTGGTGGCACGTAATATTCACTTACACTCCGCACGTAAAGATCAGCCATTAATTCATTTAAATTGTGCATCACTGCCTGAAAACCTCGCAGAAAGTGAATTTTTTGGCCATGCAAAAGGCGCTTTTACCGGCGCCCAAAATGCCCGCCAAGGTAAATTTCAGTTAGCCGATGGCGGCACCTTATTTTTAGATGAAATCGGCGAGCTGCCTCTGGCTATGCAAAGTAAATTATTACGCGTACTGCAAAGTGGCGAAGTACAAACCGTTGGCGAAGATGAACTTAAATATGTCGATGTTAGAGTGATTGCAGCAACCAATCGCGACCTAAAACACGAAGTAACACAAGGACGGTTTCGCGCCGATTTGTACCATCGATTAAGTGTTTATCCACTCACAGTCGCTCCATTGAAAGCCCGTGATGAAGATGTTATTTTATTAGCCGGTTATTTTGCAGAAAAAACAGCCCGCAAGCTCGCTATTAAACAGCTAAAACTCAGTATTGAAACGCAACTGCTGCTTAAAAAATATGACTGGCCAGGCAATGTGAGGGAGCTTGAGCATGTGATTAATCGGGCTGCATTAAAGGCTAAACAACATCAGTGGCAGCAACCAATTATTACTATTGAACCTGCGCATTGTGAGCTAAATTTAAGCGCTGTTAACACCTTAGCTCTTGAACACTCAAACCAGCTTGTAATCCCACCTTTAGCAAACAACATTTCGTTAAAGCAAGCTATAGATACCTATACTCAGCAACTTATAATACAGCAACTTAAACAACATAATTATAACTGGGCAAGCACAGCGCGTAGTTTACAGGTCGACCGCGCTAACTTAACGCGGCTAGCCAAGCGCTTAGGTGTTTCAATAAAAAAATCGTTGTAGCCTTTTTAACTTAACTTTCGCTGCCTAAAATAATTTTTTAATAGCTGACTAAACGCTTGAACTTTTGCCGTTCGATGCACTAAATGATGCGTAACCAGCCACAAATCGGTTGGCCAACTCAGTTCATTAGGCAGTACAGGGACTAAATCAGAGTATTGCGCTGCAACATCATGCTGTAATCCGCCAATACCGAGTCCTTTTACTATGGCGCGGGTCGCTTCTGAGGTTTCTGACACTCTTAGCTTAACTTGCGACGGGGGAATATTTTCATCAACCCATGCAAAGTAAGGCACTTTGGCATTATACCCTGCTACACCTGACACAAAGCTATGCAGCGATAGTTGCGCTAATGTTTGTGGCAACCCATAACGGCTAATGTAATGCTTTGATGCATAAAATCCTGACGAGAGCGCCGCTAAATGCTGAGCAATATAATCACCCTCATCCGGTCTGGGTCCAGCTCTTACTGCGATATGTGCTTGGCCATGATCTAAACGTAAGCGTTTTTGATCCATAATCACTTGTAATTGCACTTGCGGATGCAAGGTTTGAAACTGCTCACACACCTCACTTAATACATCAATAAAGCCACTAACTGTGGTGAGTAACAAGCTACCTTGCAAGGTGCTATCTGCAGCAATAATGTCATTATGTAGGCGCTCTAGTTCACCATTAATCGCTTGTGCTGTGGTAAATAACTTAGCGCCAATTTCTGTGACTTTGTAGCCGCGAGCATGGCGATGAAATAGTCGCGCATTTAAGCTTTTTTCTAAGTTATTTATTCGCCTGAGCACCGTACTATGGTGAACATCTAACACTTCGGCAGCGGCAGTTAAAGTACCTAAGCGCGCTACCTCGTAAGCAACCTTCAGGTCTTGCCAATCATTAAATTGAATTGCCATGATAACTACTCTTTAATCTGTGCATATACGCACACAAGTTTTGCGTTTATTTGGCTTTTCTGCAAGTGATTATTTGTTAAAGTCACATTATACAAACTCATTATCAGGAGCAGCTCATGACAACACCAAAAATTATTGCCCTAGCAGGTAGCTTACGTAAAGATAGCTTTCATCAAAAACTCATTAACGAAGCGGCACGCTTTGCTTTAGAAAGTGGCGCTGAAGTAGAAGTGATTAAACTCGCAGACTTAGCCATTCCTATGTTTGATGAAGATCTCGAGGCACAAGGCACACCAGCCGGTGTACAACAACTTAAAGACAAACTTCGCGCAGCCGATGGCATTTTGCTGGCCAGCCCAGAATATAATGGCTCTATTACCGCCGTGTTAAAAAATGCTATTGATTGGGCATCGCGCACCGAACAAGGCGCAGAGCCTGCATTTGCAAATAAAGTAACCGCGTTATATGCAGCCTCACCAGGTGGGTTGGGCGGTTTACGGGGCTTAAATCATGTGCGTGATATATTATCAGGCATTGGCAGCTTAGTATTAGCGAACCAACTGGCAGTACCGGCTATTCATACTTTATTAGATGACAACGGTCGAATTAGCGACCCCGCTACCGCTGAAAAAGTGGCTGGTCTTGCACAGCAGTTAGTTAGCGTAGCAAGTAAGCTTAAATAAGCAGCCACTATAACTTTGTTGCTGCAAGCTTTGCAGCAATAAAGTCTTCATGGGTAACATACAATAAATTAGCAACACGACGAATAACGTATTCTTCTTGTGGATCAAGTTCTCCATCGGAGTACGCTAAACGCCAAAGTAATTCAACTATATCAATGCGTTGCTGTGCACTACATTGATTGTTAATTTGCTTAGAAAATTGAAAATAATCAATGGCGTCATCTAAGCTTGCACTTGCTTGCTCGGTTAACTCATCTACTGCTTCATCCGTTAAATCAAAATATTTTTTTAATGTTAGACTTAGCGTATGTTGCTCATCAGCCTGTAAATCGTTATCCGCTCGCATTACCTCAATTAATAATGCGGCAACCGCTGTTTTTAAATCATGTTGTTCAATATCATAATCTTGCTGATCAATACTCGAAAAAAGCTGTTTAATTTGCTTGAACATCACATTTCCCCTTTTTGGGTGTTAGACTTATATCATAACGGGTTTAATAGATATGCTGATCACACTACCCAAAATCAAGATGGAGTTAAAGGTTTATGAGTATAAAAGCCAATCATTACATACATGGAATTATTAGCTGGTGTTTATTAACAGGGTGTTTGAGTGTGTCGGCAGAGCAAAGTGAAATGCAGCGACTTTATGATTTTGATGAAAAGGTGCATTATAAGCAAACTCAAATAGACACTAACAATTACCACTTAGAAATACAGTCTGACGACTACCCACATTTTAGAAACCAAAGTGTGTTTTTGTTGCGCCACGCAAATCGTTTATGTCACGATAATCCTTTTATGTTAAAAGTGACTGAGGGCGTGCAGGAGTACCAACGCTTTCCAACTAAACCGCGTGCTTATCAGCCACCGCTCAGTGTATTTGTGCAGTGTGAAATGCCTGCAGAAAAAACCTCAAAAAAATAACACCTCGTTATTTTCAGTAAAACCACTGAGTATTAAAATAGCCTGTGGTTTTACTGTAGTTAACCTGAACTAAGTTAGTTAACGCCATATCCCCACGGCGCAGCCGGTGGTGTGATAGGTTTAGTTAAATCAAAATCAACACGGAATTCGCGACCTTGGCGAATAAGTCGATAAGTGAACTGTTCAGGGTAAATATACATTTGCCATTTATTGCCTACCGATTGCGGTATGCCTTGGCTAACAAATAACTCTTTTGAATACTGATCTGCAGGGAATGACTGCATATTAGCAAAACCCGCATCCACAGTATGACCGCCATACATAGTAGACACATCATCGCTGCCATCTTTATGGCGATGATCGTGCTTTAGGCTCAAACCACTACCTGTTTTAGTAATAATCCACGTACGTGAAGCATCATCACCGACATGAAACGGCACTTGTAGCTCACGTTCATTACACTTACGCACATGCATAACTAATTTTTTACCGGCAAATGAACTCGGCCCTGTGGCATTATCAACCGTTACTTTACCCTCAAAAGCTTTACCGCAATGTGCAGCAATACTATTGAAAAAGCTATCATGACTTGGAATTGATACTAAAGGTGCTGGGCGAGCTAATGCAGCGGTTGATGCCAGCATAAACGCTGCAGCTGTTAATAATTTCATAATGTGTCCCTAAACATGTAAAAAATCAGCTTAGCGTTTAAGCAAACACAAAGAAAATAATCACGATGAACAGCAATAAAAATTAACAGAACAATGGAGCTTTGCTTTAATTAATTGGTAAAAAAATATCGCTTGAAAGAAAATGAGAAATTAAATATCGTTGTTTGATAAAGGAGAAATAACTAATACCAACTCGCTTAATTAAGCGGTCTATTTTGAGGCAGGAAAAACGGGTTGATAGCTAGGCAAGAAATTCGCTATTTAGTTGTTCTAAATGAGAATTTTTTAACACAGATAGCGACACGTTTAGCCCCGCAAAATGATTGAGTATTATTGCGGATTGGTATAAACGTAAAGCCAGTTTTAGCGTGGAGCACATATTTAAATGGAAAAATATATCGGCTTAATAATCATCGTATTACTATTAATTATTCAAAATCGCTACACTCTGCACATATATCAACACCTTGCTGAGCAGCACCCAGAACAATGGAAAAAATTATCACAAAATTCATTAGATGGGACACCCTATGCCAATCTTGCTGAGTCATTTAAAGATGGTTTTTTTTCGACTATCAACGACCCAAAGGTAGTCCGCTACCAGAAATTTAAAACTCTCAATTTATTACTAATGGCAATGATTACATTAGCAAGCTTATTGCGTGGTTTTTTAATATAAGCGATTAAAAAAGCGCAACCTAAGTTGCGCTCCAGTTTCATATGTAAAAGGTTACTGCCACGGTCTTTCTGCGGCTAACTGCTTTTCAAACGCATCAATTTGCGGATTGAGGGTTTCGGTTACACCAATAAAATCTAAGCCACTTAATAAACGCTCTTTTACGTCTTTGCGAATATCAAAGCGAATTGGCGCAAACTTATTGCTGGTAAGCACTTGGTTTTCAAGATCCACATCAATGTGAATATCGTCGTGCTGCTCACTTAACACAAATAACTCTTCCAGCGTTTGCGCTGGCAATGCAATGGCAAGCATTTGATTGTTACCACAGTTATTAAAGAAAATATCAGCAAAGCTTTCAGCTAAAATCACTTCAAACCCATATTGCTTTAATGCCCATGGTGCGTGCTCGCGTGATGAGCCACAGCCAAAATTATCGCGGGTTAATAATATTTGCGCACCTTGGTAACAAGGACGATTTAAAATAAATTCAGGATTTGGCTCGCCATTATCTAAATAACGCCAATCGTAAAACAGTGCTGCATCAAAACCATCACGGCTTGTTGAGGTTAAAAACTGCTTAGGAATAATTTGGTCGGTATCGACGTTGTTTTTATCAAGTGGGGCCATTAAGCCGCTAAAATAGATGCTCATTAAGCTTCTCCTCTAATATCAACAAAGTGACCATGTATTGCAGCTGCTGCCGCCATTGCAGGGCTCACTAAGTGTGTACGTCCGCCGCGCCCTTGGCGACCTTCAAAATTACGATTCGAGGTGGAAGCACAGCGTTTACCAGCTCCTAAACGGTCATCGTTCATAGCTAAACACATCGAACAACCCGGCTCGCGCCACTCAAACCCTGCAGCTTTAAAAATATCGGCTAAGCCTTCATCTTCAGCTTGCTGCTTAACTAAGCCTGAGCCTGGAACAATCAGCGCTTCAATACCAGCTAAAACCTGTTTACCTTCAACAATTTTTGCTGCAGCGCGTAAATCTTCAATGCGGCTGTTGGTGCATGAGCCAATAAATACCGTGTCTACTTTGGCGCTTGATAGTTTATCGCCCGCTTTTAAGCCCATGTATTTAAGCGCACTGCGAATTGCATCGGCTTTAATTAAATCGGTTTCTTTATCTGGATCTGGAATACATTCATCAACGCCAATCACTTGCTCTGGATTAGTCCCCCAAGTAACTTGCGGTTGAATACTGCCTGCATCTAACTCTACTTCTAAATCAAAATGAGCACCATCATCCGTTTTTAAAGTTTCCCAGTAGGCAACAGCGGCATCAAAATCAGCACCTTTGGGTGCAAACGGGCGCCCTTTTAAGTACTCGTAAGTGATTTTATCTGGGGCAATTAAACCTGCCTTGGCACCCATTTCAATGCTCATGTTACACAATGTCATACGGGCTTCCATTGATAGAGCTTCTATGCCTTCACCACAAAATTCAGCCACATAGCCAGTGCCACCAGCAGTGCCTAGCTTACCAATAACCGCCATAATTAAATCTTTAGCTGTTACTGTAGGGCGTAATACACCGTTAATTTGAATTTTTAACGACTTCGCCTTTTTTTGCTGTAGTGTTTGCGTAGCTAATACATGCTCAACCTCTGAGGTACCAATACCATGTGCCAAGGCACCAAACGCACCATGCGTTGAAGTATGACTATCGCCGCAGACTATAGTGGTACCTGGTAAAGTAATCCCCTGCTCAGGGCCAATAACATGCACTATGCCTTGGTTTACTGAATTTAAGTCGTACAGCAAAATGCCAAATTCTTTACAGTTTGCATCCAGTGCCATTAATTGATTTTTAGAGACTTCGCTGGCTGCATCCAGTGAACGACTTTTAGTTGAAACATTATGATCCATGGTGGCAATGGTTTTTTCTGGACAACGCACTTTACGATTTTTTTCACGTAAGCCTGCAAATGCTTGTGGTGACGTCACTTCGTGTACTAAATGACGGTCAATATAAAGTAAATCGGTTTGCTCATTAATGCTGGCAACGGTATGTGCTTGCCAAATTTTATTGTATAAGGTTTGGGCCACTTGCTAACTCCCTGATCTGATTGAGCCACAGCCTGACGGTGTTGTGGCTTTAATAATTAAATGCGTGAAACTATGGCCGCTGCTACATCGGTGGTGGTATAGCCGCCCTGCGGATAAATATCCGGCGTTCCCACACCAGCTTCAACCGCCTCTGCGACTGCTTTTTCAATCGTACGAGCCGCTTCGTCTTGGCCTAATGAGTAACGTAGCATTAAGGCGGCACTTAAAATTTGTGCGATTGGGTTTGCCACCCCTTTTCCGGCGATATCAGGCGCTGAACCACCCGCGGGTTCATACAAGCCAAAGCCTGATTGGTTCAAACTTGCCGACGGTAATAGACCCATTGAACCGGTGATCATCGCGCACTCGTCCGATAAAATATCACCAAATAAATTATCGCAAAGTAATACATCAAACTGGCTAGGTTGTTTAACCAGCTGCATCGCTGCGTTATCTACATAAATGTAATCTAAGCTCACTTCTGGAAAGTCTTTACTCACTTCGGTTACCACTTCGCGCCATAAAACGCTTGATGCTAAAACATTGGCTTTATCAACCGAGGTCACATGATTGCTGCGCAACTTAGCGGCCTCAAAAGCAAAACGTGCAATACGCTCTATCTCTTTACGTGAATAAGTTTGCGTATCAAATGCAGTTTCTTCTGCCCCTTCGCCACTGCGACCTTTCTCACCAAAATAAATACCACCCGTTAGCTCGCGCACACATAAAATATCAAAGCCTTTTTCGCTAATATCAGCACGTAGTGGTGATGCAGCGCTTAATGCGGGTAACAACTGAGCAGGGCGTAAGTTACAAAACAAACCAAAGTGCTTGCGCAGTGGTAACAGTGACGCGCGCTCCGGTTGGTCATTAGGTGGTAAATGTTCCCACTTAGGGCCACCCACGGAACCAAATAAAATAGCATCGGCGTTTTCACACGCTTTTAAGGTCGTATCAGGAAGTGCTTTGCCAAATTCATCAATGGCAGCACCACCAATAGCATGGTGTTCACGGTTCAGAGTAAAGCCAAACTTATCACTGACTGCATCAAGCACTTGCTCTGCAGCTGCCATAACTTCTGGGCCAATACCGTCGCCCGCTAATACGGCAACGCTGTAATGTGTTTTACTCATCCTGCTTTCCTTTGTTGTTTTAAATCAGACACTTTTTGTGCTCGATAAATTAAGTTATAAACCCGAACCATAGCGCGTACTGAGGCTTCGACCACATCGGCCGCAATACCGGCACCGTGATAAGGACGGCCATCATATTTAGCAATAATATTCACTTGTCCTAATGAGCTTGCACCTTGGCCGGTGGCCTCTAAATTGTATTCAATCATTTCAACGCTCATACCAGTTAAGCGCTCAATGGCTGCAAATGAGGCTTCTACCGGGCCGTTACCTGTGGCCGCTTCTTGTTTTGCTTCGCCATCAATCAACAAACCTATCGTTGAGCTGGCTACCGATTGAGAGTTCGACGTAGAGTGAACAAACTCTAATTGATATTTTTCATCTTTGTCGCTGATTTGATTAAAGTAAATCATTGCTTCTAGGTCGTAGTCATATACTGTGCCTTTTTGGTCAGCTAACGCAACGAAACTTTGGTATAAGCTATCCATGTCGTAATCAGATTTTTGATAACCTAATTCTTCTAAGCGATGCTCTATAACATGACGCCCTGAACGCGAGGTCATATTTAATTGATTACTTGGCACACCCACACTTTCAGGTGACATAATTTCATAGGTATTTTGCGCTTTTAATACACCATCTTGGTGAATACCTGAACTGTGGGCAAACGCATTTTCGCCAACAATCGCTTTATTTGGCTGTACCGGCATATTACAAATTTTGGCTACTTGGCGAGAGGCGCGGTAAATTTCTTCGCTTTTTATATCGGTATATACGTTTAAATGGTCTTTGCGCATTTTCATGATCATCGCCACTTCTTCAAGTGAACAATTACCCGCGCGCTCCCCTATACCATTAATGGTGCATTCGATTTGGCGCGCACCGGCTTGAACGGCAGCAACAGAGTTAGCAACGGCTAAGCCTAAGTCGTTATGGCAATGCACACTTAAACGGGCTTTATCAATATTTGGCACGTTGTTCATTAAATGACGGATCATTGCTGCGTATTCATCTGGCGTTACAAAACCGACGGTATCTGGCAAGTTAATCGTGGATGCACCGGCATTAATAGCTTGCTCAACAATTTTGCATAAATCCCAATGTGGTGTACGTCCTGCGTCTTCACATGAAAATTCCACATCATCAGTGTAATTACGGGCAAGCTTGATTGATTTAACCGCCATCGCGGTTGCATCATCTAAGCTCATACGTAGTTTATGCTCAAGGTGTAAAGGGCTGGTTGCAATAAAAGTGTGAATACGGCTTTGCTGTGCACTGCGAAGTGCCTCGCCACAGGCTTCAATATCTTTGGCAACCGAGCGTGCTAAGCCACAAATAATAGGGCCTTTTACTTCAGTGGCAATTCGCTGCACTGAGCGAAAGTCAGCGGGGCTCGAAACCGGAAAGCCCACTTCCATGACATCCACATTTAAGCGGCTAATGGTATGCGCTAGTTGAATTTTATCATCTTCAGTCAGGCTTGCTTTAAGTGCCTGTTCGCCATCGCGTAAGGTGGTATCAAAAATCCATACTTTATCTTGCTCTTGCATAACTGCCCCTCATTCCTGTGTTACCCAAATTTCGATTTATCCCTGCAGCGAGATAAAAAAAACCCCGCAATTGCGGGGTTTTGTTGTTTAGCTCAATGCAAACACACTAATCCCCGCTCACTTGCCACAGCAGTAAGAGGTTTAGTTTTAGTGTAATTAAACGATTAGTTTGCATTTGTTTTCTTGTGTGTGTGTCCAATGAGGCTTATTTTTATCATTGCAGCGCAATAGGTGCAAGCATAAAAATGCCATAAAAATAATTGCACAAGACTTTTAAGGGATTTAAAATTCAACAAATAGATAAAAAAGAGATAAAAAATCCAACCTCAGAGGGCGTGGCGTTTAAATTAACAAGCACCGTAAAGTACAGTGCTTATTTTAACTTTTTTTAATATTTACTCTTTCTTTTCTGCGCGTACGTAATTTGACGCACCACGAGTAATATAGCGTAACTGCCAAATAACTCGCTCAATTAATTCATCGCGTTGCTGACCTTCAATATCTAGCGCTTCGGCGCCAGCATTAAATACCAACGTAACCATAGCCTCTGCCTGAATATACGCATGAATCGCATCACAGGGCGTTTCACTTTCTAAATAATGAGCAAGCTCTAAAATAAAGTGTTTCACTTCACGTGCTACAGCCGCTCTAAATGCTTTTGAGGTACCCGAGCGCTCACGCAGCAATAACCTAAATTGATTACTAGAGTTATCAATAAACTCCATAAAAGTAACCACAGACGTATTTATTACACTGCCGCCACTGGCTATTCGCCTACGAGCTTGACGCATCAGCTGACGCAGCGTTAAACCCGCTTCATCAACCATGGTTAAACCTAGCTCGTTCATATCTTTAAAGTGACGGTAAAAAGAGGTGGGCGCAATACCCGCTTCGCGCGCTACTTCACGCAAGCTCAAATTTGAAAAGCTATGATCAGCACTAAGCTGATTAAAAGCAGCTTCAATTAATGCTTGTCGTGTTTTTTGTTTCTGTTGTGCTCTAACGCCCGACATCAACAGCTCCCTGAATGAATTTGTAATAAATTTTTAATTAAAAAAATAGCTAATAGTACAGTCTAATACTTGACGGCAGCAGATTGAAATATTATTTTAGCGTACAGTTGTACGCTGAGAAATGAGAAAGATGAAAAAACCACCACTTATATGGACCAACGTCCTGTTCTTTAGCCTGACGTTTTTGGCTGCTGTTACACTTGTACCTTGGTATGGGTTTAACTATGGCTTTACAGGCACACAATGGGCTGCTTTTGTAGCTTGCATGTTTTTTGCTGGATTATCGATCACTGCGGGTTACCATCGTTTATGGGCGCACAAAACCTACAACGCACACCCGGTCGTTGAATTTATTTTTGCCTTAGGCGGCGCGTTTGCTTTGCAAAACAGTGCGCTGCATTGGAGCAGCGATCATCGTATTCACCACGGTCAAGTTGATGACCCTGTAAAAGACCCTTATGCCGCTACCAACGGCTTTTGGTATAGTCACATAGGCTGGATGCTGCGCGACTACCAAGGCGATAGCTACGGTGATTACAGCAATTGCCGCGACCTACAACGCAATAAAATAGTGATGTGGCAACATAAACATTACTTAAAGCTGGTAGTTGCCATGAATGTTGGTTTACCACTGGTATTAGGTTTAATGTTAGGTGATGTGTGGGGCATGTTATTACTAACGGGACTACTTCGTTTAGTACTGAGCCAGCATTTTACCTTTTTTATTAACTCTGTTGCGCACATTTGGGGTTCTCGCCCTTACACAGAAAAAAATACCGCACGCGATAACGGCTTTTTAGCCTTATTTACTTATGGCGAGGGTTATCATAACTTTCATCATATTTTTGCTAGCGATTACCGCAACGGCATTAAGTGGTTTCATTACGACCCAACTAAATGGATGATCCGCTCGTTAGCTGCACTTGGTTTAGCGAGTAAATTAAAGCGCACACCGGTTGAGCGCATAGAAAAAGCTAAAGCAGAAACCTTGATGAGCAAAACACAAGGTCGCCTCGCAAAATTGCCTTTAGCGCAAGATAAGCTTACATTATTACAACAAGAGTACGATTTGTTGCTTAAAAAACTGCAAAATTATTGCTCATTACAAAAACAAGTGTTGGAAGCTAAAAAAAATAATATGGCAAAGCAGTGTGAAAAGTCGGCATTAATGGCACAATATCACGAGCTTGAGGCCGCCTGGGAAACACAAAAACAGGCATGGCTAGCACTTAATGCGAGGTTATTAAAAGCCTCTTTTAGTTAAAATAGGAGTGGCTGTGGCCAAACAACCAGAAAAGAAAAAAGTACCCGTGACATACCAATATGATGCAATCATTATTGGCACGGGTCCTGGCGGTGAAGGGACCGCTATGAACCTCTCTAAAAGTAACAAAAAAGTAGCGGTTATTGAACGCCAAACAGCCGTGGGTGGTGGCTGTGTACATTGGGGTACCATTCCTTCAAAGGCACTTCGTCATTCTGTTAGTCGCTACATTGAATACAAAGCAAATCCTTTATTTAACGTAGGCGAGCGTCCGGTAAGACTTACCTTTCCTGATATTTTACGCCATGCCAGTTCGGTAATTTCAAAGCAGTCAAACTTACGCAGCAGTTTTTACGATCGTAACCGCATTCATATGTTTCAAGGCGACGCTAGCTTTGTTGATAAGCACACTATTGAAATTAGACGTAATGACGGTTCTACTGAGCGCCTTACTGCACAAACGATTGTTATTGCTACCGGCTCACGACCTTATCGCCCACCAGGGGTGGATTTCACCCACTCACGAATTTACGAAAGTGACACTATTTTAGGCCTTGAACACGACCCGCATCGCGTACTTATATACGGCGCGGGTGTAATTGGTTGTGAATATGCGTCTATCTTTAAAGGGCTAGGTGCCAAAGTCGACTTAGTGAATACTCGCGATCGCTTATTGGCGTTCATGGATGCTGAAATATCTGATGCATTAAGCTATCACTTTTGGAATAGCGGTATTGTAATTCGTCATAACGAAGAGTTTGATCGCATTGAAACCCGTGATGACTGCGTTGTTATGCATTTAAAATCGGGCAAACGTGTTAAAGCTGACTGTATTTTATTTGCCAATGGCCGAACAGGTAACACTGATACCCTTAATTTAGAAGCCATTGGCTTAAAAGCAGATAGCCGCGGACAGATAAAAGTAAACGAAACCTACCAAACAGAAGTAGACAATGTATACGCGGTAGGTGATGTTATTGGCTATCCAAGCCTTGCGAGTGCTGCCTTTGATCAAGGTCGAATTGCCGCAGATGCCATCGCGTGTGGTAATTGTGATGAAAAGCTGATTATTGATATTCCAGCCGGTATTTATACTATTCCTGAAATGAGTTCTGTCGGTAAAACAGAGCAGCAATTAACTGCTGCAAAAGTACCGTATGAAGTGGGACGTGCGCAATTTAAACATTTAGCCCGCGCGCAAATTGCAGGCACCGATGTGGGCAGTTTAAAAATATTATTTCATACAGAAACCAAAGAAGTACTCGGCGTGCACTGCTTTGGTGAGCGTGCCTCTGAAATTGTGCATATTGGCCAAGCTATTATGGAACAAAAAAATGGTGGCAACACCATCGACTACTTTGTAAATACCACGTTTAACTACCCAACGATGGCAGAAGCCTACCGAGTTGCGGCGTTAAATGGTTTAAATCGCTTGTTTAAGTAATATTAAGCACTAGGTAACAAAAAGCCCGCTTGAATCAAGCGGGCTTTTTTAATAACTCATCGTTATTTAGAAACTATTTATGATATTGCGCACTTAATTCATGCACGGCGTTAATGAATACACCGGCATTTTCTGGGTCAACATCTGGTGTAATACCGTGGCCTAAATTAAATACATGGCCATTGCCAGTACCAAAGTCTTCTAAAATAGTACCAACCTCTTGGCGAATACGATCAGGCGTACCATGAAGCATTGATGGGTCCATATTACCTTGCAGTGCAACTTTATCGCCAACACGACGTTTAGCATCACCAATGTTAATAGTCCAATCTAAACCTACTGCGTCACAGCCCGTTGCGGCAATCGCTTCAATCCACTGACCACCATTTTTGGTAAATAAAGTAACCGGTACTTTACGGCCATCGTATTCACGAATTAAGCCATCAACAATTTTATGCATGTATTGCAATGAAAACTCATTGTAATCACGCGGGCTTAGTACACCGCCCCATGAGTCAAATACCATTAGCGATTGCGCACCCGCTTTAACTTGCGCGTTTAAGTAATCTATCACCGAATCAGCTAGTTTATCGAGTAATAAATGCAGTGTTTGCGGCTCAGCAAACGCCATTTTTTTGATTTTACCAAATACTTTACTGCTACCACCTTCAACCATGTAAGTTGCAAGTGTCCAAGGCGAACCAGAAAAACCAATTAATGGCACTTCGCCTTTAAGTTCACGACGAATAGTGCTCACTGCGTTCATTACATAGCCAAGCTCATCGGTAGGATCAAGTTTAGGAATTTTTTTAACATCAGCTAGTGACGAAATTGGGCGTTCAAACTTAGGGCCTTCGCCTGTTTCGAAGTACAAGCCTAATCCCATTGCATCGGGAATAGTTAAAATATCACTAAACAAAATAGCTGCATCTAATGGGTAACGGCGCAAAGGCTGTAATGTTACTTCACAGGCTAACTCAGCATTTCTACACAGGCTCATAAAATCGCCCGCTTGTGCACGTGTAGCACGGTATTCAGGTAAATAACGTCCTGCTTGACGCATCATCCATACCGGCGTGACATCAACAGGTTGCTTGGCAAGGGCACGTAAATAACGGTCGTTTTTTAATTCGCTCATAGCGTATAGAGTCCTAGGGCTTTTAGAAATTGTGCAAGATTGTACCACCATATTCACGCCCCCTCTATCGCTAAGCGATTAAATCGCTACAGAGTAGCGCTAGATCAAGTAATTTTTAATTTTCATGTTACTTTGTACATAAAACAACCAAACAAACGTTAACAATAAAAACTTTTCATTAAACTATTTGCAACATCTAAAAAAGCTTGATATTGTATCTCCCGCGTTAACAAAACAATAACAAAAATTGTTAATATAAAAATAATAAAAATCTCTAATAAAAATAAGAATGCTTGTTTAAACAAGTCTAATAAAGAAATTAAACCACCGTAATAGGTGGTTTTTTCTTGCCTGGAATAAATTACTTACAACTTATACCCTTAAACAAAATTCCCTCTGGTATTACATCTATTTTACTTGTTGATATACACGCCAATTAAATATATCTTGGATAACATAAGTTTTATTTTTAATTTAAAAAATCCAACCCAGCTTAGGAGAAGAATTATGCTGAAGCGTGTAGAAAAAGCTCAACAAAAGTGGGGGGGTAGCCATACGGTCATCGATAATTGGTTAAACGAACGCCAAGAGTTGATTGTGCTTTACTGTAAAATTGCAGGCTTTTCACCTTATGAGAAAAAAGATCAGTCTTTGCCTGAACCATCACAAATTCAGGCATTTTGCCAAATTTTAATGGATTATTTATCTGCCGGCCACTTTGAAGTGTACGACGATATTGCTAAAGCCTGCGAAAAGAAAGGCCTAGAAAGCCAGCAACTCGCTAATACGATATACCCACGTATTTCAGATACCACTGACATCGCTCTGGATTTCAACGATAAGTACGCTGAGGTAGACGCTGAAGATTTACTAGAAGGCTTTGATAACGATCTTTCAGTAATGGGTGAAGCACTCGAAGCGCGCTTTGCACTTGAAGATGAGCTGATTGATAACTTATTTTCTAATCACACTGACTAATTAGTTATTCAACGTAATAAAAAAGGGACCTAAGGTCCCTTTTTTATTATCTATAACGCTTATTCTGCAGCGGCAGCTGCTGCATCATTTTGAATTTCTAATAATTCAACTTCAAAAATGAGTGTTGAATTAGCAGGAATTTTACCTAAGTCACGATCGCCGTAAGCAAGGTCTGAAGGAATAGTAAATTTGTACTTAGACCCTACAGGCATAAGTTGTAAACCTTCAGTCCAACCAGGAATTACACGGTTTAGTGGGAACGTTGTCGGCTCGTTACGTGAGTAAGAGCTATCGAACTCAGTACCGTCTAACAATGTGCCTTTATAATGTACTTTAACCACATCAGTTGCTACTGGTTTTGCGCCTTCGCCTTCGCTCATTACTTCGTACTGTAAACCAGACTCAGTAACCATCACGCCTTCTTTTTTAGCGTTATCAGCTAGGTATTTTTCACCTTCAGCTTTGCTTTTTTCAGACTCTACTTTTGCTTTTTCTTCTTGTTTAGTACGCACTGATTCGTCTAATGCTGTTAGTACTTCACGAATTTTCTCTTCGTCAATTTTTGCATTACCCGCAAGTGCATCTTCAAAGCCTCGCATTAATAAAGCTTGGTCTAATTCAATACCAATTTCTTTTTTATCCGCTAGGTCTTTATTTAAAAAGTTACCCACAGATGCACCAATACCGTACGCTTGTTGCTGTGCTACAGTATCTAGCTTAACGTCTGCTTGCTCTTTTTTTGCTTCTTGATTACAAGCTGTAAGCGCTAAAACTGACGCTGCAATCAATGACAATTTAATCGTCTTTCTCATTTTAAATCTCCGACACACTTTGCAGTTGCCATTTATTGTAATATTACTAGTTAAAGATTAACGGCCTACATGGTAGGCTGCTTGTTTAATAGCTAAACTAAAAACATATCCAGTGATTAGACAAACAACCTAGGCGTTTAACGAGACCTAGTCTAACCTCTCAGTCACTAAGAGTTAAGAGGAAATACCTGTAATATGTCGTTATTTCGTACTTTTTTAGTCGCCACTTGCTGTTTATTAACAATTGCATGTAGTGATGAAAAACAACAAGCAGTGGCCAGTTTTGAGCACACTGCACAGGGCGCCTTTTCATCTGCGTTATCGCACGATGGTCAATACAGCTTAGTGTCTTCTATCCATCATGGGGTCGCCCTTTGGGATAATCAACAGCAAGCGCTTAAATACCAATGGTTTCAACAGCAGGCTGAAGATAGCTTAGTTTATGCCGTAGCCATTGCTTTTGATAATAGCGTGGCTGTTACCGCCGAAAAAACCACCTTTGCGGTCTGGGATATTGCCACCGGCAAAAATAAAGGCTTTTATAAAATACAAAAAGCCAGCATTCGCGATATTGCCATTAGCAACCAAGGCCAAAGTGTTGTTTACGGGCGCAGCGATGGCGTTGTGGTATTTATAAACCTTAACACAGGTAGGCGCATTGAATTTTTAGGCCATCAAGAAAAAGTAAATACCGTTGACCTATCACCCAACGGGCGCTATGCACTAAGCGGCTCTAACGATTATGTTGCCTACTTATGGGATACTCAAAGTGGGCAAGTAGTTCATCGCTTTAATCACCCAACCCGAGTAACGCAGGTCGCTTTAGATCCTCAAGGGCGCTATGCTTTTACCGCCGACAGTATGGCACAAGCAAATGTATGGAAGCTGACTACAGGTGACCTTGTTAGTAAACTAAAGTATATTGCGCGTCAGAAAATTTTTACCGCAGTGCGCTTTAACGATCAAGGCACTTTATTAGCAACCGGTTCACCCAATAAACGGGTTGATTTATGGCAGCTAACCAGCGGTGAAAAAATTCAAACATGGCAAGTCACTCCGCGAGAAGGCAGTAAGCCCAAATCGGCAGTGGTACTTGATGTGGCATTTACAGATAACGGTAAATCATTGTTAACTGAAAGCTCGAGCGGAATCGCTGAGCGCTTTATTATACGAGAACCAAATGAACACAATTGAACATCGGCTAATGGAACTTGAGGCTAAAGTGGCTTTTCAAGACGAAACAATTGAAATTTTGAATGATGAAATAAAAGTTCACCAGCAACAGTTGGCAAAAATAAAGCGCCAAACCGAATTGCTGGCTGAAAAACTTAAAGAGTCGCAAGCATCGCAACCTATGATGTCGAATATGCCGGAGCCTCCGCCACCGCATTACTAAACTGTTTAGGTTTAGTCGCCTGGATTAAACACGCCAATGATCTGTTCAAATTGGCGTGTTGATGCCTGCACAGCCTGCTCTGGTTGAGCCATTTTGTGACCACACTGCATACATTCAACTTTTTCTACGTCATGCTCTTTGTAGAGCATTAACATATCCATGGTTTTACACTCAGGACACGTTGCTCCAGCAATAAATCGTTTTTTATGTTTCACTTCGTTTTTCCTACCATTTTGACTGACGTTATTTTATCGCAATATTTGCCTACTTGATACGATTGATATAGCTAATAAGATCCGTGTTATAATGGCCGCAATTCAATCAAGGCACAGTAAAGTAACGTATTTATGATCCAAATCTCAGAAATAGAACTGCTTCGCGGTGGCAAAGCTTTATTAAAAAATGCATCGGCTACATTATTTCCAGAGCACAAAGTAGGCCTTGTTGGTGCTAATGGCTGTGGTAAGTCAACGCTATTTAGTTTATTAAAGTCTGAGCTTTCGTTGGATGGCGGTAATTGCAGTATTCCTAAAGATTGGTCACTGGCCTCAGTAAAACAAGAAACCCCCGCCCTTGAAATAAGCGCTATAGATTACGTACTGCAAGGCCACCCTGAATATTATGCGCTACGAATTGCTTTGCGTGAAGCTGAGCAAACCAATGATGGCGACACTCAAGCTAAAGTGCATATTCAGCTTGAAAATATTAAAGGCTATAGCATAGAAGCCAAGGCAGGAGAGCTATTACATGGCTTAGGGTTTGCTAATAACCAAATAGAAAACCCAGTAAGTGCATTTTCGGGTGGTTGGCGTATGCGTTTAAACTTAGCCCAAGCGCTTATTCGCGATGCCGACTTGCTGTTACTGGATGAGCCTACAAACCACCTTGATTTAGATGCTGTGTATTGGCTTGAGCGTTTTTTACGTGCCTACACTGGTACATTGGTACTGATATCTCATGACCGAGAGTTTTTAGATGCGGTGGTTGATCAAATTTGGCATATAGATAAACAACTTATCAATGTATATAAAGGCAATTACTCGCAGTTTGAACGCCAAAAAGCTGAGCGTTTATTACAGCAACAAGCCATGTTTGAAAAACAACAAGATCAAATTGCCCACTTAGAGCAATTTATTACTCGTTTTAAAGCTAAAGCCAGTAAAGCCAAACAGGCACAAAGCCGCGTTAAAGCGCTAGAACGCATGGAAAAACTTGCCCCTGCACATGCTGACTCGCCATTTGATTTTGAATTTGCCGAGCCAACCGCTCTGCCTAACCCGCTAATGACACTCGACAAAGCTAAAGCCGGTTATGGTGATGTGACCATTTTAAACAGTATTAAGCTGAACTTAGTGCCAGGTAGCCGTATCGCGCTGCTTGGTAGAAATGGCGCAGGTAAATCAACACTTATTAAGCTGCTCTCTGGTGACTTACAACCTCAAGCAGGTGAAGTGTTTCAGCATCAGGGGTTAAACATTGGCTACTTTGCGCAGCATCAATTGGAATCACTTGATTTAAAAGCCAGTGCCGTCACTCATCTGCAACGTTTAAACCCTAAAGCCAGCGAACAATCACTGCGTGACTTTTTAGGCGGCTTTGCCTTTGTAGGCGATAAAGCACTCGACCCTGTTGCCCCTTTTTCAGGCGGCGAAAAAGCGCGCTTAGTGCTAGCTATGTTAGTCTATCAAAAGCCAAACTTACTGTTACTCGATGAGCCAACCAACCACCTTGATTTAGAAATGCGCCACGCATTGGTTATGGCATTACAAGGCTTTGAAGGCGCTATGGTCACGGTATCGCATGATCGCCACATGCTTAAAAACACCGCTGATGAATTTTACTTAGTTGATAACGGCGAAGTTACTCAGTTTGGTTACGACCTAGACGCGTATTATCAGTGGCTGCTTAATGCTAATAAAGAAGCCGCTAAAAGCGACACCGATGACGAGCCAAAAGCCCACTCACAAGTAAACCGAAAAGAGCAAAAGCGCTTAGAGGCCGAGTTTAGAAAAGCGATTCAACCGCTTAAAAAGCAAATTGAAAAGCTTGAAAAACAATTGGATAAATTTGCTGCAGAATTAGCTGACGTTGAAGAGGCGCTCGGCGATAACACACTTTATAACGATGAAAATAAAGCTAAGCTCAAAGAGCTAATTACCAAGCAAGCCACACTTACGCCTAAGCTTAATAATGTTGAAGAAGAGTTATTAATGGCCCTTGAAGAGATGGAACAAAAAGAACAGGCATTCGCCGATGAACTTGCTTAACAGCAACGATTTTTGGCAGTTTGCATGTCAGCTTTATAGCGAAGATGGCATGCAAGCGCGCCTGTTAGATTACCAAAACCTGCAAGGTAAAAACGTCAACCTATGCTTGTTGCTGTATTACTTAGATTCTCTCAATCTAGCTATTAACCAAACACAGCTGAGCAAGCTTGAACAATCTATTAGTGAATTTGAGCAGCAGGTATTAAAGCCTCTACGTACTACCCGCGCCTATTTAAAAACAATTCAAACCGAGATTACCGATTACGCCGCAATTCGAAAAGCACTTCTCGGCGCCGAGTTGAAGTTAGAAAAGCAGCAACAAATAATATTGATTGATGTAGTTAATAGTATGGATTTAACAGCCTGTTCAACGCCCAATAACAGCGATAAATATTTGGCATGATTTTTCACCATTATTTTCATCATATCACTTATATTATGAATATTAGCTCGTAATATACGTGGTTACTTTGGTTTGTTTTATAAACCAAGCTGCATATCTTTGGCTTTGTATTGAAACACCTCTTCTAATGGCAAGTTAAAAACTATAGAAATTTTAAAAGCCACTTCTAGAGAGGGTGAATATTTATTTGCCTCAATTGCCATTACCGTTTGCCGAGTTACACCAATAGCATCTGCTAATTGCTTTTGCGTCATTTCATCGCGTAAAAAGCGTAATGTTCGAATAGAGTTAGTTATTACATACTCACTCATAAATATTACCCGTTCTACCTTTATAAAGCTGCGCTATATAGTTGACTATTTCGGCAATCAAAAAAGCACCTACCATGACGTGCATTGGTAAGTATGGAATATTATATTCAATGGCTGGGCCCCAGTTATTAGCTTCAATTTGATACTGAACAATAGCAACACAAATTCCCGTCTGTAATATTATGGCCTTATATTTATAACCCACTAAATTTATTTGCTTTTCTCTCACATCAGGTGGCTGATTTAATTCATTATCACTGATAAATGAAAGTAATAAATAGCTCAATACTATAAGTATCACAGAATAAATTAACACCTGTAGCAATAAACCAGATAACCAAGAAACAGAACTAAGCTGCTGCGTACTCGCATTCATTAGGCTGTTTACATAAAAGTAAGATATGTACACGCTTACTAGTAAATCGATACTCAGCGTCAGTTCTCTAAAACTTATGCTTTGTAAAAATTCTTTAAAGTGCTCTGAACGAGTCATATAAAGCTAACCCCAAGTAAAATATTTTGGCTCTATTAGCGTTAGTTGTTGATCTCTGAATTTGTACTATAATTAATTGTCCCAAAGCGAGAGAGGTCGGGACATTGAAGAAAAATCAATTCACACTAATAATTGAATCGTTATCTAAGCTAACACATAACCAAAAACGATTGCTACACCATCACGTTGTAGAAGACCTCAAACGTGGTGATACTGATAACTTGATCAATGAATGTAAAGGCGATGATGTTATCTGCCCTCACTGTGGTAATGAGGAAATTGGCAAATGGGGCATGGCTGCTGGCTTACAACGCTTCAAATGTAAAAACTCTTCATGTGGAAAAACTTTTAATGCTCTAACTAAAACACCTCTAGCTCGATTGAGAAAGCGTGAACTCTGGGCAAAGAACCTAGAGTACATGTTAGATGGCTTGCCAATTAGACGAGTTGCGGAACTCTTAGAAGTTGCAGAGACTACAGCGTTTCGATGGCGACACAGATTCCTTAAAGCTCCAGCACAGCGCAAACCATCAGAAGTAGCGGGAATCATCGAAGCTGATGAAATGTTTTTCATGGAGAGCTTTAAAGGCAACCAAACAATATATGATCGTAAGCCTAGAAAACGAGGTGGCATGGGCGATAGACGTACTGTTGATGATAAAATCCCTGTATTGATCGTAGTAGATAGAAGCGGAGGTTTAACAGACTTCGTACTTGAAGAACATTCAAGCGATGAAATTCACAATGCAATGAGACCAATAGTAAATCACGACAGTATTCTCTGTAGCGATGGCGCACACGCCTATCGTTCTTTCGCCAAGGAAGAAAATATCCAGCATTATCGCACGATAGTCAGTAAAGGTGAGCGAGTGATAGGTGGTCAATTCCATATCCAGAACGTAAATGGCTATATGAGCCGTTTACGGGGCTGGATGCGAAGGTTTAATGGTGTTGGCACAGAATATCTCCCAAATTACTTAGGTTGGATGAGAATGATGGATAGCAAGAAAGATAAGTACAAAGAGGTAAGGCTTGCATACTTAGTTGACGAAAATCTTGCTTATGGCCTCGCTGCCTAGATTTATATTTATTTGATTATGAAGGCGATTTTGTTACATTAATATGTACTTACATATTGATAATAAAAATACTAAGGAAGGAAAAAATGAAAAAGAGAATCGCAATATTAAGTTCAATATTAGGGTTGCAGTTTTCTGCTGTAGCTCAAGCTAATAACTATGCTGACGTTAAGCTTACTCACCTAGATCCAGAAAAGTCTGCTGCTACATGGGTTAGAACTAAACAAGTCACTCCTAGATACCCTATGGATCTAGCTATGAAAGGTATAGCTGGTTGTGGAGTCTTTAAGCTGACCGTAGATGAAGACGGTAAATCACAAGATATAGAATTAGTTTCGTCTATTCCTAAGAAAGTTATTTTCAAACCTGCTAAAAAGGTCATAAAAACGTGGCGCTGGGAAAATGTTTCAGGCCAGCCAAACCAAGCTGAAGAAAAGGTAATACGCTTAGATTTTTGTATGGGCGGAAGTTCTGAAGAAGAAGCAAAAGCTAGGTGTGCTGAACAAGCAAAACTTCAATGTGAATAATATTTAAAATACTTTCCAAAATAGCGTGGGAATAATCAGTAATTTCCACGTTTTCCCCCACAAAAGGAATTATTCAATACTTAACGCTAATAGAGCCATTTTATTTAACCTAAAACAAAGCAACGGTTATTCAAAGCTGAACTTTGCTGACCATCTTTATTATAAAAGTGATTAAAAAATCGCAGATAATTTACTAAAAAGTGCAAAATCGACTTAACTTTATTGATCAAAATCAACATCTGCATTGCCCATTTTATAATCTTTTAAATAGCTTGATCTGGATCATATCAAGCCCTGCCAAGCCAGCCTATGATTAACCCATAGACATCAGGAGGCCATTATGGACGTATTCTTTAGAGATTTTTTTAGCGACCCAGTACTATTTTTATCATTTGGATTTTTAGGCGTCGTTATTAGTTTATGCCTCTTCTTTGTGTATTTTTTCATGAAAAAAGTACACGATGCAGATATTAAAGAACAGCATTAAGCACGACGCACAAAGCGCCTTATTAGTTTACTGATTAGGCGCTTTTTATTTTTAAATATAAAAAATTTGCTACACTAGCGCTTCGTTTATTGCAAAGTGCGTAGTACAGACATGATCCCTAAGTTCAAACCCGCATGGTGGATGACCAACCGACACGTTCAAACCATAATGCCGCGTTTTTTTCGCCCTTTTCACCATACTCGCTACGAACTTGCGCAACTTGATACACCCGATGGTGACTTTATTGAGCTTGCTTGGTCACTCCCGCATAACGAAACGGCGCCGCTCGCAGTGGTACTTCATGGACTTGAAGGCAACATAAATAGTTTTTATGCCAAAGGCATGATGAAAGCATTAAAAAAGCAAGGGTTTGCAGTGGTGCTAATGCACTTTAGAAACTGCTCAACCGAAGTCAATCGCCTGCCAAGAGCCTACCATAGTGGCGACACTGCCGATTTAGCTTTTTTTATAAACCATTTAAAACAGCAATTTCCAAAGCGCCCGATTGTGGCGGTTGGCTTTTCATTGGGTGGTAATGTGCTGGCTAAATACTTAGGGGAAGAACACATTCACTGCCCGCTTAGTGCAGCCGCCGTGATATCTGCGCCCTATGATTTGTCATCATCTAGTGATGTTATTCGTAAAAGCTTAGGTAAAATTTACCAAAAATATTTGCTCGATCGGATGAAAAAGTCGATGCAACGCAAACTACCACAAATTAAACAGCAAATACCGATCACCACCGATCAGTTAATGGAAATTGACGATTTATTAGAGTTCGATAACCAGCTTACAGCACCGCTACATGGCTTTGAAAATGCGCACGACTACTACAAAAAAGCCAGTGCCATGCCGTATTTAAAAGATATTGCGACACCCACACTAATTATTCATGCCAAAGACGACCCTATGCTGTCGATTAAAGCAGTTCCAAGTAGTCAGAATGTGAGTGAGCATGTTACGCTGCGTATCTCAGAGAAGGGCGGCCACGTAGGTTTTATTAGCGGTAACAACCCATTTAAACCCGTGTTTTGGTTAGAGCAAGTGGTGCCTGATTATTTTAAGCAATGTGTATTTAATAACACCGATAAAGAGTGGCTATGATTATTCCTTTTGAACAACTTGATAAAGACACACTGTACAACCTAATTGAAAGCTACGTTTTGCGCGAAGGCACTGACTATGGCGAACAAGAGTTCAGTATTGAAAGTAAAGTAGCGCAAGTAAATCAGCAATTAAAAAGCGGCGAAGCTATGGTATTTTTCTCTGAGCTACATGAGTCG
The DNA here is from genome assembly GCF_000184065.1 of Pseudoalteromonas sp. SM9913. Lineage (NCBI taxonomy): Bacteria > Pseudomonadati > Pseudomonadota > Gammaproteobacteria > Alteromonadales > Pseudoalteromonadaceae > Pseudoalteromonas > Pseudoalteromonas sp. SM9913. The sequence goes on from NC_014803.1 coordinate 3,191,641, forward strand.
GTCACCATAATTTCTAAAAGTGAATTCAAAGCACTACAAAGTGAAGCGCAATTCGACGAGTAAACTTGTCAGACACGGCGTAAAAATAGACAATGGCTTTTTTAACTTAAAGAGCCATTATAAATGATAAAACTAAGCTCAATAGTTATTGCAATGTCGATTGCATTAACAGGTGCAGTACACGCAGAAATTACTCCCTCGGATAAAGCAATTAAGCTTGCACACGATACCATTTTAATCGATACCCACATTGATGTACCTTACCGTATTCACGCAAAATGGGCTGATGTAACTAAAGCTACTGATGGCGGCGATTTTGATTACCCTCGTGCAGTAAAAGGCGGTTTAAACGCGCCATTTATGTCGATTTATATTCCTGCTCATTTAGAGTTTGAAGGCAAAGGCAAAAGCTTTCAATTAGCGAATCAATTGATTGATGGTATGGAAGCAATTGCACAACGTGCACCTGACAAGTTTGCCATTGCCAGCTCAACAAGCGATATCGAAGCACAATTTAAGCAAGGTAAAATGTCGATTGCTATGGGCATGGAAAACGGCTCACCCATTGAAGGCGATTTAAACAACCTACAGCATTTTTTTGACCGTGGTGTGCGCTATATCACCCTTGCTCACTCGCAAAGCAACCATATTTCTGACTCATCATACGATATTCGTCGCAAGTGGAAAGGCCTAAGCCCATTTGGTAAAGAGCTAGTAAAAGAGATGAATAATATCGGCATGCTGATTGATGTGTCTCATATCTCGGACGATGCGTTTTATCAAGTGATGGAACTGTCTAACACCCCTGTGATTGCATCACACTCATCACTACGTAAATACACACCAGGTTTTGAGCGTAATATGAATGACGACATGTTATTAGCTCTTAAAAAGAACGGTGGTGTGATTCAAATTAACTTTGGTTCAAGCTTTGTTACTGCTAAAGCAGGTACGTGGGGCAAACAGTTAAAAAGTAAAAAAGAAGCGGTAAAAAAAGATGGTACTAAGTTAAGTAAAGATTTTGATGCGATGTACCGCGCTAAAAACCCTTACCCATTTGCAAGCTTAGAGCAAGTGCTTGATCATATTGATCACGTTGTGAAGTTAATTGGTATAGAGCATGTTGGTATTGGCTCTGATTACGACGGCGTAGGTGACTCACTGCCTATCGGTTTAAAAGATGTGTCTAGCTACCCAAACCTTGTACAAGGCTTAATGGATAGAGGCTACAGCGATAGCGATATTAAAAAGATTTTAAGCGGCAATACGCTAAGAGTGTGGAAGCAAGCTGAGCAATACGCAAAATCTCATTAAGCTTTACGCGCTAGGCTTAGGTCTAGCGCTTATAGCCACTTTAAACACCGTATTTCGCCACTCACGCCCCGCATTCTTAATTAACCCGTATATTTAACCCTCATTTAACACACTTTTTAACAGACTTATATTTCGAAAACAGATAAATTACCCATTTTAGAGGCTGATTATTTTATGACTATAAACAAAGGAACTATTGCTATAGCAACACTTGCCTTGGTAATTTCATGCTACGGAACATTTTTTAAAGATCAGGCCAGTTCGCTTAATAAACCCAACCAGCAACAGCTAAGCTCCACAGTTTCTATTAGTACTCCTGCAGAATACCAGCAATCAAATGAAGCCCTAATTGACGAACTAAGCAAGAAAGTAAGTTCGCTACAACGCAAAATAGCAAACTTAAAACTGCACGCTAATGACTCTTATCAAGAACAAGATACCGACGAATTTAAGGAGCTTGTTCTTGACGTACTAGAGGAAAAACAGCAGCAAGAAGATGAAAAACGACGTGAGCAAAATCCTCTTTATAGCTTTTATGCAGATTTACCAGAAGACTATGATTTAAGGATCAAATCAGAACCTGATTATGCTAAACAAATAAACTCTCAATTAAGAGAGCAAACTTTAGATCCAAGCATCTCTGATTTAAATAGGTTAGCTGCACTGAGCCAACTGCAAATGAATATGTATATTCTAAATAAATCTACTATGCCTGAGTATGACTATGAAGTAGTGGGTAACATTTTAAATTTAGCGAACAACAGTAGTGACGAAAAATTTAAAATTCAAGCTGTTGAGTTATCAACTCAAACACCGGTACTTGATTACCGCCTTGCAGAGCAGTTTACAAACTTGTTAGAGCAAGACTCGAATGATTATATCCGTCGCTTAGCTGCACAAGGGTTGATGGCGCAATACTACCAAGCTCAAAATAAACAAGGTGGTTATACGAAGCAAATGGCGCAACATCTACTTTCAGTTTATGACAATACCTCTGACAATGCAGTCAGGGCAACGCTTGACGAAATGATGGGTAACCAAGATATGCTTGATGAATTACGTAAGAATGCTGGTTACTAACTAATTAAGTCCATACTCCTACTTTGTTACAGCGATAACATTAATAATTACATTTTACCTCAGGCATAAAAAAACCGAGACTGAGCTCGGGTTTTATTAATGCTTAATGCATTACAACTAATGATTACTCTACGATAGTTGCTACAAAGCACCGATGCCTAAGTAAGTGCGCCACCTTCATGCTTTATCCTCTGAGTTCGATAAAACTCAACCCATACTACGATGATCAAATTAATACCGCTTTGCTCTGCCTGAAGCCTCGCACCTAATACCTGAAACCTGTATTTTTCTTGAGACATTAAAAAGCCCGACGCTAAGCTCGTTTTTTTTCGTATTAATTAGCTAGGCTAATTATTACTCGTTGAACGTTGCTACAAAGCACCTACCCCTAAGGTAAGAGCGCCACCTTCACATGAAGTAAATTGCAGACATTAAAAAACCCGAGGCTAAGCTCGGGTTTTTTTAGTATTAATTAGCTAGGCTAATTATTACTCGTTGAACGTTGCTACAAAGCACCTACGCCTAAGGTAACTGCGCCACCTTCACATGATGTAAATCGCAGCCATTAAAAAAGGCCACCTAAGTGACCTTTTTCTAACAATTAACTTAAACGTTAATTATTACTCTACGATAGTTGCTACAACACCAGCACCTACAGTACGGCCACCTTCACGGATAGCGAAACGAAGACCTTCGTCCATCGCGATTGGCGCGATTAGCGTTACAGTCATCTTAACGTTATCACCAGGCATTACCATTTCTACGCCTTCTGGTAACTGTACGTCACCTGTTACGTCAGTTGTACGGAAGTAGAACTGTGGACGGTAACCTTTGAAGAATGGAGTATGACGACCACCTTCATCTTTCGAAAGTACGTATACTTCTGAAGTGAATGTAGTGTGTGGCTTGATTGAACCAGGCTTAGCTAGTACTTGACCACGTTCAACGTCTTCACGCTTAGTACCACGTAAAAGTGCACCAATGTTCTCACCAGCACGACCTTCGTCAAGAAGCTTACGGAACATCTCAACACCAGTACAAGTAGACTTAGTCGTCTCTTTGATACCAACGATTTCAACTTCGTCGTTCACGTTGATGATACCAGCTTCAACACGGCCAGTTACAACAGTACCACGACCTTGGATTGAGAAAACGTCTTCGATAGGCATGATGAATGGCTTATCGATGTCACGCTCTGGCTCTGGAATGTAAGTATCTAGTGCTTCTGCAAGCTCTACGATTTTAGCTTCCCATTGCTCTTCGCCTTCAAGTGCTTTAAGTGCAGAACCTTGAATTAGTGGTAAGTCATCACCTGGGAAGTCGTATTCAGAAAGAAGTTCACGAACTTCCATTTCTACTAGCTCAAGTAGCTCTTCATCATCAACCATGTCACATTTGTTCATGAATACAACGATGTAAGGAACGCCAACTTGGCGAGAAAGTAGGATGTGCTCACGAGTTTGTGGCATAGGACCGTCAGTCGCAGCAACTACTAAGATAGCGCCGTCCATTTGAGCAGCACCAGTGATCATGTTTTTAACATAATCGGCGTGACCAGGACAATCTACGTGTGCGTAGTGACGAGTAGGCGTATCGTACTCAACGTGTGAAGTTGAGATTGTGATACCACGCTCGCGCTCTTCTGGAGCGTTATCGATTGATGCGAAATCTTTAGCAACACCGCCGTATACTTTTGCAAGTACGTTAGTGATTGCTGCAGTTAGTGTAGTTTTACCGTGGTCAACGTGGCCGATTGTACCAACGTTTACGTGCGGTTTTACGCGTTCAAACTTTTCTTTTGCCATGACGGAACCTATCAGTTTTGTGTATCTAGATTACATATGAAAATAATCCACCATAGGTAGATTAAGTTAATTTTTTCAAATTTCAAATAGTTTTTTCTGACAGATAAAGGAAGTGTTTAAGGCGATTCGATTGACTGGTGCTGATAGGCAGATTTGAACTGCCGACCTCACCCTTACCAAGGGTGCGCTCTACCAACTGAGCTATATCAGCATCATCAAATTGGAGCGGGCAGCGGGAATCGAACCCGCATCATCAGCTTGGAAGGCTGAGGTAATAGCCATTATACGATGCCCGCTTTAAGGAACCTGTTCTTAAACTACCTCTAACCGTCTAGAATAAAGTGGTGGAGGGAGCTGGATTCGAACCAGCGAAGGCTGAGCCGTCAGATTTACAGTCTGATCCCTTTGGCCGCTCGGGAACCCCTCCACGATAATTCTTTACTAAGCACTTCCGGTAAAAGGAAAGTGGTGCCGACTAACCGAGTCGAACGGTTGACCTACTGATTACAAGTCAGTTGCTCTACCAGCTGAGCTAAGTCGGCACTGCTTTAGTACGGGGCGAGATTCTAGAGTAAGGTTTATTGGGATGCAACCAAAAAATTAAAAAAAATGTGATTTAATGCTTCAAATGCTCACTATTCGCGCAAAAAGCTGTTTTTTTGTTGTTTTTAACTCTTTTTAGCTAACTCATACCAGTAATTTAAGCCTTTCATTACTAGCATTGGGTCGAAAATACTCTGTGAAAAATGCCCTTGTAACAGCTGACCATAACCACCCGCAAAAATTAAGAGGCTATTTTTTGTCTTTAAATGCAATCTTGCTTGCTCAATGGCACCCATAGTTGCCACTAAGGCTCCGTTTTTTAACCCATTAGGGGTGTTTTTTCCAAGCTCATTAGCAAATGGCGTGTTTGCATCATCAAATACCCGCTGAGTATTTTGAGTGAGTGATGAGGTCATTAAATCAAGCCCAGGTAATATCCAGCCTCCTAGATGCTGCCCATCATTATTGAGAACGTCTATGGTGGTAGCCGTGCCAGCATCAACAACAATAGCAGCCATATTAGGGTAAAGCGTATAACCGCTAATAAGCGCCAACCATCTATCTATACCCAAATTACCTACTTGCTGATACGCGCAGCGTAACCCACCGAGCTCACTACTAACCGTAGCCTCAAAACAATCAATATTATGCGTTTTGGCTTGCGCTAATAATTGTTTAAGTAACTCGCTACGACCAACACAAGCGTAAATAACAACCGTAATTTGCTGCCATGAAATATTATTAATATCACATGGCTGTATTTGCCCGTTTTCCCACAATACAGCTTTGAGTGAAGTATTACCTACATCAATTAACAATCTCATGCTTGCGCCTTTCTTAATGAAATCTCGCCGCCATAATAACTTTTTACTTCGCCGTCTTGGCGAATACGTACACCACCGTGCGCATCTATACCTTCACAAATGCCACGCCAACTACGATGCCCAGTATTAAGCTCTACCTGCTCGCCTGCAAACGCATTTAATGCATTCCATTGTTGATACATAGTTTGTAAGCCGTTCTCGCGATATTGCGCTAAGCGCTGCTCTAACCAATAAGTTAATGAAGCTACTAATTGATTTTTATCTAGCTGCTGGGTGTGCTGACTTAAATCTGTCCATGCTTGGTCAATGTGCTGACTGGCACTTTTTGGCATATTTAAATTAATACCAATTCCTATCACCAACTGACAGGGCCCTTGTGGTTGCCCGTCTAATTCAACTAATACGCCAGCGAGCTTTTGTTTGTTTATGTAAATGTCGTTTGGCCACTTTAACTCTACATCAATACCATAAAGTGCTTTTATCGCATCATACACCGCTAAACCAACCGCAATCGATACACCCATAGCGGCTTGTAAACCATCATCTAATCGCCAAAAATAGCTGTAGTATAAGTTGGCACCAAATGGCGATTGCCATACACGCCCTCGACGCCCGCGCCCTGCTTGCTGCATTTCGGCAACGATTACCTTGCCCGACTGAAGTGGTGTTTTAGCCTGAATGCGGCGCATTAGTTCGCTGTTGGTTGAATCAATGAGCGGCTGCACTTCAATATTAGCGGTATTTTGCCCTAACTCAGCATAAAGCTGTTGTATTTTTTCCTGATTAAGTAACCCTACTTGGTTATTTAAGCAATAGCCTTTACCTGTAACTTTAAATACATCTAAGCCCATAGCTTGTAGGCTTTGAATGTGTTTACTAACAGCGGCACGACTAATTCCTAATTCCTCTCCTAAAGCTTGCCCAGAGACAAACCCGCCTTTATTAAGCGCATTTAAAATAGCCAGCTTGTTTCCATCAGGTGCTTTCATGCTGATTGCTCCAAAGAGATATGGCATTCATTGTGTTGATCAATTAACCGCACTTCGTGTTCTAAGCTTATGTTATAGCGCGCTAAAACAGTGTTTTGAATATGGGTGATCATGCTGATCAAATCATCCCCTGTACTGTGACCATGGTTAACGAGCACCAAAGCTTGCTGCTGATGCACTTCAATACCGGCAATCTTATATCCCTTTAACCCCGCTTGTTCTATTAACCACCCCGCTGCAACTTTATGATGACCGGCTCCGTGTGGGTAATGAGGTAACTCAGGAAACTGCGCAAGTAACGGCACTAACGCAGCATTCGTAATAATTGGGTTTTTAAAAAAACTCCCAGCATTAGCTAGTTTATAAGGGTCTGGGAGTTTGCTATTGCGTGTTTGTATCACCTGCTCACATACTTGCTGTGGCGTCGGATTTTTTAGTTGTTGAAGCGGCCCATAACTGAGTACTGGTTGCCATATTTTTGGCAGTTTAAAGTGCACTTGGGTGATCACCGCTTTATTTTTTAACGCGTGTTTAAAAACCGATTCACGATAAGCAAAGTGGCATTGCTGATTAGTTAAAGATTTGAAGCAGTTGCTATTAATATCAAAATAGTCAACAGCTTCTATAAATTGTGCTATTTCTACACCGTAGGCACCAATATTTTGCACTGGCGCGGCACCGACTGTGCCTGGTATGAGTGCTAAATTTTCAAACCCTGCTATGCTTTGCTCAAGCAAGTAAGTCACTAATTGATGCCAATTTTCACCGGCAGCCGCACTGACTAAAAAGTCATTTTCCCGTTCAGTAATATTAATTCCTTGGGTCGCCATTTTAATAACCGTGCCAGCATAATCATTTAAAAAAATGGTATTACTGCCCTCCCCTAACAGACAAAAAGGCGCGTTAAAGCTCTGAGTTTGAAGCTGCGCTGAGTCGGTGATCTCAATAAAATTTTGGCATTGGCTACTTAATGCAAATGTATGTAGGGGTTGTAATGAGTGCGCCACAAGGGTCCTAAAGGTACCAGTAATTAATCGCTCTAGTTTAACTCATCGTCGCAAATTGCGCATCAGCTTGTAAAAATTGTTCAACCCACTGTGGCAATCATGTTATAAAACGGGTACTTTTTTATTTGTACTCAAGGTAATTATGAAAATCAAACCTCTTTTTTTAAGCCTCGCTATGGCCGGTATGTGCTCGCAAGCAATGGCTAGCGCTATTGATCAAAATTCCTACGCCAACCTTGATGATGTTATCACCACGCATTTAAACCTTGATTTAGACATCGACTTTGCCGACAAGCAATTAGAAGGTTTTGTTGAGCATACGCTACAATGGCAAAACGCGAAAAGCACAAAGCTAGTACTTGATACCCGCGATCTTGATATTGATAAAGTGATGTATCAAACAGCCAATGGCAATTGGCATAAAGCCAGTTTTAACCTTGCTAATCGCGACGATGTTAAAGGCTCAAAACTAACCATTACATTTAAAAGCCAAGCTGAAAAAGTCCGTATTTACTACAACAGTCGCCCAGAAGCGTCGGGCTTACAGTGGTTAACGCCAGAGCAAACAGCCAGTAAAACGCACCCATTTATGTATAGTCAATCGCAAGCGATACATGCACGTAGTTGGATCCCTGTGCAAGATACACCGGCAATGCGTGTGACTTATTCTGCACGTATTCATACCCCTGAAGATGTGCGTGCGGTAATGAGTGCCGATAATAAAGATGCCCTTTATAAAGACGGTGATTACCACTTCAATATGCCACAAGCAATTTCGCCTTACTTAATTGCGATTGGTGCTGGTAACTTAGAATTTAAAGCGATGTCTAAACAAACCGGTATTTTTGCTGAACCGACTATTTTGGATGCCTCAGTTGCTGAATTTAATGACACCCAAGCGATGATCGACAAAACCAATGCGATGTATGGTGAATATGCTTGGGGTCGCTATGACTTACTTATGCTACCGCCTAGCTTCCCATTTGGTGGCATGGAAAACCCGCGTCTATCATTTATTACCCCAACCGTTGTTGCTGGCGATAAAAGCCTAGTTAACCTGATTGCACATGAGCTTGCTCACTCTTGGTCTGGTAACTTAGTAACCAATGCCACATGGGAAGACTTATGGTTAAACGAAGGATTTACCTCTTACGTTGAAAACCGCATTATGGAAGAAGTATTTGGTCGCGACCGTGCAGTAATGGAGCAAGCGCTTGATGCTGCTGGTCTGCGTGCGCAACTTAAAACCATTGATGCACCAGACACTCGCCTTAATTTAAAACTTAATGGCCGCGATCCGGATGATGCGTTTAGCTCAGTGCCTTACACAAAGGGTCAGCTATTTTTAATCTACCTAGAAGAAAAATATGGCCGTGATAAGTTTGATGACTTTGTTAAAACTTACTTTAATGAATTTGCGTTTAAATCGCTAACCACTGCGCAATTTGTGACTTACATCAAAGCTAACTTAATTGAAAAGTACCCTGGTGTAGTGAGCATGGATAAAGTGAACGAGTGGATTTTTGAGCCAGGTTTACCAAGTGATGCACCTAACCCTACCTCTGATGCGTTCGATAAAGTAGATGCTGCAACACAAGCATGGTTAAAGGGGGATACAACTGCCGCACAATTACCTACTGCAAATTGGACAGTGCATGAGTGGCTGCACTTTTTAAATAACCTACCGCGCGATTTAAGCATTGAAAAAATGACTGAATTAGACGGCGAGTTTAACTTAACCCAATCAACTAACGCAGAACGCGCATTTGCATGGTACATGCTAGCAGTGGGTAACGGTTACCAACCGATTTACCCTGCGCTTGATAAACACTTATCGGGTATTGGTCGTCGTAAGCTAATAGTGCCACTTTACAAAGCACTTATTACACATGGTAAAAAAGGCTGGGCACAAAGCGTGTACTTAAAAGCACGTCCGGGTTATCACCCACTTGCACAAGGTACCATTGACGCGTTATTTGAATAAATAATAGCGTTACCAATAAACTAAAAAGGGCCAATTTGGCCCTTTTTTAATGCTTAATTATTTTGTTACTTTATCTAAAAAAGCCTGCCTTTCAGCGAGCGTTGCTTGTTGCCACCAAAAGTCGAGCATATTTGCCGCACTTGGCATGCCTTTTCCATTAATTGGCGTAATCGGTTTAATGGGACGACTCGGTTTTTGCGGGCCCGCTGGGGTTGCTGTTGTTTGCTGGTTAAACTGTGCGCTTTGAACTTGTCGTTCGGCAATAATATTTAATGGCTTAGCTAAGGTGCTGCCTTTTGCTTTTAAACTCACTTGCGGTGCCTCAGCAAATACTTTTGCCGCTACCGCATTTTCAGCACGATTAAATACTAAGGTGTAATCTTTACCCGCTTCAATGGTTACATTCACCCAAAAAGGTTCTGACTCAATCACTTCATGATCGTCATAACCTAAGTCATATAAATCTGTGTATTTAAGTTTTAGCTGATAAGTACCCGGTGCTAATTCAACATCATCAACACGACTAAAAAGCGAACTTTCAATTATTCGTTCACCCACTTGCAAAGGAACAAATTCCTCAGGAAAGTGAATATTTTCTGCCAAACTCGATGCACTCACTAAGAGCGCCGCTACACTGCCTAATAATATTGATTTACGCATAATTACTCCTTTAGTTGATTTCAGTTTGACACTGCTAGCAAAATTTGTCATTAGTGACACATATATTAATCAAATAAATTAGAGTCATCATTATGAGCCAAGAGACTATTTTTACTAAAATTATTAATCGCGAAATTCCAGCAGATATTATTTACGAAGACGATGACACGCTAGCGTTTAAAGACATTAATCCTCAAGCGCCATTTCATGTATTAATTATTCCCAAGCAACCAATTGCCACTATAAATGATATAAATAATGAAAACTCACATTTAGTTGGTAATTTATACACGGTCGCCGCAAAACTGGCCAAGCAACACAACTTTAGCGATGACGGCTACCGCGTTGTGATGAACTGTAATGAACATGGTGGCCAAACTGTGTATCACATACATTTACATATGCTCGCAGGTAAAGAAATGGGCTGGCCTCCATACCAAGAAACTAAAAAAACGGCGCTATAGTGCTTAGTTAAATCTTAGATTAGTTTAAAAAAATCAAAAATACGGCGTTTTTCTTACTACACGAAAAAAAACAATTACTTATTTGCAACATTTTATGTTTAAATAATCGGAAATCGCACCTTTTCTCCAGTGAAATAATGATTTTCTAATACAAAAGGTGTGTAGGGATTGTGGTAAAATTAATTAGCCAGCTTTATAAAAGAGTAAAAAAACATGAGCAGTTCAGCCTTTTTGTTGTTAGATGAAGAACCAATTAACACTATTGGTATTAACGTTTTAGAGCCATTGTTAAAAACGCAAGGCCTTGACGTAACTACGGGTACAAATATTTTAGATGTTCCGGTAGGTACTCGCTTATTGTTCATTGAAACATCAAGTAAAGACGCATGGACAAAGCTAAAAGAGCAACTCGTTAATTTACGCATCAAGTGCGATATTGTGTTGTTCAATTTAGATGAAAACCCAGAGCTTGCTAATCGCGCATTACTTAGCGGTATTCGTGGTGTATTTTACACCACAGATAATGCCGATGTACTCATGAAAGGGATTCGTTTATTACTCGAAGATCAGCTTTGGTATCGTCGTGACATTATGTGTAATGCGCTTAACCGCATGCTGCAATTTAATAAAGATGCCCTGCATAAGCTAACTGATGGTGATATTGAACCAATAAAGCTAACGAAGCGTGAAAAAGCAATTATCTCGTTAATGAGTAATGGTTCTAAAAATAAAGAAATTGCTGAAGAGTTAAGTATTAGCCCGCATACGGTTAAAACTCATTTATACAGTGCATTTAGAAAAACTAAATGTCGTAACCGTATTGAATTACTTTCTTGGGCACAACAAAACATTCCTGACGAAATTCGTTAACGTTTGTTTGAATAAATACCATACAGGCACTTTAAGTGCCTGTTTTTATATCTTCTTTAAAAAACGCTGTTGGGGTCTTAATGCTCGACTCATTTACGCTTTATTTTGCCAGTATCGCCGTTATGACAGTGATGACGCTACTGAACTTTTTAACCTGGCGTACCAATAAGCATGTTCCCGGCACGTTACTTTATATTTTCTATCCTTTACTGCTATTAGCTGCCATTGTTAGTTTTGCGCTAATAGGCAAAATTCCTGATCAGATTGCCATTACCCTTGCTAATAACATGATGTTTTTAGCCTCTATTGTGCATTGTTTGTCACTGAGTCAATTTTTAAATTATCATGGTCGTGGCCTTAAGTTTGTTTGCCTATTTACAGCGCTCAGCGCTTTGCTGCTTGTTTATTTCACATTTTTACAGCCCTCAATGCGCTCACGGGTATATATTTCTGATTTGCAGCATATTGTAGAGGCCACTTTTTTATTATTTATATTTATAAAATATGCGCGAAAACCCTACCCTAACGCCAGTATTGTTTACATAATTATTTTAACTTTAGTTGCAGCAAGTTTTATTACCCGAAGCCTATTTATGGATGACATTGCACAACAGGATGCCATTTTAAATTCATGGTTTAACTCACTGTTATTTTTAAATAGTGTTATTGCCCCCATGTTCTATGCTGCAGGTATGGCGTTGTTATGTAATGAGCGCAGGGAATTACGACTTAATAAACTCACCGAAAAAGCTCATAAAGATTTAGAAATTCGCGGACTGTTTTTATCCACCATCAGCCATGAAATACGCACACCACTAAACGGCATATTAGGCAGTGCACAACTGGTATTAAATCAAACCAGCGACAGCCGTAACAAAGCCTATTGTGAGGCCATTATCAACTCAGCTGAGTCACTCAACTTACTGGTAGATAAAGTGCTGGAATATGCAAGCTTAGATCAGCACGACGAAGCCCTGTACGAAGAAGACATAGAGTTTAAAACGTGGCTGCAAAACTTATGTTTGCTGTTAAGCCCTCTGGCCGAACAAAAACAACTTAAATTTGAGCTCGCCTGTAATATCCCCGACAAAGCCTGTTACTACTGCGACCAACAAAAACTCAGACAAATTATTATTAACCTTGTCGGTAATGCGATTAAATTTACCGATACGGGGATGGTAAAAGTACAAATAGACTTAATTAATGAAACCCAGCTAGATCATACCCTTAAAGTAAGCGTACTCGATTCAGGCCCTGGTATTGAAAAAGATGAAATTGATTATTTAACTGAGCCCTACATTCAAAGCAGTGCCGGTAAAGAAAAAGGCGGAACAGGTCTAGGACTAGCTATAACCAGTCGCCTTCTCGATAAAATTAATAGCCAGCTAGAAATTACCAGTGAGCTGGGAGTAGGCAGTGTATTTAGCTTTAACATGACGTTAGCTATTGGTGAGCTTAGTCTCGTAGAGCAACGCCATCAAAGTAAGGACTATTTAACCGGACTCGATGTATTACTTGTTGAAGATTTAGATCTGAACCAAAAAATTGCCGTTGAATTTATGGCTGACGACGAGCATAAAATTAAGCTCGCTAAAGATGGCAAAAGTGCGATTGAGTTGATGAAAAAATACCACTTTGATGTGGTGCTACTTGATATGAACTTACCCGATTTAACAGGGCAACAGGTACTAAAAACTCTCAAACGGGTGGAGCATAAAAATCAGCGAACGCCGGTGCTGGCCTTTACTGCCAGTTTGAGCCCTGATGAAATAAAAGAATACTTAGCACTGGGTATTAAAGACATTGTTGGCAAGCCATTAAAGCAAGAGAAACTACGCCAAGCATTGAGTGATTCACAGTCAACACAAACAGCTAATATTGCTGTCGAGCTGATTGATACGTTATACGATGAAACCGCAACAGACACCCTGACAAGCTCTTTTAGTATTGATGAAGTATCTTCTATCTATAATGAATTTATTCTTTCTGCTCGTAATAAGCTGAGCCGTTGCCAAGCTTTATTAGAGCAAGACACCGAGCAATGCATTAAGTTATTACATCGCCAAGCTAGCACCGCTATGCAACTTGGTTTTAATAGCTATGGACTAGCTCTAAAAAAAATTGAGCGACGCTTACTAGATAAAAAACCATTAAATAACTCGTTAAATGAAGCCAGCACACTGTGGCAACACAGTTTAGAGGCGTATTTAAAGTATGTACGGCAAGGACTAGGGTAAAAACGGGCTACGGGCTACGGGCTACGGGCTACGGGCTACGGGCTACGGGCTACGGGCTACGGGCTACGGGCTACGGGCTACGGGCTACCAAGTTTTACTGCAGTGACAAATAATCAAGCATTTTCACTATTTATACTGTTATTTTCTGCCGTATATATCGTCAAATCGCTCTATATCGCTTTCATCTAAAATGGCACCCGTTTGCACTTCAATAACAACTAAGGGCTCGGGTTGATTATTCGCTAAACTGTGCAGCTGTTTTGCAGCAATATAACAAGACTGGTCATGGGTCAGCGTTAAGCTTTGCTGGTCAATACATATATCTGCAGTGCCCGACACCACAACCCAATGCTCAGCGCGATGCTGATGACGCTGCGTTGAGAGCCTAGCCCCACTATTAACGGTTATTTTTTTTACTTTAAAACCGATACTTTCTACCAGCGTACGATAATTTCCCCAAGGGCGGTAAACCACTTGATGGTGTGTCAGTTTGTTATTATGTGTTGTTGTCAATTGCTTGAGTAATAACGGGAGGGCATCAAGCGCATTTTGATCAGCAATTAAAGTGGCGTCGTGGGTATGAATAACCGCTAAATCGCTTACCCCTAACGTCGCTATTGTGTGTCCATCTTCGCTAATAACTAAGTTGTTACTACTGTTTTGGGCGATATGTTCTTGGTGTGGGCTATTACCCTGTGGATCTTTTTTACTCAACGCTGCGAGTGCAGAAAAACTACCCACATCGCTCCAATTTAATGCAACGGGCATTACCACCACATTATTACTACGCTCTAAAATAGCATAATCAATCGAGTCACTTGGGCAAGATTCAAGTGCATGAGTATTTGCTCTTGTAAACGCTAAGTCTTGTTTAAAATCAGTGGCACTAGCAACACTTTTAGCTATTTTTGGCGCAAAGCGTTCCAGCTCTTTTAGATATGCAGCGGGAGTAAATAAAAACATTCCACTGTTCCAACTATAACCGCCCTCAGTTAAATAGGTTGATGCAGTTGCTAAATCAGGTTTTTCTTTAAACTGGTCTACCTCAAAGCAAGCAGTACCTATAATTGCTGTGCCCTGTTTGATATAGCCATAACCGGTATGCGGCTCTGTTGGCGTAATTGAAAATGTAACTAATTTACCTTGCTCAGCCAGTGTCACCGCATCAGATAACTGAGCAGTTAATGGCGTAAAATCTTCAATATAATGATCGGCAGGCATCACCAACAAAGGACCTGTAATATTATTTTTTAATGCATAGTGCGCGGCAAGGGCAATGGCTGGTGCGGTATTTTTGCCTTCTGGCTCAAGTACTATGGCATGGGGCTTTGCAAATGCTGCCTGCTGCGCGGCAATAAATCGATGCTGCTCATTACAGACCAAAATAGCGGGATTATAGCCCTCAGTTGCAACACGCACTAACGTACTTTGCAATAACGACTGCTGGTTTTCATTATCAAGCAAGGATAAAAACTGCTTTGGCATTGCTTGGCGCGACAGCGGCCAAAGCCGTGTGCCAATACCGCCAGCTAAAATTACCGGTGTAATAAGGGTTGTATTCATAAAGCCGCCAATAAAAATATCAGCGGCTATTTTAGCACTTTATCGGCTGGGCGCTAATTTATACCAATGTAAAAGCATCGGCATCTAAATGTGCCGGAAATTTAGCTCTGAACTCATCAAGCGGCGCTTTATTTAACGTGATTGTTAGTAGTGCTTGCTGGTCGTCATTCGCTTTAATCAGTGGCTCACCTTTAAAGTCATACACTGCAGTTCCACCACTGTGGGCAATACCATTGCCATCTTCACCAACCCGGTTTACGCCAACCACGTAGCATAGGTTTTCCATTGCTCGTGCCATTAGCAAGGTATCCCACACATTGCGCCTTGCCGCTGGCCAATTGGCAATATTTATCATCACATCGTAGTCATTATTATTGCGCTGAAACACCGGAAACCGCAAGTCGTAGCATACTTGTGGCAATATTTTAAACCCATTAAGTTCAAACACTTCACGCGTTTGCCCTGCCACCACAAACTCGCCTTCGTTACCTAAACAAAATAAGTGCCGTTTATCGTAATAGCTCACTTCTCCATTTGGTTGTACCCAGTAAAACCGATTCGCTTTTTTACTTCCTTGGGTTACCAATACCGAGCCTGCAATTACCGCATTATAGTGCTTCGCCTGTGCCTTGAGCCAACTCAGTACTGAGCCATTTTCAGCTTCGCCACAGTCAAGGTTAACCGCAAATCCAGTGGCAAAGGTTTCAGGAAGTACAATTAAATCAGGTTGATTGGTGATGTTAGCAAGCTGTTTTTCAAACATAGCTAAATTGGCTTTTTTATCGAGCCAATGCAGCGAGCTTTGTAATAATGCTAAGGTTAAAGTTGACATAAAATATGTGCCGCCTCTATTAAGGTTTGATCATTTTTAGCAAAACATAAACGAATAACTTTATCATTGCTTGGTTGCTGATAAAACACGCTCAGTGGAATGGCTGCAACGCCTGCTTGTTCTGCTAACCATTGGCAAAATTCTACGTCATTTAAATCCGATACATCACTGTAATCAAGCAGTAAAAAGTAGGTGCCTTCACTTGGTAAAATGCTAAATCGGCTATCTTGTAGAGCATTACTGAGCACATCGCGTTTTTGTTGATAAAACTCACTTAGCGCATCCACATGCTCACCTTGCTGTTCTAACATATCGGCGAGTGCATGTTGCGCAGGCGTGAAGCTTGAAAAAGTCACATATTGGTGAATTTTACGAAACTCGACCGCAAGTGTAGCGGGTGCGATGCAGTAACCCATTTTCCAACCAGTGCTATGAAAAGTCTTGCCAAAGCTTGAGATCACAAAGCTGCGAGCAAACAATTCCTCATCTCGTAACACACTTAAATGTGGTTGCTTATCAAAAGTAATATGCTCGTATACTTCATCACTTATCAGGTATAAATCATGCTCGATGACTAAGGCTTTTAGGGCATTAATATCGTGCTGTTTTAACGTTTTACCACTTGGGTTATGTGGAGTGTTGATAATAATAGCCCGCGTTTTGCTATTAATGGCCGCAGCCACCGTTTGCCAGTCAATTACATAACTCGGAGCATGCAGAGCAATATTAACTGACTTACCACCGGCCAATTCAATCGCTGGCTGGTAAGAGTCATAAGCAGGGTCAAATACAATGACTTCATCACCTTCGCGCACTAGCGCTTGAATGGCAACAAACAGCGCCTCGGTTGCCCCTGAGGTTACCGTTACTTGCTGCGCGGCATCTATTTCAACCGCATATTTTCGTTTTGCTAACTGGGCAATTTGTTGCTGCAGTCGCGGTACACCAGATGAAGGTGAATATTGATTAACTCCTTCAAGCACATAATGATTAAGCTGTTTTTTAAGTAGCTCAGGCGCATCAAACTCAGGAAAACCCTGCGATAAATTAATCGCTTCGAATTGATTTGCTAAAGCAGTCATTTGACTAAAAATACTGGTGCCTAAATTTGGCAATTTACTTTCAAACACTGGTTACCCTTAATGATGGTTTTACGCCCAAAGCGATGCTATCATTGCTTAAAAAAGAAGTATAGCCGTCTAAAACAAATAGCTTTATGCTCATTAGTGAGGAATGTATGCAAAACAATACCGCTATTTCAGAACTTATTGAAGCCGGAAAATGGGTCAGTCAAAAAGGTTGGGTACCCGCAACAGGTGGAAACTTTTCAGCCCGCACCAGCACGGGCTTTGTAGTCACAGCCAGTGGCCACGACAAAGGCGCGTTAATGCCTGAGCATTTTCTACAATTAAATCATTTAGGTGAGCGTGTTGCAGGGGCAATAAAACCCTCAGCCGAAACACAACTGCATTTGAGCTTGTATCAACTTATTCCTGACGCGCAATATGTTTTACATACTCACTCGGTAGCGGCAACTGTACTTTCAAATATTATTCAACGCCATCAGCTTGAACTAACCGGCTACGAGATGCAAAAAGCGCTCAGCGGTATTACATCGCACTTAGAATCACTGGCCATCCCTATTTTCGATAACGATCAAGATATAGACCGTTTAAGCCTACTTGTGAGCGACCATCACTTACACTCACCAATTAAGCATGCCGTATTGATCAGAGGTCATGGTTTATATGCTGTTGGCCGTAACATTGATGAAGTTCGCCGCCATTTAGAGGCATTAGAGTTTTTATTTAGTTGCGAGCTAGAACGCTTAAAAATAACAGGAACCGCACTATGATCAAAGCATTGCTAACTGATATTGAAGGCACTATTACGCGTATTTCGTTTGTAAAAGATGTGCTATTTCCTTATGCCGCACAACAACTGCCTGCATTTGTGCGCAGTCACACAGAACAGCCTGAAGTAGCAGAACAAATTAGCGCTGTAAAAGCTGAAATTAACGAGCCTAATGCCGATATCGACACCGTTATTAGCACTTTACTTACTTGGATTGAAGCAGATAAAAAAATAACGCCACTTAAGCAATTACAAGGTTTAATTTGGCAAACAGGCTATGAAAACGGTGATTTTACTGGTCACTTATACCCAGATGCTTATCAATTTTTACAACAACAAAAGCAAGCTGGCCAACAGTTATACGTTTATTCGTCGGGCTCTGTGAAAGCACAGCATTTAATTTTTCAGTATTCTGACTTTGGCGATATTCGCCCACTATTTAGTGATTACTTTGACACCAAAGTAGGCGCTAAACAAGCGCCAAGCGCCTATGAAAATATAATAACGCAATTGCCTTTTAACCCAGACGAAGTATTGTTTTTAAGTGATGTAGTTGCAGAGCTTGATGCTGCAAAAACCGCTGGGCTTAAAACTTTACATTTAATTCGCGATGGGCAAGAAAGCTCATCAAAGCACAGCTACATTAACGATTTTAGCCAATTTAAAGCGGAGCATTTAGCATGAGCCAACTCACTATTTTTGCAGATTCTGACGCCAATAATGCACTGCTGACCAGTAGCGACGTTCAAAATATTGCCGCTGAACTTGCTAAGGTTAATGTGCGTTTTGAGCAATGGCAGGCAAATACCGAGATCACTGAAAGCACCAGCAATAATGATATTTTAACTGCCTACAGCGGCGATATTGAACGCTTAAAACAGCAAGGCGGCTATCAAACTGTTGACGTTATATCACTAGCTAAAGGCGACCCTGATGCTTCAGAATTGCGCAAAAAGTTTTTATTTGAACACACTCACAGCGAAGACGAAGTGCGCTTTTTTGTCAAAGGCCAAGGGTTATTTTGCTTACACATTGGCAGTAAAGTGTACCAAGTACTTTGCCAACAAGGCGATTTGATCTCAGTACCTAAGCTGACCCCTCATTGGTTTGATATGGGCAGCGACCCAGAATTTACCGCTATTCGTCTATTTAACAATACACAAGGTTGGGTAGCACAAAGCACGGAATCACCGATTGCAGAGCAATTTCCATTATTACCGTAAGTTAATCATTCAAAACCCTGGTCCACACTAATAAACATAATGTGGACCAAACGCATCACAAAATTACTTCAGCTTTAAAAGCACGCCACTTTCTACCTGACTTTGGTTATAAACACCGGTATCTAACACCCACCCAGTAACCAACTTTGCGGGTGTTACGTCAAATGCGGGGTTATATACATTAGCATTAGTGGGAGCCCACAATGCCTCGCCAAAACTACCACTAACACCACGCACTTCTTGTGGATTACGTTGCTCTATTTCTATATCGCTACCTTGGGCAGTATTTACGTCAAGCGTAGTAACCGGTGCCACCACATAAAATGGAATATTATGAAAATGCGCAAGCACCGCTAAATTATAAGTACCGACTTTATTGGCAAAGTCGCCATTAGCAGCAATACGATCAGCCCCTACAACAATTTTATCTACCTTACCTGCAGCCATTAAACTGGCCGCCATGTTATCGCAAATTAGCGTGTAAGGGATTTGCCAACGCTCCAATTCAAACGCAGTTAAACGCCCACCTTGTAGTAAGGGGCGCGTTTCATCCACCCACACATGGACATTGCCATGGACTTGTTGTGCTTTATAAATAACACCCAATGCAGTACCTATGCCTGCAGTGGCTAAAGCGCCGGTATTACAGTGAGTTAATATATTGTCGCCGCTATTTATTAGCTCGGCACCACGTGTTGCCATACGCTCACATAGCTCAATGTCTTCAATAAATAACTGCTCAGCCGTTGCAACAATACTGGCAACATAATCAGTTTGTTTAAGCGCTTGGCGCAACGCCGCCATACAATGCATTAAGTTAACCGCTGTTGGGCGAGTGGCTTCTAGCTCATTTATGGCGGTTGCAAGCGCGTCTCTAGTCATACCTTGCTCAGCTAAATAAGCAATTAATAAACTGGCCCCTAAGCCTATAAGTGGCGCACCACGCACTTTTAAGCTGATGATCAGCTCTTTCATGGTCTCTACAGTGTGGCATTCATGCCACACTTGTTGATGAGGAAGCAAATATTGATCAAGTACGCTCAGCGTACTATTTTCATATTTTAAACTGCTTGCGATTAAATTTTGCATAAGGCTCAAAAGATTAGAAGTGCGTAGGGTTATTTTACACCACTTTGAAGAACTCTCAAGTTAGACTTGTAGACATCTAAACATTTAAAGGTATAGAATGCTTAAATGCATCTTTATTGAGAATAAAACCATGACTAACTATGTTGCTTTTAATGCACAGCACGCTATTAATTACATCAATTCGTTAATTGAATCTAATCAATACGACTTTTTTAAGCCGGGGCAAGCGCTTGCCGCTTATGAGTTTGGTGACGGTAATCTCAACTTAGTATTTAGAATTACGGATGAGCAAAACAACAGTATTATATTAAAGCAAGCTTTACCGTATGCGCGTTGTGTAGGTGAGTCGTGGCCATTAACACTTGATAGAGCACGCATAGAGGCAGAAGTTTTACTTAATCATGGGGCTATTTGCCCTGCGCATACGGTTACTGTTTTACATTACAATAAAGACTTAGCCCTGACCATTTTAGAAGATTTAGGTGATATGCAAATTTTGCGTACAGCGCAAAATAATGCTGAACAATTTCCAAACCTTGCTCACCACGTAGCTGTATATTTAAGCCAAACGGGCTTTTATAACTCTGATTTTTATTTATTAGCGCAAGATAAAAAAGCACGTATTAGCCAATTTACCAACCCTGAACTGTGCCAAATTACTGAAGATTTATTTTTTAGCGATCCGTACACAGAGCATGAACGCAACAACTATCCGGCACAATTACAAACTGAAGTTGAGGCTATTCGTAAAAACGGGGCATTAAAACTTGAAGTAGCAAAGCTAAAAGCTAACTTTTTATCGAACCCACAAACCTTGTTGCATGGCGATATGCACAGCGGAAGTATTTTTGTTAATCAAACTACCACTAAAATGATCGACCCTGAGTTTGGCTTTTTTGGCCCTATTGGCTTTGATATTGGATCTTTTATCGGTAACTTACTACTAAATTACTGTGCTCAGCACGGTCGCATTGACGACTTTGTAGCACGTCGTAATTATCAAACCCATTTATTAAGTACATTGGTTGAATGCTACGCCACATTTGAACAACAGTGGTTTGAGCTCATAAATAAGCAAACAACTGATGAGACACTTAAAGCTTCAGGCTACGCAGAGTATTTTATGAAACATGTTTTACAAGATGCTATTGGCTACTGTGGCATAGAGCTAATTAGACGCACTATAGGCCTTGCTAATGTAATTGATATAGAAGGCATTACCGATGAGGCCGCACGGTTAAACGTACAAAAACAAACATTAGCACTGGGTGAGCAATTGATTTTAAATGCCCACACTTGCGATACTAAAGACGCGTTTTTCAGCTTGCTAATAAGCCATTTAAATTAGGGTCTGTTTGACCCTAAACTAAGTCTTTATTTTATTAAAAAAGGCGCTTTAAGCGCCTTTTAAGCTATATTTAATGATAGTGCTCGTACATTTTATCTAGTGGCTCAGAAAGACCGCTCTCTTGCACTATACGCACATGTTTGCGTTTTAATTCGCGAGCACTGGTAACGCCACAAGAATGTGCAATAAGCCCCGCACCGTAATGAATGTATTTATTATAATTTGCGACCCGCTGCGCTTTATCCTCAACATTTAAACCACGCTGTAAACGTTCATTATGCGTAGTAATTCCTGTGGGGCAGGTATCTTTATTACATTGCATAGCCTGAATGCAGCCTAGTGCAAACATATGTCCACGTGCAGACACAACAAAGTCGGCACCTAGTGCTAATGCCCACACAACTTTTGAGGGCACAATTAATTTGCCAGAGACAATAATTTTAACTCGCTCTCTAAGGCCATGCTTTTTTAGTAACTGAATAACTAAAGGAAGACTTTCTTTTAGCGGTAACCCCACCGAATCGAGTAAAGACTGAGGCGCAGCGCCGGTACCACCATCAGCACTATCTATGGTAATGAAGTCGGGTGCAGACTCAATACCACGATGATTTATCTCGGCAAATAAACTTTCTAACCAAGCATGTTCACCAATTACCGCTTTAAAGCCTGTCGGTTTACCGGTTGTACTTCTTACCGTGGTGAGCATGTCTAAAATATCGTTTGGATTTTTTATTTCTGGGTGCCCATTTGGGCTAATTGAATCCTGCCCCTCAGGTATGCCTCTTATTTTAGCAATTTCAGCATTCACTTTTCGCCCAGGTAACATACCGCCTTTACCTGGCTTGGCACCTTGGCTCATTTTCAGCTCAAACATTTTAACTGCTGGGTGTGCAGCAACGGCTTTTAGTTTTTCTGTGCTTAAATTTCCCTGCTCGTCGCGTACACCATATTTAGCCGTACCAATTTGAAACACGATATCGGCACCACCTTCTAAGTGATACGGACTAAGTCCGCCTTCCCCCGTGTTCATCCAACAACCGGCTAATTTTGCCCCCTTCGAGAGCGCACGTACAGCAGGACTGGATAACGCGCCAAAGCTCATGCCCGATATATTAAATAACGAATTTGTGGTGTAAGGAAATTTACAATAAGGCCCAAGCGTTACATTGCTAGGCGCTAGGGCTTCTTCATCTAAGGTAGGAAATGCGCAGTTCATAAACATTACGGTGCCTGTCGTTTCTAAGCTTTGGGTTGAACCAAAAGCAGCCGTATGATCAACATCTTTAGCAGCCCGATATACCCAACTGCGTTCGGCGCGATTAAAGGGCATTTCTTCACGGTCGAGAGCAAAAAAATACTGACGAAAAAACTCACCTTGGCGTTCAAAAAAGTAGCGAAAACGTCCAATTACTGGATAATTACGCCTAATAGCATGCTTTGTTTGGGTAACATCTCGAACATAAAAAATAGCAATTAATATAACCAGCAATCCAAATACAACAATAAATAAGCTGGCAAACACATCGATACTGAACATTATAAATTGACTCATTACTTATCCTTAAATGCTAAAAAAGCGTGATGTCATTAAATAACACCACACTTTTATAGTTTCAAAATAATGCGCTTTTAGCTATCTGTTTTTGCTAATTCTGCTTGTATATACAAACGTATTTGCTGCTCAAGCACCGACAAAGGCACTGAACCATGGCGTAATATTTGATGATGAAACTCACGAATATCAAACTGCTGACCTAATGCTTGCTCGGCCTCTGCACGCAGACGTTTAATTGTTAACTCACCAATTTTGTATGACAACGCTTGTGCAGGCCATGAAATATAACGATCGGTTTCTGTTTTTACATTGTGTAATGAAAGCGCCGTATTATCGGCCATAAAATTCATTGCACGCTCACGACTCCAGCCGTACATGTGCATACCCGTATCAACCACTAAACGTGCAGCACGCCACATTTCGTAGGTTAAACGACCAAAGTTGCTGTACGGGTCTTGATAAAAACCCGCTTCAACACCTAAGTACTCTGAATACAGTCCCCAGCCCTCACCAAACGCTGATAAATACGCATCACGGCGATAGCTAGGTAAGCTTTCAAGTTCTGCATTGAGTGATATTTGTAAATGATGACCCGGAACAGCTTCGTGCAAAGTTAATGCTTCTAAAGCGTAGAGTGGTCGTTTATCTAAAGCGTAGGTATTCACCCAATAAAAGCCGGCTTGATCATCACGGCTCGAACCCGAATAGCGCCCAGTAGTGTACTTAGGAGCAATATTGGCAGGCACCGGCGCTACGCCATAAGGTTTGCGCGGTAAGGTATGAAATAATTTAGGCAACTGCGCATCCATTTTTTTGGCAATATACGCGGCCTCTTTTAATAATTGCTCAGGCGTTGTGGCGTAAAACTGCGGATCTGTTCGTAAAAAGTGGATAAATTCTGCAAACGTGCCTTTAAAACCTACTTCTTTAATAACCGCTTCCATTTCACTACGAATGCGCGCAACCTCCGCTAAACCCAGCTCATGTATTTCTTTTGGGGTCATTTGTGTGGTGGTGTAATATTTAGCACGATTTGCATAAAAGGCCTCACCATTTGGTGTTGACGAAATACCAATATCACTACGTGCGCCTGGTAAGTATTCGTTATTAAAAAAAGTTAAGTAGTCTTTGTAGGCATTAATAACTTGGCTACTGATAATTGCTTTAGCTTGTTGTTGCAAATCTGCAAATTCACTATCACTTAAACCCGCGGTATTGTTTAAAAATGGCTTATAAAATTCAGATTGTGTGACGTCATCAACAATGTAAGCAGTAATCGAGTCTTGATAACCAATTAACACCGCTTTGGGTTGAGTTAAACCAACCTCTAATCCTTTGCGCATCCATGCCATATTTTGCTCAAAAAAGCGCGGAACTTGCTGTAATCGCTTTAAATAGTGTTGATAATCTTGTGCGGTTTTATAATCAGAGCTATTAACAATAAACGATAGGCTTGAATGGAATCCATATTCTGACGTTAAAGGCATGTAGTGCGTATTAAATACATATTCATCAACACTATTTTGCACTTGCGCTCGAATAATACTGTAGTTAATTTGGTTTTCATCACTGAGCTTACTTACATCTATGGCATCTAAATCTGCTAATAACTGGGTGTTTTTTTGATATTGCTGCGCTAAAAATTCAGCTGACAAATTAGGTAATAAGTAGCCATCAACTCCTTCGGGGTTACTATACGGGCTAACATTTTGGCGATGCTGTACGATATTTTCAGCCGCTTGCGTAAATTGTTGATCCGCATTAATTGCGGTGAGCTGACACGCGCTTAGTGAGCACACTAAAGTGACACTTAATAAGGAAAGACGCATTTGTTTTGAAAGAGATAAATTCATAGTGAGTGATCTTAGTAATATTACAGATGTGATAAACCTATCGTAGCCTAGATAAATAGCAAATAGATATACGACCAACTGCGCAAAATATACGCCCGTGAGACATTGTATTAACTTAAGTTAATACAAAACTATAAATAACTTAGAGTAATTGCTCAGAAAAACAACGGTTATTGAAATTATAGTGCTATTTTAGCCAACTCCGACTCATTTTACTTTTAAATAACGGATATAATGATTATTGTATCGTTGCTTGGAAGCAAATTGCCTCATTGGACGAGTTTTATAAATCAGCATTTATGCGTATTTGGTTGGTAATTGCAAATGATGTTCCATGATTCCATGGCTTTAGCACAAGAAAAAATGACAAAAGTATGTATGTTTTTAGAGCATCATGTTTTGCCTCCTACCCCCTTAAATTTTCAAGTTGTGTATACATACATTAGTAAAATCCATTTTGCGCTTAATAATGCCATTGATGATGCCATAGATGCCCATCAAAATATTGATGAGCTGTTTATTGAACAACTCTATTTTGAATATTTAAATCAAGGGCATAAAACCGAAGTAGCAATAATTGAAAACGTCAATGGCGTGATCAATTCACTATCGCAAAATGCTCAACAGACCGAAAAAAAGCTAAATGACTTTGCAGGTCATGTTAATGACTGTATGCACTCTCTAGATGAAAATAATATTGCCAACAGCCGTATTGCTTTAGAAAGGCTTAATGAACAAACTCAGCTTTTATTAACGCAACAAGCACAATTTAAACACCAACTAAGTCAGGCCAAAAAACTACACGAAGCAACTAAAAAACAACTTAATACCTTACGCAAACAACATGTGATTGACCCACAAACTGGCTTATATAAACGCCATTATTTAACCAAACAAACACAGTTATGGTTAAAACAAGACAAATCAATCTCAGCTATTGCAATTCAAATTGATAATTTAGAGCATTTTATTAATAATTTTGGCGATGCCATTGGCGAAGTGATTTTAAATAAAGTGGCTAAGCAAGTGCAAAAATATGTTTCGCAAAGTGGCTTAGCTGGGCGCTCTGCAAAAGATCAATTCATCGTTTTACTTGCTAACATAGAGCCCGAAACCGCTAACCTTATTGCACAAAAAGTGATAAGCGGAGTTGAAAAGCTACGTTTTATTAGTTCAAAAAGCGATCTAAAACTACCCCCCATTTCTCTCTCACTAGGGATCACTGAGCAACAACAAGGCGACTTTAACCAGCTAGTTAAAAGTGCCTCAAACGCCGCTTTTAAGTCACGCTCTTCTCAATAACCCAGTACACTGTTCAAACAATAAAATTAACTGATAAATCATATTCAAATTGCACCCTTGGTGCACAATCAAGTACACTAGTCTTTATTACCACGATAGAGATTAATCATGAACGAGAACCCTGAAAAGACCACGCATTTTGGCTATAAAACTGTTGCCGAAACCGAAAAAGCTTCTATGGTTGCTGATGTATTTCATTCTGTTGCGACAAAGTACGATGTTATGAATGATCTCATGTCTTTTGGTATTCATCGTTTATGGAAACGTCAAACAATTGCCAGCTCAGGTATTCGTAAAGGTCATCATGTATTAGATTTAGCCGGTGGTACTGGCGATTTAACTGCAAAGTTTAGCCAGCTTGTTGGCGAAACCGGTCAGGTTGTTTTAGGTGATATAAACTCTTCAATGTTAAAAGTAGGCCGCGAAAAGCTGCATAACTTAGGCCTTGTAGGCAACATTGATTACGTACAAATGAATGCCGAAGCCTTGCCTTTCCCTGATAATAGCTTTGATTTAATTACGATTGCTTTTGGTTTACGTAATGTGACGGATCAAAATAAAGCGCTGCGCTCTATGTATCGTATTTTAAAGCCAGGTGGTCGTTTACTCATTCTTGAGTTTTCAAAACCAGAGCAAGAATTGTTGAGCAAAGCATATGATTTTTACTCTTTCAACATTTTACCTACTATGGGTAAGTTGGTTGCTAACGACAGTGAATCATACCAATATTTAGCTGAGTCAATTCGTATGCATCCAGATCAAGAAACGCTAAAAGCGATGATGGTCGAAGCAGGATTTGAACAAGCAACTTATCAAAACCTTACAGGCGGCATTGTTGCACTTCACCGTGGGTTTAAATACTAAGGTTAGTAATTTATGGCGCTTGAAGAAAACAATAAAGAACAATCGGCTGAAAGCAGTTTTTTTATGCTACCGAGCTTTGTGCTTTCGCTTATTGAACAAGTATTAAATCAAGCGCTTAAACTCGACCCGAGCTTAGTCGATAAGCTAAAAGCGGTAGAACATCAGCGTTTATTAGTTGAAGTTAGAGATTGGCAGCAAAAAATAGCCATTACTTATGCCAATCAGCAGCTACATCTTTACACTGCATTAGCACATGCTGACGCTGACTGTATGATCAGTGCCAATATAAACACCTTGTTAGCTCTTAAAAATCCAGCCATGCTTACCCAGCTTATACGTCAAGACAAACTTGATTTGCAAGGGGATTTAAACATAGCTCAAAATTATAGTTCCGCCTTTTCAAGTTTAGACATTGATTGGCCAGAGCAACTAGCAAAGTATGTTGGGGATGCACCTGCACAACAACTTTATTTGCACTTTCAGTCGTTTAAGCAGCAAGGTAAAAAAGCAAAATCACAGCTCGATAGCACCTTGATCAGCCTGTTCCAAGATGAATTGGCAATTACAATTCACCCATTAGAGCTTGCGCAATTTAAACAACAAAATAGAGCACTAAAAAGCCAAGTTGCTGCCATTGAGCAACGCATTAACGCCCTAATTAAAGCACTTTAACGCGCTAAGGATTTTTTGTGTCAACTGCCCGACTGTATTACATAACTAAAACCCTGCTTAGCTACGGACTCGATGAGCTTATTCCAAAACACAAAGTACCTTGGTTTGCTAAACTTGCACGAGGAAGTTTGTTTTGGTTGCGCAACCAACACAAAAATAAACCCCCGGGCTTAAGACTTCGTTTAGCGCTGCAACAACTTGGCCCGGTGTGGATAAAATTTGGCCAAATGCTCTCAACCCGTCGTGACTTGTTACCCCACGATATCGCGCTAGAGTTAGCATTTTTACAAGATCAGGTAGAACCTTTTGAAGGTGAATTAGCGCAAAAGATCATCGAAAAAGCATTAGAAATAGATGATATTAGCCAGCTATTTAGCGAGTTTTCACAAACCCCCTTGGCATCGGCCTCAATTGCTCAAGTGCATACTGCCACCCTCGTTGACGCGCAGGGCGAATCGCAAGATGTTGTTATTAAAGTTATTCGCCCTAACATTGAGCAGCAAATTAATGCCGATTTAGCCTTAATGGAAAAATTAGCTAAAGTTGTTGGTAAGTTAATTAATGAAGCGAAACGCTTACGCCCTGTAGAAGTGGTTAAAGAGTATAAAAAAACATTACTCGATGAACTAGACTTAATGCGTGAGGGTGCTAACGGCATTCAATTAAAGCGTAATTTTGAAGACTCAGAATCGCTATATATTCCAACAGTATACAGTGACTACAGCCGCAATAATGTGCTGGTTATGGAGCGAATTTACGGAATTCCGGTGTCAGATACTGAAGCACTGATGGCACAAAATACCAATATGAAATTACTAGCTGAGCGCGGAGTGGAAGTGTTTTTTACCCAAGTATTCCGCGATAGTTTTTTTCATGCAGATATGCACCCTGGCAATATTTTTGTGTCGCGCGAAAACCCGCACAATCCTAAATATATTGGCATAGATTGCGGCATTGTGGGAACACTTAACAAAGAAGATAAACGTTATTTAGCTGAAAACTTTATTGCCTTTTTTAATCGTGACTACCGCCAAGTAGCTCAGCTACATGTTGATTCAGGATGGGTGCCGCCCGATACCAGCATTGAAGAGTTTGAATTTGCCATTCGTACCGTTTGCGAGCCCATTTTTAATAAACCACTTGCTGAAATATCATTTGGCCATGTACTGGTTAATTTATTTAATACTGCACGTCGTTTTAATATGCAGGTTCAACCACAACTCGTATTATTACAAAAAACCTTGTTGTATGTTGAAGGCTTAGGTCGCCAGCTTTATCCACAACTAGATTTGTGGAAAACCGCAAAACCGTTTTTAGAAGACTGGGTAAAACAACAGGTTGGCCCGCTTTCTGTACTAAAGCAAATGTATGCAAACTTACCGTTTTGGGCAGAAAAAATGCCTGAGTTGCCTGATTTAATTTATCAAAATTTAAAACGAGCACCGCACGCACAACCTCCAACATCAACGGTTTCACATAAACCCTTGGTTTTAGGACTTTTTAGTAGTGCAGCGATGATTGTTTCAGCATTATTTTATTTACAACATAACTTAATGGCCGCTGGCGTTGTCTTAGGCTGTGCTGTAGTTGGCTTTATAGCGGCTTGGCGCCGCGCATAAACTAAGTGCTATTTACCGCTGTGGGCGTATAATCAGCATTTAATCTTAATATTAACGGCTTTAAAAGCAGGAGAAAACCATGGGGTTTGGTGGTATTAGTATTTGGCAGCTATTAATTGTACTTGCAATCATTGTACTTTTATTTGGTACCAAAAAGCTACGCGGTATCGGTGGTGATTTAGGCGGCGCAGTTAAAGGTTTTAAAAAAGCGATGTCGGATGAACAAAGCGCTGAAAAACAAGCCAGCGAAAATAAAACAGAACACATTGAAAAATCAGCAGAATCAACACCTATCGATTCAAGTACAACTAGCAAAACTAAAGACAACGACAAGGTTTAACCAGCATGGGAATGTGGGAGCTTGTTGTTGTATTTATTGTCGGTTTGGTGGTGCTTGGTCCTGAGCGCTTACCTGTCGCTATTAGAACTGTGAGCCGTTGGGTTAAAACAGCAAAAGCAATGGCCAATTCCGTAAAAGCGGAGGTGAGCGAGGAGCTTCGTGTGCATGAACTACACGAAAATCTAAAAAAAGCAGAGCAACAAGGTCTTAAAGATTTAAGTCCTGACCTACAAAACTCTGTTTCTGAGCTACAACAAGCGGCGCAATCAGTCACCCATAGCTATAAAAAAAGTCAAACGCCAGCATCAAATAGCCAACAAACAGATGACTCAAAGTGAACATAGCACTCTCTTTTTTTCATGCACTTAATACACGGTATAAAACACAATGACTGAGGAAGTAAAATCAGGGTTTGTCGCTCATTTAATTGAATTACGTGACCGGCTAATTAAATCGTTATTAAGTATTTTAGTGATTTTTATTGGCTTAATTTACTTTGCAAACGATATTTATACCTTTGTAGCTGCTCCGTTAGTTGCTCATTTACCTAGTACAGCCACTATGATTGCAACGGATGTTACTGCACCGTTTTTTGCCCCTTTTAAGCTGACGTTGTTTGTTGCTTTATTTGCTGCCATTCCTTGGATTTTGCATCAAATTTGGGGGTTTATAGCCCCGGGTTTATATCAACATGAAAAGAAAATGCTGATGCCCATATTGGCTTCCAGTATTATCTTATTTTATAGTGGCATTGCTTTTTGTTACTTTGTGGTGCTACCTATAATTTTAGGGTTTTTCACCAGTGTAGGGCCGCAAATGATGACGCTTGCGCCCGATATAAGTAGTTATTTAGGCTTTGTGCTCAAGCTGTTTTTTGCTTTTGGGATCGCATTTGAAATCCCAGTTGCAATTATGTTGCTCTGCTGGAGCGGTGCAACAACCACACAAAGTCTAAAAGAAAAGCGTCCCTATATAGTGGTTGGCGTATTTGTAGTGGCAATGTTTTTAACGCCTCCTGATGTGCTTTCACAAACCCTATTGGCACTACCTATGCTGCTTTTATTTGAGCTTGGTTTAATTTTAGCTAAATTTTATACCGCAAAACCACAACAAGAATCTAAGGAATAATATGAACAAGTATTTACTTTCTTTACTCGCTTTAGTCAGCGTACCGGTTGTAGCCGCTACTCCTATTAATGAGCAAGCTTTGCAAGCCTGTAGTTTTATTGAAAACGACTTTAATCGTTTACTCTGCTACGACAACACCATTGCCGGAAAGTCATTAACACAACCAGCACAAAGCCAGCTAAGCAAATCGGCACAAACAAATGTAAAAGCTGAAACTCCCGCTGCAACAGCGCCTGTGGCCATTAAAGCAAAAGAGTTTGGTTTAGAGCATAAAGAAATTGCGGAAAATGGTGAAGAGTCTATTACGTCAATGATTTCATCTGTTAAAAAAGCACCTTATGGTGAGCTAATCATTACCTTAGAAAATAACCAGCAATGGCGTCAAATTGGTTCAGATAGCTTAAGATTAGACGAAGGCGATACTGTTATTATTAGCCGTGGCGTATTCAACTCTTTTTTACTCAAAAAAGCAGATCAAAACCGTTCAATTCGTGTAAAACGTACTCAGTAATGCAATACACGTTAATTGATGCTGGCGTAAATTTAACTAATCATCAATTTGATGGTCAGCATCAAGAGGTGCTCGCCAGAGCAAAAGATGCGGGCGTAAACCAAATGCTGATTATTGGCTGTGATATCAGCTCCAGTGAAGAATCATTAGCACTTGCTGCGCACTATAATCAATATGCTACCGCTGGTATTCACCCTCATGACGCTAAAACAGCAACCCCTGAGCTTGAGCAACAACTTACTCAGCTCGCTCAAAATGAGCAGGTTATTGCCATAGGTGAATGCGGACTAGATTACAATCGCGACTTTTCCCCTAGAGATATACAACGTGCTGTTTTGCGTCGTCAGCTCGCATTAGCTGAAAAACTCAACTTGCCTGTTTATTTGCATGAACGTGATGCCAGTGAGGATATGCTCACTATTTTAAAAGAATTTACTGTTCGCGGTGTACTGCACTGCTTTACAGGTAATGCACAAGCACTCTCAGGTTACTTAAACTTAGGACTTTATATTGGTATTACCGGCTGGGTATGTGACGAAAGACGTGGCGAGGAGTTACAACAACTTATACCGAGTATTCCTATTGAACGTTTATTAATAGAAACCGATTCGCCTTTTTTAATTCCTCGTACAGTTAAACCAAAGCCAAAATCAAGACGAAACGAGCCAGCACTGCTGCATTATGTGTGTGACACGCTTGCTCAGCTTTATGGCATTCCGGCATCTGAAGTGGCAAAGCATACTCGTGAAAACTTTAATCGCTTATTTGGATTAGAGAAAAAATAATGCGCATCTTTAGCACCTTGCTGGCATTCATCATGGTGTTTTTTACATCCTGTTTCCCTGCAAGTGCAATCGATATAAATAGCGAATTTAGTTCAAAAAAAATAGAGTCTATTCATTATTCATTTACCCCAAATTCATTAGAAGATGCACAACAAAGCAACTTACAACAATGGCAGTTACTTAATAACAAACCGCTTAATTTAGGTCTTGAAACTCGCCCTGTGTGGATTCAATTTCAACTAAATAATTATCTTAATAAGCCAACAGAGCCAATTTTATCGTTAGATAACCCACTTCTAAACAATGTATACCTGTACCACTTTATGGGTGAGAAGCAACTAAAATCGGAACATCTTGGTGATGCTCTTCCTTTATCTAATAGAGCGATTAAAAGTGAGTCTTTGCTGGTTAAATTAACACTTCCCGCTAACAGCGAAACCACCGTTTATCTTAACGTTAATAATAATGCGGGAATCGGGCTTCGCGTCCCCCTCACCTTATGGCAACAAGATGAATTATTAGCCCATAAAAGTATGCTTAACTTGCACTATGGATTACTGATTGGATTTATTTTTTCTTTGGCTATCAGTAGCTTGGTTTTATTTGCTTTTTCACGTAAACATTATTTTGCCTATGCCGGTGTGATTACACTGATGCTTAGCCTATTTTTAGCATATTTAGGCGGATTTGGGTTTCGTTATGCCCCTCCAAGCATAGCAGCCTTACAGCAGTTAATGCTGCCTATTTTGCTAATGCTGATCACGGTATTGTTTCTTCCTTTACAGCGCCATGTTTGCATACCCATTAAATCCAACTTAGTTAAAGGGCAAACAATAATTACCACCTTATATGCATTGGTTATTGTACTTATAGGGTTGCTGCCTACTCCAAGCGTGGCTTTGTTTTCTATTTTAAGCATTCCTGTCATTTTAAGTTATCATGTTGTCACAACATTATTTTATCTACGAAAAAACCCCACGAGCCCCAATAAATCTCTATTAATGGCACTCGGGTTCTTTTTAATTGTAGTCATTCATTTTTCCGTTGCGTTAACAGGCCTGTATACCGTCACTAGATCCAGCTTAATACTCACCTTCGCAGCCTCATTAAGCTGCTCATTTTGTTTAAGCTACACCGTCATAAAATTATTTATATTACAACGCGATGAGCAAGTCACAACACAACAGGCATTGATTGCAAAAAGTGCAGCGCAAGACGCGCTCTTAAATGAGCGGATTGAATTACAAGAGCGCACTCGTCATGAACTTGAAAACCAAGTTGATGAGCGCACCTTTGAGTTACAAGTCACACTTAGGGAACTTGAAGATAAAAACCGTGAGCTTGAACAACTCAATATGGAAGATGCTCTAACAGGGGTAAAAAATAGACGCTTTTTTGATAAAAAAATAATCATGGAAATTCGCCGTTCACGCCGTGAGCAAACACCCTTGAGCATCATTATGCTTGATATAGATAAGTTTAAAGCAATCAACGATACGTATGGCCACTTAACCGGCGATCAGGTAATTCGAGCAGTCTGTGATGTTATTAAACAACAATTAAAACGTCCTCTTGATGAAGTGGCGCGTTATGGTGGTGAAGAATTTGTCGTCCTGCTACCCAATACTAATAATCAAGGTGCGTTAGCTATTGCCGAGCAAATACGCTGCGCAATAGAAAAAAACACTGTCAGTGTTGCAGGTACTACGATTAAATACACCATTAGTGCCGGTGTTTATACTCATATTGCCGATGATGTTCATAACCCTGAAACATTTACTGAGTGTGCCGATAAGGCACTCTATCTAGCAAAACAACATGGCCGCAATCAAGTGGTTAATTTTCCAATCTCACAGTAGGAGCGTATAACTTATGGCCCAATCTGGACTAGACCTTTTCCCATATACTCGCATGCGTAGAATGCGCCGTAATGATTTCTCTCGTCGCCTTATGGCTGAAAACCAGCTGAGTGTTAATGATCTTATTTATCCTGTTTTTGTGCTTGAAGGTAAAAACCGTCGTGAAAGCATTGAATCGATGCCCGGCATTGAACGTTTATCAATTGATTTACTGCTAGAAGAAGCTAAAGAATTAGTTGATTTAGGCGTCCCTGCGCTTGCTATTTTCCCTGTTACCCCTGCAGATAAAAAGTCTCTACTCGCTGAAGAAGCGTATAACGATGATGGCTTAGCACAAAGAACTGTACGCGCATTAAAAGAAACCTTTCCAGAGCTTGGCGTGATCACCGATGTTGCACTTGACCCATTTACTGTGCATGGTCAAGACGGCATTATTGATGATGCAGGTTATGTAATTAATGACGTCACTACCGAAATTTTAGTTAAGCAGGCGCTATCACACGCACATGCAGGTGCTGATGTTGTTGCCCCATCAGACATGATGGACGGGCGTATTGGTGCAATTCGTGAAGCCCTTGAAGCCGATGGCTTTATTCACACTCGCATTATGGCCTATTCAGCAAAGTATGCATCAAGCTACTATGGCCCATTTAGAGATGCTGTCGGTTCAGCAGGAAACTTAAAAGGCGCTGATAAAAAAACTTACCAAATGGATCCTGCCAACTCTGATGAAGCTATTCGCGAAGTGGCTCTTGATTTGCAAGAAGGCGCCGATATGGTAATGGTTAAGCCAGGTATGCCTTATTTAGACATTGTACGCCGCGTTAAAGATGAATTTGGTGTACCAACATTTGCTTATCAGGTAAGTGGTGAGTACGCGATGCATAAAGCCGCTATTGATAACGGCTGGCTGAGTGAGGAAGCCACTATTATGGAATCTTTATTAGCATTTAAACGTGCAGGTGCTGATGGCATTCTGACTTACTTTGCAAAGCAGGCAGCCCGCTATTTAAATAAGTAATAAAAGCATATTGATATAAAAGGGCTTTATTGCCCTTTTTTATGTTTAAGAACAACACATAGTTGGCATTTATGCAGCGTTACCCCCTATTTTTATAGATAGTAATCACACTACACAGGCTCTGTCTTACCTAAAACTAAACACACAACTGTACGTTCTACCTCAAAAAATAACAAAACCTAATATTGTTAACATTCTGTATTCTATTTGTAATCATTTTTCATTACACTAAGCGTCCCATTTGGGGAAACAAAAACACGGGAAAAAATAATAATGTTGAAAACAAAAATAACGCCATTGGCGCTTGTGTTAGCAAGCCTCAGTGCACCCGCTACCGCTAACCTCGTTATATCAGAATACGTAGAGGGCAGTAGCTATAATAAAGCAGTAGAACTATTTAATAATTCGACAACCCCACTGTCATTGGATGGCTACACCCTAAGTCTCTATTCAAATGGCAATACAGAGGCAAACAATACGCTCGATTTAACCGGTGAACTTGCTGCTAATAGCACTTATGTCATTGTTAATGGTAATGCTTCAGTTGAATTAAAAGAAAAAGCGGATCAACTCAGCGCCGTCACTAACTTTAATGGTGATGACGCACTGGTACTTACGCAAGGCTCAACCGTTATTGATAGCTTTGGTCAACGCGGCGTAGATCCAGGTTCATTTTGGTCTGAAGGTGGCGTACAAACACAAAATAAAACACTGCGTCGTAAAGAAACTCAATTAAACGGACGCACTGATGCCGATGGCGCTTTTAATCCAAGTGAGCTATGGCTGCAATTTGATCAAGATGATTTTAGTGATCTAGGTATCTTTGCAGGGAATTCTTCACCTAATCCAGATCCTGAGCCAGAACCTGAAAATCCTTTACTATGTGGCGCTGATAAAACATTAATTAGCAGTATTCAAGGTGAAGGCGCAAGCAGTCCACTGGTTAACACTGTGGTTGAATTTGAAGGCGTTGTGACAGCTGATTTCCAAGCAGATGATCAGCTCAAAGGCTTTTTTGTAAATTCACTTAATAGTGATGAAGATGCAAATCCCCTTACTTCTGAAGGTGTATTTGTTTACTTTACCAATACTGATGTTAATGTTGGCGACCATGTTCGCGTACAAGGTACTGTTGAAGAGTACTTTGATGCCACCCAAATTGGTAATGTTAGCCAAGTTGCTATTTGTGATACCGGCCTTTCAGCTTATCCGACTAAAATCACTTTACCCGTTATCGATCAAAGTGAGTTAGAAGCATTTGAAGGTATGTTGGTGACCCTAGAGCAGCCATTAGTTGTCACGAATAACTATGGTTTAGGTCGTTACGGTGAATTAGAGCTTGCCACCGAACGTTTATATCAAGGGACACAAGTTGCACTTCCTGGTGCGGCAGCAAATGCGGTTGAAGCGCAAAATCTAACTAAAAAAATACTCGTAGATGATGGCTCAACTCGTCAAAATCGCGACCCTATTGCTTACCCTGTACCTGGATTATCAGCAGAGAATACGCTGCGTACTGGCGATACAGTAAATACCGTTACTGGCGCCCTAGCGTACAGTTTTAGCACTTACCGTATTCACCCAACGGTCACACCTCAGTTTATAGCAACGAATCCGCGTACCGATGCACCAGAGTTAAACCCTGACGCTGATTTACGTGTTGCCAGCTTTAACGTACTTAACTACTTTAATGGCGACGGCCAAGGCAGCGGTTTCCCAACTAGCCGAGGCGCTGACTCAGAAGTAGAATTAATTCGTCAACAGGCCAAACTAGTTAGTGCTATCAGTGCTATGCAAGCTGATGTGATTGGCTTAATGGAAATTGAAAATGACGGCTTTGGCGAATTTAGCGCAGTTGCAAGCTTAGTAAATGCACTTAATGATGCCGACAGTCAAAATCAATATGCATTTGTGGACTTTGGCGTTGATAAAATCGGCACCGACGCTATTACTACCGCGCTTATTTATCGTGCTGATAAAGTACAGCAAGTAGGAACAGCAGCGATTACAACTGACGCGCCTTTTGACTACAGCAATCGCGCACCTATTGCGCAAAGCTTTAAGTCTTTAGAGACAGAAGAAGTCTTTACTGTTGCCGTTGCTCACTTAAAATCTAAAGGTGGTTGTGGAAGTGCAACTGGTGGAAACGCTGATCAAAATGACGGCCAAGCATGTTGGAACGAAATTCGAACTGCTGGCGCCAATGCATTTGCTGATTGGTTAAATAGCAAACCAACAGGGGTTGATGATGAAGATATCATTCTTGTTGGCGACATGAACGCCTATGCAATGGAAGATCCTATCCGTGCATTTGCTGATAAAGGCCTTAAAAATGTGGTTGCTGAGCTAGATGGCAACACTTTAGGTTACTCTTATAGCTTTTCTGGCCGAGCGGGTAGTTTAGATCACGCCCTAGTCAGTCCAAGCTTATTAAATAAAGTAGTCAGTGCAACCGATTGGCACATTAATGCCGATGAGCCTATCTCGCTTGATTATAACGTTGAGTTTAAATCTGACGCACAACAATCAACCTTATATGCTCAAGGTCCTTACAGAGCGTCAGATCATGACCCTGTTATTGTCGATATTCGCTCGACCATTATCGCGCCACCTGAGCCAGAACCTGAAGTAATTATTGGCGAAATTAATAATATTGGCGGGTGGTTTTGGTGGAAAAGCTACAGCTTTGAAATCCCACAAGGTTATGACGAGCTAACGGTTAGCCTTGACGGTGGCTGGGGTGATGCAAACTTATTTGTACGCCATAAAAGAAACCCGACTCTTTTCAGAAAAGATTGCGCCTCAATAAGCTTCGGTAATAGTGAAAGCTGTTCATTTACCAACCCTAAAGAAGGTAAGTGGCGAGTGCGTGTAAACGGCGCCATTCCTTTTGGTAATGTTAAATTAACGTACAAAGCAACAAAGTATGCTGATTAAGCTTAATTAGTCGGTTAACAATTAGGTATTGTGACCTAAAATATCTATATAGTTACTCAAAAGCCGCTTTCGCGGCTTTTTTATTTTTTATACAAATGTAATTCAGACAAGCTTCAGCAAACATTGCTTACTATCTATGCAAACCTTGATATGGCCTTTATCAAATTTCACACCTTTCATTTATTGTTTAATAAATACAAAGTGTGAAGCTGCGTTACTACACCTGCGCTAAAACGATAATTGCCCAGTCCTGCTAACCCATATAAAAACCATTGAGATAGACGTTACTCTCGCTGTAAATATATTTTTATAAAGGATTCAAAATGAAAGAACGCATTCACCTTATATCAACTTGTCAAAGGGCTTTTAAACCTTTGGTAGGGATGTTGATAGTTTTTTCACTGTGGGGAACGAACAACGCCATTGCAGCAACCTCATTAGAAGCGGCAATACCACAAGGCAGCTTATTTGATGTGATAAGTGCGCGTGCTAAAAAGCTTGCTGAGCAAGATTACATTGCACCTAAAAACATACAAATAGAAGCGCTCAATAGTATTGATTATCAAGACTACCGCTCAATCCGCTTCAAACACGATCAATCGGTATGGAAAGATGAAGGGCTTTATGAGCTGCAACTGTTTCACCCAGGTTTTTTATATAAAACCCCAGTCAAAATCAATATCGTTGATCAAGATGCCAAGCTTAGCCGTCTCCCATTTAGCACAGACTTTTATCAATATGATGGAACAGCAGCACACCTAAAAGATGAAATAGCAAAAAGTGTTGAAGGTACACAGTTAGGGCATGCTGGTTTTAGATTGCATTACCCACTAAATAACGATGACTATAAAGATGAAATTGTGGTGTTTCAGGGCGCTTCTTATTTTCGCCTAGTTGGACCTAATCAAGTTTATGGCTTATCAGCACGCGGATTGGCAATTGATACCGCACAAACATCTGGTGAAGAGTTTCCTTCATTCAAAGAGTTTTGGTTAGTAAAACCAACACCAGAGCAAACTAATATTACTATTTTTGCTTTACTCGATAGCCCATCGGTAGCCGGAGCCTACAAGTTTGAAATAGACCCAAACACACAGACACGAGTTAACGTCGACATGCAAATTTTTGCGCGTAAAGATGTTAAAAAGCTAGGTATAGCGCCATTAACGAGCATGTTTTATCACGGTGAAAATAGCACTAAGTTTTTTGATGATTACCGCCCTGAAGTACATGATTCAGATGGTTTGCTCACGCAGTCACAAGAGAGTAATTGGGTATGGCGTCCGCTTAATAATCCATCCCAACTCAGTGTAACCTCTTTTTCATATGAGAATCCAAAAGGCTTTGGCCTTGTGCAGCGTGACCGTGACTTTAATAACTACTTTGATATAGAAGCGCATTACCATGAACGCCCTAGCCTTTGGATAGAACCACAAGGTGAATGGGGCAATGGCCGTGTTGAGCTAGTAGAAATTCCAACAGATACTGAAACAAACGATAATATTGTAAGTTATTGGGTTCCTGAAAAGCCGTTCAAAGCAGGAGAGGCATTAAAGTTTAGCTATAAGATGACGACGTTTAATGATTATCTAAGCCAAAATAATTTGGCCAAAGTAGCTAGAACGCGTATTGGTAGTGCCGCATTACCTGGTGAAGATAATCCACCGCCAAAAAGCCATCGTCAATTTACTGTTGACTTTACCGGCCCTGATATCAATCAGTTATCAGCAAAATTAGCACTTAGCGCAGATCTTCAGCTTACTACCGGTGAAGCCCGCGATATTACAGTGCAAAAATTACCAAAATCATTAGGTTGGCGTGTTGCTTTTAAAGTCGCTCCCCAAGGTAGTGATCCTGTAGATATGCGTTTATCGCTAAAGCTACGTAATAAAGAAGTGAGCGAGGTATGGAGCTATGTTTGGTATCCAAATGACATCAAGTAAACAAAGCGCAGGCACGCCGATGCCTTTTAAAACACTTCGTGTGTGGTTATTTGCTATCGCTGCTATTGGTCTTTCAGGCTATGGCATTTCAATTATGTTTGAAATTTTAAACTCAAATGGCATGACCTTGCTTGAGTATGCACTTCTTGCTTTATTTTCTATTACTTTTGCGTGGATAGTCACCGCATTTTGTAGTGGTTGTATTGGTTTTATACTGCAGCTATTTCGGATAGATCCACTCACACTTAAAAAAATAAAGCCGGTCTCTATTAACAGTGAAGCACTGTCACAGCAAAAAACAGCTGTGGTTATGCCTATATATAACGAAGATACGCACAGAGTGATTGCAGGCTTTGAAGTCAGCTTACAATCATTAAAAGCGACAGGGCAATTAAAACACTTTGATTTTTATTTACTAAGCGATACACAAGACGCAACTATTGCTAGTAATGAATTAAGTGCATGGCATGCGTTATGTGAGCGCTTAGGTGATACTGCAAAGCAGGTATTTTATCGTCGCCGTGAAGATAACAAACATCGTAAAGTGGGTAACTTAACCGACTTTTGTGAGCGCTGGGGTAGCCAATACGAGCATATGATTGTATTGGATGCCGATAGTGTAATGACTGGCCAATGCATGCTAGAGCTCACTACCAGTATGCTAAATAATCCACAAGCGGGATTGATTCAGACTATCCCTATTCCTGTGCGCCAAGATACCTTTTTTGGACGCTTTTTACAGTTCGCTTCAATTCTTTATAGTCCAATGTTAGCTACCGGCTCTGCTTTTTGGCAGACCGACAAAGCCAATTACTGGGGCCATAATGCCATTATTCGCGTCAAAGCATTTATTGATTGCTGTGGCTTGCCAACACTAAAAGGTAAAGCGCCTTTTGGTGGTGAAATTTTAAGTCATGATTTTGTGGAAGCCTCTTTATTACATAGCGCGAATTGGGACGTATTATTACTTGCCGATATTGAAGGCAGTTACGAGGAAGTTCCGAGCAACATATTAGATTATGCTGTACGCGATAGACGCTGGGTTCAAGGTAATATTCAACACCTTGGCTTATTATCATCAGCAAAATTAAAGCTAATGAGTAAGCTGCATTTTTTACTGGGTGCAACCGCGTATATATCATCACTCATTTGGTTATCTATGCTGGCGTTAAGTACCATAGATGCGGTAACACGCGCTTTAAATAGTGATGTCTATTTTAATCGCGCCTATCAACTATTTCCAACTTGGCAAATAGCCAAAACAGAACTCATTGACTCATTACTTTACCTAACTATCATTATTTTATTATTGCCTAAACTCATGGGCGTGATTGTTACCTTAGTACACCGTAAGCAGCGCTTTGGTGGTGCATTAAAACTTACTTTAGGGTCTATAATTGAAACCGTATTTGCCATTATTGTGGCACCATTAATGATGGTTTTTCATGCATATTTTGTAGTCTGTGTATTTTTAGGTAAAAAAGTAAAATGGGACGCTCAACCGCGTGAAGGCAGAATGGTGCCATGGAAAGAAGCGTTTAGTTATACATTGCTTTCTTCTCTGATTGCCATTGTATGGGGTAGCGTTGCTTATTACTTTACGCCAGTCTTTTTTTGGTGGTTATCTCCTATTTTATTAGGACTCATACTCGCTGCACCTATTGTGCGCTATTCAAGTAGTATCAAGCTAGGCGTTAAGCTCAGACAATGGGGGATTTTTCTCTGCCCGAGTGAAGTCGATAATGATGTAACATTAGCGGCACTTAAAGTACACCTCAAAGAGATAACCGTTCCACCTGCAGGGCGTTATTCAACAGCAATACCGCTGTTACCACAAGAACACAAAGTAACCATGCCTATTCAGAGCTTTAGTAGTGAATCACATCGTAAGAAGTTTAAAGCACTCATTACAAAAACAGCTAATAAGCTAAATTAATACCAATTCGCTTAATTAAGTCAGCTATTTTGAAGATTGGTATAGTCATAATAAATAAAAAAGGAGCAACTAACTGTTGCTCCTTTTTTATGACCGCACGCTTTAATTTTCGAGCTTAATAACCTTCAGACAATAAAAAACCCGCAACAAGTGCGGGTTTTTTTAAAGAGTTAAAGTGCTAATTACTTAGCTGCTTTTTTCTCTTTTTCTGCAGCGATTACTGTGTCAGCTACGTTTTGTGGACATGGTGCGTAGTGTGAGAACTCCATAGAGAACTGACCACGACCTGATGTCATTGTACGTAGTGAACCGATGTAACCGAACATTTCTGATAACGGTACGTCTGCTTTAATGCGAACGCCAGTTAAACCAGCTTCTTGGTCGCTTAACATACCACGACGACGGTTAAGGTCACCGATTACGTCACCTACGTGATCTTCTGGCGTGAACACGTCAACTTTCATGATTGGCTCAAGAAGTTGTGCACCCGCTTTAGGGATAGACTGACGGAAAGCGCCTTTAGCTGCGATTTCGAATGCGATTGCTGATGAATCCACGGCGTGGAAGCCACCGTCGAAAAGTTCAACTTCAACGTCAAGTACTGGAAAGCCAGCTAGAACACCTTCGTTCATCATTGACTTAAAGCCTTTCTCAACTGCAGGCCAGAATTCTTTAGGTACGTTACCACCAACAACTGAAGATGTGAACGTGAAACCAGAACCCACTTCGCCAGGCTTGATACGGTAATCGATTTTACCGAATTGACCAGAACCACCAGATTGTTTCTTATGCGTGTAGCTATCTTCGATTTCACGAGTGATAGTTTCACGGTAAGCAACCTGTGGTTGACCAACGATAAGGTCTACACCGTAAGTACGCTTAAGGATATCTACTTTGATATCTAAGTGAAGCTCACCCATACCTTTAAGGATAGTTTCACCTGAATCTTCATCAGTTTCAACTTGGAAAGATGGATCTTCTGCAACCATTTTACCGATAGCAACACCCATTTTCTCATTACCGCCTTTATCTTTAGGCTGTACAGCAATCGAGATTACTGGAGTTGGGAATACCATTGGCTCAAGTGTTACTGGGTGCTTAGGATCACAAAGAGTGTGACCAGTTTGCACGTTCTTCATACCAACGATAGCGATGATATCGCCCGCTTGCGCTGAAGTAAGCTCTTTACGCTCATCTGCTTGCATCTCAACCATACGGCCAACACGCTCAGTTTTACCAGTAAATGCATTAAGGATAGTGTCACCCTTGTTAAGCACACCAGAGTAGATACGTACGAATGTTAATGCACCGAAACGGTCATCCATGATCTTAAATGCTAACGCTTTGAAAGGTTCGTCAGCAGATACGATTGCATGCTCGCCGTTTTCGTTACCTTCTTCATCCATAAGAGGTTGAGGATCAACTTCTGTAGGAGCAGGTAGGTAATCTACTACTGCGTCAAGTACAAGTTGCATACCTTTGTTTTTGAATGCAGAACCACAGAATGTAGGGAAGAACGCAAGGTCACGAGTACCTTTACGGATACAACGCTTGATGTCTTCGATTGAAGGGATTTCACCTTCCATGTACGCTTCCATTAGGTCATCGTCTTGCTCTACAGCAGTTTCGATAAGCATTTCATGGTATTCATCAGTTTTCTCTACCATGTCTGCAGGAACGTCTTCAATAGTGTAGTTTTCTGGAAGACCTGTCTCATCCCAGATGTATGCTTTTTTGTTTAAAACATCAACAACACCACAGAACTCATCTTCGATACCGATTGGTAAAGTCATGATAAGTGGAGTAGCACCAAGTACTTTTTGTACTTGCGCTGTTACACGGAAAAAATCAGCACCCATACGGTCTAATTTGTTTACGAAGATGATACGTGCAACACCTGACTCATTCGCGTAGCGCCAGTTAGTTTCTGATTGTGGCTCAACACCACCAGAACCACAGAATACACCCACACCGCCATCTAATACTTTAAGTGAACGGTAAACTTCAACGGTGAAGTCAACGTGTCCAGGAGTATCGATAACGTTAAAACGGTGATCTTTCCAGAAACAGCTTACTGCCGCAGACTGGATAGTAATACCGCGCTCAGCTTCTTGATCCATGAAATCGGTAGTCGATTCACCATCATGAACCTCACCTGTTTTGTGGATAGTACCTGTAAGCTTTAGGATACGCTCAGTAGTTGTGGTTTTACCCGCATCAACGTGCGCGAAAATACCAATGTTTCTGTACTTCGATAAATCTGCCATTAATTTTACTCTTAATAAAGTCGATAAATTATTCGGCGGGAGTATAGCATTACTTAAAGCGAACATCACCATAGAAGTCGCTTAAAATGCAATCAATTTATAAAAAACTTGCTTTAAAGATATTTTGAGGTATGAGATGGGCTTAAAAGAGGCATATTATAAACTGTATTTAAACGACTTAAGTCTTTATCAGCGTCATTGTTGAACATCAAAAGCGCAATCGGATGATGACATGAAGCAAACACAATTATTTTGCTCCATGTAAATCGTTAGTAAAATCACTCAAAACTCATAGTTTTGACTTTGTCGCTAATAACTAAATTACCCGCAGTTTTGGCTTTGATTTCATCAATAGTCACACCGGGTGCACATTCTAATAAATGAAAAGCGCCATCTTTTATTTCTAGTAGAGCCAAATCAGT
Source organism: Pseudoalteromonas sp. SM9913 (assembly GCF_000184065.1). Taxonomy (NCBI): domain Bacteria; kingdom Pseudomonadati; phylum Pseudomonadota; class Gammaproteobacteria; order Alteromonadales; family Pseudoalteromonadaceae; genus Pseudoalteromonas; species Pseudoalteromonas sp. SM9913. The sequence goes on from NC_014803.1 coordinate 3,236,341, forward strand.
AATTACTTTATTAATACACCCAACACCGGTTAACGGTAGGTTGCATTCATTCAGTAGCTTTGATTCACCGTGTTTATTAGCATGGGTCATAGTGCAAATAATGTTTTTTGCCCCAGCCACTAAATCCATCGCCCCGCCCATACCTTTGACCAATTTATTAGGGATCATCCAACTGGCAATGTTGCCGTTTTGGTCCACTTCAAACGCACCCAGCACGGTTAAATCAACATGCCCACCACGGATCATGGCAAAGCTTTCAGCAGAATTAAAAATAGCGGCACCCGTAGCTGCGGTTACTGTTTCTTTTCCTGCGTTGATCATATCGGCATCTACATTTTTAGCGCTAGGATAGGGCCCCATGCCCAGTAACCCATTTTCTGATTGCAGCATTACCTCAATGCCCTTAGGCACATAATTGGCCACCAATGTAGGTATCCCTATTCCTAAGTTAACGTAGTAGCCATCTTGTAATTCCATTGCCACGCGTTTTGCTATTTGCTCTCGTGTTAATGCCATTATGTGCTCCTTAGGACTTTGTCGCTCGAGTGGTGGTTTTTTCAATACGCTTTTCAAACTCACCTTTAATAACGCGATCGATATAAATACCTGGCGTATGAATTTGGCTTGGCTCAAGCTCTCCGGGCTCGACAATTTCTTCAACCTCTAATACGGTAATTTTACCAGCGGTGGCTGCCATAGGATTAAAGTTCATCGCTGTATGACGATAAATACAGTTACCATAGCGATCTGCCTTCCATGCTTTCACAATGGCAAAGTCACCGATTATACTGGGCTCTAATAAATATTCGCGCCCCTTGATTGAACGGGTTTCTTTACCTTCAGCCACAGGCGTACCGACACCCGTTGCGGTATAAAACGCTGGAATTCCGGCGCCGCCTGCGCGCATTTTTTCGGCTAGCGTCCCTTGTGGCGTTAGTTCAACATCTAACTCGCCACTAAGTAATTGTTGCTCGAAAAGTGCGTTTTCACCGACGTAAGAAGCGACCATTTTACTAATTTGTTTATCTTCAAGTAGTAATCCAAGCCCAAAACCATCAACACCACAATTATTAGATACTACGGTTAAATTACGTGTCCCTTGGCGTTTAATTTGTGCAATTAATCCCTCAGGAATACCACACAAACCAAAACCACCAGCAATCACGGTCATGCCATCTTCAAGCCCAGTCATAGCGTCACTGTAGCTTGTTACTACTTTATCAAAACCTGCCATTAGCTCCCCCTTATTGTGCAGTCCAACCGCCATCAATAGCGATTGCTTGAGCGGTTATGTTGCGTGCAGCATCTGCCATTAAAAAACTCACGGTATGCAAGATTTCGTCTAAGCCGATAAATGCCTTTTTCGGCATGGGTGCCAGCATAATGGTGTCAATTACTTGTTGCTCAGAAATACCATGCTCTTTGGCTTGTGCGGCAATTTGCTGCTCCACTAATGGCGTTTTTACATACGCTGGGCACACTGTATTAATAGTAATATTGGCATCACCTGTTTCTAATGCCATGGTTTTAGCAAAGCCAATTAAGCCATGCTTCGCGGCGATATAAGCAGATTTATACTTAGAGGCCACCATGGCGTGAATAGAACCTATATTAATGATGCGGCCAAAATCTTGCTCACGCATGCGTGGCAGTACCGCTTTACTCATCATTGCGGGACCTACCAACATCACTTGCTGTAAAAGCAGCCACTTATCTGCAGGAAAGTCTTCTAATTTCGCTACATGCTGTATTCCTGCATTATTAATTAATACATCCACAGGTAGCGTAAAAGTGCTAAAAAAATCTTCAATCGCTTGGCTATCTGCCACATTCAATGCATAGCCCTGAGCGTTACCGCCCTGATTAACTATTTTTTGCGCGGCTTGTTGAGCTACCTGTTCATTAAGATCGGTCACAATAATGCTATGCCCAGCTCGGGCTAGCTGCTCAGCAATGTGTAGCCCTATACCACTAGCCGCGCCGGTGATTAATACGTTTTTACTCATACTGCTACTCCTCTAAAAATTCACTGATCAGCTGCGCTTTAGGCGAGATTGAAAAAATTCCATCGAGATGCCCCCAGCCGCCTTCAATTTCAGAAAGCTGAACCTCTTTCCCCAGCGACTTCATTGACTCATATACAGTGCGCATATTTTCAGGGCGTAGCAGTAAATCATTGGTTGCAGGCAATAACAGTGTTTTAGCGCTAATTTTTTTAAGTGCTGCGCTTAAGTTCCCTTCCATACCGGCAGTAAACAGTTGTGATGCCCGTACCAAATACAATACATGATTTGCATCTTGGGTTTTTGCACGCGCCATTGCACGCTGTGCTAGTACTTGGTTTAACTTAGGTAAGGTACGAATGTCTTTTAACGCACCTTCATCAAGTACGTTAAAGTCAGGGAAGCTAGCGTTATAAATAATTGGATGCATCGCATCTTGGGTAATATTTAACATGGTTGCGGCAAGTCCATCTAATGGGCGCTCCTTGTCGTAGTAATTACCTTGCTGCCAGTTTTTATCTAAACGAATGGGGAGTGCCCATTTTTCAAGCGCAGCGACAGTCCATGCATCCATGGTTGCTGCACCAATAACATGGATTAGGCGTTCAACCTGATCTGGATAACGCGTTGCCCACTCTAGCGCCTGAAAAGAGCCCATAGATGCGCCCATCACGGCATGTAATTTAGTAATGCCCAAACTCTCTAATAAGCGTTTTTGTACGTTAACAAAATCAGTAATAGTAACCACTGGAAAATCCAAGCCATAAGGTTTACCTGTCGCAGGGTTAATTGATGCAGGACCCGTAGTGATTACGTGTGGGTCATGCCAATTAGCATTGACTAAGGTGTCAGAGCTGATCACAAAATACTTGTTAGTATCTATGGCTTTTCCTGGGCCAATTAACGCATCCCAGTATCCTGCTGCGGCGTCGTCGGCTGAATATTTACCTGCTGCATGAGAGGTTCCTGAAAAATAATGAGTGATCAAGATTACATTATCTTTGGCTTTGTTAAGCTCACCATAACTTTCCCAACCAATATCAACCTGTGGCAACGTTGTGCCAGAAACCGTTGTGAAGTTTTCTGTGCTGAAATGTTGCTTTTCTACTAGTAACGGCTCGGCTTTATCAGCGCCAGACACCGTACTACTAAATAAAAACAGCAACCCTATTATTAATATTGTTTTCATTGCAATTCCTTAAAAAGTGATGAATAAGCTCAGCGCAAGAGCCACCCCAACCAATGGGATAACCACCGTCAATGCGGCTAATGGCCAATAAGCGCGTTGATGTGTTTCTTTACAAATGGCACGTATAGTTGTGACCACGTAACCATTATGTGGCAGGCTGTCTAATGCACCAGAACTAATAGCAACCACTCTGTGTAATTGCTCTGGATTAACCCCCATATCCAAATATCCAGGAGCCACAAGCGGTAGTGCAATCGCTTGCCCGCCGGATGCTGAACCCGTTAATCCGGCTATTACGCTCACGGCAACAGCAGCCCCCACCAACTCATTACCTGGCATATGAGTCATAGCATCAACAGCAGCTATAAACGCCGGTGATACTTTAGCCACTGCGCCAAACCCTACTACAGCAGCAGTGTTACCTATAGCAACTAAGGCGCCAGTGGTCCCCATATTGATGGCATTTGCCATGTTATGAAAATACTTATAATTGATGACCACAATACTTAAAACACCACCAAGCAACGCCACAATTAGTGCGGTTTGTTGTAAAACATCATGCAACATAAATGATAAGAGTAGCACCACCAGCAAAGGAATTACGCCGGTGATTGGATGAGGGCGTTCACGCTCTAAAATAATTGGGTCGTCTTCTCTAGCAGCAAAACGCTCACCTTTGGCAACCGCCTTTTTAATCATTTTATTTAGCCAAAAGTAACCGACTGTTGCCATAAAAATGGCCACTACTAAGCTTACTTCCCATGCCGCATAGGGTGAGGTACCTAAATGCTTTACGGGTATCCAATTTTGAATTTCAGGCGAGCCCGCAGAGGTCATAGTGAATGTCACTGAGCCAAACGCTAATGTTGCGGGTATAAAGCGCCGCGGCAAATCGGCATCTTTAAATAAACTGAGCGCCATCGGGTAAACCGAAAACGCCACAATAAATACACTGACTCCGCCATAAGTCAGCACGGCACAAGCAATCACCACCGCCAGCACCGCATGCTTCATACCTAACTTGCCAACAATGTAACTGGCTACACTATCTGCTGCACCAGTATCTTCCATAAACTTACCGAACAACGAGCCCAGTAAAAACATAAAAAACCATGCACTTAAAAATCCAGCAAAGCCATCCATGTACGCGTTAATAAAATTACTGTCGGCAGTCACCGGGAATATAGCCATCCCGCTTGTTAGTGCCACCAACAATGCACATATTGGCGCGGCAATAAATAAATTGACCCCGCGCAAAGTTAAAATTATTAGCAGTATTAAACCGCCTAACAGCCCTATCATGCTCAGCATAGACATTCCTATAATTATTGTTATTACCCAGATGAGGTGACATCGCAGTAACTGTTGTTAGTTTTATCGCTCAGCGCAAATAAAGACATAGCACTAAGGTACTATACGTTATAAAACTCACACAAAAATCATATAAGTCAAGGTGTTAAGCTTTTATAGCACTATGGTACTAATTCATTTTTTAACACTATCTTCTACATTAAGTGCAGGTGACATGAGCAAACAAATAATCAACTAATAACAACAGGAACACACCATGATAAAGCTCAAACAAAATATCACACCCGTTACACTCGCTGTTTCACTCGCCTTATTAAGTGCAACAAGTGTGGCAGCTGAACAAGCGCCTAAAGTAAAAAAAGCAGAGTTAGAGCGAATAGAAGTAACCGCTCGCAAAACCGTTGAAAACTTACAAGAAGTTCCGGTTGCCGTAACCTCAATTGGCGCACAAGAATTAGCAGAAAACGGCATCAGCGTAATGACTGAAGTACAGCAGTTTTCACCCAACACTACGCTACAATCAAGCCGAGGCACTAACTCTACCATCACTGCGTTTATTCGCGGTGTAGGTCAGCAAGACCCGCTTTGGGGCTATGAACCTGGCGTAGGTATTTACATTGATGATGTATACATCGCCCGCCCGCAAGGTGCCGTGCTCGACTTACTTGATGTACAACAAATTGAGGTGTTACGTGGCCCACAAGGTACGCTATATGGCAAAAACACTATTGGTGGTGCAGTAAAGTATGTCACCAAAGAAATGAGCGGAGATGCAACGCTAAATATTCAAGGCACCGTAGGCAGCTACAGCCAAAAAGATTTAAAAGTCACTGGGCAGCTCCCGCTTATTGACGAAAAACTCTATGTTGGTTTTGGTTTTGCCACATTGAACCGTGATGGCTATGGTGAATTTTTAACGTCAGCGCTTGATAATCAAGACCGCGAAAACTATAACAAAGATGTTACCGCAGCACGGGTTACGTTAGAGTACACCCCTACCGATGACTTATTCTTTCGTTTTGCGTGGGATAAAACTGATGATGACTCCAACGCAAAAGGCGGGTATCGCTTACTTCCAAGCTTGTTAACGAATGCGCCTGTACCCGATAGCGTGTATGACTCTTATACTAGTTTACCTACATGGAACAAAGTAGAGCTTGAAGGTATGAGCTTAACTGCTCGTTGGGATATGAGTGCAAACACGAGTATTAAATACGTTGCAGCAACAAGAGAGAGCTATTCACCAACTAACATCGACTTTGATAATACCTCTTTACCTATTTTTGATGTTCCAGCCATTTATGACGATGAACAAACCACGCATGAGTTGCAGCTAAATCACAGTGGCGATAACTATAAAATGGTCTCAGGGCTTTATTACTATGATGGCGAATCGTGTGGCCAGTTTGAAGCAATATTAGGTGTGCTTGGTCAAGGTTTAGGTGCCCCTGGGCTTACGCGTGAAGTAAGCGGTTGCAGCAATTCCACCAGTAAAGCAGCCTATATTCAAGGTAGTTATGACTTTGATGAAAAATGGTCAATGACACTTGGCGCGCGCTATACCAAAGACAGCAAAGAAGCGGTTGTAAATAATGGTCTTATTTTTGACATTGTTTACCCTGAATCAGGTTGGATCCCGGGTTATGTTCGCCCAGAAGGACAACTCGTGCCTACGGTACTAGATGACAGCGAAGATTGGTCACGCTTTACACCTCGTGCGGGTGTTGAATATCAATATAATAACGACATCATGTTTTTTGCTAGTTACTCGCAAGGGTTTAAGTCAGGGACATTTAATCCACGAGCTACAACAGCAGAACCTGCAGCAAGGCCCGAAGTGGTTGACTCTATTGAGTTAGGCATGAAAAGCGAATGGAATGATAATTTACGCGCAAATTTAACTGTATTCACACTTGATCATAAAGACCGTCAGTACATATCGGTATTACCCGGTGACAGCGCCGCCGATTTAAACCAGCGCTTAGGTAATATTGGCGAGTCTAAGTCTGATGGCGTTGAATTAGAACTTAGCTATGTTGCAAACGATGCACTAACTTTCGACGCGTCAATAGGTTACATCGACAGTAGTTTTGAAAATGTAATTGATACCAATCCTGATACCGGTGAAACATTTGATAAATCAGACCGTTTTAGTGTTTCAAACACCCCAGATCTAACTTTCAACTTAGGTGCTACCTATCGTTTATACACAGAAATGGGCGACTTCGTTATAAACGGTAATTACTATCACCGAGGTGATTACGCACTGTTCGAAGAAGATAGCCTCTTAACACAAGACGCCTACGGATTATTAAATATTGGTGTTACTTGGTATAGCGCAGATGGCCATTGGACTGCGGGTATTTATGGTAAAAATCTAACCGATGAAGAATACATGATTGGTGGTTATCAGTTCGTGGCTCCTGACCCATCAGATCCAACTGATACCAGCAAATACACACCGGGTCTTGGTGGCGATAATACCTTAATTGGTTATTACGGTGACCCCCGCACAATATCACTCACTGTGGGCTATCGTTTTTAAAATTTAATATCACTAGGGCCTGTTGACCTTTGCGGATTGAAATTTGTTCAAACTAGGGGCTATTTTAATCGCGGCGCGAGGTTTGTAACCTAGTGGGCTAAGTAAAAACCGAGCAACAAAGAGTAAATCGCCCCTCGGAAGAACCCGAAGGGCAGCGCCTGTTTGGCATTGATGCTGCGTTATCGCCTATTTATGTGGAATAACCACATGACATAGGCTCTACCTTGCCTAAATATCAAACAGACTGCTGCAAATTCAATCTTGAAAGGTGAACAGACCCTAGGGTTTGTCTGTATATCCCCACAGACAAACCTTGTTTCACATCGCAAAATCACATATAACTTAATGCATTGGAGACTATTTGAAATGGCTTGTGCTGTGAATACCATAATTGCTGATGACCACCCTTTATTCAGAAGTGCGCTACGTCAAGCAGCAGCGACTTCAGTACCAGAACAATATATAAAAGAAACCAGCGATATCGACGGTTTGTTTAGCTTATTAAAATCACACCCCGAGATAGAGCTGATATTTTTAGATTTAACAATTCCTGGCGCCAATGGTTTACAAGCGCTCTCGCAACTAAGAAATCAATACCCTGATATATTAATTATTATGGTATCGGCTAACGAAACCCCCACTATCATAAAACAAGCCATGAGCTTAGGTGCTGCAGGCTATATTCCAAAGTCATCATCCCTTGATGTGATCAGTGAAGCCATTGAACATGTACTCAATGGAGACTCTTGGTTGCCAACAGATATTGACTTAACTGATGTGGTTGTTAATGACGAACAGAGCAATTTTGCCCGCAACCTAGAAAAACTCACTCCACAGCAATACCGTGTACTCGCGATGATAGCCGACGGGCTCTTGAACAAACAAATTGCCTTTGAAATGTCGATTCAAGAAACCACCATAAAACAACATGTATCGGCCATTTTGCGAAAGCTGAATGTGTATAACCGTACCCAAGCAGGCATTTTGTTTAATCAGCTATCTCAAGTTGGTAAGTTAGAGGCGAGCTAATATAGTGTACATCTCTAAGTCAGTCGTTTTATCATTCTTTTTAATGCCGGTGCTTTAAGTGGTTTGTACAATAAAGGATAACCTGCATCGAGTACGCGCTCGCGTATTTGCTCATCGTGGTTTGCAGTATTAACAATGGCAGGCAACGTCATTAATCCTGCTTGCTCAATCACCTCAAGCCCCGTTACACCATCATCCAATTGATAATCAACAATAAGTAGTTGTGGTAGTGTATTTTCTGCTTTGAGTTGCTCAAGTTCAATTAAGTTAGTGGCGGTGGCAATTTCACAGCCCCAGTTTTCTAGCAACTGTTTTAGCGCTTCAAGTACATTACGATCGTTATCCACAAGCCAAATACATAAACGACCCAATTCAGTTTCTGAATTGGCAGGTACATGCGCAGTGGCTGGTGTTTTTAAATTAGGTTTGCATGGCATGGTTAAAGTAAATTGAGTGCCTTTATTAAGCTGAGAGCCCATTACCAAAGGAATATTTAATAAATCACAAATACGTTTGGTGATAGAAAGCCCCAATCCTAATCCCTCGGCATTAGGTTTATCGCCCAGCTGCTTAAATTCTTGATAAATACTCTGCTGATCACTGGTAGCAATGCCTATGCCTGTATCTTCAATCACAAACGATACATGATGTTCATCAAGTAAAACTTTTAAACGTACTTCACCATACTCTGTGTAGCGTATAGCATTACTAAGTAAGTTTCTTAGTACACGCTTAAGTAATGCTTTGTCGGTATAAATTCGCGCATCGCACGACTCAACGATAAAACCGAGGCCTTTTTCTTGAGCTAGTGCTAAATAATCATTACGCAGTGGCTCTATTAAACTACTCACATTAAATTCCGTTAACTGTACTTTAAACGAACCTGAATCGAGTTTAGTTAACTCTAAAATACTCGAAAGTAGCTCTTCTGCACTTGCTAAGGAATTTTTAATATTCATAGCTAGATCTTTAAGCTCAGTATCTTGGGCTTTTTCGTTCATTAGCGAACAAAATAAACTTGCGGCATTAAATGGCTGCAATAAATCGTGACTCGCCGCGGCAAAAAAACGCGTTTTACTTACTGTTGCCTGCTCTGCTACTTGCTTAGCTTTAGAAAGCGCTTGGTTAGCCTGTGTTAATGCGGCAGTGCGCGTAGCCACTTTTTCTTCAAGACTAACATTCGCTTCGGTGAGTGCTTTTTGTTGTTTTACAAACTCACTTATGTCGGTGTAGGTCGTTACAAACCCGCCACCAGGCAAGGGATTTCCTTGCATTTCAAATACTCGGCCATCACTATGTGCGCGTTGATATTTATACGCACTGCCTTGTTTTAAATAAGCTAAACGCTTATCGACTTCTGTATTAATATCCTCACCACGAAATAAGCCTCGCTCAGCGTTAAAGCGAATAATATCGGCAACGGGTCGGCCTATATACAAAGCACTATCGGGGTAATTAAACATGTGCTTATAGCCCTGATTCCAAGCGACCAAACGCAACTCACTATCTACTACGCTAATCCCTTGTTGAATGTTTTCAATGGTAGATTGCAGTAAATCACGATTAAATTTAAGCACTTGGCTAGCTTCATCTACAAACTCAGCAACTTGCTCTAAAGGCTGACGCTGCTCATTTTTCGCTACATCTAAAATTAGCCGTGCTGATGCACCACCAATAACCGCTGACATTTCACGCTCAACTAATAACTCAAGCTCAACATTAGCAATCCGTTTCCACTGGCTTTTGTCATGCGGAAAATACTGCTGCACTAAAGAATGGCTCGCGTCTTTTTCAGCAAAACGCTGTAGTAATGCCCCTAAATCTTCATAATTGAGTGGCTGTAATGTGGTGTTTAATCGCGAGTCGTTTAATTGAGATATGAACTTATTGCTTTGCAGGCGCTCAGCAAGCGTTGCACGACTAAATAGTGGTACAAGCAAATACACTAACGTATTAACCCCTAACGACAACAGTAATGATTGGCTAATACTTTCTAAATTCAATGAAAGTAAATTAGTGGGCGCTAACCAAGCAACTTGCCATGGCCCTTCTATTAACCAACTACTTTGGCTGCCAAAACCACTGGCTAAATTAGGTAGCAGTAAAGTGTAACCCCAAATTACAAAGCCACTTAAAATACCGAGCTGTGCACCACGACACGATGCGTGGCGCCACCATAAACCAATAATCATCGCAGGAGCAAATTGCGCAACTAAGGTAAACGACATAAGCCCAACGGTTGCAAGAGTGGTGGTTTCTGCCAGCACTCTATGAGTGAAATAGCTGAGTAATAAAATAAGTACAATTACAATTTTACGCGCATGCAATAAGTTGTTTTTATCCAATCCTCGGCTGCTTGACGTTAACTGTGAGCGACGCAAAATAAACTGATTAATAAAATCATTAGTGATCATCACCGACAGCACAATTGCCGACACAATCACCATACTTGTGGCCGCTGAAAAGCCACCTAAAAAGGCCAGTAAGGTTACCCCGCTATTATCTGTCGCCATTGGCAACGCTAATACGAAAGTATCTTGACCAACGCTACTATCACTAAAATAAACCAGCCCAGCGTAAGCTATAGGTAAAATAAATAAGTTGATCAGTAATAAATACAACGGAAATAACCAGCGAGCAGTTGCCAGCTCATTATTGTTATTGTTTTCAATAAAGCTCATATGAAACTGGCGCGGCAAACATAACGTTGCTAGTATCCCCAACAAGGTATGTGCAACATAGACATAAACGGGGCTTTGAGTCGCGGCAACGTGTGTTGGTATGTTTAGCGCTTGCGCCTGTTCATACAAAGCAATAGGGCTATCAAATATAGAAAAACACACATACAAGCCCACCGCAATAAAGGCAAGTAACTTAACAATTGATTCAAAGGCAATACTGGCAATTAACCCGGGGTTATGCTCACTGGGCTTAAGCCTGCGAGCGCCAAATAAAATAGCAAATAAAGCCAGCAATAACGTAATATAAAACGTACTGTCTGCCCATACTTGGTTACTTTGAGTGGGGGCTCGGTCGGTGAGTAAATTAATACTTTGTGCGGTCGCACTAAGTTGTAAAGAAATATACGGTACAATTGCTATCACTGAAATAAGTGAGATAAGCCCTGACAAACTCGACGACTGCCCATAACGAGTGGCAATAAAGTCAGCCATAGAAGTAAGCTTTTGCTGTCGACAAATATGCGCAATACGACAATACAGCTGCCAGCCAAAAATAAATAATATAATCGTGCCCGCATAGGTAGGTGCCAACCACCAGCCATTACTAGCCGCTTGTGCTGTGGTGCCGTAAAAAGCCCATGAGGTACAATAAACACCCAATGACAGCCCGTAGGTTAAACCTTTGAAAGGAAGTACCTTACGCCTATCCGCCCAGCCAGCAACTGCAAATAATATCCCTAGATACACCACAGCAATAAGGCTAATAAACCAAATTGAAAACATATTTTTGTTCTTGTTATTATTTTTATAATACTTAACTTAGCATAAGGGGATGTGTAGCAAAAAGCAGCCCTTACTTTAGTGCTATAAATGAACAAAAAGGTAAAATAAGAATTATTTGCATTTAGGTGTTGACAGTTATTTAAATCTAATTGATAATCACTATCAACAAGAAGCATACTTCTTGTGACGGAAAAGTTCATTTGTTTCTCGACCCTGAAACAACGTGTGGCGCACGTTAACAGCTATGGAAACCTGTTATAAACCACAACGCCCCTTGCTGTTTATGACCTGTTTCCGCCCTACTCATTTACTTGCTACATTGCTCATATCGGTGACGGTAGATATGAAACTAAAAAAGCCCTTACGGGCTTTTTTTTATGTCTGTAATTTAGTGCGTAAGGCCTTAACCTGCGCTTTTATAAATTAACGACGGTTTTTTCGTGCACGTGCTCGGCGTTGTTTTTTCTCTTCTTCTTTGGCTTGCTTTTTCGCCTCTGCTGCCGCGCGCAATTCAGCCACCATTATTTCTTCTTCTTCACGCATAGCAGGTGTTTCCATGGTAATACGACCAATAATGCCATCTCGTAATTCATTAATTAGAATTTCCGACATTTTATACGTATCGATTTGGTTACCACCGCGAATACAGCCGCGCTTTTTACCCGCCATTTCAACAAACTCCCAATCGCTTTCTGGCAGTTCATCTAATTTATAGCGCGCTTTTAAAAGCTCAGGATAAGCATGCAATAAATACTCAGCGGTGTAACTTGCCACTTCTTCGTACTCAATAGCGGTATCACGTATCGCACCGGTTGCGCCTAAACGATAACCTGAGTTTTCGTTCTCTACTTTTGGCCACAGCATCCCTGGCGTATCGTAAAGCATAATGCCATCATCAAGTTTAATACGTTGCTGCGCCTTAGTAACTGCAGGCTCGTTACCCGTTTTAGCTACTATACGCCCAGCAAGCACATTAATGAGTGTTGATTTACCTACGTTAGGAATACCCATGATCATGGCTTTAATTTGCTTATCGGCACCGACTTTATGTGGCACTAACTTTTTACATAGCTCATTAATTCGATGCACTTCTGCGGCTTTATCGTTACCAAATGCAATGGCTTTTACGCCATTTTCTTGCTCAAAATAGTCTTTCCAGGTTTGCGTCATTTTAGGATCAGCTAAATCGGCTTTATTGAGAATTTTGATGACCGGCTTACCTTCACGCAGGGTAGCCACCATCGGGTTTTCGCTACTGTAAGGAATGCGCGCATCTAGCACTTCAATGATCACATCCATTTGTGGCATTATTTCTTTAATTTCATTTCGGGCTTTATTCATGTGCCCAGGGAACCACTGGATAGCCATTTTTAACTCCTAACGTATAATTTGTAGCTATTTTAACTGGCAATTCATTTAATTGCGCTATACTGACGCAAATTTTTTCATATAAGACACTATGGCTCTCAAATCTACCATCATGAAGGCGCAGTTATCGCTTAGCGATATGGACCGTCACGTATACCAAGACTTTAACCTGACCTTGGCACAACACCCATCAGAAACAGATCAGCGGTTGATGATCCGCTTACTCGCTTTTGCACTTAATAGCTGTGATGGTTTAGAGTTTACCAAAGGGTTAAGCGCTGATGATGAGCCGGAGCTTTGGCATGTCAATTACAGTGAAGAAATAGAGCTGTGGATTGAGCTGGGGTTACCAGATGAAAAGCGCCTTAAAAAAGCCTGTAATAAAGCTAAAAAAGTAGTTTTATATACCTATGGCGAGAATAACCAAGCTATTTGGTGGCAAAAGCATCAGCCTAAATTGTACGAGTTTAAAAACTTAAGCATTTTTAGCCTTGATTATGCTGCTACTCAGTTATTAGCTGCGTTGGTTGATCGTAATATTAAATTGGCTATTACCATTCAAGATGGTGAAGTTTGGGTTAATACCGACACCACTAACATTGAGATAAAACCTCAGCAATTAATGTAACTAGAATAGGTTATACCAATTGCATTAAATTAGTTATCTATTATAGCGACAAGTAAATAAGTCGGTAACAAGGCGAAAATTGTGACATATAGTTGTTCTATATAAATAATTTTTAACGTAGGTAGCGGATTATTTAATACGCTAGAATGATCATGTTTTTAATAAAATTGGTATTAGGGGGCGTATGAAGGTTAAACACGTTATTGTTTTACATGGCTTATATATGTCTGGCTTGGTGATGCGCCCGTTATGTTCGCGTCTAGAAGAGTCGGGGGTTAAAGTTTTAAACTTAACCTACAATACTCGAGACCCTAATCGAGATGCTATTTTTACGCAAATAGATGAGTTTATTAGCAATGAGCCTTCTGCTTTAGTGTGTCACTCTATGGGGGGCTTAGTTGCTCGCGCCTATTTAGAGGCAAACTCAGCGCCAAGTCATCATGTTGAAAAGGTAATCACCTTAGGAACGCCACATACTGGCAGCCATATTGCTGAAAAAATGCAGCAAAAAGGGTTCGAGCTATTATTAAAAAATAGCGTTGAGTTTTTACTCTCTAAGAATGGTGATTGGCCTTTTAAAGCCAAGCTATATAGCATTGCCGGCGACTTACCGATTGGCTTAATGCCACTCATTGTAAAAGGCAGCCGCTCTGATGGCACTGTATTGCTAGATGAAACCAAGCTAAAGGGTATGGCTGAACACAAGGTGTTTCATTTAAGCCATACAAGTATGATTTACTCTCGCCAAGTCGTTAATTATATTCTTGAGCGCTTGAACGAGGACATTTAATCCTCAGCTGCAGCGGCCACTTTATAGCTGATCAAAAATATAATACCTAACACCAGCGGCATGGGTGCAGCGATATAACCAAAGGTATCAGAGTTTGCAAAACTCGCACCCGCTAAGTGCGCAACTAATCCAACAACAAACGCGACCAAAGCAATACCAATAACGATGAGTTCAGCTTTATTTTCTTTACGTGTTTTAGCTTCCATTATTTCTCTCCGCATCTAATCAAGTAGCCCCTTAACTTAATAAAGTACTCTCTATCAAGTTGGGTTATATTGATTATGCGCTTTACTTGTGCGCGTTTTTTGACCTAAATCAATAAATAAAATAAGTCTGTGCTGAGCCTTTCAAAAGCTTGTTTTAGATCATATTTTGTACTCACAAAATAAACAATTTCGCTGCTCAAGGTAGTATTTTTATAAACACAACCCATATCTATTGAACAGCGTTAGCTAACTTATTTAAAAAGTCGAGCTAAGGTGATAGCTTTTAGCTATGACACCAATATGTATAAACGATTTTATTAATACACCATCTTAGGTAATACTGACTGTATTGAACAAGGTGTAAACAAATTCATAAAACGGTTATTTAAGGAGCAATGTATGTCGCAAGTAAATGCAATTGGTTTAAACAGTACAAAAAGTGAAGATATTATTAAGTCACTGAATACGCTTTTAAGCAGCTATCAAATTCAATATATGAATGCGCGTGGTTTTCACTGGAACATTAAAGGCCGAAACTTTTTTGAATTACATTTAAAGTTTGAAGAAATTTATAACTTACTACTGTTAAAAGTAGATGAAATCGCAGAACGTATTTTAACGCTTGATGGTGCACCGCTACATGCATTTTCAGATTACTTAGAAGTAAGTGAAATTAAAGAAGCAAAAGGGATCAGCGACGGCGTAACCGCAGTAGAGAACTTACTGGCCGGATACAGCAGCTTAATTAAAATGCAGCGCGATATTCTTGCACAAGCCGCTGAAGCTGATGATGAAGGTACCGCGTCATTAATGAGTGACTACATTAAAGAGCAAGAAAAACTAGTGTGGATGTTAAAAGCCTACCTAGATTAAGTTATTTTAAAAAATAGAAAGCCTCAGTTATTACTGAGGCTTTTTTGTAAAAATCATTTACGGGCTATGACAAAGCGATAAAAAAGGCCATTTCTAGCGCTTTTTCCTCTAAACTCTTAAAGCGACCCGATGCGCCTCCATGCCCTGCATCCATGTCGGTTTTAAACACTAAAATATTATCATCGGTTTTATATTCACGCATTTTAGCCACCCATTTCATTGGTTCCCAATACTGTACTTGTGAGTCGTGCAAACCGGTTGTCACCAGTATATTGGGGTAGTGTTGCGCACTAATATTGTCGTACGGTGAATACGCTTCAATAATGTCGTAAAAATGGGGGTCATTTGGGTTACCCCATTCATCATACTCATTTGTTGTAAGCGGAATGCTTTCATCTAACATTGTGGTGAGTACATCTAAAAATGGCACATGGCAGCCCACTCCACAGTAAAGCTCAGGCGCTTGATTTACCACAGCTCCCATTAATAACCCCCCAGCACTGCCACCAGAGGCAAACACTTTACTTTTGTTGCCATATCCTTGCTCAGTGAGCGCTTTGGTTACATCTATAAAGTCATTAAAGCTATTTTGTTTATGCTGTTTCTTACCATGTTCGTACCATGAACGCCCTAGCATTTCGCTACCACGCACATGCGCAATCGCATAGACAAAACCACGGTCGAGTAAGCTAAGTGACGTACTCGAAAAGCTAGGATCTATGGTGATCCCATACGCGCCATAACCATATTGAAACAACGGATTTGAGCCATCTTTTTTGAAGCTATCTTTACGATATACCAACGACACCGGCACTTTTACCCCATCTCGAGCGCTTACCATAAGTCGCTCTGACTGGTAGTCTTCTGCGTTAAAATCACCGAGTACTTTTTGTTGTTTAAGTAAGGTTTTTTCGCCTGTGGTTAAATCAACATTATAGAGCGAGCCTGGCGTTGTTAAGCTTGAATAGTAAATGCGTGCATGGGTTACACTTGGCTCTGGGTTCATCGCAATAGCGGCGTAGTAACAAGGATCATCAAACTCAAGGTGCATTCGCTCGCCGTTTTTATTAACCACAACAAAGCGTGCTTGGCCTTGTTCGCGCTCGCTAAGCACTAAAAAGTCGTTAAATAGTTCAACGCCTTCTAATAATACAGTTTCACGGTGAGGGGTATGTGTTTGCCACTGGTTTTTATCCGCTATGGTATCGCTTGTTGCGGTCATTAATCTAAAGTTTTTGGCCTGCCAGTTAGTCACTATATAAAAAGTACCACCAAGCTTATCGATATCAAATTCATGCCCCTCTTCGCGCGGCATTAAAGCGGTAAACTCACCTTTAGGTTGATTGGCATCAAGCACCCACATGTCGTTAGTTTCTGTGCTCGCTAAATCAATAATAATTAAGCTTTCATCACGACTTTTACCTAAGCCCATAAAAAAGCTGCTGTCTTGCTCTTCGTATACCAGCACATCTTGGTGTTGCTCAGTCCCTAGTTCATGTCTAAAAACTTGATAACCTAATAAGGTTTTTAAATCCTTTTTTACATAAAATACGGTTTTATTGTCGTTCGCCCAAACCACTTGCCCCTCGGTAATCTCAAGTATATCGTCGAGCATTTTATTGCTGCTTAAATCTTTAAACCGTACTGTGTATATCCGTCTGCCATCGGTATCTTCAGAGTAAGCCATTAATTGCTCGTTGGGGCTCAGTGCCACTTCCCCTAACTCATAAAATTCATAGCCATTGGCAAGTTCATTAACATCAAGTAGTAGTTCTTTATCAGCCATTGCCATACTGCGGCTGCGATAATGACGCGCATATTCATCATCTCCGCGAACCTCTGAGTGATACCAATACTGGCCGTCTTTTACCGGTACAGTGTTATCGTCTTTTACAATACGACCTTTAAGCTCCTCAAATAATGTATTTTGTAGTGGCTTAATGGCAGCTAATTGTGCATCACAATAGGCATTTTCTTGCGCTAAATGTGCGAGTATATCGGCATTTTGTCGCTCATCATCGCGCATCCAATAATAATCATCACTGCGTGTTTTAGCATGAGTAGTCAGCGCATGAGCTTGCTTTTTAGCAACAGGGAAATTAGGTAATAAGCTTAAAGAATAATCAGAAGAAGACACAAAAAAACCGCTTAAAAAATAACAATGGCGGTCAGTTTATCATAAAAATAAAAAAGCCCACTCATAGTTGAGTGGGCTAAAGCGGTATAAATTCGATAACTAAAAACTACGAGAATTTTTATTGTTGTCGTTATACCTAAGGGAAGTTGATTTACTGTATTTGCTGCCAAGCCATCGCCCAGCTTTCACCAACGCCTGGCTCAAACATAGCGCTATTCTCATTCACACGGCAAAACTCACTAAATGGCCATGCCTTACACTGGTATATATGCCCTGTTTTTGGCTGTAATACTTTTGTGCCCGCACTGTACATATCGCCATTTTGAGGATAAACCGCGTCGTATCCAAGGCTATTGACTGTGATTAATTTTTTATTTTTTTCAGCGCGATTAAAGTGAACCACCGCGCTACAAATACCACTGCTTTCAAGTGCAAATATTTTGTTATGTCGGTACGCAACCACCAATCCTTGCTCTGTCATTCTGCCAGCGCACACAAGCGGAATATGCATATTAATATGCTCAACCACCAGCAAACTCCAAGCATGCGGTTCGCCCTGCTCTGGAGAGAGTATTTCATAATCAAACGCTAGCTGAGTTAATTCGCCATGCTCATCGTAAAAGCTCACACTAACCGTATCACCAACAAAGAGCTGGCTATACTGATCGAGCCCAAGACAACCAATAGTTAACCATTCTCCACATGTTAATGATGAATGTATAAACACTGCAAAACCTTAAAGAGTCAAACGTCGCCCATAACATATGGCTTTCAACAGGCAAACTAGCTCATGAGCTAATATGCGTTAACTAAAGTATTAGGTTAAAAACCATTGTGTAATACCAATACCGACTGATTGTAATTCGCAATGTTGCAATAATCAAACAAAAGAATGTAACCAGAGTTTAAAAACAATACTAAAGTTTGCACTAATGAGCATAAAACAAAAAAGCCAACCGCTTTATAAACGGTTGGCTTTTTTCAGCTACATGATCTGGGTGATGTTAACTTACGCTCGCTTTTTTACTTGCGAACGGGCGCTTAAATAGCGCGCCTATGTCGGTTAAAATAATATACAAACACGGCACCAAAATAAGGGTGATCAGTGTTGCAAACATAACCGCAAAGCCCAGAGCTACCGCCATAGGTATTACAAATTTGGCTTGTAAACTGGTTTCAAACATAATCGGCAATACCCCTGCAAAGGTCGTAATTGAGGTAAGTAATATGGGCCTAAAACGTGCACAGCCTGCTTCAATAACCGCATCTTTTATACTGATACCAGCTCGACGCGCCTGATTAATAAAATCAGTCATCACTAAGGAGTCGTTAATAACCACCCCTGCAGCAGCAATTAAACCAAAGCCCGACATTAAGCTAATATCTAAACCAAACCAAAAATGACCCCATATTGCCCCCGTTAAACTAAATGGAATAACCGACATTACAATGAGAGGTTGTGAGTAACTTTTTAACGGCACGGCAAGTAATATATAAACTAAAATCATACCACCAGCAAAAAATAACAATTGCTCATTAGCTTGCGCTTGTTGCTCTTCAATTGCGCCACCTAGTTCTGACTTAACACTTGGGTATTCGTCCAACAGTTGTGGTAGTAAATTTTCTTTTACTTGCTTAACCACTTCGCCTGGCTCAATCACTTCCTCATCAATGTTGCCATACACATAAACAGTACGATAACCACCTTCACGACGAATATAACTAATACCAGGGGTTTCAGTTAGCTCAACCACATCTCCTAGCAATACTTCTTTGCCTTGGGGCGTGGTGATAACCGCGTGTTTAAGCGATGAAAACGCTTCGCGAGTAAGCTTAGGGTAACGTACCATCACCCGTACTTCTTCACCGCGACGAATAACACGTTGCGCCTCGCCACCATAAAAACTGGCACCGACTTGATTTGCAATTGAGGCCAAATCTAACCCTAAGTCAAAGGCGACTGGTTTTAAGCTCATTTGTACTTCTTTGCTAGCAGGGTCAATGGTAGAGCTTATATCAAATAAGCCTTCTTGCTGCTGCAATAATCCAATAAAGCGACGCCCTGCTTCATTCAATGTATCGATATCAGAGCCATACAGTAAGTAACCAAACTCACCGTTACCGCCGCCACCTCCACCGCCAACATCATCCTGAATAGTTAACGATTTAACGCCCGCAATATTAGGCATCGCTTCACGCCAGCGGCGCGAAAGCTCAAAGGCATTATAAGGGCGTAAATCTTCATCAACCAATGGCGCTAATAACTGCGCCTCTGTACGACCTTGGTTAAATACCAATACATCGCGAATCATCTTTTGCCCTTCTTCGCGCTCGGTTTGCTTATCTATTTCAAGCACCATGGCTTCGATTTGGCGAATAGCATTAATAGTTTGAATGTCTGATACGTTATCGTTCATCTCAACATTAATTTGCGGGAAGTCATGCGGCACTTTAGGCGATGGGATCATTCTCACCTGATTAGACGATATTAACGCAAAGGTGAAAATTAGTAGCGCAATAAAACTAAACAGCACCGTCCAACGCCACTTTATACAATTAACAATAAACTGCCTATACGGTCCATTTACAAAGCCAAAAAAGCGCTTATTAAAGCGTGCTCGCCAACCGTCAGGGTTAATAGGTGAAAAGTGAGTATGCGCAATGTGTGCCGGTAATATCAGCTTAGATTCAATCAAGCTAAATATTAAACATAAAATCACCACCACTGAAATACCTATAAAAAAGGAACTTTCAGGGCCGCTTGAAAGCGTAAACGGCGCAAATACCGCAATGGTTGTTAGTACACCAAAGGTGGCGGGGGTTGCCACTCGTTTAGCGCCATTAACCACATTAACAACACCGCCGCCTTTTTTTTCTATTTCGGTGTAGGCACTTTCACCTATGACAATGGCATCGTCCACCACAATCCCCAGCACCATAATAAAGGCAAATAAAGACACAATATTAATTGTGATACCAAATAACGGCATCAGCATCATCGCACCTAAAAAGCACACTGGTAAACCAATCATTACCCACAGGGCGAGCTTAAAACGTAAAAATAACGAAAGCATAATAGCGACTAAAATTGCACCTTGCAGCAAATTAGCTTTCATCATGTCTAAGCGTGCATTTAGATAGTAAGTAAAGTCCATTAGCGGCTCTATACGTACACCCAATGGCAGTTCTTTATTTTTTTGATCAATATACGCTTTAACCGAATCGGCCACCGGAATAATGTTTTGATCTTCGGTGGCTTTTACCGATAAATAAACCGCGTTTTCGCCATTAAATTTAAAGTAACGCTCACCTTCAACGAACTGATCTTTGATTATTGCAATATCTTGTAGCAACACTTTGGCACCATTGGCGCCAATTTTTACCGGAATTTGCCTAAACTCTTCACCAGAATAAAACTGATTTTCTACTCGAACCGAAATAACACCCGCATCAGTTTTTAATTGTCCGGCTGAAAAGTTAGCCGAATAACGACGTACCGCGTTCGCTACATCCGATAAAGTTAAATTATATTGGCGCAATGTATCGGGTTCTATTTCTATGGCAATTTCATCCAGTGGCACATCGTTTACCACTAAAGATACATTCGATAACTGCAAGAGTTCATCTTCAACCTGATTTGCGATTGGCTTAAGCTCATTTAGCGGTAGGTCGGCAACGAGCGTCATACCAATTACATCTTGGCGAAACTCTATTTGACTAATGGTAACCGGCTCCATTCCTGCAGGAAAAGTCGCGATACCATCTACTCGCAGTTTTACCTTATCGAGAACGTCGGTAAGCTCTGCGTCAGTATTAATTTCAAGGCTGGCAGAACCCCCATTACGAAAAGCGCGATATACCCCTTTTTTTATCTCAGTTATATCTTTTAGCGACTCTTCAATTTTTATTAAGATACTTTCTTCAATTTCTTGTGGCGACGCCCCCGGGTAGTTTGCATTTACAGTAATATAGTTAACTTCTATATTAGGGAACATTTGTCGCTGAATGGTAAAGTAGCTTATAAGCCCCATTACAATAATAAAAAACATCATTAAATTGGCAGCAACAGAGTTGTTAGCAAAATAAGCAATTAACCCTGTTTGTTTGGTTGTATTGGGCTGTTCTGTGTTATTCATAACTCACCCTACCTTAAAGTTTTTCAGTGGATGCATTTTCTGCTGCATCTGTATTTTTAGTCTCTGTTAAACCGGCTATTTTTACTGCCATGCCTTTTTGAGGGTATTCCGGTAAGGTGGTAACGAGCTTATCGTTGGCTTGTAAGCCATCGCTAATATAAAAATATTCGCCTTCTTCACGAATCACTTTTACTTTACGCGGCTCTAACTGTTGCTCATCATTAACTATCCACACGGTTTGGTTATTTACTAACTCTTGCGGTAAACGATAAATATTATTGAGCATAGTGCCGGCAAAGTTTACTTGTACATAAGTGCCAAATTTAATTGCAGGCTGCTGATTAGTCAGTCCGTAAGGATCTTCAATTCTTACCACTAAACTGCTCATGCGAGTCGCGTTATCAACAATCCCTAAATCGCGGTCTATTACTGCTTGGCGAGTAAACCCATTGAATCCTGTTTTGATAACGGTTGCCATTACTCCTTTAACGCGCTCAGGTAAAAACACACTGTCAAAACCTGCGATCGGAATAATCACTTCAGCGGTTTCAATATTATTCAGCTCGGCAACTTGAGCGCCCATACTAACAAACTGGCCAACCCCCACATTCCGACTAACCACTAATGCATCGTAAGGTGCGGTGATTTCACAATTGTCTAAATCGCGTTGGGCTCTTTTTAATGCTGCTTGCGCCGACTTAACTGATGCTTGCGCACTCAGCACTTGTGGTTTGCGTAAAAATAAATCTGTACGTGCTTTATTTGGGAAACGTTTTGCTTCGTCTTCTGCGACTTTGGCTTGCGCTTGCTCTTCAATTAACATCGCTTGAGCGCGGGCAAGTTCAGCTTCAGCTTGCAATACCGCAGCCTCGTAGTTATCTTTTTCAATAGTAAATAAGGTTTCGCCGCGACCCACAACACCACCCGCCACAAAGCTTGGATGCCAGCTGACGACTTCACCTGACACTTGCGCTGAAAGTTGGGTATTTTCTAGTGGCTGCACTTCACCATAACTATTAATGATAACTTGATGATCGTTAGCGGAAACGGCTTCAACTTGCACCGTTGGTCGAGTGTCTATGACTTCTTTTTTATCTGACTCTTTTGCAATCGCATTAATTGCAACAAAACCAGCAACACCTAATGCCAGTGCTACAAATGGAAAAGCCCATCTAAGTACATTACCTTGCATCTGTTTATTTCTCCCAAATTACTATTAGCACTATGATACCAAAGCTTAATGAAACATTAACGTGACATTTGTAAGCAACTGTTACAAAAAGGTATAAATAAGGTCTTCTTCAGCAAATAAAAGGTAAGTCAAAAGCACTGTTAAGCCGCTTTATAAATGTATTGTTACAATCTTTTACCATTATAAATCATAAAGCTAATCACTTTAGGTTAGTATTTATTAATCATACTGTGCGAAAAAGCATGACACACCGTACAGTAAAATTACATTAACAACTAAAAAAGACTAAACGATGAAATTAACCACACTTACCTTGGCGCTGAGTATAGCGCTTAGTGGCAGCTATGCTGTTGCAGCAGAAAAAAAAGAAGAAAAGAAACCACAAACATTAACTGAAATGATTAAAGGGCAAATCGAATTTGCGGGTATTTTTAATCTTTACCAAGATGAAAAAACCGGCGATCACTTAATGGTGATAAACGAATCACAGCTCGATACGCCCTTTGTGTACTTTGCGCATACCATTGATGGTGTAACTGATGCGGGTCATTTTCGTGGGTCGTATCGTGAAACAAAGCTGATTGAATTTAGAAAATACTTTGATCGTATTGATATTATTAGTAAAACCCCTCGCTACTTATTTAACGAAAATAGCGCACTTGCCAAAGCCAGTGAAGCTAACATCAGCGAAGCCGTGCTTGCAAGTATAAAAATAGAAAAACAAGAAGAAGGTAAAATAGCCTTTAATGTAAATAAGCTTTTTTTAAGTGAAGCGCTACATAAAGTATCTCCTACGCCTAACCCAAACGATAGAAATGCTAAAAAGCGTTTTAAAGTAGGTAAATTAGACGATAAAAAATCACGCATCATCAAACAGCGCCCATACCCTAACAACCTAGATGTGGTTGTTGATTATGTTTTTACCAATAGCAGCCCAACCGTTCGAGGTTCAGGTGCGATAAGCGACCCCCGAAGTGTGTCGGTAAAAGTACAACATTCATTTGTGGCTTTACCAGAAAACAATTACCAACCTCGCTTTGATGATGCACGTATTGGTTATTTCACCAATCAGTTTGATAAAATGACGTCAACCGACTGGGCGCCATACCAAGATGTCATTAAGCGCTGGGATTTACAAAAGAAAGATCCAAACGCTGCACTTTCAGAACCAGTAAAACCGATTACCTGGTGGATAGAAAACACCACACCGGTTGAATGGCGTGACACCGTGCGTGATGCCGTACTTGCTTGGAACACCTCATTTGAAAAAGCAGGCTTTAAAAATGCACTTGAAGTGAAAATACAACCTGACGATGCCGATTGGGATGCCGGCGATATTAACTATAACGTACTACGCTGGACTTCATCACCCAAACCACCGTTTGGTGGGTATGGGCCAGCATTAGCGAACCCGTTAACCGGTGAAATTTTAGGCTCAGACATTATGCTTGAGTTTGTATTTATGAAAAACCGCTGGATATACGACACACTGTATACTCAAGGCACGATGAGCCATACACAGCCAACCAACTATTCAGAACTCAATTGCTCTTTAGGTCATGAATTACAGCAAAGCCTAATAATGGCCAAGGGCTTAGCAAATGGCGCTGATATTGAAGATACCCAAATGTTACGCCAAGGCTTAACTCAGCTGGTTTTACATGAAGTAGGGCATACTCTAGGTCTTAATCACAACATGAAGTCTTCTATTTTGTGGGATGAGAAAGAAGTTCACGACAAAAGTAAAACCCAAGGCATAGTTACCGGCTCGGTAATGGACTATGCGCCAGCAAATATAGCGCCAACGGGTGTGACTCAAGGCGATATTTTCCAAACTAAACCAGGTCCATACGATGATTGGGCAATAAATTACGGCTACAGCGCAGCGCTTAAAGATGAAGCTGCAGAGCAAGCTCGCCTTGATAAAATACTCGCTCGCTCAAGCGAACATGCGCTTTCCTTTGGTAACGATGCCGACGACATGCGTGCCCCTGGCCGCCATATAGACCCTCGCGTGATGATAGGTGACTTGTCGTCTAACCCTGCAGCTTACGGGGCAGATAGAATGGCACTGATCAATACGCTCTTTGCAGAACTTAAAGACAAAGCTACAGTAAAAGGTGAGTCTTACCAACAGCTTGTTACTTCAGCTAACAGCCTATTTGGCCAGTATCGTGCACAAGCAGGCGTGGTATCTCGTCAAATTGGTGGCGTGTATGTAGAGCGTGCCGTCGTGGGCGATGAAAATGCAGCAAAGCCTTTTACACCGGTACCACTTGAGCGTCAAACCCAAGCAATGGCTATTTTAGCTGAGTATGTGTTTGCTCCAAATGTACTGCAAAGCATGCAGCCATTGTATAACTTTATGCAGCAGCAGCGTCGTGGGTTTAATCATTACGGTAAAAACGAAGACCCTAAACCGCATAAAATGATTTTAGGTATGCAAAAGAGTGTACTAGCGCAACTACTACATCCTGCTGTGTTACTGCGTATTTCAGATACTGCTTTATATGGTAATGAATACAGCCTTACGCAATTTATGGAGGATTTAACTGCAAGTATCTTTGTTGATAGTAAAACCGCTAATTCAATCAGTCATAATTTACAGATTGAATATGTTAATCAGCTAATTGCGATTGCAGGCCTAGAAAAAGCAAGTAAATACGATAACTTAGCGAAAACAGCCGCGCTATATCAGCTAACTCAAATAGCCGATAAAAAGGTTGCATGGGGCGCTGATACCGCAACCAAAGCACATAAAAAATATATCGACCGCTTAATTAGCAAAGCGCTAGAAGCATAAATAACACTGAGTAAACCAAGGCCACGTCATACGTGGCCTTTTTTACACTAACTCAAAGGTAAATAGTGCCTTTAAGGTACCTTACGGCATGACCCGTTAATGTCACTGTTGTATTGCCCACTTCACAGTGTAGCTTCCCACCTCGTTGTGAGGCTTGATAAGCACTGAGAGAATTTTTTCCAAACTGCCCTGCCCAATAAGGGGCAAGCCCAGTATGAATTGAGCCGGTTACAAAGTCTTCATCACCCCCACTGGCAGGCCAAAAATAACGAGAAATAAAGTCGTACTCAACACTCGGTGCTGTTGCAACCACATCTAATGGGGCTAATTTTTTTAGTTGTTCATTGGTTGTTTTCAGATCTACAACCTGCTGCTCATTATCATAAATAGCAAAATAAGCTTGGCGGTTTTTCAGCACTTTAACAGGTTGTATAGACAGGCCAGCTAATAGAGCATCAGGGATGAGCTGAACCTCTTCAGGGGCTTGTTTAGGAAAGGTCATAGCAAAGCTGCCATCGTTATTTTTATTAACAATCAGTTTGCCCACCGCCTCTGCGCTAAAGCACACCTGCGATATACTATGTTGCTCACAAAGCACATAGGCCGCCGCTAAAGTAGCATGGCCGCAAAAATCAATCTCCATTAATGGCGAAAACCAACGTATCGCAAAGCTTCCATCTGCCGACTGACAAGTAAAAGCGGTTTCAGACACGTTGTTTTCCGAAGCGATATTCAGCATAAGATCATCACTAAGCCAAGACTCTAGTGGGATCACGGCAGCATAATTACCTTTAAACAGTTCACTGCTGAACGCATCGATTTGATGGATAGTTAATTTCATAGTGGGCACTTTTTATTTATTGGTCACTCAAAGTGCCACAAATGAAATTAACGGTCACTATAATTTTATGCCAACACAGGACGTACGCGATAATACTGCATACACGCAAATTGCAGCGCATTAGTTAGCAATATCATAATAAACATTAATATATGCGAAGTACTTTGCACTGGCATGGCTAGCTCTGCAAACAAACCACAGATACCTGCTATAAATTGCAAACTAAAATAGCGCGCACTAAGGTTACTAATATTCCCTGTTCGTAATGTTTTATAGGTTTGTGGCATAACCCGTACTGAACTCATAATTAAGCCCACATAAGTTAAGCCATTTAGCACAGTGGCAGTATCTAGGTTAGGGTTTAACAGCAACAAAAAAGGTAATAACGAAAAGCTAAGCATGCCAAGTAACTGCAGCTTCTGACGTTTAGCGGCATTATAACGTGCAAAAAAGTATAAAATTAAACCACTTAATAAACCTGTCGCAAAAAACGGCAAGGCAATATAAAAACGAGCAAAATAAAGATTGTAGCTAATAAAGTACACACTTTGCGCTAAACCAAATGTCATCATTAGCAGTGATACACCCGATACACTGCGGTTTTTAATAATTTTATTAAGTAACGGTAAAAAACTAAAAACCAAAATAAACACTGATAAAATAGGCAAATAATACGCCAAAGCAAACCTCGCTCGTTACATTGTTGTTAATAAAAAGGAAGAAATAAAACATTTTTTAAACATTTGTTTTTAAAGGCTTTATTTTTGTGCGCGCATTGTAGAGCTGGCTAGGTTTTATACAAGCTTCACACCTACTTTAGTTTCCTCCTGTGGCAACTTGAGTATACAAAAACCGTTGCTATAACTTCACAGTCTCACTATTTTATAATTGCAACACAAATGATAACTGTTATCATGCGCATATCTAAAAATTAACATGCAAGCTTAAGTAATGAGAAAAACACTGTTTAAAGTTCATAGTTGGTTGGCGCTAATTGCCATTATTCCGTTAATTGTTATTAGCATTACCGGCAGTGTTTTAGTGTTTAAAAGTGAAATTGATGGCTTACTGATGCCTGACAAACACTTTGTGGTACAGCAGCAAGCTGCTCGCTTACCTATGGACTCATTAATAGATAAAGCCGAAGCAGCCTTTCCTGAGTATGTAGTAGGAAGCTGGGAGCTTTTTAATAACACCACCGCCGACCGGCTTTATTTGGTTAAGCGTGGCACTGACGATTGGTATAAGTTGCATTTAGACCAATACACCGGAGAGATTTTATCAAAACCAGTAAGCACAACTCATTATTTTACCGACTGGTTTTTAGAGCTCCATTACACCTTTTTACTTAACGACTTAAAAAGTTTACCTGGGCAAACAGGTACCGTATTAGGGTTCTTTTTTGCTTTATTTTTATTAACTCTGGGCATCACCGGCTTAATTATTTACCGCAAATTTTGGCAGCGACTATTTAGCGTACGCTGGCGCGCAACGTTACAAATAGTACTCAGTGACATTCATAAGATGACCGGTGTTTTAGGCTCACCTATTCTTATCGTTTTAGCGATTACAGGTGGTTATTTTAATGGTGCAGTGTGGTATCACGAAGTAATAGAACACGCAGAAGAAGAGCACCACACTATTACAAATAAATTATATAGTGACGACATCTCTTTTGAGCGGATTCTTAATGATAGCAAACTGCAAATACCCACTTTTAATACAACTTTTTTAGTTTTTCCACGAGAGCCCGATGAAAATATCACTCTTTATGGCGAAGTAAATACCAGTAATCCACTTACCAGTGAATATGCCAATACCATAACCTATAATAAGCAAACAGGTGAACACATGACTAACTGGGATATTCGAGAGGCTGGTGCTGGTTGGCAAGTAATAGACAGTTTTAGAAAACTACACTTTGGTTATTTTGCTGGGCTTATCAGTAAAATACTATGGTGTATTGTTGGCCTTAGCCCTGTATGGCTCGCTGGTACAGGCTTTTATTTATGGCTCACACGCCGTAAACGTAAAAAGCAATCACACAAAAATCGCTTAACTCAACGACGAAGCGCGAATGTTTGATAAAACAATCACTCCCTTGTAAAGTGAAACCAACGAGGGAGTGAGTTAATGAATATGTTCAAGGTAATAATAAGTTTAACTTTTTTATTTGTTGTGGGGTGCAGCAGCAAAATCAATACGCAAACTCAGCGCGTACAATTAAGTTCATTAATTAATCACACATTATTTGTACAACAAACCACACCTTCTGAAAAAGTTATATTTGAACTTCCCGAGGCAGAAAAAGCACGCTTTTTAGCATTCGTAACAAAACAACAAACAACTAATATTCGTAGTGACCGTATTATTTATAACTACCTTGAAAATCAGCTCTCTAATTTTAAGTATCATGGCGATACGCTTACATCATCTCAATCTCTCAACCTTGCACAAGGTAACTGTATCAGCCTTGCTGTTCTTACCCAAAGTTATGCACAAACATTAGGGCTTAAAACCAGCTTTCAAGAAATGACTAGCGAGCCAGTTTATGCACAGGAAGATAACTTGGTTTATGTAGCAAACCATTTTAGAACTAAAGTTTATGCCCCAGAAGAGGAACTGCCTGAAAAAGAAGAAAATGTGATCACTTTTTTTCGCCCAGGAACCTTAATAGACTACTTCCCAACCAGAGGTAGTGTGTATTCTGATAGTGCTAATTATAATGATTTAATCTCTAAATTTTATAGTAACTTAGCTGCTGACGCGCTTTTAGATAAGCAGCTTGATCAAGCGTACTCTCTTATTTTACAAGCAAATAAATACACCCCTTATGATCCTGAACTATTTAATATGGCTGGAATTTTACATCGACGAGCTGGCGATTTAAAAAGTGCACAGCTTATTTACCAAACTGCTTTAGATAATAAGCTGATAAATATAAATTTACTTAGTAATTATCAAGTTTTAGCCAAACAAATTGGTGATCAGCAACTTGTTGAACAATTAGCAAGCCGACTTGCTGAAGTAGAAAAAGATCCTTATGAACTTTTAGTTATTGCAAAAAATGACCTAGAAACAGGACGAATTAATACCGCTACAGAGCATATTGAACAAGCCATAACAAAAGCGCCGTATATTGCAGAACTTTATTTAGAGCTTGCTAAAATTCGCTATCAACAAGGAAAAAATCACCAAACACAAAAATTACTTGAGAAAGCGATAGAGCTCGAAAAAGACAAGCAAAAGTTAAATGTATATCAAGCTAAGTTACTGTCCTTAAAAGCGAGTAAGTAACTTAGCTAAATAGGCTTTTACAATGAATAGTAAAAGCTTAACCACGCGCGCATTTCATCTTCAAAGCTGTCACCTTCTACTCGCGACAACCCCATATCAAAGGTTAAGTCATTAACGCCCGCAGGCCCCATACCAAAGCTAAAGTCACCTTGGTACTTTAAGCCGTAACTTTGTGCATAAACGTTGCTATCTAATTGATGTTGCTTGTAATAAAGCCAAGGCATGCCTTCTTTAAAGCTAATACCACCGCCATAACCTTGATAACGCTCTGCAGTTGCACTGTAAAAAGGCAGTTCAGCAGCAAGCACAAATTCACTACTTTGCTGTTGATTAATTAAATTAGAACTGAATCCACCTAATGTCAGGCTACTGTCATCTCTTTGCTTTTGCTCAAAGTTAACAAAAAGTGGTATATCAAACGCTTTACCAAATATTTTTGCTGCCAAGTCATAACCTTGCCAATGACTACTGTGATTCTGCCCATCATAAATGCTGGCATAAATACTCTGCCCAATAGCAAATGCTTGGCGGTCATGTTGCCAGCTTTGAGCAATACTCAACCGTGTCCAATTTTTATGGCTATTTTTATAATCTGTATAGTTATAGGCCAATTCTGGGGTTAACTGAAGCTGGCCAAATTTCAATGGATGGTTTATTGAAGCAAAACCACCTCGGGCATCAATATCAGCGTTTAAGCTAGGTTGATATTGATGTGATGTATCCAAATTATAATCAAATAGCGCAAGCTTAAACTTTGTATTTAACGCATTGTATTTTGCTTGTATAAAGCCGCCATGTAATGCACCGTCATGCAAATCAATGTTATAACCCGCTTGTAAATCAAGTTGTTTTAATAAGTCGCTACTTTTTATACCTACACTTAGCAAACTGGTTGACGCTGAATAATACTGTGATCCCAAGGCAAACGTCGCTCGCTGCTCAAGTACTGCGTAATCGCTTTGTTCTGCTATCTCATCGGTATATATTTTTGCCGGTGGCAAGGTATGCTTATTTACCATCAACAATGGAGCCTCACTGTTTACAGCGAGATCAGTTACGACTGTACGGCTTTTTATTGTTAGCGTTTTTACATCAGGGCCATCGGCATTAATGGAGAAGTAAAGTAGTGAGCCATCTTCAGCCTCAATCGGGTATGCGAGCGCTTCTTGCCCGTTAGTTAAGCGGGTGAGGGTGTTATTTTTTATATGATAATTATAAATATCAGTCTTATTATTTAGGCCAGCAACAAAATAGATAGACTCCCCGTTTTGACTAAAGCTCGGTTGGCTTAAGTATTGATACCCGTTAGGCATTGGGACTGACTCTCTAGTGTCACCGCCCACACCTTGTATGTACAATTGCCAATTTTCGTTTAATGACGCTGATAAATAAGCTAATTTTGTTTCATCGGGGCTAAGCGTCGGGTAATCATACGTGGTTTTTAAGCTCTTGCTGAAAAGCGGCGTTATAGTTTGCGTATTAAGATCGACTTTTACTAATTCAGAATACCCAGCTCTTATTTGCTCACCGTAAAGTGTTTCACCATCACGGGTAACACTAAAACGGCGAATACCGGCCAGCTCTGTAAGTTGCTCTATGTTGCCAGTGTCGGTGTTGTAGCTAAAAATGTCAGACACTTTGTTATAAATACCCGATCCTTCACTACTGTAGGCATTAAAATAAAGTGTGTTGTTATTTACCCATTGCGGGTTAGCAATACCTGCGCGATTAATTTGATTTAGTACTTGTTTTTGTTCGCGCTTAAACACGATTGGCGGGGTATCAGGAACATCTTGCTTATCGTTCTCTAGGAGCTCCTTTTGCACCTTAGTAAACTTATCTCGTGCTTTGGTGTTGTCTTCTGTACTGTAAATTATTAGTTTTGTTTTACTCTTTTCATCACGTTCAACTATCGCAATTTTGCTACCATCATTTGAAAGAGCTGGATTGCTAGCGTATAAATCAAGTTCTAACCAAAGCTTGCTATTAAGTGGTGATTCGGTTTGCTCTTGTTGCATCGCTTTATAGGTATACTCTGCAATAAATCGACGATATAACCTTGCAGCGCTTTGCCCAAATACACCAGAAAATGCGTCGTCAAAATCTCGAGACTTAACCGCCCGCATACGAACCCATACATTATCGAGTAGCTGCTCTGAGTAATTTTGCTCTAGCCAATATAAAAAACGACTTCCCATTAAATATGCCATAGAGCCCGCCATAAAGCCCTCATCGCTATTTAGTTGCCCATAGGTGGGAAGCGCTCCCTGCTGAGCAAACTCTCTAAGTATTGCCTCAGCATAGTTATCAAATAAGCGCCCTCGACCTGTCATTTTTGATTCGATTAAAGTGGCGTACCCTTCGGCTACCCAGCGCGGTGTATCACCATAGGTTAAATCGTATATATCCCATACACCGCGAATCTTTTGCTGCCAGTCGTTACGGGTTGGCTGCGCTAAATGAACTAAATGAATATATTCGTGCAGCACCAACAATTGCTGCCAACCCGATGAATTTGATATCACGGTATCCGACTGCGGTGGCGTAGTAAAAAGCGCCATAACAGGATTATTAGAGGTTGGTAAGGCAAAGCCATTCGCTGCATTTAGAGGGTCAAACACCACCACATCGACGATTTTATCAAGCGCACGGTTTTGTTGCTCAAGCACTTTAGTGCGAACAATTTCCAGCTCCACAGCAGTCGATTTAGCAAAATCAGTATGCTCACTACTAAAGTGAACATTAAAATGCTCGGTATGAATGGTTTGCCAATCAGCAGCAAAGCTAGGTGCAGCCAATAATAAGGCTGATGCAATGAGTGACTTTTTCACAATAATCCCTTAAATAGTACATTTGATAATGCTTAGAGTATTATCAAATGGAAAAAACGGGCAGTAAAAAAGTGTAATAAAGCATGTGCAAATGTGTATTTACACCCGCTTTATTATTTAATCTGAGTTTTGAACAAAGGAAGTTACATCCAACTGCGAGGGTCTGACTCAGCCTGCATAAGTGTAAAATCTATAATAAAGTCAGCATCTTGCTGTTTTAAATATGGGACGTACGCACCGCCTGCAGCAAGTTGTATATACAGGCTTTTTAAGCCAGAACGACGCATAAAAAAGGTGCTCACACTGCGAGCGCTTTGTGCTTTGTACAGCTCAAAGACCCGGTAATGCACGCCAATCATACCTTTGCGTACCACCATATAAAAACGCCCATCTTGTTGATGAAGGTAATACCCATAACGTTTATAAGATAAAAACACTAACGCGGCTAATACCAAGAATAATGCTAATGCAATTAATATATTAAGTTGCATAAAGCTAATAAAAAAACCAGAAGCAACGCTCGGTAGCAAAGCATAAAACACCGTGTTTTTATATAACAACGCCCTTTCTACCGCATTGAATGCCAGCTTTTTACTGTCAAACCACGGATAAATCCACTGACACACATTATCAACTTGCTCCTGCGTGAGCACAGGCAGCACTAAGGTTTGTTTATTCTTTTTCGCCATGCTTGCAGCACCGCCGCTACTGGCTTGCAAACACTCCACAGTAAAGCGTTTTAATAGCCTGGCAACTAGGTTTTGCTTAATAACGATTGACTGTACTTTGTCTAAACTAATTGATAGTTGATGACGCTCTAACAGCCCTGCAATACGTTTGAATTTATTATTTTTAAAGTAAAGCTGATAGTTATAAAAACGAATGAGCGACATAGTCACCGATAAAAACACCGCAATAAATACCAACATAATAATTAAAGTAATAACCGCAAACACAGCTGCATTAGCCATCATACCGAGCTCTTGCTGATAAAAACCCTCTATTTTTGTTATGAACTGCTGCTCTAAAAAGTCGATGGCCACATTCATAAAAGGGGCAATAGCCGCAAGTGCTAAAATGGCCATATTCGACATTAAACCAAATTTAGCAATTTCTTTATTGGTGATAACTAAACTATTTTCGCTCTGCTCTTCAATATGAGATTGCGCTGTATCAGCGAGCTCTACTGATGGTTGCTGCTGCGCTTTATAGTCAAACACTCGTTTACGCATTTGTTGCGCGTAATCTTTAGTTACCCCTGGCAAAACAGCTTCTTGAGCCACACTGCCTGCCGCATCAAAAATACAATTAACTAACCCTATGGGGGTAAAGTAAAATGGCTCAGCTATATTTACGTTTTGCACTCGAGAAAATTTTAAGGTAAGTCGCTCTTTTTTAAATACGCCTTTGTTTAATAAAATTTCATGCTCGTCAGTAATACAAAAACGAAAACTACGGTAATACAAAAAACAATAGGCAAGCAATGAAGTCAAAGCAACCGCGAGCCCAACTTGCCCCCAAAATAGTTTATTTTCTACTTGGGTAACAAATACCACCAACACGGGCAGTAAATTAAATAAGCCGTCTTTTATGAAGCGCACACTAAAATGCATTACAAAATAAGCCAGCGCCCAAGGCGACACTTTTTGCCAATTAAGTGAAGGTGACGTTATTTGCGCAGCATCAACATTCACTGGCAGCTGCCTCGCTTGCGGTTTCATCGTGGCGATAGCTTTGTACAAACTGACGAATATTTTTGCATTTTTCGTGGGTCAGGCCGCTAATTTGTAAATCGGCACTCATACCGCCGGCGCTATAAAGTCTTAAACTGGCTAAACCAAGCTTTCGCTCTATGGGCCCACGGTGTATTTCAATATGCTGCACACGCGCTAACGGTAAAATTGTCACCTGCTGCCAAATAATGCCTTTTTTAAAAGCAATATCGTGGGTACGCAACGCGCTGCCCTGTAATTTTATGCTGAACACGCTATATAACATACACAGTAAAATTAATAGCGGAACAGCAACCAATAAGTAACCTTGCGCCATAGCAGCAAAGTCTGTATTAAAATAGCAAACAGCCGCTAGTACTAAGCAAAAAGGAATGAAAAATAACAACCAATTCAATTGTGCATGCAACAATGCTTTGTCCGCAAGCGGCTCAAACACTATGCTTTTATGTTGCGGTAGGTCGGTTATTTGTTGATTAGTAAACACACTTTGCTCCATTACGCGTATGGTAGGCTTAGCCAAGCCACTTAATTGTTGTTACTAGGGTATGACTTTGTTTTGGCTCAAGCGAAACCGCATCTTCAAGTACATTCGCAGCCTCTAGGCATAACATGCTTTTATAATCATCATCGGCAAAATTTGATAGTCGCTTTGATTTTTCAATCCATGGATTCCATAACACGCACGAGCGCGAGTTTTCTCTGCTAACGCTGATCATCCCTTGAGGAGTTTCAATAGTTTGCACAGCGGCGGCTTGGGTATAAACCATATCGGTTTCACGGGTAAAACCAACCACATCACTTTGCTGATAAGGCCCTTGGCCAAATTCTATGTATTGCGCCCCTTGCAGCCCTGTTACGCGAGTATTATTAATATCATCAGTTGGAAAGTAAGAATGCAGCGCCTGTGTATAACTAAATGGGGTGTTACCTAAATTAAAGGTGGTTAAACGCACCTCTAACTGCTCAGATAAAATAAACTCAACCCTTAAAGAAGATTGATGAGGCCAAAAGGTAGAATCTATCTGCTTCATTGGTAATTTAAGACTAACAGTAATCTCGTTCTCGGTTTCATGCACTTCATCGGCTTGCCATACGTGCGTGCGCGCAAAACCATGTGCTGGAAAGTCTTTATTTTCATGTTGACCAAACCAAGGCCAGCAAATAGGAATACCACCACGAATGCCCTTCCCTTCGCTAAAGGTTTCATCCCCAGACACCCACAATAGTGACAATTTTCCTTTGGGTGTAAACTCAGTTATTTGCCCACCTTGTAAAAATATCTTCGCCTTACATTGGCGACTATTAATACTAATAAATTCCAAACCGCTATGTGTACGCTCAATACATACTGAGGGTGATAATTGCATTTTATTTCCTTTAACACTGAGACTAATTTTTTAGTACTTAACCTGAGTTCAGGTTACTGTACACAAACAATAATGCATGCTTAAAGCATAAGCTACATAGAATAGTTATTTAAATTGAGTTAGTTACTATATTTTTATGCCACATCAACGGCTCAATTACGACTAAAGTTTTAAACCTGTGGCTTGCGTATCGCTTTTAACTTACGTAAGGTGCGCAGCCTTAGCAAACAGAGTGTTATTAACTTTTAATAAAATAAAGATAATAAACACCATTTTAATTACTGCTCAAATTAATAAAAACCAATAAAAACTAATAACAGCAGGCTGAAATAACATATATCATTTGAATTCAATTTATTTGATGTGTAACATTTCATGATTACGGCAAATGATTCGCCTTCCATGAGACAAACAAATGCAAAAATATGACGAGTTACTAGTTTCTTTACGCAAGGTGATCCGTGCGATTGACTTACATTCAAAACAACTTAATAAAACAGCGGGTTTAACTGGACCACAACTGCTTATTATGCAAGAAGTGTCTCAAACTGATGGTATTACCGCCAGTCGTATTGCGCAAAACGTCAATTTAAGTCCGGCAACTGTCACAAATATTCTTGACCGAATAGAAAGCAAGAATTTGGTAACACGCGTTCGTAGTCAAATGGACAAACGCCGGGTCAGCTTATACCTTACTGAACAAGGTAAAGAATTACTCGAAAAAGCGCCTCAGCCCTTGCAAGAACACTTTATCGAAAAATTTTCAGCGCTTGCTGAATGGGAACAGAGCCTACTACTTTCATCAATGCAACGTATTGCCGCAATGATGGATGCAGATAAGCTAGATGCCTCTCCTCTTTTAGAAGTAGGCGCACTGTTTCAAACTTCTACTAAAGAATAAAACGCAGTATAAAAACAATAAACTAAATTAGTCTGCCATTTTCTCCTTTTTCCACACTAAGAGGCGCATCGTTGCGCCTTTATTTTTTTAATCACAATCAAAACGGCTATTATGACTAAACTCTCAAAACTAACACTCGCATTAATTTTAAGTGGTGTTGCTAGCAATTCTTATGCATCAAACCTTCAACCTCTCCAAAGCCAATTAACGCAGTTAAAGCAACAAGTAGATAAACTTGAAAGCAAACTCGCTGAAAAAAAGTCTCAGCAAGTAGACCAAGTTAGTAAACAGTTGCAAGCTACTTCTACAGACACTGCACAGCAAGAAAAGCAATCATCTGGAATAAAGGTAGGAGGTGCTATTCGCGCTAACTACGGTATAAACTCTTACGATGAAGACAATGAAGATCGCGGTGGTGACTTTGATTTTGATATTTTCCGGTTAAATGTCTCTGGCGAAATTAATGACATTTCAGTCAATGGTGAAATACGCTTTTACGATTATATGACTGTCGTAAAGTACGCTTACTTAGGGTACGAATTTATTGATGGCTGGGAAGCTCAGGCAGGCATAACAGCCGTGTCGTTTGGTAACGGTCCTTATAATTCTCACAGCTACTTTTTTAGCACTAACTACTATGTTGGCCTAGAAGATGATTTTGATTTAGGTGTGGTTGCTAAGCGTAAACTTAAAGACAACTGGACACTTGATTTAGGCTTTTTCAAAAATGATGAACTGGGTGGAGTTGATGGCTCAGCATCAGACAAAAATCATCGTTACTCTTATGATATTGTTGGTAGTCGCCCTGCAGATGAAGGCACCTATGCCGAGCCTGCAAAGCAACTTGGTGAATACAACACCTTTGCTGGTCGCGCTACTTATCAGCTTGAGCATAGTAAAAATATCACCACTGACATCGGGGTATCGTTACTCAGTGGTGGACTTCACGACGGTGAAGACCGCGCTGGTAATTACAGTGCGTGGGCTGTTCACTTAAACAGCAACATTAATAACTGGAATATTCAATTGCAACACGGTGAATATGACTACGACTTAGACGATGGTAATAACCGCTTTGCGGTGGGTGCTTTTGACTATTATGACAGTGTATCGAGCCAAGCCACAATGACCAACTTTAATATTGCCTATGACTACGCAATAGAGTGGGGCCCAGTTACCAACCTGCAGTTTTATAACGACTATGGGATCATCTACAACAAGTCAGATAATAGCGCCAATACTTGGATGAATGTAACCGGTATGAGCATTACTGCTGGCGGATTCTTTAGTTATGTTGATTTCGTACAAGCCCGCAATCAACCCTTTATTGGCGGTACCATTATTGGTGATGGCGATACCGAGCGCCGTTTTAATATTAATTTAGGCTATTACTTTTAATAGGTAGTGCAATCAGGAAATTCTTTTCCTTTGCTAACCCTAAATGGCTTAGTTGATAACATGCAACTAAGCCATTTTCTCTTCATTTTACCTTTTAATTAGCTTACCCTTTTACCGTTTAATTAATTAAAAAAGAGCTAAAGTGAGCATAAAAAACGTTTTTATTTATTATAAAAATTTTGGCTTTAAATTGCTGGGGCTACTGTGTGTATTACTCGGCATTATTGGTGTTGTATTACCCGTTATGCCAACCACACCGTTTTTAATTTTAGCCTTAGCGTGTTTTGCTCGCTCATCCGCGGCGCTTGAATCTTGGCTATTAAACCACCCTCGCTTTGGTACAACATTACAACATTGGCGCGCCCATCAAGTGGTTCCTGTAAAGGCAAAGTATGCTGCAGGTATAGGTATGCTAATAGGCTTTATATTTTTATTATACAACAGCCCTCCAGCTTGGATTATTGCCCTAGTGGCTGTTGTTGAAGTGCTGGTTATGGCTTACTTAATTTCTAAGCCCTCAGCTCCTCCTAAAAAATAAAGTGTAAAGTTTGGTAAATAAATTTGTAACAGCTAATGCAAATCATTATCATCCGTACAAGTTAAATAAGTTTGTACCTTTTATGCCCTTTGTTAATAAACGCACTTTATATAGTACAAGTCGTACTCTACATATCTATATTTCCACCGCTTTGTTTTTTTTACTTATTCTATTTTGTGTAAGCGGTATAGTGCTAAACCATGTTGACTGGTTAAAAAACGATAAAAACAATGGCCAAATTACGGTCCAAATCCCCCAAGATCTGCTTACTCAAGCAAATACACAATTAAATAGCCTGCCTGCTATTTACCCCCAAATTGAAGCTTACTTAGCCAAACACTATGGGCTTAATAAAGTAAAAAGCATTGAATGGGAAAAGCAAGATTCACTGGTTATGCTCGACTACCCATTACCAGCAGGCTATGCCTATGCAGAGTTTGATTTTATCAGTGGCGAATTGTTACTCGATTATCAAACCGGGGGGTTTTTAAGTGTTATCAGTGATTTGCACAAAGGTCGTCATTCAGGAGAAGTATGGAGCTGGGTTATTGATATATCAGCGGTGCTGATGATTCTATTTGCCATCACCGGCATGATTATTTTATTTCAAAACAGAAAAAAACGCTTAGCAGGAATATGGATAACCGTATTAGGAATCGCAACACCATTGGTTATTTATTTATGCTGGGTTCCACAAATTAAAGGAGTATTTTAATGTTCAAGTTTAAATCTTTAATTAGCACCGTATTGCTGTTAATTGCCGTGTGTTTTCACACTTCGGTGGCAGCGCAATCGCCCCAATTAGAAATCGAATTAACTCTACCTGAGTTAGATGTGCAGCCCTATCATCGCCCTTATGTTGCAGTTTGGCTCGAAACACCAGAGCGAAAACATGTCACAACTTTAGCGCTTTGGGTACAAAAAGCGGAATGGTTTAAAGACCTACGCCAATGGTGGCGTAAAGCAGGTAAAAGTGATGCAAACTTCGATGGGGTTAGTAGCGCAACCAAACGCGCAGGCACTTATACCATTAATTGGGACGGAAACGATCTTAATGGCAAATCAGTTATCGCAGGAAAATACCTGTTAAATATTGAAGTTGTTCGTGAAGAAGGCGGGCGTGATTACAGCCGTATTGAACTTGATTTAACCCAATCAGGAAAAATAACCATTGATGGCAAAAACGAATTTTCAACCAGCTTTGTCACTGTATCCGCTAGGTAGTCCCTACTTATCATTCAAATTTAAAGGAAAAATAATGAACGTTAATTTATTAAAAACAGCACTCATTGGCGCACTGAGTTTATCAGCGCTGGTATCAACAGCTGCAAGTGCACATGGCCGCTGGTTACTACCTTCGCATACCTCGCTATCAGGGGATAAAGCCCATTATGTAATGATTGATGCGAGTATTTCTAACGAAATTTTTGCACCTGATAAAGCATTTCGTCCAAGCACAAAAGGCGCTGAATACGACGATACTCTGCTTATGGCACTTGCCCCAAATGGCGAGCAAGTTACCGATACCATTCGTGCCTACTACCTACAACGCAAAAGCTCTGCTGCAGTAAAACTTCAGCAACAAGGCACCTATCATATTGCGATGACGCAAAAACCTATGTACATGACATTCTACAAAAATGCAGCAGGTGAGCGAAGCCGTGTATTCGCCAAAAAAGCAGATGCCAATCTACCTAAAGACGCCAGCGACATCACTACAATTAAAACCATCTCTACTGTTGATACCTTTGTTAGTCATAATGGTACCTCTAAACCAGCACAATTAGGTCAAGGCTTAGAGCTTAGCGGCCCAACGCATCCAAACGATTTATTTGTTGGCGAGCAAGCGCGCTTTC
The DNA here is from genome assembly GCF_000184065.1 of Pseudoalteromonas sp. SM9913. NCBI lineage: Bacteria > Pseudomonadati > Pseudomonadota > Gammaproteobacteria > Alteromonadales > Pseudoalteromonadaceae > Pseudoalteromonas > Pseudoalteromonas sp. SM9913. The sequence continues at coordinate 3,276,777 of NC_014803.1, forward strand.
AGCTAATAAGCGATGGAAAGCCGGTTGGCGAAGGCATTGAAGTCAGCATTTTAAAAGGTGATACACGCTACCGTAACGAACGTGGCGAAATAAAAGTAACGACCGACAAAAACGGCATGTTTAGCACAACGTGGAAAGAGCCAGGCCTATACCTAATCGAAACCTCTCAAAAAGTGACAGTAAACGAAAAAGATGTAGACGCCAGCCGCTATGTATTATTTACCACCCTTGAAGTAGCACCTGAATAAATTTTTAATTCCCTACAGGCCACATTAATCGTTTGGCCTGTAGCTTCTTTATAATTTAAACCCTTTAGCAAAGCTTTAAACCAAGTTAGTCATTTTCGCTGCCTAAATAAGCATAATCCTATATTTTAGCCTCCTTGTCTGTTCCTGTTTCAATCTATTATTCCGATCACTTATTTTTATGAAAATAGTTGAATAACTTAGTCAATTTAGATCTTTGCGATGCACTAGCCGCTTATATATGATGCGCCCTTTTCAAAATCTTCAAGGCACGCTTAATGACTTTTCAGCATTTATCAGCTAATAAAAAATTAGCACTTAGCTTGGCTATTTCCACCGCACTTAGCGCCTCTTTTTCAGCTGCTAATGCGGCTGAGCAAACTAACCAAGTCGAAGAAAATATCGAAGTAATTTCAGTAACAGGCACGCGTCGCAGTTTGCGTAGTATTGCGCAAAGTACTGTGCCTGTAGATATTATTAGCAGTGACGATATGGCAAGTACGGGGCAACTTGAAATTAGCCAAGTGCTCGCTAACCAAGTCCCGAGCTTTAACTACCCAAGTGCCACACTCTCTGATGGCACCGATCATGCTCGCCCAGCGGTTTTAAGAGGCCTTGCACCCGATCACACCTTAGTCCTTATTAACGGTAAGCGTCGCCACTCTGGTGCGTTATTAAACTTAGGGGGCACGGTTGGTCGCGGCTCTACCGCGGTTGATTTAAACATGATCCCAACCTCTGCAATTAAGCGTGTTGAAGTACTGCGCGATGGGGCTGCAGCACAATATGGCTCTGACGCCATTGCGGGAGTAATCAATATTGTTTTAAAAGATGCCACCGAAGGCGGCAGTGTTAGCGTAACTTATGGCCAATACGACAGCCAAATGGCCGGTGTACCGCAACTAAATAGCACTTATGCGGATGATAACGGCAACCTTGCATTTAATTTAGGCGACGATCGTCACGTTAACGACGGTAGTACCCGCACAATTAGCGCAAACTCAGGTTTTTCATTAACAGACAATGGTTTTGTAAATGTATCAATTGAATACCGTGATAACGACTCAACTCAACGCTCTGGTTTTGATCCGCGCGAACAATACAGCCGCCTAGATGATGGCAGCCTAGACCCACGCGAATTTACAATTGATCGCTACAATCACCGTTTTGGTAAAGCAGCGCTGGAAGACTACGCTTTGTTTTACAATATGGGATACGATTTAGAGAATGGCTTTAATGTTTATTCGTTTGGTAGCTATTCAGAGCGTGAAGGTAACTCGGGCGGATTTTACCGTCGTGCAAAAGACAGCCGCAATGTTTTAGAGCTATACCCTAATGGCTTTTTGCCACAAATTGCTACCGACGTAAAAGATTACTCGCTGGCACTTGGTTTACAAGGCGATAGTGGCGACTGGACTTGGGATGTAAGCACCAACTACGGCCGAAATGACTTTGGTTTAGGCGTTGTAAATAGCCTCAATACTTCTTTAGGTACTAATAGCCAAACTGAGTTTGATAACGGCGCCATGGTTTACGATCAATTTTTAGTTAATTTTGATGCCAATACCAGCGTTGATTTTGGTCTACCCGATGATGTGTTTTTCACTATTGGTGCTGAATACCGCCGTGAAAGCTATAAAATAGAGCAAGGCGAGGAAGCCTCTTATATTACTGCGCTTGATAACAACGGCAACCCAATTGCTGCTGGCGGTGCGCAAGTGCTTCCTGGGTTTGGGCCGCAAAGCGCAACCAATGAAAGTCGTCATAATGTTGCTGTATTTGCTGAATTTGATACTTACTTAACTGATAAATGGAATGTTGTTTTAGCCAGTCGCTATGAAGATTATAGCGATTTTGGTAACACATTTACTTCAAAATTAGCCATGCGTTACAGTATTAACGACAACCTATCGTTACGTGGTGCGGCAAGTACTGGCTTTCGTGCGCCGTCACTTGCACAAAGCTCGTACCGTCAAATATCGACTATTCTCGAAAATAACCAGCCTTTTGAAGTTGGTCTATTCCCAAGCTCTGCTCCTGCAGCTCAAGCGTTAGGTGCAAAACAGCTCGATGCAGAAGACTCAGTTAACGTTACCGCTGGATTTGTTTACACTCAAGGTGGCTTTAGCTTAACAGTTGATGCGTACCGCATTGATATTGATGACCGGATTGTACTCTCTGAAAACTTAAGCGGTAACGCTGTGCAGCAAATTCTAGCGAATGCTGGCAAGCTAAATACCGAAAGTGTTCGTTACTTTACCAACGCCATCAATTCGCGCACGCAAGGTGTTGATATTGTGGCAACGTACACACTTGATTTAAATACATTGGGTGATGTGCGCTTAAATGCGGCGGCAAACATTAACGATACCGAAGTGACTCATGTAGATGCAAACCCGAGCGAGCTAAATTCTTTAGGCGATGACTACGTGGTATTTGCCCGTCGTGAAGTAGGCCGTTTTGAGCAAGGCACACCCGATAACAAACTAAACCTATCGGCTGTTTGGAGCTTTAACCAATGGCAAACAACCTTGCGTGCAACTCGCTATGGGGAAGTGGCAGATATTTCAACCACCAGCGAGGGTGATGAATATTTAGATGCTAAATGGATTGCTGATTTAGAAGTCGCTTATCGTCCTAACGAAGCGTGGAAGTTTGCAGTAGGTGCGAATAACCTATTTGATCAGTACCCTCAAGCAACGGTAGATAATATTGGCTACTCTAACTTTGGCCAAATATTTCCGTACACGCCTTACACACCCTACAGTTTAGATGGGCGCTTTTTATACGGTAACATTACTTACAATTTTTAAGTAAAACGCCCATTAACAATAGAGTAATTACAAAAGGATGCAGTGTGCATCCTTTTTATTAACATTTAGTATTTTTAACCATATTTTGGCATTTTAACTTTTTAACTACTGCTGCCATCTCATATAAAACAACAACTTACATTTCGGCCTCAATTTTGCTCTATACTTTGTATATTAACTAAAATAATCAATATCAAAGGACTAAACATGAGCGCATCAACTCTATTCAACTTCACTAAGCCCGTTTCACTAATTAGCGGCATTTTATTACTCAGCGGTTGTGTATTTCACATATCGCCCAGTGTCGCATCAGTTAAACAAACCCAGCAGCTTTCACTACCAAGCAATAACCTTGAGTACATAACGATATTAAGTGGTGCCGGTTCGCTCGATATTCAGGGCTCTAATACTGCAACCAATATTAGCGTTGATGCCATCATTTACACCGCCGACATTGACGATGAATACGAACTCACCCTTGAGAAAAGCGGTACACAAGCAAAACTTGTTGCACAAAATAAAAGTAATAATGGGATTAGCTTTTACAGCGGGCAATCACCAAGTATCAATTTAGTTGTTACCGTACCTAACACCCTAAATTTAGATATTAACGACGGCTCAGGCGATATTATTATTAACGCTATGCAAAGCAATATTGATGTAAAAGATGGCTCTGGCAATATTGATATTAATAGTGCTAAAAACTTAAATATTGACGATGGCTCGGGCAGTATTTACGTAAAAAATGTAGTCGGCGATTTAGCATTAAATGATGGCTCAGGCAGCATTGATATTGATAATGTCAGTGGTAATGTCGCAATTGAAGATGGCTCGGGCGGCATAACTATTAAACATATTAATGGCGCAGTCACCGTAGACGATAACTCAGGAGATATGTTGATTGAACATATTGGCTCAAGCGTGACGATTGAAGATGGCTCTGGCGATATTCGTGTTAATTATGCTAAAGCGCTGACTATTACAGAAGCAGGCTCGGGTGATGTCAGTATTGATAATATTTCAGGCACTGTAAAATTAGACCGCTAATACACTAATAAAGCGAAATAAATGGCTGTTCACTACATCAGTTATTGTATTTTACTAACACCTAAGCCATGCTAAATGTCTTGAAATTATTAGGATAAACGCGTGTTAGAAATAGCTTTAATTTATTTAGCCGCCGCCATTGTGGCTGTTCCTATTGCCAAACGACTTGGCTTAGGATCAGTACTGGGTTATTTAATTGCTGGCATACTGATTGGTCCCTATGCATTGGGAGTCGTAGGGGATCAAACCGATGTAATGCATTTTGCCGAATTTGGCGTAGTGATGATGCTATTTTTGGTCGGACTTGAACTACAACCCTCACGACTATGGAAGCTTCGGCACTCTATTTTAGGGCTTGGTGGCTTACAGGTGGTGCTAACTGCGGCGGTTATTTTTGCCTTTTGTTATTGGTTTTTTACCATGCATTGGCAAACCGCATTGGCCATTGGTTTAATGCTGGCACTTTCTTCTACCGCGATTGTATTGCAAAGCCTCGAAGAAAAAGGCTGGTTAAAGCAAGAAGCTGGGCAAAATGCATTTTCGGTTTTATTATTTCAAGATATTGCCATTATTCCTATTTTAGCGCTACTCCCCTTACTCGCGTTTGCTGCACCAAGTAGCTCAAAACAAATTAGCGATTCAATCATTGCAGGCTGGCCTGTTTGGCAACAAGTAGGCGTCTCTGTTGGCGTTATTGCCGCTATCATTGCTGGCGGTAAATATGTGTCGGCACCACTGTTTAGATACATAGCACAAACCCACATGCGTGAAATATTCACAATTTTTGCATTGTTTTTAGTCGTGGCTATTTCGCTTGTAATGCACAGTATTGGCCTATCACCTGCTTTAGGTACTTTTTTAGCCGGTGTAGTATTGGCCGAAAGTGAATTTAGACACGAATTAGAAGCCGACATAGAGCCCTTTAAAGGCCTATTGCTAGGACTATTTTTTATCACTGTAGGGGCTTCAATTAATTTTGAGCTATTATTTAATCAATTTAGTACCGTGGTTGCTTTAGTTGCCTTATTAATTGTCATTAAAGCCTGCATTTTGTTTGCCCTTGCTGTCACATTTAAAATTAGCTCAAAGCAAAAACTATTGTTTACATTGGCACTAGCACAAGGTGGTGAATTTGCTTTTGTACTTTTAAGCGTGACCACCACATTAAGTATTTTAACCCCAGAACAAACCAGTCTAGTGACCTTAGTGGTTGCGGTATCTATGTTGATAGCCCCTTTATTACTGATGTTGTATGAGCAAATACAAAAACGCAGTAGTAGCACTAAGCCTGAGTTTGATAAACCAGAACAAATAAATACCGCTAAACACGTAATTATTGCGGGCTATGGCCGCTTTGGGCAAATAATGGGGCGTTTATTACATGCACAAGGCTACGAAATTACCGTACTTGATCACAGCCCAAGCCAAATAGAACTGCTGCGCCGCTTTGGTAACACCGTATTTTACGGTGATGCTGCTCGCCAAGAACTGCTTGAAGCTGCTGGTGCACATACTGCACAAATGCTGGTTGTTGCGATTGATAACCCAGATAAAACCATTGAAATTATTAAGCTGGCACATAAAAACTACCCACAATTAAAAATAGTGGCGCGCGCAATCGATCGTCGCCATGCGTATCAACTACTGAATCTAAAAGTGGATGCGTTTAACCGCGAAACCGTCGACTCAGCCATTAACTTAGCCATAGAATCACTGCAGCTACTTGGCAATAGCAAAGAAGACGCTGAGCGTGCTGGTAAATTATTTAGGGATCATGACCGTGCATCTGTGTTACAACTTTCTGAGCTTTGGGGAGATGATGCCAGCTACGGCGTTGCAGTACGCCAACGTATGGAAGATTTAAAACAGGTATTACAGCAAGATAAGCAAGCACAGCAAAATTTAAATACCTGTGATGCAAACGATTATGAAAATGGCTTAACAGAAGACTCTGCTAAGCCCAAAAAACGACCTAATGATGATGTCCACCTTGAATAGCATCACCTTGAGGATTATAAAAACCGGTGGCGCCGTGCTCTATAAAGCCTAGGTTAATCATTTTTGCTAAAAATGGGTCGCTTTCGTTATCGCCAATGTCGGCATAGTCGGTGGTTTGAAAGTTATCCCATTTTGCAAACTGAGCCTTAATCGCTGGTGTGTCATTTTGCACCGCGTCTAAGCTAAGTGACGTGCTTGCTTTATTCGCTAGGTTACTAATACTAAATGTTTTTACTAGTTTTGAATGGGTAAAAAATGCCAAGTTATACTGAGAGTTATTTTCTTCTAAGCTGTAATTTTTTATTTCGTTGCAGCCTTCGCCTTCGGTGCTCACTAATGTCATTTTTTCAATAAGATGATTATCTACCAGCTGTACTTTTGCACTCCAGTTTTGCACTCCTTGCACCTCTGAGGGCTGATATTCAATACCGCGCTGCTGCGCATTAAAATAACGAATAGGCCGTATTTGATTGTTGCTCGTATGCTGCCAAAGCTCTGTTATAACTTGGCTTTGGTGCGCCACTTGTTGCTCATTTCGCCAAAGGGTGAGAGTTTGGCTGTTTTCCTTATTATTTTTAAGCGCTTGTGGAGCCTTATTAATAATAGTGTAAGTGGCTTTTAATACCTGTGGATTTATATCGCACTGCTCAGCAAAGCTGCTTGCGCTAAATAATGCGCTCATTATTAAAAATACTTTTTTCATTGGGCTATCTCTTTAGTTAATCGCTTTTAGCTTAATTGCCTTTAACATAACCAAAAATAATGGCAGTTTAATGACATAAAAAAACCCGCACAGTGTGCGGGTTGTTTTATATCGCAAGGTTTATTGCGCTACTTTTTCATCCGCCGCTTTTACAAAATCTGCGGCAAAGTCCATAACATGGAACAAAAAGCTTTGCTCATTAGTTCCAGTCACTAAGTGGGCACCAGGTCCGGTTGCATACACACCTACATCTTCACCGGCGTGGGTTTCTGATGATAGTGGCACAAGTGCTTCTTGGTGAAAGCCCGGCGTTGTAGTATCAACATTGCTTAAATCAACGCGCCCTGTAACGGGTGCAAAGTTATATCCTTCATCTGCATCGGTTTCATTGCCTAAGTCTCTAAAGCCACCACCATTAGTGTAACCAACCGTAGTATAAGGCATATCATCGGCAGCTAAACTTGGCTCTGTTTGGCCTACACCAACCACTTTACCCAATATTGGGTTGCCACGCTTAGGGTAACCCGCAATAGTAAACACATGGCTGTGATCGGCCGTGACCACGATTAGTGTTTCTTCTGGGTTAGTATTTTCCATCGCCACTTTTACTGCATTCGCTAACTCAATAGTGTCGTTTAATGCATTGTAAGCGTTACCCGCATGGTGGGCGTGATCAATACGGCCCGACTCAACTGTTAAGAAAAAGCCTTTATCATTGTTATCTAAAACATTAATAGCTTTTTCGGTCATTTGCGATAGCGAAGGCTCACCAGCGATATCGTTACCGCGGTCTGCTTCGTATTGCATGTGCGATTCGTTAAATAAACCAAATACCTTTGTGGCATCATCGCTAATGGCATCAAACCCAGTTTGATCCATTACGTAAGTACCAGTCGGGTAAGTTGTTTGCCATTCTGTCACTAAATTACGCGCATCAGTACGGTCGCCTTCAACAGCACTCACCGCATCTGCAGAATTAAAGGCTGCATCTTTAGGTAAAAAATGACGACGCCCGCCACCCATAACCACTTCGATTCCGTCTACATCAACACCACTAAAACGGGCTTCTAAGTTCTTTTCAAAATTAACCAGCTGTGAAGCAATATCTTCACAATTGGCTGACTCTGAAGCTGGCATATCTGAAATATCTTCCCAGTTACGATCAGCCGACTTAGCATAAGTTGCCGCAGGCGTTGCATGGGTAATACGTGCCGTAGAAACAATACCGGTAGATTTACCGGCAATTTCCGCAAGCTCTAACGAAGTAACAAGCTCATGCCCTTTGCCTGATGCACAATTACCACGCTCAACCGCTTCATCAATACCAATTACACCCACATCGGTTTTTACACCAGAGGCCATTGCTGTCATCGTACCGGCAGAATCTGGTGTTTGTGCATCTACGTTATAAGTTTTTACAAACCCAGAATACGGCATAGTTTCAAAGCTTAATTGGTGATCTTCACCCATTTCACCCTGCAACTGCCCCGCTAAAATACGCGCCGCCGTTATGGTAGAAATACCCATACCATCACCAACAAACAAGATCACGTTTTTCGCTTTACCTGACTCTGTTACTACCTTACTTGCTGCATCTTGCGCACTAGCAAGTTTAGTTTGTGCGTCGCTAAACCAAGCATTGTTACTTAATGAAGCGAGCTGTTCACTCGTTAATGAGGTAGCTGGGTCGTTACATACTAAGTTAGTGTGCGTTACTTCGTTGCTCTCTAATTGCCCATTAGTATTGGTATCAACACCGCTTTGCGTTTCTACGCCGCCATTAACACATTGTGCTGAGCCTACTGCGATTTGGTTATCTACCGCTAAAATATTATTACTGTTTTTGTCGTCATCACTCGAACACCCAGTTAATGCGACCATTACTGCTAAAGAAAGTACTGTTAATTTATTCATGTGAGCCGCCATTATTGCTGAGTTAGTTCAAGAGCTTGATTAATTAAATGAAATACAACGTTTTGTTCTATAACACCTTGAGCAAGGTGAGCACCTGGGCCCATTGCATGCAATGAAATATCTTCACCTGCATGCGTTTCAGAGCCAAGTGGAACAGTAGCCTCTTGGTGAAAACCTGGCGTATTTGTATCAACACCATTTAGCTCAACACGTCCTGCAACCGCAGCTGTTTCATAGCTTGCATCTGCATCCGTTTCATCAACTAAGTTTCTAAAACCGAGGCCATTTGCATAACCTACTGTGGTGTATGGCATGTTATCAGCAGCTAGCGTTGGTGTAGTTTGGCCAACACCAACCACTTTACCTAAAATTGGGTTACCACGTTTCGGGTAACCTGCAATAGTAAACACATGGCTGTGATCGGCTGTAACTAAAATAAGCGTTTCTTCAGGGTCGGTGTTATCAACGGCAGCTTGAACGGCTTTTGCAAATTCAATAGTGTCGTTAAGTGCATTAAAAGCATTACCCGCATGGTGAGCATGGTCAATACGGCCCGACTCTACGGTTAAGAAAAAGCCTTTTTCGTTTTTACCCAGTACATCAATCGCTTTAGTTGTCATATCGGTAAGCGACGGCTCACCAGCTATATCGTTGGCACGGTCAGCTTCGTATTGCATGTGCGATTCGTTAAATAAGCCAAAGACTTGGGTTGCATCATCGGCAATAGCATCAAATCCGGCTTGGTCCATCACATAAGTGCCATTTGGATATTGTGTTTGCCATTCAGTAACAAGGTTGCGCTCATCAGTACGATCGCCTTCTACGGCGCTCATTGCATCATTTGAATTTGCCGATGCATCTTTAGGTAAAAAATGACGACGGCCGCCACCCATTACAAAGTCTAAGCCATCAACATCGGTACCTATAAAACGCGCTTCTAGGTTTTTTTCAAAGTTAACTAGCTGTGAGGCAATATCTTCACAGCCTGCATTAACTGCTGCCTCAGGCATGTCTGAGATATCTTCCCAGTTGCGATCAGCCGATTTAGCATACGTTGCACCCGGTGTTGCGTGAGTGATACGTGCAGTTGAAACAACACCGGTAGCTAAGCCTTTAATTTCAGCCAGCTCCGTGGCTGTTAATAACTCATTACCGATAGCCGTTGCACAGTTACCTCGTTCAACCTTTTCATCAACCCCAATAACACCCACATCGGTTTTTACACCTGAGATCATGGCCGTCATGGTGCCTGCAGAGTCTGGCGTTTGTGCGTCAACATTGTAGGTTTTAACTTGTGCTGAATACGGGAATTTTTCAAAGCTTAAGTAGCCTTCTTCACCGAGCTGGTTGTTTCGTTGACCTTGTAAAATACGCGCCGCTGTTAAGGTAGAAATACCCATGCCATCGCCAACAAATAAAATTACATTTTTAGCTTTGGTGCTTTTAACCGCTTGTGCTTGCGTTGTTTTAGTTGTTAGTTTTGTTTGTGCGGCACTGTACCAGCTGCTGTCTTTTTGACTTTGCGGTAGAACATTGGCATGACTAACGGCACTAAACGCACAGGTGAGTGCGATTGCCGCAGCGACTTTTTTAATTTTCATCCGTAATTCCCATTATGTAGTGGTTATTTTTAAAAACTGTGAGCTCAAAAACATCAACCGCTGCACTATAGGAAATAGATGTTACTAATAAAGGTAATTTTAATGACAAGAAGGTGACAGCCAAATTTTATATCAATAACACCTACTTTGTATTTCCATCGACTGCTTAACCCTTCTCATAATATATGTAACAGCTCTATAAAAGCACATCACAATATATTAGTTTATTGATCTCTTGCTTGAGCCTAAGCTTGCTATTGCCTACAATAGCGCATAATTAATTCAACGCAGATCACTATTATGACTGATACAAACAAACCAGAATTACCTAATCAACTGTCTATTAACCCACGTAGCAAATTTTATGTAGAAGAAGTATTTGAACATGAAATCGGTATTACACTTAACGGTAAAGAGCGTTTTGACGTTGAAGAGTACTGCATCAGCGAAGGTTGGATAAAAGTAGCGGCACCTAAAGCGCTAGACCGTCGCGGCCAGCCATTACTTATGAAAGTAAAAGGCACTGTAGAAGCGTTTTACAAGTAATAGCTTACTTGTAAAAAGAAAAGCGACACCTTACTGGGTAGTCGCTTTTTTTGTGCCTTTTAAAAACAGCTTTAACATGTTGAACTTTTTTCATACTCAACCTGATGAAGTTTCATTATGAATTTTCAAAAAGTATGTTTGAATAGCTTTAATTATTTAGACGTATAGAAGTCCATTATGAGCAAGTTAATAATATTAGATGGCGGCATGGGTCGTGAACTCAAACGCATGGGCGCGCCGTTTTCACAGCCACTGTGGAGTGCGCAAGCTTTAATAGAAGCACCGCAATGTGTAACCCAAGCACACCAAGGTTTTATAGATGCTGGCGCTGAAATAATTACTGTTAACAGCTATGCATGTGTCCCCTTTCACTTGGAAGAATTTGAATGGCAACTAGCTGATGGCGCAAGCGCTATTTCTTACTCTTTTTCTGCCAACGGTGAGCACTTTTTAGTTTTAGACAGCCTTGGTTTTTTAAACGTGCTTGAGGCGCATGCGCACGACGATCACATACACTGGGAGCTAGCAGGTCAAGTTGATATTACACAAGAAGATGTAACAACTATGCCTGAAGGCATGAAGTTTAGTATGACAGTAGCGAAAAATGGTCAGTTTGCTTACGTAGCCGACCCAATAGCCCAACACGTTGTGCAAGTTCACCTAGAAGACTTAGAAATTGAAGGTGAACTAGAACTTACATTCCCACCAGTCGCGATCACTTGGTTAGGTATTGCACAAGAGGAAGAGCACGACCACGTACATTAATTTTACGCTTTAAAAAGAGCACTCCCTTGAAGGTTGGCATTTTAATGCCAACCTTTTTTATTCACATTTTGTAACAGACCTTTTATCGTAAGTGCATCGCTATTTTGCACCTTATTGTTATGATGGGATCGCTATTAATATAGGACGTAATCCCATGAAAAAACTAACAACATTGGCTCTTGCCTTGGCTGCAGCAATCGCGCCGAGTGTATCGGCCTATGAGACTAAAGACACTCGTTTACTTCGCTTTCCAGATATTCATAACCAAACCGTTACTTTTGTCTACAGTGGCGATATTTATATTGCGAATACGCAAACAGGCGAAAGCAAACGCTTAACCGACCATATTGGCTTTGAAACATTTCCTAAGTTTTCCCCTGACGGTAAGCGCATTGCATTTTCAGCCGAGTATAACGGTAGCCGACAAATTTATGTGATCAACAGTGACGGTTCAAACCTAAAACAACTTACTTATTATAATGACGTTGGCCCAATGCCACCGCGTGGAGGTTTTGATTACCGCGTTTTAGATTGGACCGCCGACGGTAAAAATGTGGTATTTAGAGCTAACCGCACACCATGGGGAAAACGTATGGGCCGCCCTTACATGGTTCCTGCAGATGGCGGACTTGAACAGCCATTAGCGATTCCAGAAACTGGTGGCGGCATGCTATCTCCAGATGGCAGCAAATATGTTTATACGCCAATTGACCGAGAGTTTCGTACGTGGAAACGTACTCGTGGTGGTCGTGCGCAAGATGTATGGATTTATGATTTAGAAAAAAACACCTCAGAACAACTAACTACAAACCGTGCAACCGACCAGCAACCAACTTGGGTCGGTGACAATATTTACTTTGTGTCTGACCGTGATTACACGCTAAACCTTTACCAGTACCGCAAAGGCAGCGAACCAAAAAAACTTACCAACTATAAAAACTTTGACGTACTTTGGCCTTCAGCTGGCCCAAATGCGATTGTTTATGAAAACGGCGGTTATTTATATCGCTTTGACGCAAAAACACAAAAAAGCGCTAAGCTAAGCATTAACATTGCTGGCGTGCGCCAATACGCAATGCCGTATAGCAAAAATGTTAGCGATTTTATTGATTCTATGTCGCTCTCTCACGATGGTAAACGTGCTGTATTTACTGCCCGTGGTGAGTTGTTTAGTGTACCAATTAAACAAGGGCCTACACGCAACTTATCTTACACAGAAAAAAGCCGCGAAATAGATGCAAGCTGGTCACCAAATGGGCGCTACATAACCTACATGAGCGATGAAAGCGGCGAGTACGAAATTTACTTAAAAGATCGCAGTAAAAATAATGCTATTAAGCAACTCACTAGCAATGGCACTATTTGGCGCTTTACGCCCATTTGGTCACCAGATAGCTCTAAATTGTTGTTTTCAGATAAAAACAACACACTTTGGTGGTTAGATGCAAAATCGGGCAAGCAACACAAAATTGATACCGGTATTTACGACGAAGATGGCATTACTCAATATACTTGGTCGCCTAACAGCCAAGACATTGTATTTGTTAAAAATAACGAAAACCGTTATGCCTCGCTATGGCACTACAACCTTAAAAAGAAAAAGGTAACGCGCTTAACAGACGAAATGAGTAATGAGCAAAACCCTACTTTTTCGCCTGATGGTCAATACCTTTACTTTAGCTCAGAGCGCGACTTTAATCTGGCATTTAGTAGCTACGAGTTTGATTACATGTTTAATCGAGCAACCCGTATTTATGCAGCTGCAGTAAACGATAGCGTTAAACCGCTTATTGCCTTACATAGTGACGAAGCCACGATTGTCCAAGATAAAGAAGATGAAAAAGAAGACGACAAAAAAGTTAAAAATGCACTGCAAAGCAATGACTTTATGCAACGTGTTACCGCACTTAATGCCCCTGCGGGCGATTACCGTGGCTTAACCGCAGTAAAAGACGGCGTACTGACTCTTGCTAATGGCGGTTTACAGCTAATAGGCACCGATCACAACAGTGAGCTAGAAACAGTCGCCAAAGGCGTTAGTAATTACACTATTTCAAGCAATAGCGAACACCTACTTGTACATACAGGTGGCGGTTACAGCTTAATTGAACCTAAGCCAAAACAAGACCTAGACGCAAATAAGCTCGATTTAAGCAAAATGACGCTTAAAATTAATCCGCAAGCAGAGTGGCAACAAATGTATGTTGAGGGTTGGCGTACACTGCGTGACTGGTTCTACGATGAAAACCACCACGGTCAAGATTGGAATGCTATTTTAGCAAAGTACCAACCTATGGCTGATGCCATTAGCCATCGTAGCGACCTTGATTATGTTCTTAGCGAAATTGCCGGTGAAATTAACTCTGGCCATATTTATGTGCAGTCGGGTGATATGCCAAAAGCAGAGCGTAAAAACCATGGTTTATTAGGCGCTAAGCTTGCAAGCGACCCATCTGGTTATGTAAGAATAGAACAAATCTTTAAAGGTGAAAACTGGCATGACGATTTCCGTTCACCGCTTGGCACCACAGGCGTAAAAGTACATAACGGCGATTATATTATTGCGGTAAATGGCCGCTCGGTAAAAGACGTTGCTAACTTTTACGAACTCCTTGAAAACACCCAGGGTGAGCAAGTAGAGCTAGTGCTAAACAACAAGCCGCGTAGCAAAGGCGCATGGCAAATAACGGTAAAACCGATAGCAAGTGAGCAAGGCCTACGTTATTTAGACTGGGTTAATTCGCGTGCAGCCTACGTTAATAAGCTATCAAATGGGCGTATTGGCTATGTGCACCTGCCAAATACAGCCTATGAGGGCAACCGCGCCATGTTTAAAAACTACATGCCGCAAACAACCAAAGATGCCATGATTATTGATGACCGTTACAATGGCGGCGGTTTTATTCCTGAGCATATGATCACCTGGCTTGCGCGTAAACCGCTTAACTATTGGAAACGCCGTGGTGTAGAGCCAACTAAAACACCGCAGTTTGCACACAATGGTCCTAAAGCCATGCTAATAAATGGCTATTCAAGTTCTGGTGGTGACGCAATTCCTTACTACTTCCGCCAAGCTGGTCTAGGTAAGCTAATTGGTACCCGTACATGGGGTGGTTTAATTGGTATTTCTGGTAACCCAAGCCTTGTAGACGGCGGGCAAGTAATTGCTGCTACATTCCGTATTTTAGATACAAAAGGTAACTGGATCATAGAAAACGAAGGTGTTGCACCAGATATTAAAGTAATTGACCGCCCAGAGCTTATTTATAAAGGCCAAGATCCATCAATAGAGCGTGCAGTACAAGAGTTATTAAAGGAGCTTAAAGAAAACCCTAAGCAACCTTTAGTGGTGCCACCAGCACCTACTGATTTTTAATTTGCTGCATAACAATATTAGCTAATAAAAAAACCCTGCAAATTTGCAGGGTTTTTAATAATTCGAGTTTAATGACTTATATGTATTAAGGCTTATCTTTTTCTCCAGCCGCTCCATACGTCATCTTCTTGGTTGGATTTTTTCTTCTTTTTCTTACCTGTGCCTTCAGGCTTTGCCATTGGCTTATCGTTTTTAAGTGCTTGTGCTGCATCAAGATTGCCTTGGTTTACCGCAAAACCCGTTACTTCTTCACGCTCTAAACGAAGTTTGTTTTTCTTTTCAATGATTCTAAAGTGATGGAAGTCGTCATAATCAATTAATGATAACGCTAAACCAACTTCACCAGCACGGCCGCTTCGGCCAATACGGTGCATGTAATCAGCAGGGCTACGCGGTAAGTTAAAGTTAATTACTACTGGTAGCTTTTCAATATCTAAACCACGGGCTGCAATGTCGGTGGCAATTAGTACTTCTATTTCGCCAGCTTTAAATTTTTCAATTACGCGAGTACGCTCACTTTGACCTTTATCACCATGGAATACTTGTGCGTTCACGCCGCGTTTTTCAAGCTTGCTGGCTAAGTGCTCACAATCTTTTTTAGCATTGACAAAAATCAGCGCTTGGCGCCATTTATGCTGCTTAATTAAATGCGCCAAAACCGTGGTTTTTTCACCTTTATTAACCGTAAATACACGCTGTACTAAAGTGCTTTCGTCTTTGCTTTGAACTTGTATTTCAACAGGATTGGTTAACAGCTTTTGTGTTAATTGTGTGACTTGCTCTGGGAAAGTCGCTGAAAACAACATGGTTTGCTTTTTAGCCGGCATTAATGCCAATAGCTCAGCAAGCTCTTCAGTAAAGCCAAGGCTTAACATGCGATCAGCTTCATCAAGCACTAAGGTTGAAACTTTATCAAGCTTAATAGCATTGCTTGATATTAAGTCGAGTAAACGCCCTGGGGTTGCCACGATGATATCAGCACCGCCGCGAAGTGCTTGCATCTGGGTATTAACCGACACACCACCAAATACCGCCACCGTTTTAATGGCGCCATTAAAATTAGCAGAATACGATTTAACACTATCGGCTACCTGCACTGCCAGCTCGCGAGTAGGTACCAAAATAAGCCCTGTTACAAAGTTGCCTTTGCTCGCTGCTTTTTTAGCACCTTGCGCTAAAAATAGCGTTTGTAGCATAGGCAAAGCAAAGGTTGCTGTTTTACCTGAGCCGGTATTTGCCCCCGCAATTAAGTCACTCCCCGCCAAGATACTTGGAATTGCTTTTGCCTGAATCGGCGTAGGTTGCGAGTATTCAAGATCAGACAAACGAGCAATTAGCTCTGGAATAAGGCCAAGTTCGTTGAAATTACTAGGATTTGCGGATGAGGTCATAAAAGGTGCGGGCTCATTACTAAAAATAGCCTGTAATTTTAGCGCATTTACTGTCCGTTAAGTAGGGGTTAGTGATTTAAATCTCTTTATGGATAACAGCTGCGCGATTCGCGCAACAAGTTACGAGCAGGTTTCTGATATTTTTAGATAAGAGCTTATCCCACACTTTGTCATAAAAGACTTGTTTTGGTAGGTCTCTACTATTCTAAGATACAAAGTGACCTGCACGCTCAACTAACTCAGGGTAATGTATTATTGAAAACTCTTGATTTTGATTCCAACTAAAGTCATGTAAGATCATATCTCCAAGTTCTTCAGTACCTCTTTGAATTTCTGTAGATTTAACTCCACTTTTTCCTAATAACTTACTTATAACACTGATAATCTTACCTTCCGAAGCTACCTTTGAGTACAAATTCGACTCAGGATTATTCATTTTATTAATAAATATATCCCAATTTTGCTGGTTAGTATCAGTTCGAAACTTATTTTTCCACATTGGAATCGTGATTTTATACAATTCTGGCTTACTTATTTTTAATATCGCTAAAAATGCTAATGGTAATGTATACAATCTTTCTTTAGTCGTTAATTGAATAGCTTGAAGAATCTTAACTGCCTGCTCAATATCACGTAAACCTGCATCACATAAAACCGCAGTTTGAGCCAACAAATAAGCGTTACCATTATTATGTACAGCAATTAACTTATCATCACTAATAAGCTCTGTTTTCCATAAGTACTCTGAGTAAGACAAGCGATTTGGTGACGGTAGATGATAAATTTGATCGAAAAATCTATTTAGGTATTTTTTAGATTCAAAATTATTACCATAAATAGCCTTGATCGAATGACTTAATTGCTCGGAGGCGGTAGCTACCACAAAGTAAACGCGGGGTATTTGGAATAAATGTTTAATCGTCTCGAGTAGTTCAATAGCATAACTAGGCCTACATCTATCGAGTTCATCTACGAATATAAAAATTGGTTTTTTATCATTACCCGCCTTTTTAGCGATCGCCTCTAAATTAACCTTAAAAGTAGTAATACTACTTTCAATACTATCTTGATGTTCTAAAGCAATATTTGTTGCTTGAGTTGTTAGCCCTTCAACTAATTTATTTGTATCTTTTTTATCTATATTAGAAGCTTTGTTTTCCTCACCATCACTCTCAATTAATTCGTTTATTTGATCGAGAGAGTTGCCTGTCAATCTTTTTGCTATAAAGGATAAAAGCAATGGAGCAGCAGCAAGCTTAAATTTATTCCATTTAGTTTTTTGGCTTGCATTAGCCTTTTTATCAAAAAAGGGTTTTAATTCTTTATCAATAGCAGAAATAAAACCAAGCAAAGGGTTATCTGTAAAGTCCTTCTCCCAAGCGTTAAAATAAACAACTTCACAACCTTCAAATTTTAAATCTCTTCGCCAGTTTGTAAGAAAATAGGTTTTACCAAACCCCCACTCTGCATCAATATTTAAAACAAAAGGCTCATCTTTTTTTATTGTAAATCGATTGAGTAAGTATGCAGTTAGATACTTTGCATCTTCCTTTCTATTTAGCTTATCGTCATTCCATGGTGCCATTTTCAGAGTTCCTGATTTTGTTTATAGATATATCGTCATTGAATCATAAATAAACAAACTTTAACTTCTATTAAGAATAACTAGCTTATTTAGATTCTGCTTTAGCGACCATTACTAAGTTCTGCTTGTAACCTAGCCCTAGTTTCTTTTAAGTAATTTATATAAGGATATGAGTCATTTGCAATTGCTAGAGCAGATTCCATATTTTCAAGCGCTTGACGAGTATCACCTTGCATTTCATAACCGTAGGATAAGGCTGAAAGCGCATCGACTGATTTTGGGTAGTTTTTTATATTGTACTTAAACACCTCTATAGCGAGGTTAAACTGCTTGCTGTCCGTTAGGTTGTAACCAAGTAATCTAACAGCACGATCTGGTGGAGATATCTGCTCGCCCCATTGTTGAGATAATGTTTTGTAATAAACATCAATAGAGGCTACATCGTCAGTTAAAGCACTTATAGGCATTTGTTTAGGTAAAAATAAGTTGTAGTAGGCATTAAATACGCCAGCAGCAGCGGTTAAGTTATGCGAGATACCATCAAACGCATCACTAGAGAAGCGTAACCCTGGCACTTTATGTGATTGCAGTGATTGCTGTAATTCATCATACCTTTCACGCATTATGCCGGCTTCTTCGCCAATATTAATGTAAACGTAATTGTTAAGTTCTTTCGTTTTAGTTATAAACGATTTTGTGCTTTTTACCATTGCGCCATAGTTCCACCAAACCGCAGGGCTATAAGCAATGTGCGCTTGAAATAGTTCGGGATTTGCCTGCAAAGCATATAGCGCAAATACACCACCAGCGGAGGCGCCAGCAATCACTTTATAGTCATGCGTACGATAATTTTTATTAACGAGAGGAATAAGCTCTTGTTCAAAGAACGCTAAAAATTTTGCTGCGCCGCCCCCTTCACCGACAGGACCTTGCGGCTCTTTATTCACTGTAGGATAAAAATCTCTAAGTCGATTAGTGTTTTCAATAGCGACAATAATAACCTCTGGAGCACGATTATCATTTTGTAAACGCTCAATAACAGCACTCGCAAGCGGTATATTACCCGCCCCATCTAAGCGATAAACAACTGGGTATACCTTATTTGGCTGAGCTTGGTAGCTTTTAGGCAATTGCACGACAACTGTGCGTTCTTCGTTTAAAACAACCGATTTAATAGTATGTGTGTACTGAGAGTAATCTGTACTTTGCTGTTTAGTGCCAGATTGTGCAAAGGCACTTTGTGAACTAAAAATACTAAAGCTAACAAAACAAATAACGGTTAATAAACGCATGACTAATCCCTTAGAGAATAAAATAATAAGTTACTTAAGCTAACAGAGTTTCAGGCACAAAAAAAGCGCCTTAAGCGCTTTTTTAACATTAATAAAAATCTATAACCATTTGATTTTACTCAACTGTAACCGATTTTGCTAAGTTACGTGGCTGGTCAACATCTGTGCCTTTAATGACCGCTACATAGTACGACAGCAACTGTAGTGGAATTGTATATACAACAGGGGCAATTACGTCATCTACGTGGTTTACGTTGATTACACGCATTGTGTCGTCTGACTCAAAGTGTGAATCTTTATCAGCGAATACATAGATGATGCCGCCACGTGCACGTACTTCTTCTACGTTTGATTTAAGCTTTTCAAGCAATTCATTGTTTGGGGCTACAACAATAATTGGCATGTCGGCATCAATTAGCGCTAATGGGCCGTGTTTAAGCTCACCTGCTGCGTATGCTTCAGCGTGAATATATGAAATCTCTTTAAGCTTAAGCGCGCCTTCCATTGCGATTGGGTATTGCGACCCGCGACCTAAAAACAGTGAGTGGTGCTTGTCAGCAAACTCTTCTGCAAGGTCTGCAATGCCATCAGCTAATAGTAGCGTTTCTTCTAATTTAGCTGGAAGCAATTTAATAGCGTTAACAATCGTACTTTGATCTAATCCTTTTTCTTGCGCAATAGACGCAGTAAGCATTAACAAACCAACAAGCTGCGTAGTAAATGCTTTAGTAGATGCAACGCCAATTTCAGCACCAGCTTTGGTCATAAAGGCAAGGTCTGATTCTCGTACAAGCGATGAGCCTGGTACGTTACAAATAGTCATTGACCCCATATAACCTTGCTCTTTAGCTAAACGCAGTGCAGCTAAAGTATCAGCCGTTTCACCTGACTGTGAAATCGTTACTAGCAGACTATTTTCGTGTACAAACGATTGACGGTAACGGAACTCAGAGGCAATTTCTACGTTACAACTAACACCTGCAAATTGCTCAAGCCAGTAACGAGCAACCATACCTGAGTGGTATGACGTACCACAGGCAATAATTTGTACGTGTTTTACGTCTTTAAATATTTGCTGTGCGCTATCGCCAAAAGCATCAATCGCTACGCGGTCATCGTTTAAACGTCCTTCAAGGGTGTTACGTACTGCAAGTGGCTGCTCATAAATTTCTTTTAGCATGTAGTGACGGTAATCACCTTTGCCTGATGCATCTTGTGTGATGTTTGATTCAACAACTTCACGCTCAACCGCGTTGCCATCTGCATCAAAAATTTCTACAGTGTCGCGAGTAATACGCGCTACATCACCTTCTTCTAAGAAGATAAAGCTGCGAGTCACTGGTAATAATGCAAGTTGATCAGAAGCAATAAAGTTTTCACCAAGGCCTAAACCAATAACTAACGGGCTACCTGAGCGAGCTACAATAATTTCGTTATCATTCGCTTTATCAAACACAACGGTACCAAATGCACCTTCAAACTGCTTAACAGCAGCTTGAACTGACGCTAATAAAGTGGTGTGCTGCTGACGTAACTGATGAATTAAATGCACCATGACTTCAGTGTCGGTGTCTGATAAAAACTCGTAACCGTCGCCTTTAAGTGCTGCACGCAAGCTTGCGTGGTTTTCAATGATTCCGTTATGTACAAGTGCTAATTGATTGCTTGAAACATGTGGGTGAGCATTGGCTTCAGTTACACCGCCATGAGTCGCCCAACGAGTGTGTGCAATACCTGTGTGGCCGCTAACACCAGCTTGTTCAAGTGCTGACTCTAAGTTTACAACCTTACCAACTGCTTTAACTGTATTAAGTGTATTGCCTTCAAGTAAAGCTACACCTGCTGAGTCATAACCGCGGTACTCAAGACGCTTAAGGCCTTCAACTAAGATTTTATTTACTGGACGTTCTGCAACAGCCCCAACGATTCCACACATAGTGTCTCCATTAATTTTTTAATTCTAGCAACTTACGTTTTAGTTGCTATTCCATAATTTCTGCGCAAATTAGTTTTACACCACACGCCTCTATGGCTGCACGTTTATCACTTGCTAAGCCACTGTCGGTTATTAATGTGGTTACTGTTTGCCACGGTAATTCTAAATTTGGTATTTTTCGGCCAATCTTTTCTGACTCAACCAGCACAATAACTTCGCGCGCCGCTTTAGCCATCACTTGGCTTAATCCAACAAGTTCATTAAACGTGGTTGTTCCACGCGCTACATCAATGCCATCAGCACCAATGAATAGCTGATCAAAATCATATGAGCATAGAACATTTTCAGCTACTTGCCCTTGAAACGATTCTGAATGCGGATCCCACGTGCCACCTGTCATCAAAAGTGTTGGTTCATTTTCAAGTGCTAATAAACGTGTTGCCACTTTAATGGCGTTAGTCATAACAACTAACCCCTGCTTGGTAGCTAACTCAGGGATCATCGCTGCAGTAGTGCGGCCGCTGTCAATAATAATGCGGTTATGATCTTTTATAAGCGCCGCTGCTGCCTTAGCAATTGCTACTTTGCGCTTAGAATCGATCTCATCGCTTACTATCTCTTTTGGTAGCGCAATAGCCCCACCATAACGGCGCAGCAACAAGCCACTTTTCTCAAGCGCGGTTAAGTCTTTTCGAATGGTTACTTCTGATGTTTGAAACTGTTCAGCAAGAGTCTCAACGGCCACTTCACCAAGCTCATTTACTTGGCTAAGGATCAGATGACGGCGTTGCTGGGTGTTTCGTTTGGTCATTAAGTAACTGCTATTAAGTTTCGTTTCGAAAGTTAGGGGATTTTAAACGAAACATAATAAATGGCAAGTGAATGCATAAAAATAAAGCAGTTTTATTCAAATTATCATCATGCTTAAAGTAGGTTAAGCTAGGCACCATTATTTAAGTTAAACAAAATTGATATGCAGTCATTTAATAGTATTAGTAAAGAGAATCTAGCGCAGCGTAAAACTGTGCACGAAATTTGCCGCTTATTTAATAAAAGCCCCAGTAAAGGTAATTTAAAGCGAATAAAAGAATTATGCTCACACTGTGGTGATGGAGTAATTATTGAAGCGGGCTTTCATTGTGACTATGGCAGTCAAATACAAATTGGTGATCGTACTTTTATAAACATTAATTGCACTGTATTAGATGCACCAATTAATGAAGGTGTGATTACGATTGGTAGTGACTGCTTAATTGGCCCTAATGTTCAACTATTGGCCGTTTCGCATGCTGTGAACCCCACAGAGCGACTCAATAAAGAGAACTTTACAGCACCGATAATCATTGGCAATAACGTGTGGATTGGCGCGGGAGTTATTGTGTTAGCTGGTGTTACCATTGGTGATAACACTGTTGTTGGTGCGGGTTCAGTGGTAACTAAGAGCATTGCATCAAATACCGTGGTTGCCGGCAATCCAGCACGTGAAATAAGAAAGTGCTAAGGATCATCGTTAAGCCTTAGGCTCACATTTACCCTTATACCTCGAACCCGTATTTTCACTTTATTCCAGACGTAAAAAAGCCCGACTATTTCTAGTCGGGCTTTCTCTTATTTGGAGCCTGGTAATGTCCTACTTTCACATAGCAAATGCTACACTATCATCGGCGCTGTTTCGTTTCACTGCTGAGTTCGGCATGGGGTCAGGTGGGTCCAAAACGCTATTGTCACCAAGCAAATTTGGTGTAAGTTCGATTTAATCGACCTTACTAAAATTTGGAATTTCTGATAATAAAGTCTTCAAGTATCTACTTTAGTTATATTAACTTCTTCGCTTGTTTCACTATCACATAAAACGCGTTTGGCGTTGTATGGTTAAGCCTCACGGGTAATTAGTACAAGTTAGCTTAATGGCTCACACCACTTCCACATCTTGCCTATCAACGTTGTAGTCTTCAACGGCCCTTCAGAGACTTTAAAAGTCTAGTGAGAACTCATCTCGAGGCCTGCTTCGCGCTTAGATGCTTTCAGCGCTTATCAGTTCCGAACGTAGCTACCGGGCAATGCCATTGGCATGACAACCCGAACACCAGCGGTTCGTTCACTCCGGTCCTCTCGTACTAGGAGCAACCCCTCTCAATTCTCAAACGCCCACGGCAGATAGGGACCGAACTGTCTCACGACGTTCTAAACCCAGCTCGCGTACCACTTTAAATGGCGAACAGCCATACCCTTGGGACCGACTTCAGCCCCAGGATGTGATGAGCCGACATCGAGGTGCCAAACACCGCCGTCGATATGAACTCTTGGGCGGTATCAGCCTGTTATCCCCGGAGTACCTTTTATCCGTTGAGCGATGGCCCTTCCATTCAGAACCACCGGATCACTATGACCTACTTTCGTACCTGCTCGACGTGTCTGTCTCGCAGTTAAGCTGGCTTCTACCATTACACTAACCGTACGATGTCCGACCGTACTTAGCCAACCTTCGTGCTCCTCCGTTACTCTTTGGGAGGAGACCGCCCCCAGTCAAACTACCCACCAGGCACTGTCCGTAACCCCGATTCAGGGGCCAACGTTAGAACATCAAAACTACAAGGGTGGTATTTCAAGGACGACTCCACAAAAACTAGCGTCTCTGCTTCTAAGTCTCCCACCTATCCTACACATGTAGGTTCAATGTTCAGTGCCAAGCTGTAGTAAAGGTTCACGGGGTCTTTCCGTCTAGCCGCGGGTACACAGCATCTTCACTGCGATTTCAATTTCACTGAGTCTCGGGTGGAGACAGCGTGGCCATGGTTACACCATTCGTGCAGGTCGGAACTTACCCGACAAGGAATTTCGCTACCTTAGGACCGTTATAGTTACGGCCGCCGTTTACCGGGGCTTCGATCAAGAGCTTCTCCGAAGATAACCCCATCAATTAACCTTCCGGCACCGGGCAGGTGTCACACCGTATACGTCATCTTGCGATTTTGCACAGTGCTGTGTTTTTAATAAACAGTCCCAGCCACCTGGTCACTGCGGCTCCAATCAGCTTAAAGAGCAAGTCTCATCACCAATCGGAGCGTACCTTCTCCCGAAGTTACGGTACGATTTTGCCTAGTTCCTTCACCCGAGTTCTCTCAAGCGCCTTAGTATTCTCTACCTGACCACCTGTGTCGGTTTGGGGTACGATTCGGTATAATCTGAAGCTTAGAGGCTTTTCCTGGAAGTATGGCATCAGCAACTTCATCACCTTGGTGACTCGTCTCGTGTCTCAGCCTAACAGCAACCCGGATTTACCTAAGTCACTAGCCTACACACTTTCACATGGACTACCATCGCCATGCTTGCTTAGCCTGCTCCGTCCCCCCATCGCAATTATACCAAGTACGGAAATATTAATCCGTTTCCCATCGACTACGCCTTTCGGCCTCGCCTTAGGGGTCGACTTACCCTACCCTGATTAACATGGGATAGGAACCCTTGGTCTTCCGGCGTGCGGGTTTTTCACCCGCATTATCGTTACTCATGTCAGCATTCGCACTTCTGATACGTCCAGCATACCTCCCGGTACACCTTCAACCGCTTACAGAACGCTCCCCTACCACTCAGAATAAATTCTGAATCCGCAGCTTCGGTGCATAGTTTAGCCCCGTTACATCTTCCGCGCAGACCGACTCGACCAGTGAGCTATTACGCTTTCTTTAAAGGATGGCTGCTTCTAAGCCAACCTCCTGGCTGTCTGGGCCTTTCCACATCGTTTCCCACTTAACTATGACTTTGGGACCTTAGCTGGCGGTCTGGGTTGTTTCCCTCTTCACGACGGACGTTAGCACCCGCCGTGTGTCTCCCGGATATTACTTTACGGTATTCGGAGTTTGCAAAGGGTTGGTAAGTCGGGATGACCCCCTAGCCTTAACAGTGCTCTACCCCCGTAAGTATTCGTCCGAGGCTCTACCTAAATAGATTTCGGGGAGAACCAGCTATCTCCCGGTTTGATTAGCCTTTCACTCCTAACCACAGGTCATCCCCTAACTTTTCAACGTTAGTGGGTTCGGTCCTCCAGTTGATGTTACTCAACCTTCAACCTGCCCATGGCTAGATCACCGGGTTTCGGGTCTATACCTTGCAACTATTCGCCCAGTTAAGACTCGGTTTCCCTACGGCTACCCTAATCGGTTAACCTCGCTACAAAATATAAGTCGCTGACCCATTATACAAAAGGTACGCAGTCACCCAACAAGTGGGCTCCTACTGCTTGTACGTACACGGTTTCAGGTTCTATTTCACTCCCCTCACAGGGGTTCTTTTCGCCTTTCCCTCACGGTACTGGTTCACTATCGGTCAGTTGGGAGTATTTAGCCTTAGATGATGGTCCACCTATATTCAGTCAAAGTTTCACGTGCTCCGACCTACTCGATTTCACTTAAAATGCGTTTTCATGTACGGGACTATCACCCTGTATCGTGGCACTTTCCAGAGCCTTCCATTAACACATAATAAGCTTAAGGGCTGTTCCGACTTCGCTCG
>NC_014803.1:3305000-3332787 GCF_000184065.1 Pseudoalteromonas sp. SM9913
AATGCTTTATTTCAGTTTTATTAAATTAATTTCAATTTAGTACAATATCCATACAAACAAAGGGCTGCAGGGCTGCTTTTGATTAAAAAGCATTCACATAAGGCATGATTATTGAGAGGGGAGGAAGTAAAAGCGATTTATAGATAACCGCTACATCGCTTTTACTTAAAACTTTACTAATTACTGAGTTGTTATTTCCCATACGGCAATTGAGCCTGAGATTTCATTACCGATTATAAGCAGTGCTTCGTTTGTTGCACTTTGCGCTGCAGGAACAAATGTCATTCCTTCAGGAGCAAGATCGCCACTTATATCTGCACTTGGTTCTAAACCACGATTATAAAAGTAGTCTTGAAATTTCACATCGTAAGGGTTGGTTATATCAAACACCATTATTGTGCCCATACGCTCTAAGCCAACAAAAGCAAATAACCTATCGCCAACCTCACCTAATGTTAGCGCTTCGGGTTCTGCCCCTTTATCATCTGAACGTGTATCGCCTTTATTTTCATCTTCATTATTATTGAATGCATTGCCATGAACAGAAGCCGTTACTCGTGCAATTTGATCGCCTGAGTCAAACACCACCAGCCCATTGCTATCCCAAATGGTAAATGACCGTGCGCCATAAGCATAAAGCGATTCGTATTGGCCATCGTTATTTTTATCACCTTTTACTGTTGTAACTTTTAAACGACCAATGTCGTTATCATCGTTATTTAAGTAATCGAAGTTAGCTGCGAGAGCTAGATCTTCTGCGCGGCTTTCATCTATATATGCCAAACACCCATCTTTAGCGTCATAATCAAGGCCGCCCTGAGCGATGCAATCAGCTTCATCGCTTGCATCAAAAAAGTATTCGCGTGCATCACCCTCGTTGGCAGATACAATAAAGTTGGCTCCTTTCCAACTAAAACTTGCAATTGTATCTGGCTGATACATGCCATATAAACCAGGGTATGATTTAAAGTTAACACCGCCGTCTTTGTCTGAAGCGTCAAATTGTAAGTTTGACCAATCTTTAAAACCGAGTCCTTTTAGCTCAAGGGAATTATCTTCAAGGTTGATGATGGCTAGAGCGTTATTTTCTTGAATAGAGACATAAGCGTATTTATTATCCTTGGAAATGCTCACATATTCTGGCTCTAAATCCATCGCAACCGTGGTATTTATTAAATTACCATTAATAGTACGTCCAGTAGGATTGGCAAACACTAAGCCCTGCGCTTCTAATTCTGCTTGCTTATTATTGTAAGCTTGAAAGTTTATGCTCAAAGCGGTATCGGCAATAGTGCCGTTATTGATATCGATAATGCTAATTGTGCCTTCGGGGTCGATACTGTAGTCGCCATTAGGTTCACCTTCATTAGCAACCACTACTTTTGCACCATCATGGCTAAATGTCACCATGTCGGGTAGGGCACCTACAGTTACATTTTTAATAAATACTGGTGTATCTCCGCCAATATTGTAAAACGCTATTTGGCCAGCTTCGCCCACGTTTGTAGCAGCCATTGCTACCGCTAATAATTGGTTATTTGCATCGATAGCTATGCTGTTTGCATCACCAGGCGTATTTTCATTTAGTGAGAGCGTAATGGCAGAGGCTAAGTTGGTCGCGGTTACAATACCTTCGTTATCTTTTACTAATGCTGCAGTGTCGAACGTATCGGCAGGAATTATATTCACAACTGCCTCATCGCCAGAGCTATTAATTGCATAAATCCACTTTTTAGAGGCTTGGTAGGCGACTATTTCAGCTGCACCCTCTGGGCTTTGTGCATTGAGTACTGCGCGGCCAATAAGATTGATATTTAAACCTGAATTTGCATTAGTGCCGTTTTCGCTATTATTACCCGCTGTACCTTGTACACCCTGTGCGCCATTTTGACCGTCATCACCATCTAGTGAGCAACCAGTTAATAGTGATAGCAAAGAAAGGGCTATTATTGATTTGTTTAACATTATTGTTTTCCTTAGTGTTGTATTAGTTAAATATCAACACACAGGGATGACAACAGTATGGCACTTTTATTTATAGAATATTTAAGCAATAAAAAAGCGAGTATAAAACTCGCTTTAATAGGGCTTGGCCTGTTACTCATTAAAACGGACTGGCCGCTACATATTATTTATATAATCATCGCGCCTTTTTCGAGTTATTTTTATAAACTCTTTTAACTCATCAACGGAAGGTTCAATACCTTGTTGGTTTTTCTGTTCAAACCAATCGGTAACATCACTGATTATGACGGAACCACCCTGTAGGCATAATTCATCATTTTTTAGCCAAACATCGGGATCTCTTAATGATGGACTGGTATACCAATTACAAAAGCTATATCCCTCGAGTGTTAATTTAGACTCAATATAAAAACTATTAGCAATAGATAAAATTATATATAAAGGTATTGCGCGCAGCATAAGCTTTACCATTAACCTTATTGTTTTTTCATTGCGGAAGTTCAATACTTTTTGTAAACCTGCAATTGTCATTAAAACAGGAAATGGAGCCATTACTATTATCGGAGCCAACAAGCCGCTTTCTCGAATATAATAAAGCGACTCATCAAAATAAACATTTTCAACAAACCCATAATAAGAGAAGTAAAATAAAGCAATTGTAAATAATATAAAAGCAAACAGGCCTATCACAACAGTTAATTTATGCTCGAAGCTTTGTTCTGTAAAACGTTCCTCGGATTTTTCCCATTCTAAAATAGACATTGTTTATAGCTCATTTTTATTACTATTTAGATTTATAGATGGCAACCCAAATAAAGAATTAAAAAAGGCATAGGGATCTTCAGAAAAACCCTGTTTCAGCTTTTTATTTATGTTAATTATTCCAGAGCTAATATCGCTTTCAATTTTTCTCAGCTTAAATGCGATAGCATCTACGATTGGGTCTGTTGAAAAAACCATTGTGAGATCAGTAAAAGCGAGCCCTACACTAACAACAATAATAAGGGGTATTACAGCACTGATAACAATAACAGCCCCAGCAAAGGCCGTTGCAATATGCGTTACAGCCACTGTCGTAGCTATAGCTGCTCCAACCACGGCCATATCTACAGCTATACCAGCAACTAAGTAATGCCATGTTTTTTGGTCATTTAAAGCTTGGTCGATTGCATGAAATGTCACTGAAATAATTAAACTAATAACGAAGCCGGTTTTCATCGCTTTGGCTGCTTCGAGCTTACCCACACCTATAGTGAATAGCTTAGGGTTACTAGCCAAATAACGGGTACCTGTAAGGTGAGCGCGTATTCCAGGATAAGAGTCAATTATGACTGTGGGTAGCCATTGCAAAATTCTGGCTGTAGACATCTCGAACATATAGCCGAATTATTAGGTCTGCTTTATTTTATCTACCAAGTTCCATTCTTGTCTTTTTAATAAAAGACTCTAATTCATTTAGAGTCGGTTCAGTTCCTTGCTCATTATGCATTTCAAACCAATCATAAATATCACTAGTGATTACAGAGCCATCTTGTAAGCATAACTCATCGTTTTTCAACCAAACATCAGGATCACGAACTGAAGCACCAGTGTACCAATTACAATAAATGTAGCCTTTGCTCTTTAAATTAGCTTCTATAACTATGTTAGTCGGGATTGATAGAATTAATAAAACAATTAAACCTACAACAGCACTTTTAAATGCATTAACTAAAGTTAATTCTATATCAAATCCCAAAAAACGCTGTAGGGTCGATAAAAAAATTAAAAATAAGCAAGGCAATAATAAAAAAGATAAAAGTATAGTAGCTTGCTCTTTTATAAAAAATTGAGGTTGACTAACTAAAAATATAGTTTCCACTTCGGAAAAAAAGTTTAAGGCTATTTTATAGCACAGTCCTCCACTAACAATTAATAAGAAAAAAATAGATGCTATTTCTTTCATATTTGTAAGAGATAACTTTTTATCTGCTTTTTTCCATTCTAAAAATTTCACAAGTTATAAGACCTAGCTTTATTAAAAATAGGAACTCCAAAAATTTTATGTAAAAATTCATTTGGACTTTCTTTGTATTCGTTATTGATTTTCTGCGCTCCAGCCCTAATTTTAAATACACCACTTTGTATATTACTTTCGATGTTTCTTAATTCTTCAGAAAGTACTTTTACATAATCACTTGTATCCGAAAATGCAATTGAGAAAGCAACCCCAACAATTACAACGACCAACAAAGGAACTAAAACTGAACCTGCAATTATTGTTGCTAAACCTGCTGATGCAGCTCCCGCAGCACCTAATATTGTACTAGTAGTTAAAATAGCAGCTCCAACCACTGCCATATCAACAGCAATTCCAGCAACTAAGTCATGCCATGTTTTTTGGTCATTTAAAACCTGGTCGATTGCATGAAATGTCACTGAAATAATTAAACTAACAACGAAGCCGGTTTTCATCGCTTTGGCTGCTTCGAGCTTACCCACTCCTATAGTGAATAGCTTAGGGTTACTCGCCAAATAACGGGTACCCGTAAGGTGAGCACGTATTCCAGGATAAGAACTGATAATAATAGCAGGAGAGCCATTGTAAATTTTTATTTTAAACTTACCGAAAGCATTACCTTGGCGCTGCATTGCAACAGCTATAATGGCTAATGCCTTCATATCATCAAATAGAGGATAAAGGCCTGCGCCTGTCTTTAGAGGATCTTTTATTCGCTCCCAAATACTCGATGCTGAGTTATGCTGTGCTAATACACCATCAATCCAGTCAACCGCTTCAGAACGAGATTTACCTTGTTTCATTTTTACAGAAATAATGTAATCAACAAACTCTGCTGAATTCATTAGTAATAGAGTATGGTTGTTACCGGCAAGAAGCGTTTTTATTTGGAGTTGGCGTTGTCTTTGTGCAATTGCACGACGAGCATGAGCAGACATAGTAAATCCTTATTGTCTATTGTTAATCCATTAACTTAGCATTGTAAGTATTTTATGGACAAAGGCAATAAGAGCGAGCAAAAAAAGCTCGCTTTTAGGTACTTATAAAATCACTTTTTAACTGGGCGTTTCCAACCATCTAAATTGCGTTGCTTGCCACGTGCTACGGCTAACTGATCATCCGCGACGGTATTGGTAATAACAGAACCTGCACCTACAGTTGCTGTAGCACCAATATTTACAGGAGCAACCAGTGATGAGTTAGAGCCAATAAAGGCATTATCGCCAATAATGGTTTTGGCTTTATTCACGCCATCGTAGTTACAGGTAATCGTGCCTGCGCCAATGTTCACTTTTTCGCCAATTTCAGCATCACCTAAGTAACTTAAGTGGTTTGCTTTAGAGCCTTTGCCTAAACGGGTTTTTTTCATTTCGACAAAATTGCCAATGTGGGAGTCTTCTTCCATTACTGCACCAGGGCGAAGGCGGGCGTATGGGCCAAGGGTACAATGAGCTGCAACTGATGCATCTTCAATCAATGTATTGGCTTTAATAACAACATTATCGCCGATGCTACAGTTTTTAAGTACGCAGTTAGGGCCAATTTGTACGTTATTACCTAAGGTTACTGTACCTTCAAAAATAACATTGATATCTATGAGGACATCTTCACCTGTTTTAACGTCGCCACGTACATCTATGCGAGCAGGGTCGGCAAGAGTTGCACCATTTAGCATCAGCTCTTCTGCTTGCCATGCT
Source organism: Pseudoalteromonas sp. SM9913 (assembly GCF_000184065.1). Taxonomy (NCBI): domain Bacteria; kingdom Pseudomonadati; phylum Pseudomonadota; class Gammaproteobacteria; order Alteromonadales; family Pseudoalteromonadaceae; genus Pseudoalteromonas; species Pseudoalteromonas sp. SM9913. The sequence goes on from NC_014803.1 coordinate 3,310,662, forward strand.
TGATAAGCACGCTCTAATCCTGCAAGTTGTACGCGGTTATTTGCACCTTCAACTTCCATTGGGTGATCTGGTTGTGCTGATGTAATTTCCACCCCTTCACTATGCGCCATTGCAACTATATCTGTGAGGTAGTATTCGCCTTGAGCATTATTGTTAGATAGGTTACCTAACCATGTTTTTAAAAGCTTACCATTAACCGCCATAATGCCGGTGTTTACTTCGTTTATAAGTAGTTGCTCTGCGCTTGCATCTTTTTGTTCAACAATACCCACTAGCTTGCCATCAACACGTAGCATACGCCCATAGCCATTTGGGTTTGCAAGGTTAACAGTAAGAACTGCTAAGCCATTCATAGGTGTTGCTGCTAATAAACGTTCAAGTGTCGATTGCTTAGTTAAAGGTACGTCACCGTATAAAACCAGTACAGTGTCGTCGTCGTTAATATGAGGGTTTGCTTGTGCCACTGCGTGGCCTGTGCCTAGTTGCTCAGCTTGCAGCACCCAATTTACGTTATTATCGGCTAATTGTTGTTGTAATAGTTCGCCGCCATGACCATAAACTAAGTTAGTAGATGTCGCACCTAGCGCGTTGGCATTATCGATAACGTGTTGCACCATAGGTTTACCTGCCACTTTATGCAGTACCTTAGGAAGAGCAGAGCGCATACGAGTACCTTTACCCGCTGCAAGAATAACCGTTGTTAAAGACATTAAAACAATTTCCTTTTTCCGTTGTTTTAGCTTAATAGAATAAGTGTGCTGCATAGTAGATTACGTAAGTCACATCATGTGCAAATACTCAGTAGGCTAAGCAATGACTACTGAATCTTAACTTAAGCAAAGTAACACCTAATAGAATAGGGTTATTGTAGCGAGGATCGCGTGCAGATATAAGTAATAATGATGAGATATTAGCCATAACGATCAATTTATTTACAGATAGGCTGAAGTAGTTAGTTATTGGCACAAAAAAGCCCACATAAAGTGGGCTTTTAAAAACCAGATAGGCTTACTTTTTACGTAATTGCTGAATAATGCGTAGCTGAGCAATTGCTTCAGCTAGTTGCATTGCTGCTTGATTGTAATCAAGTTCAGCAGATGCGCCTTTTGCCATTTGGGCTTCAGCGTCACGCTTAGCTTGCTCTGCAGCTTTTTCGTCTAGGTCTTCACCACGAACAGCTGTATCAGCAAGTACGGTCACTATGTTCGGTTGAACTTCTAGTGTACCGCCAGCAATATAGATGAGTTCTTCTTCACCAAATTGCTTAACTAAACGTACCATACCAGGTTTAAGGGCAGTTAGTAGTGGGGCGTGACCGGCGTTAACACCTAACTCACCTTCACTACCAGATACTTGAATAGATTCTACTAAACCAGAAAATAATTTCTCTTCAGCACTTACTACATCAAGATGTACAGTCATAGCTGCCATACTACCCTCCTAATTACATGCTTTTGGCTTTTTCTTGAGCTTCTTCGATAGAGCCAACCATGTAGAACGCTTGCTCTGGCATATCATCAAACTCACCGTTTAAGATACCTTTGAAGCCTGCAATTGTGTCTTTAAGTGAAACGTATTTACCTGGCGCACCTGTAAATACCTCTGCCACGAAGAATGGCTGAGATAGGAAACGCTGGATTTTACGTGCACGAGATACAAGTTGCTTATCTTCGTCAGAAAGCTCGTCCATACCTAGAATCGCGATGATGTCTTTAAGCTCTTTGTAACGCTGAAGAACTGTTTGAACGCCGCGCGCTATACCGTAGTGCTCTTCACCGATTACTTGTGGATCAAGCTGACGTGAAGATGAATCAAGAGGGTCTACCGCTGGGTAGATACCTAGTGATGCGATATCACGTGAAAGTACCACTGTTGCATCTAAGTGAGCAAACGTTGTTGCTGGAGATGGATCCGTTAAATCATCCGCAGGTACGTATACCGCTTGGATTGAAGTAATTGAACCTGTCTTAGTAGATGCGATACGCTCTTGAAGTACACCCATTTCTTCAGCAAGTGTAGGCTGGTAACCTACCGCTGATGGCATACGACCAAGAAGTGCTGATACTTCTGTACCCGCAAGTGTGTAACGGTAGATGTTATCTACGAAGAAAAGTACGTCGCGACCTTCGTCACGGAACTTCTCAGCCATAGTAAGACCTGTTAACGCTACGCGTAAACGGTTACCCGGTGGCTCGTTCATCTGACCGTATACAAGCGATACTTTATCAAGTACGTTTGAATCGTTCATTTCATGGTAGAAATCGTTACCCTCACGAGTACGCTCACCAACACCTGCGAATACGGAGTAGCCGCTGTGCTCGATTGCGATGTTACGGATAAGTTCCATCATGTTTACGGTTTTACCAACACCGGCACCACCGAATAAACCAACTTTACCACCTTTAGCGAATGGACATACAAGGTCGATTACCTTGATACCCGTTTCTAAAAGTTCTACTGAGCTTGATTGCTCTTCGTAAGTAGGCGCTGCACGGTGGATAGACATACGCTCGTCTTCACCGATTGGACCTGCTTCATCAATTGGCTCACCAAGTACGTTCATGATACGACCTAGGGTCTTAGTACCAACTGGAACTTGAATTGCTTCGCCTGTGTTTGCTACTGCAGCACCACGACGTAAACCGTCTGTAGTACCTAGTGCGATAGTACGTACCACACCGCCACCTAGCTGCTGTTGAACTTCTAAAGTCAAACCAGCTAAATCGCCATCTGTTACTTTTAGCGCGTCATATACGGCTGGCACGCTGTCTTGTGGAAATTCGATATCCACAACGGCGCCGATAATTTGGACGACCTTACCTAAACTCATGTCTATTCCTCTCGTTAATCTTTGCCTGAAGCATTAAACTGCTGCTGAACCAGAACAAATCTCACTAATTTCTTGTGTGATTGCTGCTTGGCGAGCTTTGTTATATACAAGCTGTAACTCATCCATAAGGTCACCGGCATTATCAGTTGCAGCTTTCATTGCAACCATGCGGGCAGCCTGTTCAGAGGCAGCGTTTTCAACTACACCTTGGTATACCTGAGACTCAATGAAACGTACTAACAAAGACTCTAAAATAGCCTCTGGGTTTGGTTCATATAAGTAATCCCACGCATGTGTAGATACTTCTTCTTCAGCTTTTGGCAAAGGGAGTAACTGATCTACTATTGGCTCTTGCTTCATGGTATTAACAAAGTTGTTATATACCAGGAATAAACGGTCAATTTTACCTTCAGAGAATGCATCTAGCATTATTTTTACTGGACCAATTACGTCCTGTACTGAAGGCTTATCTCCAAGACCTGCTTTTTTAGCAAGTACTTGACCACCAAAACGTTGAAAGAAGCCAGCTGCTTTACTACCTAAAGTAGCAAAATCAGCATCTACGCCTTTTTCTTTCCACGCTTTAATCTCTAATGCGACTTTTTTAAACTCGTTTGAGTTTAAACCGCCACACAGACCACGGTCAGTAGAGATAACAATATAACCAACTCGTTTTACTTCACGTTCTTCTAAGAACGGGTGAGTAAAATCAAGATTTGCTTGAGCAACACGACCAATCACTTTACGTAATTTTTCAGCGTATGGACGGCTTGAAGCCACTCGTTCTTGCGCCTTTTTCATTTTAGACGCAGCAACCATTTCCATTGCGCTAGTGATCTTTTGAGTATTTTTAATACTGCCGATCTTGCTTTTAATCTCTTTTCCGCTGGCCATGACTCTCTCTCCGAATCAAGGTGTGCTTTAAGATATAAAGCACACCATTAATAACTAAATTACCAAGTTTGCGTAGACTTGAACTTCTCTAGAAGTTCTTTAAGCTGCGCTTCGATCTCGGCGTTGTAGTTACCAGTTTCATTGATTTGAGCCATAAGCTCTGCGTATGTGCTATTTGCGTAAGAAAGTAAAGCCGCTTCGAAATCCATAATTTTAGCGATTTCGATGTCTTTTAAGTAACCTTTCTCAGCTGCGAATAACGACAAAGACATTTCAGCAACAGACATTGGCGCGTACTGTTTCTGCTTCATTAGCTCTGTTACACGCTCACCATGCTCAAGTTGAGCACGAGTAGCATCATCAAGGTCAGACGCGAACTGCGAGAACGCAGCTAATTCACGGTATTGAGCTAGGGCTAGACGGATACCGCCACCTAGTTTCTTAACGATTTTAGTTTGTGCAGCACCACCAACACGCGATACCGAGATACCAGCATTTACTGCCGGACGGATACCTGAGTTGAATAAGTCAGTTTCTAAGAAGATCTGACCATCGGTGATAGAGATAACGTTTGTCGGTACGAACGCAGAAACGTCGCCGCCTTGAGTTTCAATGATAGGCAATGCCGTCAATGAACCTGTTTTACCTTTCACTTCACCGTTAGTGAATTTTTCAACGTAATCAGTGTTTACACGTGATGCACGCTCTAAAAGACGCGAGTGAAGGTAGAATACGTCACCTGGGTATGCTTCACGGCCTGGTGGACGCTTAAGTAGCAATGAGATTTGACGGTAAGCAACAGCTTGCTTAGATAAATCATCATATACGATTAATGCGTTTTCACCACGGTCACGGAAGTATTCACCCATAGTACAGCCCGAGAACGGTGCTAAGTACTGAAGTGCCGCAGATTCAGAAGCAGATGCTACAACTACGATAGTATTTGCAAGTGCACCGTGCTCTTCTAATTTACGTACTACGTTAGCAATAGTAGATGCTTTTTGACCAACCGCTACGTACACACACTTAACGCCTGTGTCTTTTTGGTTGATGATTGCATCGATTGCTAGTGCAGTTTTACCTGTTTGGCGGTCACCGATAACAAGCTCACGTTGACCACGACCAACTGGAATCATTGCATCGATAGATTTGTAACCAGTTTGCACTGGCTCATCTACTGATTGACGCTCGATTACACCTGGTGCAATTTTTTCTACAGGTTCAAAACCGTCGTTATCTAAAGCGCCTTTACCATCGATAGGAGCACCTAGTGTGTTTACAACACGACCAAGTAGACCCGCACCAACAGGCACTTCTAAGATACGACCAGTTGTGTATACTTTTACGCCTTCAGTAAGGTCAGCGTAAGGACCCATTACTACTGCACCAATTGAGTCGCGCTCAAGGTTTAGTGCGATAGCATAACGGTTGCCAGGAAGCTCAATCATCTCACCTTGCATACAGTCAGCTAGACCGTGGATGCGAATGATACCGTCAGTAACAGATACAATTGTACCTTCGTTACGAGCTTCACTTACAACTTCGAACTTCTCAATACGTTGTTTGATCAGATCTGAAATTTCAGTGGAATTAAGTTGCATGCTCTTTTTCCCAATTACGATTGTAGTGTTGTGGCTAAGCGATTTAATTTACCGCGTAAAGAGCCGTCAATTACAGTGTCACCCGCCTTGATAATAAGGCCGCCAACAACTGTAGCGTCTTCACTACAATTCAGCTTAACTTTGCGTGCGAAACGTTTTCCAAGTGCCGCTACCAATGATTCTTGCTGCGCTGCAGCAAGAGGCGTTGCCGAAATCACGTCAATATCGATTTCTTTGTCATAGTCTGCTTTTAAAGCAGAAAATAAATGAGCAACTTCAGGTAGTGCAATCAAACGTCCATTTTCAGCCATCACCTTAACTAGGTTCTGACCTTGTTCGTTGAGCTGCTCACCACATAAGTTAATAAATAACTCAGCTTGTGCAGTAGCAGTAGGCAATCCAGCTAAAATGGTTGATGCCTGTTCATTGCTGGCAACGTGGCCAGCAAAGAACAACATGTCATTCCAACTTTCAATGGTGCCTTTTTCAACGGCAAGTTCAAAAGCCGCTTTAGCGTATGGGCGAGCGATAGTAGTCAATTCAGACATGCTCATACCCTCCTAATTACAGCTCAGCGACAAGTTTTTCAACGATGTCACTATGTGCGGCTTGATTGATTTCGCGCTCTAAAATTCTTTCTGCGCCAACCACAGCCAGAGTTGCTACTTTCTTACGTAGCTCTTCTGTCACACGGTTACGCTCTGATTCAATTTCAGAGTGCCCTTGAGCAATAATTTTTTCACGCTCTTGCTGACCACGAACAGTTTCTTCGTCAACAATTAGCACGGCACGCTTTTTAGCTTGTTCAATGATATCAGCCGCTTGAGCCTTTGCATCTTTAAGCTGTTCTGCAGCTTTGTGTTGCGCAAGTTCTAAGTCTTTTTCGGCTCTATCAGAGGCAGCTAAACCATCTTCGATTTTCTTCTGGCGAGCTTCAATTGCACCGTTTAGTGGTGGCCATACGTATTTCATACAAAATAATACGAACACCGTAAACGCAATTAATTCACCGATAAGAGTGGCGTTTAAGTTCACAACCGCTCCTCCTTAAATAGTAAGCTGTTCAAAAAATAAAATTAAAGTACGAACAACAATACCATCGCGATACCAACACCAATCATTGCTACAGCATCGATTAGACCAGCAAGGATAAACATTTTAACTTGTAGCGATGGTGCAAGCTCAGGTTGACGCGCACATGCTTCAAGGAATTTACCGCCCATGTTACCAAAACCGATTGCTGTACCGATTGCACCGAAGCCGATAAGTAAAGCTACTGCGATGTACTTAAGACCTAATACTAGTTCCATTTTTTTCTCCAAAGTTTCAATTGTAATTAAAAGTAAAAATTAAAAGTTATAAATTAGTGATTATCCGAACTTGCCATGCTTAGGTATACGATTGTAAGCATCATGAATACGAATGCTTGCAATACAATTACCAAGATATGGAATACAGCCCATACAAAGTGCAACGGTAGTTGCATTAAACCTATTGCACCGATAAGGATGAAGATTAACTCACCTGCATATAAGTTACCGAACAAACGCAGTGCCAGTGAAAACGGCTTAGAAACCAATGCGATAAGCTCTAGTAATAGGTTAAATGGGATTAAAAGAATCTGCATAGCTGTATTGTTTGAACTAAACGGATGAAGTGTTAGTTCTTTAATAAAACCGCCGATACCCTTTATTTTTATTGAGTAACCAATCATTAGAATGAACACGCCCAGCGCAAGTGCTGCGGTCATGTTGATATCTGTAGTTGGTACAATTTTCATGTATACGTCGTGTGAATCCATACCAAATGCAGTTTCGCCAACAAAGCCGGCAAATGCTGGTAGGAAGTCAACTGGGATTAAATCCATTAAGTTCATTAAGAATATCCACACGAATATAGTTAATGCTAATGGTGCAATTAGCTTACTTTTACCGTGGAAGGTATCACGTACGTTGTCGCCAACGAACTCAACAACCATTTCAATGAAACACTGAAATTTTCCAGGTACACCCAGAGTTGATTTTTTTGCGGCACTACGGAAGATCCATAAAAATATTAGACCTAGTCCGATAGACCATGCGAGGGTATCTACATGCCATGTCCAGAAACCACTATCCGTACATGCTTTATTGAAGGCAAGACCAGCGTCGGTCGAGCACATCTTAGCATTGGTTAAGTGGTGCTGAATATGGCTAGATAGAGTAACTTCTTCTGCAGCCATGTTATATCCCAAAAGTTAATGTTTAAAAAAAACGGGTGTAAACAATCCTGTAAACAACACCAACACATAAGCACAAAAGAAAGGTAATAAAACTACCGGATAAAGCTTTAGCATTAGTGCAAACAAAACGATTGTTAGCATAAATTTTAATCCGTTGCCGCGTTTCAACGAGGCATACGCTTGATTTGCTCGACTTGCACCCATATATCTGAATGCATAAAGCGCAAATACAAAGTTAGGAAGTACTGCGACAGCGCCACCAGCTAATGCTGAAAGTGCGGCATTGGTTTCCCAACCTATAAAAATTATTAGTGCAGCTAAAAGGGCTACAAATCCCTGAAGGCAAATTAATTTTAATGCGGCAAGCCTATACGGGCCTGCTAACTTATTAGTCACTTTTAATTAACCTTTATGACGCTCTAATTGTCAGGGTATGAAAACTGGCGAAATTATACTTAATCCTGCCAGTTTTGCAACTTGAGTAGGTGCTTTGTAACACAAAATCGCTGTAAATGTCCCTTTTTAGACATCCAATGAATTAATGGTGGGAATAGTCTTGATTGATACGGTTTAAAATACCGTCTAACTCGTCAAGATTAGTGTAAGAAATAACCAACTTCCCTTTGCCTTTTTTGTTGTAATTTATTTCTACTTTTGCCCCTAGGTTATCAGCAAGTTGTTGCTCTAACTGTTTAACATCTGGGTCTTTTTCTATTACTTCTTTTGCTGGAGCAGGCTCTAAAATAGAGCGCACTAGCTTTTCAGTTTCGCGAACGGTCAATGCTTTCGCAACAGCTAAACGGGCTGCATCTGATTGCACTTCACCTTCAAGTGCTAATAAGCAACGAGCGTGACCCATTTCAATGTCACCATGCTCTAACAATATCTTTACATCGTTATTAAGATTATTTAAGCGTAATAAGTTAGTCACGGTCGTACGCGATTTACCAACTGCATCCGCCACTTGTTGATGCGTTAACTCAAACTCATTAAGCAAGCGATTAAGCGCTATCGCTTCTTCCATGGCGTTTAAGTCTTCACGCTGAATATTTTCAATTAGGGCAATAGCAACGGCCGCTTCATCGGGTACATCTTTAATAATACACGGTACAAACTCAAGCTTGGCAATTTGAGCCGCGCGCCAACGACGTTCACCGGCAATAATTTCATAACTGTTATACGCTACTGGGCGCACAACAATCGGTTGAATTATCCCTTGTGAACGAATTGAACTGGCGAGTTCTTCAAGTGCCTCTTCAGACATGTCTTTACGAGGTTGGTATTTCCCTGAGTGTAAAAACTCGATGGGTAGTTTTTGTAATTCACTGTTGCTAGGCTGTGCCGCATTTTCAACTGCGTTTGTTACATTGGCGCTGTCGTGTTCCTTGCTTTCGCTTGGTGCAGGTTTAGATGAACTTAAAAGTGCATCGAGTCCTCGGCCTAAACCTCGTTTTTTAGCAGACATGTTATTTTTTTACCTCAAAGTTAGGCGACAACGGGAGTTGTTTTTTCTTTTCTGCGTAGCATTTCACCCGCGAGAGCTAAATACGCTTTCGCACCACTTGATGCTCGATCGTAGTACATTGCCGGTGCGCCAAAACTTGGGGCTTCTGCAAGTCGAACATTACGTGGGATCACCGTACGGTATACTTTATCGCCAAAATGTTGTTTTAATTGTTCTGATACATCATTTGCTAATCTATTACGCGGATCGTACATAGTACGAAGTATGCCTTCAATCTGTAAGTTAGGATTAACTAACTTAGCAAGTTGCGTAATCGTGTCCATTAATGCGGTTAATCCTTCCAATGCATAATATTCACATTGCATAGGGACTAAAATAGAATCGGCAGCGGCCATGGCATTAACGGTTAACATATTTAAAGAAGGTGGGCAGTCTATAAAAATAAACTCGTACTGATCCTGAATTTTTTCAAGTGCATTGCGTAAGCGTACTTCGCGAGCAAATAATTCCATCAATTTAACTTCTGCAGCGGTCACATCGCCGTTTGCAGCAATCATATGATACTCGCCTGAGGTTTCTTTAATAATCACCTCATCAATAGGCTTATCTTCTATGAGTAAATCATAGATAGTAGGGACGTCACCATATTTGTCGACGCCACTGCCCATGGTCGCATTGCCTTGCGGATCGAGATCTATTAACAGCACTTTACGTTTCGTTGCAGCCATAGATGCAGCGAGATTAACGGCAGTGGTCGTTTTACCTACTCCGCCTTTTTGATTTGCTAATGCGATGACTTTTGCCACAGTGTCTCTGATCCCTAGTCTTTAGAAAGAATTATTAAATGTCGTTGTGCATCTAAATCGGGTACTTCTAATGCAATTTTTTGCTCAAACTTAACACCAGCAGGGAGTGAGTCTAATTCCTCACTTGGAAATACCCCTTTAAGTGCAATGAACTTACCTGAATGATCGATTAAGTGCGAACACCAGTCAATCATATCTTGTAACGATGCAAATGCACGACTTAGTACGCCATCTAATTTAACACTTGGTTGATATTCTTCAACTCTTGACTGCACAGGAGTCACATTATCAAGGCCAAGCTCATGTTTAACATGCATTAAAAAACGTACACGTTTACCTAAACTATCTAATAATACAAACTGCGTATCGGGTAAGGCAATAGCTAACACTATGCCCGGTAAACCAGGACCTGTGCCAACATCAATATAATGATGACCGGTCAAGTGAGGCGCAACAACTAAGCTATCCATTATATGTTTAACCATCATTTCTTGAGGTAAACGTACTGAGGTTAAATTATAGGCTTTATTCCACTTATCGAGTAATTCGACATAGCTAACAAGTTGTTGCTGTTGTTTTTGTGTTAGCGCAATATCAGTTTGCGCTAACAAAGTTGTTAATTGTTGCTGTAACACAATGTACCTTTACCGTTACGCAGTTTTGCGCAACAAGCCTTGCTTCTTCAGATACACTAATAATAGCGAAATCGCCGCTGGGGTGATACCAGAAATACGCGAAGCTTGACCAATAGTGTCTGGACGAGCATCAATTAGCTTAGCAACAACCTCATTTGATAAACCAGAGACGGTTTTATAATCAAACTCTTTTGGTAAAATAGTTTCCTCATGACGAAGCTGCTTATTGATCTCATCTTGCTGGCGTGCAATGTAACCTGCGTACTTAGTATGAATTTCAACCTGCTCTAAGGCGGCCTTATTGGTAAACTCAGATCCGAGTCCTTCAATGGCCATCAAGTCGTTATAACGCACTTCAGGTCGGCGTAATAATTCTTCTAAGCTGGCTTCACGCACAAGTGGCGTTTTAAGTAATTCATTTACTTGATCAACAACCGCATGATCTTTATGGATCCAGGTATCTTTAATACGCTGTTTCTCTTTAGCGATCACTTCCATTTTTTCGTTGAATGCTTGCCAACGTTCATCATTAACTAAACCTAATTCACGGCCTTTTTCAGTTAAACGTATATCAGCGTTGTCTTCACGTAGTAACAAACGATATTCAGCACGGCTAGTAAACATGCGGTATGGTTCTTTTGTACCCAGTGTTGCTAGGTCGTCAATTAGTACGCCAACATAGGCTTCATCACGACGTGGCGTCCACGACTCTTTGCCTTGCACTTGTAATGCCGCATTCATACCTGCGATCAGACCTTGTGCGCCCGCTTCTTCGTAACCGGTCGTACCATTAATCTGACCAGCAAAAAATAAACCATCAATAAATTTAGTTTCTAATGATTGTTTTAAGTCGCGCGGATCAAAAAAGTCATATTCAATAGCGTAGCCAGGACGACAAATATGTGCATTTTCAAATCCGGTGATCGATTGCACAATTTCTAACTGCACATCGAACGGTAAGCTGGTTGAAATACCGTTAGGATATAACTCGTATGACGTTAAGCCTTCTGGCTCTACAAATATCTGGTGCTTATCTTTATCAGCAAAACGGACAATCTTATCTTCAATAGACGGACAGTAACGTGGGCCTATTCCTTCGATAACACCTGAGTACATAGGTGAGCGATGTAAGTTTTTGCGAATAACATCATGTGTTTTTTCATTGGTGTAAGTGATGTAACACGGAATTTGTTGTGGGTGGTCACTTTGTTTACCCATAAATGAGAATACCGGTGTTGGTGCATCACCTGGTTGTTCTTGCATTTTAGAAAAATCAACAGTGCGTGCATCAATACGTGGTGGTGTACCTGTTTTTAAACGATCCACTCTAAATGGAAGTTCGCGTAAACGATCAGCCAATGCAATTGAAGGTGGATCGCCTGCACGGCCACCTTTAAAGTTTTCAAGACCGATATGAATTTGGCCACCTAAGAATGTGCCTACGGTTAGTACTACACTAGGGGCACTGAAACGCAGACCCATTTGGGTAACGACACCTGTTACACGGTTGTTTTCAACGATAAGATCATCACATGATTGTTGAAAAATCTTTAAGTTTTCTTGGTTTTGAAGTGTGTTCTGAATAGCCGCTTTGTACAAAGCACGATCCGCTTGAGCACGAGTAGCTCGTACAGCAGGGCCTTTAGAAGAATTAAGCGTACGGAATTGGATCCCGCCTTTGTCAATAGCCTGAGCCATTGCGCCACCAAGGGCATCAATTTCTTTAACTAAGTGGCCTTTGCCAATGCCACCAATCGCTGGGTTACAAGACATTTGACCAAGGGTATCCATATTGTGAGTCAGCAGCAGGGTATTCATCCCCATACGGGCAGCTGCCAATGCGGCTTCAGTGCCAGCATGTCCACCACCTACTACGATAACGTCAAAATTTTCGTGAAAAATCATTAATGGGATCCTACTTAAATCAAACCAGTAAACTTCAAAAGGGAGCGTATTCTACCTAGAAATTAGCAGAAGATAAATGATTAAACAGTGCTCAAGATCTAAGTAAGTGATCTCTAATAATATAAAGGATCTTTTAAAGAGATCTTTTAATACTATTACTACTACTGATCAGCTTTTCTGTTGATAAGCTTTAGATCATGATTAAAAACATATAATTAGATCGGATCTAAAGGTGTTAATATGATCGGATCTTCAGGCAAATAAGCTCTGATCAAAACAGGCTGTTATGCACAGGCCGATCAAGCCTCGATCTTATCCCATGGATAAGCATGGTTAAAAAAGCAGTTTAATCAGTGTTTATCCACAAAATCTTTTAAATTATTAGTAAATTGTGGGTAACTTTATTTATAACTTTTTACTTGATCTTTCTATTTTAGACCTGTTTTTGCTATCCACGAGTCTAACCAAGCTAAGGCCGTATCTTCTGGAAGTGCTTCATCAAGAATATTCAGTTCTAACCGCGGTGCTAACTGTATCGCGCCTTTTTGGCTTAAAAGCGTATCTATATTACGCCCTGCAAGGTTATACGTGTCATAACTGGTATCACCTAAAGCGATGACCGTGTACTTTAAGTGCGATAAATCATCAACTTGAGATAACTCATCAACAAAGTTAATAAGGTTTTCTGGGTAATCACCCGCACCATAGGTTGATGTACAAATTAACCAAATGGTATTTTGCTGATCTATTTCACTAAATTCAGGTTGATCATGTAGTTGGGTATTAATACCTTGGCTATTAAGCGCATCGCTTAGTTGCTCGGCAACGTATTCTGCGGATCCCATTTGACTACCAACGATAAGATTTACTGAACTCATGAATATTTGTGATCACTATTAGTTTTAATTGCCGCCTATGATAGCCCAGTGAGTATAACAGTAAAGTTAAGAGTGCTATTTTGTATAACTATTTTTGTACTTATTTAAGCCTTTACTTAAATGTATTGTTTAACTACCTGATAATTAAAGGTTTAACAAAATATCTTTAAATGTAATCTTCTGATCAAGTTGTTGATAAGGTTGGGGAAAGCTCTGCTTAACTATCAATTAAAGTTGCAGTTTTATTGCTAAGTCATTGATTTTATATTTAGTATTTTCCACCAGCGATTGAAAATAAACGTATAGATGCTTGTTGATCTTAATGTGGATATAAAGCTTGTTGATAACCTTAAATTGGGATCGAAAAAAATTTTAAAAAATGATCTATTTGATTAGATCGGGCTAAATATCCATTATTATTTTTTATAAACAGCCCTTTTTTAATTAAATACAGCTTATTTCCCCATTTTAAAGACGTTTAATTCCTCGCTGAAGCAAAAAAACACGCAATTGTGGATAACTGATCTGCAAAAAAATAAATTTGAGTGATCTAAAGTGAATATTTAACTGAATTTTGCTGGTGGTGTAGACGAACAAAACGTATTTTTTAGCTACGTTTTGTTTTTATGACTTGATCATTCCCCCTATTCAAACATGGATAACCAATGCTATAGCTTCACTTTTAGAGTGTTTAATAGGCATAACTACGGCTATTTTTTCTATAAATTAAGGCTTTCTAGCCGCTATTTGCTGTGATTATTAGCGTTGTTACATCTTTTATGTACATTATTAAAGGCGAATTGAGGCTGATATAAGTGCAGCTTAAACTGTATTTGTAGTCTGTTTGGTTTTTAAAGTGGATTATTAAAGCACAGCTAGGTGAGTTGTTATTGTAAGATTGGGCATTAAAAAGGGCGCCTAAGCACCCTTAATAAATTATATCGTTACTTATTAATTCGACTATTTACCGATACAGAACGAGCTAAATATTTTGCCAAGTAGATCATCTGAGGTAAATTCACCAGTTATTTCGTTAAGATACTGCTGCGTTAAACGCAGTTCTTCAGCCAAAATTTCACCGGCAACATGCATTTCTAATTGTGTTTTACCGGTATCTAAGTGGTAGGCTGCATGCTCAAGGGCATCTAAGTGACGACGACGCGCCATAAAGCCACCCTCTGTGGCCCCATCAAAACCAATACAGGCTTTTAAGTGCTCACGCACTAGTTCTATGCCGTCAGCATTCTTAGCGCTTAAACTGATGACCGGATATTGTTGCTCTTGATCCATACCGACTACATCACCTGATAAATCGGCTTTGTTTCTGATCACGGTCACGCCCATACCTTGGGGTAACTTAGCCATAAATTCTGGCCAAATAGCATGAGGGTCGGTATCGGCTGTATCTGTACCATCAAGCATAAATAACACGCGATCGGCTTGGTTTATTTCATCCCATGCACGCTCAATACCTATTTGTTCAACGCGATCTGGGCTTTCACGCAGGCCTGCGGTGTCGATTATATGTAGTGGCATACCATCTATATGTATGTGCTCACGAAGTACATCGCGGGTGGTGCCGGCTATTTCAGTTACGATTGCCGCTTCTCGTCCTGCTAATGCATTAAGTAAGCTTGATTTACCTGCATTAGGACGACCTGCAATAACGACACGCATACCTTCGCGCATTATGCTACCTTGTTTGGCTTGATTAGTAACCGCATTGAGTTGCTCAATAATGGCATTCAAATCCCCGCCTACTTTTCCGTCTGATAAAAAATCGATTTCTTCGTCAGGAAAATCAATAGCTGCTTCCACATACATACGTAAGTGAATGACTTTTTCTACTAGGGTTTCTATGTGCTTAGAGAATTGGCCTTGAAGTGACTGTAGGGCGCTTTTAGCCGCTTGCTCACTGGTTGCATTTATTAAATCTGCAATAGCTTCAGCTTGAGTTAAATCAAGCTTGTCGTTCATAAAGGCACGCTCAGAGAATTCACCAGGCTTTGCTAAACGTACACCGTCTATTTTACTTATTTCTTTAAGTAGCATATCAAGGACAACAGGGCCACCATGGCCTTGAAGTTCGAGTACGTCTTCACCGGTAAATGAGTGTGGGCCGGCAAAGTAAATTGCAATACCTTGATCAAGCTGATCCCCTGCAAGGTTATTAAAAGGCACGTAGTCGGCAAAGCGAACTTTAGGTATTTTACCTACTATTTTCTCAGCGACTTGTTTTGCTAGGCTGCCTGAAACACGAATAATACCAACCCCACCACGTCCTGGTGCGGTTGCTTGTGCTGCGATAGTGTCTTGATTAATCATGCGTTTGAAATTGCCAATATGAAAGTGAATGCTGGTTTGTATTGTAACCTATGGCTTTATTTCATGCGAATAGCTGTATGTAAAAATGCGTCAGCAGATACATTTTAAGCATTTCATTATTTAGTTTTAATTAATAATCAGTTATTGAAAATGATAACTATATTCATTAGCATATGCGTATTATTTTTCTACGTACTTAAACTTTATGCGCTATTCTCCAGTTTTATTGGCAGTTCTAGTCAGTTTTTCAGGTTCTTCACTAGCTGAAAATCAAAATATTGAAAATGAAATAGAAACTATTGATGTTGTTGGCCGTGCTTTTTCTTTATACAGACCAACAGAATCCAGTTTTGGGACTCGGACAAATACCCCAATTGAGAAAATCCCGCAGTCCATTCAAATTCTTCCCCAAGCGTTAATTAACGATCAGGCTGCACGTCAAATTACCGATTTATATAGCAATATTGCAGGGGTTAACGCATTTAGTTATTCCGGGGTGACGTTTCGTGGTTTTCGCCAAGATGAGATCTTATACGATGGTGTAAAAGGCGACCCATTTAATGGTTTTGCTGTCCCACAGTTATTTAATATTGAACAAGTTGCCGTATTAAAAGGCCCTGCGGGCGCTATTTATGGTAGCGGAAACCCTGGCGGCATTATTAATTATGTAACTAAAAAGCCAAAGTTTACCGATGAGCACAGCATTGAAGTTGAAGTAGGTAATGATGACTTTTTCAGTGGGGCGATACAAAGTACTGGTACGCTAAGTGAATCGCTCGATAACCATGCTTACCGTGTTGGTTTATATCGTGATTCAGAAAATCCCTTTCGTACTAATACCAGTAGCGATAACACCATTGTTGATCTTGGTTATACTTGGTTAATTAATAGTGCGACAGAGCTGACTACGCAATACACTTTTATTGAGCAAGAGTTAGGTGGTGCACGTTTACGCGGTGTACCCGCTGATGATAATGGCCAATTTATTACAGATATTAGCTGGAATCATAATGAAGCGACTGACTTTCAAAATGTTGAAGCTCATGTTTATCAAGCTACTTTAAAGCACGATATTAATGATGTTTGGCGAACGGATATTACGGCTCGTTATTTCGATAATAAAGAAGTGCAAAACTATCATGAACCGAAAGGACTCGATGATACAGATGGCGATGGTGTGCTTGATTGGAGTGATCGAGAGTTTCGTGATCAAGTTCGTGAGAATGAAGGTTTTAGTTTAACGGCTAATGCGGTTGCGGAGTTTTTATTGGCTGATATGCAACATCAAGTATTACTGGGTAGTGATTGGTATGAGCATAACTTTGAAAGTGTATATCGTACGGCAAAGCAACAGAGTCAAGGTGGACCTGTACCCGGGCTTGATCTTTACAACCCTGAATATGGTCTTACAGCGGCTGATGATTATAATTTAGATAGCATTACACCACGGTTAGGTCGAACGAATAGCACTCGTTTTGGTGCTTATGTTCAAGATCAGCTCGATATTACCACTAATTGGAGTATCACCGCAGGGTTAAGATATGATCGCTTTGAAGATAAAGACGAGTTAAATCAAACTGAGTTTTCAGATAGTGATGTGACTTATCGTGTGGGTACAACTTACAACATTAACGATACTTTCTACCCCTATGCTTTATACGGTACGGGCTTTGTTCCACAAAGTGCAACTGATCAAGAAACGGCTAAGGGTGGGCCATTTTCTCCAGAAACAAGCCGTATCAATGAAGTTGGTTTAAAAAGTAAACTGCTTGATGATAGCTTGGCAGTTAATTTGGCTGCTTACAATATTGTTCGTGAAAATATCCTCCAAGCAAGCTTATTAGGTGATGTAGCTGGCGATGGTGTTGACGACCTAGTGGCTGTAGGTGAAGTAGAAAGTAAAGGATTTGAAATTGAAGTGGTTGGTGATATTACCGAGCGCTGGGTTGTGACCGCTAACTATGCCTATAATGATACCCGTATCACTAAAGCGAATGAAAGCATTCGTAATCAAATCCCTGATAGTGATAAGTTTGCTAATGCCCCACAAAATACAGTGGGCATTTGGACACGCTACGAGCTTCCTCGCTTATCTTCCTCTATTTCTGCCGGTTTAGACTATGTTGACGAACAGCTAAGCTTAGGTGGTCAACAAGTTAAGCCTTACACTATTTATAATATGGCATGGCAAACCACAGTAGATAATTGGCAGTGGCAATTGTCGGTTAAAAATTTGTTTGATAAAGAATATGCTAGTAGTGGCTTTATTGAACGTACAGGGCACTTCCCAGGTGAACCTCGCCGTATTTATCTTAGTGCTAAATACAGCTTTTAAAGGTGGCGTGTGAACGCTAAACAATGGTTTAATCTGCATTCATGGGCAGGGCTCTTTGTTGGTGTCCTGCTTTTTGTTGTTTGTTTATCTGGTACACTTGCGACGTTAAGTCATGAAATTGAATACCTGACAGACAGTAAGTATCGTGCGTTAACGTCCTCTTCAATCACCAACTATCAAGCCATTGAAAATACCCTCAACAAGCATTATTCAGGTGCACAAGTGTTGTATCTTCAGCGCCATAAGCAAGAGTACTTGGCTTTGGAAGTTGCACTAAAAATAGATGACGCATTTCGGTTTATTTATTTAGATGCAGCCACAGGGCATGTGTTAGGTGAGGGTGAATGGGCACGTGCTTCACGGTTTTTACGTAACTGGCACATGTATTTATCCATGGGCTGGATAGGTAAGCTAATTGTTACAAGCTTAAGTATTTTATTGGTTATTCTGCTGGTTTCGAGTTTTTATGTGTATCGTCGCTGGTGGCAGGGCTTTTTTAAAAAGCCTGCCCAGCTGGTTTTAGATAAACGAAATGGCTGGTCTGATTGGCATAAGTTTCTTGGGTTATGGAGTATGTGGTTTATGGCTATCATAGCCATAACAGGTCTGTGGTACCTTATTGAACATGGTTTGCAAACAGCGAAAATAAAGCATTATATTGCACCACCAGTCGCTGTTAGTGAATTTAAAAAACAAACACCCAGTGTTAATGCAAAACCAATAAGCTTAACTCAGGCTTATAACGCTGCGCAGCAGGCATTTCCGACGCTTGATATTCGCTATATACGTTATGGTAATAAAAAGAATCAACCTATTGAAGTACGTGGTTATAACGATGATATTTTACTTCGCTTACGCGCCAATCGCGTGTATTTAAAGCCAACGACAGGCACAGTATTAGCAGTACAAAAAGGAGAGGATTTACCGCTTATTCCTCGTATTAAAGATACTGCCGATCCTTTGCATTTTGGTAACTTTGCAGGCCTCGGCACTAAACTTATTTGGGCGCTATTCGGCGGTTTTATGAGTTTTGTTAGTGCTGTTGGCATATATATGAGTTGGCTCAGAGTGAGGCGTAAAAAAACTGTTTTTGAGTGGTTAGGCATATCAGGTTACGTGGCGATAGGTTTAGCTATTTTCTCTCTGACAATAACGGGTGTGAACTTTAGTGAGCGCAGTGTACCAAAGTCGCTTTATTCGCCTATTCTTAGTGAGTAAATTTCAGATATTAAAAAAGGCGACCTAGGTCGCCTTTTTTGTAGGTAAGGGGAGTTAGCCCCTTACTTTAATACCTTTCTTTTCCATGCCACGGTAGATGATTAACATCTGGACAATAGAGATAAGGTTAGACACTAACCAGTAAAGTACTAAACCAGATGGGAACCATAAGAAGAACACAGAGAAGATAACCGGCATAAAGGTCATCATTTTTTGCTGCATTGGATCGGTAACCGTCATAGGTTGTAGTTTTTGCGTTATAAACATACTCGCACCAAATAAGATTGGTAATACGTAGTATGGGTCTTTCGCAGAAAGGTCAGTTAGCCAAAGTACAAATTCAGCGTGACGAAGTTCTGTAGACTCTAAGAATACATAGAACAAGGCTAAGAAGATTGGCATTTGCAGTAAAATAGGGAAACAGCCACCCATAGGGTTTACTTTTTCTTTACGGTACATTTCCATGGTCGCTTGGCCGAATTTTTGACGATCATCGCCATACTTTTCTTTTAGCGCTTTCATCTTAGGCTGTAATGCACGCATTTTAGCCATTGAGGTGTATTGTGCTTTAGTAAGTGGGTACATTAATGATTTAACGATAATAGTGATGGCTATAATTGCTACACCCCAGTTACCTAAAATACTGTGTAACCATTTTAATAGTACAAATAACGGCTGAGAGATAAACCATAACCAACCGTAATCAACGGTTAAGTCTAGGTCAGTGTGAATCGCTTCAAGTTTATCTGACTCTTTAGGGCCCATGTAATAAGTTGCAGTAAGTACTTGCTCACTACCAGCTTGAACATTTACCGCTTCGTCTTTAACACCAATAATAGCTGCGTTACTTTTAGTGATTAAACTATAAAGTGTATTCGCTTGATCTTGCATTGGTACCCAAGCACTTACAAAGTAATGCTGAATAAAGGCAACGTAACCACCTTGGGTATTAATGTTTAGGTTTTTATCGGCCATATCTGAAAAACTATACTTTTCGTATGGTTCCTCATCTGTACCGTATGCAGCCCCTAAATAGTTTTGATCAACCATGCTGCCTTTTTCTTGTACGGTACGCTTTATTTGTGTGTAAAGCTGTACTTGAACAGGCGCGCTGGTGGTGTTGTTAACTTTATATTCTAAGCCAACATCATACTGACCCTTTTTGAATACATAAGTCTTAGTAAAGCTTACACCGTTGCTGTCGGTAAATTGCAGTGGAACGCGAAGCTCATCACCTGTTAAGGTGTAAGAGGTTTGCTCTGATTGGTAAGTAGGACGACCATTTGCAGATGCATCTGGGCCATTTAAACCTATTAAACCACTTTGTGAAAAGTATTGTTTACCATCAAACTCACCAAGTAGCATGTAAGGAACATCACTGCCTTTGGTTTCTTTATAATTAATTAAGTCTGTTTCAACAATGTCACCGCCTTTGGTGTCAATTTTAACTTTGAACACGTCAGTTGTAATATCAATGACTGAGCGTTTAGCTAAAGTAGTTGAAGCAGGTAAACCAGAGTCTGATGAAGCTGGAACATAATCATCTGATTCCGGTGAGTTTGCTTTTAGTGTTTGTGTAGTGGCACTAGGATCGGCTTTTGGCGTGTTGTAGTCATTATTCCATTCTTGAAATAATAAAAACGACACTAGCATTAGGCCGATGAATAAAAACGTGCGTTGCGATTCCATAACAGCTCTTATTTCTCGTGTTGGTGGTTAATACGGGTTAATTTTTCAGGAACGGGGTCGTCTCCACCTGAATGTAAAGGATGGCATTTTAATATGCGTTTAACTGCGAGCCAACTGCCTTTTACTGCACCATGCAAATTAATTGCTTGAATAGCGTAGCTAGAACAGGTTGGATTAAAACGACAATGCGGACCCAATAGCGGGCTAATCCACTTTTGATAACCGCGGATAAATAAAACTAAACAACGTGTTGGTAACGCAGCAAGTGGTTTAAGTAACCTCATGTTGTACATGCCCCTACGTTATGTTTAGTGAATAGATACCATGTATTTAAAGACTTACTTTAAGATTTTAAACGCATGATTA
The DNA here is from genome assembly GCF_000184065.1 of Pseudoalteromonas sp. SM9913. Lineage (NCBI taxonomy): Bacteria > Pseudomonadati > Pseudomonadota > Gammaproteobacteria > Alteromonadales > Pseudoalteromonadaceae > Pseudoalteromonas > Pseudoalteromonas sp. SM9913. The sequence goes on from NC_014803.1 coordinate 3,331,830, forward strand.
AAAGGTGAGCTAAAGATACCTTAATTAACCCTGTAATTCTATTGCTATTGAGTTTGTTTAGTCGATTTAGCTGATTTGTTTGGGCGTTTTTTAAATGGTGGCGGTTTAGGGGCACCGGGTTTGCAGCGTTCATTAATTTTACGCCACAACTTTGTTAGTTGTTTGGTTAATTCTTCATTGGACTGTTCATCAATGCCACTTTTTACCATCAACACAATATCTATATTATCGAGAGTATGTTGGTTTAAACGAAAACTTTCGCGAGCAAGACGTTTAATACGGTTTCGTTGACATGCCTTTTTTACACGTTTTTTAGCAACAGTAAGGCCTAACCTAGGTTTTGACTGGTCACTTGGTTTTGCTAATAAAGTAAAGAAAGGAGTTGCAGCCCGAGCGGGTTCATTAAATATGCGAGAGTAATGCGAGGGAGTTAACAGACGTAACTCCCTGCCAAAGCTAAAGTCTTCCACTTATAAATTAAGCAGAAAGAACTTTGCGGCCTTTAGCACGGCGACGAGCTAATACTTTACGGCCATTTACAGTTGCCATACGAGCACGGAAACCGTGTGTACGTTTGCGTTTTAAAACGCTAGGTTGAAAAGTTCTTTTCATAACAATCTCATCCGATCGGTTAAAGTTAAAACATCCTATGCAGGTCGCGATCCTGGCACAGGTGCCATTGCGAGCGCGAGATATTATAGATGAAGTGACGAAAAGTCAATCATAATAGAGCGCGTAAAGCATGTTTATTTATGATCAATTTTCATGATCCGATAGGATCATCATAAATAAGAAGTTTTCCACAGCCCCTGTATAAAAAGTGAATAAAAGCATGGGAAAAGTAAATTAGATCATAAATTATAGTCGCGATCTGCTGCCAGTTTTGTTATGATCTCTAATCAGGCTTTAAAATAAAAAGCTATTTAAATCAGTCTGTTATTATATTTATACATCGATA
>NC_014800.1:0-704884 GCF_000184065.1 Pseudoalteromonas sp. SM9913
TATTTAACCATACTTAAACTTCTTTATTTATACTAAGCAATCTTAAAGGTGTAAAAATTATTTTATATGTCATGTATTTAAAAGACATGTCGCCTTAAATAGTTGTTTACAGCTAATTGAATGGACATTATACTAAACACCTAACTTTGAGGAATAAAGTATGTCTATCAATAAAAACGCGCTAGATACTTATCGACTTTTGAAAGCAACCGCAGAAGTTGCTGAAAAATCACTAGAAGGACGTATCCAACATTATCGCGCCCATCTTAAATCTGAAGAAAAAGAATTAAGAACTTACACCCAAAAAGCAGCAGCTGATTTACTTGGCTGTAATAATCGTACCTTAAAAAGACGCCATGACAATGGTGACTTTGACGATTTAAATATAAAACGCGGTGCAAACGGCCACTATGCCTACACCTTAGTTAATATTTTTGCTATGGCTGATATTATGGACATACAGCCTGATCACCGCGCATCAACAGACAAACTCCAAGTTATTGTTATTAATTCATTAAAAGGTGGTTGTGGTAAAACAACAAGCATTGTTAACATTGCTGCTGCACTCGCTACCACTAACATTAAACGTTACCGTATCGGTATAATTGATTTAGATCCTCAAGGGTCATCATCAAGCTTTTTCCCATCTTCAGAGCCCGATCCAATTACCGTTGGTGATTTGATGCGTGATTGCATTGACCTTGATGAAGGTGAAACATGGCCAGAATTTGTGTCTAATTCTTTTTTACCTACTCATATTCCTAATATTCGTGTTTTACCATCAGGTATGGATGACTTTTACTTTGAACACGAAACAGCAACATTACTCAAAGACACCTCCAATTATGAGCAAACACGCCATTACCACAAACTACTAGAACGAGTAATAAATCCGGTAAAAGATGAGTTTGACATTCTTTTAATTGATACAGCGCCAACGCTTAACTTTATGTTTTACAATGCATTAATGGCTTCAACGGCGATGCTAATTCCGGTTCACCCTGAAGCGGTAGACTTTGATGCAAATAATAAATATTTAAAACGTTTAGGTGAGATTTATCATACAGTTGCCGCTCTTGGCCATGATGGTTGGGATTTCATGCAATTTTTAGTTACTAATTATGTGAAAGGCAATCACTCACAACGCGACATAGTTAAAGATGTGCGTAGTGCTTTTGGTCGCCAAGTAATGAGCTATCCTATCAATCATAGTTCAGCAATTACCGCCAGTTCATCGTCGTTCAATACTATCTTTGACCAAAAAGCATCTGACAGCTTAGCAAGTAGAGAGTCATTAATGCGCGCACAAGAAAATATCAAAGATGTAGTTGATGAACTCGAAATGCTAATTCGTTCTAATTGGCAATCCACTCAATCTAAATTAAATACGCCTAAGTAAGGATGTTGACTAAAAATGGCTAAAAAACGTAAAAATGACACCCGCTTAGATCCCTTTGCAACCGCTGTTGGCAGTAGCAGCTTAGATGCCCTTTTAGAGCAAGCCAATGCAGGCGATGTTATTCGTATGCCTGCTCCTAGTGATCCTAATCGGGAAATTACGCTTGTTTGTAAAGTGATAGCACATAACGAGATTGAAAACTCAACTCAGGTTTATGGTAAAAATCGTCGCGTACAAGCGCTTTTAAACGAAAAGTCAGTCGCAGATATTCTTCCTGCTATTAAAGAAGATGGCCGTAATCAGCACCCTGCTCTATTGTGGGAGCAAGGTGATATGAGCCTTGTATTAGCTGGCTCTAGACGTCGTAAAGCCTGTATTTTAGGTGGCGCAGACTACCTCGTATTGAGTTCTAGTGACTTTAGCGAGCAAGATGCCAAAGTACTTGCGGTTTCATCAGATCAATACATTGCCCCAAGTCTTTGGGAGTTGGGTCAAGCGTATCAGCAAACTAGAAACGATCTTATTCAACAAGGCAAAAAAGGCTCGTACCGTGAAATTGCTGTTATTGAAGGGGTATCGCATACAGCGATTGCTGATGCGATAAAAGCGTATGAGCAAATATCTGCAGATGTTATAGCCCTTTACCCAACAGCTAATCATGTTGGTAGAGAAGTTGCTAAAAAGCTGATTAACGCAAAGGAGCGCGATGAGGAAGCATTTAACGAGTTAGTTGTTGCACTTGCCAGCAATGATGAAATTAACGCCTTAGAAGCCGACGACAAGCGCGCTATGCTAATTACTAAATACCTAACTGCAGAGCCTAAAACAGCATCAAAACGTGAAGCGGTTTTAGAAAATGACTTTATTAGTGTGCAACGCAACCTTAAAAGTGGTGACGTTTCAATTAAAATAAATAATAAAGTGATGACAGACAAGCGCTTAGAGCAACTTACTAAGTTATTAAGTGCCTTTAATTAGTTAGTAATATCGTGATCTGTAAAAGGGGTTGGGTTAGTTAAAACATGATCTAAACCTCTTTTTTAGTTGGTAAAAATCTGATCTTTAGTGGCATAAAAAGGCTAAAAACATGGCTTAAACCATCAAGGATCATATTTTTACTAACTAAACACCTCCTTTTAATGCCATTTTTCACCTTGTTAGTAAAAACCTGATCTAAGCCTAACTAAATCTCCTTTTAAAGTTAATTAATTGTTTTTATTTTGTAATTTAAACGTACTTTTTTAGTGAGCAAAATTAAACAATGATCGCCAATTCGCTATAAACCAATTTTTTACTAACCAATCAGATCCAACCAGTTTATTTTAAAAATAATATTGCTTTAGCTCAGCGCTGATAAGGCATATACTGGAAAAATTGTTTTTAAATTTTAATACTTTGAGTGACATGTCTGCTAACTTATCAAAAAATGATTTAATGGCTATTTTTGAAGAAATTAAAAATGAGCAGGCTACCCAGTTTCCTCTTTCTGAGCGATTCATAAAAAAATTATTTAAACCCGCGGTGTTGGCCAAAGGAAAATCGTACTATAAAAACGGCCAAATCAGTTGGTTAGAACATAATGCAGATTTTTCTGTGGTTGACTCTACGGTGCAAGGTGATAAAGGAATCGCGTTCAACCAACGTATTGAGATCAGTAAATTACCAACTGGTTATTCGGTCGATACCCACTGTACCTGTAATGTTAAAACAAAATGCCGCCATTTGGCCGCTATTTTGTTAAAGCTTAAAATTGAGCATTCTGGTGAGTACGGTGAAGATTATTTTATTAATGATTGGTTTAGTGAACTAAGCGCACTTAAAAACACCGACCAAGCTCAACCCTCGCAAGTATTACTGTTTGTATTAGACATAGAAAACAACAAAGTATTTTTAACCCCTAAAATTGCCAACTACGATAAAAATAATAATTATGCACTTGGGCGAAATTTAACTGAGCAACAGCTTAATAGTTTTGTAACCCCTAGCGATTTGCTCGAAAGTGATTTTAGATTATATAGCTGGATCCGATCGCAAAATGCGGTCGGTAATATTGAGCTTAAAGGTCAATGGGGTTTTAATGCGCTGCAGCAATTACTAGCCACAGACAGATTATTTTTACAACGCTCTCGAGTACCTATTAAAGCGCAACCTGGTTTACCTCTTAACTTTGTTTGGGAAAAACAAAAAGAGGTAACCCAGTTAAAAATTCACTTGGATCAAATTCCTAATTGGGCGTTAATTAAAACAACGCCGCCTATCTACTTAGATTTAGATAAATATAAATTAGGCCGTATTCGTACGCCCCTCAGTGCTGATGAAATTGCGCACTTACAAACTATACCGGCGCTGCACGATACAAACTTTGACCGAATTTATAAGCAGCTTGCTGATAACTTTGGAGTAGGTGTTATTCCCCACCCTACTAATACACCAAGCACGCCTGTTAAGTCGTTGAGTAATGCCATACTTAAAGTTAGCATGTCGGGCTCAGTAATGGCTATTTCGTTATCGTTTAAGTATAAAAATAAAAACTATTTAGCGGGCACCGCGCCTGCAAAGTTAATTAATAGCGCCTTTGAAAACACCGTTACCAATGAGTTAGTCAACTTAGGCTTCGATTTTTGTAAAGGGGGTTTACACAGCGAGTTTATTTTTAGTCAGGAATCGGCTATTCACTTACATTGGCTAGTTCACGAGGTACTGCCCAGCTTTAAACAACGCGGTTGGCAAGTATCAATGAGCAAAGTTAATGTTGCTGATACTAAAAGCCAAATCTCATTGCATGTAAACAGAGCTGCAAATCATCAAATGCATAGTAAAGTAATGCTAAACGATACCAAAGTAGCCACCCTATTAAATGTAAATAATAAACTGTATGAATCGTTAAACCGTCAAAGTGAATTATTTTATTACTACCCTGTTGGCCGTCAATTTGGGGTTATTGATAAAGCAGCGTTTAATTTATTAATTGAGTTTAAACTGCGGTTTGAATTTATTAAAACCCGTGACGAATTTAACATTCCGCTTTCATACTTACCTGAATTAGTTCAGCACACAGCTATTAATGTAGAGCTACATGACCCGTCATTAGAGCGTTACCTTGATGAACTAAATAACGATGCACTGCTATCACCTAACACTGCCATTCATGGCTTACACGATTCTGTAGTATTAAGAGAGTATCAGCAAGAAGGCGTGGCTTGGCTTAACTTTTTAAAGCGTAATCAGTTAGGTGGGATTTTAGCGGATGATATGGGCTTGGGTAAAACGTTACAAGTGATTGCCTACTTAGCAAGCTCATACAATACACCGCAAGCAGGGCCTACGCTTATTGTGTGCCCTACAAGTTTAGTGAGTAATTGGCAAAACGAAATTACCAAGTTCGCAAAAAGCTTAAAAGTGACCACTATTTTTGGTGCACACCGAAATGATTCGTTGCAGCATTTGGCACAAGCGCAGTGTATTTTAACCACGTATCCGCTATTAAAACGTGACATTGCTTATTACTCACCGCTGTATTTTGAAAACATTATTCTTGATGAAGCCCAGTATATTAAAAACGATACCGCACAAGTTTCGCGGTTGGTAAAACGTTTAAATGCCGACTTTAAGCTTTGTTTAAGTGGCACACCAATTGAAAACAATTTATTTGAATTAAAGTCATTGCTCGACTTTGCAATGCCCTCGCTTTTAGGTTCACAGGCGCACTTTAAGCAGCATTTTCAAGGCCCTATTGAACGCGAAAGCAACATTGAACGTGCAGAGCAACTAAAAGCGTTAATTATGCCGTTTATTTTGCGCCGTACTAAAGCCCAAGTGGCTCAAGAGCTGCCGCAAAAAACCGAACTTATAAAAGAGTTTGAGTTTGAACCTAAACAAAAAGATATGTATCACGGCATTACGCGTGCGCTTGAAGAAAAGCTCATCGATTTATTTGCTGAGCAAGGTGTGCAAAAAAGTAAACTCGCCTTTTTAGAAGCCTTGTTAAAGTTACGCCAAATTTGTTGTCATCCTAAACTCATTGAACCTGAAACTGAGGCAGCCAGTGCTAAATTAGAATGGTTATCGAGCCACTTACCTTTAATGCTAAGCCTTGGCCGTAAGGTCATTATATTCAGTCAGTTTACCTCTGCCCTTGATTTAATTGCCGAGCGTTTAAATGAGCTAAATATTAATTTTAGTATGCTAACGGGGCAAACGCGTCATCGGGATAAAGTAATAGACGAATTTACCAGTGGTAACACTTCTGTGTTTTTAATTAGCTTAAAAGCCGGTGGCACAGGGCTTAATTTAACCCAAGCCGACACGGTTATTCATTTTGATCCATGGTGGAACCCTGCCGTTGAAAAACAAGCCACCGATCGTGCTTATCGAATTGGGCAAACAAACCCAGTGTTTGTTTATAAACTAATTATGGCTAACTCTATTGAACAAAAAGTATTTCAAATGCAGCAAGATAAGCAAGCGCTTGTAGATGCATTATTTACCGAAAAATCAATGAGTTTTACCCAGTTTGACGAACAACAAATGCTGTCTTTAATTAAAAGCTAAAATAATTTTAAAAAATCATGACGAGTTTTTGAACTTATTTAAATTGTAGGCGTCTATTAATATGCTTGGTTAAATTGCAGTTTCTCCAAGCTTTCATGTTGATATCCCATATAGTAGTTACTAGACATAGTAATGATTAAGCCAGCCAGTAATGCGCTGGCTTTTTTTTGCTTTTAAAAATATTTATTTTTTATTTAATTTATTTTGAACTAATCACAAATGGCTGGGTCTATTATTATGCTTGTAGTTGATGTGTTGTTATACAAGTTTCATGTTGATTTCCCTGTTTGATTACTAATTTAGTAATATTGAGCCAGCTTTATTAGCTGGCTTTTTTTATGCCTCAAATTCAACTTTTTTAAAATTATTTTGAACTAATTTAATCAGAGCGCGTCTACAATTATGCTTGTAGTTGATATGTTGTTTTACAAGTTTCATGTTGATTTCCCTGTTTGATTACTAATTTACTAATTTACTAATTTAGTAATATTGAGCCAGCTTTACTAGCTGGCTTTTTTTATGCGCTTAATTTAGTGTTTTACCCTACTGCTAAAGAGCGTAATTCGTTATGATGGCATGTCACTAAATTTTAAAAGTTTATTCTATGTTTACTTCGTTTTTATCCCATTTAGATTGGTTAAGTGTTGGTACTGGCGCTATAGCCGGTATGGCTATTTTCAGCGTTGTATCAGTCCAGTTAAGTAAAAAAATAAAGCGCCAAGTGAGTGAGCAGCAACAAGAGTTATTGTTATTACAAAGCCAGTATGAGCATACGCAAAATCAATATGCCTCTTTAGTGGAAGAGCACGACTTGTTAGGGCTTACTCATCAAGAGCAACGTGATCAGGCGCAACATTTTAAAACGCGATTAACTGAGCAAGAAAAACAAAGTCAACTTTATAATCAATATTGGCGTAAAACCGAAGCCGAGCTAACCGCCCTGCGCGAGCAATACAATCTGCGCGATGTCGAGCTTAATAATATACGCACCACCCTTGAGCAAAAGCAGCAACATTTCAGCGAGCAACTCGCCCATATAGAGCAAAGTAAAGAAACGCTTAAAAAAGAATTCGAAAATTTAGCCAATCAAATCTTAGAAGAAAAATCGCAAAAATTTAAAACCCTCAATCAAGAAAGCATAGAGCAGTTACTCAAGCCGGTTCAAGGTGAGCTAAAAGGCTTTAGAGATAAAATGGAATCTATTCACGTTGAAGACTTAAAACAACGTGCTGCGCTTAAAACCGAACTATTGCATTTACAAGCCAAAAGCCAAGCCATTACCGAGCAGGCTGACAAGCTCAGTAATGCGCTGCAAGGACAAAAGAAAACCCAAGGTAATTGGGGCGAGTTAATGCTTGAAAACGTGCTTGATAGCGCAGGACTTCGAGCTGGCACAGACTATAAACGCGAAGTGTCGTTTAATACCGAAGACGGCCGTCTTCGTCCTGATGTGGTGGTGTATTTACCTCAAGGTCGCCACTTAGTGATTGATGCAAAAACATCGTTAAATGCCTATACCCGTTATGTAAATGCCGAAACAGAGCTGGAATCTCAACAAGCGATTAAAGAGCATGTAAATGCCGTAACTTCCCGTATAAATGAGCTGGCCAGTAAATCGTATGACCGTTTACCAGGGATAAACTCGCCTGAGGTTGTTATTATGTTTGTACCGATTGAATCTGCGTTTGTAGAAGCACTTAAATACCAAAGCGACATTTACCAGCAAGCAATCGAAAAAAACATTTTGGTTGCTACTCCTACTACCCTGCTAACCAGTTTAAATATTGTTAAGCAGTTATGGCGCTTTGAAGAGCAAACTAAATATTCAAAAGAGCTGGCTAATCGTGCTGAGCGTTTTTACAGTAAGCTCAACGGCTTTTTAACCAGTATGGAAGGGGTGGGTAAACAGCTCGATAAAGCCAAAGAAACCTACGATAAAGCATTCTCTCAGTTATACCGTGGTAAAGGTAACTTAATTAAACAAGCCTCAGAATTTAAAGAGTTGGGTGTATCGGTGCAAAAAGAGTTACCTCAAGAAAGCGTTGAACGCGCTCACTTAGAGCTTGATGAATAAACACCACATATAATATTTGCGCACTGAGGTTGTGCGTTTATGTGGCTAGTTATTTACTAACTGCGCAGGCACTATAATAATATCTGTCCTTTAGGATTAACCACATGCAACGCCCAACCGTCTTTTTCATTTCTCATGGTGGCGGCCCAATGCCATTACTAGGTGATGCTAACCATGCAGAAATGCGAGCCTGCTTAGAACAAGTTGCCGCTACAATCCCAAAGCCTAGCGCTATTTTAATGGTCAGCGCGCATTGGGAAGCTCAACCAATTAGTATAACTGCGCACTCTTCACCGCCGCTTATTTACGATTACTATGGTTTTCCTGAGCAGGCGTACCAATTAACTTACCCTTGTACTGGCCAGCCGCAACTTGCTAATTTAGTACAGCAAGCGCTCGCAACACATAATATTGACTCAAAACTCGATCCACAGCGTGGTTTTGATCACGGTATGTTTGTACCGTTAAAAATTATGTACCCAGAGGCCGATATTCCTTGTGTGCAAATATCCTTGCATCCAAGTCTTGATCCGCTGTTGCATGTTGAAATTGGTAAAGTGCTGCAACGTATTGATTACGATAACTTATTAATTATAGGCTCAGGCTTTACCTTCCATAATATGCGCGCTTTTGGTGTTACCCAATCAAGCGATGTTAATCAGCAAAATCAGGCATTTGAAAATTGGCTGGTAAGCACAATCGCAGATCAAACATTAACCGAGCAGCAGCGTGAACAGCAATTATTAGCATGGCAGCAGGCTCCAGCTGCACGCTTTAATCACCCCAGAGAAGAACACTTGTTACCGCTACATGTATGCTATGGTGCTGCTATGTGTTCAAGCACTGAGGTATTTGAATTAAATATTGCCAATAAGCGAGCCAGTATGTATTTGTGGCAATAATAAAAAACACGCCAGACTTTGCTAGGCGTGTTTTTTGGTTCTTCTGCATTTATTGCAGCGGTTAAGCGGCAATTACCATTTCATTTCGCCTTTATGAACTTTAGCGCCAATGCTAAGAGCCATAGGTAATACAGCCTCTGGGTATGAGTTGGTCATTTTATCTATCAGCAGTTTACTGCTACCGCTACTTTGCTTAGCGTGTGCAAAATCCTTTAAATACTGAATTGAAAAATCAATATTTGCAGCATCTAATTGGGTGCCTGCTTTCATATGCCCTGGGATCACCACGTCAGGTTTAAGTGCTTTCATTTCATTAAGTTGTTTTGCCCAGGCATCTTGCTCTGCTTGAGTTTGCGCATCGGCCATCCATAAATGAACATTAGCGTATACAGCCACATTCCCTAAAATGGCTTTGTTATCAGGTATCCATAAATAAGGGCGATGATTATGCTCACCCTCTGTACCACGAATTTCAATGGTATGGCCTTCTATTTTTAAGCTATTACCATTAAATACCTTAGGAACAACGGGGTCCTTTGGGGCGTTTTCACCCATTTTTGGCGTCCAGAAAGCAAGTTTACCTTTAAGCTTTGCTGCTATTTTTTGGTGCACTGCCGGTGTGGTTATAATCTTTGCGTCAGGAAAAAACTGCTGTAACACTTCAGCGCCAAAGTAGTAATCAGGATCGGCTTGGCTAATAAAAATAGTTTTTAGTTGTTTACCAGAGTCAATTACTTTGGCGGCAATGCGCAGTGCATCTGCTTTGGTAAATCCGGTATCAATTAAAATTGCATCGGTACGGCCATAAACCAGCGTGGCATTAACATGAAAGCTATTGCTGTCAGCGTTATACACATCAAGGGTTAGTGGGGTTTCGTCTGCAATAGCGATATTGCTGGCTAATAGTGTGCTTAGTAAAAGCGTGCGTAGGTTCATAGTATTCTCATCATTGGTTGTTAATGCGAGCATAATAAAGGTTTGATATGTTCAGAAAAACAACCAATAATTAGCATCATTGTTTCATAAATCGTGCAAATACTATGGATAAACTCACCGCAGCGCAGGTTTTTGTGGATGTTGCCTACTCAGGCAGTTTTACTGCCACTGCCGATCGGCTTGAAATGTCACGCCCTATGGTTACTCGTCATATTGAGTCGGCAGAGGCCTGGTTAAATACGCGCTTATTGCATCGCACTACCCGTAAAGTAACGCTTACCACCGCCGGCGAGGCCTGTTTACCCGAAATAGAGCAATGGTTAGCACAGGCTAACCGTTTAGTTGAACAAACTAAAAGCCAGCAACAGTTGTCAGGTAAAATACGAGTAGCGACCAGTATGTCGTTAGGTTTTGCACAATTAGCCCCTATATTTACACGCTTTATGAAACGTCACCCTAGCGTGCAAATAGACATAGATCTTGAAGACTCAACCACAGATCTAATAGAGCAGCGTGTTGACTTAGCAATACGTATTGCAGCCAATCCTGATCCTTCGTTAATAGGTAAACCTATTGCCGAGTGTGAATCTATATTAGTGGCCTCAGCCAGCTACCTTGCTGATTATCCGCCAATAACGACACCACAACAGTTAAGCACTCATCAATGTTTAGGCTATAAAAACTTTGACCGATATATTTGGCATTTACACAACGGGGATGAATTTCAATCGGTTGATGTTAAATGTAATTTAAGTGCAAACGAGGCCACCACATTACTTCATGCAGCCATAGCCGGTGGTGGTATTTCAGTGCAGCCTACGTATTTGGCAAATCAATATATACTGGATGGTCGCTTGCAGCGTGTATTAGCGCCATGGACATTAAACCCAATGAAAATATATGTGCTTTACCCTTCTCGTCAGCATTTATCAGCAACAGTAAGAGCACTAATCGACACGCTCAGTGAAGAATTTAAAAATCCAGCATGGTAATTAATTATAAAAGTTTGGGTTTAAACCATAGCTTTGTGCGTTAAGCATGCTGATATTGTGTACGTTATTTTGTTACAGTAAATGTAATAAGCGCCTTAATCTATAAAGGTCAACAGACCCAAGGAACAATAACAATGAATCTGATCAAAACATCGGGCTTGGCACTGGCCATTGTTGCGGGCTTAGGCTTGCAAGCATGTTCAAGTACCAACATAACAACCAACAACAATGCAGCGATGAGTACCGTGAATAATCCATTAAGCCTAGCGCAAATTTATAAAGATAAAGAGTTTAAAACCCAGCGTAGCACCTACTTTAAGTGGCTAGACGATGGTACTGGCTACACTGTGCTTGAAGAGCGCGAAAGCGATAAAAAGCAAACAGACGACACCCAAGCCGATGACGAAAAAGAGCACGGCGTAAAAGGCAACGACATTGTATTTTACAATGCTGACGGCACAGGCCGTAAAGTACTGGTTGAGTTTGAAAAGCTGTTGCCAGAGGGCGCAGACGAGCCATTTGCAATCGAAAGCTATCAGTGGTCAAAAGACGGTAAATGGCTGATGGTATTTACCAACAGTGAGCAAGTTTGGCGCTCACGCAGCCGAGGCGACTTTTGGTTACTTAACCTTGAGACTAACCAATTACAGCAACTTGGTGGTAAAGACGTTGAGCCAACTAAGTTAATGTTTGCTAAGTTCTCGCCAGATAGCTCAAAAGTGGCTTACGTACGCGATAACAACATTTACATGCAATCGGTTGGCAGTAACGATGTAACCGCGCTTACAACCGATGGCTGCGCCACCATAGTTAACGGTAATTTTGATTGGGTATACGAAGAGGAATTCACCATTGCCGATGGTTTTCGTTGGAGCCCCGACAACAAATCAATCGCCTATTGGCAGCTTGATACCAGTGACGTTAAATTTTTCACTATGATTAACAACACCGACGAACTGTACCCTACCCTTAAAGAATTCCCTTATCCTAAAGCCGGTGAAACCAACTCTGCCGTGCGTGTTGGTGTGGTAAGCCTTAGTGATAAACAAACCCGTTGGGCTGAGCTTGAAGGCGATAACCGCGACCGTTATATTCCGCGTATTAGCTGGGCTGGCACCGGTAATGAATTAATGATTCAAGACTTAAACCGCCCGCAAAGCCATAACAAAGTGTGGTTGTTTGATTGGCAAAAGCAGCAACTGACCAAGATTTTAGAAGACAAAGACGATGCGTTTATCGAATGGTTTTATAAAGCAAACTGGTCAAAAGACGGCGAGTTTTTTATTTGGCATAGCGAACGCGACGGTTGGCGTCATCTTTATCGTGTATCGCGCGATGGCAAGACTATTATCGACCTAACCCCTGGCGATTACGACATTATTGATATGCTTACCATCAATGAAGACAAAAACGTGATGTATTTTATTGCCTCGCCAAACGATCCTGGTCAGCGTTATTTATACAGCACACCGCTTGATGGCAGCAGCAAACCGGTACGGGTAACACCTGCTGAGTTTGAGGGATCAAACAGCTACTACATGTCAAAAGATGCCTCATGGGCAATGCATACTTACTCAAAATTTGGTACGCCACCGACTAAAGAGATCATTAAAGTGAGCGATCATAGTAATGTAAAAACCTTAGTTGAAAATACAAAGCTCAAACAAAAGCTTGCTGAGCAAAGCTTACCAAAGCATGAGTTCTTTAAAGTAAACGCGCAAGATGGCACTGAGCTTGACGGCTATATTATGTTCCCAGAAAACATGGATAAAAGTAAAAAATACCCAATTGTTTTTTACGTATACGGCGAACCATGGGGCTCTACCGTGCAAGACCGCTGGGAAGGTAACAGTTACTTATATAAATCGTTACTAACGCAAAAAGGCTTTATTGTGGCATCGGTTGATAATCGTGGTACACGTGCACCAAAAGGCCGAGATTGGCGCAAATCAATTTATAAAAAAATTGGCTCAATTACCGTGCAAGACCAAGTAGACGCGCTTGATGCTATGGCTAAACGCTGGGATGTAATAGACACCGACCGTGTTGGCGTATGGGGACACTCAGGGGGCGGTAGTTCAACCCTTAACTTATTGTTCCGCCACGGTGATAAATTTAAAGTAGGCATTGCCTCAGCACCCGTGCCAGACATTCGTTTATACGACACCATTTACCAAGAGCGTTATGCGGGTAACCCAAATACCGATCCTGAGAGTTACGATAACACCTCGCCTATTACCTTTGCTAAAAACCTAACCGGTAAGCTATTGCTTATTCACGGCACAGGCGATGATAACGTGCATTATCAAGGCTCAGAGCGTTTAATTGACGAACTCGTTAAGCACAACAAGCAGTTTGAGTTTTTCTCATACCCTAACCGTTCACACAGCTTGCGCGAAGGCAAGGGCACCACTTTGCATTACCATACTATGATGGCCGACTTTTTTGAAAAGCACTTATTAAACAAGTAATCGCTTTAAAAAAATAAAATACTAAAGCCGCACACTAATTATTAGTGTGCGGCTTTTTTAATCAAAATGTAACGGGGGTTTACAAAGCGTAAGTTGGATAGAGTGCAACGAAACTCAACAATAATAAAAAATGACTTATACACTCAATGTCATCTAAAACAGCCAAGGCTCACCATGTTATTAGCCATTTTTCAATTTCGATAGCATCATCACGATCAAACACCATTAAACTTGAATGAGAGCGAGCATTAAAAGTTATTTTTTTTACTAACTCATTTTGTATAGATGAAAAGTAAGCCGGGGGGGATAGAGAGTCAACATCTGAGTTAATTAACAATACAGGCTTTTTAGTCTCAGTTAATTTAGGCAATAAATTTGTTTCTTGAATGGTTACTCCTGCCTCAAACATTGCTTGGTTAACAATATTATCAATCTCGCTATGAAAAAAATGACTAAGCAAAGGCGATTTATAAGGTAAGTACTCCTTAGCTGCAACGTCAAAACTCATCATTGGGGCAAGTAAAATAGCAGCGTCAACATATTCTGATGATAATAAGTTACTTGCAGTAAGTGCTCCCATAGAATGGCCGACTACAACAGTCTGGTTATTTATTTGATTTAAAAGTGATTCAGCAAGCAGTTCATTTAAAATGCCGTGCTCTTTTGCTGCAAATACAAATGCTTCAGTTGATTCACCATGGCCAAAAAGATCTGGAATAATAACGTTCATACCAAGCGCTCTAAAATAGATAGCTGAAGCCATCATTGCTTCTTTACTGCCCCCATAGCCATGAAGTAATAAAGCAGTGCCTTCAAAACGATTAAATGTGTCTGGTGTCATTCTGTGTGAAATTGTATTTTCTACATTATTACCAGTTGCATGAAGGTTGTAATAAACAGAACTCTCTTGCGAAAATTCGGCTGCTTGATAAGGTTCAGCAGTCAGATATGTAATGCATTGAGTGGTACTAAAAGAGCAAAACTTTTGTTTTTCAAAGCCAATGTCGCTAGGTTTTGCTTTTATAAACTGTGCTTCAGAAAGATAGATACCGGGGTTTGACATGACGTAACTGCCAATTGAAG
Organism: Pseudoalteromonas sp. SM9913; assembly: GCF_000184065.1. Classification (NCBI taxonomy): domain Bacteria; kingdom Pseudomonadati; phylum Pseudomonadota; class Gammaproteobacteria; order Alteromonadales; family Pseudoalteromonadaceae; genus Pseudoalteromonas; species Pseudoalteromonas sp. SM9913. The sequence continues at coordinate 14,409 of NC_014800.1, forward strand.
TACAGCCAGACAAAGAAAATATATAAAGTGTAATTGCTAATAGTTTGGTGAAATTTTCCATTTTCGCTTCATTAGTTAAACTTGAACATCAACACTTTAATTAAGCAGATAACGTCCTATGAGGTGGAGGAGGTTTTAGCCGTTAGTTAGGCATTTTTTTATCATTTCAAAGTACCTTAACAGTATCTTCTATCCACCTCAATTTTCTCAAGTAAATAAATCTGTTTGGCATTAAGTAGACACTTGCTTATTAATCAAAACCCAAATTTAGTGCTTAGTTACGATTTTGAGTTTTTTTTATCTAAGTTTTATGGATTTAGGGGCTGAAATTTAACTCTCTTTTTTAATCAAAATGGTGTGAGGGGTTTACAGCTGAGGTCAAAGGTTAAAGGAAAAAGGGCAAAGGTTTTTAGTTATTGTGAGTTGGGTAGAGTCGAACAAAGCCCAACAAGGAAATACTGCTCAATGGCAATAATTGAATCATTTATTGCTAAACATAACTTGGAATTAGAGAGGTATTAAAAAAGTAGCATCCTTGCTACTACAAGTGCGATATTAAGAGCTTGGTTGCGAAGGTTGATACTTATTAACGAGAATGTGCTGCAAACTTTTAAGTGCTCGCTTTATCGCTTGCAGCATACTTCTTCCCTTTGTATTTACATTAATACTGGGTAGCCCAGGCAAAAGAATATTAATTTTGCATTGCTGCAAAGTGCCGTGGCGATCACTCGAAAGATCATTTATTTGAATCTCAACTTTACGAATATTTAAAGCATGTTTTGCCAATTGGCTTTTTATCAACTTTAAAAGCGACATCTTTTCACTTGCGTTAATTATCTTGTTTTTAACTGTAAGTTTTAGCTTCATGCAATTACACCTTTTAATAGTAACTATGTTGCAGGCATGACTGTAATCTACTAACTTAGTGGCAAAGGAAAAAGCTGATTATTTCTTACTTTAAAACAGGTATTTTCGAATGATTACCAACATTAACTACAATCACTTATATTATTTTTGGCAAGTAAGTAAGCACGGCAGTATTGCAGCGGCGAGTAAAATACTTAATTTAACGCCGCAAACGGTGAGCTCGCAAATTACTAACTTAGAGCAACGACTAGGAAAACCGCTATTTATTCGTCAAGGGCGAGGCCTACAGTTAACGGAATTTGGCCATGTAACCCAGCAATACACCAATGATATGTTTGCTATTGCCCATGAATGGCTAGAAACCACGCAAGGTGATACCACGCACTATTCACGAACGTTAAAGGTGGGTATTTCAGACGTGTTGCCTAAATCACTGGTGTCGAAGTGGCTAGCGCCTTTAATTAATAACGACCGTATTACAAACTTACACTGTATTGACGGCCAACAAGATGAGCTGCTTGCACAAATGGCGATTCATAAGCTCGACTTAGTGTTAGCCGATAAACCACTCGATACCACCTTGCCATTTAAGGCGTTTTGCCATGAAATAGGTAAAAGCCAAATTGCTCTTTTTGGTAACGAAACATGGCATTCGCAGTTACATAAGCAGTTTCCGCAGTCTTTAAATAACAAGCCTTTAGTGCTCCCTGCAAAAGAAAGCCCCGTCGCGCGTGCTATTTATTATTGGCTGCAAGAGCAAGAGATTGAAATGACAATAGCTGGCCATGTTGACGACAGCGCATTAATGAAGTCACTCGGTGAGCAAGGGTTTGGTATATTCCCTGCGCCTATTTTGGTAAGAGCCGAAGTTGAACGCCATTACGGCGTTAATTACATTGGTACAATTGATAATGTTTATCAGCATTATTATGCTTTTACGCCTGACAGGCTCATTAAAGACAGTATTTATGATGAATTTATAAAGCACGCGCAAATGACGTAGATTTTAGTTAACCGTCTTAAGATTAACGGGCGTCGGGGTGCGGGTTACGGATCTAAAACCTTACACTTCTCATACTTCAAATAAATATATTAAAAATATCAACAAAGCGATAAAGAATATCGGAGTGAGCAAATAAAATATGATATTGGCTACTATTTTATTGTTATCTCTAAACTTTAATATTTTTTGGCGTGCGGCAATTAAGGCTGGAAATGTAATAAACCCTTGGATACCGATAGCTAAAGTAATAGTAAGTTGCATGATAATAATTTGCCAGTATTGCTCTGGGTCATCAATTAACGATGCTTGTTGATAGTCGCTGCCTGTCGTTCCAAGCTGATGAGCAGTTCCTGTAATTAACCCTATAATAGGTGATATCAAAAAGAACAAAGCAACACTTAAGATTGTTTTATCAACTTTATCCCTTAATTTAACTATTTTCATAGCATCCTTGCCTTAAAGTTTTTTATTTCAAAATATATTCACAAGCAAGCCTGCGAACTTTAACCTTATCGAGTAAACATATTAATTGCCATTACAATTAATAAGCCGGCAAATATTTTCTTTATGGTTGAAACTGGCAAATAATGGGTGGCTTTAGCACCGAGTGGCGCAGTAAACCATGAGGTGCATACAATACCCAATAAAGCGGGCAAATACACAAAGCCTGCAAATCCTTGTTTTAGGCTAAATAACTGGCTGCCTGAGCTGATATAACCCAGTGAACCAAACAGCGCTATCACAATGCCTGAGGCCGAGGCGCAGCCTATGGCTTTTTTCATATCAACAGAAAAAAACGTCAGTAACGGCACCAATACTGCCCCGCCGCCAATACCAATCATGGCAGACAAGCCACCGGTTATGGTCGTATAAACACTGAGTAACCCTTTGTTTGGTAACGGGCGCGCTATTGCTGAATCATTCTTACCAGAAAAAATCATTTTAAGTGCAATTAGCACCACACTTACAGCAAATACCAAACGCACTACATGCTCAGGTAACAGCGCAGCCATAAAGCCACTAATAAGCGCGCCAAAGGCAACGCCTACCATAACCCAAGGTGCAATATTCCAGGGTACATTGCCATTTTTATGATGCGCAATAGCCGACGAGGTCGAGGTAAATAAAATAGAGGCCAGCGAGGTCGCAATGGCAACCACCACTACTTGCTCAGGTGGCAAAGCATTAAAGTGCAGTAATATCATGCTGAGTATGGGTACAATAACCAGCCCGCCCCCTATTCCTAATAAGCCTGCTAAAAAACCAACACCGCTACCTAATATGGCGCAGTATATAATTAACACTATTAAATCACTCATTCCTTTTGTCTCTTCTTATGTTAAGGGTTGTTATGCTCTGTGGCGGTGAGTTGCGTGTAAAAAACGTTTAATAAAACATCTAAGCTCACCAAGGTTTATTCGAGTATATCAACAACCGTTTATGCAAATGGCACTTTAAGTACTTATAAGTATTGAATAATACTCACGTTTTGTATGAATAAATCACAACACCCGTAAAAACATCTAGAAATCTAGACTTCTAAAGCGGTTTTTGTGAGAGGGTCATAGGTAATTAGCTGAATTTACCCATTTAACTTTGCTACAGAATGAATCTGGCTCATGTTTTACCTGAAATAATACCGTTTTTCTTCATGCTACATAGCGCGTATAAATTTATTAACTCTGCAGAGCACCATTACAGCTAACCCGTTATGTCGGTTTTAACAGCGAGTAATGCGCCATCAATAAAAGCAGCAACAACTCAAATTGAAAGGATACGGCTATGAGCACTGATCTTACATTTACTATTAAAAGCACTAACTTGGATGAAAACTATCATCCATCAAATAACACACGTATCACGACCAACTTCGCTAATTTAGCAAGGGGTGAAAGCCGCCAACAAAACCTGCGTAATACCCTAAAAATGATCAACAATCGTTTTAATGCTCTGGCTAGTTGGGATAACCCACAAGGGGATCGTTACGAGGTTGAGCTCGAGATCATTTCGGTTGATTTAGACATTGCAGGCAGTGGCCAAGCATTTCCGTCAATTGAGGTATTAAAAACCAATATTATTGACCGTCAAACCAACGAGCGAATTGAAGGCATGGTGGGTAATAACTTTTCATCCTATGTGCGCGACTACGACTTTAGCGTGTTATTGCTTGAGCATAACAAAAGCAAACCGCAATTTAGTATCCCCGATAATTTTGGTGACTTACACGGTAAGTTGTTTAAATGCTTTGTAAACTCAGATACCTATAAACAGCATTTTAAAAAGCCACCGGTTATTTGTTTAAGCGTGTCTGATAACAAAACCTATCAGCAAACCGAAAATCTACACCCTATCTTAGGCGTAGAGTATCAGCCTAATGAATCGTCGTTAACTGAGCAATATTTTAAAAAAATGGGCTTACAAGTGCGCTACTTTATGCCACCAAACAGCGTTGCACCGTTAGCGTTTTACTTTTTTGGTGACCTACTTAACGACTACAGCAATCTTGAACTAATTAGCACCATTAGCACCATGGAAACGTTTCAAAAAATTTATCGTCCAGAAATTTATAACGCTAATGCCGCCGCAGGTAGTCGTTATAAACCAAATTTAAAAAATGATGATCATTCATTAACGCAAATTGTGTATGACCGCGCAGAGCGAGGTCAATTAGCGGTTGAGCAAGGCAAATTTACCGAGCAGCATTTTATTAAGCCTTATCAATCAGTGCTGCAGCAGTTCTCAGCAAGTATCGCTTAACCACACAACAAAATTAAAGGCAGCATTTATTATGAAAAAACTATTACCCACATCATCAGCAGGCAGTTTGCCAAAACCGTCATGGCTTGCCGAACCCGAAACCTTATGGTCACCGTGGAAATTAAAAGGTAGCGAGCTGATTGATGGCAAACACGACGCCCTGCGTATTTCCCTACACGAGCAACAAACCGCAGGCGTAGATATAGTCAGCGATGGCGAACAAACTCGCCAGCACTTTGTAACCACCTTTATTGAGCACTTAAATGGCGTTGATTTTGAAAACCGTAAAACAGTTAAAATTCGCGACCGTTACGACGCCAGCGTACCCACAGTGGTTGGCCCTGTGTCTCGCACTAAATCGGTATTTGTTGAAGACGCCAAGTTTTTACGCCAACAAACCAACCAACCAATTAAATGGGCATTGCCAGGGCCCATGACCATGATCGACACCCTATATGACGATCACTATAAAAGCCGTGAAAAACTGGCATGGGAATTTGCTAAAATACTTAACCAAGAAGCCAAAGAGCTAGAAGCCGCAGGGGTCGACATAATTCAATTTGACGAACCCGCTTTTAACGTGTTTTTTGATGAAGTAAACGACTGGGGCATAGCCTGTCTAGAGCGAGCCATAGAAGGGTTAAAATGCGAAACCGCCGTGCATATTTGCTACGGCTACGGCATTAAAGCCAACACCGATTGGAAGAAAACCCTCGGCACCGAGTGGCGACAATACGAAGAAGTATTCCCTAAGCTGCAAAAATCGAATATAGATATTATTTCGCTAGAATGCCAAAACTCACATGTACCCATAGAGCTACTCGAACTCGTACGTGGCAAAAAAATAATGGTAGGCGCAATTGATGTAGCCACCAATACTATAGAAACCCCCGAAGAGGTGGCCAAAACTCTACGCGAAGCGCTTAAATATGTAGATGCCGACAAACTATACCCCTGCACCAACTGCGGCATGGCCCCCCTGCCGCGCGACATCGCAAACGGCAAACTCAACGCTCTTAGCAAAGGCGCAGAGCTAGTTCGTAACGAGTTATTAGCAGCGAATGTCGCTTAATTTTTAGTTACAGTTGCTGAAAAAAGCCACACCTAAACATAAGTTAAAGTGTGGCTTTTTTAATCAAAATGTAACGGGGGTTTACACAACGAGGTTAAAGGCAAAAGGTGCTAGGTGAAAGGTTTAAGTTCGTTGAGTGTTAGTTGGGTTGAGTGCAACAAATTAGCTTAAGTAATCAAACCTAACCGAGCCGCTAGGTATTATTGATTGAGTGAAAAGTGCCTCTTGCAGACTATCAAGATCTATAATGTCTGAAGTCAAGATTTGACCCCTTCCGTTCATAGCAAAAATAGTTAAATTTAACCGAGCCGCTAGGTATTAATGACTGAGTGAAAAGTGTCAATTGTAGAAGATGGCAACGCCGCATTCAGCGGCTTGCCCGCTTCAATGCTTTGTTAAATGATATTTCACCCACTAGCTCTTCTATGCTTATATTCCCCTTTCGGTGAAGCATTGCATGACAATTTGGGCAAACTGGACGTAAATCTCTTATCGGGTTAATATCATATTCAGATTTGATCTCCGACACAGGAGTGAGGTGGTGCACATGAATGTAACCTTCACCTCGCTTTCCGTAAAACTCAACGAAACTAAAATCACATACGCAGCAACGAGTTCCGTATTCTTTGATACACAAATTTCTTGCTTCGGGGTTGCGCTCGTATGCATTTACAGTAATTGTTTTTCTTGCTCCTTCCTTGAGAAGCTCGTTAACTTCTTCAGCAAAGGAAAAATTATCTAAAAGATAAACCCCTCGACTTGCTAGCTCACTACCCCAATCAAGTTCACAGGCAATCTTTATTTGATGTCGCTGCCAAGCAAAGTCCATGTCCTGCTTTTTGTGAAATTCAAAATAAGACTTTGACGGAAACAAAGCTCTGTCAGGGTGGTTCTTATTATTTATGATGATTCCGGTAACAGCAGGCAATTTATTATTATGAAGCCATTCAGCTAACCCACCCATAGCATGTTTGTTCAAACTATAGCCAGGTGTTCTTCCATCATTTGGAAATTCTAAATCATTAAGTACCTTCGAATAGGGTAGATGTGTCATTGGGTTATTTGTATCAATAGCACCACTTTGGATATGTGAAACTAGGTAATTTAGAAGCCTTTCCTCATTCGAATTCAATGGCGATGCTGCTCGGGTTTTGAACTCCAAGAACTCTAAATAGGCTTTCAATGCAGACTGGCAGTTTCCCCAATAATTTTTTTCTTTAAGTGAAGCTTTCAAACGTCGTAGAATATCCTTAACAGACTCGGAGCTATATACAGAATCTGCAGTTATATCAATGTGTAGATGATTTGTGATGGCAGATAAATATGTAGGGTAGCTATTTACCGTACCCTCGACTAAGCCTCTCACATCCCTTAGGTATGATTTGTAGCCTTCAACATCTTCTATCATCACAACCTCCATATCATTTATCGCCTTGCTCAACGGCATAGGTGACAGCTTACCTATGTCCGATTGAAGCTTTTTTTAGGCACTTTGCTTATTCTTAATTTTGTTAATCAGTTCTTGGACTGTACTTTTCTTAGGGCGCTCCCATAGCGCTTTTCCAAGCCAAAAAACACATAGCCCCGCCGATATTATGAATATTGCAGCCCAAGTATCAGCAGCTATGCTTAATGATTCTTTAAACTGCGTTGTAGTTAAAACCAATACAATGGTTATCAGCAAAGCAAGAGGAGTATGCCATGTGTTGCGCGACTCAATTGACGAGAGATGCTCTGCCAATAACAGTTTGAGCTTATCTTCAGTAATTTCTATTAGCTCTTGTCCGACATTCCTGTGAATTTCTTCGATTTCCACTCCTGGTGAACGCCGGTAACGAATACTATTACTCTGAGACATTAGTACCTCCGAGCATAGTTTGAATGTCTACTCGGTATAAACTACCTAGTTTTGCGACATTGGCTAGAATATAGATCAATTCCCCCTTTTCTGTCTCCCCCACCTCAATAGGCTTTCCTGTACTTACACCTATTGGGGAGTCCCAATTTACGAATGTAAGGGAGAGATAATTTTCCTCACCTGAAAATCTGAGGGATCTTGTTTTTCCTTCCTTTTCATTTTCAGGCTCTTCTATTTCAAAATTAAGAGAAAATCGTTGCTGATCCCCGTCATGCTCAAACTCCAGAAGCGCTGATTCAGCCTCAGGAACCAGCAATGAAGAAAAGTTTATTACTTCATTTCCATTTACTTTTATAGTCACGTATTACTCTCTATTTCGCCTAACGCCTCTATAACCGGCGCAGCTCTGCTGCGTCCGGCGCCGAAGGCGCGAAGTTGATTGACTTGTATGGATAATAAACCCATAAATTAATTATTATTTTAACCTAGTTCGGGTAATGTGAGGCCCAAGCTTTGGCTGCAACCAAAGCCTTTTATACAGTAGTTCGATTGATTGAAGGCTCCTCTATTGAGAGACCGGTAACAAGTTAGAACGCTGTGTAAACTCCAAGCATTAAACTCGGATAGTCAACGGGGCCTCGAGCCCGAATAGCAAGGCAGAGTCAGCTTATTATGAATACAAAAAATAATCAAAATGAAATTAACGTAGGTGTCGATACAGGTAAAAAACAACTCGATATTTATATCAGGCCTTTAGACATTTACTTTACTGTAGAAAACAATCAAAGTGGCATTAAACACGCCATTCAAATCTTAAAAAAACACCCCGTAACGCGCGTCACTATTGAGGCGACTGGATGAACCAAAGGGGTCTGAACCAAAGGGGTCAAATCTTGACTTCAGACATCAAATTTATTGAACCAAAGGGGTCAAATCTTGACTTCAGACATCAAATTTATTGACTGACCCGTTATCCTTATTTTGCCTATTAGACAAAGTCTAAAGCAACAAGATAAATCAGTAATCCCCTACTTTTAGCTATTACTTTGTTTGATTTCTAACTAGCACTTACAAACTCAACAGTCCTTCTACCCATTCTAAGACAAAGCGTGTGTCTCGGATTTCAAAGGATTGTTTATTAATTACTTGATCAAATACCATCTTACAATGCGGTATTTTTAACCAAACCGTAACGGGGGTTTACAGTAACAGCTTAAAACGTCGGTGCTGTTACTGTACTTTATTAACTGATAAGGTAATTAATACAAAGCAATAAAATCGCGTTTTAGTAACGATTGAACAGGAGTAATAAATGGCAACCACACTGGCGTTTGATGTATACGGTACGCTTATAAACACCCATGGCGTGGTGTCGTTACTTGAAAATATGGTTGGTGATAACGCGCACGCATTTTCAACTACTTGGCGTGAAAAACAACTCGAATATTCGTTTAGACGCGGCTTAATGCAAAACTATGTGCCGTTTTCGGTGTGTACTGAGCAGGCACTTAATTATGCGTGTTTACTACACAAGGTAACTTTAAGCGATGAGCAAAAAGCACAGTTATTAGCACGTTATAAAACCCTACCCGCATTTGATGATGTAAAAGCAGGGCTTGAGAGCTTAAAAGCACAAAACTATCGGTTATTTGCGTTTTCTAATGGTGCGGCCAGTGCGGTAAATACCTTGCTAGAAACGGCGGGTATAAGTGATTATTTTGAAGGCGTAGTGAGCGCCGATGACATTAAAACTTTTAAACCCAACCCCGGTGTTTATAGTCATTTTTTACACGAGGCACATTCAACCGGTGCTAATACCTGGTTAATATCGAGTAACCCGTTTGATGTGATTGGGGCGTTATCGCATGGTATGCGTGCTGCGTGGATACAGCGCTCAAGTGAGGCTATTTTTGATCCCTGGGAACTAACGCCTACAATAACGGCGTGCGATTTACATGATTTAAAAACCAAGCTAGCCAGTAATAAATAACCAATGATTTAGTGGGCAGGGGTTAAATTACAGCAATGAAAGGCTAGGTTTGCGCTTACAAACCTAGCTGTTTTTTAGTCTTCAATTGCAATAGCAATTTCTATCTCGTTACTGCTTTTATAGTACTCAAAGTCGCTAGTGTAGGTGCGGGCATAACGGCAATCGTCTGAGCTGAAGTATTGCCAAATTTCGCCCCATAAATCGATTACTGCATCGGGCATTTCACCCTCACCTTTAAATACCAAATAACGCCCCGCTTGGGTGGTTACTTTTTTAGCTTCAGGGAGTTTAATTGATAAATTATCGCAGCAGGCAATTACGTCAAAGTCCCCAGTGAGATCGCTTTCGTAATTAGTATACACACCATACACTTTGGTGTTTTCTGTAAGGCTGTTGGCAAACTTTTCACCAAATTTTTGCCAAAGTTCAGCTATATTTGCAGTGCCAGCATTCATTTCATTGGCGTTGCAGGTTCTTACTTTTAAGCCGATTAAGGTCTGACTTGCTAATTGTTTTACTTCCATCATGACGTCCTTTAGCGTTAATACAAACACCAACGTAACAGAAAAACCGCCAATACTTTAAATTTTGTATTAAATATTTCATAAACAGTGATTATTAACCTCAATTTCGTGTTTATTGCTCATGTTGAAATAGGAGCCAATCGCTAAACGTAGCTTTGCTACCGCTAAAATAATTGCTCAATTCCCCCTTTTTTAACTTTATTTTTGCATGTAATGCTTGTCGTTTAATAATATGGTTTATCGATTTTAGTTAAAAATATACGACAAGCTTATTAGCTCTAATTAAAAAAAAGTTGCTATCTAACCTTTTTTCATTATTGTAAATGGGAATCATTATCATTAAGATCCTTACACCTAAAAAGTGTACTCAAGGAATGTTGATGTGTCTCAATCTCAAGTGTTAAATATTAATACCATTGAAAAACAGGCTGTATTTGAACAAAGCGGCTTGCCCCCACAATTCAATTTAGAGCAGTTCATTAATTATCAGATAGCGTCATTGCAAGGGTTGTCGGCAGTTCAGCAAGCGATGGCTAAAGCCCAAAAGCCATTTTCAGGTGTGTCGGTAAATGCGTTAGCAGAAGTCGTAAACGATGTTGATTTATCACAGCCATTGGCTGACTTTCCGGCGGTGCTTGAAGAGCTAAAAGGCGTGTATTTAGATCATGCTGTGTATTTTCATCATCCGCGTTATATGGCTCATTTAAACTGCCCTGTAACCTATCCTGCTGTGGTGGCCGAACACATTATTGCCGCTATTAATACCTCGGTAGATACGTGGGATCAAAGTGCAGGCGCGACGTTAATTGAGCAAAAGCTGATTGATTGGACATGCCAAAAAGCAGCATTGCCAAGCACTGCCGATGGAGTATTTACTAGTGGTGGCACACAATCAAACTTAATGGCAATGTTAGTTGCTCGTGAAGTGGCTGTTAGCCGCTATGCGCCAGAACATCAGGTAAAACTTCAGGGCTTACCAGCTGTTGCCTCGCGCTTTAAAATTTACTGCTCTGAGGTGGCGCACTTTAGTATTCAAAAAGCAGCGGCGTTACTGGGCTTAGGTTACAACGCCGTGGTGCCAGTGGCTACAAACAGCAAAATGCAAATGGATATGCAGGCACTTAAAACCGCCATAGCAACAAGCAAAGCGCAAGGTGATTTACCCATTGCAGTAGTTATTACCGCAGGCACAACTGATTTTGGCTCAATCGATCCAATCCATAATATTGCCATGCTGGCTAAAGAAGAGCAGCTATGGTGCCACGTAGATGGCGCTTATGGTGGCGGTTTGTTGGTAAGCGAGCACCACCGCAATGCGCTTAATGGCATTGAGTTGGTTGATTCAATAACGATTGATTATCACAAATCATTTATGCAACCGGTTAGTTGTAGTGCCTTTTTATTAAGCGACAAACGTCATTTTAGCCACATTACTTTGTATGCCGATTATTTAAACCCATTAGCAGAGGCGGGAAATGGCACGCCTAATTTGGTTGATAAAAGCCTGCAAACCACTCGCCGTTTTGATGCCTTAAAGTTATGGCTAACACTGCGCACCACTGGAGAAGCACCGCTTGGCCGCGCGTTCGATAAAGTTATTGGCCTTGCGCGCCAAACGCATATTGTACTTAACGACCATCCCGACTTTGAAGTAGTTAACTACCCCGAGCTTAGTGCCTTGGTATTTAGATTTGCCCCTGATGACTTAAAACATGACCTTGATTTACTCGACTCTTTAAACCTGCATGTACGACAAACGTTTTTACAAACCGGTGAAGCCATGGTTGCCCGTACAAAAATAAATGGTCGTCATTACCTTAAATTTACATTGCTTAATGCGCAGTGCCAATTATCTGATGTACGCGCTGTTATTGAGCAAATTAGCCACATTGCATGGCAAACATATAGGGAAATTGCATAATGGATAATCAACCTTACGATTTTATCGCTATTGGCCTTGGCCCATTTAACTTATCTTTAGCGTGTTTAAGTGAACCGCTTGAAGATGTAAAAAGCCTGTTTTTAGAACAACGTAGTGAATTTGACTGGCACCCAGGAATGATGCTTGAGGGCGTTACATTACAAACTCCGTTTATGTCGGATTTAGTAACCATGGCAGATCCAACCAGCCAGTATAGCTTTTTAAATTATGCCAAATTAAATAATCGTTTATACCCGTTTTATATTCGCGAAAGCTTTTTTTTATTGCGCCGTGAATACAACTTATATTGCCAATGGGTTTGCTCGCAGCTTTCAAATGTTAACTTTGAACAAACAGTCACTCAAGTTGAGTTTTGCGCGCAAAGTGAGTGTTATACCGTTAGCTGTAACACCCCCAATGGTACGCAACATTATGTGACTCGCCATATTGTTTTGGGCACAGGGCCTGCACCGTATATTCCTGATTGCGCTGTGCAAAGTAACTCAAATAACGTAATGCACAGTAGCGATTTTTGTCATCGGCTTGATGAATTAAAGGCAGCTAAACGGGTTACTGTGGTAGGGGCTGGGCAAAGTGCAGCAGAAATTTACCACACCTTATTGCAACAAGCAGTACCGCAAGGCTTGCAGTTAGATTGGATAGCACGCTCACCGCGCTATTTTCCGCTTGAGTATACTAAGCTCACCCTTGAAATGACCTCTCCTGAGTATGTTGATTACTTTTATAATTTAAAAACTGAGCAGCGAGATTGGCTCAATCAAAACCAAAAAAATCTATTTAAAGGCATTAACGGCGATTTAATTAACGACATTTTCGACACCCTCTACGCGCAAAGCCTTGATGGGCCAATTTCTACTACATTTAAAACTAACAGCAAGCTAACAATCACTCAAAAAGTAGGTAAGCGTTTACTGACTGAGTTTTATCATCAGGAGCTTGAGCAGCCCTTTTCAATAGAAACCGACTTTTTAATTTGCGCCACGGGCTTTAAATATCAGCGCCCTGCTTTTTTAAATAATATTGCCCACCAATTACCCCAAGATGAGCAAGGTCGTTATTTAGTGAGTCGTGAATATGCGGTAGATAGCGAACAAAAACGTATTTTTGTACAAAATGCCGAGCAGCATACTCATGGTTTTGTAACTCCAGATTTAGGTATGGCTTGCTACCGTAATAGTATTATTTTACGTGAAATTTTAGGTTATTCGCCTTATCAGGTTGAGCAAAAAATTGCTTTTCAAAACTTTGATTTAAGTGATGTAACCCTATCAGCACAACAGCAGAGTAGCGCCGCATGAGTCTTCGTTTAGCGCTAATTTTGCTGACGGTTATTTCGGTGGTATGCGATACCTTGTTGCTACCGTTTTATCCGCAATTTTTTGCTAGTGAATTTGCTATTAGTAACGCCACGTTAATCGGCCTCTTTGTGGCTAACTGTTGTATTACTGTAATGCTGGCTTTACCACTATGGGCTAAGGTCGCTAAAAAATACAATGAGTTGGCTTTGTGGTTAGTAACCCAAGTAGTAGCCGCTGGTTTTGGCCTGCTTTGCTACTTTGCGACCAATGTGTGGGAGTTTTGGATTTACTACCAACTTATGTTGGTGCTAAAGGCAAGCTACCTACTTATATACCCATTTGCACTGCGATTAGAGCAACAAACTAAGCATTTATCTATTATTGGTTTGTTTTCTGTATTGATGCACTTTGGTGCGATTGGTGGTGCTTTAATTGGTGGTTACTTCTTTAGTTTAGCAGAGCCACGCTATGCGTTATTACTCAGTAGTGCCGGTGACCTAGTTCAGGTTTTATTATGCGCCTACTTAATGTATTCATTAAAAACAGGTATTTATCAGCAAGCAATAGCGACTGAAAAACCGCGAGAACGTATTCCCTATTTTATTTGGCAATTTTGCTTTTTAAGTGTGGTGGTTTATTTTAGCGCGTTTTTAATTCGCCCCTTCTTTACTACTCATTGGCAAGCATTAAACGCACAAAGCAGCACGTTGCAAAGCGCTGTTGTATACGCCATTCCTGCCTTTGCTGCGCTTGTTATGCTGGTTTTTAACCATTATAGACAGCATTTACCACTGCCAACATTAAGCCGCACGAGCACTTTGTTATGTGCACTTATTTTGGGGGCACTTGGGCTTTATTTACAAGCGCAGGCGTCGGTGGGGTTAGTGATTTTATCACGTGTTTTATATGGCTTTGCGCTATTTCAAGTGATGGTACTACTAGAGGTAATGCTATTTGCTAAAAGTGAGCCTGCACATTACGGCAGCGACTTTGCCAAAGTGCACATTGCTCAAAATGTCGGGGTTATTTTAGCGTCGTTACTAGTGGGTATGAGCGTAGAGCATCTTTCAACTACGGTTGTGTTTTACTTTGCTGCCATTGGCTTTGCAAGCCTTGCCTTTATTTTGCTTTGGCGGTTTAAGGCTGTTGCTCGAGCTGCGCGTTCAGCGTCTTAGTTTTTAAGATTTATTGGAGTTTTTATGTATTTTTCATCTTTTGTAACCACCCTACAGCATACCGGCAAAGTGACGATGCGGTTATTACAACAAACAGATATGCCAACAATATGCGATTGGCTTAAGCAACCGTATGCGCACTTTTGGGGGATGCAGCAGCAAACCGAGCAACAAATAACTAAAGTGTATCAAGCTATTATTGATACGCCTCATCATCAGGCATACGTGATCGAGCAAAATAATAACCTATTGGCTTTAGTTGAGCTTTATAGCCCTGAGCACGAAAGCTTAATGAAAGCGGCGTACGAGGTTGAACCTAATGATGTGGGTATGCATATTTTATTAGCGCCTAACACGGCACCTAAGCGCCATTTTAGTTTTGAAATGATGCAGTGCGTGCTGCAAAGTATTTTTGCTCAAAACAGTGCCGCCCGTGTTGTGGTTGAGCCCGACATTGCTAATAGTAAAATTCATACGTTAAATAAACGTTTGGGGTTTGTGCATACCCAGCAAATTCAACTGGGCGAAAAAGCCGCTTATTTAGGCTTTTGTAATAAAGCAGCCTTTGATAGGCACAGCCAACTATTTACTGATTCGTTAGCGCCTTTGCAAACTGATTACGTGATACAGCCACATTGGCAATGGGCAAATCGGCATTTACAAGCTAAAGCACTCACCGAGCTAGTGCACGAGCGTTTATTGGCCGCAGAGACAACAAAGCGAGGCTTTAAAGTGAATGTTGAAGGCGGTTACTTTATTTTTAATGGCCGTGCTATGGCACTAAACCATATTGATATAGACGAGCCAAGCCTATGCTTTTACAACCTTAACGAAGAGCTGCAGCCGCTAGATGTGTTGCACTTTTTTAGTATGCAAGGGCCTGCGCTAGGTTTAACGGGTAAGCGCCTTGCCACCTACATTGAAGAGCTAAATGCTACTTTAGCCAGTGCGTGCTTTAAACGTGAAAATAACACGTTAACAGCGGCGCAGTTAGCTAATTTAGGGCTGCAAAAAATAGAAGCTGCAATGAGTGAAGGTCATCCTGCCTTTGTTGCTAATAATGGCCGCATTGGTTTTAGTAAAGCTGACTTTTTACGTTATGCGCCAGAAGTAGGCAAACCGTTTAAAGTACTGTGGTTAGCAGCGCATAAAGCGGTATGCGACTTTGCCCATAGTGAATACTTTGCCGACTACCCAAGCCATATAAGTGATGAACTAGATTTAACCACTCGAGATGCGTTTAACAAAGCGCTAAAAGCTCAAAACCTTAACCCCGATGATTACTTACTCATTCCTGCTCACCCTTGGCAGTACCAACACAAATTGAGTGTGGTATTTGCAAATGAGTTGGCAAATCAGCGATTAGTGTATTTAGGTGAAGGTGACGATTTATATCAAGCGCAACAATCAATTCGGACCTTATATAATTGCTCGCACCCGCATAAGCCGTATTTAAAAGTGGCGTTGTCGATTTTAAATATGGGATTTATGCGTGGCCTATCGCGTGCTTACATGGCGGTGACTCCTGCCATTAACGATTGGGTATTTGAAAAGGTTAGCCAAGATCAACAACTCGCAGGCGCTAATTTTACAGCGCTTAGAGAATACGCCACCTTAGGTTATGCCCATCATACGTTTGAGCAACACGCCCTTGGGGATACACCCTATCGTAAAATGTTTGCCTGTTTATGGCGAGAAAACCCAAATCATAATTTAAATAGTGATGAACAACTGACCACTATGGCAGCGTTATTACACTTAGATAATAATGGCCAAAGTTTAGTGGGCGAATGGATAGCGCAAAGTGGTTTGAGCACGCAGCAGTGGTTACATGAGTACTTTAATGCCTATTTAATTCCGCTAGTACATTGCTTTTACGCGCATAAATTAGTGTTTATGCCCCACGGTGAAAACCTCATTTTAAAGCTTAAAAATTCGGTGCCAGTGGGCGCATATATGAAAGACATAGGTGAAGAGGTTGCCTTACTTAATAGCACTGAAGTATTGCCTGCAGGGGTTGAACGTATTCATTTTTCTATGCCTAAAGAGCTTGAGCTGTTAAGTATATTTACCGATGTATTTGACTGCTTCTTTAGATACTTAGTGGCAATTTTAGTGCGAGAAGAGCGTATTACAGAGCATGACTTTTGGCAGTGTGTTACGCAAAGTGTTAAAGCATATCAACATGCTAACCCTGCTTTAAATGAGCGATTTAAAGAGTATGACTTTTTTAGTGATGAGTTTGCTCACTCTTGTTTAAACCGCTTACAGCTGGGTAATAATGAGCAAATGGTTGATTTAACGGATCCGGCAGGTAGTTTGCAGTTTGCTGGTAACTTAAACAACCCCGTATCGGCAAAGCTGTATGGCTAAACCGATTACCCTTGCGCAGTTTTTATATTGCCATCAACCCGTACAACGAACTTTTAAACCGAGCTTATTATTAGTGCGCGCTTTAACAGTTCGTTGTAAGGCGCAGTACCCGACTGCGCCTAAGCAATTTATTAGTCGGCATTTGTATTTGCAGCTTTGTTGGCAAGCTATTTACGCTTATTGCTATTGGTTTGCTTGCAAGCAAAGTACGGCTGACCCCATTAACATGCCGTTAGCGCTAAATGGCGCTTATTGTCGTGGGTTTAACCTGAATAATGGCGTGTTAGTAAGTAAAACTGAGCAAATCCAAGCGTTTACTCATTTTATAAGCCAAGTTGGTGAATGGGTAAATACCGACTATGCGCTGGGTAAAAAAGAACAAGCACGGTTATTACTCGATTCGTTAAGTAGCGCTACTGAGCGAGCTCATAGCTTAGCCCTTGCTACCACTTTACATATCAATAATTGCCATCGTCAGCTGCACACCCTTATTTGTGAACACTTTAATCTTGATGCGCTATTTACTGAAAACCCTCAGCGTTTAACCTGTTGCCGCTATTATTTAGCAGGTTACAGCAAATGCCAAACCTGCCCTAAAAAGGACATTAAAACCAATGAACCAACGTCTTAAAACGATTGATCTTGCGCGTGGTGCGAGCGTTTTCATTATGATTATTGTGCATACTTTATGGATGTATGCCACCACAGCGCTTCAAAGTGAAAGCGCATTTGGTACGGTTGTGCATATACTTGGCAAAGGCACTGCCTCGTTTTTAGTGGCAATGGGACTGTCTATGGCACTTTCGCGCAGGCAAACACCCTTGCTGTTAATTAAGCGTGGCATACAGCTTTTACTGCTTGCCTATTTAATGAATGCGGCCAAGTTTTGGCTACCTATTGAAGTATTTAATACCATGCCTGAGGCGTTTATAAATGCTTATGGCTGGCAAAGTCCGCTCAGTGCTGGGCAGTTACAATTTATGGTGTTAACAGGTGATATTTTACAACTGGCTGGAGTTAGCTTATTGCTGTTTGGTGTGCTTAATATTGCCCGTTGGAAAACAATATGGATTGCGGTTTTAGCCATTGCAATTGCAGTTATGAGCCAGTTTGTGAGGGGGCAGCAATTTACGCTTTCACCTTATATTAGCGATTTGTTTTTTGCTAGTAACTATCAGGTGTATTTTCCGGTATTTCCTTGGGTAAGTGCGATATTAACGGGGTATGTACTTGGCCGTTTATATCTTAGTAACCAACAAAATGCCGATTACTTATATAAAGTATGTGCACAACTTGGTGCTGCTTTACTTGTAATTGGCGGCATATGGTTAGCCATTGATTTTAAAGGGCAGTTTGGCAACTTTTTCCATTTAAATGGCGGCGGTATTAGCTATTTAGTTGGCTTAAATTTATGTGCCCTAGCGGCTATACAGTATATTTTTGCTGATAAATATAATGGCCCTATTACACGTGCTCTTTTATATGCCAGTAAACATGTAACCGCGCTCTATGTTATTCAATGGGTACTTATTTGCTGGTTTATGGGGGCGCTTGGTTATCATACCCTCAGCCTGTGGCCCACACTTTGTATGATGGTACTGATGACTTTACTGACTTTTGCTGTGCATAAGGTTTATTTAAAAAGCAAACAAAGTCTCACAAACATTACGCAAAAAACTAAACGTACAGCTTAAGCTGTAAAGGGGCTTTACGGGCGCTGATTTGGGTGCCCTAGCCTGCTTTTATCGCGTTAATAACGCTATGCATACGCTTTGCTAACGGCCTATTTCGGTGATGGCACACATAAATATTTTCGCTAATTGGTTTGGTTAAATGATGCGTTTTAATAAGCGCAGGTTTATTAAAAGCACTTACTGCGTGTGCGGGTAAAACCGTAAAACCCAATCCTAAACTTACCGGCTCCAGTATTAAACTTATTTGGTTAGAAAACCCCGTTTGCTTAATTTGATCAACATGTTCAAACTCACTGTAGTTTTCACTTAATAAAAGCTGTGCATGATGTTTTGCATCGGGGTGGCTAATAAAGCCCAGTTCATTTAATGCGCTCCATGTTGGGCTTTTTATTGCGGCCGGTGTTACCAATAGTAAAGGCTCTTGGCCTATTTTATGGCTGGTTACCTCGCTTAGAGTAGGTGCTTGAGTTAAAAAGCCAATATCGGCACTATGGTTTGCCACTGCTTGTTCAACACTGGTATTTGGAGCAAAGCGGTAATCTATAATTAGCTCCTTGTGCTCTACTTGCAGTGCTAATAGTTGATTGTAAAACTGCAGCCCGCAACTGCCTGGCGACTGTATTTTAACTAAACCGCTGTAAGGTGAATCATCTTTTAATTGCTGCTCTAAAAACTGCCATTCTTTGAGTAACTGACTACCCTGCTGATATAAATTTTGACCCTGAACGGTAAGCGTAAATTGTTTACCGTGGCGCTCAAGCAAGGCGCAATCTACTTGCTGCTCTAACTTTTTTATATGTTGGCTTACGCCTGACTGGGTCATATAAAGGCGCTCGGCAGTTTGGGTAAAATGGTTTACCTCAACTAAAGTACAAAATGTATTTAGCCATGTAGGATTTATCATTACAAAATATACTCAAAATGATGATTAATGATAATTTTACTTAATGTTGGTCAGTTCGTAAACTAACTCCATCAACTAAACATAGTTAAGTAGGAGTATTTATTATGAGTCATACATATCCACGTAGTTTTTCGCACATTGGTATTTCAGTTCCCGATGTTGAAAAAGCCGTAGAGTTTTACACTAAGGTGATGGGCTGGTACACCATAATGGAGCCTACCGTGATCACTGAAGATAACAGCCCAATTGGCGAAATGTGTACCGATGTATTTGGTCCAAATTGGGAAAAATTTAAAATAGCGCACCTTTCAACAGGCGATCGTATTGGTGTAGAAATTTTTGAATTTAAAGACCAAGAAAACCCTAAAGACAACTTTGAATACTGGAAAACCGGTATCTTCCATTTCTGTGTACAAGACCCAGATGTAGAAGGCTTAGCGGATCGTATTGTTGCTGCAGGTGGTAAAAAACGTATGCCAGAGCCACGTTACTATTACCCTGGCGAAAAGCCGTACCGCATGATCTACATGGAAGACCCGTTTGGTAACATCCTTGAGATTTACAGCCACAGTTATGAGCTTATATACAGCGCAGGCGCTTATTAAATTGTAATTGGTATATATCTAACTTAGCTTAAATAAAACAAAGGCCGCAGTAATAAATACTGCGGCTTTTTGTGCCTAAAAAAAATACATAATCTAAATGAGTTAGTGCTAATAACTCAGCCTTTAAGTCGAAATTTTTATTAGCATTAAGGGCAATTATGGAGACTTAATTGAAAGTTGTAATCTAAGCTAATTATAAAAAGGAGGTATCAGCTCGAACAGGTTACATCACTCATATCAAAAGTATGCGTTAAACCATCAGAATTTTTATCAATTACTATCAGATTATTCTTTTCAATGTAAAACGTGTATTCGCGCATCCAATTGAGTTTAGCAATTCGCTTTAGCTCATAACGGCCAAATGCTAGCGGGCAATTTAAATACGCATAATGATAGGCTTTCCCCATTGCCCCAGGGTCTGCGGTATAAATATAAATAGTACGATCAGTAAACGTGTTTTGTTTGTGAATATAATCAGGCGTTGATAATGAAGAACCATTGACTAAAATCCCTAAACACAAAAAAGGAATTTGTATTACACCGACTAATGTAAGAATGATATAGAACAACCACTGGGCTATTTTATTTTTAATTATGCTTTTAATTTTTTTAGGTTTGGTGAAAAGCAGTATTAAACCCGTAATTACCAACACTAATTTTATATAAAGTAGATTATGGCTTAATGTATCCATAAGCCGTGGTGAGTGCCAATTTAACCCCCATAGCGCTCCCCCGTGCATGCTTTCTAGGAATGGTAACAATAAACATGCAGAAATAAGAAAAATAATTAACGAGCTATTATTGCTGCTTGTATCCATTTATTTTTGTCCTTTAAATCTAACCGGAGTCGCTGTATTTTAGTGTGATATTTATAACATGTTTTATAATACAGCGTACCTAAAATGTCATAATGCAGACAGCTATTTTATGATATGAAAGTGACTGTAAAGGGGGTTAACAGCGGCTATGTATTATACAAAAAAATAAAAAAGCGCCTTAACCACTACATTAAGACGCTTTGGATGAAAAACTATAAATAACTAGACGTTAAAATAGCTAATCGGGACTATGAAATTGTTAGAATTGATAGGCCAATGACATCTTAAATTGAGTAGGCGCACCGGGGTAAACCCATAATGCGTTGTAGCTACTTTGAGCATATTCTTCATCAAAAATATTGTTAACACTGATATTTAACTTGGTGCGCTCGGTTAAGTTTACCTGCCCAAAAATACCAACTAGTTGATAACTCGGTAAGTTAAATGTTAAATCGGCGGCATCGCCTAATCGTTCACTGGTGTACTGATAACTAGCCCCTAGCTCAAGCTCTTTACCAAGCAAGGCTGTTTGATGGCTAAGCGTTAGGTTTAAGTTATTTTTAGGCACATTGACTAATGGGCTGCCTTTTTTTATTGGCACGCCCCAATCAGCATTTATTATGTCGTTTGCCGTACTGGCATCTATATAAGCGTAAGATAAATTAAACTTTGTATCATCAGTAATGTAAGTACTTAAATCGAGTTCAACACCTTTACTATTTGCTTTACCAATAGGCGCTGAAAAACCAACGTTTACAGGGTCGGCTACTAACATATTACTTTTAGTGGCATCAAATAATGCTAGGGTTCCCGTTATGCCTTGGTAGCTAAATTTAGCGCCTACTTCAAATGAGTCACTGTATTCAAAGCCAAATGGGTCGCCATTTGCATCTGTACCACTTAATGGTAAAAAGCCTTCGGAGTAGCTGCTGTATAAGGTTACAGCGTTGTTTAGTTCATATACTAAGCCTACTCGTGGACTTACCTGACTTTGTGAACTGCTTGATAGCACACCACTTTTGGTTTCTAAAATGTCTTGATCTACGCTATCGAATCTAAGGCCAACTAATAGCTTAATTTTATCAGTCAGATCCATTTGATCTTGAACGTATATACCATAAGCATCTTGTTGTTCGTTGTTTTCGTAGAGCAAACCTACTTCAGGACGAGCAACGTTATAATTCGGCTGATAAATATCAACTGTGTAAGTGCCATTACCGCCCCGATAACGATAAAGTCCAGTTCGTAAGTCGTATTTGTATGCGTCGGCTCCTATTAATAAGTGATGGGTAATACCTGCGGTATCAAAATGCCCACTTAGCTCAAATTTAAGGCTGGTATCATCAACTTCATAATCGCGGTAGCGCTGTTGGCGGGTAAGTGTGCGGCCATCATCGAATAATGATTGGCGCGAGGGTGCAAGTTCAGCATCAGACGAAAACCCAGTTAGTGTAGAGCTGCGGTAGTTTGCGCCTACAACGAGTGACCATTCATTGTTTATATCGTGATTTAAAGTTACTTGGTGACCACGAGAATATACTTGCGTGTCACCATCGTTTGGATTGCCTAAATAGCGTGAGCTAGGAACAGTATTAAAATTATCATTAAGTACAACAACACCACGGTCAAATAGCTGGGCTAAATCAACGTATTCAAATTCATAAGTGATACTGGTTGAAGCGTTTATTTGATGATAAATAGATGGCGTAACCACCTTTTTATGGGTGTACACCTCATCGCGGTAGCTGTCGCTATCTTGCCATGCGCCATTTATTCTAAATGCTGTGTTATCGTTAATGCCGTTTGTATAGTCACCTTCAACGCGATTAAAGTTATCACTACCTAAGCTAAGCTTTAGCTCACCCTGTTGCTCAAATTGAGGTTTTTTGGTCACGATATTTACTGTACCGCCGGGCTCTGAGCGCCCGTATAGTGCAGAACCTGGGCCTTTTAATACTTCAATGTACTCAATGTTTGATACATCACGAGGGCCGCTGAATCCACGTCCACCGCTAAAACCATTAATTAAGTAACCCGATGGCATGTTTTCGTTACCCGATAATCCACGAATCGAAAAGCTATCCCACAATGCGCCACTGTTATTTTTACGTGAAATACTGGCAGAAAAATCCAGCGCATCTTGTAATTGAGTTATTCCTTTTTGATCAAGTACCGCGTTATCGAGGGTTTCGATTGATTGTGGCATTTGCTTTTGAGGAATATCGCCTCGGTAAGCTTGTTTATATGTAACCGCAATTTTCTCTATTGGTTGGCTTTGGGCAATGCTTTGTGCGCTTGCACTTAAGCAGGCTAAGTAAATTAATGAGTACTTCATAAAATGCTTTTTGGTAACGTTATATTATAACTAAAACTATAGCATGTGTTACTTTATAACAAAATGTTTTTTTGCGCTCTATGTGTGCGTCTAATTTTTACACTAGCGGCTATACAGCTATCACGTTAAGATGGATAAAAATAACACAATAAGAACAATATAATGTTAACAAAAACAAATGCATTAATTTACTTTTTAGCCTTTAGCAGTGGCTTTAGTATTATGGGAATAGAGCTGTTAGGTGGGCGCATTTTAGCGCCTTACTTTGGCAGTAGCGTACATATCTGGGGCAGTATTATTACGGTATTTATGCTTAGCTTATCATTCGGGTATTTACTGGGAGGGAAGCTGTCTATTCGTCATCCTTCGTTGACCAAATATGGGTTAATCTTTTTAGTTGCCAGTATTATGGTGGTGCCCATTGCTTTGTTTGCTGAGCCAATTATGGCATTTATTTTTTCGCATATTGAAGACAGCCGCTACGGCTCGTTACTCGCCTCAACCGCGTTATTTTTTATACCCACCATTATTTTAGGCATGATCTCGCCCTACTCTGTACGTTTGCTGGTTACCAATAGTGAGCGCAGCGGCCAAGTGGCTGGCGGCCTTTATTTTGTAAGTACCTTAGGCAGTGCGCTGGGCACCATTATTACCTCTTTTTATATGGTACTGGCGTTTGATGTTAACACCATTATTTTAGGTTTTGCTGGTGTGTTAGGCACGCTTGGGCTAATTGCTATTAGCTTTGATAAACTTAAAGTGCGAGAGGTCGTTTATGCACAAGCTTAAATTATTGTTTATTAGTATAATGGCGCTGCTATTTTCAGCTCATAGTATGAGTAATGTGGTGCATAAAGAGCGCTCTTTATATCGAAATTTACTCGTTGAAGAAACTGGCGATTTACGCTGTTTAAAGTTTGATGAAAAAACCCGACAAAGCAGCCAAAGTTGCATGTACATTAGCGACCCTAAAAAACTGGTATTTAATTATACTAAGTTGGCTTTTTCTAGTTTATTACTGATTGATAACCCTAAAAATGTGCTCATTATTGGTTTAGGTGGCGGTACGCTTTCTAATATGATTCATGAGCTATACCCAAAGGCACACATTGAAAATGTTGAAATAGATCCTTCGGTAATTAAAGTGGCGCGCGATTATTTTAACTTTATAGAAACCGATAACGTAACTACTAAAGTACAAGATGGGCGTATTTTTATTAAACGTGCGGCGCTTAAAAGTCAGCAATTTGATTGGATTATTTTAGATGCGTTTAATGGCGATTACATTCCTGAGCACTTACTCACAAAAGAGTTTTTTGAAGAGATAAAAAGCGTATTAGCCGAAGGCGGAATTGTGGCTGCTAACACGTTTTCATCAAGTAAACTCTATGAGCATGAGTCGGCAACCTATCATGCGGTATTTGGCGATTTTATTAATGTAACAGCCAATAATAATAGTAACCGTATTATTTTAGCCGGTTATAACAAAACCCCTACAGAGCAACAAATAGCACTGCGGGTTAAGCAACTAGCTCCGTTACTTGCCCCTTATGATGTCGATATAGAGGCAATTAGCCAACGTATGTTTTTCACTAAAGATGGTAAGGACTGGCCAAGTGATACTAAGGTGCTGACTGATCAATACTCTCCCGCTAATTTACTTAACTTTTAGCGGCTGATATCACATGGTCACTTATATCCGGTGACCCTAGGGTATTATTAAAAAGATAATATTTTAAGGAAACGGCAATGCACATTCACTTTATTATTCATGAACATTTTGAAGCGCCAGGCGCTTATGAAGCTTGGGCTAAAATGAATGGCCATACGTTGTCTTATACCCGTATTTATTTAGCTGAACCCTTACCTCAGCATACCGATGATATCGATTTTTTAATCGTAATGGGTGGGCCACAATCGCCCGCTACATCGCTTGCAGAATGCCCTTATTTTGATAGCAAAAAAGAACAAGCCTTTATTGCCAGTGCGATCACGGCAAACAAAGTGGTGTTAGGCGTTTGTTTGGGGTCGCAATTAATTGGTGAAGCGTTAGGCGCGACTTATCAACCTAGTCCAGAAAAGGAAATTGGTAAGTTTGCAATTACCCTCACCGATGCAGGCTTGAATCATCCGTTATTTAGCCATTTTGGCAGTGAGTTTAATGTGGGGCATTGGCATAACGATATGCCTGGGCTGACTGCTACGGCCAGTATTATTGCCTATAGCGAAGGTTGTCCAAGGCAAATAGTCGCTTATAGCGATTTAGTATTTGGTTTTCAATGCCACATGGAATTGACCACCGAGGTGGTTACCCTCCTCATTGCCAACGATGATTTAACCAATGCCCATAATTACCGCTTTGTTGAACAGCCCGAAAAGCTCTTAAGTCACGACTATAACGAAATGAACAATAAGCTTTATACTTTCTTAGATAAGCTTGCCGTACACTATTTATCTAAATAATACTTATTTACGTGAAGTTAAAATGCCAATTATTTACTTAGCCTGCTAACTAATGCTAAAATTTGCTGATATTCACAAGTAAGAGTTCCTATGAGTAGCACTATTCCTTTTCATGAAACACTCGATTTAACTTTATGCGGCAATATGGGTCGAGTGCACCGCTTATGTCGAGAAGCGGTGACACTGGCGGTTGAGCCGCTAGGTTTAACTCAGTCGCGCTGGACGGCAATGATTCACTTACATCATTTACCTTTAGGGGCAACACAGCAAGCGTTGGCGACCAGTTTAGGTATTGAAATGCCCTCATTAACGCGCACAATTAAGCAATTAGAGCAGCAAAATCTGGTTATTCGACAAGTTGATGAACACGATAAACGCAGTAAAAAATTGTACTTTACCGATGAGGGTATAAAGTTATTAGAACATTTAAAAGAGCTAACAAGCGATATTAAACAGCGTTTATATGCCGGTTTAAGTACTGAGCAACTTGATGGTATGGCGCACAGTTTAGTGCAAATGGAAGAAAACGCGCGGCGTTGTATTGCAAGCTTATCTGGAGATAAATAAGTATGACACCTGATCAAAAATTTGCCCGCTACGTTAAAGTTTCGCTTGTTGGTTTTATTGTTGTCTTTTTTTATTATATTGTTGCCGATGTGTGGTTGCCGGTTACGCCACAGGCACGGGTTTATCATCCGGTTGTGCAAATATCACCGCAAATAAATGGCCGTGTTACCGATGTATTGGTCAGTAATAACCAAGCGGTTAAAGCGGGTGATGTATTATTTGAGATAGATAAAAATACTTACCAACTAGCACTTGAGCAAGCACAGCTTGCCCTTGACGATGCCAAACTACAAAATAAACGCCTTGATACCAATGTAAAAGCGCTTGAGGCACAAATAAGTGCAGCTAACGCTAAATTGCATGAGCAGCAGCTATTAAAAAAGCGTGGCGAAACGCTTTATAAACAAAACTCTATTTCGGAACAAGAGCTTGAAAGCATTCGTGCAAATTTTGCAGCCAGCCAATCTAATTTAGCCGCCTTTGAAGCACAGCTTGCTGAAGCTGTTCTGGCGCGAGGCGACTCGGGGCAAAATAATTTAGCGCTGCGCCATGCGGCCAATCAGTTAGCGCAAGCCGAGCTTAACTTATCCTATACGCAAGTGCGTGCTTTAAGTGATGGTGTAGTGGCTAATTTACAGTTACTTGAGGGGTCCTATGCTGTTGCGGGTAAGCCATTACTTGCTATTGTGGCAAAAAAAGCCGATTTAGTGGCTGATTTTCGTGAAAAGTCACTATCAAATATGCAGCCAGGCAGTTTAGCAAAAGTGGTATTTGATAGCCGACCAGGTGAAGTATTCGACGCTAAAATTGAAACCTTCGAAGCAGGTGTTAGTGACGGGCAACTTAGTGCGAATGGATTACTTAGCACCACCGAAACCAGCAACCGCTGGGTTCGTGACGCGCAGCGTCAACGTATTCATTTAGTGCTGCCAAATAACACTCAGCTTATAAATAATATGCCCAGTGGTGCGCGTGCCACTGTGCAGTTACTTCCACAATCGGCTATAGGTCAATGGTTGGGATCAGTACAGATCCGCTTTATTAGTTGGTTACATTACATTTATTAGTGGGGCGAGTAATGACACAACATGTTAGCCAAGCGCCACAACTCGATTCAAATGGTTTACGCCAAGCGCTACGGATTGCTGGCGGCTGCACTATTGGTTTTACTTTGTGCAAGTTAATGAATTGGCCCAATGGAATATTTTTTACAGTTTACCCTATGTTATTACTCGGTTTAGTGCCAAGTATTAACAAAGGCGTGATCCGTCAATTTGTTGCCAGTGCTGCCTACAGTGCGTTTATAGTGCTTATTTTACAGGGCTTATTTTCACACTTGCCGGTGTTAATGACGCTCATTATTTTTGCCAGCTTTTGTATATTGTTTTACTTAATGAGCTCTGGTGGCGCATTTTTATTTGGTGCTTTGGGGGCGGTGAGTTTATCGATTCAGTTGCACTTTGCCAGCCATGTTGATCAAGGAAGCAGCATTTACCCGCTTATTTTAAGTAATGGTATGGCTATTTTTATTACTATTATTATTGCGCTCTTGATGCATGGTTTGTTTCCTGATGTGACAGCGCGGCCCATGCGGGCTGTGCCACACAAGGATAAAGAAAGTATTCGTCACGAGGTGTTGCTATGCGCTAGCGTTGCGACTTTATCATTCGTGGTTTTTCAGGTACTTGACTTACAAGATTCAATTTCGGCGCAAGCGGCGTCTATTTTAATTTTGTTTTCGTTGTGTTTTAAGGCTGCGGGCACCGCAAGTTGGCAACGTATTATTGGTACACTGATAGGCTGTAATGCTGCTTTAGTTGCGCAGTTGTTTTTGTATAACCATACCGACGTTTTGCTTTTTCCGGTGGCTATATTATGGATTTTATCTTTTATATTTAGTCGTTTTCATATTTTAGGTGGTGGTCCACCGGGGGTTGGGTTTGGGGTATTAACCACGTTTGGGATTTTATTTGGTCAGTCGTTAGGCCCAGGGCAAGATTTAATATACAGCGCCATGTATCGATTTAGCTCGGTGGCTGTTGCAGTAACAGTAAGCTTAAGTGCAGTGTATGTAGTGCATCGAATCCTCAACCGATTTAGCGTCACCCGCCACCATACTTATGATTAAATTAAAGGCTGCATCCGCAGCCTTTTTATATACTTAACCACAGTACAGGTTACTTAAGTTATAGCTTGATATTACCGCGTAGGGCTTTGGTTTGGCCGTGTTTGGTTTTTTTGTCCATGCGTTTACGCTGTGAGTTACGGCTAGGTTTGGTGGCACGGCGTGCTTTATTAACCTTAGTGGCGCTTAAAATTAAATCTTTTAGCCGTTTTAGTGCATCTTCCCTGTTGAGCTCTTGAGTGCGGTGGCTCTGGGCTTTAATTATCAATACCCCTTCTTTGGTGATCCTTGAATCTTTTAAAGCAAGTAATCGTTCTTTATAAAAGTCAGGTAATTTAGAGCGATTAATATCAAAGCGTAAATGTATAGCACTGGCTACTTTATTAACATTTTGCCCGCCTGCACCTTGTGAGCGAATAGCGCTGAGCTCTACTTCCCATTCATCTATGGTTACGGTATTTGAAATAGTTAACATAGTGCCCCGCTCTTTTTGCAAAAAATGTATTATATCATCAGTACATTGACTTGTGGTGAATCAAGCGGTCATTGCTATTTACAGTCTAATATTTGTTAAATAAACACATAAAAACTAATTTATTCTACACTTACTATATTGCTTTTTAATTCGCTTTAATTATATGAAACAAATATCTATTTTAATGTTTTTGGTGTGTATGCTCGCTATTTCATATGCTGTTTATGCTAAATCATCACAAACATTTAGTGCTGGTGTAATTGCACAAGAACAAGTTTATCCAATCAAAGTATTAGCTTTGGGTGATTTTCAGCGTTGCTTTGTTGTTGCTGCGCAAAAAGAAGATGCTCTGTATTCTGCGTGTTATATCAAAAAGAGCGCGCAATCGATTTGGGTTGCTGAATCTGCGGGAGCGCGTTGTGAAATAAAATGTGAGTCGCATTTAAACAGTGATGGCAAAACACAGGCGCAGTACTTTACTACTGATTTATAGTAAAAATGCTGTGCCAAGGTTTCTTTATCGCGGTGGTGAGCCCTTTTATTTGTTTAATCACTTGCGTATCACACGCTGTTTGCTTTGCATTATGAGGTCCTGACAGCATCAAATAGTGGGCTTTACCTTTTATTGCTCGTTCTGCTATGAACAGTGATGGGTTTTCCCTTAGCAGTTTTTTGTTAACGGATTTTTTAGAGGTATATGCGCCATACTGGCAAAAATAAGTCTCAGTATTTTTGGTTTGCATATCGCTCCACTCCCCTATTTTTCGCCACTGTGGTGAGGCATATCGCCTTGCATCAACCATAAAGCTACCATGAAGCGCTGGTATTGAATAAACATCATTAATGGTTTGTTGTGCTTTAGCTGCATTGTTATATGGGCCTGCAACGAGGTAATAGCTATCACGACGTTCATGCTTATATAACTGCAAAGCATAGGCTGCTTTATCAATTTTATTCGCAACAGTAAGTGCCGATTGAAACTTTTTGAATACGCCTAATTGCACAAAATAAGGTGTTTGTTGGTTTGATTCAGCCGCTATTGTAGCTTGTTCAGTTAAGGTATCAGCGTTATTTGTGTATACAATAATATCTTGCAATATTATGGTATCGCCGCTTTTTTCAGTGATGACCTGCTCAGGAAGATTTTTTATAGTTATGTTTTCTGAGAGTTGCTCATTTTTTTCTATTTCAAGCATATAATTTCCTTGAGAAACATTGGGGAAATAATAATAACCATCATATTCAGTGACCGTTGAATAATGCTTTTCGCCGTCTTTTTCTTTAAGTACAACCGTGAGTCCTGCGATAGGTTTACTCTTTTCATTGCTCGATAGATAAATAGTCCCCTCAACCTCGTTGTAGACCACTAAAGGAATATTTACTTTGGTTTGTCCGCCTCTATGAGCCAATGTTTTAATTTTTCCTAAAGAGGGCTGCAAGTAAGGATTAGACAACGAGCGTAAATTAACATCTAAAACCTGGCCACCGTAACTGCTTGGTAGCAAGACCTTTCCGTCATTATTGGTGTATTTATCTCGCCATAGGTAGTTGCCAGTAAAATTAACGTCTTGAATTGGCTCATCGCCTTGGTCAAAGATTTCATTTTCATTCCAATCTATGAACGAACTAACTTCTATTTGCCCGGAATTTAATGAGCGAGGAGTGTCAAAGTTAAAGTCTGCTTCTAAATGATCAAAACTAAATGTGCCATTTAAACCTAAAGATAAGCGCCAATCTCCTTGATTATCAACTTGCCCTGATACTTGTATATTAAATATCTCATGGCGGTAAGTATATTGATGATTTAAAAGCGTACTTGCCGCAGAGTTAGACTGATACGTCAGCTGGGTTTGATTAAAGGTGCTTTGTGTTTGTGGCCAGCGTAAACTACTTCTCAAACGAGTGAGTTCTGCGCCATTATTAGCCTGCCAATCTAAGGTGTTGGTCCATTTCCAAGAGGCAATATCTATTGAAGAATAAAGCCGGTTTATGAGGTTATTTGTATCGTCATCATAAAATAGTTGGCTTGACCATGTTCCTGCGACATAACTTTTATTGATGCCTAATGAGAACCGATTTTTAGTGTTAGTATTTTTACGTACTTCATTGTTCCACCTCATATTCCAGTTAAGGGAGTTAAAAAAATCAGTGCGGCCATTGAGGCTCAGTGAGAGCCTATTTTTGAGTGAGTTCTCTTGTGCTACAAATAAAGCGCTAGAAAAGTTATTAAGGGCACTGTATTCAACATTAACATTAATATCGTTATAAAGTTTATTAGAAAGTAGGCCTCTAAAACCGGCAAAATAAGCATAGCCAGCATCGAGTTGTTTTGTGGCTAAAAAACGGTAACTGCCGTGATCTGTAAGTGTGTTTAGCCCAGATGATAGGTAGCTGCTGTTATTTTGTTCAGTTTGCAAATGAGTAATTTGAGCGTCATAAGTAATAAACTCACTAATGCCATAAGAGAGATTACTTTTAAAGGCATTACTCATCGCCGTTGAGGAGTTACTGGATTGATTAAAAAAGCTTTTATCTGTTTCTAAAAACTCCACCTGATAGCTTATTTTTCCGGGCGATAGTGCGTCTTGCCCTATTGTATATTTTTGAGTGCGTGTAATTTGCTCACCCTGTGAGCCAAAAAGTTTAATTTCAAAGATATTGTTGCCGTAAAAAGTTTCAACATCGGTAAATCGAACCAAATTTTCGTCGTTAGCTTGAGTCGTGGCAATAAATTGGCCATTTCGATGCAGCTCTGCTTGCCAGCCAGGTAGTGCCGGTTCTTCAATGGTGATAGTTGAAAAATTTTGTGCCGAATGCGGGTTAGCATTTGAAATATAAAATCCCCGGCCTTGGTTTGAGCTAGTAATAAGCTGATCTGACTGAGATTGAATATCTCCCAATTGGTAGTGAATGCGTGCCAGTGAGTGATCTTGTTCACTTAAGTTAAAGTCTTTAGTTATTTTTAAAAAGGTATTAGCGGTGTTTTCGTTTTTGTTGAATCGTAGTTCAGCTCGATGATGAAATAAGTCAAAGTAGCTATTAAGCCTGAGTAGTCCCTTATAACGATTATTAGACGATTTATAGCTTGCTGATAGCGAATATTCAGACACGGGGTAGGTTAGCGCTTGGTATTGGTCGTCTATAAAGTGGTCGTATTGCAGTGCTTTGGACTTAATTTTTTTTGTAATACCACTCGTTACTTGGTTGTTATTATAAGTAAGCAAGTTACTAGAAAATGAAACCTGCATCAGTGAGTAATCAAAGCGCGAGTCGGTATTTAAAAGTGTATTTATAACAGATAAATCAACATAGTGGTCGTAGTCATCGACAGCCCACAATGAAACATTTTCTGAGGGGGCTAAAGTTGAGGAAAGCTCAGCATTCAGCACCTGCTCACTTGAGTCAACGTTAGCAGACAGTGTATTTTGTGACACGTTTAAGCTAATTCCCATGGTCGATTTCAGGCCGCTTATGGGAAGTAGCAACTTATTTGATTTTGAGTAGTAAGCTTCTAAGTCGGAGACAACAGAACGGCCATTAACTCTTACATTTATAATCACAAAAGACTCCTCATCAATAGGCCATTGATAAAGAGTCGGTAACTGCTTTGCGATGATTGCTTTGGGTACAATTAACAGTAATGTACAAAGTAACAAGCGAGCCGTTATACCATAGTATAAGGCATTAATGTGTAGCATTTGTTATTTGATATTAATAGGGATCGCTAACTCGATTTTACCGCCGTAAAGCTCGTTTTCTTTGTAATTGAGTGTCACAGGCCCTGTCACAGGGGCCTGTAAAGTGATGTATACCTTGCGACGTGATAAAGGGGTATAAACGGCCACATTGACTATTTCACCAATCATTACATTATTCTCATCGACTAATTCAAAGTTTCCATACACAGAGCGATTCCCTGTGAGTGTTTGCCAAAATGTTAGAGTCGGACGCCCATTTTGAGTAATTAATTGCGGGTTTATTAATTCTGAGTCAGCCTCTAATTGGCCATGACGAACAATAACAGGCACGCTGTAAGCAACTTTAGGTCTAATGCTTATTCCATCAATGTCGGGGTTTTGTGACTCAGAGGCTATGATTTTAAGCACCGCCCTGTATTCGCCTACAGCAAGCTCAGCTTTTTTGCGAACGGTCATTCTGATAGCTTGCATCCCTTTTGGGGCAATAGTGCCGCGACGTGGAGAAAACCGTAGCATGTTTTTGGCAGAGCGTCCTTCAACTTGTTGCGGAGTAACATCTATAAGTGCTCCTTCTTCGGTCATATCTTTATGGGTAACAACAAGTTTAAAATCGAGATTTTTATTAGAGGTATTGCGGATAAGTAGTGAATTATTTTTAGTACGTCCATCAAAGTATAAACGGTATTCAGACAGCGCAAGGTTGGCACTACAAATTTCAGGTAGTAAAAGAGTTAGGCAAAGGGCGGCCCAACAAAAAAGTTTAAGAATCATGGGACAACTCAACAACATGATAATAAAAAGTGGAGCGCGTTGCTCCACACATTTTATTTTTAATGCGCAATTGCGCAAAAAAATAAACTGAGGCTAACTTAGTAAGTTAGCCTCAGCTTTCATAGTCTTATTGGAAAGACACATCTACAGTATAATCTACAGTGTAAGCAGCGCCCGCTGTCAGTGTAGAATCAACTGTCATATCACCATATACACTAACAGTAATATCGGTTGCACTTGCATCAGTAGTGAAAGCAGACGCAACATTGTCAGCAGTTGTTACACTGGTTGTGCCATCTGTAGCCGTTGTTACTGGAGCAAAAGTTAAGTTAGTGCCTGTGCTTCCAGATACAGTAATATTCATTGCTGAATTTGGCGCTAAACCAGATACAGTAATTCCACCTAATTGAATGTTTGCATCTGACGCATCACAGTCACCCGATACAGCGCCTGCATTATCCATCGTACAGGTTGAGCTTGTAGATAAGCGAATTTTACCAAAGTGCAGTGGGCTATCTTCTGCAAAAGTAGGCTCAGTCCAACCATTTACACTTGCTTGAAATGTTTGGTTAGATGCAAGTAAAGAAGTTGATGAAATTGCTAGCAAAGCGGAAGCAGCAAAGATTTTTTTATTCATAGTTTTTCCATTTTTAAAAATTATTATTTTTTTACTTCCGTGCAAATTAGTTTTGAGGGTTATCTCAGTCCATTGTTTCGGATTTAAACACAATTGTTATCAAAATGAAATCTTTTGTTAACATCAAGGCTTTTTAAAAGAGATAATTAGTATGAAGTTATTAATTTTGACCAGCAAAATGCAACAAGAAAAATAGCACCGATGTTAATTATTTTTTAACGCTAGAGGGAGTTATTTTAAGGCATAGTCAAAGCGACTTAATTGATGTTGAGCCTATATGAATGTTTATAAACTATTTTTAATCTTTCATAACCACTTTGTAGTTTTTTATGGCAGTCGCTCTGTGCTTAAGCGGTGAAATAAAGTGACTGCAACATCTATGCGAAATGTTTATTTTTTGAGCATAATTTACGCGTTGTATCTCTATTGTTACCTTCCCAGTTAAAATCATTACGGATTAAACTGCATTTATCAAAGATCAGATTTTTACTAACATGTCGGTTTAAAAGTATAAAATTTAATTTTTCAAGCCTGTTTTTTCATTGTTTTGGTTGTTTTTTAGCTTTCTTTGGTAATAAGTTAGTAAAAAATCGGTTTATGCCAGCGGTATTTTATGCCTTGTTGGTAAAATACTGATCCAGTGTTATTTGAGAGAAATTTATAGCTTAAAAGGTCTCTAATTATTAGCTTCTTATATCAAAATTACCTGTTAAGGCTATGGAAAAACTTATTAAATAGAGTGCTTTATTTAACTTTTAATTTCATACACGGACGTGTGTTTACTGTGTCTTTATGTATTTAGCCGGTAACAGCAACGCATCCAGAGTAAGCATTCACTTAGATAGGTTATTTTATAGCTGACTTTTAATCTTTATATAGATCACTATTTAACTAACTCAATTAAATGCCTATTACTGCATTCAAATACAAATAAGAATTACTATCTTTTGTATTTGTTGGCGTTATAATATCGCCATCTTTTTTTAGCTATGTTTAAAAGGAATTTGCAGTTTATGCAGGCCACCAACCGTCTTTTAGACTTTCCCAAACCCGTTTTTTCTATGTTATGGCAATTTATGCAACGCTTTAGCTATGAATTAGCGGTTTTATCGCGTTTTTTTATTGCCATTGTTGGCGGGTATTTTTTTACAGCCGTGAGTGTGTCGCTATTAAGTGCAGTAGTGCCTGTGCCTAAAGTTGACGCGGTTTTGCTTAGTGTGTCTGCGAGTATTTTAATTTATGCCCTAGTGTTTATTTATAGCTTTTATATTCATTCATTAAAAACTGTTTGGATCAGTATTTTACTAAGTATTGCAGCGCAACTTGTCGTGTTATCGCTATTGAAGGAATGGTTATGAAAGGGAGTTTTTTTCGTTCAATGACGTGGTTACATACATGGGTGGGTTTACTCGTGTGTTGGTTACTGTATTTAATATTTTTTGCAGGCACTATTAGCTTTTTTAGAGATGAAGTGAGCTTATGGAATCAGCCAAGTGTCCATAATATTGAGCAGCAGGCAGATCGTATTGGCGCGCAAAAGCAACAAATCGTGTCGGGTGTTGAGTATTTAAATGCGCAAGCACCTAATGCGCCTAATTGGCGTATAACGCTTCCTGAGGAGCGTATACCTTATTTAACGTATGGTTATGCAAAACCAAAAGAGCCTGGACAGCGCAGAGCCCAGTTCGAAAATACCCGTTTAAATCCAAATACCATGCAGCCTTTAGCACCCTTTGTAGATACCAGAGGGGGTAATTTCTTTTATCGCCTGCATTTTGATTTGCATTATATCGATGTAAAAACGGCGCGTTGGATTGTCTGTTTTGCTAGTTTATTTATGCTCATTGCGTTGATATCTGGTGTAGTTATTCACAAACGTATTTTTAAAGATATGTTTGTTTTTAGGGCTAATAAAGGCAGCCGTAGCTGGTTAGATGTGCATAATTTAAGTTCGGTATTTGCCTTACCGTTTCATTTAATGATTACTTATACGGGCATTATTACCCTGATATTTATGATTTTCCCCTACCCCGCGCAAACCGTTTATGAGGATGGAATACGTGGCTTTTTTAATGATGTTTCGCCAAGTAGTCCTGCAACAGAGTCGTTGCAAGGCACTGCGCCGTTAGTGCCTATCAATACTGTTTTGGATCAGGTTTATACTAAGTGGCCAGAGGCTGATATAACTCGGGTGATTATAAATAAGCCGAATAAGGCCGCTGCGACAATTATGGTTTTGGTCAGTCCTGGAAAAACATTAAGGGATCAAGCACCGCGTTTGATATTTAGTGGAGCGAGTGGTGAGCTTGTTGCTCATACTGATGATGAACTCACCGGCAGTAAAGCGCTGTATGAGTCACTAAATTCAATGCACACTGGGCGTTTAGCAGAACCATTATTACGTGTTTTATACTTTTTAGGCGGCATTGCTGGCTGCATAATGATAGCCACGGGCTGTATTATGTGGGCGAAGCGTATTCGGGAGCGAATGAAAAAAAATGCCCAGCCATCATGGGGTTTAAAACTCGTCGAAGCGCTTAATTTAGGAACTTTAATGGGGTTACCCTTGGCAACATCTGCGTTCTTTTTAGCAAATCGATTAATTAGCACACGCGCAATGGAGCGCGCGGATAAAGAGATACTTGCCTTCTTTTTAACTTGGCTGTGTGTACTTATTATTGCTTTTGTAAAGCGTGACAAGTTGCTGTGGTGTGTTATGGCTGCCATAAACAGCATTGCTTGTTTTAGTGTGCCAGTGGTTAATGCGCTCACAACGCAAGGTAATATAATTAGTTATTTACGTAATGAGCAGTGGGCTTTATTTATGTTTGATAGTCTCTTTTTACTGTTTGGTTTGCTGTTTTTGTTACAAACCGAAAAATTACGTACTGCACTGCAAGCTAAAAAACCTAGCCCGATAAACACTCAGGAGCAAAAAGTATGATTGCATTGCTCCCTTTTAGTTTATGTTTGGTGGCTTTTAACTGCTTTGCACTGGCTAAGTTTAATCATTTTAAGGATGTTTTTAACAAGCGCCCTACTGATCAGCAGCGTTTAATCTTACTGAGTGTTGCTTGGATCAGTATTTTACTAAGTTTACTGCTTTGTGTTAGCGAATTACACGGCTATGGTGCTCTACAGTTTTGCGGGTTTATGTCGTTAAGTGCTTTAATTATAATGATTTTTTATAGTTTTTTAGTCAATTTAACTAAGCTTTTTAACTTGCTTGTATTATTGATATTGGCTACGAGTACGTTATTTTTTGGTTTAAATGGGCTTTAGTTAGTAAAAACCTGATCCCAAAGAATAGGCTAAATTGAGGTAAAAAATGGCAAGCCATCAGGCTTGCCAATTAAAAAGGGGGATTGTCATTATGTCTTGTACTTGCCTTTCCTTTTGCAAGTGGGGCTAATATAGCCCCTCTTTATTTAGTTTACCTTACAGTAAGGTGAATGTTTTATTACAACCTAGGGGCATGTAAACCCCCTTTACAGCGATTTTTGATTTACCCAAATAATCTCATCTGTTGCAAAACCAAGCGCTTTTACTTGGCTTAAAAAGTGCTGCTTGAGCTCTTTACTCACTGTAGGTTTTCTCGATAAAAACCATAAGTAATTTTTGCTATAACTGGTAATAAAGGCATATTGATAATCAGGTTGGTCGAGCTCAAAAATAATATAGGCACCATAAAACGGGCCAAAAAATGACACTTTAAAATGCCCTGTATCGGCGTTTTCTACAAATTTAGCTAAGCCTTCAGCTTCGTCCCATTTTTGCTCTTTACTAATAAACCCTTTGTTTAATACCTTTACCGTTCCATCATCGTTAATTGAATAAGTGGCTGTTACTTGCTCCATTCCTTGTTCAAAAGAGTGGTCTAATCGTGCTATTTCATACCACTTGCCTTGGTATTTCTCTAAATCAAAGTTTTTAACAGGGGTTATTCCTTCGGGTGCGCTGGTACAGGCACTGAGTAAAAACACGGTGGTAATAAATAATGCGGTTTTAAAAGCGAGTTTCATGTTGTTTCCTTTTCTTTAGAAATTGCTATAGGATCGCCTTAATACTAAAGCAATTTAAAGAACTTAGCATGAAAATTTGGGTTGATGCTGACGCTTGTCCGGTGGTAATAAAAGAAATTTTATTTAGAGCCGCAGAGCGTACGCAAACAGAAACAATACTGGTTGCAAATCATGCCATGCGCATCCCACCGTCAAAATTTATTAGCCGACTACAAGTGTCATCGGGCTTTGATGTGGCTGATGATGAAATAGTAAAACGGATTGAAAAAGGCGATTTAGTGATCACAGGAGATATTCCACTGGCAAGTGAAGTGATTGATAATGGCGGCCAAGCACTTAATCCGCGCGGTGAGCTTTACACCACTGAAAACATTCGTTCATTACTAAATGTACGCGATTTTATGGATACTATGCGCTCAAGTGGTGTAGAAATGAGTGGTGGGCCGCCTCCATTAAGCCAAAGTGACAGACAAAACTTTGCTAACAATCTTGATCGTATTTTAGCGCAAAATAAGAGCAGTTAAAGTGAGCAGTCAGTTAATAGGGTTAGGTGATGACTCATTCAGTGTTGCTGTGTATGTAGCAAAAGCGCCCCCTATGCCTTACTTTGAAACACTTGCGCAGCTAGAGCCTTTAGTTAGTGGGCAAATAAATAGCAT
The DNA here is from genome assembly GCF_000184065.1 of Pseudoalteromonas sp. SM9913. NCBI lineage: Bacteria > Pseudomonadati > Pseudomonadota > Gammaproteobacteria > Alteromonadales > Pseudoalteromonadaceae > Pseudoalteromonas > Pseudoalteromonas sp. SM9913. The sequence goes on from NC_014800.1 coordinate 53,041, forward strand.
AAACCAGCACTGTGGCAATGGCTGGCGAAAAGTTTTTAATGTATACGCCAAGGTGTTGTTTGCCCTGCCCAGCGAATATTACTCATTTGCTAAACAAGCAGTGAGTTGGCAAGCATATCGAGATGAGCTGTTGTTACAGCAGCATAGCGGGACTGCATTACTCTTTAGTGCGCCGGTGCTTACTGAGCATAAAAATCAATTGCACATTATTGCAGGAAGAACTCACGCTAAAAACTTGATACAACAAGGTAAGTTAAACGCCCAACTTGATTGGCTTGATGATGAGTTTGCTATAGATAAAAGCCAGAATATTATTGTATGCCCCTATTTTGATTATAGGCAGCTGAGTAATATTAAAATTGCCCGTTTGAGTGAATTAGTGGCTCAGTTGCGAATAATCTAAGCCACTTTCGTTTTTTAGGTAAGTGTTACGCTCAGTGTGTTAGCGCTATCAACTAGCATGAGCGAGCCCAAAATAAATAGGATGCAGGCCGATGCACGGCCAAATTTTAGTGAGAGCGCCGGATTGTTGCTGAGGATTTTTCTGGCACTTACCCCTATTAACCAATATACCAGCGCACAGCCAACTAAATGAATAATGCTAAGTACCAGCAATTGTTCAGTAATAGAAAATGACAGTGTTGGTAAAACAAACTGCGGCAATAAGGCTAAAAATAACAGCATCACTTTGGGATTCAAGCCACTAATTATAAAGCCCTTTCTCATCCACTTTAGGGGCGTGTCTGAGGTGTGTTCTTGGCCATCGTTATAGGCTGCAGGCATTGGAGGAAATCGGTACAGTGATACGGCAATCCAAATTATGTACAAAGCACCAAATAAGGTTAACAGCTTTATAAAAATGGCATGCGACGCTAATAACGCGCCTAACCCTATCACCACAATCAAACTAGCCATTAAATGCCCAAGTATTAATCCTGACACGGCAGGAATGATTTTATCACCCGCTATACCTGCACTGATTGTATAAGCCCAATCGGCACCGGGGGTAAGTACAAACAAGATTGATACCAGCCAAAAAGAAAAAATAATATTAATATCCATACGTATCCATGCGCTAAAACCCAAAATAAGTGAGCTGCTATTTTATTTCTTTCTGATGAGTAAAAGTTACTGTATTTTACTGACATAAGCGTTCATTTTAGGAAATAATCAACTATGGATACCATAGATAGGAAAATTCTTGCTGAGTTGCAAGTTGATGGCAGGCTCACCCTTTCTGAATTGGCTGATCGTGTTGGGCTAAGCGTGTCACCTTGTCATCGTCGTGTAAAAGAGCTTGAGAAAAGCAAAGCAATTGTTGGCTACAGAACTGAAATATCACCTGAAAAAGTGGGTTTAAACTTTTCTGCGTTAGTATTTATTACTATTAAAGAAGGTGATAAAGCGTCGTTAAGCAAATTAGAGCAAGCGGTGGATGCTATTCCTCAGATCACCAATGCACAACGCTTATTTGGCACCCCTGATTACTTATTACACGTCGTTACTAAAGATTTAGCCGCGTTTCAGCAACTCTACGATGACAAGCTATCAGCCTTACCGGGTGTACAACGTTTAACCTCAACCATTGTGATGAAAGATATTGTAAGAGCGCGTAACTTGCACTTTTAACAGGTTATGTTTACACGAAGTTTAAAAAGTTAAACCGATGACGCTGCAAAGCCTATGGCAGCGGGCTTTGCCTAAATAGGTAAAAATAAAGTGTAAATAAAGCTTGTTATAAAGTGTATTGCTGTTATTCTGCTTGCCATCGGGTTGATAGAAAGCCCTGTTTATTTGTAAGTACCTCGTTGTTATTAGTAATAATCCTTCGCGATATCCTCAAGTTAAATGTTTGTTTTCTTCCTGTTAAACGCCTATTTTAAGGCAAATTTTTTATTATTTTTTTAGGATATTATTATGTCTAATACAACTACTGGTACAGTAAAATTTTTCAATGAAGCAAAAGGTTTTGGTTTTATTGAGCAAGAATCTGGCGCAGACGTTTTCGCACATTTCAGTGCTATCTCTGGCGACGGTTTTAAAACGCTAGCTGAAGGCCAACGTGTACAGTTTACTGTTACTCAAGGTCAAAAAGGCCCGCAAGCTGAAAACATCGTTTGCATCTAATTATAGAGGGAGTGGGCTTTAAAGCGCACTCACTCCGCTTAAACTAGTGTTAAGCAATAAAGCTAATATCATTATGATATTAGCTTTTTTTTGACAAAAATTTATACAACGTAACCGCTAAAGCCAAGTGCTTTAAAATAAAGCTTTGGAATACCAAATCCACATTCATTCAGTAGTTCACTAAAGCGCATACGATCTAGGGGGTAAAACTCTCTTTCGAGGTTATGCCCCATTTGAGTTTTGCCAGCTTCAGTTAAGCCTAATTGAGCACAGGTGTTTAATTGTGACTCACGCTCAAATGTTGTTTCTGGGCGCATTAAATCAGCAATGTAAAGATTCGCTCCTTTTTTAAGGTTAGTTTTAATGCTTTTAAGAATTTGTTTTTTGTCGCCGTTATCTTCTACAAAATGCATCACCAGTAAACATAATACGGCGTCTGCTTTCGCTTTTACTTTATCAACTGGGCTACATTCAATAGTGACACGGCTATCAATACCTTGCTCTGCAAAGCGCTGTTTTGCAATATCGAGCATATCACTGGAGGTGTCTTGGGCAGTAAACTGCCATTTAGGATTTATTTGTGCTAATGCTAATACTTCCTTACCTGTGCCGGCACCAATCACTAAAATGTGTGCATCGTCGCTTAACGTGGTTTGCAGTTGTGCATTGGTTAGTTGATGAAGTAGCTCATAGCCTGGGACTAAACGGGTAATGCGGTTATCATATTCTTGTGCTTCTTCGCCTGTGAAAGTGGGCATGCTGTCTCCTTAAATTACGTTTATGGTGGAGTATCCACCCGGTTTTTTAGCGACATGAATTTGCGTAGCAACGCGTTCGCTCATTTCACTTACATGTGAAATTACACCGACCTTTCTACCTTGCGCTTGCAATGAATCTAGCGCGTCCATGGCAATACTGAGTGTTTCACTATCTAGTGTTCCAAAGCCCTCGTCAACAAATAACGAGTTAATTTGCACTTTGTTCGAAGATAGTGAGGCAAGTCCCAGTGCTAATGCCAACGACACTAAAAACGATTCACCGCCAGATAGTGTATTGACCGATCGTTGTTCATCGGCCATATCGCGGTCGATAATGGCTATATCAAGTGACTCAGCAATTGCAGTGAGCTCATAACGCTTGTTAAGGGTTTTTAAATGGCTATTAGCATAATGCAGCAATATTTTGAGTGTTTGTGTTTGCGCTAAATTACGCATTGTTTTACCTGTGGCATCACCTAGTACTTTATTAAGTAAATGCCATTGGTCAACCTGTTGCTTGAGCTGGCTCAGTTCAGCTTGTTTGCCCTCAAGCGCTTTTGCATTTTGGTTGTGCTGCTCAATCGCGGTGTTGATGGTGAGTAAGCTATTTTGCAATTGTGTTTGCTGGGTATTTAAGTGGTTTTGTTGCTCAATTAGCTGTGCTTCGCTTTGCGTTGGCTGATTATTTTGTTGATGCTGTTCATTAGCTTGTTGCTGTTGCTTTAACGCGGCACTGGCATCAACGACTGCTTGCGATAGTTGCTCGCCTTGTTTTAACTGAGTTTTAATATCGTCGTTGCTGATAGTTAGTAAAAATGTGACTTGCTCATGACTGATATCGCCATGAAGGATGTTAAATTCTTTAAACCAGTCGTTGTAACGCGTTTCAAGCATCACTAACTCTTGGTGGTTATCTGCCAGACGATGCTCAAGGTTTTTAAGCGTGATGGCGTGTTCATCGCGCTGTTTTACGGCGCTGTCGTGTGCTTGTTGGCTGGCACTTAATTGGTTTTGGCAGTGCTCTAGCTGTGCTGACAGTTTAGCTTGGTAGTCATCGGCGCTAATAGTTTGGTTATCAAATAAGGCTAAGCGCTGTTGCTGCGTATTATTGTGCTGTTGCTGTGTTTGAGTTAATTCTTCATTGAGCGTGTTAACTCGCTGCTCTGCTTTGGTTATAAGCGGTGTTAGTTGTTGTAACTGTACATTGGCGCTGTCGAATTGTTTTTGACTTTGCTCAAGCTGTGCTTGGATTTGCTGATATTGTTCTACCTGCTGAGCTAAATCGCTAAGCGGTAACGATCCTGCTTGCAATGCGTGCCAAAAATCACTGTATTCAAAATGTAAATTGAGCTCATTTATAAGCGCTTCGCTTTGAGTTGCTAGTTCATCGCATTTGTTATTAAGCTGAGATTGCTGATTGCTCAGCTCAACATGTTGTGTGTTTAATTGTTGTTGTGTCGCTTGTTCTTTTTTAACTGTGCTTTGCAGCTGGTTAACAGTTTCTTGCAAATTACTGAGCTGTTTTTGCGCCGAAAAATACTGTGTTTTTTGTTCACTTAATTGCTTATAAGTTTCATCAAGCTGCTCAACTGTTAACTCATTAAGCTCGGTTTTAGCCGCTTGCATGGTATTTTTAATTTCCAGCATTTTGGCTTGTGCATCACTAATGGCTTGGTTGTGCTGAGTATGCTCTGCCACCAAAACCGCGTGTTGTGTTTGGTGCTGATGAAGCTGTGTTTGAGCATCTTGGTGTTGCTGCTTTTCGTTATTATATGCATTTTCAAAGTCGGTTATTAGGTTTGTAAAAGGTTGGCTTTGATTGCTCGCGAACGGGTGCTCTGTAGCCCCACAAACGGCACACGACTCATTTGGAACCAGTTGTGCGCGTAAATGCTCAACATGCTCACTGGCACGAAGCCTCGCTTGATTAAGCGCTTGCTCTGCGTGTTTAAGTGCCTGCTCTTTGCTGGTTAAATGCGTAAGCAGCGTAGTTTTAGTGTGTTCACTGTGGCTGAGCTTTTCTGCCACATCACGTTGCTGTTGCACCGTGTGTTTTAATTCTTGGTTAAACTGCTTATAGCGTGTGCGCTGATCTTTTAAATAATCAATGTTTTTAAGCTTAATGTCGCATTGTTCAATGTTAAATTGAGCGTGCTGCTGGTTTAGCTTATTTAGGCTTTGCTGCTGCGTTGTAAGCGTTTGCTCTGCTTGTTCGAGTTGTTTATTTTGCTCGCTAAGTTTTGCTGTGAGTATTGTTTGTTGCTCTGCGTGAGCCTGAGCTTGCTGCTGGGTTGTTTTTAGTTGTGTCTGAGTATTAAAAAACTGCTTAAAACTATGATGAAAATAGTTCCAATCAGTTGCCAATGGCTTTAATTGACTCTGCTCGTTCAACCAGTGCTGATGCCCTGTGATTTGAGTTGTGGCTTGCTCTGCACTTATTTTGTTTTGTTGTAGCTGCTGTTGTAAATCACTTAATTGTTGCTGCTCTTTGGCGCTTTGTTGAGTCAGACTTTTTATAGTTTGGTTATATATTGCTAATTGGCTGTCGAGCTCTCGCGCTTTTGCAATCAGAGGCTCTGCCGTTAGCTTTTGTTGTTTTGCTGTATCTAATTCGTTTTGCTGTTTTTTAACGTTACTGGCTTGCTCGGTGATCAGCGCGTTGTGATCAAGCTCGTTTAATTGTTTTATTTGTGTATTTAACTGGCTATTTTGCGCTGTTAAGCTTTCACAGCGCTGGCGGTTATCTTTAATTTCAAGCGCACTTTGCGCTTGTTTTGCTTGCTCAGTTTGCGCTTTAACAGCATTGAGTGCGGCATGTGCTTGTTGCTCGTTTTGCTGAGCATTTTTTAATGTCAGCTCTAAGCTATGTGCTTGCTTATACCAATTAACGCCTTGCTCTGTCGTTGCTAAAGTTGTTTTAGTGTGTTCAATTTGTTGTTTTAAATCAGCCAGCGTTTGTTGTTTTTCACTCAGCTCATCGTCAGACAATAACGTATAACTGGCTAAACTTGCCGTTAGTAATTCAAATTTATCTTTAATAGCTTTGTTGCGCTCAAATATACGCTGCCCTATTCGACTAAATTTATCGGTGCCAGTCAGGCACTCTAAAAGCTGCGCGCGCTCATCGCCAGTGGCTTTTAAAAAGGCGGCAAACTCATGTTGTGCTAGTAACACCGCACGCGAGAACTGCTCAAAGGTCAAACCTATTTTATTTTCTATGGCTTTTAAGGTGCCACTTTTGTCAGCAATTAAGGTTTCATCGGGTAGGCTATGTAAAGTATGTTCGGCCACTTTAAGTTTGCCGGTTACTTTTTTATGCGTACGTTGAATACTATAACGTGCTCTGTAAAGCTGTTGGTCTTGGCCACTAAAATCTACTTCGGCGTACCCTTCCCATTTGCCACGGCGCAATAAATTGCGGGCATCGTTAAGCTTAATGTTATCGCCATTAAAATCAATTAGGTTACCTTTATCGCCTTTCAAACGCGCAGTTTTAGTATAAAGTGCTAAGCAGATAGCATCGAGTACGGTGCTTTTTCCTGCGCCGGTGTCACCTGTAATGGCAAAGAGGCCTGCGTCTTTGAGTGGTGAGGCTAAAAAGTCGATTTCGGCATCGGCAATAGAGGCTAAATTATGAATACGAACAGCCGTTATTTTCATAGCAGTTGCTCCTGTTCAAGTTCTTCAATTACGTCGGTTAACAGTGCTTTTAATTCATTGGGCACGGTTGCTGCGGCCATATCTTTATCATTATTAAATGCTTGTTCGAGTAAGCTAATTGGGTTGAGCATTTCAACAAAGCTTAAATCTTCAAATACCGTTTCTGAGGAATTACTCATTTGCTGGTCACGAACTCGCTCTATGCCACAAAAATTAACCTGTTTTCCTTTAAGTGCTTGCTCAATTTGTTCTCGAAAGGTGGTATCGATATCACTTGATTTAAGTTTTACTCGTAAGTAAGGAGCAATGTCGTATTGCTCTGTATCGAGTGCTTTTATTTGCTCACACAGCTGCGCTAAAGGCACACACTCTCCTTCAGGAAGTACAATGACTTCTGCTAAGCGCGGAATGTAAAGGGGGTTTACAGCGGTGTTTAACGGTTGGTTTTTTTGCTCGCTAAATTCAACCACATTTACTTGATGGGTATACTTTCTTTCTGAAAACGACATTGGAATAGGTGTGCCGCTGTAACGTATTTGCTCATTTTTAGCCACTAGTTGTGCTTTATGTAAGTGGCCTAGTGCGACGTAATTGGCTTGCTTACCAAATACCGACGCTGAAATAGCTTCTTCACCGCCAATGACCAAATTACGTTCAGAGTCACCGGAAATATTACCGCCTTTTGCATGCAAATGACCCATAACAATTAAAGGCGTATTTTCAGCGTTAAGTGTTAGCGCATGTTCAAGAGCAAGTTCATAGGCTTTTGCAACGCCCTGTGCGTAACTGGGGCCATTTTCGGTTTGGCTAAGCGTGCTTATGTCACTGGTGCGTAAAAAAGGCATAGCGAGTACCACAGCGCGTTTATCATCGTTATTAATCGTTATTACAACGTCACTGGGTTTAGCAGGATCAAACCGCCCTACCACATGAGTATCAAACTGGGCTAATAAGGGCTGTGCAGCCAAAATACGATTAGCGGAGTCATGATTACCCGCAATAATAACAACGTGTAATTGTGGGCACTGGGCTTTGGCGTTTTTTATAAATTGATAGAGTTGGTTTTCGGCGTTAGCACTCGGTGTGGCAGTATGATAAATGTCACCTGCAACAAGCAATAAATCGATTTGTTGGTTAACGAGGGTGGTTAACAGCCAAGAGAAAAAAGCATGGTGTTCATGACGGCGATCATGTTCATAAAATTGCTGACCTAGGTGCCAGTCTGAAGTGTGAAGAACTTTCATTTTGCGCTCTTAAAAAACCATAAGAGCGCCAATATACCCAAGGCAATTAAAGATGCAAGTATCGCTTTAGGTTAAAGTATACCAAGCTATAAAAATAACGGGCAAAGCAGCGAGCGCGATTGTTAAAGGCCACTTTAATGCTTTGGCTTTTTTAGCTTGTAATACTTGCAGTGCATTAGTTTCATTACAAGCAGCGACTTTATCAATATACAGATAACCCGAGTTTATATACTGCTTACAATTTTGCACGTCTGCTGGTATTGCAATTAGTTTTTGCTGCTTTTTTAGGACATAAAAATCCATAAACTCACCACACTTGTTACGACTAGTTAGAACAAAAAATATTTGAGAGAAACGCTAAAAAAATGCTCTCAAATTAAAAAAGTGGGCGATTCTAATTACAAACCATAGTAAAGATCAACCTAAAACTGCGTTATTTAGCTTTTTTAATGAAAATAGCTGTGTTTTTTGCTTTTATCTCTACTTTTAATAGGGTCTGATGATCTTTGCGGATTAATATTTGTTCAAACTAGGTGCGGTTTAATCGCGGCGCGAGGTTTGTAACCTAGTGGGCTAAGTCAAAACCGAGTAACAAAGAGTAGATCGCCCCTAGGCAGAACCCTTCGGGCAGCGCCTGTTTGTTATTGATGCTGCGTTATCGCCTATTTATGGGGAACAACCACACCACATAGGCTCCGCCTTGCCTAAATACCAAACAATCTGCTGCAAATTTAATCTTGAAAGGTCAACAAACCCTAATAGCCAGTGTGTTTTGTAAACCCCCTTTACAGTTTTGTTTAGCGTATTAATTGCTTTTGTTTTTTTATTCAATTTCTGACGAAATGTCCGTTCTTTTTTATTGTATAAAACGCTATTTATTGTATTTACAAAAAGGTGGGGAATATCACCCTATAAAAGCAGGGTTTTATCGCTATTTTATTGAAGCTAAGCTGTAAATTTGTCACAGTAGCGTTACTAAAATCGATCAGGATTAACAATGAAGAAAAATTTATTTACACTCAGTGCGTTTGTATTGCCTTTGGCAATGGCAAGCACTGTGCTTGCCTCATCTGTTGAGCAAACTAAAGGCAGCTATGTTGATAAGTTTCGTCAACTAGATGAAGCTTTACCTACGCCTAACGTTTACCGCAGTGCAGCTGGTGCCCCTGCTGAAAATTATTGGCAACAACGCGTTGATTACGATATTGATGTAAAGCTTGATGAGCTAAAGCGTCGCTTAACGGGGAGTCAAACAATTGAATATAAAAATAACTCTCCGCATACATTAAAGTATTTATGGCTTCAGCTTGATCAAAATATTTTTAAAAATGACTCAATTGCAGAAACCACGCAAACATTTAAAAGTACCCTACAAAACGAACCAGATGCAAAACCAGCTAAGTTAAGCTTAGGTGATTTACGTCGTCAGCAATTTATGGACGATAATGAACTGGGTTACACCATCAGCAATGTTAAAGATGAAGATGGTAAAGCGCTGCGCGTGACTGTGGTTGATACCTTAATGCGCATTGATTTAAATACGCCACTTAAACCCGGTAAAGATGTTGAGTTTAGTATGGACTTTGCGTTTAACCTCGTTGAAGAAGACGCGGTAGGCGCACGTGCAGGTTACGAGCATTTTGAAGAAGACGGTAACGATATTTTCTTAGTTGCACAGTGGTTTCCTCGCTTAGCGGCTTACACCGATTACGAAGCATGGACAAACAAACCGTTTTTAGGCAGTGGTGAGTTCACTTTAGAGTTTGGTGACTACGATGTTGAAATTACGGTTCCTGCGGATCATATTGTATCGGCAACTGGTAAGCTTGATAACCCAAGCTCGGTATTGACCAGCACTCAGCGCAAGCGTTTAAAAGAAGCTGAAACAGCAAAACGCCCTGTGTTTGTTGTTACCGAAGAAGAAGCGCTCGAAAACGAAAAAGCCGGTACAGACAAAACAAAAACATGGCATTTTAAAGCAGAAAATGTTCGTGACTTTGCTTGGGCATCATCACGTAAATTTATGTGGGATGCTAAAGGTTACCAGCAAGGTGGTGATGAACAACCACTCGTTATGGCGATGTCGTTCTTCCCTAAAGAAGGTGGCGACTTATGGAAGAAATACTCAACTGAAGCGGTTGTACACACGATGGAAGTGTATTCACAGTATTCATTTGATTACCCATACCCAACTGCGCAGTCAGTTAATGGCCCTGTAGGGGGGATGGAATACCCAATGATCACTTTTAATGGCCCACGTACAGATTTACAAGACGATGGTACACGCACTTACTCTCAAGCAGAAAAGCGCTTTTTAATTGGTGTTGTTATTCATGAAGTGGGTCATATCTACTTTCCAATGATTGTAAACTCAGATGAGCGCCAATGGACTTGGATGGATGAAGGTTTAAATAGCTTTTTAGACGGTGTTGCTGGGCGTGAATGGGATCCAACCATTCCATGGGGCGTTGAACCACGTGACATTGTTGCTTACATGAAGTCAGAGACTCAAGTGCCTATCATGACGCAATCAGACAGCGTGCTACGTTTAGGCCCTAACGCCTACACTAAACCAGCTGCGGCATTAAATATTTTACGTGAAGTGATTTTAGGGCGTGAATTATTTGATTTTGCCTTTAAAGAGTACGCTCAGCGCTGGAAGTATAAACGCCCTACTCCCGCTGATTTTTTCCGTACTATGGAAGAAGCCTCAGGTGTTGATTTAGATTGGTTTTGGCGTGGTTGGTTCTACACCACAGACCATGTTGATATCTCGCTTGATAAAGTATATCAATTACGTTTAGACACTAAAAATCCAGATATCGACTTTAAACGTTTACGTGATATTGAAGCTGATAAGCCAAGTTCATTATTTGTTGAGCGTAATCGCGCTGAAGGTAAAAAAACGTGGGTTGAACAAAATCCAGATGTGACAGACTTTTATGACGAAAACGACCGCTTTACCGTTACAAACAAAGAGCGTAATACGTACAACAAGTTTTTAAAAGGCTTAAAGCCGTGGGAGCGTAAAACACTTGATCGCGCGCTTGAAGAAGACAAAAACTACTACGTGATGGAGTTTTCAAACCTCGGTGGCTTAGTGATGCCAATTCTTTTAGAGCTAACGTATGAAGATGGCACTAAAGAGGAACGTTATATTCCTGCAGAAATTTGGCGTCGTAATCACAAAAACGTACAAAAGCTGATTATTACCGACAAAAACAAACCGCTTACCTCAGTAACGGTTGATCCAGGCTGGGAAACAGCGGATGTTGATGTAGAAAATAACCACTACCCACGTCGTATTATTCCTTCGCGTATTGAAGTGTATAAACGTGAAAAGAGTAAGGCAAAAGTAAGCCGCGATATTATGCAAGATATCAAAACAGAGCTGAAAAAAGACGAGCCAAAAGACGAAAAAAATAACGACGAGGATCAATAATAATGCGTTTTTTGCTTATTATTGTTTGTTTTTTAATTGCTGCGCCAAGTATGGCGCATCAATTAAAATCATCCGTTACAACGGTGTTATTTAATCAGCGTACGCACAATATTGAATTGATGCATCGTTTTTATTTACATGACACAGAGCATGCTGTTGGTAACTTGTTTCAAGGCAAAGTGGATATTATGAGTAACAAGCGTGACCAAAAACGCTTTGCCAAGTATGTTGAATCTCATGTTGCCTTACAAACCTTGAGCGGTGAGCCCCTCACCCTTAATTATGTAGGTGCACAAGTGGATGGTAAGTTTTTTTGGGTGTACCAAGAAGCTGCTATTCCCGATGAGATTGAGGGCATTAGAATGAGTCATGGTGCACTGCGTGATTTGTGGCCTGCACAAGTGAATATGGTGAATGTTGAAGGGCGAGGACAGATAAAAACCTTAAACTTTAGCCAAGCCGATACCTGGCTTGAAGCGAAATTTGAGCCGAAATAACCACTATTATTGCGCACCTTTAGAGGGTGCGCACTTTCCTTTATAGCTGATCGAGTTAATTAATTGCATCGTAAAGTCTTTACTATACCAGTTATACAAACCCAAACTATTACGTTATCAAATGAGCTATAATTAAATTTCAATGGACTGAGCTGTTTTTTATATGTTTATTGATATACTTTTTATTAAAGGTTTAGATAACCTAAGCCAAACCTAGCATACTGAGCTAATTATTTAGCGCAAGGAATGAAATGAAAACGCAAATTGAGGCAATCAAAGGTGTTATTTTTGATTTAGACGGAACTTTAGTATCTTCAGAATTAAACTTTTCATTGATAAAAGCCCAAGTAGGTTGCCCTGCAGAGCAAGACTTACTCGATTACATAGAACAACTGCCTTCCCCCTATATGCGTGAAGAAGCAATGAATATAGTGCATCAGCATGAGTTGTTAGATGCACAATCGGCTAAGCTTCTACCTGGCGTTGTAGAGGCTGTTAAAGCGCTACAAGCTAAAAACATACCTATGGCCATTGTTACACGTAATTTTGATAAGGCGGCGACATTAAAGTTACAGAATAACCCGCTACCAATAGAAACAGTACTCACCCGAACAGACGCACCAGCAAAACCCGATCCGAGCGCTTTATTAACGGTTGCAACTCAATGGGAAATGCCGGTTGATAATGTGATTTATGTTGGTGATTATTTATACGACATACAAGCGGCGCACAATGCTAATATGCGTGCCTGTTTGTATGCACCTGATGTGACCCCCGGGTATGCCGAACAAGCCGATTTTGTTATTCATGCATTTGATGAGTTGGTGTCATTAATTGACAATTACGCTGAAAAAGTTGAGTTATGTTAAATTGAGCTTCGTTTTATTTATTTAATGACATATGGGTATTATTTAAATTAATACCCAGCTGCTTTTGCACAGCATAGCATATTGAACCACTAGCCCAATACGGTTTGAATTGGTAAAATATCGCAAACCAAATGTATTCAATAGAGGCACAAGATGGGCAGAGCATTTGAAGTCCGCAAAAGTTCGATGGCTAAAACAGCCAACGCAAAAACTAAAGTAAATTCGAAGTACGGTAAAGAAATTTACGTTGCAGCCAAAAGTGGTGAACCTGATCCCGATGTAAATCAAACATTGCGCCGCTTAATTGAAAAAGCAAAAAAAGACCAAGTTCCTGCGCACGTAATCGAAAAAGCAATTGAAAAAGCAGCCGGTGGGGCAGGGGAAGATTACTCTTCAGCCCGTTACGAGGGTTACGGCCCTGGTAATTGTATGGTGATTGTTGACTGTTTAACCGACAACCCAAATCGCACAATTAAAGATGTACGTTTACCGTTTACTAAAACAGATTCAAAAATAGGTACACCTGGGTGTGTTGCACATATGTTTGATCACCTTGCTGTTTTAGGATTTGCAGGCGATGACGACGAAGTTGTGTTAGAAGCCCTCATGATGGCTGACGTTGATGTAACCGATGTAGAAGCTGAAGATGGCAAAGTATCGGTGTTTGCACCGCATACTGAGTATTTTAAAGCTAAAACGGCACTGGAAGAGGCATTTGAAGGCATTAACTTTGAGGTTGATGAAATTACCTTTGTGCCACAAGTACATGTTGAAATCACTGATGAAGAAGTTATTGCCAACTTTGATAAATTTATCAATATGCTTGAAGATTGCGATGACGTACAAAATGTTTATCATAACGCGACTATTAAAAATTAATTCGTAGTGATTTGAATAGTGATTATTCACTAGCGTTATTAAAAATTAGCTTAGGGTCTGTTGACCTTTGCGGATTAAAATTTGTTCAAACTAGGGGCGGTTTAATCGCGGCGCGAGGTTTGTAACCTAGTGGGCTAAGTAAAAACCGAGCAAAGCTTCCGCGTCCTGCTCACGCCCCTTACCTACATCCATGTAGGCAACAAAGAGTAAATCGCCCCTAGGCAGAACCCAAAGGGCAGCGCCTGTTTGGCATTGATGCTGCGTTATCGCCTATTTATGGGGAATAACCACATTATACCCAAATTGCCTTAATATACAGAATTCAGCGTTTCACAGGGACTTAATATCAAGGCGTTCCCTTTGCAATAATGGTCCTCCCTTTTAAAAAGGAACAACGAAGGGAGTAAGTTCCTGTGAAACGCCCTACGGGTTGGTTTAAAAGCTATTTATGCTGCGTTATTGATTTTAACAAGGGAATAACCATTATTTTCAATCAATGCCTTGTCAAAATAGCTTTTAATTCCAACTGAAACTCGCAGATTAAGGTAATTTGGGTATAGATAGGCTCTGCCTTGCCTAAATACCAAACAGACTGCTGCAAATTTAACCTTGAAAGGTCAACAGACCCTAGTAAAGCTGATTTTTTTATTTTTAGGTTAAGTTTTAAGTTAGTGCTGTGCTTTATATTTCAAGCGGTAGCTGTGTAGTAGCGGCTCTGTGTAACCGCTCGGTTGACTAACCCCTTCAAATACCAGTGCTAAAGCAGCTTGATACGCAATACTTTTAGCTAATGTCTGCTCATTAGTTGCCATTGGCGTGTAAAGGCTGTCATGCTCGTTTTGGCCATCAACAACCTTAGCCATCTTTGCCATCACTTTTTGTACTTGCTCTTTGCTACATACACCATGATGTAGCCAGTTGGCGATATGTTGGCTTGAAATACGTAAGGTGGCTCTGTCTTCCATTAAACCAATATGATTAATGTCAGGCACTTTAGAGCAGCCTATTCCTTGGTCAATCCAACGTACTACGTAGCCTAAAATACCTTGCGCGTTGTTTTCAAGCTCGCTTTGAATATCTTCTTTTGATAGCGTTTCAGGGTTTGGCATGAGCGGCGGTGTAAGTAAGCTCTCTAGGCTTGCTATTTGACGCGTGGCAATGCTTTGCTGCAGGCTAAATACATCAACATCATGATAATGCATTGCGTGTAATGTGGCGGCAGTAGGGGAGGGCACCCAAGCGGTATTTGCGCCAGATTGAGGGTGCGCTATTTTTTGCTCCATCATCATCGCCATTTTATCTGGCATTGCCCACATACCTTTACCAATTTGCGCTTTATGGCTTAAGCCACAGGCTAGGCCAATATCAACGTTGCGATCTTCGTAAGCGCTGATCCAAGGCTGTGCTTTAATAGCCGCTTTCGGCAGCACAACACCCGCTTGCATTGAGGTATGAATTTCATCGCCAGTGCGGTCTAAAAAGCCAGTGTTAATAAACACAACACGCGCTTTTGCTGCATGAATACATGCTTTTAAGTTGGCTGATGTTCGACGTTCTTCATCCATAATACCCATTTTAAGGGTGTTTTTAGGCAAGCTCAGTGCCTCTTCAACCATACCAAATAAAGTATTAGCAAAGGCGACTTCATCAGGGCCATGCATTTTCGGTTTTACAATATTAATACTTTGCGCGGTTGAATTTTTAATCGTGTTTTTAGTGTTTAAATCGTGCAAAGCAGCTGTTGCGGTGAACATGGCATCCATAATGCCTTCAAACACATCATTGCCGCTTACATCGGTAATGGCTGGATTTGTCATTAAATGTCCCACGTTACGCACAAACATCATACTGCGCCCTTTGAGGGACAGTTTTTGGCCATCAAGACCTGTATATTGTCGGTCAGCTTGTAACGTGCGGTCGACCATTTTGTCGCCTTTTCTAAACGTTTCAACCAAGTTGCCTTGCATTAAACCAAGCCAGTTTTTGTAAACTTGTACTTTATCTTCTGCATCCACTGCGGCAACCGAGTCTTCACAGTCCATAATGGTTGTTAGTGCGGCTTCTAGCTCCACATCTTTTAACCCTGCTTTATCAGCTTGACCAATAGGGTGGTGATGGTCTATTTGCAGCTCAATATGCAATCCATTGTTTTTAAGTAAAATAACACTCGGGTTTTGTGCTTCACCTTGATAGCCAATCAGTTGCTCAGGGTTTTTAAGTGTGGTGTGCGAACTGTCGCGCAGGGTAATAGCAAGGGCGCCGTCAACAATAGAATAATTTGTACTTTCAATGTGCGAGCCATTTTCAAGCGGTAATGCTTTGTCTAAAAACTGCCTTGCGTAAGCCATTACTTTAAAGCCTCGAACAGGGTTGTATTGGCTGCCTTTTTCGGCGCCGTCGTCTTCGCTTAATACATCGGTTCCATATAAAGCATCGTACAACGACCCCCAACGTGCATTAGCTGCATTAAGCGCAAAGCGTGCATTACTAACCGGCACCACTAGTTGTGGCCCTGCAGTCAGCGCTATTTCTGGCTCTACATTTTGAGTTTCAATACTAAAGTTTTCAGGCTCATCAACTAGGTAGCCAATATCTTTTAAAAACGCTTGATACTGAGCTTGGTCAGCATTTTTATTTGCAAGGTGGTAGTCATCAATTTGCTTTTGTAGCTGTTCACGCTTAGCCAGTAGTGACTTGTTCAATGGTGTAAGTGTTTGCACTATGTTGGCAAAGCTTTTCCAAAACTGGTGTTCATCAAGATGGGTACCAGGTAATAATTGTTTTTTAACAAATTCAGCAAGTTGCTTATCAACGCTGAGTCCTGAATGGGTGAGAGTGTGGCTCATAATTAATATCCTTAAACGGTCCGACAGTGTGCAATTTTTTATATGCGTACACCTACCATATCGCAAAAAAGTGGCTTTGAATGCTTTTTAGTCATTCACTATATGTATAGCCGCAATAAAAACTATAAATTTACTAAATCTAAAAAATAAGCCTAATGTTTAATTAAGCGCTACAGAGCTAACGTGATGTAGTCACTCTCTCAACAATAAATATTAATACCCGTTCGAAGGACTTTATTATGACAACATATCAAGGCGAAACAGATACACTAGCAACATTATGCCAATCACAAGGCAGTGCATGGAAAACAATTAATCCTGAATACGCAACACGTATGCGTTTACAAAATCGTTTTCGCTCTGGTGTTGATATTGCACAATTTACAGCAGACATCATGCGTGAAGACATGGCTGCATACGATAAAGACACAAGCCAGTACACACAGTCTTTAGGTTGTTGGCATGGTTTTACTGCGCAACAAATGATGATGGCAATTAAGCGCCATCAAAAAACAACTAAGCGCAGTTACGTATACCTAAGCGGTTGGATGGTTGCAGCGCTTCGCTCTGAGTTTGGTCCTCTTCCAGATCAAAGTATGCATGAAAAAACATCAGTACCGGCACTTATCGAAGAAATCTATACCTTCTTAAAGCAAGCGGATGCACGTGAACTTGACCACTTATTTAATGAACTAGACGACGCAAAAGCAAACGGCGGCGACGTTCAAGCAGTACTTAACAAAATTGATAACTTTGAAACGCACGTTGTACCAATTATTGCTGACATTGATGCCGGTTTTGGTAACGAAGAAGCAACTTACCTACTAGCTAAAAAGATGATTGAAGCGGGTGCATGTGCTATCCAAATCGAAAACCAAGTATCAGATGCTAAGCAATGTGGTCACCAAGCAGGTAAAGTGACGGTTCCACATGAAGACTTTTTAGCAAAAATTAACGCAGTGCGTTACGCGTTCCTAGAGCTAGGTATTGATAACGGTATTATCGTTGCGCGTACCGATTCACTAGGTGCAAGCCTTACGCAAAAAGTACCGGTTTCAAAAAAACCAGGTGACTTAGCAAGCCAATACAATGCATTTTTAGAAACAACCCCAGTAAACAGTGTTGATGACTTAAATGAAGGCGAAACAGCAATGAAGCTTAATGGTCAGCTTTGTAAGCCAACACGCCTAGACAATGGTTTATACCAGTTCCGCGAAGGCACTGAAAAAGACCGTGTAGTACTAGATTGTGTAACGAGCCTACAGTCAGGTGCTGATTTACTGTGGATTGAAACAGAAAAACCACATGTAAAACAAATTGCTGAACTCGTTAATCGCGTAAAAGAGCAAGTACCAGATGCTAAATTAGTATACAACAACTCACCATCGTTCAACTGGACGCTGAAGTTCCGTGAGCAAGTATACCAAGAATGGCAGGAAGAAGGTCGTGACCTGAGCGCTTACCCAAGTCTTGATGATAACAAAGCGCTTATGGCTCCAGAAATGGATGCAACAGAGCTTGCAGCAGCCGCTGACTTATTAGTACAAAACTTCCAACGCGATGGTGCACGTGAAGCGGGTATTTTCCACCACCTAATCACGTTACCAACGTACCACACAGCAGCATTAAGCACAGATATTCTATCTGAAGGTTACTTTGGTGACTTAGGTATGCTGGCTTATGTACGTGATGTACAGCGTCAAGAAATCCGTCGTGAGCAAGCGTCTGTTAAACACCAAGACCTTGCAGGCTCAAACATTGGCGATACACACAAAGAGTACTTCTCAGGTGAGAATGCACTCAAAGCCGGTGGTGAAGCTAACACCATGAACCAATTTTAATTCAACTAGATAGTGTTACTTAAGGGCCGCAAGGCCCTTTTTTTATGCTTGCATAAAGGCAAAATTTAATAGATCAGTATTTTACTAGCCATTTGGTTAGTGAGATTTTTCAATGCAATGCAGGTTAAAAGTGTAAATAAAATTTAAAGGATGTTTATGCTCGGCTGGAGGGCTTTATGTTGATTACGCTTTGACACTGGTAAGCACAATAAATTACCCGCTTTTTACCACATATAGATCAGAGTTTAACTAACATACTGAAAGCAGATCACGATTTAACTAGCTAGTTAAAATACAGATCAGGTTTTAACTAACCATGATAAAAACAGCCATTCTCTTCATCATTAAGGGTAGATTTGCCTTTCTAATCCTCAATTTGAGCATTTAAATGCTTAATTTAAAGATTTTTAACTAGGGTTTAGAAAGTAATAAACCGATTTTTTACTAACTGCTGCAGCTTATAAAACCTTTTTTTACTAACTGAGGGCTTATAAACAGTGACTCAAACCGATTTTTTACTAACTCACAGCACTATTTCTTCTATAAACCGATTTTTTACCAACTCAGTCTGAAGCTAAGTCCGATATTTAGTTTGAGTATGTAAGGGGTTACTCACATTATTGCTGTAAAGGGGGTTTACACTTGTGAGCTTCGAGCAACGAGCTTATATAGCTCGTCACTCATAACTCTGCGTTTTATTTCGAATGCTTATCAAACCACCATTGAATATAAGCCACTTTGGTCATTAAGTTAGATGGACGGGCAGTAATACCATGTGAAGCGTTTGGAATACGCACCATCGCGGTATCAACCCCCTGCAATTTTAAGGCTTGATAAAACTGCTCTGTTTCTGAAATAGGCGTACGGTAGTCTGCTTCACCCGTGAGTAACATGGTCGGGGTTTTAACATTGCCAACATAACTGATTGGTGAGCGTTTCATGTAATGCTCAATATGATCCCATGGTTTACCTGGGAACCAATAGTCAGCAAAGAATGGATAAAAATCGGCAGTGAGTACAAAGCTGATCCAATTTATCACCGGTTTGGCAACCACGGCTGCAGCAAAACGATCTGTATGACCTACAATCCACGCTGTTAATACACCGCCGCCAGAGCCACCTGTTACAAATAACTTAGATTCATCAATAAACCCTTTTGCAATAAGCGCATCAACCCCAGTCATTAAATCATCGTAATCATTGCTTGGGTAATTATGATGAATGGTTTGCGCAAACTCTTTACCGTATGAATCACTACCACGTGGGTTCATGTATAAAACCACGTTCCCTTTAGCGGCAAATAGTTGTACTTCGGCACTAAAGTGCGGGCCATAATTAGCGACAGGGCCGCCATGAATCTCAAGCACTAGTGGGTATTTTTTTGATTTATCAAAACCCGGTGGGTAAGCAACCCAGCCTTGTATTGGCAGCTCATCGTGGCTTGATTTAAGCCATAATTCTTCAACCTTAGCGAGTTGCTTGGTTGCAAGTGCATCAGAATTTAAATCTGTTAAGCGCTGCGCTTTACCGCGCTTTATTGTGGCTACATCAGCAGGGCGCTGGGTATCGGCCAATGTAAATGCAACATGACCATTTTCACTAATATCGAAATCGCCACCGGAATAAGGGCGACCAAACGCAACACTGCCTATTTTTTCGGTAATCACTTTGCGTTTGCCACTTCGAGGTTGATAAGCCAGCGCAGTTTGCCCTTCATCGGCATAGCTAAAATAAAGCCCTTTTGAGTTCGCACTCCACTTAATTTGGCCAACACTTCTATCAAAATCGGTGGTTAGGCTTTGAGTATTCCCTGTTTTTAAATCGCGAATATAGAGTTGGGTGTTTTCGTAATTAGTACGCTTGTCGTCATACCCTGTATAGGCAAGGTATTTGCCATCAGGTGACACTTTAGGTTGTTGATCAGGCCCATTACGCTCAGTTAGAGGGAAAATGGCTAGCGAGTCTAAATCGAGTTGATATACCTCAGTGTTAGTGGGCTTCAATTCATTATTTTCATTGCGATTAGCAGAAAAATACAATGTTTTACCGTCTTTACTAAAGCTGACTTCCCCACCATTATTAAAATTATCGTTGGTGAGTTGTTGAGCATTACCGCCATTGGCATCAAGTGTAAATAATTGACTAAACCCTTTTTCAGTATAACCCCCTCCATCGGCACGATAATAAACATCGTCAATATATTTAGCAGGCTCTGCCCACGTGGCACCTTTTGGTTTTCCAGGTAAGCTGACAGGCGCAGACGCCGCCATTGGAACAAACATACTAAACACCAGCTGGTTTGAATCAGGAGTCCAAGTTAGTGAGCTTGGATTGCTAGTTAAATTACTAACCTTAGCGATAGCCCCTGTTTTTAACCATTTAATATATATTTGGTTGCTACCATTTCGGTTTGATATGAAAGCAAGTCGCTGTCCGTCAGGAGAGACTACTGGCGAGTAATCCATATATACACCAGAAGTTAATGGTTGTAGTTGCCCAGTGCTGTAATCAACAGACCAAATATTGCCTACTTTACGGTCGGTTTTAATATCCATGCGGTTGCGGACAAAATACACGGTTTTACCGTCTTCTGTTATGTCTATTTGGTTGGCATATTCAAGATTGAAAATATCTTGAAGTTGTAATGTATCGGTATTGGCAACAGCTAATTGACTGCTGCCCAGTATAAGACTCATAGCTAAAAGCGTTTTCATTATTTATCCCTGTTTTAAATCACTGCTCTATTTATAGGGTAGGAGAGGGATAATTAACAGTCAGATGCGACGAAGCCAGTATTTAAAACTACCAATGAATGAAGGTGATAAAAGAAAGTAAAAGCTGTAAAGGGGGTTTACAGCTTAGAGGAAGTTATACGCTTGCGCTGCAAAGAGCCTTTATGTCTTCAATAAGCGCAACACCTTGGGCGTTATCACCGTGCACACAAATACTATCGGCGTTAAGTTTTAACGATTTTCCTGACTGGGTAGTCACACTGTTACTAGTTAAAAGCTGTTTAACTTGTGCCAATAATGCTGCTTTATCATGCACACTGCCTGCTATATTTCTTGCTACGAGGTGCCCTTGAGCTGTATATAGCCTGTCTGCGAACGCTTCTAAAACAAGCGTTAGTCCAAGATGACGTGCCATTGTATGGTGGTGTTTAGCATCGGCCGTGGCCAGTATCATTAATTTTAGGTCAGCAGGGTAACTGGCAACCGCGCCCATCACAGCACTAAGTAGTGGCTGGTGTTTCATCATGTCGTTGTAAAGTGCCCCGTGGGGTTTAACATAGTTAAGGGTTAATCCTTGTGCCTTTGCCATACCATCAAGGGCAGCTATTTGGTAGTGTAAACACTGAGTGAGCTCGGCCACACTCAGGTTCATTGAGCGTCTGCCAAATCCTTGTTTATCGGGGTAGCTTGGGTGAGCGCCAATCATAACATTATGCTGTTTAGCGAGCTTAAGAGTATTGGCCATAACACTAGGATCGCCCGCATGAAAACCACAGGCAATGTTTGCCATATCAATATGCGGCATTACTTGATCATCAAGCCCCATTTTCCACGCGCCAAAGCTTTCACCTAAATCACAATTGAGTTTCATATTAGTGGCTCTTTGATTGTTTAATAGTTACCGGTAAGCTGCCTTTAGCAGGGGCTTGACCGAGTAATACTTTAGCAAGTGCTGTAAATGCAGGCCCAGATACTTGCTCGTTTTTGTCTACGTCAATATTATAAGCATATGAAGCTAATACTGCATCGGCAGAGTCGCCAAACTGCGCAATATCATAAGGAGCTCGCAAACTAATAAACACGGTGGGTATTTGTTGCTTGTTAGCCATTTTAAGTAATGATTCAAGTGCTTTAGGTTGCTCTGCGTTATTGAGGGCAAAGTCTGGGTTATCGGCTAAATCATCCATCCCGCCAATTTCCACCGCGCTTTGATTAGGCGTGGCATTTCCGGCAATAATAATATCAGCTTGGTTTATATTACGCTGAGCCTCAACAGGGTCAAAACCTTGTAAACTGCTACAGCTATAAACTAATGCGTGTGAGCTCAGTGCCATTATGGCTTGTTGTATGGCAATACATTTACGCGTATCGGGCATAATAATATGAATGTGTTGGCCAGCAGTAAGCTTAAGTGGCAAGGTGTTGTTGTTATTTTTTATTTGGGTGATCGCCGCTAATGCCAGTGACGCTTCTAATTCGCGATGTGCTTTATTACCAATAATGTGCTTAGCATTGGCTAATGCTTTAATGGGATCAGGAAAAGCGTTTAATTTAAATTTACTTTTAAGTGAGGTAATACGCTGTGCTGAATGCGCAATTTCCTGTGCGTTTAGTTGCTCTGATTTAACCGCACTGACTAATGACTCAATGAGAGCATCGAGCTTTTTAATGTCATCTGGCGTTCTAATCTCTATTGGCATAAGCGCAATATCAACCCCAGCGGCAAAGGTGTTTATAATTGCTTGAGTTGGACTAAAAAAGTGACTAATACCTGCCATATCAAGTGCATCGGTTACCACCACACCTTGATAGTTAAGTTCTTTACGTAGAATATCGGTCATGATTTTACGCGACATTGTCGCGGGCTTGATCATTTGTTTGCCATCAACATTAGTCAAGGTACTGCTATCAAGCTCAGGGTATTGAATATGCGCAGTCATTATCATGCCCGGACTATGCTGCTCAATAATGTGTTTAAAGGGCGCTAAATCTTGTGCGTAAATCACCTCTTTTGAATGCATCACTTTAGGCAAGCCGGTATGACTATCTACATTGGTGTCGCCATGCCCAGGAAAATGCTTTAGTGCGCTAATAATGCCATTTTTTTCAAATTCACTAACTTGTGCGGCACCTAATACTGCTACATCATTTGGGTTTTCACTAAAAGAGCGGACATTAATGACAGGATTGTCTGGGTTCATGTTTACATCAACGGTTGGCGCGTAATTTACATTAATCCCCAATGCTGAAAGCTCCGTGGCAAGAACATTCGCGGTTTGAGTTGCGAAATAAGTGCCATGCTCAGGGTAGGTGGCGCCAATTGACATATTACCAGTAAATGAAGTGGCAACATCACGTGGCAGTCGAGCTACGCGTCCACCTTCTTGGTCAATTGAAATAAAAAGCGGTAAGCCTGATTTAGAGTGAGACGCAGCTTGTTGCAGTTGCTGATTAAGGCTAATTATTTGTTCAATACTTTGGGTGTTTTCAGAAAATAAAATAACCCCGCCAATATCATAACGGCTAATCGCTTTGGTTAGTGTATCTGGTAACTCGGTTAATGCTGTTCTGCAGCGCTTACTGCTGCCTTGGTGACAAAAGTAGCGTAAATCGAGCATAAGTTTTTGCCCAAGTTGCTGTTCAAGCGACAGCGCAGAATCGGCAAAAGAAGATTTTATTGGCATGAAACATCCGATTAAAAAAAGAGAAGACGACAACAGGTACTTATTTAGCAACACACACCTCAAGGCTAAATAAAAATAAAGTGCATGCAGCTTAACTATTATTGAGCTTAACTGCAAAACCCGACATATATAATAAATGTCATTTTATTATTCCAAAAATAACAAAAATTAGGCTACTTAGTTTAATTTCTGTATTATATTTAGGATATATGTAGTACATAGCAGTCGTTTTTATTTGCTTAGGATGATAATAAGTTGCGTTTTCGATCACCATTTACTTTTAAACTTAGGCAATTAATTCTGTTGTTAGCTATCACTGCTACAGCCGCTATTTTGTTCAGTGGTTTATACATTAGTTACCAAGTACAAAAAGAACGGGTAATAGAAGATACTCTTAAAAGTAACCATGTATTTGCTAGTAAGCTTGCCTCGGCGACCGATCACTTTTTAGCAGCTGCGATGCAGCAACTTGAGTTTTCAGCCAAAATTATTGCTAAAGACATTACCAATACTGAGTTACTCCAAGCTGAAACCAACCGCCTTTTAAACCAAACACATAGCTTTAATTCGGTAGCAATTAACATGCAAGGTGTCGTTAAAGCGGCCTCACCTGTTTCATTAAATATTATTAATAAAACCGTTAATTCACCTCATTCTAAACAAGCCTTTAAACTACAGCGTCCATTGGTTAGTCGTCCTTATGTATCGCTTGCGAATAACTTAATTGTTGTACTTTCTTATCCTTTATTTGACGAGATTGGTAACTACTATGGCTATATTGGCGGTAGCTTTTATTTAGAACAACAGAGCATTTTAAACGCCTTATTAAAACAGCATAGTTACGATGGCGGGGCATACTTTTATGTGGTGGCTGATAATAAAACCTTACTTTATCATCCTGAGACTGAGCGGATTGGCGAACAAGTCATTAATAACCCAGTAATAGAGCGTGTTTTGCAAAGCGAAGATGGATACACCCGGGTTTTAAATAGCCAAGGCGTGTCTATGCTTGCTGGATATTCGCCCGTTAAACTTGCTAATTGGGGCGTAGTTGCCCAGCGTAGTGAGGTGGCAACACTTGCCACGTTAGATACTTTTCAAGGGCTGGTGCTTAAGCGAATGCTACCAATTGTATTAATTACTTTTGTATTGATTGGTGTGTTAGCGCATTTTATTGCTAAGCCCCTTAGGTTACTAGCTGACAGTGCAAATTTATCGACTGATCAACAAAACGTGGCGAATCTTAAAAGTATTAAATCTTGGTATTTTGAAAGTCAGCAACTTAAAGCAGCCATGTTAGAAGGAGTTAATATACTGCAGTCGAAAATGGGGCAATTACGCCAAGATGCACTCACCGATCCGCTAACTGGTGCGCATAATCGGCGAGGTTTGTATTTATTGTTAGATAAATTAATTCAAGAACAGATCCCCTTTGCGGTTCTAGAAATAGATATCGACTTTTTTAAACGGGTTAATGACACCTTTGGCCATGATGTGGGCGATGAGGTACTAAAAACTTTAACGTGTGTGATCAAGCAGGTATCTCGCAAAGATGATATTGTCGCGCGAACTGGTGGGGAGGAATTCTTACTTATATTACCGAACGAAAATAGCGATAGTGCGTTTGTTATTGCTGAGCGGTTACGTAATGAAGTGGCGAATACACCGATGGCCAAAGTTGGTTGTATAAATGTCTCCATCGGCATTGCTACATGGCCGCAGCACAGTGATGATATTGATCAAGTATACAAATGTGCCGACAAAGCGCTCTATCATGCAAAAGAAACGGGCCGTAATAAAACCGTTATTGCCAGTCTAAATTAAATTTTTTAAAAAATTAATTTACCTTAAGTTTTATTTAAGTTTCGCCTATTAAATTCTACCTATAGATTTAATACAGGCGATGCTTTTATGCAATTAGCTCAACAACAACAGTCAGCATCAACACTTTTTCAGTCGTTCACACAGTTTGTGAGCGCCAGAGAATGTGATGAACACCGTCAGCGCCTTGAAGATACAGTAAAACAAGGCTTTTTAGCTGCGTACAATGCCAGCCTAACTTCATTTATGCCATTACTCTGTCAGTATAAAACTCAGCAAGGGCATTGCACTTTAGGGCTTAGAAACGCCACTTCTCCTTTATTTATTGAACAATATTTAGCAGCGCCCATTGAGCAGTTTTTACCAATGGGCACACAGCGCAGTAGAGTGTTTGAGTTAGGTAATCTCTATTCAACACACAGAAAAGCCACGTTATCGCATTTTATTATTGTTAATGAAGCTTTAAGAGCTATTGGTGCTACTAATTTGGTTTTTTGTGCCACCAAACATGTACGCGCTTTATTGCGTTTATTAGGGGTAACGTGTAATGAAATTGCATTGGCTAACAGCAGTGTTGTTGAGCAACCAAAAAGCTGGGGAAGTTACTACGCGAACCAGCCTACAGTATGCATTGTTAATTTAGAGCAAGCACATCTACAAGTACTTAATACGCCAATGCTACTTGATATTAAACAACAAAATACACATGGCATTACGGCATTAATCAATGCGCTGGAGGCGGTATGAGTATGTTAAATAGCTTAAATGATTTAGCTATTCAGCCGGCGGTAGTTGCGCATTTTGCGAATCAAACACAACAGTTCACAGGCACTGAGCTGCTTCAAGAAATTAATAAAGTAGTGGAAATTTTTGCTAATTCAGATGCTGATGCAATTGCATTTCAACTTGATAACACACCTGCTTGGTTGGTACTTGATGCTGCGACCAGCGTTGCTAATAAAGTGGCTATACCGATCGCCCATTTTTTTAGTCAACAACAAACGCAATATGTGTTGGCACAGTGTGGTGCACAGCTGTTTATAAGTGATATGCCAAGGCTTTCTTTGGGTGCGCATACATTGTCTATTACTTTGTTTGATCATTACACCTTATATATTTATCAGCTCAACGTTAAAGAATCGATTAGTTACTTTGAGGGCACGCAAAAAATCACCTTCACGTCAGGCTCTACAGGCGAGCCAAAAGGGGTGTGTTTATCAACTCATAGCCAAATGCAAGTTGCACAATCGTTATGTGAGCAAATAGGTATAAGTAAACCAACTCACTTATGTTTACTGCCATTACCTGTATTACTGGAAAATATTGCAGGTATTTATGCACCATTATTAAGTGGCGGTTGTGTACATTTAATGCCGTTAAACGAATTGGGTTTTGTTGGTTCAGGGTTAAAAAATCCTGAAAAACTTATTAGTGCAATTGACAGTGTAAAACCTAACACCCTTATTTTAGT
Organism: Pseudoalteromonas sp. SM9913; assembly: GCF_000184065.1. Classification (NCBI taxonomy): domain Bacteria; kingdom Pseudomonadati; phylum Pseudomonadota; class Gammaproteobacteria; order Alteromonadales; family Pseudoalteromonadaceae; genus Pseudoalteromonas; species Pseudoalteromonas sp. SM9913. Next base: position 79,912 of record NC_014800.1, read on the forward strand.
GCCTGAGTTATTAACGTGTTTAATTGCGTTTGCAAAACAAGGTTGGCAGCCGCCAAAGTCATTACAGTTTATTGCAGTTGGCGGAGCGCTCGTGAGTGATGCTTTAATTGCCACCGCCAGAGAGCTTAATTTACCTGTTTATCAGGGGTATGGATTATCAGAGGCGGCATCTGTCGTAAGTTTAAATACGCCCAAAAATGATGATTTAAAGAGTGCCGGCACTGTACTGCCGCACATACAAACCAAAATCGAAAAAGGCCAGTTGTACATAAAGGGTGAGCTATTTTTAGGGTATTTAAATCAAGCGCCGCATAACCCAAATAACTGGTATGCAACAGGCGATTTAGTGACCCAGCATGGCAATAAGCTCTTCATAAAAGGGCGACTTAAAAACCTGATTATTACCAGCATGGGCCGTAATGTCAGTGCTGAATGGCCTGAGTCATTAATATTGAGCCAAAGCGCGATTATACAAGCCGTTGTTTTTGGTGAAGGCAAACCTTTTTTAACCGCGATTATTTATGCAATCCCTGAGTTGAGTGAGCAACAACTCAGTGAGCATATGAAATTTATAAATCAACAGTTACCCGATTATGCACAAGTTAAAAAGTGGCATCGGTTAGCTCTGCCTTTAAGTGTTCAGCAAGGGTTACTAACGACCAATAATCGTCCTAAGCGCCAGGCTATTAGCCAGCAATTTAACCTTATTTTTGAACAATTTTACCGACTTGGAGAAGTGATCCATGACTGATTTTTTTAATACATTAAAAGCACAAACTCAAAACGAGCGTGAGTACTTATTAGCTGCGCCAATTATACAGCGCGTTTTTAAAGGCCAAGCATCACTTGAAGAGTATGCGTCATTTTTAGCGCAAGCCTACCATCATGTAAAACATACTGTGCCATTAATGATGTCGTTAGGTGCCCGTTTGACCGACGAACAAGAATGGTTACGTGAAGCCGTAGCCGAATACATTGAAGAGGAAATTGGCCATCAAGAATGGGTGCTTAACGATATTGCCGCGTGTGGTTTTGATAAAGAAAGTGTGCGCCATAGTAAGCCACAATTTGCTACCGAAATGATGGTCTCGTATGCGTATGACAGTATCGCTCGTAAAAATCCATTAAGCTTTTTTGGCATGGTTCATGTACTCGAAGGGACTTCAATTGCCCTGGCTGATGGCGCAGCTTCAAATATTGCTGATGCAGTTGGTTTACCTAAAAAAGCATTTAGCTATTTAACCTCTCATGGTGCGCTTGATATAGAGCACGTAAAGTTTTTTGAAAACTTGATGAACAAAATTACTAATGAGGCCGATCAGCAAGCTATTTTACATGGCGCAAAATGTTTTTATCGTTTGTACGGTGATATTTTTCGCGCTTTAGATGACGAGCCGTTCTTTAAAGCATTAGCACAAGAGCAACACGCATGAATACCGGCTTATGTGTGTTAACAGGAGCCACAGGGGGAATTGGCCAAGCGATTGCCAAAACACTGCACGCACAAGGTTGGCAATTACTATTAGTAGGGCGTAATGGCGATGCGCTAAATGCGCTAAGTAGCCAGTGCCCAGGTAGTATGACTTTTGTGGGAGATTTAACCGTTGCAGAAAACATGCTGGCATTGGCAATTAAAGCCAAAAAATTGGGCGGTGCTAAATTACTCATAAACAATGCAGGCATTAATGTTATGCAAAGCTTAAGTAGTTGTAGTAGTGAACAAATTGATAATCTACTGAGCACTAATTTAGCCGTCCCGATGAAACTATGCCAGCTGTTTTTAGAGCAGCTGCAAGCGAATAGAGGCACCATAGTTAATGTTGGGTCGTCTTTTGGCAGCATAGGTTACCCATATCAAACACTTTATTGTGCCAGTAAATTTGGTTTGCGTGGTTTTAGCGAAGCGTTATCACGAGAGCTTTCAGACACTGGCGTTAGAGTTACTTATTTGGCACCTAGAGCAACTGATACCGACATTAATGATGCTCAAACGCGAGCAATGAACAAAGCGCTTGGTAATCAAATGGACTCTCCGCAGTTGGTGGCTGATGAGTTAGTTGCGTTATTAAACTCAAATAAAACCAGACGATTTATTGGTTTTCCTGAGAAACTTTTTGCACGTATCAATGGCGTTTTTCCACGTATTGTAGATAACGCAATTGCTAAACAACTCCCTAAAATAAAAAGCTTTTTAGGTTAGTTGTTCACTAGGGTCTGTTGACCTTTGCGGATTGAAATTTGTTCAAACTAGGGGCGATTTAATCGCGGCGCGAGGTTTGTAACCTAGTGGGCTAAGTAAAAACCGAGCAACAAAGAGTAAATCGCCCCTAGGCAGAACCCTTCGGGCAGCGCCTGTTTGGCATTGATGCTGCTTTATCGCCAATTTATGGGGAATAACCACACCACATAGGCGCTGCCTTGCCTAAATACCAAACAGGCTGCTGCAAATTCAACCTTGAAAGGTCAGCAGACCCTAAATAATAGAGGATTTATTATGAAAAAATTTACTTTAGCAGCTTATTTAAGCATTGTTAGTGTGTTTTCATCGCCGGTATTTGCAGATGAACAAAGCGACTTACTCGCTATTCAACAGCAGTGGGCGGTCGCTAATTATGAGCTTAAAGATGACGCACAAATCAAAGCCTTTACTCAACTGAGTGAGCAAAGTGCTCAATTTATCGAAAACTATCCTAATTCAGCAAATAGCTACACATGGAACGGCATTGTGCTGGCAAGTTTTGCGGGTGCAAAAGGCGGCTTAGGGGCGTTGGGTTATGCCAAAGATGCAAAGGCATCATTAGAGCAAGCCCTTAAAATAGACGACAGTGCTTTAGGTGGCTCAGCGTATGCCAGCCTGGCAACTTTATACAGTAAAGTACCAGGGTGGCCAATTGGCTTTGGTGATGATGACACCGCCGATAAGTTTTTTAAGCAAGCACTCGCTTTTAATCAAAAAGGCATTGATACTAATTACTTGTATGGTGAGTTTTTATACGACGAACGTGAATATAAGCAAGCCAAAGCCCATTTGTTAGTTGCACAAGCGGCCGGTATTCGTGATACTCGCGCTAAAGCGGACAAATATCGTCAGCAAGCAATTAGCCAATTATTAGCTAAAGTTGATAAAAAACTAAAGAGATAACAAAACAAACAATGCATTTATTATTAGTTGAAGATGATCATCTTGTGGCGCAAGGGCTTTGCCGCTCATTGCGCCAAGAAGGCTACAGTGTAGAACACAGCGCAACGGTTAAGCATGCGTTGCAATGTTTAGGCAGTGGCGAAATAGAGTTGGTTATACTTGACCTAGGCTTACCTGATGGTGATGGTTCGCAAATTTTAAAGCACATAAAAGCACAAAAAAAAGTCATTCCGGTGGTGATACTAACCGCTCGCAGTAGCATAGATGACAAAGTGCAAGGGCTTGATATGGGGGCTGATGATTATTTAGCTAAGCCATTTGAACCAGCCGAATTATTTGCTCGTTTGCGCGTAGCGAGCCGACGTGTAAATCAAGCTCAGTCGAGCTTATTACAATGTGGTGATGTTACTATGGATACGTCAGCGCACAGTGTCACACTTAACGATGAGCTACTTTCTCTGCCGCGAAAAGAGTACATGCTGCTAAAAGCGTTACTGGAAAACCAAGGTCGCGTGCAATCTAAGCAGCAGTTAGAAAATAAACTCTATCAATGGGGTGAAGAGGTTGGCTCTAACACCATTGAGGTGCATATTCATCACCTACGAAAAAAATTCCCCAGCGATTTTATTAAAACTCTCCGTGGTATTGGCTATGTTGTGGGAAAGAGATAGCTCACGTGATTAAAACGCCCCTAGATTGCACAAACTTGAATTTACAAAGGTAACCATGCTCTATGTCAATTCGTAAGCGTTTAACACTTATCTTACTGTCAATGATGGTGTTAACCTGCTTTTTAGCTTTAGTAAAAGGCTATCAAAAAAGTATGAGCCATGGTGAGCAATTACTCGATAGTGAGCTAAAAGTAGTGGCTGGAGTCTTGATGCAACAGCCTCTATCTATAAACGCTATGGCGCCAAAAATGCAAGAAAGCGCCCAGTTACTGTATCAAATTTGGCAAAGTGGTGAGCTACTTAGCGGTTCTGACGAATTAAATCTTGATTTGAGCCAATATCAAGCAGGTTTTCAAACGCTTAATATTGCAGGGCAGCGAATGCGGGTATTCGTTTTTGCTACTTCTTTACGCACCGTTATTGTTGCCGAGCCGATTGCTAAGCGGTTTGAGCTTGCCGAGGCGGTGATTTTATCAGCCATGTTACCCATGTTATGGGCGGTTCCTTTGCTTGCGCTATTTATTAGCTTTTTTGTTAAATATGCACTGGCACCGTTAACTCGTTTATCAAAACAGTTAGCCCTGCGCCAAGCAAATGATTTCACAGCGATCAATTGGCAGGTGACGGATGAAGAAATAAAACCAGTGATCAGCCGCTTAAACGACTTATTTAAACGCGTAGAAACGGCCTATTTACGAGAGCGTTTTTTTGCCTCAGATGCCGCCCATGAATTACGTACACCCCTGAGCAGTTTAAAAATTAATGTGCATAATTTGGCCGCCCAACAAGGCGATAACCAAGAATTACAAGCCATGACTCAAGGTATAAATCGACTCACCAATATAGTGGAGCAAATGCTAATACTAGGACGTACTCAGCCAGAGCAGTGGCAAAAGCAGTTTAAAGAACAGTCATTATTAGCGATCACGCAAGAAGTAGTTAGCCAACTATATGAAAAAATAGAGGCTAAAAATCACACTATTAGCCTTGAGGGAGATGACTTTACTATTAACGGTGATGAGTTTACCTTAGTGACGTTGATTTCAAACCTACTGAGTAATGCTATAAAGTACGCGCCTGCAAACGGACAAATAAAAATTACCCTAAAGCAGATGCACAGGCAGCGTATTTGGCAAATAGAAGACAGCGGTCCAGGTATGACGGACGATCAAAAACAACGGATATTTAACCGTTTTATCGCGTTGGCGGTGACCAACATCCTTCGGGTGAACAAGGTGCGGGCTTAGGCATGGCAATAGTCCAGCACATTATTGCTATTTATAGCGCTGAAATTAATTTAACAGATAGCGATTTGGGCGGCTTAAAAGTACAGGTAGTTTTTGCAGGAGCTAAATGTGATTAAACGACTTATTCACCCCTATTTATATTGTTGCGTATTTTTATCATTTAACGCCGCCAGTAAAGACTATCTTATTGTACTTAAAGATCATTTGTTTTATCCCGCAGAAATCGTGGTGCCGGCCAATAAAAAGGTACGCTTGTTAATCGAAAATCAAGATAGTACGCCTGAAGAATTCGACAGTTTCGATCTCAACCGAGAGAAAGTACTTTACCCTAATCGCAAAAGCGTTATTTATATTGGGCCGCTAACTCCTGGGCGTTATGAATTTTTTGGCGAGTTCTCGCCCAATACGGCGCGTGGTGTTGTAATAGCGACCGAAAAGGAGGGTTCTGATGCTAATAACTAGCCTTGTGATGAGCCTCAATCAGTTATTGCCGGTGGCCATTTTACTTATTTTACTCCAAGTGATTGCCAAGCAAAGTTTAGTGAAGGTACTGGGGATGCTTGTTTTAGGTGTGGGGCTATCATTTTTATTTGTAAAAAGTGCTCCGCTAATTAGTCCCTTGTTCGACTACCAGGGTTTAGAATATACCCAAATTGCTTTATGTATTTTAGTGTTTATCAGTGCGCTGTACTACGCCATTAAACAAGCAACGCCTGCATTTATGATTGCGATTATCAGTGTAATGACTCTTTATTTAAGTCATTACATTATTTACCTGATTGGCTTTTGGCAAAACAACGAAGCAGCACAAAGCTTATTTATTGGCACTTTTTTAGGTTTAGGGATATGCAGTAGCTTTAGTGTGTTGTTGTATTTTTTATTGAGTGCAATCAAACAGCGCTTTGGGCTTATCCCTTTATTGGTATTGTTAGCATTAAACAGTGCGGCAAAACTGGTTGTGGCACTTGATTTGGCGAGCCAAATTGATTTGATAGCAACAACGGCAACCGTATGGGATTTACGTGCTATTTTAACTGAAAACTCAGAGTTTGGACGGGTTTTGCGCGCACTTATCGGTTATGAGGCTACGCCTAATTTAACCAGTGTTTTAAGTTATGTGCTGAGCAGCGTGTTATTTTTATCAGTTTGTTATTTTATTCCTAAATCAATAACTAAGGAACAATCATGAAAGCAATAAACCTATTTGCAGCCACTGTATTAATTGGTTTTTGTTTATTAATACCTAAGCTGGCTTATGCTGATGGCATAGTGGTTGATAAAGTTTATCATCCTTATGTGTTGCCGTTTGAGCGCGAGCTAGAGTGGCGGCTTGTGTCACATCAAACTGACAATGGTAATATTTTAGCGCAGCGCGTTGGCTTAGGCGGCGCAATTAACGACACCATGGCATTGGAAGGCTATTTAGTGGGCGAGCGCGATGATAATGGTGACTTTGGCTTGCAAGCGTATGAGTTAGAACTTCGTTGGCAGTTAATAGAGCAGGGCAGGCTATGGGCTGATTGGGGCGCGTTATTTGAATTTGAAAAACAGCATGACGCCGACGCATACGAAGCAACCACCGGTTTTGTGATTGAAAAAGAGTTTGGTCGTGCAAGTCTCACTATGAATGCATTTTTAGTGTATGAGTGGGGCCAAGATATACAAAATGAGTGGGAAAGCGAATTTAGAGCGCAATATCGCTACCGCTATTTGTCTGCTTTTCAGCCCGCGGTTGAGGTTTACCTTGGCGAAGACTTTGTCGGTATTGGCCCCGGATTTATAGGGTTACATCGCTTTGATGGACAAAAACAATTAAAGTGGGAAGCCGGTTTTATTACTGAAATCAGCCAGTCAGAGAAAAATCATAGCTTTAGAATGGCACTAGAATTTGAATTTTAAGCTCTTTAAACAAGTACTTAATTTATAAAGCGGGCTGCTTAAGCTATTTTATAAATTAAATCGCATTAAGGGTTGACTTGAGTCTGTAACTCTATATAGTAGTCCGCAGCTAGAAAGAAAGCATGATAATTTATAAATCTCCATTTCGTTGTTGTATAAGTAATACTTGTAGTACCGTCCTGAAGTTTTTAAGTACCATCTCATTTTTTGCTACACCGCCCATTAGGGCACAATTTAATTTTTATATCAGGAATAATACTATGTCTAACATCGTATCAGGTACAGTTAAGTGGTTCAACGAGTCTAAAGGTTTTGGTTTTATCGAGCAAGAAAATGGTCCAGACGTTTTCGCACATTTCTCAGCAATCAAAAGCGAAGGTTTCAAAACTTTAGCTGAAGGCCAACGTGTAGAGTTCACTCTTTCACAAGGTCAAAAAGGTCCTCAAGCTGATAACATCACAGCTCTATAATTTTACTTTTAAGTAAAATGAAAAAAAGCGCTTAAGGCGCTTTTTTTTGTGTCTAAAATTTAAGAATATCTCCCCACCATCTGTAAATTTATACCAATTCGCTTAATTAAGCGGTCTATTTTGAGGCAGGAAAAACGGGTTGATAGCTAGGCAAAAAATTCGCTATTTAGTTGTTCTAAATGAGAATTTTTTAACACAGATAGCGACACGTTTAGCCCCGCAAAATGATTGAGTATTATTGCGGATTGGTATTATTAACGATAGTCACTCTCAAATCACCTGCTATTTTTAACATTATAAAAGTGCTATAAATTAATAGTTTCTGTACGCTTTCTAGGTTAAGGTTATTACTTAAATTATAGGGGGTGTTTATTTTTAAATTTACATTATTAGCGTTAGGGTTGCTATTTAGCCATAATATCCAGGCTAATGCGCCTAAATTGGTTATTTATACCGAAAGCTTTGCCCCTTACAATTTTCAAAATGAAGCTGGGCAGCTAGCGGGTATTAATCATGATATAGTGAAAGATGCTTGTGCTCGTGCCGCACTAGAGTGCGAATTTATGATGTTACCTTGGAAGCGTGCTTACCAGTTAGTGCAAAATAACCCACACTCAGCCATCATTTCTCTAGCAAAAACGCAAGAACGTATTCCTCTTTTTGAATGGGTGGGACCTTTGGTATCGAGCCAAACCTACTTTTTTAAATTAAAAACTAGCGACCATATTGTGATGAATGATATTTCACAAGCTAAAAACTACTCGTTGGGCATAGTGCGAGGCGACATTTATGAAATGCTGGTGCGTCGACTTGGGTTTGTTACCGATAAAAACTTACTACTGTTTAGTGAAGCAGACTCATTTATGCGACTGTTTTTTAAAAAACGCATCGATTTAATTATTGGCTCTGACTTTACTATTGATCATCAAACTGAGCCATTTGGGTACTCTAGGGATGACTTGGTGAAGCTCAAGCAAATTCATGTGGATGAGCTTAAAGGCAACTATATTGGCTTTAACAAAGCCACTTCACCTGTGGTAGTAAAACGCTTTAATCAAGCACTTGAGCAGCTTAAGGCTGAGTCTGGCTATGAAGCTTACATTAAACGTTATGTAAAAAATTAAGCCTATAGACAATAATAAACACGCCTAAGCACAGAAAAACTCAAAAAGTTCCCACTCAATAATGCCTATATTACCTCTTCACAGCCATTCATTCTTGTTAACTTCGCTACCTTTTATACTCTCAAGTGCCTTGTAAAGGGCTAATAAGTAAATGCTCCTACAGCTACACAGTTGTTCATATTTTTTAGTAATACCAATTCGCTTAATTAAGTGGTCTATTTTGAGGCTGGAAAAACGAGTTGATAGCTAGGCAAAAAATTCGCTATTTAGTTGTTCTAAATGAGAATTTTTTAACACAGGTAGCGACACGTTTAGCCCCGCAAAATGATTAAGTATTATTGCGGATTGGTATAAGTGCAATGATGGCTTTTGATGGCGTAAGGAGTGCGTGAATGAAAGCTTTGCTAGGAATTTTTAGGTATGAATTGCTGAGGATTTAGAAAATAGAGGCTATAAAAACGATAAAAGGGCCTTGCGGCCCTTGGTGAAGTATCGTTCAAGTCAGATAGTGCTTTAACCCCTTAAAGCGCTATCCTATTGTTTTGCAACAGTTGGATCGTCTCATTAAGTTTCTAAGCTAGCGAGAGGAAAAACCCAGCAATTGCTGCGCTCATAAGGTTAGCCATAGATCCTGCTAACACTGCTCTGAGCCCTAAGCGTGCGATATCCTTTCGCCGACTAGGCGCCATACCGCCTAATCCACCTAGTAAAATGGCTATCGATGATAAGTTAGCAAAGCCACACAAAGCAAAGGTAACAATTGCTTGTGTATGCGCACTTAACGTATCGCGATAATTTATAAAGTCTAAGTAAGCAACAAACTCATTTACTACTAACTTTTGACCAATAAAGCTGCCGGCTAAAATTGCCTCATTCCACGGTACACCTAATAACCATGCAACAGGGGCAAACAAGTAGCCTAAAATTTCTTGTAGCGTTAATGTAGGGTAATCAAACAACCCACCAATACCGCCTAATAAACCGTTTAATAACGCAATCAGTGCAACAAATGCTAAAAGCATGGCACCTACGTTTAATGCTAAGTGCATACCGTTTGCTGCGCCTGATGCTGCTGCATCAATAACATTAACCGGTTTGTCGTCGCCTAAATCTATATCGGCTAAATCATCTTTAGGTGTTTCTGTCTCTGGCACTATCATTTTTGCCATTAAGAAACCACCTGGTGCTGCCATAAAACTGGCTGCAATTAAATATTTAAGGTCTACACCAATAATTACGTAACCAGCCATTACAGAGCCTGCTACGGTGGCCAAACCACCTACCATTACGGCAAATAACTCAGATTTGGTCATTGTCGCAATAAACGGTTTAACAATGAGTGGCGCTTCAGTTTGGCCAACAAAAATATTTGCGGTGGCTGAAAGCGACTCGGTGCGAGAGGTTTTCAATAATTTTTGTAAACCACCGCCTAAAATTTTAATTATCCAATCCATAATGCCTAAGTGGTATAACACAGCAACAAGTGCTGAGAAAAACACAATCACTGGCAATACTTGAATGGCAAAAATAAACCCTAGCGTATCTTGCGATGCTAATGGGCCAAATAAAAAGCCAATTCCATCGTTGGCATACCCAATAACCGATGAAACGGCGCGAGACATACTCGCTAATACATTTTTGCCAGCTTCAAAAAACAGTACAAAACCGCCGATAATGACTTGCATTAAAAATGCGATACCCACGGTTCTTAGTTTTATTGCTTTGCGATCAGTTGAGGCCGCAAAAGCGATGCCTAGTAGCACTAGCATGCCTACTAAGCTCATAAATGTTGTCATACAAACGTTTCCCGTTGTTATTCTTGTAAAATGTACTTTATTTTACTTTTTATAATATCAATCGCAACGCGATTCATACCGCCTCGAGTCACAACTAAGTCAGCGTTATGCTTTGAAGGCTCAATAAATTGATAAAACATCGGTCTAACAGTTGCTTGATATTGCTCAACAACAGATTGTAATGTTCTGCCTCTTTGTTCCATGTCGCGTTGCATTCGGCGCATTAAACAAATATCCAATGGCGTATCTATAAACACCTTGATATCAAATTCTTTATTAAGCGCTTTATCACTCAGTAATAAAATACCTTCTACAATGAGTATTTTAGCCGAAGCCACACGGCGCGTTTTATCGCTACGTGTATGCTGAGCATAATCATAAGTTGGTACTTCAACAGAGTGGCCATTACGAAGTTGCGTTAAATGCTCAAGCAATAGCTCGTGTTCAAATGCATCAGGATGGTCGTAATTCGTTTGCGTACGATGTGCCATCGGCAAATGCGATTGATCCTTGTAATAAGCATCTTCTTCAATAATGGCGATAGCGCCTGGTTCAAGCTCATTTACCAATTCATTGTAAATAGTTTGGCTAAATAGAGATTTGCCGGACGCCGATGCGCCTGCAATAGCTATAATAGTTCGTGTCACTAAAGTTCTCACCCACACAGAAGGATATATTGTTGGTAGATCACAATAGCAAAAAAGACACGATTAATCTCTTTTGCTTCGCTTAAGAGTGCAAATTTATAATGTTTAGGTTTTATGAAACAGGACTTATGTCCTGTACGGAAAATTCGAAGAGCAGATAAAGTAACCACCTAGAACAGATGTGAGGTCACAATGGCAAGAGCAATTATCTTAATGGCGGATAGTTTAGGAATTGGCGCAGCACCCGATGCAGATAAATTTGGTGATGTTGGTGCTAATACATTCGCACATTTACTCAAGGCATATTATGACGAGACTGGCAGTAAGCTTTCGCTTCCTAACCTTTCAAAATTAGGGTTAGTGGATGCATGTGAAGCCGCTGGTAAAGAACCCTGTTTAGTTGCTGAGCGACATGAACCACAAGGTGCATGGGGTTACGCAAAAGAGCTTTCAAGCGGTAAAGACACGCCATCGGGTCATTGGGAAATGGCAGGCGTGCCAGTGTTATTTGATTGGGGTTACTTCCCTAAAACACAGCCGAGTTTCCCACAAGAATTTGTAGACGAGTTTATTGCTCGCACAGGTATTCCGGGCATTTTAGGCAATTGCCATGCCTCAGGAACCACGATTTTAGAGCAGCTAGGTGAAGAGCACGTAAAAACAGGTAAACCAATCTGTTACACCTCAGCTGATAGTGTGTTTCAAATAGCCGCGCATGAAGAATCATTCGGCCTAGAGAAGCTTTATCAAGTTTGCGAAATCGCACGGGCGCTGCTTGATGAAATGAATATAGGGCGAGTGATTGCGCGGCCATTTTTGGGTTCTAATAATCAAGATTTTGCCAGAACAGGTAATCGTCGTGATTATTCAGTATTACCGCCATCGCCAACATTGCTTGATGTACTTGCAAAAGACGGTGGCGAAGTTATCAGTATTGGTAAAATTTCAGATATTTATGCGCATCAAGGCATTACCCAAAAGCATAAAGCGCCAGGGTTAATTAACTTGCTAGAAAAAACCAGCGAAGTGGTGGCGACTGCGCCGGATCACAGTTTGATTTTTACCAATTTAGTTGATTTTGATGAAAAGTTTGGTCACCGCCGAAATCCTGTTGGCTATGCGAAAGCGCTCAAAGAGTTTGATGATTACTTACCCACTATTTTAGCGCAATTAAAGCCGGATGATTTATTAATGATCACCGCCGATCATGGCTGTGACCCGACCTTTCCAGGGTCTGAGCACACCCGTGAATATGTGCCGGTTATTGCCTATCAGACAGGGATGAAAAACACCCCGCTGGGCGAACGCAATAGCTTTGCCGATATTGGCCAAACGCTTGCACAATGGTTTAACCTTAAAGCGTTAGAATATGGTGATGGCTTTATTGATAAGCTGAACACAGTTAAGTAACTTAAAAATACGCTCGCTATTTTTAAAGTAATAGGGCTTTTAGCCAAACAAAAGGAAAACAATCGATGAGTACTCCGCATATCAGTGCAAACGTAGGTGATTTTGCCGAAACAGTATTAATGCCAGGCGATCCGCTACGCGCACAATATATTGCTGAAAACTTTTTAGATGATGCAGTGCAAGTAACCGGCGTACGTAACATGTACGGCTTTACTGGAACTTACAAAGGTAAGCCAGTGAGCATTATGGGTTCTGGCATGGGCATTCCTTCAATGTCAATTTATGCTCGTGAGCTTATTGTCAGTTTTGGCGTTAAAAATATTATTCGTATAGGTACCTGTGGTGGTATTGGTAGCGATATTAAAATTCGCGACGTAATTTTTGCACAAGGTGCAAGCACAGATTCAAACGTAAATCGTGCCCGCGTTCGTGGTACTGACTTTGCTGCTATTGCTAACTTTGACCTACTTTTAAACGGCGTAAATGCAGCTAAAGATTTAGGTATTGATGCAAAAGTAGGTAACGTATTTACTACGGATACTTTTTATCAAGCAGACGACACGTTTTATAAAGATCTAGACAAACTAGGTGTACTCGCTGTTGATATGGAAACAGCTGGCTTATACGGCGTAGCAGCAGAATACGGTGCAAAAGCAATGGCATTATTTACCGTCAGTGATCATGTAATCACAGGCGAAGCAACACCTGCAGATGAGCGTCAAACCACGTTCAACGAAATGGTTAAAATTGCCCTAGAGTCAATTTAATAAATACAACAGTTCCTTGGTAACGTATTCACTAAGTTTTGGAGACACGCCCAAAGTGAAGTGAGACTAAACCCCCAAAGCCGCATTTTATGCGGCTTTTTTTATGCCTGAAATTTAGGTGTGAGATTCGAGTCTCGGGGTGCGGGCCACGGGTTTCGAGCTACGGGCTTTAGGTTTCAGGTTAAAGGTCAAAGGTTAAAGGTTTTAGCAGTAGCTCGCAGCTCGTCACCCGAAGCCCGTTGTCTTCTCATTTACTCTCATTCACTTCTCTGTGTTTAAACAAGAAATTAGACTTTAGATGTCAGATTAAAATGCGCGAGGTAAACTTCCGCCTACTGATATGGTTACCTTCTAAATTTATTTTAGGCGGGGCTTTATGCCGCGTAAGGTCATTAATTTAAAAAATATTTACCACCGAGAACACCGAGTTTACAGAGAAATGCTTAAAAAATACCAATCTACCTCTGTGTAGCGCAAAGCGCCTCGGAACCCTCTGTGGTGAAAAATTGTTTTTAGCAGTAAGTGCCTTGCGTAGCAGCGATTTTATATCGCGTCAGGTCTAGGATATTAAACACAAATGCGCGAGGTAAACTCCCGCCTACTGATATGGTTAACTTCTGAATTTACTGTAGGCGGAGCTTTATGCTGCGCAAGGTCATTATTCACAAAGAGGACAAAGAGACGCTGCGCTAAAAGAGTAGATTAAAGGTCTCAGGTTTTAGCACTAGCTCGTTGCTCGATACTCGAAACCCGTAGCTCGCTGCCTTCTCATTTATTTCCCTGTCAGTATTTATAACTTAATGCTAATGTTTAAGTTATAAAACTTGCTTTTAAAATGAACCACTTTAAAGTTTTAGCTGATAGCTGATAGCTGATAGCTGATAGCTGATAGCTGATAGCTGATAGCTGATAGCTGATAGCTGATAGCTGATAGCTGATAGCTGATAGCTGATAGCTGATAGCTGATAGCTGATAGCTAAAACACGTTTTACACTCTGGAGTAATTATGTCTAATTGGATTGATGCCACAGTAAAGTCAGTTAAATGGTGGAATGAATCGTTATTTAGCTTAACGGTTAACGCCGATGTAGAACCGTTTAAAGCAGGGCAATTTACAAAGCTTTCTGTTATGGACGGTGAAAAACGCATTGCTCGTGCTTACTCGTATGTTAACGCACCAGATGATCCAAATTTAGAATTTTATTTAATTAATGTAGTCGATGGCCAATTGTCATCGCATTTAGCACAACTTACCCCAGGTGACACTGTACTAATAGAGCGCCGTGCTAGCGGTTTTTTTACCCTTGACGAAGTGCCAGCGAGTGAACAACTTTGGATGCTTAGCACCGGCACCGCTATTGGCCCGTTTTTATCTATATTGCAGCAAAGTGAGGTATGGCAAAAATACAAACATATCAACTTAGTGCATGGGGTGCGCCTAAATAGCGATTTAAGCTATCAGGAGCTAATTAATAAGTTATTAAAGGCTCATCCAGGGCAGCTTAATTATGTGCCAGTAGTTAGCCGTGAGGAGCCTTTACAAGGTTTAGCTGGGCGAATAACCACAGTGATAGAAAATAACGCGCTATCTGAACATGTGGGGCTGTGTGCTACTCCCAATAATGCGCAGTTTATGTTGTGTGGTAATCCGCAAATGGTTAAAGATACCAGTGAGTTATTAGTGGCTCAAAACTATAAGCGTAATCGTCGAAAAGAGCCGGGGCATATTACGGTTGAGCAGTATTGGTAATGAGCTATAACGCTATAATAACTATCTCATGAGGGTAAAATTTGCTATGTTGCGCGTTAATTGCATTTTGTCTTTGTACTTAGGAAAACCATGAAACCTTCATTCATTATATATGCGTGTTTATTCGCCGCTTTCACATTAAACTGTCATGCCATAGAGCAATCGGCATCATCAAACAATGCTGAACTGACACAGCCAGAAAAAGTACAGCCGCAACAAGATGCACTTGATACGTTAACTCAAGAGGTTAACATACCTAAACAACCCGATGTAAAGAAAGTGACTGCAGATGATTCTAAAGTACTTGGCAGCGAATCAACGAAGCCGGTTGAACAGCCTAAAAGTAAAGTAGATAAAGCACAAGCGGTCGTCGAGGCTGAGCAAGCAGTAACGCAAGCAAAAGAGGCACTTACAGCAAGGCAACAAGCCAAAGCAAAACAGTCTCGTGAGTCACTTGCTGTTATAGAGCAATTAGTTAAAGCCTACAACGCGCGTAACATTGAAGAATTTATTCGTATGTATGATGAAGATGTTGAGTTTTATATTTTCCCGAATGAGCTATTATTTAAAGGTAAAGAAAAATTAATTGCGCGTTATGGCATTATGTTTAAAAAGCTAAAGTGTCTTCACTCATCACCTATTAAGCGTATTGTGCATGGTGACATTGTGATTGACCATGAGCTATCAGAAACCTGCTCTAACGATCCGAACGTGATAGATAAACGTTCAGAGCTTATTTCAAGCTATCAAATTAAAGATGGCAAAGTGGTTAGGGTATTATTTTTTAGGTAATTATTAATTATGCAGCTAAGTGACGAGAAAAAAATTCGTGTAATGTATCGTGTAGAGCCTGGCTGTTTAGGCCCTGAGGGCGCAGACCACATTGAAGACTTTTGTCGCTTTGCGAACAAGCATATTAAGTCGCCTTATTATGCGCAGTTATTATTTTTACCTCGATACGATAAGCAAAAAGATGAGCGGCAATACAGCGTTAAAAACCGCAACTTATCTCAAGTGCAGGCTAAAGCGTATTTAAATCATTTTGAAATCAACATAGAAGACTTTGAAGAGCAGCTCGACGAGCTGCTTACTAAGTCAATAGACTTATTCTTTAAACGCTAAGCTCTATTGACCTTTGTAGATTGATATTTGTTTAATCTAGAGGCAGTTTAATTGCGGCGCGAGCTTCTAACCTAGTGGGGTCGATAACTGCGCCTAAGTTATTCTACTGGCTTACATCCTTGTAATAATAAGTAAAAACTGAGCAAAACTTTCGCGTTCTGCTCACGCTTTTTACCACCCTCCCTGTAGGCAACGAAGTTTAGGCTTCGTTTGAAACTATCGCATTAAAGCTGTCGTTATCATGCAGACTGGCAAAGGCACTTTCATGAAGTAGCTCGTTTCGTAAGTTGGGTGAGTATTCAAGCGACATTTTTATATCGGCTAGAGCATCTGCATGCTCATGCGTTAAAGCATACGCACAGGCGCGCTGCCAGTATGCGTAACCATAGTCGCTATCTATATCAATTGCTTGATTACAAAGCTCAATAGCTTGCTCAGTCTCATTTAATTCTAATAAAGCATCCGCTTTGTAGGCAATGGCTTCTACATCTTCTGGTTTACGTTTTAAAATTTCATCGAATATTTCAATTTTATTCGCAATATCACTTTCAAGGTTGGCTCGCATCCATAACGAATGAACTTCATTAGTGATTGATATGCGTTCTTGGTTACTGAGTATTTCTTCAGAGCGTACTCGCAGTTTTTCTTCTAATATTTTCAAGCGATCTTCATACTCATCAGTAATAACACTCACTCGGGTGTTTACTATATCTTCTACTTTGTTCTTTACATCACGTAACGAGTTCCAGCCCACTAATACCAAAATAGACGCGGTGGCGGTAATAATAAAAAATACATTATTAATGGTATCTGTGGTGTAGGTAAGCGCCCGATCGGCGGTGTCTAACTGTGCATGCGTAACTTGTTTGGTCACGTCTTCACGCAGTTTTTGTTGATCTTGGCGTACCGACTTTAATTCGTCGAGAATATAACGTTCAAGTAATGGTTTGTACAAAGGGGCTTCTAGCTGTGCTAATTCACGCTGTTGTTGCTCGTTGAGTGCTGCGGTGTTTTTATCAGCAGCTTGCACCGCAGATGAAAAAACACCAATAAATACAATAAATAGTAAAAAATAAAAACGCATTGATATGCCTAGTTAAAAAATTAGTTAATCGCTTTGTTAACTTTAACATGCGCACATCATTGGTACTAGGGTGAGGATAGGGAAGCTGGAATTAACTCAAAAATCCTTTATTACAGGCAAAAAAAATCCAGCCCAAGTTGGGCTGGAAAAAACTACATCAACATATCAAGGGAACAATAGGAGATAGGTGCTATTGTAAGTTTGCCTACCTGAATTTTTACTTAACTAAATTCAAATAGATAAAAATTAGAAAGAAATAAAGGTGCATAAGTAACTTATACACCTTTTATAACTATAATTTCATGGCGAAGGGGGGTATTCCACTGTGCACTTAAGAAAACCTAAGTCACTTTCAAACCCTTCATCGTACATTACGTGGCTATTTTTAATAACGATCATCTATTTTATAAAAAGTTTTAATATTTATTTACGCTAAGCACAAACATTGGCTGCATCATCATATTTATAAATGAGAGTAATCGTTTTAAAGCATTACTTTGCCCTAGCGTATCAAAGCAGCTACACGTATATTGAATAAGCAGAGACCATAAACGTCATTAGGGTCTGTTGACCTTTTAAGGTTAAATTTGCAGTAGTCTGTTTGGTATTTAGGCAAGGCAGAGCCTATGTGGTGTGGTTATTCCCCATAAATAGGCGATAACGCAGCATCAATTCCAAACAGGCGCTGCCCGAAGGGTTCTGCCCAGGGGCGATTTACTCTTTGTTGCTCGGTTTTGACTTAGCCCACTAGGTTACAAACCTCGCGCCGCGATTAAACCGCCCCTAGTTTGAACGAATTTTAATCCACAAAGGTCAACAGACCCTAATATAATGGCAATAAAATAACAGCGCTCCCAATTGGTGAATACCAAAAGCAGTAAGCATGGGCGTTTTTATTTATACTTAAAAAGGAGCTCAATATGGATAATCATAAAGCGGGTAAATGCCCGGTTATGCACGGCAGTAATACTACAACCGAAAACACCAATACAGATTGGTGGCCAAATTCACTTAATTTAGACATTCTTCATCAGCACGATAGCAAAACCAGCCCCTACGACAGCGACTTTAATTACGCCGACGCTTTTAATTCACTCGACCTAGAAGCACTTAAAACCGATTTAAAAGATTTAATGACTCAAAGCCAACCTTGGTGGCCAGCTGATTGGGGGCACTATGGAGGCCTGATGATCCGTATGGCATGGCACTCTGCGGGCTCGTACCGTTTAGCTGATGGTCGAGGCGGTGGTGGTACCGGTAATCAACGTTTTGCACCACTTAATTCGTGGCCAGATAATGCCAACCTAGATAAAGCGCGCCGTTTATTATGGCCAATTAAAAAGAAATATGGCAACAAGCTTTCATGGGCCGATTTAATTATTTTAGCCGGTAATATGGCGTACGAATCAATGGGATTAAAAACCTTTGGTTTTGCCGGTGGCCGTGAAGATATTTGGCATCCAGAAAAAGACGTTTATTGGGGCGCAGAAAAAGAATGGCTTGCGCCAAGTGATGAGCGATATACCCACGTTGATAAACCCGATACCATGGAAAACCCATTAGCGGCAGTGCAAATGGGTTTAATTTACGTAAACCCAGAAGGGGTGAATGGTAAACCCGATCCACTTAAAACCGCAGAACAAGTGCGCGAAACCTTTGCACGTATGGCAATGAACGATGAAGAAACCGCAGCGCTAACGGTAGGTGGCCATACAGTAGGTAAAACGCATGGTAACGGCAAAGAAGAAAACTTAGGCCCAGAGCCAGAAGCCGCCGATGTGCACGAGCAAGGCCTTGGCTGGAATAACCATAAAACCCGTGGCATTGGCCGCGATACCATGACCTCAGGTATTGAAGGCGCATGGACAACCTACCCAACTAAATGGGACAACGGCTACTGTAAATTGTTGCTCAATTACGAGTGGGAGCTAACAAAAAGCCCTGCAGGGGCTCATCAGTGGGAGCCGGTTAATATTAAAGAAGAAGATAAACCCGTTGATGTGGAAGACCCTTCGATTCGTTTAAACCCAATAATGACCGATGCCGACATGGCAATGAAGCTCGACCCAGCGTACCGTAAAATTATTGAGCGTTTTAATGACGATTTTGAGTACTTTACTGACGTATTTGCCCGCGCATGGTTTAAGTTAACCCACCGTGATTTAGGGCCAAAATCACGTTATTTGGGCGCCGATGTACCCAGCGAAGATTTAATTTGGCAAGATCCTATTCCTGCAGTTGATTACACCCTAAGCGACGCTGAAATAACCGATTTAAAAGCGAAGCTACTTAATTGTGGATTAAGTGAAACCGACTTAATTAATACCGCATGGGATAGCGCCCGCACTTATAGAGGCTCCGATCACCGTGGTGGTGCAAATGGCGCCCGTATTCGCCTAGCTCCGCAAAATAGCTGGCAAGGTAACGAGCCTGCGCGTTTAGCTAAAGTACTTAGCGCACTTGAAACACTGCAAGCGAGTTTAACTAAGCCTGTTAGTATGGCCGATTTAATTGTACTTGGCGGCACCGCTGCGGTTGAGCAAGCGGCTAAAAAGGCAGGAGTTGATATAACCGTACCGTTTGCCCCAGGGCGTGGCGATGCTAGTGATGACATGACCGACGCAGAGTCATTCGAGCCATTAGAGCCAATTCATGACGGTTTTAGAAATTGGCTGAAAAAAGACTATGCCGTATCAGCCGAGGAGCTATTACTAGAGCGCAGCCAATTAATGGGGCTAACAGCACCAGAAATGAGCGTATTACTAGGCGGTATGCGCGTACTAGGCACTAACTATGGCAATAGTGAACATGGTGTATTTACCGACAAGGTAGGCGTACTGAGTAACGACTTTTTTGTTAATTTAACCGACATGAACAACCGCTGGGAACCTGCAGCTAAAGGCGAGTACAACATAGTTGACCGCGCTAGTGGTAAAACTAAGTACACGGCTACGCGGGTTGATTTAGTATTTGGTTCAAACTCAATACTCCGTGCACTGGCAGAGTTTTATGCTCAAGACGATAACAAAACTCGTTTTGTACACGACTTTGTTGCCGCATGGGTAAAAGTGATGAACGCCGACCGGTTTGATATTAAATAAGCCTAAGTAAAATTTAAAAAGGAGCAGCAATGCTCCTTTTTTATATTATTTAGGTTAAAGGTCACGAGCTGCGGGCTGCGGGCTGCGAGGCGCGGGTAAAATGCAGTGTCTATAAAAAAGCTGCTACAGGATAGTAGTTGGCTTTTTTTATTTCCTCTAAAAGCGCAGCGTCTCATTGCCCTCTTTGTGAATAATGGTCTTGCGCGGCATAAAGCCCCACCTACGTTAAATCCAGATGTTAATCATATCCGTAGGCGGGAGTTTACCTCGCGCATTTTATCTAACGTTTAAATCTAATTTCTTGTTTGAGCACAGAGAAGCGAGTAAGAAGATAACGGGCTTCGCGTGGCGAGCAGCGAGCTTGTACAAATAGTTTGTACACCTAGTTGTATCAGCAATGAACCTTTAACCTACTCTTTCAGCGCAGCGCCTCTTAATCTCTGTGGTGAATAAATAACTTAAAACCTATTTGCACAAAGTGCAAAGAATGAGAGGCAAATGAGCAAATAAAAATACAGCTTTTCTTTGCCTTTTTTATTAAATAAATTACCAATTGCGTTTGAATTGATACCAAGCAAAATTCTGCAGAACCCCGAACCCCGAACCCCGAACCCCGAACCCCGAACCCCGAACCCCGAACCCCGAACCCCGAACCCCGAACCCCGAACCCCGAACCCAAATTACAGGCACAAAAAAACGGCGCTTAAACACGCACCGCTTTTAAATGGTTTAGGCTATTTCTTTAACCTTTAACCTTTAACCTAGCTCTTAAGCTACTTTATTTTCTTCGCAGCTCGCTAGGTATTCGTCAAACGTACCTTGAAAGTCAATTACCTGCTTGTCTTTAATATCAACAATACGGGTTGCCAGTGACGATACAAACTCACGATCGTGGCTTACAAAAATAAGCGTGCCTTTAAAGTCTTTTAGCGCATTGTTAAGTGCTTCAATGGCTTCCATATCCATGTGGTTAGTTGGTTCATCCATTATCAGTACGTTAACGTCTTGCATCATTAACTTGCCAAATAACAAACGGTTTTTTTCACCACCTGAACAGTTACGCGCTTTTTTATTTGAATCGTCTGCGGTAAATAATAAACGCCCTAACATACCACGTACCATTAAATCGTTGTGCTTAGCGGTGCGCCACTGCGACATCCAATCAAACAAGGTTAAATCGTTATCAAAGTCTTTGGTGCTGTCTTGTGGGCAATAACCAAACGTGGCGTTTTCTGACCACTTAACTTCGCCCTCGTTGCTTTTAAGCTCGTTAACTAAACAGCGTAAAAAGGTGGTTTTACCCACGCCGTTTTCGCCGATAACCGCCAGTTTAGCACCGGCTTCGAGTAGTAAATCACCACCAGTAAATAACGTTTCACCGTCAAACCCATGGCCGAGCTTGGTTAGCTCAAGCGCTTGGCGATACATTTTTTTGCCCTCATCAAAGTTGAGTGATGGGCTCATACGACTCGATGATTTAACTTCATCAAGCTTAATTTTATCCATTTTTTTAGCGCGCGAGCTGGCTTGTTTCGCTTTAGAGGCGTTAGCACCAAAACGGTTAACAAAGTCTTGTAACTCGTCTATTTCAGCGCTCTTTTTCGCGTTTTCAGCAAGTAATTGCTCGCGTTGTAAGCCTGAAGCTTCAAGGTACTTTTCGTAGTTACCTGGGTAAATACGCAGCTCACCGTAATCAATATCGGCCATGTGAGTACATACCGAGTTTAAAAAGTGACGGTCATGGGAAATAATGATCATGGTGCATTTACGTTGGTTAAGCTCATTGGCAAGCCACGTAATAGTATGAATGTCCAAGTTATTAGTAGGCTCATCAAGTAGCAAAATATCAGGGTTTGCAAATAACGCCTGTGCTAACAGCACTCGTAATTTCCAACCTGGGGCTACGTTTGCCATTAAGCCATAATGAAACTCTTTATCGATACCCGCATCAAGCAGAATTTCTTCTGCGCGGCTTTCTGCGGTGTAACCGTCCATTTCAGCAAAAATGCTTTCAAGCTCGGCCACTTTCATGCCGTCTTCTTCGCTCATTTCAGGCAAAGAGTAAATACGGTCGCGCTCTTGTTTTACTTTCCAAAGCTCCACATCACCCATAATTACCGCATCAACCACGCTGTATTGCTCAAACGCAAACTGATCTTGGCTTAGGTTACCTAATTTTAGCCCAGGTGTAATAGACACATTACCTGCACTAGGCGTAAGCGCACCGCTTAAAATTTTCATAAATGTCGACTTGCCGCAGCCGTTAGCGCCAATTAAACCGTAACGGTTACCGTTACCAAATTTAGCTGAAATGTTTTCAAACAACGGCTCTGCGCCAAACTGCATCGTAATATTTGCGGTGGAGATCAAAAAAAGTAATCCTAGAAAAATAATGGCAGGGTTAAGCTGCAGCAAGGCGCCGCATAAATAAACAAGCAATAGAGTAAATAATAGGCCGCGAATTATACAGATCCGCGCTTCAAGATGAAAGGTAAAAGAATAATCTACGGGTTCAGTAATGTGGGTAAATGGCTTGTATAGCGGATTTATTTTGCTTAATTAACTCATTTATAGCTTGTAACTCTATTTGGCTAATGGTTTTTTTACTTAGCATTAAATGAATAGAACTCTTATTGATGGCCGCCATATTAGTAACCGCTTCTATTGCTGGGTATTGGTTTATAAAATATTGCGCTGCTAGTTCGTCTTCAATTGCGTAATCAACTCTATTTTTATTGAGCATTGCAAAACGTTTTTCGGCCGTAGGCATCATAATAACGTTAGCGGGGTGGTTCTGTTTAAACAGCTCAAACGCAACGCCATAATAACTGCCACGGTTAACCGCCAAGGTTAAATCTTTATAAAAAATATCGCTAATGTTATTTAAATCAGGCGATTCGGTGTATTTATACAGGCGAACTACTTCATCACGATAGGCATCGCTAAAATAGGCAAAATCAGCTCTTGCTAATGTTTTACTGGCGGCAAAAATAACATCAATACGGCCTTCTTTTAATTCTTCAAAAGCGCGCGATGAGGTAGGCAGCAACATAAATTTTAAACAAAAAGATGAGCCGTTAAAAATCGTGTTTAACACGTCAATTTCAACGCCCGTCAGGTTACCGTTAACGGCAATTACATAGGGTGGCCAATTGTTTTCATTTGTGCCTACTTTAAGTGTTTTAAAGCAAGCAAATACGTTACAGCTGCTAAGCAGTAATACAACAAAAGCGATTTTAAGCATTTTATTACTCGAGGCTACAGCGTTATCATTACTAAAGTATAAACCAGACTACAAATTTAGCCCGTTTTACATCAATTAAAGCAGCGATGTTAGCTACCTATGTTTTATTTAATAGTTGGCAAATATAGGAAATTAGCTCTTGTTATTCACGAATTTAGGAATCGTGTTTGGTATAGGCATACCGCATAGCCAATAAGTTAAATAACACTATCACTAAGGGGTCGGTACTAATCCTAACGACGCCCTATAAGCTTTTAGCTGTTTGTCGCGGCCAATTTCATCGGTTAGTTTATTCCAGCCTTGTTCTATATTAATCACGGTTTGCTCAACAGACTGGGTGTGCCTTAGGTATTTAGCCACTTCAGTGTCGAGTATGTCTCTAAAGTAGCGGTTGTTTTCAAAAATTCTCAAATCAAGAATAATATTGGCGTTATTAACGGTTTTAGAAATAGAGCCCAAGTAAAAATGCAGCGTACTTTTACTCATGCCTTGTTTAAGCCAGTTTTTGTGGTTAACTAATTGAGAGGTGCGATACGGGTTCATACCGGTGGCACCTATGGTCACATCTTCATTCGATTGCAAAGGCTGAGTAACATACGACAAGTAGTTATAAGCGAGGTTTTTTTTGTGTTTTGAGCTGGCATTATTAATTGAGCCTACCCAACCACCAAAAGCTGCATAAGGAGCATAATTAATATCGCCAATGGCAAACGGGCATAAGTTAGCATTGCAACGTTCAAGCTGGCCTGTTTTACGGTTTAATACCTCAGTAGCTCCGGGCAATATACTCACCCCTGTTTTGTTTTTTACTTTAGATTCAGGTAACACGGCCATAGTACCAATGTCGCCCCATTCAATGGCTAAGGCGCAGCGCCCACTTATAAACGCATACCTTACATCATTGGTATCAAAATTAAGCTCATCAGCAGAGCCAAATTCAGTGGTTTTTTTATAAATTTTTAAGGCTTTTTTAAAGGCATCGTTATTCACTAATGGCGCCATAGTTCTTGTATTAAAAAATATGCCTTGAGAAGTGCCTTTGCTTTGCAAAAAACTGCCCGCAATCGAAAGCAAAGACCAATACGATTGCTCATTGGCTTTTTTAGAAATGCACGAACCAAAATCGCCCTCGCCATCCCCGTTCATATCAACGCCATTTAATTGCTTAGCAATAGCAAGGTAATCATCCCAGGTTCTAGGTGGAGCCAAACCATATTTTTCTAAAATATCGAGGCGGTAATAAAGTAAATGTATATCACCATCGAGCGGAATCGAGTAAATTTGGCCGTTATATTTAGAGCTAAAGTCTCTAAAAAAACGCGATACATCATTCCATTCAATTAAAGGGTCGGAGGCTATGTAATTATCTAAACGCGCTAAGTAATTATTTTCTGCAAAATCCACCATCCAGAGTGAGGCGTAGGCAATAATATCGTATTGGCTCGTTGGCGAGCTTAAATCTTTGTTTATTTCGTTATATAACTGGCCAAAAGGCACTTTGGTGACATTAACTTTAATACCAGTTTGTTGTTCAAACTCTAAGCCTCGTTGAATTAAAGGTTTACTAATGAGGGTGCCTAAATCAACTGTAAGCACATTGAGCTGGGTAGTGGCTTGTTGTGGTGTGCTTGGTTGGCTTTCTATTTTAGAGTGGGGCAGGGTAATTTGTGCAACGCATTGAAAAGCCAACATTAAGCTTATAACTAAAGCAAATACAACTCTCATAAAAAACTCAACCACAGCAATATGTAATTACTACTCTAGTCTATATTTTGCGGAAAGGGAAAAGGCAGGTAATTGTAAGCAATAAACAACGCCTCTAACTCACCACTGGCAAGTAATTTTGCAAATCCGGCGTCAAAAATTTGTGCTAACTCGCGGCCTTTGGCGTTATCGGTAAAGGCAATGTATTGTTTTACAGGCACAATGTTTTCGATTTGATACTGCTGTGGGTCAAAATTCATTTTTGATAACTTAGTGGCGTTAGCAATCAGGGTTTGCTGCAGCGCTTTACGGTTATCTAAAAAGAAATCAAGCCTATCGAGCTTAAGCATTTTAACGCCTTCAATTCGCTGGGTAACCTGCTGCAAATCAATCGGCACATACAAATAATTATTGTAGTTAGCACCCCTTAACGTACCCACCGATCTGTTTTGTAACGAGTATTCGCCTTGCCAATCTTTAAACCGATCTTTTTTAAACATCGCCGACACAAAAGTAATATCGTAATGCCACACCGGAAAGTACAAGCCTTCTACCTCATTTTGCCTTGCGCTTAACATTGCATCGGCATTGCCATTGGCCGTCCATAAATAAGCACGAGACTGAGGCACAATCATAATATTGAGTTCAATCGACTGCGCAGCAAAAATTTTGCTAAGAATATCAACATAAAGCCCAGAGCCGTCTTTTTCTACCAGCCCGTCAATGGTGTCGGTAGCCAGTATAATTTTTTTAATATCGCTCGACGCCCAACCACTGCTAGGCACGCCTAAACAAAGCGCTAAAAGTACAGCTAATAACCACCTAAACCTAACATTCATTGTAAGTAACACCTCGGTACTTAAACACAGCAACACCAACAGTATATTCATACTAGAAAAAGTTGAATAACGATCTTATGGGTAAACATAGCACACTATAATGACCAATAAGTGAACGGTGTAAAATAGCATCATTTTAACCCTAAAGCATTTAATTAATACCCCTGTTTTTAAGGGGATTAAAGCAAGTGTTCGTAAAGTTTTACAAGCGATAATGATTTAAACAGCTGCGGGTGTTTTTTATACAACCTAAACATTTTCAAAGGTGTAGAGCTATTAGGTAAAAGTGTAAATAACATGAATTTATAAGGTTAAACAGTGCTTTTTTGTAATGAAAACATACTACTTAGGGCGTATATATTGTTGTAGCTCTATATTTTTAAATGTTGATACTGTAGATTAGTTATAAATGAATGCCAGATTAATAAATAAACCAAGGAGCGGTGAATTTAGTGCTCACTAAAACACTCAGTTACTACAATCAAAACGCACAAAGCTTTAGCGACTCAACGCTCAATGTTGATATGTCGGCGCTTTACGTTGATTTTTTACCGCTTATCCCTAAACACGGCCATATATTAGATGCAGGCTGCGGTAGCGCCCGCGATGCCATGTATTTTAAACAGCAAGGTTTTACTGTTAGCGCATTTGACGCAAGTCCCGAGCTTGCAAAGTTAGCCAGTAATTACTTACAACAAGCCGTAGAGGTTAAAACCTTTCAGCAGCTAAATTGTACCAATAAGTACGACGGCATTTGGTGTTGCGCCAGTTTATTGCACGTACCAAAAGTAGAGTTACCACAGGTGTTTTTAAAACTACAAAATGCCCTAAAACCAAACGGTGTTTTGTATGTGTCGTTTAAATACGGCACGCAAGAGCGTGTGCACAATGGCCGCGAATTTACCGATTTAAATGAAGATGGCCTAACCGCATTAATTGCCCACCACACCGAGCTTAAAATACTAAAACAATGGCAAACGGTCGACCAACGAGCAGAGCGCGAAAGCGAAGTGTGGCTTAATGCCCTAATTAAAGCAGTGCCTGTTTTATGATGAGCACAATGCAACAACAACTCGACTTTATTGCGTATATTCAACGCATGCTGGTTGAGGGCGATTTTAGTGCAACCTACAAATTTGCATTGCTGCATGCTTTGGCTGATGTATGTGTTGAACAGCCACTTCAATCAGAGCAAAGTGAATTGGTCATAGAACTGCCAACGCTTGCTGACAAACTCATTACCTTGTATTGGCATCATGCAATGCCGTTTCCCTCAGAACATACTGGTGAAAGTGCATTGCTTTTACAAAATACCGGTGCGCAATCAAAAGTAATTAGCGTATTGTTTGAATGCCAACAAAACAATATTCGTAACTTACGCCAGCTAAAGCAAAGTGGTTTTTACAAGCCGACTTTTAATGCCGCTATGGCAACCTTAAAAAGTGGCCCACTTTGGCGCTTACAAATACTTGCCAAGCAAGAAGAGTGCTTTTTATATCCGCATACTAAAAACCCTAAATACATTACTTTGAATGCAGGCATTGCTAGTTGTTTTAGGCGTTTTTACGATCTAGTAACGTATTTAGCTAAAAATGCGTGGCTACAAAAAATTCAAAGCATAAAGCACAACCAAACACTTATTGGCCCGCAAAGCCAACTGCATGATTTTTTATTTGGCTTTGACCGTAACGCACTCACCAAAGCAAAACCTGTTTTGGTAGAGCTGCAATCAAACAGCTGTTTTTATTGCCAAAAGCCAATGAAAAACGATGTTGAAGTCGATCATTTTATACCGTTTGCCCGCTACGCAAACGACTTAGGCCATAATTTTGTGGCAGCGCATCGCACATGTAATAACAATAAACGTGACTTTTTAGCTGCACAGCAGCACCGCGAGCGTTGGCAAAAGCAAAACTTGGTTGTTAACAGCCAAATTATTAGTAACGAGCTAAGTGCGTATTTTCACTGCGATGCAGATAAATCTCTCGCAGTAAGCAATTGGGCCTATCAGGTGGCACAAGCCAACAACGCAAAATTATGGCTTGGGAATAAAGACCATTTTGAACAAGCAAAACCAACTGCTGAGTTGTTTACGTTTCCAAATGCACCACAACCTGAATTAGATCAAGTCGCTGAGCCCGAAGTTAACTTAAAATCAATTGATGATGCGCTAAAGCTGCCGTACTTCCCCAATATAAAAATAGCCTGTGGGCATTTTAAAACAGGGGATGAAAGCGATATGGAATTGATGGACGCACCACTTGGCGCGGGCAAGCTCGACCCGCAAGTGCATTTTTTTGCACACGCATCGGGTAACTCAATGAATGGTGGTAAACACCCAATACTTGATGGTGATTTACTACTACTTGAGCTTATAACTTCCGATAAAGCAGGATCGCTACGCGGCCAAATAGTGGCGATAGAGCGGGATGATATAGGCGGGGAAGGGCAATATTTACTGCGTAAAGTTAATAAATTACCAAACGGGCAATATGAGCTAATTGCTCAAAACCCAGATTATGAGGTAATGATTGCTGATGAAAGCATGCGAACATTCGCACGGTTTAAACAAGTGGTTGCAGGTTAGTTTGTAGTCGCGTTTTAGTTTGTAGGCGCAGAGCTTGCTCACGCGAAAAGCGCAGCTTTTAAATTTGTAGGATGTGCCGTAGGCGTGAGTTTGCCTAGCGCTTTTAAAGTGTAGGAATTGGCTTGAGCCGTGATTTATATATGATTTTGGGAAAGGGATTAAAAACCTCTATTCGAGGTTTTATCGCGTTGGCGATGGCAACCAAAGAGAGGCTACCGCCGACCTCTCTCTGGACTCTCTCGGCGCACCCGAGGATCACACTGTGTCCTCAAGTTAAAAATTGATGTGAACGTAAGCG
This sequence comes from Pseudoalteromonas sp. SM9913, assembly GCF_000184065.1. Lineage (NCBI taxonomy): Bacteria > Pseudomonadati > Pseudomonadota > Gammaproteobacteria > Alteromonadales > Pseudoalteromonadaceae > Pseudoalteromonas > Pseudoalteromonas sp. SM9913. The sequence continues at coordinate 108,814 of NC_014800.1, forward strand.
CCGTGTAAGGCACATCCATGTGCCAGTCACGGCTTAACTTGCATCCATGCAAGTGATTACTCATCAATTGATAACTTTCGGGTGTGCTCACGGGGAGTTGGAGTATGTTGGTAGATTGGTGTTTATGAATGTAGGCGGGAGTTTACCTCGCGCTTTAACTTGTAGGCGCAGAGCTTGCTCGCGCGAAAAGCGAAGCTTTTAAATGTTGCGAAATTTTGGTGTTTAAAAGTAGTAATTTAGTGTTTTTAAAATTCTTAAATAAATAACGAACTGCTTAGCTAAGGCGAAAGGATGTTAGAAAAAAAGAAACCAAGGGAGCAAAGCGGGCGTCATTCATTTGCTGCATATAGAGCACAGGTGAGATCAGCTGCGATGGCATCACTATCTATTCTAGAAAACGATGGTATCGATAGGGTTTACTGTGACTTGCACGATGATTTTGTTATTCGTAAAAAAGATGACGATGGATTTAGTTATGTTTTTTACCAAGTTAAAACTAATGGCAAGCAAAACCACAATTGGACTTTAAATGAATTATTTGGCCTTAAAGCCAGAACTAAAGACCAGAAAAAGCAGTGTACAGAGAAAATAAAAAATAGCTTTATTGGTAAGCTGCTTTTACATACCGTAGTTTTCGATAATTACTGCAATTCAGTTGTCTTTCAGACCAACATCAATAATGGAGATGACGTTGAAAAAGTAATAGAAGACATTGAAGCGGGGACTTTTCAAAATAAGTTCTCGGAAGTGTTAATTGATAGGTTCAACAAATGTTTCCCAGAAGAAGTCTCTAATGAACTATCCGAAGATGAAATCAAATTAAGATTATCAAAGCTCAAGTTTGAAACTGATGTACAGCATTTAAAAAGTGGTGATGATAATTTCGAACCTATTGCAAAGAATGCGATTTACAAATTTAGCGAAGTAGATTTAGGCCACACTGAAACTCGTGAAATACTGATGAAACTGCTTGAACTAGTAGAAAATAAATCAAGTGGTGTAATAGCTGAGCTAACTCAAGAAAGTATTGAGCAATATGCAGGAATAGCTATTGAAGACTTACTATCGATACTAAGTATATCAAAGGACGCATACAATAACTTGCTTGAAAGCGGAGATAGTAAAGTTATAAAAAGCGCATCAATCATTCAACGAACGCTGTCCTCGGCTGGGGCTAGCATTGAGGAAGTTGAGTATATATCAAGATGCAAAACTAATTGGGATCTATGGCACAGAAAAAACCGCCATGTGCTTTTAGAGTTCGACTTACAGTCTATCAATAGCATGGTAAGAGAACTTTTAAATAGCTCCATTCGTAGTGATGGCTCACTTCATTTAGCTAGCCTAAGATCTCCAATAAAAGATTTAGTCAGTAAGCTTGAGTCTGAGGGCTTAATGTATGATCTAAACCCTGAGCTCATTCTCGGAGGCATATTTGCGGAATTAGTTAAGGGGAAATCATGAATTTCGATACATTTTTTGAAAAGATTGCACAATCTGGTACCGAAATTCGCGTTGATAGCTCCAGTTATAACAAGCCAAATTTGTTAAATAACGAAGCACTATTTCAGCTCCCACTGATCAGTTTGATAGTGCTACTTATGGCTAAAGATAAACGAAAACCCAAAGTATCAGAAATCGGCCAACTTGTTGGTGAAAGCTTAGAAACAAGCATGCCCGGCTTTAAAGGCTCGGCTCAACACGTTGGTTGGTCAGCAAACTTACGAGTTAGAACCGTGAAAGCAGTTAGCTTTTTGGAATATTCAAACTTGATAGAAATCCCGAATAATAAAGGGCGAATTAAAATCACAACTTTAGGTAAGAAGGTGATTGATAAAGCCTTTAATGAAGAGGATATCCTCGCTTGTAACCTAGCTGAGATAGCTAAAGCATACAGAAACCTATGTGTTTCTAAGCAATTAGACATGGAGTTGGAATGAAGTTAATTAGTATACAAATTTTTTCAAATGGTCTTTCTGGTTGGCAATCAGATTTACTAAAGTTTGGCGACAATATTACTCAGCTATTTGGTAAGAATGGTTGTGGTAAAACTCCTATAGTACAGTCAATTGCTTTTTGCTTAGGCTATCCTAGCGTATTTAGAAATGATATTTATGAACGATGCAATCACGCTATTTTAGAAGTTTCATCTCCTATCGGAAATTTGCAATTAAAGAGAATTTACAGCAAAGGTATAGATATTCAGGTTACAGAGCCTAATGGCGAGAAACAGAGGTTTTATGATGAAAAGGAGTATTCGGCATATCTGTTTGAAACGCTGGGTCTGACAGTAGATAACCTAGTAACCAATAATAACAAAAGCACTAGTCCCTATTTAGCATCAATGTTGCCAATCTACTACCTAGATCAAGATGACGGTTATAACAAGTTTTATAGCCCACCAAGTAACTTTATCAAAGACCAGTTCTCAGAAATGATGAGAATGATATTTGATTTGCCAGTCAAACACTCATTCGACCAAAAGAAAGAAAAATTTAAGGCTAAAGAACGTTTAGATTATTTAGATAAGCAAGTAGAGCTGCATTCACGCCATGCTGAAATTGCTAAGCAGGAAGCCGCATTAATATCTAAAAGCTCAGAAGAATTAGAAGATGAAATTAGCACGTTAGAAAGTGAAATAGAGCAACTCAAGAGTTCAGGCGCAAACCATGATGACTCGATTAATGTTTTAGATCGTTTAATTTCAAAACATAAAGCTTCGATAAGAGACTTAACGCTTGAAATCGCTGAAATTAATAAGAGAACAAGCGGTATTGCACAGATAGTAGATGAGATTAACACAGAAGTTGAAACACTTAACTTGAACGAAGAAGCTAGGCGAGTATTCCTATCATTTAATGAAATTTGTGGCTCTAGTAATTGCCATTTGTTTTCTTCAAGCTCAGATGCCTACAGTAAAAATTTATTGTATTTAAAAGACCAAATTAAAGATCTCGAAAGAAATGCAGATATAGATAAGATTAAAATCGAGCAAATCATGAAACAACGTGAAAGCTTAGAAGGTTTAATCCAAACGATTATCGATGAGAGAAATCAATCTTTAGAAAAAAGTGAGATATCGGCTCTGGTAGATGCAATATCAGCACTAAAAAATCAAATATTTGAACTGCAAAGCCAAAAGAGTGATATCGAAAAAGTTGAATTACTGGAAAATAAACATTTTCAAACTATCGCTGAGCGTAATAAAGCTCTAGAAAAGTATCAGTCTTTTGGTACGGATAAAAACTCAATACCAGCATTAGTAAAGCTCAAAGCTGATCTTCGAGAGTTCTTTTTAAACTGGCTAGAAGTACTAAATACCAACAACATTAGCCGAAATATTACTTTTAAAGACGATTTTACTCCTTACCTCGGTACAGAAACTATATCTCAACTTAAGGGAAGTACCAGAACTAGAGCTGTATTAGCGTACCACGCAGCTTTAATTGAGTTAATGGCACTGCATAATTCGTTCTGTTTTAAATTCTTAATTTTAGATACGCCTAAGCAACACGAAATTCACAATGATGACCTAAACCAATACATCAAAGCACTTAAAGTATTATGTGCTCAGCATTCTGTTCAAGTTGTTTTCTCTACTACCGAGTATCATTATCAGGGTGATAATCAAGACATAGAGTGGAACCCGAAATACCAAGGTGAGAAACAATTGATGTTTTTAAAAATGAATGATAACGATCGAATCATTTAAATTAAAAATTAGGCGGCAAATAACTTACCTTATAACCTATATAATACAGATAAAAAATAAACTGGTAGTTATCCAACCGCTAATTTCCCAGCCTCGTGCCACATTTCACTTGGCATGGGGTTGGTTAGTTCCCACGTTATATTCATCGGCTGGCTGCCGTTGTGGCTTTGGTATTTAACCTCGCCGTAGTTTACAAATCCCATAGTTCGGCCGTTTTCGTCTTTGCCCTGTTCGCGCACAAATAACAGGATGGTTTTGCCTGTTTGTTGGTGTTGAATGTAACTCAGGCCGCGACCGTGTTCTGGACGGGCGCTGTTTTGCGTTTGCCAATGAAACAGGGTGGGGCTGATTGCGTAATCGTGATACAGCGTGGTGGGCGAGTAGGTTTTTTCGCACTTGTTGAGTGTTACAAATAACAGCTCGAGGTTTTGGTTTTTAAATTCTAGTACGCCTTCGCGAGCGGTCGATTTTTTATCAAACGAGTGCGCCCCAAATGCGGCGAGTATTTGCTGGCGCGTGTAGCGGCTGTGTAATTTTATTGCGTGATTAGGTAAGCACGCTAAATCGCTTTCTTGCTGGTGAATACGGTTTATTAACAGAGCGATCACTTGCGCGAGTTCCTGCTGTAGCTCTTTGTGTTTAAGTGCCTGTAAGCTTTGATCAAGCGTTTTAAACCCTAAACTTGTGCCTGTGTTATCCCAAAAGTTGTAATGCGCCATAAGCGCGTACTGTTGGTTTTGTGGCGTAGGGGTAAAGTTAAAGTCGTTATTACATAAATCACGTAAAAAGCATAAGTAGCTGAGCGAGTTGCAGCCAAGTAATTGTGTGTTTATAGCGCGGTAATACGCGGCGTAAATATCGGCTTGCTCTGCGGGTATTTCATCGCCTTTTAGCCAGTGCCAGCCACCGAGCTTTTTATCTTTTGGTTTGTATATATCTTCAAGCGTGACTTGCGGGTTTATGCGTAAAAAATTACTGAGCGTAAGCGCATCATTAGTATGTTGTGGATAGCTATTTATCAGCTGCTGTAAACGGCGTTTAGAGTTTATTGCTTGCTGAATATTTTTTAATATTGTTTGTTGTGTGCGTTTTTGTAGCTCAATACGGCAACCCAGCGGTAAATGCGGGAAATTGTTTTCAATCTCGGTTTTTATTGGTTGGTTGCTTTTACCAATCAGCGCGCGGAACTTACTGGCAAAGTCGTATTCTGGGCGGGAGTTGCCTACAAAATCGAGCACGGTACAGCATTGCTTTTGGCTGTTGTCGGGCAGGCGCAGGCCACGGCCGAGTTGCTGTAAAAACAGCGTTAGGCTTTCAGTTGGGCGTAAAAATAAAAGTGTATCGACCTCTGGAATATCGACCCCTTCGTTAAAAATATCTACCACGCAAAGTATTTGTATCTCACCTTGACGAAGTGCTTGTTGTTTGGCTGCGCGCTCATTAGTGTTTTTACTGGTTAGCACATCGGCGCTTATGCCTGCTAAGTTAAACTTAGATGCCATAAACTCTGCGTGTTTTTGGCTTACGCAAAATGCGAGTGCTTTAATGGTTTGAACGTTAGTCGCTATATTAACAAGGCTGGATATAATTTTGTTAGCGCGGTTGTTCTCGCCTGTATAAAGGTTACTTAGCTCGCTTATATCGTAACGGCCGCCGCGCCATGTTATTTGGCTTAGGTCTGTGTCATCATCTAGCCCAAAGTACTGAAATGGGCATAAATGGCGTTGATTTATTGCCTCTGGCAAGCGAATTTCAGTGGCTATTACGCCGCAAAAATCATCGAGTATATTTGCACCGTCTTGACGCTCTGGTGTGGCGGTTAAGCCAATTAATATTGTGGGCGTAAAGTGATTTAATATAGCGCGATAACTAGCTGCGCTTACGTGATGAACTTCGTCAATAACTATGTAGTCGTAGTAATCGTGGGTTAGATTAAGCGATTCAATTTGGCTGTTTAATGTTTGGATTGACGCAAATAATTGGTTGTAGTGTTGTGGCTTATAGTTACCTACCCACAGCTCACCAAAATCGTTGTTTTTAAGCACGCCACGGTAAGCGCTTTGCGCTTGTTTAAGTATTTCTTCGCGGTGGGCTACAAACAAAAAGTGTGCGTTTGGGTTTTTATCGTAAACAGTTTTAAAGTCGAACGCCGATATAATGGTTTTACCCGTGCCCGTTGCAGCAACCACTAAGTTTTTAAAGCGATTATGCACGCTACGTTCAACGCTTAGTTTTTCTAAAATAGCGAGTTGATGGGTTTTTGGCGTGATATCAAAATAAAACTGGCTGCTTGCTTGGCCAATACCACGTTGCTCATTAAGTGAATTTATGAGCTTTTCTTTACATTCAGCTTTGCCAGTAAACAGCTCGAAATCTGGCGACTGCCAATAGGTTTCAAAGGTACTTTTGGTTTTAGCTATGATGTGCGGAATTTCTTGCGCGGTAATTTTTAAGTTCCACTCAAGGCCGCTGGTAAGCGCCGAATGCGATAAATTAGACGAGCCAATATAACCGGTATGAAAACCTGTATTACGCATAAACAAGTATGACTTTGCGTGTAAGCGCTCTTGCTGATTGTTGTAACTAAGCTTTACCTCGGTATTTGGCAGGCTTGCTAAAAACTCAACCGCTTTAGCATCCGTTGCACCCATGTACGAGGTGGTAATTACTTTGAGTTTATTGCCGCTTTTAGTAAACGCTTCAAGTTCGTTTTTAAATATGCGCAGCCCCGTCCATTTTATAAATGAGACAAGCCAGTAAATAGTGTCGGACGATTTAATCTCGCGTTTTAGCTCGGTTTCGAGCGATATTCCCGCATTGGCGCCGCTAAACAATTCACTTTGTGTAAGCCCTGTTAGCGGAAAAATATCGTGAGAGTAATCTTTAAGATTGGCGGCAATGGGGTTTTGGGTATTAAACAGTGCGGTAAGTATTCTGCCTTGGCTGTCGATAAGGTTTTCATTGATCAGCTCGTCATCGCGAATATGATCTTTAAGCCAAAGCACAAGGCTGTTTGCTAGGTTAATTTGCTCGTGCAAACGCTCGCTTGAATTGGGGATTGCATCAATGGCATGTTCAACCAGCCTGCCTAAAAAACGCGAAAGCCACGTAGCCGCCTCAGCCGATTCTAGTTGGCGTTCGCCCACATAAAATTGGTCACGATTTAAGTTTTGCTTAATTACTTGTGTAATTAACTGCTCGTAAATACCAATCTGTTGCATTAAATCGCTCCCTGTTTGCGAGCACTCAGTTTACTAAAAAATGCAATGTAAACAAGCATTAACTCATTATTGAATTAAAGACCGCTGCCAAGACAATTTCCCCGTGATCACACCCGAAATTAAATTAATGATGAGTAATAGCAGCGCATGGATGCGCGTTAAGTGATGCTTACACACGGACGTGTTTCATCGCGTTTACGTTCATATGATTAAATTGAATTGAGGAAATAGTGTGATCCTCGGGGCGCCGTGGGGTTCCAAGGGGCGGTCGGCGGTATCTGCCCCTTGGTTGCCGTCGCCAACGCGACATGTATAAATTACTCTAAAAGCTTCGCTTTTCGCGTGAGCAAGCTGGGCGCCTACAGGTGTTTCGGTGATCTTTGTAGTGTGAGTTTGAATAATGAGACATGTAACTGTTTTTAATGTATAAAGTACAAGTTGTTATTATAGGAACTCGTCATGGATGATTTATTAAACCAAGGTTTAAGTCTTTTAGTTATTGTTGGTAGTGTTTACTCATTACTTGGCGTTTTATTTTTTCGCATTTGGTCACATCAACGCAGTGCTAAACTTCCTATCGAGCGTCATAAATTAAAACGTGTTGCCGCGCAAACTCTTCAAGAGCAAGTGAATGACAAGATTGTTGATGTTATTGGCCTAATATTTTTAGCTGCACTCATTGTTATAATGCCTTTTGCAATTAAAGGGATTGCTGAAATGTTTGCTAGCGGTAATTTTAATTACTTCCTAATTGTTTTGATTATTTTAGGTTTAGCTTATGTAGCAAGAAAGCTGTGGGTTAAATCTAATTATTTAATAAAACTAAAGCTCGGCCGTGATGCTGAACTTGCTGTTGCCTCTGAACTTATAGAATTACAGTCACATGGATATCAAGTATTTCATGATATACAAGCTGATGGTTTTAACATTGATCACTTAGTTGTTGGGGCAAATGGCATTTTTGCTATTGAAACTAAAGGCAGACACAAGCGAATAAAAGACGACACAAACTACAAAGTTAAATTTGAGAATAATCATCTAGCATTTCCCTCTTGGTTTGAAAGTAAGCCGCTAGAACAAGCCCAAAAGCAGGCTAATTGGGTGAACAAATGGCTACAAGAGGCAACGGGTTTTAACACGCAGGTTTTCCCTGTTTTGTGCTTTCCTGGTTGGTTTGTCGAATTAAAACAGCGCCCACTCTTTCCGATTGTTTCACATAAACAATTAGTGAAAACGATTCTTTCGATGCGACAAGTAAATTTAAATCAAGAGCAGCAACGTGCTATTTGTTATCAAGTAGTTCAGCGTTCACTGCATGAAAGTAAAGCAATTTAAAAGCTGCGCTTTTCGCGTCAGCAAGCTGCACGTCTACGTTGATAAAAAGCGCTAGGTTGTATTTTCTGCCCGTCGCTCGCTGCTCGAAACCCGTTGTCTTCTCTTTGTGCAAATATAGTTTTAAGTGATTTATTCGCAAAGAGGTTATGAGGCGCTGCGCTGAAGAGGTAATGCAAAAGGGACTAGGCGCTTTAAGCTCGAACCTCGAACCTCGAAGCTCGAAGCTCGAAGCTCGAAGCTCGAAGCTCGAAGCTCGAAGCTCGAAGCTCGAAGCTCGAAGCTCGAAACTCGAAACTCGAAACTCATTTCGTATCTATTTAAATAATATTGCAATCATATTAAATACCGCTAAACTAATCATTAGTATATTAATGACCGATTAGGTAGTCATTTATGAGATCTGAACAAGCATTAAAACTGGCGCGTCGATTGGGTGATTTAATTCGCCAGCATCGTACTTTACTTTATACCCAGAGCACGTTCGCTAAGATGATTGGTGTATCTCGCTCCACGGTACAAAAGCTTGAGCAAGGGGAGGTAGTAAAAAGCGATATATTGTTTGAAGCTCTTGTTGTACTTCAATTGCAAGGCTCATTGTTGGATGAAATTAACGAGCTTGCCGCAGATGTGGGCGGTTATAATGCAAGACAGCGTAAAAGCAATAAGACTCAGGTGATTAACGATGACTTCTGAAGCCTATGTATTTATTGACGGTTTAGAAGACAGCCCGGTAATTTGTGGCTTTTTTAAGTTAAATACACAAACAGGCCGAGGTGAGTTTAATTATGGTAAAAGTTACCTTGCGCGCTCTGATGCGTTTGCGCTCGATCCGCTGCATTTACCATTACAGCCTGGCATCGTTAGTTATTCTGCCAATAAAGGTGTGTTTGGGGTGTTAAGTGATGCGGGAGCTGATTCGTGGGGGCGTAAGCTTATACTGTCGCTGCATAATACCAAACCAAAAAATGAGCTAGAATTTTTACTCGCAGGGTCTGGGTATGGTGTTGGCGCCTTGGTATTTAGTTTGTCGCGCAGCGCATCAAAACATAAAGCGAATAAAAATACTTTAGCCGATTTAGCCTTATTGGATCAAGCAAAGGACGATTTGCTCGCCAATAAAACGATTTCACAGGAAGCAAAAAAAGCCTTTGAATTTGGCCAAAGTATGGGGGGAGCAAGACCTAAAACCTCTGTGAAAATTGACCAAAAACTTTATTTGGCAAAGTTTAATCGTCAAGACGATTTGTTTAATTTAGCTAGGGCTGAGCATGGCGCTATGTGTATGGCTAATGAATTGGGGATTCGCACTGCAAATACCCGTATTCATGAAACAGAAAATGGCGATGTTCTGTTAGTTGAACGTTTTGATGTAAGCGATGACTTACCAACTCATCACTTTTTAAGCGCCAATAGCTTATTACAAAAACCAAAAGTCGCGATAAGCGACTTAGCAACATACTATAGCTACGGTGAACTGGCTGAATTTATTCGCCACCACACAGGTGAGTTCGCTGCTGATGCTACAGAGCTCTACAAGCGAATGGTATTTAACGTATTTATTGGTAATACCGATGATCACAGCCGAAATCATGCATTTTTGTATCACTTTGCAGGGCAAACGTGGCGTATGAGCCCCGCTTATGATATTACCCCTATTAATAACTCAAAGCAGCATGGCATAGGGCTTGGTGATGATGGCCGATATGCTAGTATCGATAATTTACTGTCGCAAGCCAAACGCTTCGGCCTCAACAAGGCTCAAGCGACAAAAATAATTACAGAGGTTGAGAGTTATACTCGCCAGTGGCCAACGCACTTTAAACGTTTTGCTAATATCAGTGATATTGACATAAAACGCTTAGAAAGCGTGATACCTTCTATAAGTTAAAGGCTAATAAAGTAGTCATTAGTTGATTAATGACTGATTAAGTAGTCATTTATTAATTGGCGCTTATATGAACCTTAAAGCGGGAATGAGAAGGCTGCGGGCTTCGAGTGACGAGCAGCGAGCTTTTGCTATTACCTAAAACCCAAAACCCAAAACCCAAAACCTAAAACCTAAAACCTAGCTCGTAGCCCGAAACCCGCGTTCCAAACATAAAACGCGCTGCATAAAGCCCTGCCTACAGGTTAGTCGGCCAGGGCGCTATTTGTGGGTTGATAAGCGCCATTATCTAACGCATCAAAGTAGGCTTGATAACGGCCGTTTTGTTTAAATTTAAGTAATTGCTGGTTAAATATTTCAAGCCGCTGTTCACTGCGTGGGTTATTTTTAGGGAACATCATAAAGCTTTGGTTTACCAACAAAGCTTTGGGGTGGTGATTAATAGCGCTGAATAGGTCAGGTAATTTACTCGCTAATGTGAAATAGCCTACGCTTTGCTCTTCGGCAAAGGCGTCGATTCTGCCCATAGCTAAGCGTTTAAAGTTTTGCTCTGTGGTACTTACTCGCGACATATCGAATAAGCCTTCATCGGCTGCTTTATCAAAGTCTTTGCCGTAGCTGTAGGCAAGCCCACCACCGAGTAATAAGCCTTTTAAATCGTTTAGATTTTGCCAATCAAAAGGGCGTTGTTTATGATAAAAAAATACAAAACGCTCGTTTAACACTGGCTCACTGTAAAAATAATCCTCAGTACGTTGTTGTTCAAACATCCATACGGCAGTGGCTGCGTATTTATCATTAATGGTGTCGTGGTAAGCACGCGGCCACGGTAAAAAGGTAAAGTTAACTTTAATGTTAGCTTGTGCAAATATATCGGTAATTAAATGCGCAACCACGCCTTTGTGAGGCAGCGATTCACTTAAAAAAGGCGGCCATTCGCCTGTACTTATATTTAAAGTAGCATGGTGATTAGGCGCTTTGCTTGAGGGTTGTATTGCTTCAATTGCGTGCGTGTAATGACTGGTAAAAGCCATCAGCAAAAAAGATGCGATATAAATACGGTATCTTAATTTAGCTGATAACATAACATGCATGTGTATAAGTCTCTCCTTCTATTAAATATACCCTTTTGGGATATAAAGCGGCTTTGAGCGTTGCTTAAAAAACAGGCTATTTTAAAGGCGTTAACTGAATGTAGGCTTAAGGGCTATACCGTCGCTTTACAGACTTATTTTAAGTATTTTTATGTTACCGCGTTATTCTTTTGTTTGCATGTTTTTTGCGCGTTCTTCTGCATCGATGAGTGCTTGTGATTTAGGTGCGCGTTTTTTTTCTTCTATTTTTGGTTTTTGTGGTGAATTTGGATCCCAGCTTTCATCAAGCGATAAATTAGCAAATGGATTGCTGCTTTGTGGTGAGTTATCGGGCTTACTTGGCTCTTCAGGGACAACCTTTACTTGCTCAGGCATTACTTTTATTTTTTTAGTTGGTAGTGGCGCGTCGGGATCGAAAGTGCGTACTTCTGGCTCTTTAAAGTCGTGTTCAGTGGTTGAGCTTAATGATGAACGCTGCGTTTTTGCAGGATGGAAATCAGCTTGTGGCTGATGGGGTACAATGGGTTCAGGTGCGCTGTGTGAAGGCTTTATAGGCGCTTCTTGTTGTACCTTTTTGATTGGCTGATTTATAGGATTACGCTGAATTTTGGTTTGTTTGGCTTCGGGGTCAAAATCTCTTACTTGTGGCTCGGCAAACTCTGTTGCATTTTTTATCCGCTCTAAGGTTGCTTTAGCAGCTGCTTCAAACTCTGCCGTGTTAGGCTCCGGCTTTATTTTCACGGTATTAACTCGACTAGAATCAGGCTCTTTACCCTTGCTTTCGACGGCTGGGTTTTGCAGATCAGAGCCAGTCACCATCGGCTCAGTAACAACACTGTGAGTTTGATCATTGTCGTGACTTGCGGGCATTTGCAATGGTATGCCAGTATCAGCCACTTGTTTATTTTGCTTAATATTGCGCAGGCGCATTAATACCACAACCGTAATTACCACAATTAACAATAGTGCCACACTTGGTAATACTAGCGAGATTATATTAGCCCCTTTGGGCATTGAAGAGGCAATAACGGCTGTTTGCTCGCTGGCTTTTATAGTGATAGGTACGGCGGTTTGTGCAGGCTCAACGGTGGCTTTTTTTACCTCTGGTTGCGTATTTTCCTCAGTGTTTGATAATTCACTGGCCGGTATTTTGCTGGGCTGTGCATTTTTTTCAGAAGCGCCGCTTTGTTCAGCCGCTGCTGTTACATTGACTTGTGACTCATTAGGTGCTGTTGTGGTTGATGCTACTGGGGCATTGTTTTTAGCTTGCTCTATAGTTTGAGTGGCGCTTTTTTCGATTACATTATTTTGAGGTCCAGTTGCACTTTGCTCAGTTGCAGCGTCTGGCAACGTTGGCTGTAAAGTGGGTTCTGTTTGTTGTGGTTTTACAACCTCCGGGGTCGATTGTTCAATAACCGGCTGCGGTTTAGGCTTTGGTACTGGCAAAGTGCGTGCCGCTTGCGGATCACTGCAGTTTTTTTCAAAGTCTCGCGCAGCATTACGGTATTTACGGCTGGCTTTATTATTGCTGTGTTGCTGCATTTCTTGTTTTATAAGAATACACATAGCTTCGTTATAAGCGGCACTGCTGGCACTATAAAACAAAGCAAAACAAAAAAGTAAGCAACTCAGTAACGGTTTCATAAAACTCAAAAGTGGTTAAGCATCAATGCCCTAATCTTAAGCGTAAAGTGAAAAATTATCTAGAAGCGCCTAGCGTTAATTAGGGTCTGTTGACCTTTGCGGATTACAATTTGTTCAAACTAGGGGCGGTTTAATCGCGGCGCGAGGTTTGTAACCTAGTGGACTAAGTAAAAACCGAGCAACAAAGAGTAAATCGCTCCTAGGCAGAACCCGAAGGGCAGCGCCTGTTTGGCATTGATGCTGCGTTATCGCCTATTTATGGGGAAAAACCACACCACATAGGCTCTGCCTTGCCTAAATACCAAACAGACTGCTGCAAATTTAACCTTGAAAGGTCAACAGACCCTAGTCAATTACCATTAAGCTTCGGTACTCGTCGTAAGCAAATTGGTCGGTCATACCGCTAATGTAGTCTTGAATTAACCGACAGCGATAATAAAATTCATAGGCGGCAAAATGATCGGGCTCTTCTTGCATCGCATTTATAGCATGCTGATAGCTACTTAAATGCTTTTTAGAGAGCTTTTTAACGAGTCTCGATTCTATTAATAAGCGGTTGTCGCCATGCAATGCACGTTTAAAGTCATCGCTACTCAAAAGCAGCAAAGGTTTATAACAATCGAGTAGGCCATTAATAATACGGTAGCCTTGCAGTTCGAGTTTTTCGACTTCTTTGTGCGAAAATACATGCTCAAGCGCGACTTGTTTGAGCGCTTGGGTTGCTGCATGCAGGTAGCTACGATCTTCTAATAATGCATGGTTAAAGTCGCCATGATAAATTGGCTCTATGTTTTCAATAAAGCGTTTTGCGGCATGGTTTACTAGCGGGTGCAGTAATGACACGCGTAAATAAATAAAAAACTCACTATTAAAATTAAAGGGCTGTGCTTGTGCCCGTTCTATGGCGTAGTTTATGGCGTCGTCCACAAAGCTTTGGTGTTGAGTGTCGTTGAGAGCGAGGTTAATTAATGCTTTTTGATACTGCTTTTTTAGTTGCTCGCATAATAACTGTGTGGTGATAATGTCTTTTTCTACGGCGTCTTCTATGTCGGCAAGGCAATAAGAAATATCGTCAGCGGCTTCCATAATATAACTGGCAGGGTGACGGCAATAGGGCTCCATTTTCAGCTCAGTTTGCAGTGCTTCAACAAAGCTTTTTTCACTGTAGTAATACCCCACTTTTTTCATAATGTAGTTTTTATTTTGAGGAATATCTTGCTTCGCTAAACTAGCTGGACAGGTGTACTTTAAAATAGCGGCAGTTTGGCTATAGGTTAAATTTAGGCTCAGCAAAGAGTGAATAATGCGTATGCCTTGAGCGTTGCCTTCAAAGCTACAAATATCTTGGGCTAAATGTTTAAAAATAACGCCAATGCTGCTGTTTGTGGTTTGGCAACGCTCAGGCGTAATGCTGGCTAAATTAGCATTAAACCAATTATTAATAGCCGCTTCGCCAAAGTGACCAAACGGCGGGTTACCTATATCGTGCATTAGGCAGGCCATTTCTACTAGGGTTTCTAGTGGGCGCTCTAAACCCGATAAACCATATTCTTTTTGTTGCTGGTAATTTAAATTGGCAAAGATGCGCTGCACAATAAAGCGGCCAACTTGCTGAACTTCTAATGAGTGAGTTAGGCGCGAACGCACAGCCGCGTTGCGCTCCAGCGGAAATACTTGGGTTTTTTGTTGCAGCCGACGAATGGCTGCACTATTAATAATTCGGCCACGATCGCTCTCAAGCGCCATTTGTAAATTGGCAGTGGTGCGCTGCATACGTGCAGGGGTTACTTTGCTACTGAAGTTGATCATGGTAATCCTTTTTTATGTGAATTAAGCACTTATTAAACGCACGATTATTTATTTTTAATAGTTTGCTTTAATTTATCAGCATGTATCATAAAGTAACAACTTGCTTTAGTATTATTTTTTATAAAATTAACATACATCTAGGTATTTAAAATGAAGTTGTGGATCACTAAGGTAATGTGTTTTTGCCTTTTATTGGGTGTGAATAGTGCGTTTGCTGCTAAAGAGCAAACGGTTGTTATGATCTCTATTGATGGCTTACGTTGGGATTACATTGAAAAGCACGGTGCGCCTAATTTAAAAGCAATGGGTGAGCAAGGCGTAAGAGCGCAAAAAATGCAGCCTGTTTATCCTACTAAAACGTTTCCAAATCATATTTCGGTGATCACCGGTTTACTGCCAGTTAACCATGGCATTGTAGATAATAAGTTTTGTGACAAAGCGCGCAATAATGAATGCTACAGCATGGGGAAAGGACAAAAAGACAGTACCTGGGTACGCGGCACACCACTGTGGAATTTAGTTAAAATGCATGGGCTTAAATCGGCGGTATACTTTTGGCCTGAGTCGGATGCGCGCTTTAATGGTATGACGCCTGACTATTACTTTCACTACTCTAAACAAGGTGACTACCAAGACCGAATTGATCAAATCATTCAATGGTTAAGCTTACCTAAAGCACAGCGCCCACGTTTTGTGGCGAGTTATTTTTCGTTAGTGGATAGCATGGGGCATGAATATGGCCCTGATGCGGTGCAAACGCGTGATGCCGTTAAACAGCTAGATGCGCTGATGGGGCAATTAAAAACCCGCTTGAGTAAGTTAGAGCAAGAGGTAAATCTGGTGATTGTGTCTGATCATGGTATGGCACAAGTTGAGCCTGAGCAGAGCATTGTTGTGAGCAGCTTACCTAAAGATGATAATTTTATGGTTGTTAATACCGGTCCTCGATTACTTATTTATACTAAAAGCGATGCTAAAAATGCAGATGTTGAGGCTTATAAAGCCCGTTTACAACATGCAGCAAAAGGACGCTACACGGTACTAACAGAGGAGCAGCTTGCAGGATATCACTATAATAAAGGCACTCGTGTGGGCGATATTGTGGTACAAACGACAGCGCCTGCGGTATTTAGCAATAGTGCTAAAGTGCCTTACTTAGGAACGCATGGCTATGCCTATACCGATGATATGGCAGCAACATTTATTGCTACCGGGCCAGCGTTTAAAAAAGGGGTGAGCATTGAGCGAGTGAATAATTTAGATATTTACCCTGTGCTTGCTAAGGTGATGGGTTTAAAGCTAATGAGTAAAGTGGATAGCGATGGTGAAACCTTACTCCCTGCCATAAAACAGAAAATGATTAATCATTAAAAAAGAGCGCCGAGGCGCTCCGCAAGGGAAACTTAATTGGTCAGCATGGGTTATTAACCCATGTTTACATTGTTATTTAAGCTGAATTTTGAGAATAAATTTATTATTCAGCATTGAGCTTATTTAAAGTTAGCGATACTGGTTTTTGTGTCGGTAACGGTACGAATGGCGTACGACTGATTGGTCACCCCAAATGGAATACCGTTTACGCTCCAGTTAGGGTTTGAGAAATAGTCGTACTGCGTTGCACTGCCAAATACAAATGGGTAGGCCATAATACTGGCAAATTCATTTTGTACACCGTGCCCCATACCATCAACGTATACACCACCGGCTGTATCGCCTTGCTTACGTGAATGCGCTAAACCTTGGTTATGACCAAGCTCATGAACAAAGGTTGTGGCTCCACAATCGATTGCGGTGATTGAGTACATGCGGCTGCTCATTGAGCTGTATAAATTACCATTTGTGCCTTGGCCAACCCATGCTAAGCCACATGAAATTAAACCGTTACCTGCACTTTGGCCTGTACCCAGTACGGCAACCATGTCGGCTTTCCAATCATTGCGTAAACCATCTACGTAACTACTATTTGTGACTGCATTTAACCAATCTTCAGAAGGGGTTACTGCATAGTCACCTAAATTTTGAGTCCCAGCTAAACGTAGCGTAATGTCAACGCCATTTTGGCTGTATACCTGGTTACTAAAAGCAATAAGCTGATTAATTTTGGTATTGATATTACTGGTAGCTGCTGCAGATTGATCGGTATATAAAATACCGATATCAATGGTTTCTGCTGACACTGTGCTGGCCGCACATAGCGCCGTTGCAATAGCGGCTGTTGAAATTACTTTTTTCATTGTTGTATTTCCTTACTTTTTACGATTGCAGTGTTTACTGCTAGGTCTTGTTGCCTGCGTTGACAGGTTTGTTTAAAAAGAGGGCGTGTTTTCAGCACGAGGTGCAAATGGGTCTGTGTCATCCGCATTTTTTGGTGCAGGTTCACCAACCTGATGCTCTATATGTGTTTTATATAGGTCACGCTTAGCTGCAATCCAGCCATATTGACCTTTACTTTCAAAAACATAATTACCACTTGGGGCTGTAAATTGACCGTAAACCGCATCATTGCCAACGGTTAATATGGTGGTGTGCATTGCGCCATTGGCCCCAATAACCTGACCAACAATGCTTTTATCGCCGTTACTGGCATGGGTTACATTGGTTATTTCAGCGCTGTAGGTTTCTGCGGTTTGCGGTATTGCAAGGTCAAAATTATCACCCGTTTTGAGGGTTTTTAGCGCCGCTAGATCAAATTCTATGTAGGCTTCATTTTGTAAATCGGTTGGCAGTACTTTTGCCGCTTTAAGTATTTCTTTAGCCTTTGCTGAAGGTTTATTAATTGCGTCAAATGAGTTTGAAGGTACGTTTGATTCAATGTTAGCGGGTTTTGCTGCAATAGGGTCTTTACTCATATCAATGGGCGATGGGTTATGTGTTTTTTTTGCAAACTCAGAATCAACAGGAACGATATCAATAGCAATGGGCGCTTCTACCTCATCGGTTTTTTTCTGATCATTAAGCAGCGTATACAAGGCAAATACAGATAAAGGAATAGCGATAGTTAAAACAATGTAACGTTTCATCTGTTTCTCTTTTAGGTTAAATGGTGAACTAATTGTTAAGTTTTATCTTAAAAAAAGAATTAGATCAAATTTAAATTGTAATCATAAAGTGGTAATTGATTTTTTTATAACTTATTGTAAGTATTTGCTTTACCTTTTTTAGGTATGCTTTTTTGGTTTAATAGGATGGCTTTTTTGTAGTAATGGCGCACCCTGTGGCATGTTTTTGGGTACGTGTGTGTTTTTTAAATCACACCGATTTTGACAAGCAAAACTGACCAATAAAATTTTTTAGTAACGTGATCATTTTTCATTATTCAAAGGGCTAATTGCAAAGTATAAATAGGCAAAGTATGTTGTATCGTTAAACACCTATTAAAAGAGGGAATTATGGCAGGGACTGATCAGTTACTTAGTCGAATTATGGCAGGACTTGTTGCGGTCATTATTGGTTTTTCAAGTTCTATTGCATTGATTTATCAAGTGGTGATCACCTTAGGTGGTACACCTGAACTTGTGGCAAGCTGGATATTAATGCTGGGGCTAGTAATGGGCGGTACGTCTATTGTGCTGTCGTTTTATTATAAGGTGCCCATTTTAATTGCATGGTCGACTACCGGTGCAGCATTACTGATCTCAAGTGCCCAGGGCTACAGCTTACATGAAGCGATAGGCGCATTTATGCTATCAGCCTTATTGGTATTGGTGTCTGGCATTACCGGTTGGTTTGAAAAAATCATGAACCGTATTCCCAGTGAACTGGCCTGTGCTATGTTAGCGGGGGTATTAGTCACATTTGGTATTGATGTGTTTAACTTTATGAACGACTTGCCATTGGTGATTGGTTTAATGGTGGTGGTGTACTTTATTGGCAAGCGCTTTTTTGCTCGGTTTGCAATGCTAAGTGTATTGTTAGCGGGTATATTTTTAGCCTGGTATATGGGAAATATCGATACCAGCACCGTGCAGTGGCAGGCAAGCAGCTTTGCTTATATTGCACCAAGCTTTAGTTTGCAGGCATTTATAAGTATTAGTATTCCTTTGTATATAGTAACTATGACTTCACAAAACTTACCTGGGTTTGCAATTTTAAAAGCGCATAACTATAAAGCGCCAATATCATCGTCATTAACTGTGACCGGGTTAATAAATTTAGTAACCGCGCCATTTGGCACTTATTCAATTAATTTAGCGGCCATTACGGCTGCTATTTGTATGAGCGAAGAGGCCGATAAAAACCCCGATAAACGCTACTGGGCGAGCATTGCTGGTGGGATGTTTTACATTATTATGGCGCTGTGTGCTGCAATGCTAGTGGCGATTGTAGCAAGCCTGCCGCAAGCACTGGTATTGGCGTTAGCGGGTATTGCACTGTTTGGGACCATCGCTAATAGTTTGCAGCAGTCTTTGCACAGCCCCGAATATACTGAGGCGGCCATTATTACCTTTTTAGTTACGGCTTCTGATTTAACATTATGGTCAGTCGGCTCTGCATGCTGGGGGATAATAGCAGGAGCACTCACGTTAATGGTGACACGTAAGAGCTAAGAGCAGATTTTAGGTGTTAGGTGCGGGGATCGGGTGTCGAGCAACGGGTTTGGTACTGTGCGCGCGAGGTAAACTCACGCCTACAGTCGATCACCGCACTTGGCTAATCTCTTGCTGATCGCTGACAGCTAAAACCTAACCGCTGCTCTTCCCGTTTTTATAGCATTGGTTTTAACACATCAAACATGGCGTCTATGTGATCGTCACGGTCGTTAAGCGCTGCTATATAACGGTATTTTTCGCCGCCGGCTTCTTCAAAAATCTCTCGGTTTTCACCTTCTAATTCTTCAAGTGTTTCTAGGCAGTCGGCGCTAAAGGCTGGGCTGATAATAGCCACATCTTTAATTCCTTCGCCAGGTAAGCTCTCAAGAGTTGCATCTGTGTAAGGTTTTAACCATTCAGCTTTACCAAAACGGCTTTGGAAGGTGGTGATCACTTTGTTTTTATCTAGGCCTAGCTTTTCTACCACTAAACGGGTGGTTTGTTGGCATAGGCAGTGATAGGGGTCGCCATTATCTAAAAACTGTTTAGGCATACCATGATATGAAAACACCATTTTTTGTGGCATGCCGTGTTTTTCTAAATCTTCGCTAATGCTGTTAGCAAGCGACTCTAGGTAGGTTGGGTTTTTGTGATACCCATTTACAAAGTGTAGCTCTGGCACCCAGCGCCATTTTTTTAATACATTTGCCACGGCATCAAATGTTGAGCCTGTGGTTGGACTTGAATATTGTGGGTAAAGTGGTAACACAATAATGCGGGTTAAGCCTTTATCTCTGAGCTCTTCAAGGCCCGCTTCGATTGATGGGTTACCATAGCGCATCGCCATAACCACTTCGGTGTTGGTATAGCCGTGCTGTTTTAATAAGGCATTTAATTTAATGCTTTGTTGACGTGTAATGTGGGTCAGTGGTGAGCCATTTTCAGTCCATATGCTTTTATACAATTTAGCTGAGCGCTTTGGGCGTATACGCAAAATGATGCCATGCAGAATAAGCATCCACACAATACGCGGTATTTCTACGATACGAGGGTCTGACAAAAACTCACGTAAGTAAATACGCAATGCACTTGCTGTTGGGGCATCGGGGCTACCTAAGTTGGTCAGAAGTATTCCCGTTTTTTGGTTAAAACGCCCGTCGTGGGGATTGTCGGTAACGGCAGAAAATCGCGACACGTTGTGCTCCTTCAAGCAATGGATTTAGAGGTATCTATTTAGGCTTAGTATAACGAATAAAAGAGTATTTTAGATCAATCATTTAGCCATTTTAACCATAATTCTAAATGGGGTCGGCTTTTTAGCTTCGAGTTGTTGTAGCTTAACAATCGATTTCGTATTGAAAATATGTCCTTTAGGCAAAAGCATAATACCTGTATGGCTGTGCAGTGAGTTTGCCAATATCATATTTTCTTCGAGTTCTTGTGCGCTCATCACCTTTATTGAACCAATAGAGCTGTCAGAGGCAATGAGTTTAGCGTGGCTGGCTTCAAGTGCATCAACAATACGCGGGTGGTATAAGCTGCCACTGTTTGATTTAATACTATTGAGCGCAAATTGATGGCGTTGTTTTGTTGTAAGTAACGGCTCACTTTGCTCGTAACCCTCCCAATAGTCACGAGCAACACTGAGCACCATAGCTCCAATGGGAATATCGTTTTTAGCAAGTCCTTTGGGAATACCTTGGCCATTGTAGCGTTCGAATTGGTGGTAAATTGCATCAGACACATCGCTTAAATGAGTCGCAGGCATGAGCATTAATTGTGAAATACTTGGGTGGGTGTAAAACGTTTTTCTTTGAACTTCATTAAGCTCGTTAATGGGTTTGTTGTAAAGCTCAGGGTCCATAGCAAGTAAACCAATTTGAGCCAAATACCCCGCAATAGGCGCAAGTTCAATGCTTTTTTGCGATACGTTAAGGTAACGCGCTATTTGAGTACATGTACCGGCTATATTTTCTGCTCTTTTACCATCGAGATAAGGATTCGCATTGATAAAATTATAAAGCAGTTCAACAGTAGATTGGTGCTCTCGTTTTTCACTTTCATTAGCGACTTCAAGTTTTTTTAATACGCTTCTAATTTGTTTTGTCCGCTTTTCGACGAGTTGCTCTAGGTTAGTATTCAGCTCTTTTAATTGTTCATTTTGCTGATTTACATGGCGCTGTAAAATCTCATTTTGCTTTTTGAGTCTAAACTTTTCGACGCCTGATTGGATAACGCTAATTAAGTGATCGTTTTGCCAAGGCTTTTGCACGTAGGCGTGAATGCCTCCTTCATTAACCGCACTAATTGTTGACTCTAAATCAGAAAAACCAGTTAACAAAATACGCTGGCTATCGGGGGCAACTTTTCTTGCTTTAGCTAAAAACTCAGCACCGCTCATTAGTGGCATACGCATGTCGCTAATTACGACATCAAACTGTTTTTTTTGCATTTTTTCAAGTGCATCATGGCCACTGGTTGAAACACTCACATCAAATTTATACTGGCGTAAAAGTCGTACTAAAGATTTGAGTACATTAGCCTCATCATCCAGGCATAAAATGCTCGGCGGCTGTTCATTTAATTGCTCTAATACATCAATGTCCGTCATTTTTTTACCAATAAGAAAGTGAGTTTTATAGCTAAATTTAGTCTAAGCTTTGGTTGTAAACAACTGATTTATTTAAGCCGTTTCCAAGTATACTATTTGAACAATACGCAAATCATTGTTGTTAGGATTAAATAAGGTAACGCTGTGTTGTAGTTTGCATCTATTTTTACTGTAATTCTCTGTAATTTAGATGAGTACTTATTTAAATAAAATCGAATCTAAGCAAAATCGAGAGTGTGACATAGCTTACTCAATTTGTTTGTTGGCATGTAATATGGTCAGTACGTCGTCAGTTAATGTGGGCTTTTTAGGTAACGTAATATAAAAAGCAGTGCCTTGGTTTAACTGGCTTTCAACTCGAATTTGGCCACTATGTTGCTCTATAATTGCTTTACTTATAGCTAGCCCTAACCCTGTGCCTTGGCCTATTGGTTTTGTAGTATAGAAAGGGTCAAAAATTTTATTTAATTTGTCCTCATCAATTCCACTGCCATTATCGGCAATAGTTATATAGGCATTTTTTTTATCGGCTTTAGTGGTAATACTGATGACACCGACTTTGTCGCAAATGGCTTGAGCGGCGTTAAAAAATAAATTTAAAAATACCTGAGAGAGCTGGGTCGAACGTCCTGTGATGATAACGGGTTCTGTGTCGTAGTGTTTTTCAACGTTGGCGTTGTATTTAATTTCATTCCAAGCAACACGTAATGTATTATCAATGAGCTCGGTTATATCAATATCGCCAATTTGGGTTTGATCCGGATGAGCAAATTGCCTTAATCCTTGAACAATCTCCTTAACACGATCAGCCCCTTCAGTCATTTCAGCAATGATATCGCTTGAGTCTGTTTCTAATTCATCAAATTGATAATGTTGCAGCGTATCTGCTAATGGTTGCTGCGCTATGGCTTTTTCAGCTTTGAGTGCGTTAATTAAATGACTAAATTGCTCAAGGTTGTAAGCCAAATTTTGGATATTACTGACAATGTAGCTTAAAGGGTTGTTTATTTCGTGTGCAACGCCTGCCGCCATTTGCCCTAACGAAGCCATTTTTTCAGAGTTGATTAACACTTGTTCAATGTTACTTTGTTTTTCTTCCATTTCTTTTTGTTTAACAAGTAAATTTCGTTTTTCAAATTGTGAAATTGTATTCCCTGCAAAGCTGACAAAGCGTTGCATTAAAGTAATATCGTGCTGATTAAATGCGCCAATTGTTTCTGAAAAAATATAGAGCTGGTAGCTTTCTGTACTGGTACTTACTGGGGTGGTGAGCATTGCATGCTGCGAATGCCAAAAAGGATCAGTTACTTGCCAATCAGGAAGTTGGTGTAAGTTAAATACATTTTTAATGTCTCTATTGGGTTTATTTAGTGCTTTGAGTTGGGTAATTATTTCATCACTTTGTGGGTGCGATGCTGTAATTAACGTCGTGGTTTCATTGCTGGGGTTTATTTTAATTAAAATAGCCGCAGAAAAAGCAATGGCTTGCTGCAAAATATCAAAAAACTCAGTGAGTAAGGTTTCAGTTTTGTCGTTCTTTAAAATGGCATCTAAGCCATTTAAGATCAGGCTATTAAAGGCACGGTTTTCTTCAAGTGCTAAATTATGAACTTGTAATAAGTGTAGCTTTTCTAACAGTATTTCATTGCTACTCATTCAGGGCCACCAAAGATTTCGCATGAAATCATTAAATTACCATGTTTACTTGTTGAATCGCTGAATGTGCCGAGCTCCCCAAAAGTAAAGCCCATAATAAATGGGGTGTTGGGTAGTTGTGCTGCAATAGACTCTTTTACTTCTTGCATGGCGTCTTTAATTGACAGCATACAGCCTCCGCAAAAAATAATAATAGCGCCGGTAATATTTTTTATGGCATGGAGTTCTGCCAATTTAGTTAATGAGGTGACAACCACATCACCTCGTTTAATTAGTTGCTCTGGGCTTCCCGAAGCTAAATAAATAGTATCGCCAACGCTTAAATTTGAAAATAATTCTAGCGTGCCATTTTCAGCTACCGCTGGATGACTTAACAGTAATCGAGGGATTTCATCATTTAAAGAAAGGGCGCTTGCCAATGGGGTCATTGTTGATTGAGCAAGGATATTTCCTGAAGTTAAGGCGTTTAAACCTATGTTTTTTCGCCACTGATTATAAACATCAAACGCGGGCTGGTTATCAATTGTTTTTAATAAACGACCATCCACGTCTGTCACTGTACCTTGCTGGTCAGTTTTATCGTAGCCTGAACTATAAAAGCCGAATGTTTCTACACTGGGGTATAACACCGCAATAATAAAACCTTGTTGGTATACATTTTCAGTATCGCTAAAACACCATTTTGCTGAAATATCGTTGTCGGCGCAACTTCCTCCAAAAACAGGTATACGCTGCCCGATAGCATCTTGAATTCCCTGCAAAACCAGCTCCTCATTACCTGGGACTTGAAAGCACCAGACCATTTTTGGGGCGAGGCCTGCTTGGCCTGCATTAGCAATGGCTTTAAGTACGGTTTGAGCAGCATTTTCTCTTAGATTATCGGTTGCATTACAACTTGCAACACCATAATGCCCATTTGAGTCTTTAATCGAGAATAAACTAATACTTTGCTCATTTAATGATAGGGTTTGGTCGGTTGATGACCCAAGACACGAAGAGATGATTAAACAATTGTGAGTGTTTTTTAAAGAGCGTGGCTGGTTATTAAAAAGGTATTTAATGGTATCGGTTGTAGCAAACCCAAGCAGTAAATCTGGGCTGTTGTTCGTAAACTGACTAACAGGTTGGATAAATTTATCTATATCGCTGCCGTGAGTGTGAAAAGTATCAATGGCGAACATAGATGCCCCTTGGTGATAACAATAGCCACAACCGTGGATGTTTTAATTATTAATAATCGCTTAGGATTTATTCTAGACTATTCTTGAATAAGGTGTGTTACTGAATTTACGATTAGTAAATGTCACTTATGTCTTGAGTGTCTTATTTGTCGTCTTGTTATTAAATTTATGTTAATGTAAATTTAAAATCAAGCTGAATATTATTAACATGCTAAAAACATTAAAGCCAAGTGAGATTGCTCGTTACTGCGATGTTCATCAACGCACGGTAAGCCGTTGGATTAACGCGGGTGACCTGAAAGGGCATAAGCTGACTGGTCGTGGTAATTATAGAGTGCAGGTAATTGACTTTATTGATTTTTTAGTCAGACATAAAATGCCAGTTCCACAAAGTTTGTCGCACAAGCCACAGGTCTTAATTATTGATGATGAGGCTAATGTCCGTTCTGTAATTAAGCGTGTTTTAAAACGAAGCGGTTTTGATGTCGTAGAAGCCGCAGGCGGGTTTGAGGCGGGTACGTTAATGCATCAACGAAAGCCAGAGCTGATCACTGTGGATTTATCTATGCCAGGGCTTAGTGGTATAGAGGTAATTCGTTTTATTCGCTCTTGTGAAGAGTTTAAAGATATTAAGGTGTTAGTGATTTCAGGGATGCCTGAAACTCAACTAATCGATGCAGTTAATGCCGGTGCTGATGGGTATATTTGTAAGCCATTTAGTAACGATACATTGATAAACAGTGTAAATATTTTATTTGGTAAAAATAGAACTCTTCTTGGGGTGTAAATAGTGGCTTTGCGAATTTTATTGGTAGACGATGAACTTAATGTATTGAAATCTTTAAAACGAGTACTTGTTCGTTCAGGTTATGATGTAATGACGGCATCCAGTGGTTTTGAGGCACTTGAAATATTAGCGGCTAATCAAGTTGAGATAATCATTACTGACTTTAGAATGCCAGAAATGAACGGAGCTGATTTATTACGCCAAGTTAAAATTAATTGGCCCGATTGCGTAAATTTAGTGCTCAGCGGGTATGCTGATTTTAAGTCTGTGGTTGAGTTATTAAATCAGGGATTGGTATTTCGTTTTTTAGAAAAGCCATGGGTTGATAGTGAGCTACTTGAAAACATTAGCGAGGCGAAAGTAAAATATGAACAGCGCCGAGCTAAAAGAGTAAGAGATCAGTTATTAATGGGCAGTATGTCGGCATTAATAGAAATAGACAATGACGGCATTATTAATCGTTTTAATGCACCTGCCGCTGAAATCATTTCAGATATTCATTTATACGAAAACAAACACCTCGCCAATTTAGATACAGCTCAAAACAAAGCGGTAAGTCAGTCGTTTGTTGATAAGCAAAGCAGTACACTTTTTATTAATTATACTTGCACTTCTGATCTAGCTAAAAGCGAAGAAGTTATGATTGAGCGTTGTTTACATGACGGTTTTTGCCAGCTTTTAAAGTTATCAATTAACTCAAATAGTATGAGTAATATTTTTCAACTTACCAGAACACCATCAGTGGTGACTAACGAGTCTGATTTTTATCATCATTTAGCCCTGTGTGAAGCGAATAAAGAATGTTATGCCCTCGTTTATATAGGTATTGCGCAGTTTCAATTAATCAATGATCTGTTAGGCGCAGAAGATGGCAGCCACCTTATAAAATTGGTTTTGGAGGTGCTAAAAGGCGTATCAAAGCAACCGGTGAAAGTTCTTCATAAGAGCGCCGATCGGTTTGTATTATTTGTTCCTGAAATTAAATCTGATAGTGAAATTTTAACCGATTTAAATAAGGCGATGAATGATCTGAAAAAACTACTCCCTAGTAAATATAACGATGCCCATGTGCAGCTTTATGGCGTGTATGGGTTGTTTCCTGAGGATAGTTTGGAAGGAAAAGAACTCGTTAATCAAATGCAGTTGACGATGAATTACCAAGTAAGTGAACAACAGCGTATTTGTTCTCGGTTTGATCCTCAGCTGGTAGCCGATTATAAAAAGAACTTTGAGTTAAGCCGTTTATTATTAACAGCGGTAAGTAATGATGAACTATCGTTGCGTTTTCAGCCAAAAGTTGACACTAAAACAGGGCAAATATTGATTGCTGAGACGCTTATTCGCTGGTATGAGCCGAGTAAACATGGCTGGGTACCGCCAGCTCATTTTATCCCGATTGCTGAATGTGATGGCCAAATTATATCAATAGGACGCTGGGTTATTTCTCAAAGTTGTAAAACGTTAAAATATTGGACAGAGAATAATACAGGCGTGCGTGTATTGGCAATTAACTTATCTGCTAGACAATTAAAAGATGATCCCGATTGGATTGACTTTATGCTCGAGTGTTTAAGTCGCAATAATTTAGAGTCATCACAGTTGGTTTTTGAGTTAACAGAAACCTATTTAATAGAAGATTTTGCTATTTGCGAACAACAGTTAATAAGGTTAAGAACGTTGGGATTTAAGTTATTGATTGATGACTTTGGTGTGGGTTACTCATCACTTGGCTACCTTTCTAAGCTGCCAGTAGATGGTGTTAAACTAGATAGAGCCCTTATTGCTGATATAGAGTCGTCTTTAGCGATGCAAAGTATGATTCGTAATATTACGCGTATGTCACATGATCTAAATCTTAAAGTTGTTGCTGAGGGGGTAGAAACAGCCTATCAATGTGAATTAATTAAAAAGTTAGGGTGTGACTACATACAAGGCTATTACTATAGTGAGCCTTTAGAGCAGGATGATTTTTGTAATTACTTAAGCCATTTCAATTCTCAAGGTGCGCAATGAGTTCAATAGCGGTAGTCATACTAGATGACGATGCTTTTTTATTAAAAGTATTACAAAGAACTATTCATCGAGCCTTTCCAGAGGTTGATATAATGACAACCTCTGATATTGATGAATTTTGGCAGCTGCTAAACACTAAGCAAGACTTAGATTTAGTATTAAGTGATTATTTAATGCCGCAAATGAATGGATTGGATGTTTTAGAGCAATGCTCTTCACAAAACCCCTACCCAGTCAGAGCATTACTTACTGGTGATATGACACTGAGTACCATGATGCGACAACCTAATGTTGTGCATGCTTACCTTGCTAAACCGTTTAATGAGGCAGACATAACCGCACTTTTTAACAATGTGGCGGCGTTAAAGTCGTTACCCTTTGCTTTTAATGTGCGCAGGCAGTTAGGGGCTATGATCAGCTTTCCTGTTTATCCTCTTATTTTGAAAGAACTCAGGGAGTTAGTACAAAGCGATGAATTTGATTTGCATGATATTGCCCATGTTGTTTCTCAAGAGCCAATAATAACTGCTAAATTGTTGCAACTTGCAAACTCATCTTATCTTGGGTTTGTAAGGCCAACATCGTCAATTGATGAAGCTGTGTCGAGGCTCGGAACAACGATATTAATGGCTATCACCACTTCTTTATTAGTTGCCAAAAATTTTGAATCGTCTATTCCTTCGGCTATCCATGAGAAACAATTGGATATAGCGGCGAATTACGCTAGTTGTGTTAAGCGTTTTGCTAAGCAGGCAGGTTTTAACTTACATGATCAAGAACTATTATTTTCAGTGGCGTTATTGAGTTTTGTTGGCAAAATTATTTTGCTGTCTCAAGGGGAAAGTGAAGCGTCTTTTGAGCATGAAAAAGCCGTGAGTGAAGAATATGCTAGTTCTAACTTTATTTCGGCCTATGTTTTAAAGTTATGGGGATACGACACGAAAATGTGTAGCTTATTAATGAGTTGCCATGATTTAGCCGCCACTGATGATAATGAGTTAATTCCGCTTAATCATACGTTATTTATTGTTAGGCAAATTCTTTTTGATAAACACTCCCCCATGCAGTTACGCGCATACTGTGACTCAAAAGGTGTAGACCCTATACTTTGCCATCTAATTAGTGAATTTGATTGGCATAGTTATACCTCTTAAATAGGCCTGTATAAAATATTGTTTAAAAATGGACAGTACTACATAACTACCTATGTATAGTTTTTTCTGAGTACCCTTTCTTACCTTTAGTATCTACTTTAGTCTTATAAAAACCGCATAAAACCTCATTTGGGGTGTGTTTTTTGCTCATTTCAGAGTGAAAAATATACAAAACCGTTATTTTCACTAATTATGAATAAAACCTCAATATTAACATTGTATTAACTTTGGGCGGTGTGATATTAAATTGCTACTTTGGTTGTATTTTGATACGACCCCGATAAAGTAGACACGGGTTTTTAATTCATTAACTCGTATTGCATGGGACTCACATTTCCTAGCGTGCCATGCATTCTTACTGAGTTGTAGTAGTTTTCGATATAAAAGCGACTTTGTACTGTCATTTCACTACGACTCAGTTCATTTAAATTGTTCATCCATTCTTTTTTATACTGGGCAAAAAAGCTTTCTGAGCAGGCATTATCCCAGCAATTCCCTTTTCTCGACATGCTAATTGTTACCTGTCGGTTGTTCAACCACGATATTGTTTCTTTTGCACGATACTGGCTGCCTTGGTCTGAGTGAAATAATAAGCGACTTCCATCAGGTTTACGTGCATCCCATGTTTTTTTTAACGCTCTAATCACCAAGTCTGCGCTGTTAACTCGACTTGTTGCCCAACCAACGACTTTGCGTGAGTATAAATCTAAAATTACACATAAATACTGCCAACCCTCTCTGCAACGAACTTGCGTTATGTCTGACACCCATACCGTATTGGGTTCATCAACACTAAACTCACGACCCAATAAGTTTTCTGCAGTGATATGCCCCTGCTTTTTTCCGCTACCGGTATATCGGCGTTTACCCGCGGCTGAGCGGTAACCCATACTCTGCAGTAATCGCTGCACACGGCCTTTACTACACTCATACCCATTATCTATAGCGGCTTTCCACAACTTTCTGTAGCCCGGAATACAGTGCTCATCACTACTTACTTTTTTCAAAAACTCAAGCAATGAGTCGTTTTCTGACGCACGTTGACTTAATGATTGCTTTAGCCATTTATAATATCCAGCTTTTGATACTGACAACCATGTGCATAATTTTTTTATCGTTTTCTTAGCTGTCGCAGCTTGGTGAATATACTCAAATCTTATTCTTTTCGGCTGTCCAAGTAGGCCTTCGCCTTTTTTAACACATCGTTCTCCAACTGCGCATCTTCCAATTGCTTTTCAAGCTTACGCACTTGGCGCTCCAAATCTTTATATGACTTATCAGGGCCTTGGTTTTTAATTGGGTTAGATGTACTTTTTGACGTCATTTTTCGTCTCCATTTAGATAATAAGACAGGGTTAATGCCCAGCCGATGAGCTATTACATTAACCAGTATCTGGAGAGTCTAACGATTGTTCAACTGCTTTTGTTTTAAATTCAATTGAATGACTACGCCTAGTTTTGATTTTCATAACACTTATTCCTTAAATAAGTGTCCACTTTTATAGAGTCGTATCAATTTTGAGCTTTTATAGGTGTTATTTTCCTGTTTTTAAAGTTATTTGCATTCTTATGCTAATTTTATCAAATTTTTTGTTTCTTTTTGTTTGTGTATGTTGCTAGGATGTTGGCAATGGGATACAGGAATATACCCCACACACATTATAAGAATACACAAAACAGGGTCATCATTATGTCAACATATCGTTTAAACACCTTGGCTGTAGCGGTTGCTTTTGCTTTCAGTGCGCCAAGTATGGTTAATGCACAAGAAGCGCCTGCTAAAGCTGAAAAAAATATCGAACAAATATCTGTGTTAGGGTCGCGAGTTTCTAACCGAACAGCAACAGAGTCGTCATCACCTATTGATTTAATTGACGCGGATGATTTAAACAAAGGCGGCTTTACCGAGCTTGGGCAAAGCTTACAAGCGACAGCGCCATCGTTTAACTTTTCTCGTACACAAGTTTCTGACGGTTCCGATTTATTTCGCCCAGCAACATTACGCGGTTTACAGCCAGATCAAACGCTGGTTTTAGTCAACGGTAAGCGCCGCCATAATCAATCTATTTTTGGTTTAACTAGTACCGTGGGCGGTGGCTCTGCGGGGACTGATATGAATGCGATCCCGCTTATTGCCTTAAAAGGGGTTGAGGTTTTACGTGATGGTGCGGCGGCGCAGTACGGCTCAGATGCGATTGCGGGGGTTATCAATTTATCACTTAATAACTCAACAGATTTAACCACAGGTTATGTGCAATACGGTGAAACGGCAGAAGGCGATGGGGAAACAATTTCTGCAGGTTTAAATCGTGGTTTTGAACTAGGCAACGAAGGTGGATTTATTAATTTATCGCTTGAGTATCGCGATGCAGATAAAACCAATCGTGCCGAGCGAGATACCGGTGGTTCACTTAATGTCGCACCAGGTACTTTATCGGACGAAGTTCGTTGGGGACAAGGTAATGCAGAGAGTGAATTTACTTCGGTATTTTACAATATGGCATTGCCAATGAGTGAGGGCGAGCTTTACTCATTTGGTGGTTATTCTGAGCGTACTGCACTAGGTAACGGCTTTTATCGTAACTTTAACGAAGCATCTAAAAACGTGATTCAAGTCTATAGCGATGGATTTTTACCGCAAATAGACAATGAAGCACAGGATATCTCTGTTTCAATCGGTTTTAGAGGTGATATTAACTCTGATTGGAATTACGATGTATCGGCGGTATATGGTGAAAACCAATACGACTTTACCTCACGCAATACATTAAATGCCTCTTATGCTGCTGAGTACTTATTTAATAACCCAGGTGCAAGTGATGCCGATATTGCTGCTAATGCAGGGCCAATTGAGGGGTATTCGGGTGGCTTTAGGTTTGACCAAACAACATTCAACGCGGATGTGAACGGGATTGTTGATATTGGCCGCAGTGAGCCTGTGTACGTGTCAATTGGTGCTGAATACCGTAAAGAAAACTATGAAATTGTACCCGGTGAAGAAGCCTCATACGCGTGTGGCACTGCTAACACAGATACTTCATACCCATCAGTGAACGATCCGAATCAATTTGCACAATGTGGTTTTCAAGCCTACAACGGCCTTCGCCCTGAAGCATCAAATAAAAGTGATCGCGATAGCTACGCCGTTTATATTGACGCAGAAACTATGGTTACCGATGCGTGGAATGTTAGCGGTGCACTTCGTTACGAAGATTTCTCTAATGCGGGTGACGACATAATTGGTAAAGTAGCCACGCGTTATGAATTTAACGATGATTTTGCGGTACGTGGTGCGTTATCAACGGGTTTTAGAGCGCCATCATTACAGCAAAGCGGTTACACTGCGTTTACCACTAACTTAGGTTCTGACGGCACGTTAAGCCAGTCGTTTACAGCAACAACGGGCTCAGCATTTCCAGCTGCATTAGGCGTTGATAACTTAAAGCTTGAAACATCAACGAACTACAGTGCAGGCTTTGTTTATGATGTGACGAGTGATTTATCGTTAACGGTGGATTTTTACCGTGTAGAAATTGAAGACCGTATTACACTGGGCAGCTTGTTATCGGCTGATGATGTGGCATTTAGTCCTGATGCAGTTGCCGCGCTACAGGCAACGGGGGCAGTACAAGCGAATTACTTTTCAAACTCAGTGAATTCGACAACGCAGGGTGTTGACATTATTGCGTCCTATCGCACTGATTTATATGAGGGTAATTTCTCTGCTACGTTTGCCGGTAATTTAAACGAAACTAAAATTGACAGTGTTAATGCAGCACCGGGTATTCCTGAAAATGTAGCACTTGATGATATCCAAAGTAGTTTTTTAACTGATGGGCAGCCGGGCGAACGTGCAACGCTTACGTTTGATTATGAGCGTGACGCGTATAGCTCAATGATCCGCTTTAATTACTTTGGCGAAACCGATGTGAAGTACTTTGGTAATGACCATATTGAACTTGCAACAGATGGCTCATTTAAAGCAACCAGTACGGTAGAATCAGCCGTATTAGTGGATTTAAATGTAAGTTATCAAATTAACGATATGTTTGCTCTATCGGTAGGTGCAGACAATGTATTTGATGAAACACCGGATGAGTTAGGCGATGATGAAGTATTAAACGCTATTTCAAATGGGGCATTTAAATACCCGTTACGTGCCGTACCCTATGGCTTTGATGGTCGTACTTACTACGCAAAAGTAAGCTTTAGTTTTTAATTTTATAAGCTAAATAGGCGCCGTTATAAACGGCGCTTTTTTTATGGCTAAAATATATTTAAAACAGCATTAAAAATGATTGCATGTTTGAAAATTAAGCATACAATCGCCATCAATAACACAGTGGGATATATATCCCTCGTTATACTCATTTTATTAATAGGAAAAAATAAATGGCGAAAAAAAGCAAAGCAAAAGCGGTTAACAAATCCGCAGTAGACACTGGGCGCGGTGTGATAAAACACAACGCATTGGCAGCACTGGTAACCTCTAAAGTATTTAAACCGCAAGTGGTTAAAGCCAAAAAAGGCAAAGGCTCGTTTAAACGCAGTAACAAACATGCAGGACAAGAGTCCTATTTAATCGCGGCTTAAATAGCACCGATCAAATAGGGATTTTGTTGCGAGTTAGCTAAGTGTTTGCTGAAATAAGGCGGGCTTCGGGCTTCGGGCTTCGGGCTTCGAGCATAGAGCTATGCTTCATAATTTTAATCCTGGGGCGATGTAAAATCGCTGCTATCGGCCTATGTTTGGCTTTTTACTTCCTCTAAAGCGCAGCGCCTCATAACCTCTTTGTGAATAAATCAGTTAGAAGATGTTTGCACAAAGAGAAGAGAATGAGGAGAAAATGAGCAGACAAAAAATACGGACTTTTGATTGTATGCATCTAATTATACTTAATAATTTTAATTCTGACGCGATATAAAATCGCTGTTACCGCTTTATATATGGCTTTATATTTCCTCTTTCAGCGCAGCGTCTCATAACCTCTTTGTAAATAAATCACTTAAAACATGTTTGCACAAAGAAAAGTGAGTGAGGGTTAATGTGAAAATATAAAAACAGGAATGCTCTTCCCGTAGCTCTTAGCTCGCTATCAAAACATGAAGGGCGCGGTAGGTTTTAAACCTATCGCGCCTTTTTATTATTTAACTAGCATCCAGATACCGGCTGCTATCATAAATAGGTTTTCGGTTAGTGAAATAAAGCCAAGCGGTACATTGCTATCGCCGCCAACACAGGCACATTTAAGTTCGCGTTTGTCTATATACACGGCTTTAATCACGGATATTGCGCCGACACTACCAATCAACAAAGAGATAGGTGCAACCAAGTAAACCGGAAGTGCTGCAATCATGGCCACGCCAACAAAGGCTTCTAAAAATGGATATACATAAGCGTAAGGAATCACTTTCATGGCAAGTAAGTCGTAAGTGATAAAGGAATTTGAAAAACTGTTTAAATCTTGCAGCTTTTGAATGGCCAGTACCGCCATGGTTAATGCCACGAAAAGCTCAAGTGTATACATGCTTAGCCCTGCACCACTTAACGAAAAAGCTAAACTGAGCAACAAGGTAACCGCAAAAATCGCTATCACAGGGGTATAGGTTGTACCTTGCTGACCGGCAGGCGATTTATTAAAGAAACTTCTAAGCTCATCGTAGCCACCGATGCGCTTATCATCTATAAACGTTTGTGGTGTTGTTTCTACGTCGTGTTGCTGTTTAAACGCATCGGTTTGCGCTCTTGAGGTGAGTAAGTGATCGTTTACTTCAAAGCCTTGACGTTCAAGTAAATCTTTAGATTTTAAACCAAATGGGCAAATATGTTCATCGGTTGCCATTCTATACAATTGGGCTGACTTGGCCATATTTTACTCCTGTATATTTATACCAATTTGCAATAATACTTAATCATTTTGAGGGGGCAAACCAGACGCTCACAGACGTTAAAAACGTCTCATTTAGAACAACTAAATAACGAAATTTTTTGCCTTGCTATCGACACGATTTTCCTCCCTCAAAATAGCTCAGTTAATTAAGCGAATTGGTATTGGAAAGGTTAACTGAGTTATATAACCTTGAAAGATCAACAG
Organism: Pseudoalteromonas sp. SM9913; assembly: GCF_000184065.1. NCBI lineage: Bacteria > Pseudomonadati > Pseudomonadota > Gammaproteobacteria > Alteromonadales > Pseudoalteromonadaceae > Pseudoalteromonas > Pseudoalteromonas sp. SM9913. The sequence continues at coordinate 143,539 of NC_014800.1, forward strand.
GCCCTAAGTGTAAAATTTACAACATGTGCCGTTTTATTGTTAATAAACTCAGTGGTACAGGCTATACGTTCAAAAATCAAGCCGCTTTTAATGCTTTAAGCGCTGAAGGGGGACTTGCAGCGCGTGCCAGCTAATTAATTATAAAGCTATGGGAGGGGCTGTTGAATCTCTGACAACCAGTTCTGGTGTGTATAGTTTAATAATATCGCGGTCATTGCCATTACGAATTTGCGCTATCAGTAAGCTGGCTGCATCTTCAGCAATTTTATTATTTGGCTGATGCGCTGTAGTGAGCTTTGGCCATGTTTGGCGTGAGAATGGGCTATCCTCAAACCCTGTAATAGAAAGCTCGCTGGGTATATCAATGTTCATTAATCTGGCTGCAAATAACGCACCGGCGGCTATTTCATCGTTACATGAGACGATAGCGGTTGGCCTGTTTTGTTGATTAATGAGTGTTTTAGCACCCTCAACCCCGGATTCAAATGAGTATTCGCCATCAATAATTAAGCTAGGGTCTATAGTAATGTCGTATTGTTTTAAAGCCGCTTTGTAGCCCTCTAAGCGCTCTTTGGTGGAGTTATGTTCGCTGCCCCCAGCTAAAAAGCCGATGCGTGTGTGGCCATTATTTATAAGGTGTTCGGTAATTGATTTAGAGGCGAGGTTATCGTCAATCATAATACAGGGCGTTAATGTATCGGGGGCGTCGTGCCCCGATAAAATACGCACAACTTTTAGGTCAAGCTGTGTCAGCTTTTCAACAAAATGTGGCATCTCTGAAAATGGCGGCGTGAGTAAAATACCGGCAATTCGGGTGCGTTTTATCATGCTGGTTATTTCGTCAATAATATGTGCTTCTTTGGCATCGCATGGGTGGATAAGTAGTTCAAACCCTTGCTTTTTACACGTATCTAAAATGCCGTTTTGCATATCTATAATATAGTAGGCATTTGGATTGTCGTAAATGTAAGCAATGCTGTAAGCTTTTGTTCCTGCGAGACTTCTTGCAGCAAGGTTAGGCTGAAAGTTCAACTTTTTAACCGACGCCATGACTTTCTCACGGGTGTTGTCACGCACCGAGGTTTCGTTATTTATTACTCGTGATACCGTTTTTATTGATACCCCGGCATCTTTTGCCACGTCGTTTATTGTTGTTCTCATAGGCTTAATAGACCTTTACATATCATTTTGGGTACTAATTTATCTTTATCGGTTAACAACTACAGCAAAAGCAGTTAACAGTGCTCGGTTTTTATTATTTGACGGCTAAATTATAAAGACATCATTGAATATTAACAGTTAATTTATACGCCTTTCTTGTGAGAATGGTAGATAAAGTTTTAGGTAATAATTTAGTCATATTTAAATTTAATTTAAATACAATAGTTTAAAAGAATATTAAGCACATACATGTAAATTTTTTGTATCTTTTTTGCCCTTCTGTGTAGCTATAAAAGAAAAAAAAGGATACATTAACAACTTAATGACAGCGTTGTCATAAATTGGTGCGCGCTGTTAATTATTATTTAAACCCTAGGGTAGCGGATTGTGTGCGCTAAGGTGGCAATTGCTAGATGTGAATAGTGATTGATTTAAAAGCGGGATTAATTTAAGTATCTGAAAGAGATACTTGAGTGACTAAGTTAATAACAATAGAGGGAAAGTAGCGAATGAAGATTAAATCATTACTGACAGCATGCTGCTTAGCACTGGGTTTGAGTGCGTGTCAGGGCAATGTTGATGAACAAAATACGGTATCGGTTCAGCTAAGCCCTGCAAACGATAGCGCCGTAGAGTTACTTGCTAAAACCTTACAAATAAAATATCAGCAGGTTGATAACCGTCCATCAGCACAGTGCGATCCAGATATAGAAAACGGTCACTGTTTTAAAGCGTATTTACATTTAACCGCCAACTCGGCGATTAACTTTGACCAATGGAAAATTTACTTTAGTCAAATTACACCTATTCAAACGGCGGTTAGCGATGAATTTACTATTAAACGTGTTAATGGCGATATTCATGTCATTGAGCTTAAAGACGGGTTTACTGGCTTTAAAGCGGGTGAGACTAAAACGATTACTTTTTATGCGCACTTTTGGTCATTATCGCAAAGCGACGCAATTCCTAATTATATAGTTGTTAATAATAATGACACCGCTAAAGTGATTGAAAGCACAAAACCTAAAATTGACCCAGAGACAGGGTTAGAGGTGTTGCCACATGTTATGCCTTACACCGATTATGAACGTCAGTTTAAACGTACCGCGAATGATAAAACGCAGTGGCTTAGCGCTGAGCGCTTGTTTGAGCGCAATGAAAAATATGACTTTTCTGCTTATTTAACGTCGCAAAATCAAGTGAGCAATGTGATTGCTCAACAAATTATTCCGTCCCCACGTTTTAGCGAATTTAGCCAAACTCAAACGCTAGATATAAGCCAAGGGCTTAATATTAACTACTCAGGAATAGATAAAACACACTTATCTGCCGCAACACAAAGGTTAGCACTACTAGGTATTAATATAAGCGATGATGCAGCGGCCATTAAGGTCACACTTAATACAGTAACTAAAAATGATGAATTTGAAGGCAGCTATAAGTTAGCGATTAAAGCTGATGAAATTGTGATTAATGCCGCTGATGAAGCGGGCATTTTTTATGCTTTGCAAAGCTTAGCGAGTTTGTATCAGGTTAACAGTAATATGTTACCTGTGGGAGAAGTAATTGATGCACCGCATTATCAGTTTAGAGGTGTGTTGGTGGATGTAGCACGGAACTTTCGCGACAAAGGCTTTATTTTAAAGCTGCTTGATCAAATGGCGGCTTATAAACTTAATAAGCTGCATTTACATTTAAGTGATGATGAAGGTTGGCGTATAGAAATCCCATCACTTCCTGAACTTACGGATATAGGGGCGAAGCGTTGTTTTGATCAAAGCGAGCAACAATGTTTAATGCCACAGTTGGGCGCAGGGCTTGATACTTCAAGTGCAGCAAACGGCTATTATTCGGTGGCTGATTATCAAGAAATACTTAAAGCGGCGAGTGCGCGTCATATTCAAGTGATCCCATCACTTGATATGCCAGGGCATTCTCGCGCTGCAATTAAAGCCATGCAAGCGCGTTATAATAAATACATAAAACAAGGCGATAAACAAAAAGCCGAGCAGTTTTTACTTTATGATCCGCTTGATACAACCGTGTATTCGTCGGTACAGCACTATAACGACAATACCATTAATGTGTGTTTAGACTCATCGTATGCGTTTATTCGTGAAGTAATGGAACAGGTAAAAGGCATACACAGTGATGCACAGCATCCGTTAACCCGTTATCACATAGGCGCCGATGAAACCGCCGGAGCGTGGGTTGACTCACCAGCTTGTGCTGATTTTATTAAACAAAATAAGTTAGAAATTACTGAAGCGAGTCAGCTGGGCAGCTATTTTATTGAACGTATTGCGAATATGTTGGCTGATATGAATATTGAAACCGCTGCATGGAGCGATGGTTTATCGCATACTAATCCAGAGAATATGCCAGAGGTTGTACAAGGTAATAGCTGGGATTTATTAATGTGGAACGGCCATCAACGTGCCCATGAATTTGCTAATAGAAATTGGCAAGTGGTACTCTCGTCGCCAGATGTGCTGTATTTTGACTTTCCGTATGAAGCAGACCCACAAGAGCACGGCTATTACTGGGCTTCAAGGCATATAAATACCGAAAAAATATTTCAGTTTATGCCAGATAATTTACCTATTCATGCTGAATTTTGGCTCGATAGAGAAGATAAGCCTTATGTAGCTGATGACACGTTAAAGCATGATGAGCAAGGCAAGGTAGTATCAGCGCCTTTGGCAAAAGATAAACGCTTTATTGGTATTCAAGGGCAGTTATGGAGTGAAAATACGCGCACCAATAATATGGCCGAATATAAGCTCTTCCCACGGTTATTATCGTTGGCACAAAGAGCATGGCATAAGGCAGATTGGGCGGTTCCGTATGATCACAATGGCTTTGTTTATAGCCAACAAACAAATCGCTTTAGCTCAGCATTAAAACAGCAGCGCGATCAGCAATGGCAGACTTTTGCAGCCACAATGGGATTAAAAGAATTTCCTAAGCTAGAAATGGCTGATGTGCATTATCGTCTTGCAAATGCGGGCGCAAAAATTGAGAACGGCATGTTGTACGCCAATATTGCCTACCCTGGTTTGGTAATTGAATACAAACAAGGAAGCGGCCAATGGCAAACCTATAAACAACCCGTCAAAGTAACACAAGATGTATGGATTCGCTCTAAGACTCCATCAGCAAGTCGTGTAAGCAGAAAGCTCAAAGTAACGCACCGATAAAGTGCGTTTTCCTTTAAATTATTGAAGATGAAAGAAGTTATTTATTTGTAAATAAAAATAATGACAACGCTGTCATTTGTGCTAGTATAAGATTCATACAGTATGACAGTCCGGTTTTATTTTCAGTGTTTTGCAAAACGGTCGAACAAATTAAGAGGCAAAAATGATCACCAACAATATTAATAACAATCAACTCTTTGTGGGGATCGATGGCGGTGGCACTAAATGTAAAGCAATTATCGTCAATAGCTGTAATGAAATAGTAGGCACCGGTGTGGCAGGCCCTGGTAACCCGTTACATGGATTTAGCCAAGCAACGCATTCCATTGAGCAATCAGCGCGTTTAGCCTTGCAAGATGCAGGACTCAAAGAGACGCCTTTATCTGCATTAATCGCAGGGGTTGGCCTGGCGGGAGTTAACTTACCAAGTTTGCATAATCAAATGACCCAGTGGCAACACCCATTTAAAACTATGCATTTAACGACTGATTTACTCATTGCTTGTATGGGCGCTCATCAAGGTAGTGATGGCGCAGTGATGATTGCAGGTACTGGCTCGTGTGGATTTTCATACGTTAATGGTCAATCGTTTATGATTGGTGGTCATGGTTTCCCGCATGGCGATAAAGGCAGCGGTGCATGGATAGGCTTTACTGCTTGTCAGCAGGTGTTGTTAAGCCTAGACAAGTTAATCCCAAGTGGTGCGCTTACTAATTTGATTATGAAGTATTTAGAAGTGCGTGATGCAATGCAACTTGTTGAAGTAATTGCGAATAAACCCGCCGCCTTTTTTGCGCAACTTGCAGGTTGTGTTTTTCAATCAGCACAAGCAAACGATGCCATTGCGATTGCCATTTTAAAAGAAGGTGGCGCGTACTTAAGCGATATTGCACGTCAACTATTAGATAAAAACCCACCAAGGCTTTCGTTTATCGGTGGCTTATTAGCCGTGATGACAACATGGTTAGATCCAGACATTCAAGCTATTTTATCAGCCCCATTATCGTCACCAGAAATGGGGTCTGTACTTTACGCTAAACAACAGCACGTTAATTACAGCAGCCAGGAGTTATGATGTTTAACACCCTAATGGAAAAAGAAGCGGCGCAAACGCCAAATGTTATTGAAAAGCAAATTATTGCCAACCAACCTTTAGTGGAAAAAATTGGTCATAAGCTTCGCGATATGGCCCCTAAGGTGGTGATGATGATTGGTCGCGGTTCATCAGATCATGCTGGCGTTTTTGGTAAGTACTTAATTGAAATTGAAGCCGGTGTACCGGTCAGTTCAGCAGCGCCATCAGTGGCGAGTGTATATGGTAAAACATTAAAGCTTGAAGGCGCTGTGGTGATTGTAATTTCTCAATCAGGACGCAGCCCAGATATTCTCGCTCAAGCAAAAATGGCGAAAGAGGCGGGCGCTTATTGTATTGCACTGGTTAACGATGAAGCGTCACCATTGCAAGACATAGTAGATGATTTTGTCCCCCTTAAAGCCGGTGATGAAATTTCGGTGGCGGCAACAAAAAGTTACTTAGCCACGTTATCGGCATTGGTACATATTGTTGCTAATTGGACGCAAAATGAGTCATTATTACAAGGGCTTAAAGAGCTGCCTAGCGCGCTTGATGCAATGATAGACTCGCCAACTCAGTTACAGCCTAGTGAGTTTGCAAACATTAAGAACATGGTGGTATTAGCCCGTGGTTTAGGGTTTTCTATCTCAAAAGAAATGGCACTTAAGCTTAAAGAAGTGTGTGCTATTCATGCTGAGTCATTCAGTAGTGCAGAATTTTTACATGGTCCGGTAACCTTAGTTGAGCAAGGGTTAGTGATTTTAGATTGCTCGGTTGATGATGAAACTAAAGAGTCACATCAGCAGCAAATTGCTGAGGTTAAAAAACGCGGTGCACACGTGATTAGCCTTAATCAAAACGGTATTAACGTACACCCTCGATTAGCGCCATTTTTAGTATTGCAGCGTTTTTATCTTGATGTGGCAAAAGTAGCGTTAAGCCGTGGTTTTAACCCTGATGAGCCTAAGGGGCTTAAAAAAGTAACAAGGACATTATAAATGTCAGTAAAACGTATTCATGTAGCAGAGTTTTTTGATGGCGAGCAATTTGTTAACGACAAAGTGTTGAGCATTGATGCGGGTATTATTACGGCAATAGATGATAACGTGCAACAGGCAGATGAGCACCTAACGGGGTTAGTTGCGCCAGGCTTTATTGACTTGCAAGTGAATGGTGGCGGTGGTGTATTGTTTAATCGTACTAGCAGTGTTGCTGGGGTTAAACAAATGCTGCTGGCACATGCCAAGTATGGCACAACTGCCATGTTGCCGACTTTAATTACTGACACGGTTGAAGTGATGCACCAAGCAGCCGATGTCATTGCTGATGCTATTGCTTTGCAGACTCCCGGTATTATTGGCATTCACTTTGAAGGCCCGCACTTATCTGTTGCAAAAAAAGGCGCTCATAGTGCTGATTATATTCGCCCTATTTCTGAACAAGAATGGCAGGTATTATCTCGCCAAGATTTAGGTAAAGTGGTGGTAACAGTTGCACCTGAAAATGTTCTGCCAAGTGATATCGCTAAAATGCGTGAGGTAGGCATACACGTTTGTTTAGGTCATACCAATGCAAGCTTTGCTCAAGCTCAGCGCGCGGTTGATGCTGGCGCAACCGGATTTACGCATTTATATAATGCTATGTCGCCATTACAGGGGCGTGAGCCAGGTGTTGTAGGCTGTGCATTATTAAACGATGACACCTATTGCGGCCTAATTGTTGATGGGCATCATGTTGATTACGCTGCATGTCAGCTTGCGTTAAAAGCAAAGCCAATGGGTCGTGTTTTTTTAGTCACTGATGCGATGCCACCAGTGGGTACGAATGACACCGAATTTGCTTTTTTTGACCGTACCGTCACCTTAGATAATGGTAAGCTCACCTCTACCACGGGTGAACTGGCAGGATCTGCGCTTGATATGGCAACCGCAGTAAGAAATACAGTAACCCATTTAAAGCAGCCATTAGCGCAAGCGCTTAATATGGCAAGTTTATATCCTGCTCAGTATTTACAGTTGCCCGCCACACACGGGCGATTAATACCGGGCAGTCCAGCAGATTTTGTACAATTAAACACACAACAACAAGTCATTAGCACGTGGATTGGCGGCGCTCAGGTTTGTTAACAACATAATAAATATAAATAAAGGAAAATAACATGACAACCAATGTTATGGATACGTCCAAAAATAGTAGCGTGGTTCCAATGGCCATTGTTGCGGTATTATTTTTTATACTGGGCTTTGCTACTTGGCTAAATGGCTCATTAATGCCGTATTTAAGTCAAATTTTACAGTTAACTCCGTTTCAAGGGTCGTTAATTTTATTTTCCTTTTATATTGCCGTCACCTTTACTGCGCTTCCCTCGGCCGTGTTAATTAAAAAAGTTGGCTATAAGAACGGGATGGCGCTTGGCATGGGGTGTATGATGTTAGCGGGTTTACTGTTTATTCCTGCCGCTATGTCACAGTTTTTTCCTCTGTTTTTATTAGCCCAGTTAGTGATGGGGGCAGGTCAAACTCTATTACAAACTGCGGTTAACCCGTACGTAGTGCGTTTAGGGCCAGAAGAGTCGGCTGCTGTGCGTATTAGTATTATGGGTATTTTAAATAAAGGCGCAGGGGTTATTTCTCCGATGGTATTTACGGCCTTAATTTTAAGCAACTTTACCGGTACGGTAGGCACAGAGCTTAGCCAAGAGCAAGTTGATGATATGGCCAACGGCCTTATTTTACCTTACTTAGGCATGGCCATATTTATTGGTTTATTAGCTTTTGCGGTTAAAAAGTCGCCGCTACCTGAACTTATTAATGATGAAGTTGACGCAATAAACGATAAGGGTGAAATTCGTGAAACACTCTCTCATCCAAACTTAGTGTTAGGCGCTATTGCGATATTCTTGTACGTGGCGGTTGAGGTTATTGCAGGCGATACCATAGGTACTTTTGCACTATCGCTGGGAGTCGAAAAATATGGGGTAATGACCTCATACACTATGATGTTTATGGTGTTTGGTTATATTTTAGGTATTTTACTTATCCCTAAATTTATTTCTCAGCAGAGCGCTTTAACCGCATCGTCTGTATTAGGGATTGTTATTACATTATGTATTTTACTGCTCGATGCACAGTCGTTTGTTATTGCCAATGCGTTATTGGTGCCTTTAGGCGGCGCTAATTTGCCTGATGTTTTACTGCTGATTGCCTTTTTAGGCTTAGCAAACGCGATTGTTTGGCCTGCGGTGTTCCCACTAGCATTATCAGGATTGGGTAAACTTACTAGTACTGGTTCTGCGCTTTTAATCATGGGGATTGCCGGAGGTGCATTTGGTCCCGTTTTATGGGGGCTACTGAGTGGCTTTACCTCGTTACAAACAGGCTACTCGGTGTTGTTACCTTGTTATCTATTCATATTATTTTATGCCGTGAAAGGCCATAAAATGAAAAAGCAATAACCTCCACCAGCTATCCCTAGCTCAGTGCACTTTGCAGTATAAAGTGCACTGATTATCAGCTTAATCGCGTTACTTTAAGTTTTATCCTACCGGCATTCGCACCATAAAAACGACTTAAATCATTAGCAAATGGGCAAAATTCTCCCGATTTTTTAATGGTTATTTCAACGCCTTCAGCAATTTCAAAGGCATGTTCATCGCTTTGACCAATCGTGCCGATCAAGCTAAACCACTGCGCTGTAGCTAAACGTCTAAATGGCTCAAGTAATGCCATGGGGATTTCTTTAACGCCGAGTTGCACGTTATCGCGATGCCACCCAGAAGGAGAGCACTTTATACCATCGTCATACCAATATTGATTAGGATAAGGTGTAAAACGGTAGGTCGCACCTTGGGCAAGCATTAAGCCGGTGGCGTTGTAGGCTTCACTGGCATATGCCATCACATCTTGGCTTTGGTTTATGCTAAGTAAACTCATATTTTGGTTGGCTAGCATTATATGGGCACTGAGTCCCATAAAGTTTAACGTGCTGTCGTCGCTGTAAATCATTTTATAATGTAAGTTTTTTAACGATTCGGGGCGATAGCTGGTTAGTTTATTAATTCGCTGTGCAACACTGTGATGTATTAATGGGGCGACGTGGCTGATTTCATCGTCAATTAATACACAGCACTGCCTATCAACAAGTTTAAAAAATGGGTTTAGCCAAAAGTAATTTTGCTGATGACTTAACGCCAGTGGATCGGGAATAACAGTCACATCGTCTTGGGCAACCAAGTTACTCTCAGGTAAAAGGTTTTCGTAATCGATGTCATGACTGGTTAGCAATGAAACTGACAGTGGCTGAGCAATGAGCCACTCAAGTGCATAACGCAAGCAAATATCGGCAAGTCCATCGCGATAGTAGCCGCCTCCCACATCGGAATGGGCTCCTGCAAACCACAGCTCGGTAATGTTAGCTTGCTGGTTCATTAACGTCGGTTCAAACGCGCGACGTTTTTCATCAAGCGCTACACAGTGCAGCGCCTCAAAGACATTACTGGCAATGGTGTGATTTTCAAAAATAACATGCTCTGCACCCCAAGTGGCTTTACTCACTTTTGACATGCCAATTGAGGCCACTGTATCAAACACACATAAATACACCTTTTCATGTATGAGTGGCTCTAAGCACTTTGCAAATCGCCGCGCTAATGCAGCGCCTCTGCTAAAGCCGGTGAGTAGTAGGGTATCGCCGCTTTGGTAATGCTGTTTAAAATCATTAATAGCTTGATTTAAAATGCTGGCTACATCGTCTGAACGTGGGGCGAGTGCTTGATTTAAAATTCGTTTTAAACGACTGCCTTTAGTGCCTATGCCTTGGTAATAAAAACTTAACTGTTTGGAAAATGGGGTGGTGGGAGAATCATCAAGTTTACCACCGAGCAATAAGTGTAGTTTTAAAATATTAGAAATACTGGCGTCTTCTTTAAAATGCTCTGTACTAAACTGATCTGCGTCTCGGGGTTCACTGCCGGTACCATCAAAATTAAAAATAAGCGTTTTATCCGACATAGCCTGTTTCCTTAAAATTTTTGTGTACTTTATATAGCTAATATTAAAAATTAAAGACAGTGGTAATTTAAATTACCACTGTCTTTAATTTTGGCTAGTGCAGCTTCATTTTAGGACGCACAACACGCAGCACTTTTTCGCTGATCCACAAAGCAAAGGTTTTGGCACTGCCATGAATAGCGCGCTGATGCATTCTATATAATGAAATATACATAAAGCGGGCAATTTTACCTTCAATAAAAAAGCTATTACTGGTTAGGTTACCCATTAAGCTGCCTACTGTGCTGTAGCGCGATAAATTAACCAGTGAGCCATGGTCGTTATACTCGAATTTTTTAAGGGGCTGCTCACGTAATGTGGCGATTAAGTTTTTTTCAACGCATTGTGCCATTTGATGTGCCGATTGTGCGCGTGGCGGCACTTGCGTACCATCATCTTGCGTAAACGCGCAGCAATCACCGAGCACATATATTTGTGGGTCAAGGTTGCTTTGTAAGTACTCGTTTACTTTTATTTGGTTATTACGAGTCAGCTCAAAAATACCCAGCTCTTTAATAAAGTCAGGTGCTTTTACGCCCGCCGCCCACACCATAATATCCGCATTTATTTGCTCATCATCATTGGTGATAAAGCCATGTTCGGTTGCTTGTTTAACTTGGGTATTTTCCCGAACGGTGACGCCTAATCTTAATAACTCACGCTTGGCCGAACTGGCAATTCGCTCAGACAGCGCCGGAAGAATCCTGGGGCCCGCTTCAATCAGATGAATATGTAAACGCTTAGCCGACATATTGGTTAAACCGTATATTTTTAGTAAATCAGAAACATGATACAGCTCAGCCGAGAGCTCAACCCCAGTTGCTCCACCGCCAACAATGGCGATATTTAATGAGTGTAATGGGTCATCGTCTTGATGAAGGCGAGTAAAGTTATCCAGCAGCGCGTGTTGAAAGCGCTCTGCTTGTTGATTTGAATCTAGGTAAAAACAATGCTCTTTAATGCCTGGCGTATTAAAGTCGTTACTCACACTGCCAATAGCAATAACTAAATGATCATAGTGAACGGTGCGTTTAGGTAAAATTTGATGCCCTAACTCGTCATATAGAGGGCTTAAGGTGATGGTTTTATTGTTGTTATCGAGGTTGCAAAAGGTACCAAGTTGAAAGTTATAGTGATGTTTGGCAGCATGCGCGGAGTAAACAACCCCATCTAAATCGGCATCAATAGAGCCAGTTGCAACCTCGTGCAATAACGGTTTCCATATATGAGTGCGATTTTTATCGATGAGTAATATATTTGCGTGTTGTTTCTTTCCTAGTTTGTGCCCTAATTGAGTTGCTAGCTCCAGCCCACCAGCGCCACCGCCGATGATGACGATTTTTGGTATGGTTATATCCATGACTATGCCCTTAAAAAGAATATACCGAAGCAATTTCTGTACGTTGATTTTTAAAATGACTTGGGTATCAAAAAATTATTTTGGCAAAGCACGTTTTTATGGGGCTATAGTGTGCGCCTAATTAAAGGATATGTCAGCAATAAATCACGTCATTTGATGTATACTGATATGCAAATATTTCATCTACTGCGCATTTACAGCATTTATGGGCACCGACATAAAAAGGACGCTTTTATGAGTACCTCGCTAGTTCAGTCTCTTGAGCAACATTTTGGTTTTAATCAGTTTAGAACAGGGCAACAACAAACCATAGAGCAGCTGCTAAATGGCCAATCATCATTGGCAATATTTCCTACAGGATCGGGTAAGTCGTTGTGCTATCAACTCACCGCGTTACATTTACCGCATTTAACGCTGGTGGTATCGCCGTTATTGGCCTTGATGAAAGATCAAATTAGCTTTTTAAATAGCAAAGGCATCTATGCCGCCAGCCTCGACTCAAGCCAAGACCAAATGCAAAGTAGCACTGTAATGAACGACGTACGAAGTGGTAAAGTTAAAGTGTTAATGGTGTCGGTTGAGCGCTTTAAAAACGAACGCTTTAGGGAGTTTATAAGCCAAGTGGCGCTTTCTATGTTGGTTGTTGACGAAGCGCATTGTATATCTGAATGGGGGCATAACTTTAGACCCGATTACTTAAAACTACCTCGTTACCGTGAAGAGCTAAATATTCCGTTAGTGCTACTATTAACCGCTACCGCCACTAAAAAAGTAAAACGCGATATGGCCGAGCGCTTTGCTATTGAGCCACAATGTATTGTGCAAACGGGGTTTTATCGCGCTAATTTAGATTTAAATGTGCTGAGTGTTAAAACGGCGGATAAAAACAATGAGCTTACTAAAATTGTCCGTGCGCAAACCGGCCCCGGTATTGTGTATGTCACGCTGCAGCAAAGTGCTGAGCAAGTGGCCAATATGTTAAGCGCGCAGGGCCTGCACGCGGTGGCGTATCATGCAGGGCTTGAAGACACCCTACGCGGGCAAATTCAAGACGATTTTATGGCAGGCAAAATAAATGTAGTGGTTGCTACCATTGCCTTTGGTATGGGGGTTGATAAATCAGACATACGCTTTGTAATTCACTACGATTTACCTAAATCAATAGAAAACTACAGCCAAGAAATTGGCCGCGCAGGGCGTGACGGCAACCCATCAAATTGTTATACCCTGGCTAATTTAGATGGCTTAAATACAGTAGAAAACTTTATTTACGGCGATACTCCAGAGCTCAGCGGTATTGAATATGTTATTAACGATATTCGCCAAGCTCAACAGCAATGGGAAATGCAAGAATATAGCCTTTCAAGCGAGAGTAATATTCGCCAACTTGCCCTTAAAACCTTGCTGGTACAGCTTGAAATGCAAGGCGCAATAACCCCGCAGTATGCTTATTATGCCGATTTTAAGTATAAATTTTTGGTTGATAAAAATGAGTTACTTAGCCAGTTTGATGAGCAGCGCCAAGCTTTTTTAAAACAAATATTTAGTCATACCGACTTTAAAAAAATATGGGGCACACTTAATTTTGACTCCCTAACGCAAGCCGCGCAGGTTGACCGTAAACGTGTGGTAGCCGCGCTTGACTATTTGGCTGAAAAAAACCTTATCACCCTTGAAACCAAACGTATTACTCACGTGTACAAAGTGCATAGCGAGGTGATTAATAATCCTGCACTTGCCCAGCAGTTACACGATTATTTTACTGATAAAGAGCAAGCGGAAATAAAACGGATTGCTGCTTTAGTACGCTTTTTTGAGCTGCAATCTTGCTTAAGCTATAACTTAGCCCGTTACTTTGATGATGCGAATGCGCCACAGCAGTGTGGACATTGCTCGGTGTGTCGTGGGCATTCAGTTAAGCTTGAATATTCAATTCCCCCTGCAACGATTGATACAGCGCTTATTTATCAAAAGGTCGATGAGTTTTTAGCGCACATGGCAACTAAAGGTGTACACAATGTAGGTATTGAAACCCAATGCCGGTTTTTAGCGGGAATGAGCGTGCCACTGTTTGCGCGTAATAAAGTACGTCAACTAAGTGGTTTTGCACTGTGCGAGCAACAGCGCTACAGCGAAATTAAAGGGACATTGCTATCAAGGTCGATGGCTAAATAATATTAGAAATCAGTATAAAAATAAAAGAGTGTTAATTTTTTGTTTCTTTTTCTTGCTTTACTATACTCAATTTGGCTATGACAGCCATTATAATAATGAGGTGATCAATGAAACTGCAAAAAATTATACTATTGGGAGCATTTATATCAGCAAGTAGTTATGCTGAAATTAATATTTCGGGTTTTGCAAGTATTAATGCAGGTAAGGTACTGAGCGGTACAGGTGTCCCGCAATATGGCGTTGAACCAACATTTCTTGCGGACTATCCAAATGTTAGTGCATACACTGAAGATTTATCCTTTTCGCCAGAGTCTTTGATTGGATTACAGGTATCAGGCGATTTGGGTGAAGGTCTTTCTGTAACAGGTCAGCTAGTTGCCAGAGGAGTCAACGACTTTGAGGCAAACTTTGAATGGGCTTATATTTCTTACGATATTAATGATAATTGGACTATTCAAGCAGGTAAAAAGCGTTTACCACTATTTTACTACTCAGACTTTTTCGATGTAGGTTATGCATATGTATGGATGCGAGCCCCTGCAGATAACTATACATGGCAAGTATTTAACTACGAGGGCGTTAATTTACTCTACTCAGGTTCTATAGGTGACTGGGGAGTGTCTGCGAATATTTATACCGGTAAAGAGGACGATGACGATAACAAGCTATTATCAGACTTCTTCTTTCAAGAGCCAACAAGAGAAATTTGGGAAGATATGTTAGGCGGCGTACTGTTACTAAATCGTGACTGGCTCGAACTAAGAGTGACCCACATGCAATACACCAATAAGCGTTTTCGTGCGGGTGAACCGGTTTTGTGGGACGGCAAAGATAGCAGAGATGGTAAATTTTATGGTTTAGCTGCAAATCTTGATTTTGGTGATTTTTTCGTTTTAAGTGAGCTTAACCGCTTAGACTTAGATGGTAATCTCGACACTTATATGATCAGTGCGGGCTATCGTTTTGACTCTATTACACCTTATGTCATGTTTTCAGACTTCGAACAAGAAGGTGAAGGTGATACAGAACAGCATAATACATTTGCTGTTGGTGTGAGGTGGGACTTTCATCCGTCAGCTGCATTTAAAGTGCAATACGATAGAGTCAAAGATGACTCGTTTGATTTAGCTGTGGCCGGTGATAGTAAAGCTATCACGCTTGGTGTCG
This sequence comes from Pseudoalteromonas sp. SM9913, assembly GCF_000184065.1. NCBI lineage: Bacteria > Pseudomonadati > Pseudomonadota > Gammaproteobacteria > Alteromonadales > Pseudoalteromonadaceae > Pseudoalteromonas > Pseudoalteromonas sp. SM9913. The sequence continues at coordinate 158,725 of NC_014800.1, forward strand.
ATGTTGTATTTTAAGGAGAGGTAAAATGAAAAAATTAATATTAAGTGTAATATTCCTGTTTACGAACTTCGCCTATGCAGATTTTGCTATTATCGTGCATCCTTCAAATGAAAGTAGCTTTGATGAGTCTGTTATCAGCCGAATTTATACAGGAAAAGAAAAGTCATTTAGCAATGGCAATAAGATCATTCCAATATCTCAAGAACCAAGTAGTGCTGCAACCGAGCAATTTAATAGTAAATTACTTAATAAAACGTCTTCTCAGTTAAAAGCATATTGGTCAAAACTAATTTTTACAGGAAAGGGCACACCACCTAAAGAGTTAGAAAATGACAGTGAAGTAATCAAAATGGTCGCAGCTAACCCTGACACCATTGGCTTTGTCTCTTCATCAGCTGTATCGGATAACGTTAAAGTGGTTTTCAATTTTTAATCTTAAATAAGCGTGCTGGTTAATCAGCACGCTTTTTTAGTGATTAGTTAATTACAATATAACGATGTTTAATATCTGACGTTATTTTACTGTCACCCTTGCCTCGCTCGTGTATCCTATAGCTTGTATATCATTTATCAAAAGTCTGTATGCCAAACTCAATCATTGCTGTTGAAAATATCAATACCCAACCAGTCACTTGCGCTAACTGCCAAGCGTGTTGCTGCCAATTAGAAGTGCGTATTGTCACTGATACCGGTGTTCCTTTTCGATATATTGATTACGACAAATGGGGCAGTGAGGTCATGAAGCGCGGCGACGATGGCTGGTGCGAAGCACTTGATAGAAATACCCTCATGTGTACTATTTACGAAAATCGCCCATTAACGTGTCGAGAATTTGAAATGGCATCGGGTGAGTGTATTACTGAGCGGGAGCTAGCGGGTATTTAAAACGCGGGCTGATTAACCCGCGTGAATGTTTGTTAGCCAATAGAGAGTTGCGCGCTTGGGTATCTTAGCTTTTTAGTGCGTGGACTTGCTAAAAAATAGGCGATAGTGAGCGGACCTATTCTGCCCATGAACATTAAAAACATAATAATAAACTCTCCCAGTGGTGATAGCGAGGATGTTAAACCACGTGAAAGCCCTACCGTCCCCAGTGCAGATACCGCTTCAAAAGCAACATCTAAAAAAGGCGCATCTTCGACGACTAGTAAGGTAAAAATAGCTAACCAAGTGACTCCTGCTGAAATAATGGTTAAAGCTAATGCTTTATACACAGATTCTTTGTCTATTTCTCGGCGTAACACAGTGACGCCTTTGTCACGTCTTAGGTAGCTATAGGTTGCTAAAATTAAAACGATAAACGTAACGACTTTAATGCCACTTGCGGTACTTAAAGAGCCGCCACCAATAAACATAAGCATCATAGTTAAAGCGGTGCTGGCATTTTTTAATTCTTCAATAGCAATGGTATTGAATCCCGCAGTACGGGGTGTGACAGCTTGAAACCAAGCAGCTAACCATTTACCTACTTCAGACAGTGGTTGCAGTGTTTTTGGATTATCGTATTCAATCGCGTAAATAAGCAATAATGCAATAACGTTAATAATAACTGTGCTGATCAACATTAATTTACTGTAGGGACTGAGCTTTGCCCAACGCTTTGATTTATATAAATCCATTAATACGGTAAAGCCAAGCCCACCAATAATAAACAAACCGGTAATAGTTAAATTCACAACGGGGTCTTCAACATACTGCATTAAGCTGTTAGGACTCAATGCAAACCCTGCATTGTTGAAAGCGCTAATGGTATAAAAAAGAGCATGAAAAAAGCTTTTCTGTAAACCCATTTCAGGTAGCCAATACAGCGTTAAAATAACAACGCCTATAGATTCTACGATTAGTGCAAACAGTAAAACAGACTTAGCGGTATTGACCAACGTAGATGTATCTGTTTGATTAAAAGCAGCTTTGGTGACTGTTTTTTGAATAAAGCCAACTTTATTACCCAGTGCCATTAAAGTTACAACCGCAAAGGTCATTAACCCCAGACCACCCAGTTGAATTAATAACGCAATAACGCCTTGTCCAAAAGGGGTAAACACTGAACCGGTATCCACTACAACCAGTCCAGTTACAGTCACCGCAGAGGTTGCCGTAAACGCACTTTGTATCCATGAAATAGGCTCATAGGTTGCGAAAGGCAGTTTTAATGCTAATGCTCCTAGCGTTATTAATATTAAAAAACTGCAACATAAAATAAGAGGCGGAGCCGCATTGATTTTTTTATGCCCACTGACTTTGCGCTCAATAGGCGTTTTGAGAGGGTGCCATAAAACCATGATTATAAGAGCCTTGGAGCTAGATAGTTTAATTCGACTCGGCTACCTGATAGCAGTAAGGTGTCGTGGGTATGTAACTCAAAGTCGTCATCAAGTTTGACAAACGTTTGCTTGGCGCGCTTTACCAATAGAGGGTCTACAGTGCCTTTTATTTCTCTGAGTAGATGCCCTAGTTTTGTTTTATGTAGGTGAGCTTTTATACTTACTTCAACAACGTATAAGCCATTGCCTAATGAAATATAGTCGTTCACTATCGGGTAATTAAGCGCTTGTGCAACGCGCACCCCCATTTCTTCCTCAGGGTGAATAATGCGTGTTACACCTAATTTAGAGATAATAGTGTGATGGGCTTTAGTACTCGCTTTTACCCATATTTGCTCAACAGCTAAGTTTTTTAATGCAAGCGTGCACAGAATGCTCGATTGCATATCTTCCCCAATCGCCACTAAAACAGCCTGACTACTCGCTAAATCAAGCTCTTTAAGTGCGGCTTCATCGGTGGAGTCGCAAACGATGGTTTCAGATAAATGCTCAACATACTTTTCGGCGAGTTTTGGGTTACTATCTACGCCAGTCACTGTGTGTCCTAAATGAATTAACTCAAGACTTGCTGCAATGCCGAAGCGACCTAAACCAATCACTGTAAAATGTGCCATATTATTCCTCGTTATTTTTTCCAAAAGCTATGAGTAAAAAGTGCAAAAACAGTAAAATATTCTAACCGGCCCACGATCATAGCGACCGAGAGTATCCAAATACCGGTATCTGAAACGGGTTGAAAGTTAGCGCCAACTTCACCAAACCCAGGGCCAAGTACATTGACGCAAGCAGCTACCGCAGTAAATGCACTCCAAAAATCAAGACCCGTTGCCATAAGTAACATTGTAAACAGTAAGCTTGTACCAACAGCAAAGGTCATAAATGCCATAATTGCATGGCGTACATCTTCTTTAACGGGCGAACCTTGATATTTAAGTGTAAATATCGCTCTTGGATGAAGTAGCTGTTTAATATTGTTATTAATCATTCTGCCAACAATAATGTTACGAATTATTTTATTTCCGCCAGCGGTTGAACCTGCGCAACCACCAAGATAGCCAGCAATTACCAGTAAAAACCCAGCCTCAGCTGGCCAGTCAGTAAAGCCTGCTGCGCCATAACCGGTGCTGGTAATAAAAGAAATAATATGGAATGTGGAGAAACTAAATGCTTCAAGTACATTTGAGTAGCTGTCTTTAAGCAGCAACATAGTGGTTAAAAGAACTGATAAAAACACGACGATATAAATAAAATAACGTGTTTCTTCATCGTGATAATAACTAGTAATGGCTCTTTTGTGCGCCACTTTGAAGTGCAAGGCAAAGTTAATCGCACCTGCAAGCATAAAGACATTAGCTATCCACAGCAGTAAATGGCTGCGGTAATACCACATACTGGCATCATGCGTTGAAAACCCCCCAGTTGAAACTGTGGTAAAGGCATGTGCAATCGCATCGTATAAACTCATTCCACCAGCATAATAGGCTAAAATACAAAGTACCGTGATTGCAAAATAAACACCCCATAAATAATGCGCGGTACTGGCAACGCGCGGAGTTAATTTTTCGTCTTTAATGGGGCCTGGGGTTTCTGCTTTTAATAATTTCATGCCACCAATATTCAGCATAGGTAAAATAGCCACTACAAAAATTACTATGCCTAAACCGCCCATCCATTGTAAAAATTGTCGATACAATAAAAAGCTAGCAGGCATGTTATCGAGCCCTGATAGCACGGTTGCACCAGTAGTAGTTAAGGCGCTAATTGACTCAAATACTGCATCGCTAAAGTTAACGCCAGTGATAACCAAAATGGGAATAGCGCCTAACACACCGGCTATAATCCACGTTACTGTGGCGTAAATGAGTGCATCTCTGAATGTTGCGCCGGTATAATCTGTTTTACGTAAATTGATAAGTAGCACTAAAGCGACTGAGATCATCGTTGCGCCAGAAATAAGAAACGCACTAATAACGCGATCTTTAAAAATAAATAATGAAAGCGCTGCGAATGCTAGTTGCACCACTCCCATCCAAATAATAGGAAAGGCGAGTAGTCTTAAGGTGATTTTCCAATTTATCATCAATACGCCTTATCAAATACCTATTGCAGGTAACACGCAATCACTAAAGTTGAGTTGAATATACGGGATCAAATACTAAAGTCAGCGCTGCACTGCAAAGCTTTATAAAGATTTAACGAACGAGATAAAAAACTTTATAAAAACTTTATAGAGGCAATATCGAAAAGGCAGTAACCTAAGTGCTCAAATGTTAGAGGAATAATTAATGAATCAGGTCGAGGCCAAACCAAGGTGGTATAAAGCATTTTTTTTGGCGTTAATAATGCCATTAATTGTGGTTATGGCCATTTTCCCTGTACGTAACTGGTTTACTACTACCGATATTGTAATGCTTCAGTTATTGTGGGTGACTTGGGTTGCTGTACGTAGTAACCGTCGCCTTGCGATACTGACCACCTTAGTAAGTGTCGCATGTACAGATTGGTTTTTTGTTGCCCCTAATTTTACTTTTCATATTGAAAACATAGAATATTTAGTAACTTTTATTGTTATGCTAATTGTTGGTTTTGTGATCAGTCAATTGGCGGGGGAGCTCAGTACTAAAGTCAGAGATGTGCAATTACACGCAAGTAATAGCCGCACCTTGTATGAACTGGCCAAAGACCTAAATAGCCTAGATACGCTGGACGAACAAAAAAAGTACTTTGTACAGCGGATCGGTAAGCATTTAAATGCATCTTGCACATTTATGCCTGCAGCACCGCGAGGCAACAGTGAATTTATATTACTTAGTGAGGCTAACCCGAGCAGGGGCGGGTTTAATTTTACTAAACGGTTAACGCAAGGGCAAAAAGCTTTTGCTGATACCGCTATCTCGCTGCTTTATCAAGTACATGAAAAAACGTTATTACGCCAGCAGTCGGCTGCTATTTCGGTGCAAGCGGAATTAGAACGCGCTAAAAATGCACTTTTACGTAGTTTGTCACATGATTTACGCACACCATTGGCAACTATTATGGGCGCATCCAGCATGCTTGCAGATGATGAAATTACCCTCAGCGACAGCGTGATAAAAGAGCAAGCGAGTAATATTTATGAGCAAAGTAAAATACTTAATCAACACTTTGATAAAGTCATGGAGTTAAGCCGAGTTAATAAAATGGGTGAAAATCTATGTTGGCAAACAATAAACTTACAAGCATTACTCAGTGAAGCCAAAGCTCGCAGACAGCAGCAACTCACCCATTTTGTTATAGATACCAATATAGACGCTCAGTCAAAATGCATAGGGGATGTGACTTTATTAGAAATTGCGCTAGCTAATATGCTCGAAAATGCATGGCGTTATGGTGATGGGAAGGTGAGCGTTGAATTTACTCAAAGTAGCAATCAGCAAAAGGTATGTTATCAGTTACTTCTCACTAATAACGTGATCACTAAAGCGCAAACAAGTAGCGATGAAGGCGTTGGGCTGGGCAGTATTATTTGTGATGTGGTGGCTAAATTTCACCAAGGTACATTTACATTAACAATTAACAACGAGACACAGATGGCGTACGCAAAATTGATCTGGGAAAAAGACAATGACTAAAATCTTAATATTGGAAGACTCTCCCCCTTTACAAAGCTTTTTAAAAACCTTGTTGCAAGCCAGTGGTTACGAGCTAAGTATTTGTGATAAAGGCTTAGATGGTTTTGCACGTTTAAGTGAGCAAAGTTATGATCTTGTGTTATTAGACTTAGGCTTGTTAGATATGGACGGTCAAGACTGGCTGATTGAGTTTCGACAATGGAGTGCCTTACCTGTTTTGGTGCTGTCAGCGCGAGATGGCGAAGTTGAAAAGGTAACCGCGCTTGATAATGGAGCAAATGACTATATTACCAAACCGTTTAGCGCGAATGAGTTACTCGCCAGAATTCGGGTGTTATTGCGCACCCAAAGTCAGCCGAGTGTGGCGTTTACCTGTGGGAATATAAAAATAGATCCACAAAAGCACATAGTAACCACCTCGGGGAATGAGATAAAACTGACTAAAAAAGAGTACGCAATATTATTATTGCTGTTTCAAAATAAAGATAAAGTACTCACTCATAATGCAATTTTAAGCCATATTTGGGGAGCGCAGTACATAGACCGTCCTGAATATGTGCGGGTACATGTAGCGCAGCTCAGACAAAAACTAGAAGCTAACCCTGCTAGTCCAAAATACATATTAACTGAACCCGCTGTGGGTTATCGGTTGGTCGATTAAACAATAAGAACTTTACAGTCTGCTCTACAACTCAGCGAGTCTGATAAATTATATAAATAACGCTTTTGTTTCCAAGCGATACTCTATTTAACAACCTTGTCCGTTATATAGCGGGTATTTTAATACCCCGCTTTTGCATTAATTTCTACACAATTGATTTGCCTAGAAAGTTTTTATAGTCTAATTTTTAAGCTTAATACTTCAGATCCTCAGGATGTTGGCTTGCTTGTTTAAGCCTAAAATTATGCGACTACCACTCATACACTCTTTGCAAGGAAAGATGCTGCTGTATTTGGCATTGCCCGTCATGCTCATTATTGCCAGTATCTTGAGTTATTGGTATTCAACTAGCCTTAATCAGGCTGTTATACAAGCAAAACTAAATTTAAGCCAGACGGCAGATACGATTGCCGCGAAGGTAAATGAAGAAACGCAATTAGCGGTACGCACTACAGAGATTATGGCCTTAGCACAGCAAAATGGGTTGTTTGGTGATAGAGAGGCAAGTATTAATTTTGTTCGTGCAGTGCTTAAAATGACCCCTTCATTTGTGGGGGCTTCGTTTGGTTATGAGCCTAATGCCGATAATCAAGATCAAGCCTATATTAATGCTCCACCGTTAAAAGAGGGCGTTTATGTAGACCAAACTGGCCGTTTTTTACCTTATTGGCATCGTGATTTTAATGACTCTGAACGTTTGTTACTTGAGCCCTTGGTCGATATGGAATCAAGTCTTTATTATGAGGGAGTACGTCAACAGTTTTTACGTGATGGTAATACCGAGACGATGATCACTGAGCCCTATGTTTACGAGGGAAGAATGCTGGTTGAACAAAGTTCGCCAATTATTATTAATGGCGAATTTGTCGGTATGGCAAGTGTAGATAGAGCACTTGCTGATATAACGGAATTCTTACAAACCATAAAGCAGCAACTAAAAATTGATGTTTTGTTACTCAGCCAACGTGACAACGTGATTGCCACGACATTAAATCATTCAGGACTAAAAACGAAAGCCATTTTAGACACAGATTATGCAAGTATAGCCAAACAGCTAAAATCACAGGGGCAAGCAAGAGAAATATTATCTGCTAACGATCCTTTTGATTCTGGAATATTCTATTTTGATAAAGCCAAGGTTGCCACTGGGCATTGGACAGTGATAGTGCGTCGCTCTGAAACCGATATTATTGGGCCTATTCAAGCGCAATTTAGCCCATTATTGGCAGCGGCTTTTGCAAGTGTATTACTGGTGTTTTTACTCTTTTGGTATTTTATTAACCGAACAACCAAGCGTATTAATATTGCGATTAAATCTGTTGAACAGCTAGCTAATGGAGATTTATCTATTCATGTTCAAAAGTATATGACTCAAAAGGATGAGCTTGGCACCATGTTTAGAAGCTTTGAGCGTTTAATTAAAGCCAGTAAAGATATTGATCAGGTTTGCTCTGCGATTGCAGCTGGGGATTTTTCTCAAACAGTTTCTAAGCGCAGCCCTTATGACAGTTTAAGTGATTCTATTAATTTAATGTCGAGTAAACGCCATGAGGCAGAGCAGGCTCTACTTGAGCAAACCATAGAGCTTCGTCGCACTCAGCAGGAACTTGTTGAAGCAGAGAAAATGTCTTCACTTGGAAGTTTAGTCAGTGGTGTGGCACATGAGGTGAATACACCGTTAGGTGTTTGTGTGACAGCGACATCTCATTTGCGAGAAATGTTAATCGAAACTAAAAACAAAGTGGCTTCTGGCACCTTAAGTAAAACGCAGTTTAGTGAGTTTATTAGTGAAGTTGATTTAAGCTGTGACATTTTGCTAAAAAACATGCAACGTGCCGCTGATTTAATAAGCAGTTTTAAACGTGTAGCGGTTGATCAAACAACCGAAGAATTACGTAATTTGTATGTAAGTAGTTATTTTAATGAGGTGCTAAAAAGCCTCTATCATACCCTTAAAGCAACACCGGTTGATATTACCATTAGTGCAACGGAGCCTGAGCCAGAAGTGTATTCTGATCCCGGTGCCTTAGCGCAAATTTTCACTAATTTAGTAATGAATTCAATTATTCACGGTTTTCAAAATGGTAGCAAAAAAGGGCAGATAAGTGTTCATATTGAGTACTCAGACTCTGTCTGTATTCATTATCAAGACAGTGGTCAAGGCATGACAGATGAAGTTCAGAAAAAAGTGTTTGACCCGTTTTACACCACAAATAGAGCGGGTGGCGGCAGTGGCTTGGGGATGAATATTGTTTATAACCTCGTAGTTCACCGCCTGAAAGGGCAAATTGCAGTAAAGCAAAAAGAATCCACAGGCGTTTATTTTTTCATTCAATTTCCGGTAACGCCACCGAATTAATTAATAGCAGGGTGTGTTTATGGAGTGGTTACAAGATGATGTAGTGTCAGATAAAGCGGTTGCCAACAGCAATGCTAAGCCATGGAAAATCTTAATTGTTGATGACGATGACTCGGTGCATCAGGTAACTCAACTTGCAATGAAGCGCTTTGAATTTGAGCAACGCCCTGTTGAACTACACAGTGTTTACAGTGCATCTGAGGCGAAAGAGAAACTACAAAGCTCAGAACGTTACGCATTAATTTTACTAGATGTCGTAATGGAAACAGAACATGCAGGATTAGATCTTGCGCGATTTATTCGCCAAGACTTACAAAATGGTTATAGTCGAATTATTTTGCGAACAGGTCAGCCTGGGGTTGCGCCTGAGCGCAGTGTTATTCGCGATTATGATATTGATGGCTATAAAGCGAAGAGCCAACTGCAAAGCCAAGATCTTGAATTGATTTTTTATACCTCTTTACGAGCCTACCGCGATATTTGTATGCTACAAACTCACCGCTATAATTTAAAAAGACTAATAAAAGCTATCTCTACCATTACTCAAATTGGTGACTTGGTAGAGTTTACCTCTGTTGTCATGGAAGAGTTAAAACTTGTACTGAATATGAGCTCGGCCAATTTATATATTGATGCGCCTAAAGTATTTGGTATTTGTCAGTTAGATGAAAAGTTGCAAATGATTGAAGGGGAGGTCTCAGGTATACATCTGTTCACGGGAAGTGGTATTGATAGTATTCCGAAAAAGCATCAAGAGTACTTTTTAAGGGCGAAACAAACCAAGCAGAATTTTATTGCAGAAGATCATTATGTTTATTTTCATCATTCACAAAAAGGTCTAGATTCAATACTCGCATTTCAATCATTGCAACCGGTTAAAAAAGAAGCGCAACAGCTTGTTGACTTGTTTTTGGGCAATGTTGTTCTCACATTTGAAAGTTTATTATTAGCTAACTCAATTGAAGAAACCCAGCAGCTGGCTATTTCACTAATGGGAGGTGCCATGGAGTCGCGCTCCAAGGAAACGGGATCTCACGTAATTAGGGTTGGCTTATATGCAAAATTACTCGCGCAGCTGCATAATCAAAATCAAGCGTACTGCGATAAAATTAGTCTAGCTGCGCAGTTACATGATGTAGGAAAGGTAGGTGTACCAGATCTCATTTTAAACAAGCCGGCAAAATTAGATGCTGACGAGTGGGAAATTATGAAACAGCATACCACTAAGGGCTGGGAAATTCTCAAAGGGACAACTAATCCTGTTATTAATATGGCTGCAAACATTGCGATTGATCATCACGAGCGTTGGGATGGAGCCGGTTATCCGCACGCAAAAAAACAGCAAGAAATCAGTTTAGAGGGACGAATTACTGCGATTGCTGATGTGTTTGATGCGTTATGTTGTCGCCGTTGTTATAAAGAGCCTTGGAGTATGGATGACGCAAAAGCGGAAATAATTAAAGGTGCAGGTAATCATTTTGATCCAAACTTAGTTGCACTTTTTGAAGCACATTTTAATGATTTTAAACAAATCTACCTGGATAGGCCTGAGTAGAAAAGCGGGTATCGCTTTGACTGTGAAACCACAATCAAAGCGAAAGGTAAGTTAGTCGTACTTGGCTTCTAACTCGTTAGCGGTATGAAATTTTTCATGAGATTGTAATTGCTCATCGTATTTAACCAGGTTTTTAAAGTGCTCTAACTGGCCTGCATTTTTAACGATTTCAACAATAAACGACATCATAAAATCGGCACCGGTTAGGGTCTCGCCCACTAAATAATGCTTGCCTTCAAGACGACTGTTAAAATAGCTAATCACTTTAGCGGTTTCTGCATCAGCATAGCCCTCTAAAAACTGGGTTTTAGCACCATCTTTTTGCACAAACATTTTGAGTAAAAGCGGTAAAATTGCTGAGCTTTCTGCAAAATGTAGCCATTGCTGGTAGTCAACGTAATCAGGGGTGCCTGCTTTTGGGGCAAATTTACCTTTGCCATATTTAGTGATCAGGTAATCTGTGATAGCGCCAGACTCGGCAATCACTAAGCCATCATCTTCTATAACTGGCGATTTACCCAGCGGATGCACATTTTTAAGCTCATCAGGGGCTAAAAAAGTCTCAGTGTTACGTTGGTAAGCAACAATTTCGTAATCGACCTCAAGCTCTTCTAGTAACCAAATAATACGTTTAGAGCGAGATTTATTTAAATGGTGTAGTTTAATCATTTTCTTCCTTATTGAGCTGTGTTGAATTACAACACAGCCTGAATGTTATTATAGTGGGCTGTTAATCTTTACTACGGTTTTACCAAAGTTCTTCCCACTGATCATGTCGTTAAATGCACTGATGGTGTTTTCAATGCCTTCTACCAGATGTTCGCGGTATTGAATTTTTCCGTCTTGTAGCCATTTTTGCATGTCTTGTGCAAATTCGTCATAGCGGTGGCCATAATCATCAAAAATAATAAAGCCTTGCATTTTGATGCGCTTAGTTAGTAATTGTCCCATTAACATGCCCATTCGGTCTGGGCCCTCAGGCAAACTGGTCGCATTATATTGCGATACCAAACCACAGATAGGCACGCGCGCTGAGGTATTAAGCAAAGGTAATACGGCGTCAAACACTTTTCCGCCCACATTTTCATAATAAACATCAATGCCTTGGTCACATGCTTTTTCTAATTGTTCGGCAAAGTCATCGGCTTTGTGATCAATACAGGCATCAAAGCCTAGCTTTTCAACGGCATGAGCACATTTTTCGCTGCCACCGGCAACTCCAACCACTTTACAGCCTTTAATTTTAGCAATTTGGCCAACCGTTGCACCAACAGGTCCCGTTGCTGCTGCAACGACCACGGTTTCACCTGCTTTAGGGGCGCCAATATCGAGTAAACCCATGTAGGCGGTAAAGCCAGGCATACCCATAATACCCAATGCGTATGAAGGGTTTGTTGGTTCTTTACCTAATGACATTAAGCCTTCGCCATTTGAGATGGCGTAAGTTTGCCAACCTGTGTACGCTAATACCCATTCGCCTTCGCTAAATTTATCGTTTTTAGATGTTTCTACTTGGCACACCGTTGCACCAACCATTACATCACCAATTTCGACAGGGTCGGCATACGATTTAGCATCGCTCATACGGCCACGCATGTAGGGGTCTAATGATAAGTAAATTGTACGCAACAGTACTTCGCCCTCTTTTAACGATGGAAGCTCTTTGCTTTTAAATTCAAAGTTGTCATTGGTAGGGGCGCCATGTGGGCGCGAGGCTAAAGTAAATTGACGGCTAGTTGTAGACATAAAAATCTCCAAAATAAAGTGAAAAAACCACCTATTACCGAATGTTTAAGCTTTAAAACAATACACGGCTCAACAATAATGCGCGGATAGGCAGATAAAATTTGTACCTTGATACACGAGCTTTGGGCGAGAGGGGGTTAATTCAACCTTTGCAAACATTTAATTAGAATAATTACTCTGTTTTTAGCATGCTAAATATATGGCTATCAAAATAGTGACCATTTTTATAAATTGCTTGTTTTAAAATAGCCTCGGTATTAAAGCCACTTTTAAGCAGCGCCTTTATTGAGCCCGCATTACCAGCAAATACAGCCGCATAAATACGGTTTAAATTAGTACTTTTAAACACTTCTTTAGGGTCTGTTGACCTTTGCGGATTACAATTTGTTCAAACTAGGGGGGGTTTAATCGCGGCGCGAGGTTTGTAACCTAGTGGGCTAAGTCAAAACCGAGCAACAAAGAGTAAATAGCCCCTAGGCAGAACCCGAAGGGCAGCGCCTGTTTAGCATTAATACTGCGTTATCGCCTATTTATTTGGAATAACCACACCTCATAGGCTCTGCCTTGCCTAAATACCAAACAGACTGTTGCAAATTTAACCTTGAAAGGTCAACAGACCCTAATAATCAACCCAATGGCTTGGGTGATAATACCTTGCCCCCAATATTGCTGACTAAGCCAATAGCCAATTTCGCCACTGCGGCTATACTCAAATTCACCAGGAATAACACCAATACAACCAACACACAGGCCATCAACTTCGATGGCTTTAATGATGCCACATTTTGCTCCCTCGTTTATCCACCAATTCGCATCTGCCTGCGTATACGGAAATGGAATTTTAGAGGACAAATAGCGAGCTACTTGTTGATTGTTCAAAATGGTTACGATTTGAAAGGTATCGTGTTGCTTGAACTCACGTAAAATCATCATATGGTAAATAAGTTTATTATTATCAACCAATAACCTAGCAAGCTTTAGGCGTTTAAACAATGAAACTATCTTTTTAAAATTAAAGTGTATACAGCTATAACTTTGCTTTAAACTCTTTTAAAATATAATAAAAAGTACCTACACAGAGTCACTATGCACCCACACATTGCCGCCCTTTATAATAGCGCTAAAAAGCCTAGTCGTTTAATTATTGGCCTAATGAGTGGCACCTCTTTAGATGGTTTAGATGTGGCGCTATGTAAAATAACCGGAGCGGGTTTGCATACCCAAATAGAGGTATTAAAATTCACCACGGTTGAGTACAACGATGAGTATAAAACTAAAATAAAACAGGTGTTTGCTAAGCGCGAATGCGATTTAGAAGTGCTGACTTTGTTACATCCGTGGGTAGGTAAACTCCATGGTGCTATGGTTAATCAGTGTTTAGCACTGTGGCAAGTAAATCCAGCCGATATTGATGTAATAGCCAGTCACGGGCAAACTATTTATCACTGCCCGCAATCCCAACATAACCACCACGATTTTAAAAATGGCACGCTACAAATTGGCGACAGCGATCAAATAGCGGTTACTACAGGCATTACCACGATAGGTGACTTTAGGCAAAAGCATATTGCTGCTGGTGGTGAAGGCGCACCATTAGCTGTGTATGGAGATTATTTGTTTTTTGCCAGCCCAAATGAAAATCGTATTTTACTCAACATGGGGGGCATTGCTAATTTAACATTTTTACCTAAAAACGGCGATACTGGAGCGGTCTTTAGCTCTGACATTGGCCCTGGCAATACTATTATGGATGCTTATGTACAGCATTATTTTAAAGGGCTCCATTATGATGAGGGAGCTAAACTTGCCAAAGCTGGTAAAGTGAATACAAAGCTTCTTGCTGCGCTTACCGATAACGCGTTTTTTAAATTACCACTGCCTAAAACAACCGGACCTGAGGTGTTTAATTTAGCTTATTTACGGGCGGCACAAATGCATTCAACGACACAAAGACTAAACCACGAAGATGTTTTAGCGACTTTAAATGCCCTTTCTGCCACTACGATTGCCAAGGCGTTAAATGACTGTGCTCAACATACTCAAGACTGTGTAGTATATGCCAGTGGTGGAGGTATTCATAATCCATTATTAATGGAGCAATTACTGATGCACTGCCCAAACATTAAGGCGTTTAAAAACACCGAGAATTTAGGCGTAAATCCTGATGCCAAAGAGGCCGTGCTGTTTGCTATTTTGGCAAATGAATGTTTGGCAGGGCAACGTCAAGGCTTAAATAATAACAACCAAGGGATTTTAGATATCACTATGGGTAAAGTGAGCTTTGCTGATTGAGTAATAAAAAACCAGTGGAAAAGTGTGCGCCAATAACTAAAAAAGCGAAAGTAAAGCTGTTCCCATATTAGCGAAATACTGACGTACTCGATGCGGCCTAGGCGGCGCTATATAAGTTGCAGGTGCAGTATAACCACTACCAAATTGGTTAATATGCATATCAAACTGCAAACTATTTTTTAACGTGCCGTGCTTACCATGCAAAATCATTTGCATCACAAAATCATGACTATGTGCTATTTGACTCAAAGTTAGGTTGACTCGCCCTTGTTCTAGATCAGATAGGTTGAGTGTTTTTTCTGTGTAGTATTGAGCCGCTCGTGCATTTGGCTCAGTTGCGCTGAGTGAAATAATATCACTTTCATGAGCAGCCTCAGGTAAAACGCATTGCAGTGTGATTTGATGCTGACTGTTAGCATCCTGCGATAGCGTTTCAAATTCCATGCTGTGACTCATTGCCGCAGACATAGGATCTTCAAATGACGGAAGTGCAAAGGTAAGTTGCACTATAGATTCGCTCATGAGGGGCTTCAAATGCTATTTTTGATTAATAATGCAGCTATTATTACCGATCATTATTGCAAAATTATGACTAAACAAAACGACTTCATACATGAGCTGGTTTAAATTACATTTTACAACTAAAGCTATTGTTTTAAATCAATATTATATTTAATAAATAAACTACAATGGTCGCTTAATAATATCGTTTATTAAATGCAAGGACACAACGAGGCCTTAGCTTAGCAATAACAATAATGCTTTTATCGAGCTTGCTGGTTGTTAATTAATGTTGCCTTTATTGTTAATTAAAGGTGTTTATTTGTGTGTGTTTTCTTAATTTTGCAATAAAATAGCTTGAAAAAAAACCAAGCTAGCCATAAAGTGCTTTTAAGAGCCCAAATACATAACACACTACCAAACAGGTTGTGGCGGGGTTGTGAGAATTAGATGGCACTAATAAAAAATAATTTATGGAAACTCTTCTGTTTTTTGCTGTTGGGTGGCTTAATTTTATTAAGCGTGCTTTTGGTTTACGAGTGGAAAAACATCAAAAAAGATTACCGCACGAGCTCCCAAAATCGTGTGGAATTTTCTGCGCAAGCACTTAAAAGCACCCTTAGAAATAAAGAGCTGATGCTAGATTTAATTGGTAGAGATATTCTCTCTAATAATAATTTACATGAAAAAACGTCGACAATTAAACTTCTTGATAATATTTTGCTAGAAAATCCCGTGTTATTAGGCTTTGGACTGTTTAATCCGCAAGGCGAGATTATTTATTACAGCTCAAACTTAAACGCTTCAACCATGATCAACCTGAAAGAAAATAAAAATACACGCCAAAGCTTTGCGCAAACCCTCGTATCAGACAAAATGGTATTAGGACAGACTTACTTTAATGAATCTTTACAAGAGTGGGTCATCCCAATAAGAAAAGCATTACGCGATAAGAGCGGCACAGTAATCGCGGTTATGACGGCAGGTATGGCGGTGTCGAGAGGGACTAAGTACTTAAATATTTTGCAAAGTAATCGTGATGATTACATCATGCTAGCAAGAGAAATAGATGGCTTTATTCAATACAGCTCGGTTAGAGATGCAGATATAGCAAGTTATATAAAAACCCAGACTAAAGAGGCATTGGGGTTATCGGGTAATGCTTTGATAGAGCAAACAGGTAAAACAAAGCAAACACTTAAATCTTCCGAGGAAGTGTTTAGCATAGAAACGACGGTAAAAGGCAAACCGTATATCACCTCAGCAAAATTTGATAACCGTTATCAGTTGTGGACTCTGTCACAAATGGCGATGCAACCAATAAAAAATCTGTATTATTGGAAAGTTGGCTTGTATGTCCTAGTTTATGTGTTTATTTGTATGGTGCTATTTTTTGGTTTTAGGCTTATTGCACGTGCTGAAAAAAAGCGTATTGATGAGCTATTCCATCTTTCAAGACATGATGATTTGACCAAACTCCCAAATCGAAAAGCGTTACGTGATAGCTTTGAAGAGAAAAAAGAAACATCGTTTAGCTTAGCAATCATTAACATTACCAACTTGCGTTCTATGAATAATCGCTTTGGCATGGAGTTTGGCGATAAAGCGATAAAAACCTTTGCTGGCTTTTTAAAAACAACATTTTTATCACCCTATTTAGTATTTAGAAATAGTGGGAATGAATTTTGTATTATTGCACCTCACACTTTTGATGAGCAAAACAGACGTGCATTCGAGCATATTTTAGAGTCAGCAATCCAGCAATATGAAACCAACAATAGTGAACGATTACTTAATATAAGTGTGGGCATAGCCTGTTATCCAGAGCATGGTATAACAAAGAGTAAGCTCGTACGAAGTGCGCATTTAGCTAACCAGTGGGCAAAAGATACCGGCCAATGGCTGTGTCATTATCATGCTGATATTAAACAAGCTTACTTACGTCGTTTAAAAGTAGAAGAGCGGCTTAATATGGCGTTAAACGAGCAGTCATTGTCTATGGCGTATCAGTGCCAAGTAAATGAACAGGGTAAAATCCATGCTATGGAGGCGCTCATTCGTTGGCAAGATGGTGAGCTTGGTATGGTATCACCCGCTGAGTTTATTGCTATTGCAGAGCAAAGTGATTTAATTTTTAAAATTGGTGACTTTGTTTTAGCGCGATCTATTGGTGAGTTTGCAAAAATGCAGCAACACAGCGATACCCCTCTTGAATTGGCAATAAACATTTCAGTAATGCAATTTCAAAGTAGTGTATTTATTCCTACATTATTACACAGTTTAGAGACGCACAATGTTACTGCGCAAAGTATCATTTTAGAAATAACAGAATCCCTCTTTATGGATAATCTTGAACATGTGATTGATACGATTAAGAGCTTAAAGTCACGTGGAATACGCTTTTCAATGGATGATTTTGGCACAGGCTATTCATCACTGAGTCTTTTGAGACGCTTACCGATAGATGAACTGAAAATAGATAAGAGCTTTGTTGATGATATTTTGGTGGACTCTAAATCAAATAGTATGGTGCAAAGTATTATTGCCATTGCCAACAGCCATAACTTAAGTGTTATAGCTGAGGGCGTGGAAGAACAGGCACAGTTTGATATGTTAGTTGATATTGGCTGTAAACGTTTTCAGGGGTATTACTTTTATAAACCAGTGGCAGCAGCAACGGTTATTGAATACCTAACGGTTAATTAACTTATCCTGCAAATACTGTGGTGGCACGGCTAAGGCGGTCATTCACAGCCCCCCACTTACTGCTTACTGGCGGCTTTTCGATATAAATATTCATCGGTGTTGTCTCATCGATATGATGCAGCGTTTTATACATGTTTTTAGCATACTCAACAGGGCAAGCACTTAGCTTAGTAATGTACTGAGGCGAAATGTGATTAGCTAATAACTGTTGCTCTGCCTTGGTTGAATAGATTAAATAATGTGTTTGCAAATGGGGAGTGTTACTCAAAACACTTGGAAAATCTGCGCTATTAATAAGTATTGCAGGAGCATGTGGCTGATAATGCGCTTTTACATTGCCAGGCACTGCCTCATTATGTGAAAGCGGTGTAGTGACATTCAGTCCGGTTTTCTGCAAAATATCTGCAGCGGATATAGGTCCTGGGCGTAAAATGCGAAGCTGCTCAGTGGTGGCATCAACAATCGTTGATTCAATACCCACATCACATTGCCCGCCCTCTAATACTGCGCTAATTCGGCCATTTAAATCGCGCATAACATGGGCTGTGTTTATTGGGCTTAGTTGTTTGTAGCGATTAGCTGAGGGAGCTGCAAGTCCAGTATTTAATTGTTTTAAAACTGCTAAAAATTGCGGATGTGCTGGTACGCGTAAACCAATGCTATTCAAGCCACCTGTTACAGGGCTATTTAAATTATCTTTTGCATTTAAAATAAGTGTGAGCGGCCCTGGCCAAAAGGCTTCAGCAAGTGTAATCGCTGCCTTATTTACATTTTTTGCCCAGTGGTGCACATGTGATAGTTCAGGAATATGCACAATTAACGGGTGGTTTGTCGGGCGTCCTTTCGCGGCAAATATTTTTGCTACAGCATCACTATTGCTCGCATCGGCAGCAAGGCCGTACACAGTTTCTGTGGGTAAGGCAACGCATTCGCCCGCTTTTAATAGTGCCACGGCTTGGTTAATACGCTCTTCAGTATTCAATAATTGAGTGGGTTGTAATGATGTCATAATAACTCTTAAGGATTACAAAACTGGCAATATGTTGCATCAGCAACGCGTTTTTTATTCGTTTCAATGTGGCTAAAGCCGCAACTATCACACACTGAAGTAGTTGATTTCATTTGTTCTGTTGGCATATTGCATAGCTCACAGGGCAAGCCTTTTGTAACTTGTTTAGCAACAAAGTTAGGGTTTTGGCACTGTGGGCATGTTGATGATAGTCGCCTTGCAAGATCTTCTGCAGCTCGGCTAATAATTACTTGGCGTTGCGGGCTATACATGGCCCTCAGATCAGGCGTGATTGTACCTGTGCTTGGCGTTTTTTCTGTATACAAAGCAATAAGCGCTTCTATGCTAAGCCCTTTATGAAGCGTTTGGGTGTCGTCAAGTATCCAATGCTGGTTTTCATAGCGCTGACATGCAGTAGTGATTGATTCAGCACTGGTTTCACTGCTAATGCTTAAGCTGCTGGGCGAAAATGGCCCACCAGCGTATCCATAAATAGCATTGTTATTGTGTTTATCATAAAAACAAATAACTTCTTCGTCCCAGTTCATTAAACCCGGATACGGCCCACCCCCAAAACTGCCTTCACTGCCAAGCCCAAATTGCTCGCCTGTGAGTTCACATGCGCGCTGAGCTTTTGTCAGTGCCGCTGTATTGGCACTACAATGACGTTGTACTTCGTGACTAAACATCCCAAGTGTATCGGTATCAAATAAATCAGTAGTGAATACCTCAAAACCAAGTGGCTCCAAAGCGGGAGCTACTAAAGGCGCCTTTTTATGTTTAGTAGCAATGACTATCTTTGGCATAGCTTATATTGGCTCATTAGAGGCTGAAATAGTTGAGAAATGTCCATTTTCGAACTGCTCTAGGGTATTATCATCGCCCCAGCGAATGAGAGTGAGCCAATGGTTATCAATCAGCTCCTTCACCATGACATGTTTGTTATAAATTGCCGCGATTGCCGATTGCGGCGCAGCAATATATACATTAAGGCGAATTGGTTCGTGCATCCATTTTTCCCCATTGTGCAGTGACTGCATGGCTAAGCCAATACGAAGGTCACCGCCATTACCTTCAAATAATCCAATATTACCGCCGACTGCATTGTGGAGTATTTTATTACCACTGCCGTATTTATGGTTGTCGGTAACCGAGGCATTATATTGACTATTGATCCAATGGGTTACTATCATGGGTGCGGTCATAATCAGTTCTAATACCGCAAATTCGTTATCGTTTTCCCATTCATAATCATGTAAAAAACAGCGTCCTTGTAAGTTAACACTGCGAGTCCAGGCTCGTGGTGCAACAATAAAGGCGGCGTTATTAGCAAGCCCCCATTCTGGGCGTACTTGCGACCAATCGCGGGCACGCTGTTGATAAGCATGGTTAATTTCATCCGCGGTTTTATTAACTAACTGCGGGTCGATATTTACTAAGCGTTCTTGCTGAGCGGTTTGCGTGGCAACGGTTAGCCATTTTTTTAGATTGTCATTAAGCTCGGTATCGTAAGCGGTGATGACATCCGTGGTTGTGTTATGAATAGCGGCAATAAATTGCGTGCTCTGTGCCAGTGTTAGCCCTCGCTCTTTAAGCGCTTGGCGCACTTGGGTATCGTTTAGTAAGTTAGCCAGCACGCGTACATTAACTTCGCCACTTTGCCCTCCACAGGCTCCACATTCTAGGCCAGCGCTGTGCAAGTTATTAGTTGTATGACTGGCGTGACCTACCAACATAACATGCGGCGCAAACTCTTTTATTCCTAAGGTGTTAAGCACTTTTTGAGCTAAGTCGGTTTTGTCTTTTAGGGTCAGTTTTTGCTGATTTTGTGTTAATTGCCAGTCGGTGGTTGCGCACTTTTTAGCTTTACCTTTAGGTAAAAAGGTATTTTTTATTAATTTAAATGCATACAGCCAGCCTGCTGATTCAACCATAGAAAACGATGAGGGGGCTGATTTTGACCAACTTTGCCATGTAGCACTATTTTGACGAGATGCTTCAAGCGCCGCGTCTTTGTGTGTTTGTGTGGCATGTATGGCTGGTTTGAGTAGCCCTGGTAGTTGAGGACGAGTAATTGCACTACCATTTTCTTGATATTCTAGTGGCAAGCCAAAAAAACCGGCAAAGCCGAAGGTTTCTATATTTTTACTTTGCGATTCAAGCGCGCGGCGAATAACCTCTGAGCGTACATCAATACAAAACACTGCTTGTAATTGAGCGTTGTTCACTGGCGTTTTAGTGGCGTTTTGTAGCGCATGATTAAGCGGGTATTGATAGCTCAGCTCCAGTGCTTTTGCCCACACCCATAATGGCTTTTGTGCCAATTTGTGTGCATGCAGGCGCTCAATTACGAGTGACTTTTCTTGCTGCCACTGACTTTGTAGTTGTTTAAATGAAGCACTATCATGATCTGCCAGATACTGCCAAATAACCAAGTCCCATGCCATTCGCATGGCCAGTAGCTGTTTCATATCATCTTTGGGTTTAGCGTAAAGTTGGCCTTGGAATCGTAAATACGCCAACCACGATGCCCAACCATTAATATCTAAAAGCAGCGAATGAGCATATAACTCTAACGAGTCGTTATCTATATTAAGGGTTGAGAGTGTTAGTGCAATCAGTTCATCAGCGCAAGTGGGCAGTCGCTTAAAGTAGCCATTTAAATGCTTTTCATCCATTACAATACTAATGCCTTTATCCGCTTGAATAACGGTTAACCAATGGCGATATAAAGGTGATTGTGATGATGTGTCATCACCATGAAGCATAGGGCCAAGCTGCTGATAATGCGCGGCACAAAACTGGCTCAATTGATGGGTGATTTCATCATGCCAAGCCATTTTATGTTTATTGCGCTGCTGGTCGAGTAAATCTGCAATGTTGTGCCAATCCACTAAAGGAACATCAATGTGAAGGGTTTTTATGAGTTGCTCATGCGTAAAGTCACTGTTAAGTAACTTGGCTGCATCGGCTAAGTGGTTATCAGTAATAATGCCGTTGTCGTACTTGTGCTGATAAAAGTCTTTAGGCATTAGCATATTGGCATTACATAAGGTATCAATGCGTGCGCTTACATCTTCAATAGGAAGGTGGCGCATTTCCCAAAATGGGTTAACGGCAATCATCTGATCTAAAGGCCAGTTTGGTGCTATGTAACCGCATACTTTATTAAGTATGTTGTTTTCAGTGTCACTTAACGATAATGCCGTGTGATTTGAATGCGTTTGATTGCTCATTTTGATTCCTCAACGGTGATTCCAGCTGCATGATTTTTTAAATCGGTGTGGCCATTATTAGGTAAATTTATCGGCCATATTTTTAGGGTTAACCGCGTAAACCACTCATCTAAATACAAACCTGCAAATAATAGGGTGGAAAGTGATTTAACCTGTGGTCGCCAAGACTGGTAGCGTAAAAAGTAGCTGGCAATCATTAACGTTAAAATAAGGGCTATTACCCAGCTATCGGCGAGGCTAAATGCAGCTTCGCGCCACTGCTCAAGCTCTAGTGCTAAAGTAAATATATTTTTAGCAACCACATAACTAATAACAACTAATAGTGCGACTAGCAGTTTTTTACTGTGAGTTTGCACGCTAGAAGCGCCATGTTGGTTGGCCAGTAAAATAGTTAAAGCCGATGCTAAAAGTAGCCACACACTGACCGCGCCTTGATAGCCACTAATGGTCCATGCAGCGCTAACTAGGGTAATCGACACCAATGCCCCCGTTAACCAAGCAAAGCACGTGGGTGATTGTTTTGGAATGTGGCGGCGAATCAGATCTTCGTTTACACCGTTGCCTGAGTTTAAAAATGCAAAGGCTTTATAGGTTGAATGAGTAACAAGGTGAAGCAGAGCCAGTTCAAATAATCCCAGCGCACATTCTATGAGCATTAATCCCATTTGCGCACTGGTAGACCAAGCAAGCCTTACTTTAACGCTTATTCGGGTAGTCATTATCAAAGCGCTGATCACCGTAGTTAAACCAGCAATAATTAAAATTAACCACTGTGCAGCCGCAGCTTGAATAAACAAAGGCGCAAATAAAATTAATAAAAAGCCACCTAAATTTATCACCCCAGCATGCAATAAGGCACTGACGGGTGTAGGCACCTCAACCACTTTGATTAGCCAGCCATGCATAGGCAACTGAGCACATTTGATTAAAGCTGCAAAAGCGATTAAAAAGGCCGCGAGTTGTTCAGCCAAAGATAGCGGTAGTGTGGTGGTGTGATAAAAAGTAGTGATATCGCTAATGTATAGGCTATTGTGAGTAACCGATAAAATAATAAATGCGACGAGTAATAAGGATTCGGCTACGCGTGCCACAATAAACTTTTTATGAGCGGCGAGTACCGCACGAGGGCGCTCAGGATAAAACATTAATAGCTTGTGCAGTGCTAAACTAATTGCCACCCAGCCTAGCCAAAATAGCGCTAAGTGATTGCTCATAACTACAATCATCACTGCGGTTACGGTTAATAGCAGCCAGCGCCAAAAGTAGTTTACACGTGGCTCACCTTGCATATAGTGTTTGCAAAACCGAATTAATATTAGCGTTATGAACAGGATTAGTCCTAGCATAATAGCGCGGGTCACTGAGAGCGATAAGAAACTCAGTAAATCAAAGGCATAAATACGATAAAGTGCAACGGCACTGATAAATGCAACACTATTAAATAGCATCACTTTAAACAGTACATTGCCATTTGAGGCACAAGGTTGTCGGCCAATTAGCCACGCCGCTAAAAATGTGCTTAATGGCATCATTAGTAATAACAACGAAATAATATACTCGCTCATTCAGTGCTCCTTATTTAGTTATTGGAGTATGACAAACTAGATAACTAAATAAAAATAGATATAATGCATATAAACGTTCTATAAAAGAGAACTACAATGAGCCGTTTGAACTACCATCACTTGTATTATTTTTGGTCTGTTGCCCGAATTGGTAACTTAACCCAAGCAGCTAAAGAGCTGCATTTATCGCAGTCAGCGCTCTCCACTCAAATTAAACAGCTAGAGCACACCATTAATATTCAGTTATTTGAACGTAAAGGACGTACCTTGGCATTAACCGATATGGGAAAGCGGGTGCAAATGTACGCTAACGATATATTCACTAAGGGCGAAGAACTGTCGTCTTTTATTCATAAAGGGATGATTTCCCAAACTCAGCATTTATCAATCGGGGTGCTTAATACGCTCTCTCGTAACTTTATCGAGGAATTTATTAACCCTTTAATGAGTAACGACGAAGTACGCTTTTCGCTTACTGCAGGGCGTATGGATGGGCTATTAAATGGTTTGGCAGAGCACGAACTGGATTTAGTTTTAACCAATAAACCCATCGGACTTGAGCACTACGATCAACTGTGGCAAAGCCAGTTGGTATCTCGTCAGCCATTAGCCATAGTGGGCCCTGCAGATAAAAAAACACGCGGTCAATTTCCTACCGGTTACACAGATGCACAATGGGTGCTACCCAGTAAAACCTCCGCGATTAGAGACTCATTTAATGCTTTGTGTGCCCGCTGGCAATATCAGCCAAAAATAAAAGCAGAGGCTGATGATATGGCTATGCTGCGATTACTTGCTCGTGATAGTGGTGCACTATCGGTATTGCCATCAGTTGTAGTAAAGGATGAAATAGAACAAGGCCTATTAGTTGAATACCAACGTTTACCTGATGCATTTGAGCACTTTTATGCCATTACCGCACAGCGCAAATTTGTACCTGATATACTCAAATCATTGCTCGCCAAAACGTGTTAATTACTTTTAAACTAACGTTTTTATTAAAATATTTTATGCTTGAATAATAAAAAAGAATTAAAGGTTTTAATTAGATGGCCGACAAAGTACTTAATTGTACTGAAGATTAAGGATAATCATGGTTAATAAACTACAAGGCAATTATGCTAACCTAAATGCGTTGCTTGCCCAATCAGTCAATAATTCAAACCAAACCAGTATGCCCACAGGTTTGCAATCGCGTGCTCACTTAGCGCCAAGCACGGCAATAATCACCGATGAAATGCTCAGTCAGTTTAGTGACGAACAAGTCGATGAAATACTTAATCAGCAATTATCCTCTTTACTCACGATTTCCAGCGCACCCAGTGGCTCAAATTATAAACTCTCCAGTGAAGAGGTTGCGCTGCGAACGGTTATAAGTTCTCAGCAAGAGGGCCTATTAAAAAATGAACGTAGTGATCAGTTAATTGAGCGTTTAAACAGCTCGGTAAAAAATATTCAGGGCGCTTATGCTAACACTAGCGATATTTTATCAAACTTGGGGCAGCTTGGGTTCAATCAAAAAACGTTTTTAGCGTCTAGTCAGCAGCGTGTTGAACGCTCGCTAGACCCCTTTATGGAAAGTTTTAACCGCGAGCGATATGAGGATGATGATAACTATGGATTTGAGCTGTCGGTAAAAACCAAAGAAGGTGATGTTATTAAAATCACTTTTCATTCTGCGCAAGGTTACGATGAGGAAACAGGCGAAACCACTGACGAATTTAGCGTAAGTTATGAAGTAGATGGCGACTTATTTGAGGCTGAACACCAAGCATTAACGCAAGTATTTTCTGGTGTAGGCGAAATGGCAGATGAATTTTTTAAAGCTAAACAAAGCGCTTACAGTCGTTATGTACCCGCAAACCAAACTGATTTAGATTTAAGCTTTTTAAGCAATTTTGATAATAAACAGCTTTCGGGTTTTGATTTGTATTTTTCAACGTCAGAGGGAAATACTGCCGATGCTGATGGAGCGCTACTTGGAAAAGACAATGAGCTTAATTTAAGTTATACCCTTGATGAAGATTCAGAGCAGCAAATACTCGAGTTTGAATCGGTAAATGGTCAGAACAACATTGATTTTTCGCTCGATATGTCAACCATTGGCGCGCAAGACAAAAGCCAAATGCAGCAATACATAAAAGCGCTCGATAAAAGTTTAGAAGATAGCCAGCTCAATAGCTCAGAGAAAAGTACGCGTTCGGCGTTTGGCCAAAAAAGTGATGAAGTAATGAAACAAGGGTTGGCTGTATTTAAAAGTGCGTTTAGTAGTATGTCATCAGCCGCTGAGCGCTATAGTCAAATAGAGTCAGTAGCTACACAGCAGTTTACTAACGGACGCGAGCTAGTAGCTGATTTGGTTGACAATATGATCACCCGTGATCCACGCTATCAAGGGCTAGGAAGCAGTAATAAAAATTCCCTAGGCGATGGGATTTCTAAGTTAGCTGATTTTGATGCAAAATTCTCTTTTGCAATGGATCAAGGTGATTACATAGCAACAAGCACCACAAAGCTGAGCCAAAATACAGAATACCAAAAGTCAGCAGGATTAACTGGGGTTACTCAAGATAAAGCGGCGAGCACACGTTTTAATTATGAAGAAGGTAACCGCTCTGACATCCCCCCTGATTATTATGATAAACAAGAAAATTACACTGTTGGTACCGCTGTAAAAAATAACGAATTGGTTGCCCTTGATCAGGCTCATGAGGTGGATGTAGATAAAAAAGTGTATCAGTTTAATCCCGAAATATCTCAATACGAGCTAAAAAAGGAATTAAAAGAAACAACCACCAGTGAGAGCAATATTCGTCTTATTAACGATATTTGGCTCGAGAAAAATGAAGATAGTCATCGTATGGATGAAAGAAAACGACTTAGTGGTGTGGGGGCAACGAATGAGTTTAGAACAACATCGAGTTATTCACATACGCAATTAGTGACGTTAATCGGTGATTTAGAAAAATTAGAACAAAACAAAGAAGCTAAACGTGAGTACTTAGCCGTTTTATCACAAGTGGATGATTTTATGGATAAAAGTAAGTAAGTGTATTCACTTAAGCTCGATTGTGGGTATAGTAGCTAAAACACTATTTAAGTATAAGGTTATGTTAAAACAATTAATTTTACTCTTTATTTTGACTCTACCACTGGCAGCGAATGCAACGTTCAAACCACACTCAGACGCTGTTACTGCTAAGCGTTTATTAAGCGAGCACGATAAATTTGCTAAGCAATACCAAACATTCTCGCCTACACCGCAAGACGTTGTATTGATGCAAAAATTAGCAGGTAAAGAGTTGTTAGTGCTTTTAGGTAGCTGGTGTCATGACAGTGCTCGCGAAGTACCTCGATTAATAAAGTTACTTGATGAGTCTAAGGTTGAACTTTCGAAAATAACCTTTGTTACTGTAGGTTATGACAAACGTGATGAGGCAGGTATTGCGCTAGCGCATGACTTACAATATACCCCCACTTTTATTATTAAGCATAACGGGGTTGAAGTTAACCGCGTAGTAGAAAAACCCAGCGGCACTCTCGCCCAAGATTTGACCTTGGGCTTATAGCCAGTATTATGTTCGAGGTTTTATTATTACACAGGCCAGTCGGCGGCGTCTAAATCATCTAACTGTGCATCGCAGTGCTCATTCCCTTGCCATTTGGCAATATATTCACCGTGTGGGTCGTATTGCTGGGTTTGTTTTGCCAAATTAAAGTGTCGCCCACCGCGCGGATCGACCCCAACCCCAGCAATATATTGCCAGTTGCCCCAATTAGCGGCTACATCGTAATCAATAAGTTGTTGTTCAAAGTAAGCAGCGCCATAGCGCCAGTCTAGTTGTAGTTCGTTGACCAAACAGCTGGCTGCAATTTGTCGTGAACGGTTAGTGATAAAGCCCGTTGCGTTAAGCTCTTTCATAATAGCGTTAACTAGCGGAAATGGGGTACTGCCTTGGCACCATTTTGCAAAACGGTTCGGGCTAAACGTGGTCAGTGGCGAGCTTTGTTTTTTACCTTTAAAAGTAAATAACTGATGCTTCACATTAATTGCATGCCACTTAAAATACTCACGCCAGAGCAATTCAAACTTGATCCAGTATGTTGATTCATTTTCCCCATGCTGCGCTTCATAAGCATCGACTGCACAAAAAATTTGCTTGGCACTAATACAACCAAAAGCCAGCCAGCTACTAAATTTAGTCGAGTTATCAAAGCCACCCAGCTCATTACGGGTGATTTTATAGCTGCTTGGTAAAGCTGATGAAAAGTACTGTAGACAATGCGCAAGGCCGGCTTTGTGTCCACCTTGGAGTAAAGGGTTTCCTGTTGGCGGCTCTGATATAGGCTGTTTAGCACATAAAATAATAGGCGGTGGAAGTCTTTTTGCTGAGAACGGCACTGAGGATAAACTGATACCAGTGGCTTCGATTTTTTTTCTAAAAGGGGTAAAGCCGGTTGGTAAATCAGCAAGTTCAAAGGGCAGTTGTTGCTGTTGATATAAGGTATCTTGCATCACAGATTTAAATACCACAGTAGCGCATTTCGATTTAAGCGCGGTAATTTGGCGTTGCTCATAAACGCCTATTTGCTCGCTATAAACAACTTCATCAATGCCAAGCTCATTAATACGCTGTGTTAATACCCTTACCGGATCGCCTTCTAAAATATGCAAGGTTTGGCCAAGCCCTAAAACAGACTCCTGTAGCTCGTATAGGCTTTGCATTAGAAAGCGTTGTTTATGTACACCATAGGGTTTTTGTTGATAGTTATTGCTTTTAAACCAAGCAGGATTGATCACAAATACGATATCAAGTTCACATTGTTGTTGTGATAAATCATTGAGTATGGGGTTGTCATCAATGCGCAAATCATTTTGCAGCCAATACAGAATACGTTTTTTCATACTTAAGCTCTGGTTTTTAAAATCATTAACTTTACGAAACAAAAGCGGGTAGGGATTAGTTTTGAGGTGTTTAATAGGGCTTTAAAAAGAGGCGGTAACAATACCGCCTCTCAATTTGTTCTAGCTTTATTTTAAATAGCTGATTTTTGCTGTGCTATCCAGTCATTAATTACATCTTCAAGTACCGCCATAGGGAGTGAACCTTGACCAATAACGGTATCGTGGAAGCTGCGTATATCAAATTGTGCGCCTAGCTGTTTTTCTGCTTTGGCACGTAGTTCGCGTATTTTAATTTCGCCCATTTTGTATGAAAGCGCTTGGCCTGGCCAAGAAATATAGCGGTCTATTTGATCTTCCACTGCGCTTTGTGGCAAAGCGGTATGATCAGCCAAATAATCAATCGCCTTTTGGCGGCTCCAGCCAAAGGCATGAATACCGGTATCAACCACTAAGCGCACAGCGCGCCACATTTCGTAGCCTAAACGGCCAAAGTCACTGTATGGGCTTTGGTAAAAGCCCGCTTCTTTACCTAAACGCTCTGTATAAAGTGCCCAGCCTTCGCCAAAAGCAGAGTGACTAAGGGTGCGTCTAAATTCAGGAACGTCTAATTCCATAGCAATGGCGTTTTGTAAATGATGCCCAGGTATGGCTTCGTGTAGGCTAAGTGCTTCTAAATTATATAAAGGCTGCAGTTTTGGAGTTGAGGCTAAAAAGTAAGTCCCCGGTGAGCGATTATCTGGCGGTGGCATATAAAATGCGCCACGACTAGCAGAGCCTTTAATGGTAAAAGTATTGCGCGGTAAGTGGCCAAAGTAAGTAGGGAGTTTGCCGTACATTTTTTGGGTTATAAAGGCGGTTTTTTCGAGCAAGTCTTGAGGATCGGTTGCGTAAAATTGCTCATCGGTTGCCAAAAATTCTAAAAACTCGCTATAGCTGCCATCAAAGCCAACTTCATCAATAATACTTTGCATTTGCGCTTTGATGCGTGCCACTTCTTTAAGGCCAAGCTCATGGATTTGCTTGGGGGTCGCATTTGTTGTGGTGTAATAATTTACTGTATATTTGTAATAATCAAGGCCCCCTTTGATGCTTGCAATACCGGGCTGCGCTCTACAATGTGACATATATTCGTTTTCAAAAAAGTCGTAAAAGTGCTCGTAAGCAGGCACGACTTTTGAGGCAATTAACGCTTTAGCTTTATTTTGGTAAGTTTCTTTTTGCGCTGCGCTAAATGTATTAGGGATACGAGTAAATGGCTCATATAAGGCGCTATTCTCAGGTTGTTTAACTATATGGGCGCTAATACTTTGGCCATAATTTTTAAATGTTTCGCAGTAGTGGGTAAAACCAGTTTGAATGCCTTGCTTCAGTAAATTAATGTTTTGCTGATTAAAGCGCGGGTAATCACCAAGGCTCACTAAAAAGGCATCGTAATCCTCGGCGGTTAAAAAGGCCATGTTAGCCGGCGCTTCTGCAAAGTAAGTATGCCAGCCACTTAAAAAATTAACCGGAAAGTATTTATCTTGGTAAAGGTAGCTTTGCTGCTCGGTTTCTCGCTCATATTTAAATAAGCGGTAGTTCATTAGCTGCTCGCTATTGAGCGTTTTAGGATCAATGCTGGCTAAGCTTTTTAGTACGCTGTTGTTATAAGCTTGGCGCTTAGCAATGGCTTGCTCGCTCCAATTTGGTAATGTGCCGTTTGGTTTCCAACCATCTGGATCGGTTCTAAAAAATATTTTCTCAGCTTTGGCGTTTTGCCAGTGGTTATCAATAATGGTTTTTAAATCGCTGTTACTGTCGGCTAAGCTTGGCAGCGAGGTGGCTGCTAAGGCAATAGCTAAAATTGTTTTTTTTAGCATGTTGAATTTCACTTTTTAAAATTTTAATTATTATTTATGCGCGCTGATTTTATGATAATAACAAGTTCACTCAATTAATGCGTTGGTTTTTAACAGCAGTCTAGCTTATTGTTTTACTGGTGTTTAAAATAAAACATATTGGGGTGGCGATATTTAATAACGTATTTTGCTAACCGATAAGGCGAATAGCCAACACCCAAATATTTATTGAGCATTTCATGCTTAGCTTTGCAGGTTCGAAATCCGATTATGATGAAGAAAAATGGATTGGGATTACTCGCTGTACTTGGAAAAAAATGTCAGATAATGCACATGAGTTTGTATTGGCAGGTCACACACCATTAATTGGCCTGATACACAAAGCGTTAGAATAACTATTTAACTTTAGGTATTAAAATAAAAAGGATTTTTGAAAATGTTGTGCCCTCGAACAAATACACCATTGGAGCCTATATTAGTTGGCGGTATCACTGTTTATACATCGTCGTTAGGCGGCGTTTTTTTCGATAACAGCCAAATTTTTAAATTTAGCTCGCCAGAGTTAAAACATGGTCAGGTTTTACTTAAGTATTTGAGTAATTATGCCGAAGGTGAGGGTGAAGTCGCAATGCGAGTAAATTGCCCTAAATGCCCAAGCATAGTGATGATGCGTAGGTATTTTTCACCGCTAAAAGCAGTTGAAATAGATGAATGCCCAAGCTGTGCAGGAATATGGCTTGATAGTGGCGAATTAAGCAAAATACACGAAAACCATTTAACACCCAAAGAACGAAAACTGCTAGCCCATGAAATGGCCACCAATCATGGGTTTATAACTATTAAGCCGCCAAAATCGAAATATTATCCTAAAGCGCCTAAAAACGTTCAAGGCACTACAGTTGAACGGCTGGTGCAATTGGCATTACTTAATTTTGAATCATAAAAAACGGCGTCCTATAAAGTACGCCGTTTTTTTCAATTGACTAAATTAAAGCCATTACGATTTATTGCGGTTTTCTTTACTAAACGCGCGAATTTTACGTTTTTGCGACAACGTTACTTTATTAGTACGCCCTGCAAATGGGTTATCGCCTTCTCTAAATTCAATTTTGATTGGGGTGCCCATAATCTTAAGTGCTTTACGGTAGTAGTTCATTAGGTAGCGTTTGTAGCTATCAGGTAAATCATGAACTTGGTTACCATGAATGACGATACGCGGTGGGTTATAACCCCCAGCATGCGCATATTTAAGCTTAACACGACGACCGCGAACAAGCGGTGGCTGGTGATCTGCTTGTGCCATATCCATGATACGACGTAACATAGCGGTGCTTATACGTTTAGTTGCCGACTCATACGCTTCGTCAACTGATTCAAATAAATGACCAACACCCGTACCATGTAGCGCAGAGATAAAGTGCAAGCGGGCAAAATCAATAAAGCCTAAGCGACGATCAAGCTCAGTTTTAATACGATCTTTAACGTAGTTATCTAGGCCATCCCACTTGTTCACGGCAATAACCAATGAGCGCCCTGAGTTAAGGGCAAAGCCTAATAAGCTTAAATCTTGATCTGAAATACCATCGCGGGCATCAACCACTAATAGCACCACGTTACAATCTTCGATTGCTTGTAGTGTTTTAATGACTGAGAACTTCTCAACCACGTCACTTACTTTTTTGCGTTTACGCACACCGGCTGTATCGATAAGAATATATTCTTTATCATTACGGGTCATCGGAATATAGATAGAGTCGCGCGTTGTACCTGGCATATCGTATACAATAACGCGATCTTCACCCAGTATACGGTTAGTCAGGGTTGACTTACCAACGTTAGGACGACCAATAATAGCCAGCTTTACCGGCTTGTCGGCAAACGCTTGGTGATCTGTGTCATCTTCTTCACCTTCTTGATATAAGTCGATAAGCTCTTCATCGTCATCGGCTACATCTTCATCAAGTGCGGCAAGTTCAGCAATAACTGGCTGAAGTGTTTGTTCGAGCAGTAAAGTGATACCACGACCATGTGCAGCAGCGATATGATGAACTTCACCAAGTGAAAGTTGATAAAACTCAGCACAGTTCGAGTCAGCATCAATGCCGTCTGTTTTATTGGCTACCACAAAGCACTTTTTCTCTTGCTTACGTAAGTGATTAGCAATGGCTTGATCAGCGACTGTCATACCCACACGGGCATCAACTAAAAATAAAACAATATCCGCTTCTTCAATGGCTAGTAATGACTGATCAGCCATTTCGGTTTCGATACCTTCTTCTGAGCCATCAATACCACCCGTATCTACCACGATAAATTCAAAGCCGTCGTAATTTGCTTGGCCATATTTTCTATCACGCGTTAAGCCAGGAAAATCGGCAACGAGTGCATCACGAGTACGTGTTAAACGGTTAAATAATGTGGATTTGCCCACATTGGGTCGCCCTACAAGAGCGATCACGGGAAGCATAAACTACCTCTTTAAAAAACAACAAAAGGCTTCGCAGTGCGAAGCCTTACAAAAAATAATTAACTATTAGTGCCTTACACTAATAGTAGACAGTTAGTTCGGTATTTTTACCGCGCTAACTTCACCATCACGGGTGTATAAAATCAACTTATCGTCAGCAACAACAGGCTCAACAAAAAAACCTGAGCTGTCAAAGTCTTCACGAGATACTAGCTCGCCAGTGTCTTTATTTAACCAATGCAAATTGCCTTCTTGGTCACCTAACGCTAAATAATTACCGGCAACCGCTGGGCCTGTTAAGTACCAGCCACGAAGAGCAGGTTGGCTCCAACGCTCAATGCCTGAATCTTTATCAAGTGCATAAACAACGCCGTTACTATCAACAACGTAAATTGTTTGCAAATCCATGGCAATTTCACGGTAGCTGCTGTATTCACGTTTCCATACAACATTACCAGAACGAATATCAACTGCTGATAAGTTCCCATTGTATGCAATCGCATAAGCAAACGGGCCACTAATAAGTGGTTGTGTATCAACATCAACTAAACGCTCAAACTCTGATGCGCCTTTTGCTACTGCAATTTCTGCGCTCCACGCTGAGTAGCCGCTCTCAGAAATTAAAACACTGAGCTTACCTGTTTCAAGGCCAACCAACACACCACCATTAGCGACGGTTGGTGAACTTTGACCGCGTAAGGTAAGTGCTGGCACTTCTTGCTCAAAGCTCCAGCGCTCTTCACCCGTATCAGGATGCAGGGCCAGTAACTTACCTGATGCTAAATTAACAAACACTAAACCATCGCCTGCAGCAGGTTTAGACAGTGATTCGCCTGGTACTTTTTTACGCCATACCTCTTTACCTGTCTCACGATCAAGGGCAATGACATAGCCATGTTCTGAACCTAAATAGATTTTACCATAAGCTTGTAATATTCCGCCTGATAATTTTGCACTATCGTTATCGCTCCAAGGCCAAAACGATAAATCATGACGAACATCGGTTTCCCAAAGCGTATCACCATTGGCAAGTGATAACGCTTCTACTTGGCCTTCGCGACTCGCTACATACACAGTATCTTTATAAACAGCTGGTGATAGGCGTGAGAAGTAATGCTCTACACCGCTACCTATTGATTCTTGCCAAACAACTTCTGTTTCAAACTGATTGGCTATTTCAGGAAGTACCAGTTCTTCATCATCATCACTTGATGAACAGCCCATAAGTGTTGCTATACAAAGGGCGAGCGTTGCTGTTGTTATTTTTCTCATGCCTAAAACCTTATGCCGCTGGGCTAGTTACTGCTAGGTCATCTAACTTAATTTGTAATAGAGGATTGCTGGTTAATCCACCGGCATCAACCGCAGCTTGGTAGGCTACGCGTGCTTGTTCTTTATTGCCTTGCTGAGTGTAAATATCGCCTTTTAACTCAGCAATATTTGCATTAAATGCCTCTGGCAATGGTGAATTTAATGTAGTTAATGCGTCATCGTATTGTTGTTGAGCAATTTGCACACGCGCTAAACGCGTAGTGGCAATGGCTTTTAGCTGCGCGTTATCGACATTTGATACAATCCAGCTTAGCTTTTCATTCGCTACATCTAATTTTTGTGCATCTACCGCTTCTTTTGCAGCAACAAATGCCGCTAAAGTTGCGTACTGAGTGTCTTTATTTTCACTGATGAAGGCATCAGCAGAGGCTAATACGTCATCACTTTCAACAAGCTTAGTGTAGGCATCAGATGCTTGCTCTGCTGTTGTTATTTGGTTTTGGTTGTAGGCCTTCCAACCGTACAAACCACCTAAGCCAACAATTACACCTAACGCAAGTGATAGGCCGTTTTCACGAAAAAAGCGTTTAATCGCTTCTGCTTGTTGTTCTTCAGTTGAATAAATTTCCATGCTTACCTCTATTAAAGCGCTTTACTCGCTGCGCTTTATGTAATTTTAACTATTAATTAGTTCTGCAAGTAGCGCTTTAGCTTGTTCTAGTTCTAATGTGACTTGTTCTTTACGCTCACGTAAATACTTTATGGTCACAACGCCTTGCTCTAATTCATCTTCACCGATAATAACCGCGACTAATGCATCGCTTTTATCAGCACGTTTTAATTGTTTTTTAAAGTTACCACCGCCAGCATGCACCATAACGCGTAATCCAGGTACGTCTCGACGTAACGTAGATGCAATAATAGGCGCTTGAATGCTGGCTTTGTCGCCCATGGCTGCTAAATATACATCAGTACTACGGCGTATGTCACCTACACATTCAAGTGCTTGAAGTAGTAAAACTAGGCGCTCTAATCCCATCGCAAAACCAACTGCCGGGGTTGATTTACCGCCTAATTGCTCAACTAAGCCATCATAACGACCACCGGCACATACTGTACCCTGTGCACCTAAGCTATCGGTTACCCATTCAAATACAGTACGGTTGTAATAATCTAAGCCACGAACTAGCTTTTCATTAACCGTGTATTTGACGCCTGCGGCATCTAATCGTTCACATAAATTTTCAAAATGTTCTTTTGATTCAGTATCTAAATGTTCAGATAATTTTGGCGCATCCACTAATATTGCCTGTATATCTGGGTTTTTAGTATCCAAAACGCGCAGCGGGTTAGAGTACATACGACGCTTAGAGTCTTCATCTAGTACATCGGTATGTTGTTCTAAGAAGGCAATTAAGGCATCACGGTACTGCGCGCGCGCTTCATTTGAGCCTAATGAGTTAAGCTCTAAGCGTACATGGTCGCTTATGCCAAATGCTTCCCAAAGTTGCGCCGTGAGTAATATAACTTCAGCGTCTATATCGGCGCTGGCAATACCAAAGGTTTCTAAACCAAATTGGTGAAATTGACGGTAACGACCTTTTTGTGGGCGTTCATGGCGAAACATAGGGCCCATGTACCAAAGGCGTTGTTCTTGATTGTATAACAGGCCATTTTCGTTACCTGCACGTACACACACCGCGGTACCCTCAGGGCGCAGAGTTAAATTATCACCGTTACGATCGGCAAAGGTGTACATTTCTTTTTCTACAATATCGGTTACTTCACCAATAGAGCGTTTAAATAGGTCGGTTGATTCTACAATTGGAAAACGAATTTCTTGATAACCAAACGATGATACGGTCTCGCGTAAAATGTGCTCTACTTTCTGCCAAACTTGCGTATCGCCTGGCAGGCAATCGTTCATACCGCGAACTGCCTGAATTTGTTTTGCCACTGATAAATCCTAAATCTGTTTATGTGCAGTCTTAGACTGCAACCACGTAAAACTAAAAAAATCGACCGCGCATTATAACCCTAACTACAAGGTAATTGCGAGTATAGCGGTGTGTATGTAATTTGTACTGCGCTGTGAATGCCGCTACTAAAAAAGTCAATTGAATGCATATTGCTGGCGTTTAAATCACTCTACGATTTTTATATCGATTGGTGTTTGTTGCTGCTTTTGCTCGATAAAATCGCGCACATAGCCTTCGAGCTGATCAACAATATTATTGTTATCAATACGGGCTTTTTGGCGTTCGCCATTTATGTATAAGCCTGAGCGACGGTTTGCACCGGCAAGGCCAATATCACTGACTAGCGCTTCGCCTGGGCCGTTAACAACACAGCCAATTACAGACACTGAAACCGGTTCAATAATGTCTTCTAAACGTTCTTCAAGTTGGTTCATGGTGCTCACCACATCAAACTCTTGGCGTGAACAGCTTGGGCAAGCAATAAAGTTAATCCCGCGCGAGCGAATACGCAGTGATTTTAATATATCAAAGCCAACTTTTATTTCTTGTACTGGGTCTGCAGCGAGAGATACGCGCAGCGTATCACCAATGCCTTCTGCTAATAACATCCCTAAACCAACGGCCGATTTAACAGAGCCAGAGCGCATGCCGCCAGCTTCAGTTATTCCTAAATGCAGTGGTTGGTCGATTTCTTTAGCGAGCAAGCGATACGCGCCTACCGCTAAAAATACGTCTGATGCTTTTACTGAAATTTTAAATTGATCAAAGTCTAAGCGGCGTAATATATCTACGTGGCGCATAGCCGATTCTAATAGGGCTTCTGGAGTGGGTTCGCCGTATTTTTCTTGTAGATCGCGCTCAAGTGAACCGCCATTTACCCCTATTCGAATAGGAATATTATGCTCACGCGCTGAATCAACTACCGCTCTAATACGCTCTTCACTGCCAATGTTGCCTGGGTTGATACGCAAACAATCAACACCGTATTTTGCTACTTTTAATGCAATGCGATAGTCAAAGTGGATATCGGCGACAAGGGGTATCGACACTTGCTCTTTAATACTTTTAAATGCCTCAGCGGCATCCATGGTCGGTACTGACACGCGAACAATATCTGCACCGGCATCTTGAATAGCTTGAATTTGGGCTACAGTGGCATCAACGTCCATCGTATCTGTGTTGGTCATCGACTGCACGGCAATAGGTGCACCATCACCAATAGGAACATTACCCACATTTATGCGTGTGGATTTTCTGCGTTTTATAGGAGATTCTGAAAACATAGCGACTACTCTGCTAAGGGTAATTTAAATTTAGCTAAACGGTTTTTAGGAAAGGCCGAAATATCAACTGGCTCACCATTTAGGGTAATACGAACAACATCATGCTTGCCTAATACCACTGAAAAAGGCGCTACTCCGGTTAGGGTCATTTCGTAGCCTGCTTTTTTTACACCAAAAGCAATTTTTTCATCATTGGCATCGTGAATTTCTACCCAGCTCTCATCGTTAAACATCATAAAAATGGTGC
The DNA here is from genome assembly GCF_000184065.1 of Pseudoalteromonas sp. SM9913. Lineage (NCBI taxonomy): Bacteria > Pseudomonadati > Pseudomonadota > Gammaproteobacteria > Alteromonadales > Pseudoalteromonadaceae > Pseudoalteromonas > Pseudoalteromonas sp. SM9913. Next base: position 196,282 of record NC_014800.1, read on the forward strand.
TTAAATCACTGTTTTTTGGCTCACTGGTGCTCTGTGCATTATTAACTGGCGCAGCTTGAATTGTTTGTTGTTCATTTTGTAATGCAGAATCTACTTCTTCTGTAGATTCAATGTCATTTAATAGTGCCTCGTCGGCGGCTTCAGCTAACAGCTTGGTGTTTTCTTGTTGTTGAGTTATGAGCGAGTTATTAGCATTAATAGTTTTAGTTTGTTCATCAATAGGCATTGCATTTTGCCACCACCACACTGCAGAAGAACCAATAACGATAGCTAAAATTAAGTAACTTACGGTCATAAGTCGGCTGTCATGGGCTTCTTTTTCTGTGCGCCTTGAAAAGCTTTGCATATCGACCGGTTTATCTGATGTGCTAAAAGCCGGCAGCATCGCTAAGATAGCTGTGCTATCAATGTTTAGTGTGCGGCAGTAGTTTTTTATATAGCCTTTAACGAACGTTTTTGCACCGAGTAAATGATACTCGTCGCTTTCAATATGCTCAACTTGTGATTCTGTTAGCTTTAATAGCGAGGCGATTTCAGCAATGCTGATATTTGCATTTTCTCTATGCGATTTTAGTATTTGTCCTACAGAGGGTTCGTCGCTCTGCGGTTGTGTATTATCTTCATTCATAATATGTATGAGTCTGGATCCACGAGTAAAAGTTAATGTTTTGGCTTAATAACCAGAGTAAGACTTTGTTTTTATTTTTTAGTGTTCGTTTATTCTTGCTACTAGAATGCACGCTTTTAAAGGGTATCATCAGCTGCGGTTTTATAAAAACGTTAGTATCGCCCTTTTAAAATTTTTGCTGTTTTTATTTTTAAAGCCCTTTAATGCACCTAACATATAGCAGTTTAGCATTGAATCACACTGAAATGCTAAATTGGTTTACAGTAAAACGAGCGATATCAACCGATACACTCGTTTTTACTCTTATTTATACTAATTTAAAAAGGTATTTGTGTCTCTGTTGTATTTTATGCAGCTTACTTTACTGAATCATCAGAGTTTACAGCAGATGTTGGGCTTTTTTTACGAATAATTTTTATTTTTGGCTCCACAATAATTTGATTGTTATTACTGCTTTCTTGCAATTCATCAAGTTGTGCTTGGCGGTACTTTTCGCGCAGCACTTCAAACTCTGTTTGCCTTAATTGGTTGTCACGAATGGCGTTAGCTTGAACACTATTTGGGTACGTTTGCAAAATGGTAGCTGCAATTTTTTCAGCATCTTCTATTCTACCCATGCGTTGTTTAACCAAGTAGCTGAGTAACAATGCTCGCGAAGAAACCTGTGCAGTATCGTCATAACGTTTTATTAAAGTACTGGCTTTATATAAGTCACTTTTGGCGTAATACAAAGCCGCTAAGCTTATTAATGTAGAGGCGCGTTGCGAGCTGTGGTTTAGCGCTTGTTGAAAGTAGCTTTCTGCATTGGTAAAGTCATTAAATTCAATGGCGCATAAGGCTAAATTTTCATAGCTTTGTGCTACACGAATATAGCTAGGAATTTCAATCGCTTTTAAAAATTGATCGGTCGCGCGATCATACTCATCAATACTACATAAAAACGTACCGTAGTTATTTAGGGTGTTCGGATCGTCAGGCTTAATCGCCAACGCTTTTTGATAGGCTTTGTCGGCTAATGCATTTTCGCCAACTTGTTGGTAGTAATAGGCTAAAGAATAATGAACTTCGGGAAGATTTGGTGCATATTCGCTCGCACGCTCAAGGTTGTATTTTGCTTGGGAATTATTACCGGTGTTTAAATATTGTAATGCCAAAGCAATGCGGGTACGTGCTGCGCCTGCGTTGTTTATTTTATTTTCGACGACGGGTTTGTCACTGCCGTTGTAACTATTTTCAGTCACACAACCGCTTAAAAGTAGTGTTGATAGTGCTAAAGCAAGTAAAGATCGCATTACCTTGTCTCTTTATTTATTTCCATAGCCTCTATCTTACCTCAAAGCCTTTGTGTTGCATCATTTATTTAAAAATAAACAATTTATCACAAAGGCACAGAGTTACTTAGTTAGGCTTGGTGAATATTTACTGCAATTGCATTGTCATCACGCATTTTCTTTTTAGCCATACGTTTTGTTCTATCAACCACATCGCCAGCTAACTGACCACAGGCAGCGTCAATGTCGTCCCCTCGTGTACGACGAACAATACAGGTAATCCCCGCAGCTTGTAATACCTTTGAAAAACGGTCAATTCGGCTGTTGCTTGAACGCGTATACTCATTACCTGGGAACGGGTTAAACGGAATAAGGTTTACCTTAGATGGCGTACCTTTTAGCGTTTTAACCAGTTCATGTGCTTGGTCGGTACTGTCGTTTACGCCATTAAGCATAACGTATTCAATGGTGACATCTTTATTGGCTTTTGAGCCATCAATATAACGACGACAGGCCGCTAAAAATTCTTCAATTGGGTACTTTTTATTGATCGGTACTAAAATATCACGCAGTGCGTTATCAGGAGCGTGAAGTGAAATAGCCAGTGCTACGTCTATTTTTTCTTTTAATAAATCAAGGGCAGGTACTACACCCGAGGTACTTAATGTAACGCGGCGCTTAGATAAACCAAAGCCCCAGTCGTCCATCATCAGCTCCATCGCCGGGACTACGTTTTTAACATTCAGTAGCGGCTCGCCCATTCCCATCATAACGACGTTAGTGACAGGGCGTTTTTCACTGTTTCCATCAAGGCCAATGTCTTTGGCTACACGCCATACTTGGCCAATAATTTCAGACACTTTTAAATTACGGTTAAAGCCTTGTTGTGCCGTTGAGCAAAAAGTACATTCCAGTGCACAGCCCACTTGAGACGATACACATAATGTGGCGCGATCTTTTTCTGGGATCCAAACAGCTTCAACTTCTTGGCCGCCCTCAAGTACGAGTGCATATTTAATTGTACCGTCGCTGGCTTGCTGGCGAACTGAAATTTCAGGTGCAACGATTTCACACTCATTTTTAAGCTTTTCTTTTAGCTTTTTGTTTACGTTGCTCATTTCGTCGAAATTATCTACGCCAAAATGATAAATCCATTTCATCACCTGATCGCCACGAAATGGCTTTTCACCGAATGATACAAATAACTCTCGCATTGCATCTCGGTTTAAATCTAATAAGTTAATCTTTTTTTGCTCGGTCATGTAACAACCTCAATCGGTGGCGGTGATGGTAAAAATTTACAAGGGCGAATTGTACACAATTCATCCACTATAATCATTAAGTAAAACATCATAAATAAACGGTTAATACTTTACGTAATGACTAAAAAAGGGCTCGAAAGCCCTTTTCATACTTTGCATCACAGGGTTAGCTGTGAACTCGAATTAACGAGTACGTGGGCAAAGTTCTTCGTCAGCGAAGAAGTACGCGATTTCGCGAGCAGCAGATTCAACAGCGTCAGAACCGTGAACCGCATTTTCGTCGATGCTATCAGCGTAGTCTGCACGTAAAGTACCCGCTAGTGCTTCAGCTGGGTTAGTAGCACCCATGATTTCACGGTTTTTAAGAACAGCGTTTTCGCCTTCAAGAACGGTAACCATTACTGGGCCAGAAGTCATGAAAGATACTAAAGCACCAAAGAAAGGACGCTCGCTGTGCTCAGCGTAGAAACCTTCAGCTTTCTCTTGTGAAAGGTGAACCATTTTAGCTGCAACGATTTTAAGACCTGCAGTTTCGAAACGGTTGTAGATTGCGCCGATGTGGTTTTTAGCAACTGCATCAGGTTTTACGATTGAAAAAGTACGCTCTAAAGCCATCTTTGTGCTCCAATAATTTAAATAAAAGGTTGAATATTAACGGGCGCGAATTATACGCGTTTTAGTCAAAAAAACCTAATTTATTCTACCTTGCTTGCTTTTTTAATTTGCTAACCCCGATTTATGAACTAAAAACAATGTTTTTACGTTTACTATGTGTTTATAAACATGAGCTATACTTTTGTTTAAGTGGTGAGACTTTTTATTCATAGTACACTTTTTATAGACTCAATATGCATGCCGATACATTTAAACACTAAGGTAACAATATGTTTTTTAACCAATCTTTAAAAAATCAAATCGCTGATTTACAAAGTAAGCTTTCTGTAAGGGAGCAGGTTAAGCAAAGCTTAGACAGTGAAATGCTGGTGTTAGAGCTTGATAAGCAAGGTGCTATTTTAAGACAAAATAAAAATTTTGAGCGAGAGTTTAACTACTCAAATAACAAAATAATTAATAAAAATATTTTAGACTTCATTCCTGAAAATGCTAGAAATAACGCGGATTTTCATGCCTTTCAAAAAGCGCTAAGTAAAGTAGAACATTTTGCCGGCGCTATCCAAGTATCCCACCCAAACGGACAACGAGATTGGTTACGCTGCATTTTACATCCTATAAAAAACGAGCAAGGTCAGCTTGAGTATTTAACCCTGCATTGCACTGTGCTTACACAAATAATTGAGAGTTCAAGAGAAAACGAAGATTTAATCAAAGCATTGCATCGTTCAACAGCGGTTATTGAGTTTGATACTCAAGGTATGGTGTTACGTGTTAATGACAACTTTTTAAAAAGTATGAGTTATTCAAGACAAGACGTGGTGGGCAAGCATCATGGTATGTTTTGTGACGAACAAGAAGCGAGTAGTAAAGAGTATCAGGCCTTCTGGCAACGTTTGCGTAATGGTGAGTTTATTGCGAGCAGATTTAAACGTATTGATAAACACGGCCATGTAGTTTGGTTAGAGGCTTCATATAATCCGATTTTTAATGAAGTAAATGAGCTCTATAAAGTAGTTAAATTTGCCACAGTGATCACTGACCAAGTAGAAAGAGAACTGGCTACAGAGCAAGCGGCGAGTATTGCGCATGGCACTTCTATCGAAACTGATAATAACGCGGATAAAGGTGCTGAAGTGGTACAAAAAACAGTTCAGGTTATGAACGAACTGTCGGTGCAAATGGAGCAAGCTGCTCAAGAAATTTCAGCATTAGATAAACAGTCGCAACTGATAGCGAGCATAGTGCAGAGCATTAGCAGTATTGCTGATCAAACTAATTTATTGGCACTTAACGCGGCTATTGAGGCCGCGCGTGCAGGCGAGCAAGGCCGTGGATTTGCGGTGGTGGCTGATGAAGTGCGTTTACTTGCCTCCAGAACCAGTAAAGCTACCGAAGAAATCGTGGATGTTGTACAGCAAAACCAAAATTTAACTCAATCAACCGTTGCAGTAATTGAGCAAGGTAAAAATAAAGCGCAACAAGGTCTAGCGCTCTCCAAAGAATCTGGTGATGTAATGAGTGATATTAAAAAAGGCGCGCAACAAGTTGTTGATGCCGTTAGTCAATTCTCGAACCAATTAAGCAGTAAAAAATAACTTAAATTTACAGCTCTTCATTTATTAGCGCAGAAGAGAAATTTTGATGATCTTGATCAAGGTTTCTCTTTTGCCATCTCATTATACTTGCGCGCTTTATTTTCCTTAATTATTCATGCAACCGGCTTGAACCCGGTTCGATGTATGGAGCGCACATGTCAGCTGTTTCTTCTTCAACCTTATTTGTACCTGAATTACTTTGCCCCGCAGGCAGCTTAAAAAACATGCGTTATGCCTTTGCCTATGGTGCCGACGCGGTTTATGCCGGCCAACCGCGTTACAGTTTAAGAGTGCGCAATAACGAATTTGATTTAGATACATTACAAATAGGGATTAACGAAGCACATGCGCTGAATAAAAAGTTTTATGTAGTGTCGAATATTGCCCCGCATAACGCAAAAGTTAAGTCGTATTTACGTGATATAGAGCCGGTGATTGCTATGAAACCGGATGCATTGATCATGTCAGATCCTGGGTTAATTATGCTAGTACGTGAAAAATGGCCTGATATGCCAATTCATTTGTCGGTTCAAGCCAATGCAGTGAACTACGCAAGCGTACAGTTTTGGGCAAAACAAGGTATTGAGCGGGTAATTTTGTCTCGCGAGCTATCGCTTGAAGAAATCAGCGAAATTCGTGCTCTGTGCCCAGAAACAGAACTAGAAGTATTTGTGCATGGCGCACTGTGTATGGCTTATTCAGGGCGTTGTTTACTCTCAGGCTATATTAATAAACGCGATCCCAACCAAGGCACCTGCACCAATGCATGTCGTTGGGAGTATGATGTTAAACCTGGTACAGAAAACGAAACCGGTGAAATGGTACATAAAATTGACCCTAAAACGGTTATACCTACGTTAGGTGAAGGCGCACCAAGTAACGATGTATTTATGCTAGAAGAGCAAGGTCGCCCGGGTGAATATATGCCTGCATTTGAAGACGAGCACGGCACTTATATCATGAACTCAAAAGACTTACGCGCCGTGCAATACGTAGAGCAGCTAACAAAAATGGGGGTGCATAGCCTAAAAATAGAAGGGCGTACTAAGTCATTTTATTATGTTGCCCGTACCGCACAGGTATACCGTAAAGCGATTGACGATGCGGTTGCAGGTAAACCATTCGATGCTGATTTATTTAAAACTCTTGAGAACCTTGCACACCGCGGTTATACCGAAGGTTTTTTAAAACGCCACGCCCATCAAGATTATCAAAATTACGAATACGGTCACTCTGTATCTACCAAGCAGCAATTTGTGGGTGAGGTATTAGGGCGTAATGCTAATGGTTTGGTTGAAATAGATGTAAAAAATAAGTTTTGTGTTGGTCATTCATTAGAGCTAATGACGCCGAAAGGCAATATTAGTTTTCCCCTAGAAAGTATGGAAAATAAAAAAGGCGAAAGCATTACTGATGCTAAAGGCTCAGGCCATATCGTAAAAATTCCACTGCCTGACAACATTGATTTAGAGCACGCGATACTGATGCGCAACCTAGATGAAAACCAAGACACCCGCAATCCTTTCAAACAAGCTGTTTCATAATAGAGAGTTTAATCATGGCTTTACTTATAAACAGCAAATGCATTAACTGTGATATGTGCGACCCCGAGTGCCCAAATGAAGCCATTTATATGGGCGCTAAAATTTATCAAATAGATTCAGATAAATGCACCGAATGTGTGGGTCATTACGACAAGCCAACGTGCGTGAGCGTATGCCCCATTGATTGTATAAAGCCTGACCCTAATCACCGAGAAACTATAGATGAGCTGGCAGAAAAATATGTGAGGTTAATGGGTTAGTTACTTAATTAGTAGATTAATTATATGTTTTTCTGAGAAAGCTAAGTGCATTGTAACTAATTAGTTATTGTTTATTTTTGGCATAGTTTCCACATACAATTAAAAAAGGATTTAAAGTGCTCTTGAGCGAAATTAAAAATATAAAGAGCTTTCTTGGTGCCCAACTTTATTTTCAGCTAAATGGCCGAAGCTTAAATAATTTAATAGCTAAAGAGTAAAGGTCACAAATATACAATCTTATAAAGAATTATAGGGTTATTGAATATAAGAGATGACTTTATGAATACATTATACATTACTGGAGCAGGTGTAAGTGCTGCTAGCGGTATTCCCACCTTTCGCGGTGAGGATGGTTTTTGGACTATTGGTAGTAAAAACTATACGCCAATGGAAATGGCGACACGTGCAATGTATGAAAATAATCCAAGTGAGTTTTTAGCTTGGTATTATCATCGCTTTGCAACTTATCGTCATCATGGTCCTAACGAAGTGCATCATTGGCTTAGTGATAAAAACTTAATAACTCAAAATATTGATGGGCTAGATGGTAAGGCGGGTAATAAAAATTACATTGCGATTCATGGTCGGCTTGATCAAATGACTGTATTTCATCATCAAGGTGATAAAGTTACACCACAAGCTACGCTATGGAGTAATGTTGATGAGAGCAACTTACATCGCTCTCTACTTGCGTTATTCAATATTGAAAACCATCAGCCAAAGCTTAATCATTCTTTAAAGCCCTTTGTGTTGTTATTTGATGAATATTACACCGAGCTATACCGCATTACTGAAGCGCAGCAGCGAATGATTGATGCCGATAAAATGGTGTTTATGGGTACTTCGTTCAGCGTTAATATTACTCAAATGGCGCTCGAGATTGCGCGAAGTTACAGTATTCCTATTGAAATTGTTGACCCCGACCCTACTCATGTATTGCACTCAAATGTAAGTTATAAAAAAATGACTGCGTTGGAGTACATACAGCAACAAGGTTAACTAGGTAAATAGGTTTTGTATTGCTGCTGGTATACATAACCTATTATGCGTTATTAATAATCAGTACAGCTTAGGCTATGTTATTGTTAGCCTTTAATTCACACTACGTACCGGTTATTTTAAGTACTAAAATACATTATAAGAAGATGACAGCAATGTTAAGTATTTCTCTTGGGCCTTTGGTTATTTCCATTTCACAGTTGATCATTTTTTTAGGGTTAGGCATTTTTTGGGGGCTTACCTATTTATTGACACGCCAACATCCATTACAAAAAGCGATTTTAGACACTGTTTTTAAAGCAATTGTGGTGGGCTTTTTAGTCTCGCGGTTAGCGTTTGTGTTTACTATGTGGGATGCCTATCAAGGTAACTGGTGGCAGCTTTTTAATATTAGCGATGGCGGCTTTATTGGTTATTATGGCTGGCTCAGCGGTATAGTGGTTTTAGCATTTTATGCACGTGGTAAAAAAGCGGTAATGAAAAACTATGCTATTGCTGGGTTTGTTGGTTTTTGTTCAATGATTATTCCTAATTTTGCGCTGTCTATTTACCAAACGGGTGTGCAGTTACCGCAGTCTGTTGTGCATAATATTCAAGGGCAGCAAGTTAACTTACAAAACTTCAAAGGTAAGCCGGTGGTGATTAACTTTTGGGCGTCGTGGTGTCCGCCGTGTCGAAAAGAAATGCCGGTACTGCAAGCGGCTCAAAAAAATAACCCGAATATCACGGTGGCATTTGTCAATCAAGGCGAAGACTTACACACGGTAAAAGCGTTCCTTGATGAACAGCAACTCGACCTAAATCATGTGTTTTTTGATCAAAGTAGTAATGTGAGTCGCGAATCAGGTGCTGCGGGCTTACCAACAACTTTGTTTTATAATAGCCAAGGTGAGTTAGTTACCAGTCATATGGGAGAACTTTCTCATGCGAGTTTAGGCTATTATATTCAGGCTATTAGTGATAAAAAATAACGGTGTATTGCTGTTTAATCGCGTCATTCCTTTTTTATGCTCTTTTAATAAGCAGCTAAATAGCAATTTTGCTGCTTAACTTCCTACCTTTATTCGAATTGACTATTTTTTGATAGGTTATTCAGTTACTTATCAGTTTACATTAACAAACTATTAAGTTTGGTTGTGTAAAATACAGCTACTTTTTTCGTATCAGCTTTAGCCGGTACGCTCATCTTTAAGTATTAACTGTATTTTAAATGGAACTGTTAAAACTATGACCGCTCATCGGATAACCCACGCTGCACATCACTCTCTTCCACTTTTTATTAAATCAACGCTATGCGTGTCTATTCTATCTGTTGTCAATCATGCATATGCTGATGAAGCAGAAGATAAAACATTAAAAAGCAAAGATATGGAAGTCATTGAGGTGCGTGGTATTCGTTCCAGTATGGCGGCTAATTTAGATATAAAGCGTTTATCGAGCTCTGTGGTTGATGCCATAACAGCAGAAGATATTGGTAAGTTTCCTGATAAAAATGTCGCTGATTCATTACAACGCGTACCTGGCGTGGTGATTGACCGTGACGGAGGCGAAGGCTCATCGGTAAGTATTAGGGGGTTATCATCTGAGCTAACCTTTTCTCAGCTAAATGGTAATTTTATTGCGTCATCACCAGGTGAGCCGTCTCGCTCATTTGATTATGCATTACTGCCCTCAGCCATGATTGAAAGCGTGGAAGTGTATAAATCGCCAGAAGCGCGTTTAGATGAGGGGGGCGTAGGCGGCACGGTATTAATGCATAGTCGTAAACCGCTGAGTATGGAGGCAAACTCTGGGGTAATTAACATTGAAAGCACCTATGCCGATGTGACTGAAGAATCTGAGCCGCAGTTAACCGCGCTTTATTCTTGGAAGAACGAGGCTGATACCTTTGGCATGTTGTTTGGTTATACCTCACAAAAACGCACTAACCGAACTCTCTCAGGAGGCACAGATGCAAACGTATGGCGCTTTGCCGGTGATAACCCGGTAGATACCAATGGCGAGCTGGTTGATAATAATAATCAGTGGGACTCAATAAGTGATGCTCAGGGTAATAATTATAACGATGTTTGGTTTCCTCAAGTGGTTCGTGGCTCAATTGTAAACGAATTACGTGAGCGAGAAGGGGTGCAATTTAGCACGCAGTGGCGCCCAACCAGCCGTGTTGAAATTGGCTTTAACTATTTTGGATTTTCACTTGATAAAAATAGAACAGAGTCGGTGATTGATATACCAGAATGGTCTTTAAATCCTGACTTTTTAACCGATGTAAGTTTGGATGAGTCGGGCACTATTATCAATGGGATGCAATTTGATGCAGCTGCGAGTGGCGCAGAGAATGATATGCAATTGCCGTGGATGCGAGGCCGTTATGTGCGTGAAGAGTCGACCTCAGACACCTTCGATTTTAATTTAACCTATGAAGGCGATTATTTTAAAGCCCGTTTTGTGGCGGGCAATACGCGCTCTGAAGGCGGGCCAAAGGAGAGTTGGGAAGCGGCGTATAAAAGTTCAAACGCCGGTGAAAATGAAAGCCGTATAGAAAATGCATCGCAAACAGCGGGTTGGCAAATTAATGAAAACGATATTAGTTTAAATATAGACCCTAATACGCTAGCTAACTTACTAAATGGTGTGGGCGGTGGGCGCGATCCAGGCTCGTCAAATTCAAGCTTTGTGCGCAGTGAACTCGAAGAAGATTACTACCAAGCTGACTTTGATATTTATACCGATTGGGGCATTTTAAGAACAATTAAAACCGGCGTAAAGTACCGAGAAGCTACACTGCATCGCGAAACCGGTAATACCTTCTTTTTAGATCCTAATTTTGATATTGCTGCAGGAGAAGCCAGCGAGGGGGGGATCACACGTTTTGACAGTTATCAGTGGAACAACGGTATGCCACTAGCACAAGACGTGTTTATTAACGAAGGTAACATTGCTGGTGGTTTTAATATAAACCAAATGCCCGGTATTGATTGGCAAAAATATCGTGACATTGTGACCAGTCATTATGTGCCGTATACACGCAAAGAAGATAACTTTATTTATGATATTGAAGAGCAAATAGCGGCGTTTTATCTGCAAGGTGACTTTGAGTTTAATAGCGTGCGCGGTAATTTAGGGGTACGTGTGGTACGCACGAAAACCATGACATCATCAACCGACCTATATACTTATTTATTAGATCATACTGATGATGACAGCGGCGAGCCGGTAACCGGAGATGATAGATTTGTTGAAGACTATCAACTTATTACTCAAGAGAGTACCGATACTCAAATTCTTCCTAGCTTTAATATTGCGTGGGATATAAGTGATGATGTAGTGGTGCGAGGCGCGGTTGCTAAAGTGATGTCTCGCCCTGATTATGCCGATTTAGGCGCACAACAACGCATCACGTTTGTCTCAGATGAGTGGGCAGACGATAGAGCTGAGTTTAATGAAATTCCGGGTTTTAGTGGCAGTGGCGGTAATAAAAACTTAAAGCCATTTGAGTCGGTGCAAGCTGATTTATCTATTGAATATTATTACAGCGAAGGCTCTGCCATTGGTTTAGCACTGTTTCATAAAACTGTTGATAATTTTGTTGTACCCTTAGTCATTGACGTACAACAAGATTTTGCTGGTAAAGAGGGCATAGTTGAGGCAGGAAATATTACCGTATCGCCATATAGCACAGTAGGTAATGGCACTGATGCCGTATCTAAAGGGGCGGAAGTATTTATACAGCATGCCTTTGATAGTGGTTTTGGTTTTTATGCAAACTACACTTATAACAAAACCAATAAAGCCGATGTAGAAGTGGATGGTAAAGAGTTTGGTAAATCGCCACTAATAGGCAGTGCTAAGTATCAATACAATACCTCGATATATTATGAAGGAGATGCCTTTAATATTCGAGCTTCTTATAATAAACGCGGTGAAACTGTGTTGGGTTTAAATAGCGGCTTAAATGTATACCAAGACCCATACGAGCAAGTTGATGTAAATGCTTCGATTAATTTATTAGAGGATTTGAGTTTGACCGCTGCAGTTATTAATTTAACTAAATCTGAGTCGGTAAAGCGCCTAGGTAACGATACAGAGTCTCGGTTATTAAACTCAAGCTATTCGGGAAGACGTTATTATGCGGGCATAAACTACCGTTTTTAAGCTGAGTGTGTTGAGTCTAGGTAAACAAGCTGTTTTGTTGCTGTTTTAGCTTTTTCTTGTAAGTTATTACTTTATAATGAGCGTTATAAAAATTATAGAATTAATATTAACAGGATTGAAATGAGTGATTTAACGGCAATAGCCAACTTATCTATTTTATTAGTTGAGCCTTCTGAAGTTCAACAAAAGCTAATAAAAAAATCACTGGCTCAGTGCGGTGTTACACAAATTGAAACGGCCAGCACTCAAGAAAACGCGCTGGCTGCTTTATCAAATTATCACCCTGATTTAGTCATTAGTAGTATGTATTTTAGTGACGGTACTGCAGATTCTTTATTACAGGCAATACGCAGTAATAGTAATACTGAGCAACAGGCATTTATGTTGGTATCGAGCGAGCGTAATAAGCGCCATTTAGAGCAACTTAGGCAATCGGGGGTATTAGCGATTTTACCTAAACCGTTTAGTGCCGACGAAATAACCCGAGCGCTTAAAGCTACTTTAGATATTATTAGCGAGCAAGAAGTGGAACTAGAGCACTTTGATGTGACGCTTCTTAGAGTGCTTGTAGTTGATGACAGCCGTTTTGCACGAAAACACATAATAAGAGTGCTAGCGGGGATGGGAATTCCAGCACCGGTAGAGGCCGAAGACGGTAAACAAGCAATTGAAATGTTAAACAGCCAATCATTTGATTTAATTGTTACTGACTACAATATGCCAGAAATGGATGGTAAAGAATTAACTGAAACGGTAAGACAATCGAATGCGTACTCGCATATTCCAATCTTGATGGTGAGCTCAGAAGCTAACGATACCCATTTAGCTAATATTGCTCAAGCGGGTGTGGACGCAATATGTGACAAACCGTTTGAGCCCGCTACTGTGCGCGATTTACTCTTTAAAATCATGAGCTAAAGCATAACTATAAAAGCACTTTTTAACTAAAGTGCTTTTAAGTAACGCAATGAAAAATTGAGCAGCTTGGCGGCCGGCAAGGGCTTACTTAAATAAAATCCTTGAGCAATATCGCAGTTTAGCTCGTTGAGTAAATCTAGCTGCTCTTTGGTTTCTACCCCCTCAGCCACTACTTTTATTTCTAGGCTGTGTGACATAGCTATGGCCGCTTTCACTAAATTACAGTCTGCCTTGTTATCTGTTATGCCAGTAATAAAGCTGCGGTCAATTTTTAGCACATCAAAAGGGTATTCTCGTAAGTAACTTAATGATGAATACCCTGTGCCAAAGTCGTCCATTGACAGTTTTATGCCCAGCTCATCAATTTGCAATAAGGCATCATGAATTGACGCTTGGCTATTCATCAGCACCCCTTCGGTAATTTCCAGCTCTAAACATTCATTATTAATACTATTTTTATGCAGAGTGTGTTTAATTATATTAACCAGTTCAGGGTCTCTGAATTGGCGCGGCGATAAATTAACGGCCATGGTATAGTTTTGCTTGTTAATTGATTGCCATTCATTTAAAAAGCGTAAGGCTTGTTGAAGAACAAATACACCAATAGGCGTAATTAAGCCGGTTTGCTCTGCAATTGGGATAAACTCATCTGGTGTGATTTCCCCTAACACTATATTATGCCAACGAAGCAAGGCTTCAGCGCCAACGATGGTGTTTGTTTTTACATCTATTTGTGGTTGGTAATAAAGCTCAAATTCATTACGCTCCAGTGCACCATGCATTTGCTCTTCTATTTCAAAGCGGCGGCGCATGGCGACGTTCATTTGTGGGGTGAAAAAAGAGGACGTGTTTCGCCCCATGGTTTTTGCTTGGTACATAGCGGTGTCGGCATTTCGTAACAACACCGAGGCGCAGGTGCCATCCTTAGGGGAAATAGCAATCCCAATACTTAATGTCAGTATTAAGTCTCTACCTACAAGTTTAAAGGGTTTCCTAAATGCTTGAAGTAACCGCTCAGCAATCGCTAAAGCATCGTTTTCATCATTTAAATTGGATATTAAAACAATAAACTCATCGCCGCCCAATCGGCCTATTGTGTCACTTTTTTTAAGTGTTTGCTGTAATCTTGCTGCTGCCGCAATTAATAGTTCATCGCCCACTTCATGGCCTAAAGAGTCATTCACTTTTTTAAAGTCATCAAGATCTAAAAAGAACACCGCGGCTTTTTCGTGGCTCTTTTGTACTTCCAGTAATATTTGTGATAAGCGGTCTAGAGATAAAAAGCGATTAGGTAAATCGGTTAAACTATCAAAGTGGGCCTGATGACGAATTAGTTCAGCGGAGCGGTGTGGTTCGCTAATATCACGAATAATCACCATAATTTGGTTTTTTTTCGGCAGTAAACGCAATCTCGCTTCGTAATAAATTACGCCTTCAGGCATGCTTAATTCGTATTCAAAACTGACCATACTGTCTTGTGTTATCGTTTTTTCTATATGAACCTGAAACTTTTGCGCTACTTTTTCAGGTAATACATCCACCATTTTTTTACCAATAAACTGGTTAGGTGAAATATATAAATCGTTTTCATTATTTGCATGGTAGTCAGTAATAGTGCCATTTTGCTCTAGTACAAAAAATAAATCAGGAATTGCCTCAAATAAAGTTTTGAGCATGGTGGCATTAAATACGGCTTCTGCTTGTGCTTTGTGAACCTCAGACAGATCAATATCAATACAGTACATTTGTTTGGTATTGTACTGATTGGTAAACATAACATGGCTTGAAAATACGGCTACATCATTGCCATTTTTATGGCTGAGTATGAGTTCTGATGCGGGAATTTCAATATCATACTTAATCCAATTACTATGCGCTTTAATAACGGGCTCTCGCATTGGCGCGGGTATAATTAAATCTTCGAGTTTTTTGCCAATGGCTTCTTGGTGTGTATACCCATAAAGTAATTCGCTGCCTTTATTCCAATAAATAACACGTCGTTGCTCATCGTAACCTTGTACTGAAATAGAATCGACAGCATCAAAAAGTTGATGCAACGGGTCATTAGTAACATATTGATGAGCTGGCATATTATTAGTTTTATTGGGAGCCATTAAATGGGTTCCAGTTATTGAATTACTTTCTTTATATAATAGACATAAAGTTGTGATTTAGCATGGTAAGCGGCGTTTCAATAAGTGATTTTTTATTGATTGAATAGATAGTGATTTGGACAAAGCACAGGTAAGCACTTTTATAGTAAAGGCCAATAAATATTGGCCTTTATATTTTATTATTAGTTGGTGGGCATTAAATAGATTTCGCGTACGCTATTACGCTGATTAGCTTCAATGGCAAACAAAACGGCATCGGCCACGTCTTGAGGATCGAGCTTATCTGGTTTTGCTTCATCAAAAAATGGTGTATTCACCATGCCTGGGGCTATGGTTGTACATCGGCCATGCCAAGGTTTCATTTCTTCCGCAAGGTTTTGACCAAAGCCATGGGCAAACCATTTAGTGGCACCATAAATAGAGCCATCAATGGGTCTTCGCCCTGCTGCAGAGCTGGTTAAAATAAAATGCCCTTGGTTTTCACGTAAATGAGGCAAAGTGAGTTTGGCGGTCCACAGTAGTGCTTTAATATTAAGGTCAACCATGGCTGACCACTCTTTAGGATCGCCATTCTCTGTACCAGGTGATGACACACCCATGCCGGCGTTAGCGAATGCTGCGTCTAATCGCCCAAATTTTTCAACGCCTTTACTCACTACATTCTCAAGTTCATTAAATTCAGTGGCATCGGCTGAAACGCTAAATGCATTTTCATGGCCTAACTCGTCAACTAGTTTATTGAGTTTATCTTCGCTGCGCGCGGTTAAGATCACTTTGTGGCCATTATTAACCAATGTTTTAGCGGTTGCCTCGCCAATGCCGCTCGATGCGCCGGTAATTAAAATTACTTTCTGTGTTGCCATGGTTTGTCTCCTTTTTTGGAATTCTGCCAAGCTTGAGTGTATAGACTCAATTAAATGAGTTAGTTAGGGTTAATTAAGTGACAGTAATGTCGTTTAAGCATGCTATCAGGAGTAATTCATTACCCTAATAGATAGAATCATATTTTTTTGAATAGTTAAGCTATAAGTATAATTATATAAACTTAACCTTAATTGAATTTAGAGAGATTAGCGATAAGGGTTTGAACGTATGTTTCAAACCCTAGTAGCCGAAAGCAATTAAGCTTCTAGTTGAAATGGGTATACCGATCCTAGGCTAAGTAACTGGGTTAACTCATCAAGCGCTTGATAACTTTCGGTTAATAACGCTGGATCGGCAAAATCGTTAGCACCGAGTTTATCGCGGTAATGGCGCGTAGCCCAATCACATAATTGGGTGTACTTTTGCTCATCTAAAATAACCTCAGGATTTACCGCTGCTAATTCTTGGCTATTAAGCGCCACGCGTAAACGCAAACAAGCAGGTCCGCCGCCATTTTGCATGCTTTGGCGTAAATCAAAAAACTGCACTTGATTTATGGGGTTATCGTCAATAATCATTTCTTCAATATACGCTTTTACAGCAGGATTACGCTGGCATTCTTGTGGGGCAACGAGCAACATTTTATCGTCACTAAGGCTAACCAGTTGGCTATTAAATAAATAGCTACTAACGGCATCTTGAATACTCACTTTGCTGGTTGGCACTTCAATAATATAAAGCTGTTTGTTACCTACATAGGCTTCGCGGATATCGTCTAATGCTTGCGTTTGATTTAAAAACGCCTGCTGATGGCATAATAAAACATTAGCGTTACCCACCGCGATTACATCATTATGGAACACCCCTTGGTCAATCACATCAGGGTTTTGTTGTAATAGTATTTGGCTGGTATCTTTTATATTGTGCAATCGACAAATGGCTTCAGACGCTTCCAAGGTTTGCCTTGCAGGGAACTTAACGGATTTAACAAGCTGACTGTTAAAGGCACTTGCACCAAATACAAATAATTCTAGCCCGGTTTCACCATGGCTGTCGCACAGGCGAGTATGGTTTGCTGCGCCTTCATCACCAAAAAAACCTTGCTCAGGCAAATGTGAATGGTGTGCAAAGTATTGTTCGTTATTAAACATCGCTTTGAGCAAACGTGTAGTGGTGTTTGGCTCTAAAGAGCGATGAAATTTATTATTTAGATTAGCCGCAGTGAAGTGTACTTTGCCGTCGTTAGTATCAGGTGAAGGCGATACGGTGGCTGCATTAGCGGTCCACATGGCTGAGGCAGAGTAACAAGCGCGCAATAAAATAGGATCGGCTTTAAAGGCTTTATTAATGACTTGTGCATCGTTGCCAGTAAACCCTAAACGCCGCAATACATTTAAATCTGGGCGAGCATGAGGCGCAAATACCCCTTGGGTTAAGCCTTTATCGCGCATGGCTTTCATTTTAGCCAAGCCCTGCAATACTGCTTCTTGCGGATTTGAAAAGCTCGCCGCGTTATTTAACGAGGCAACATTGCCATACGACAAACCTGCGTAGTTGTGAGTAGGGCCGACTAAGCCGTCAAAATTAACTTCTAAAGCATGCATACACGTTCCACTAACCAATTAAATAGTCTTTTACAATACAACGCTATGACTTAGCTTGCAAAGTCTGTTCAAAAATAGTTTTTAACGCGAGTAGATACGCTCTTTCTCACTGGTGGTATGCGTATTTGTTGGCTCATTAACTTGCCACACTGTGATATCTAAGCGCCATAAAAAATAAAGAGTGTTGTATAAATTAGACATAATTTTTTTCCTTGGTGTAACTAATGACAATTAAATATAAGGAAGAAGTATGCCAATTGTTTATTGAATATTTTATGAATATAAATCAGATATTTACTATTATTTCTTTAATACCTAGTTTGGTTGAGGCACCAAATTGGGGGAGTGATTATAAAATATGCACTTTTTTGGTGTGATGTTATAAAGCCCTGCATTACATGACAGGGCTAGGGTAATTGCGTTAGGTTATTAACGACCTACTTTACCTTTTACAAGGGGCGTAAACGACATCACTTTAAACTTATTAGGGTTTTGAGTTTTATCATTGCTTAACACCGGCGAGTTGTGCAAATCGTTTACTGTAAAATATATTTTATGATCTGCACCATAACTAAAGCCATCTGGCCAGCTTAGGCGATCATCTTTAAATAACACTTCATAGTCGCCATTTGGTTTTACGACGCCAATTGCACCATTGGTTATATCGGTCACATAGACGTTACCGCCCCCATCCACCGTAATGCCGTCGGAAATGGGTTTAGTGCCGTAGCGCATTACTTTAGCTTCTAGCGCTTTTGCTGAAAGCTGCTCGTTGTTAATTGCGCTGGTGGCAATACGATAAACCGAAGTCCCCGACATTGACCCAAAGTAAAGCCAGTCTTCGTTAGGATCAAGCGTAATTGGGTTAACACCTAAACGCGCAGGTTGTCCGCCTAGGCGCATTGTTCGGCCATTAATAACCATATCAATATTTTCGGCGGTGGTGTATTGGCTATCTTGTAATACTCTTCGCGCTTCACCGGTTTTTAGGTTTACTATAATAATCGCAGCCTGACTGCCTTGTGCTGTATCGGCAATGTAAATAACGCCGTGTTTATTATCGATAACTAAATCGTTTAAAAACGAGGTATCGGTAATTGTTGGTTTGGCTAGGTAAATAATTTTATGCAGTTGCTCTTGGTTGGTATCCCAACCAACTAATCTCCCCGCATGATCAGGCCCTGAGGTATCAAGCATCCACAGTATGCCGTCGCTTGATACATTAACACCGAGTACCCCGTAAAAGCCTTTACCCTTGTTGTATGCGTAAGCCCATTGCTCATTAGGGTAGGGTTTAGTGGTGCCATCACTTAATAGCTCCATGATTTTTTGATTTTGCCCATAAAAACCATGTATAGATAAAAACTTACGGCCAGATGGCGTAATGGCTATGTTGCCAGGCGGGTGTTGTGCATCAAATGTCGCAACAGTGGTTAATTCACTATTATTGGCAAGTGCTCCATTACTTACCAGTAATGTAATGCTGTAAGTAATAGCAATAAGTCGTTTTTTTAAATGCGTCATTAATTAACGCCTTGTTTGTTAAGTTATAGCTGGGTAAAGCTGGGTTTTTAGTCGGTCAGATCATTGACCACTAAGTCGAGTAACTGCATTAATTGTTGTGCTTGGGTTGTGTCGATACTGTCAAATTTGCAAAAAATCCTTTTTGGGATGTCGGCAGCTTCAAGTTTTAAAGAGTGACCCGTGTGAGTCAGTTGCACCAAACGCTTACGCTTATCGTGTTCGTCTTTTATAACGTTAAGTAATGACTTGTCGGTCATTTTTTTTAATATTTGAGTAAGCGCGCCACCATCAATTGCGGTTTTATCTATTAGCTCAGCGATAGTTACTTCATCTTGTTCCCACAGCGCCATCATAACAACATACTGAGGATAGGTAAGGTTAAGCTCAGCTAGAGGTTCTCGATAGGCACGGGCTATGCTGTTGGACGCCATATATAAACGATGGCATAACTGATTTTTTAATTTTAACTGTTCAAACGACATCGCTTTATCCTTCATTTCAATACAGAGTATTTTAGTTTGCATGCAAAGTATTTGCAATCGGAATTTAGTTGATCTATTATTTTGCATGCAAAGTAATTGACTTAGAAATTTTAATCTTAGGAGTTCACTATGAATGTATTACAAAATGTAGCTTATACAGCAAAAGCAACGGCAACAGGCGGACGTGAAGGCGTTGCTAAATCGGATGATGGTCGTTTAAATGTTAACTTATCAACACCTAAAGGGTTAGGTGGTGACGATGGACAAGGCACTAATCCAGAGCAATTATTTGCAGCAGGTTATGCTGCCTGTTTTATTGGTGCACTTAAGTTTGTAGCGGGTAGCGAAAAAATTGCGTTACCAAGTGATACTTACATTAACTCTGAAGTGTCTATTGGTGCGATTGATGCCGGTTTTGGTATTGCTGTAAAATTGGCTGTATCACTAGGTGATATGGACAAAGCAGCGGCACAAGCCTTGGTAGAGAAAGCACACCAAGTATGTCCATATTCAAATGCAACTCGTGGCAATATTGAAGTAGAGCTGTCGGTTATTTAATTAACCTCTTTATATTGTTTATAAAAACACGCCATGAGTGATCATTGCGTGTTTTTTATTGGGCACACCTCTAAAAGCCAAACTTGAGTTGACGCGGAAAATAGATAACTTTACCTGAATATATGAAATTTCATATATTCACTATTCCATATGTCTTTCTTTTCATATATTGTTGTTGTATGCAAAACAAGACTACACTGTATGAATCAACTAAATCCTCTGCATTTTTTTAAATGTATCGCTGACGACACCCGCTTAAAGACAATACTGCTTATTGCGCATGAAGATGAGTTATGTGTATGTGAATTAGTGGCGGCACTTGATGTAAGCCAGCCTAAAATTTCACGGCATTTAGCTGTATTACGTCAATGCGGTTTGCTTGCTGATCGTAAGCAAAATCAATGGGTGTTCTATAGCTTAAATAAATCACTACCTGATTGGGCGAAAGATGTAATTACAAAAACATTACATGCCACCCCTACATTTTATGAGCATCAATTACAGCGTTTAAATGTGATGGGCAAGCGTCCTGAGCGAATTTTAAAATGCTGTGACTAACTAAAGGAATTTTATAATGACGATTAAAGTAGGCATAAATGGTTTTGGACGAATCGGACGTTTAACCTTACGAGCGGCAATTGATTGGCCTGAGGTTGAATTTGTACATGTTAATGATGTGGCTGCTGATGCGAAAACACATGCCCATTTATTAGAATTTGACTCGGTTCACGGGCGCCTAAAATATGAGGTGCAAGCCGATGATAATAGTTTTTCTGTAGCAAAGCATACGGTTAAAGTAACGAATAATAAATCGATTGCAGAGACTGACTGGTCACAATGTGATGTGGTGATTGAAGCCAGCGGTAAAATGAAAACCACAGAATTACTCAACGCTTATTTAGCGCAAGGTGTAAAGCGTGTGGTTGTTACTGCCCCAGTTAAAGAAGAGAGTGTTTTGAATGTGGTAATAGGGGTGAACGATCATCTTTATAATCCGCAGTTACATAAAATTGTTACCGCGGCTTCATGCACAACAAATTGTTTAGCGCCTGTGGTAAAAGTATTGCAAGAAAAAGTAGGGATTAAGCATGGATCCATAACAACGATTCATGACATTACCAACACCCAAACCATTATAGATGCACCTCATAAAGATTTACGTCGCGCGCGCTCATGCGGAACAAGTTTAATTCCTACCACTACCGGCAGTGCAACGGCTATTACGCAGATATTCCCTGAACTTAAAGGAAAATTAAACGGCCATGCGGTTCGAGTCCCCCTAACCAATGCATCAATTACTGATTGCGTGTTTGAACTAGAGCGTGGTGTAACCGAACAAGAAGTGAATGGATGGTTTAAGCAAGCGGCTAATAACGAGCTAAAAGGCATTTTAGGCTATGAAGAAAAGCCATTGGTATCTATTGATTACAAAACAGACCCTCGTAGCACAATTATAGATGCGCTTTCGACAATGGTTATAAACCACACTCAACTTAAACTCTATGCTTGGTATGATAATGAATGGGGTTATGCCAACCGGACTGCTGAGCTGATGCTCAAAGTAGGACAAAGTGATTTAGTAAACTAGTTCAGGGTATTGAAGATGTTTTCGCAAATCGCCAATTTACCATCGGCTTTAAAACAGTATGGCATTATTACGGGTAATTACTGGGCTTTTACACTAACAGATGGCGCACTTCGCATGCTGGTGGTGCTGTATTTTCATCAGTTAGGGTATGGCGCGCTCGCGATTGCCATGCTGTTTGTGTTTTATGAGTTATTTGGGGTTATTACTAACTTAATTGGCGGTTGGTTAGGTGCGCATTTAGGTTTAAATAAAACCATGAACATAGGATTAGGGCTGCAAGTTGTGGCCTTAGCTATGTTGTGTGCACCAAGCGATTGGTTATCGGTAAGTTATGTAATGTTAGCGCAAGCCTTAAGTGGGGTTGCCAAAGATCTCAATAAAATGAGCGCTAAAAGTGCGATTAAATATTTAGTTCCCGAAGGTGATAATCAGCAAAGCCAATTATACAAATGGATTGCTATATTAACGGGCTCTAAAAATGCATTAAAAGGAGTTGGCTTCTTTTTAGGGGGGCTATTACTTACTTTACTAGGATTTGTTGGAGCGTTAGTTGCTTTAATTATGCTTTTAACTATCGCTTGGATCATTAGCTTAGTGTATTTAGAGGGTGATATAGGCAAAGCTAAAAATAAACCAAAATTTAAAGCGTTACTTTCTAAGTCTAGGGCGATTAATTTACTTAGTGCCGCTCGGTTTTGTTTATTTGCTGCTCGTGATGTATGGTTTGTTGTTGCATTGCCTGTTTATTTAGCCTCGCAATTTAATTGGCCACACTGGTGGGTTAGTGGTTTTATGGCACTATGGGTGATTGCTTATGGGGTAGTGCAATCTCAAGCACCAAAAATTACAGGCAAGTCACTTGTCAGTAATGATGCGATAAAGAAAGCGTTTTACTGGGGGGGAGTATTGGCGTGTGTCACCTTGTTATTAGCTTGTTTGATGCAGTTTAATATAGCTGTAAACACTACGCTAATTGTTGGGTTATTTATTTTTGGTGCTGCATTTGCTATTAACTCATCATTACACAGTTATTTGATTGTCAGCCTTGCTAAAAGTGATGGTGTTTCTTTGGATGTAGGTTTTTATTACATGGCTAACGCTGCAGGAAGACTGGTCGGGACAGTACTTTCTGGTTTTATGTATAAAGTATATGGGCTGCAGGCCTGTTTGTGGGTAAGCGCTAGCTTACTTTTGCTCGTTTGTTTAATCACTCAACGGTTAACTAAACAAAGTTAGCCGAACACTAAATACTAAAATAAGTCACTAAACGGTATTTCTGAAATATTTTATAGTATGTTCTTTTAATTGGTCTAAACTAAAAAATACATATGTAAGGTAAGGTAATTTTAATGCGGGAAATAGCGTTAGCAAAAAAGTTATTGTGGATAAGTGTTGGAAGTATACTTTTAACGGTTGTACTATTTTCAGGAATATTGTGGTCTAAATTATCATCAAGTAATGCACAAACCTCTTCAGAGGCAGAAACATTAATTGTCAGTGAAGTAGATGGTCGATTAACCGCAAATGCAGCCGCATACGGTGAGAAAATTGCGGCATTTATCAATGAAGCTTATCGGATCCCATACTCTCTTGGCAGTATTTTAGAAGACGCCGATAAAACATCCATAAACAGAGAATCTGTCGCTCTACTAAATCGCTCAATACTAGAAAGCAATGATGTTATTTCTAGTATTTACTCACAGTTTGAAAAAAATGGCTTTGATGGCAAAGATAGTGATTTTACCCAAGGGTACGATCATTCAGTTGCTGGAGCTGGCACACTAGAGGTTTATCTAACGAGAAATTCGAACGGCGTTGTTGAACAACAAGTAGTAGAAGATGCCTCAGAAAAATATGTTGATAAAATTAATGAATTCGGTTTACGTGAAGCTGAATGGTACTTGTGTGCAAAAGACAAATTAAAACCCTGTATCATGGAACCCTACCTCTATGAAATAACTCCGGGTTATTCTGAGATGATGACCTCTTTAGTGGTGCCTATTATTAAATCAGGTAAATTTGTTGGCGTAACAGGCGCGGATATTACACTACCTGTATTTCAAAAATTGACAGAAGAGCTTTCAAAAGCGCTTTATGATGGTAAAGCAAAAGTAACCTTACTTAGTCATTTGGGTTTAATTGTCGGTACGAGCCACTACAAAGAAAAACTAGGTCGCCCTTTAAAAGAAGCGGTTAGCGCTAAAAGTTATGAGAGTTATAAAGCTCTAAAAGGCACCAAAGGAACAAACAAACAAGGCGCTGAAATAATGGTGTCTTACCCGATTGAAATTAAGCTTGCTGATGTGAAATGGATGCTGCTAATTGAAGTTCCCGCTGAACTTGCCTTTGAAGGACCTATTCAATTAACTGCTGGCATGTCTGAGGCTGCAAAAGAGCTGGGTGTGATTATTTTGATCACGGGGACTGTGATTGCGGTATTGGCATTTATAGTAATGAAGCTTGTAGTAGGCAGTGTTGTAGCGCCACTTAAACAAATACAAGAACGTGTAGATAACCTAGCCAGCTCTGAAGGTGATTTAACACAAACACTACATGTGGATACGCATGCTGAGCTTATAGCTTTGGCCGGAGGATTTAATAAGTTTTTATCAAAACTGCGTGAACTCATTAGTGAGCTAAAAGCGGTCTCGGATCAAACCAAGCATCAAGGCGAAGTTACCTCAAATATTGCCGTAGAAACCAAGCATAATGTTCAGGCACAGTTTAAAGAAATTGAAAGTGTGGTGACGGCAATGAACGAAATGAGCGCGACAGCACTTGAAGTGGCAAAAGCTTCTGAGCAATCTGCGCAACAAGCTGATGAAATCAATACCTTAGTGGTTAGCAGCGAGTCGAGTTTATCTTCTGCGATGACCCAAGTTAAAACAATGTCTGAGGAAATCAAAGAAGCCAACCAAGCAGTCGAAAAAGTGGCCTCACGTAGTAATGATATTACGCAAATTTTGGATGTGATCCGAACTATTTCTGAGCAAACAAATTTACTGGCATTGAATGCCGCCATTGAGGCTGCACGTGCCGGTGAACATGGTCGAGGTTTTGCTGTTGTTGCGGATGAAGTTAGGGCTTTAGCGTCTAAAACTCGCTCATCCACCGACGATATTAGCAGCCTAATTGATAGCTTGTTATCAGAAGTAGGAAATGCCTCAACTGTCATTGAAAAAGGCGTTGTACGTGCTGAAAATGCAGTTGATGAAACTTCTACTGCCTTTGATGCACTGCACAGTGTTGTTGTAAAAGTGGATGAAATAACTAACCAAATCACCCATATTGCAACCGCAGCTGAAGAGCAAAGTTTGGTCACTGAAGAAATAAATCGTAATTTAACTATTATTTCTGATGCGGCATCTCAGCTCTCTGATTTATCTGCTCAGGCAGGCGATAGCAGCCAAGAACTCAATAAGTTGGTTGCACAGCAAGACGCTGAGCTGAATAAGTTGAAAACGTAAATTTTTTTATTTAGAGTTAAACAAGCGGCTAATTTAATACAGATTAGCCGCTTTTTTATACGCTGAATAATCAAACTGAATATAAAAAGAGTTTATTTAAGCGCAAAGACAAGCACCCAATAGGATTACAGTTTTTTGATTAGTACAAACATTTGGTTGATCATCGGCATCGCCAAATGCTCGACTGCAGGGCGATTAAAGTAACCTCGTAATCCTGTAAATTGCACTTGGAAAAATTGTGCGTATGCAGTTGCAGTTAAATCACCGCTTAGCTCACCATTTTCAATAGCGCGGGTAAACAATGTGGTTAAATAAGATTCAAATTTAGTCAGTAAGCCTGCGCTTAACTCACTTAAAGCCGTGTCTTTTTCAGCAAATTCGGTATTTGCTTTTACTAACATACAAATAGCACTTGGACTGCAGTCCTTGGTTTTAATAATTACATTTTCAACAAATGCCCGCAAACCACCTAAAATCGAATCAGAGTTTGCTATAAAGCCCTCAATTTGGCTTTTCATCTGTACGGTGTAGTCTTTTAAAGATTCACTGTATAACCCTTCTTTAGAGCCAAATGCAGAGTAAATACTTCCTGGTCGCATATTTATAGCTTCCTGTAAATCGCGGGTAGAAGTAGCATGAAAGCCTTTCTCCCAGAACAGCTGACTTGCCACGCGAACAACATGTT
This sequence comes from Pseudoalteromonas sp. SM9913, assembly GCF_000184065.1. Lineage (NCBI taxonomy): Bacteria > Pseudomonadati > Pseudomonadota > Gammaproteobacteria > Alteromonadales > Pseudoalteromonadaceae > Pseudoalteromonas > Pseudoalteromonas sp. SM9913. The sequence continues at coordinate 222,415 of NC_014800.1, forward strand.
CACGTTCAAATTTAATTTTATTGGCCATAATAGTTTCTATTAATTTGAGCGACTGTTCAATTTTAACTTGAGCGACCGCTCAAAATCAAATAATATGTTTCTCAACACGACTTAATACTATTTATTATATAGGAGCAAAACTATGGCTGAATTTACCTTATACACGCAAGAAAATGTATCAGCAGAGGCAAAACCTTTATTAGCAGACTCTGTCGCCGCTTTTGGAATGTTGCCTAATCTTCATGCTGTGATGGCTGAGGCACCAACATTGCTAAAGGGTTATCAAGTACTGCATGAGTTATTTCAAAAAACATCGTTTAATGCACAAGAGTTAACGGTTGTTTGGCAATCGATTAATGTTGAGCACGAGTGCCATTATTGTGTGCCAGCACACAGTGGTATAGCCGCTGCCATGAAGGTTGATGAGAATATTGTGGATGCATTAGTCAATAAAACCCCGCTTGCTGATCCTAAACTTGAGACACTTCGTGAGACAACGCTTGAAATGACACGAGAACGTGGTGTGTTAAGTCAGTCACAGCAGGAAAAGTTTTTTGCAGCAGGGTATACAAAACAACAGCTTCTTGAAATTGTGTTGGGTCTTGCGCAAAAGGTGATGAGTAATTACACCAACCATCTTGCAGATACGCCTGTTGATAATGCGTTTAAAAAATTTATAAAGTAACTTAAGATCAGTGTTCTAGTTCAAAATCGTAATTATTAATGGCTAGAACACTGTTTTTTAAAGAACTAATACGTTTTTAGGTATTACAAGGCAATAAGTAAAACTTATTTAAACTTTACTTCTTTATTGCTGCGATGGTAGGTGCGAATTTGCGGCTTAGTCCATTCACCTTTTTTTAAATAACTGGTGGAAACAACAAATTGCTCATCCTTGAATTCACTAGTTGATTTAACTTTAGTGATGCCCTCTTGGCTGCCAGTGACGTCTTCATAAGCAACAAATTGTGTTGGGCTCAACACTTTCATGACTCCTTTGGTATAAAAGCCAGCCGTAGTAAAATAATAAAATACTAATGACTGTTTTTTGCGATCATAGAAAATCATTGATTCGCCCCCATACTCACCTTCATTTATAGAATGCGTAGTGCGAATGGCTTTACCATTTAAGGTGCGCTCCCATTTGGTCACATCTTGGGTTGGAAGCGGGTTTTTATCTATATGAAAATCAGCTTGCCAAGTACCTAAGTAAGGAGTGAATACCGCAAGCTCAGGCTCTAGTAAATCCGTTTTATTATTTGCTTGAATACTGAATATACATAGTGAAAACAGCAGCATCGAAGCCTTTAAATATGTCATAATTTAACCTTGGTGTTTCTTTTAATTATCTTCATTATAGGCGATTATTTTTTGATAAAAAGTAGCTTAATTATATTTTCCAGCTTGTTTATAGCCTTATTTTGGTTAGCTTACTTAAATAATGAAGTTGAAATGTACTTACCCATATATGTTTCTTTGATCAGCTGTATTACATATATATATTACGCATGGGATAAGCGAAAAGCGGTACAATCAAACCACAAAAAAGTCAGTCGTATACCTGAACGACACTTACATCTATTGGCTTTATTTGGAGGGTGGCCCGGTGCACTTATAGCGCAGCAAAGTTTACGGCATAAGTCACAAAAACGAGTTTTTATTGCAGTGCTATGGGTATGTATTGTAGTTAATATTAGTGTAATTAGTTATGCGTGGTTTGCCTATTACCGTATTTAAAATGCCTTTATTGAGCGTAATAAAGGCATTTTAAATTGATAATTCGCTTATTGCGCAGACTGGCTTAGCTGTTTTTCATCTAGCTCAATAGTTAAGATGGTTTTTTTGTCAACCGTTACCCACTTTCTATAAGTCACATAGCCTGCCTTACTTACTTCGATATCATATTTACCTGCATCTAGTTCTATAGCGTCTTGATATACAGGCACTATATTCATAATGCGTACTCTAGAGTCTGCAGGGTTAGTAATAACAGTCAGTGATATCGGCGCATTCTCTTCGCTAACTTGAGACGTTGGCTCAATAACTACTTCCTCTGGTTTATTTACACTAGAAGTTGTCGAACAACCCGTAAGTATAACGGCTGCAGCTAATAAGCTTAAATTTTTCATAGGTACTCCATTAATTATAAAAAGTCTAAATATTTTAAAATCTTGGCGGAGTGTATGATGATGAAAATGCACTCGTCGTCCTTGACTTTATTATGTATATTTTGGGTTAGTCTAATAGCTAACTAATCTATATTCAATTATATCTGTGTTATTTTTGAGCAATAAATAAGAGTTGTTTAAAGCATATTGTCTAACGATTGCGTGATGGCCTCACTTTTTTCAACCAAACGTTCAGCTGCTTTATACATTCTTTTTTTCATTAAATCGTTCGCTGTACTAATGTAACGTCTCGATAATTCTTTTCTAAGTGATACTAAAAGAGAAAAATCGTTGGGTAGTGCTGTCGATTCGGATTTAATAAACTCTTCAAATTCCATTAAAGCTTTATGATCTTCAATAGTTTCTAATTGTGCAGAAAAGCGTTGAAACTTTGGACCATAAAAAATGACCGCATCGGCACGAGGAAACTCGGCTTGTTCGCCTAAATTAATCTTTTGTTGGTATGCGGTTAGTGCATTAATTGCAGACTCACGCTTCATTAAATTAGCAAGAAGCTCTTCTGCTTTTTTGTTATTTGAAAATACAATTTTACCCACATTTAAAAGTACTTTTTGTGAGATGACATCATCGCTTTCTATGGCTGTGTTTAACGCAACAGTAAAGTTATCAAGATGCAGATCTGTTGGTTGATAACGGTAAGTTTTATCTACTTCTTTTAGATCTTTAACGAGATGAGCAATACTATTGGGCTGGTCTTCGTTGTAGCGTGATTGTTCGAGTAATAAATCTATTCTCGCGGTAATATCAAAAATAATTGATTGGCGCTCTCTCAATACACTTTCTAATTGCATCGAAAGTTTTTCTGAATCGGGATAGTAGTTCAGTGCATTAGAATAGACCGCTATTATTTTATCAAAATCTTTAAATTTACGGCCCGCAATATTATTAAACTGGCTTGCTTCATCATTAAAGCTATCTAATATACTTTGCTGATTTGATCTGAGTAATCCTTGTTTAAGCACCTCATACTGTGGCGGAATTTGTTCTAGCTTGTTTAAAATAGTAGGGCCTTGCCAAGACATCCATGCTTCCACTTGTTGGTTGATTGCCTTGGCGTTATCAAGTTGTGCCTGTAATTGCTTGGTATTATCTGAGCTTGAAAAATAATTTTGAGTGATTAAGGCAATAATTGCCACACTAGCCACACTGGCAAAAATAGCGGGTTTTAAGTTTACTTTTAGCGTTTTTGAAATTTGTTCTAGTGAATCGAGTCTTTGGCTGGCGCTTAAAGATAATGCTTTATGTAAATTTTTCCATAAAAGGAGAGGGCAATTACTTGGTTTTTTTACAGTAGTATTTTTAGGGACTTTATCTGCAGCAATGCGGTTAAATGGGTGCTTACTGCTTAGAAGCTCATAAGCAATACAGGCAAATGAAAATACATCATCTTTAATGGATGCTTCGCCGCCTTTTAGCTGCTCAGGGCTAGCATACGTTGGAGTATAACCACCAATGGTTGCAAACTCACTTTCGTTTTTAACAGCATATTGGTCGTCCAAACTTTTGTGTTTAGCAATACCAAAATCAAGCACTTTGAGGTTACCATTAGAGTCAAAAATAATATTCGAAGGCTTAAGATCATTATGTATTACGCCACGTGAGTGGGCATATATAAGGGCGTCAGTTAATTGCTCTAAAATAATTTTCGCTTTTTTAAACGCTAAACCTGAGGGTTTATTTCGCTTAATAATTTGTTCTAGAGTTTCTCCCTCAATGAGCTCCATAGTGACATAATATAAATCGCCATCAGAGTCTGCTGAGTACACTTTTACAATACTAGGGTGAGCAAGTTGTTGTGTTTTTGCTGTTTCATCTTTCAATAATGAAATAGCTTCTTCAGAGTTGGAAAACTCTTCTTGGAGCACTTTTATAGCGACCGATGCTTCAGAGCGACCGCTGTTTTCTAAAAAGGTATCTCGCGCACGATATATGTAACACATTCCACCTTGCCCGATGAGCTCTTCAATTAGGTAGCGATCGGATATCTTTTTGCCGAGGAGGTTTTGTTTATGGATGCTTGATGTTTTTTTTGTGCTGGAGTCTAGAGAAGCAATCTGAGTTTTATCGTTGTTATCATTAATATTGCTCATTAAAAAATCCTTTTATTGTGTTTAGTTAAATAATTACAAAGGTAAATAATCTCTACTTACCTATCAATTTTCCCTCTGATATAAGCATGTATTTTACAAAAATATACAATTATAGCAATGCCTGAATAGCATATTGTTGCCGGTGAACTCGCTTTATAGTGAATTGAAAAAGTCGGTTTAAAGCCAGAAGATGTCTCTAAAGTGTTTATTTTTGGCCTAGTTAAAAAGCATTAAAAAGAAAAGTAACAAACGCCGTCGATGAGTATATAGGCCGTATTGTTTTAGAGACAAAATCTACAATGCGACATTTCTCTGTGTTAATTTCAATGTTGACAATAGTTTCGCTTCTACTTTATCCTGTTCACAATAATGCTATAGGGACTGACTTATCAAATGGAACTGATACTAAACATCACTAGTTATCACAGACTTTCGCCTGAAATCGAAGCTACCAAAACGGTAAAAGATTCACTCACTTTTGGTCGCTCTGAGGGATGCGATTGGCATCTCCCCGATCCTGAAAAAATTATCTCAAGTAAGCACGGTAGAATTGAAAAAGAAGGCGATTCTTTTTATATATACGATAATTCAACCAATGGTTTGTTTATTAATTTTGCAGTGGCGCCTTTAGGTCAAGGTAATAAACAACGTTTGTCAGATAGTGATGTCTTAACTATTGGTGATTTTCAGGTTGATGTTAGTTTAGCTGATGAGCCACACGCAGATATTAGTAATCCTATTACTTCAAACAGTTCTCAACAAGTAAGTACATTTGCTTCACATAGTAGTCAAACTGCAGAGTCTGCGCCGTTATTCAATGATTCAATTATGAATGAGTCTATGCCTGCGGTATCTGTAATTTCACAACAAGCAACAGCGGATAATCATATTCCAGAAGATTGGGATGAGCTAACTCGCCTTATGAATACCGATGAGTTTGATCTTGGTAATGACGAAGTGAATTCTTCAGCGCCAGTTGACACTCCAGCTCCAATAAAAGAAAGTGCGCCGACTAAACGTTATAATGCTGAGCAGCAAGCTGTAAAACAAACAGCGCCTGTAAAAAGCTTTGCTCAAAATGATAAAGTGTTTTGTGATGCCTTTTTAAACGGATTGGGGATTAAGGATGAGCTTAAAAGTGCTCTAGATAATGAAAAGCTGTGGTTTGAGATGGGGCAGGGCTTAAGTTTGTTACTGACAGAGCTCATGGAATCTTTACGCCAACGCGCGATTGTAAAGAACAAATTAAGACTGAACCATACAATGTTTCAGACCGAACAGAACAACCCATTGAAGTTTTCTGCCAATATTGATGATGTTATTCAGAACTTGTTCATAAAAAATAGTGCAAGCTTTCTGTCTTCGAATGAATCTATTAAAGAAAGCTTTGTAGATACACGCAAGCACGAGCAAGCACTGCTCGCTGGTGCAGATGGCGTGCTCAAAGGGATGTTATCGCAAGTTTCTCCCGTGCAAATTAATCAACAGGCAAACGATAATTCTAACGTGTTAAAAATTATTCCAGGCCAAATAGAGTCTAAATGCTGGAAGTTATATCAAAGTTTATATGATGATATTTCTCAGGAAGTTAACGCGAAAGGCGCTATGGCTATGTCTGATGATTTTTTAAAAGCATATAACGATCGAATCAAAGAAACGCTCTAGAAAGGAAAGTAAATAATGCATAAAGTTAAGCTCTATTTAATGAGTTTTAGTTTACTATTTTTGGTACTGGGATGTACTACGATGAATAAAATCGTACCTCCTTCTACAGATCTGATCATCAATGTATCTAAAAATGTTAATCCGGATACATCAGAACGCCCTTCTCCGGTGGTGATGAAAATTTTTGAGTTGAGCTCAAGAACAATTTTTGACACGCAGGATTTTTTTAGCTTATACGATACGCCAGAAAAGATATTAGGCCCTGATTTATTAAAAAAGGATGAGTTAGAGCTTCAACCTGATTCAGTACAGCAATATAAAATGAGCCTTAATCGTAATACTCGTTATGTTGGGGTTGTTGTTGCTTACAGAAATATAGACCAAGCAAGGTGGAGAGCGGTTATTGAAGTTGACCCCACCGGTTATGACGACATCAATGTAAATGTAGAAGCGATTGCTACATACATGAGAGAGCAATAAAAAAGGATTTTTAAAATGGGTGATAACACTCGTGTTGCTTGGACTGAGGGGATGTTTTTAAGACCTCAGCACTTTCAGCAATCAGATAAATATATTTCAAATGTGATTAAGCAAGTATGCAGTGGAAACCTTGCTGATCCATGGGGAATAATTGATATTAGTATTGATAATGAATTACTTAACAGTGGTCAATTCGCTGTTGATTCATTAACTGCAATCACCCCGGATCTATTGCCAATTGATATGCCTCAGTCAACCTCTTTACCTGAGCCTTTAGTGGTTAATAAAGATGTGTTTGATGAAATTGTTTATTTGGCTATTCCTGCGCTAAAAAATAGTGGCGTTAATATATCGTCAACTGACGATAATATGGTTACTCGCTATAAGCTTAACGATTTGGCAGTGAGTGATGACTTATTGGGAGCGCAGTCTCAAGAAATAATTCAAGTTGCAAAAGTATACAGTAAGTTGATGCTGTCTTCTGATGATCATTCAGGGTATATCGTGTTGCCTTTAGCACGAATAGTGGATGTGAGCAGCGAAGGGCAAATAAAGTTAGATGCAAAGTACATTCCTCCCTCTTTAAAAGTAGGGCAGTGTAAACCTTTATCGGGGCTAGTGAGAGAAATTGGCTCAATGATAAAGCAACGCGCTGAAAGCATTGCTGCTAGGTTGTGCCAAGGTTATGCGGGTAGTACGTCAGTTGCAGATTTTATAATGCTGCAAACACTAAATAAATATGACGCGATATTTAATAATTTGCTCAGCGTTAATAGTTTACATCCGAACGTGTTTTATAGCCGCTTAATTGAACTGGCAGGTGAGTTATCAACCTTTAGCACGGCTAATAAAAGAGTGCCTAAATTACCTAATTATGATCACACAAATTTAGGGCAAGTGTTTAGTGAAGTGGTTAACTTTTTATACCAATCATTAAGCCATGTAATTGAGCAAACCGCGACTGAAATTAAGCTTGAACAAAGTAAGTTTGGTATTTCGTTTGGTGCCTTAAAAGATAAATCTATTTTAAATTCAGCGCAGTTTGTTTTAGCAATTAAAGCAAGCGTTCCGCATGAAGAGTTGAGAAAAATTCTACCTTCGCAAATTAAAATTGGCAGCGTTGAAACCATTCGTGATCTTGTTAACAACCAGATCCCAGGTATTACAATTAGTAACTTGCCAACAGCGCCAAGACAGATCCCTTACCATGCTGGTTTTCATTATTTTGAATTAAATCGCCATGGTGAACATTGGGAAAAACTGCGCTCCAGCGGAGGAATTGCTATCCACCTCTCAGGAAGTTACCCAGAACTCCAATTAAGCCTTTGGGCTATTAGAACTTAACTTTTTAAAAGGAAGAGTTTCAATGGACGAAACCATTATAAAACCACGCCCTGGCCGACTAGGGCGAAATACCCCAAGCAGTGGTGCAGCGCAAAATGATGCTGATAAAACCGTTATGTCGGTTGAGCCACCCTCTGCAAAGCCGATGAGCAATAATAAGGTATCAATTTTTAAAAATCCCTTGTTAGAAGCGGCAACAGATTGCTTTTCTCTTGTGATATCCATAAATCAATCGCTTGAAATGAGCAATCTAGCAGCGCTCAAGCACCGCTGTGTTGAGGCTATAAAGCGTTTTGAAGTGGAAGTCCGTAACCAGCACCTATCAAAAGAAGTGATTAATAATTCACGCTATTGCCTATGCGCTATTCTTGATGAGTCTGTATTGAATTCAAAGTGGAGCTCAATGGAGTGGGCTGATGAAAGTCTGCTGTCGACTTTTCACAAAGAAACCTTTGGTGGTGAGTATTTTTATACTCTACTTGATGCCGGGTTAGGGCAACCTGAAAAAAACAAACAGTTTTTGGAGTTGCAATACCACTGTTTAAACTTAGGCTTTAAAGGGAAATATCGATTAGATGCCGGCGGCGATACAAAAGTCGAAGAGTATCGTTCACAGCTTTACCATTTACTCAATCAGCTTGATGGCCCGATTAATAATAAACTATCTCCAAACTGGCAACAAAGAGTTGCTGCAGGTGTTGAACTAAGAAATCAAGTGCCACTGTGGGTCATATTTTCTGTGCTGGGGCTGATATTATTGATGATTTATCTATCAATAAATATGAAGCTAAATAACGATGTTTTTGCGATTAATGAAAAACTAGCGGGCATTCATCCGTTAGCTGTTAATCAAACGGTTGATAAAAAAGATCAGCAGCTGCGTGTACTTGAACAGTTACTGCAAACAGAAATTAAAATGGGGATTGTTGCTGTTGCAAAAAATTCCGATGGGATCCGCATAACGATAAACAGTGAAAATTTGTTTAAACAAGGGGATTCTCAACTACTTCCATCATTTCAGCCTATTTTAGAAAAGTTAGCGTTAAGCTTAGAGGGAACTAAAGGGCGAGTGCTTATAACGGGCCACACAGATGACTTACCAATTAGTACAGATAAGTATCCTTCTAATTGGCATCTTTCTTTAGCCAGAGCAACACAGGTTGCTAATTTAATGGCTAAAAGTACCAACTTAAGCGGTCGTTTATGGCCAGAAGGAAAGGGCGCTGCAGAGCCTATCGCCAGCAATTCAGATTCAGCTTCTCGGTCATTAAACCGACGAATTGAAATCGATCTATTATTTTAATGAGGCTGCAATGAGTTTCTCACAAAAATTTAAAAAATAACCTACGCACTAACATCACGAACCGCTATATTAATTATCGGCTTTTTAGCCTTATCATTATTAATTTGGTTTGGTGGCCCTTTAATCGCAGTGGCAGACTATGTACCGCTTGCAGGTGTAGCATCACGATTATTAACTATTTTATTGGTATTATTAGTTTTTTCAGTGACCAAAATTTATCGTCTTATGCAGCAAAATAAGCGCGATGAAAAAATGGCAGATGAGTTAATTGATAACAATGATGCCAATAGTAGTGAAGTAAACGAAGAAATTACTACTCTTAAAACGAGAATGAATGAAGCTATAGATCTACTAAAAGATGTAAAGCTATTTAAAGGTAAAAATATATACCAGTTACCTTGGTATATTATGATTGGCCCTCCGGGTGCAGGTAAAACAACGGTTATTCATAACTCAGGCCTCGATTATCCATTAAAAGATAAGCTAGGCGTTGACTTAGTTCATGGTGTAGGCGGTACCCGTAATTGTGACTGGTGGTTTACCAATAAAGCGGTATTAATTGATACCGCAGGGCGTTACACAACACAAAGTAGCCACGCAAAACATGACTCAAGAGCATGGGAAGGTTTTTTAGGGTTATTAAGAAAGCATCGCCCGTTACGCCCTATTAATGGCGTGATGATCAGCATGGGTATTTCTGAGCTAATGAGCCAGACCAAAACTGAGCGAAACCTACATGCTCGTGCTATAAAACAGCGTCTTCAAGAATTACAAAACCAACTAGGGATGACATTTCCTGTTTATGTTATTTTTTCTAAAGTTGATTTAATTGAAGGCTTTAGAGAGTTTTTTGCTGAGCTAACTGAAGAAGAATGTGAGCAGGTTTGGGGAATTACCTTTGAACTTGATTTAGATAAAGATACTCAGGTAGATGCGTTCAATAAAGAGTTCCATGCTTTAATTTCTAAGCTTACGGAGATGTTAAATCGTCGGCTTATTAACGAGCGTAACGAAGCTATCCGTGCCAAAATTTTTGAATTCCCTCGACAGTTACGGGTATTGCAGGGCGTAGGTGATGACTTTTTAAAAGAAATTTTCACCCCCAATGCCTATGAAGAATTACCCATGTTCAGAGGGGTGTACTTAACCAGTGCGACGCAAGAAGGGACACCGTCAAGCTTTTTAAATGATGCGAGCGCAGGGAAAACAGATTACATAAATCAATCTAAAAGTTTCTTTATTAAGAATGTTTTAGAAAGTGTTATTTTTCCTGAGCAAAACTTAGCAAGCACTAACAAACATCATGATAAGCAAAATAAATGGCTTCGCGTTGCAAGTATTTCAGCTGCGTGTGTTGCTTTATTAGGTTTTTCAGTTTCGTGGTACTTTAGTTTTGCATGGAATAGCAACTTAATAGACGCCACCGATGAGGCAATTACTACTTACCAAGAGCTCGATGCCTCTTCGTTTGATAGAAATAATTTATTGGTGTTGAACGACAGACTAAATGCACTGAGAAATCTACCTGCTACTAACTCTGAGCTCATTAACCCTGAGGATGCTTCATCAGTTGGTTTTAATAAGTTAACCGAAATTAAAGAATCTTCTACTAATGCTTACAAGCGTTCTTTACAAACGTATTTAGAGCCATTTGTTGCTAATACTTTAATTAAGGAAATGGAAGCGCATCCAGAACACTTAAGCTATTTATATGAAACGCTAAAGTGTTACTTAATGTTGTTTAAACCTGAATACTTTGAAAGTGAAGATATTGTGGTGTGGTTCAGTGCTTATTTAGACAGAAACTTACCCGGTGATATGAATATGCAAACGCGTGGTGAGTTAATGAATCATATTTCAGCTTTACTCAATGAGGGAATCACGCAAACCGAAATAGATAACCAAGCTGTGCGAGTTGCACGTGCAGAGTTAACTAAACTACCGATTGCGGAAAGAGCATACCAGCGTCTTCAAGCTGATTTTCTTGATAGTAGTATTCCGCCTTTCAGACTAACCGATATTATTAGCTTTGAAAGTGCACAAAAGTTTACTTTTCGTAATAACGGCGACTTAACGCGAAGCATTCCAGGGTTATACACTTTTAATGGTTTTCATGGCATTTTTAATATTGAAAAAGGAAAAATGCTTGGCAACTTAATGGCTAGTAGCTGGGTTTACGGGCAAGAAGCCTCAGGAACTTACGATATTTCTAAAGCGGAGATAGAGAAGAAACTAGAGCAGCGCTATTTCCAAGATTACATTTATTATTGGCAGTCATTTTTAGATGACTTGAGTCTTAATCAATACAGCTCACCCGCTGAAGGCGTCAATATTACTGATGTGCTAGCAGGCTCTGAAGCACCGATTAAAAATATCATCAATGCGGTGAAAAAGAATGTTCAGCTTACTAAACTACCAGTATCTGAAAATCAAAAAGTAGCTGGTGATGTGGCAGCCAATGCCGCTAAAGTCGCTATGCAAACTAAAGCAAATCGAATCAAGCGCTTTTTACCTGATGAAGCTCCAAAATTTGAAATTGATCTACCAGGTTACCAAGTAGAAGAAGCCTTTGAAGATATTATTGATATTGATGTTCAGCAACTTGATAATATTCAGAAAAATTTAAGAGAGTTAAATATTTATTTAACCAAGCTTGATAGAGGCGATCAGCTTAAGTACTCCATTAAAGATCAAATAAGCGGTAAGAGCAAACCTAGCTTTATTCGCCAATTAGAGTATCAAAGCAGCGACTTACCTTATCCATTTAATAGTTGGTTACTGGATATTAGTAGAGATACTAGCAACATAACCAAAAATAGTGCTAACAGGCATCTAAATGAAATTTGGAAAAGTAAAGTTTTACGCGAGTATAACGCGGCGATTGTGGGCCGTTACCCATTTGCTCCGCAGGCTGAAAAAGAAGTCAGCATTAAAGACTTTACCCGCTTCTTTGGTCCTAATGGCACCATAGACAACTTTTTCAATAGCTACGTAGCCCCGAGTGTGGACATGAGTTCAACCCCTTGGAAGTTTGAAAAAGATATTGGTATTAGCAACAACACGTTAAAAATGTTCGAGCATGCTTACAAAATTCAAACCGCATTTTTTGACCGTGGTAGTAATACTCCAAGAATTGAGTTTGGCTTGCGTACCTTTAAATTAGATAAAACGGTCTCAAGCTTCATGATTGAAATTGATGGCCAATCTATGATTTATCGTCATGGTCCGCTTAAGGTGACCAATTTTGTTTGGCCTGGTGCAAGTGGTCAAAGCAAAACTCGAGTGGTGTTTACTCCACCAAATGGTGGGCGTTCAATTAACACCACCTACCAAGGTGAGTGGTCACTATACAGAATGTTAGATGAACTGAGTGAAAAGCGAAGTAAAACGCGAGAAGACTTAGAGCTGCATTTCTCACTAATGGGTAACAATGCAAAAGTAGAATTATTGCCGAGTTCAATCAGGCATCCTTTTTGGAATAGCAGTGTAGAGAAGTTCTCATGTCCGACCCGATTGTAGATATTGGTTATCTTGGCAAAGTCCCTTGTTTAGGCGACTTTGTTCAAGATAATGTTACTAAAGAGTTTTCAGAGCATTGGGAGCAATGGCTTCAGGCTGCCATTGCTGTAAGTAAAGAACAGCTTGGTGATGTTTGGCAAGAAAACTATTTAACAGGTCCCGTTTGGCATTTTGCCTTAAGCCCAAATATTGTGGGTGATACTGGCGTTATGGGCACGTTATTGCCAAGTATGGATGCTGTGGGGAGGCATTATCCTCTCACGGTAACGCGAACAACACATATTGCTCCTGTCGATGTGCTTCATTCTGGTGTTTTTTCGTTGGAGTACGAAGATGCAGTACTCAAAGTACTTGATGGCTCCGTTGATTTATTTTCTTGGCGTAAAGAGTTAGCTAATACTTTGAGCGAAATTACTTCAACTAAAAAGCAAGTTAGTTTTGCAAACTCGCTAGATAAGAATAAACAGGCTACAGCATTGGAGTTTTCTGGTACCGAATTAAGTGATCACATTTTACAAGATACTATGCATGCCATTTTATATAAAAAGTATGGTGATTACAGTGTTTGGTGGACTCATGGCTCATGCAATATTAAGCCTATGGTGTTGATCACTTCGGCTCTACCGCCTGTAAATCAAGTGGCCGCTATGCTAGATGGACGATGGAAACATTGGGAATGGAATTTTACACAGGTAAAAAATAGTGATTAATAATTTAAGCTCAAGTTATGCCATTACCCACCGAGGTGCTGTTAGGCAACTTAACGAAGACGCGCATGTAGAAATTAACAGCCATAATTTATGGGTAGTAGCTGATGGTATGGGAGGACATGAAGCGGGTGAAGTTGCCAGCCAATTAGTTGTTGATGTTATAAGAACCCATGTTGAAAAGTTTAAACTAGAAGATTTAAACGTCAGTGACATTGTTAAAGCCATTGAAGATGCAAATAAACAATTAACTGAATATAGCGCGCAATACTTAAGCAACAAAACAGCGGGCAGCACGGTGACAGCTTTGTTTGTTAAAAATGAGCGCTATTACATTTTATGGGTTGGCGACAGCAGAGCTTATTTGTTGCGCAATAGTAAGTTGACTCAAGTTTCTAGAGATCATAGCCAAGTTAACGACTTAATAGATGAAGGAATGATTTCTGTTGAAGAAGCTAAAAATCATCCACTATCTAATGTAATTACCCGTGCCGTAGGAGTAATGGATGAAGTAAAAGTTGATATTGTTGAAGGGGATATAAACACAGGCGATATATTTTTACTGTGCTCAGATGGTCTTACTGGCGAGTTATCAGATGAAGAAATATGTTTGTCATTAGAGCCCTCTAGTATTATTGATTCAGGAATGGCGTTAATGCATTCTTCGTTAGTCAGAGGAGCCAAAGATAACGTGACCTGTATTTTAGTAAAATATGATGATGTGGATGCCAATCAATCGATACAATCTTGCAATTTGCAAGATGAGGCAACGATTCCATTGTTCACTAAGTAGCTGATTAAGCCCGTTTTAGTATAATCAAGAAAAAAAGTTGTAAATAAATCAGGAACAAAAAAACTGTTATTTCAATTATTTATAAAATAACATTAGCCAGCTTATCGGCATAATAGCGTCAAGGCTTGTAATTTAATTTAAAGAATGTAATATAATTTCCGCTTTGCTTCTTAGAGCACATGGATAATATTTAGGACAATGGAATGTTTTTATTTGAAGAGTATATTTCCCCTATTTCAGATGCTGAGTTTGCAGGTATTGATCCGCGCTCAGACGTCTCTCCAACGTCTACTTACTATGCCTTAAAAGATTTAAGAAACCAACTTCGTGCGGCTGAAAGAAATGCCTTAGTCGATGAAGAGGGAATTGCTTCACTTTCGCGAGATTGGCTGCCATTACTTGAACAATGCAGTGAGGCAGTTAAAAGCGAAAGCAAGGATATTGAATACCTTGCATGGCTAATTGAAGGTTTATGCCGCGTTCACGGGTTTAAAGGAATAGCGTTTGGTTTTAGTGTTGCTAAGCACCTTTTGGAACACCATTTTGAATCCCTTTATCCAACACTTGATGACGGTGATGAAATTTCAGACAAAGTGTCTGCCTTAGTTGGCTTAAATGGTACAGCCGGTGAAGGCACGTTGATCATCCCAATAAAAAGCATTTATATGACAGACAGTGTCAGTATGGATCCTTTTTCTTTTTGGGAGTATCAGCAAGGGTATGATATTTCGCGTTTAAATGATGAAAAGCGCGAAAAGAAAATAGCCCAAGGCGCAGTTGATTTTGAGCAATTAGAAAAAAGTGCCGCTGAGACCAGTACCGAATTTTTTGTGTCTTTAAAAAACGATATTGAAGATGCGATAGAGCAGTTTGCTGCCTTGAGCGAAGTTATGGATGAGGTGACAGGTGAGCCACAACCGACGTCTAACATCAAACAAGCATTAGAAGTGAGCTTAGCGGCGGTAAAACACGTAGCAGCAGATAAGCTTGAAGCAGCGCAAACTGCACTAGATAAAGCTAACGCTGAGCCTGAAGAGGAACTCGTTGAGGATGCGATTCAAGCTGACTCAGAGCAACCTAAAAAGCTTAGCAGTGATGAGATTAATTCAAGAGAAAACGCAATTAAGAAACTTCAAGAAATTGCGACTTTTTTCAGAAAGACTGAACCTCATTCACCGATGTCTTACACGATAGAACAAGTTATTCGATGGAGCGAATTATCGCTACCTGAGTTATTAAATGAGTTAATTACAGATAGTGATGCTAGGACTGGATACTTTAAGTTGTCTGGCATTAAGATCAGCGAAACTGAAACATAGTAAAAGGAGTTCTCAATGAGTATCCATGATAAGTTAAAACGAGTTCGTAAACCTAGAGTACATATCACTTATGATGTGGAAACTGAGGGCGCGGCAGTAAAAAAAGAATTACCCTTTGTAGTGGGTGTAATGGGCGATTTTTCTGGTGATAATACAGAAGCGCTTAAGCCACTAAAAGATAGACGTTTTATTCAAATTGATCGTGATAACTTTAATGATGTTTTAAAGCGTATGAGCCCATCTCTACGTTTAAAAGTAGACAACACATTAACGGATGATGGTTCTCAGTTTGAAGTTAACTTGAACTTCAAATCGATTGACGATTTCGAGCCTGCAGCCGTTGTAAATCAAGTAGAGCCGTTACGCAAATTGATGGAAACGCGTAACAAGCTTCGTGACTTGATGACGAAGATTGACCGCTCAGAAGAACTTGAAAACGTACTAGAAGAAGTATTAAGCAACACAGCAAGCTTAGACTCGATGGCGAAAGAACTTAACTTAGAGGAGACTGATAAATGAGCACTGAACAATTAGCAACAGAATCAGAATCAGTAGCAGAAGTTAGTTCTTCACTTTTAGAGCAAGCAATCGGTGCGACTAAACAAACAGAGTCAAGCCGTGCTGAAGAGTTACTGAAAACGTTAACTGAAGAAGCATTAAAAGGCACAGTTCAATGGAACAAAAACATGACTGTGACGTTTAATGAAGCAATTCAATTAATCGATCAAAAAATCTCAAAGCAGTTAAGTGTCGTAATGCACACGGATGAGTTTCAAAAACTTGAAGGCTCATGGCGCGGATTACATCACTTAGTGATGAATTCTGAAACTAGCTCAACATTAAAAATTCGTGTTTTAAACATGAAAAAGAAAGAGCTGCATAAAGACTTAAGTAAAGCTGTTGAGTTTGATCAAAGCCAAACCTTTAAGAAAATATATGAGTCAGAATTTGGTACCCCAGGTGGTGAACCGTATGGCACGATTGTAGGTGACTTTGAATTTACTAATCACCCAGAAGATGTTGAAACATTAAGCTTAATGTCTAATGTTGCAGCTGCTGGTTTCTGTCCATTTATTGCCGCATCATCACCGTCGTTATTTGGTTTTGATAATTGGGAAGAATTAACTAAGCCACGTGATTTAGAAAAAGTGTTTGAATCACTAGAATACACTAAATGGCGTTCATTTAGAGACAGCGATGATTCACGCTTTGTATCACTTACTATGCCGCGTTTCCTTTCGCGTTTACCTTATGGTGCAGCGTCAAAACCAGTTGAAGAATTTAACTACGAAGAGTTTGAAGTTGAAGCGAAAGATGGCCGTTCAGTTAGTACTGATAATAGTGATTATTGTTGGAGTAATGCCGCATACGCTATGGCAACAAACATGACCGCTGCTTTCTCTCAATATGGTTTCTGTACTGCTATTCGTGGCGCAGAGGGTGGTGGTAAAGTAGAAGGCTTACCAACGCACATATTTACGAGTGATGATGGCGATCCAGATCTTAAATGTCCAACAGAAATTGGCATTACAGACCGTCGTGAGGCCGAGCTAAGCCAGTTAGGTTTCTTGCCTTTATGTCACTATAAAAACACTGATTATGCTGTTTTCTTTGGTGGCCAAAGCTGTCAAAAACCAAAAATCTACTCAACACCTGATGCAACCGCTAATGCTGCCATTTCAGCACGCTTACCTTACTTAATGGCGACTTCTCGTTTTGCTCATTACCTTAAAGTAATGGCGCGCGATAAAATTGGTAGCTTTATGGAAGCCGAAGACGTTGAATCATGGTTAAACCGTTGGATTCTGTCTTATGTAAATGCGACAGAGGGCGGTGGTCAAGATATTAGAGCACGTTACCCTCTTGCTGATGCGAAAGTATCTGTAAAAGAGATCCCAGGACAACCTGGTGCTTATAACGCTGTTGCTTGGCTTAAACCTTGGTTACAAATGGAAGAGCTTACTTCTTCTTTACGCCTTGTAGCTAAAATCCCAGAGATCGGTTAATAATACCGCTCTCTCGCATTAAGGATGATGCAATAGAATGAATCACGAAGAGTTTTCATTTATCAATCAAGACTTCACTTTTCAACAAAAGTCGCAGTCTCGAATAAGTGATAATGACGCTTTACTCGATAGGTTTTTGAACGAAAAAAACCTAGATAAAGCGTTATTATTATGGCTTGAAGGCTCTTCTGATTCTCCACTTTCTTGGAATAAGGAGTCATTGAGTCCTTATTTACAGCGTGTGATCATTGAACTCGATCAACTGATTTCTTCACAACTCAATCATATAATTCATGCAAAAAGCTTTCAAAATTTAGAAGCTAGTTGGCGAAATCTATGGTGGCTATTATTACAAACAGAGCAACAAGACAAAGAAAAAAAAGTAAAAGTTAAATTGCTTAATTGTGACTGGCCAACGCTCTCAAAAGACGTAAATAAAGCGATAGATTTCGATCAAAGTACGTTTTTTCAATTACTCTATCAAAACGAATTTGACAGTGCCGGCGGCGAGCCCTTTGGTATTGTGATTGGTGATTATGAAATTAGTAATGGTTGCTCAGCGGGCACTATTTATAACGATATAGATACGATTAAAGAAGTGTCAAGAACGGCTGCCGCCGCATTTTCTCCTTTTATATGTTCAGCATCGGCTAACTTATTTGGCGCAGATAGCTTTTCAGATTTAGGTTATTACTCTGATTTATTTAATCATTTTGAGCAGCCTGAATATATAAAATGGCAAAGCTTTAGAAAAATGGAAGAAGCTAGATTCATGGGTTTTACACTTCCTCATGTGCTAGTTAGGCCGCCTTATGCTAATGACGGTAAGCGCCATCAAGAATTCTATTTCAAAGAACAAATTATTAATCCAGAAACAGATATGCTGTGGGGAAATGCAGCCTATCAATTTGTATCAACAATAATCAGAGCTTACTGCGATAGCGGCTGGTTTGGGCATATACGTGGTATAGAGCCAGGGAAAGTGTCAAAAGGCTTAGTCACAGGGCTAGCTCGCGATAGTTTTGCTAATGATACTTATCAAAAAGAAGCCAAGCCGCCACTGGATTTGTTAGTAACCAGTAAGTTTGAAAAGCAATTTTCTGAACTCGGTTTTATCCCAGCCTCTTCGGTCACAAATACCGAACATATTGTTTTTTACAGTAATGCGTCGGTTCAAAAGACAAAAAATTACGATTCAAGCGCTGCTAATATCAATGCGCGCTTATCGTCTATGTTGCAATACATTTTATGTGTATCGCGCTTTGCGCACTATTTAAAATTATTGGCCCGAGACCGTGTAGGCTCTTACAGCACGGCTCAAGCGTGTGAAAGAGATTTACAAGCGTGGATCAATAACTACACAACCGCGTCAGACTCTGCGTCTGAGCACATTAGAAGTAAATACCCACTCAGTAATGCAAAAATAAAAGTAAGTGAAAACAAGGCTAATCCGGGTCATTACTTTTCGGTTTTGCAGTTACAGCCTCATTTTCAGTTAGACCAAATGGTCTCGAGTATTAAGTTAATAACAGAGCTCAGTCCTCATCATAAAATAAAGGAATAGTAATGAAAAAAATACACAGTTTAATTCGCGAGGGAAAACTTGCTGATGCTTTATTATGTTGCGCTACAGAGTTGCAAGATGAGCCTTTAAATTTTGATATTAGAAGTCTTTATTCTGAATTACTTTGCATTAACGGTGAACTTGAAAAAGCAGATAAACAGCTAGATTTTATGGTGCAAAAGAACCCTGAATTTGCTGTAGGTGCGGTTAACCTTAGGCATTTAATTCGCGCACAACAATCGCGTGTAGATTTTTATCAAGGTAAGGGTATTCCTAAACTCTTTCATGAAGCTAATGAGCTAGACACCTTGTTCTTAAAAATGCACGTAGCCCTACTTGAAGGCGAAACATCTGAAGCGGCAACGCTTGCAAAACAAATGGAAGCACTTCGTCTTGAAAGCGTTGATGATGAGCATTCAGCAATTAGAGATTTAGATGATAGCTTAAGCCCATATTTAGAAGTGCTAGGCACGAATGGCGAGTTTTACCTTGCAAACTTTAATGAAATTGAAGCATTAAAAGTAGAACCTGTAACGTCTTTATTAGAGAGCATCTGGTTACGCGTTGAGATCACTATCAAAGACGGTCCGTCAGGCACGGCACATTTACCGCTGGTTTATGCAAACTCAAATACTGAGCTGGAAAAGTTAGGTCAGGTTTCTGATTGGGATGAGCTACAAGATGAGTTTATTGTAGGTAAAGGAATGAAAATGTTATTTGTCAACGATGAAGCAATCACTATTCCTAGTCTAAAAATCAACGCCGTTGAAACAGCAGAGTAAGTGCAATAAACGATTATGATTGAACATAAGCAGCAACTCCAAGCATCTATTTTAGATAGGCTCATTGACGATGAGCCTGACTTTCAAGATGCGCCTTCTCGTACTGAGGGGATCAGCATTAGTGAGCTGAGAAAAAATGTGCGTAGAGACATAGAAGCGCTGCTAAATGCTCGAATTCAGTGGCATACCTGGCCATCACAATATGCTGAGTTGTCGACTTCGTGTTTATCATATGGTTTGCCTGACTTTTCGAGTATGTCTGTAAGCTCACACGAAGGGCGTGCACTTTTATGCGAAACCGTAAGAAATACAATTTTAAAATTTGAACCGCGGTTTATTGAGGTAGAAGTGTTTACCGATGATGAAGTACCCGTGAACAGAGTATTAAACCTAAGGATTAACGCCTTGTTGTATGCCGATCCAGAACCTGAATTTATCAGCTTTGATTCTGAAGTTGAGCCGGTTAATTTAGGTATGAAGATTATTGAGGCCTCTTTATGAACGATGAGTTATTAAAGTACTACAACCGCGAACTAGCGTTTGTTCGCCACATGGGTAAAGACTTTTCTGAAAAGTACCCTAAAGTTGCTGGGCGATTAAAGTTAAGCGATGACCATATTGAAGACCCTCATGTATCTAGGCTAATCGAATCGTTCGCATTTTTAACTGCTAATATTAGGCAAAAACTTGATGACAGCTTTCCTGAGCTAACTGATGCTCTATTGGGACAGATGCTGCCAGACTACCAAGCGCCTATCCCTTCTATGTCGGTGGTAAAATTAGAAGCTGAAAATCTGTCCACCACGGGTGTGGTCATTCCAAGAGGCAGTGAAGTAGAAACCAATGTTGAGTCGATGAAGCAATGTAAGTTTCAAACCTGTTACGAAACTTATTTATGGCCGGTTGAGATCACAAGTGCCCAATTTGATAATAGTCCGTTTGTTGCCCCTAAGCCTCGTTGGCATGAAAAAGCTAAGTCAATTTTCAAACTTGAGCTAACCGGTGAATATCCGGGTGTATCATTAGCTGAAACCGGGCTGGAAAAATTACGATTATTTATAAATGGCCAATGGCATCATACGCTTAAAGTGTATGAACTATTATTTAAACACGCTATTGGTATTGCTTTTGATAATGGTGAAGAGGGTATAAAGTACCTTTCTAAAAACCAGTTAAAAGCCGTAGGCTTTGATGCAAATGAAGCGGTGGTGCCCTATTCGCAGCGCTCAAGTGCTGGTTATCGGTTACTGGTGGAAAACTTTACCTTTCCGGAAAAGTTTCGCTTTGTTGAGCTTGAAAATATTCGTTCATCACTGCCTAAAAAGTCTAACAAATGCAGTGTGTATATTTATCTTGATTCAGAGTCAACCGAGCTTGAAAAGCAAGTAGACAAAAATATGTTTTTAATGGGATGTACACCCATTATCAATATGTTTGAGCAAGAACTAGAACCGATTCGCCCTGAGCTGAGTGAATACGAATACCAATTAACACCACGCTATATGGACTCTGAAATCTCAGAGGTGATTGGTATCTCAGAAGTTATTGCGTTTGATCACAAAGGGAACAAACAAATAGTGTGTCCTTTTTATGGGCAGACTCATCCACGATACCAAGGCCATGATGATTTATTTTGGCACATCCGCAGAGAAACCGCTTCTTGGGCCGGTGGCTATGTTGAGTCAGGTACGGAATCGTTTCTATCATTGGTAGATGCACGATTTGAAAATAGCGCTATGGATTATGCTGAAGGGAACACGGTATTAACAGTACGTGCTAATTGCAGTAATCGAAACCTTCCTGCTAGCATGCCCTTTGGAGATGATGAACTCGGACTTTTAATGCCTGAACGTGGTGATGTAATAAAAAAAATACGTTGTTTAATCCCATTTACTCATGCAGTTAGACCGATATTAGCCGATGCAACTCGTTGGCAATTAGTTAATCATTTAACCCTTGATGCGTTTAGTGGAGATGATGCATGTAACAAGCTTAAAGAAGTGTTACGGCTGTATGACTTTAGAGCTTCACCGCAAACAAAAGGCCTTATCGATAATATTTACCGCGTGATTGTAGAACCAGCAACGGCGCGTGTTGTACAAAAAGGACGAGTAAGCTTCGCAACGGGAAGCGAAATAGAAATTACCTTTGCCAATGATGATTTTTCGGGAAGTGGTATGTTTTTCTTTGCTTCTATCCTCGATCATTTCTTTGCACAATTTGCGGCAATCAATAGTTTCACGCGTGTTAGTTTAAGGCTCAAAGAACAAGAGCAAGTGTATTATCAATGGCCTGCTCGAGTTGGGGAAAGCCCGTTAATATGATCCAGCATATTATTTCTCAAGCGTCACAAGTTGATTTTTATAAAGCTGTTTTCATTATTGAAAACCAGCTGAAAAAGCATGGCTTAGAGTATCGCTATGTAGGGTATGACAGTAGCCCAAAGCAAGAGTTAATTAAATTTACCGCAACACAAAAATTTGGTTACCCAGGTAACGCTATCACAAAATTAGAGCAAGCTAGCTTTGAAGATGGGTTGCATAAAGTCAACATGCAGATCTCTTTTATGGGATTAACGGGTTGCTCAGGTGCTTTACCCCAATTTTACAGCGAGCTGGTGATGCAGCGTCTTCGCTATAAAGATACCACCATGCGTGACTTTTACGACATGTTTAATCATCGTTTGGTGTCTTTATATTATCGAGCGTGGAAAAAATATAAGCCGTCTTTAAATCATGTGAACAAAGATAAAAACAAAGACCCATATACACAAATATTGGGACTTTTAAGTGGCGGCTATAATGATCATCAGCTGCATTTTTCTGGCTTGTATAGCCGAAAAATTCGCAACGCTTTTGATTTAAAAAGTGTATTGAGCTCTTACCTTGGTTGTGATGTTGTCATCAAACAAATGGTAGGAAAGTGGCATGATTTGAAGCCACAAGAACAAACCTGTTTAGCAAGTGAGCGCCTATACGAGGGACAACATGCTCGCTTAGGCGTTGATACCGTAATAGGTAAAAAGATATGGGATATTTCTTCTAATATTGAGATTCATATCAGCACTACTGATATTGATAAAGCAAAATCCTTGTTACCGAAAGGCAAGTTATTTGAGTTAGCTACCAAAATTGTAAAAGATTATGCGGGCAATGCGATTTCATTTCGACTTATCATCGAATCAGATTTTCAACAACTTGATGCGGTGCAGTTGTCTAAACGGGAATGCCAACTTGGCGCTAATAGCTTTTTAATGGCGAGTAAAAACACCCCTAAATTTAACCCTATTAAGTTATCGTTTAAAGGATAATTAAAAATTAAAAGGAACAGCGTATGTCAACGATGACATTAAATAAATTAGTTGAAAAACTAAGTCCAGATTGTAGAAAAAGCTTAGAGGCAGCTGTTGCAATATGTAATAGCCGCAGCCATTTTACGGTTGAATTAGAGCATTGGTTGTTAGCCATGATTGAGCAGCAACTAGACGATGTTAGACTCATATTCGGTTCTTTCGATATTGATATTGATCAGGTGAAGCAAGATTTAAACCAATCACTAGAGTCATTTAAAACGGGCAGTGATTCATCGCCTAGCCTATCAGTGCATGTGACTACATTATTAAGGCAGTCATGGTTAAGTACCAGTATAGAATTCACCGATGAGCAAATTCGCAGTGCTTATGTTATTTATACGCTAACAAAAGACGATACGCTTTCAAGTTTAGTAACGCGCTGTAGCAAATTGTTTAATAACATAGAGCCAGGCCAACTGTTACATGCATGGCCTGAAATTGTTGCACAATCGCAAGAGCGAAATACCGCCAATGTAACTGCTGCAACACCTGCAAATGGTTCATCTAAAACACCGAGTTTAGATCAATTTACAGTTGATTTAACCGCTCAAGCAAAAGCGGGGAAAATAGACCCTATTCTAGGTCGTGATTTTGAAATACGTCAAATGGTTGATATTTTAACTAGACGTCGTCAAAACAACCCAATCTTGACGGGTGAAGCGGGTGTAGGTAAAACCGCTGTGGTTGAAGGACTTGCCCTAAGAATTGCCCAAAAAGACGTACCTGCAGTATTACAAAACGTTAAGTTGCACAGCCTAGATTTGGCTTTGCTTCAAGCAGGTGCGGGCATGAAAGGTGAGTTTGAAAATCGCTTAAAGTCGTTAATTAACGAAGTTAAAAACGCTGTTGACCCTGTGATTCTTTTTATAGAT
Source organism: Pseudoalteromonas sp. SM9913 (assembly GCF_000184065.1). NCBI lineage: Bacteria > Pseudomonadati > Pseudomonadota > Gammaproteobacteria > Alteromonadales > Pseudoalteromonadaceae > Pseudoalteromonas > Pseudoalteromonas sp. SM9913. The sequence goes on from NC_014800.1 coordinate 246,400, forward strand.
GAAGCTCACACTATGATTGGTAGTGGCGGACAAGCGGGTCAAAACGATGCGGCTAACTTACTAAAACCTGCTTTAGCAAGAGGGGAATTACGTACTATTGCAGCAACAACGTGGGCTGAATATAAAAAGTTTTTTGAAAAGGATGCTGCACTAACACGTCGTTTCCAAGTGGTAAAGGTTGAAGAGCCAACGCCAGAAAAAGCGGTTGCTATGCTACGTGGTTTAGTTCCTGTTATGGAAAAGCATCATAAAGTTTTTATTTCAGAGCAAGCACTTGAAAGTGCGGTGCATCTATCGCACAGATACATTACTGCCAGGCAACTTCCCGATAAAGCAGTTGCATTGTTAGATACGGCCTGTGCTCGTGTTGCTATGAGCCAAGCATCGACACCTAATGCGATTGAGCAGTTAATGAATAGACTTAGTGAAATTGAAGCGCAAGTTTTAATGTTAAATCGTGAGCAAAAAACCGGTTTAGATCATAGCGAACAATTATCAGCACTTAAATCTGAACTAGTTGAGATTGAACAGCAACTTGAACCATTAAATGAGCAGTTCAACGTTGAAAAAGGCATCGTTGCAGAATTAAACCAAGCGCTTGAATCGATTAACACCAACGATGCAGACTCTTCTGCTGAAGTACTTGAGCAGTTAAAAGAAAGTAAGCTTAAGCTAGCCTCGTACGAACATAACATGGTGCATTGGCAAGTTGATGAAGAGCTGATTGCACAGGTTATTTCTGATTGGACTGGTATTCCTGTTGGTAAAATGCATGAAGATGAAATTCATGGCATTTTAAATTTAGCTGCGCAAATGAAACAACGCGTAGTTGGCCAAGATCATGCGCTTGAACTCATGGCTAAAGTAGTACAAACCTCTCGTGCTCAGCTTGCAGATGAAAGTCGCCCTAATGGTATATTTATGCTGGCAGGCCCAAGCGGAGTGGGTAAAACAGAGACCGCGCTTTCACTAGCACAAGAAGTATATGGCAGTGAAGATAACGTAACAGTTATTAATATGTCTGAGTTTAAAGAAGAGCATAAAGTGTCATTACTACTTGGCTCACCTCCAGGTTATGTTGGTTATGGCGAAGGCGGTATTTTAACCGAAGCAGTAAGAAGAAAACCATATAGTGTGGTGCTGCTAGATGAAATGGAAAAAGCCCATCCAGGCGTGCAAGATATTTTCTATCAAGTATTCGATAAAGGCACCATAAAAGACGGTGAAGGCCGAGATATCGACTTTAAAAATACCATCATTATTATGACCTCAAATGTGGGTACTGATACCACAATGAGCTTATTTGAAGATGAAGAAAGTAAGCCAAGTATTAAAGGCTTATTAAAAGCATTACAAGATGATTTATTAGGGGCATTTAAGCCTGCATTTTTAGGACGAATTAACGTTATTCCATATATTCCGTTAAGTGATGAAATTCTTACCCAGATTGCTGCGTTGCAAATTAGTAAAATAATTAAGCGTGTTAAAAAGCACTATGATGCGCAATTAACGTATAACGATGATGTGATTGAGCACATTATTGCAAATTGTCAAAATGCCGGATCGGGTGCACGAAATATTCACACCATATTACAGAATAAAGTACTACCTCTATTGTCTGAGATCTTGCTTTCAAGCATGGTTGAAGGTGAAAAAGTAACATCTATCTCATTGTTAATTAAAGATAATGAGTTCGATGTTGAATTAACTAAAGTTAATTCAAAATAACTTGTTTTTAAGGTTGTTTCTTTAGTTTTAGGGCATTATAATTCGTGTGTTTTATATAGAAACAAGGAATTTTTGAGACATTGTCTTCATCTAGGGAAAGGAATTCTGAAGACCTTTTCATTGCTGTTTTAAAGATAATGATTTCAAGGAATTTTGGGTAACCAAAGTAAACGAATCCACATAATGGATAATATTGTTTAATAAAAAGGAGCATTATCAAATGCAAGCAAATACATATTTAAAATACGGTTCAATCAAAGGCGAAACTACTGCTGAGTCTTTCAAAGATTTAATTACAGTTTTATCTTTAGATTGGAACGTTAGCCGTGAAATTAGCGCAGCGACTGGTACGGCGATGGATCGTGAATCTAGCTCTACTCGTTTAGGCGATGTGACTATTACTAAACTTCAAGATAAAGCATCTCCGGATCTTTTCAAAGAAGCAACTATTGGTAAAGGTCTACCTGCTGTTTTCCATATCACTAAACAAGGTGATAAAGTTGAAGAAATCATGAAAATCGAACTTACAGATGCCATGATCTCTAGCTACTCAGTATCAGTTCAAAACGACCGTCCAATTGAAACAATCACTATCAGCTACACTGAAATGATGATGACTGTTACACCTACTGACGACCAAAACAACATCACTGCACCACTTGTATATGGTTACAGCGGTGTTAAAGGTCAACAAATGTAATATTTGTTACCCGATTGTAGCTCTGGGCTTTGCCCAGGGCTTTTTTTGATCTTCAGGATGGGAAAAGCAAGGAATGCAAAAAGCAACACAAGATAAAAACGTAATTCAAATTAGTACTCCTGTTGGTAAAGATGCCCTTTATTTAACACGCTTCGTTGCTCAAGAAGCCATGTCAGATTTGTTTGTTATGTCGGTCAATATGTATACCATAGGCCAACAAATTGCACATGAAGATCTGGTTGGCAAGCCTGTTTCTATCAAGGTAAAAAATGCCGAGGGTGGGGGAGAGCGTTTTTATCACGGTATCGTGAGTCAGCTTGTTTCTAACGGAAGCCGTACGGCGGATGTTGATGAGCAAAAAAATTACATTGATTATCAAGCTACCATTGTGCCTTTTGCCGCTTCTATGCGTAATCGTAAAAACAGTCGCATTTTCCAAAAGAAAACAATTAAAGATATATTCGCTGATTTGTTTGGCCAACACAATGTGGCTTTTTCAGATAAAACCAGTAAAACCTACCCCAAATACGAATACTGTGTGCAATACCAAGAGTCAGATTTTGACTTTATCCAACGCTTATTACAAAGTGAGGGGATTTTTTACTTCTTTGAGCATACAAAAAGTAATCATACATTAGTTTTAGCAGATGATATTACAGCATATGAAATGTGTGGTGAGGCTAAAGTTGTTCATTCAACTGGCCATTTAAGTGAGTCTCATGTTTCGCGTTGGCAGGGCGGATTAAGCTTAGCGCCAGGTAGTTTCAAACGTTTGGGCTACGATTTTAAACAGCCATCACGTTACCCTGATGCAGAGCAAGCAAACGCAGAATTACCGACCCAATCGGTATCAGAAATTTTTGAATATACAGCTGAAGCAGAGTGTCATCCCCGCGCGGCTAATTTGGCATCAGTTCAACTAGAGTCACTGCAAAGAGACATGAAGCTCTCGAGCGGGCGCAGTGACTGCCGCTCATTCTCTGTTGGTAAACTGTTTAGTTTCAAAAAACATGAAGACCCACGCCTTGAAGGTAAAACCTTTGCTATCACCTCGATGATGACGTCGATTGTGGTACCAAACCAATCAGGCGCTGCACAAGCATCGAGTGAAGAAGTGTATTCTAACCACTTTGAATGTGTGCCAAAAGACATTCCATACAGAGCGCAAGTGAGCAAAAAGAAACCGGTTATCAACGGCGTACAAACAGCCATAGTAACGGGTGATAGCGCCGATGAAATTATGATTGACCAATATGGCCGCGTTAAGGTGCAATTTGATTGGGATCGTGAAGGTAAAAAAGACTCTAAAAGTTCATGCTGGATCCGAGTTGCACAAAATTGGGCTGGCAAAAAGTGGGGCGCCTTTTTCTTTCCCCGCGTAGGTCAAGAAGTTCTGGTTGATTTTATTAATGGCGACCCAGATCAACCTATTATAAGCGGTGCTGTTTATAATGCAGACCTAATGCCTCCGTACGCATTACCTGGTGAAAAAACGCAAAGTGGTATTAAGACTCGCTCAACTAAAGAAGGTGGAGCAGATAACTTTAATGAGCTGCGCTTTGAGGATAAAAAAGGCAGCGAGCTTGTGTATATGCAAGCCGAAAAAGATAAACAGCTTTACGTTAAAAACGATCAAAACGAAAAAATAGATAACGACCGTAATGTTGAAATCCTCAATAACGATAATCTCAAAGTCACAGCTAACCGTGTTGCTGAAATGGGTGAAAATGACACCTTAAAAGTCGGTAAAACACTTAATATTGAAGCGGGTGACGAAATAGTGATAAAAACAGGCTCTGCGCAAATTAAAATGAGCAGTAGTGGCAATATTACTATTGAAGGTACAAACATTGATATTAAAGGCAGTAATGTAAAAGTAGATGGCAGTGCCATTACCTTATCTGCTGGTGTAATTAAGTTAAATTAATGATGGAAATAGTCAATAACTTTCAATCAGGATTTAGAAACGGCATTGCAAATAACGGGCACGTTGTTTACTGCCGTTATGGTTTACCGCATTTAGTGTGTTTACCGATAAACAGGCCAGACGATCCATTACTAAGCCCGGCTTTAAGTCATTTAAAAGCCATGAATGGCTATTATGCACAGCAGTTTTTTATTCATTTAAGTGATGCACTTAATAGTGAAAATGTAATTTCAAACTTATATCAATATGCAACTCAAAGCGCTGTGGCACTTTCTGATCACAGTAAAGATGAGTTAATTGAAGAAATTTCGCTACTGGTAACCAGTAACAAGCTATTAGTTATCCCGCTTTATGAATAGCATTTCATAAACCAACAAAGACACGACAAGGAGTCAAAATGGGTAAACCCGCTGCTACAATTGGTCATATGCATGTATGCCCTAAAGTGACCGCTAAAGTTCCACATGTGGGTGGACCTATAGTTGCTGGCTCTGGCAATGTGTTAATAGGTGGCATGCCCGCTGCCCGCAAAGGCGATATGATAGTGTGTGTTGGCCCGCCAGACAGCGTAAAAACAGGCTCGGGTAGTGTTCAAATTAATGGTAAACCTGCCGCCAGAATGGGCGATGATAGTGGCCACGGCGGAAAAATCGTTGTGGGCAACCCAACCGTGTTAATTGGTGGTTAACTTTGCTAGCGACCTATTTAAGTGATCATCAAGCACAATTACTACAAATTAGTAACGCTCAACTGTGCCCGTTTACGTGTGTAGGTCATGTTCGCTATTTAAGAAAAACGCTATTAGAAAGCTGTTGGTTAACGGCAAAAAACAATAATCAAAAAAATAACTTTGAATTGCCCACCACTGAGCAACTAGTCGAAATAATAACTAACACCAAAAACGATGAATTAGTTGCCCAAGCATGTATTGAAGTTATGGCTAACTTGCCACAAAATAAAAATATTATATTTATAAATGAATTACTTAATGAGCCAGCGCTGAGTGCTTTTTTTAAAATCATTATAAATAAAGTCGTTATCCAACAGCATAGCTTTAACTTAATTCGGCTACTAAATTTAAACACCTTGTTTTTTGCTTACAGTGCTGAGGAAGAGATTGCCCCGCAAACACTGGTCACTATAAATCAAATTACCAGCCTTGCGCAGCACCACGATAGACAGATATTAACGGCTATTTTTGATGCATTAAGTGAGCAAGCCCATCTATCACCCTTAATGTCGTTATTTTTGTTGTCGTTAAATTTTGAGCAAGTAAACAGCTTAAGTAATCATGCCAGTAATACCTTATCGGTTGATCACACATTGCATATTTTATTACAAAGCGGTTTTGTAAAACTAATTGTTTTGGCTAATTCTTTATTACAACAGGTAGAGCAACCCGCGTTAATTATTGCGCTAATAAGACGCATGTTAGGTGATAAACTCGATCAGCTAGTGGAGTACGATATCCAGCGACTCGCTTGGCAAGGTGATGAAAGCGCGCTAATAGATTTTCAGCAGCAGTTAAAACATAACTGGCCTAAATATGAAACCGCCATGTCGAGTTTACGACTGATTGCAGGGCACCCTCTTGATGAAGTGCCTAATGCCATTTATTTATCGGCCATGGATAGCTATAGCCAAGGGGTGTTTAATTTATATCGCTATTATCAACATCTCGCTGCCAATAAAACTCAGGACGAGGTGGCACCATGAGTGCATTTTCAATCGAGATGACATGCTTTTCTGTCCCAAATATTAGCAGCGTAGACACATTATTATTTGACGATAACAGTGCTGTTTTTAATGAGTTGCAATGGCAGTCTTGGGATGCATGTGTTTACGATTGCATAATTAAATCTAAAGAATTAATGGCAGAAGTCACAGACAGCACATTGCCGATGATTTGGTTACTACCGGCATTATCATTTCAAGATGAGCTAAAACAGTTATTAGCTCAAAGCTTACAACAGTTATACCCCGATCATAGCAACGAGCTGATTTTTCATGGAACAACAGGTGCACACTCTGCTATAGCTTTGGCTGGTGAAAAAAAATGGCAAAAATTTAATGTAATTGCTTTAGATGCAACTTTTAAAGCAAATAAACAGCAACAGTTTGTATATCAAGGTGTAGGTGGTGCGTTGGCTGTAGTTGAAATGGTGCCTTGCGGGTGGTCGCAGGTAAGCCATGAGATTGCAGCATCTATTGATTTTAGCAAACATAATCAGCTAGCAGGTATGCTTACGCGATTAGCTGAACAAACAGAGAATAAGATTGATCTAATTTTTGCACCGGGAAATGGGGTAGATGATGATAGTTGGCTAAACAATTTACAGCTACTTACTAGCTTAATTGATGAGCACACATATTACGAACTACCCAATTATAAATTAGGGAAAATAGGCGCACTAGAAGGGTTAGTTAATTTGTACCAATTAACCACAAGCCCTGCAATTGTTGAGCATTTTAGTTATGCATTAATGCTCTCCCAAGAGCAAGCTAAGCATCAAGGTGCAGCATCATACTTATGGATAAGTGAGGAAGTAGACAGCTAATGCAAAGTAATACCGTTGTTTTACAAGGAATAAGTTACCCAATTTGCCTCGTCGCTGGTAAAGGTTCTGCGCCGTCGGGCTTTGTTGCTGTAGCAGCTAACACGCCTGAAAGTGCCAAAAATCAAATTGCGCAAATAGGCAGTGCGCTTACTAGCGACGCCGCTAAACGTTTAGACGTTATTAACTTGCTTAACCTTGCAGGAGTGAGCTGTTCGCGCGGTGCGTCAGCCCGTGAAACCGCGAGTGTATTAACCCAAGCTTTGGTTGCAGATAAAATTAGTTGTTATCACCAAAAAGCTAAGTCGGCTATTCAAGTAAGCGATAACACTAATAGCGGCGCAGCAGGTAAAAAGCCAAGTAGTAAGAGCAGTTCAACAGCCTCAGGTAAAAGTGCCTCTCAAGCGCCGGCTAAAAACAGTGGCGGTGCAAGTAATAATACCCCAAGTGAAGAACCTATCACCAAACAAGAGTGCCGCTCTGATCCAGTTTCTATGCTCTCGGGTGAAGAAATACTGCCGCTTATTGATTTCACCTTAGCAGGTAGCAAACAATTAATTTGGCGACGCCTATACCGTTCATCGCATGCGGATGTATGCAGTGTAATGGGTAATGGTTGGCGACATGACTTTATGGTGCAGTTAACTGAGCATTACTTACCGCCACCTAAAGTAGGCCCAAAACAAAAAGGCACCTACTGGTTAGAATACCAAGATGAGCATGGCGCTAAACACCGCTTTGAAAAAGTAAAACCGGGGCAATCGAGCTATCAGCTAAGCAGTAATTTGGCGTTGCATTACCAAACTAATGGTAAGCAAGTATTGGTAACGCCAGATGATCAGCATCTTACGTTTAAAGCTGGCGAAAACTCATGGTTGCTCGAAAAAGTTATTAATGAAAAAGGCCAAAGTATTGGTTTTTATTACGATGCGAAAGAGCGCTTGCATCGCGTTGAGGTTAATAAAGCACGCGGCTGTATTTTAAAATATAACCCGCAAGGGTTGCTGGCAAACATTTCGGCTTATCGTACAGGTGATAACAACAAGCCAGTATTACTAACGCCGTTACTTGCGCAATATGATTATGATGAAAACAAAAATCTCGTTCGCGCGACCAATCAACAAGGTGAAACAGAGCATTATGGCTATAACGCCGCTAATTTATTAACTAAGCGTACCCGTGCCAGTGGTTTTAGCCATCACTTTGAATGGGATAGTTACTCATCAAGTGCTAAGTGTATAAAACAATGGGGCGATAACAACACCTATACGTATCAGTTTGAATATAATTTAGACGCTGGTGAAACAACCTGTATAGACTCGCGTGGGCATAAAGAACACTTTGTACATAACGCGCAAGGTAAGTTAGTTAAGCACACCGATCCTAATGGTAATGTTTGGCACTACCGCTATAACGCACAAGGCCAAAAAATAACGGAAATAAAGCCAGACAGCAGTGAAATAAAATACAGTTATACCCCTTACGGTCAGTTAGAATCAATAACGCAGCCAGATGGCAGTGTCACTAAATTTGCTTACAACCAATTGGGTCAGCGTGTATTAACCACCTTGCCTGATGGTCAAACAATAACCCGTAAATACAGTGTGGCGGGTTTGCTGCAAAGTGAAACCTTTGGCGACGGTCGCACCGTACTTTACAGCTATGACAAATTTGGCCAGCTAACCCAACACATAAATAAAGATGGTCAAGTCACTAAATTTGTATGGAACGAGCAAGGCGAGCTTTTAGCCAAACACCATAACGATGAGCTCATTCGCTACAGCTACGACAGTTTAGGCCGTGTAAATGCCACCATTAATAACGCAGGTTTGCTGACTCAATATAAATACAATGAGCACGGCCAGCTTGCGCAAACTATTGCCTTTGACGAAAAAGACCCTGAAAATAAACAGCATCAACATTTTAGTTACGATGATGCAGGGCGGTTAATTAGCTCGCAAAACAGTAAGGGTGATACCACCGAGCAACACTTTGAAGGGCTAAGCCAGCCACATTGTGTTATTCAGCCCGATGGCAGTGCATTGCATTTAACTTACGATAAAGAGCGCAACCTAACCGCTATCGAACGTAGCGACGGCCATGTATACCGCATAAGTTATGACGCTAACGAAAACCCAACGCAAGTAACTGGATTTGATGGCACGCTACAGCAATATAAATACGATGCTTGCAACCGCTTAACCTCGGTTACACAAAGCGATAAACGCCATGTAAAAATAGAGCGTGATAAATTAGGCCGCGTGATTGCGCAGCATGCCAGTTTGGCAACCGATACTCACATCGTTAATAACGCCAATTACTACAGCTATAACCTGCAAGGTAAAATTACTCGTGCGCACAATGCACAATCAACCTTAAAGCAGCAGTTTGATAAAGGCGGGCGATTAGTACGTGCTGAGCAAGTACATAATCAGCAACAAGCCCATACCTTAAAATACAGTTACGACGACTACGGCAGAAGGCAATCACTGACCTTGCCAGATTCAAGCAAACTGAATTACAGTTATAATAAATTTGGTCAATTGAGTGGCATTCACTTACAGCAAGCCAATAGCACGGCTGTTGAACTTGCAGCGCTTAGCTATGACAGTCAAGGTAATATTCAAACGCAAAAGTTTGGTAATGACATAACCCTTACCCAACAATTTGATGTATTTAACCGCCTAACACAACAGCAGTTAACCCATCCTGCGCAAGCACTATTTGATACCTGTACGTACATCTACGACAGCGTAAACCAGCTGATTGCGCGTAAAGAGGAAGGTGTTAGTAGTCATAATATTAATTTTGAGTACAACAGCCTAGGCCAGTTAATTCAACAAAATCTAGTAAGTTCTGAGAACACAAAAACCACGCAATACCAGTGGGATAGCTTTGGTAACCCAGTTAGCCAGTCAACGGTTAAAAATGACGAATTAGCTGAGCAGCAAACTCCTCAGCACAATGATGATAGCGACGCCAGCAATAAGGTTGAAAGTAACCAGTCAGAAAGCACACCTAATGTAATTAATAGCGAATATAACGATTCAAATGCAGCAACGTTTGCTAGTGATTTAAGTGATAATGATGATGTTATTACAGGTACCACTGATGCCGACCGGTTAACTCACTTTGGCGACAGCGACTTTCATTATGATGAATTTGGTAACCAAATACGCGAAACCGGCAAAGGTATAAAAACCCGCCGCGAATACAATGCATTTAATCAGCTAAGTTGCTTTAACAACAACGGTACGCTTACTCAATACGATTACGACCCACTCGGGCGTCGTATCGCCAAACACACCGAGCAGGGCAAAATTGACTACATTTGGGATAACGACCAGCTAATTGGCGAATACCAACAGGGTGAATATACCTGGTATATCAACCTGCCAAATCAATTTCACCCAGTCGCGCTGATTAAAAAAGGTGAGGTGTACTACTACCACCTAGACCAACTGAATACTCCACGTTTTGTAACCAACAACAAAACAGAAGTAGTCTGGGAAAACCAAGCAGATGTATATGGTTATGAAGAGTCAGAGGCAAACACTACAAATAGCTTCACTCAGCCAATACGTTTTCAAGGGCAATATTTAGATATCGAGAGTGGCTTACATTACAACCGCTACCGCTACTACAGCCCCAAACAACAACGCTTTATAAACCAAGATCCGATTGGCCTTGTGGGTGGCATAAACCACTATCAATATGCGCCGAATCCAGTTAATTGGGTGGACCCGTTTGGGTTGAGTTGTAAGGAAGGAGATGCTAAAAGGGTTGTTTTTGCTGGCCATGGGATTATAGATGAGACTAAATCTGCAATAGTCCCTGTGGGAAGTACTCTAACGGTATATGCATTTAATGGAGCGACAATAACAGATGACCTTGGGCAATTAATAGAAAGTGGCGGGTCCTTAAATAGTAATGTATATAAAAAGGTATATGTTGCTGGTGATGTTATCCCCGGGTATGTGTTACTTGATAACCCTGGAGATATCGAGCTTCTCGATAGTTCAGTTCAAGTTTCTAAACCAACAGATATATCAGAACTTCTAGCCGAAAATGTAGGGGATTGCCATTGGGCTGCATGTGCTTCAATCTTTGGGCATGAAAACGAGAATGTGATTCACCATACTGAGGGCATTTTCAAAAAAGAATCAAATAAATTTTATCAGCTACAAGATGACGATAGTTGGAGTGAGTTGCTTGAAGATAATGCTAGTGAAGATACTCGAAGTATAACTAAGCCATATGGCATAGAACAGTCAGCTTTGGAAAAAGCTTTAATTAATGATATCAATCCTGACAAGGTAATTAACGGTCGAAAAATAATTAACTCGGATCTAGCAGGTACTATTGTTAAAACTAAAGGCGGGGATGTTGCGTTCGATACCGATGGTTTCCCTGATTTTACTCCATACTCACAAAAAACAGTCTCCGTAGAGGGCTTGACTGGGGATATGCTAAATGATGTACCCTTAGCAATGGAAAAAGCTGGTATTGAAGTATACGATAAAACTAAATATGTTTGGCATCATCACCAAGATGCTAAAACAATGATGCTCATTCCTAAATCTGTGCACTCTGTTAGAAATGGAGGTGTTGCACATACTGGAGGCAGGGCAGTGATAAAACATAACAAAGATAATCCTAATAACGTATTGAATTATAAGTCTCCAAAAGAGCTTGTATAAGGTGTGATGTATGACTGAAATTAAGAGCATTAAACATATAATTAAAAGAGTATGGCGAGAGCCAGAATGTACCTTACTGTTATCTTCACAAGTTGACACCACACTGTATAGTGAACTTAGTAAAGAAATCCCAGATAAATATTTAGTTATAGAAGAAGTTTTTTGTGATGAAGAGCTAGATGATATATGGGAAAGCTTTAAAGGATATTTAAGTGAATACGAGGTTTTTCCTTTTCTAGGTTTATTTGGTGGGGCCGTTATATGTGTAGGTTATGGAGAGAATAACATTGGCAAAATATTTTATTTTGACTTCGACTTTGGTTGTTTGCAGTTTGACCGTGATGATTTGAATCAATTTATTAGTAAATTGAAGTGTGTTGATGCTTAGTTTTGTGAAAATTAGCTTGGTAACAAACAGAGAAATATATTTAAATTTTTAATTGTTCTCATTTAAGGTACTGCTGATGATATCTTATAAAAGAAATGATGTACGTATTGATTTAACACTAATGACAGAAAATTTCCAATCATTAAAGGATAGGGACGTGTTTCTTGATTGGTTTTTATTAGCATTAAGGCAAGCCCAGATAATAAATAAATTACGAAGTGTTGAGGTTTGTCCCAGATGCAAGACGTATATAACATTTGGTACTAATGGTAAAAAGATTTCCAGTTATGAATATAGGATTCCAAATGGTGAGTTTAATATTGTAATTAATTCGTCTATTTTACATCTTGTTTCAGTACATAATCTTGTACCTGATACTACAATTGTTTCTGCCTTAGAAAATTTATATTGCAAAGCACCTGAATATTAGTTTGTTCATTATGGCATGTATAAATATCAAAAATTTAACACTTCAAGACGTCGCTTCATTTACGCTAAAAAATAACCCCAGCAAGCAATTTAAAGAAAAATGGGGTGACGAGTATTTTAGCCGCGCAATGTCATTATGGCGTGGAGTAAAGGAATGTTATTCAAAAAGTAAAGAATGTAACTTCACTACACAAGAGCTTTTATTTGCAATGAACTATGAATATGCAGTTGCTCCTTACAGCTCTGAGAATAATAACGCTATTGAATTTTATAGATGGTGTTTTGAAAATTTAAATAAAATCAAGGATAGATAATGAATAAAATAAACACGGATGTAAATTACAGAACAATGGCCGGTAATGCGCGTTTAGTTATGTTAGGCGAATCGAGCCATAGTGCTGCTGGCTATAAATATGAGGCTATAAAAGCGATTAGGCAGTTAAAGGCTGCGGGTTTTACACATTTTGCTATAGAAATGCTGCCTAGCTCGATGCAGGAAAAAATTGAACTGTATCAACGAACAGGTAAAGGCTTTAACATAATACAGCAATATTTTGATAAATATTGGACACATGGTGATTTTACTCCTCAAGCCTATGGTGAGCTGGTAAAGGCGGCACGCAATGCAGGAATGAAGATAGTTGCATTGGATGTTTCTGTAGAAACGATGGAAGTAATGGATAGTGTATGCCCATCGACAAAAGCCGTGACTGGAGAGTGTTTTGACGCGCATACGTTTAGAAACGATCTTTGGGCTTATAATTTAGCTACAATCCTCAAGAGAGCTAAGCAGAATAAAATTGTTGCTTTTATGAGTCGATGGCACGCAGTTAAGAATTTAAAGTATCAAATAGGTATTGATTCTTTAATTAAAGAGCACGGTATTCAAAATGTTCGTTTTATTGATTTTATTGGTGGCTTATCTTGTTACAGCGACAGGCCGTGTAAGGGCATGTCTAGCCAACAAGAGACTTTGAAAGGACAATACTTCTACAAAGAGGGTTTTCCGTATGAAAGTACGGTTAAATCATTTCAAGTCCACCTACCAGAAAAGCGTATTAATAATGATGGGTCATTCCAATGGTAAAAGCACCAGTGACACTTGTGTTAGCAATTGTTTTTTTTATTTTTACGGATGCTAAAGCATCTATGTTTGCGAATATTGATATTAATGATCCGAACTTAACCGTTGAAATTGCAGCTAAGCAATGCGAAAAAAGCTATATGCACGCACCTAACAAATTAGAAGAATGGTGTGAAAAAGCTTACGAAATGGGTCACTTGGAGTCCTTGTATTATATTGGTATGTATACTGGGAATGGGTCCCGTTATTTAAATGAATTAAATATTCGAATTGAACAAGGTGAAGCTAATGCTATTAATACATTAGCTTGGTTATACCAAAGCGGCCGTTTAGTTAAAAAAGATTTAAGTAAAGCTGCACGCTTATACCAGCTTTATTTAGCACAAGAAAATAACCAAGCAATTACACTTAAAACTTCTACACATTTTGAGTTAGCTACAATTTATAGAAAGCTGGGTATGTGGGATAAAGTAATAACTCATACTCAATATGTAATTGATAAGGCAAAAAGAGAAGGTCGTAGGGAACTTGCACAGAGATGGCGAGATGAGGCTGAAACATATTTGAAAGAAAGTAATTTGTGAGTTTTTCACGCGTATATAGCTTTTCACTTGGCAGTCATGTGACAAAGTATTTATTAATTAGTGCACTGTTTACTTTTAGCTTAATTAGTAATGCCGCTGGCCCTCGATGGGATAATTCAATAGATATAAATGCTCCAGATTTGACTGTATTAGCTGCCGCAGAGCAGTGCCATAAAAGTTTAATTAACGCGCCTGAGTATCTTGAAGAGTGGTGTGAAAAAGCTTATGGAATGGGATACTGGAAGGCACTGGTTACACTAAGCCTCCATAATGGAGATGGAACTCGATTATTAGAGGAGGCCAAAAAGCGGGTTGCGGCAAAAGAGCCAAAAGCTTATTCAACTTTAGCTTGGTTATATGGCAGTGGTATGTTTGTGGAGCAAGATATTAATTATGCTATTGCCCTTTACAAAGAATTTTTAGCATTAGATGCAGAATTACCAAATTCGTTAGTTGCGGCTGCGCACTTTAAGTTAGCAAACTTATATGAATCGCAGCAGGATTGGCTTGCAGTAAATGAGCATGCACAATATGTTATTGACCACAGTCCTTTAGCTTATGATAAAGAACGAGCTGTTGATTTGATAAAGTTAGCTAAAAAAATTTTTGATTAAGAATAAATCATTGAATAAAAACTGATACAAAAAGGAGCTATAAACGCCAAATTAAGGCGCTATAGAATTATTATGGAACAACAAAACCAACATACACTAACCAACCTTGTATACGATATTTACGAGGATCCAACCAAAATTGAAGAGCATCAAGAGCTTATTCAACCATTATTGAGCGATTTAGTCGCAACTGCCCCTGCGGGTTTTGAAGGCATAGCGACGATGATCAATACCCACATATCAAACGGGTTTAAGTTTAAAAACCCTAAAATACAAAAGTTTGAGCTTGAGTCGGGCTTATTAAAGCTTAAAACCTACTTTCAAAAAATAAACCTTTAATTAGTTTCGAAATTGCCAATACTCTCGGCGCAGTGTGTTGGCAGTAATCAAGGATGATAAATGACTCTTATAAACACCTGCATTTTAATGCTGTTTTTACAGCCATTATTTGTTTATTTAGCACTTTTTAAACAGTCAAAATACAGCGTTGAGCCTAAAAGTTCGTTAGATAATGAAGATTCAATGTTTTTATTTATTGCCCCTGGCTTATCGGTTTTTTATCTTGATCAGTTTTGGGTCGCGCTGCTTTATTTAGGTAGTGTGTGCTTATTGGGTGTATTGCTAGCTAAAATTGTAGAAAGTAAAGCAAACAAGCGATTAACCAGAGACGATTCAATAGGGTTTATGGTCGCCAGTTTTATCTTTTTTGGAATGATAAAGTTAATTATTGTTGCGGTAGCGTATTTTTTTACCGATGACGCTTCAAGCGCGATAACAGAAGATTTAAGCCCAGCTAAAGAGCCCTCATTAACGATTAGCCAAATGTTTAGTGTGGATTATTTATATAGCCAGTTTAAACCTACGGTTTATTTTTTAGCATTAATGGTCGTGACCTTGGTGCTCAAAATTATTGAGTATAAGTTTTCTCTGAAGGAGGCGCTTTCAGGCATACTTATTATGCTAAGTGCGTTATTAGTCGGTATTTCCCCATTATTTGGCGAAGCTTATATATTAGGCTTAATTGCTAACTTTTTTATCTTTTTTATAGTGTGCTCTACATGTATTGAAATAGACAAAATAGGGGATGCATCGGGTGGCGCTATTGCTATTTTGTATGGCTATATATTAATGATGGGACTAGGGTTTAGCATTATATGTAAGCTGGTTTATGAAGTGTTTTTTTAGGGAAAGATTTATTGCTTGTTTTTTGCTCTAAATGCTTGCAGTGCGCTTTGTACCCAATTAGAATAAATTTTAGTTGAAATGGCAATTTCATTAACGCTGATAGTTAAGAGTTTAAAACGTCATTAAATAGCAATACGACACGTATATTTTGAGGCTAATAGTAGGGAGTTGTATATTTTGTTATCGCGTTTTAAAGCTTACTTTTTGGTAGTTGTATCTATTACTATTATTTTTACTACAACACAGGCTTGTGCAGATATGTTTGGTTTTTTTAATAAGCAGGATTTTGTTTTATCGGCTCCGATGAAGGGGCAGTTGTTAGATAAAGGGCAGCCTGTTGCAAATACTAAGGTTGTACGTGCGCTTACTTATGGTGATGAATATAAAGATGAAGCAATAACCGATGAAAATGGTTTTTTTACCTTCACAGAAAAATCTATAAAAACGAGTAAGCCTGCAAACATGTTTGATAATGAATCACTGGTTCAGCATGTTTATTTAGAAAATGGTACGCCTGAGGGCGTTGTACTTTGGTACACAACCGTGTCTATGCACGAAGGGAGTGATACCCTAAAAAACTTACTCGCTAACTTAGAGTGTGATATTGCCGAAGAGCCACAAACATACGACATACCTATAGAAGAAGCACCAGAGCATTTCTTTACGATATATGGTGCATGTAAAATGTAACTTTTAACATAATCATTTAAAGGGAATTTTATGAATACTTTAACTCCTACACAAGCTGTACAAGTTGCTTTGCTTGCTTATAAAGCAAAGAGTATTAAAAGTACCACGTTACTTAATAATTCTTTGCATCCTTCTCTGCGAGGTAGCTTTAACTTTGGGGTTAGCCCTGAAGCAGTACAAGGAATATCTGGTGGTTTTTTCTCTCATTTATTTGGTTTAAGCACTGGTTTTGGTTTGCTAGGACATGGCCAAGGGCTGTATCAAGGTGATTCAGTAATCACTATTCGCGGCACGGCCTCTCTTAGAGATGGCCTAACAGATGCACACTTTGGGTTAAGCGGTGGCTCTAATGGCAGTATGGTACATGCTGGGTTTAATAAAACCTTTTATAGCATGAAGCCCGCTTTACAAGAGTTTGTAGCGGCTAACATTCGAGACAAAATAACCGGCTGTGTGCACATTGTTGGTCACAGTTTAGGTGGTGCATTGGCTACGCTTTCAGCCGATTGGATAAAAGCAGAGTATTCGTTACCCGTTAAATTATATACATTTGGCTCGCCAAGAGTAGGGCTTGATAACTTTTCGCGCGCTGCTACTTCTCGTATTGATAAAATATACCGCTGTACACACGGTGCTGATCCGGTTACAAAAGTGCCTTTGTGGCCATTTTCACATGCGCCCTACAATGGCCAAGAAATTCGTCTTGATAACGGTCAAGGTCTTAAAGGCGCAGCCCACAAGTTAAGTGGTACGCCAGGCTATGTTAATACCGCAAACAGTAATGACTGGGGCAATTTAACTGTAAAAGCAAACCACTTCTTAAGCACACCGGTACGTTTAAAGTTTGAAGACAGAAACCAAGCTTCATTTAGTTCACACTGGGCAGATAAACTGGGCGCTGCGTTAGTTACCTTATTAAAAGATTCGGGTTACTACAGTGCTGTTGCGGCACAAGCAGCCATAGGTACAGGCTTAACTTTTTACGATATGCTCGCGCGAACGCTTGATAAAATAGCCAAAGCGTCAGCCTCATTTGCAACGCAAACCTTAGGTTTACTCGGCCACATGCTAGTGTTTGCTGGCAAAGTTATTAGTAAAGCCGTAGAGCTGACTTACAGTTTTATTAAATCAGTATTTGATTCAACTCTAGGGGCATTATATCGTGCTGCACGAGAAGGCTTAAATGGTCTAGATTAATGTCTTATAAGCCTTAATCTCGCTCTAACAAAATGGCACCACTTTGGGTTTCACCTAAGTGGTCGTCTTTGTTATAAATAGGGCACTTACTCATTGATAAACACCCACAGCCAATACAGCCATCAACCCGCTCACGTAGACGTTGCATGTAAGCAATGCGCTCATCAAGCTGTGCTTGCCATTGTTTTGAAAGTGCAGACCAGTCTTTTTGGGTAGGTGTGCGCTGCTCTGGTAACGTTGCCAGTGTTTGTTTAATTTCTTCCAGCGTGATCCCCATCGCTTGTGCCGCTTTTATAACTGCGACTCGCCTTAGTACATCTGGTTTAAAACGTCGTTGGTTGCCACTGTTTCGCCAACTGCGTATTAGCCCTTTAGTTTCGTAAAAGTGCAGTGTAGATACCTTAACGCCACTGCGTTTAGCGACAAACCCAACCGTTAAGTTGGCTTCAGTAAGCTTTTTTTGTACCGCCATCACTTTAATTCCTTTTAAAAATTAAATTATTTCTTATTGACCTGAACTTAACTTGAGGTTTTAAGCTTTGCTCCATCATAAGAAAAGGAGCTAACCCAATGCAAGAAGAATCAGCACACCATATCGCAATCATATATTCAAGTGGTCGTAAAAATGGCAACACTACCGCGCAAGTTAATGCCTATAGTAAGCAACAAAGCGGCATTGTTTTTTGCTTAGATGATTATGTTATTTCACCTTATCGCTACGATAAGCAGTATCACAATGATGATTTTTATAATTTGTTTGAAGTGTTACTTCGCTACGAACATTGGGTGTTCTCATCTCCTGTGTACTGGTATAACACCACGCCACAAATGAAAGCATTTATGGACAGGATCACAGATTACATGGATGATGAGGCGTTAAAACCGAAGCTTAGAACTTTACGTCAAAAGCAGTTTTCACTGCTGTCTAATGCCGCATCTCCCTCTGCGCCAGACGCATTTATCGATATGTTTAAACATACCTTTAATTATTTAGGAATGACTTTTAAATCGCATTCACATATTCAGGCTAGTTAATCACGTTAAATAGCGTTAGGCTAAACAAAAAGTAAAAAGGATGATGTATGAAAACGTTACTTATTGGCTCAAGCTTACTTTTGGCTAGCTTTAGTACTCTTGCTGCAGAGCCTGCGCCTGTTATTAAAGACTATGGTTATTTTTATAATGTGCCCGAGAATGTGTCTGATTTAAGCCAAGCGCAGTTTAAGATAGCTTTTGATGTAGGTAAAGGCGCTGAAAAGGGCGCGCAAAATAATCATATTAATTCGTTAGCGCGATTTATTAATATGCATGTGGCTCACGGCGTAAAACCAGAAAATATTCAGCTTGCGCTGGTGGTACACGGTGGAGCCAGCGTTGATGTACTGCAAAACAGTGATTATAAAGCTCGGTTTGAAAAAGATAACAAAACCGAATCTTTAATTAAACAGCTGCTTGCTAATAACACGCAGGTATATGTATGCGGGCAGTCGGCAATGCATATGAAGGTAGCAGCAGATCAGCTTATACCTGGGGTGAAAATGGCGCTTTCTGCGATGACTGCGCATGCGCAGTTACAGCAACAAGGCTATACATTGAATCCGTTTTAATGAATATTCTGTGTTTTGGTGATTCCAATACCTTTGGTATTTCTCCTGTTGATGGCAAACGGCTGAGCGAAATTGAACGCTGGCCTACTTTATTAAAGCAGCAGTTGGGCACCGGCTTTGAAGTGATTGAAGCCGGGGAGCCTAATCGTACTTTAGTCAATAACCCCCCGTTTATGGGAGATAAATCGGGCATTAAATATTTAAAACCGTATCTGGAAGCGCACACTGTTGATGTTGTTATTATTCAGCTTGGCACCAATGACTTAAAAGCACGTTTTGCACTGTTTGCTATCGATATTGGCAAAGCGCTTGAGGAGTTAATTTTAGCCATTAAAGCCTTTTATCATTGTAAAACAATATCAAAGATAATCATTATAAGCCCGCCCAAGGTTCGTGAAGTGGGAAGTTATAAAAGCATTTACGCAGGTGCAGGTAAAAAAGCTGAACAATTATCCATTGAGTTCAAAGCCGCCTCTGATCGTCACACGTGTGAATTTTTAGATTGTTATCCGCTGATAAAACCATGCAAGAAAGAGGGCATACACTTACCCGTTAGTGCGCATAGAGAGCTTGCTAATAGGTTGACACCTATAATAAAAAAAGCCGCCGTGTACTAAACACCGCGACTTTAATTTATTGCTTAGGGAGTGTATTAAAATGCGTAACTAACACTTAAGCGTGTTGTACGCGGCATAATGTAACGGCCATTGGGGGCGTCGGCATTGCGTGGGTCGCCTTCAGTGATGCCTTGCTCGTCGGTTAGGTTATCTATGGCTAATTGCAGTTTAATGCCTTCCATTGGTTCAATAATTAAACCTAAGTCTACTTTTTCGTAGCCATCAAGTGTCACGGTGTTTTCGTTATTACCAAAGCGGTCATCCACCGCTGAAATTGTTCCATATAAAGTGGCATACATGCCGTCTACTTCAAAGTCATAGCTTGGTGTTACACGTACTTGCCATTTAGGCTGGCGCTGTGCTTCATTGCCTTTATTTTCTGGACTTTCAGTGATTTCGGTTTGTTGTAATGTGGTATTTAAATTAACAGAAAAGCCAGATTCATGATTAAAGTTGTAATCAAGTTCAACACCATACGCTTCGTTGGTTAAAATTTCAGCCGGCACACCCGGGCGACTTACAAAGGTATCGCCTTTTACTTCATTGACAAAAAAGGTGGCGTAGAAGTCGGTAGAGTCTGAAATAAGCTTGTAACCTAGTTCGCCCTGCGTTACTTCTTTAATGAGTTTTTCACCCCCTTGGTATGCGCCAAAGTTATCTCTAAAGTCATCAAAATATGGCATTTTATAACCACGGTTAACACGTGCAAACACGCCCATGTCGTCATTAATTGAATAGTTTAAACCGGTTGTCCATGAGGTTTTACTTTCATCGTAATCAACAGTTTTAGTGATAATACCGTCAAGGTCTTCATCAACACTGTACTGCACATCATGGTTTTCTTTACGTACACCTAAATCAAGCGTAAATGCATCTGCAAATTTATATTGGCTTGTAAAGTAAAGGGCATTGGTGCGTGCATCGCCTGTTGAGCTAATATCGTAATTAAAACCACACCCGTCAGTGTTTTGGTTACATTCAATACCATTTAATAACTCACCACCAGCTTCCAGCACATGATACGCGGTATTACCTAAGCTCCACCAATCGCTCGCAGATGTGCTTGCTGTGTAATAACCAAAAGTGGCTGATAAGTCACCAAATTGTTTTGAAAAAGCTAAGTCGTTAGTAAACGAGCTTATTTCTTTTAATACTACCCAGCGACCCAGTTGCTGAATCGCAGTGTCACTAGCATATTCGGTGTTAGTTACCGCACCGAATGCCGTTTGGCCATTGTCGGCCACTTCACCAACGGTTGTTGCTGAACCATTGGGTACTAGGCCAAATGTATTGGCATCGCCTTTGGTAATATTGAAGCGATCAATAAATTGCCAGCCATTATCAAATTCAAGTTTAATACTACCGCCGGATACATGGCCATCCCATCCTCGGCCATCACCTAGGTCAATGTCGTGTGGTTGCGCATTTGGGCCGGTAAAAATCGTCGCTTGACGGTTAAGTGTGCCAAGTTGGGTATATTCAGCATCAATGCCATTAACATTGAGTGGTGTTGGTAGGTACCATGCGCCATGATCGTCTGTTTGACGGGTATAAAAGTTAAGCTCGCCATTGTCTAACTCTTTAGTAATGTTAATTGTAAATTGGCTGCCTTTTTCAGAAGTAAAGCCTGCATCACGGATACCAGGAGAGCTTTTAACATAGCCGCCTACCATAAAATATAGGTCGTCGGTGATTTCACCACTTACTACAGCATCAACCCGTTGTAAGTCGTAATCTGAGGTGGTGTATTTAAATAAGCCTTGAGTATCTTCACTGCCACGTTTTAATCTAAAGTTGGTTGTTAAACCAGGCTGACCATTGGATAGCACAGGATTAGGACCACCACGCAGTGCTTCCATTGTTTCGATCGTTTCATCGATTCTAAATAACGATGAGTTTTCTAAAAATGAAAGAGTAGGCGCAGGGTAAACTGGCGAGCCTTCAATACTGAGTGTTAAAAATGGCGCATCACCACCTCCTGGAAACCCACGCACAAATACGTTGGCACCAGACTCACCGCCAGAGCTTTCAACCCACACACCGGGAACGGCTTTAAATAAGTCAGCAGTACTTTTAGGTGATAATTTTATAATTTGTGATGAATCAATATTTGTTACAGCGTAGCTGGCATCAATCTTTCTGATCCCAACACCTGCGGGTGTACCAGAAACGACAATTCGCTCAACTTTTTTTTCTTTTGCTTGTTCTGCTGCAAGAGCAGCGTGTGTGCTTAGGGCTAAAGTAATTGCACAGGCTAGCATGCTTTTTGTTTTATTGAATTTCATGTGTGAGATTCCGTTTTTAGTGTGTTAAACAGTGTGTATTACAGCGAGATTGATTAAATTTTAATGTAAACAGGCTGTATAAATTGAAACTCTAGAGATAAATGCAAACGTTTGCAATATTTATTTGTAAATTATTTATTAATAAGGGCTGTTGTTTTATTGAGCGTAATTACACAAGAGCGTAATTTTTAAGTTAATGGGCAAGCCAGTAAAAAATAATAATGCTATATTGTCAGTAAGTTAGATATAGCAACAGCCGCAGTGGAGCGTTTAGGGTTTTATGAATAATAAAAAAATTAAATTAGCTGATTTAGCAAAGCTTGCTGGGGTGTCTACCTCAACGGTTTCGCGCGCGCTGAATAATAACCCGCTCATTAAGCAAGAAACCCGCGACAAGCTTCAGCAGCTTGCAAAAAAACATAATTTTAGCCTTAACACGGCGGCTAGCCGTTTGCGTACGCAAAAGACCAATGTTGTTGCCGTCATTATTAATCTTGATGAGCAAACCGAGCAATCAATCAGCGATCCATTTTTACTCAAGGTAGTGAGCGAAATTAACCTTGCGCTTAATCAACAGGGGTTAGAGTTGTTGTTATCTAACTCTATTATGGCGCAAGATGACTGGGCTAATTACTTTATTAATGGCCGCCGAGCAGATGGCATTATTGTTGTGGGGCAAGGAAAAAACCAAACTAATATAGAAGCGGCTGCCGATGCAGGTATTCCTTTAGTTGTATGGGGGGATCCAAAAACACAAAGCAATTATCCTATTGTCGGCAGCGATAACTACTTAGGAGGAATGCAAGCGACCGCTCATTTAATAGAACACGGTGCTAAAAATATTTTATTTTTAGGCGATCCTGAGCATGGTGAAATTAGTGAAAGGCATCGTGGTTACGCTGCTGCACTTTCTACCCATAAACTTGAGCAGCATGTTATATCCATTGATCTTACCAGTCGCTCTGCGTATCAAGCAATTAATCAATTATTACGTGAAAAAGGGTTGTATTTTGACGCGATTATGGCCTGTAGTGACATGGTTGCACTGGGGGCGATGAAAGCGCTGAAAGAGCGCTACGTGAGTATTCCCAACGATGTGGCTCTGGTTGGATTTGATGACATTGCCATGGCTGATATCAGCCATCCTTCACTTTCTACAATTAAACAAAACACCCAATTTGCTGCGACTTTGTTAGTTAAAAAGTTAATACAACAGTTTTCAGGTGAAAAAGTCGAATCACAAGTTATTGATATAGAGTTAATTACTCGCCAGTCAAGCAAACGTTAATCTAGTATGCATGTATATTAATTGTTAAATTTAAAATGCAAACGATTGCAATGATATTTATTCTACTCTAAACTCAGGATTCACTGACTAACACACACGGTAATTTACCAGTTATGGGTAATTTGCTTTATAAACGTTATGGCGTATGTCGCTATAAACGAGGCACGCAATGAGTAAAATAAAAATCACACTGGCAATTGCTGCAAGCTATTTTATTTTCGCAATTTTATTAAATAGCGTAGGCACTGTTATTTTGCAGGCTATAAACACATTAGGGGTAAGCAAAACAGAAGCGTCGGTTTTAGAGGGGTTTAAAGACTTATCAATTGCAATAATGTCATTTGTTGTTGCTTCATTTATACCACGTTTAGGCTACAAGCTTGCAATGCTGCTAGCACTGATAGTTGTCGCTATAGCGTGTTTGAGTACGGCTGTAATAAGTGACTTTTACATGTTTAAAGTGTTATTTGCTGCTGTGGGTTGTGGTTTTGCGGTCGTTAAGGTGTCGGTTTATTCAATTATTGGCCAAGTGACTGAGGATGCAAATAGTCACTCATCATTACTGAACACCATAGAAGGCATTTTTATGGTGGGTGTATTAAGTGGCTATTGGGTATTCACCGCATTTATAGACCCTGTTGATAGCAATGCCTGGTTGAACGTTTATTACGTATTAGCAGCGCTTACGCTTTTGGTGATTATCAGTGTCGTAATAGCACCAATAAAGCCTGCTATCAAAGGTCAAAAAAGCAACTCGGGTTGGAGTGACTTTATTGCTATGCTCAAACTTACCTATCAACCGTTAGTGCTGATTTTTATTATTAGTGCATTTTTGTATGTGTTAATCGAGCAAGGGGTAGGGACTTGGTTGCCTACATTTAATAATCAAGTTTTGCAATTACCAGTAGCTATTAGTATTCAACTAGCGAGTATTTTTGCCGCAGCTCTTGCTTTAGGGCGTTTAGTGGCGGGCCAAGTATTAAAGCATATTCATTGGTTTGTAGTACTTAGCTGTTGTTTAGTTGCTATGGCTGCATTGATCATTATTACCTTACCACTAACGGAAAACTTACCTAAAAGCGAGGTGAATAGTTTATTTGATGCGCCTCTGGCGGCGTTTGTTTTGCCATTAATTGGCTTTTTTATGGCACCCATTTATCCGGTACTCAACTCAGTCATGCTCAGTGCGCTTCAAAAGCATCAACATGCTGCAATGACAGGGTTAATCGTTGTGTTTTCAGCACTTGGTGGCACCACAGGGTCGGTGATAACCGGGTATGTATTTGAGCACTTTAGTGGCCAGCATGCTTTTTATCTTTCACTTGTGCCCATTAGTTTAATTTTTATTAGCGTGATTATTTTTAAAAAACGCACCCATGCCATTTCACAACACGCAGTCAATAGTTAATAGATTAGGACAGTTATGAGTTTTTTTAATAGCCAATTATTTAAAGATGTACAAACACAGCACATATTTAGCGACTGTAAAACGTTTGCTGATGCAACAGCGCGTGTTGATTGGCAAAGTGCCTGTAAACAGTATGAGCAAATAGCACCCCTTGATAAAACTCAATTAAGAGACTTTGTTGATGCGCATTTTATAACAACACCCTTATTAACAATGAAAGGGGCTGCAAATACCACCAGTGTAAAAGGCTACATAAACTCACTGTGGAGCGGCCTTCGACGTGAAGCCGATACACCCAAAGCTAATTCTTTACTCGCTTTAAAGCACAGCTATATTGTGCCTGGTGGACGTTTTCAAGAAATTTATTATTGGGATAGTTACTTTACTGCGCTAGGTTTAATTGATGCAGATAAAAGTGATGTAGTAGAAGACATGCTACAAAACTTTATAGACTTAATTAACGATTACGGCTGCATTCCAAATGGTAACCGCAGTTATTATTTATCGCGTTCACAACCGCCTATTTTAGCGCTGATGGTTGATCTTTTATGGCAGCACACTCACAGTAAAACACATAATTTAGCTTGGCTTAAATTGTGTGTTGAAGCTTTAACAAAAGAGCACGCATTTTGGATGCAAGGAGCAGATACACTCAGTGATACGCAAACAAGTGTAAAACGCGTGGTAACAATGCCATGTGGTGGGGTATTAAATCGCTATTGGGATGATGAGGCGGCTCCTCGCGCAGAGTCATTAAGAGAAGACTTAGCGCTTGCATCAGGGTTTAGTGATGATAAAAAAACTGAGTTTTATCGTAATATTCGTGCTGCGTGCGAATCTGGGTGGGACTTTAGCTCGCGCTGGTTAGCCGAGTCAAACTTACTAAGCTCAATTCAAACGACAGATATTGTACCTATAGATTTAAATTGCCTACTGTACAATTTAGAAAATCAGCTTAGTGAATGCTTTAAATTGCTTGGCAATGAGCAACAATCACAAACGTACAGCGACTATGCTGTAAAAAGAAAGTCACTTATTAATCAATATCTTTGGAGTAATGAGCAGCGTTTTTTTGTTGATTATAATCATAAGCTATCTAAGCCGTCTGCTATTTTAAGTGCAGCGGCAAGTACCCCGCTTTTTGTTAATTTAGCCTCGCAACAGCAAGCTGAACTGGTTGCAAACGTATTGAGCGAGCAGTTTTTAAAAGTAGGTGGTATTGTAACAACGGTTGTTGATACTCCACAGCAATGGGACAGCCCGAATGGCTGGGCTCCATTACAATGGTTTGCGGTAAAAGGCTTGCGTAATTATGGTATTGATCAATTAGCTACACGCATAATGAAAAACTGGCTAACAATGGTAGAACAAGATTTTATTGAAAATAAATGCTTGCTCGAAAAATATAACGTATGCACACCGCAACAAAAAGCCAGCGGGGGTGAATATCAAGTACAACAAGGATTTGGTTGGACTAACGGTGTTACATCACGCTTTTATACACTTTTATAGGGTAACTAAACTCATTGGCTTATACCAAAAGAGCATTGTGTTTTGTAGTTAATTTAGGTAATGTGACGATTGTTGTAAATCTAATGTTTCAAGGATGAGTTATATGTTGCAAAAAAGCTCGGCTTTTATTAAGACAACGCTTCAATCGTCTTTCCATTCTCAAAACTACACAGTTATTTTAAGAACACTTCAAGCCATTTTTGGTGATATAAAAATGGACAGTACTATCCCACATATTGATCAGCGTGGTGCTTATGACATTTTTCTAATTGATGGCTCTCAAAATGATTGGCAGGACTTGATCCCAGCAGATTTAATTTGTTTGGCTAAACAGTATAAAGTTGTGCTTTTTAATGTAGAACTAGAGCAAGTATGTGAAAAAAACTTATTACTCAATCATTTTAATGGGGTATTTTATAAATCGGCAGCAGCAGAAGATATATTTAAAGGCTTAGTAAGAATTTCTACTGGTGAGCTTTGGTTTACTCGTAAAGTAATCTCTAAGGCCTTTAATGATATTCTAAGTGTGGCCTCTTCGTTTAGCTCCTTAAGCGAAGATATCACGTTAAATGAAGCTGACTATAAGCATTTAACTAAACGAGAAAAATCGGTTATTCATTTAATAGCACAAGGAGCGAGTAATAATAAAATAGCGGACAAACTAAACATTAGCGACCACACTGTTAAAACTCACCTTTATAGCGCATTTAAAAAAACTAATTCGCGTAATAGAGTTGAATTGGCCAATTGGGCGCAAAGATATATTTCAGTATTATTACCCGTTGAGAGCTAATCGTTATTTGTTTGGCCACATCAATGACGTTGTGGCCATCTGCAAGAGTAGGTTAAGTTGCCTGTTTAGCCCATAAGCCTTTATCAATACCTTTGGTGATAAGATCTGTAAGCGCCTTTTCTATTGCTTGCGTTACGCAAATGCTCATTGGTTCATTATCACTAAAGCCCGCCTCAGCTTCCGCCAGACGTTTATAGCTAACATACCTAAAAAAACCTGCTCGCATTTCTTGGCTCAATACTTTTTTGCTGGTGGCTACTGATAACAATACCTGGCCAGTTCTTACATCTACGGCACGTAAATAGATTGATATTGCATCTTCACGATATAGCTCTGATGCGCCAATACCAAAATATTCCATTCCTAAGCCACCCGTTTTTACATTGGTGTCGTAACTAATTATACCGCCTTCTAAAATGATTTTCGCAGTGGTTAACGGCGGTAGCTCGCCTTGATTAGGATTAGTCGCTTGTGCCGCTCTAATTATTTTTCTCTCTGTTAAAATATTTTGTAGACCCTCACGTTCAACCGGCGTAAACCAGTCAGACTCATGTAATGCTTGCACTAGAATAGAGTTTGCACCTTGAGTGACGGCCGTTGAAAACGAGCTAACATTAGTTTGTGGCTTATATTGACCGGTTTGATCGCGAAATGAATAAACCGAGACTGGAATGCTGCCCGCAGGTTTAGGTAAGCTTTTTAAATCAGAAAAGACATCTGTTGGCTCTAACGTTACCGCACTTTGTTTTGACGGAGGGATTAAATTACCCATAGTAGAGCAACCACTAAGAGAAAGAGCGATTGTTATTATTATTAATTTATACATTATCCAAACCTCGGTACTTCGATAACCACAACCGAGTCATCAATTACATTTGTTATTCTAACCGTGATAGTGTCGGTTGTACTGGTGATCACTTCTATTTGATAATCACCACTCATAAAAATGGAGTCTTGATTAAAAACACTGTCTTCAATATTTTCCCCAAAAGCCATGTCGGTGATTTCTCTCACCATTCGATTTAAGTATGTCCGCTCTAATGAATCTTGAAACTGCTCTGCATACCCTTTTTCGACAACCGGCGCTTTATGTTTATTTTGTGCTTGTGCCTTACTAAGCAGCATATTGGCATTGAGAGGGTTGCCACCAAAACTCGGGTTAATAGGGGTATAAATAATTTCAGTTGCGGAGACTGAAAAGCTTAAAGTTGTTATTATTGTTAATGCTATTTTTTTCATTGTTACCATCCATTCAATGCCATATCAGGACTCGCTGTTTGCATATTCGATCGCGCCATGGCGTCCATTACAGAGTGCACTGCTTGCTCTACTCGCTCGTCCAAAGGCTCTAACTTTCGTCCCAAATGGGTTGCATAAATAATCTTATGATTCATTATTAAAACTAATTTAGTACCAGCACGGGGTATAACCGTTTCTTTTATTTCTACATTAAAGCCAGCTGTTGAAGGTAGTTCACGCCAATAATTTGAAAATTCACTGTAAAATTGATACCCAAAGCGACTAATACTTTTGTTTAGTAATAATCCATCGATTTCTAATTCAGCACTGGCATTACTCAAAGGAGTAAAAAAAGTTAAAAGTATAAAAAGATAGATATATTGTTTATTTTTCATAGTTAAAATAAGGGAGAGGGTTACTCTCCCCGTCTCATCAATTACATTTGTGTAATTGTTGCTGTATTACCATCACCAAGTTGAGTGACAGAGAATGTACTGTTAAAGCCAATTACGTTACCTTCAACAGTGTTGTAGTTACCGGTTTGAGTAACAGAGAATGAAACGTTTTCACCGCCTAATAAAAACGCTGAATCTCCAGTTCCACCTACCCAGTTACCTTCGCCTTGCTGTGCAATATCAATAGAGTGATTACTGCCTTCTACCATTAAGTCAATAACGTTAATATCACCATTTTGAGCAATATCAATTTGGTTTGCGTTACTATCAAGGATACCCGCTAGTGTAACAATCGCCTCGTTTTGATTACCGACTTGATTAACATCAATATCGTTATCGTTTGAAGTGAGAGAAACATCAGGGTATGAAGACTGCACTAAAATTGCGTTTTCATCGCCACCTGATTGGCTAAGATCAACATCGTTACCGCTACCATTAAAGTTAGCTAAATGAACCGAGTTAAAATCACTAACCTGGGTTACTGTAAATTCATTATTTGAACCAATGACACCCATGTATGCTTCATTAGTGTTACCAACTTGCATTGCTGTAAGCTCATTGTTATCGCCCATTAGCTCAGTAGTCGCAAGGTTTTCATCACCAATTTGATTAACTGTTACTTCATTGAATGAACCGTCAAAAAGACCAGACTCAATAGCATTATTCGAACCTTCTTGGTCTAGTTTTATTTCATTATCATTACCAGTAACGGCTGCAAAAGTAATGGTATTGTTATCACCGCTGCTTTGTTCAATAGCTATTTCGTTGTCATCACCAGCAATATCAGTAAATGTAATGATGTTACGTGAACCATCTTGGCTAACGTCAATCTCATTTTCGTTACCGCGTAATGAGCCTATTTTAAATTCATTCCAGGTGTCTGTTTGTTCAATTTCAATAATGTTTTCATCGCCTGATAAGCTAAGTACTTCAAATTCTTGCCACATACCAGACTGAGATGAAATAATTTCGTTACCATTACCTCTCATGTCCATGTTGTAAAACCAGTGACCGCCATTTCCTTGTTCAACGTCAATATTATTGTCGCTACCAGTGATAATATTGATTGCTTCATTGTTTTGAAATAACCCTTGGCCGAATTGAGAAACATAAACGCCGTTGTTATCACCCGTTATGCGCGTAATGAAACCATTAGCAACACCATCTTGAGCATAAGTTTGTTGGTTGTTATCACCTGTTGTTTCAACTTCGGCGTAATTACCATTTTGTAATTGAGCTATTTTAACATCGTTGTTGTTACCGATTTCAGTAGCTAGTGCAGTATTGCCATCGCCATCTTGAGAGACTAATGCCGTGTTGTCAGAAAATGATTGCTTAACTGTTACAGCATTCTCAATGCTACTTACAGATACTTTAGCTGCAAGCTCAGAAGTTGAACCTGCTTTTGTTTCTGTGTTTGCGTTTGCTGTAAAGCTGGCGCCCATTGCAATTGCAATTGCACAGCTTAAAAGTGATTTATTCAATTTCATTATTATTCTCCTTGAAAGATAAAATAAAATACCTTGATTATTTATTAAGTTTTAAAAAGGTATTTTCGTTGCAGCATGCCGTGCTGCCATAATGTGTGATTAGCTTTTTATTCTTAAACGTAAAATGCTGTTTTAAATATGAACTAGGGTTTGGTCATTAGTACTTGGTAAGGTGGTTTGCCATTCACTAATTCATAACTGCTCAGTCACTGTATTCTTCAATGAGTTCATTTTGAATCATCTTTTTTAATGGTAATTTAAATCTATAAATTTCAATTACTTACCAGTTTAATTTGTATTTTCTATCTATTTACATCAAAAACCAGTAAAAAATAATGAGTTAATGCCATGTTAAAAATAAGTTATTTAATTCATTAAAATGGCTGCTATTAATGTTTTTTTTACTGTATTTCTAGTTAAAAATAATGGTTTTGTTCCTGATTTTGCTTTTTTTACTTGAGTTAGTGACTGATTACCCGTTTTCTTAACGCTTGCCACGTGATTACTTAAATTCATAAACGTAAATATTTCGCTTAGTAAAGCTAAGTTAACTTAATTACGGATAGAACAATGAAAACAAAATTATCTATTATTACACTTGCACTTTTACCTTGTTTAGCTGCGGCTAAATTGCCTGATGTTAACAGTACAACTCAAAAAGTAACTGCGAGCAGTGACTCGATTATTGTTAAGTATAAAAAGAATGCTTCGCCGAAAATGCGTAAGCAAGCTCGTTCGTTAGTAAAAGCCAAAATATCTGATCTAAATAACGATGAAATTGATGATAACTTCACCTCGTTATTTTCTGGCCGCCTCGCAAAATTTAAAATATCAGGAATGAGCGCTAAAGAAGCAATTGAGCGCTTAAAATCGCATCAAGCTATTGAGTATGTTGAGCCTGATTACCGAGTGAGCATAGCAAGCGCAACTAATGACCCTCGTTTTGATGATTTATGGGGCTTAAACAACGAAGGCCAAACTGGTGGCACGGCTGATGCCGATATTGATGCACCAGAAGCATGGTCAATCTCTACAGGTAGTCGTGATGTTGTAGTAGGTGTTATTGATACGGGTGTTGATTATAGTCACCCTGATTTAGCTGCGAACGCGTGGGTAAACAGTGGTGAAATTGCCGGTGATGGTATCGATAATGACGGAAACGGTTACATTGATGACGTTCACGGTATTAATGCAATTACTGATGTTGGTGATCCGATGGATGACGAAGGCCATGGTACACACGTATCGGGTACAATCGGTGCCAGTGGTAACAATGGTGTCGGTGTTGTTGGTGTAAACCATGATGTTTCTATTGTTGGTTGTAAGTTTTTAGCCGCAGATGGTACAGGTTCTACCTCTGGTGCTATTAAGTGTATCGATTACATGGTTGGCCTTAAAAATGCGGGTGTTAATCTGCGTGTGTTAAATAATAGCTGGGGCGGCGGTGGTTTTAGCCAAGCGTTAGCTGATGCGATTACGGCTAGTGAGCAAGCTGATATTTTATTTGTTGCTGCTGCGGGTAACGATGCGGTTGATAACGATCAAAATCCACACTACCCATCTAATTATGAAAACGACAACGTATTATCGATAGCTAGTACTGATAGCAGAGATAATATGTCTAGCTTTTCTCAATGGGGCCTAACAAGTGTTGATATGGGCGCACCTGGCTCAGGTATTTTGTCGACCGTTCCTGGTAATAGCTATGCTACTTATTCAGGTACATCTATGGCAACACCGCATGTAGCTGGTGCTGCTGCACTTGTACTTTCAGTTAATCCTGATTTAACAACACTAGAGCTTAAAGAATTACTTATGTCTAGTGGTGATGCTAATGCGGCATTAAATGGTAAAACGGTTGCAGGTACACGCCTAAATGTTAACCAAGCGCTAATTGATGCTGATCCAACTCCAGGCTTTAAATTATCTGTATCGCCGGTTTCTCAGCAAGCGACTGTAGGTGATACGGTTACTTATACCTTTACGATTGGCTCAATTGCACAATGGGAAGGTGACGTTTCACTGGCTTTAGCTTCAGATCTTACCGATGCATCACTAAGCGCAACTACCGCTCGTCCGGGCGATGAAGTTGTTCTAACGGTTGCAACTAACAGCGATACTCAGTGGGGAAATTACGACTTTACTGTTACCGCAACAACTGAAGAGCAAGTTAAAGAACAAACTGTTAGCTTAATGCTTCAACCTGCTGGTTTAAATGACTTTACTTACAGCAGTGATGAAAACATCGCTATTCCAGATAATTCTCCAGAGGGCGCAAGCTCAGTTATTACGGTTGCTGATGATTTAACTATTTTTGGCACCACTGCTGATGTAGATATTACGCATACTTGGTCTGGTGACTTAGTACTTACGCTTATTTCAGCGCAAGGTACAGAAGTAACTTTACAAAGCAATGAAGGTGGCAGTGCAGACGATATTGTTAAGTCATTTACATCAAGCGTATTTAATTCTGAAGTGGCAACCGGAGATTGGACACTTCATGTTGAAGATACAGCTGGTGCAGATACGGGTAATATCAATGGTTGGTCACTTACATTTAGCGCTATTGGTGAGGTAAGCCCACAACCACCACAAGCTGGCTTTAGTGTTTCAGCACAAGGTTTAACTGCTACATTTGTAGATACAAGTCGTGATGTAAATGATGACATTTCACAGTGGAGCTGGAACTTTGGTGATGGTTCAACATCAACAAACCCAAATCCTACACATGTTTACGCTCAGTCAGGAAGTTATGAGGTTGAATTAACCGTAACGGATAGTGAAAATAACTCAGATACATTCACTCAAACAGTGGTTGTTAGTGATGTTGAAATTGAATTGAGCTTAAAACGCGCTAACAAGTCACGTCTTGATACTATGCGTGTTGAGTTAAACTGGGCAGAAGTAGGGGCTGAGTCACTTAGCCTATACCGAAATGGCGAACTAGTAGATACCGTATCAGATAATGGCCGTTACCGTGATTATGTGCGTAACGCAACATTACCGGCATACGACTATCAGTTATGCGTATCTGAAAACGTATGTTCGAATATTATTACGGTTTCATTTTCTGAATAAAACGTTTACCCCTTAGACATTCAAAGCCCAGCAATGCTGGGCTTTTTTATGGAATATCCCTTCTTAATTTTATAGTAATAAATAATTAGTTAATTTTGCAATGTAACTATTTTGTATTTATTTTGTTTGTTATTTGTGCATTATTTTCTTGATATTTACGATATCCATGTTAAGTTTGTACCTGAAAGGTAAAAAATAATGAGTATAAACATCGTTAATGGAGGAGCCAATGAGCTCACGTAAAATAATAACAAATGCCTTTAATCTAAGTGCTTTATCGTTAAGTTTTCTTAGTTTAAATGTACACGCGTCTATTGATTGCAGTGCGTTAGAACAGTGGCAAACAGGCCAGACACACGTTGCTGGAGATCAAGTGCAAGCGCAAAGCACAGCGTATGAAGCTAGCTGGTGGACGCAAGCCAATCCAGTGGAGAATGCTGGTGATTATAAAGATTGGAAAATTTTGGGTGTATGTGACAACGCTGTCATTGATAATGAAATTCCAGTAATTACCGAGTTAATGCCTGCAGACGGTTTTCAACTAACCGATAAAGACAGCGTTGTCATATCGGCGCAAGCAATTGATAACGATGGAGTGGTAACCACCGTTGAGTTTTTTGTTGATGGTATTTTTCTAGCTGCAGATACTTCATCACCTTACAGCGTTGATTGGCAAGCTGTGGCGGGTTCTCATCAAATAAGTGCAATTGCAACGGATGATCAAGGTGCGCAGTCATTACAAATCATCAATACCTTAACAGTTGCAGATGACGTTACTAATCCTGTTAATCAAGTACCCGTTGCATCAATTTCATTGAGTACCTTACCTGAACAGCTAATTGTGGGTTCACAAGTTGTGTTTGAGCTTTCAGGTAGCGATAGCGATGGTGAGATCACCGCGCTTAATTTTGCTATAAATGGTGATGATACTCATCAAGCGACATCAGCAACTAGTCAGTACACATGGCAGGCTACAGCTCTTGGGCAAGCCAGCTTTACACTTACAGTGACTGATAATGAAGGGGCTACAGCACAAACCACAAAAACCCTAAATGTTGTTGACTCTGCAGCGCCCGGCAGTGGTGTAACTGATTGTCAACCACAAGGGTTATATCAAACCCCCGGTGTTAATACGCCTTATTGTACAGTGTATGATGCTGATGGTCGTGAAGTTATGGGAGCTGACCACCCGCGTCGTGTTATTGGTTATTTTACTAGTTGGCGAAATGGTGCTAATGACCAACCAAGTTATCTAGTTAATGATATTCCATGGGATAAAATTACTCATATTAATTATGCCTTTGCGCATGTTGATGCCAATAATAAAGTATCTATTGGCGATCCTAATTCAGCAAATAATCCTGCTACAAACATGGAATGGCCAGGCGTTATTGGCGCTGAAATGGATCCTGAGTTTGCATACAAAGGACACTTTAATCTTTTAAATAAATACAAAAAACAACACCCACACGTTAAAACCTTGGTATCGGTAGGTGGCTGGGCTGAAACGGGGGGGTATTTTGATGAAACCGGCCGCGTTGAAAGTGGTGGCTTTTATACCATGACCACCCATGCTGATGGCTCAGTCAATTATGAAGGTATTAATGCATTTGCAAAAAGCACCGTTGAGTTTATTGAAAAATATGGATTTGACGGCGTTGATATTGATTATGAATACCCATCTTCAATGAACGACTCAGGTCACCCCGATGATTTTCCTATATCCAACGCGCGCCGTGCAGGATTGAATGCCTCATACCAAGTGCTAATGAAAAAAGTACGTGAAGAGCTAGACCGTGCAGGTGAAGCAGCAGGTAAGCACTATTTACTCACTATTGCGTCTCCATCTTCTGGTTATTTATTACGAGGTATGGAAACCTTTCAAGCGGTTAAATATCTGGATTATGTAAACATTATGTCTTACGACTTACATGGCGCTTGGAACTCACATGTAGGGCACAATGCTGCCTTGTTTGACACCGGTTTAGACTCAGAACTGACACAATGGAACGTCTACGGCACTAAAGAATTTGAAGGGATTGGTTACTTAAACACCGATTGGGCGGTTCGTTATTTCCGAGGGGCAATGGCTGCCGGTCGAATCAATATCGGTATTCCTTATTATACTCGAGGTTTTAAAGATGTGTCGGGCGGAACTAATGGTCTATGGGGTCAATCGGCTTTACCAAACCAAGCTGATTGTGCCACAGGTACAGGGGTTGGTGAAAAGAACAAGTGTGGTAATGGTGCATTAGGTATTGATAACCTTTGGCACGATAAGAACGACGCAGGTCAAGAAATGCCCGCCGGTTCAAATCCTTTATGGCACGCTAAAAATCTCGAAAATGGTATTGTTGGCTCTTACCTCGAAGTGTATGGCTTAACCCCCGATACCGATGCTGACGATCGCTTAACAGGTTCTTACACACGTTATTACGACAGTGTTGCCGTCGCACCTTGGCTTTGGAATGCCGATAAAAAAGTATTTCTGTCGATAGAAGATGAAGAGTCGATGGCCTCTAAAGTTGATTATGTTATTAACAACGGCCTTGGCGGTATCATGTTCTGGGAGCTTGCTGGTGATTTTGATTACGACTCAGCAAAAGGCGAGTACTTCATGGGGTCAACGCTTACTTCACTTGCATACGATAAGTTTAATCAAAGCGGTGTTGCATATGATGTACATGGCGGAAATCCAAACTTTACAGTGCCTGCTGAAGCTGTAGATATCACATTTGAAGCCAAAGACTTCCCTGTCGGTGATGATAACTACCCAATCAGCCCAACATTTGCGTTTACCAATAACTCAAGCCTTGATTTAAGCGGTGCAAAAATTTCATTTGATGTACCGGTATCAACCTCTGCTATTTTTAAATCCAACTGGAATGCACAAGAAAAACTGGGCATGGCAGTAGAAGTAAATGGCTCGAACGCAGCGGGTAATAATATTGGCGGTTTTGAGAACGAGTTCCACCGTTTCTCAATCACACTGAACAATGAATGGGGCGGTCAACCAAAAGACTTTAGCGCTGGTGCAACTGTGAATGCACAAGTGATGTACTACATGCCAATCACTGGGCCTAGCAACTTTACCATTGAAAAAGATGGAAAAACTTACGCATTCAAAGCTGAATACCCAATGCTACCAGGTGCAACACCGGGTGATGGCACGGGCAATCCAGATAACGGTGGCGGTGACCCTGTAGGTACGTGTGAAGGAGTTGATATAGCCACGATTCCTGTTTATCCAAATTTCCCTCAAACAGACTGGGCGGGCAACCCAAGTCATGCTGCTGGCGGCGATCTAATGGTGCATAACAACGCAGTTTATAAAGCCAAGTGGTGGACAAGCTCTGAGCCGGGTGCAACAGCAGATTGGACCTTAAGTTGTAGCCTGTAATTTACAAAACAATGAGGGGTAGGCCTGAGCTTGCCCCATGTATTGAGTCTAATAAAGGATAAAATAATGGCATCAATTAAACTTAACACGATTACGCTATCTGCAATCGCAGGTGGCTTGCTACTGAGTATGCTAGCACCGCAAGTACAAGCACATGGTTATATGGATAGTCCTAAAGCACGCCAAGCATTTTGCCAAGATGATGGCGGATACTGGTGGCCAGAAGATGGCACAAATATTCCTAACCTTGCTTGTCGATCAGCATATCTAGAATCCGGCACGGTGCAGTTTGTGCAAGCGATTGAATTTTCTGTTAATACTCCTGACTATTTAAATCAAACCGCAGTTGAGGCCAGTATACCAAACGGCACTTTATGTGCTGGTGGCGATACAGCCAAACGCGGTATGGATTTACCATCACCACATTGGCAACGTAGTGACGTAGTGCCCAATGCTAATGGTGAAATTCAAGTTCGTTACCTTGCATCAACACCACATAACCCCAGCTTTTGGCAGTTTTACTTAACTAAGCCAACTTTTAATGCCGCTACTGATGTATTGACCTGGCAAGACTTAGAGCTAGTTCAGGAGCATCAAAATGTTGACGTGATTAAAGACACCGATGGTGAGCGTTATTATCAAATGAGTGTGGCTATTCCACAAGGACGCAACGGTGATGCCATTTTGTACAGCCGCTGGCAACGAAACGATGTTGTGGGTGAAGGCTTTTATAACTGTAGTGATATAAATATTGTAAACGACGCTGCTCCAACCAATCCGAATGCGTGGGCAAGCCTTGGGTACTTTGTACGTCAAGGGCAAAATGCCATTGCAGGCGACACTGTATGGGCTCGCTTATTTGATGAATCTGGCCAAGAGGTGATTAATCAACAACTTAAAATCAATGCCGATAATCAAGTAAATTGGCAGCAAGTGTTGGCGTCACAACTTAACCTTGATTATGCGCATTTAGTGCAGATTGGTGTGCAAAATCAAGTTGGTGATGTTGTATTTAACAGCGCTGATGTACTAACAAACCAAGTCTATGGAAGCAATCCAAATTACACTTATACATTAAGCGTGCAGGGCACCCCTGATAATACAGCGCCTATTGTTAGTAAGCCAGAAAACCTAGTAGTTGATGAAAACACCACCACGGCTGTGCATTTACATGCGTTTGATGATGAGCAAAATGCGTTAATTTATACTTGGTCAGTACCGGCACCACTGAGTTTTACCGGTAGCGATGCCAATATCAACTTAATTTCACCTGAAGTTTCAACACCTACAGATTATACCGTTGTGGTATCTGTTTCTGATGGCCAATTAACGACCCAAACCGAGTTTGTTGTCACCGTTAATGACAGCGTTATCAATGATCCTGCTATAGCGCCTTGGAGCACTACTGAGGTTTATCAAGCAACAGATAAAGTGAGTTTTCAAGAGCGTGTTTACTTAGCTAAATGGTGGAATCAAGGTCAGCATCCCGATAGTTCAAGTG
This sequence comes from Pseudoalteromonas sp. SM9913, assembly GCF_000184065.1. Taxonomy (NCBI): domain Bacteria; kingdom Pseudomonadati; phylum Pseudomonadota; class Gammaproteobacteria; order Alteromonadales; family Pseudoalteromonadaceae; genus Pseudoalteromonas; species Pseudoalteromonas sp. SM9913. The sequence goes on from NC_014800.1 coordinate 284,854, forward strand.
CGTGGGAGCTTGTTGAGGAGGGTACTAATCCAGCAGCATGGAGTATTAACAAAGCCTATCAAGCAGGCGCAGAAATAATCTATCAAGGACAGCGCTATCGCGCTAATTGGTGGACTCAAGGCGATACGCCAGGACAAGCCGATGTATGGAAAACACTGTAACTAAAAGCCTAAGTTTTGTAGTTCAAACTTATTAAACCAAAATAACCACATTAAAAATAGATAAGAGAGAAATATGAATATTAAACAATTAACCGCAGCTATGGGTGTTGCACTATTTGCCGGTTCTGTATCGGCAGCGCCTTCTACACCAAGTATTAATTGGGAGCCACAGCAATATTCGTTTGTTGAGGTAGACCTTGAGGGAAACGGTTCTTACAAACAGCTGGTTACCCGTGTTGAGCAAGTTAATATCAACATTGAATGGAGTGCGTGGAGCGGTGATGGCGGCGATAGCTATAAAGTGTACTTTGATGACATGCTAGTAAATGAGGGCACGCTTGCTGATGGTTCTAAAAGTGGCACTATTTCATTCCCTTATGATAAAGCAGGCCGCCATACAATGTATGTTGAACTATGTGAAGGCGGCACGACCTGTGCAAGAAGTGCGGGTAAGCCAATTGTAATTGCTGACACTGACGGCGGACATTTAGCACCATTACCTATGGATGTTGACCCAAATAACCGTGATATTGGCGTTAAGCAAGATTTAGTGACGGGCGCTTACTTTGTTGAGTGGGGGATCTATGGCCGTGATTACGATGTAACGAATATGCCAGCACAAAACCTGAGTCATATTTTGTATGGCTTCATTCCAATTTGTGGTGAAAATGCGTCGTTAACTGGCGGTCCTAAGCGCGCACTGGAAACAGCCTGTGCGGGCTCTGCAGATTACGAAGTGGTTATTCACGACCCATGGGCCGCAGTACAAAAAGCATTGCCAGGGGTTGATGCTAAAGATCCCATTCGTGGTACTTACTCGCAGTTAATGGCACTAAAACAGCGCTACCCCGATATTAAAATTTTACCATCTGTAGGTGGTTGGACGTTATCAGACCCATTTGGTGGTTTTACTAATAAAGCAAACCGCGACACCTTTGTTGCCTCAATGGAAGAGTTTTTAAGAACCTGGAAGTTTTACGATGGTGTTGATATTGACTGGGAATTCCCAGGTGGTGACGGCCCCAATCCTGATATTGGCGATCCAATTAACGATGGCCCAGCCTATGTGGCGCTTATGCAAGAGCTGCGCGCTATGCTTGATAAGCTAGAAGCAGAAACGGGTCGTACTTACGAGTTAACCTCAGCCATTGGTGCTGGTTACGATAAAATTGAAGATGTAGATTATCAAGCCGCAAGCCAGTACATGGATTACATTTTTGCCATGACCTATGACTTTTATGGTGCATGGAGTAACGTAACTGGTCATCAAACTGCACTTTACTGTGGCGAGCACATGAGTGTTGGTCAATGTAATGGCACTGGGCTTGATGAAAATGGCGAACCTCGTAAAGGCCCTGCTTATACCACCGATAATGCAGTACAGCTGTTACTTGCGCAAAATGTACCATCGAAAAAAATCGTCGTCGGCACAGCCATGTATGGCCGTGGTTGGGAAGGTGTTTACCCGCAAAATGCAGCGGTTGATGGTAACCCAATGACCGCCTCTGGTAATGGCCCGTTAAAAGGCTCCACGGCACAAGGTGTATGGGAAGATGGAGTTATTGATTACAAAGGCGTTAAAGCCAATATGATTGGTGCGGCAGGCACCGGTATTAATGGTTTTGAAGTGGGTTATGATGAGCAAGCACAAGCCGCTTATGTATGGAATCGCTCAACTGGTAAACTGATCACCTATGATAGCCGTAAGTCTGTGCTGGCCAAAGGTGCGTATGTTAATCAGCATAACTTAGGCGGTTTATTTGCATGGGAAATTGATGCTGACAATGGTGACATTCTAAATGCAATGCATGATGGCTTAGGGGGCGTAGTTGCGCCGCCAAGTAATAAAAAACCGGTTGTTTCAGTGTCTTCATCTGTGTCTGTTAATTCAGGCGAGAGCATCACAGTAACGGCTTCTGCAACCGATGCAGATAACGATCCACTGAGCTTTAGCTGGAGTGCTGATAGCGCGCTAGTAGTATCTGGACAAAATACATCATCACTGGTTATTAATGCGCCAACAGTGACTACAGATACACAGTATGTTGCAACCGTTGCGGTATCAGATGGTCAAGCAACAGTAAATCGTGATGTTGTTGTTAATGTTATTGCGCCGACATCAGGCGGCGAAAATACAGCACCGAGTGTTAATGCAATTGCTAATGTTAGTGTTGAAGAAGGCGCATCAGCAAGTGTTGCTGTAGTTGCAAACGATGCACAAAACGATGCGCTTACATATACGTGGACAGTACCAGCAGGCTTAACGTTAGTGGGCAGCGGTGCAAATGTAAGTATTGAGGCAGGCGCTGTAGATACAGATACAAACTTCACTGTTTCAGTTGCAGTAAGTGATGGCGCATTAACTACAACGCAAAGCTTTAGCGTAACAGTGACAAATGGTGATACTACCACTCCACCAACAGGAGATTGGGATGCGAGTGTTGCATACGTTGGTGGCGATGTCGTCACTTATAACGGCGTTGAATATAAAGCAAAGTGGTGGACTCAAGGCGAGCGTCCTGATTTAGGTGGTGCGTGGGAGGCAACAACACAGCCTACAGATGGTACGGGTGTCGAAGTTTGGCAGCCAACGGCTATTTATAACAGTGGTGATGAAGTTTCTTATCAAGGTAATAAGTACCAAGCTAAATGGTGGACTCAAGGGAACGAGCCAGGCTCAACCGATGTATGGTTAGCACTTTAATGTAAAACCTTATTGTTTGATTTTATAAAAAGCAGCTTTCGAGCTGCTTTTTTTATCGCGAACAGTCACTTTGATTGTTCAAAACAAGGCTTTATTACTAATAATTAATCCATTGACATCAGCATACACCCAATCACCGGTATTAATTGTGGTGTTTAACATATTAACCGGGTGATCTTTGGCACCTAAACCGCGCTTAGTGGTGCAGCGCGGCGTAGCGCCTAGCGCCATCACGGGTAAATCAAGCGTGGCAAGAATTTCAATATCGCGGCAGCAACCATTAATAATAATGCCTTGCCAGCCATTTTTTAGGGCTCGCTCTGCAATCATATCGCCAATGAATGCAAAACGCTTACTAGCAAAGCCATCCACAACCAACACTTTGCCTTCACCATTTTCATGTAATATGTTGCCAGCAAACGAGTTATCGTCTGGGCAGGTGACAGTCACTACTTGACCATAAAAGAGAGTTTTATTACCAAAGTGTTGCAAGCCACTGTCAGCGACTTGCACATGGTCGCGATGTTCATCGTATAAATCGGGCGTAGTAAACTGTGTCATTGAGGGCATCCTTGTTTTTTATAAAGCCACGTAGGCCAACGGCAGTACATTAAAAGTAGTAATAATGTTTATCGTAGGCTAATTAATCATTCAGGTGTAGCTATTGTTGTAAATTGGCGTATAGATTTTAGTTGCAATATAAGCACTTTTAACGTTTTTTTATAAGTAACTTATGCTGTTACTTAGTTTAATTTTTTTGAATAAATTTGATTTTGCCAGAGCATTAGCCAAACGTCTCATTGTTGCGTGCTTTTTCATATGCTACGTTCAATTGTTATTTTAAAATTTGGGCTGCAATACTTGGCCCTATACACACATACAAAAAGAGAAGCGTGCTTTATGATCATCTTTTTTATTTGCCTAACTATTTTAATATTAGGCTATAAGTTTTATAGCCCGTTTGTTGAAAAGCAAGCGGGCATGGATTCAACGGTCGACACACCACAAAAACGCTTTAGCGAAGGTGTTGATTACGTTGCAATTCACCCTGTTCGTGCATTTTTGATTCAATTTTTAAATATAGCAGGCGTAGGCCCCATATTTGGCCCAATATTGGGTGCATTATATGGTCCGGTTGCGCTTGTATGGATTGTGCTTGGTAATGTTTTGGGTGGCGCTGTACACGACTTTTTCTCAGGAGTAATGAGTATAAAAGAAGACGGGAAAAGCTTACCGGAAATAGCAGGGCACTACTACAACGTTGTATTTAAAGGCTTTATGCTTATTTTTACTGCGATGCTACTATTTTTTGTTGGTGTTGTATTTATTATGAGCCCGGCAGGATTATTAAGTAACCTTGATATATTTAAGGATACAATATTTGCAAATAATACCTTTTGGGTTTTGGCTATTTTAGCTTACTACTTTTTAGCCACGTTATTACCCATTGATAAAATCATCACTAAGTTTTACCCTATTTTTGGTTTGTTAATGATTGTGATGACAGTAGCTATTGCGGTATCACTGCTAATAAACGCACCGCATTTACCAGTAGCGGGCGACTTTTTAGCATACTTTGAGGCCGATCACGCTCATGACTTCTTAGCACCAAATCCTGATGGACTGCCCACTTGGCCGCTGCTATTTATAACCATTACCTGTGGTGCTATTAGTGGTTTTCACTCAACGCAAGCACCTATTATTGCTCGTTGTTTAACCAACGAAAAATACGTACGCCCAGTTTATTATGGTGCGATGATGTGTGAAGGCATTGTAGGTTGTGTTTGGGCACTTGCTGGTATTGCTGCATTCCCAGAAGGCTATGCGGGTTTAAAAGCTATGCTTGATCTTGGTGGTCCAGGTTTGGTGGTTAACCATATTGCAAACAGCTACTTAGGTGTATTTGGCGGTATTATGGCAATTATTGCTGTTGCTGTTTTCCCTATTACCTCAGGCGATACGGCGTTTCGTTCACTGCGCTTGACCGTGGTTGATGCGTTTAGTATTCCGCAAAGTTTACGTAATCGTTTATTGCTAGCAATCCCTATTTTAACCATTGCCTACTTTATGACTAAGCTCGATTTCTCTGTGATTTGGCGCTACTTCGCATTCTCAAATATGCTGCTTTCTACCAGTGTGTTGTGGCTTGCGACCAAGTATTTATTTGACCGTGGTACATTCCACTGGATCACTAGTATACCAGCAGTAATCGCTACAGCAGTGACCTTGTCATACATAATGACTGCGGCAATAGGGTTAAACTTATCAAGTGATTTAGGTAAACCGATTGGTGCAGCGGTGGCTGTTATAGGGTTTATTGTATTAGCTGTTGTGCATTCAAAGCATAAAGTGCGTACGGCTTAATAAATCGTAATCTCAAAAATGTAAAAGCGAGCCTTATAAAGGCTCGCTTTTTTTATACTTGATCGCCAATCGCTAAAAAGTGGCTTGTTCGAAGTAGCTGATATCATCTAGGGTTTTACTAATCATCATCGCCCCCTCTAATAAGCTCACTGTTTGTATTGCCGCGCGAGCAGGGTTTTTTTCACCATTCGCAGCGTGTGCTTGGGTTAACCAGGCTAAATTTTTATTAAAAAACCGCTGAACTTCAACCCGCACTTTATCAGGTAGGCTGTCGCTTTCTGCGCCGAGCAAGCCACATAAACACATTTTTTTATCAATCACGAGTGCATTTCTAAATAACTGAGTGTAAATATCAATAGGGTTTTTACCGTTTGCTTTGTGTGCCTCTGGTTCACCAAGTACAGCGATAAAGGCATCGGTATATTGATGCGCAAGCTCTGCACCTAAATCAGCTTTAGTTGGAAAGTGATAATGCACACTGGCACTTTTAATACCAATTTCATTGGCCAACTCTCTAAAGCTAAAATTGCTATAGCCACCAAGTCTAACTTTGTTTTCTGCTGCTTTTAACAGGGCTGCTTTTTTTGTCATTTTAAACTTCCTTCATATCGCTGCAAAAAATTATCAACCAGTAGGTAGTTATTTTCAAGCTCTTTTATTTTTAGTTTGCAAAGGTCGAGATCTTAATATAAATTACCTACCAGTAGGTAGGTGATTTATTCTTGCCAGTATTAGCTCAAACTGTGATTAAAAATATAAAGAGATAATTATGAAAATTTATGATGTAGAAAACTTTCCTAATCCATTACGTGTACGTATTGCGCTTGCTGAAAAAAAGGCGACTGATAAAGTAGAATTTGTTGCTGTCGATTTATTAAATGGTGAGCACCGTACTGAGGCTTTTTTAGCTAAAAACCCCTTAGCAGGCGTACCTGTTTTAGAGCTAGATGATGGAACGTTCATCGCAGAATGCACCGCAATTACTGAATATATTGATACCGCTTTTGCAGGCCCTTCATTAACCGGTGTTGAGGCAAAAGAGCGTGCAGTGATTAATATGATGCAAAAACGTGCGGAGTCAATGGTACTTGATGCTGTAGCCACTTACTTTCATCATGCAACGGATGGTTTAGGCCCAGCGCTTGAAACCTATCAAAATGTTGCTTGGGGAGAAAAGCAAGGTGAAAAAGCGCGCCAAGGCTTTGTTTATTTTAATACAGTGTTAGCCAACTCTGCTTATGTTGCTGGTGAGAATTTCAGTGTTGCAGATATTACTTTGTACGCCGGTCTGGTGTTTGCAGGCTTTGCAAAAATAGCTATTCCTAGTGAGCTATCACATTTAATAGCATGGCAAGAAAAGGTCGCTCAGCGTCCAAGTATTGCCGCTTAGATATGGAGTCAAATATGAAAATTGCAGCTGATTTTAGCGAACGTGTTGTTGTACATAGCGAATCGTTAGAATGGATAGCCTCACCGATGGCGGGTGTTGATAGGCGTCCACTTGATAGAGTGGGCAATGAGGTTGCACGCGCAACCAGCATTGTACGATATGCGCCAAACAGCCATTTTTCTGCCCATACACATACCGGCGGTGAAGAATTTATTGTGCTTGAAGGTGTTTTTCAAGATGAACATGGTGATTTCCCCAAGGGCTCTTATATTCGTAATCCGCCTGAGTCAAAACATACACCAAGCTCTGAAAACGGGTGCGTGATATTTGTGAAATTATGGCAGTTTCAGCCAGAGGATAGAGAGCATGTTCGCTTGCAAACTAATACCATGTGCAGCGTTCCTCACCCTGAGTTTAGTAATGTAAATGTAGTTTCTCTTTATAAAGATGCCTTTGAAGAGGTGAGTATTTTAGCATTTTCACCTAACAGTGAAATATCGTTAAACGCCTTAGGTGGGGGCGAGCTTTTAGTACTTGAGGGCTCGCTTGAAGAGCAAGGCGATACATTAGTACAGCACAGCTGGTTAAGAGTGCCGCCTAACAGCGAAATTAAAGCAACAGCAGGCAGTGAAGGAGCCAGAGTGTGGCTTAAAATCGGTCATTTAACAGATGTTGAAAACCAAATAGCACGGCTTAAAAATGCATAATTCAGCATTTAATTAAAATGGGCACAATAAAAGTGATGTGCCTGTTTTTTGATCTACTTCACTATTGGTTAATAAGTTATCACCTATACTTGATGCTCATATTATTGTGGAGTTCGGGTTATGGTAAATTTAACACACGGCTTATCTATTGGTATTGAGCGCTCTGGTTGCGAGTTTTTTTTAACCTTAAAAGCTATAGGTACACTCACTCATAAAGATTATGAGGTGATCACGCCGATGATTGACTCTGCGCTTGGCGAAGTTAAACATCCTATTGTTAATGTACTCATAGATGGTACTGAGCTTGATGGCTGGGAACTTAGAGCTGCATGGGATGATTTAAAACTTGGCTTAAAGCATAACAAAGAATTTAAAAAAATAGCCATATACGGCAACAAAGACTGGCAATCAACCATCGCTAAATTAGGCAGTTGGTTTGTATCAGGTGAAATTCAATATTTTGAGAACGCCACTGCGGCTTTAGAATGGTTAAAAAGTAATGATGAAGAAGCGGATGCTTAAATAAAGGCCATAATCGGCCTTTATTTTTAAAGTATTTATACCAATTCGCTTAATTAAGTGATCTATTTTGAGGCTGGAAAAACGTGTTTATAGCTAGGCAAAAAATTTGCTATTTAGTTGTTCTAAATGAGAATTTTTTAACGCAGATAGCAACACGTTTAGCCCCGTAAAATGATTAAGTATTATTGCGGATTGGTATTATACCTCTTGAAGTGTAGGTAATGCGGGAAATGCCCCCTTAGCTAAGCAGGCTTTAGAGCCACAGCGCAAACCAAAACTTAAAGCGTGTTTTACTAGGTGCTCATTATTAATTTTTTCGATGAGCGGGCTATTTTCATCGGTGTGATTTAAATAATATAACACGCCTGCAATAAACGCATCACCGGCACTGGTAGTATCCACAGCATTAATGATTGGCGCCGATTCATTTAATATAAATCCCTTATGGTAAACCGTTGCCGGTGCAGGGCCATCGGTTAAAAATACCAATTTAACACCTATATTTAAAATAGATTGTAAGTAATCATCAGGTGCATGCTGTGTTTGCTCAGCTAAAAAGTTCAGCTCATCACGCGATAGCTTAACAATATCGCAATAGGCATAACACGCGTGTACATTGTGTTCAATGTCATTGCTATTTTGCCACAAGCTATAGCGTAAATTTACATCAAAGCTAACGAGTTTATGGTTGTTTTTAGCCAGCTTTAAAGCACACACGGTGGTGTTTGCAATGGCTGGATTGGTTAACGTGTTGGAACAAAAGTGTAGGGTACTCAATTCATCCCATTTGATATGGCATAAGTGATCACTCGTTAACAGTAAATCGGCGGTATTGTGGCGATAAAAATTAAAGCTGCGTTCACCGGTTTCATCTAAACTCACAATAACCACGGCCGTTTGAGAGTCTTTAATCGTAAATAAGTACTCTGTACTTACTTTATATTGCTCAAGCGATTTACTTAATTGTTTAGCAAAGTAGTCATCACCCATACCGCCACAAAAAGCAGCCTTGCCGCCTAACTTTGCATAACCTACCGCTACATTGGCAGGGGCACCTCCTGCAATGGGCAAATAAGCACTGTTTTGAGAATCTTGTGGCAGCATATCAATAAGTAGCTCGCCGAGGCTAAGTAATTTGGTCATAGTGTAAATCCTAAAAAACCCAGCAGAGCTAGGTCAAAATTCAAGGGAGAATTATTAAAACTAATTAAAGTTAGTGTAACAATCGCTGAAAAACATAGCTTCTGCGCTTGTTACACTAACGATAGTTAGTTAAACGCGTATTTAAGCGTTATTGATGTTGTGCGGCCATTAATAGTACGGGCGCGAATAATGTTATTATCTGGAATTGAGCCTTCTTCAGCTTCTGTAATACCTACCGTATCGAATAAGTTATTTACATTAAGTGCAATATTAAGGTTTTCAGATAAATCGTAACTTACAAAGCCATTTACTTGAGTGTAACCGTCAAATTTAAGGTCGTTATTGTCTTGAGCGTAAGCATCAGTAGTACCAATAAAGTTGACACCGGCAGCACCTTTATCAAAGCTATAACGAGCCATTAAAGAGTAGATTAAATCAGCTTGGCGGCGTGGCGTATTACCTACCACTTCAGGGGTAAGTGCATCCTTAGCAATTTCTGCATCAGTCCATGTTAAGTTACCACGAAAATCCCATGCATCGATGAAGTAAGTTGATTCAATTTCTATCCCTTTTGCTTCGTACTCACGGTCAAAAAAGGTTTGCGATGTTGCTTCAAAGTTTTGCTCTTCTGTTTCTGCATAAAACGCTGTTGCAAAAACTGAGAGTGAATCAAAACGTTTTTTAACCCCAAATTCATACTGGTTTACTTCATCAACGGCATCTTCATCAGCAACCGAACCGTCAGCGCGTACTTTACCAAATAAAAGTCGGTCAGCATTTGCGCGGCCACCTTTACTCAGTCTTGCAAATGTCGCAAGGCTTGAATCTATTTGGTAGTTAGCCCCAATTGAATAGGATGCATAATCCCAATCGTAATTTACTGGGCTAGCATTTGCGGTATCAATGCCTGCTACATTTTGTTCAGGAACTGAAATCACTCCATCGCGATTCATATCAACTGTAGAGGTTACTGCACCTGCGTAATTACCGCGTGCTTCACCACTATCGTAACGAGCACTTGCGTCAATACTTACATCACCCACTTTTGTTGAAAATGAAACGTACGGGGCGCGGGTATCGTATTCTGTATCGTAATCACGCTGACAACAGTTACCCCAAAAAGGCGTTCCGTATGCATATAAACCATTTTCAGAAAACGCTGTACCATCAGCAGCTGTTACATTTAGTAGCGCCGCATTATCGCCCTTAAGCTCCATTAGGTAAGAGTTCCATAACCATGACATAGCAATATTTTGCGTTGAAGCATAGTAACCAAATGTAACGCTTGTATCATCGCTTAGTGATTTAGTTAGTTTGAAGTCGTTCACAATAGAGTCAAAGTCGTTCATTGTGACGTCAAACGTATGAATACGCATGGCTAAATCGTCATTAAATGCAGCTCCGGTATTTGCATTACTAAGCGTTGCACCTGCGCCGCCAATACTTTGTGCAATAGCAGTCGCGCTGCCTACTTCAGCAGGAATAAGTGAATTAAAGTTACCGCTAACAGAGGATTTACGAAAACGGTTTTCAATACGCCAATCGTTATCTAAGTCAAATACAGCTTCAAAACCCACTGAGTCAACTTGCGGGTTCATGCCATCGCGAATATCGCCGCTACTAATTTGATTTTCGCCATTTAAACGCACTGTTTTAGTAAATAATGCTGAATGCGGGGTATCTGATTGTGCGTCAAACCCTGGGATTGAGTCACCATTTGCATACATTGGCATTGGTAAGTAACCCACGCTTTTGTCATCTAAATGTTTGTAATAAAGACGCACGTAACCGTTTTCAAAGTCTTTGGTAAGGTTGGCTTTAATTTGCCCACCTTTATTTGATGTGTAACCTGTTTCACGCGGGCCTTCACCTTGGCGCACAAAACCACCTACATGAAAACGTACGCTATCACTAAGGTAAGTGCCGTATTCAAAGTCTGTACGAATAGTGTCGTAATCAAGGCCCAGTGTTGTAGAAACACTGCCTGATTCGTTTTCACCATTTTTAGATATAAAGTTAATTATGCCGCCCGGTGCATTACTTGCTGCAGTCGAGGCCGAACCACCACGAATTGATTCGATAGTTTGTACGGTATTATCTAGGCGCATAAATATATCAGCGTTACCAAAAGCAATATCACCGTATTGCATAACGGGTAAACCGTCTTCTTGTAATTGTAAAAACTTAGCACCACCAGAGGCCACAGGTAAGCCGCGTACAGCAATGTTTGCGTTACCTTCACCGCCGGTTGATTCTGAGCGTACGCCCGGAATAATTCTAAACGCTTCAGCAGTTGAACGCGGTGTAGATACTTCAACTTGAGCAAGCGATAAACTGCTCACTGATGAGCTTGATGCCATAATGGTTGTACGACGTGGTACACCGGTTACAACGATAGTCTCAAGACCTTTGTTAGCTTGCGCTTGTGTGTTTTGCTCTTCTTGTTGTGCATAAACGCCTTGGCTTACAGCCAGCGCTAAAGCACTCATTAAATATAAAGGTGTGTTGTGTGTTGTCATGTGAACGCCTCGTTTTGTGAGCCCGAAGGGGTTTGCTATTTTTACTTAATCGATTAAGTAAAAATAACAAATATTTTACAATAAGCAAATTATTTTATTCTTTATTTGATGTTTTTTTACTTATCTATTGATTTATATAGTGTTTTTTTAGCCCCCAATTTGTTGATTTACTCAGTTATTAGGTTGCTCTCTTGTAAAGCGCTGGCTGATGGGTCACGGAAATAGTTAAACAGCATCGCTAAAAATAAAATAATGGCAAAGCCGGTTGCAAGGTAAAAACCATAACGTACATGACCAAAGTAATCGCTGATCATACCCATAAATAAAGGCGCTAATGCGGCTGAAAGTGCAGTGAAAAATAATATAACCCCAGCAACTGCGCCATGTTGTTGTACCGGGAAGCACGATATTCCTTTGGAGTTTAAGGTTGGGTAAACCATCGACATAAATAACCCTGAAAGCGGCAATAAACCAACAGCCCAATCAACGCCACCGACTAAAGTACCCACATAACACAATGCGATACCTAAACTTAAGTAAGCCATAACACCTTGCCAGCTATAGCGGTTTAATAACCACACCGCAATAAAACGCCCTGCGGCACGCAGTATAAAAAATATGGTGAGTGCATAGGTTGCCAAAAGGGGCCAAGAGCCTGTGTAGTCTTTTAACAGCGTCGGCATCCATACGTAAATGGCAACCTCGGTTGCAACATAAAGCGCAATGGCGAGCGAAAAGCCAAGCGCGTAGGGGTTTTTAATCATTTTCATGGTGGTAGCAAGTGAAGCGGGCTTTTCAGTGCTTTTAACAACGCTTGGATACTCTGCACGCCACGCCAAAAACGCTAAAATTAAGCACATAATGCCGGCAATAATATATAAATAAGTCCAACTTACATTTTGTACCAGTAATACACCAACAAGTGCAGGTCCAACAATGGCACCAATACCAAAAAAGCCTTCTACTTTGTTCATGGTTTTAGTGTGCTCTGCGTTGCTATGAGAAATATCGCCTAATAACGCCAAAGCGCCGGTTTTAAATAAGCCAATAGCTAAACCAATACAGCAAAGCAAAAAAACAAAAAATATAAAGCTGCTACTAATGGCGAATAAAAAGCAACTCGCAGAAAATATTAATAACCCAAGCATAATCGTTTTTTTACGCCCGAGGCTATCGGCTAAAAAGCCTAAAAATAATCCGCTAAAGGCAATGAGTGCCATAGGCGCATAGTGGAATGCGCTGGCTTGGGTCATGCTTAAACCAAATTCAGTTATGAGCTCGGGAATGATCATGCCAACGGCATCGGAGGTCATGGCAAACATAAAAAACATCATATATGTGAGCCAGCGAATTTGTTGCAACGGATCGCTGCTTACGTGTGTGTGTGATTTTGTCATGTGCTTTTCCTCGTTAAATGCGTTCTTAACACTCAGTAAGTCAGTCAGTTACTGATTATAGTATTAATGTCGCCACGATATTTGTATGTAAAATTTATAAAAATAACTTGTAAATTCGTACGTGCTAGTTAAAGATATATCTTAATCGATTAAGTTTCAACATGGTAATCACACAATGATGAAGAATAAAGTTCAATTGATCACATACGCTGATCGAATTACTGGCCGAGATATAAATGCACTTACCACTCTTTTACATGGCCCATTAGAGGGCGTTTTTGGTGGTGTGCACTTATTGCCATTTTATAACCCAATTGATGGCAGCGATGCAGGCTTTGACCCGATTGATCATAGTGAAGTTGATTCTCGAATCGGTACTTGGGACGACATAAAGGCACTCGGTAAAGACCATGATTTAATGGCTGATCTAATAGTGAATCATGTGTCGGCGCAATCTTTTCAGTTTCAAGATGTACTGGCTAAAGGTAAAGCGTCAGCATTTTGGGATTTATTTTTAACCAAAGAAGACGTGTTTCCCAATGGCATGAGCGAGGCTGAGCAGCAAGCTATTTACCGTCCACGCCCAGGCAGTTGTTTTACACCAATGAAATGCGGTGATGGTCAAACGTATGATTTTTGGACCACTTTTACCGACAATCAAATTGATATAAACGTAAAAGTAGAGGCGGGAATTGCGTATTTAAATAATGTACTTACTAAGTTCTCTGCTAACAACGTTAATATTATTCGTTTAGATGCAGCGGGTTATGCCATTAAGCAGGCGGGTACTAATTGTTTTATGCTAGATGAAACGTTTGGCTACTTAGATAACTTATCAAAGCAAGCCAACGATTTAGGCATGGAAACCATTGCAGAAATTCATAGCCATTATCAAACACAAGTAGATGTAGCTAAGCGCGTTAATATGGTTTACGACTTTGCGTTGCCACCACTTATTCTACATAGCTTGTTTAATAACAATGCGGATGCATTACTCAAATGGCTAAAAATATCGCCGCGTAACTGTTTAACGGTACTAGACACCCATGATGGCATAGGCATTATTGATGCAGGCCCAATGGGTGAAAAACCAGGCTTATTAAATGCAGAGCAAATTGATAACCTAGTAGAAACCATGCATGCAAATAGTAACAATCAAAGCCGCCAAGCAACAGGCGCTGCTGCCAGTAATGTCGATTTATATCAAGTGAACTGTACTTATTACAATGCATTAGGCGCTAATGATTTTGACTATTTGCTGTCGCGCGCAATTCAATTTTTTGCGCCAGGTGTACCGCAAGTTTATTACGGCGGCTTATTTGCCTGTGAAAACGATATGGAACTGTTAGCAAAAACCAATGTTGGCCGTGATATAAATCGCCCATATTTGAACGCGGCTAAAATAGAGCAAGCACTTAATAAACCGGTAGTAAAAGGGCTCATAGAGCTAATTAAAATGCGTAATGAACATCCCGCATTTGCAGGTGAATTTTCGGCTCAAGGCGGCGCAAGTGTTTGTTGTTTAATGTGGAAGTTTGAACAACAATCAATTTCATTGAGGATTGACTTTGCAAGCCGTATTGCACTTATTTCGCAGGTTAATGGCACTCAAGAAAGCACTCTAAACTTACAAAGTTTATTGGCTTAAATAGCTTTATTTGTTGAAAACCAAAAGCCAAGCAGCCTCTGTTTGGCTTTTTTATTTGCTTTATTAGCAGTGCTTAGCTACTTGCACCAATATCGAGTGCGTAACCTACTTCATATTGTTTTTCTTCTTTGGAAATAAATAAGTTAGCAGCCATAACGCCCTTTTCTTGGCTATTTTGATGAATTGTAGTAAGGCGAGGTACAAAACGAGCGGCTTCTTCTATGCCATCAAACCCCACAATACGCAGCTCACTGCCTATTTTTATCCCTTGTTTTATGGCTTCTCGCATGGTGGCAAGGGCAATTAAATCACTCATGCATATAATCACGTTAGGGCGAGGGGAGGCTGTTAATACCTCTTTTGCGGCAATATTTGCAAAGCGCTCACTGCTTTCAGGAATATTCCAAATGCGGTCGTCGGCAACCGTTATATTAGCTTCACTTAAGGCGCGTTGATAACCACGCAAACGTTGATGCGAAATAGATTGGCCAGTTTCAAATTCGTGATGTTCGTATACCCGGCACAATACATTTTCATCAAGTAATCTTAAACCTAATATAGCCACTTTATCATTTTGATTATGCAAAACATGTTTGGCTATTTCATAACTGGCTTGCTCGTTATTAACATTAATTGAGGCGTTACGGGCAATGTCAAAATCAACCGTCACCACATGTTTAGAGACTGTTTTTAGTTGCTCTACTAGTGCTTTATTGCGCGGGCGACCATAACAAATAAAACCATCGACAAAATCAACAACGCTGTTGAGGTTGTCACTATTGCCTGAAAACAATAAAACATTAATATTGTTTTTTTCAAGTACAGAGGTTACTCCCCGCATAAAACTGCTCGCAACAGGGTCTGATACCATGTATTCCACGCTATCAGGAAGGACTAATGCAACAATATTAAACGTGCCACTTCGCAAAGACTGCGCCGCTTTATTAGGGCCATAATACCCCAGCTCTTTGCACGCTTTAAGTATGGCTTCGCGGCGTTTAGCAGAGAGTTGATCCGGGCGATTAAACGCATTTGATACCGTAGCATTAGACACACCTAATTCTTTGGCAATACTCTTTAATGTCCAGCGGGTGGGTTTACTCATCGGTGACTCATTACTACTTACAACATTGCAAACAATCTAGCATATTAGGCTGTTTAATATAACAAAAACTGTTGTTTTAGGTTAATGGCGACATGCTTTTGGTGCAATACCAAAAGTTTGCTTAAACAAACGGCTAAAATGACTGGCGCTATTAAAACCCAGGTCGTAGCATACCTTGCTTATAGCGTGGCCTTCTAATAAAAGCGTGCGGGCTTTTTTAAGCCTAAGTTGTTGCTGCCAAAGTGCAGGGCTTGTACCAAAAGCAAGTTTAAATTGCTGGTAAAACTTACTACGGCTCATACAGGTTATTTTGCACAAGGTGTTTATGTCGAGGTTTTCGCTTAAATGCTCTTCAATATAATGCAGTGCATCACTCACGTTACTTTTTAGGCGCAGCTTATCGCAGTTTGCCAGCAATAAATCACGGCTTTGTTGTTGTAATAAACGGGTGATCAATTCGTTTAACGATAAATCAATTAAGTAGTGTCGCTCAGCGCCTTGCTCACTAAATAAATGCACCATGCGCTCTAATAACTGCTGAGTTTGCGTATTATGTTGGGTATGCACTAAATTAGGGTTGTATTCAAACAAGGCATCGTTTGCAAAATTTTGCTGCATATTAAGCGCATTAGCCACATTGGTTATTTTATCGGTGCTTATTTCAATGGCTAAACAGGTGGTGGGTGCGTTCATAGATGCATGCGGAAAATCAATCAGCACGCTTTGCTCAGGCGCTAATACAAACGATTCATGTGGTAAAAACGCTTTGTGGTATTGACTGCTCTCAACATGCATTATTTTTTTACCACTGAGCATGGCACAAAACAGTAATTCGTTTGAGTGCAACGCCACTTTTTGCGCACTTTTATAGGTATCGTAAATACTTAGCTCAGAGTTATCGGCAGCAAAGGTCACTTTGTTTTCAATCAGTACATCAAGTTGTTGGCGTTTTTTATTTAACTGAGATGTGTGCATGTTCAGCCTTTTTTAATCGTTATAGAGCGTTTTTAATGTGGACTCACAGACAACTTTTTTGGACAGCTAAGCAAGTTTTTAAGCGCTTAATGGTCTAATGTCAATCAATACCGATTAAATATAAAGCAAGTTGCTACATTACTCTAACAAATTTCGGCTTAGACTTTTAGCTAACAACAACAAGAGAACACACATATGATTTACGCAAATCCAGGCACAGCAGACGCACTCGTCACATTTAAACAGCAGTATGGTAATTACATTGGCGGCGAGTGGGTTGCCCCAGTTAACGGCCAGTACTTTGATAATATAAGCCCAGTTAATGGCAAGGTATTTTGTAAAGTACCGCGCTCAGACAAAGACGATATAAACCTTGCACTCGACAAAGCCCATGCAGTAAAAACCCAGTGGGGCACTACCTCAGTCGCCGAGCGCAGCAATATACTATTAAAAATTGCCGACCGTATTGAACAAAACTTGGAGCTACTTGCAGTGGCCGAAACATGGGATAACGGCAAAGCGATTCGTGAAACCCTTGCCGCTGATATTCCACTGGCCGCCGATCACTTTCGTTACTTTGCCGGTTGTTTGCGTGCTCAAGAGGGCAGTATTGGCGAGATAGACGAAACTACGGTGGCGTATCATTTTCATGAGCCTCTAGGCGTTGTAGGGCAAATTATTCCGTGGAACTTCCCATTATTAATGGCCGCATGGAAATTAGCGCCTGCACTTGCAGCAGGTAACTGTGTAATATTAAAACCCGCAGAGCAAACACCCGCCTCAATCTTAGTGTTGATGGAAATTATTGGCGATTTACTGCCAGGGGGTGTTTTAAATGTGGTAAACGGCTTTGGTAAAGAAGCTGGTGAAGCACTGGCAACTAGTACGCGCATTGCTAAAATTGCCTTTACAGGCTCAACTCCTGTGGGCTCACATATTTTAAAATGTGCAGCCGAGAATATTATTCCTTCAACGGTCGAGCTTGGGGGGAAATCGCCTAATATCTTCTTTAGCGATGTTATGGAAAAAGACGACTCATATTTAGATAAGGCAATTGAGGGTGCCATTCTTGCCTACTTTAACCAAGGTGAAGTATGTACTTGTCCATCACGCTTGTTCATTCAAGAAGATATTTATGAGCAATTTATAGAACGTATTTTAAAACGTACTAAACAAATTAAACGTGGCAACCCGCTTGATAGTGAAACCATGGTAGGCGCTCAAGCCTCTAAAGCGCAGTTTGATAAAATTTTAAGCTACATTGAAATTGGTAAAGAAGAAGGTGCTGAAGTATTAACTGGCGGCCATGTTGAGCAATTAAGCGACGAGCTAAACGGCGGGTATTACATTCAACCTACACTATTAAAAGGACGTAATGACATGCGCGTGTTCCAAGAAGAAATTTTTGGCCCCGTTATTTCAATGTCGACCTTTAAAGACGAAGCCGAAGCACTTGAACTGGCTAACAGCTCAGAATTTGGTTTAGGCGCAGGGGTATGGAGCCGTAATATGAATCGTGCTTATCACTTTGGTCGCAAAATAGAAGCAGGTCGTGTATGGACTAATTGTTACCATATGTACCCAGCACATGCAGCGTTTGGCGGTTATAAAAAGTCTGGTATAGGCCGCGAAACTCACAAACTCGCGCTTGATCATTACCAACAAACTAAAAACTTGCTAGTAAGTTACAGCGAAGATCCGCTTGGCTTTTTTTAATAACGCGTTTTAGTTTAAACAAACAACCTATAAGTAATGAAAGCGCTACATTTTTGTAGCGCTTTGTTTTTTTTAAAACTAATACCGATAGCATTTGATTAGTGGTTAATTATAATGATAAAGAAATGATTTATTAATGAGGCGCTGGGTTGAAAAAGTAGATTAAAGGTTCTAGCTCAGGGCTGTTATGACTAGGTTTCAGGCTGTTTGTACAAGCTCACAGCTCGTCACTCGAAGCCGGCTCATTTTCTCCTCTGTGTTCAAAAAGGCTTTAATGAATTAATCACAAAAAGGATTATGGTGATGTTTGAAACGATTGCGATTTATTCAGGGTTAATAGCCACATTATGGATATTCATTGGTGTTTATGTAGCAAGTCGGTTTTATGAAGGTTACAGTCATTCTAAACAATTTTGTAGTGAATTAGGTGCAACGGGAAGCCCAACTGAAAAACTGTCACCGCTAATTAATAATTATCCTTTAGGTTTTCTATTTTGCTTTTTTGGCTGGTATTTGGCGCAATTGGCTAATGTTTCTATATTGGTTAATATTGTTGGTTGGTTAGTTATAGTGCATGGTATTGGTACCTGGGTTGCGGGTTATTTTCCTATGGATGCTGACCCATTTACTAAACATCCAACTTTTAGCTGCAAGGTTCAATCTTGGGCTGGTTTTATTATGTTACTTTCGCTGGTTGTAGCACCAATATTAATAGCGATCAGTCCAACCACAGAAATTACTCCTTTATACTTTCGTGTTTTTTCAATTGTTTCTGTTATCGCTACTGTTTATTATCTGTTTGCTATGGCTAAAGCAATAAAACTACAAAGTAACCCTGGTAGCTATCAACGTATCTCTTATGGTATCCAATTAAGTTGGTTAAGTGTTTTTTCAATAGTGTTAATGTAATTTTAAACTAATTTAAATCGCCTCCAATAATTTAGAGACTCAACTCACTAACGACTATGATTTATTTCAGCTTATTATTTGGCTCCACAACTCAAGGAAGGCTCATGAATATAAACCACACTAAATTCCGTTTTATTTTACTAAAAGGTGTTCTAGGCTGGGGAATTCCTACAGCTATTTTATTTCAATTAATTATGTACTTTACAGGTGAGCAAGATTTTTTTGATGGAATCATTTCATCTTTAATAATATTTCCTTTAGTAGGCATATTATTTGGATACTTTTTGTGGCATTCGAAATATAAAAAAGAGCGAAATAACTGAGATAACAACCTTAATCACTTGTTTGTTGAAATTTTTTAGCTGTGATTACAAGGAGGTTTGAGTGAACATTTGTGAAACCCAAAGGTTGCTTATTCGGCAGTTTTCAATTGATGATGTGCCGGCATTAAGTGAAATTCTTAGTGACGATGAGGTGATGAAATACTCAATTCGTGGTGTGTGCGATGAAGCTGCAACTCGTGAATTTATAAAGTGGTGTTTACAATGCTACGGTTCATACGGTTTGGGCCCATGGGCACTAATAGATAAAAACAGTAACCTACTTATAGGGTTTTGTGGTGTTTCTCCACAAAGTGTCGCGGGTAACGAAGAGCCTAATTTAGGGTATCGATTAGCGGGCGATTTTTGGAATAAAGGATTAGCCTGCGAAGCGGCTAAAGGTGTTTTAAAGTATGTGTTTACGCAAACTACTCATCAATCAGTCGTTGTTATTATTGAACCTGAGCATATTGCGTCATTAAAAGTAGCAAAGAAAATTGGCTTTACAGACTACAGTACTCATGAATTTCATGGTCGTACCGTACAGTTATATCGATTAACTAAGGCGCAGTGGAGTAACTCACTTGTTTAAATAATACTATGTAGGTAGTAAGCTGAAAGAATAGTTAGTGTTGATTTGTTAAGTATCAGTTTTTAAAAAGGAAATTTTTAATGGATATAGATTCTCATATAGTTCAACTTGAAAAAAACAACCGAAAGTTATTTAGTGCATCTCATTATTTGGGGCTTACGATAGCGATGGCTGTTATTGTTTTGTTGTTAATGTTTTATTCAGCCCATTGATAGGGCTTGCTTGTTCAGGTTTTGCTGCTTTCTTTTTGAACTTTTTCTATTCACAGTATAGCTTTAGAAAACTCAACGCCCGCATAACACTACTGCAAACCAAAATTGAACAAACGTCTAAGTAAGGTGTTGCTCTAAATTTAAAGCCAGTTCATTTTAAATCTTACTCGTTGTTAGCTGCTTTTAATGTTGTTAAGTTACTGCTATAAAAATAATTTGCTGATACTTATTTGATTTAAGGTATTTTTAGTTCCACCAAATGGGTTTACAGTAATTATATAACCTAATTTAAAATGGATTTTCATGAACATAAAAACAAAAATAGTTAGCCGTACTTTATTGAGTGCTTTATTAATTACGCCTACCTTGAGCATGGCAGAATTAGCAGTTACTCCTCAAACACCAGAGCAATGGCGCAGTGTTACTGATCGTGATATTGAAGCTGCTTACAGTATTTCGGCAAAAAACCACCCCGGTATGTTTGATGTTAACAACCCAGTCTTTCCTGAGCTATTAAAGCAAGCAAAAGCAGAAGCACTTGCACTGTCTGCCAAAGCGAGCGGGCCGCAGGTTCATGTTGCGGCAATTGCGCGTTTTAGTACTGTGCTACAAGATGGTCATGCAGGTGTGTTTTCAAGCGTTGAACGACCTGCTCGTCGTTGGCCAGGTTTTAGTGCCGTTTGGCGGGGTGATGCATTAAAAGTGTATTACAGTGAAACAGATAATATAAATAAAGGTGATGTGATAAGTGGTTGCGATAGGCAAAGTACCGAGACGTTAATGCGACAAAGAGTGTTTAAATTTCATGGACAGGTTACACAACCTGGGCATTGGTGGCAGCAAGGTTGGCGGTTACTAATTGATGAGGGCAACCCATTTTTAACACCTCTAAAAGAATGTCAATTTGTTAAAGCCAATGGGCAAGCTTACAGTAAAACCCTTGATTGGTCTGTTCGGCCAAAGAGTGTAAGTAAGCATTTAACACATGCCTATAATGGGGATGAGCTTACAACCGATTTAACTTGGCCTGCGCAAAACATAGCGTGGATTGCTATGCCCAGTTTTGCAAATAACGATAAGCAAACTCATGATTACAATAACTTGTATAAAAAAGTGACTGATCAACGTTCTAAGTTACTCAGTGCAAAAACGGTGGTTTTAGATCTTCGTCATAACCAAGGTGGCTCGTCGTATTGGAGCTTAAAGCTTGCAAAAGCGTTGTGGGGTGAGCAAGTTGTTGAACAAAAAATGGATAACTACTCAAAAAATAGCCGAGTTTGGTGGAGAGCGTCAAAAGATAATACTAGCCATGTTAAATCATTAATTGAAGTGTTGAAAGATCAACCTAAAGCACAAAAAGAGTTTAAAGAAATAGCTGCAGGTATGGCGCAGTCACTTGAAAATAATAAGCTATTTTACATCGAAGAGCCGCAAAGTAAACCAAACCAAAGCGATAGCACGGTGCCAGAGAGTGACTTTAAAACACAGGTTTTTGTTATTGTGCCGCCACAGTGTGCAAGTGCGTGTCTTGATGCCATTGATGTATTTAAGCAGTTTTCAAACACTCAGTTATTTGGCGCGCCAAGCAGTGCTGACTCACTGTATATGGATGTTCGATTAGCTGAGTTACCCTCAGGTTTAGGTAAAGTGATAGTGCCTAATAAAGTGTATGTGAATAGAGCAAGAGGAAAGGGCGATTATTATAAACCCGATATTGCCTATAACGATATTGATTGGACAACCGATAAGCTATTAGAAAAAATTAAACAGTTATAAAAAAAGCCGCTCAATGAGCGGCTTTGACTTTTCAACTATAAGGGGTAATCAAAAACTGTATTTGGGCAATGTATTAATTGCCCATAGAGTATCTAACGCCAAAGGCATAACGAGGGCCGTATTGAGCCGCGCTTAAGAACTGACTTTCGAAGCGACTGAATGAACGCTCGGTTTCGTTGGTTAAGTTCACACCTTCAAAGAATACCGTTGTGCTTTCGTTAACTTCGTAGTTCACACTAATATCCCACTGTAAGTACTCTTCTGCGTATTGTGGAGGAGCCGTAGCACCTGAGTCAGGTAAACCTTGCGCAATTAAGTACTCATCACGCCATGCACCGGTAATTTTCACCGATAAGCCATCTTTTTCGTAAAAGCCTTGTATGTTTGCAGAATCACTTAAACCAGCTAATACTGCTTGAGAGGCAAGGTAGTAGTTATCGTACTCTACATCACCATCAACAACGGTGGCATTAAAGCCTGCACCAAAGCCTGAGTCGCCAAACAAGTGCTGAACAGCAAATTCAAAACCGTTTACTTTACGTGAACCAACGTTTTCAGGTGAATTGATGGTCCATTCAATCAGCGGATCAGTCGCTGGATCTGGTAATATACGGTTGTTTTCACCAATGCCTACGCCATTAGCTACAATTTCATTGTAAATTGCAGTGTCAGTTGCTTGATCTCCACGACCTTCAATGGCGGCTACTGCATTGTTCCAACGCTCACCTAAATACACATCATGTAAACCTTCAAAGGTAGTTTTTACCTGGGTGTTATCAATCCAATTATCTACGTCTTTCCAAAATAGACCAACAGCAGCGTAACTGCCTTCGCTGTAATAATACTCAAGGCTTAAATCTAGATTAGTTGATTTAAATGGCTCTAAGTTTGGATTACCACGGCTACCACTTCTTGAATTTAATTTAGGTGATGGTGTTAAAGCCAAGTTACCTAACATATTGCCAAGAGTTGGTCTGGTGATTGTTTGTCCCCATGATGCGCGGGTTACTAAGTCATCCGTAAGATCGACTTTAATATCAATCATAGGAAGTAGTAAGTCGTATTGTCCTTCATAGTCTACTTCAACTAATTCGCCACCAGCGGCAAATTGAGTTAACCACTCTGAACCGCCTGCCCAGTAAACTTGTTCCGCTACACGACTTTTTGCTGGGCTTACAATATCAGTTTCTTCATAACGAAGACCTAAGTTTACAAATACGTCGTAGTCGCTAACGTTAAATACCCAGTTGCTAGAAAGGTAAACACTAATGGTTTCTTCTTCTACTTCGTTAGTTGGGAAGTTATCAAAGCTACCAATTCGGTAATAATCACTACCAATTACGTCTTCGGTCAAATAAGCACTTTGACGAGCAAATGCTTCATCAAGGTCATAAGTGTAAGCATAACCTGGCGCTACGCCGTTAGGACCAAATGAAAATTCATCAAGGAATCCGCTTAAATCAATCCTTTCGAACATCGCATCTGGGAAAATTTCAGCGAATGTACCGTTGTTAAAGCCAGGTGCATTGGCGTTATTAGAGCCGCCCCAACCACTGAGTGTTTGCTTAGTGTAAGCCGCACCAAATTTAACGGTTTCAAGACCAATATCTGTATAAGTAAATAATTTACCGTCTAATTGTACTTGAGAAACTTCTGACTCACCTGGTGTTCTGGTAAAAATACTGAAGTTAGAACCAATTTGATTTGGACTTACTTCTTGTGTGCCGTTGTTCCAATTAATATTAAAACCCGGTACATCGCCTTCGCGGAAAAAGTATTCTTTAGTAGATAACTCTGCTGAGCCCAAAATAATACGGGCATTAGAATTTAAGCCAGGATCTTTGCCATTATCTGTTGTGGTTTTTGAAGTATGGGCATCAAAGTTAAAACTAAGGTTTTCTGTTGCTAACCATTCAACATTGATACCGGTTGCTTTTGAGTCTACCTCGGCAGTTTCACGAAATGCCGTGAATGAGGCATCATCACCGGCTGAGTTATAGTAAATAGCGGTGCCATTTTCATCTAGCTCATAGGCATTACCATTACCACCAAACGAACCGTTCCAAATACCCCACGATAGTGAGTTATTACCTGTTGTTGCATTTGAGATTGTGTGATCTAGTGTAAACGTTAAGTTATCTGTTGGTGCAAACTGAAAAGTGGCTTGCGCATTTAAACGTTCACGCTGAATATCATCTTTTGAAAAGCTGACTTCTTGTGGGAAGAAAGCGGCAGATACAAACTCACCATTATCCCCAGCATTTGGATCGAAAAACTGCTTAGCTGGGTTACCATCTGCATCCATTGGGCGGTTATCAATTATGTTTTCAGCATCAACCGATAGGTTAGGGTTGACTAACCAAGAGCGTACATTGGCTGCTTGGCGCTGAAAATCACGGCGGTGGTATGAAAAGTTAGCTGAAAAACCAAACATTTCGTCAGCAAAAGTATTGCTGTAAATACCTGCAATTTCAGGTGTTACTTCATCACCTTCTTCTACCGATGTATCGTGAATGCCTTTAGCCATCAATGAAAAGCGCTGACCCGGCTTTTGTAGAGGTTTAGCGGTAACAATATTTACAGTTGCACCAAGGCCACCTGTTGGTGTATCCGCACGCGCTGTTTTCATAACTTCAAGTGAACTAACGCCTTCAGATGATAAGTTCTCAAAGTTAAATGAACGCGTAAAACCGGTGCCTGCCATTTGACGGCCGTTAAGTGTTACAAGGTTAAACGATGGGCCAAAACCACGTACGGTAATTTGGCTACCTTCACCGTTTGAGCGACTTACCGATACACCCGTAATACGTTGTAGCGATTCAGCTAAATTAGTATCTGGAAATTTACCCATTTCTTCAGCAGAAATGGCATCAACCACGCCTGATGCGTCACGCTTTACATCCATTGAACGGATTAATGAACCACGAATACCTTTTACTTCAATAACTTCTAGTTCAGGTTCGGCAGTATTTTCTTGCGCAGCATAAGCGAAGTTAAATGTGCTTGCAGCGATGATAAGTGACACAGAAGCCGCTAGTGGGCTTTTTTTAAACTTATTTGTGTTCATAATTGCTCTGCTTTTACTTAATTTATTACGGTAAGTAGGTACTTTTAATTTAGTACCTACCACTGAATTAGGGTTTATGGGTTAGCGATAACCACATTGTCGATACGATAAACTGCACCTTCACCTGTTCCCCACGCTGGGAAAACCATCAGTACATTGATATCGCTAATGTCTAAACCTGCATCAAATAATGATTGCACTGTAAACGTGTATGTTTGCCATTGCCCAATAACCGGTACTTCACCTTCAACGCTTTGTGCAAGAGGAAGCTCTACCGCCGTTGCTGCACCTGTTGACTCAATTTTAAATGTCCACACTGAGTCAGGATCATTTGGTGGTGTCACCATTTTCATTTCAAATTGCACAACACCATTTGCTAATATTGCTGATGCATCAAAAGAAACACCTTCGTCAGCTAAAAAGCCCATTACTGTTGGTGTAGCACCAATAACAAACTCAGCCACTGTGCCGTGTTCAGCATCGTCAGTTTCTTCAGTCGGTGTAGAGCCACCACAACAGTCCCAAATACTCCACATATCTGCGGCTGTATCTTGGAAAATAGTGATTTCATCGCCTGCTGATGCACTCGGATCGTACATTTTAGCGTTATCAACACGGTAAACCGCACCTTCACCTGTGCCCCATGCTGGGAATATCATCACTACATCAATGGCACTAACATCTAAACCTGCGCCCGCTAAGTCAGCGAATGTAAAGGTATAAGTTTTCCACTCACCAGCAACGGGTGCATCGCCAGCATCGGTTAATGGAAGCTCTACCGCTGTATCGCCTTCATTAGATTCAATCTTCATTGTCCAAACAGCTGCTGGATCATTTGGATTTGACATTACTTTTACATCAAACTGTAGTACACCATTTTCTAAAATACTTGTTGCATCAAATGGTTTACCACTACCACCGGCTGAGGTGCGAGTATTAAAGCCCATTACAGTGGGTGCTTCGCCAATGCTAAACTCTGCGGTTAAACCGTGTTCTTCATCATCTACTACCTCAATTGGTGTTGAACCGCCACAACAATCCCACATTGGCCAATCTAGATTTTGTCCGTCTGTGAATAGGTCAACTTCTGGGCTTCCAGGTAAATCACCTTCAATCGCAACATTGGTAATTAAATATTCAGCGCCTGCACCTGTTTGCCATGCTGGGAATACCATTAATACATCAATGGCACTTAAATCTAAGCCTCTTTCTTGTAGTAAAGAAAGTGGGAATGTATAGGTTTGCCATTGGCCAGTAACAGGAGTAACACCTTCATTACTATCGCTAAGGGCTACATCGCCGGTATTAGGACCACCATCACCCGCTTCGGCTTTTAATAACCAAGTAGTTGAAGATGTTGGTGGCGTTACTACTTTCATATCAAAGGTGAGTCGGCCATTTAAATCAAGTAGAGGTGATGCATCAAATGGAGATGAAGTGCCAGTAAAATCATCAGAGAAGTGACCACCGCGGGTAGAGAAGCCAAGCACAGTCCCGTTATTATCGTTAATGTTAAACTTAATTACCTCGCCTTTGTCAGCGTCAGTAATGGTTTCTGGTGTTGTTCCACCGCAACAATCCCATGCGATCCAGTTGGCATTTAAGCTGCCATCAAAAATATCAAGATTCTTTGCAACACCATCACTTGGCGGGGTAGGTACAGGGGCTTTACCTTCAACAAGTGCATCTTCTAGGCTATCGTAACCTGGGCGTACTGTTTCACAGCCTTTACCTGTGGTTGGGTTAGAGGCACATTCGTAAACACGCACGTAATCAATTTCAAAACTTTGACCTTCTGCAAATGCTGCAGCGTCAACGCCTAAGTTATTTACGTTTTCAGGCCAATCACCACCAACAGCATTGTTTAAAATAAGGTAAAAGTCTTTATCAAATGGGGCATTATCCCAATGCGTTGTTAGCTCGCCGCTACCTTGTTCAAAGTATTCAGCAAACCAACCTTTATGCTTTAAGCCAACAGGTTCATCTTTTGAATTGTAACGAACTTCAGAGCGACGTTGAGTGGCGTATAAATAGCCATCTACGTACCAGCGAATTTCGCCTTCTTGCCATTCAATTGCGTAAGTATGAAAATCGTCTGCAGGATTCATCCCTTCAGGGAATGTATACGCTTTACCAGAACTTGAGTTATTTGGCCATTCGCGACCATAGTGAAGTGTGCCATGAATATTAGCTTCAACGGTGCCATCTTCAGCAACTGTTTTTAAATTTACCGCTTCTAAAATATCAATTTCGCCAGAGCGCGGCCAAGTACCATATTCTTCATCGGTTGGCATCATCCAAAAAGCTGGCCAGCTACCTTGACCCGAAGGTAACTTTGCACGCATTTCAAAGCGGCCATAAGTAAAGTCTGCGTTGTAACGGGTGTTTAAACGGGCTGATGTGTATGGTTTTTCTGCGCCTTCTTCTGCAGGTAAGGCGACTATGTTTAGTACACCGTCTTTAATAAAGGCGTTTTCTTCACTGTCGGTATAACATTGTTTCTCGTTGTTACCACCGCCAGCGCAGTTTAATTCAAAGTTCCACTTGTTAGTATCAATACTAGTGCTGTCAAACTCATCGTTCCATACCATACGCCAGTCAGAGACTGGTTCAGTAGGGTTTACTTTTTCAATATCTGTAGTAGTGGTTGCTGCGTCACCACCACAACCCGCCAGAGATGCTAATGAAATAGCAGCCAAAAGGCGAGTAATGCGTGTTGTTTCAATGTTCATAACTGAACCCCGTTCAACTGATTATTGTCAGAATATAGTGTATTTGTTGATTTTTTCATTTTTGTAAGCGCTTACATTTTCATGTGTGATAAATGTAAGCGCTTACAAATAATATGGGGGATTTTTAACTGGGTCAAGAATTTGTTTAAATAATTTACAATTGATTTACTTTTAATAGGGTGTTTTTGTTAACAGGAACGGTTAAACGCCCAAGTAATGTTATAAATAAAGGTTTAAAAGGTGTACATGGGCGTTTTCATTAGCCGTATTGCTATTTTTTAAATGGCATTATTAACAATTGCCACAAGGATGAATTTTGTTCGGGGTTTGGGTATTGGCTCAAACCAAGTGCAATACGTTTATCAGGCTGGCTTGCCTGTGATTTATAGCTGCCAAAAAGTCTATCCCACCAAGTTACACTAAACCCAAAGTTACTGTTTGTTTCTTCGGGGTTTTGGCTGTGATGTATGCGGTGCAGCGCTTGGGTGATAAGGATGAGGCGCAGTGGTTTTTCTATTGCGCTTGGCAAGCGAATATTTGCGTGGTTAAACAGTGCTAACCCATTGAGTGTTATTTCAAATATAAGTACTGCAATGGCGGGCACGCCAAGAGCAGTTATGGCGGCAAGCTTTATCAATATGCTAAGACCTATTTCAATAGGGTGAAAGCGCAGCCCAGTGCTTGTATCTACGTGCGCATCAGCATGGTGAACACGGTGTAAACGCCATAAAATTGGAATTTTATGAAATAATCTGTGTTGCCAATAAATCAGTATATCTAGCAACAGCAGGCTAAGTATAATTGCTACTGAAAGAGGCATAGTTAGTTGATTAAACACACCGATACTATGTTCTTGGTTATAAAGCGCGGCGGCGGTTAACCCTAAAGGAACCGCTAACCGAGCAATCACTGAAGAGGTAAATACAAGACCAAAATTCGCAACCCAACGTTTAGTGGCTTTTATGGGCGATTGCCGTGCAGGGGCTTGCCACTCAAGCAGCATCATTATGACTAAAATACTTACAAAACATCCAAGCCGCCACCATAATTCGTTATCCATTGATAGCCTCCGTTTTACTGATATTAGCTTCTAGTTGTTTTAATGTGTGATAACCGCCATAAATACGGGTGAAAATCGTTATGGCGCAAGCTGCAGCAAATAAGCTGGCCATTATGGCAAAGTGCTGCGGCCAAATACAAAAGGCAACAAATAAGGCAATGGTTTCTGTGCCTTCGGTTAAGCCATTTAAGTAGTAAAAACTTTTATATTTAAATTGTGGTTTGTCGAGTTTAAATTTTTCAGCGGCAATCGCAAAGGCCAAAAAGCTGGAACCGGTACCTATAAAAGTAGCCAGTAAAATAGCACCTGCAATGGCATTTTGTGCTGGATTAGCCAAAATAAAGCCCAGTGGAATCGCTGCGTAAAATAAAAAGTCGAGAGTAATATCTAAAAACCCACCCGCGCTAGAACTTTGATTAGCATAGCGGGCTAATGCGCCATCCAGTCCATCTAAAATTCTATTCAACGCAATGGCGATTAATGCGCCATACCACATTTCAAAGGCAAGTAAAGGCACGGCAAACATACCCACTAAAAAACCAAAAACAGTGAGTTGATTAGCTGTAATGCCGCTTTTATTAATGAGCATAACAACCGGTGTTAGTAGTGGCTTTATAATGGGGGTAACAAATTTATCTAACATACGTATTGCCTTGAATATGAGTCAGGTTTTAAGCATCAGTGCCTAAAGTAATCACTTTGCCAGCTGTTGCCTCGGCGTCACTGTGGTCGTGCGTAACCATAATGGCAGGCAATTTATGCTCGCGTATTTGACTAAACACCAGTTCGCGGGTATCAACACGCAATTGGGTGTCGAGTTTACTAAAAGGCTCGTCGAGTAAAATAGCTTTAGGTTCGCTGAGCAACATGCGTAGCAGTGCAACACGCGCTTGCTGCCCACCAGATAGACTGTCGGGATGGCGGGCTGCCAATCCTGTTAAGCCAACTTGTTCTAGGGCGTGGTCTATTTTTTCAAGACGCTGCTTTTTATTGCCTTTGGGCATAGCAAAGGCAATATTTCCTGCCACTGTTAAATGCGAAAACAATAAAGCGTCTTGGTAGAGCACCCCAATATGGCGTAAATGCGGGGGTGTGTTATCTATATTTTGATCATTTAGCCATACTTCGCCTTGTGCCCTAAAGTCTTTGGGCAAACAGCCTGTAAGCCAATTTAATAAGCTTGACTTGCCACTGCCCGATGGCCCCATAATGGTGAGTATTTCGCCGCCATTTACTTGCTCGTTTAAGCTTAGTAACAGCTCGCCTTGACGGTAAAGCTGACAATCTTTGATGTGTAATGATGACTGCATTAAATAGCCTTAATGGTTTTATAGTTAAGCGCGCGCTTTAAAAAAGTATTTAGGTAACACCCATGCCACACCAAAACCAATTAGCGGTAATGCCATTTGTAAAATGGCGTAAACTGCACTGGTGCGTCTGCTTGCGCCATTAGCAAGGGTTACGGCTTCGGTGGTAATGGTACTTATACGCCCGCCACTGGCTAAAAGTGTAGATAAATATTGGCCAAAACTAATCGCCAGTCCAAGCGCTATCGCGATTAAAATAGGGGCGAATAGTTGTGGCAATTTAACCTGTAAAAACACCTTGCAGGGACTTGTCCCCAAGCTTGCGGCAACGCGCGCTAATCGAGGGTCTAAACGCCTGTAACTATCGGCAATAGATAAAAAAACATACGGTAAAACAAATAAAACGTGCACAAATATCACATTAAAAAAGGCATGCTGGCTATTGAGCAGTTGTTGTAACCACACAATACCAAATAAAAACGCAATACTGGGCACTAATAAAGGAAGATAAATAATTAACTGTGTCCATTTCGACATGGGTTTCGTGTTTAACTGCTCGGCTTCTAAGCACAGCAATACCATAGTGATAGCAAACAGCGTACTTATTACCCCTATTATTAAGGTATTAAACAAGGGAGTATGTATTTGTGTAAATGCATGTTGAAAATGCAGAAATACCACGCTTGAGGGCACGGTATCCGGAAAACGCCAATAGCCCGCTATTGACCACATCACTAACCCAATTAGCGCAGCAACAATAAAAATTAAAATTAGACTCGTGAAAACATGAGTAAATGTGCAGATCAATTGATGTGCATACTGGCGGCGGCCATTAATAAGTGATTGCTTAAAAACTAGAGCAATGATTTTTTCAAGCAATAGCCACGTTAAGAGTAGTCCAACAGTGACCGCTAATTGTAACAGGGCACCCGCCGAGGCTTTTATTCGCAGGTTTAAATCTACATCGTTAAACCAGTGCATTATAGCAACGGCTAAAGTGGGAGGGGTATTTGGGCCAAGAATGAGTGGCATTTCAACGCTGGCGCTGGCATAAGCAAGTACTGCAAAAATAGGTAAACGTAACAGTGGGTATAAACTGGGTAGCACCACTTTAAAAAACGCCACCATAGGGTAATAACCTAAATTAACCGCAATTTGATGCTGTTTGCGTAGCTTTTTGCCAAGTTCGGGTTGCGCCAAAACACTCAATGCAATCAGTAGTAAAAAAGGTAACTCTTTAAGCACAAGCCCAATAATAATGCTCCAGCCAAAAGCGTCGTAAGGTAACGCGCCTTCTGGCGCTAATTGCCAGCCAGTTAACCATGGAGAAAATAAACGAGTAAATAACCCCGATGGCGCAATTAAAAAACTCACCGCAATCGCGGCAGCGGCATGCGGAATAACCAATATTGGACTTAAAATATATTCAATGCGTTTAAGCCACACACTATTAAAAAACGCGCCAAGCATAATGATCATCAGCACAAACGCGATTAAGGTACTAATAAGCCCTGTTCGTATGCTCAGCTCTACCATGTGTGTCAATCCAGGCGTTTGCCATAATGCGTTAAATCCTGCTAAGCCAATATTTGTTTCATTGAGTGCCGGCGCCCAACCAAAGGCAGGTAAAAGCACGCCGATTACCCCCCCTAAAACGGGTAAAGTAAGCAATGCAACCAAACAGTAAGGACTTAGTTTGACCAAAAAGGTAAATAGGCTATTTGAAGCGGGTACTTTATTCATTGGCTAACCCCATAGCGCGTTTGCCAACCTTGCATTATGGCATTAACCCAACTTGGGTGAGGCTCACTGAGTGTGCGTTTTATGCTATTAAAAGGCAGCGCACTTGGGTGCGGTTGTGTGGTTTTAAATAAGGCTTGTTGCTGGGTATTTAGCATTGATTGGATCAACACGGTTTTATCGCCCCAAATAGTGGGCTTTTGTTTATGAGCTTGCGCTTGAGGGCTTAATAAAAAATTAGCGACTAACTGTGCGCCTTGTGCATGGCTTGCATTATACGGTATTGCTACAAAATGGGTGTTACTTAAACTGCCATCATGCATAGCATAACTGCGGGTGCTGGTGGGTAAATCAAAGCGTTGTACTGCAGCGGGCACTTCTGGCGCTGAAAAGGTAAACCCGATACTAAGCTCAGTATCGTCAATTAAGCGGCGCATTTGTGCGCCACTTTGCATAAAATGTTTGCCGCTACGCCAAAGCGTAGGGTGTAATTTATTTAAAAATACCCACAAAGGGTTGAGCACCTCAGTGGTGTTTTTATCTGTAGCTGGCTGGTTTAGCTGTGCTTTTAATTCATCATCGTTGTTGTTATGTAGTACCACTAAAGCGTATTTTAAAAAGCTCATGCCTAAAAAATCAGGCGGCTTTGGGTAACTAAAACGCCCAGGGTTTTGCGCGCTCCAAGTTAATAACTGATGTAGGGTGGTGGGTAATTGATTCGTTGTGCTGCCATCTATTGCTAGGCTGTCGTAATAAAAAGTGAGCGACGCTTGCCCCCAAGGCGCTTCCATCCCGTTTGTAGGCAAACCAAAATCAAAGTTTACCGCGGGGTTATTATTAGGATCGGTTAATGCAAAATTTGGCAGCGTCTGGGCCCAGTCTTTAAGCAGCAAGTCATGCTTACTCATAGCGGCAAAGTTAGCGCCATTGATCCAAATTAAATCGACACTGCCTTGAGCGTGATTATTGGCTGATTTTTCTGCTAATACTCGGCTTACTGCTTCGCTGGTATCGCTTAATTTTACATGCACTAATTCAATATCATATTGCGCTTTGACCTGCTCAGCCACCCATTGAATGTAGGCATTTATTTGCGGATCGCCGCCCCATGCATAAAAATAAACGGGTTGGTTTTTACCTTGGCTTTGGATAGTTTGCCAGCGAGTATCAGAGGGAGAGGTTGCCATGGTTTTAAAGCTAGCAACTAAAACAATGCACAAAGCAATACTCAAAAAACAATATCGGCTGAGTATTTGTATTGGCTTAACGACGTGCATTTAAATTCCAGTTGTAATCTAAAAATTTAATTTTCATGTCATTATTTTGCAGCGCTTTTTGTTGAGCGG
Source organism: Pseudoalteromonas sp. SM9913 (assembly GCF_000184065.1). Taxonomy (NCBI): domain Bacteria; kingdom Pseudomonadati; phylum Pseudomonadota; class Gammaproteobacteria; order Alteromonadales; family Pseudoalteromonadaceae; genus Pseudoalteromonas; species Pseudoalteromonas sp. SM9913. Next base: position 318,266 of record NC_014800.1, read on the forward strand.
GTAGCAGTTTTAATGCATCAGCGTATTGTGCTAAAAACGGGTGTAATGTGTTTGCTCCTTTAAAGCCTTGTTCAAAATCACCGCCGTACCATTTAAAAATAGACGATACATTTAAAGTATTGCCTGTTGCCATGTTGCGGGTGTTGTCTGACAAAAAACGAACAGTTTGCTGGTGTAATTGCTCTTCTAGTTTATCGGCCGAGTAGGCTTCTTCACGAAGTGCAGGGCAACCAATACTGGCGCAGTTTACTGCAAAGTGAATACGCGGGTCGTTGTATTTACCACTACCACGAATTAACTCATGCTCTATATCATCAAGGCTGCGTGTTTTACCTAGCAGCGAAATAAACTCTTTGCTCCACGGTGAACTAAAAAAGCTACCTAACTCTTTGATTGATTCAATATTAGGGTACTGCGTTAATATTAGTTCAACGGTAAAGGCATTATAGGCATTAATTAAAAACGCCAACTGTTTGTGTTTACCCCACGTGTTAAATTCACCTGGTGTGATGGCTGTTAACGTATTTAAATATGCTTTTAATTGGGTATGCTCGTGTTTAATTGCAGCGTAATCAACCTCAGTGCTGTGCCCATGATTAATAGCGACAACATGTTTAGTTAATAGCGTGTTCCAACTATCGTGCAGGTTTTGTGCACTACTTTTAAACGCCGTGACCAGTAGTGCACTTAAAACTAAAAACTTCAATAACGTATACAAAGGCTTAACCTCGGCGCCATGCATGGTATTTTTCAAGCATGTTTAAAACAGTTTGTGGAGCATGGTTACGTTTCCATTCACCAGCGGCATATTTGTTGCCTTCTGCCCATGTTGGGTAGCTGTGAATTGTGCCTAGAATTTTATTAAGGCCAAGGCCGTGTTTCATGGCTAAAACAAATTCAGCAATTAAATCGCCTGCATGCTCAGAAACCACAGTAACTCCGAGTATTTTGTCTTTTCCTTTAGGGGTGATCACCTTAATAAAGCCATTATTGGCGCTCTCAGTAATGGCGCGGTCTAACTCTTCAAACTCAAAGCGGGTGATTTCATAGTCTATGCCTTTATCAATCGCTTCTTGCTCGTTTAGGCCTACGCGCGCGACTTCTGGATCAATGAAGGTGGTCCATGGAATAACACGGTAATCTACTTTAAACTTTTTAAAGTGGCCAAATAAGCCATTAACCGCCGCGTACCACCCCTGATGAGCCGCAACGTGAGTAAACTGGTACGGGCCTACAATATCGCCTGCGGCAAAAATATTAGGGTAGAGTGTTTCTAAGTAGTCGTTAGTTACTATGGTTCGATTAGTTTCTATACCAAGCTCTTCAAGGCCATAGCCTTTGAGGTGTGCGCTTCGGCCAACGGCACACAGTAGCTCATCATATTCAATATCAATTTCGGTGTCGTTGTGCTTCACCACGAGGTACTTTTTACCCTCGCGTGCTTCACAGCGCAGCGCTTGGTGTGAGGTTAAAATATTAACGCCACTATCGGCCAATGATTGGTGTGCAAAAGCTGACACTTCAACATCTTCTTTGATCATAACGCGCTGAGTCATTTCAACTTGCGTCACACTTGAGCCTAAACGAGCAAAGCTTTGTGCAAGCTCACAACCAATCGGGCCCCCACCTAAAACAACCAGTTTTTTGGGCGCTTCGTCGAGCTCGGCAAATTTGCTCCATAAAGTATCGCTGGTAACGTAACCGGTTTCTTCAATACCTGGCAGTGGCGGTATAAACGGGCGTGCACCGGTGGCAATAACAAGTGTGCGAGCGGTAAGAGTTTGCGTGCTGCCATCGTTAAGTTTAATTTCCACTGTCCACGGGTCAATCAATTTTCCATAGCCTTTTAAAACCTCCACACCTAAATTTGTGTAGCGCTCTATGCTGTCGTGCGGGGCTATATCAGCAATGACTTGATGTACACGTGCCATTACTTTTTTAAAGGAAAACTGCGGTGTAGTGTTTTCAAGGCCATAGTTTTCGCCATGGCGCATTTGCTGTGCTATTTTTGCACTTTTAATAATCGCTTTACTAGGCACACAGCCAGTGTTTAAGCAGTCACCACCCATTTCGCCGGCTTCAATTAAGGTGACTTTGGCTTTTACTGCGGCGGCAATATAGCTGGTAACTAAGCCGCCTGCACCCGCGCCAATAACAATCATGTTACGGTCGAATTTTTTGGGCTTAGTGTAGTTTTTATAAACCCGTTGTTTTTTAAATACATTTAAAATCGCTTTCGCAATCAGTGGGAATACACCTAATAGAGCAAATGACAGAATTAAATCTAGTGACAAAATGCCCGATAAACGCTCAATTTGTGCAAGTTGAGTACCGGCATTCACAAATACAAAGGTGCCTGCCAACATACCAATTTGGCTCACCCAATAAAAAGTCCACGACTTAATAGCGGTTAAGCCCATTAATAGGTTAATTAAAAAGAACGGAAATACCGGTACTAAACGCAAAGTAAAAAGGTAAAAAGCGCCTTCTTTATCTACGCCTTTATCTATAGCAGCTAAACGCTCAGGAAACCGTTTTTTAATGGTGTCGCGTAATAAATAGCGTGACACTAAAAAGGCAAGGGTAGCACCAATCGTTGAGGCAAACGACGCCACCAGTAAGCCTTCTACTAAGCCAAATAATGCGCCTGCGGCCAATGTTAAAATAGCTGCGCCGGGTAAAGAGAGAGCCGTTACTACCACATAGAGTAAAAAGAACCCGCCAATAACTAACAACGGCGATTGCGCTTTGTATTGGTTAAACTGATCCATCGACCCTTTTAAGCCATCGAGTGTAAGTAACTGGTGCAAATTAAAATGAAAGAACATGCCAATACCGGCTGCTGCAATCAATAATAACAATAGTTTTTTAATCATATTATCTCTTGGGCTTAAAAGTTATGCGTTAGGGTAAGCTTGGCGTTTATTGGTAATTCAGGGAATGCTAATGTTGCGCCAAAATAGCCGCCTTCAAACACTGGACGCCAGTTATCTTGATTTGTGACGTTGTTCACATCTAATCGCAACTTAGTGCTAGGCGTAAACGCGTAGCTGGTATTGACGTTTAACGTGTATTGGTCACGAATTTTCACTGTTTGTAAAAAATCTAGCGGGTAACTCTTTGTATATAAAGCTGAAAAACCTGCCTGCCATTTCTCATTAATTGAATAACTACCATTAACGCTTAACGATTGCTCAGGAATACCTTGTACTTGGCTATTTGAAGGGGCAAACGCTGTATAACTTGGCGCGCCTATACCATTACCGGCAATAATATCTGGGCGTGAGTTATCAAACGCATCAGCAATTTGCGCCGAGTCTTGGCCAGTCGCAGAGTTATCGTAGCGTGCGTCAATATAGCTATAACCTGCACTTAACCAATATGGGTAAGCGTCGTAAAATACTTGGCCTTCAAAACCTGAGGTACGAATACCGGTATTGCTGCCATCGCGGTTGCGTAAACTACGGCGCTGGCTAAATAGGGCGCCATCAGCATACCAATCGCTGTTGGTAGGCGCATATTTTAAGCCAAATTCTACCAGCGTGTTTTCGGTTGCAAAGTTTTGCGCACTAATCGTGTTGTCACCACCTAAGGTGTTACCACCGGCCATACTATTTGAAGTCGCTTCGTTGTAACTTGCTGCGCCGTAACTTGTAAAATCAGTATTGAGCTTGTAATTAAAACTGATTTGGCCAGATTGCAGCGTGTCGTTAATGCTATCACTGGCTGCTGTTTGTCCTTGTGGCGCTATGGGATCGTGTGCTTCTACATCATAATAATCAAGGCGGTAACCCACACTGGTACGCAGTTTATTTGTCCACTGTGAGTCTTGTTGTATAGCAAAGCCAGTTTGCCAAGAACGCGAGTCGGTGGTGTCTGATAAGTTAAAATCACCACTGCCATCACCGTTTATATCGTATTGACCACCTGGAGATACAAATACACCGGGGCGCAGCTCAACTAAGCGTGCTTTTTGCGCATCGGTTAATGGAATACGACGGTTTGAAAGTGGACCCGTTAAATCAATTGGCGTGTCGGCCTCGGTGGTAAATTGGCTGTATCCAAGTACTTTGTTGTAGCGCACATCAAAGGCTAAGATAGTCTGCTGTTCATTATTCCATTGATACGTTAGTTCAGTGCGGTTTTGTGCGGTATCGGCACCATCTATAATTTCAACAAAACTGTTTTGAGCCACTTCATCACGTTTTAAGTGCTGAAAATAACTAATATTTTTAAGCGACGCTTTATCTGAAAGCTCGCGCTTATAAATACTGTGTAGTAGGTAAGTAGTGGCTTCGTTTTGGTTATCAGGGTCGGTAAGTACGGTGCTGCGATCAATGTTAACTAACCCTGTAGGAGATACAATTGAACCCGCTGCGGGTACTGTGCTGCCGTTTGCTTGAACGCCTTGGCCGGTAATGTAAAGACCATGGTCGATGAGTGCTTGAGTAGGGCGGTTAATACCGGCGTTGTCGGTAAACTCAACCTGATATAGCTCAAAGTTAATATCCCAGCTGCTTTTATCATCAGGCAATACTCGCAGTGCTGCAAAAAGACTGTCACTTTTAGTCCCTGAGTAATCGTAGTAGCTTCCATGATCAAGGTGTTCATAACTCACACGAAAACCAATTTTGTCTTTTACAATCGGTGCGGTGTAATCAAGCTGAGCGGTGTATTGATCCCAACGACCCGCAGAGAGCTTCGCTTTACCTTTGTGTTCTTCAGTGGAGGCTTGCTTAGAGTGTAAATTTACAAAACCACCATTGCGCTGGCTTGAACCAAACAATACTGGAGGAGCGCCTTTAACTACATCTATTTGTTCTACCGCGTTAAATGATAACGGCACACCAAAGCCGTTATTACCTGCTTGGCGACGAGTTCCATCTTGAAAAAGCTCACCTAATTGGCCACGAATAGTGGGTAAGCTTGGTGCACCAAAGCCACTGGCGGCATACGTATTAGGGCTCACAGCAAGTACATCTTGCAAGGTGGTAATGTTAAGTTGTTCTATTAGCTCTTTTGAAATAGGCGTGACTGAACGTGCTATATCTTGCAGTGCTAAATTATCGCCAAAGGGGCCATTTATGGTTGCATCTTTAACAGAAAGTCCTTGAGAATTTAAACTTTGGCCCGCTACTTCAATACGCTCTATGGCATTTTCTGTTACAGGCTTTGTTGTAGCAAAAGCAATAGCGGGTGTATTTAATAAAGCGGCTATAGATACGGCCAAGGATGAATATTTCAAACGTTTTCTCTCTGTAATTGTATGTTGATGGTTATAAAAGACCGAAAGGCTTAAAAATAACTTTCAGCAATTTAACAATATTGTTATTTATTAAAATATTAAAAATAGCTGCTTTGTTAATCGATTTATTAAACAAGCTTAACAGCTATTTACAATTATTATGAAATAAAAGGGAGTTTGTACGGTCTTTATTGCTTATTAGTTTATTTATATCTTTTTTAAGGAAATTTTATGACAGGTTCAATGAATACTGATGTACAAAATCGTTTGCAGTGGTCTTTATTATCGCTTCGGTGTGGGGTGTTTATAGTGATGGTAATGTGGACGCTAGATAAATTTGTAAATCCGGGGCATAGCGCCCGTATTTTTGAACATTTTTATGGGATCAGTGGCTCTACCGATACTATTGCTTATATTTTAGGTGCACTGCAATTATTGCTAGTAATAGCATTTTTGGTCGGTATTAAAAAACGTATTACTTACGGTGCTATTTTTATAATGCATGGTTTATCTACGCTTTCTTCATATAATCAATACATTGATGGCTTTAATAATTTACTGTTTTTTGCGGCGTGGCCTATGTGGGCTGCGTGTTTTGCGCTTTATTTATTACGCGATCAAGACGTAAAATTTACGATTAAATAATAAAGGCAAAAAAAATGGTTATAAGCGTTAGCCTATAACCAATAAAGTACACAGGGAGTGTAGGAAGTTCTGTTGTACGCAGTAAACGGTTAGTTACCCATTTACTGTGTGTCATCAAAAGCGCTTATTGGCGCTTTTAATCAAATAAAGTGGACTGTAATAAATACTTATTTTTATAAAAGCAAAGCTAATGCCAACTTTTAATGTATTGAAATATATAACTATTTATTATTTATAAGTAGAGGCTTTGCATAATGCAGGTAAATTTTTCTATATTGCAACGGTAAAGGTTACCGACTTTGCAATATAAAAAAATGGCAAGGCTTTTTAAAACAGAGGGGAGTTTTAGTATCGCTGATTTAAAAATCAGCGGCTACTTCAAATTCTAAACGTTGATGAGAAATAGGGTGGGTGAAGGCTAAATACTCGGCATGTAAATGTAAGCGCTCTGCCTCTTCACCATAATGAGTATCGCCAACTATCGGGGTATTTAAACCTAATTGATGAGCGCAATGTACCCGTAACTGATGTGTACGCCCTGTTTTAGGGTATAACTGCAGTCGGGTGGTGTTGTTTTTGCGCTCCAGTACATGCCATGTTGTTAACGACGGTTTACCGGTTTTATAACACACCATTTGGCGTGGTTTATCATCAAAGTCGAGCACAAGAGGTAAATTAATCACTCCGCTATTCTCAGTAATATTGCCCGCCACTAAAGCAACGTAACGCTTTTCAATTGTGCGTTCAATAAACTGTTTTTGCAGCGCTTTATGCGCGCGCTTATTAAGCGCAATAATTAACAGCCCTGAGGTCGACATATCTAACCGATGCACAATAAGTGGGCCAGAAGCCGCGGGGAACTGAGTTTTTATACGCATGTACACTGAATCATCAATATTAATCCCTGGCACCGATAAAAACTCCGCGGGTTTGTTTATTACCAGTAAATCATCGTCTTGATAAACAATAGTTAAGTCTTTTCCTTTTGCAGGGTTTGTTAGTAATGGATTTTCTTCAACATTTAAGCCTTTTAGCATATGACCTAAAATGGGTTGGCATTTGCTATAACACGATGGGTAATAATGTAAGTGATGCCTAATTGCTGATTTAGGCGGTGCACCCCACCAAAATTCGGCCATAGCCACTGGTTTTAAATCGTGCTTGTATGCATATTGTAATAATTTAGGGGCGGCGCAATCCCCCGCTCCCGAAGGTGGAGTGTGCTCAGGAAGTTTGGCAAAAATAGCATTCAGATCGGTCACTTCACCGTGTGCATTTAAAAATTGGTATTGAGCAAATAATTTCTTTTGTAGGTTTTTTGAGAGTGTTTTGCGGCGCTTTTTTAATCCGTTAATTTCACCCAGCATAGCTGCTTGGGTTTGCTCAAGCGCTGTAATTTGCGTTTGCCAGTCTTGCTTTAATGCCTGCAGTTGTTTTTTCTCAACAATACTTTGCCCAGCTAAGGTTGTTTTAAGTTGTTCAAAGTCATCGGCATTGAGTTGCTCTTGGCCAGTTTGGCGTTGCTCTTTTCGCTGTTTGCGGGTCACTTGCATGGCTTGTTGTTTGGCTACAAGTTGCTGTTCATAATTTTTACGTGCTGTAGCTAATTGCTGCTCAAGGGCTTGATAATCTTCACTGTTTTCTAATGCCGTAATTTGCGCATTAATGGCGTTAATGATTTGGCTTTGCTGACTAAATACAGCATCGTCTATGTGTTTAAGTGCCACATTAGGTGCAAAATTCAGTTGCTCATCTATGCCCGCTATTTGCCCCGAATAGGCGCTAATAAATCCCAGTTGTTGCGCCTGATTTTGAACGACGAGCACACCAAACATTTTACCCGCATCAATATCATCCGTATCTAAAATAGCCTTATCTAGCTTTTTTAATTGCTGTTGTAATTGCTGTGCAGCGACAACGGCCAAAGGGTGCGGTTTATAATAAAATGGAAATGTAAACTGCTCAGGCAGAGCAAGGGAATCGACGTTTTCATCAAAAACGGTAAAGCAGCTAGCAGGGTTTGACATGGCAGTAAAATTAGCAGTTAACAAAATAATTGCCGAGAGTTTAACATAAGCTGTGCTATGTCACTAAGGATGCGTGCTCGCCAATTTAGACCTATAAAAAAGGCCAACATTTTTATGTTGGCCTTTTAAAATTAAACGCGTTTATAAGTGCTTATTTATTTGCGTCTTTGACTTCTTTTAACTTAGCAGCATGGTCAATTTCAAACGCAGGCATCTCTTTTTTGCCTTCCATTAAATAGTTGTCCATCCAGCGCATTAAACGCAAGCTGTAGTCGTATTGCGCTGCCACTTTACGGTTACCATGACCTTCACCTGGGTAATAAACAAGACGTACATCCTTACCTTGCACTTTCATGTAGCGGTAAAGCTCCATAGATTGTGCAGGGTGAACGCGAGGGTCGTCTTTACCGTGCATAATAAGCAGAGGTGTTTCAGATTGGCCTGCCCAGTAAATAGGGCTGCGTTCTAAGTACCACTGCCATTTATCCCATGGGTATGAACGCGCATGAACTAGGTTCATTTCGTTAGAAATATCAGTAGTACCAAATTTAGACAGTTGGTTGGTGACACCCACAAACATAACGCTTGCAGCAAAGTGTTTGGTTAGTTTTGTTGCGCCCCACGCCGATGCATAACCACCGTAAGATCCCCCAGTAATACCAACACGTTTAGTGTCTACTAAACCCATATCAACAAGGTGATTTTTAAAATCAACTAAATCGTCAAACTCTTTACCTGCGTAATCGTTTTGGCCTAATTTTGAGTAATCTACGCCTTTACCTGTAGAGCCTCGGTAGTTGGGATAAAACACCGCATAGCCACGTGCTGCACCCATTTGACCTGGGCGTGAGTAGTTAGTGACCCAGCCGTCTTTATCATGGCTTTCAGGGCCACCGTGTACCGACATAATCAGTGGGTAGCGTGTGCCTTTTTCATAATCTAATGGGTAAACGAGCACGCCATCAAGCTCAACGCCGTCGCGTGCTTTAAGGGTAATGGTTTCTTGCTTGGCAAAGCGTTTATCATTTAACCAGCTATTTGAATCGGTTAAACGTGTTGCTTTATTACTGCGCACAATAAACACTTCGTTAGGGTGTTTTGCGGTATTACCACGAAGTGCGAGTGTTTTATCTGAATCTGAAACACTCAATTGTGAGGCAATAAATTCACCTTCGTTGACTAATTTTTTGTATTTATTAGAGCCCGTTTTAATGCTCGCTACAAAACTTTGCGTGCCTACATTGGCAATAAAGTTAAGTGTATTACGCTTATGCGACCATTCAAAATCAACAACGTGACCCATAAAGTCAGGTAACCATTCAGTGATTTCAGCGGTTTTAGTGTCAGCAATAAATAAGCGGCCTGTTGCAGGGTCGTGCTTATCTTCTGCACCTAAAATAGCAATGTATTTACCATCATGCGACAGCTCTGCATCACCTAGCTTGCCTTCAGTTTTAAACGATAAGGTTACTTTATTGCTAGCAATATCAAACAAATGCCACATAGATTTTGTGTATTTATCATCAATCAGTGCCGTGGGTTGAGTTTTAACCAGTAGCTTTTCACCATTAGCAGCCCAATTAACGTCACTCACGTAGTTATCAACGTTGAGTGCGGTGGGGGTAAGTGGTTTATCCGCTTTAGCTAAGTCAACAATAAAAAGCTGCTTGTTCTTTAAGCCCATTTCATATACTTCAGCTTTAAACCCAAGTTTTTTAAGTTCTTTTTCTGACTTGTCTGCTGCAGGCATCGCTAAAATAGCCACCTGTTTGTTGTCTGGGCTTAATTTGTAGCTTGAAATTGATGTGTCTTTTAAAGCAAGAACAGGTTGTGCTTGGCCGCCATCAACAGGGATTTGATATAACGAGGTAAATTTATCGTCTTTTAGCTTGGCTAAAAAATAAATTGTTTTACTGTCGTTTGACCATTCTATGCTTTTAATATTAACCGAGCCGGTAATGAAAGGACGTTCAACGCCTTTATCATCAACAACATAAAGCTCACTGTAATTACTGCCATTCTCATCAACATATAATGTACGCGGTAACGATCGTGTAAACGCAACGTTGTCGCCATCTGGGCTAACACTGGTTTGGATCACAGATTTAATTTTTGGAATGTCTTCAACAGTGATGGCCGATTGCGCAAATGCAACTGAGCTTGAAAGCCCAATTGCCAGCGCTAAGCTAGTTTTTAGCATTGTTATTTCCTTTGCTTTATAAGATTTACCTCATTATAACAATGTGTAACCAATATACTAAAAAATGCGATTAATCCTCAAAAGAGGACGTTAAGTGAAGTGATTCTTGTGCAATACCGCGCATACATTTATAGACTCTTTTTAGGAGGGAGCGCCACGTTTGCAAAAATAAGTCCTGCCACGAGCGACATAAAAATTAAAAACGTTTGCTGTCCAATATGCTCAGCGTAAACAAAGTCTTGGCCTTCAATGAGTGAGTTTAAACCTATGTACGTTTTGCTCCCCGGTACCAACACAATTAAGCCTTGCATAGCTACAATGGAAGCAGGGGCATTAGCAACTCGATTAAATAAGTTACTAAATACGCCCACTGAAAATGCGCCAACAAAGGTACCTAGCGTGTAATCTAAATACATGGCAGAGCCAATACTGGTGCCGTAGGCTATAAATCCTGAAGCAATAGACCAAGCAGCATGTTTAAACTTAGTTCTAAATATCACAATTAAGCTGCTACATAGTAAAAATATAGCCAACCAAGCTGTCCATTTAGGCAGTGGCTCTGGCTGTACAAAATCAGCTTGACCAAAAATAGCAAAGCCAATAGCAATACCAATAAATGCACCAAAATAAAGTTTAAACAGCAACATAAACGAGTCCATAACGCGTGCTGTGCCAGATACTAAATGCCGCGCTGCGAGTTCAGCTAAACCAAGTGCCAGTGCTAGGCCTGGAATAAACACAATAATGGCCGACAGAACAATTAAACGAATATTAATATGCGCATCTAAATGAACGCTAATGGCACACGCCAGTACCGCTGAAACAATCGCCACTAAGGGTTCTAACATGTGGGCAACGCGCTTGGAACGAGCCGACCACAGCACAAATAAATAAACAACAAAGGTTAATAAACCAGACCACAGCACGTCATTCCAACTGGTGCCCATAAGCATTGCAAATGCGCCGCCAGAGGTAGCAAAGGCAATACCTGTAATCACTCTATTGTAAGGGTTTGGGGCATCAAAAATGATATCAAGTTGCTGATCAACTTCTTGCAACGTTAATTCATCATTAAGCATTTTATTAACGAGATCATCGGTATCTGCAAGTGAGCCTAAGTCGTGATCGCCAGGGTCTACACGGGCTACATGGGTGTATTCATCTTCATGACCATCAGTCCAAATAACAAAGGTAACCGATGTTGGCGACATGACAAACGATGATTTAAGACCAAGGTAAGTCGCCACTTCCATTAAATGGGCTTCTAAGCGATATGCCGGTGTACCGTACTTATGAAGCATTTTGCCCAATTTAACGATAAATTTGCGTTTTTCTGTAAACGTTGCGGTTTTCAAATTTGTTTTGAACCAACTATTAAATAACTAAGCTAAAAATATAGGCAATAATGCTAAAATTGCCCAAGTTTATTTGCGGCGATTTTAAACACAAATCGCCGTCTGTCTAGTCATTTCTCACCGTTATTTTTTATTTTTTTCTGCTATCCATTGCGACATGTATTGTGTGCTGCGCATGGTGTGATGTTTTAGCATTTGACCGGTGAAATTTTTCATTCTATGCGCAGATAAATTTTGGCTTACTAATTGAATTTTTTCGATTAAATTGTCGCTCAACTGCGCTTTATCATAAAGTGTATTAAGTAACTCATTACCAGCTTTTTGTGCAGCTATAAACTCAGCCTGATTGGTATAAATTGAGACAGCAGCGTTTGCAAATTCTTCTGCATTTTGAGTGATAGCACCAGGCCATGGTAAATGGTTATGCATACCTTCGCTACCTATTGGCGTGGTGACGCTTGGGGTTTGCATGATCATGGCCTCTAAAAGTTTGCCTTTTATGCCAGCACCAAAACGAAGCGGGGCTAAACAAACGCGCGCGCTTTGCATTACTTCATAAGCATCATCTGCCCAGCCTTTAATTAAAAAACCGGTTTTAGGGTTATTGAGTGCGGTGGCTTTAGGTGGTGGGTATGAGCCATAAATGTGCAACTCTGCCTGCGGTAGTTGTTTGCGGATGAGCGGCCAAATTTTTTGTAAATACAGTACTGCATCCCAGTTAGGGGCATGCCTAAAATTACCAATAGTCATAAAGTGTTGGCGCTGATCATACGATTTAGTTTGCTCAGGTAAGGCGCTTAAATCAACCATAAATGGTAAATGATGTAACACACTAGGCTCAACTTTAAACACTTCATTGAGTAGTTCCATCTCATAGCTTGAGATAATTAAGCTTAAGTCACAGCGTAAAATAGCGGCTATTTCACGTTTAGCTATGTCTGATAGTAAATCGCTATGGTTGAATTCACGCTCACCTTTATGGGCTTCATGGCGGGCATTGCGCAGGCATTGTAAATCTTCGGTGTCTAAAATTTTAAGTGCATTTGGGCAATGCTTATCTACGCGCCAGCCAAATTGTTCTTCCATCATAAAACGGTCGAACATAACAATATCTGGGTTGTAGGCTTTAACGTAATCATCAAAACTATCGCAGTTAAGTGCGATGCTTTGACTGGTGATGCCGTAATCGTTCAGATTTACCATGTGCTCTGTAGGTTGTGCAGGCGTAGCAAATTCAACATCCCAGTTTTGCGATTTAAACGCATTAAGTAACGACATCATGTGCGTACCCGCAGCAGACGAATTGGGCTCTGGCCATACATAGCCAATTACCAGCACTTTTTTCATTGGCTAGATCTCTTATTATTAGGGTCTGTTGACCTTTCAAGGTTAAATTTGCAGCAGTCTGTTTGGTATTTAGGCAAGGCAGAGCCTATGTGGTGTGGTTGTTCCCCACAAATAGGCGATAACGCAGCATCAATACCAAACAGGCGCTGCCCGAAGGGTTCTGCCTAGGGGCGATTTACTCTTTGTTGCTCGGTTTTTACTTAGCCCACTAGGTTACAAACTTCGCGCCGCGATTAAACCGCCCCTAGTTTGAACAAATTATAATCCGCAAAGGTCAATAGACCCTAGTTTATTTGCGTGCTTTTTCAGCAGTGTAAATACGCTGCGTTTTGTTTAGTCGTAGTACATAACGACAACACAGTAACGATAAGTAAATAATCGCGTAGTTTAACTTATTCGCCTTACTTAAGCATCATTTAGCTGATTTTATCCTTGCTTAACACTTTATGAACAAGGTAAAACGTGTTTATATAGCGGGTAATATTTAACAATAAAAAAGGATGAAAACATGAATGCTTTTAGGCTATTTATTGCCTTGGTAGGCTGCATTGTTTTATTGCCTGCAAGTTATGCAGAGCAAGGATATCAAACCCCTTCACCGGCGCTTGCGGCACTCGTAGATGCTAAGTTAGCACCAACTAGCTCTTTATCAAATGATGGTCAATGGCTTGCTCTGTTTGAACGCAAGCGTGTTGTGTCGCTTGATGAGCTGGCCAAAGAAGAATTTAAGCTTGCGGGAATTAAGCTTAATCCTGCTAACTTTTCACGCTCACGGGTAAGTGCAAAGTACAGCGCGTTAGAGCTTAAGCATGTTCAAAGTGGAACAGTAATAAACGTTAATAATTTGCCTCAGGGGATTATTCGCTCGCCGCGTTGGTCAGCAAATAGCGAACATTTAGCGTTTATTGTTGAACAACCGGATAACGCACGGCTATGGGTTTATAGCGTTAAAACCAAACAAGCTAAGCAGTTAAGTGAGCTTGCACTTAATTCAGTATTAACCGCTACGCCTTATCAGTGGTTACCCGATAGCACGGCGATTGTGGCTAATTTAGCGGTAAACTTAGACAAACCAAGATTAACCAATGATACCCAAAGCACAGTGCCGGTTATTCAACAAAGTACTGGCGAAAAAGCCCCAGCAAGGACTTATCAAAACTTATTGACCAGCCCGTTTGATGAAGCACAATTTAAATTTTATGGTCAAGGTCAATTAGCGTATATCACGCTTGATGGCAAAGCACAGCCGATTGGCCGTGCCGGTTTATTTAAATCGTTTTCAATTTCGCCTGATTCAACCAATATTTTAGTCGCGACCATCGACGAGCCATTTTCGTATCAAGTCCCTTACAGTCGTTTTGCAACTACATGGCAAATATGGGGAATGCGTGGCTATGCATTAGTAGAGCTGGCAAAGCAACCTCTTGCCGACAACATTCCACAAGGCTACGACAGTGTGCGTACAGGTCGTCGTGATTTTGAGTGGCGAGCCGATCAAGGTGCTGAAGTCATATGGGCCGAGGCACAAGATGGCGGTGATATGAAAACTGAGGTTGAATATCATGACTACCTTTACAGTTTACGAGCGCCATTTAAACGCGACCCTAAATTATTTGCCAAAGTAGAGCGTCGTTTTGCGGGTATACAATGGGGTAATGATAATATTGCCATGCTAAGTGATTGGCGTTTTAGTGACCGACAAGTGCGCACTTATGTAATTCAACCACGTAATGCCGATAGTAACCGCGTGTTATTTTCAGAGCGCAGTTATAACGATGCCTATAAAGATCCAGGCAGTGCAATTTACGAGCGTAACGATTTAGGTGTTAGCGTAATAAAAGTTGTTGGCGGACGTTACATTTACTTACGTGGCGATGGCGCGTCTGAGCAAGGAAACATTCCTTTTTTAGATCAGTACGATGTTAAAACGAATAGCACCAAACGTTTATGGCAATCAGCAGCGCCTTATTACGAGCGTGTGCGTGCATTGTTAGACGATGAAGGCACAAAATTCATTACTATTCGTGAGTCTAAATCGCAGCAGCCAAACTTTTTTATTCGCGATTTAGATAAAGGCTCGCTAACACAGCTTACTCAGTTTGAGCATCCTTACCCTGCATTTAAAGGCGTAACCAAAGAGCAACTACGTTATACCCGTGATGACGGTGTTGAGCTTTCAGGTACGCTTTATTTACCACCAGGGTATGACAAAACACAAGGGCCATTACCGGTATTGATGTGGGCATATCCACTTGAATATAAAGATAAAGCAGTTGCATCACAAGTGCGTGAATCTGAATACGAATTTACCTACATAGGTTATTGGGGCCCTATGCCTTACCTTGCGAAAGGGATTGCGGTGTTTGATGATCCTAAAATGCCGATTGTAGGCGTTGATGGCAGTGAGCCAAATGATCACTTTAGAAAACAGCTAGTCTCTAGTGCTAAAGCAGCGGTTGATGTACTGGTTGAAAAGGGCATTGCCGATAAAGATAACATTGCTATAGCAGGGCATTCGTATGGTGCGTTTATGGTGGCTAATTTATTAGCACATAGCGATTTATTTAAGGTAGGTATTGCCCGCAGTGGTGCGTATAACCGCACATTAACGCCGTTTGGTTTTCAGGGTGAAGAACGTGATTTTTGGCAAGCACAAAGTGTGTACGCAAACATGTCGCCGTTTTTCCATGCTGAAAAAATTAACGAACCTATGTTAATGATCCACGGTCAAGAGGACCCTAATTCGGGCACTTTTCCAATGCAAAGTGAGCGTATGTACGCAGCGCTTAAAGGCTTGGGTAAAGAAGCGCGTTTAGTGATGCTTCCTTACGAAGCTCATGGCTACCGTGCCCGTAAAAGCTTATTACATGTACTGTGGGAGCAAGAGCAATGGCTTGATAAGTACTTGTTAAAGGATAATGTTGAACCAGTTGATATGGACGAACAACCCATTCAATAGTGTATTATGCCGTGAGATTAAGAATATCCCCTCTCAATCTCACGGCACTTTGCGCCGAGTTATAGGCTTCGAGCTTCGAGTATCGGGCTTAGAACCTCAGGCTAAGCTCGGTGCTCTTAACCCGATCCTCGAAGCCGTTATTTCTACCTTACTGATAGTTGTTTTACCTTTCACCTTTGGCTTTTTTCCTTTACCCTTTCATTCATAATTAACACTATTTTTTAATCTATTGCGAGCTTTAAATGATTGATGTAGCTGCACTTGCGGTATTTATTCCTACCTTCTTTTTTGTATCAATTACACCCGGTATGTGTATGACACTGGCCATGACCTTAGGCATGAGTATTGGCGTGCGACGAACTTTATGGATGATGATAGGTGAACTACTCGGTGTAGCAACAGTTGCGGTAGCCGCGGTGCTTGGTGTAGCCAGTGTTATGCTTAATTACCCCAGTGCATTTGATATTTTAAAATGGCTAGGTGGCGCTTATTTAATCTACATTGGCATTAATATGTGGCGTGCAAAAGGAAAAATGTCGGTTGATACGCATAACACAACAGCCGTGAGCCGATATTCATTATTTTCACAGGGGTTTGTAACCGCCATTGCCAATCCAAAGGGATGGGCGTTTATGATTTCCTTATTACCTCCTTTTATTAACGTGCAATACAGTGTTGCGCCACAGTTAGCGGTGTTGGTGGCCATTATTTTACTTTCAGAGTTTATCTGTATGATGATTTACGCAACAGGTGGCAAAAGCCTGCGGTTATTTTTAACTAAAGGCAATAACATCAAGTGGATGAACCGAATTGCGGGGAGTTTAATGGTGCTAGTGGGGGTTTGGTTAATACTAGGGTAATTTATTGTAGTTATTTAATTAATATAACAACCCTAACTTATATTAGGGCTGTTATGAAACGCTTAGGTAGTGTTTAGAAATCTGTGTCATTTCAGTATTATTAAGAAAACAGGAGTGACACATGACTCAATCTTTCGACTTCAACAAAGCATTAGCTGAACTTCAAGCTGGTAAAGGCCTTACTGGCGAAGACGGTGTTCTAACACCCTTAATCAAACAACTCACCGAAGCGGCTCTTAAAGCTGAATTAGAGCAGCATTTAGAATCTGAGACCCAAGTTAACCGTAAAAATGGTTCAACCAAAAAAACAGTTAAGTCATCCATAGGCCAATTCGAACTTGAAACGCCCAGAGACCGTTCAGGTTCGTTTGAACCTCAGCTTGTTAAAAAGAACCAAACCAAGTTAACGCCTGAAATTGATGAGAAAATCCTATCTATGTTTGCTTTAGGTATGAGCTATCGAGATATTCGAGGCCACATACAGGATATGTATGGCGTTGAGGTATCAGAGGCCACCATCACTGCCGTAACAGGCCAACTGATACCAGAGCTTAAAGTATGGCAAGCGCGCAGCTTAGACACGCTTTACCCGTTTATCTGGCTTGATGCCATTCATTATAAGATTAAAGAAAATGGGCGCTACGTGAGTAAGGCTATTTATACCGTACTAGGTGTCAATATCGAGGGCCGCAAAGAGTTACTTGGTTTATATATCTCTGAAAGTGAAGGGGCTAACTATTGGTTATCAGTATTAACAGATTTACATAATCGTGGTGTATCCGATATTTTAATTGCCTGTGTTGATGGACTAAAAGGCTTCCCTGAAGCAATAGCAACAATCTATCCTGACGCCGAAGTGCAGGAGTGCGTTATTCATCAAATTCGTAATTCGATGAAGTATGTTGCTTCAAAGCACCAAAAAGAGTTTATGGCTGGCTTGAAACCCGTTTATAAGGCTGCCACTAAAGATGCAGCAGAAGCCGCTCTCGCCGAATTAGATGCCAAATGGGGCAAGTTATACCCTATCGTTATCGAGTCTTGGCGTCGTAAGTGGGGCAATCTGTCGGTTTACTTCAAGTATCCAGATTACGTGCGAAAAGCTATTTATACCACAAATGGCAATTGAAGCTGTACATCGTCAGTTTAGGCGACTCACCAAGACTAAGGGAGCATTCCCTAATGAAAACAGCTTGATGAAATTATTGTATGCAGGCATATTGAATGCCTCGAAGAAATGGACAATGCCAATCCATAATTGGAATCTGACATTGTCGCAATTGGCCATCCACTTCGAAGGTAGGTTAGATGGTGTGCTAGATATTTAGCAACTTAGGCTGACACAGAATTCTGAACGCCCTCAACGCTTATTTATCTAGCGCTTTAAGCTCATCAGTTGTTGTTTTTAATTTGAATTCACGATAAAGCATATCTTCATCATTAGGGCTTAAATTCTTTCCTGACGTTTCGATTAATTTATCAAATAAAGGCTTAGTATTTTCCATAGTTACAAGCGCACATAACTGTTTCTTTCCATCTAAGCGAGCAAAACCAATTTCTTTAGCAATAGCCCCTACTAAGCTTTGCTCAGCTACCTGTTTACTTATTTGCGTAAATGATGAATTAGTCGTCGTTGAGTCTTGCTGTTGGGTTTGTTTGTTTATTAGTGTATCCATTACTTGCGCTTTAGCACTAATTTGAGTTGCTAGATCGGCACGTGCATTGGCAATAGCTTGTGCTCTACTTGCAGCCATATTTCCCGTCCATACTACACAGCTAGATGAAGCCAAACCGCCCTCGGGTGCAGTAGGTTGTAAAACCCAGCTTGGAACAGAATCGTTTTCAGCAAGAGGTTGAGACTTTTGTGGTGTTGTACCACATGCTGTAATAACTCCAGCAACTGCCAATATTAAAAGTTTATTTCGCATGATTTACTTCCTTATTGTTAAGGTTCCATTGTTCTAAGTTTTTTTGATATTGAATATCTAATTTACTTACCTTTTGTAAGTACTTTTTTGTTTCGTCGTACGGTAAATTATTTATAAGTTGTGCGTATACACCTTCGCTATCTAATTGGTTTATTAAGGCTACCGCTTTATTTATATTCGTACTTCTATTTAAGTTAAATGCTTTAGCTACGTTACCAGCGCCAGTATTATAAGCTGCAATGGCACAATATCTTCGGCTTATGGGATTATTAATTTTGCGCAAATATCGAGTCGTTAAAATGTCTAAGTACCCAGCACCGTAAGTTATATTAGTTTTTGGGTCGAATAATTCTTTAGCTGTAGGAGCTATATCCTTTTTAAATTGTTTGCGAGCAACATCTAAGCCTGCTGAGTTTGGCACTATTTGCATTAATCCAAATGCTGGAATATGCGATTTTGCATTAGGATCAAATGACGACTCAGCATGTGAAATAGCTAATAGTAAAGATAATTGGTCTTTAGAAAACTGGCTATAATAAGTAACAAAAGGCGCTACTTTTTTTTGTAAATAAGTATCGGGTAGAGCGAAAGTATGCGACTTAATGCGTTTGTAGGTAAGGTTTTGCTCTTTTGTTTTTTTTAGCGCATTATTTAAATTACTAATACGTTGTTCTTTTTCTTTGGTAAGCTGCTCTTTTTGGATATCAATTTGTGCTTTAGGTAATTGCTCGTTTTTATCTAAACTACTCAATGATTGCTCGTGTTGAGAAGTAATTTCATTAATTAATGCGACTTCGCTTTCATGTTTGTCTGGCTGTGCTTTTATATCAACTTTTGCTGTTTTTACTGCTTTATCGAGTAAGCTAAGGTCTTTAAAAATATCAGTTAAAACCGGCGATAATTTAACATTATTTAACAATTGATTTGTTGTTAATGCTTCTTCTTGAGAAGTCGCTTTTAGTCCTGTTTCATTTGAGTCTTCAAGTGTTTGTACAGTCACGGTCGAATTTTGTTCATCAATAATAATACGTGTTTTTTTATCCGCACTATATTCAACACGTTCTAATAATGAGCTTTGTACAGGTCTTGACCAGTTTTGCAATAATCTATCTCTAAATTTATCGTATTCCTCGAGATATGCTTGTCTGAATGCTTGATATTCCAACTGATGATCGTTTTTAAAAGTGGTTTGTTTTGCAAGTTGCTGTTTTTTAAATTCTTCGAACGTCGGCGTGGTAGCCCCGCTGTAAGCACTAAATAAAGCAAAAAATAATAAAGTGTGACGCATTTTTTATCCTTAAAAATAAGCGTTAAATTCATACTTGGTCAGTAATGAATCAGAGATGTATTCACTAGATAGCTCAGATACTGCATAAAATGTAGCCGCAGTGTTAGCAAGTATCTCGGTTGTTTTAGCTAAGGCTTTTTCGTCATCTTGAGTAAGCATTAACTCATCAAGTTTAAATAAAGCTTTTTGCGTTTCATCAAGTAATGGTGCGTAGTTACTAAAGCCAACGCTAAGGTTCAAAAACATACCTTGAGCATTTAACTGTTTTGACTGCATATAATATTTAATATTATGAGAATCAAAATAAAATTCGTTACTTGATTTTATAACATCGCTTAGACTATTAACTCTGAGCATTTTTTTATTAAAAGGTATTAAGGGTGTAAATTCCGGTACCATAGCTTTATCGTATTTTAAGCTATGTACGGCGATGCCGACTATACGAGTATTTTTATTAATAAGTGTGAGTAAATATTTCGTATTTTTGTAATACCTATATTCGTAATCAGTATTCAAAGATGATGTTTTAATTACTTGCGGAATACCTATTTTTTTTTCAGCGTAAGGTAAGTAGTTGCCAATATCTAGCGCAGTAATCTTTTTTTCTTCGATTTGGTTCGTAAAGTGAGTAATGAATCCGTTGTACCCTTCAATTATGAGTGCTTTACTATCGGCCCAATTTCCAAGACCCATTAAAGTAACCATAAGTAAAATAAAGTAACCTTTCAATTTAGCTAACAAAGATTTATTTTCTTCAGTGTTAGCCTCAGGCTCTAAGTTATTTCCTACAGACATTTTCATCCTTAAAATATAGTTTATCAGTGTTAAATATAACTGTTTAAAACATGGCTTAATATAATCGCTAATAAGAATCGATAGCAGTATTTTTTAACTTTACAATGCTATTTATTAAATTAGTTGTGCTGTCTTGATTGGCTAAATGAATTAACTCGGTTTTTGAGCGTTTAGAGTAGCTCAAACCTTTTCCTTCAAAACGTTGTTGCCAAATAGACTTTTTGCTTTGTGTATCTATTTGAAGTTTTAACTGTGTAATTACAAGTTTACTTTGTGCTTTTATTATCGAGTTTTTAACTAAATAGGTCACTTCGCAAGCCGAGTTTGTTAATTTATATCCATGCTGTAAAAGTTGCTCAGTGAGTAACTCTGTAAGTTGAGAGCTATTTTCGCCCGTTACTTTTAAGCAACTATTTTTTGCGCCTAGCATTGCTTGTTGTTGTTTTATTTTTTCTTGTTGGCCTTCTTCAAGATCGGCTTTACTAATTGAAATAGCTGCATATACAGTACAGTTAATAGGGTCTACATAACGATCATATACTTTTGCGCTTTTTAATAGCTGATTGGTTTGAGACTCAATCACCGATTTGTAATCAGAATGGCTTACTGTGCTTGATGAGGTGTTTTTAATTATTTCTTTCACTGAAATATCAGTACTTAGTAATTTTGCGAGCTCTTCACGCGCATTTTTAGCTGACCGACGTTCATCAATTGTTTTTAAACCAGAGCATTGTGAAGAGCCTGAGCTAGCTAATTTTTCATCATCAACAATATCTATTCCTACCCACTTAGGCTGGGCATTCTTTGCATAGTATGAGCTGCAACTACAATGTGATGCTGCATTAGTAAGGAAAGGACTTAGCGCTATTGCCGCTAATAGTAGTGAGGATGTTCTAGTAGTCATAGTTTTACCAACAGCAATAAGGCCTAACACAAAATTGGTAGGCCTTAACTTAAATTACAAACGGTTTGAAGTTGTTGCTAGAGTTAGCTTTGCGTTATCCGATTCACGCTCGACAAGCCGTGTTTGGCCTTCAATAACAAACTTAAGTTCGTCAACGTCTAATGTTAAGTTGCTCGCTTTTTCATAATATGCTTTTGCTAATTCTAAATCATTCGCTCTTTCTGCGCACACACCATTGTTGTAGTTTATAGCCAGTGATTCTGAATACTGACTTTGAGCTTTTGCAAAGGTTTTGCAGGCGTGGTCAGGCATGTCTTTTTCTGCAAATTCAACAGCGAGGTCTAATAACTCTTCTGCTTTATCAGTTAAATCTGAATCATCAGATTCCATCAACTTTACATTTTTAGTCACTTGGTGTGGTGCAACATCTTGTTTTAATTCTTCTATTACAGCGGCAAGTGCTCTGCCTCGTAATACAGAGTCAGATGGATGAGGGTCGTCACCTTTACATACTTTACTACTTGATAGGCGTGAATATTGTTTAGTAAAAACAATTTGCCCTGTTTCTACAGATACAGCCTTAGGTTTAAAATTTACTTTCGCAATTTTTTCTGAACACTTAATGGTTATTTCTCTAGACTTCTCACACTTGTACCATTTATCACCTTTTTGTATACATTCACTGTCTTTTTCGTAGTAAGTAGAGGTATCTACATCAGCAGTGTAGTCAGCAGTGATAAGTGTATCTGCGCCTGTAAGTTTACCTAGGCGGGTTCTGTTTTTTGAGTTACTGATATCACTTTCATTAAACCGTTGTTGTTCTATAATTTTACTAAGAGAAGCTTTATCAACAAAGGTAAAGTAAGGTTGGCCATTCACACGAATATTTGAAAGGTTTGTTTCAATTATACCTGTAGCTGCGTTTCTGTTATTTGAAATAACTGCAAGACGCTTCATTTTCTCAGTGCCACTTTCTTTAGCCGCTTTTGTGTATGTAATAGGTAATTCAGCAGTTGTGAAAGAGTTATTTAAACTAGCAATACCTCCATTAATAGTTTCAGTAACTACACAGCCAGAGAGCATTACACTTGATACTAAAGCGATTTTTATTCCCTTTATCATACAATTATTCCTTTATTAAGTTAGTGTTCATTTTCACTTTTTAACACTTGTAACTAGATGGGTCAACCTTATAGCTAAAAACTCTCATTAAAACGGTTCTTTTTTCTTATTTTAAAAAAGGTACAAGGGGGGAATACCTTTACAATTTAAAAAGATGCATGAATTTTATAACTATAATCGAATCCATCTTTACCTAATTTCATGTAAGAAAAACGACTAAAGTGGCTGTTATCATTCTTTAACTTATTGGATAAATTTTTAAGTGGGGTGTACTTTATTTAATAGCATTTTCTACTGGGCAACCACGCTTTCTACATACACCTTCGTTACATAGTTTGCATATTTTACGGGCTTCTATCTGCTCGCTTGTTAGGCTGCTAAGCGCTAGTTCTATCAAACTTAAAAAGCTTTGTTTTTGTTCATCATTAAAGCTATTTAGTATTTTAGAGGTGGCTGTTTCTCGGCTGTTTAGTACTCTTTTAACCCTTTGACTTCCTTTATCAGTTACGTATAAAACAACAGAGCGAGCATCCTTTACCGATTTACGCCTCTCTACAAGCTCTTCTTTTTCAAGCGTATTTATTAATCTAACCGCACCAGAGTGCGTTAAGCCTAAAACCTTGCTCAGTACATCTATGGTTTCATTTGGGTGGTTGTAAATAGTGACGAGTGCCGATTCGTGGCTTAAGCGTCGCCCGCCTAATTCGGCAATCTGCTTTTCAATGTCATTAGAAACAAAGGTGGCAAACGTGCCGATTAAATTTGATATGTATTTTTCATTTTTCATAAATTCAATTGTATGTGATTCGATCACATAAATATAGTGACAAGTTAAGTACGCTCGTTTATTGTGTGATTCAGTCATGTATATCAATTAAATAAAAAATGATTCAGAAACATTACGTTATACAAAAAAGTTTAAAACTATATTAGATAAAAAAATGGCCTAAATAGATGAAGGCGAAGGCGATCCTATTGTGTTTTTACATGGTAATCCTACATCTAGCTACCTTTGGCGAAATGTTATGCCATATTTACAAGGAAAAGGGCGTTTAATTGCTATGGATATGATTGGATTAGGAGATTCGAAAAAGTTAGATAACACCCATGAAAGCAGCAAATACACATTTGCACTTTTAGAAGCGTTGGGCGTGAACAGTAATGTTACTTTAGTACTGCACGATTGGGGCTCTGGTGTTGGTTTTAACTGGGCTAATACACATCGTGATGCAGTAAAAGCGATTGCCTTAATGGAAGCAATTGTTACCGATTTTCCAACATGGGATGACTTTCTTAAGGACTTACATGGCCCAATTAGCACCTTGCGCTCTGCTGAGGGTGAAAAAATGGTGCTTGATGATAACTTTTTTATTGAAACAATATTACCAGCGACTATTTCGCGTCAATTAACGCAAAAAGAACACGACGAATATCGTAGACCCTTTATAAATCCGGGGAGGATCGCCGTGCAATTTTAGCAGGGCCTCGCCAACTTCCCATTGCCGGAGAGGCTGCCGATACTGTCGCTTTAGTAAAAAGCTATGCGAGTTATTTAGCCAACTCTCATGATATTCCAAAGCTATTTATTAATGCAGAACCAGGTGCTTTTTTAGTTGGTTACGCAAGAGACTTTGTGCGCACATGGCCAAACCTAGCTGAGGTAACCGTGAGCGGTATCCACTATCTTCAAGAAGATTCGCCGAATGAAATAGGCGAGGCTATTTCTAATTGGTTATCAAAATAAAAACGGCGTGTATAAATTAATCTGAATTGCAGATATTGAATTCATCCCAAGAAGTTATTTTAAGCGTTAACTACTCTATAGGTAACGCTTTTATAAAATTAAAAGCGTTATTCTTTAACTATTTCAGTAAAAATGGTGCTGTTTTACTCGCTTTTACATTTGCCACTTTTTCAGGTTTACCTTGTGCAACTATATGCCCGCCTTCGTCGCCGGCTCCTGGGCCAATATCAATAACCCAATCACTGTTGCTGGCTACTTGCATATCGTGCTCGACCATAATAACGGTATTGCCAGCATCAACTAAGCCATTTAACTGCGTCATTAACATGGCCACATCTTTAGGATGTAGACCAGTGGTTGGTTCATCTAAAACATAAAGCGTATCGCCGCGCTGAGCACGTTGTAGTTCAGTGGCCAGTTTTATACGCTGGGCTTCGCCACCTGAAAGCTCAGTAGCGGGTTGCCCTAAACGTAAATAGCCAAGGCCTACCTGTAGCAGTGTATTTAGCGCGCGTTCAATAGCGGGCTCATCGTCAAAAAATGTATGCGCCGACTCAACCGTTAAATTAAGCACATCGGCAATGGTTTTATCTTTATATGTAATCTCGAGTGTTTTCTGGTTGTAGCGCTTAGCATTACACACAGGGCAGGGTGAATAGACACTAGGTAAAAATAACAGCTCTATACTAACAAAGCCTACACCTTCGCAGTTTTCGCAGCGGCCTTTTTTAACATTAAACGAAAAACGACCGGCATCGTACTTACGCGCTTTTGCTTCATTGGTATTAGCAAACAATTTTCGTACATGATCGAATAAGCCTGTGTAAGTTGCAAGGTTTGAACGAGGTGTGCGGCCAATGGCTTTTTGATCAACCGTGATAAGGCGTTTTATATGCTCAATGCCTTGCGTTATTTGTCCTTCGGTTGTTATGTCGAGCTCTTGCTCGAGCAGCTCAGCGTTGTCTGTTGGTATTTGTGGCTGCGATTTTTGCCCAAGTGCATCGTAAACCAGTTCAACAAGCGCTTGGCTTACTAAGCTCGATTTACCTGAGCCAGATACCCCCGTAACACTTGTAATAACCCCAAGTGGAAATTCTACATCGAGTTTTTGTAAGTTATTACGCTCAATATTTTTAAGCGATAGCCATGCTTTTGGTCGGCGTTGTTTGTGTTGTTTGTGTTGTATGTGAGCTAGGTGATTTTCTTCATTTTTAAATAAATACTGGCTAGTATGTGAGCTGCTAATTTGTTTTAAACCCTCAACAGGGCCGCTGTAAACAATATTACCGCCGTGTGTGCTAGCATTTGGCCCTACATCGACCACCCAATCGGCATGGCGAATAACGCTTACGTCGTGTTCAACCACAAAAACCGAGTTACCAGCGGCTATTAGTTCATCTAATGCGGCTAATAAGGCTTGCGTATCTGCAGGGTGTAAACCTGCCGATGGCTCATCTAACACATAAACTACACCAAATAACTTTGAGCGAATTTGCGTTGCAAGCCTTAGGCGTTGTAATTCCCCTAGCGATAACGATGGGGTTGTGCGCTCCAGTGATAAATACCCTAAACCAAGCTTAGTTAACGCTTCAACGCGTTTAAGAATATCGCCTGCTATACGCTTTGCCACTATAGCTTTTTCTGGATTTGCAGCGTTACTTTTAGCAGGCTTGCTAGCGGCAATACTTAATGTTTGCGCAAGTTCGCTAAGTGTTAACTGCGAAATTTCACCAATATCAAAGCCTGCGACTTTAACCGATAACGACTTTTTTTTGAGTTTTTTACCATCACACTGTGGGCACGATGATACTTGCATATACTGCGACACGCGCTTTTTAGTACGCGGGCTTTGAGTGCTTGCAAACGATTGTAAAACAAAGCGTTTAGCACTCGAAAACGTACCCATGTAACTAGGATTTTCTTCATTTTTAATAGCAGCTTGGGTTTGCTTAAGCGTGTACTCGGGAAACACTGGCACTGTAGGGGTTTCGTCGGTAAACAAAATCCAATCTCGGGCTTTTTTAGGCAGGGTATTCCAAGGTTTATCAATATCGTAACCTAAAGAGGTAAGTATACGGCTTAGGTTTTTACCTTGCCAAGCCGGTGGCCATGCGGCAATGGCGCGATCCCTAATTGATTTAGTGGGGTCGGGCACCAGTAGCTCTTCGGTTACGTTAAATACGCGGCCAATACCATGGCACTCTGGGCATGCCCCTTGTGGCGTATTTGGCGAAAACGCATCGGCATAAAGAATGCCTTGCCCTTTGGGGTATTCGCCTGCGCGCGAATATAACATTCGCAGTGCGTTAGAAATAGTGGTTACGCTACCCACGGATGAACGCACCGATGGCGCACCACGCTGTTGCTGGAGTGCGACCGCTGGTGGCAGGCCTTCAATTGAATCGACATCAGGCTCGTCTACCTGATCTATTAATCTGCGCGCATAAGGCGATACCGAATCAAGGTAACGATGTTGCGACTCGGCAAATAACGTTCCAAAGGCAAGAGATGATTTACCAGAGCCAGATATACCGGTAAATACAACGAGTGAGTTACGGGGGAGGTTTAAATCCACATCTTTTAAGTTATGAACACGTGCGCCTCTTACTTCAATACTGTGCTCAGGGTTCAATAAAGCCGATTTCGCATTAGTAACCGCGTAAGTACTTTTAGGTGTAGCTGCCATGTAACTTACTCCTTTTTGATAACCTTATATTTATTAAAGTTCAAGGGTGTGAATACTACCGTGGTAAAGCTGAATAAGCGCTTAGTATATGTTACAAAGCGAATATGCAACCATGTCGCTATTTTTCTATATTGAGAAACTTAATGAATCAACGATAATGAACCACGGCCAAGAAGTGCCTAATTCTGTAATATGAGCCCCATGCAATATGAATCAATAAATTAAAACCCCGTGTCTCCTGTATCGGGTCAGATCATTTGTCTTTAATCTTTGCTCTTTTCATTTACCCTCTGGGATGAACCTATCACGACTTTATTTTTAACCTATTGCGAGCTTTAAATGATTGATGTAGCTGCACTTGCGGTATTTGTTCCTACGTTCTTTTTTGTGTCTATTACTCCTGGTATGTGCATGACACTGGCCATGACTTTAGGCATGAGTATAGGCGTGCGACGAACTTTATGGATGATGATAGGTGAACTCCTCGGTGTAGCAACAGTTGCGGTAGCCGCGGTGCTTGGTGTAGCCAGTGTTATGCTTAATTACCCCAGTGCATTTGATATTTTAAAATGGCTAGGTGGCGCTTATTTAATCTACATTGGCATTAATATGTGGCGTGCAAAAGGAAAAATGTCGGTTGATACGCATAACACAACAGCCGTGAGCCGATATTCATTATTTTCACAGGGGTTTGTAACCGCCATTGCCAATCCAAAAGGATGGGCGTTTATGATTTCCTTATTACCTCCTTTTATTAACGTACAATACAGTGTTGCGCCGCAATTAGCGGTGCTGGTGGCCATTATTTTACTCTCAGAGTTTATCTGTATGATGATTTACGCAACAGGTGGTAAAAGCCTGCGGTTATTTTTAACCAAAGGCAATAACATTAAGTGGATGAACCGTATTGCGGGAAGTTTAATGGTGCTAGTAGGAGTTTGGCTTGCAATTAGTTAACTATAAACAAGCCTTAACCTGAACTTAGGTTATTTAAATAGCTGAAAATGATGCGTTAAGTGCTTTAATTGCAGCTTTTGTCTTTGCTGCTAACGTGTCGCGTGCAGGCGTTAGAGCAAATACATCGTAATGGGGAAGCTGCCAATCCGTGCATATTTCTAAAAGTTCTCCTGTAGCTAAAAAATTACGTACTTCAGGCTCTGGCAAAATAGCATAGCCTAACTCGTCGAGAACAAATTGAATCACAGTTTGCATATTATTAATGGCAATACGCGCTTTTGGTAGTGTTGTGC
This sequence comes from Pseudoalteromonas sp. SM9913, assembly GCF_000184065.1. Taxonomy (NCBI): domain Bacteria; kingdom Pseudomonadati; phylum Pseudomonadota; class Gammaproteobacteria; order Alteromonadales; family Pseudoalteromonadaceae; genus Pseudoalteromonas; species Pseudoalteromonas sp. SM9913. The sequence goes on from NC_014800.1 coordinate 346,618, forward strand.
TTTCACCGCGGGTAAGGTGCGTAAGCGCCGGATCAACAGCTATATGTGCAATGCGGTTATGCGCTTTTAGGTCATCCAGTGTGATTTTTGGTTGCTGTGCTAGTGCATGATTTTTATGAACACACAGTATTAATGGCCAACTAGCGAGTTGGCGTGCAATTAAGTTTGAGTCTTCGAGAGGACCAATTGCCAGCACTAAATCTATACCTGTTCTGATCATATCAATCGGCTCGTCAGAAAGCGTTAAGTGCACATCTATATCACTAAATTGGCTAATTAAATGCTTTACAGGCTCACTTAGTAACCCACCTCCAAAACCAACAGGGGCTGCTAGTTTTAATTGCCCACTCGGGCAATTTTGTAAATGCTGTAATTGTTCTGATGTAGCTGTTGCAACGGCAAGCATTTGTAAACAACTTTGATAATACAGCTCACCGGCCTCGGTAAGCGTTAATTCTCGAGGGCTGCGATTAAATAAACTCAAACCTACATCTAGCTCTATTTGTTTTATTTGCTGGCTAATTGCAGAGGTTGTCATTAAAAGGTCTGCGGCAGCTTTACTCATACTTCCCGTTTGTACTGTGCGAACAAATATATTCAGGGTTTTAGTTAACTTATCACTCATACCGTTAAGCCTTACTTAAATTAGCTTTAATAAAAATAACGTTGTGAGAAAGGGAACTTCTCACTATTATCGCAAACGCTAATTATTATCATTTACATGCTAAATGTCACGGAGAAATATCATGAACACGGTAAGTTGTAAGTTAAGGCCGGTAACTGCATTTATTTTAAGTACTTTTGCAATTGCTAACCCTGCTTTTGCTGATGAAAAAAAACAAGATATGGAAGTAATGGTTGTCACTGCTTCTGGTTACGAACAAATGCTCAAAGAGGCACCTGCAAGTATTAGTGTTATAGACAGAGCGCAGCTAGAAAAACGCTTTTATCGTGACTTAACTGACGCAATGGCTGATATTCCGGGTGTAATAGTGACCGGCGGAGGCGACAGAAAAGATATTAGCTTGCGTGGTATGGCTAGCCAATACACGCTTATTCTTATTGATGGACAACGCCAAAGCTCAAGAGAAACACGACCTAATAGTGATGGCCCAGGCGTAGAAGGTGCTTGGACGCCGCCAATTTCAGCGATTGAACGTATTGAAGTAATACGTGGCCCTATGTCGTCGTTGTATGGCTCTGATGCTATTGGTGGTGTCATCAATATTATTACCCGTAAAGCGCCAGAGCAGTGGTACGGTGAACTGCGTTTAGACAGCACCATTCAAGAGCAAAGTCAGTCAGGTGATATAAACCAAGCCAGCTTTTTCACTTCTGGTGGCATTATTCCAGATCTATTGGGCGTGCAATTGTATGGGCAGTTTTCAAAGCGAAATGAAGATGAGTTTACTGCAGGATTTCGAGGTAAAGAACAAAGTAATGTTAAAGCCAAGTTCACATTAACACCTAATGATAGTCACGAATTAATGTTTGAACTTGGCTCGGCAAAACAAACATTAGACGAAACACTTGGTAAAACAGTTGCCCCGCTTGCGCCAGGTGAAAACTGTGGTCGACGTGGCTGCCCTGAATCAGCAACTACTGAGTATGAGCAACAAACATACTCTATGTCACACAACGGTTTTTACGACTTTGGCTCGTCGCGTAGTTACATTAAGTACGATAAGTTTGATAATAACTCACGTGAAATGTTTATCGAAAATACCGACATTCAAACGACATGGAGTTTACCGCTATTTAGTGATCATAACTCTACGTTTGGTGCGACCTATTTAAAAGAGTCATTGGATGATTATACAAGCAATAAAATTAGCGACTTAACCCATGTAGAAAACGAGCAATGGTCAGTTTTTGGTGAAAACGAGTGGGCAGCTACGGATGACTTTAAGCTTACCGCAGGCCTACGTTACGATCATGATGGCAACTTTGCGGGTCATTGGAGCCCACGTTTGTATGGTGTTTATAGCGCATCTAAAACAATCACCATCAAAGGCGGCATATCAACGGGTTTCCGTGCGCCAAATATTCGCCAATCTACCGCGCAATGGGGACAAGTGAGTCGTGGCGGTAATATTTATGGTAACCCTGACTTAAAGCCTGAGCAATCAGTTAACTATGAAATGGGTGTTTACTATGATTCTGGGCGAGATTTAAGCATATCGACAACCGTTTTTTATAATGAATTTGATGACAAAATAACCCGCATAGCATGCCCATTAACGCAGTGCACAGATGGCCCAAATCAGTTCGGCTCCATGCCAACTACCTACATTAATGTGGATGAAGCCAAAACCCAAGGTATTGAGATATCCATAGATTATGATATTTCAACTGAAATTGATGTGAGTGCCAGTTATACCTACACCGACTCAGAGCAAAAAACCGGTCAATATAAAGGGAGCCCACTTAATCAGCTACCAAAACATAGTTTACAAACGTCTTTAAATTGGCGTCCAACAGATAAGTTAGGCGGATGGTTACGTGTGCAATATCGTGGAGAAGAAAGCCAGCCTACCACAGGGCCTTCACAAAGTAGTTTAATTGCTCCTGATTATACCATTGCCAATTTAGGCGCTAATTATCAGCTAAGTGACAGCGTTAAACTTGGTGCTGGAATTTACAACTTCCTTGATAAAGAGATCACAGAGCAAGAGTATGGCTATGTTGAAGATGGCCGTCGCTATTGGGCGTCTTTAGTGTGGCAGTTCTAAACACTTTTTAATAATACTAAGTAAACGAGTACGCTAAACCGTACTCGTTTTTTGGTTTTATCTCGGTTCTTGGTCAATAATACTTAAAAAGCAAAAAAGGCGGTTGGCTTTTTAGCTGTAGTCGCTTATTCTAGCTGCGTAATTTAGTCATTAAATGTAACTTTAAAGTTTACTAATAATTTATAACTTTCTTCAATCCCCAAAGGTATGCCTCGTTTGAACCACATAGCAAAACAAAAAGCCAACCCTGTATTTTTAGTAGGTGTCGTTTGAAAATACCTAAACGCTTACAGCCATTAGTTGATGATGGTTTTATTGATGAAGTGATCAGCCGGTTAATGAGCGGTAAAGAGGCCGATGTATTTGTAGTGGCCTGTGGCGATGACATTCGCTGCGCTAAAGTATACAAAGATGCCAGTAAGCGAAGTTTTAAAAAAGCCGCCCAGTATCAAGAGGGCCGCAAAGTACGCAGTGGCCGACAAGCCCGTGCTATGGGTAAACGTTCAAGCTATGGCCGTCAATTAGAAGAAGAAATTTGGCAAAATGCCGAGGTTGACGCACTCTCGCGTTTATCCTCAGCAGGTGTTCGGGTACCGCAAACTTACGGCTGCATTGACGGTGTTTTGTTAATGGAACTTGTAAGTGATGACGAAGGCGATGTTGCACCACAACTTGGCGCAGTTGATTTAACCGAGAAACAAGCCATTGAACAACATACATTAATGATGCACTACATCAAACTAATGCTATGCGCTGGGATTATTCACGGTGACTTATCTGAATTTAACGTACTTGTAGATAGCAACGGCCCAGTAATTATTGATTTACCCCAAGCGGTTAACGCCTCTGCTAATAATAGCGCCGAAGCCATGTTTGCCCGCGATGTAAATAACATGCGCCGCTATTATGGCCAATTTGCACCTGCGTTATTACACACGCAATATGCCAAAGAAATGTGGGCACTGTATGAAGATGCTAACTTAACCCCGCACTCAAAACTCAGTGGCGAATTTGAAGACGACAGCGAAGCTGCAGATGTAGATTCAGTACTTGACGAAATTCAAGCCGCCTTTGATGAAGAGCAAGAACGTAAAGAACGCATTCGCGACGCTGATGAGCAATAACCCTTAATTTACGTGCTGAGTTTTGACTATTAGATCAAAACTTAGCATGTAGGTATGAGCCATAAGGATGGGTTTAGCTGGTCACTGCAAAATCTAAGTTAGTTCTGTCATTACTATCAACGGGAACCGACAGGTGTGCATTTAACTAAAAGCAGCTTGATACTATCCATTAATTAAATGCCATTGAGTCTGCAAACACATATTCATTATCAATGTAATAGCTGATAAATTCTTCCTCATTAAAATCACATTTATAAAAAAAAGACGTTGTGACAATCTTTTTATTATTTATGGTTATTTCGAATTCAGCCTGTGATGCTTTATTAAATAAAACACTACACTTAGTATTTAAGCCTAACGAATAAACCTTACCATCAATTTCGATACTGTTGTTGCCTAAAGTAATTTCATTGGGAGTTGTTAATAAATGCAAAAAGTAATAGAGCCCTGTTAAATAGAAAAAAGGAGAAACAAACAAAGCAGCCTTTATCTTTACAGACTCAGAGTCATGTAAATAATAGGTAGAGATCATGGATATTATTGAGAACAAAACAACCATAACAAAATTTGGAGAGAGCCAGTTTTTGGTAAATTTAAATATCATCTTCGATCGCAGAGGTAAGAGTTACGGTCGACTCAATAATTTAAGCAAACAGAAACTAAGGTTCTAAATTTGTAGCCTATCTTATTAAATTAACAATGATATTTCTACATTTAAGCGCCTGAATAAAATATGCACTTCGTCCATTCCCTTGTGTTTGCCTGCTAACCTTTTTGACCACGTTATTGTGATATCGTACAAAGCCCACCTTGTCGTATTTTCGACAACTTTTTAAGCATAAACGAGATAGTCCTGAATGACTAAAGTTGACACTTTTGCGAAGTTCGACAAAGAGCGAGAAGCTGTTAGTCAGAGTTTTTCTGTGTGACGTGAAGTTTTATCCGCCTGACTATCAGCTTGTTGGCGGTTTTTTTTCAATTCATTCTTAAAATTTATTTTGTTGTTATTTTCGAGTCGTTATCGTTTAATAACATGATGTTTTTTAAAGATAACTACTAGCGAATCTTCATCTCTTTAGTAAAAGCTAATGTCGAACCACTGTAGTGGTCAACTAATTTTGGCCACAGTTTTAGAATCTTGATATCTAATCTCAGATTCATTCGGCGCTAAACCAGCATTATAATGATGTGGTCTAACATTATTGTAATATCCGTTGATATAATCACTCACACTATATTTAGCGTCTCTAAAGTTTTCATATCCAACTTTTGGCATCCATTCCGTCTTAAAGCTTCTAAAAAATCGTTCCATTGGCGCATTATCCCAACAATTTCCGCGCCTACTCATACTTTGTTTGATTTTATAGCGCCATAAACGTTGACGATATTTTAAACTTGTATAATGACTACCCTGATCTGAATGAAACATCAGTCCTGTCGGTTTTCCTCTGCTTTCATACGCGAGTTCAAGTGCTTTTAGCGTTAAATTAGTATCTGGCGACAACGACATGGCCCAGCCAACTACTTTACGTGCAAATAAATCAATAACAACGGCTAAATAAGCCCAGCGATTACCTACCCAAATATACGTCACATCACCGCACCACACGGTATCTGGCTCAACAACATCAAATTGTCTATCAAGCAGGTTTGGAATTTCAAGGTGTTCATTACCACCACGTTTATATGAATGTTGAGGTACTTGGCAGCTTTCAAGCTTTAATTTAACCATTAGCTTAGCAGCACGATAACGACTCAATTCAAAACCATTGTTCGTTGCTATTGCCGCGATTGTCCGCGCCCCAGCTGAGCCGCCGCTCATTGCATGTATTGCTTTAACTTCAGCCTCTAGCCTTACTTGCTCTGGCGTCGGCGTTGTATCCCGTATAGCCCAATATTTATAGCTGCTCCGATGCACATTGAATACGTTACACAGCACGCTAATTGGGTAACGCTCTCGTTGGTTTAGTTTCTCAATTAACGAGAATTGTTCAGGGAGTCGGACATCAAGAGAGCGGTAGCCTTTTTTAATATATCCTTTTCTAATTCAATGCGTTGGATTTGCTTTTTAAGTTCGCGGATTTCAATTTGTTCGGGCGTCATTGGCGAAGCAGATGGTGACTGACCATTACGCTCTTGCTTTAATTGGGTAACCCATTTACTGACGGTTGATTTACCCACCCCCATAGCCTTGGCTGCATCTTCTTGTGTATAACCTTGGTCCACCACAAGCTGAGCCGTTTCTAATTTGATTGCCGCAGAGTATGTTGCGCGTTTTAATTTCGTCATTTTTTCACCCAAATTTGTATGCTTATTAGCATAACATTTCTTTCTTAATGGGTGACCAAATTAACTATGCCACTACACACACATAAGGAAATAGGTATAAAATGGACACTACAATACGAAAAGCTGAATCAATCGATATCGCTGCAATAAAAATGCTATGGCAGTTTTACCAATATCATCAGAGTATATTTGACTTAGAAGATGTTGGTTTAGATGGTTGCTATGATATTGATGAAGAATATTTAGAATGTGTAGTGCGTGGTGAGGAAGACTGCATTATTTATCTTGTACTCGTTTCTAACCAAATTGCTGGTTTTGCTACCGTAGAACCAACTGAGATCGTTGGCAAAGAAATACCTGAGTTGGCTGATATTTTTATTCTACCCAAATATCGAAAACAAGGCATTGCTAAATTCGTTATTCAAAATTTGATGCCTGTTGAAACAAATCAGTGGCATGTAGCAGTTCATTTAAACGATAGTTCAGCGTTGAAATTTTGGAATAGTTTGTTTGCTAAATTAAACGTTGTGCGTGTTGATAAAGTTGACCCCCCTGAAACAGAAGGCTACCACGAGTTTGTTATCACAAATAACTAGCAAGATTACAACGTCTTCTGCGCTTAAGTAAAATTTGGTAAAGAGCGAAAACCAGCCATTGAGATTGGCTAAATATCGTCGTTAATTGATTGGTTAAACAGCTCTTTGCGTATATATTCATGAAAATGAGCGCTGCGCGCATATTGGTTCATTTAACTTTACTTAAAAGTTTTAGAAAACTTTGTGATAGTAATACCTTAGGTTATTTGTTAAAACTATATAAGCTAGATAAATGAGCGTTAAGTCGGCAGAAATATGCGAGATGAGCGCACTATTAAAATGTTAAATTTTTTTGGAGGGTTCATGTTAAACGCTAAATTTTATGAAACGTATTATTTTTGTAATGTGATTAAGAATACCCTTCAAGATCAATTTGAATTGGCTAGAGCTCTGAATGAATTTTACGGTGATGGTAATGTCACCTATTTGATAGAAACGTTTCCTAAGTTTTCACTTTTTCATAAATATTTATATTTTGTAATAAATCGTATTTACTATGAGAATTTAAATAAGTTTGCTGAAAATAAAAGTAAACGACTACCTATTGAAGGAGCCCTAAAATTTCATTCTATCCCTCATATATCATTCCAGAGTTATATGGAGAAGAATGAAAATAATACTAAGCATTATGATGATCTGATTCATAATTATATGGAACATCTGAATGATGCTTATGATCAATTATTAACTCATACAGTCGAAGAAGTTTTTTATATTCTTTTTCAAAATCGAGATCTGCTCATGGAATTTAATTTAATGATTTCGGGAGCACTTGAAAGAGAAGACCTTAAAGAAATTGATAGTGATCTTGTAACTAAACGAGGTAGATTAAAACGAGGTCATATACCGCAATGGGTTAAGAGGGCTGTATATTTTAGAGATCGAGGGCAATGTGTCCTGTGTAATAAAGATCTATCTGGTATTGTAAGCCTCGACAACAAAGAAAATTATGATCACATTGTAGCACTTGCTCAATATGGCTTTAATGATGTAACAAATATCCAGTTGCTGTGTAAAGAGTGCAATCAAAATGAGAAAAAAGCAGGAGAGGCTGTAACTTCTAACTCATATCAAAAGTGGTACAAATAAAAATTTAACAAGGCATTTAAACGGAACTAAGACAGTGGGTTAGGTTTCGCTTCGCTACACATTTTAACCCACTATTTTTAGCCGGTTACAACGGCGTTATGTTTTTAATCGAATGGATTCATACATATGAAGAAATGGGTGCTTAAGAAAAGAATTTTTATGATAGGCTTTTTACCTTTCATGGGGCTATTCGTCGCACTTCTTTTAAATTTTATTGCAGACCCTGCTTATACAACGGCACTAAATCAAAGTGCAATTCGAGCATATTTTATGGGGTCTGCCATGTGGTCGGTAATTGCGCTTTTTTCAGGGATATATATGTATTCAAAATGTAGTTCTATGAATCATCTAAAGTTTATCCTTGGAGTATCGTCGGTCAGTTTAGGTATTACTATGCCTTGGATAATAGGTATGTCGTAGTAACTAAAACATAAAAAGTGGCTATGGTGCTCAATATCCGCTTTTGGCACTTTGCAGACTATCGATAATGCAAAACGCTAACGTTAATTTAGGTAGCTTTTTTCTGATTTGTTAATGCAATAAAATATATAACAAGGCCATAAATTATCGGATACATAATGGTTGGTCTTGTTTCGTGTTGCTGCACACCTTAGTAAACTTAAACACTAGTTGTACATTTAACTGAGCTATATTTTTAGGAGTAGTCTTTGAAGTACATAACTATATTTTTAGTCCTTTTACTGGTTGGTTGTAATAGTACTGATAAAGTGGCAAATTCAAGTATTGTGTATATCAATGCGCAAACAGATTCACCTGCTAAATGGGTTGTGAAGATTGAACCAAAATATCCTGAAGATGCGGCTAAAAAAAGCGTAGAGGGCTACTTAAAGTTCAAAGCAATAGTTAATGAAGTTGGAGCGTTAGAAAGAGTTGAAGTAATTGAATCTGCCCCAAAAGGTGTATTTGAAAAGGAAGGTTTACGGGCTTTAAAGCTATGGCGATTTAAGCCTGCGTTATTAAATGGTAGGCTGGTTAAGGTTGAGTACGCAGGTACTCTCGAGTGGAAGTTATAATGTCTCTAGGGATGAGCATATCATGGAGATCTAAGCAACCTAAACAAAAACGATGTGATAGGTGTGAACTGTATTATTCTGAGTTTTTGGATAAATGTACGCATTGTTCCGATTTAAACGAAACACAATTACTTATGCTTAAGGCTAAACATCAAGAATCTCTTAAACTCAATGCTAAGCTTGGTAAATACTTATTTATAGCTGCTGTTGTAATTGGTGTATTACTTTTTGTTAGTTTTTTATGGTAGCGTTGGGTTTTTCCTTAAGTGGAAGAGGGTAAGTTAACAGAGAAAAACCCCCAAATACATTCAGCTTAAAAACTTATATCCATCCGGTAACTTTAAAATTAATCACAATGAACTACCCGTCCACGTAACAATTGTTGTTATTTAATTAAACCTATCACTCCTTCATTAACTAAATGAGTCTGCGCTTCATCTGTATGGGGCTTAAAATTCTTCCAGCGGCCTATGGCCTTGTTGTTAAGCGGTTGGCGCACTTGCATTTTGCTAGCGGTTGATACCGGTGCGGTGTTTAAATGAAAATCAAGGCACTGCGGTTGCCAGTCTAAGTCGCAATAGCTCACTAACTCTTTTATTTTTTGCCCTGGTGCGGCGATGAGTTCTTCGTATTTTACTAGTTTAATATTGCTGTGCAGGGCGCTAAAGTGCTGCATCAGTTTATAAAAGCGGCTGTAAAATTTAGCGGTGTCGAGTAAGTCTAAGGAGTAAGCATAATATGGGTTGTTAATGGTAAATAGCTGACGATAGTTACCAATGCAGGTGTCCATGGGGTCGCGAAGTAGGCAAATGATTTTAGCATTAGGCAGTGCTTTGGTAATTAAATCGATATAAAAAAAGTTAAACGGTAATTTATCAATAAAGTGTTTATGGCTACCGGTAACTACACGGGTCGCCTCAAGGTAAGTGCTGCCAAGTTTTGCAAAATCAAGCTGGTAAGCTTGGCTTAAGGTGTCTGTATCGAGTACTTGAGGCGTGGGTGTTTGGCTAAGCTTTTTTACACTTAGGCCAAAGTCTTGCAGCTCGCCAGCCGATTGTACGTCGCTGTGGCTTGATAAAATTCGCTCAATTAATGTGGTGCCAGAGCGCGGCATACCTAACACAAAAATTGGCTCACAGCTTTGGTTGCCAGCTGTTTGTTGGTTTTTATATTTAACACTGAGCTGTTTAATGTGTGCGAATAGTGCCTCAGACGCTTGATTATCAAACGCCTTATTAGCGTGTTTTGCTTTTTTACTTTGTTGTAACGCGGCAAAGGCTGCTGAAAATTCTCCTAAGTCTTGATATTCTTTTGCGAGCGCATGACCTATATGCAGTTTAGCGTCAGGATGATTGACCTGTTCAAATGCGTTTTTTAGTCGCGCTATGTGGTTATTTTGCTCAGTGACTTTAGTTAAATCAGCTAAAGCAAAATGACTTTGATGATGAAGCGGATTCAGTGCAATGGCATTTTCAAACGCGTGTTGTGCTTTATCAAACTGGCCTAAAAATTTAGCACATACCCCATAGTTATAATAAAACTGCGGCTGACGAGTATTACTCGCCTCAGCTAAACTTAATGCGAATATAAAGTAATCAGCTGCTTGTTGATGTAAACCCGCTTGGGTGAGCGCCACGCCTAATGTATCGGCATCAAGTGCTTTACTAATATGTTCAGGCTTAACGCCGAGGGCGGTGCTTTTCGCTTTTTGTAAATCGCCGGTAAGGGCGTAACACTTGGCAAGTTGCGCTGTATATTCAATAGACTTAGTAAAGCTTAATGCTTTTTCAATTAGCTTTATCGCTTTATAAATTTGACCAACCTGTAAATTAACCATAGCGAGCAAAAAGTAGCCATCAGCAAAGTCAGGCTGCTGTGTCACTAGCTCAACCAGTGCTTTATGCGCTTGCTGAATATTGCCTTGGTTTAAGTTGTTGATAGCGCTTTGGTGTAGTTGCTTTAAGTTTGGCTGCATGAATACTCTTATAAATAATGTACTTACAAAATAAAAAGGCTCAAATTAATTTGAGCCTCTTGATTGTACTTAAACTTATCGTTTAATTACATTTCAAACTTGTCGCTTAATTATATTTCAAACTTATAGTTAAATTTAATGCCAACAGTAAGCGGGCGATTAATATAGTAACCATAGTTACGTTGTATGTCTGCGCCATTGGCTGTTGTAATATCCGCATCTGAGCGACGAACAGAAGTCACCGCATATTTATTAAATAGGTTATCTACATATAACGTAGTCGACCATGCATCGGCGGTTAATTTAGCTGAAATATTACTTAAGCTATAACCCGGGAGTGCTTCACCGTTGTCACGTAGGCCTACTTTTGAAATTACATCACTTTGTGCAGTTAAACCGTAGTTTATATCGAGGGTTTTGTCGTTAAACACTTCTGTTTGGTAGTTAATCCCCATAGAGAACTGGTGCTCAGGTGAGCCTGGTAAACGGTCGCCATCTTTTGCGCCATCAGTGCCATCGGCATTAAATAAATACGGAGCGTCTGAGGTTAGCTCTGCTTTTGTATAGGCATAAGTTGCATAGGCAGTAAACGAGTCTGATAAAATTGCACGCGTGGCAATTTCAATCCCTTTCGCATTTGCGCTACCAGCATTTGATAAGTAAGGTAATTGGCCTACTGTTGTTGCACCGGCAATTTGTGCGTTATCCCAATCTACATTGAATAGTGCGGCATTAAAGTGTAGTTGGCTTCTAAACCATGTACTTTTAAAGCCTAGCTCATAGTTGGTGGTTGTATCTGCATCGTATAGCATTTCATCTGGTGTACCACAGCCTGTTTGTTGGTCCTCAGGTAGAGGTGTTGGACAAGGTACTAAGCCATTTGAGCCACCAATTCTAAATCCTTCACTTATAGTTGCATACGCCATTACTGAATCTGTAAATTGGTATTTAGCATTAAATTTGAACAGATTACCGTTGTCACCCGCTTTGTTTTCTTCAAAATTAATTGAGATTGCATCAGGTGCAGCACCTTCATACAAGGTATTTGCTAATGGGAAGTCAAAAGCCGCTTTTGATTCTACGTCGTATTCGTAAAAACGCGCGCCAATAGTAATATCGAGTTTATCGGTTACTTGATAACCCACTTCACCAAAAAGTGCAGATTCAGTGACTTTGCTACCAGTAATTTCTAAATATTCTAAAGAGTCTGGTCTTAGCTGTGCGCCACCAAAGTTGTCAACCGCGAACTGATCAAAGCCTGGTGTAAACTCTCTGCTTGATGCATCAGTATCGGTTTTGTTGTAAAAACCACCAACAATCCAGCTTAGGTCGCTATCGCTTTGTGAGACCAAACGTAGCTCTTGAGTGAAGGTATCGACTTCGTCTAATTCACGGGTAAATGCTGAAAACGAAGGAAACTCTTCGTAGCCATAGTCTAAACGAATTAAAAGGTCAGTTTGGTCGCGTTGACCATCGGCTTCAAAGTGTGAAATACCGGTAGCTGATACCAGCTCAGCAAAACCTAAGTCGGCTTTAAGTTCAAGGCTGAGTAATTGATCTTCTTTTTCCCGTGGCTCTTCAAAACGGTACGCTGACTCGTATTTGCCGATGCGATCATTTAAACCATTATTTTCGTTTAGGCTATTGTGATGAACAATTGAGCGACCTTCGGTGTCTTGCTTTTGATAGAAGTAGTTTAATGTGCCTTCGAATGACTCGTTTGCCTTGTAACGTAATGACATACGCCCAGTTGTGGTGGTTTCACCGTTGGCGTCTTTTACATTTTTAAGATTGCTGTTTACTGCATCAAGATTTGTCCAATCAGGGTCGGTGATCGACACACCTGGTTCACGAACGGTGTAGGCGTAGTCAATAAACCCTGGGTCTTCATAAATATTTAAGCTGGTACGAACAGCAAGTTTGTCTTCAATTAATGGTAAATTGAAGATAAAGCCCGCTTCACCACCGACCGAATCACTTTCTTGAGTTTGAAAAACATCACCAAATACTTCACCTGAGGTGAAATCAAGCTCTGGTTCTTTAAGCATGTAGCGAATAGCGCCACCAAGTGTGCCAGCCCCATATAATGTGCCTTGCGGCCCAATAAGCACTTCCACACGCTCTACATCAACTAAACGCATATCAACTGAGACAGGAATTTCATTAATATAAGTGGCAACAGTGCCACCATCTGATGAAGGCCCTGATGAATTAGTATTTAAACCACGGACTATAATAGGTGAACCGGCACGGCCACCTTGATCTGTAATTGTTAAGCCAGGTACCCAACGTGCTACATCGGCCAGCTCACTGATGTTTTGATCTTTCATTACATCAGCATCGAGCGCGGTAATGTTAAGAGGCGCAGCTTGAATTGAGCCACTTCGGCGCGTTGCTGTAACCTCAATAACTTCAAGCGATTTGTTCTTTTCAATAACTTGCTCTTGAGCCACTGCATTACTGCTAAATAATACACCGCTCAGTGCGCTTGATACAGCCAAGGTTAACAGGCTTGGTTTAAACATAAAAAGTGATCCTAGTTCAATAAAATGTGTTTATAAATGAGCGCTAATAGTATCAGGGTGTTTTAGTGATGGAAATAAAAACATGAATTTTAATTCACTTTTTTAGAATAAAAATATAAAAGTGAGTTTGAGTGTTTCACGCTGTATATTAAATAAACAAAGGCGTTGCTTTAAAAATCAACCAAAATAATAATTGTGCCTAATATAGATAAAAACTGGATAATGAATAGTTTAAAACGTCATTACTTATATTTTTATAAACACTATAAAAATGAATATTCCCCCCCATAACCTTTATAAATACACGTTTAATTATTGATAACACCAACAGCACAATTTAGTTGTGGCTGTGAGTTAGTTATATGAGGATTTATAATGTCAAAGCTGTTTTCACCATTGTCACTTGGTAAGTTAAGCCTAGAGAATAGAATTATTATTGCACCCATGTGCCAGTACTCGGCCAACAATGGCGCTGCAAGTGACTGGCATACCATTCATTTAGGGCAATTGAGTTTAAGTGGAGCGGGTTTACTTATTTTAGAAGCGACGGCCGTTAATCCCGAAGGGCGAATTAGTTACGCCGATTTAGGATTATGGGATGATACAACCCAAGCTGCATTAGCAAAAAGTTTAACGGCCGTAAGACAATACAGCCCAATGCCTATTGGTATTCAATTAGCCCATGCAGGTCGTAAAGCGTCAACCGATAAACCATGGGATGGCGGTGGGGCACTTATACCCGATCACCTCAATGGTTGGCAAACGGTTGCGCCATCAGCCATTGCCTATGATGAAAACAGCCCCACTCCCAAAGCGATGAACCAAGATGATATAGATTCGCTCATAAGTGACTTTGTTAATGCGGCAAAGCGCGCTGACGAGTTGGGCCTTGATTTAATAGAAATACATGGCGCACACGGTTATTTGCTACACCAGTTCTTATCGCCGCTGGCAAACAAACGTGATGATCAATACGGTGGTAGCCTAGAAAATAGAATGCGATTATTACTCGACGTATTTAAAGCTGTAAGAACGGCATTTCCAAGCAATAAAGCGGTGGGTGTACGTATTTCAGCAACCGATTGGGTTGATGGTGGTTGGGATTTACCGCAATCAATTGAACTGGCAAAAGCGCTTGACGCGTTAGGGTGTGACTTTATTCATGTAAGCACTGCGGGTTTAAGCCCTGAGCAAGATATACCTGTTGTTAAGAATTTTCAGGTGCCGTTTGCAACCGCCATTAAACAGGTTGTGAATATGCCAGTGATAGCGGTGGGTTTAATTACCGAGGCGCAGCAAGCTGAAAGTATTATTAGTGATGAACGTGCTGATGGTGTCGCTTTAGCGCGGGGGATTTTATATAACCCACATTGGCCTTGGCATGCTGCGGCCGAGTTGGGCGCGCAAGTGCAGGCACCAAAGCAATATTTGCGCTCAAGCCCACATGGCAAGCCATCCCCTATAAAATAGTGAATAACTTAACTACAAAGCCCAAGCAAATAGCGTGGGTTTTGTGTGTCTCGGTAGCTTAATATTTAATTAAATATTAAGCAGGAGATGGCTGCTTTTTACTGTTTGACGTTGAGCTGCCAACCGAGGCAATAATAACTAATAAAATAGCAAGCCACTGCCAAATGCTAAGTAGTTCACCTAAAATAACTAAGCCAGCGAGTGCTGCAATAGCGGGTTCAAGGCTCATCATAATGCTAAACCCTTGCGGCGACATATTACGCAGCGTGATCATTTCTAAAGTATAAGGTAGGGCACTAGAGAGTACCGCAATGGCAATACCTAACGGAATAATATCCCAAGTAAATGCGGCACTTTGTGATATGCCACCATAAGGTACAAGCACAATAGCTGAAATGGTCATGCCCATCGCTACTGTTGCGCCACCAGAGCTTTGGCTGCCGGTTTTTTTACCAAATAAAATATAACCTGCCCAACACGCACCCGCTGCTAGAGCTAAAATCACGCCAATTGGATCTAAACTTTCTTGGCCTTTCATATCGGGTAACAGTAATAATATTCCGGTAATTGCGCAAGCAACCCAAAATAAATCACGCTTTCGTCTTGATGAAAATAACGCAACGGCAAGTGGCCCGGTAAATTCAAGCGCAACACCAATACCCAGTGGAATACGTTCAATGGCGTAATAAAATAGAATGTTCATGCCGCCTAGGCTCAAACCATAAATTAAGATGGGTAAACGCTGGCTTGCAACCGGAAAGTGTCTCCAAGGTTTAAAAATTAAACAAAGAATAGCGGCAGAAAAACCTAAACGTAAGGCCGTTGTGCCCTCAGGGCCAACAATAGGGAAAAGCTGCTTAGCCAGTGAAGCCCCAGACTGAATAGTGATCATTGCAAGCAATATGCATAAAATAGCCAGTAATAGCTCTTTGGTTGATTTTTGCATGGTCGTCCTTAAATATTGCCATTTAATTGCGGCGCATATTACCTGCTTTTACCCTCGCAGGTAAATGTAAATTAACGTTTTACATGGAGTACCCAGTGATGAGAGGCTATCACTGGGCTGAATGAAAAATAAGCGTTACTCTTTTTTAAGATTGAGGTGGCAGGTAATGTGGGCTGACTGATTGAGTAAAAATTTATAGTTTAGCTTTACTATCTGCAGGGTATATAACGCCTAATTGTGCGCGGGCGGTATCGAGAACCGTCATCACATCGCGTGAAAGCTGGTGGTTGTTAATATGTGACTCTAATGCATTTTGCTCAATCATTTCAATAAAGTGTGCCACTTCATACTTCATAAAATGCTCATCAAAATCTGTACTTATTGTTTCTTTTTGGCCATTATTAGCGATGAATTCCACTTTTTTAAGTTGCGATACAGCTTCAATACGAATACGGCCTAACTCACCTTGTATTTCGGTGATGTTCTCGCCTTGCGATATTTTTGAATAACTAATTACCGCTTGTTTATCTGCATAATTTAAAAGTACATCGCCGGCACCATCAACACCGGTTTCTAGTAATACGCCACTGGCGTGCACACTGTTTGGTGCGCCCCACAGTGCTATAAGTAAATAAAGTGGGTAAATACCCAAGTCTACTAATGCGCCATTTGCAAATTCAGGTAAAAAGGTATTAGGGCGCTCGCCGTTTTTGAGCTTATCGTAACGAGACGAGTATTGGCTAAATTGGCCAATAAATTTACGCGGTGTACCGATTCTTTTTAATGCGTTTTTTAAAACAGCAAAGTTAGGTAAATGCGTTGTCATCATCGCTTCCATGTACAAACGTTGATGTTTTTGAGCAGCCGTTAAAATAGCAGTAAGCTCATGACTATTTGCTGCTGAGGGTTTTTCGCCAAGTACGTGTTTGCCCGCAGCTAAACATTGCACAGCATAGTCTTTATGCAGGCTATTAGGTGCGGCAATGTATACTGCCTCTACAAGCTCGTCTTGGCAAACAGCGTCAATGGAGGTGAATATTTTTGCTTGAGAATGAGTGGGGTGATTAGCTAAAAATCGCTCAGCGCTACTTTCTGCCCGAGAACACACACCGTATAAATTAAAATTACTCAGAGTACTTGCCGCATCGAGTAGGGTGTCGCTAATAAAATTGGTACCTACAATCACAAAATTCATGTTTAGCCTTTTTATGTATTTTACACAGCTTTGCAGTTTAACAATATTTTGCTCTAAATGCGCGAGCAGAGCAGTTAAACCAGCGTTTTACACTGGCACTTAATGTGGCTTGTTCTTGATAACCTAACAGCTCGGAAATATGTGAAATAGAAAATTGGTTTTGCATTAAATAGTGTTCACATAATGCGCGGCGAGTGGCATCTTTTAGTTTTACAAAGCTGGTGTTATGTTTTTTAAGTTCACGATGCAAGGTGCGAGGATGCAGATTAAGTGCCGTTGCTATCGTTTGATTTGAGCATTGAAAAAGGGGCAGCATGGGTCGAATAAGTGCACTTACTTGCGAAGGTAACGACTGAGTATGCGCATTATTAGCGGCTAAAAAGTTTAATGCGGCTTGTACTTTGTGTTGATCAGAAACATTAAGTGGCAATAATAAATCGTTTTTGGCGATTAAAATACCGGCGCTGTTTCTGTGTTCAATAACGTTACAGCCAAAGTGTTGATGGTAAGCGCGCAGATTTGCATCAAGCTTTTGCGGTAAAAATACCTTAATGGGTTTACATTGATTTTGGCTCACTTTTTTTAAGGTAGCGAGCGCCAGTGCAATTGTTAATTCAATAACTTGATTTATAACAGGTAATGGCTTGAGTTTTATTTCGAATGATAAAAATATATTTTGGTCATCTTCAAGTGTATGCGTGGTTAAATTAAGTGCGGGTGTATGTAAGTGCAGGTATTTAATTACCCATGTAAGCGCTTCACCTAAATCAGTTCCACTTTTAGCGGCGATAGCGATATGCCCTAAAATATCAAAACTTTGTTTGCTAGCGAGTTTAAGACCAAAACTTGGGCAGTTTAAGCTATGAGCGCAGTATTCTAAAAGTTCGGCATAATGGCGATAAGTTAAGCTTTGGGTTTCAAGGGAGTTTAACGTTACCTCAATAGCGCAATGTCGCATAATGTTTGCTGTATCACCACCTAGTTCGGTAATTAATGTATCAATTCCCTGTAAAGAAGTGGCTTTAATTAGGCTGCTCATAACAATTGCATTAGTGAAGAGATGTCTAAAAATATCAAGTTTTTAGTAGATAATCCATGCAAAGTAGTTTTTTTAATGGGAGATATTTTATGCATACCACCTCATTTGATTACATTGTGATTGGCGCAGGCAGTGCCGGCTGTGTTGTTGCCTCGCGATTATCTGAAAATAAAAATGTGAGTGTGTGTTTAATTGAAGCCGGCAGCCGTGACCAAAGTGCTATGGTGCAAATGCCTGCGGGAGTTGCAGCTAGTGTGCCTTATGGCATTAATAGCTGGCATTACAATACGGTGCCACAAAAAGAGCTTAATAACCGCTGTGGGTTTATGCCCAGAGGTAAAGTGCTTGGTGGTTCAAGTTCAATCAATGCCATGGTGTACATTAGAGGGAATAAAAAAGACTACGACAACTGGGCCGCTATGGGAAATACCGGCTGGGATTATACCAGTTTGCTGCCTTATTTTATCAAAGCTGAAAACAACAAAACCTTTATCAACAGCCCATATCATGGTGTAAATGGCCCCTTACATGTGCAAGAGCTAAGTTTACCAAGCCCAGTTAATCAGCTGTTTTTAAAAGCATGCCAAGAGCAAGGCGTAGCCCTTAATGACGATATTAATGCGCAGCAACAGCTAGGTGCGCGGTTATCGCAGGTCACTCAACATAAAGGGGAGCGTTGCAGTGCGGCAAAAGCGTACTTAACACCTAATTTAGCTCGTAAAAACTTAACCGTGCTCACTGATGCGCAGGTGCATAAAATTAATTTTTGCGGGAAATCTGCAACTGGTGTAACAGTTGCAGTTAATAATAAAAGCTATGTGCTAAATGCCCATAAAGAAGTTATTTTAAGTGCCGGTGCGATTAACTCCCCCCAACTTTTAATGTTATCGGGAGTGGGGCCTGCAGATCATTTAAAGCAGCATAACATTGAGCTTGTAACCCCATTAGAAGGTGTAGGCAGTAATTTGCACGATCACTTAACCGTTGTGCCATTATACAAAGCAAAATATTCGCAAGGCACATTTGGAATAAGTGCCAGCGGTGCGTTTAATATTGCAAAAGGATGCGTTGATTGGTTTGCCAAACGCGAAGGAAAGCTAACCAGTAACTTTGCCGAATCACATGCGTTTATAAACTTATTTACAGATTCTATTGTGCCCGATGTGCAACTTGAATTTGTTATTGGGCTGGTGGACGATCACAGCCGTAAACTGCATTATGGCCATGGATACAGTATTCATAGCAGCATAATGCACCCTAAAAGCCGCGGCACTATTCGTTTAGCGGATGCCAACCCTGTAAGTGCGCCACTCATTGATCCTAATTATTTAAGCCACCCCGATGATTTACAGGTTATGCTACTTGGGCTAAAAAAAACATTGAGCATAATGCAAAGCAAAGCGTTTGATACTATTCGTGCAGATATGGTGTATCCGCTTGATATTAATGATGATGCGCAGCTTATTGAGTTTATTAGGCAAACAGCCGATACAGAATATCACCCCGTAGGAACCTGCAAAATGGGCCAAGACGATATGGCTGTGGTTGATAGCGAATTACGTGTTCACGGTGTGCAAAATTTACGGGTGGTAGACGCCTCTATAATGCCCAGTATTATTACCGGAAATACCAATGCTGGGGTAATAGCAATTGCAGAAAAAGCAGCTGACTTAATTAGGGTCTGTTGACCTTCAAGGTTGAATTTGCAGCAGTCTTTTTGGTATTTAGGCAAGGCAGAGCCTATGTCGTGTGGTTATTCCCCATAAATTGGCGATAACGCAGCATCAATGCCAAACAAGCGCTGCCCGAAGGGTTCTGCCTAGGGGCGATTTACTCTTTGTTGCTCGGTTTTTACTTAGCCCACTAGGTTACAAACCTCGCGCCGCGATTTAATCGCCCCTAGTTTGAACAAATTTTAATCCGAAAGGTCAACAGACCCTAAGCACTCTGCACGATTAACTTGACTTATAAAACGCCGTTAACCATTGCTGCCAGTCTTGCTCTAGTTTGACCATTTGCTGGTGTTTTTTAGCGGCAAAATGTTTGTTTTTATCTTCATCCGCTAAAAACGGCCCCACACGACAAAGCGGGCAATAATCATCAGTTAGATAATTAGGGGTTGTTAACATATCACTTAGTTCGGGTAGTGTATTTTCACTAAATACATAAGTAATACCGCTGGTGTCTTTGACGTGTTTGTCACGGTCGACATTGCGAATTTTATAGCCATCAAAGCGACTGATATCGAATGGCATTTGTCCTTGGTATGCCGCGTTTAAATGGGTATTTAAACTCCCCTCAATATTCCACTCACGATACGGTTTAACATCTTTTGAGGTTATGTAGCATAACCCAGGGCCTTGTGGGTTCAAGGCAAACTCATTGGCATATTTTATAAATTGATGCAGTAACGCACGGTTAAGCACGTTCATGCTGTTATTACGTGTATTTTTATCAAATGCGTCGCGACCAATAAACGCAGGAATAAGTGGAAATTGAAAAATCACTACATCAAAGCTGTTTAGGTGCTCGGCTAGTTGTTGCCAACATTGTGTGTTGGTGACATCAAATTCATTAAGCACATCAATTTTATGTGCTTTAAGTGAGGCAAGCGCGTTATCGGGGTATTTTTCTGTAAGAGTTGCAGCTGCATCATAGGTTGAGGCAACTAACTTTTGCGGTTTAATGTGGTTGTAAAGCGCGTTTGAAAACGATAAGTCGCCATCACCTACCGTGAGTATGTTCCAATTTGGGTTTAAGTACATATTAAATTATATGTTTTTATTAGTAACAGGCGATGTGTCAGGATGCGGTGTACTAATCAGCTGTTGATGTAACCTATACATAGCTAAACGCGTTTTTAACCCTTCGATGGCAACTTGTTTAAGAATTAAGTTAAAGGTAATCAAAATAGCAAACACAATATGAATAGGGCCATGAGTAAAACCGGCTTGAGGGTCGTAAATGGCTAAGCCAAATAAAACAAACAACACCACCATAAATATTTCAATGAGCTGATTTGAATAAAAAGAAAGACGCCCCTCACTTTTATGATCTTTTTTTATGCTAATAGCGCAAAAAAACGGGATCACTTTAATTTTGAAAGCAGCGTTTTTTTCTACAAAATTCTCACCAAGGTCAGTAAGCTGTTGGCGTAATTGGTCTATCATGGGGTGTCCTCTCAATACAGTGCGCGGATGTTACCCTATTACAGACCAATGGTTAAGTAATGGCAGACTATTTAGGGTAAATACTCATACCAATAATAAGAATATGACAAACAAACACCACAGATGTGAGCACAAAGCGCATTTTTTGATAATCTTTATGATAACCCTGCCACTGTATTGTGGCCTTTTCAAAAATCAGTACTAACCAAAAACTCGCGCCTAACCAAGCAAGCATCCACTCAATCGGTAAGAATGATAAAAACGGAATAGGAATGACCGGTAGCACTGCTTTAATCGCATCGGCAAAGCTTTGTTGGCCTGCATGCCATAAATTACCCGCCATAAACGCTAAAATAGCAATGCTGTAAAAACTAAAAAACTCTAAATTTACACTGTTACTGCCAAACATGAGCGGCCAGCCCACACAGCCTAAAAATGGCAATAAGCCTAAATAGCCTAGTTGAATGTGATTGACGAATTTTTCCATAAATGAAATGCCTTTGAAGGTTGTGTAATGTAAACCACGTTATTGTAGCAAGGATGTGCAGCGTAATCTTATTAAAATCTATATAGCGCAACTGACTATGAGTGGTAGTTGAGTTATAACTGCTTTAACGCTTAAAAGTAAGCAGTAGATCACTCCTTGGATTTTCAATCTTAAAAATCGATTGTTTTAATCTAAACAATCAATTTTATTTAATTTCTCAATGGCCTTATTGTATTAATCAAGCCAACGCACAAGGCGTTAACTTTTTAAATACACTAAACATAAATGAGGAATACTATGAGCACTTCATTGATTAACACAAAATTACAACCTTTCAATGCAACAGCTTACCACAATGGTGACTTTGTAGAACTCACTGAAAAAGACGTATTAGGTAAGTGGTCTATCTTTTTCTTTTACCCTGCAGATTTCACATTTGTATGCCCAACTGAATTAGGTGACCTTGCAGATCATTACGCACAGTTACAAGAAATGGGCGTTGAAGTTTATTCAGTATCAACTGATACACACTTTACGCACAAAGCATGGCATGACACGTCAGACACCATCGGTAAAATTACTTACCCAATGATTGGTGACCCAACAGGACGCATCACACGTAACTTTGGTGTCATGATTGAAGATGACGGTTTAGCACTTCGCGGTACATTTGTAATGAACCCTGAAGGCGAAATTAAAGTTGTTGAAACACATGATTTAGGCATTGGTCGCAGTGCTAAAGAGTTAGTTCGTAAAGTACAAGCAGCGCAATACATTGCAACACACGATGGCGAAGTTTGTCCTGCATCTTGGCAGCCAGGTGAAGACACATTAGCACCTTCACTAGACCTAGTTGGTAAGATTTAAACCTTACCACTAACTAAATTTAGAGTAGAACATGACTCTAAACCCAGTGAGCCTGTATAGGTTCACTGGGCACTCTCCCACGCCATCACACGTTTCTAAAATTTCGCACATGCACTGATGGCATGGGAACCTTGCTGTTTTAATTTTCCTTAAGAGGCTAAGCCATGTTAGATAACAACATAAAGAACCAACTAAAAAGCCATTTTGAATCGCTGACTCAGCCTGTTGAGCTGCTTATCGCCTTGGACGACAGCAAAAAATCAACAGAAGTAGAAAGTCTTGCAAACGATTTAGCGTCACTAAGCGATAAGTTTAGTGTAATAAATAATCCCGATACTAGCGCCCGCAGGCCTTCTATGGTGGTGCATTCACCAGAAAAAAACACCCATATTACCTTTGCAGGTGTACCTATGGGGCACGAATTTACTAGTTTAGTGTTAGCGCTATTACATACGGGTGGTCACCCTAGTAAAGCAAGTAAAGATGACATTGAACAAATACAAACACTTGAACAAACACTTAATTTTGAAGTGTATATTAGCTTGAGTTGCCAAACCTGCCCGCAAGTTGTGCAGGCACTTAATACTATGGCAGCAACAAATAGTAATATTAAAGCCACCATGATTGATGGGGCGTTATTTCAAGATGAAGTAGAGCAAAGAAACATACTGGCTGTACCCGCTGTATATTTGAATGGTGAACCCTTTAGCCAAGGGGCCATGAGCCTCACTGATATTTTAAATAAAGTGGATAGCAAAGGTGCACAGCGCCAAGCAGCATCACTCAATGAAAAGTCGGTGTTTGATGTACTTGTCGTCGGTGGTGGGCCAGCTGGTGCTTCGGCAGCTATTTATTCAGCACGTAAAGGGCTCAATACTGGGGTTGTAGCAGAGCGATTTGGCGGTCAAGTTGCTGATACATTAGCGATTGAAAATTTTATTTCAATTAAAGCAATGCAAGGGCCAAAAATGGTGGCTCAGTTGGAAGAACACGTTAAAGAATACGATGTTGATGTTATGCACAACCAACGCGCGGCAAACCTGCAAAAAGGCAGTAATGGGTATGATATTACTTTAGAAAATGGCGCTGTATTAAAAGCAAAATCACTCGTACTAGCAACCGGTGCACGCTGGCGCGAAATGAATGTACCCGGTGAGCAACAGTATAAAGGCCATGGCGTTGCATACTGCCCGCACTGTGATGGGCCTCTATTTAAAGGTAAACCGGTTGCGGTTATTGGTGGTGGTAATTCAGGTATTGAGGCGGCAATTGATTTAGCCAATATAGTTGAACACGTTACTGTGCTTGAATTTGCTGATACGTTACGCGCCGATGAGGTACTTATTCGTAAAGCTAATAGCTTAAAAAACATCACTATTATTAAAAACGCCCAAACCACGGAAGTACTTGGTGATGGCAAAAAAGTAACGGGGTTAAGTTATACCGACCGCCTAAGCGGCGAGAGTAAACAGTTGAACTTAGCCGGTATATTTGTACAAATTGGTTTAATACCTAATACCGAATGGTTGAAAGACAGCGACCTTGAACTGAGCCAATTTGGTGAAATACTCATTGATGCCAAAGGCGCAACATCGTTACAAGGCGTTTATGCTGCAGGTGATGCAACCACTACGCCATTTAAGCAAATTATTATTGCGATGGGGGCGGGCGCAACAGCAAGCCTAGGTGCGTTTGACTATTTAATTCGTCAAACGCCCGATGCAGAGCAAAGCGCTGCTTAATAGTGTTTTAGCTTAAAGTCTCTTGATATAACAGCTCTCACCCATAGCTGTTTGTTCACCCAAGCCGCCCTCTCCAAAGGCGGCTTTTTTGAGCGCTATTTAAGTCGGGTAATACCCACTAAAATACAGACTGCGCCACCAATAAAGCCAAGCCAGGCTTCCATAGGTGTTTCGCCGTTTAATGCGCGGGTAACCTGAGAGGCTGCTGAGTCATAAACGTCATAGCCCCATATTGCCAGTGCGATACCAATAACAATAAGTACAATACCAATAATTTTATTTGTCATAATGATCCTTTGTTTTCTAGTGCAAGTTAATCTGAGCGACACTCGTTATTATAATGTGGCTACGCTCAGCCTTTTTAATGTATTTGTAATTGCTTCTTCTATTGCTGGAAGCTTAAATGGTTTGGCTATAAACATATCCATGCCCGCTTGTTTACAGCTTAGTTTATCTTGGGAAGAAGCATTAGCCGTCAGAGCGACGATATATGTGCTTTTGGGGCTACAAATGTTATTAGATCTTAATTGTTTGGTAGCCTCAAAACCATTAAGTATTGGCATAATACAATCCATAAAAATAAGATCGTAATGCTTTTGTTTGCACTTTAAAATTGCGTCTTGGCCATCTATGGCAAAGTCTGATTTTATATTAAACTTATCCAGCGCAGCTTCTAACACAAGGCGGTTTATTTCGTTATCATCAACCACCAGTACTGATAATTTGGCACCATGATTATTAATCGATTTAAGACTCGGTGTCTGTATTTGTTGTTTGCCAAGTTCAATCGGGATAGTTAAGGTAAAACACGTACCCACATTAATCTCACTCGTTACTTCAATTTTGCCATTCATAAAACCAACGAGTTCTTTAACAATTGCTAAACCTAATCCGGTGCCGCCTTTATTGTTGTTAGCATCAACCTCTTGGGTAAAAGGCTTAAATAATGAGTTTAAATACGCTTTACTCATGCCGCGACCCGTGTCGGTTATTTTAATGGTAAGTAAAGGGTGTTTTGTGTCTAATGCTAATTGCGAATAGAGAGAAACAGATCCATGCTCTGTAAATTTTAACGCGTTACTTAGTAAATTAGAGACAATTTGGCTTAATCGAGAGGTGTCGCAGTGTACCCAAACATCATTAGGAATGAGATTAGTGGCTAGCAGTTCAATGTTTTTATTACTAAACAATACCGAATATAAAGAAACCAAATCGGTAAATACCGTTTTAAGTAGAGAGTGGTGAGGCTCCAGTTTTAACTCACCATGATTTATTTTTGAAAAATCGAGTACTTCATTAATAATACTTAATAAAATGTCAGCACTTCGAAGGGCGACTTTAATTTTTTCTGCCCGCTTGTCATAATCGTGTTCATCAATGAGAGTCGCTAACATTCCCGTAATACCATTAAGCGGGGTTCTAAGCTCATGACTAATTTTGGCAAACAGCATACTACGGTCTTGGAGGAGTTGTTCTGCAAGTGCTTTTTTTTGTTTTAACTCTTCGCGTAACTTAACGGCTTCAGTTATATCTTGAAAAGTACCAAATAATCGCACACATTTGCCGTTGTTAAACTCGGCCTCCCCAAAAGTCGACACCCAAATATTTTGCTGCTTTGCGGTAATTATTTCCAGCTCTAAATGCCATTTTTCACCCTTAGATACCGCATTTTCTACCGCCTTATTAATGCTATCTCGACTTTTACCCGCTTTATAAAATTCAATGGCTGTTTCCATGTTTGGAGTATAGCCTTCTTCGGCTTGATGAATACGTCGAGTTTGCTGGCTCCAAAAAATGCTATTGTCTATTAGGTCGACTTCCCATGTGCCTATATTGGCAACATTTTCAAGTTTCAATAAGGTGTCACTATTTTTAGTGAGATTAACTTTATCCTGATTGCGCGCAAATTCTGAGCCCAACCACTGAGCCAATAATTCAATATAATCATAAGCTTCATCGCTAAAAGGGGCGCATTCTTGAGCTGATGAAAAGTTAACAGTTCCAAATACGTCAGTACCTATTCGTATAGGCGCTCCAATATACGCCTCCAATTGGAAATTAATATAGCAAGGATGATTTGCAATACTACTTTGCGACGCATTATGAAATGCCAGTGCAGAGTTGGCCAACAAAGTATGTGTACAATAGGTGCCGTTTAACTCAAACTCAGTACCAATAGCAAGAGAATTGTCAGGGGTAATAGCATGTAAAACAGTGTAAGAATTATTTTTTACGCGGCTGATAATAGCCAAATCGAGCTGAAAAACATCGAGCCCAAAAGCAAGTAAGTCTGCAATTTTTTGATCAAAGCTAAGCTGTTGATCAGAGACTATATTATGAAAGCATCGAAGAAAATTCACAAAAAACCTTAATTTATTTAGTACGTACACAAAAACACAAGCAAGCACTATGCCTAAACATAATCTATTTTTTGACAATAAGCCATTAACACATAATTCCTTACTACATTAACTCGCGGGTTTAAAAATTAATAGCTTGAATTAGATGTAAATTCAGGGTTATATCACTATGTAGTTCTTCTTAGTCCACGCTGTTTATTAATAACCCTTCTTGTATTACCTGTGTATGCTCAAGCACGTTGAGTAACGTTCACCATAAACATATTTTATAATTTCAATAGCTTTGGGTGTATGAGTAAATGCAATTTTGACTTCGAGCAATCTGTTTGGAATGGTTTTATCGCTCATAACCATTGCTACCAAATCTAGGTTTATCCAAGTAACTTTTAGCTTCACTTATGCCCATTTGATAGCCTGAATTGAGTATAGCTCGATTTTTAGTGGTGCGGCCGACTTTAAACCCTGTTGGTGGTGCAATAATATTTATTTTGCAATCTGACGGAGCATTGTGCAAAAAATCAATACTGTCATTATAATTTTTAGAACGCTGTATGGCGGCCTCTGCAAGCGCAGGGCTCTGTTTATAGAGTTGTTTAGTTAACCACGGTACTTTGTTGTCTTTTTTACGATAGCCTAAAGGTTGGGAAAGGATAACTGTTATTTCTGATGCACCCATTTCATAGGCTTTTTTTACCGGAATAGAATCGGCAACGCCACCATCGGTCATTGCGATCCCGTTTATTGTTGGGTAATCCCGATAAGCGACTGGGATGGCGCAAGAGGCTTTTAATTGCTCAACCATTTCATTGCCCGTTGCTTGCAAATAGTGAGCTTTACCTGAATCTATTGCCGTTGCAACAATATAAAAATCGTAAGGAGATTGCGAGAATTCGTCGGTATTCAAGGGGATTTCACGAACTGTTTCTTGCCACAGCCAATCTAAATCAAATAGATGGCCGCCTTTGATAAAACGTGCGAGATTAATAAATTCTGGCCTGCAGGAGTAATCGGTGATCACTTTGTAGTTGCGTGTTGGCTGCTTACATAAATAGGCTGCCACATTTGTAGCACCAGCTGATACTCCAAAATACCGATTAAAGGGTTGATATCCTTGCTCTAAAAACTCATCAAGCACACCTGCAGCAAAAATACCGCGCATTGCACCACCTTCAACGACTAACGTATGATTATTGTTCGTCATGCTCATTTCCATCCTTTGATAATACCTCATGCTAACAAGTGATTTGCGTATGTGCGAGTAACTTTTTATTGCGGCTCGCTACTTTTAAATTGCTTTCTGTAAGCGGAAGGTGAAATAGAGAAAGCGGCTAAAAACTGTTGTCGAAAGCTAACACTCGATGAAAACCCAGATTGATTAGCAATTCTATCTATATTGTGGTTACTTGTTTCTAATAGCTGCTGCGCGATGGTTAGACGTTGACTCAGCAGCCATTGTGTAAATGTAGTGCCCATTGCTTTTTTAAAAAGTCGAGAAAAATTACGGCGACTCATACTTGCTTTACTGGCGAGTTCATCGATTGTTAAAGGTTTAGTTAAATTTTTTAGTGCCCAAGTGATAGCCGGCTCTAAACGGTTACTATCGATGTGTCGAGGAATGGGTTTTTCTATGTACTGTACTTGTCCTCCACTGCGGTGAGGCGCCACAACCATGCGTCTGGCCACGCTGTTGGCAATATCTGCGCCGTGATCACGACGTAATAAATGTAGGCAACAATCAATTGCGGCAGCGGCGCCTGCTGAGGTAAAAACATTTCCTTCATCAATGTACAGTACATCGTTATCAAAGTTTACTTTTGGGTATTTTTTTGCGAAGTCGTTAGCCCATACCCAGTGGGTTGATGCTGTTTTGCCATCCAATATACCTGCTTCAGCAAGCACAAAAGCGCCTAAACATAAACCTACCATTCTTGCTCCACGAGCATGTGCACGGCGAAGTGCATTAAGTAAAGCTGTTGAGGCGGGTATATCAGGATCGCACCACGCGGGTACGATGACAGTATCAGCAGTTTCAAGTATTGACAGGTCTTGTTTTATTTCTATGGGAAAGCCAGAAAGTGTTGGCACCAGACCTACAGTTTCTGTACATACTGTAACTTTATATGGACGAGCGCCCACGCGGTCTAAGTCTTCACCAAAAATACTACACGGAATAGATAGGTGAAACAAACTGATATTGTTATAAGCAACAATCGCAACGGTATGTTCACAGAGTAATGTCATTTTGGCCTAATATCATCGACTACCGTCCTTTAGGACACTATTTGCAACCGACTATAAAGTATAAGCTGTCATGGTGCAAACGCAGCTATCACGGCTGTCACAGCCGTGATAGCTTATAAACTTAAATTTTACTCGGTATTAAAGGATAAATTATGACGACGACACTTCGTGAACTTAATGGGCTTGACTCAACACCCGCTTCACTTACAAACGCCACACTTATATTTGTTGATTATCAAAATACTTATACACAAGGTGTTATGGAGTTAGAAGGGTGGCAAGATGCTCTTAATAATGCGGCAATTTTACTGGCTGATGCACGTGCTGCTGGTTCTAAAATTATTCATATTATGCATGATGGTGGTGAAGGCTCGCCTTACGATATTAATGCCGAAATAGGCCAAATACACTCAAGTGTCGCGCCAATTGCGGATGAAAAAGTTATCGTTAAAACAGCTCCCGATAGTTTTGTAGGAACAGGCTTAGGCGAACAAGTAGATGTAATTGGTAATAATAAATTGATCATTGTTGGGTTTATGACCCACATGTGTGTGACATTTACAGCGCAAGGTGCATTTTTAAGAGGTAACCACGCAACGGTAGTCGCTGACGCGTGCGCTACAAGGCCATTACAAACTTCAGTAAGTGATGTGTTGGCATCTGATCTACATAAAAGTGCCTTAGCAACCATTAATGACTTATATGGCGTGGTTATCCCAAGTGCTGATGACTTAAGCTAAGAAAGTGTTTTTAATTTATAAATTTAAATGGGCAATTTATTGTTCATTTAAATAGCACAAAGTGGTTATTAATATAATGATATGACTTTCATTGTGAAAAGAGTAATTTATGATTGTTTATTATTCAAAAATACATATTTGATTTCTGCCAGCTTTTTTTGCTTTATACAAAGCTATGTCAGCGCTTTTTATTAGGGTTTCTGTGTGTGTATCTGCATTTGGATAACTACAAAAACAACCAAAGCTAAGTGTTATGTAAGGGGCAATAGGAGAGAACTCATGCGTAATATTCAGCGCTTTTATTTTTTGCTCAATTAACAAAGCAAATTTATGGCATTGCTCTATATTCGTAGCAGGTAAAATGATTGCGAATTCTTCACCGCCATAGCGAGCTGCTATGTCACCCTCACGCTTACATAAACTTTTTAAAGCACGAGCAACGTGTTTTAACGTTTCATCGCCTTTGTGGTGGCCATAATTGTCGTTATAGCGCTTAAAAAAGTCGATATCACACATAATTAAACTAATTGGTTGGTGTTGTCTTGCAGAGCGTTTAATTTCGCTCTTTAGGGAAGTATCAAAAAATCGGCGGTTGGCAATATCAGTAAGTGCATCGGTGTTTGCTAACTTATTTAATTTTGTATTAGCGTTAATTAATTGTTTTTGGGCTAACTGCAGCTTTTTTTATAGTTTATGTTTTTGAGTGCGTTATTAATAATTTCGCCTACGAGCTTGATTCTTATTAAATCTATTTTGCTCCAGTGGCGTTTTGTGTTAACACAGTCACAGCCAATAAAACCAACAAGCTCTTTGTCAAAGCGCAGGCCAACACATAAAACAGACTGAATACTCTGCGCTTCAAATTCTGCTTTTTCTGAATTCGCCTCTGGCGGTAGCTGAGCAACATCATTAACTTTAAATAGGTGTGTTAAGTTCATTACATCAAAAAAGTAGGGTAGTTCGGCTTTAGGGACGTTTTGCAACCTACCTTTGTAGGCAGTTATGCCGGTGTTCACCCATTCATGCGTATTGGTTAAGGTTTCACTATCGGTATTAAATTCAAATAAATAGCTTCTATCCGCTTTACAAACGGTGCCTATGGCTTTGAGTGCAAAGTTAATTTGTTGATCAATATTATCATTTTGAATATCAATTAGTTTGGTGGATATTTTTGAAATAATATGGTCAAAATTATATTGCTCTGCGTGACTATGATTTTCCTCTAAAGTGATCATAGATACAGAGTCATTAACTATTGAATGATTAACATTTAAAAGCTGCGGCGAAAATTCACACTCTAATAAAACAGCTGTGATATTTGATGAAAATAATTGCTCAATGGTTATCACCGTATCATCATTAAAGTCGCGAAGCGTAATATTGTTAAAAACATCGCTGCTAAGCGCGTCGTCACTATTTATGTTAAGTAACGTTTTGGCATGTTGGTTTAAGATGTAATTATGTGTTTTATTGTCATAAACAATCACCGCTAAATTAATTAGATTAAAAATCTTCCAGATTGTATTGTTTGAGTCATGGCTCACGGGTTTCTCCGCATTAAAATATGATAACTGACCATATTTATGAATTAATTATTATTTTTGTATCTGCTTAGTTATTTTTAGTACAGTTTTTTGTGTTTTACTAAGTTTTTAGTGCGTTTATTTGGCCTACGTATTACAATTGTGACTGTATATCATTACGTATTTCCCAATTTGCTTTATTTCATAAGCTTACTTTATTTTTAGTGAAGGTCTATTATATTTCATGACAGAAATAACCACACATCACGCTTCTCGTCGCCGTTTGTTAATTGCACTTGCAATTACCTGCTCATTTATGGTGATTCAATTAGTGGGTGCGTATTACGCAAACTCACTTGCAGTACTTGCTGATGCAGGGCATTTGTTTGTTCATAATAGCTCTTTGTTCATTGCTCTCATTGCGTCTAGCTTTGCTATTCATTTAGCTAAAACCTATAACGATGGCCATCAAAAAGCAGAGCTAATAGGAGGGTTGATCAACGGCGTTTTATACCTAGCCATTAGTTCACTTATTTTATATGAGGGCACTGAGCGCTTTATGCATCATAAAGGGGGACATGAGCTGGTTATTAATAGTTACTTAATGTCGGTAATTGCTGCTATTGGTTTTTTATTTCATGGCGCGGCGGCATGGGTGCTTTATAAAGGCCGTAAGGCGAGCATTAATGTGTATGCCGTGTTTTTACACTCGTTTTTTGATTTAATATCAACGGTTTCTACTTTTGCTGCTGGTGTACTTATATACATAACAGGCTGGAATGTAATTGATATTTTATCGAGCATGTTAATTGCGTCTTTTGTCTTGTTTACCGGTATTAAGGTCATTATTAGCTGTCTCAAGGGGTTGCGTTCAAATAAAGCTAAGTTACCTAAAGTGGCCGATATTGAAACAGAAATAACCACCATGGAACATGTTGCAAATGTGCACAATGTCACTGTTGTTCGTAAAAACAAAAAGGTTATTGTTGGTGCTCATGTTGTGCTAAAACAACACTGTACTATAGAAAAACATGATGAAGAGTGCCGCTTAAAGGTAATTAAACTGCTTGCAGATAAATTTAATGTGCGCAACAGCGTATTACAAATAGAAAGCTACGAATGCAAGCACATACACTAATGCGTTAAACCTAAAAGCGACTTAACTAAGTCGCTTTTAGGTTCATATCAAATCAATAATTTTTTCGAAGCATTCTGGGCTCATTAAATCGTTAGCACTCATAGGGCGAGCAAGGTAGTAACCTTGTAGCTTATGACAGCCAATATTTTTTAAAAATTCTAGCTGCTCCCGCGTCTCTACCCCTTCTGCAATACAATATAACTCTAAGTTTTCAGCGAGTGAGTAAATCGTTTTAATAATAGATTCATCCCCTTTATCAATACCAATACTATTAACAAAGCTTTGATCTATTTTTATCACATTAATTGGAAATTGACTCAAATAAGTTAACGATGAATAGCCAGTGCCAAAATCATCAAGAAACAGTTTGAACCCAGCAGCCTGTAAGCTTTTTAGTTGCTTAGCTGCTTTGTATTTATCTTCTAATAGCGTGTTTTCTGTAATTTCTAAACGAAGTTGTTGTGGTTTTATCTGTGCTTTTTCTAGTATGGAGCTGAGCTGCTGCGTTATATTGGCCTTTAAAATATGTTTTGGAGACAAATTTAACGATATGTAAAACAACGGGTTAATGTTCAAAAGTGGAGCAAGCTCAGTAATTGCACGCTGTAATGCTTGCTCAGTTAACATATCAATTAAGCCAGTCTCTTCAGCAATAGGTATAAATAAAGCGGGAGAAACCGGTTTGCCTTTGTTTTCCCAGCGCATGAGTAATTCAACCCCACTTATTGTTTTATCTAGTGTATTAACAATAGGTTGATAGTGATTAAAAAACAGATTGTCCCTAGCAGCATCTTTTAAGTCGTTTTCAAGAATAAGCTTTTGTTTAATTTGCTCATTCATTTTTTCATTAAAAAACTGAAATCCATTTCTGCCTGCTTGTTTAGCATGCATCATGGCAATATCTGCGTTACGTATGAGGGCATCGGTCGATGTTGCATCGTATGGGTACAATGCAATACCAATACTGGCTGATATATTAATAGCGAAGTCTTCAATAATAACCTTGTTAGCCAGCTCTTTGCTCATTTCGTTGAGAGTGTGTTGTAAAGAGGCCATTGAGGTAACGTTTTCAACTAACACTAAAAATTCATCACCACTTTGGCGGCCAAATGTAGCGTCATCACCTAAGTATTGGCTCACTCGCTCGGTAATATTGCACAATAGTTTGTCACCCACTGCATGGCCAAAAGAGTCATTGACGGGTTTAAATTTATCTAAATCTATAAATATAACAGCGCATTGCGAATCGTCTTTAGCGGCGCTTGTAATGGCATTTTCGATTTTTTGATTCATTAAACTACGATTAGGTAAGCCCGTTAACGCATCGTAATTAGCAAGGTAGCGTAACTCATTTTCAGCGCGTTTCTGCTCTGTTAAATCGGTAATAACAATAACATAATAACTGACTTTATCTTTTTCATTAGCAACGGCTGTGGCACTTAAATGAATAGGGTGTTTTTCAGCTTTTGTGGTCTTTACATAAGCATTTGTTCGCCAGTTTTCTTTTGGTTTAAGTGCTTTTAAAATTGTTGCAAACTCTCTACACTTAGCTTGTCCAATGGCATTAATAAATAATTTTGAGGTAACAACCCCCTCTCTGCCTTCATCAGAAAACACATCCATAAAGCTGTTATTGGCTGAAAATGGCACGAGGTCTTCATCTAAAATAAGTAAAAAGTCATTTATTTGACTAAATGCTTCGCCTAATATTTTGGCTTGTTGTTCGTTTGCCAGCTGCTCGGTAATATTAGTAAAAATACCCGACACATAAAGAGGCTCTTTAGTGTCTTCATTATAAATAGTTTGCCCCAAATCATGAAACCATAACCAGTGCCCATCTTTGTGCCGTAAACGATAAGTAGCTTGCCAATGTTTTTGCTTAGTTTGGTTTGTAAAAGTATTCCATTTACTTTGTAGCCTGCGACGCTCATCAGGATGCATAATATTAAAAAAACTACTTATATCGATGCGTTCAGGTAAGTTCTCGTAGCCAAGCTCTGCGCCTCTATCTGTATTTACTGAGTTATCTGCAAAGCTATAGTTCCATACACCGCTTTTATTACTTTTTAGTGCCAGCTCAGTTTGTGTTTTAGAGTGCACAGCGGCGCGGTGAGCTTGTTCAATTGCAATTTTACGGCTTCGGTATTGCCAGAAAAATAAAACAAAATAACAGCAATAGCAATAAAATATAAAGTATATGCAATAGGAGACTGCCAAGGGGCGTAAGCTACACTAAATTTTAACTGTATGGGGTCACTTGTGATCACTCCATTTCGCTGTTGAGTAGACACAGACAAAATATAATCACCAGGTTGTAATTTAGTAAAAAACACCTGGTTAGATTTTAAATCGTTGTAGCTCAAAGACGAAGGGCCTGTAAGCTCAACTTTGTAGTAGGTTTTATTAATATTTTTATAATCAAAATTTGAAAACCGAACCGTTAAGCCCATATCGTCGTGCTTAAGCATTAATGGATCAGTGCTGTATTTTGAAGGGGAGTAATTAAGGGCTTGTGAAAACAAACTAATATTAGTAATTGCTAAGTTATTATTGATTTTTCGCTGTTCATTATCAAATTGCTCTGGGTCAAACATTAGCACGCCGCTACGGTTACCAAACGCTAACTCGTTGTTGTGTAACCTTAATGCTGCTAGAGCTGTAAAGTGATTGTTACTTAAGCCATCTTTTATTGTGTACGTGGTGATGTTAAGCGTATCTAAATTAAGTTGATAAAGACCGTTATCAGTACTTACCCATAAAAAGTCTTTATTATCTGCAATAAGTTTAAAAATAGAGTTAGTATTTAATGAGTTGTGTTTATCAAATACATGCACTTGCTGATATGTTTTAGCGTTTACTGCAATTAAGCCTTCTTGGGTGGTGGCTAACCACAGCAGCCCTCGCTTAGCATCGTAATAATAATTCTCTACTGTATGGTAAAGATTGTTTTTTGCTGTTTTAGATTCAAAAATAGTAATTAAAGTCTCTGTTTCTTCGTTGTATCGATAAAGTGTGTCAGAGGTACTTAACAGTAATTCGCCAGGGAAAGCCTCAGAGGGGGTATGAAACGTATATGCAAGCATGGGCGATACCTGCTCTTTTAGTCCATTAATAACTCGGTTTTCGCCTGTATTACCATTAAATATATAAAAGTTATCATTGTTAATATAAGCAAAAGTATCGGGTGCAACTTGTGCAATGCCGAACGTATAGTCGGTATTTAACTTGTACTGAGTAATGTATTTGTTTTTTTCAAATGTTGTTGTTTCTTTATTAAAGAGATCGAGCCCGGAAAAAGTTGCTAGCCATAGGTAGTTATCGCCTTTGCCATATGCAGGGAAAATATCACCTATAGCCGATAGGCCATAGACCGCTTTGCTATCTTTAGATTGTAGATATAAGTCACTCTTTTGGGTTTCTAAGTTATACTGAACAAGTCCATCGTCAGTGCCTATCCACAGTAATTTACTATTATCTTGGTAAATAGTGTTTACAATATTATTTTCAGGTAAGGTTATTTTTTTAAACTTTTTTGTTTGTGCTGCCCAAGTAAATATTCCATGTGTTCTAGAACCTAACCAAAGTAAGCCCGACTCATCAAACATAATATCGTTTATTGTGTTCTCTGTTACGTTGTAGTTACTATCTTTGAAGTTTAAAATAGGGCTAATGCTTGTGTTTTTTCTATCGAATTCAAATAACCCACTTTCTGTGGCAATAAACTCACCATACGGTGTGTTTATATAATCCCAAATATTATAGTCACTTATCAAAGTTGTTAATGCTGAAGGGTTTATATTTTTAATTTCATCAAAAGCAATCCGATACATTCCTTCAACCGTACCAACTAGCAAACCAAGCTCATCATCTATGGATAAAAATTTAACATTGTTGCTATCGTTTGTAACTTCTTGAATGTCGTTAAGTGTTATTTGTTGTAGGTCGTTATT
Organism: Pseudoalteromonas sp. SM9913; assembly: GCF_000184065.1. Lineage (NCBI taxonomy): Bacteria > Pseudomonadati > Pseudomonadota > Gammaproteobacteria > Alteromonadales > Pseudoalteromonadaceae > Pseudoalteromonas > Pseudoalteromonas sp. SM9913. The sequence continues at coordinate 382,850 of NC_014800.1, forward strand.
GGCAAAGTTATAAACATATAGCCCCTGATCGGCACCAATATACAATGTGTTTTGGTATAATGATAATGCTCTAATAAACATATTTTCATCGGGCAAAGATGAGATGAGTGTTAGGTCTTTTGATGTTTTACCATATCGGTAGATGTGCGAATCAATAGAAAAATAAAAATGCGCCGGTTGTTCAGCAACAGCCTGAACAGGAGAGAACTTTTCTTGATTTTGGTTTAAGTGCCCTGAATATATTAGCTCTGCTTGCAAGGTATTAGGGTTAATCAAATAACTTCCTGCAAGTTGAGTATTAACCAGAATTTGGCCGTCAATTGCTTTATAAATACTATTAATGTAGTTATTTTTTAAACCCAATTCGCTCTCGTAAGGCGTGACTTGGTATCCGTCGAATCGGTATAAACCTTCAGTTGTAGCAATCCATACATAGCTCATGTCATCTTGGAGTGATTTCACTATAAAGCTTTGCGACAATTGTTCGTTGTTAGTGATACGTTGTAATTGTTCTGAATAAGTTTGTGAAGCAAAGCTATGCTGCGAGCAAACAAATAAAAACATATAAACAATAAAGAAAAACTTACTCAAAAGCACTTACCCTTACAACGAACAAGGTTGATATTAAATGTTGGCGTAATATAACATGAGTTTAATCCAAAAATTACAAAAAGCATTAAATGTAAACTGTTTGTTGTTTTTTTTGTTGTTTTTTACAAGGTTAATCTAGTTATAACGTAAGGACATAGTATGAATTACGCAGGAAATATTAAAGCAGAGCACAGTATACTTTTAGTTATCGACTTACAAAGTAAGTTAGCACCAGCGATTGCTTCGTTTAATGACACGCTAGATTGTGCTCTGCAGTTAGCAAAAGCAAGTGCTATTCATCAAATTCCTTCAATAATTACAGAACATTATAAAAAAGGACTAGGTGAAAGTGATGAGAAAATAAAATCTGTGTTACCTAATACACGCTATTTTGAAAAAATTAACTTTAGTGCCTGTGCACAAGAGGGGTTTTTAGATATTCTTGCGCAATTAAATCGCCCACATATAGTTGTAATTGGCACTGAAGCGCACGTTTGTGTGTTACAAACATGCTTAGATTTATTACAGCAGGGTTATGCGGTCACTGTGGCAGCTGATGCAGTAGCATCAAGAAACACAGAGCACAAAGCTATTGCACTAGAACAGCTTCGTCAAGCCGGTGCTATAGTCTCTTGTGTAGAGACCATCATATTTCAATGGACAACAAAAGCAGGGACGTCTACCTTTAAACAAATACTACCAATTGTTAAGTAGCGCATTAAAAACGGTTTTAAATCAAATAATTTGTACTTTGTTTGATTTGAAATAATAAATAGCTAGCTGTTTTGAGTTTAAATATCAGCTGAACGTGTTTAAATTAGAACACAATTAATTTAAGGTTTTTATGTCTAGTGTAAGTCGGTTATTCACAATTATTTTTAGTCTTTTGTTTATTGAGTCTATAGGTATTGGTCTTTATTTTGGCACCTTGACAGAAGCATTTCTTGTCGGCTTACCGTTATGTTTGCTCCCCATTTGGCTTTTAAAAACCCAACCCGATAGCAAAATGACACCGCATGTTGTTGCGGCTGCAATTATGATGTTTTCATTTTTACATATTCAACAAGCCTATGGCCTTATTGAAGTGCATTTCGAAATATTCATTTTCTTAGCCATGCTAATAATGTTCATACAGTGGCGAGTGTTTATTACCGCTATTGTGTTTGTAGCTATACACCATTTATCTTTTTACTATTTGCAAACACAAAACACGGGGTTTTACGTATTTGATCCAGACCGACTCGCCTTTTCAACAGTGCTTATTCACGCAGCGTATGCCATTGTGGAAGCGCTTGTAGCTGGTTTTATTGCCGTAACGTTAAATCGCGAACGCCGTGCGGGTCTATCGTTAAGTTATGCCACAGAGCAAATAATGCAAGATCCAAATCAAGTTAAGCTTTCTATGCGAGCAGATGACACAACAAGCAAAGCGGTAGTTGGTTTTAATACTTTGCTTGAGTACTTATCAGATGTGATTAAGCAAGTTCAAGTTCAGTCTGACTCTTTAAAAAATAACTCTAAAGAGCTTATTCATGTTCATGATGAGTTAGCCAATAGCGCGCAGCAACGAAACGCGCAAACAGATGATATTGCTAATTCAGGCGCACAAGTTGCGCATGGTTTTAAGTTAGTTGAACAAGAAAGCGATACTTTAAAACAACAAGTTAATAGCATTACTGAATCAGCCAATGTTGCGCTGGAAGAAGTATTACAAACCGACAGAAAAAGCACCGAGCTACTCACCTTGTTAACAAACACTGAAGAGCAGTTAAGCCACTTAGTGGCCGCTGGGGATGTTATTACTAGTTTACTCAATGAAATTTCAGGCATAGCCGACCAAACTAATTTATTAGCCCTTAATGCTGCAATAGAGGCCGCACGAGCGGGTGAGCATGGCCGAGGGTTTGCTGTTGTTGCCGATGAAGTACGCTCGCTTGCAAATAGCAGCCAAGCAACAACAACCAAAATAGCGTCTACGCTTACAGATCTGGTAAATAATAGTCGCACGTCAACTCAGTCGATGAATCAATGTGTAGAATTTGTGGTTGATTTAACAAAAATAAGCGCAACGATGAAAGAGAATATTTCGTCAATGAGTGATCAAATTCAAGCGGTATCTGCCAGCACTAACTCAGTAGCTCAAGTGGTTGCCGAACAGGCTGGAAATACAGAGCAAATAGCAATGAGTACAGATCAAATGCGCCAAAATCAGTATCAAGAGGCTAAAATAGTTGAGCAGTTAACGGCTAAAGTGCAGCTGATAGACGTAAGTATTGATGTATTAGAGCAAAGTATTGCAAAATTTAAGTAAGTCTCGTTATTTCACCATTAGCTTAATTTGTATATGGCTTGCTTTTGTTGTGTCGGCACTTGTTTACTTTCAGCTAGGGCAGCTAAAGCCCTTTGATGAGGGTAATATGCTTAAACAACAAAACTGGTTTTCGCAATTTAAAAACCAAGTACTGTGGCAAAACAAAGACAGTGCTCAACTTGTGATTATTACGCAAGAAAATTGCGGCTGTACAATTCAAGCACAGCCTCATTTATCAGCCCTGCAACGCTTTGCTACAAACCAAGGCGTTGAAGTGCAAAATTTTGTATTAAATAATGAGTTAAAGTCAGTGATCCCTGCCACACCTGCCGCCGTTTTAATTGATAAAAATGGTGAGTTTGTTTATGCAGGGCCTTTATCTGAAGGGCTGGCATGCTCTCAAGGTAGTGGCTTTGTGGAAACCGTTATTAGTAATTTACAGGCCGGATTTAACTCATCATTATTAATAGCGGATACAAAAGGCTGCTATTGTGTAAATAACGCCTAAATCATATACCCTTATATAAAAAGCGCTTACAACTAACTTGTATAAAAGTAGGTAAGCGCTTTTTATTGTTTAACGATTAAAGAGTGATTTAAACGTTATTTAATCATTATATAGTCACTAAACCATAAATACCCAACAGTACAAAAACACTGGCTGCTATCGCTCTTACGGTATTTAATGGAATTCTTTTTAGTAACGCCTTACCGGCATAAATAACAGGGACATTAGCAATTAACATTCCTACTGTAGTACCCACCGTAACCCAAAGTACTGATTGATATTGTGCGCCGAGCAATACGGTTGCAATTTGTGTTTTGTCCCCAATTTCAGCAATAAAAAATAAGATTAAGGCCACTAAAAATGCACCATAGCGGTCGTATTTATGGCTCACTTCTTCATCTTTATCTGGAATAAGTAGCCACAGCCCTACCACAATAAAGCTTATATTGACTATCCAAGGTAAGTATTCGACGGCAAAGTTCCCGCTTAGCCAATCACCAAACCATGCAGATAAACCATGATTAATAATAGTAGCAGCGAGAATGCCTAAAATAAGTGCAATTTTATTATGAAAGCGAGCAGCTAATAGTAAAGATAAAAGCTGGGTTTTATCGCCTATTTCAGCAAGGGCAACAGTGACGGTAGAGGTTAAAAAAATATCCATTAATATAATCTTCAGGCGGGAATACTAAACCAAGGCAAGCAGCTATCTCCCGCCATGAGGATAGTGTCTACCTAGGTCTCGCCGATAACGCTTGCTACAACATTACAAACTTACCATGCACATGAGGTGCAATTATGTTGATAAGTTTACTCATTACTGAGCGGGCTACTCCCCTAAGAGGGCAGTGATTATTCCACAAAGTTTAAAGCAGGTAAATATATGCGGGTAACTTTTAAATTTAAAAGGTGGCTTTGTGGCGTTAGTGCACAAATAAACTTGCTTTTGGCTATCAAGTTAGCTGTAATAATAAACAGAAAGAAGTTGAACAATTTGAAATTATATGCACGTGTAAAGGAATTTAAATATGCAATCAACGGTCGTTAAATCAACAATGGCAACCATTCAAAATGGAGTTATGAAAGCGGACGGAAAGTTTTGGATTACGCAAACAGACTTAAATTTTGAACCTTTTAATGAAAAATTAGGGTTAGAACCATATACAATTGCCCGTGATACAATTTTAAAAGTGGTTGAATGTAAAGGCAAAGGCGCAGGCCTTGTTCCAATAACAGCTGATGCGATAGAGGTTTTCACGCAAGATGGCAGCTCGTATCAGTTTATACTCTCAAACCCCAGTGATTGGATAAATATATTGTCAAATCAAACTAGTGCTTAAAGTAACAAGAATGCCATCAATTAATAATTTTAAATGATGGCAAATAAGGCTTTCATTTAAGGTATAACTCCTAACATGCGGCAAAATGAAAGTACCTAAACTTTAAATACATTAACTTGCCCTTGTAGCATTGCCGCAAGCTGTGCAAGTTCTTGCGATGCCTGTGCATTTTGCTGTGAGCTTTCGCTAACCGACGTGATACTCGCGCTAAACTCATTAATATTACTGCTTAGCTCATTTGCGACCATTTTTTGCTCCTGTGTTGCGGTTGATATTTGAGTATTCATATCTGCAATTTCAGTAACTTCACGGTTAATTTCGCTGAGCACCTGCGAAGAATAATTAGCATGGTCAACACTCTCTTTAGCGCTGCTTTCTGCGTTACCCATGGCATTAACAGCTTGCTGAGCCATGCCTTGTAGTTTAGTGATCATTTCATTAATACTAGCGGTTGCCTTTTGAGTATTGTGGGCAAGTTGCCTTACCTCATCGGCTACAACGGCAAAACCACGACCAGAATCGCCAGCTCTTGCTGCTTCAATAGCTGCATTTAAAGCTAACAAGTTAGTTTGCTCAGCAACGCTTTGAATCATCATAACAACTTGGTTTATATCATTGGTTTGTGTGTTTAGATCTGTGATGAGCTGCGTATTTGTATTAACTAAAGCTGAGAGCGTATTTATTGACTCTATATTATCAGCAACAGCTTGTTGCCCTTGGCCTGCCTTAATGTCGGCACTTGTTGCCTTGTCGGAGGTTGTTTGCGCGTTTTGAGCAACTTGTTCTATTGCACTGCTCATTTGAGTAATTGCAGTTGCAATCATAGCCGATTGTTGCTCTTGCTGCGTTGCTGTACTGGCAACCTGAATACTAATAGAGTTCATTTCTTCAGCTGCAGAGGCAAGTGTCAGTGTTGCGCCTGCCATATCTTTTACTAAACCTTGGATCCGAAGTAGCATATCATTAAAGTTAGATGCGGTATCTGCAATCTCATCTTTGCCCTGAACCTCAGCACGAGCTGTTAAATCAGCATTGGTCGCAATGTGCGTTATGGTATCGCGTAATGACATTAATGGATTTTGTATCGAAGAATAAATAAAGTAAGCAACAATCAGTAACAGTAAAATCAATATCGCGATTGTCACACTCATTATCAATTTTATAAATTGATAATTCTCATCAGCTTTAACTTTAAAATCACTTGCTTCTTTAAGCTGTAAATCAATTAAAGCTTGGTAGCTGGCACTCAGCGGATCAAATAATTGGTAAAGCTCATAAACAAATTGCTTTTGTGGGATTAATAAAAACTCACCACTATTAATGCTTAAAATTAAATTATTTAAGTGCGTAAGCACGGGCTGTAGTTTGCTTTCAACGTTATCTACTAAGCGCTTTTCTTCAGCTGTTAGCTGTGTGCTCAGGTAGGCTTTCCATTCATTATCAGCCGTATTTCTAGCATCATTAATATTCGCTAAAAGCGCTGATTTGGTAATAGACTCAGCACGATACTTGTGAAGTAAGTCAACAATATTTACAGCGTAATTATCTGACACATGTTTAATTTGCTTAAGTGGTACGACACGGTCGTCGTATAAACTATCAATCCCTGCTACTAACCTTCCCATTGTGTTTATTGAAAAAAACGATGTAATTAAAAAAATCATAATTGGTAGCAATGCAAGCACGGCTAAACGGGTACGCACAGAATAATTGTTTAACATAGTTATCCAAAATTACAGCAATAATAAAAAAGTATAATATGGATAAAAAATTTTACTGAATTTTTATATGAAAATTATTCAGGGTTTATATTTCTTGCGCTTTAAGTTAATAACTCAAGTCTCATTTCAAAAAGCTTTTACTCGCATAATCCAATCAATCTTTATTATTGTTACTGCAGATAGGGGGTAGGTAATCTTGTCATTGTTTGCAACACGCCAAGCAAATTATGTGTGATTGAACTGCGCTTAGAGCGAGAAACAGACGGTCAGGTAAACTCGTTTTTGGACAGAAACGTGTCAGGGACTTTTCTAAATTAGCAACGCACAGATAGCAATACGTACGGCTGTGTTTATCAGACCTGTTTATTCAATAACTTTATCGAGTCCGTTCAAAAGTACCGTTCACATCACGCGTGTAACTTTCCCGTGTGCAATTCGTTATTAGCGCTTACATGGCAAGGCCTCTAGGTTAATACGACAGTGTAACCTAGAGTGCCGCCGCACCTGTTTTTAATGTGAAATGGTAGATACACCGGCAATTATTTTAATAAATACTCACCTTTTGCTTATTCGTAAAAGTGCTATGCGTTAAATTATGATTAAGCGGAACTAAGGCGACAGGTTAATTTTTTCAGCGCCGCAGATAGTTAAAAAATTTTGTTAGTATCAAAGAAACATAAAAAATGAAGGTAACCAGGCACGAGGCCTGGTTGAAAATCAACGATAGTAAAATGGCATGGATGCCACGTTCTAACCGCCAATCTTTTACGGCAATTTAAGATTACACTGCGGTTGGGGCACTATCAATATTAATGAGCACGCGAATGAAAATAGATATTCATTATAAAGTGAAAGTAGAAGGAAGGTTTTCTATTAATTTAATTTCCCTAATTTCTGTAGCCCAATTGGTTATAAGTTTAATAGGTTAATTGTTAGGTAGGGGGTATTGCAGGTCAAAGTGTGATACCCCATTATTTTAGCCGCTAAAATTAAAGTTTCACCGGTGAAACTCAGTTGTTGGATGAAGGTCTTGTGTTTGATTTTCTGCTATCAGTTAACAAATATAAAAATTAATTATTTATCATTATGTTTTCATTTTTTGACAATGCTAAAGGCGTGAACTATGAATACCTTTCAATTGATATTAAAAGGGAAATTCAAGGACTATGAAAATAAATTTAATTAATTGCCTGCTATCTGTAGTCATAGCAACTGGTGTAAGTAATATGAGTTATGCTGAGGAAGTTCCGCGCAGTCAACAAGTAATTACCTCCCTTCCTGTACTCACTAGTCAGAATGCTCCAGCTCCTGCCGAAATCAAAAACATCCGCATGGAGTCTGAATTAATGGCTCGAGCATCAGCTCCGCCGCTATCTTCAATGTGGGTATATGCTGTTGGTTCAACTGATTGTGGGTGGGAGTCCACTGTTGGTATGACAACAACTGCATGTGATCATGGGGGAGAGCAGCTGCGTACTGCTGTTTTAGAAATTGGTTATGGTTATAATCATATTGCTTGGATGAACGGTGGGTTACTTCCGAGTTCCACAATGTACTCAAGTACGCCTGTTTGTGTGACTGGTAGTAATTACACATGGCCTTGTACCGCTGGGCAAACTGTCGTGGGTTTCCTCAATGAATACAATGTCGATGGTCATCAAAACGGATTATTCAAATACCAAAATACTTCGACTAATTCGCCATGGAATACTATGTCAGTCCAGATCAGTATTCTTTGATTTATTAATGATGTAGGCCAGACATTCTGGCCTTTTTATATTTCTAAATACGAATGTTAACACCAGTACTTTTGTCTTGCATGATAGACATAGCTGATTCTAACATCTTCAAAGTAGTCTCGTCATTGCGTGACAGTGCGCCTTGGATGCCATCACGCGTTTTTTGAATGAAGTTATATCGTGTTTCATCACTGTGTGCACCTGCCAGTTCGCCTCCATTTACGGGTATTTTCATAGTCATAGCCATGAAAGGCCTGCCGTCATCGAGAGACATTTCTCCATTGCGGATTTGAGTGTTGGCCCAGTCCCGCATTTCTTGCCGGGTCATACTAGTGAAATCCGCCTGTTTTGTGCTGCTGTCAGTCTTATCATTGTCTGTTTGTGCTGCTGTTAATGCAGCCGAAAATGACGTTGAGGCCTCTGTTGAAGGCTTGGTACGCTGGTTCCCATTAAAATAATGTACGTTTGCATCAACTCGCATAGGTTCTTTTCCTTAGTATGATCGTATGAGTGATATTAACTGCAAAACCTGCGCCATAATTATACACTTATAGTCTTTTGAAAACGCCTTTAAAAAGTTTATTTAAATTAAGTTGTTGAAGGTAATTCATCGTAAAGTGAAAAGCTTAATACAGAGGTGTTGGACGGCAAAGGCTTTCCGGTAACTGGAATATTTACTAATAGGCTTGGCTCATAGGCCTTAAATTATTCAGGATAAAGCCTAATAAAAGAAGGTTTTGAAATAAGCAATATTAAAGTGAAATATTGGGATCGAGATTGATACAAAGATGAGGGATATAGAAATCAATATCCATTTCAATTTTTTGATTTCTTTTAAGTGATTTGCATTTTTAAGCGATTCATTTAGCCGCTGAATATTTAGTTCAACTTCGTGTACAGTCTCCTGAGAGACGAGCGCTAAATCTTTAATACTATCAACAGAGCTTTTTAAGTTTTTCTCTGTTGCTAGTATATGAGTATCAACGCTCTTAATTTCCAGTGATTTCTTCACATATTCAGATAAAGAAATACCTTCCTTTTGCGCCTCACTACTTAAAGACTCTTTTAATTTATCGTCAATTCGGATGCTTAGAATAGCCATTCTAAAATACCTCTGATGTATACGGGTGTAAACAAAGCGTATACGCCTATTTTTAAAGGCGCAACAGGTTATTTTAGATGAAAACTGTGTATGACAAAATGAGATAATAGGCACGCTGTCGAATGTATACAAATGAATCGCCCCGAGTTCATCGGAGACCAGTTTGTTTAAGTCAGGCCACTTTACCTGACTCGTTTAAATTATCATAGTAGTCTGTTTCATATTGAGCTGGTGAAATATACCCAATTGAAGATAATAAGCGTTGATTATTAAACCAATTGACCCACTCTAACGTTGCGTATTCAACAGCATCAACATTCTTCCACGGGCCATTTCTGCGAATAATCTCTGTTTTAAATAATCCATTTATTGTTTCAGCCAATGCATTGTCATAAGAGTCACCCACACTGCCTATAGACGCTTGAATTCCAGCTTCAGCAAGTCGCTCAGTGTATCGTATAGACAAATATTGGCTGCCTCTGTCGCTGTGGTGAATTAACCCTTCGGGGTTGCCACGATGCCAAATAGCTTGCTCTAACGCATCAAGAATAAGCTCTGTGTGCATTGTCGTTGATACACGCCAACCTACAATGTATCGTGAAAAAACATCTATCACGAAAGCGACATAAACAAACCCACTCCATGTGGCAACATAGGTGATGTCAGCTACCCAAAGTTGATTTGGCTGCTCAGCAGTAAATTGACGATTAACTAAATCAAGTGGCTTATCTTGTTGCTCGTCAGGTATCGTTGTCTTATGTGCTTTACCCCGACGAACACCTTGAATTCCCATAACTCGCATCAATCGTTCGACTGTACAGCGGGCGACTTGATGGTCGTCAAGCTGTAGCTGCTTCCATATTTTTCTTGCACCATAAACTGACATATTATCCTCCCACACTTCGCGAATGAGTATTATCAGCTCAGCATCACGCTTTTTGCGGTTAGACAGTCGCTCAGGCTCTCTTTGTATCTGTTTATGAGAATAATACGTTGATGGTGCAATCGGCAATTCCTTGCAAATTGACTCGACACCGTAATGCTCTCTGCAAGCATCAATAAAATCCACTATTACTTCTGTTTGCGGTCGAGCTCCGCTTGGGCGAAAAAAGCGGCAGCTTGCCTCAGGATATCATTCGTTCGCTTGAGCTCTTTATTCTCGCGCTCTAAGACGGCAAGGCGTTCTTCAGTTGATTGCGTATTAGAAGAGGGTTTAGACGGTTGAGCTTGAGATTTCTTGACCCATGCTCTAAGTGTTTCTGGGGTACATCCCAGTTTATCTGAAATCGATACTAGCGCAGCCCAAAGAGAAGGGTATTCATGCTGTTGTGTGGTAACAAGCCTAATTGCACGTTCACGAAATTCTGATGTATAGCGATTTGATTTTTTCATAGTTCCAGTTTCTCAAGTTATTGAGTCTCTGGCAAACACGGGGCGATTCAGTTTTGCAATTTTAAGAAACTATGACGGACATGATTTCAAAGTGACTTTGGTTGATAGCAATGGAGATAGAGTTGCTGGCGGATATAGCGTAGCAGTTTCCACTTCTATCTTTAATGCAGGCACTTATTATTGGGAAGTTGAAAATAAAACAACAACTGGATCTACTTATGGTGGAATTACTTATGAAGTAAGATCTGGTGGCTAGTTAAACTTTCTATTAACGACTCAGCCCTATGAGTCGTTAATAGAAAACAATCTAAAATAAAAGCTTAAGTTTTATAAAATTATGTCGATAAAAGAAAACGACATATGAAAAAGGATTTTTATGAAAATCAGCACCAATCTACTACCTACTCTATTTGAAAGTAAAATATCTATTTTTACAAACAGTGATGATGAAAAAATAAAAAGCTTTTCTACTAAAACAAGCGAAAGTGGCTTAAAAATTAATATAAACACAACTCACCTTGATCCTAAAGTTAAAGAAAAAAAAGACAATAATGCTTTTGATTCATCATTAATTGAGGGAAGTGCATATGAAAAAGTATTTAAAAAAGAAGAGCTCAACTTTTCTAATATGAGTATAAAAGAACTTCATAGTATTGTTAAAAATGTGAATGAAATGGAACGAGAATACACACAAAAATACGATAGTGATGAACCAGTTAGATTAGGTAAGTCAGGAAACCCCATAATATCCAAAAAAAGAGAAGATATGAATAGTTTAGAGTCTAAACTTAGGATCCTTTCTTATGGTGGAGGGGATGTAGATCCTGATAAAAAAATTAATGTTATGGAGTATTTTTCTAATAGTTCAGAGAAATTAGATGGACTTGCTAAAGAATATCCTGAACGTCAGACTTATCAAGTAAGAGCCTCTTACATGAAAGAAATAATTAATACGTTTGATAAATTTATATCAGACGATACTTTTGATTTATATCAAGAAAAGGCTGCTTTATTGTTAACCGACAAAAAGAAAGTCGATGTTTTTATTTGAAAAAAGCCTAGAACATAGCAAAACAGCTAACAGCTTATTGAACACCATTTTGGTGGTTTATAACACACCGAAACGGCGTATATTACATACCCTGATAATTTCACCAATAATTACCTTTGTAAACAAGTAATTAAAACAGCTAGGAATTAAGCATGTTATTTTGCCCCAAAACGGCGTTTAATAATGTTATTGGACAAAATTAGATTTCTACTTAAAACACAGGAATAAATTTAACTTTTTCAGTGTCCGGTTATCGCTCAAAGCCGACCTATAGAATAATTGCTTTAACACGTTTTGGGGCAAAGGCAGCTTGGGGGTTGCTGCCTATATTAAATTAACAATCCGTTTCTCTGGATATCTTAATTGCATCTTCAATTTCAATTCCGAGATATCTTATGGTGTTATCAATTTTTGTATGGCCAAGCAGTAACTGAACGGCCCTTATATTTTTGGTTCGAGCATAAACCAATGTCGCTTTGGTTCTTCGCATTGAGTGAGTTCCATATAGAGCAGAATCAAGCCCTAACTGCTCAGCCCAACTCCTGATAATAGACCTGTAATATGAATAGCTTATTGGTTGATTAGAGCGACGTAAACTCCGGAACAAATAATCTTTAGGTTGCAATTTAACTTCTTGAACCCAACGGCTAATACTTTGTTGTGTTCTCGGCGTTATCTCAAATTGAACTTCGATCCTTGTTTTCTTTTGTATCCATTGCACTCTCTCAAAAACTTGATCTTGGGTAGCGACATCTCGAACTTTTAAAGACAGTAAATCACATGATCTTAATTTACTATCTATAGCCAAATTGAGTAACGCTAATTGCATCAAGTTGTTTTTAATTTCGATTCGAGTGCGAATACGCCAAATCTCTTCAAGCTTGAAAGGACGTTTCACACCAGTCGCATTGTGATTTAGTTCTGGTTTCATAGTGACCTCCTATTTAAAAGTTACTATGAGGATAGCGAATGTATTACTGATTAGGGTTTGGGCAGTTATGAGTTAGAGTCGATGGGCGGTTCTGTGCCATGAGCAGACTGAAGATCTTTAATGTCTGAAATCAAGATTTGGGTGATGCCAATCATACTCATTGCTAGGTCACAAAAAGTGGAACGCCTAGTAAAGCTCGCATGGATAGTCGCCTGTTTGTATATTAGTTGGTTTTGTTTACTCTTATTTATGTTGATTGCACCACTTAAGCCTAATCGAAAATAGTAATTTGGTATTCTTCGCATGTTAAATTAGGTTGTGATTAATGGCTTTTATAACGGCCTGAGTGCGGTCTTTTACCTCTAATTTAGCAAGGATTTGTGACACATGATTACGAATAGTCCCCTCAGAGTTATCTAACTTTTTGGCAATCACTTTGTTCGACATGCCTAAAGACAAACACTGCAATACGGTTTGTTCTTTGCCTGTTAAGCAGAGCTGAGGGCTTAGTTGCTTTTTGAGTAGAAAATCAGTCACCGCACTTTGCAATACTCGCTCACCTGCAACGACCTGCTTGATAGCGCTAATGAGTTCTTCAAGTTCAATGTTTTTAAGTACATATCCACGAGCACCTAGATTAAGGGCTTTGACTAATACATCACAATCTTCAAATGTGGTGATGATTAGCACGGGGGTTTTATCACCCTTCTCGCGCATTTTTTGCAGCACCCCGAGCCCATCTAAATTCGGCATTCTCATATCGAGTAAAGCAATGTCAAAACTATGCTCAGCTAATAGTGCAAGCGCTTGCAAGCCATCTTCAGCTTGGGCTTCTATATTAATGGCGTTATCGAGGTTAAGTAAATTAGCGAGGCCTAAACGAACTAAGGTCTGATCTTCAACTAGTAGGCACTTTATCATGGCTTTTTTCTTCTAAATTTAGTGGTAGGGTCATGGTATTGATCAGTGTTTCTTGCTCAAGGTGTTGTGAAAATTCACCACCAAATTGTGCCATTCGCTCATTTAATCCTGCTAATCCGTTCCCTTGTTTTGGTAAATGGGTCTCTGGTTGATTGTGATACGCTTTTGCAATTAACAGCGGCTGTTGGCCAACGTGGGAGACATTTACATGCAAAGTAAAATGGTTTGCTTGGGTATGTTTAAGGGTGTTGCTGATCATCTCTTGGGTAAACCGCAATACACACAGGGCAAAGTCTTGCGGGAGCTGCTCTGTCTCCTTACTTAGTTGGAGATCACAGTGTAAATTAGGTGTTAGTTCGCAAATGGCCTCAAGAGCTTGCTTAAGTATCGTTTTGTCATTGCGCTGAGTGGAAACGATTTCGCGCACCTCTGCCAATACTTCTTGGCTAAGTTGGTGGCAAAGAGAGAGGGTTTCAACGGTGGCTTCATTTGCAGCTCTTTTAGCAAAATCTAAATTAATGCTGAGCGCGGTAAGCTTATGGCCGAGTGAATCATGGAGCTCGCGTGATATATTTTGTCGCTCTTGCGCTGCATGCATCGCCCCCATCATGTGTTGGGTGGCTTTTAACTCTTTATAGTTTTGTCGGGATTGGTAATGTGTATTTAAACTTTCGACAATCCGGCGACTGACAAACCAATTCATCAAGCAAAAGAAAAACCAAATTGTAAACGTGATCCAAGGAATGCCATTTTCCCAGCGCGCATAATGCGTTAAACCATACACCAGCATGGCGGCCACAACACAAGCCAGTATCTTAGGAAGCGAAAAATGAGGACTAAAAACCGCGGTAAACATCACTAGGTGGATAAAAACTAAGGATGTTGAACTCAGTTGTATCATTGCCAAAATAAGCAAGAAATAGCCAAGCGCTACGCCGTGAACAAATTTGTTGGGTTGTTTTAACACATACAGCAAAATAGCTAAAATGGAACCACTTACTATGATTTGCAAATATAGTGCTAATTCTGAGTTGGCATAATAGGCACACGCCGATGTCACCCCAAGCCACGATGCCAATGTTGAAAAATGCCAATCGGTTGTATGTCGTATAGTTGATTCCATTACTGTGGCCATATTTTTTTAGCAATTATTGCAGAACTCACGTTGTAAAAACAGTGACATCTGTCATAGCTCGGGCTATGAGCTTTGTGACTAGTGCCATGAAACCTCATTCATTTATGCTTGATTAATAAAAGTTAGTTGGGCACATTAATGAATAAAGACAGTCGATTACACTACATTGATAATTTACGCAGCCTCGCGCTATTGCTCGGCATCGTATTTCATGCCGCTTTAGCCTACAGTCCGTTCTTTAGCAATATTTGGTTTACGGCAGACCCAAGCACACATGGTCTATTTGATTATATTACGCATACGCTGCACTTATTTCGTATGCCGTTATTTTTTATTATTGCAGGGTTTTGCAGTGCACTTTTAATAGATAAATCGAGCAACGCGCGCTTTTTACATCATCGCAGTAAACATATTCTACTGCCTTTTATTGTATTTTTACCGTTAAGCTTTGCCGTTTACTACCATGCCTTGAGTTTTGGAGCCGGTATAGCTAATCCAATACCGCCGATTTTTGCTGTGTTTAAAGTTATTAAAGAGCCTGTTGTTAGCACTATGCACTTATGGTTTTTGTGGAACTTATTCCAGTTTTGCTTAATTCACTGGTTGTTGAAAACAACTAACTTATTAGGCAATAAATTCGATGCGCTTAGCGCTCACCCTTTATTTATGTGGGTTGTACTTCCCATCGTGTTAACGTTTTCTTTAATGGGGCAATCTATTCCATTTCCTGCTCCTGATAAACTCACGCCACAGTTATGGTCGTATGGTTTTTACGGCAGTTTTTATTGGTTGGGAGTGGGGCTTAATAAAAAACAGCAACTCATTTGGTCATATAATAAGTACTTATGGCCTCTTATTTTGGGTGTTGCACTATCACTGACTGCTTATTTTTCTTTATTACCAGCCGCGCCAAGCTTAGATGAAGTGATTGCCGCCGCAACTACTGGGTATTTTGCCGCAGCGGGAGAGCTACATGTATTGCATGTTTTATCACAAGGACTGAGTGTTATTTTGTTAACCGCCATAACGTTTTTACTTGGGCATCGTTTTTTAAATCACCAAAGTAAGCTCAGTCGCAGCATCTCAAATGCATCATATTGGATTTATTTAATACATGTGCCAGTGCTGATTTATATTCAGATGCCATTAATTAATACTAGTTGGCCAGTTTTAGTAAAGTTTATAGTTAGCGTGGTTGTTACATTACTTATAGGTCAAATAAGTTATTTATTATTAGTTAAAAATACGTGGTTGGGCGCACTACTTAACGGTAGGCAAACCAAGAGAAAGGTAATACAGTCAGCTTAAATATCGTCACTTGGTAATGACTTAAAAGCACCACATAAAGGAATACTATTATGCATGCAATAACAATCAAATCGACCATCGCCACGATTCAACAAGGGGCAATCAAAGCCGACGGCAAATTTTGGCTAACCAACACCGATATTCATTTTGCGCCGTTGAATGCACAATTTGGGTTAGGGCCTTATATGTTTGCACGGTGTGAAATTGTAAAAGTGAGTAAGTGCTCTGGTAAAGTTGCGGGTATTTTGCCTTATACACATGATGCAATTGAAATCGTATTAAAAGATGGTAATAAATATCAATTCATTGTCTCGAATCCAATTGAATGGATTAAATTAATTAACCAATAGTTTAAAGTACAAACGCTGGTAGTCCATAAAAGTAACTATTGTTTTAATGTACCTAATAATGCACGATAAAACATGTCACTATTTTATTGGGCATATAGTAAGCACATGGATTTGATAAAAACGCTTTTGCTTAAGCTCCGTTTAGGTAAAAAAGCCGAACCCCTCATCGTTTTAGGGAAAAAACTATCAAACAACAATAACGTGGTAGTTAAGTCGCTTGAGTTATATTGGTTTTCGCCTGAAGCATATTTCGACGATATCAGTGAGTTTGAGAAAGACAATTGTTTTATTGAATCTGTTGATGATATAACCCCTGTTGATGCATTGGTGAGAGCGCTGAGTAGTGCAAATGCCGTTGTTTGTGTTATTAATCGCTCTGAGCCTTCCTTTACTTGTTTTGCCACTATTACAAAAGCTCGTGCCCATTCGTTTTGAAAAAGCCGACGAGGATCAAATCTTGACTTCAGATATCAAAACTTTTGATTGACTGCTTCGCTCAAAGTCGACCTATAGAGTTATTACGTTAACTCATTTTGGGGCAGAAACGAGTTTGGACTTCTCAGCTTTTACTAGATACAAGCTTATAATCTTAAAGCACAAAACGGAAGTAAACTTCCGGTTTTAAAGCCTGTATTGCTATATTTCGAAAGCAAACTTCCGTTTCTATGGCTTCAAAGGTCGTTTTCGGAAATATACACCTGTTTTCTTGATAGTGTTAACCTAGATTGCTAAATGAGCAACTTTTCAAGGGCTTTTTTGAGCGATAACCGGTCATTGAAATTGGATAAATGTAATTGCTTATTGAGCAAACTTTAGGTGTAATGGATACATAGTTAACGCTGAGCAATGTAGGGAAATAAGTAAGCTGATTTAGCTAAAACCTCTAAAAGCAAACTCCCATAGCTTAAACAACACCTATCCTGACACATCGAACAGATAGCGACTCAGCCCAACAAGCGATTATGCAACACAAATTGCGTATCGTATAAATACTAAAATGTTAGTAGTTAAGGAAAGGTATGAAGTTTTCCCATAGATTTGGTTTTGACCCAGAGTATAAAAATGAACCAATTAGCGAAGAAGCGCCAAATTGGTTGAAAAGCCTTTTCTTTATTAATGTTTTGGAGCCTCTCCTTTATATTGATGGTGATAGCCGTCAAAAGAATGAAGAATCAAAACCGCTGGGAGTTAAAGACTTAATTGAAAGGTTATGTGCAGAAAATGGGCACGAAACTGACTCCGAAGATTTTGACTCATGGACATGTTGGGATGCATTGAAATGCAGACTTATGAATCTCGAATGGTATCAATTTTATGACTTTGTTGAAATTACAGCGATAAAGATTAAAGAACAGGAAATAGAGTACAGCTCAGCATGGGAAAACTCGCGATTCGAATCATTTATGTTTCCGTCATATAGGCAAAAGGTAAATGATTTATTTTCGCAGCATAAAATTCAGTGGAAATTGAATGATGCTGGTAAATTAGAGACCTCACTTCCCAAAGATCTTGAAACAAGAGTATCAGCTATAGACTCTACTTTGCAGGATAAATTTGAACCCGCAAGAGTCCATTATTCCAAAGCTCGATCTTATATATTGAGCCCAAGTAAGGATCCTGAGAATTCAATTAAAGAGTCCGTAAGTGCAGTTGAGAGTGTTTGTAAAACTATCTATCCCAAATGCGCTACACTAGGTGACGCACTAAAGGCAATGAAAAGGGAGCAACTTATTTCTCCTATGCTTGTAACAGTTTTTGAGAAGTTTTATGCATATACAAATGCTGAACCAGCGGTAAGGCATGGTAGTAATAAAATGTCAGGCGTTGGCGAGATGGATGCAGAATTAGCGTTACATATGTCAGCTGCATTTATAAGAACGATAATTTCTAGAAAGTCGTAATTGACTGCTAATAAGAAATTAAATAAGGACAAAAAATTGTGCGTATCTAACTTCCGCTCATGGCACTTTTGCGAAGCTCAGCTGTGATCGATAATCGGACAGTTAGAATTTAAATGTCTGAAGTCAAGATTTTACCCGTTTGGCTTTAAAAACTAATATATGGACCGCAGGGACTGTACTATTACACTGTTATGCACACCTCAATCAAAGTAGCGAGATAACTCAAATATGCTAGATATCACAACCACGAACATAACTACAATTATCGCAGCATCTGCTGCGGTAGTCGCTGCTGTTTCAGCATGCTTTAGTTACTTCCTTTCTAAACGTATATACGATGAGATTAAGTCGGATGAAACCTTAATAGCAGGACGCTTGCATCAGGTGGGGCTTTCTGAAAAAGCTCATAATGACCCCTTAGTACGTACAGCACTTTTCAATAAATCTGCTCGAAAAGTATTTGTAACAACCGTAAAAGTATATGATCAAGATAATCAGCAAATTCCAGTAACGTGGTCAAACTCAATTTCTAAGGACGGAAATATTGAAGATCCAACTGGGTTGCTTGGGATCGTAAATACAGAGAATCTGTATATTAGGAGAAACGATGGTTCCGAATTTAGAGATGTATCAGTAAAAATTACTCACTCATTTTCCCCTAATGAATTAGTTCTAAAGTTCGATCCTTATCAAGGGTGGTGGCAATAATGCATAACAAGCGTGTCAATTCGACGCATTTAAGTTTCGCTCCTGCACGGGAGTTACCAGCGTCCGCTGTTGGCACAAACCAGAAATAGCCTACGCATTAATTCTATATTTATACATTAAGGCTTCTTCAGGCTTAATGTAATTCATTTTAATCATTCAACTATTTACCTAAATCTAAACCTACTTAAATTTAAGGCGAGACTTTAGTTAATAAATCTCGATTTAAGTGCCATACCTCGATTAAAACTCAAACAATTCTCAAGCTGCCGCGAATTCTCAATTTAAGTGGCGCTGGCCAAAAAAAATGCAAAAAAATCAATTTTTATAAAAAACCAATTGATAACTATTTTCGTTTAGATTAGTATAAACCTACTAAATGAAATTGAGAGTTGTTTGTATTCATGTATATTTGTCTTTGTCACGGTGTGACCGATAAAAAAATTGAGCAAACCATCGACGATGGTGCTACTACCATGCGCGAGCTAACTAAAGAGCTTAAAGTGGGCAGCCAATGCGGTAAGTGTTGTTGTTGTACTAAAAAGATCCTCAATCGTAAACTGATTCAAATTGCAGATATAACCGATCAAGTGGCTTAAGAGTAATCTATATAATTACCCCTATCTAAACGAATTGGTTTAACATTTAAAAATTAAACATAAAAAAAGCAGCCTTAGCTGCTTTTTTTGTATTTATAACTTTAACTTACAGTTGCGATTGTAAGTAGTTTTCAAGCCCAGTGTTTTTGATCAACAGTTGTTGTGTTTCGAGCCAATCAATTTGTTCTTCTTGCTCATTTAAAATGTTGTCGAGCGCTTCACGGCTAATGTAATCTTTCTTACTTTCAGCGAGTTTAATGGCAGCACGTAGCTCGTCTACGGTATCAAGTTCAAAGCTCATGTTAGCGGCAATCATTTCTTCGCTGTTTTCGCCTATACGTAAACGTCCTAAATCTTGAAGATTAGGTAAGCCTTCTAAAAATAAAATACGCTCAATTAAACGGTCGGCGTTTTTCATTTTTTGTATCGATACTTTGTAATCAGCTTTGTCTAGTTTACTAAAACCAAAATCTTTAAACATACGTGCATGTAAAAAGTATTGGTTAATACCCACAAGCTCATTAGCAAGTACTTTATTTAGTGCTGCAATAACGTCTTTATCGCCTTTCATAATATAAGTCCTTATTCGCCCATTTGAGCTTGGTGATAGTTTTGAGTGCCAATTTTGTCAATCAGACCCAATTGTTGCTCTAACCAGTAGACGTGATCTTCTTCGGTATCAAATAATAGCTTTTCTAGAATTTCACGTGATTGATAATCTTGCTGTTGTTCACAGATGGCAATAACTTCTTTAACACACTCAACCACTTCAAGTTCTAAGGTTAAGTCGTTTTGCATCATGCTTTTTACATCGTCACCAATTAACAGATCACGACGTTTGGTCATGTTTGGTACGCCTTCTAAAAAAAGAATACGCTTGATTAGCCAGTCAGCGTGGTCTTTTTCTTCTTCCATTTCATGGTTAAGACGCTCATAAAGTTTGTTTAAGCCCCAATCATCGTACATACGAGAATGAATAAAATACTGGTCAATAGCAGCTAATTCGTTAGCTAACAATGTATTGAAGGCGTCGATTACTTTTTGATTACCTTTCATAGCGCTTATCCTAAAAATTCTAATTGTGGCTAGTCTAGTATATAGGCACAGAATTGCAAGTAATTTACTTATAAATCATATGGTTAATATTGAGTTTGATTCTTGTTTAAGTTTGCATTGCTGGCTGACAAATGGACAAGTTGTTATTTGTATTTTAGATCAGCAAGTTACATTTTTTATAACATAAAAAGGCATACTTACTAAGGTTATTAAGTAAAGTATTGCAGCTATTCTAAGTGTTGAGGTTGTTCTTTTACGCTTTATTACTTCGAATTCTGGGATGAATACAGTAAAACTGAAATATTTACACAACTGAGTTTTTTCACTCAATTTATTTTGTAGCCACTCTCGTAATCTAATTATTGCTATTGTAGCGGGGTGATGTCTTTGCACCCAGCTCACGGCTCTGTAATTAATGAAGTAAGAAAGGCTAAGGAGCAGGGAAGTGGACATTTATTGTTTACACAAATATCCGTGAAAAAAGCAGATAAAGCTGAAAACTTAATGCTGCCTCTTGCAGCAGCAACTATCAGTACTCTTTAATTTAATTAATTTGTGATAATACTTATCTATCGTATTTTTGTAGCGGTTTAAATAAAAACCGCTGAGAAGTCTATCTAATATAAGTAAACCTACTTAGAGCTTTAATGTAATCATTTTGGTTATTGAAAACAGTGATTAGTAACACTCGATTACACAGTGCTCAATTGCAAATTCATCATGTAAATAATGTTTAATGGCGTTAAGCTCAATAAGGGTATCTGTTTGCATCACAATTTCACAGTGTGTGGTGTTATCGTCGAGTTGCCATGCTTTTATTGATTTTATTTGAGTAATGGCAAACTGTTGCAGTAACTTTTTACTGATAAGTTGCTGGTCAAAACCAATGGGGGCTGCCTGCATTAAAATGCTGCAGCTGGCTTTAAGTAATAATACGCCGTGATAAATAACATACAGTGATATCAATATCGTCGCTATTAAATCAACTACATACCACTGGTATAAAATAATTAAAGTACCGGCAATAATAACCACAATAGAGGCCATGGCATCAGACACATTATGAATAAACGCCGCCTTTATATTCATGTTGTTTTTAGCGCCGGCTTTAAAGGTTAATAATGCAGTGACTAAATCAATGAATAGCGCTACTGCAGCAACCCACACAATGATCCAGCCATTGATAGGTTGAGGGTTTAAATAACTACTTATGGCCTCAAAAATTAAATAACCACCGATGACTATTAACGTGGTGCTATTAAAAAGAGTTGCTAGAATTTCTGCACGTTTGTAGCCAAAATGGTGGGTTGTATCAGCTTGCTTATTGCCAATTTTTCGAGCAACGAGGGCAATAAAAATTGAGGCCGCATCACTTAGGTTATGTAATGCATCGGCAATTAATGAAAGACTGCCGGAAAATACGCCGCCAACAACTTGCACTGCAGTCAGTAAAACATTTATAAATACGGCAAGAGTGAGCTGTTTATCACTTTGGTTATCATCAACGTGACTGTGTGAATGACCATGACCCATTTTAGTTAAACTTCCTCATTGCTTTACTGTGTACTCATAATGACAACTTTTTGCCATATATAAAAGCGTTGTTTTAATTTGTTTTTTTAATGCCCTAATGAATAAATTGAAATAAGCTCATGAACGTTACTTATTGAATATAAAACGATATGCTAGGGTATAAATAAATGTATTAATGGCTTAAATTATCATAATTAGTTAAGCACTTTTTATATTAAATTAGATGCTTACCAGGCATAAAAGTAGTTTTTTAAGGGTCAATAACAATGAACACAGCAATAGAAATTCGCGATGCAAAGCCAAGTGATGCAAAAACAATTCTACACTTTATCAATGAGCTTGCTATTTACGAAAAAGAACCTGATGCAGTTAAAACCGATGAGCAAGCCATTTTAAACACCCTGTTTTGTGAAGGCGCAACGGCGCACAGTTTAATATGTTTACAAGATGATGAGCCAATAGGCTTTGCAGTATATTTTCACAACTACTCGACTTGGTTAGGTAAAAATGGTCTTTATCTAGAAGATTTATACGTGAGCCCAGATAGCCGCGGAAATGGCGCTGGTAAAGCCATTATGAAAGAACTGGCAAACAGAGCAATCAATAAAGACTGTGGTCGCTTTGAATGGGTGGTACTTGATTGGAATAAACCCGCGATTGATTTTTATAATAGTATGGGCGCTGAGCCACAAAATGAATGGATTATATATCGTTTAACGGGTCAGGCATTAATTGATTTTGCAAATAAAGATTAGTGCCGAATATGGCCAGTAATACGCTTAGTTTTTGCTAAGCTAAGCGCTACCTAATTTACAAGAGCATTTTATGGGTGATCAGCACTGGCAAAAAGCACGTCAAAGTCGTGATGCGCGTTTCGATGGGCTTTTTTATGTAGCCGTTAAAAGTACCGGTATTTATTGCAGGCCAATTTGCCCTGCGCCCACAGCTCACGAAAAAAATGTAGTCTACTATCAGTTTGCGCACTCTGCCGCGCAAGCTGGTTTCAGGCCTTGTATTCGTTGTCGGCCCGATAGTGCACCAGGAAGTGCGGCTTGGCAGGGAACAAAAACAACGGCTCTACGAGCCAAGCAATTAATTGATCAGGATAATCAGCACGACTGCGAAAAGCTCGCCACGCGTTTAGGAATAAGCAGCCGTTATTTAAGGCGATTATTTTCTCAATATTTTGGCATTTCTATCACGCAATATCGATTGTTTAACCAATGTCATTTTGCAAAAAAATTGATTCAAGAAACTAGCTTACCGCTTACCGAGATAGCGTTTGCCTCAGGCTTTAAAAGTGTTAGGCGTTTTAATGATGCTTTTTTAAAACAACTTAATATTGCGCCCTCAGCGCTCAGAACCGCCAAGCACCCAGCTGATATTGGGCTCACCTTAATTTTGCCTTTTCGTCCGCCGTATAACTGGCAGGCATTGCATGGGTTTTTAGCAAAACGATTAATTCAGCCAATAGAGTGGTTAACGCCAACCAGTTATGGGCGTACTTTTACTTATAAATCGTGTAGAGGGCGTTTTGATGCTGAGTTTGTTGCAGATAAACATCATTTTCGGGTGCAAATTGATATAGATAATACGCAATATTTACATCCAGTTATTAACAACATTCGCCGTATACTTGATTTAGATGCAGATACTTATTTAATTGAGGCGCATTTAAGCGAACACATTAATAATGCATTTCCACTTACTAAAGGCTTAAGGTTACCGGGTATTTGGTCAAGTTTTGAGGCGGGAGTTAGGGCTGTACTTGGGCAACAAGTCAGTGTAGCAGCGGCGCACAACCTAGTGACTAATTTAGTAACACAGCTTGGTGAAAAGCAACACCAACAGGTCTATTTTCCTGAGCCTGAAGTGTTAGCACACAGTGATTTTGCATTCTTTAAAATGCCACAGGCGCGTAAAAATGCATTGCATAACCTCGCTGAATTTTGTGCCGTGAATCCAGATTGTGATGACTTAGATCAATGGCTTAGTTTAAAAGGGATTGGCCCATGGACGGTTAATTATGCAAAGTTACGCGGCCAAAGCCAGCCCGATATTTTACTCGATGGTGATTTAGGGGTTAAAAAAGCCCAAGCGGCAGTACGTTCTTTTGAACCTAAGAACTGCGCACCATTTCGATCTTACTTAACTTTTCAACTTTGGCAGCAATTATGATAGTGCAAACCAGTTTACCCAGCCCGATTGATGACATTATTATTCAGGCAACTGAAAAAGGTATTAGTTATGTGGGGTTTTATCCACCGGCCAGTTATATCAGTACGCCTTTAAACGAGATAAATAATTCGCATGTTTTATCTTGTGTGGCGCAGCTTAATGAGTACTTTGCTCATTCGCGTACCGAGTTTGATTTAGAACTCGATACTGGCGGTACGCCATTTCAGCAAAGTGTATGGCAAGCATTGTGTAGCGTACCCTATGGAAAAGTGGCGACTTATAAAGATATTGCCGAGCAGTTAAACAACCCTAAAGCTGTGAGAGCGGTAGGGGCTGCAAATGGAAAAAACCCAATCAGTATTATTGTGCCGTGTCATCGTATTATTGGCGCAAATAAAAAACTAACTGGTTATGCAGGTGGTTTAGAGCGCAAGCAATGGTTACTAGAGCATGAAGCAAAATAAATAGCTAAATAACGTATCCAAATTTGTATTCTGAGCACTTTAAGGTAGCATAAGCGCACTTTTTATTTGAAGGCACGACAATGGCGCAATTATACTTTTACTACTCTGCAATGAATGCAGGTAAATCAACCACCTTACTACAATCTGCATTCAATTATAAAGAACGTGGTATGGAGCCGGTGATCCTCACGGCGGCTATCGATGATAGAGCCGGAGTGGGTAAAGTATCCTCACGTATTGGCTTGCAAGCAGATGCGCATATTTATGATGCAGATATAGATGTTTTTGCGCTTATTCAAGCTCTTAATGCAGATAAAAAACGCCATTGTGTGCTGGTAGATGAATGTCAGTTTTTATCAAAAGACCAAGTTATGCAGTTAACCGATGTGGTTGATGAGTTAGGAATACCCGTATTGTGTTACGGATTGCGCAACGACTTTAGAGGGGAGCTGTTTATAGGGTCACAGTATTTACTTGCTTGGGCTGATAAGCTAATTGAGCTTAAAACGGTGTGTCATTGTGGGCGTAAAGCAAATCACGTATTACGTACCGATGAAAATGGTGAGGCTATTGCCGATGGTAAGCAAGTAGAAATTGGCGGCAACGACCGTTATGAGTCGGTGTGCCGCAAACATTATAAAGCCGCGTTAAATATGGGCCGTTAAGGCTTTAATAAAGGTATCTATATCCGCTTGGGTAATACCTAAATGGGTTACTAGCCTAAGTTGCTTACTTGGGCTAATAAGAATGCCTTGTGCTTTTAAATCGGCTGCTAGCTTTGTGATGTTTATGCTGTTATCAAACGTAGCGTAAACCATATTTGTGGTATTACTCATATTTACTTCAAAGCCTGAAATTTCACTTAACTGCTGTGCTAAATAACGCGCATTAGCGTGATCATCGACTAAACGTTGAGTGTTATTTTCTAACGCATATTGCCCCGCAGCAGCTAACATACCCGCTTGGCGCATACCGCCGCCAAGCACTTTACGCCAGCGTCTTGCTTTAGCGATTAACTGCTCAGAACCTAATAATAATGAGCCAACAGGTGCACCTAAGCCTTTTGATAAACAAATAGAGACTGAATCAAAGTGTTTGGTGATTTCTTTAATATCAAGGTTAAGCTCGGCTGCGGCATTAAATGCTCGCGCGCCATCTAAATGCAGTGCTAAGTTATGTTGATCAACAAATTCACGTGCTTTAATTAAATAATCAATACCCAGTACTTTGCCACCTATGGTGTTTTCAAGGCTCAGTAATCGCGTTTTCGCAAAGTGGCTATCATCGGGTTTTATTGCAGCAGCAATTTTAGTAAAACATAGGCTACCATCGGCTTCATTTTCAATAGGTTGTGGTTGAATAGAGCCTAAAACGGCAGCGCCACCGCCTTCAAACTTGTAGTTATGAGCACTTTGCCCACAAATATACTCATCACCTCGCTCACAATGCGCCATTAATGCCAATAAGTTTGCTTGCGTGCCGGAGCTACAAAATAATGCATCGGCCACATTAAAACGCAATCTAGCATAGGCTTCCAATTGGTTAACGCTTTCATCATCACCGTATACATCATCGCCAACCGGGGCATGATACATAATATCTCGCATTTTATTGCAAGGCTTGGTCACTGTGTCTGAGCGAAAATCTATCATGAGTGGTCCTTATGGTTGTTATATGAATTCTTCACAAATTTGTTCACGGGTCGTTTTATCAAAATAACTCCACGCAATAAAGCGACTGACTTTTTGCCCTTGTGCCATTTCAACGATTTTATAGTCGCAAATAGGGAGCTGTTTTAGCTGTGTTTGTAAAGCAGCAAGGGTCTCTTTTTTAGAAACCAACGAGGTGAACCAGATCACTTGCTCACTGAACTGAGCGCTTTCTTTGATCATGTTAGAAATAAAGGTCAGCTCGCCGCCTTCACACCATAACTCATTACTTTGGCCACCAAAGTTGAGGGCGTTACTGGGGGCTTTACCTAAGTTTTTCCATTTACGCTCACTGCCTTTATTGGCTTCTTCTGCGCTGGCATGAAATGGCGGGTTACACATCGTTAGGTGATATAAATCTTTCGCATTAACCACCCCTTTAAAAATATGCTCGGGATTTTTTTGTTGTTTAAGCGTTATTTTTAAATCATTAAACTGAGCGAGCTGCTTGGCTATTTTTATTGCTGCTAAATCGATGTCGCTGCCAGTAAAGTGCCATTGGTATTCGCTATTGCCCGTTAGCGGGTAAACTAAGTTAGCGCCAGTGCCTATATCAAGCACTTTAATTTGTCGGCCAGTGGGAATAACCTGCTGATTATCTTCGCTGAGTAAGTCAGCTAAGTAATGAATATAGTCAACTCTTCCTGGAATAGGTGGGCATAAGTTGTGCTTAGGTATGTCCCAAAAGTTAATGTTGTAATGACTTTTTAATAGCGCCTGATTCAAGGTTTTTACAGCTAAGTTATTACTAAAATCAATACTTTGATTGCCTGCTGGCGTCGTAATTAAAAAAGCAGTTAACGAAGGGGTTTGCGAGGTAAGCAAATTAAAATCGTAACCATTTTTGTGTTGATTGCGCGGATGTAATTTAGAACGAGTTGATTTTGCTTTCATGAGGCTTTTTTAACAACAGGAATAAAAGCCAATAGTAACAAATACAGACAGAAAAAGTGCATAATTTTCCCTTTGGCTTACCAGACATTACTGGTAGGATGAGTTGTTAGCAATTATAAGGAATTCGCTTTGGCAGTTACTCAACAATCTGTTTTTATTAAATTAGATGACCATCAAACACTGCATTTGCGCCGTATCGCCAACCAGAAGCCGAGCGGCCCTGTGGTGTTATTAATTCATGGTGCGGTAGAAAATGGCAAAATATTTTACACTCATAGCAATAAAGGGTTAGCGCCTTTTTTAGCTGAACAAGGGTATTGTTGTTATGTCGCTGATTTACGCGGGCGTGGTGAAAGTAAACCTGCTATTTGTAAGCAAGCACGGTATGGACAAACTGAGGCGATTGTTGAAGATATTCCGGCATTTATTGAAAAAATTGAACAGTTAGAGAGTAAAAAACCTGACTTTTTAGTTGCTCATTCTTGGGGTGGGGTGTTGCTTAATAGCGTGTTTGCTCGCTTCCCTGAGCTGATAAACGATGTAAAAGCGTGTGCCTATTTTGGTTCAAAGCGTTCGCTATTTAATAACCACCCTAAAAAGTTATTTCAGGCCAATTTAATTTGGTATTTTATGGCGCCAATATTAGCGAAAAAACACGGTTATTTACCAGCAAAACGCTTAAAGTGGGGCAGTGATGATGAAACTCAAAAGTCCCATTATCAAAGTATGCAGTGGGCTAAGAAAAATCCGTGGATAGACAGTGATGATGGCTTTGATTACGCTAAAACATTAGCAAATCTCACGCTTCCTCCGACGTTACATATTGCGGCAGTAAAAGATAAAGCATTGGCACAGCCTATCGATATTCAAAAGTTTATTGATGAGTCAGGTACTGGGGTGCAAAAAATGCAAATATATGGCCGCCGCTTTGGGCACAAAGTAGATTACGACCATATTAATATGCTTACCCATCCACAGGCACGCCAAGAACAATTTATAGATGTGCTTAATTGGTTTGAGGCAACGAGAGCAAACTAAGTAAAGGGGCTTCATAACGCTGCCATTTATCAAGGCTTTTGTTATTTACAGGTTGCCTGATGGCATGTTTACTGAGCGTTGTAACGGCGCTTTTATTTTTGTAAAAGTCTAAACAAGTCTGTTCAAATTCACAGCCAGTAAAACTCAATAGTGTGGTTAATTGATCTTTAGGGTTTTCAATTAACTGCTCATAACTTAAATTATAAATAGCTAAGCGGTTAAATTGCTGCCAATGGCTCATCAGTTTTTCATAAAGCTGATGGTACAAAGTAAATTCATTTAAATCACAAAAATAGGGTTCGTTTTCAGCAAAGTAATTAGTAAACACTGAAAATGCGGTTGCATGAAAGTTGCGACTCAGGTTAATAAACTTAGCGTCTGGGAATAGAATATAAATTAACCCTAAGTTTTGGTAGTTGCTAGGCAGTTTATTGATCACAAATGCGCAATTGCTCCCAGAAGAACTTAAGGTATCTAAATATATAGCTCTGGCTTGGTTAATTAAAGGCGTTGCTAGCTTAGTTAAGCATTGAGGGTAGCGTAACCCTGTTTTATGTTCTAAAAAAGCGACGACCTTATTACTAATACTGGTGTCTTCTCCAAGCGTTGCCCATTGACTGTGTCCTGCTAACATCTGCTCCAGTAAGGTTGAGCCGCTTCGTGGCATACCAATAATAAACACGGGCGTAACAGGATACTGCTTATTTAGGTTTGCTAAATTGAGCACACTTTCATTATTATATTCAATAAGTTGATCATAAAACCCAATTAAATCTTCAGTATTAAATTCACTGAGTTTGTGTTGTTGCTGATTGGCAATCACAAAATAGTTAAACGCTTGATCAGTATCGTCTAACTTGTCGTAACTTTTAGCTAAAGCATAGTAGCAGACCATTTTTAAGCGTAGGTTATTTGTTTGCGTTAAAAAGTGGTGTAACTGATCGATGTAATTATTTGCTTTATTAAAGCGCCCTAATTGTACCAATTCAAATAAAACATAAGCCGTAACTGGTGCTATTCCAAGCTTTAATGCTTCCTCAAACGTGGCATGCGCTTTATCAAGCTCGCCAAAGGTTAAATAGTGCTGGGCTAAATAATAATGAGTGTCTGGGTTGTCTGCGGCAATACTTGTTGCGTATTCGAGTACTTTTTGCGCATCTTCAGGAGAGTTGACCGCATTAAATGCATCACTTAGTGCATACAAAGGTTCTAATGCATAAGGGAGATGCTGACACGCTCGTTGTAGTATATAAACAGCGGCATCAAATTGTTCTAAACGCAGTGCTACTTTACCTAAGCCAAACAGGGCGTCACCATTATCAGGCTCTGCTTGTAATAGCATTTTGTAATGAAACTCAGCTTCTCTGAGCTTGTTTTGTGATAATAACTGGTCCGCTTTTTTTAGTAGCATAATACAACTAATATTCTTTTTAATTACTATAACCCCAAAGTCACAAAAAATGCGAGTGTAAAAGTCATTTTAAATGGGTTTATAAAGGGCAATAAAAAGGCGAAATGCATTACACATTTCGCCTTTGATTATTATTAACACATGTTAGAAAGTATAGGTTGCTTTAGCGTAGTAAAAGCCACCATTAATTCCGTATGGAGATGTTTCGTAGTACTTACCACCCCAGTTGTTATTTGGTGCCACTGTGAAATCAAGTTTTTCTGCTTCTTGATCCAGTAAGTTTTGTGCACCCAATGAGAAGCTAATTGAGTCATTCATGAAGTAAGTGACTTCAACATCTAACGTGACTGCTGCGTCAGCCATTTTAGCTGTTTCATCATAATCTACGTGAACGCCTTGGTACTCACCAAAGTAGTTAAGGCGAGAAAATGCTGAAAAGCTTTCCCATTGTTGTGCCCAGCTCAGTGTTGCACGGTGATTAGGTAAGTCATTTTCAAGACGGCTTACTTTAAATGCACCAGTTATATCACTTGAGCGTGTTACTTCTGTTTCATTCCAGTTGTACGCTAAGCTAAATGTAGAGCTACCACTGAACAATTCAGCTGAGTAGTTAGCAACTAAATCAACACCTTGTGTAGTGGTATCAAAGTCATTAGTAAAGAAACTAACTTGCGCAAGGTTTTGTACGTTAGGTACGCCCGCAGCTTCAAGCGTGTCTTTATCTGCTTGGCTAAGTTCAATTTTATCTGATTGGCTAATACGGTCATCTACTTGGATGTTGTAGTAATCAACCGTTAAGAATAAATCGCCAATAGTATACACCGCACCAAAGGTGTAGCTTTGTGATTCTTCAGGCTCAAGTTCAGTACCACCTAGTTGAATAGCAATTGGGTTTGTAGGTGGTAGCAAAGCCGAATCTACTAGTACACCACTGCTTAAGTTAGTTTGTACGTTACTAACATTCGCTTGGCCTACGGTAGGCGCACGGAAACCGGTGCTGATAGAGCCACGAATATTTAGATCTTCAGTCAGGTGGTATTGACCCATTAACTTATAGTTAGTGGTTGAACCAAAGGTATCGTAATCTTCGTAGCGAAGCGCTAAGCCCATTAAGAATTCTTCAGTAAATGGCGCTTCAATATCAATATAAGCTGCATAGTTACGACGGTCATATTCGCCTGCATCTGATGGTTTAAATCCAGGGAAACCGTTAGAACCTATACCAAAACCTTGATCAGTTAATGGACCTGCAATAAACGAAGCCTCATCACCTGCCACTACAGTAAAGGTTTCTTCATGCCATTCTAAACCACCGGCAATATTTACATCGTAAGCTAAATCAAAGTCAAACCCTTTTGAAATATCAAAATTAAAGTTTTTCTCTAATTGTTCATATTTACCTGGGCTAAAATCACGCGGGCTATCTGGACCCAGTGAAGCATTGATTGTGTCGTATATAAAGTAGCGAGATTCGTTATACCCTACCGTACCACTTAGATCATAATAAGCGCCTTCTAAAAAGCCGCCAGTAAACTCACCTTTAGTACCGATAGTAAGTGACGTATCTGTAATATTACCACCAAAGTTTGGTGTAAAACCGCCCGGAAGCATTTCGTTAAATGCGAAACAATCAGGGTTATTTGCTACACCATTAATGTAGTCAGGGTTATCAAGAACGTTGTCATCAATCATGATTGTTGGACAGTTACCGCTCATATCACCGGTTAAATCACCAACAAGCAGTGTTTCGCCACCATCATTTGAGTATGCACCAGGGCGAGTATGTGGGTTACGGTAATAAAAACCACCGCGTACATCACGCTCTGAGTAGTTACCAAACATGTAAAATTGTGAGTCGTTAGTAAGTTCTAAACCAACATTACCAAAGATAGAGATGTCGTCATCAACCTCTGGTGCACCCCATACTTGAGTGATCGGAGCAATGTCTGGTACTCCAGCCTTGATAAGTTGAGTTGCATCGTAGCGTTGAACTGAACGGCTGGTCGCATCGGCTGTTTTGTACTGAAAGCTTAAATTTGCAAAACCGCTATCGGTAAACGGTAAGCCCACATTACCTGAAATTTGGGTTGTATCACCGTCGCCCTCGTAATATTGGCCTTTACGAACTTCGAAAGATCCGCCTTCCGAGGCATCTTTAAGTTGGAAATTTAAAACCCCAGCAATCGCATCAGAACCATATTGTGCAGCGGCACCATCACGAAGTACTTCTACTTGTTTCAGTGCAATACTTGGAATTACTGAAATATCAGCACCTTGCGCACCATCGTTAATACCACCACCTAAAAAGGCGATAACTGAAGCACGGTGACGACGTTTACCGTTAAGTAAAATTAGTGTGCTATCTGAAGGTAGTCCGCGTAAGTTTGCAGGGCGCACTAATGAAGCAGCATCACTGATTGGCATTGAGTGTACGTTTAAAGAAGGAATAGCCCCTTTTAATAGCTCTAGCATATCAGTGTTACCTGATTTACTTAGCTCTTCACCACCAATAATATCGATAGGTACAGGAGAGTCACCAATAGAACGAGGCGCAGAGCGCGTACCTACTACGGCAATTTTTTCTACATTTTTGTTAACTTTAACTTCGGTTTGCTCTTCTTGAGCAATTGCTGAACCAGAAACAAATAAGCCTGCGGCTGTTGTTGCTAGAGCAAATTTGATGGCCTGTTGAAGCGCATTGCTTTTTAATTTCATTCTAAATATCCCCAGTTAGAATTGATTTGTATAGTCTATTTAATGACTTTATTGTGGACGGTTCACATTCAATGGGGAGCAGATATTGCCAACTCACTCCTAAAAGCTTAATAAACTAAGCGCACCTCCTGTGAGTCCTCGAAATAGACTATAGATAAAAAAACTAAAGAGGGCAATGGGTAATTAACCACTATTTAACAAGTTGAAACAAATGATTTATCTAAAAATAACGCAGAGTTAATCATAAGTAGGGCAGGGAAAGGGGGTAAAAGCAGGCATTGATACATAGTTATTAACTAAATAAGCTATTTTAGCTACTTTCTATTATTGAATTAAACTGACTTGCTATTGATATTTTCACCATGATGTTTTTTCCACTGTGCAAGTTTTTCTTTGTACTCATCCCATACGCATGGACAGCAACTACCGCCGCCGCAGCACTCATCAGATTTTGGCCTTTCGGGTTTAGTGTTGGGTATGTTTTTTTGCATGTTTTTAATTAAAACTGAGGAAAATGAACTTTAAGAATAAATGATTGAATAAACCGTGTAAATTATTCTTTGTGAACTGAAAGCGCTGTGTGAGAATACAGGCTATGCGATTATATAAAGTTATCCATCGTGCACCCTGGCGGGTTGCTAAAATAAGTAAAAAGCGACAACAACTACGCTTTCGTCGTGCTAT
The DNA here is from genome assembly GCF_000184065.1 of Pseudoalteromonas sp. SM9913. NCBI lineage: Bacteria > Pseudomonadati > Pseudomonadota > Gammaproteobacteria > Alteromonadales > Pseudoalteromonadaceae > Pseudoalteromonas > Pseudoalteromonas sp. SM9913. The sequence goes on from NC_014800.1 coordinate 416,137, forward strand.
GGTCGCGCTTAAAATTGCGCTTGCCCAAGAAAGGCAAGAAACCAAAGAAATGCTAATAATTTATAGGCGTTATACCCAAGGGCAAACAAATAAAGCAGAACTAAAACGCGCCAACGAGCAGTTTGTTGATATATTAAAAGGACTAGGGCTAGGCGTTTTTGCGTTATTACCGTTTGCACCATTAACTATTCCACTGGTTGTTAAACTAGGGCAGTTAGTAGGTGTTGATGTATTACCGAGTTCTTTTAGTATGAATAAGCCGATTAAAGAAATTGATCAAGAAATTGCTCAACAAAACCAAGAGCAAGACTCAACGCCCTCAAAGAAGAAGTAAGCTAGCAGAACATAATTAGCTATACCTTTTAATAGTGCTTATTGTTATGCTAAGGCATCATTTTCTATTATGTGAGTCATTTAATGAGTGCTTTACTTCGTCATACCTCTTCAGGAATTCCTCTATCTTTTATCGTTAAAAACGAACTAACCGATTGGCTTACGCAGCAACCGAGTTTTGTACAGCGCTGGCTAGCAAACACAGATTTTGAAAAATCAGGACTCGCACTAGTACCAAACCCAGAAACGGGTGAACTAAGTCAGGTATTTTGTGTAATGCAAAGCACTGATGATTTTTGGGCCGCTGGCGAGCTTGCCAGTAAATTACCTGCGGGTTGTTATCAAATTCAAGGTGATGAGTCTTTAGTTGCTCAACTTGCTTTAGGCTTTGTCTTAGGTGGTTATGAGTTTAGTGAGTACAAGCAAAAAGCCACAGCAAAAGCTCAGCTTGGCATTGCTGATAAAACATTATATGAACAAGTAAAACAACAAGCGGACGCCATTAATTTAGCACGCGATTTAGTTAATACCCCAGCTGCTGATATGATGCCGCAGCATTTATCGCAGGTAATGAGTGACCTAGCAGATACATTCGACGGTGAATTTTCGCAGTGGATAGGTGATGAGTTATTAGAGCAAAATTACCCAACTATTCACATGGTAGGGCGCGCGAGTGAAAATAAACCACGATTACTTGACTTGAAATGGGGGGCAGTCGATGCGCCACAAATTACGTTAGTCGGTAAAGGCGTGTGTTTTGATTCCGGTGGACTGGATTTAAAACCTAGTTCAGGCATGCGCAACATGAAAAAAGACATGGGTGGGGCCGCGCATGTTATTGCCCTGGCTCAGCTAATTATGGCCGCTAACTTACCAATACGCCTTCGTGTTTTAGTGCCTGCGGTTGAAAATGCTGTTTCGCGTAATGCATTTCGCCCTGGCGATGTAGTAAAAACCCGTAAAGGTATTATGGTCGAAATAGACAATACCGATGCAGAAGGGCGACTAGTGCTGTGTGATGCACTAAGCGAAGCACAAAACGATGATCCTGAATTAATCATTGATTTTGCTACACTAACTGGTGCGTGCCGTATTGCGTTAGGTACGGAGTTACCGGGGTTTTTCTCAACGGATCGCGCTGTAGCAAATGCCATTATGGACTCGGGAATGCAAGTTAACGACCCTGTTTGGCAATTGCCGTTATTCGAACAATACAAACCATTTTTGAAAAGCGATGTGGCTGATATGGCTAACTGTGCAAGTACGCCATTTGGTGGCGCAATAACCGCTGCGCTTTATTTGAAAGAGTTTATAGAGCCAAATACACCATGGGTTCACTTTGACGTAATGGCATGGAATTTACGTGCATTACCCGGGCGTCCAGCTGGTGGTGAAGCACTGGGTATTCGTGCAGTATTTACTTACCTACAAAATCGATTTAACTAACCTGAACTTGGATTAAGGTTTACCTTGAGTTATTTGATGTTAAAGTGCATATAACTCAAGGGGTAAGCCATCTGGATCGGCAAAAAAGGTGAATTTTTTGCCGGTTATTTCATCTTCTCTAATATTTTCGACGATGACATTGTGTGACTCTAAATAATGTTTAGCAGTATTAATACACCCAACTTTAAATGCTAAATGTCTAAGTCCTTGTGCTTCGGGGTAGCTTGGTCTACTTGGCGCATCATTAAACGAAAATAATTCTAACTGACTACCATCAGGTAAAGCTAAATCGAGTTTGTAAGACTGACGCTGTGCACGATAATGCTCATTAATAATCGTGAGTTTTAATATTTCACTATAAAAATGTTTAGAGCGTGGGTAGTTGCTACAAATGATGGCTACATGATGAATGCCTAGTAGTTGCATATATTTTCCTTAAAAAGCAAAAAGCGCACTAAAAGCAGTGCGCTGTTTATCAATACATGTGCATGTTTATATATTAGCTTTTAGCTAGGCTCTGCGTCTTTACACGCTTTTACAGCCGGTGCAACAAGCTCTAAACCCGTTTTATCACACGGTGGAAGCTCAGCATCACTAACAGCAATAGGCGTTACTCGCTCGCCCCATTTTATATAGCTTGCCGCCCAAGTAAGGCCAGCCCCAAATGCCGCCGACATAATGTTTGCATGCGGTTTAATTAAGCCTTGCTCAACGGCTTCACACAATGCAATTGCAATGGTGGCAGCAGAGGTGTTGCCATATTCACCAATATTGACCATTACTTTTTCGTCATCCACTTTTAAGCGATTTTGAATAGCTTGAATAATGCGTAGATTGGCTTGATGCGGAACTAGTACATCGATATCGTCTAACTTAAGATTGGCTTGTTCAAGCACGTCGTCACAGGCTTCACTCATGCCTTTAACGGCACGTTTAAATATTTCACGGCCTTCAAATAAAAGGTCTGATGGACCAATTGGCTCATATTTATTTAAATCACTGCCAAAATTAGTAATGTGTAAAATATCACGATCTTCGCTGTCACAACCGGTTTTAGTCCCTAATAAGCCTGCAGGAGTTTCTGCTGCTTCAAGCACAACGGCACCGGCACCATCACCAAATAATACTGCGCTGTCGCGTCGTGCCCAGTTTACATACCACGTCATGCGCTCAGCCGCGATAACGACAGCTTTTTTGATCATGCCAGCTTGAATTTGCGCTGTCGCAGCTTGTAAAGCATATAAGAAACCAGAACATGCCGCGTTGGTGTCCATGGCTGCAGCGCCTGTGGCACCAATATTTTTTTGTACTAATGAGGCGGTGTTTGCGACTACTGTTGAGGGGGTGCACGTTGCTAAAATAACTAAATCGATATCTTTTGCATCTACGCCAGCACAAGCAATGGCATGTTTTGCAGCCACACTAGCAAGTTCAGCAGTACTTACATGGCTAACTCTTCGTGCCTTGATACCTGTGCGTGTGGTGATCCACTCATCGGTTGTATCTACAATTTCACTTATTTCGTCGTTGCTGATGCTTGCTGGTGGAATGCATTTACCCCAACCAGTGATATGTGCGTAAGGCATAGTGTGTTCTCTTAAAAGTGGTATGACGTGTTCGTCTAATGAGGACGTTATATCAAAAATTAGCTGTTAACACTAGTTTATAGCATGGTTTGCTTAGTAATTACTGCTATTTTACGGACTATTTGCTGCATTTTTGTTTAAAGGTAAGTGGCTTGTTTTTATTGTGTTAATTAAATGCTTTTAATGATTTTGCGTGTTTTACACGATAGCTCATAGGCTTTCTAAGCTTAATAGAATACGAATACTTTGTTGACCATATATGCTTGAGTGCGGCTGAGTGAGCAGCTAATATGGGGCGCATATTATGAAATCATTACTTAAAAAGCATTACTTAAAAAGCATTATTTATAATGGATAACAAAGCAATGTATATTCAGTCAGGTGAATCTTATTGTGTTAATTAAAACCGATCCTGCTATTAGCCGGTTATTAATGCTGCGCAGTGGCGCCATTGCTGTGCAGCTTATTGCGGTGTTAAGCGTTTATTTTTTATTAGAGCATCAAATTGCGCTCATGCCGTTGCTAGCCGTTATTACGCTTGAGGCGGTTTTTCAGTTAGCAAGTATCTTTGCTTATAGAAATGTTAGCCAAGCAAAGCCAGTTGGCATGCTGATGCAACTGACCGCTGACGTACTTTTTTTAACTATTTTGTTGTCTTTAAGTGGCGGTGCAACTAACGCATTTGTGTCGTTATTATTGTTACCTATTATGATAGCGGCAATTACATTGAGCGCTCGTGGGCTTGCCTATATTGCTGTGCTGGCTATCGCTGCCTACAGCATGCTACTGATTAAAATGCCAGAGCATAGCATGCACCAAATGAACATGAGTGGCCACTTTATTGGCATGTGGGTTAATTTTGTTATCAGTGCCTGCGTGATTGCGTTGGTTATTGGTGCAATGAACCGTGCTTTACAACAACGTGAGCGCACTATTGCCAAAGTTAGAGAGAAACAGTTGCGTAGTGAACAACTGGTTACTCTCGATGGCGCAGCGGCGCAAATTACTCATCAATTAGCAACGCCTATTGCTAATTTACAATTATTGTTTGAAGAGCTTGTAGAAGAGTATCCCAACAATGAAATTATTCAGCAAATGCAATCACCCTTGCTGCAATGCCGCACTCAGCTTAATGATTTTAGAAAGCTCTCTATGCAGCTACGAGATAAAAACACGCAAACACCTATAAAAGCAGAGCAGCTGCAAAATCAAATTCATGATACGTTGCTATTACAATACCCTAATCAACAAATAAACTGGCTTAATGAGGCGCCTAAAGCCACATTAAAAAGTGATGCCATGCTGCTACCTGCTATTTTAAACTTATTACAAAATGCAGCGCTTGCTAACGAAAAAAAAGGCCAAATGCAATTAGAGTTGAGTTGGCAACAGCCAGATGCGCAAAGTATTGCGTTAATTATTCGGGATTTTGGCGCTGGTTTTTTATCCTCAGAGTTAGCGGAGTTAGGCGGGCAGCTCATGCCCAGCGAGCAAGGCATGGGAATAGCGGTTATGCTATCAAATGTCACGTTTGAGCGTTTAAATGGTTCGTTAACTGTTTATAATCACCCCGATGGTGGGGCGGTGGCCAAGATACAAATGCCACTATTAATAACCGAGTCGGCGCTATGAAGCTGCTAATTATTGAAGATGACATTAACCTTGCTACCACTTTGGCAAGGCGCTTAACAAAACACAGCTTTAACTGTGAGGTTGCACATAACCAAACAGAGGCTTTACTTAGGGCTCGCCAGCAGCAACCTGATTGTATTTTATTAGATATGAAGTTAGCAGATGAAAATGGGCTGGCGCTTATTGCACCGCTGCGCCATTTACTCACACATGCTCATATTGTATTGCTTACCGGCTTTGCAAGTATAGCTACAGCCGTAGAGGCGATGCGCTTGGGCGCTAATGACTATTTAACTAAGCCTGTCGATATGGCAAGCTTATTAAAAGCGCTAAAAGTAGAGCCGGTATCGACAGTAACCGAAATTCCTGAAGAGGTTATGTCACCCGAGCGTTTAGAGTGGGAGCATATTCAACATGTATTACACAGTAACAACGGTAATGTATCAATGACTGCAAGGCAGCTTAATATGCATAGACGCACTTTGCAGCGCAAGCTACAAAAAAAACCTGTGCAGCAATAAGCCCTCACTTGAGCAAGCAATTAATGACTCATACCGCCGCGCTAATAAAAAGCCAAAAAATTATACTGTTCGACGCCCAGTGCAAGCTTTGTAGTGCGTGGTGTAATTTTATTATTGCTCACGATCCTCAGGCCATGTTTAAACTGTGCAGTGTACAATCGCCAAAAGGACAACAAATATTAATGCACTTTGGCTATTCGACAACTGATTTTGCCTCTATGGTTTACATTGAAAACGCTCAAGCATTTATACAAAGCCATGCATTTTTTGAGGTGATTAAACAGCTAGGCTATCCGTGGAAACTTAGTGGTATATTTAGTGTGTTGCCAAATCGTTTTAACAATTGGCTTTATGATAAAATTGCATCAAATCGATATACCTTATTTGGTAAATATCACTATTGCAGGATCCCTTCAAAGCAAGACCAAGCCCACTATTTATAAGTGCTTTAATAGATGCCTGAATGTATTGGCTGTGCTAAAATCGCGGCGTTTAAATTTAAGCATTAAAAAGGCACTTACATGGCAAATACGGCGCACGCACTGCATATTTTAGTAAAACATAAAGAGATTGCAGAAGACATCATCAAGCAATTAGGCAAAGGCGCAAAGTTTCAAACTTTAGCTAAAAAGTATTCGTCATGCCCATCGGGTAAAAAAGGCGGTGATTTAGGTGAGTTTAGACGAGGCCAAATGGTTCCACAGTTTGATAAGGTGGCCTTTAGTGGTGCAATTTTAGAACCGCATTTAGTAAAAACGAAATTTGGTTGGCATGTGATTAAGGTGCTTTATCGTACATAAACTAACGCAATTTTAAGTTGCCGCTATACTTATCATTTGTTTAGTTTGTTACATTGCTAAAGCAACTTGGAATAACTATGAAGCTTATTATTTTATGCTGCAGTTTAATTTTAATGGCAGTGTCATTTTTTGCCAGTAGCACTGAGCAAACGATCGCCCTTAAGCTTGGCAAACCAAGCACCCAAGACATACCAAAAAACCACTATATTTTAACATTATTAGAAAAGAGCTTTGCAAAGGTTAATGTAAAGCTCAATATTGCTTATAGTCTTGAGCCAATGAATACTAAAAGAATTTTAGAAGAGCTCACACGTAACGATGATGTTAATTTAGCTTGGTTAACTTTGCCAAACTCCCTTGCAGAGCAAAGACATTTAATCCGCACAAGTTATCCTATTTATAATGGGCTGCATTCAAAGCGCTTGCTCATGGTTAAACAAAGCCGGTTGGGCGAATTTTCAGATATAAAAACCCTTGAACAACTAAAGCCGTTCATAGCCTTACAAAAGCAAAGTTGGTCTGATTATTATGTATTAAAGAACAATGGCTTAACAGTTAATGATGATTTGAGTTATGAAAGCATGTTAAAAGCGTTAGATGAAGGACTTGGCGATTATTTTCCGCGTTCAGTAACTGCTATAAAAGCCGAAATACGTAAACATCCTCAGTATAACTTTGTTATTGAGCCTCATATTATGCTGCAATACGATAATTACTATTATTTTTACGCAAACGAAAATAACAAAGCAATCATTGAGTTATTAGAGCAAGGCTTAACAAAGTTAGCAGATAGCGGCGAGTTAAATGCGCTTTATGAGCACTATTATCGTGATGTTGAGGACGGGCTTAATTTAAATAACAGACGGGTGTTTAACTTAAAAAATTAATAAGGTTAGGCCGCAAAATGTAGCCTAACCCGAAAAATTATTGCTCCTGCTTGGCTTCTTCTTCACTTATTTGCTTAAGTGCTTGAATAAACGATTCACTCGGTTGCCCACCGGTAAGCGCGTACTTATCATTTATAATGAAAGTAGGTACTGAGGTTATTCCCATTTGTTTAAAGTTATTTTGCTCTTGGCGTACCGCTTGTACGTATTTATCTGAGTGTAAAATTTCTCTGGCTGTGTCTTTGTTAAGGCCGACTTTTTCTACCACATCCAGTAACGCATCTTCTTGATTTAAATATTTTAAATCGGTGAAGTGTGCTTCAAAAAACGCCAATTTCAGCTCAGTTTGTTTGCCTTCTTCACGCGCCCACATTAGCAAGCGGTGTAGATCAAAGCTGTTGATCATGATGCGTTTACCGTCAAAGTTAAAGGTAAACCCAGCTCGTTCACCCGCATCCGCCATGTTTTGACGATTTCGCGCGCTTTCTTCTTCAGTTAAACTGTATTTTTGCTGCAAGTGCTCGTTTAAGTCTTGTCCTTCAAGTGGCATATCTGGATTAAGCTCAAAAGGGTGCCATGTAATATCCGCACTCATTTCGTCTTTTAATTCTTCCAATGCGGTTTCTAAGTTTTTATACCCAATAATACACCACGGGCACATTACATCTGAGACGATATCTATTTTTAAGTTTTTCATAGGGATCCTTGAAGGATTGCTTTTTAATAACAATGGATATTGGGATGAAGTTTAGTTTATCAATCATTGAACATAAAAAGAGCAGCGAAAGTGCTGCTCGTTTATTGAATGTTTTCAGGTTAGCTGTTCAAGCCAAATGGGTCGTCAATGCTGTGGCTTGGCTGGGTAAACCAACGCGGGCCGTCATCTGTCATGTAAAAGTGATCTTCTAATCTCACACCAAATTCATCTGGAATAACCAGCATTGGCTCGTTACTAAAACACATGCCTGTGGCAAGCGGGGTTTTATCGCCGCCCACTAAGTATGGCCATTCATGAATGTCTAAGCCAATACCATGGCCTGTGCGGTGTGGGCAACCTGGTGTTTGGTATTCAGGGCCTAAGCCTTGAGCTGCTAAGTAGCTGCGAGCGGCTTGATCAACCGATTCACAGGTTTCGCCGAGAGCTGCTTGATTGAAAGCTGCTAATTGTGCCGCTTTTTCAAAATCCCAAAATAGGCGTTGGCGGCTGGTTGCTTCACCAAATACATAAGTGCGGGTAATATCAGACAGGTAATCGTGCACTTTACATCCAGTATCGATAAGCACCATGTCGCCTTTTTTCAAAATTTGTGGATCTTTTACACCATGTGGGAATGAGGTAGCAAGGCCAAACAATACAATACAGAAGTAATTTCCCGGGGCACCTACTTTTTGATGCGCTTTTTTTATAAATTCTTCGACTTCTACGGTGCTAATACCTTCATAAAGCATACTAGCGGTGGCTTTATGAACCGCTAAAGTCATATCCATGGCGCATTGCATTAATGCTAATTCATTGGCTGATTTATGCATTCTACAATGTGCGGTTACAGGTTGTGCGTTAACTAGTTTTAATCCTGAACTGGCTTTATTGATGCCATCAAAAATAAAAAACTGTGCGCTTTCATCAATGCCCACGGTAGCGGTGTCGCTAATATTAAGCTGTTTCAGCACTTTAACGAATAGCTCAAAAGGGTTCTCGTGTTCTTGCCAGCCGTGTATTGGGCCATCAATGACTTTAAAGCCATTTAAAGAGCCAATTTCAAAGTGGGGGGCAATGTATTGCACCTCACCCGTGGCGGGTAAAATAGCGCCGACTAGTCGTTCACTGGCGTACCATTTCATACCGGTAAAATACGTTAAGTTGGTACCTGCATTTAAATATATCGCATCAATATTATTAGCTTGCATATAAGCTTGCGCTTTGGCCATACGCACTAAATACTCATCGGCCTGAATTGGCGTTACTGAGTGGGTCATATTGCTTAAACTAGCAAGTGCTTGTTCGGGTGTGTGTGTACCAATACCAACTGTGGTCATATATTTCTCCTACAAAATTTTGCATAGTGTGTAGGCTAAATGCGTTCAATTCAAATTAATTGCGATTAGTGAACAAGGGATTGAACAAATGGGGATGAGTTATCAAGTCTCTCATTACCAAAGACTTGATAACCTTGGGCTATTTTTTCGCGTAGGGTAAACGATTGAGCTTATTCGCCGTGTGGTAGCTATCTAATCCGGTTACTGCAACGGTATCGATGGCTTGTAAGTCTAAAAAGCCATCACTTTGGAGTGCTGATTTATCTACATAAACATCCATTATTTCACCAATAACCAGCTCAGTGCCATTAACAGCTAAATGCTGATTCTCTACAAATTTTACTGCGTATTTTAGTCGGCTTTGTGCAACAAAAGGCGCTTTAAAGTCGTTTAAGTACTCTGTTTTTAAACCCGTTGCATCAAACTCAGACTCATTTTTAGCGTAACGTGCCGATGTTTGGTGTGCCTGCTGGTAAATATTACTATTTACTTGGTTAATAGTATAAACGCCTGTTTCTATAATATTTTCGAATGTATGCCTTGGTACGCTGTGCGGGCGCATTATCATGCCTACTAGCGGTGGGTGTGCGCCTAAATGAATAACTGAACTGACAATGGCTAGATTAGTATTACCTTGTAAGTCTTGTGTGCCAATTAAGTTTGCACTTTTAAACCCTGAAAGTGAGTTGATAAAGTGTGTACGGGTATGTTTTTCAAGTGCGGCTATGCGGTCTTTCGAAAAATGCATGTATTTGTTCCTTACCATTTTATGGTGTTTCCTTGCCAATCTAGGTAGGCAGGTTCGCCGTTGAGTTCTAACTGTGGGTTTTCGTAAGTAAATTTAAATAATTGCTGCGCAACAAAGTCAGGGGTAAACAGTTTATCTGCGGGCACATTTTTTTGAAATGGCTTAGAAAGCTGTGTATCTGTAGTACCCGGGTGAAATAAAACAAGTTTGGTATTTTTAGCGCGACGAGCAAGTTCAATGGCGGCTGTTTTAAATAACATGTTCAGCGCAGACTTAGATGCGCGATAGGTATACCAGCCACCCAATTTATTGTCGTTAATACTGCCTACACGAGCGCTCAAAGCAGTAATTGTGCAGTGAGTTTTATGATTAAGCAGCGGCACTATACTTTGCAAACACAGCAGGGGTACAAGCGTATTAGAGTGCATAAGCTGCATAAAATAATCACTGTTGATTTCTTCAAGCTTTTTTTCTGGCATGTGCTGGTCGTTGTGTAATTGACCATTAAATATAATCACTTGAGCTATATCAACTTGCTGAGATTTTAACGACTGGGTTAGCTCTTTTAGGCTTTGCGCTGAATAGTCGCTCTGAAAATAGTTTACGTTTATATCGCTGTGATTAATATTCGATGAGCTGACACAAATTATATTAAATTGTGCTGCTTGCTGATTTAAATGACTTACGTAGGATTGTGCAATGGCGCTACTGGCGCCAAATAAAATCACTGTTTTCATTTTTCACCTTTAGATTTGATATTGCATTGACCATTACTACACTGCGCATTGGGCATTAAAAAACGGCTTATATAATGGCGGTATTTTGCAAAAAAAGTGTAAGCATGATCGGCAAAAAAGCGAATTACGGGCAAACGAATTATTTTAAGCCAACGGTATTTCCCAACGGTGCGCCAAGCTTGATAAGTGACGTCTAAGCCGTAAATCATCTGCCCCTTATCAGTTTGGGCGTGCAATAAATCCATGGCATTTTGTTTATCAATTGCGGGAAAACGCTCACTAAAATCATCCGCGTTTAAATCTTCTAGTGTAATTTTATGATCAACATCGGCACGTTTTAAATGTTGCATTTCTGCATTGCACAGTGGGCAATTGCCATCGTAAAAAATGATCATGTTATCGCTTTGTGTTTATTTTACATATGCTTTTTTACGACAAGACAATGCAAATGGATCTATTAAATATTCCCTCTTAGTGATATTAATAGGTCTCCAAGAAACGAAGGAGAGCTAGAAATGAGTGAACAATATGCCGCCTTGCGAGGTAATGTTAATCTACTTGGTCAATTATTAGGACAAACTATTAAAGATGCCCAAGGACAAGAGATTTTAGATAAAGTAGAAGAAATTCGGGCTTTATCAAAATCATCTCGCAGTGGCAATGAAGCCGATCGCCAAGCGTTAATTGATGTACTCCATGCGCTCAGTGATGAGGAGCTTTTACCGGTTGCCCGTTCATTTAATCATTTTTTAAACTTAGCTAATGTTGCAGAGCAGTTTCATACCGTATCACGTTTTAATGATGTTGGTTTTTGCCAACTAAATCCTCTCACTCAAACATTAAAAACGTTAGCAGCAAAGGCCGAACAAGGTCAGCTTAATCATAATCATTTAGCCGACACACTCTCAAAACTCCACATAAACTTAGTACTAACCGCTCACCCAACCGAAGTGACTCGCCGTACTATTATTAACAAACATGTTGAACTAAGCGACTGTTTAGCATCACTTGAGCGCACCGATAACCTTGCGCAAGAGCGCGAAGCGATATTAAATCGAATTGCGCAGCTAATTAGCCAAGCTTGGCATACTGACGATATTCGTCGTTCTCGCCCAAGCCCTGTTGATGAAGCTAAATGGGGCTATGCGGTAATTGAAAATAGCTTATGGGATGCCGTGCCACATTTTTTACGTGAGTTTAGCCAGCATGTTAAACAGCATTTGAGCCTTGAGCTACCAGCTAACTACAGTCCGATAGAATTTACGTCATGGATGGGGGGGGATCGAGATGGTAACCCGTTTGTAACCGCCGAGGTGACAAAGCAAGTACTCGATCATGGCCGTTGGATGGCGCTGGATTTATACCAGCGTGATTTAGAAACTTTGTGTGCTGAACTTTCTATGTCTGATGCCAGCGATGAGCTCATTAAACTGGCAGGGCAAGAGTTTGAACCTTATCGAGCCGTGCTCAAAGAGCTTAAAAATCAAGTGGCTGAAACAGTGATGTACTTAAGCGCTAAAATTAAAAATAAGCGTACTGAATCACAAGATTTAATTACTGATATTAACCAAATTAAGCACCCAATTGAGGTGTGTTATCGCTCATTATTAAAATGCAATATGCAAGTGGTTGCTGATGGCTTGCTATTAGATGTGATCCATCGTGTAAATAGCTTTGGTTTGCGTTTGGCTAAACTGGATGTGCGACAAGATTCGTCAAGACACAGCGATGTGTTTTCAGAATTAACTCGTCATTTAGGTATTGGCGATTACAATCAATGGGAAGAGCAAGACAAACAAGCTTTTTTACTGACAGAGCTAAATTCACGTCGTCCGCTTATTCCTAGGCATTGGCAACCAAGTCCAGAAGTGCAAGAGGTGCTTGATACCTTTGATGTTATTGCACAGCAAGATGAAAAAACCTTTGGTTTATACATTATCTCTATGGCACGAACCGCCTCTGACATATTAGCAGTGCAGCTATTACTTAAAGAGTCTGGCTGTGGTTTTGAACTGCCCGTGGCGCCTTTATTTGAAACCTTGGACGATTTAAACGATGGCCACAACGTCATCACCACGCTTTTAAATAATGAGTGGTACCGTGGACACATCAAAAACACCCAAAATGTAATGATTGGCTATTCAGACTCAGCCAAAGATGCAGGCATGATGGCTGCTGGTTGGGCACAATATGAGGCAATGGATAAGCTCGTACAACTAGCGGATGAACGCGGTATTGAGCTTATTTTATTCCATGGACGTGGTGGTACGGTTGGACGTGGTGGTGCGCCTGCTGCACAAGCATTGCATTCTCAGCCGCCGGGGTCGTTAAAAGGCGGGCTTAGGGTAACAGAGCAAGGTGAAATGATCCGCTTTAAGTTTGGATTACCCAATGTGGCATTACAAAGCTTAAATATTTATGCAGGTGCGGTACTAAAAAGTAATTTATTGCCACCACCAGAGCCTAAATTACAATGGCGTGAAGTGATGGCATTAATTAGCGATGTGTCGTGTCAGCATTACCGTAATGTGGTGCGCCACGATGAAAACTTTGTGCCCTACTTTAGAATGGCGACACCTGAATTGGAACTGTCAAAATTACCGTTAGGCTCAAGGCCTGCAAAACGAAATCCAAATGGAGGGGTTGAGAGCTTACGTGCTATTCCATGGATTTTTGCGTGGAGTCAAAACCGGTTAATGTTACCTGCATGGTTAGGTGCATTAAGTGGACTTAAAGCCGCGCTTGAAAAATATGGGATTGAAACCTTAAGCGAAATGAGTTTGCAATGGCCGTTCTTTAGAGCACGTTTAGAAATGCTAGAAATGGTATTTAGTAAAGCGGATAGCTGGTTGAGTGAGCATTACGATAATGCGCTGGTGGAAGAGATGTATAAGCCTTTAGGTGTTGCCTTGCGAGAGGAACTTGGTGAGGCGATGACGTTAGTGCAATCATTAAGCCCACAAAAAAGCTTATTGGCTGATCAGCCTTGGATCAAAGAGTCTATTGGGCTTAGAAACCCATACACCGACCCGCTTAATGTATTACAAGTTGAGTTATTACGTCGTTCTCGTGGCGATGATAAAGGCAATGAAAATGATATAGACAATGCCTTGATGATCATTATGACCGGTATTGCAGCGGGTATGCGTAATACAGGTTAATCCAAAACTAGATTAGTTTTAGAGGGAACACACGACGTGTTCCCTTTTTTTACGTTGAATAGGCTGGTATTTAGTTTGCCAACCTTTTACACTACTTGGCCATTGAACAAATAAAAACTATTATGGCTTCAGCAACTTTTAAAGTGCAACATAATACAGCACTTAGCAATTCACACATTTCTCTAAACGTAGCGCAAACGCAAGCTCTACGCAGTCAATTAAAAACTCAACGCGGTATTTTATATTCAAGCGATATTAAAGCGCTTTGCACCGAGCTTAATGTTAGCGACGATGCATTATTACAAGGCTTAGTGCCTATGGCTTCAGAGTTTTCCGTTGCACCTATTTCCAAATTTCATGTCGGCGCAATTGTAAAAGGGCTCGATTCACAAGGAAACACTACTTTTTACTTTGGCGCTAACGCTGAGTTTGACCATCAAGCACTTAGTTTAGTGGTGCACGGTGAGCAATCTGCAATTAATAATGCCTGGTTAAATGGCGGTAAAAAAATTCTTAAAATAGCGATTAGTGATGTCCCATGTGGGTACTGTCGTCAATTTATGAATGAACTCGCTGATGCGAAAGAGCTTGATATTTTACTGCCAGCACAAAACTTTAAATTGGCAGAGTTATTACCTCATTCATTTGGACCAACCGATTTAGGCAATGAGCACAGCTTATTTAACCCAGCAGAGCAAACTAATTGTTTTGAAAACAAACAACTTGATGAAAAGCTGATGAGCTATGCTTTAGCGGCTTATGTGCCATACAGCCAAAATTACAGTGCAGTAAAAATAAGTACGTTTGAAAACGGTGATTTTTATGGCAGCTATGCAGAAAATGCAGCGTACAGCCCGAGTTTATCGCCATTACAAAGTGCTGTGAGTCAGTTGTTTTTAGCAGGACTGAGCTTTGATAAGCAAACAGTTAAATCAGTTACGTTATTAGAAACGGCTGGTCATGAAAACCAATCAGGGGTGGCAAAAGCCGTGTTAGCAAGCTTTACTGGCTTGCCAACACTTGAGGTTATTAGCGCAACATTAGCCAAGTAACACTTTAGCGGCTTCAAGTACCACGGCAACCGATTTTTTCTCAATCTCGCCGTGGTCTACGTTAGGAATTTCTTGACGTGTTCTATTTACTAATACACCTGCAACACAGGCTGCTTGTAGGCCAAGAGCGGCACACATAGTAAATAAAGTAGCCGATTCCATTTCGTAGTTCATCACGCCTAGTTTTTGCCATTCTTCACAGCTACCTTGTAATGACTTAGGAACATAACCAGAATGCGTATCGTAACGCTCTTGTCCTGGGTAGAAGGTATCGCTTGAAGCGGTGATACCGATATGAAAATCGATGTTTAGGTTTTCACAGGCTTTTACCATTGCTTGAGTGGCAAAAAAATCAGAAACAGCAGGGTAGCACAGCGGTGCAAAATGCTGACTCGCGCCATCCAAACGAACTGAGGCTTGGCTAATTAAAATATCGCCTTCGTTAATGTGCGGCTGAATAGCGCCTGTTGTGCCAATGCGAAGAAAGCTACGTACGCCAAGTTGAGCCAGTTCTTCAACCGCAATTGACGTTGAAGGGCCGCCGATACCGGTTGAACATACAACCACTGAGTGGCCGTTTAATTGGCCTAAATAAATGTGAAACTCACGCGTTTGAGCAAGGCAGGTTGGATTATCTAAGAACTGTGAAATGCGTGCTGCACGATCTGGATCCCCTGGAACAATAGCCAGTTTTGCACCTTTTAAATCATCAATACACAGTCCTAAGTGAAATACCTTTTCCATAACTAAGCCTTTTTAATAAGAGTTGTTGTCAATTTAACATGATTACGAGAAACCTAAATGAAGTACAGGACGGATGTCCGTATTGATTTATTCATCAACTCTGAATATTCAATCAATGGCTAAAATTACTAACAAAATGAGCCAGTTGACTTGTTTGCTCAGACACTATATTCATACCTCAGAGCAAACCAGTAGCTAGCTAAAAGAGTTGTTAGCTAAATTTTAAATTGTTTATATTCATAAGGTTAGTTAGTAGGTTTTGTATTGTTTTGCCGCTGACCTAACCTCGCAAAACACAACGTTCAGTGATTTTTATAACCACAGACAATTAATTTTTAATTTATTCAGCGTTCGTCGTTTTGCATAACTACTCAATAATAGACAAGATATTCAGATTGAAAAAGGGTTTACAATGAGCACACAATTTCAAGCATTTAAAAATAAAGTTGAACACTGTTTATGTGCACCTGGCGACGGTGTATTCACGGTTAATACGGCAAAAGAACGCAAAGCAGCACTCAGAAATAAATTATATGGTCAAACTGAAAATGTCGATGCTTTATGGCGTGACTCGCTAAATGAATTACCTAACTCACCCCACAAAGCGGTTATGCTGGGGATTAGCTCTGATTGTGGTGGTGGTATTTTACGCGGTGCAAACTGGGGGCCTTTATTTTTACGTTCAGCTTTAATTGACCAGCAAACACAGTGTCGTTCATTTGACTTAGGTGATGTGCGCGTAATACCGCATTTATTACACGATAAATACTTAAACGAGGCAACAATTACCAATTGCCAAAAAGCGCTTTATGGCAATGACAATAACGATCATTTCGTAAGTCCACTGTCTATTACCGAAGATGTATGTGACAGCTTTTATGCAACATTCCAAGATAAAGGCATTTTTGGCATTGGTGGCGATCATTCTATTAGTTACCCGCTGACAAAAGCGTATTTAAAAGCCAAACGCGAGCAAGGTAAACGTACGGCAATTATTCATTTTGATGCTCACACCGACTTACTCGTAGAGCGTTTGGGTATCGATTTATGTTTTGGCTCTTGGTGTACCCATATTTTAGAATTTTTACCCGCGCCACATCATTTAATTCAATTTGGTATTCGCTCAAGTGGTAAGCCTAAATCACATTGGGAAAGTACCTTTGGCGTTAAACAGCACTGGGCTGCTGAAATTATTGAGCGTGGCGCAGCCGCTGTTGCTGCCGATACAATCGCGCAACTAAAGGCTGACAAGGTTGATGAAGTGTATGTAAGCTTTGATATTGACGCACTAGATGCTCAATTTGCTTCAGCAACAGGTACACCTGAAGAAAATGGATTAACACCACAGCATGCGCTTGATATTTTGTCAGCCATTGCCGATGAGTTTCCAATAACCGGTGCAGATATGATGGAAATCGCGCCGTTTACCGACAGCTCATTAGTGGGTCAATCAAGCTCAGAGACGACGCTTAGAGAAGGCGCTAAAATTTCAGCATTCTTAATTGCAGCAATGAATCGTTAATCCTAAAGGTCAAAATTGGCTATTTGTAAATAATCCGCTATATTAAATTTGCTTTAATCAAAAAAGTAACATCTTAAATTTTATATAGTGGGTTATTGTGACTAAGTGGTATTGTGTATTATTGTTCATTGTAAGTCATCATTGTGCGGCTAAACTTACTGTTGTAACAGAGAACTTTGCGCCTGCGCAGTATCTGGACGCGAATAACAATTTAGTAGGTGATGCTGCCGATAAAGTCCGATTAGTGCTTGATAGCGCAGGTATTGATTATTCAATTTCTGTAAATGATTGGAGTATGGCTTACAATATTGCACTGAGAGATCCCCAAACCTGTATATTTTCTATTTCTCGTTCGCCTGAGCGGGAACATAATTTTATTTGGTTTGCTAAGCTTGCCCAATTTGACACTAATTTTTACTCCCTTAAAAGCAAAGGTATTTCCTTAACTAATTTAGAGCAGGCAAAGCAATACCGTATTGCGGTTTTAAAAGATAACTACAGCCATCATTACTTACTTTCAAAGGGCTTTAAAGAAAACGAAAATTTAATGCTGTTTAGTAGTTTTGATAATATTTTTAAGATAATCCAAACCCGAAGTTCGAGTATTGATTTAGTTGTTATACCAGCGCAGCGAATAAACCATGAACAATCTCATTTATTAAATAAATTACAACTCGAATTACTTATGCCCATCAATGCCCATCAAGCCCCTTTATATTTCGCCTGTAATAAAAATCTACCCGATAACGTAAAGCAACAACTTAGCGCGGCTTTTTCTTCATATGAGTCTAAACTATAAATATTAAGCTTTTGATTTTTATTAGTTATTAATATTATTTAAATATCAATTGCCCTGTCTATAAAAGCGTCTATAATCCAGCTGCTTTTGCTTGTAAAAGCGATTATTTTGGAGTTATAAATGGGTGATTTAATCGGGATTGCGTTATTAATCTTGATGAGTGCGTTATTTGCGATGTCAGAAATTTCGATTGCCGCTTCACGCAAAATTAAGTTAAGAGTAATGGCGGACGAGGGCAATGTGCACGCTTTGGCGGTTTTAAAGCTGCAAGAGCAGCCTGGGGCTTTTTTCGCCATGATCCAAATTACGCTCAATGCGATTGCGATATTAGGCGGGATTGTTGGCGAGCAAGCATTGTCTCCTTACATGCAAGAAATACTACAGCTGTTTTATCAAGGTCCATTACTTGGGCAAATTAGCTTTGTATTATCGTTTTTAATTATTACCTCGTTATTTATTTTATTTGCCGATTTACTACCAAAGCGTTTAGCGATGATTTTACCTGAGGCCGTTGCCGTGAGGGTGGTGACAATTATGCGCTGGGTTACTTTTGCGCTCACGCCACTGGTATTATTTTTTAATGGCTTAACCAATATTGTTTTACGGGTGTTTAAAGTGCCCAGTGAACGTGAAGATATTGTGACCACTGAAGATATTGTTGCGATGATGGATGCTGGTGCTGAATATGGCAGTTTACAGCAACAAGAGTATGATTTAATAGGAAATGTATTTGATTTAGAAGCGCGTTTCTTATCAAGCGTTATGTCACCGCGTGAGCAAATTGTTTATTTTGATATTGATGAATCTAGCGACGATATAGCAAATAAAATTATAGATCACCCGCACAATCACTTTTTAGTGTGCAAAGGCAATCTTGATAAGTTAATTGGCTCTGTTGAGTCTAAAGATATTTTACGCCAAGTACTCAAAGGTGAGGCGGCAAATATTAACGATGACATGCTTGATAAAGATATTTTTTACTTGCCCGAAACATTGAGTTTATCTGAAGCGTTAAATGCGTTTAAAACCGCTGTGCATCCTTTTGCGGTGGTAGTTAATGAGTATGCTTTGGTGGTTGGGATTGTTACGGTTAAAGATTTAATGAAAGGTTTTATGGGCGATTTAATTACTCATCAAAGTGAAGAGTTAATTATTGAACGCGACGCGAGTTCTTGGTTAGTGGATGGCTTAACCCCGATTGTTGAGCTGGCGAAGGTACTTGAAATTGATGAATTTCCTGATCAAAATCATTATGAAACCGTGGCCGGATATTTAATTTATACCATGAAACATATTCCTAAACGCGCAGAGTTTGTTTTATTTGCAGGTTTTAAATTTGAAGTTGTGGACGTGGAAGGAATTCGTATTGAGCAGTTACTAGTATCTAGAGTTAATACTGACAACGAATAATGACAGCCAACATAGCTTAAGAGCAGCCAATGAAAGTTCATTGGCTGCTTTTTTATGGGTGTCGCTTAAATAACTCAGCTATTG
Organism: Pseudoalteromonas sp. SM9913; assembly: GCF_000184065.1. Classification (NCBI taxonomy): domain Bacteria; kingdom Pseudomonadati; phylum Pseudomonadota; class Gammaproteobacteria; order Alteromonadales; family Pseudoalteromonadaceae; genus Pseudoalteromonas; species Pseudoalteromonas sp. SM9913. The sequence goes on from NC_014800.1 coordinate 435,636, forward strand.
TTTGTGTTATTTGTGTTACTTATCTATTCAATTGTAAAAATGTGTAAATGTTGCTCAGTGGCTATTTTTAATTGCTGTACTATAGTTTAGAATGATCGTTCATTCTAAACTAAAAGGTATTTGACATGCAGCGTTCCCGCATCGCTTTTTTTGTATTTTCGGCCCTCGTTGGTTCTGTTGCTCTAAGTGGTTGTGATCAGGTAGCTGAACAACCTAAGGCTTCTGCTCCTGCAGCGACACCTGTTGGTGTGGTCACTTTAACAAGCCAAGCTATTACACTTAAAAAAGAATTACCAGGGCGTGTTAGTGCGTTTCAAATTGCTGAAATTCGTCCTCAAGTCAGTGGCATTGTTCAATCTCGGTTATTTGAAGAAGGCACACAGGTTGAGCAAGGCCAAGCGCTTTATCAAATTAATCCTGACATTTTTGAAGCAGAACTCGCAGCCAGCAAAGCGGCCGTTGCGCGCGCAGAGGCTAGTATTGCAAGCAGTAAATCTAAAGCGTCGCGTTATAAAGAATTACTAGAAATTAAAGCGGTAAGCCAGCAAGACTTTGATGAAGCAGATGCAGCATACAAGCAAGCATCTGCAGAACTATTAACGGCGAAAGCACAGTTACAAAGCGCGCAAATTAATCTTGATTATAGCCATGTTTCTTCGCCAATTAGCGGCCAAATTAGTAAATCAAGTGTCACTGTCGGGGCACTAGTCAGCGCAGCTCAAACCACAGCATTGGCAACCGTTACTCAGCTTGATCCAATTTATGTAGATTTAACCCAATCAAGCAATGAACTAACCAAGCTAAAAAGAGCATTGGCATCGGGTTCTTTAGGGGTTGATTCAACCACGCAAACAGATGTTGAACTTATTATGGAAGATGGCTCTGCGTATCCCCATAAGGGAACATTACAGTTCTCTGAAGTGACGGTTGACCCAAGTACGGGTTCGGTAACGTTACGCGCGAAGTTTCCAAACCCTGAAAAACTATTGCTACCTGGTATGTATGTACGTGCTGAGGTTGTTGAAGGGGTGAAATCTAATGCAATTCTCGCTCCTCAACGCGGCGTTAGCCGCAATACTAAAGGCGAACCTACTGCTATGGTTGTTAGCAAAAACAATACCGTTGAAAGCCGTGTATTAAAGGTAGAGCGTACTTTGGGCGCTAACTGGTTGGTAACCGACGGTTTAGCTGATGGCGATCAATTGATTGTGGAAGGGCTACAGAAAATTCGCCCAGGCGCACCGGTTGCTGCATCACAAGTACAGTCATCAGCAAATAACAGCCAATAACGGAGAATTTCATGTCACGATTTTTTATCGACAGGCCTATTTTTGCATGGGTACTGGCTATTGTGGTGATGCTTGCAGGTATTATTGCGGTTAAAAGTTTACCCGTTGCTCAGTATCCGTCTATTGCACCGCCTGCTATTACGATTACTGCTAACTACCCAGGTGCTTCTGCGCGTACTTTAGAGGACTCGGTGACCCAGGTTATTGAGCAAAAAATGAAAGGTTTAGATGGCTTGTTGTATATGTCATCGACCTCTGAATCAAGTGGTTCAGCAACATTGACTCTTACCTTTGATGCAGAAACTAACCCTGATATTGCACAAGTGCAAGTGCAAAATAAACTAGCAACAGCTACGCCATTATTACCTGAAGAAGTGCAACGACAGGGCGTTGTGGTTGCTAAGTCATCGTCTAGTTTTTTACTCGTTGTTGGTTTTGTATCGCAAGATGGCAGTATGACCAACATTGACATTGGTGATTATGTGTCATCAAACGTGCAAGATATTGTTGCGCGTGTTGATGGGGTGGGCGAAGTACAATTGTTCGGCTCTCAATATGCAATGCGTATTTGGCTCGATCCGGCTAAGTTACAAAGCTATAAACTAACGCCAAACGATATCTCTGCGGCAATAAAAGCACAAAATGCGCAAGTGTCGGCAGGTCAGCTCGGGGGCATGCCGTCATTGGCAGGTCAGCAGCTTAATGCAACGGTAACGGCTCAAAGCCGATTACAAACACCTGAGCAGTTTAAAGATATTTTAGTTAAAACCAACAGCGATGGCTCGGTAGTGCGTTTACAAGATGTTGCTGATGTGGAACTCGGTGGTGAAAACTACGGTGTTGTAGCGCGCTTTAATGGTAAACCGGCATCGGGTTTAGGGGTTAAATTAGCCAGTGGCGCAAACGCTTTGGATACAGCACAAGGTGTAAAAGATGCACTTGAAGAACTTAAACCATTTTTTCCAGAAGGTTTAGAGGCGGTTGTGCCTTATGACACCACTCCTTTTGTTGCATTATCAATCGAAAAAGTAGTACATACCCTAATCGAAGCGGTTGTTTTGGTATTTGTTGTAATGTACTTATTTTTACAAAACTTCAGAGCAACTATTATTCCAACCATTGCGGTGCCTGTCGTATTGCTAGGTACGTTTGGTATTCTATTTACCTTTGGGTATTCCATTAATACCCTCACGATGTTTGCGATGGTACTGGCCATTGGTTTACTCGTAGATGATGCGATTGTTGTTGTCGAAAACGTTGAGCGTTTAATGACCGAAGAAAAGCTCTCTGCGGTTGAAGCAACGCGAAAATCGATGGATGAAATTAAAGGAGCACTGGTAGGTATTGCGATGGTGCTGTCGGCTGTATTTATTCCGATGGCATTCTTTAGTGGCTCTACTGGGGTTATTTATCGTCAGTTCTCTATTACCTTAGTGTCGGCGATGGGGCTGTCGGTACTGGTTGCGCTTATTTTAACTCCCGCACTGTGTGCTACGTTATTAAAGCCTAGCCATGTTCACACCGATGGTAGCTTTATTGGTCGTTTTTTCTCAGGCTTTAACCGTGGTTTTGATAAAACCAATAAAGGTGCGCAAGGTTTTGTTGGCCGCATGATCAAACATTCTAAGCGCTACCTGCTTAGCTATGCATTAATTGTAGGCGGCATGGTGGCTATTTTTTCAAACTTACCAACGGCATTTCTACCCGATGAAGACCAAGGTATTTTGTTTAACCAAGTAATGCTTCCTGCAGGCTCTACTACAGAGCAAACGCTTGAAGTGGTTAAAAAAGTTGAAAACCATTATTTAGAAGATCAATCTGAAGCCGTTAGTTCAATTTTTACGGTAACAGGTTTTAGTTTTGCAGGCTCTGGACAAAACTCAGCAATTGGCTTTGTTAGCTTAAAGCACTGGGATGAGCGCCAACGTGACGACCTATCAGTGGGCGCCGTTGCAGGAAAAGGCATGGGGTATTTTTCAACGATTAAAGAGGCATTTGTATTTGCATTTCCACCTCCGGCGATTGTTGAACTTGGAACCGCAAATGGCTTTAATATGTTTTTACAAGACCGTGTCGGTTTAGGTCATGATGAGCTATTAAAAGCGCGTAATCAGTTATTAGGTATGGCGAGTCAAAGTCCAATATTGGCAGGTGTTCGCCCTAATGGGCAAGAAGATATGCCTGAGTTACAGCTGGATATTGATCTTGCAAAAGCAGAAGCGCTTGGTGTGTCGCAAGGTGATATTAATAGTACGCTTTCGACGGCGTGGGGTAGTAGTTATGTAAATGACTTTATCGACCGTGGTCGCGTGAAAAAAGTATACCTGCAAGGTCAAGCCGATGCGAGAATGGTGCCTGAGGACTTAAACAAATGGTATGTGCGTAATAAAAACGGCGATATGGTGCCATTTTCAGCATTTGCTAGTTCTTATTGGTCTTATGGTTCGCCTCGCTTGGAAAGGTATAACGGCTTTTCAGCAATGGAAATCCAAGGCAGTGCAGCGCCAGGCTACAGTACAGGTCAAGCCATGGATGAAATGGAGCGTTTAGTTAAGCAGTTACCACAAGGTATTGCTTCTGAATGGACTGGTATTTCATATCAAGAGCGATCAAGTGGCGGTCAAGCGCCGTTGTTATATGGATTATCACTGTTATTTGTATTTTTATGTTTAGCTGCGCTTTATGAAAGTTGGTCAGTACCATTTGCAGTAATGATGATTGTGCCACTGGGGATTTTTGGTGCGATTGTAGCCGCCTTTATGGGTAACTTATCAAACGATATTTACTTACAAGTGGGTTTATTAACCACCATAGGTTTAGCCTCTAAAAATGCCATTTTAATCGTTGAGTTTGCGATTCATAAAATGGAAGAAGGCTTAAGCTTAGTTGACTCGGCGATTGCCGCTGTACGCCTTCGCTTACGTCCTATTTTAATGACCTCAATGGCCTTTGTGTGTGGTGTGCTTCCATTAGCTATTGCCTCAAGTGCTGGTTCAGGTGCACAAAATGCATTAGGTATTTCAATTATTGGTGGAACACTTGCCGCCTCGTCATTGGTTGTTATTTTTGTACCGTTGTTTTTTGTTTTAGTACGTAGACTGTTTTCAGGAAAGGCTAAAACCACCTCCGAGGAGGAAGTATAATGAGTTTAAGAGCAATCAGTTTTAGTGCTTTTACTTTAGCAATTTTATCTGGATGTCAGTTAGCTCCTCAACAAGAAGCGCTAAATTTACCTGTCCCTGATGCGTATGCATCAGAGACAGGGGATGAGCAGGTGTCCTCGTTACAATGGCAGCAGTTTTTTAATGATGAAAAACTTAAAACACTGATATCACAAAGTCTTGAACATAATAAAGACCTACAAATAGCTGCTTTAAATGTTCAGCGCGTGCGTGGTTTGTATCAGATTGAAGATTCAGCGTTATATCCATCACTGGATTTTAATGCATCAGGAAGTCGTCAGCGTTTACCCAGCGATTTATCAGCAAGTGGTCAACCACAAATAAGTTCTCAATACAGTGCAACGGTAGGCATGACGGCTTACGAGTTAGATTTATGGGGTAAAGTACGCAATCAGTCAGAGCAAGCATTACAAACGCTTTATTCAACTCAGCTGAGCCAATACACCATGCAAGTGTCGTTAATTACAGAGCTTGCTAATGCATGGTTAAATTACGCGACAGATCAACAGTTGTTAGCGTTGGCACAAGAGACGTTATCATCGCAGCAAGCATCCTTATCATTAACCCAAAAAAGTGTTGATTTAGGTGCCGCTTCTAAAATTACGCTGGAACAGCTTAAAAGTACGGTAGCCACAGCGAAAGTTGATATTGCTAAATACCAACGTTTAGTGAAACGCGATAAAAACGCGCTTGATTTATTAGTAGGTAAAACGGTAGGTGAGGATTTACTGCCAAGTAAGTCATTAAATTATTTATTAGACTTGCCTAGTGTGCCTGTGGGTTTACCTTCTGATTTACTAACGCAGCGACCAGATATAAAAGCAGCAGAGCATCAGCTGTTAGCCGCTAACGCTAACATTGGTATTGCCCGTGCAGCGTTTTACCCGAGCATTAGTTTAACTGCCAATGCAGGAACTGCATCACGTGATTTAAGTAATTTATTTGATGCAGGCTCAGGCACATGGAGCTTCATGCCATCGGTAAATTTACCTATTTTTAATATGGGTCGAAATCAAGCAAATTTAGATGTCGCTAACGCAGAGCAACAAGTTGCTGTAGCAACGTACCAGCAAAAAATACAGCAAGCATTTCGTGAAGTTGCTGATGTACTTGCGGATAGAGAAGGCTATAACGCACAGTTAATGGCTCTTGAGGAGTTATTACAAAGCCGAAAGACAACCTTTGAATTATCGCAGGCGCGCTACGACAAAGGGGTTGATAGCTTTTTACAAGTGCTTGACGCTCAGCGAACTTGGTATAGCGCAAGGCAGCAATTGATCACGGGCCAACAAGCTGTGCTTGCAAGCCAAATCAATTTATACAAAGCGGTTGGCGGTGGCTGGCAGACCACTACTTCAACCGTTAAGTAAATTAGTACGCATAAAGCCTGTTAACAATAAAAGGTTTTATGCGTGATTAAAGTAATGCCCGTTTAGCGTTTATTTTTTGTGATCAAAGCAGTAAACGCTAAATATTTCGAGTTGAGAGACTCGATACTGGAGTTTCAAATGAAACCTAAAAATAAAAAACACCTAGATCCGGTGCAAGCACAAGCGCGTCGCGAGCAGGTATTAACCGCCGCTGCTGATTGTTTTCGTCGCAAAGGCTACCATGGCGCAGGTATGGCAGAAATAGCTAAAACAGCCGGGATGAGTGCCGGCCATATTTATAATTACTTTGAAAGTAAAGAAGCCATAATTGAAAGTATTATTGAACAAGATATGGAAGAAATGTTTTCCATATTTCAAGAGTTTGAAGATCAACCTGGCGATATTTTAACAGTGTTACTTGATGGCTTACACCATGGTGTGCAGCGTCATATGGACACGGGGGCCTGCGTAGTTGACTTAGACATGATGGCAGAGGCCAGTAGAAACAAAAAAGTCGCTTTATTACTACGCGAGGCTGATACGCAAGCACGTAACAGAATGCGTGATTTATTAGTCAATGAAAGTAGTTTAATAAAATCACATTCAGAGCAAGAACTCGAAAGCCGCATTAATGTGATTTTCTCAGTGATGGCGGGACTGCTATTACGAAAAATGTTATTTCCTGAATTGACCGAGGAAACTGTATTGATTGCACTGCGCCCAGCGATGAAAACATTACTTATGCCATTTGATAAATAATAAGTTGAAGCATTAAATAACTATGAATATTTGACTGATATTGTTGTAAATATGAAAGAGTTATATAAATTAAGCTGCTTTTATTTAAGCGTAATCAATAAAAACTGAGTACGATGTTTTAGCGTAAAGTTATTCCTTTTTTATATTAAAAAAGCATTGATTAACAGTGGGTTATAGCCAGTTGATGTGATATCAACGCCGGTGGCGAAACGACAACAAACAAGATAAATTGCTTTTTTGGCGTATTACTTGCAAATTAGGACTATATTAAAGGCGCTAATATGGCGCTGCCAACTTAAAGGAGAGCACATGTGGGCTGCAGTCAGTTATCTTGTAACAGCATTAGTATTTATAGTACTGGGATTAAAGGTTAATTCTGTTTACTTCGCGGTTGCGTTTTTTTGGACGGCGCTGTCGCTGATATTGGTCAGCGGTGCTTATTTTTTTAATGCGGGAAAAATATTCAGAAAGCGAGAAAATGGCGTTATCCCTTTTTACATTCGTTGGGCATTTGTTCCTTTTTTGTTAGGTGCACAAATTTATAATGCATGGTCACGCAAACACGATAAGGTACCCCCAATTCAACAAATAAACGATAATTTATTTTTAGCATGTCGTTTGTTTCCCTCTGATATAGATACATTAAAAGAAAATGGCATTACCGCTATTTTAGATGTGACTTGTGAATTTGATGGACTTGAGTGGACATCTACCCAAGAAAATATTAGTTATTTAAACATTCCTGTTCTTGATCATAGTGTGCCTACTCACTCGCAATTAAACCAGGCAATTAACTGGATCCATCACCATATAAAGAAAGACCGTCGTGTTGTGGTGCATTGTGCATTAGGTCGCGGACGTTCGGTGTTTGTTATGGCAGCGTATTTATTGAGTCAAAATAAAGAAGCTGATGTACATGACATTCTTGCTCAAATCAAAGAAACACGTGAAACAGCCAATCTTAATAAACGCCAATTACGCCATTTAGTTAAGCGTCATCGCAGGGGGGAGCTACTGATAAAAAATAAAGCATATTTAATTGCTAATCCTGTATCAGGCACTAAGTTATGGTCTGAAAAAGAGCATTTAATCGTTACACGTTTATCTGCTTATTATGATTTAACCATTTTAAAAACTACACCGGAACAAAACGGCATTACATTGGCTAAACAAGCTATAGAGCACGAGCCTGATATTATAATTGCCTGCGGTGGAGATGGCACAGTCACTGAGGTTGCGAGTGTTTTAGTGGGTACGTCTTGTCGATTAGGAATTATACCGTTGGGGACAGCTAATGCGTTGGCCCATGTGCTGATGGGAATAAAATCTAAATTTATTCCTGTTGAGCAAGCGTGCGATTTAATAATTGATGGTCAGACAAACCTGATCGATACCGCATATTGTAATAACGATTTGATGTTATTGCTAATTGGCATTGGCTTTGAGCATGCAATGATTGAAAAAGCAGATAGAGAGTCGAAAAATAAATCTGGCCAGCTTGCTTATTTAAATGGGTTTTTACATTCCTTTGGCGAGAATAAAGCGCAAAAGCTGATGGTTAAACTCGATGATAATGAGCCTGAAGCTATTAATACAAATAGCTTTATTGTCGCTAATGCTGCCCCATTTACAACCCTTTTAGCCCAAGGTGGGGGACAACCCGACCACCGTGATGGATTATTAGACGTAAACTGGTTAACGCCAAACAAAGACAATGAAACCACAGTATTGAGTATTGCTGAGCTAATGTTTAGCAGTATCACGCAAACACATTTTGCTATTAACTCGCATTATACTAACGCAAAACGTGTAGAGATAAGCGCAGATAAAACGCTAGATTATGTAATTGATGGTGAGGTTAAATCTGCCGATAAAGTGGTAGTGAATATTAACCCTGCTTCATTGAATGTAATATGCCAAGAACAAAACTAACTGACTAAAAATGGCGTAAATATTACGCCATTTAGCACTCATTTATTTTTTAATAGAGGGCCATACAAAATCTGATGTATCAGGTTGCGTGGGCTCTGTTGGTTTTGGTTTATTTCTGGGTTTTCGTAGCGGTTTATTACTCATGGTATGAATATAAAGTGCTTCTACTTTATCTCTTGCCCATGGGGTTTTACGTAAAAATTTTAAGCTTGATTTGATACTCGGAGAATCAGTAAAGCATTTTATGTTTACTTGTTCACCCATTGCTTTAAAGCCTAAACGTTGCTCTAGTTCTACAAGAATTTGCTCTAAAGTTATCCCATGTAGCGGGTTTTTTGGTTGATTATTCATAGTCACACTGCTTTTTTAAACTGCATGTATTGTAACGTATCCCACCGCATCTTAATAGTTTGGAGATGGCTGGCAGATTCCAGATTGTTAATCTTGATTAATTTACAGTAATAGTTGCAGGCTTCTTGGGGTAAATAAGGTTACCTTGCTTATCAAGCTTTAGCCAAATCAATTGACTGTTGTTATGTTGGGGGTACTTTGCAGCACAAATAAGCGTAACTGAGTGAACCTGCAGTATAGCTCCTTCGCTGTAACGTTTATTATCATACCAGCACTCAGTGTTAGTGTTTATAAGCTGGGTAGCATCAACAATAGGAAGCGTTTTTATTGTGCTAGCGAAGCTTAAAGCTGAAAAACACAAGCATAAAACAGTAATAAACGAAGTAAAATAATAACGCATCAAAAACCTCCAGTGTTTAAAATAAGTACACTTAGCAAAAAACATGCTAGGGTAAGTAAGACAATATAAGTAAAACACAGAACAATAAAAAGGTGAACTGATATGCTATTTAATCAAACCATGATTGACGAATTTACACTACTAGCAAAATTTCCACGCGAGAGCAAAATGCAGGGAATTAAACTTCATTCAGACGCTGAACCCGCCTTACTAAGCGCAGCACAACGTTTGTTCGATAAAGGGGTTATAGATAGCCCAGATGGCGGTTATTTAACCGAACTGGGCTTAGATTTAATTGAGCATGTGACGGTAATACACAGTGCACTTAAAAGTTAATTTACTCTATTAGTTTGCATCAGGTTGATTTTCAGGGGCTGCATCAATAAAGGCTGCCAACTCATTACAACGCTGATATATGGCTGCTATTTTAGGGTAGGCAGCCATATCTACTTTAAAACGAATGGCATTAAATACCTGCGGTACTAAACATACATCAGCTAAGCTTGGCGACTCGCCTGCGCAAAATGTATTTTTACTATCGAGCATGCGTTCTATTTTTTCAAAACCCACTTCAACCCAGTGGCGGTACCATTTATTTTTTGCTTCATCATCAACATTGAGTTCACTACTTAAATATTTAAGCACTCGTAAATTATCAATCGGATGGATATCACAGGCAATTGCATAACTTAAATTGCGAATGTGTGCTTTTTGCCATGCATTACCAGGCAGCAATGGTGTTTCAGGGTATTGCTCTTCAAGGTACTCTAAAATTGCTAGAGATTGTCCTAATACGCCGTTTTCTGTTTCTAAAGCAGGTAAAAGTCCTTGAGGGTTTTTCTGTAAGTAATCTGTGCTTTGTTGCTCTGATTTTAATAAGTTTACCGGCACCAACTGGTGATCAATATTTTTTAGGTTTAATGCGATGCGCACACGATACGCTGCAGATGAGCGAAAATAAGTATAAAGCTTCATAATCTAATTACCCTTGATTGCCGTTAAAGTGTTTTTTAATTGTGCGCCAGCAGTCAGTGTAATTAGCTTGGCGCTCTTTACCTTCTAATGCGTATTTAGTTGGCGATATTACATAACGTGACTCAAACATAAACGCCAGCGTATTATCGTAGCGTTGTGGTTCTAAGTCCGCGTTTGACGCTTTTTCAAATACATCCGCCTCAGGACCATGCGGCGACATACAGTTATGTAAGCTCATCCCTCCAGGTACAAAACCATGCTCTTTTGCATCATAAACGCCTTCAATTAAACCCATAAACTCACTCATAATATTACGGTGATAATAAGGTGGGCGGAAGGTGTTTTCAGCCACCATCCAACGCGGTGGGAAAATAGCAAAATCGATATTTGCAACGCCTTCAGTGCCTGATGGCGAGGTTAGTACCGTGAAAATTGATGGATCGGGGTGATCAAAGCTAACGGTATTCATGACATTAAAGCGAGCTAAGTCGTATTTGTAAGGCGCACTATTGCCTGTCCAAGCAACAACATCCAGAGGAGAATGACCAATATCACAACGAAACATATTGTCATTAAATTTAGCAATAAGTTCAAATTCGCCTTCAATGTCTTCAAAAGCCGCTACTGGATATTGAAAGTCACGGTCGTTAGCATAACCATTTGCGCCCACAGGGCCGCGCTCAGCAAGAACATAAGCATGGCCGTAGTTTTCACAAATATACCCACGGGCTGTGTCAGTTAATAATTGAACCTGAAACTTAATGCCACGCGGAATGACCGCAATTTCACCGGCTTTAATACTTAAATGCCCGAGTTCTGTTTTAAGTAATAGCTCGCCGTGTTGTGGTACAAATAACATTTCGCCATCGGCGTTATAAAAAAAGCGCTTGTCCATTGATTTGTTAGCGACATAAACATGAATGCCAATACCGGCTTGCCCATTGGCGCTGCCATTTGCAGCCATTGTGATCAACCCATCAATAAAATCAGTAGGTTCTGCTGGTATATCAATGGGATCCCAACGAAGCATGGTGGGCGGCGTTGGCACTTCAGTAATGGGTGCTGTTCTAATTAAGCCATTGTCTATGGCTGTGTAATCACCTTGCACAACAGATGGACGAATACGGTACATCCACGTGCGGCGATTATCGGCGCGCGGAGCAGTAAATGCAGTGGTACTAAATTGCTCTGCGTATAAGTCGTATTTTACTTTTTGCGGGCTAAATTGCCCTATCGGTAATGCACCAGGCAGCGCTTCAGTTTCAAATTCATTACCAAAGCCGGTCATATAGTTTAATTGTGTCGCCATTACTGACTCCTGTGAAAGTGGGGGAGTGTTATATTTTTGTTATTTACGCTAAGATACTCTCAAGTGAGACTAATATCAAACACACTGATTATGACCCTTGTAAATAAAAGTGAACAAATAAAAGTCGTATGTAAATAAATAAGTGATTCAATATGAAAATAGATTTAACGACATTTTTACCTTATCAATTAACACACTTAGCAACACAGGTAAGTAATGATTTTTCCAGTATTTATAAAAAAGAGTTTGATTTAACTATTCCTCAGTGGCGAATAATGGCTAATTTAGCGCAATCAGGCCAAAGCACAGCTAAGCAATTATGCATTCAAGCAGATATGGATAAGTCGACAGTATCAAGGGCAGTAAAAACGCTAATTGATGAAGGGCTTATTTATAGCGAGTTAAATAAGCATGATAAGCGCGCTGCATTTTTGATGCTAAGTGATAAGGGCATGGCTTTATATGAAAAAATAACGCCACAAGCATTGCAGTGGGAGCGTGCATTATTAAGCTGCCTATCGGATGCTGAACAGCATCAGCTAATCGCAATTTTTGATAAATTAAAAAATAAATTACAGGCATAAAAAAGCCCACTAAGTGGGCTTTTAAATACACTAATTTAATCAATCAAATTAGAACGTGTAACGAACACCTACACGCATTTCCCATAAAGAGGCATCGCGTTGTACAGACTGTTCAGCACTACGTGCACTGAAGTTTGAGTAAACGTATTGACCTTGGTCATTAATATTTACTTCAACCATCTTATTACCCACGAAAGAACCTTTTCTTAACACACCCCAATCATCGTTTAACATATTCGTTAAGTTATCGATTACGAAGAATGCTTCACCTTTATGGCCATCCATAAAGCCAGGTACTTCTTGAGTGATTTTAAAGTTAAATTTAACGAACCAATCAGAGTTCTGTTGGTTACGACCAGTGATTTCACCACGTTTAAGACCTTCAGATGCGATAAAGTCATTAAACTCATTGATTTCATCAGCACTCATGTTGTAGACAACGTTTGGATCATTTTCAAGTGGTACATACAATAATTGACGCGCGCCATTAGAGTTTCTATCACCAAATTGAATATCGCCCGCACCCGTGTCGCGATTACTCTTGTAGGTAAAGCTATATGGTAAACCTTTGTATGCTTCACCAAATAGGTTAAAGCGGGTGTTATAACCATCGAAGAACTCGTGTTTATAACCTAGGTTTAATGTAAAGCGATGTGGGATTTCGTAATCAGATGATGCCACGCCAGGGTTACCTGGGTTTGATGTTGCTAGGTTACCGTAGTTTGAGCTGGCTACAGAGCTAGTCATTGGGTTTACATCATCTGCATCAGTGTAAGCGTATGAGAACTGAACGCTAACGCCATTATCAAATGCTTTACTTACTGCAGCAGATATAATTGAAGACTCACCACTATCACCATTCACATTTGTTAGTAATAGTTCACCACTACGATATTTACCTGGATTTAATGGATCTTCTTTTCTTTCATAGATAGGACGACCATCAAAAGTAGTTTTACCAGAATCTTGTAAAGCAATATCTACAAGAGTCGCTGCATCTCGCTTCTTAGTGTAAAGATAATCCAAAGCAATAACATAGTCGTTTTCTGTAGTATATGTAGCACCTAAAGAGTACTTCCACTCTGATGGGATTTCAAAGTTAGGATCTACCGCGTTTGTTGTAGCATCACCCGAACCAATTTCAGTATTTGCTACTTTATCAAACATATCTTGTGGAACGTCGTAACCTGGAGTACCACCATTTACATTTGGCGTATCAAATAGGTCAACTAGAGTGACTTCATCATCACCAGAACCAACTTTATAAGAATTACTGATATCGCTGATATAAGCACCAATATTGGTGATACCATCATTTGAATATGAGTTAGACAACCATACATTAGGGTTACCGCCTGAGAACAAACCAACACCCGCACGTACTTCTAGTGCATCGGTTGCATACCACTCAAAACCTACGCGTGGTTGAATTAAATCAATACCGTCAAACGTTGACTGATTGCTAAAACCGTAACGATTAGTGAAATTCTGATTTAATGTTGGTTTGTCATCGCTTGAATAGCTGTCGTAACGAAGACCAAATGTTAATGATGCATCGATATCTGAAAAGCTGTATTCATCTTGTACATAAAATGTATTTTGTGAATAAGCAAAGTTAGCAGCTGCATCATTTGGGTTATTCGTACTTGCAGAGTTATTATAATAAACTGCATTAGCAATCCCATTTCTGTATGCGTCAATCGAAGCAAAACGCCATTCACCTTCAGTATGTTGTACGAATTGGTTAAATACTTCTAACTTTTCATACTCAAAACCAGCGGTAATCGTGTGCTGATCAAGGTAGTAGGTACCTGAGAATTTAGCTGTTGTGGTATCGTAGTTTAAATCATTTGATTGACGAGAGTCATCAGGACCAACGTACACCGTGGCATTATCTGTGCTGATTTGGAACTCACCAAAACCGCTTGCTGCGTCTAAAGATTGAACGCGAGCGTCAAGCTCTGATTTACCTAAACGAACTTCAGTTGAAAAGTTGTCATTCCAATCAGAGTAAAGTGATGCAACGATTGAAGTGAACTCTGCGCCTTGCTCATAAAAGTGGCTGTCAAATGCGAGCTCATCACCATCTGCATCTGATTGCGATAAAGTAAAGCCATCATTGTAGTTATAAATTAGGTTAGCACGGTGGTCATCGTTGATGTTCCAATCTAGCTTCACTAAGATTTTTTCATCTTCTACTGGTGAGCTAGCTGGTGTTGCACCGGCTTCGTAACCATAAACATCACGTGTAATTTGTTTAATTTCATCAATTTCTGCAGAAGACACTAAAGATGAATAGTTAAACTGTTTAACACCTTCAAGTTTTTCGTAAGAAGTGAAAAGGAACAGCGTGTCATTAATTAGCGGTAAACCAACATTAAAGCCATAACGTTTTTCACTGTAATCGCCGTTATCAACGTCATTACCTTCAATCTTATCGCCTTTCATCGAATCGTTAGTGTAATCGTAGAATACACCACCGTGAATGTCGTTGCCGCCAGATTTGGTAACTGCATTGATGTTACATGATGTAAAACCACCATATTGAACATCAAAAGGGGCTAATTCTACCGCTACTTGCTCGATTGAATCAAAAGAGAATGGAGCGCGAATAGTAGGGTAACCGTTTGAGCTTAAACCAAAGTTATCGTTCATACGAACGCCATCAAGGGTTAAGCTGTTAAAACGTGGATTACCACCACCACAGTTGATTGAACCACGGCTATCATCGATAGCAACGCGAGGGTCAATACGAATAATATCTTTTAAATCACGGTTAATAGCTGGTTGATTTTCAAGATCGCTTAACGTAAATGTTGAAGCAGGGCCCGTACCACCAGACATAGTGCTAATAGGGCGACCAGTTACTACGATTTGTTCAACATCTGAGATATTTTCAAGTGAAGTATTAACAGGGTAGTCGCTACCAATGTTCAAGATAATATTATTGAACTCTTGGTCAGCATAGATGTCTGAGTCTACGATTACTTTGTAAGGGCCGCCAACACGAAGACCTTTAGCAGTAAAGTAACCAGCGTCATTTACTTCAGTTGTTTTAACAGAGCCTGAAGGAACGTGTAAAATAGTAATTTTAGTTCCTGCAGCAGGGTTACCGTTAGGACCCTTTATTTGACCTTTAATTGCAGAGGTTGTTTCGTTTGCAATTGCAGCACCACTCACACCAACACATGCTGCTATAGCAAGTGATAGAGCTGTTTTGCGAAGTTGAATTTTCATTTTATTTTCCCGTGTAGTTAAATAAACTTTTAATAGCTTTTTTATTTTAATTTTGGATTAAGCGACCGCAAAATACACTTAACCCAAAATACTTACATAGTGTACCTCATTTGTTTGTTACAAATAAAATACAACTGTAATTTTTTTATTATAAAACACTTTATTTATGAAATTTAGCATTTTATCTATGTTTCAATATTTTACCGTGCAAATAGTAAGTAGTTTTTATGACAAACAGATGAAAAGTGATTTTTTCCATAAAAAAAGCCATTACATGCATGTAATGGCTTTTTTAATTTTACGAGTTTTTGATGTACAGGCTATGTATTAAAACTTATAGCTAACACCAATTTTAGCTTGCCAAGCAGACGAGCTAGTTTGATATTGGCTATAGTTACGAACATCAGCGCCATTAAATCTGCTATCAATTATATAACGACCTTGATCGTCTAAGCCGCCAAAGTCGTAAACTGCTTGGTCAGAGAAACCTAAGCGCTTTTCTACGCCCCAATCACTGTTTAATAAGTTAGCAAAATTATCAATCATAAAGTAAACCTCACCGCTATGACCTTTTGCAAAACCAGGGATCTCTTGTTTAACGCTAATATCCATAGTGGTAACCCATGGTTGCGTGCCTGAGTTACGATCTAAGATTTGACCTCGCTCAGAAATACCCGCTCTATTAAGTAGTGTTTCAAGTTCACTCCATGATAGCCCTGATTCATCCCAATTTACATTGGTATCATCTGCACCAGTTGGAATATACGCTAAATAAGCTGAGCTTGAATAAAAGTCACGCGTATCACCTAAGTCACTATCTTGATACATACCCATAGTATAGCTAAATGGACGACCAGAGCGACGTTCGAAATACACATTAAATCTTGTGGCATAACCACTGAAGAACTCAGTGTTATACGCTAAATTAACTTTAAAGCTATGCTCTACTTCATACGCACCACGGGCAGCAAAGTCTTCATTTCGGCTCTTAGTGATATTGTACTGATAGTTGCTTTGTGCACGTGATGAAGAACCTGAAGACGCTTCTGTTACATCTTGATGTGCATAGCTTGCTGAAATATAAAGGCCATTTTCCCACTCTTTAGCTAGTGCTGTTGTAATAATAACAGAACGACCATCATCAGTTGAGTTAGTCATTGCTATATCAAAGTTATCAGCTAAATCACCGCTGTAAATACTTTCATAGATGATACGCTCGCCGTCGGCCGCTACACCTACAGGTTTAATGGCGGTGTTATGCCACACAGCTTCGTTTTCTTTTTTGTGATAAGCAATTTCTGCTTGCCATTTAAAGCCTTCACCTAGTAATTCAGAATCAAAGTCGTACTCAAATCCAAGTTGTGCACGAATACTTGACGGTAGTTCAAAGTTAGGATCAACATAGTTAGTGCTACCTGCACCTTGAACTAAAGAGCCTTTTATGGCATCTGGTACTTGAGTGATATCAGCTTGATTATTAGCATAATAATCGTTAATAGCACTTTGAGGTGCATCTACAAAAGTAATGCCATCGTTTTGGAATGAGTTATTGTACCAAACGTTAGGGATACCACCTTGGAAACGACCTACACCACCGTTAACTGTTAATGCTTCTGTAGCGTAATACTTAAAGCCAATACGCGGTAGAATAATATCTAACCCATCGAGGTTTTCTTGATTGCTAAAGCCATAGGTGTTTAAAAAGTTTTCGTTGAGTGTTGGTTTATCATCAGAAGATAAACGCTCATAACGAACACCTGCCGTTACTTCTAAATCATCACCAACATAAAAAGTATCTTCAATGTAAAGTGCTAATTGATTACGGGTTGCGTCGTAAGCAGTGTCATTAGGGTTATTTGTAAAGGCATTGCTGTAGCTAAAATCGTATTTTCCTTTGTAGTTACCTACTTCACGATTTTCGAAACCATTAAAGTTATCAAATTCCCATGAACCGAGAGAGTTAGCTGCAAAAAGGTTGTATAAGTTTAACGACTCATATTGCATACCAAAGTTAATTTCATGCTCGTCCATTAAATAAGTGGCATCAAGAGAAAGTGTTAAATTTTCTGTTGCTGAGCTATTTGCATGGCGAAACTCATCTGTACCAAAGTTATAAGAAGGCCCGCGGAAGTATTCTTCAACTTTAACGCTACCAATATCAGAATTTGTTAAACTTCTCGATGATACATCTTTGTATGCAATACCGATTTCAGTTGAAAAGTCTTCATTCCAATCTGAATATAGCTTGGTAGCAAAGTTATTAAACTTGGTTGCGTAGGTATAACGACTTGATGCAAACTGAACTGATGTGCCACCAGTACCAAAGTTTGTTTCATCTTTGTCATCTTGCCACTGATAGGTAAAATCTAAGCGATGATCATCAGCAATGTTCCAGCTTAATTTTACAAGTAATGTTTCGTTGGTGTCTTTAGGGTCGCCTCCAAGAGAGTCTGTTAAGCCGTATTCGTTATTTAGAATATTAAGGAAACGGTTATAGCTTTCTTCACTCACATCGTATTCGTTGGTTGCGCCTGAACCTTCAAAACCATAATCTAAATCTAGTTCACTCGACCATTTGTTGTAGTTAACAAAGTAAAATAAGGTATCGTCTATAAGTGGGCCGCCAACATTAAAACCGTAGCGTTTTTCAGTTTGATTAGGTTCTACTTGTTCAACAATGTATGTGCGGTGACCATCGTCATCTAAAACAGGGCGGTTATCAGCAAACACTTGAGATATGCTGTCTACATCGCCAGCAATATCTGGTGTCGATGTTTCGTAAAAACCAGAAAACTTAAGTTCGTTAGTACCTGACTTAGTTACCGCGTTAATAGTACCACCACCAAAGTTGCCTTTAGAGGCTGAAAATGGAGAAACATCAACAGATATTTGCTCAATCGCATCAAGGGCTACAGGGGGCTGCGAAGTAGGGTAGCCGCCGTAACTTAAACCAAAGTCGTCATTTTGGCCAATACCATCTACAGTTAAACCATTTGTACGTGGGTTGCTACCGGCAAAGGTTAGCTCGCCGCTACCATTAATACTAGCAAGTGGGTTTAAACGTGCGATGTCTTTAATGTCACGATTAAAGCTAGGCATATTATTGATAGTATCTTCGCCAAACGTACTACTAGAGCCACCTGACTGTTGTACAATTTTATAACCAGAGACTTCAATCTTTTCAATGTTTAGCGGCGCTAATTGCGATGTTAATCTGTAAGTTTCGCCAAGGTTTAAAAAGATGTTTTCAACGGTGGTATCGTTAAACGTATCAGAGTCGATGATCACAGTGTAAGGTCCACCAACACGCAAACCATTCGCAATGAAAGTACCACTTTCATTGGTCGTTAGTTCACTAATTGTGCCAGTTGGTTGATGAACAACCTTAATTTTAACGTTTGCAGCGCTCGCACCTGAAGGTGTGGTTATTTTACCACGCATTGCAGATGAAGTGTCAGCAGCCATAGCGCTTGTTGAAACTCCTAGAGCTAGAATTACAGCCCCAGTTAATTTCGAAAGGCGAAGCTTAGTCATAATGTTGATTTCCCATGTAGATGATTTAAGTTAGAAACTAAATTTATTTTTGTGTTTGCTGTGTTAAGGCCATTTTTGATTGCGTGTTAGCAGGATCAAATAATGTATTTAACAATCCAGCCAAGCGAATTCCCGCTTGTTGCAAGCGTGTTTTCACAATAGGGGTGTTGTTGTAGATATAGTCGTAGCTAATCTGTTCTTCTGTTGAGTCATATATTTTTAGGGCTAAGTTGTGCGACTCTTCAAGCCAGCTTGCTGGTGTACTTTGTAAATATTCACTAATTAGCTCGCTGTTGTTGGTATTTATAAACTGAGCGTATTCAGTAAAAGATAAGTTTTCGTTTTCTACTAACTTGGTATCCCATAAGCTATGAAGATTGGTTTGTTGGTTAAAAAAAGAAACCTTAACGCGATTGCCGCCTCTATCTTCTGCTCTTCCTGCATGAAATGGTTGATGGCTGTCGCCGACTAAGTGCACCAAAAAACGCAAGCTAAACTGTTTGGCCGCAAGGCTTGATTTATCATCTTTCAACACGCGGATAGAGTAGTGAATGCCTTCTAATATGTTTGTTACTGATTCTTTGTGTTTAGTGTGGTCGTGGTCAAAACTAAAGGTCGCGTTGTCATCAGCATTAATGTAATGCCAACGAGATGATTTTTTTTGCCAAAAGTCACCTGGTGCAGATCGCATTTCGTCAGGCCATGTTGAAATCTGAGCTAAAGATTCGCCGTTGAGATAGGGGATAAGTGCAGTCTTAGTAGTTTCGCTTATGTGCGACTCTGCAATTTTACCCACTACACGATGCCCGTTTTGGCCCCAAGCATTACAATCTGTGCTTGCAAATATTGCACTAATTAAAAGTGTTAAAGAAAGCGAATATTTTACATTTTTGTACATTGAAGCATCCTAGTTAGTGTGACATTTATTTTGTAAACGCTGATAAGGTCAATTGTCCTCATTTTTTTGGTTGATAGAAAGGACTCAATAAAATTCATATTTTCTTGTTTAAAATTGTTTTTATTCAATGGCTTGGGTTTGACAGGTAAAATTACCTGTTGTAATAAGTAATTAAAATTGTTCAAATGAGCTATTACTCTAATTTAAATGGGTGTTTTTTGAATATTAAGAAGTTAATGTTGCATAAAACAGCGATTGTTATATTTATGTTTCTGGGCGTGTTGCTAAGTTGGTTTTCAGGTCAAGTTATTGTGGGCGAAGAAGATATAACATTCCCAGTGATAATAGAGACATCAACGACATGTCAAACAACGGCAACGGCTAATAAGAGTCAACTTATAGTATTTACCCCCTCAAAATACGTTGCTCAGTTACTTACTCAAAATCTCTGTGGCGACAAAGTAGTGGCAAAACAGTATGGCTCTGTCATTGGCTATTGGGGATATAGAACCGTTGATAGCTTAGAGTTTGTAGGTAAAGGTATTGCAGATTTAATTTTAGCGAAAAATAATATCATGGATGCGTTTAAGGCTGAATCTACTTACAACTATCAGCCTGTGGTTGGCTTTTCTGATTACACTGCATTTTTTATCTCTTCAAAAGAAAAACCTAAGATCAGCAAACAATATTTTTTAGATAAAAAAATCGGTCTGTTAGATTATCCAACGAGTCGCTCAGGACACATTTTACCCAAGCAAGCCTTTAAAGAGCTAGGCCTAAACATTGCTCAGCTAAAAATAACCTATGCGAGTTCACACAATGAGTTGAGAGAATTATTGGCGAACGGGGAAGTAGACCTTATTGCCTCTTTTTGGAGAGAAAGTGACAGTCAGCGTTTTTCAAAAAATTATATTACGCCTATTAGTAGTAATGTGGCAGGCACCCGTTGGTACTTAAAAATGCAGCATAACAATACTGATTTACTCTGTGCTGTACAGTCTCACTTATTGAGTATGTCTAAGGAACAATCGTTTCAATATTATCAAGATGTTGAGCCATATTGGCAGTGCAATAGTTACCCCGTTACCTTTATAGGGGAGTCGTAATGAATAGGTTAATATGGATAATATGCACAATTTTTTTATTCTTGGTTTTCTCGTCAGTATTTTATTTTTCGACAATACAAAAACAACAGCAAGTAAATAAATTACAAATAATACAAATAGAAAAACGAATCGCTTTAGACTTACCTTTGTTAGATTTATCAAATGAGCTGCTTAAACACTCAGGTAATAAAGCAGCTTTACTTAATTATATTCAAACCTTAAACACCTTTATTGATAGTACCGGTATTGAGGTTGTAGCTATAACGCCAAAACATGAATTTGATGCTTCTTTAAAAACTTCCACAGAGTTTATTCGAGAGTTAAATAGTAATAATGGTGTGGTGTTTATTGTTTTGTCTTTGAGGCAGCCGTATTTTACGCGTGATGTGATAGCTATTTATGGGATGCTTTTTATTCTTAGCATATTACTAACATACCTAATAAAATTAGCATATATCAACAAAAATGATGATAAACAGGTTATTCACGCAGAATCAAATACTACAGAGTCAAAACCATTAACCCTGATTATTGATTTAAAAAGTAAAACCTTATCTAGTAGCGTTTCTTTGGAGCACCAAGTGGCTTTGGCAAACAAACCTCTATGTTTTTATTTAGCGCTTGTTGAATATTGCACTAACAATCCAGAGATCAAGCTTAATCATAACAAGAATGTACCCGAGGAATTGATAGAGCTTGCCAATAAGTATTTCTATCGTTTAGTTGAGCTTGGTCATACAGTAAGAAAACGTCCAAACTTTAATAACAGTCTAGAGAAAACATTAAGTGAAATTCGTGCGGCACTGGATGACGTGTTAAATGATTGCCCTGAACAAAAGGGATTATACTACCCACCGAAAGCATTTGGAGAGGGCTCACGCTCACGAATGCACAGTTATGGGTTAGCAAATGTGGGTCAAGGAAATATAGAAATAATAGGAAAGTAATCGTGCTTTGCTACTTAACCATAACTCTGATTAAGAGAGCTTAAATTGGTTTGGTTAGCACATAAACCTCAACGATGAGTGTCATGACTATATCAATGACACTCATCACTGTTCAATACAGATTACTATTTAGGTGCAAACTCATGTGCATCAACAGGGCTGTGCTCTGCAAAAAATCGTTTTAATGCCTGAGCGTCCGTTTCATCGGTGCTTACGAATCCTTTCATGTGAGTAATTTTAGGGTAACTATCGCCACCAGAAGCATTATATTCATTAATACTCATGCGGTATGTTTTGTTTATATCAAGCGGCTTGCCGGCGATGAACACGTTAGTTACTTGATCCTCTTTAAGCTCAAAGGCTAAGTTGTGGTATTGCATGTAGGCTCCAGAGTCTGGTGGGAAACGCGTCACGACATTTAAATAGGTTAAAATATCATTGCCTTTGAAATCGATATAAGCGACACGGTTTTTAAAAGGCTGTACTTTGAGTATGTCTTTATAACTCACGTCACCCGCATTGATGCTATCGCGAACACCGCCACCACTGATAATGCCAAAATCGGCACCTACGGTATTCATTTGCGCTTGAATAATAACGCGGGCAAGGTTAGTTTGCTCAAAGCGTACTTTATTTCGATCTCCCTCGAGTCTGTCATTCACAAAGCCAATTTTACCTTCAATTTGCTTTGCCCCTTTTTGTTGGTATGCCGCTAAAAAGGTTTGCAGTGCTGGATCTGGTTTAATGTAATTTGCAGCAAGTACGGATTTTACGCTACCGTCTTTTTGCTTTTTATCTACGTATAAATTAACGGGCAATAATTGATAACTTAGCAGTGATAATTGACCGTTTTCTAATTTAAACTCCGCTTTACCCACATACTTACCCCATTCATGGGCTTGCATTATCCAGGTTCCATTTTGTCGATCAGGTTTACAGGCTAAACCTGGCTTAAAATTCTCATCTGTGACATTTTCTGCAGCCATACACACTGGCTCTTGGGAATGGCCACCAATAATCATATCAAGGGCATTTTTATCTAAAGAGCGGGCAAGTGTGACATCACCTGGGGCATTTATTCCATAATTGGCATCTACATAATGCCCCATGTGCGTTACCGCAATGGTAATGTCAGGATTGTATTTTGCTTTTAATGTTTGGGTAAGTGAGGCGGTTATTTCAACCGGATCTTTAAAATCTAAATGGCCAATGTATTGCGGGTTACCAATTTTAGCGGTGTCTGTCGTTGTTAACCCAATTACAGCAATGGTTAAGCCGCCTTTGTTGAATATTTTATAACGTTCAAAGATAGTTTCATTAGTTTGTTTATCAAAGATATTAGCTGATAAAAGAGGGAAATTAGCCCATTGCTGTTGCTGTCTTAATACACTTAATGGATTATCAAACTCGTGGTTACCTAGTGCCATTGCGTCATAGCCAATTTTCGACATGCCTTTGAAATCGGGCTCAGCAAATTGTAGATCTGATTCAGGGATACCGGTATTAATATCGCCACCTGATAATAATAAAACCTGATGCCCTTGTGCTTTTGCATCGGCTCTTAGCTGGTCGATTAGGGTTTTACGCGCAGCCATACCATATTCGCCTTTTTCATTATGCCAAAAGCGACCATGATTATCATTGGTATGAAGAACAGTTAAATAGTGTGCTGCAGGTTTATTGACTGAGTCACTGACACAGCCATATAAACCAAGAAATAAAATGAGAAAAACAAGAATACGCATAAAATACCTATCGATTAACAAAACTCAGTATAGTAGGCGGCTAGTTTAAACTAGTTCGAGGTTAAAAAAACGCACTTATTCATATTTTTCAGCCAATGAGACTTCACGTTGCTGCTCTACAACCCGTTTTCTGCGTGCGAGCTCATCATGTGCGTATTGAGATTTTTGATGATTTACATCAATCATCCATTTCAAAAAGCTGACGGGAAGCTGGGTGTATGGTTCACCTTGGTGTAGCCCAAAGTCACAAATAGTCGTGTTGTTTGCCATTATATTTACTCCTATCACTGTGTAGGCTGATAATAACAAAAAAAGAGTGATTGATAAGGGGCTTTTTAAGTACCTTGCTAGGCTTAAAGTTAATTAAAAAAGAGTCACCGTGATGTACACCAAGGCACTCAGACAATTAACTCTCCATCACGTGTTTAAAATTAAAATGTAAACAGTTGTAACTACAGTGTAATTACTTTGATATGAATTGTAGCGTTAAGTGCTTATGTATCGATTTATAAAATGAATAACACTACTCTATGACGCCTAATGACAATAAAAAATAGGAATAATAATGAAGAAGCTTATCTTAGCGTCAATTTTAACTGCAGCGAGCTTTTCAAGCGCAGCAACCATAGTCGAAATGCAAACGAGCCAAGGAACGATAGAAATTAACTTGTTTGATCAACAAACACCTAAAACAGTAGAAAACTTCCTAAGTTATGTTAATGATGCAGCGTATAACCAAACAGTAATACACCGCTCTGTTGATAAGTTTGTCATTCAAGGAGGAGGTTTTACTTTTTCTGACAAAATGGATCCCATTACAACCAAGCCAGCGGTTATTAACGAACCTGTTTACTCAAATGTAAAAGGCACAATTGCCATGGCAAAGCAGGGCGGCAACGAAAACAGCGCCACTAGCCAATGGTTTTTTAATATGAGTGATAACAGCCAAAACTTAGATTTACAAAATGGTGGGTTTACCGTTTTCGGACAAATAACAGCACAAAGCCAAGAAACTTTAGATAAAATAGCGGCCTTAGTTCATTGTGCAGAGGTACCATTGGTTGGTATTACTAAAGAGCAATGTTCAGATGAAAATGTGGTTATTAGTAATCAAAACTTAGTATCAATACAAACGGTGGTTGTGCTTGATGACGATCCTAATTCAGCACAAAATTTAACACCTAAAGAGAATACATTAATTGATAACGTAGAAGTGACACCACCACAAAGTTCA
Source organism: Pseudoalteromonas sp. SM9913 (assembly GCF_000184065.1). NCBI lineage: Bacteria > Pseudomonadati > Pseudomonadota > Gammaproteobacteria > Alteromonadales > Pseudoalteromonadaceae > Pseudoalteromonas > Pseudoalteromonas sp. SM9913. The sequence goes on from NC_014800.1 coordinate 460,488, forward strand.
GACTCTAGTGGCAGTATGGCATGGTTATTAGGCGCACTATTGCTTGTAGCACCTAGGTTAAAACGCACTAAATAAGCCGTAAAAATAACGGCGACTTATCATAGCCGCCGTTTTTTAGTTAGGGTCTGTTGATCTTTGCGGATTACAATTTGTTCAAACTAGGGGCGGTTTAATCGCTGCGCGAGGTTTGTAACCTAGTGGGCTAAGTAAAAACCGAGCAACAAAGAGTAAACCGCCCCTAGGCAGAACCCGAAGGGCACCGCCTGTTTGGCATTGATGCTGCGTTATCGCCTATTTATGGGGAATAACCACACCACATAGGCTCAGCCTTGCCTAAATACCAAACAGACTGCTGCAAATTTAACCTTGAAAGGTCATCAGACCCTAGTTGTAAAGTACGCTCACCAGTAACATTACCCATATTACAAACACAGATAAGCAGCCTAGCAAAAATACTCTAAAACGGGCTCTTAAATGATTACTACCAAGGTGAATGAGGCTATGAATAATGCGTGTCGCTACAAATATACACGCCAATACTGCAATAGGGACACTCGCCATATTAAGCTGTAAAGCAAGTAAACAACCCGCATAAAAAAGCACAGGTATTTCAAATTGATTGCTAAAATTACGATCAGCGACTCTGACATGATCGCCCGCATTATCAAGTCGCATAGCAGCAAAGTCACTTAACTGTATGTGTTTGTTTTTAGCCGCCGCAAAACGTCGTTTTCCCATTATTACCATCACAACTAATGAAAGTGTTACCTGAACGAACATGGCTATTATTATTATCTTTTCCATAACTTACCTTATTATTTATATTAACTATTCACAATGTGTTACACAATTAAGTGCTAATTAGTAGCATAGTATTAATTGATAATGGTAGTTTATAAGTGATTTAGTCTTTTTATAACACTAAGCCCATATTTAACAGCAATGGATATAACTAAAATGAAACACATCATCGGCTTAAGTGCAATTGCACTGGCAATATTAAGCGGTTGTTCGAATACCGCCACACTTACTCAATCACCACAAACGTCACTTTTATCACCAACGCTTGTTGTCAGTCCTAACGATAACCGTGAATATAAAACACTAACACTTGCCAATGATATTGAAGTGATTTTAGTTTCTGATCCAAGCGCAGAAAAATCGGCTGCTTCATTGAGTGTCGGCGTCGGCCTGCTGCACGACCCAATGAGCCAGCAAGGTATGGCGCATTATTTAGAACATATGTTGTTTTTAGGCACTGAGCGCTACCCTGACACTAAAGGGTACTCTGATTTTATGACTAAAAACGGCGGAGCGCATAATGCCTATACGTGGCTCGATATTACAAACTACATGTTTAAAATTAATAACGATGCGTTTGATGAAGGCTTAGACCGCTTTTCAGACTTTTTTAAAGCCCCTAAGCTTTACCCAGAATACACAGAAAAAGAAAAAAACGCAGTGAATGCTGAGTGGTCAATGCGTCGTGAAATGGACTTTTTTGGCCAATTTAAACTTGCACGTAAAATGATGGGTGAACACCCAGCTAATCGATTCTTAATTGGTAACCTTGAAACGTTAGGCGATAAAGCTGATAGTTCATTACACAAAGAAACTGTTGATTTTTATAATAAATATTATTCATCAAATATTATGAAAGTGGCGTTAATTTCTAATTTACCGCTTAAAGAAATGCAGAAAAAAGCAGAAAAATACTTCGCTGATATTAAAAATAAAAATATTGAAAAGCCAAAAGTATCAGCCAAGCTAGATTTTGATAATGCCGGTGGTAAACGTGTTTTTTACTCGCCAAACGAAGACGTTAAACAATTACAGCTCGACTTTACAATCACTAATAATCAAACTGAATTTGCAGTAAAACCTAATCGTTTTGTTGCCTATTTACTTAGCAATGAAATGCCAGGTAGCCCAGCACAAATATTACGTGATAAAGGCTGGGTATCGCAGTTATCAGCATCTGCTTCACCAAATCAATATGGTAACTATGGCTCTTTAAATGTGAACATAGAGCTGACTGATGAAGGCATGAAAAACCGCGAAGCCATTGTTGCGACTATTATGCAATATATTGATTTAATTAAACGTGAAGGTGTTAATAGTAAGTACTTTAATGAAATTCGCACCTCTTTAAATAACCAGTTTAAATTTTTAGAAAAAGGCGATGAGTTTAACTACGTCAGTGCGCTGACTCAAAGCATGCAAGATTATCCGTTAAATCATGCGATAAACGCACCATACTACTACGCTAAGTTTGATGCTGATGCGGTTAATAATGTACTAAAACAACTTAACGCAGATACCTTACGTGTTTGGTATATTTCTCAACAAGAAGACACTGATTCACAATTACATTTTTATGATGGTAAATACCGAATTAGTGATATTAGCGACGCAGAAATCGCCAGCTGGGAAAAACCAAGTGAATTTAATTTAGCTTTACCAAGTGTTAACAACTTACTGCCAGAGAGTTTTGCAATTAAAACGCAGGCCTTTAAAGAGCAAAAACACCCAGAACTTAGCTATGATAAAAACGGTGTAAAAATCTGGCGCCAAGCAAGCCAGCAGTTTGCAGAGCAACCCAAAGGTTTAGTTGAGGTGTATATCAACACACAAACAGGGTTGCATGATATTAACTCAACCGTCCTTTATTCTGTGTGGGCAGATTTATATAACACTCAATTAAGTCAGCTACGAACCGAAGCGGCTATTGCCGGTATGAATGTTAATTTAAGCTCAAGCAATGGCTTAGTTTTATCATTAAGTGGTTTTACCGATAAACAAGATACCTTACTTAAACAAGCGTTAGCTGGATTTGACGATGAAGTTTCATCACAAGCATTTAATCAAGCGATTGACCGTTATCAACGTGATTTACTCAATCAGCAAAAACAGTTCCCGTATGCACAAGCGTTTAGTGAATATTCAAAACTGACTCGAACCGGTAGTTTTGATACTGACGCGCTTATTAAGGCAGCTCAATCACTGACGCTCGCTGATTTACAAGCATTAAAGCAAAGCACCTTAGCGAATAATAACTTACGCGTATTTAGCTATGGCAACTATAACCAAAAAGATATTGATGCCATTGCTGCTGAATTAACGGCTATTTTACCAAATAATCATACAAAATCTGAGTTTGCTCGCAGTAAAGCCTGGTTACCACAACAAGGTGAAGCGCGCGTATTACACAAAGATATTGATGTAGCCGATGTAGCCGTTGTCGATATGACCATTCACCCAACGCCAGGTTATAAACAAAAAGCGCAGGCGGCGGTTTTACAAGGGCACTTTAGAACAATCGCGTTTGACAAAATGCGTACCGAAGAGCAACTAGCTTATGCGGTAGGGGCATTAGCGCGTCCTATTGAGGATTACTCTGGTATTGGTTTGTTTATTCAAACACCGGTCAAAGGGCCAAAAGAAATTCAAGTACGCTTTGATAAGTTCAAAAAAGAGTACGCTTCTGAGCTTAATGCCATGAGTGAAGAGACATTTGCACAGCTTAAAAATGCAACGTTGGTCTCGTTAAAAGAACAGCCAAAGAATTTAAGCGACGAAATGAGTCCATTGATTAACGATTGGTACCGTGAAAACTTTGATTTTGATTCAAAACAAAAGCTAATTGCAGAAGTAGAAAAGGTCACCCTTGCTGATATTAAAGACTACTACCAGCAAACCATGTTAAATCCACAAGCAGCACGCTTAAATGTGCAATTACGTGGCAGTAAGTTTAGTGATAGCGAGTTTGCTGATTTGCCAAACCAAACTAAAGTGACGAGTTTAGATGCTTACTACAGCGATATAAAATTGCAAAAGTAAGTTGAAATTACTCAAAAACCAAACAAAACCCAGCCATTGTTGACTGGGTTTTGTTTTAACGGCGTTAATTATGGTTTTAGTAAAATGGCTACCATTGCCATGTTAGGCCATAAGTAAAAAGCCAATGATGGCAAAGCCTGCAGCAATTAAGGTATAAGGTAATTGCGTTACAGCATGACTGATCAAATTACAGCCAGAGCCTTGTGCTGCTAGTACGGTTGAATCAGAGTAAAAACAGGCTTGGCTACCAAATGAAGACGCTGAAAGCAATGCGCCAATCACCAATGGAATATTTGCATCAACCGCTGTTGCCAGAGGCATGACAATAGGAATTGAAACCGCAAAAATCCCCCAACTTGAACCCGTCGCAAACGCTAATATCGACATCGCAATAAATACCACCGCAGGTAAATAGCCAGCGGTCATATACGGGCTTAAGCTGCCAATTAAATCGCATACATCTTTAAAAATAAAGGCGGCAATCACGGTTCCAATTGCGGGGATCATACTTTTAAAACCATCCAGCATACGCTCAATCATTTCGCTAAAGCTCATTAATTTTTGTAACGCATAAAATGGCAAAGTGACAGCCATTGTCGCTAATAGACCTTTGTACACATCTATTTCAAAATATACGGTAAATGCGACTAATAAAATAATCGGCAACAAAAAGTTATATAACTTACCTTTAGGATCCGCATCTTCAAAGTGTTCTTCCGCTGCTTTTACTGCATATTCATCGGCGGTTTGTACTTGAGTATAAATCGCAGGCTCTAAAGTAGGAGCGTGAGTTAGCGCCTGTTGCTCGGCTTTTTTCATGGGGCCAAAAGTAGGGATCACGCCGGCAATAACCAGCACCACAGTCAACACCGCAAACCAGGCATAAAACATGTACGGAATGGCTTGAATATAAATGGCAATGCCTTTGCCTTCTTCTGCAATGCCGTTATCGACTAACAGGCCACCAAAAAATACAGCCCACGTTGACAAAGGGACGAGTACACAAATAGGCGCTGCCGTTGAATCAACAACGTAAGCGAGCATTTCACGACTCACTTTAAATTTGTCGGTGATCCGCTTCATGGTTTCACCCACGGTAAGCGCGTTTAAATAATCGTCAATAAATATCACGACACCCAAACAAAAGGTCATAAATAAGGAGGATCGTTTACCTCGGGTGTACTTTAAAGCCAAACTACCAAACGCAGAAGCCCCTCCAGTGCGCACTAATAAGGCAATAAGCGCACCAAAGCCGCCACACACAAGTATTAACCAACCAATGGTTTCATCAGTCATTACTTTGAGTGATGTGTTGGCAAAATTTGAGAGAACTTTGCTAGGGTCAGCTAAAACAAGGCCAACTAATGCACCAATCAGTAACGATAAAATAGGGCGGCGTAAAACAACAGCCAATACAACCACTACCGCAGGCGGCAGTAGAGTTAACGCAGAAGGTTCAAGCATTTATAAGATCACAAAATTAAAAGCAGATTTAAAAAGTAAACTGCTTATACAAAAACAAAGAAGATGATAAGTTTGTTGTTAAATCATTTTCCAAGTCACTGCTTTTGCACGCGTGGAGGGCACTTAAAAAATTATGTTAAATTAATAGTTTTAGTGAAACGCGTTGGCTTTGGCGCCAGACGGCGCAAGGAATGCATGCCGCTATTGTTGTGCCTTTAAAAACATCGGCGCAAAAATAATCTTCTTTTTTATTTCAGTCAATAAAAAAATATCGGGTCGTTAAAAATTTATTAGGAGTTATTTTGAATATTGCTTTTACAACAGAGCGCTTACACATTCGCTTCGCACAAATAGCAGATGCGGCAGAGTTATTTAAGTTGGTTAATCAGGCTAATTTCACCAAATACATTGGTGATAAAGGTATTTATACCTTAGACGACGCTAAAAAATACATCAAAGACAGTTTTATATCTGCCCATAAGCAGCATGGCTTTGGGCCTTATATAATCGCATTACATGATGAAACACTAGTTGGTATTGTTGGGTTTTATCAGCGAGCTGTTCTGCAATATCCCGATTTAGGGTTTGCGCTAAAAGACGGTTTTGAAAAAAAGGGCTATATTTTTGAGGCGGCAAATACCTTGCTAAACCATAGACAAAACTTGGGGATTAACCAGGTTACGGCGATCGCCCGCTGTGATAACCGTGCATCAAAAAATGTATTACAAAAGCTCGGTTTTAAAACCCAAGGTCAAGTGATCATAGAAAGCACTAACATTTCGGTAGATGTATATTTACTTAATACAGAGCGAAATTAAATTCGCGCTTTTTCAATTTCTTTTGCCGCAAGGATGTTGATTTGTTGCCACATTTTTTCAAGAGTAGCCACCAATGAATCATAGCCATCATCATTGATTGGCATAACAGATGAGAAATTATGGATGCTTAGTAAACGCCTACCCGATTCTGGGTGAGTGTAGTATAAACGCCATAGCCCTGAAATATCTGCATTACCTTGCAGATCACCGTTAAAGTGGTGTAGTTCGTATTCTAATTCGTAAAATGTTTGTTGCTGTTGGTCAGTAATAACGGGTAAGCCTTTAATAACCATCCAGTTTGTCATGGTATTAAATAATGTTTGCTGCGCGCTGGCACTGAGCATAACATCTGGCGACTCACCCCATAGATGATAATTAGCAGCATGGATTTGATTACTATCTACTTTCATAGCAATACCCCGATTATTCAATGCGCCTCTTAGGGTGACTGTTTGCACGCGCAGTTGTGCCTGTGTATCTTGCACATTTCGCGAAGAGTCATTAATGGGCTGCTCAAATTGGTAATACTGAATTGTTGTTTGAATAGCAGAGCTGCAACCACTGATAAAGATCACACCCGTTAAAAGTAAAAATAGTGCCTTCATTATTGCTTCCTCGGTTGTGGATCGTTAGGTAGTGATTTGTCAAAAATGAGCATATTAGGTTGCTCGTTTAAGCCACGGGTAAGAGGCTGAAACTCTTCTGTTAAACGTTTAATTTGTAGCAGTGTTTGCTCAAGTTGATAGTGCATTTGAGAGCCTGCTTGATAGCTTGCCATGGTTTTATCAAACTGGCGCATGGTTATTTCAAATTGTTCCATACTTTTGGTTATTTTTTCGAGATTACGATTAAAGTCGCCAGGTAAATTTTGTGTATCGGGCTTATTTAATAATGTGCGCATCTCACTGGCCAGAGCTTGATACTCGCTAAAGGTTGATTGCATTTTTGCCAAACTGTCTTCAATTTTTAAATTATTCACTTTATTAAGTACATCCGATACTTGATCGGCAAGTACCGTTATACCGCTCGATACACTAGGAAACACATCGTATTGAGCAAGCTTTTTAAGCTCGCTTTTTGGGGTGTCGGTATAAAAGTCAAAATCGACGTAAACTGCACCGGTTAGCAAATTACCCGGTTTAAGTGACGCTCTCATGCCATTTTCAATCCACTCGTTAATGCTTGTTTCCCAATACTCTTTTGCTACCGAGGTGATATGGTATAAACGACCATATTCTACTTTTATCAATACCGGAACTGCGGTATTTTTAGCGCGAAAATGAGCCGGTTTCCCATCTATAATTACATTGGCGGGCGCTTCAACCACTGTGCCGACGCGAGTACCTCTATACTCAACTGGCGCACCAACACGGAGTCCTCTAATCGATTGTTCGAATTCAATAAGGTAATAATCAAAATCATAGAAACGCTCTTCTAAAGCTTGCTTATAACTTTGACTCAAAGAAAAGCTATGACCATCTTGTGCTAAATCGCCAGGGGCTTGCTGATCAGGTAAGCCAACAGAAATACCGCCTTTTAATAATTTGCTTAGTGAACCGGTATTAATATTTATGCCATCAGCAGAAAGATCTATCTCAATACCTGAGTTAACCCAAAAAATAGAGTTTAAAGTGATCAGGTTCTCATAGGGGGCTTTAATAAAAATACCGTATTGCATTGCTTGGTTTTTCCAATCAAAGGTGGCGGTTTCTATTTGGCCTATTTTGTAGTTTTTGAAAAATATACCAGTACTCACATCAAGTACCTCAGCATTGTAACTGAGTAACTTAAAGCGTCCACCTTGAACATGTTTACCAATTAATGCGGGCTCTTCTTGCAGGGTAAAGCGCTTTTTAAGTCGGTTACTTTCTCCCGGTGAAAGCTCTAAATAAACCCCTGAAAGTAGGGTACTCATACCACTGATCCCAGTTTCATCAATGCGTGGCTTTACTACCCAAATACTGGCATCTTCGGTGAGTAAATTATCATAGTTTTTATCTATTTGTGCTCGGGCAATTACACTGTCTTGGCTGTCAGAAAGGCGGACGTGATCAATTTGACCTATTTTAACACTTCGCACTTTTATTTCTGTTTTACCAGCAATAATCCCCTCTGCTTGGGGCATAGTGATGTAGATTGTTTGCCCTTTATTTAATTGATACTGATAAAGCATCCAAACACCAACAAATAAGGCAACCACAGGAATGATCCAAATTGCAGAAATACTTGATTTTTGTGCTACGTTAGCTGTTTTAGTCATGCTTTATTCTCTGCGTTATTATTTTTGGTGAGTCCCACAGTAGGCGAGGGTCAAATGCGTGTGCCGCCATCATTTGGCATAATACCATAACGGTAAAAAAGACAATGCCCAAACCGGGTGTAACCGACATTAAATTTCCTAGCTGCACCAGTGCAACTAATATAGCCACAACAAACACATCAATCATAGACCATTTACCTATAAATTCAGTAAGTTGATACACTTTTGTGTAACCTTTTGTATGCAGGTTAGCGGGTTTTGTAACCATAAAACACAAAAAGCTTAAAATAAGCGCTTTGGCTAACGGTACCACCACACTGGCAAAAAATATAATAATAGCAATAGGATACGATCCACTATTCCATAACGTAATAACACCCGAAATAAGGGTTGCAGGTGTTTCATCCCCTAGGCTAATAGTGTACATAATGGGGAGCAAATTCGCAGGAATATAACAAATCAGAGAAGTAACTAACCATGCAGCCGCTTTTTGTACGCTGTTGGGGTTTCTTAAATACGTTTTACTGTGGCAACGAGGGCAGATTGATTCAACGCTTAGTTGATGGCAAACATGGCAGGCTTTTATATTCTCATCAATAGCCCGCTCAGCGGTTGAAGTATTTTGAAGTGTAGTGGCAGGGCTTACTTGTGACCACAGCCTAGCACGATTTAAACGCGTCAATGCACTAACATAAAAAATAACAAATCCCACATAGGCAAAAAAACTGATACCAAAGCTAACTTCAGCCAATGACATTATTTTTACCATGCTAACTAAAACACCAATCAGAAATATTTCTGACATGATCCAAGGCTCTAGCGTTAAAGTGAATTTTAATAGTCTTCTTGCAACTGCTTGCGGCAGTGCTTTGAGTGCGCCTAAATGCAAAGGGATCAAAATAATCAGCAAACTCATAGGTAAAATAATAATGCTGATATCGATAAATAGGCCGAGTAGGTCACTATCATAGTTAAATAAAATCCGTGCTGCGTCGGGCAGGGTAATAGTTTGGGTAATACCATTACTACTAAAAGAGATAAACGGATAAAACATACTGCTGAGCAACATTAATAACGCGCTTAAACTCAGTGCGACTATTTCAGTGTCATGGTTTATATTAATACCGCGGACTTTATGGCTACAGCGTGGGCACAATGCCACTTGTTTGGCATTAATCTCAGGAATATCAATGATAAGATCACAGCTTGGGCAGGCAGTTTGCAAAATGTTAGCTTATAATTAATTCAATAATTTAAATATTGCTATAAATAATAGTTAAATACAAACGCTGCGGCTAAATTACTAAAGAAAAGTAACCCCAACAACTGAAAATAAAAACGGATTAGGTGAAAGAGTGAAAGTTGTATTTTTATTGGCCTTAGTGTGTTTATGTGGTGATAGTTTTGCATTTGTTAATGATAATAAGCAGCAACGAGTCATTATTGCGGCTAACCCTACTGTTGCGCCTTATGTAATAAGTGAAAATGATTCAGGTATTCAGCTCGAGATTGTAAAGGCAGCACTTAACAATCAAGACATAAATGAGGTTGATGTACATTACATGTCAAATCAGCGTGCAGATGCTTTATTGAACCAAGGCCATGTTGATATTGCATTAAATTACTCGGGTATTTTAATTTCTGGCATATATCGAAGCCAATCGGTTGTTAGTTATGAGAATGTGGTGGTGAGTCTTAAAAAGAGTAACTTCACTATTAATAGTATTTACGATCTGGCGACTAAAAGTGTTTTAGCATTTCAAAATGCGCCTGCTTATTTACCCAAAGAATTTGGTCATAACTTGGAAAACTTGAGAGGCTATGAAGAAGTATTCAATCAACAAGCGCAGATACACCATTTAATGGCAGGATGGGTTGATACGATTATTCTCGATAGACGTATATTTCTTCACTACTTAAAGGAATATCAAAAAACCAATACCACTAAAGATTTTGTTATTCATGCTATTTTTCCACCTGCGGCAAGACCTGCGTATTTTAACAATGATTTGCTGAGACAGCAGTTTGACAAAGGCTTAGCAAATATAATTCAAAGCGGTGAATATCGCACCATAATGCTTAACTTAGATAAGCAATATACACAGCGCGATTTCACTGCTCTTTAATTAATCAAATAAAGCAACAGTTTGACGGGTGAGCGCAATAAGCTCACCCGATTGCGACCAAATACAGCCATCTTCTAAGCCGTAGCCATCTTTTGAATGATGAGTGATTGCTTCAAAACCCAACCATTCACCTGGCACTAAATTAGGCTCTTGTACAAATTCTAAATACCACGACATGCTACTAGCCGGTGCAGGTTGCTTAAACATTTGTAGTAATGTTGGTGGCCATGCGTCAGTAAGAGCAATAACATGAGCTTCTGTAATTTCTTGTGGCGTGTGTTTAAATCGCATCCAACCACCAAGGTGAGAGGTTTGCGCACTACTAAACGGCATGGCACCTTGCTGTGGGCATAAATCAACATGCTGAAAAAATTCTGGCATTTTCCCAGGTACAAAGCCTAAACAATGGGCTTCGTTTACAGGGTGTAAGGTTAACGACTTTGATACCGGCACATTAATTGATGAGTTACGATTTTTGGCAAAACAGGCCTGCACGATGACACATACCGCATCATCTTGAATCGCTTTGGCGAGCACTTGGGTACTGCTTTTACCTTCACGTAATATTTCTACCGATAATAAAAACGGTTTTTCAGCTAATAATGGCCCTACAAAGTTTGTACTTAAAGAAAGCAGTCTTCTTGATGAATCAACTTTATTGCGCATTGCTTGATAAAGTAGCGCAGCAGAGAGGCCACCAAAAGCAGTACGACCTTGGCACCAGTTAGCAGGAAACTGCATGGTATTGGTTAACGGGTCAGTTTCCTGACTCGCTTGGGCTGCTTGTTTTAATAATTGTTCAAAGTGCACAAATAATGTCCTTTTGCTGTTATTTGCTGAATTTATATCACACCCAAACTCATCAGACCAGACAATAAATAAGCTCCCAAATTACAAAAAATGAGCAATCCCTACTCTTTTTAGGGTTATTTAGTAAATAAATTAAAAAAAATGCGTTTTTTTTCATTTTTACAGTTGAATTAAGTTTGTGGCATCCCTATTAACTAGTCATCGAATGTATTAACGAATTTAGAAGTTGGAGAAGATTCATGGGTAGAATTATTGGAATCGATTTAGGTACTACTAACTCTTGTGTTGCAGTACTTGATGGTGACAAAGCACGTGTTATTGAAAATGCGGAAGGCGATCGCACAACCCCGTCTATTATTGCTTACACGCAAGACGGTGAAACGTTAGTAGGTCAACCTGCAAAACGTCAAGCGGTAACTAACCCAACAAACACGTTATTTGCAATCAAACGTTTAATTGGTCGTCGCTTTGAAGACGAAGAAGTACAACGTGATATCGGCATCATGCCTTTCAAAATTATCAAAGCAGATAATGGCGATGCATGGGTAGAAGCAGGCGGTGAAAAACGCGCTGCACCACAAATTTCTGCTGAAGTACTGAAAAAAATGAAGAAAACGGCTGAAGACTTCTTAGGTGAAGAAGTAACTGAAGCGGTAATCACAGTACCGGCATACTTTAACGATTCACAACGTCAAGCTACAAAAGATGCGGGCCGTATTGCGGGTCTTGAAGTAAAACGTATTATCAATGAGCCAACAGCTGCAGCCCTTGCATACGGTATGGATAAAAACCGTGGCGAAAACGTAGTAGCGGTATACGACTTAGGTGGTGGTACTTTCGATTTATCAATCATTGAAATTGATGAAGTTGAAGGCGAGCACACATTTGAAGTACTTGCGACAAATGGTGACACTCACTTAGGTGGTGAAGATTTTGATAACCGTGTAATCAACTACTTAGTTGCTGAATTCAAGAAAGATCAAGGTATCGATTTACAAAATGATCCGCTTGCTATGCAACGCGTTAAAGAAGCAGCAGAGAAAGCAAAAATTGAGCTTTCATCAGCACAATCTACAGAAGTTAACCTTCCGTACGTAACCGCTGATGCATCAGGTCCTAAGCACATGAACGTGAAATTAACACGTGCTAAGCTTGAGTCACTGGTTGAAGACTTAGTGACTAAGTCGATTGAACCGCTTAAACGCGCACTAGCTGATGCTGACCTGTCTGTGAACGATATCAACGATATCATTCTAGTGGGTGGTCAAACGCGTATGCCACTTGTTCAAAGAACAGTTGCTGAATTCTTTGGTAAAGAACCACGTAAAGACGTTAACCCTGATGAAGCGGTAGCTGTGGGTGCTGCGATTCAAGGTGGTGTACTTGCAGGTGACGTGAAAGACGTACTATTACTAGACGTATCACCATTATCTCTAGGTATTGAGACGATGGGGTCAGTAATGACAGCACTGATTGAGAAAAACACCACGATTCCTACTAAGAAATCGCAAACATTCTCAACAGCAGAAGATAATCAATCTGCAGTAACCATTCATGTGTTACAAGGTGAGCGTAAACGTTCAAGTGATAACAAATCGCTAGGTCAATTTAACCTAGAAGGCATTCGCCCAGCACAACGTGGTACGCCACAAATCGAAGTAACATTCGATGTTGATGCCGATGGTATCTTACATGTATCTGCAAAAGATAAAGATACAGGTAAAGAGCAAAAAATCACTATTCAAGCATCTTCTGGCTTAAGCGATGAAGAAGTTGAAAAAATGGTTCGTGATGCAGAAGCGCACGCTGAAGACGATAAAAAGTTTGAAGAGTTAGTAGCTGCACGTAACCAAGCTGATGCACTTGTTCACGGTACACGTAAGCAAATTGAAGAAGCGGGTGATGCTCTGCCAAGCGAAGACAAAGACGCGATTGAAGCGGCTGTTGTTGACCTAGAAGCAGCAATTAAGAGTGACGACAAAGCAGAGATTGAAGCGAAAACGCAAGCGCTTGCTGAAAAGTCTCAAAAGCTAATGGAAATCGCTCAAGCTAAAGCACAACAAGCTGGTGGTGACGCTGGTGAACAACAACAGTCAGCTAAACAAGATGACGATGTTGTTGATGCAGAGTTCGAAGAAGTTAAAGACGACAAGTAATTGTTGCTAACGCTTCTCGCTAATTTAAAACACATGACCAAATCAAGTGTTTGAGTTAGGATGAACACATGAGGCGCGTAGGCTAAAGCTTAACGCGCCTTTTGCATGTAAAGAGAAGTGAATAAAACGCTTTAAAAATTCAATGATAAATCGATATGATTTATCGGTTTGTCCAGCAGCTAACGCTGTAAATAGAAAAGAGTAGTGTGATAGATATGTCAAAACGCGATTATTACGAAGTCCTCGGCGTAAGCAAAGATGCGAGTGAGCGAGACATAAAAAAAGCGTATAAACGCTTAGCGATGAAATATCACCCCGATCGTACCGCCGGTGATAAAGACCTTGAAACTAAATTCAAGGAAGTTAAAGAAGCTTACGAAATACTGACTGATGCGCAAAAGCGTCAAATGTATGACCAATACGGCCATGCAGCCTTCGAACAAGGTGGTGGCGGTGGTCACGGTGGCTTTGGCGGCGGCCAAGGTGATTTTGGTGATATTTTTGGAGACGTATTTGGTGATATTTTTGGTGGCGGCGGTGGTCGACGTCAATCACGCCAGCAACGTGGCTCAGATTTACGTTACAACATGGACTTAAGCTTAGAAGAAGCGGTTCGTGGTAAAGACGTTGAGATTAAAGTACCTACTTGGGTTAGTTGTGAACCATGTGATGGCAGTGGTGCTAAAGCGGGTTCAAAGCCAAAGACATGTACAACCTGTCATGGTGCAGGCCAAGTACAAATGCGCCAAGGTTTTTTTGCCGTACAGCAAACCTGTCCGACGTGTCATGGACAAGGTCAGATCATTTCAGATCCTTGTAATAAATGTCATGGGCAAGGCCGTGTAGAAAAAACTAAAACGCTATCGGTTAAAATCCCGGCAGGCGTAGATACTGGCGATCGTATTCGCTTATCAGGTGAAGGCGAAGCAGGCATGCATGGTGCACCAGCAGGTGACTTGTATGTGCAAGTATCTGTTCGTGAACACAAAATATTTGTTCGTGAAGCTAATAATTTATATTGTGAAGTACCAATAAGCTTTACCACCGCAGGCCTTGGCGGTGAAATTGAAGTGCCAACGCTTGATGGGCGTGCAAAACTTAAAATACCGTCAGAAACACAAACGGGCAAAATGTTCCGTATGCGTGGCAAAGGTGTTAAGTCAGTACGCAGTGGTGCTCAAGGCGATTTAATTTGTAAGGTTGTGATTGAAACGCCAGTTAATTTAAACGAGCGTCAACGTGACTTACTTAAAGAATTAGATGAAAGTATGGGCAAAGACAGCTCAAAAAACCGTCCTAAAGAGCAAGGCTTTTTTGATGGGGTTAAAAAGTTTTTTGATGACTTAACTAAGTAATTAGTCGGATCAATAGACCCTAGTAAAAACGGCGCTTTTTTAGCGCCGTTTTTTTATGTTTAATGTGCTAAATTATTAGGGAAATTTATTTTGGACTTTATCAGATGACCCCCGCTATAGAGCAGCTAAAAAAAAGCGATATTAAGTTTGACATACTTAGTTACGAGCACGATATAAACAATACTAATTACGGCCTCGAAGCGGTTGAAAAGCTAAATCTAAATAGCGCCCAAGTATTTAAAACCCTAGTGCTTGAAACCTCAGAGCAACAGCTTATTGTAGCGGTGACTCCCGTCACTCAGCAGGTTAATTTAAAACAGCTTGCGAAGCTTTGTACAGTAAAAAAAGTGATGATGGCAGACCCACAAAAAGTGCAGGCGAGTACCGGTTATATTTTGGGAGGAGTAAGCCCCCTTGGCCAAAAAAAACGGCTAAAAACATACATACACTCCAGTGCGTTAGATTTTGAAATGATATATGTTAGTGCCGGAAAACGAGGGTTAGAAGTAACACTAAGTGCAAAAAGCTTAGCACATATAACTCAAGCTTCGTTTGCAGTTTTTTAAACTTTTGTTTAGCTAAAATAAGGGATATAAGTATCCATCTGATTACTTGCGGCAATAGGTATTGTTAACTAATGTTGTTACTTTACATAACACGTTTTTGTTAATACCTTTTAGATTGGCGTGTCGCCTTTACTTTGTTTTAATGAAAATTTGCTCGCAGCTATTTTGGTAAAACATACGCATGAAAATACTTGTTGTTGATGATATGCCGTTAATGCGTCATGTATTAATTAATATGTTAAGGCAGTTAGATTATAAAGATATTGTTGAAGCCACAGATGGGCTTCAAGCATTAAACATACTGCAAAATCAAATGTTTGATTTGGTTATAACAGATCTTCATATGCCTAAAATGGATGGCATTACTTTACTTGATAATATTAGAAAAGATGCCGAGCTGAAAAACCTTCCTGTACTTATGGTGACCTGTGAAGATAGTTCTTCGACTGTCAAAAAAGCGATTAATGCTAAAGTGTCAGGGTTTATCGTAAAGCCTTTTAATATGAATGTGTTATCAGCTCAATTAACCCGTTTATCGATAAAAGCCTAAAGCGAATCGTTTATAAAGTAGAGTTATCTACCGACTGTTTAAAAAATATATTAGCGCAACAGCCATTCATTATTTTCTACCGCTGATGTGATAGCATTATGCTATTAACTAATCGTAAAGTAATTATTGAGGAAGTATGGCTAAGCCCAATAAAAAAGGGCCTACAAAAACGGTCGATATATTTTGTTCTGCGTGTAAGGCACCGTTATTCAAATACCGTAAAGGTGGCAAAGGTGCTTTAGTAAAATGTTTTATAGAAAGAATAACCCAAGATCACACCCATACTGAATGTGTATGCCCAGGCTGTGAACGACCTTTTGCCCGCCCTACAATTATAAGAGGAACCCCAGCCTATAAAATGATTGGTGGCAAAGTCACGTTTAAATAAACGTTTTGTTTATAGTCTAAAGTAGTGAGGGGCGGACATAAGCCCTTGTTTGCTTTTATTTCACTGGTAAACTTCGCTGGTTTTGCTGTTTCAATGATTGAAAAAAACCCTCCCCATGGATTGGGCCAGTCAGTTGGGTTTTAAAATGGAAAAGGATAGACGTGTGATCGCACTTTTATTTGATATTGTTGGTATGAGTGGCACTTTTTTAGTGGTTGGTTCATTTTTTTTGCTGCAACTAAATAAAGTTTCACCTAAAAGTTTAACGTATAACTTAATGAATTTAAGTGGCGCTATTTTGTTACTTATTAGCCTTTGTTATAACTTTAACTTAGCAAGCTTTGTGATTGAAATATTCTGGATTGCAGCCTCATTAATTGGCTTATACAAATACTTTAAAGACAAACCTGTCGTTGTAAAAGCGTAAATTAAGCTAAAACAGCACACCTTAAAAGGTGATTAAACCGTGGAATGTAATATTTCACGGTTTTTTAGTTTCAGTACAATTGTTAACAAAAAGTTTCTTCTGCAAAGGGGGATAACTCGTTACAATATTGGCTATTACTTATTATTGGCATCATAGTTGTCATAGGCGTTTATGTTCTCCATCCCCAAAAAAATTATTTTTGCCTGTATATTGTTAGTACTATTATTGGTGGTCACCTTTTCGTTTGGTCGTGCTTATGATTTAGGGCAAGCCAAAATTCAAGCTGATCAACAAGTCATCCAATTAAATAATTATATCGATAACGAACTCGCTCGATTTGCGGCTATCCCTCAGCTGCTAACTGAAAATAACGTATTGATTCGTTTTACTAATAATGAATCACAACACTTTAATGCAATTAACAATTACCTTGCTGATATTCAACAAGCCAGTGGTGCCTCAGATGTATACATACTAGATACTCATGGCGATGTTATTGCCAGTAGTAACTGGCAAACCGACTATACATTTTTAGGTAGTAACTTTGCATTTAGACCTTATTTTAAACAAGCGTTTGCCGGTGAAAAGGTCGCATACTTTGCACTTGGTCAGCGCTCAAAAGAGCGCGGAATTTATTTTTCTCAAGCTATTTACCTAGATGGAAAAGCCATTGGCGTGGTGGCGCTTAAAATTAATGTCGCTAAATTTGAAAACGATCGTTCGCTTTTAAATACCTCAAAAGGAAGCCATTTTTATTTGCAACTTGCCGATAATATTATTGCCATGTCGGATGAACCCGCATGGCGTTTAAATAGTTTTACAGAGCTTGATATTACCGCGCGTCGTGATATTAAACAGCGCCGTGCTTACTTAGATCATCAACCGTTACAAATTAAACAACAGCGCTACAAAAGCCAAGGCATTGAGCAATTTAAAATTGCTAAAGATGAATACGTTGCCGCCTCAAGACCCTTAACGCATCTGAATGCAACCATGACAGTGCTTGTTGATATTTCAAACATTAACGCCTTACAGGTGCCTAGATTACTATGGCTAGTGTTATTTTATTGGGTGTTTATTTTTGTTGGATATAGCTTATTGGCACGCTTTGCCGGGTATAAAAAATTACTGTATTCGCGTCACAGTTTAGAGCTCGAAGTACTAGAGCGTACTCAAGCACTCGAAAAAGCCCAAACCGCATTAGTACAGTCGGCAAAGTTAGCCACCATAGGGCAATTGAGTGCGGGCATTAATCACGAAATTAATCAACCGCTCAGCGCAATGAACACCTATTTAGCCAGTGCTAAAATTTTCCTAAAAAAGGGAAAGCTCAACGCATTAAATGAAAACTTAATCATTATCGAGAATTTAGTAGAGCGGGTGCATAAAATAGTGGCGCAGCTTAAACACTTTAGTAAACCGGCGACCATGCAACTTCGGCCTCATCCACTGTCGGCGTTATTAAACAATGCGTTGATGATCACCCATCCGCAACTTAAACAAGACGATGTTAACGTAAGTGCACCGCAGTTTTCGCAAGAGATCACTGTGTGGGTCGATGCGTTAAAGTTTGAACAAGTATTGGTTAATGTGATCACCAATGCATCACAGGCAATGAAAGGTGAGCCAGTTAGAGAGCTCAGTTTTGATGTTGAATGCTTTGAAGAGCGCGTTAAGCTTTCTATATTAGATAGTGGCTCTGGTATTGAGCATCACGTGTTGGGGTCTATTTTTGAACCTTTTTATAGCACCAAATCAAGTAACGGTTTAGGGCTGGGCTTATCGATTTCAAAGCAAATTATTGAATCATTTAATGGTTACTTAACTGCACATAACCGCCCTGAAGGCGGTGCGCAATTTATTATTAGTTTATCAAGCATAGAGGCCACTAAAAATGATTGAAGCCGTTGTTTGCAAACAGATTATTGTTATTGATGATGAAGCGATGATCCGCGATTCATTGAATCAGCTATTAACGCTCGAGGGGTATGAGGTACAGTGTTTCAGTGATGCAAGTGTTGCCTTAAGTCGCTTAAATCGTAGTTTTTGTGGCATTGTACTCAGTGATATAAACATGCCCACTATGGATGGTTTAACCTTTATTGATCAGGTAAAAGCATTTGATAGCGAACTACCCGTGATATTTTTAACCGGTTATGCTGATGTTTCTGTTGCGGTAAAAGCGATGCAACTAGGCGCGTATGATTTATTTGAAAAACCACTGAACGAAAATTTATTAGATTGTATTGCCAGAGCCTCAGATAAACGTGCTTTAGTAATGGAAAACAGAGCGCTGAAGCGCGCGGTTGAGAAAACGTCGGCGCCCGGTGTACGTATTTTAGGTGATACGCTTAAAATGCAGCATATGATGAACCTACTCAACACGGTGATTGATACACCAGCTGATGTGCTGATTGAAGGTGAAACTGGCACAGGTAAAGAATTGGTTGCCCGTTATTTACACGACCATAGTAACCGTTCAAGCTGTCAGTTTGTGGCTATTAACTGTGGGGCAGTCCCAGAGCAATTAATAGAAAGCGAACTGTTTGGGGCTATCAGCGGAGCCTTTACTGGCGCAACACACGATCGCAAAGGTAAATTTGAGTTTGCACAAGGCGGCACCGTTTTTTTAGATGAAATTGAAAGCACTCCTTTATCGCTTCAAGTTAAATTACTACGGGTGCTTGAAGAGCGAAAAGTAACCCCCGTTGGTGCTAATAAAGCCATCGAGCTTGATATTCGTATTGTCGCAGCCACCAAAGTCGATTTACTTTCGCTGGTAGAAAAAGGTGAGTTTAGAGCCGACTTATATTACCGACTTAGTTTAGTAAAAGTCAGCATCCCTGCATTAAGAGACAGAAAAGCAGATATTCCACTGTTGTTTAAACATTTTAGCTCTATAGCTGCGACCCGCTTTCATAAACCGTTAGGGGCGCTCAATATAGAACTACAACAACGTTTACTAGCGCATGATTGGCCTGGCAATGTGCGGGAATTGAGAAATCAAGCCGAGCGCGTGGTATTGCTAGGCCCCGATCTGGCATTTGCACAAAGTGACTCAAGCAACAGCACGCTATCATTAGATTTGAGCCTAGCCGAAAAGGTCAGCTTTTATGAGCAATCCTTAATTGAAGAGGCGCTAGAGCTTAACCATGGCAGCATTAAAGACACCATGACAACCTTACAAATTGCGCGTAAAACCCTCTACGATAAAATGAGTAAATATAACCTTAATCGAGATATGTTCACCGATTAATGGGTGGAAATGGTGATATTGAGTGTTTTTTATGTGTGGAAACCCGCACATTTCAGTGTTTGTTTTTAAACCTTTATTTTTTAAATCACTGAAAATTATTGTTATTTTTTAGTTGGTCATGTTCTTGCTTTGTAGGTGCAGACAACAAGTAGCATCACATAATTAGGACACATAATGAAAAACAATATATTCCAAGGTTCAGTACTTGCTGCGTTATGCAGTGCTGCCACGTTACCTGCAACCACTTTTGCTGCAGACTACACAGTGTATGGTAAAGCCGAAGTACAAATTGCTAACACCGATACAGGCATAATGCGTTACGCTGACGAAGGCACGCAAATAGATGCCCCTTTTTCGCGTATTGGCATTAAAGGTAACCATAAATTAAATGAGTATTTTACCGCGGTATTTAAATACGAAGTTCAAGTAAAAGGTTTTGAACACGACGACACCAATGAGCCTTTTGCAGCACGCAATACTTACCTTGGTCTAAAAGGTGCTTTTGGTGAAGTGGTCGTAGGGCGAAACGACACGCGTTTTAAATACTCTGAAGGCAAGCTTGATAACTTTAACGAAACCCAAGCAGATATTTCACAAGTTATTGCAGGACAAGATCGCTTAGGCGATACCATTACCTATACCTCTAAGTACTGGCACAATGCACAGTTTTCATTTACCTATGCGCCAAAAGATGACAACAAAGATAACGAAGCAGGATTTGCGGCAACCCTTATTTATGGTGATCGTAATTTAAATAAAACACCTTACTCTATTTCAATCAGCCATGTTGATTCGCTTAATAACATTAAAGCAAGCCGTATTGCGGGTGTGTATAAGTTTGAAAAATTACAATTAGGGGCATTGTACCAGCATTCAGAATCGATTGACGGCGCTAAGTCTGGCAACGGTTATGTACTAAGCGCAAGCTATAAGTTAGACAAATGGGTACCTAAAGTACAATTTGCAAAAGATGATTCAAAACTACGTCAAACATCAGACGCTACCCAGTGGACCACGGGTGTAGATTATGTATTTGACAAGCAAACCACAGCTTACCTTTTATACACTGACCTCGACCTAGAAGAAAATGCTGATAGCAGTGTTGCACTTGGTCTTAAATATAAATTTTAAGGGCTGAACAAATGACAAAACGTATTTTAGAAAATAACGCGAATAAAAAGCCATTTATGCAATGGCTGTTTTTGTTACTTGGCCCATGTGTCATGCTACTTACTTGCTTAGTTGAGCCGCCAGTAGGTATGTCGGCGGCAGCGTTTAAAACCGCAGGCTTAGCATTTTGGATGGCCTCGTGGTGGGTGAGTGAGGTAGTGCCTATTCCTGCTACTGCGTTACTCCCTTTAGTGATTTCGCCGATTGTTGATATAGCCGCGATAAAAAGTGTTGCAGCGCCTTATGCGCATCCGCTGATCTTTTTATTTTTAGGTGGCTTTTTAATCTCAATAGCGATGGAGCGTTGGGGATTACACAAGCGTATTGCACTAAAAACAATGCTTTATGCAGGTAAAAAACCAAGCTTACAAATTTTAGCGATGATGTTAGTGACTGCATTTTTATCAATGTGGATGTCTAATACCGCTACCGCAGTAATGATGCTTCCTATCGCTTTATCTATTACCCATTTAGTTAAAAGCTCAGATCCTAGTAATGAAGGTTTTGGTAAAGCCCTTTTACTGTCGATTGCTTATGGCGCAAGTATTGGTGGTATTGCTACTTTAATCGGTACTCCACCAAATGCATTAATGGCTGCGTACCTATCAGACAGTTATCAGATTGAAATTGGCTTTGCCGAGTGGATGATTGTTGGTGTGCCATTAGCGCTCGGTATGTTGCTGATCAGCTGGATTTGGTTAACTAAATTCACTTATAAAGTCGATGCGAATGTACAAGCGAACAAGCGTATTGATACCAAAGCGGTATTCTCTTCACAATTAAAAGACTTAGGTCTAATGCAACGTGCTGAAAAGGGCGTGTTGTTTGTATTTGTGCTTGCCGCTATTTGTTGGATATTTAGACCTTTATTAGGCGATGTTACTGGGCTTAAAATTTCAGATACCGGTATTGCTATTGCCGCTGCATTATTACTGTTTGTACTACCGGCAAATAAAGGCAGCGATGCGCGTATTTTAGATTGGGAAAGTGCCGCTAAAGTGCCGTGGGGTGTGTTGCTTTTATTTGGTGGCGGATTAACACTTGCCTCGCAAATAAAGTCATCAGGATTAGCTGACTACATTGCCAATATGATTGAAGGGGCGAGTACTATTCCATTAGTAATGAGCATTCTTGTTGTGGTTGCGCTGATTACGTTCTTAACCGAAATAACCAGTAATACGGCAACAGCAGCAGGCTTTTTACCACTGCTAGGCCCCGTTGCTGAGTCAGTAACAGGCAGTCCGTTAGTGTGGGTTATTCCAGCTGCGATTGCGTGTAGTTGTGCGTTTATGATGCCAGTAGCCACACCACCCAATGCGATTGTGTTTGGCTCGGGTGAAATTAAAATGAAAGACATGATCCGTGCTGGCTTTGTGTTAAATATTGTCGCTATTGTTTTAATTACCTTAGTAACAATGACCATAGCAGCCCAAGTTTTTGGTTTTTAATAACCCACTTTAATCAACTAACAAAACAGATAACCGATGCACACAAAAGCAGTGCATCGGTATGCGTTCCAACCAACCTGTTGAGTGTTTTTGCAATCCTTTACCTCGTGTTGCAAAATCACTCTTTATTGCTCGAGTAACAGAACAAGGTTATAGTCTTGAAAACGTTATAAATCGGGTAGCCTATTTTGAACACTGACACATTATCTACAGGGTCTTTGCGTTCGCAATTTAATGAACTAAAGCATGCTTTTGAAGACACCCCTTATTTACCCATTGAGCAACGTCTTGCTTTACTCAAAAAATTACGCGCTAACATTGTAACGTTAGAGCAAGACTTGATTGCTGCAGTATCTAAAGATTTTGGATACCGAACGGCGTTCGATACCTTAGTGGGGGATATTTTGCCCACCATGCAGGGACTTGCGCATATTATTAAAAAGCTACCTCGCTGGTCTAAGCCTAGTCAGCGCAGCGCGGGGTTAAGCTTATGGCCCTCAAAAGTAAGTGTCACCTATCAGCCTATTGGTGTGGTGGGTGTGATTGCACCATGGAACTATCCCATTCAACTAGCATTGGTACCTGTTATTACTGCGATTGCAGCGGGTAACAGGGTGATGTTAAAGCTCAGTGAATTTACGCCTAACACCAATGCCGATATTGAAAAAATATTTGCAGGTGAATTAAGCCAACACTGCACAATTATTCAAGGTGGTAGCGACGTGGCAAGTGAGTTTTCATCATTGCCGTTTGCGCATTTACTGTTTACAGGCTCGACGGCTGTTGGCAAGTTAGTTATGGCCGCGGCCAGTAAAAATCTAACGCCGGTAACATTAGAGCTCGGCGGAAAATCGCCCGTCATTGTGTTAGAAAAAGCCGATGTAAATAAAGCCGCGCGTGCATTATTATTTGGAAAAATGGCCAATGCAGGGCAAATATGTGTAGCGCCTGACTACGTGTTTGTTCCTAAAGCATTGGAGCATCAATTCATTAAAGCGCTTTGTACCCTTTATAAAAAACACTTTAAGCAAGGTGTTGAAGGTAAAAACCTGACCTCGATTATAAGCCCTGCACATTATCAACGTTTGCTAGGTTATTTAGAGCAAGCACAAGAGCAAGGCGCTAAAATTACTAAACCGCTTGAACAAAACCAGCAAGATGGCGAAAAGCATCGTATGGGTCTGCATATTGTTACGCACGTAACAGATGAGATGACATTAATGCAAGAAGAGCTATTTGGTCCCATTTTACCCATTATGAGTTACGACAAATTAGAGGACGTGCTTAATTATATTCGATTACGCGACCACCCATTAGCCCTTTACATTTTAGGTCAAGATAAACAGGCGCAACAGTACATTATTAAGCAAACACTTAGCGGAACAGTTGCGGTAAACGACACATTAATACAAGTAGCTGCCGATGATGTGCCGTTTGGTGGCGTGGGGCATTCGGGGATGGGGCATTATCACGGCAAAGAAGGTTTTCTCACCTTTAGCCATGCAAAAAATACCTTAGTCTCTGGCTCGGTTAACCCGCGCATTGGTTTATTACTTAAACAAAATAAATTACTGATCAAAGTGCTAAAGTGGCTTTATGTAAAATAGCCTGTAGCGTTTAAAACAAAAAAGCTGAATGAATCACTTCATTCAGCTTTTTTAATAGCTAACTTAAAACAGGCGTCCTTCGCCAGCATACGTTCCCGCTAAAATTTTGGTATAAATTGCATCGGCTTTTTCTTTTGCCTCAGCTACCTCTTTAGGAAGCATAGTACGTTCATCAAGTTTACGGCTGTGACTGGCTTGCATGTTGCCGTTATACTCGGCAATGGTATTCCACACATACGACATTTCAAGATTTTTTGGCATTCCTAAGCCTTCAAAATACATCAGTGCTAAATTAAACTGCGCCAATGTGTAATTATTAGCAGCGGCTTTTTCATACCATGTTCTGGCGGCTTTATAATCTTGGCTAACACCATCGCCATTTGCGTACATTACACCTAAGTTATACTGTGCTGCGGGAAGGTTCTTATTTGCTGCTTTTTCAAATAAGGTTATGGCCATTTGTTTGTCTAATTTAACGCCATTGCCTTCGTCATATAAAACCGCAAGTGCAAACATTGAATCTACATGGTTCTTTTTAACGGCTTGTTGGTACAGCTCAGCTGCTTTGTAATAATCACGGGTAACGCCATGGCCACCTTCGTATAGCTTACCTAATTCGTAAATACCCGGTGCATAGCCTTTGTCAGCTAAATAATTAAACTCTTTAAGTGCTTCTTCAAATTCACCCGCATTAGCAGCTCTGATCCCTTCTTCTAGTCCAGCATGAGCAAGAGGGGTAGCGAGCATAATACCGGCCAGTAGCAGTGCTTTAAAATTAGACTGTGACATAAGCATGTCTCCAAATTAGTTGTCGTTCTATGTAAGCGCCATAAAAGTAAAACTTACCTAGTGAATCTATTAGGGATAGGTAAAAAATTATGAGCTAAATTAATAACGCCAACGTTTATAACCTAGGTATACAAACGTATTAACAAGTAGTTTTAACTATAGCTCAAAAATTCTAAACTTAAGCATATAGTCATAATATAAATTGCGTTAGCTTGCGATTCTATAGAAAAATGAAAAAAATAAAAGCGAGCAATAGCTTACATAATTACTTATGATGATTTTTGGCAACCAAAGCATCATAAAACGGGGTCTGTTAATGTTAAATAATTTAAAAAATATAAAACTAAGCAAAATTATTTTTATAACCAGTTTATTGTTTATTGCCAGTTGTTCTACTTCCTTTGCTTATAACAACCTTGGTTGGCTGTCTTCGTTTTGGATAGACGATTATGTCGACTTAAACAAAAGCCAATCAACGCAGTTAAAAGTGATTATTAATAACACCCGAGATTGGCATCGAGAGATTGAGTTACCAAAATATAAAGCCGATTTACTCGACTTAAGGCAGTTGCTCGATAAACAAGCCGATACAGCGCAGTTAATGGCAAAAATAACACAGGTAAAGCAGCATTGGCGTAATTTACTTTTGTACGCGAGTGATCCCTTAATTGAGCTGGCAAAAACGTTAACTCCATCACAACGCAGTGAAATGGTAGAAAACATTCGTGAGCAAATTAATGATGAAATAAAAGAGCACGCTTCATTAACCAAAGAGGAGCATCAGCAGTCTCGTTTAGACAAGCAACTAGACTACTACGAACAATGGCTTGGTAAGCTCACCTCAGAGCAGCGAACGCTAGTGTCACAAGCCAACAGTGAATATATCAGTACCAGCAATTTATGGTATGACTATAAACTAACTCGGTTAGGTGCACTTGAAGCACTGTTTAATCAGCAAACCCTTGATGATGCCCAATTTGCGCATCAGTTACGCACTATCATTACAGAACGAGAGCTGTTTATGAGTGCTGAACTCATTGAGAGAAATGAGGAAAATTTAAGGGCATACGCACAGTTGCTGGTTAAATTAAATCAAACCTTAAGCTCTAAACAAATCGCACATGTTGATGAGGAATTTGCTGACTTGGTTGGCACAGTTAATGAACTGCTTACAGAATAGCTGCATTTAACCAATCCTTTTTGCTTATTTTAAAGGGGGTTGTTAAGCATAAAATTGTGATTATTGCATTTCAGGGTTAACATAAACGATTAGTTTTGATTTAAGTTTTTTATGGATATAGCCGCTCTTAACAGTACAAAAATATTACGTAAGCATGTCTTAAAATGGATGTGTTTATTTTTTGGTTTGCTGTCATTTATTTTTGCTGTGTTTAACCTATCAAAAAATCATTTTTATATTGTAGGCGGCTTAGAGGTGTGTTTTTCCGCACTTTGTTTTTATATTTTTATACAATTGGTTAAAAACAAGCAACGAAACTGGTATGCCATAACGGTTTGTATGACTGTAACGCTCGTTATATTATGTGGAACCTTTTTGGCACCACTTAAAAATGGTCTGTTTTTGTGGGCGTTTTCTTTACCCATTTTGTATTATCTACTTCTTGGTCGAAAATACGGTATTGTGTTATCGGCCACACTTTTGGTTATGCAATCATCAGTGTTGATTTATAAATTACCAAGCCCTTATTTTTCCTCTTTTAACCTAGCGCTCAACTTACTGTTTATTTATATTATTATATGGGTCATTTCTCATGTTTTTGAAGGAAATAGGGCCGAATTTTCGAAGCGACTTAAAAACTTGGCCTTACTTGATCCTCTCACGGGGGCAGGAAACCGTTTATCTATGAGTCATTATTTTGAAGTGGAGATAAAAGACAAGTCACAGCTGTACTTGTTTTTAATTGATCTTGACCACTTTAAACAAATAAATGATGAATACGGCCATGATGTAGGAGATAAAGTGCTGGTTGAGTTGGCAACTCTATTTAGGATTACTTTTGCAAAAGGGTATGTGTTTAGGGTAGGGGGTGAAGAATTTTCTTTAATGAGCAATTTTGATAGTGCACAATCCGCGCTGGCAAAGGCTGAAAATCTTAGACAAGCCGTTGCAAATAAATATATTGAAGCCAATGGTATAACCATAAATTTAACAGCCAGTGTTGGCGTTGTTAAGTACCAACAACAAAATTTGGCTGAATTAATAGCGCAAGCAGATAAGCAACTTTATAAGGCAAAAGATGCGGGGCGCAATGCGGTTTTTTCTGATATTAACCTCTGTGCAAATGCGGCTTAATACATTTGATCAAAATTAGGAATACTGTTCTCCCAAATCGGTCTTTCTTTGCCAATGTATTCACGCACGGCATCAAAAAACAATCGTGTTCTTACCGGTAAATCTCGGTGTGGGTATACAGCATACATTGCACTGTGTTCCATTAATTTTACATCGGTAAGTAAGGGCACCAGTTGCCCATCAATCACTTCTTTATCTAAAATAAATGCCGGCGCTAAAAAGTAGGTGGTGCCAGAGAGGGTTTTCATCAGTAATACTTCTGCATCGTTTGCTCTAAACACACTTTTTATTTTTTGCTCGCAGTGCTCGCCAGTGTGGTTATAGTAATTTATGCCTTCTACCCGCAGTGAGTTGCTGGCATAACTGGCCGCTGGCAATTGTGCCAAATCAGTGATTGTTATTGGCATACCGTATGTTTCTATAAACGCTGGCGCGGCTAATAGTAACAAACGATTACGGGCAATTTTACGAGCAATTAATGATGAGTCTTTGGGTTCACCCACTCTAAACGCTAAATCAAATCCTTCAGATACAATATCAACCAGTCGGTCATCTAAACGCAGTTCTACTTCCACTTGTGGAAAGCGTTTTTGGAAATCGTTGATCACTGGCTGTAAGTAGCGTCGACCTATTAAAGTCGATGCGGTCACTTTTAATACGCCGCGAGGCTCTTGGTGGTAGTTTTCTGCCATGCGCACCGTTTCGCCAAGCAGGCTTCGCAGCTCACCCGCTTTTTTTATCATTTCAGCGCCCGCTGCTGTAAGAGAGAATGAGCGGGTTGTTCTGTTTAATAGTCTTACCCCAAGTTCATCCTCTAACCGACTAATTTGCTTAGAGATCACTGAGCGGTCAATATTTCGTATTTCGGCTGCTTTTGCAAATGAGCCTTGCTCTACCACTTCAAGCAGCATTAATAGTCGACTGGTTGTATCCATTATTTCATTACTTAGTGAGTATTGATGCCATTTTGGCACTAATGAATTTAAAAATCTATTGTTTTTGTCATCAAGTATGTTCCGTATTATGCAATGCTAAATTAAAAGGAGCGTCGTTATGAACAAACACTTAATTGCTACAGCACTATCTGTTGCATTAATCACACTGGCCGGTTGTGCCGATGAAAGTACAGCGCAATCAGCCCCCGCACAGCAACAACAAGCTATTGATGTAGCCGAAGTCTTGGTTAAGCCAGTTCAAAGTTGGCATACCTATACAACACGCTTAGAGTCACCGCAAAAAGTGGCATTAATGCCGCGTGTATCCGGCATTATTGAGCAAATTGAATTTAAAGAAGGGGATAGCGTTAAACAAGGCGATGTATTATTTCGTTTAGACGATCGCTCATTCGCTGCAACCGTTGACAGTTTAAGCGCTCAGGTAAAAAGTGCTCAAGCAGCACTTGAACAAGCAAAAAGCGAAGCATCGCGTGCTGTACGCTTAACTGAGCGAAAAGCCATTTCGACTGAGCAAGCACAAGCGCGTACATCGACTTTACGTCAGCGTGAAGCACAACTTGCTGCACTGCAAGCGCAGCTTAAAGCTGCAAAGCTCGATTTAGAGTTTACGTCAGTGGTTTCTCCTATTGATGGCGTGATTTCTCGCGCAAATATTACCAAAGGTAACAACGTACTTGCAGGGCAAAGCGTGCTTACTTCAATTGTTTCTAATGACAAAATGTACGCTTACTTTGATGTAGATGAACGTACTTGGAATAGCGCATTTGACGAAGTAACAGCTGCAAGCAAACAGCCTGTTGTAATGCAAAAAGTAGGGCAAGACGATTTTAACTATAGCGGCCATATTAACTTTATAGATAATCAAATTAACGCATCTACAGGCACTTTACGCGTTCGTGCGGTATTTGATGATCGCAGTAATGAGCTGCGCTCAGGCTCATTTGCACGCATTAAGTTAGCTGCTAATGCAGTGCGTGAAACTGTCATTATTCCAGACAGAGCCATAGGCACAGATTTAAAAAATCGCTTTGTGTTAACTGTAGGCGAAAATAATGTGCTGCAATATAAATTGGTTACTGTAGGTGAGCGCTATGGACCGTTGCGAGCCATCACATCAGGACTTGAGCAAGGCGATGTTATTGCTGTAAACGGCCCTGCTCGTGTAGGACCCGGTATGCCGATATCACCAAATAAAGTGGCAATTAATACCCAAGGCGTGGCATTTACGCTAAGTGCTAACCCTGCCGATTTAGTTGCTAAGCAATAAGGTTATTAGATGAAATTTTCACACTTTTTTATACAGCGACCGATTTTTGCGGCCATGCTGTCGTTGATTATTTTAATTGCAGGTAGCATTTCATTATTTCAGCTGCCTGTCAGTGAATACCCAGAAGTCGTACCACCGACAGTGGTTGTGACTGCCAGTTATCCAGGTGCGAACCCGACGGTTATTGCACAAACAGTGGCAACACCGCTTGAGCAAGAAATAAATGGCACCGAAAACATGCTGTATATGTTTTCACAAGCAACCAGTGACGGACGTATGACGCTCACGGTGACATTTGCGTTAGGCACTGATTTAGACCGTGCCCAAGTGCAAGTGCAAAACCGAGTAAATAGTGCGCTGCCGCGTTTGCCACAAGAAGTGCAACGTTTAGGGGTTGTTGCTGAAAAATCATCACCCGATTTAACCATGGTGGTGCATTTATATTCACCCCAAAACAGCCATGACACCGCGTATTTATCAAATTATGCCGATTTAAATATTAAAGATGAAATAGCGCGTTTACCTGGTGTGGGTGATATTCGTTTATTTGGTGGCGGTAAATATGCAATGCGAGTTTGGCTTAACCCCGATGCGCTAGCATCACGTGAGCTTACTGCAAGTGACGTGGTCAATGCACTACGCTCGCAAAATCAGCAAGTTGCAGCAGGTAGTTTAGGTGCGCAACCGATTTCAAATGACAGTCAGTTCCAAATTCTATTAAACGTCAAAGGACGCCTTAATAGCATTGAAGAGTTTAAACAAGTCATTATTAAAGTTGGGGAGCAAGGGCAGCTTACGCGTTTGTCAGACGTGGCACGTGTTGATTTAGGCCAAGATTCTTATGCATTGCGTGCTGAGCTTGATAATCAACCCGCTTTAGCGATGCCAATATTTCAACGTCCAGGGTCAAATGCCATTGAGCTCTCTGATCAGGTGCGTGAAACCATGGCACGTTTATCAAAAGACTTTCCTGCAGGTGTTGAATACGACATTGTTTATGATCCAACGGTATTTGTTCGTGGCTCAATTGATGCGGTAATCGCCACTTTACTCGAAGCAATCGTGCTGGTGGTGATTGTGGTTATCGTATTTTTACAAACCTGGCGCGCGTCTATTATTCCGTTAATTGCGGTGCCTATTTCACTCATTGGTACCTTTGCAGTAATGCAGTGGCTTGGGGTGTCTATTAATACCTTATCGCTATTTGGTTTAGTACTGGCAATCGGTATTGTGGTTGATGACGCAATTGTGGTTGTAGAAAATGTTGAGCGAAACATAGAAGATGGCTTATCACCGCTTGAAGCCACCCGCGTGGCAATGACGGAAGTAACCGGCCCTATTATTGCGATTGCATTAGTATTATGTGCGGTATTTATTCCGACGGCTTTTATTACTGGGCTTTCAGGGCAGTTTTATAAACAATTTGCATTAACCATTACGATTTCAACGGTAATTTCGGCGTTTAACTCATTAACGCTGTCGCCAGCACTGGCCGCTTTATTGTTAAAATCACATGATGCCGAGCCTGATGCGTTTACCCGCGTGCTTAATAAATTATTTGGCCGTTGGTTATTTCAACCTTTTAACCGCGTGTTTGACCGTGGTGCTAAAGGGTATGAAAAGCTGGTACAAAAGCTTATTCGTATGAGTGTTGTGGTTATGGTTGCGTATATTGCTTTAGTTGGCGGTACGATTAAATTGTTTGATGCAGTACCGGGTGGGTTTATTCCACAACAAGATAAGCAATACTTAGTCGCTATTGCGCAGTTACCTGACGCTGCCAGTTTAGACCGTACAGAAGCGGTGGTAAAACAAATGCAGCAAATTGCATTAGAGGTCCCTGGGGTTGCAAACACCGTGGCGTTTCCTGGTCTTTCAGTGAATGGTTTTACTAATAGCCCAAATAGCGGCATCGTATTTACGCCACTGGCGCCTTTTGCAGAGCGTACTGATCCGAGTATGTCGGCTTCGGCTATTGCAGCGCAACTAAACCAACGTTTTGCGGCCATTGATGAAGCCTTTGTCGCTGTGTTTCCGCCACCGCCAATTCAAGGCCTTGGTACCACAGGTGGCTTTAAATTGCAAATAGAAGATAGAGCTAACAAAGGCTTTGAAGCCTTATTTAACAGTTTGCAATCAGTGATTGCTGCGGCGCAAAAAGATCCAGCGTTGATGGGGCTGTATTCAAGCTTTAGAATTCAAGTACCACAAATGGATATTGATATTGACCGTGAGCAAGCGCTTATTCAAGGCATTCCATTAGATGAAGTGTTTAATTCGTTGCAAATTTATTTAGGCTCAGTGTATGTAAACGACTTTAATTTATTTGGCCGTACTTACCAGGTTAATGCCCAAGCTGATGCTGATTTTAGGGTAGACCCAGAGCAAATACTAAACCTAAAAGTGCGTAATCGTGCCGATAATATGGTGCCACTAGGCTCAGTATTAACGGTAACGCCTACTATTGGTCCTGATCGTGTAATGCATTACAACGGCTACCCTAGTGCAGAGCTTAATGGCAGCCCAGCGCCTGGTTATAGTTCTGATCAAGCGCAATTGGCGATTGAAGCTGTACTAGCTAAAACATTGCCTACTGGCATTGAATATGAGTGGACTGAGGTAACGTACCAGCAAGTATTAGCAGGTAATACCATGGTGTATGTATTCCCTCTGGTTGTATTGCTGGTGTTTATGGTACTGGCTGCACAGTATGAAAGCTTACGTTTACCACTGGCCATTATTTTAATTGTACCTATGACTATTTTCTCAGCGTTATTAGGGGTGTGGTTTGTAGGTTCAGACAACAACATATTTACCCAAATAGCGTTGATTGTACTGGTCGCATTGGCTTCTAAAAATGCCATCCTTATGGTGGAATTTGCTAAAGATAAGCATGACACTGGGTTATCACACCTTGAGGCGATGTTAGCGGCGTGTCGATTACGTTTACGCCCAATTTTAATGACATCAATTGCGTTTACCGCAGGTGTTATACCGCTTGTATTGGCAACCGGTGCTGGGGCAGAAATGCGTCATGCCATGGGTAATGCGGTGTTCTCGGGTATGATTGGTGTAACTGTGTTTGGACTATTATTTACACCGGTGTTTTATATGCTGGTGGTAAAAAAGCAGCGCGTTGAGGAGCCTTCGCATGACTAAATTTAACTTAAGCGCTCTTAAATTATCGCCATGGTTGAGTTCTGCATTAGCGGTTGCTGTGTTATCAGGTTGTGCGAGTAAAATTGACACAGCCGTTCATCAACAACAGATTAATGAGTTTGTTGCCAAGGCAATATCTGCAGAGCAGTTTATGGGTGAAGATGAGCAAAACTGGTGGCACAAGCTGGGCTCAACGCAGCTAAACCAACTGGTGATCAACGCACTTGCTAATAATTACGACTTACAAACTAGTCAGCTGGTATTAAAAAGTGCTTTGGCGCGTATTGGCGAGCAACAAGCGCAATACTTACCGCAAGACGGTGTTGCGGTTGGTGCAAAGCGAAGCGGGCTAGGCGATACCAATAGCAGACAATCAAGTGCGAATGTAGCACTTGATTGGCAGCTCGACTTATTTGGTCGAATTACTGCGCTAGTCGATGCCGCGAATTCACAAGCAATGAGCCAAGCTGAGCAAGTTAGGTTATTGCAAATTGAAGTGGTGTCGGCTGTGGTTAAAGGCTTTGTGAGTTATCAAGGTAATCTGCAAAAGCAGCAAATTATTGAGATGCAAATAGAAGCGCTTGAACAAAGCATTCAAGTGCTACAGGCCCAAGTTGATGAAGGTGTGGCTAATGAGCTCGACTTAAACCGCACTATGGCGCAACTTAGGCAGCAGCAAGCCTTGGTGCCAGCAATTGAATATGCGAAGTACCGTGACTTATCTACTTTGGCCGTATTAAGCGCGCAAACTACGCAATCACTGAGCATTAATGATGAACGTACTATATTAACTAAGGCATTTGCGGTGTCATTGGCAAAACCTAATGATGCAATAGCATTAAGGCCTGATATAAGTCGTGCTTTATTTGATTTTAGCCAAGCAAATAGCCTGAGTGTGGCAGCCAGCAAAGCTTTATTGCCGGATATTAGCTTAAGCGGCTTTGCAGGCGTGTTAAGTTTAGGGAGCAACGGTTTTAGTGATACCCAGCAACAATGGCAAGTAGCGCCGCAATTGCAGTGGTCATTATTAAGTTACCCTGCGCTTTTAGCACAACGCGATGCGCAGCAGTTTTTAAGCCAAGCGGCGTATACCGATTACCAACAAGTGGTATTAAAAGCGATTAACGAGAGTGAACTTTCATTGCAATACTTGGTCAATCAAGCACAGCAATCGCGCTTTGCTGATGAGCGTTATCAATTTGCTAATAATGCATTTTTACAAGCACAAGCAATGTACGAAGAAGGGCAAATTCCTTACTTAGAGTTGTTAGATGCGCGTCAGGATGTTTTAATAGCGCAAGAAAATGCCGTTGATTCAACTATTTCATCGCTACTTGCTAAAGTAAATGCCTACCAGTCATTTAATGGGCGATGGAGTTACGCGTTAAGTAATACTAACAAGTAGAGTTTTTGATGCCTAATACTGCAGATACAAACCCAAATACTATTCCTACATTAATGCGCTCTATTGTGTTAAATGAGCCCAATGAGGAT
This sequence comes from Pseudoalteromonas sp. SM9913, assembly GCF_000184065.1. Taxonomy (NCBI): domain Bacteria; kingdom Pseudomonadati; phylum Pseudomonadota; class Gammaproteobacteria; order Alteromonadales; family Pseudoalteromonadaceae; genus Pseudoalteromonas; species Pseudoalteromonas sp. SM9913. The sequence continues at coordinate 494,708 of NC_014800.1, forward strand.
ATTAACTTATCGGATACTCAGTTACCTGTGCCTCAGTGCACAGGTAATGAGCTATTAGTAAAAGTAGAGTACGTTGGTTTAAACCCGGTGGATGCACAATTTGCCAAGTCTGGCTTTTGTACGTGGCAATACCCGCATGTTTTAGGCTTGGATGCAGTGGGGACAGTGGTTAAAGCGGGTAAAGGTATTTTCCCGGGGGTAGGGGAGCGTGTTATGTGGCACGCCAGCGTAGGTGAGCAAGGGGTACTGAGCGAATACGCAAAAGTGCCTAATTATGCGGTGTCTATTATTCCCAAGCAATTAGCCAGTGACAAAGCTGCAACTTTACCCTGCGCCGGAATGGCGGCATTGATCAGCTTAGATAAACTATCAGTAACTGAGGGCGATACACTTTTTGTTGAAGGTGGTGCTGGCGCTGTAGGGCAATTTGCTATTCAGTTTGCCAAGCAGCGCGGTGCAGATGTATTTACCACCGCCTCTAAGCGCAATCATAAGTTAGTTAAGCAACTCGGCGCCGATGTGGTCTTTGATTACAACGATAAAGCCTTATGTGACAAAATTCGTCGAGAGTTAGGTCCACAAGGGTTTGACGCTGTTATTGATATTATGGGTGGGGAATCGACCATTCAAAATATCGAACTAATGCGTTTTTGTGGTCGTATTGCTTGTTTAAATCCACTCCCTAACTTCGAACAGCAGCTAATGTATCGGCGTGCGCCTAATATTAGTATTGTCTCCTTAGGAGGTGCGTGGCTAGCTAACAGCTTATGTGCGCAGCAGCGGATGAGTTTTATGGGTAATTTGTTGCTTGAAACGGTAGCAAATGGCGAGATAACTCCCCCAGAAGTTTTAGCTGTTGATTTTAATGCAAACGCTGTTTCGGCTGCACTAAATAACCAGTTAGCAGGTGGTTTTACTGGCAAACAGGTAGTTAAAATAAGTTAGACTCGATTTAATCTCTCGCTTTTAAAAAACGCAGCCTAATTTTAGGCTGCGTTTTTTTGTTTCTACTTTATTACCAAATCCGTATTTGCGGCGCCAACAACCAGAATTATTAAATTTTTAACAAAAAAAAATAACAATTCAGCGTACAGATGTAAGCCTTTTATTTCAACAGTTTACGTTCAGGTAAAGAAAATAAATTGCAAAAACTGTTAATTAATTGAATGGAGTAATTGATCTAAAGCGATTTTTATGACGTAATGTAGGTATTATTTATCTGGTCGGATGAGTTCGTTATGAGTTTACGTACAAAATTAAAAAAAGTATTACCAAGCATTTCAGTTACTGAGCAAGAAGCGCTAGACGCTGGCGATGTATGGCTAGAAGGGTCTATCTATCGAGGTAAACCAGATTTCAGCGCGCTACGCGATGTACCTGCGGCTAAATTAACCGCAGACGAGCAAGCGTTCTTAGATGGCCCAGTACAAGAATTACTTGGCATGATTGACGATTCAGTCATTCAAAATGGTATTCATTTACCAAACGACATTTTAGAGTTTTTGAAAAAAGAGCGTTTCTTCTCGCTGATCATCCCTAAATCGTTTGGCGGTTTAGAGTTCAGCCCATACGCTAACTCAACAATTGTAGGTACAATTGCTACTAAAAGCTCAGCGGTTGCGGTAACCGTAATGGTACCAAACTCGTTAGGCCCGGGTGAGTTACTTCTTCACTTTGGTACAGAGGAGCAACAGGCACACTACTTACCACGTCTTGCAAATGGTACAGACATTCCATGTTTTGCACTAACCAGCCCAGAAGCAGGCTCTGATGCAGGCGGTATTCCAGATGTAGGTACTGTAACTAAAGGTATGTACAACGGTGAAGAAGTACTCGGCTTAGAAATCACATGGGACAAACGCTACATTACACTCGCGCCAATTGCTACTGTACTTGGTTTAGCGTTTAAAGTGGTTGACCCCGATGGTCTACTAGGTGGTAAAGAAAACCTAGGTATTACCTGTGCACTTATTCCAAAAGAGCACCCTGGTGTAGAACTTGGTAACCGTCATGATCCTATGGGTATCCGTTTTTACAACGGTACTACACGTGGTAACAAAGTATTTGTACCAATGGACTTTATTATCGGTGGTCAGAAAAACATCGGTCGCGGTTGGCAAATGCTAGTTAGCTGTTTAGGCGCAGGTCGTGGTATTTCATTACCAGCATTAGGTGTAAGTACAGCACAAGTTGCATTTAAATCAGCTTCTGAGTACGCAGCAGTGCGTGAACAGTTTGGTTTATCAATTGGTCAATTTGAAGGTATTCAAGAAAAGCTAGCTGACATTGCAGGTAAAACATACCTACAAGAAGCAATGCGTGTACTGACAACTGAAGGCTTAGGCATGGGCTTAAAACCATCGGTAGTGACTGCAATTGCTAAATACCATATGACAGAGCTTGGCCGTGATGTGCTTGACTCAGCAATGGATATTCAAGCGGGTAAAGCGATTCAGAATGGTCCTCAAAACACGCTTGCTAGTGGTTATGTGGCGCAGCCAATTGCCATTACGGTAGAGGGCGCAAACATTCTGACTCGTAACCTGATGATCTTTGGTCAAGGTGTTATGCGTTGTCACCCATACTTACAATCTATGGTTGAGTCTATCCACAGCGATGACAAAAACGCAGATGCAGAATTTAATGGTATTTTACGTAAAACAATTGGCTACAGTACAGCAAATAGCTTACGTGCATTCCGTTTAGGTGTATTACCGTTTACTGCTGGTGCAAACTCGGCATTACCAGAAGTACGTGACTACGAAAAAGCAGTGCATAAACTATCAGCTAAATTAGCTGTATATGCTGACTTTTCGTTACTAGTACTTGGCGGTAAATTAAAGCAAGCTGAGATGCTTTCAGCACGCTTAGGCGATGTAATGAGCTTCTTATATGCAGCTATGGCATCTATTAAGTATTACGAGCAAAAAGTAGCAAGTAGTGAGCGCGAGCAAGCGGCTCCTTACTTCCATTATGCGACTCGTTTTGCATTACAAAGTGCTGAAGAAGCATTGCACAAGTTTTTAGATAACTTCCCTGCAAGTGGTACTCGTAAGTTCATTCGTTTCATTACCATGAACTACTCAACTAAAATGCCAAAAATCAGCGATGATTTAATTCGTGAATTAGCGAAACAAGCTCAGCTTGATACAGCATTTAAAGCGCAAATTACCCATTTAGTTAAGCCAATTGAAGGTGATGGTCATCACATCAACGAGCAAGCTTACAAAGCTAAAATGGCGTCACTTGAGTTATTAGCAAAAGTGAAAAAAGCGCTACGTGCTAAAACCTTTAAGCCGGGTACGCGTTTTTCAATCACACTTGAAAATGCACTTGCTGCAAAAGTAATTAACGACGCTGAATTTGTTCAGTTAAGTGATTATAACAAAAAGCGTGAAAAAGCGATTCGTGTTGATGAGTTCGACTTCGATATGAACATCCTAGACGACAACGCACAGCCAGTTAATCCGCTTAAAAGCGTGGTTAACCAATAAAATTCAATAATGCAAAGCGCCTGCAGTTTAGGCGCTTTTATTGATACAAAATTAGTGTGGAGTCCTGCTTGAGTAACATCAAGCGGGGCTTTTTTATGGGGGTGATTTAAGCTCATAACTAATGACGACTAATTTGATGGTACAGAACATTATTAAACGTTGTTTTAGTGTATTTTAACAATGGGTGGTAAATAAGCTACGTAATTACTTGTTTACATTAGAGTTGTTTAGTGGAATTATTGAGCGTATATAATATACGCTGTTTTGAGGGTTATAACCCCCAAAGTGGTGTTTAATAAGCTGTTATGTTTTAGGGAAAAATTATGATTTATACGACAACGGAAACTGTTCCTGGTAAGGAAATCGAAGCTGTATTGGGCATAGTTAATGGCAACATGGTTCAGTCTAAACATGTTGGTCGAGATATCATGGCTGGTTTAAAAGGAATAGTGGGCGGCGAACTCAAAGGCTATACCGAGATGTTGATGGAAGCTCGAAATGTAGCGTTAGAACGATTAATAGAAGATGCAAAAAAGTTAAATGCCGATGCAATAGTAGGAATACGATTTACAACTAGCTCAGTTACTGATGGGGCATCAGAAATATTAGTGTTTGGCACAGCCGTTAAACTTCGAACATAACAAACAATTTAAGCAGATTCGAAACGCTTGGCATTTTTGGTGTTTTCTTCCAAAGCCAAGAAATGAGGACGCTTTCCTCTTTTCTGCACTGTATTAAAAGAACACCCTGACTAAAAGTTTAAAGTTGGCAATGTGTTAACTTATTTGTTAAAAAGAAATTAATAAATATATTAGTGGGGCGCTGGCAGAGATATGCGCGATGAGCACACTATAAAATTGTTATGCGCAAATGGAGTCTGCATGAGTAAAATAATCAAACTATCAGCATTAGTGCTGATCATATTTATTGCTTTATGGCAGCTGAGTAAGAATGAAAAATTTCAATTTTTTGGTAACCTTATAGATCGAGTAGAAACAACTGAAAAAGTAGTCGCATTAACTTTTGATGATGGTCCGACTAGACTTAAAACAAAAGAATTTCTCCAAATCCCAGATGAATCAGAAATTAAAGCTACATTTTACCTAGTCGGCAAAGCTATAGAAGAAAACATTCAAGAAACAAAAAATATCATTGATAAAGGTCATGAAGTTGGAAACCATTCATATACTCATCAACGAATGGTTTTGAAAAGTTATAACTTTGTTGCAGATGATCTAGAAAAAACTAATGAGTTAATTACAGAGGCAGGTTATAAAGGTGAAATACATTTTAGACCACCTTATGGTAAAAAATTGTTTTCGCTACCTTATTATCTAAATAATAATAATATAACTACCGTTACGTGGGATGTGGAGCCTGAAACTTATTTAGATAAAAATGCTAGTGCAAGTGATATATCCGATTACGTTGTCCAAAATACTAAGCCAGGGTCAATTATTCTTTTACATGTAATGTTTAAATCTAGAGGTAATTCAATGGCTGCGGTACCTTTAATTGTTCAGCAGTTAAAAGATAAAGGTTATCGCTTTGTTACAGTATCTGAATTAATAGGCAGTAGCGCATAACAAGGTGCTTAAAAGGACTAAAACAGTTTGCTCGTTTTTTGCAAAGTACCGCAAAAAAGCCAGCCAACCATTTTAGCCTCTTAGCAAAGCGTTAGGGTTACAAGGAGTTTCGGTGAAATATATAGCGTTCTTATTTGTTTTTACTTTGGTTGGTTGTGTGTCAACACCACCCAAAGCTATAAATGAATTTTATAACGGGAAATATCTTCGATAATTCCAATACCTACTGTTAATGCTGCCATTAAAGTAAGCCAATCTTCTTATGTTGAATATAATATTTTGCCCAATGGCACAAGACAACTTGCACTAGTAGGTGAAGCAGGTTGGAATCGGTTCTATCAACAGCTAATCGAGATAAAACCAACAAACGACAATTCTACATTGGTACAAGTCTATGAAATCAGCTCGGCTTGGAAAAAACACACGAGTAGAATAGTTGGTTGGCTTAACGGTAAGGAAGCTGAAGGTTGTGGTGTTTGGTAACCCTAACAAGGCAATTATGGGTGGGACGTCTAAAGCTTGGCTGGCGCTCATTCTTCGCTAATTTTAGCCAAGCTTCATACGCTCCATATTGCGGCGTTAGGTGCTATGTCGGTTAAATTTGCTTTGCCTCATTTTTTAGAAGGGATTCAGACGCAGGAAACATATTTAAAGTGGCTGACTCGTAAGGCAGTTGCACACATAAAAAGAGATCGAAATAGAGGGAACGTAGTCGCAACCACATCAAGTTATAAAGTGGCAATTCATGAAGCGGTTTGTGAATCCGGTGGTTTTGATTTTTACACTGGTGAAAAACTAGATTGGACGTTGCTTAGTCAATATAACAACGATGATTCTAAAAAACTCAAACGAGAGTATAAAAAGCGGTTTGCTCTTTTACCTTCTGTAGATCATGTGGACGACGGACTATCTCATGCAAATTTTAAAATTTGTGGTTGGCGTACAAATGATTGTAAAAACGACTTAAGCCACGAAGAACTCGTCGATGTTTGCAAAAAGATCATAAGGCATTATGAAAAACGCACCTAACAAAATAATTATGTGGGACACAAACACGCAGGCTCTGCTTCGCAGTTTAGCCTACGTGTTTGTGCCCCATATTTAGAAGTTAGCTATTCAAGGAAATTTAGCATTCAATGAAAAACTTTATTTTAATCATCTTAGTAAGCTTAATTGCGGGTTGTGCTGCAAACATTAAGCAATCAGTAAAAACATCGAACATGCAGCAAGGAGCCATACCAAATAGTATATCAGTAGCTATATCCTCATCTAATTCAATCTCTAAAAGTAGAGATTTAACTAAAAGTATCACTGAACTTAATACATTAATAACTACAGATTACAAAGGTAATTTGATACCAAGCAACTCATCTAATCAGGCTGATATCTCCGTGGAAATAACAATAGAGCATTTTCGTTATGTTTCAGGGTTTGGTCGATTTATGGCTGGTGTAATGGTAGGTGATGCCGAATTGATGCTAAACGTTAAGCTCGTAGACCTATCCACAAACCAAATAGTTAGTGAATCGCAGCTAGACACTCGTTCAGAGTTTAGTGAAGGAATATTCGGTGCTACAACTTCTAGACAGTTAGAAGCTATGTCTAAAAAGATAGTTGATATCATCAATTCAAGTGCAAAGAATAGCTAACAAGCAATCAGGCAGGGACAAATGCTAGTTGGCCAAACAACGGCCAAAACGCTCCCATGAGCACCTGTTGTAAGGTGTTATATGAAATTAGGAGAGAATTTATGTTGAGAAGGATGTCTTTGATATTGCTGGTTTGTACATTCGGTGCCCATTCAGGTGAGGAGGTACTTTCCATTGATAGAGTTGTACCTAATAGTTTTAATTTAGCCTTTCCAAATGAATCAAACATTCAGCCAGAGCAGAGTGATTTTAGTGTAAATAATTTTGTATTAATGAGTAATGATTCTGGTGAGCGTTGGGCGGTAGTAACTTTGACTAATATGGCATCAGGTCGAAGAAGTCTAACTAATAAACACCTAATGGCTATCGTTGCAGACGGGCAACGAATTGCACCATTGGAGTTTTTACAATCATTCAAAGCAGATGAGACACTATCGTTAACCATCAACTTTGGTGAAAGTAAGTTTCCTTTGCTATCAATCTATTCAAGGTCTGGCAAATAACAAACACATCAAAATGCTCGCAATCTCGCTAGGATATCAAAACTACACGGGGATTGAGTTTGGGCTTGGCCAAGTTTAACTAAATCGCCGTTACGTTTTAGCCCTTTATACGGGCTTATTTGCACAAGGAGGCAAAGTGAATATCAGACATATTTTATTACTCGTTATCATCTTATTTATATCTGGTTGCACCACGTCAGGTCAGCTTTATTATATTGATACTAAAGGTAATGAGAAACTTGGTTGTGATGTAGAATTTGTAGGTATGCCAAGAGTTGATAAATTTGCTGTTGAATATGCTTTAAGCCTTTGCGCTAAAAGCATTGTCAAAAAAGGGGGCGTGATTCAGGAAGAACACCTTTTAATGGTTGATACAACCATTCCATTAGCCCCATGTGAAAAGGCTTGGACTCACGAATTAGCTAAGCAACAATATCAGGCTAAAAAGTTAACTAAGAAAGAGTATGGCTATATTGTTGCAAATATAGATTTAGGTTTAGCAACGGTCAACAAGTGCACATAACAGGCGCTTTGAGCGCGGAACTGCTAACAGTTGACTTAGTTTCGCTTCGTTACACATTTTAGCCAACAATTATCAGCCCATTATCCGGGCTTTAGGTTTTCATCAAAATATGGAGTTTTATTTTAATTATGGAAGAATCAGTTCAAGTCAAAAATAATGAAGATAGTATAGAGAAATCTCGAAGTGTAGAAAAAAATAAAATCCAAAATGAAACTATTACAACAGAGTTACATTTTGAGTTGTTAAAACAGTATGCATGGCTATCCTCAGCAATAATAGGTGCTGTTGTTATACTTATTCAATTAAAAGTACTTACCTTTGGCTCAAAGGTTTATATTCCTTTAGGTTGTTTTTGTTTTTCAATTCTTAACTCTTTAATTGCTCAAGACTATATAGTTGAGTCATTAACAAAAGGTAAAACTATTTATGATATCTCAAAAAAAGTATATATATTACGCAACTTCTCTATATTTGGTTTAGGGCTTGGCGTAGGATTACTTGCTAATAGCTTTATTTAGTCAACAAACACATTAAGCAGAATAAAACAGTTGGCTTTTGTTCCTGCGTCTCTAATTTTGCCAACAATTTTATTGCCTCTTTTGGGGCGTTAAATACCTAAATGGAGTTTAGATGAATATTCAAGTTTTTAGACCAAAACAATTTGTGGATATGGCGAGAGACTATAAGTTGTTTGCGGATGACGTAGAAGTTGCCACTATAAAAAGAGGGGTTACGCAAACAGTAAACATCCCTGATTCAACTAAAAACATTCAAGCGAAAATAGATTGGTGTTTGTAGTGGCATAGTTAATTTGGTCACCCATTAAGAAAGAAATGTTATGCTAATAAGCATACAAATTTGGGTGAAAAAATGACGAAATTAAAACGCGCAACATACTCTGCGGCAATCAAATTAGAAACGGCTCAGCTTGTGGTGGACCAAGGTTATACACAAGAAGATGCAGCCAAGGCTATGGGGGTGGGTAAATCAACCGTCAGTAAATGGGTTACCCAATTAAAGCAAGAGCGTAATGGTCAGTCACCATCTGCTTCGCCAATGACGCCCGAACAAATTGAAATCCGCGAACTTAAAAAGCAAATCCAACGCATTGAATTAGAAAAGGATATATTAAAAAAGGCTACCGCTCTCTTGATGTCCGACTCCCTGAACAATTCTCGTTAATTGAGAAACTAAACCAACGAGAGCGTTACCCAATTAGCGTGCTGTGTAACGTATTCAATGTGCATCGGAGCAGCTATAAATATTGGGCTATACGGGATACAACGCCGACGCCAGAGCAAGTAAGGCTAGAGGCTGAAGTTAAAGCAATACATGCAATGAGCGGCGGCTCAGCTGGGGCGCGGACAATCGCGGCAATAGCAACGAACAATGGTTTTGAATTGAGTCGTTATCGTGCTGCTAAGCTAATGGTTAAATTAAAGCTTGAAAGCTGCCAAGTACCTCAACATTCATATAAACGTGGTGGTAATGAACACCTTGAAATTCCAAACCTGCTTGATAGACAATTTGATGTTGTTGAGCCAGATACCGTGTGGTGCGGTGATGTGACGTATATTTGGGTAGGTAATCGCTGGGCTTATTTAGCCGTTGTTATTGATTTATTTGCACGTAAAGTAGTTGGCTGGGCCATGTCGTTGTCGCCAGATACTAATTTAACGCTAAAAGCACTTGAACTCGCGTATGAAAGCAGAGGAAAACCGACAGGACTGATGTTTCATTCAGATCAGGGTAGTCATTATACAAGTTTAAAATATCGTCAACGTTTATGGCGCTATAAAATCAAACAAAGTATGAGTAGGCGCGGAAATTGTTGGGATAATGCGCCAATGGAACGATTTTTTAGAAGCTTTAAGACGGAATGGATGCCAAAAGTTGGATATGAAAACTTTAGAGACGCTAAATATAGTGTGAGTGATTATATCAACGGATATTACAATAATGTTAGACCACATCATTATAATGCTGGTTTAGCGCCGAATGAATCTGAGATTAGATATCAAGATTCTAAAACTGTGGCCAAAATTAGTTGACCACTACAGTTCAAGCCAAACTTTTCCTGTAGCCTCAATTACTGACAAAGGAATTATTATTAAAAATTCTTTTGGTAGTAATATATTCAAATTGCTTTTTTTAACTATTTATTATGTCAGTTTCGGTAAAAGCAAATACTTATCGGTAACAAACGGTATTTAGTAAGAATATTCAAACGAAAAAAAACCGTTGGTTGTTTTCACACTGTTTAATATTTTAGCCAACTATTTCAAGTCTGTTTATATTGGCGTTTTACGAACTAAGGAAAGTTATGATTAAATCAATACTGATAATATTTACATTGTTTTTAGCTAGTCTTGCTACCGCTGAAGAGTTTACTGATGTGTCTGAGATCACAGAGCGCTTGGAAGATGACATACCAAAGATTTTAGATAAACACAAAGCTCCTGGTGTTGCACTTGCATTTGTCAATGGAAATAGAGTTCTAGAGTTTCGATCCTATGGTTTTGCCGACGTAGCAGCCAAAACTGAGATTACCCAAAGCACAATGTTTAACGTAGGGTCTATTTCTAAGCTGGTTACTGTTTGGGGAGTAATGCAACTTGTAGCTCAAGGCAAAGTCGATTTAGATGCGCCAATAAACCAATACCTCAAACGTTGGCAGATCCCTAAGTCTGAGTTTAACGCAAAAAAAGTAACATTGAGAAATATCTTATCTCACACTTCAGGCTTGTCACTTGGCCCATATACAGGCTGGGAGTCTCCAGAAAAGTTAACATCTATAGTTGACTCACTAAATGGCAATAACAATGGCGCCGGATCTGTTGAACTTATTCATGTGCCCGATACAAAATGGTCTTATTCTGGTGGTGGGTATTCAGTGGTGCAACTTTTAATTGAAGATGTGTCAGGCATGGCATTTGAAGACTATATGCAGCAATACGTGTTTAAGCCTCTAAATATGAAGGATTCTACTTTTAACATTACTAAAAAAGTTATCAAAAAGTCGGCAACACCTTACGATAATTCCGGCAAAGTCACGGGCATGGTTTATTTTAATGAGAAAGCAGCTGCTGGTTTACAGACAACGCCAATAGACTTAGCACGCTTTAATATGGCTGTGTTGCGCAACAACGATGGTGATTATAATGGTTTAGGGTTGCTACCAGAAAAATTAATTGATCTGATGATAAAGCCCGCGCCAAACACTAATGGGCGCTGGAGTATGAGCTATGTTGTTGACGCAAAGAATAGCAGTCTTGGCTTTGCTGGATTTAATCGTGGTTGGGTCTCGCTATCACGCTCTATCACTGACCTTAACTTTGGTTATGTGATTTTAAGTAATAGTAGTATTTGCGCAGTGAATAATGACATTGATAGTCTTATCCTTTCTATTGTTAAACAAAGCCATAACTAAAATGGATACAACAAAGTATTTCAGCGGGTAAAGCGCTCAATTCGACGATAAGTTTGTAGTGGCATAGATAATTTTGCCGCCCATTCAAAAACTAGCATTCGTTTTTTACATACAGGGTTGTGAAAAAACATACAGAGCTTTTTACTAAGACCTTTTATTAAAAACACCGTCTAATGTTAAGCTAACTAAAATTTAGCAACCTAATATGGCTATGTCTTTTTATCTTCCGTTACTTATCCCGCATTTTCAACGTATAGCTATTGGCGAAACCCTAACCTCGCTTTGGAGTGGCTGTGGTCAAATTGTGAAGTGCCAACTTGATGAACAAGCCTGTGTGATTAAAGCGATTAAAGTACCCGATCATATTAATCACCCTAAAATTAAACAAAGCAGCTTTGCGCTGACTAGGAAGCGTGACTCTTACCACGTTGAATATACGTTTTATCAGCAATTTAGCCATAAACTGCCCAAGCAAGCGGCAGCTATTGAATGCATTAAAGCAATCAACAAAGGCGATGAATTTGCCTTGGTGTTTAAAGATTTTTCAAAGCTGGGATACACCCAAGCAACCACCGAGAATATAAAAGCCATATTAAAGTGGTTGGGACAGTTTCATGCCTTTCATTTAAATACAAAGTTTGATGGCTTATGGCCGCAAGGAAGCTATTGGCATTTAGATACCCGGCCTGATGAATTTAATAACTTGCCCGAAAAGTCCGATATTAAACAGGCAGCTACTCAATTAAATAACGCGTTAAAACAATGTGACTACCAAACGTTAATTCATGGTGATGCCAAGCTTGCTAATTTTGCCGCTAATAGCCAAGGGCATATACTCGGTTATGACTTTCAATATGTGGGTGCGGGTGTTGGGGTGGTAGATGTTATGTATTTTATGACCAGTTGTATGGATGATTCTGAGCTTCACAAACACGCACAAACTTACCTCGATTATTATTTTAGCCAGTTTAAAAACGCACTCAGTCACTACCAACCAGCAGTGAATGCGGATGACGTTATTGCACAATGGGCTCATTTATGGCCGGTGGCGTGGGCAGACTTTTATCGGTTTTTACTTGGGTGGAGCCCCGAGCACAAAAAAATTAACGGCTACATGCAAGCCCAGGTAAATAATTGGTTAGCCAGTAACAACTCATAAACACAAAAAGTTGAACAGTTATGGCTAAATTAAATATTTTGGCACGAACTATGAAATCAGGGCTAAAATTAACAGTCAAACGGCCTGTTTTAATATAAAATACGTCAAATTTTTTATCACTAGGTTTATTACTATGGCTATTCACGTTATTTCTCACCCCCTTGTTCAACATAAGTTAGGTTTAATGCGCGCGCATGGAATTAGCACGAAAAGTTTTCGAGAGTTGTGTTCAGAAGTTGGGACATTATTAACTTACGAAGCCACTAAAAACCTAGAATTAGAAGATAACGAAATTACAGGTTGGGACGGTAATAAACTTAAAGTTGAGCATATTAAAGGTAAAAAAATTACCGTTGTGCCAATTTTACGTGCGGGCCTTGGGATGATGGACGGCGTAATGCAATTACTCCCAGCAGCTAAAGTGAGTGTAGTGGGGTTAGAGCGTAACGAAGAAACACTTGAGCCAGTACCTTATTTTGAAAAGCTAGTAGGTAATATTGATGAGCGTTTGAGCTTAGTGATTGACCCTATGCTGGCTACTGGTGGCTCTATGATCGCCACTATCGATATGCTTAAAAAAGCGGGCTGTAAAGAAATTAAAGTTATTGTACTGGTTGCTGCGCCTGAGGGCGTTGAAAAAACATTAGCTGCTCACCCAGATGTAGAGATTTTTACTGCCTCAGTTGATAGCCACCTTAATGAAAAAGGCTACATTATCCCAGGATTAGGGGATGCAGGTGATAAAATTTTCGGTACGGTTTACTAGGGTTTAGCAGTGCAAAATAATTCTACGTTTTCAATAAAAACCATTTTAACGGGTGCCCAAATGCTATTTGTAGCGTTTGGTGCGCTGGTATTAGTACCTATTTTAACCGGCCTCGATCCGAGTGTTGCGTTGTTTACCGCAGGTTTAGGTACTTTGTTGTTTCAATTTGTCACTAAAGGCCAAGTGCCTATTTTTTTAGCCTCGTCATTTGCGTTTATTGCACCCATTATTGCCTCAGTGCAAATGTGGGGCATACCCGCCACTATGGGCGGCTTAATGGCAGCGGGCTTTACTTATATGCTGTTGAGTTTATTGGTGAAGTTTAAAGGCACAAAAACCTTACATAAAATTTTGCCGCCAATTGTGGTCGGCCCAGTGATTATGGTGATTGGCCTAGCACTCGCGCCAGCTGCGGTTAATATGGCAATGGGTAAAAGTGGCGATGGTGGTACACAAATTATTGCCTACGACAGTGCCATTATTATTTCTATGTTCTCATTACTAGTAACTTTATTGTTTGCCGTGTGGGGCAAAGGAGTATTTAAACTGATCCCAATTTTAGCCGGTGTTGTTGCCGGTTACACGCTTTCGTTATTTATGGGTGTAGTGCAGTTTGAAACAGTCAGTAATGCACAGTGGTTGGCAGTGCCTAACTTTGTACTGCCAGAGTTTAAATGGCAAGCAATTTTGTTTATGGTGCCGGTGGCAATTGCGCCTGCTATTGAACACATTGGTGACATGATGGCAATTAGCCAAGTTACAAAAAAAGACTATTTGAAAAAGCCAGGGCTACATCGCACTTTATTTGGTGATGGGTTAGCCACGTCTGCTGCATCATTATTTGGCGGCCCACCTAACACCACTTACTCAGAGGTAACCGGTGCGGTAATGCTAACTAAAAACTTTAACCCTAAAGTGATGATGTGGACTGCCATTATTGCAATTTGTTTAGCGTTTGTGGCTAAAATGGGCGCGGGTTTGCAAACCATTCCGGTCCCTGTAATGGGCGGCATAATGATTTTATTATTTGGCTCTATTGCCGTTATTGGCTTAAATACCTTAGTTAAATCGGGCGATGACTTAAGCGAACCACGCAATTTAAGTATTGTGGCGCTTATTTTAATTTGCGGTATTGGTGGTATGCACATTGGTAGCAGCCAGTTCAGCCTTGAAGGTGTGAGCTTATGCGCTGTTTTAGGCATAGTATTAAATTTAGTATTCCCAAAAGCACAGAGCAACGAGAATTAAATTTGCACTGTGGTTAAAAATATTGCACCAAAAAAGCGCATTTTAAATGCGCTTTTTTTTTTAACCTACTAAAAAGTAACAATAAATAATATTGGTCTAGTAACTGCATTTCCTTATTCATACCCTATAGTTGAATCAGGGATTGTTATATTGGAGGCCAATAGTGTGGATATAAATGCTTTTTTAGTAAAACATCAATTGCCGTTGAAATATCAATATATTAGTGAGCAGTATTTTTCTGTGATTGCTCAGGATATTTTAACCAGCAAAAAAAATGCGCCTTTATTTGTTGCCATCAACGGCTGCCAAGGCTCAGGAAAAACCACGCTTGGTGACTATTTAGTGACTTGGTTTGAGCAAAACACCCACCTAAATTGTGTCGCACTCTCTATTGATGACTTTTATTTATCAACCCAAAAACGTCAGCAGCTAGCACAAGATGTGCATTGTTTATTTGCCACCCGTGGAGTTCCAGGCACACATGATGTTGCCCTTATGGATAAAACCATTAGTCGCTTGTTAAATAAAGAGGTTAATGTACCGCTGCCACGTTTTGACAAACAACAAGATGAACCCGTAGCAAAAAATAAATGGTTAACCAATAGCCAGCCAGTCGATATTGTTATTTTAGAAGGGTGGTGTGTAGCCAGTGAGCCACAGCAGCCTTTTACCTTAATTGAGCCTATTAATGAGCTAGAAAAATCATACGATCAGCAAGGACTATGGCGCCGCTGTATTAATAGCTGTTTAGCCAATGAGTATAAAACCGTATTTAATAAAATTGACTACACAATTATGCTTAAAGCGCCGAGTTTTGACGATGTATTTGCATGGCGACAAGAGCAAGAGCACAAGCTAATCGCAAAACAAGGCCAAGGCGCAGGTACCATGACCGACGAGCAGCTGCTTTGGTTTATTTCTCACTTTGAGCGTATTACCCGAGAAAATTTAAGTACCCTCAGTGCCAAAGCAAATGCGTTAATAGAGCTTGATAGTCACCGTGATGTAGTCGCAATGCAGTTAACTAGCGACAATATTGGTCAGCCCATTATTTTTACCGATTTAGATGGTACGTTATTAAATCATAGAGACTACAACACCGAAGCGGTCGACACTTTATTACAAGAGCTGCAATACAGCGGTGTGCCGGTGGTATTTAACACCAGTAAAACGTTTAGTGAAGTGGTGGCACTGCAACAAGCGCTCAATATTAAACAGCCTTTTATTGTTGAAAATGGCTCGGCTGTCTATATTCCTGAAAATTACTTTACCCTCAGACCCATTGGCTGCAGCGAATACCAAGGCTATTGGTGTTATTCATTTGCGGCGCCCATTAGCAATTTATGGGCTGATTTAACACATTTAAAAAAAGACTACAGCGACCAATATAGTTTATTCAGTGAGTTATCGTGTGAGCAGGTAATGCACATCACAGGGTTAAACGAGATACAGGCGGCGCAAGCACAGAATCGTCAATATTCAGATCCGCTCTGCTGGCATGGCGAAGAGCACAAACTTAACGAATTTATAAACGCAATAACAGTGTACGGCTACGACGTTAAAGTAGGCGGGCGCTTTATCCACATTGGTAAAAATACCGATAAAAGCATGGCGCAGCAATGGCTGGTGAAACAGTTTACTGCGCAGTTTACTAAGCCGCTAAGCATTATTGCGCTTGGGGATAGTGATAACGATAAGCAAATGCTAGAAGAGGCAGATATTGCCATTATTATTGCCAATCCAGAGAGTAAAAAGCCGGTTAAATTAACCCATAACAAAGCGCGTTATTCTCAGTTGCCAGCGCCGTTAGGCTGGGTAGAAGAAATCACTGCATTACCTTGTATTAACAGCATTTTACCCAATTTTGAGGAGTATAGTTTACATGGCTGATTTTTATCAAAATGGCATCATTACAACGTTACATAATATTGCCAACAGACCCGTAGACGATTTAGAAAAAGAGTTGCTGAGTTTTAGTAAGCAGCGACCCATGGGGCTTATTTTGCCCTCATTATTTAGTGAGTTAGAAGGCCCCGCGCTACAAAATATTGTTAAAGAGCTGCAAAAAGTACCTTATTTATCACAAATTACCATAGGCTTAGACAGAGCCGACGAAAGCCAATATCGTTATGCACTGAACTTTTTTAAAGCGCTTGATCAAAACCACAAAGTACTTTGGAACGACGGGCCACGCTTACAAGCGCTCGACAAAGAGCTTCAAGCCTTAGGTGTGGCGCCACGCGAGCTCGGTAAAGGGCGTAATGTGTGGTATTGCATGGGGTATAAATTAGCCACCGCTGAGGTTGAATCAATCGCCTTGCATGACTGTGATATTTTAACTTATGACCGAGGCTTATTAGCGCGGTTAATATACCCTGTGGCACACCCTCGATTTAACTATGAGTTTTGTAAAGGCTTTTACCCGCGTACCGCCAATGGAAAAATTAATGGCCGTGTCTCTCGGCTATTGGTTACTCCGTTATTGCGCTCGTTTAAAACCATTTTAGGCAGCCGTGATTACCTTGAGTACATGGACTCGTTTCGCTACCCATTAGCGGGTGAGTTTTCGTTTAGGCGCGATGTATTAAACGATATTCGTATTCCTAGCGACTGGGGATTAGAAATTGGCGTATTAAGCGAAATGTACCGTAACTATTCTCATAACCGATTATGCCAAGTCGATATTGCCGATAACTACGATCATAAACATCAGGAATTATCGCTCGACGACCAAACCGCTGGCCTTTCTAAAATGTCGATTGATATCACCAAAGCACTATTTAGAAAATTAGCAACGCAAGGGGTTACCTTTACCAGCGAAACTATTCGCTCATTAAAAGCCACATATTACCGTATTGGTTTAGATTTTATTGAAACCTATCATAATGATGCACTAATGAACGGTTTAACCCTGGATATTCACCAAGAAGAAAAAGCCGTTGAAATGTTTGCGCAAAATATCATGAATGCCGGTCAGCACTTTTTAGAAAACCCAATGGAAGCACCCTTTGTGCCGAGTTGGAATCGTGTGGCCTCGGCAATGCCAGACGTACTTGAGCGTTTAAAAGAAGCCGTTGAGCTAGATAACGAACAATACAGTTAACATCATTAAACGAGGCGCCTGTGAATATAGTTAAAGAACTTTTTTTTCAACGAGTTGAACAACATTTACATGCTATTTATCAAGATGTTGAATTACCGATAGCAATAAGCGAATTGACTGAAGAATTGATCACCTTAATTTTAGGTGATAACCCACTTCGCGATCCCACGCCACACACTAACCGCTGGGATGAGCAAGATGTTGTGCTAATTGCCTATGGCGATTCGATAATAAACCATGAAGACAGTGATTTAGCCGTAGGCACCCCTTTAGAGGCGCCTTTAAAAACCTTGCATCGCTTTATAAAAGAGCAGTGCGATCATCAGCTTAATGCACTGCACATTTTACCCTTTTATCCGTATAGCTCAGATGAAGGATTTGCGGTAATGAACTATGCACACGTTAATGAAGCGCTGGGTGACTGGCAAGACATTAACGCGATTGCAAAAGATGTAAAACTGATGGCGGATTTAGTCATTAATCATTGCTCTAGTCGAAGTATTTGGTTTGAAAACTTTTTAACTGATACACACCCCGGAAAAGATTACTTTAAAACAGCCAGTTTAACTGACGATTTAAGCCAAGTAGTTCGTCCTCGTACATCGCCACTATTAAATACGGTAACAACAACCAGTGGTGAAAAACATGTATGGTGCACATTTAGTCATGATCAAGTGGATTTTGATTTTGAAAATCCCGAGGTGTTAAAAGAGTTTGTCGGCATTATTCGTCATTATTTAGACAACGGTATTCGCTTATTTCGCCTTGATGCTGTGGCCTTTTTATGGAAACAACTTAATACCAGTTGTATAAATTTACCGCAAACCCACGAAGTAGTACGTTTATTACGAACGCTGATTGAGCATGCCGAGCCAAGTGTGGTGATCATCACCGAGACTAATATTCCCAATCAGGAGAACTTGTCTTACTTTGGTAATGCCAACGAAGCCCATGCAATTTACAACTTTGCCTTGCCGCCGTTGTTGTTGCATACCTTACTTAGTGGCGATAGTACGGCGCTTAAGCATTGGATGATGAGTATGCCGCCTGCACAAAACGGCACTGCGTATTTTAATTTTATTGCTTCTCACGATGGCATTGGTTTAAGGCCAATTGAAGGCTTGCTGCAACCCAGTGAGGTTGCTTCATTAGTCAGTACCACCATGCAGTTTGGTGGGCGCGTTTCAATGCGTACTAGTCACGATGGCACACATACCCCGTATGAGCTAAATATTGCCTTGTTTGATGCCTTACAAGGGACGCATAATGGCGCGGATAAATTTGGCCTTGAGCGCTTTTTATGTGCTCACGCCATTATGTTTGCAATGGAGGGGATCCCAGGGCTGTATATACATAGTTTACTTGGCACCACTAATGACTATGAACGCTTTGATAATTCGCAGCACAATCGCGCCATTAACCGTCATCGCTGGCAAGAGTCAAAATTATTAGCGGCAATTGCAGAAAAATATAGTCATCATCATCAAGTATTCAACGGAGTAAAACAGTTATTAGCAGTGCGTAAAAGGCAAGCGGCATTTCATCCTAATGCAACACAGTTCACTTTGCATTTAGGAGAGGGGTTATTTGGTTTTTGGCGACAAAGCATTGACCGCCAGCAAAGTATTTTTTGTATTTATAATATCAGCAGTCAGCCACAAAGCTTAACCTTGGCCGATTTGAACTTAATAAATACACAGCAATGGTATGAGCTGCTCTCTAAAACAGTGCTGGATGAAGAGCTTAAAACTATGCAATTAGCACCGTATCAAACACTCTGGTTATCTAATAGAGCATAAATAACGACGTTTAAAGTAATCAATGTAACTGTAAAGGGGCTTTACAGTTACATTACTCAAGCGCGAGTAGTAAGTTCTCTATAGTAAATTCAACTTTGTCTGGGCGGGTTTTACTAAACTGCGAAAAGTCTATTTCGGCTAGATTATTCGCATTAATTGCATTATATAAAGGCTTATTTGTATCGTTGAGTGGCTGAAAAATATCATTAGTGCTGTGAAAAAGTGGCCAACGCTTTAAATCAGTATGGTTATCAAATAAGTTTATAATTGCATGAGCCCCTAATAAAACATGACCCCCTATCGATATATCAAGCGCGTATGCGTTATTAGGCGCAGAATCCCAGTTAATCCCACCCACAAAAACCTGCGATTGTTTGTTTAGTTGGGTTAATGCTCTTTTAGCACCAAACGCAATGGCATCATTAGCGCACCAAATAATGTTAATTTCAGGCGCAAGTTGCATATAGGCCATGGTTTTTATATAGCCTTCTTGCTCAGACCAATTTGCAACCTCTTTAGCGGTTAAGGTTACTTTGGGTGTTTGCGCTAAAAAATCCATTAACCCTTGGGTACGTAAAGTGGAAGCAGGGGTTGTGTAGTCCCCTAGTAAAGCTAATGTATGAGCTGGCGTTTTTGTTTTATTGGTAAACTTTTTATAAAGCTGCTGCA
Source organism: Pseudoalteromonas sp. SM9913 (assembly GCF_000184065.1). NCBI lineage: Bacteria > Pseudomonadati > Pseudomonadota > Gammaproteobacteria > Alteromonadales > Pseudoalteromonadaceae > Pseudoalteromonas > Pseudoalteromonas sp. SM9913. The sequence continues at coordinate 514,637 of NC_014800.1, forward strand.
TCAATGATTTACCTGCAACACGATTATTTGGGGTAATACTGCCGACCACATTGACGCCATTTTTTTGCAATTGCTCGAGAGACGCAGGGGAAGGGCGATTTAATAAAAAATAAATGGGAACCTTGTTACTGTCTATTTTAGATAGGTATTGGCTGGTGACATTTTTTTCGTTTACTAATATCAGATAATCAGGCTTATCGTTAATGGCCTGCTGGATCAGCTCTTTCATTAAAATATGATTTCGGTTGGCGTACTTTATAGTTAATGTCACATCTAAATCAGTGGCAGCATTTTGCATAATTTTAGAAACATGAAACCAAAAATCACCTGTTTTATTGCTCTCAGCCTCAATGGAATTTGAAAAGCCAGGATTGATGAATATGATCTCTAAGGCATTAATACTGTAACTACTGAATAGCAGGCAGGTATAAGTTATCAGGCGGTATAATTTAAACAAAGGCATATGTTTCTCTATAGATTTTATAAAGCTCGATTTTTACCTTGCTAACTAGCTCCGTGGTGACATCTAAGCGTTATGCTATATAATACCCCAGTAAGTTTAGCATGTATGCAGCAATTAATTTTTTAGGATTTATGAATGAAAGCAGTTTTATTGTTAATAGTATTACTCTTTAGTCAAACAGTTGCCGCTAATGACGTAAGTGATTTAGAAAAGACCATGAAAAATATTGGGCTGGCTTATAAACAAAGTGTTGAAGCAACCCAGCTGCAAGAATTTAATGGTGCTATCGATCAATTTATTGGATTGATAGAGCAAGGTAAGAAAGCCAAATTTTATAAAGAAGCTCAGAAGTCGGTGCAAGGGCTCGATAAAGTACTGGTTCAAGCTCAGTTGGCAAAAAAAGTAGCGAATGAGCAGGGACTCGAAGCTGCAAAAAAACCACTTAAAGCCATCGATAATTTACGCAAAAAATATCATAAATTACATGAGCCTCCAGGCTTTTTTGAATTACTGTTTGGAAAATAAGGATTAGCAATGGAAATTTCAGTTTCAATGTTAGACGGTCAAAAGTTGAGTGCTAAGTTTGGTGAGCATGAAGTAATAAGCGATCAAAGCATCAATGCCGGTGGTGGGGCAGAGCACCCAGAACCATTTGACTATTTTTTGGTTAGCATGGTTTTGTGCGCTGGTTTTTATGCGCGTAAATTTTGTCAGCAAAGAGAGATCTCAACCGACGGCATGACGCTGACACAAAATAACGAGAATGTAGATGAAAACGGTAAAAAACGTTTTTCTATTGAAATTGGGTTGCCTGAAGGTTTCCCCGATAAATATAAAAAAGCACTTATTGCTGCTGTAAATACATGTACCGTGAAAAAGGTTATTCAGGCAGGGTAGTGTTTAGAAATCTGTGTCATTTCAGTATTATTAAGAAAACAGGAGTGACACATGACTCAATCTTTCGACTTCAACAAAGCATTAGCTGAACTTCAAGCTGGTAAAGGCCTTACTGGCGAAGACGGTGTTCTAACACCATTAATTAAACAACTCACCGAAGCGGCTCTTAAAGCTGAATTAGAGCAGCATTTAGAATCTGAGACCGAAGTTAACCGTAAAAATGGTTCAACCAAAAAAACAGTTAAGTCATCCATAGGTCAATTCGAACTTGAAACGCCCAGAGATCGTTCAGGTTCGTTTGAACCTCAGTTTGTTAAAAAGAACCAAACCAAGTTAACGCCTGAAATTGATGAGAAAATCCTATCTATGTTTGCTTTAGGTATGAGCTACCGAGATATTCGAGGCCACATACAGGATATGTATGGCGTTGAGGTATCAGAGGCCACCATCACTGCCGTAACAGACCAACTGATACCAGAGCTTAAAGCATGGCAAGCGCGCAGCTTAGACACGCTTTACCCGTTTATCTGGCTTGATGCCATTCATTATAAGATTAAAGAAAATGGGCGCTACGTGAGTAAGGCTATTTATACCGTACTAGGTGTCAATATCGAGGGCCGCAAAGAGTTACTTGGTTTATATATCTCTGAAAGTGAAGGGGCTAACTATTGGCTATCAGTATTAACAGATTTACATAATCGTGGTGTATCCGATATTTTAATTGCCTGTGTTGATGGACTAAAAGGTTTCCCTGAAGCAATAGCAACAATCTATCCTGACGCCGAAGTGCAGGAGTGCGTTATTCATCAAATTCGTAATTCGATGAAGTATGTTGCTTCAAAGCACCAAAAAGAGTTTATGGCTGACTTGAAACCCGTTTATAAGGCAGCCACTAAAGATGCAGCAGAAGCCGCTCTCGCCGAATTAGATGCCAAATGGGGCAAGTTATACCCTATCGTTATCGAGTCTTGGCGTCGTAAATGGGGCAATCTGTCGGTTTACTTCAAGTATCCAGATTACGTGCGTAAAGCTATTTATACCACAAATGCAATTGAAGCTGTACATCGTCAGTTTAGACGACTCACCAAGACTAAGGGAGCATTCCCTAATGAAAACAGCTTGATGAAATTATTGTATGCAGGCATATTGAATGCCTCGAAGAAATGGACAATGCCAATCCATAATTGGAATCTGACATTGTCGCAATTGGCCATCCACTTCGAAGGTAGGTTAGATGGTGTGCTAGATATTTAGCAACTTAGGCTGACACAGAATTCTGAACGCCCTCTCAGGCAGTGCCTGAGTTTTCTGTTGAAGTAAAGTAAATACCCTTTAACAATAATGCCGAGTAATAAACTCGGCATTATTATTTTATCCCACTATTTTTTCTTCATACCCTGTACGGCCTTAAATCTAGGATTATCTTTACATATCACGAACACGCGCCCTTTACGCTTTACAATTTGACAACCAGGTCGTTGCTTTGCGCTTTTTAATGAACTTAATACTTTCATTTGCTTTCCTTTTTAGCCGAAGATAAGTTTTTAAAACGACGATTAAATTGCGCAACGCGGCCATCAGATGCGAGCGTTTTTTGTTTGCCTGTATAAAATGGGTGTGAGTCAGATGAAACATCAATAGGCACATAGGGATATGTATTACCGTCTATTTCGATAGTGCGGTCGGTTTTGATGGTTGAACCTATAATGAAATATGAATCGGCTGCAGTATCATGAAAAGCAACCACATGGTAATCAGGGTGAATATTTGGTTTCATTAAACGCCTTTAATGTTATGTGATAGTATATCATTTAATTTAGCGCATTTAATTTCCCTTTGCAAATCATTTTAAATAGCTTGAACTTTGGTTAAATTGTCTTTAATGCACCGTAATTGCTGGGTATTTGCACAATCTAGTCAAAAAATAAGCACTTAGATCAAAAGTACTGGCTATTAGTATTTAGGCTGCTATAACTAGTTTCAGCAAAAAAAATAATAAAAATTTAAACACGTAGAATAGAGGTAGTTTATGAGTGACGCTCAAACGAAACAGGACCAAATCGACCAAGGAGTTATGGACACTCTTAGGGAGCGCGATCATAGTGTATTGGCAAAACAAGTTGACTCACTCGCATGTTCTCATAACGATATCATTGAATTGCTTGCTCATTATTTAGCATTAAGCGAACAAGAAGATGATGAGTTATTTGATGACTGGTTTGACTCTCTTTCAAAAGAACAACACACCGTGCTAAAAGTATTTGAAGTATATCGCGGACAGTATGAGCACCAAAACTAACTGTTTGGATTAGGCATATTAATTAGTCATTATGCTAACACTGGCTATACGATTGTAATTTAATGTTAAAAAGGCATTGTTTTTATAGATAAGCGAAATAATTAATTACACTTATTCAATACAATAGTATGTACTTTGCCCCTTGATTATTTTTCAACTAACTAATTGATGTTTAAAGCTTTATAATAAGTTAAACTACATTTAGTGTTAAAATAGTAGTTTCGGCTCGTAGTTGAACTACCATTAATAAGTTGAAATAAGAAAGGGATAATTCAGCATGCAACATTTAAATGAAATACTCAGCAGAAACAACGTTAAAATAATTGGCAAGGGTGATAAAACCTTAGTGTTGGCTCACGGATTTGGTTGCGACCAAAACATGTGGCGATTTATTATTCCTGCCCTTGAACAACATTTTACTTTAGTGCTGTTTGATTATGTAGGCTCAGGTAACTCTGATGTGTCTAAATATAATAAACAGCGCTACTCAACCCTTGATGGGTATGCCAAAGACGTACTAGAAATATGTGCCGCACTTGAACTTACCGATATTACATTTATAGGCCACTCGGTTAGTGGCACCATTGGCGCACTTGCTGCCATTGAGCAACCAGAGCTATTTTCTAAGCTGGTTATGGTGTGCCCCTCACCGTGCTTTTTAAATTTACCCCCTGATTATTTTGGTGGATTTGAAAAACAAGACCTTCACGAATTACTAAACCTAATGGATAAAAATTACATTGGTTGGGCAAATTATTTAGCGCCTCTAGTAATGGGCAACTCTCATCCAGATGAATTTATAGCGGAACTATCGGGAAGTTTTTGCTCAACCGATCCCCTTATTGCAAAAACCTTTGCAGAAGCCACGTTTTTATCCGACTACCGTTTTATACTTGAACATATAAAACAGCCTACTTTAATTTTACAAAGTGAAAATGATGCTTTAGCCGCGCCTTCTGTTGGGGAGTTTGTAGCGAATGAAATTTCAAATGCAACACTTAAGGTTATTAGTGCGCATGGCCACTGTATTCATATGACGCACCCAGAAACAGTCAGCCGTTTAATTTTTGATTTTGTGAGTTAGCCACATGTCACTTGATAAAGTAGATGAAAAGCTTGCTGATTATTCCGCAGATCACTTTTTAAATGGTGCATTAGTGACAAATGCAGATAACATTATTGTTTATGCAAATACTTATTTTCAAAAGGAATTACAGTGGAATTGTAATGAGCTTATTGGCAAGTCGGTTGATAAAATTATAACTAAATCATCAAAAATATTTTTACAAAGTTATGTGCTTCCTACCTTACTGCATGAGAAAGCGTGTCAAGAAATGCAGTTAATTATGCTCAGCGCCCAAGGCGAGCGTATGGCCGTTACCGTTAATGCTCAGCTTGATGAAAAGGGCTATATATACTGGAGCTTTTTTAACGCTACTCAGCGAGATAAGCTTTACGACGAGCTGATTAAAACACGGGAAAAGTTAGAAGCGCAAACTGAACGCTTACAATCTTTAGCGTCTACCGATGAGTTAACCAATTTATTAAATAGAAGAGAGATGAATTGCCGCAGCGTGCTGTTACTCGAACAGGCTATGCGATCAAAGCAGTCGGTTGCATTGTTAATTATCGATATTGATAATTTTAAAGTCGTTAATGATACCTTTGGGCATTTAGAAGGGGATCGAGTTTTAAAAGAGTTGGGGCAACGTCTTAAACATTTTGGTCGACAAACCGACCTTATTTCTCGTTACGGCGGTGAAGAGTTTTTAATTATGGTGCCAGATACAAATAAAGCAGATACTTTGTCATTTTGCCAAAGGCTGCATTTATTAATTGCTGAAATTAAAGTAGGTAATCGCCCAGTAACCGCCAGTATTGGGGCAAGTTTGAGTACTGCGAAAACGACGTTTACTGATTTATTTGCCCAAGCCGATAATGCGGTATATGAAGCCAAAGAGCGCGGAAAAAACAGAACCCAATTATACGATAACCCCTAACTAAATAGAGGTAAACTCAACAAGGTATTGAGTTGAGTTTACTCAAAAGATGGCAGTTATAGTTGGTATTATTGCTCTACACAATTATTTTTTGCTAATGGCGATGCCAATACGGTATCGGGGTGCCAAATTCTATCCCATATTTTAGGTAGGTTGTTTAAGTTGGGTCTTTGACTTATTTTTTCAAAATTACCGACACTGATTGCTGAGCCATCTTTCTGACCGACAACAAAATTAAACACATAAGCACACTCCATGCCCATGCGTAAATCAGAGAGAATAACTTTGTCTTGCTGCTCGCGAACGGAATAAAACCCTTTTGTAAACCACTGCAAGCGTTTAACACCCCATTCATTTTTAATCTCGTTTAGTAAAGAAGGGGTTGTTTGGTATGCATTTAAGGTAACCTCGTTGGGTGTATCAAACACCGATGCATAGCCTTCATAATATTTCCCATCCGACATCACAACCACCCGCCAAAGTAAAGTAGTAAACGGTGCTGGAGTGCTAATGTATTCATTGACTGTGATGTCTCTGTTTTGTAGCGCAGTGTTGACTTTATCGTCAATAACAACTTTAAGAATAAGCGAACAACATAAATAGAGAGTACTTACTGTGAGCGTAATTGCGTTAATTTTGTAGGCGGTTGGGGCGGTTATTTTTGGTATTAAAGTGCCTATAACCCCTACTAATAGCGGTAACGTGTAGAGGGGATCAATAATAAACATATTTGAAATTGCAAACGGATGCTCTGTAAGTGGCCACATTAATTGCGTACCGTACACAGTAAGTGCATCCAATAGTGCATGGGTTGATAAACACAAAAACACTAACCAAAACCAACGTGTTTTATACGCTTGCATGCCAGTGTGTATTTTTAAAATTAGCCAAACAATCAAAGGGCTAATTAACAAGTGCACAAAAAATGAATGGCTAAAGCCACGGTGATAAGTAAATGCTTCAACACTGCCGCCATAGGGTAAAAACACATCTAAATCGGGTAAAGTGCCCAAAATAGCGCCCCATAACACCGCTTTGCGGCCCACTTTGTTACCTAATACTGCGTACCCTACGGCGCTACCTAACGCAACTTGTGTTAAAGAATCCATACTACCTCATCTAAATAATGCAACTGCAATGTTTATACTCAGCTTAATCTTAAAACCGTCAATAATGTAAATTATTTCATTAAGTTGCTCTTTAAACTCAATTTAAAAGTGATTTATAAACTCAGTCGCGGTTGTATAAAATCTAAAAATGCAACGATACGGGAAGAAACCGCCTCATTTTTGTAATAAACGCCATAAATAGATTCTCGATTATTTGGGCTACTTACGCTGTGAGGTAAAACTTCTATTAATCGTTTTTTGGCTAAATCTTCTGCAATCATAAATTGTGAGAGAAGTGCTATGCCTTGATCAGCAATACATAAATGCCTAATGGTTTCGCCGCTGCTAGCCCTTAAATCAAAGTGCAGCGATTGCTCATGCTTCAAGGGCCATTGATTAAGAGTATTGGGTTCACTGAAACCAATTAGGTTATGGTTTTTAAGATCTGAAACTTGCTGTAACGGTGGCGCATTTTTTAAATAATCAGTGCTTGCGACCAATTTTAATTTACTTTGGCCTAATTTACGCGCATGCAGGTTTGAATCTTTTAAGTCTCCAATGCGAATAGCTAAATCTGTTTTGCGCTCAAGTAAATCAATAATATTGTCGTGTGAGGTAATATCGAGCGTGATTTGCGGGTATTGCTTTTTAAACTCATTAACTAGTGGCGCTAGTTGATGCAAAACAAAAGGGCTTGCTGCATCTATACGCAAGTGCCCGCTAGGTGCTTGCTTTAGTAGCTTTATTGTTTCTTCCCCTAAGAGCAGCGTGTTTAAAGCCTTTCGCGCATATTCTATGTATATATGCCCTTCCTCGGTCAGTTCTAAGCGCCGAGTTGTTCTGTTTAGTAATGTGCAGTTTAGCCTGCTTTCAAGACGAGATAGTGCTCTTGAAACTTTAGCTACATTTAAATCAAGTAAACTAGCCGCACCGGAAAAACTGCCACAATCAACAATGGTAATAAACATTTCTAGATCTTCAGTTTTAGCTTGAACAGGCATAAATTCACTCATTTATATTTGCAAAATAAACAAAAGTATTTTGCCATTTATGCCATTTATTGCAAAGGCATTTTTACTCACACTGTACATCTATTTTAAAAATGAGGATGTAACTATGCCATTGGCTTTATGGGCGCTTACCTTAAGCGCATTTGCAATTGGAACAACAGAGTTTGTTATAGTGGGTTTAGTGCCAACTATTGCAAACGATTTAGGCGTGAGCTTACCATCAGCAGGCTTACTAGTGAGCTTATATGCGGTTGGTGTAGCTATTGGCGCACCGGTTCTCACTGCATTAACGGGTCGCTGGAGCCGAAAAGTGGTACTTATAAGTCTTATGGGCTTATTTGTTATGGGTAACTTATTAGCTTGGCAAGCCCCTAGCTACGAAACGTTAATAATAGCACGCATTTTAACTGGACTTGCTCACGGTGTATTTTTCTCTATTGGCTCAATGATAGCGACAAGCTTAGTAAGTAAAGATAAAGAGGCTAGCGCCATTGCAATTATGTTTACCGGCCTTACGGTAGCGCTAGTAACGGGTGTGCCATTAGGTACTTGGATAGGGCAGCACTTTGGTTGGCGCGCTACATTTTTAGTGGTGTCATCACTTGGTATTATCGCTTTAATTGGAAGTGCTGTATTAGTACCTAAAAATTTAAAGCAATCAATACCGGCAACCTTTAAAGAGCAACTTCAAGTTGTTACTAAACCTAGATTACTGCTTGTGTATTTAATGACAATTTTAGGCTATGGCGACACGTTTACTGCGTTTACTTACTTGGCCCCCATTTTAGAGCAGCAGACTGGATTTGCATCTTCAACAATTGGCATAATTATGCTGGTATATGGTGTCTCAGTGGCTGTTGGTAATATATGGGGTGGAAAATTAGCTGACAAGCGAGGCCCGATCAGTGCGCTGAGCATTATTTTTAGTGCACTTACTGTAATTCTACTGATATTTACTTTTACCATGGAGTCAAAGGTTGCTGCCGTATTAACCATATTAGTTTGGGGGGCATTTGCATTTGGTAATGTACCTGGTTTGCAGCTTTATGTTGTTAAGCAAGCTCAGCAACATACTCCTAACGCAGTCGATGTTGCATCTGGATTAAATATAGCAGCATTTAACATTGGCATAGCATTGGGTTCTATTACGGGGGGCCTTGTAGTAGAGCACATGGAACTAAAAGATACCGCATGGATTGGCGCCGTTGTTTCATTGCTGGCTTTAATAGTCACCCGGTACAGTGGCAGGCTAGATAAACAAAATGTTCAGGCTAAATAAAGCGAAACTTATGTAGGTTAGTCTTGAAATAAAAATGAATGACCTCAGTATTTTCATGAGGTCGAAATTTTAAATCAAAAAGTAATCGGTGTATTTAGTAAACACGACGTTTGAATTTTAAACCAATTATTTAATAAGGATAAAGCTATGACACAACGTGTAATTGAAATGCCAGACTTAGGTATGGGTACTTTTCGTTTAGAAGGTAAAACTGCTTATGAATCTGTAAAAATGGCGTTAGAAGTAGGATTTCGTCATATTGATACCGCGCAAATTTATGGCAACGAAGAGCAAGTCGGCCAAGCCATTAAAGACAGTAATATTCCCAGAGATGAGTTATTTATTACTACCAAAGTATGGAACAATAAACTCAATAAAAACGACTTTATCGCAAGTGTAGAAAAATCATTAGAAAAGTTACAAGTTGACTCGGTTGATTTATTGCTAGTTCACTGGCCTGCACCATCAAACAATGAGCCTATGAGCGAATACCTGACTGAGCTACTAAAAGCTAAAAAGTTAGGGTTAACCAAACATATAGGTGTATCAAACTTCACTATTGCGAACTTAAAAGAAGCGATGCAAACGTTAGACTCGCGTGAAATATTTACTAACCAAGTAGAAGTGCATCCCTATTTAACCAATACCAAACTGCGCGCCTTTTGTGCTCAACATGACATACATGTAACAGCCTATATGCCGTTTGTGGTTGGTAAAGTGTTAAACGATCAAACCATAATAGATATTGCTAATAAACATGATGCAACGCCAGCGCAAGTGGTTATTGCATGGGAAAATGCGAACGGCATGACCACAATTCCATCATCGACCAAGCGTAAAAACTTAGAAGATAACTTTAACGACAAGGTAAAACTTGATGATGAAGATATAGCGCGAATTGATGGCCTTGATTGCAACGACCGCCAAGCAACGCCTGACTTTGCACCACAGTGGGATCAATAACCAAAAAGCCAGAACTAAAACAGGTGCAGTTGAGCTGCACCTTTATTTTTTTAACAAGGAACACCTATGTTAACGGTAATTGCCACACTATCGAGTGAAAATAGCGATGCAGAGCGCCTCTTAACCGAGCTCGAAAATTTACAACAGTCCTCTCGCCAAGAAGTAGGCTGCCTGCGTTACGAGCTATCAGTTAAAAACGATGCTGCGCAAACCACCTATTTAGTGAGTGAGCAATGGGCGTCTAATGAGCATTTTGAAGCCCATAAAAACGCGCCCCACTTTAAAGCGTTTGGTGATGCAGTAGGTGCATTTATTACCTCTACCAATATTGATGTATATAAAACCATTGGTTAAATGACACTCAGTTAATAGCAAAGCAGGAGCTGTAACTTACAGCTCCCTTTTTAAATGTCATTTCCAAATATCACTTCTTGCAGCTGCTTTCTTAAACCCAAAGATGTTTATAAAGACTGTTTCATAATAGCCATCTTAAATAAGAAATACTGTTTGCATTGGTAGTAGTAGTTTTTCTGATATTACTGAGCACACCCTTTTTATGTAACTTTACACGGCCATAAGCAGGTTAAAAGCTAACTAATTGTTTACAAATATTTTTTGATGATTAATATAAACACAAAGGAATATAGGGACATTTGACGGTTTATAAACCGACAAAAGTCTTAAAAAAATGATTAGGCGAAAGGATAATTGTCGTGGGAAGAAAAAGTAGGTTAAAAAAAGAGCGTAGGGGATTAGAACAGCATGGATTAATTGAACGAACAGCCAATACACTTTTGTTGTTTGGTGAGCACAATCAATCTATTTATCGTTTTTTTCAAGAAGAGTGGCAAGCTGATGCCCTTGCGCGTGGCGAAGTTTGGTTAAGCACGTTAGAGGCTTGCAGGGCATACGAAGATCCTGAGCAAGGAGATCCTGAAGAGGCCTATGAAACCTACAATTCTGGTTATGCTGTAGGAGGTAGTAATGATCCGGGCTTTGTTGAGGTAGCCCGAAGAAGTGGGGTTTATATTGGCCCCGGTTGTAGTAACATAACCTTAAGTAACAATACAATGAAAACCATACTTCCAGATGCTTATGTATTGTGCACAACTACAGAATTTTCTCCTGAAAAATTAAGCGAAACGTTTGGTCGATACTGCGTAGAAGTTACAAACCCGAAGGACTTTTTTGTTTTAATTTCTGAATCCTTGGAAAAATCAAAAAAGATAAAAGAAGCTGCTGCAGGTAAGGTCATTTACAAAGATCGAAGCTATACCGGCATGGAGTCGCCTCCAGGTCGTATTGGTTTCGTAAAACCGCCTGATCTTTATGCAACACAAAGAGAATTTAGGCTGTTATGGGTGCCTGAAAATTCAAGTGGCCTTGCTCCGTTTCTCCTGAAATGTCCCGAGGCTGCTCATTTTTGTAAACGCATTGTCTAACAGAACAATCAATTTCGCGCTAATGTCAGTTGTTGAAGCTTCAGCCTTACAAATAGTTTAGTGTTGGAATCAATGTATATTTATATAATTACAGCTTCTATAGTTATTTAATTTATTGAAAATAAAGTCAAATTATCAACTTTTTTCAAGATGAGTGCCATATTAACATTTCCATAATTTTAGAAAAAACTTTCAATCCTTTTATATGACAGCTCAGTTTGGTAAAAAATGGTAATTATCTCGAGATTTCTAAATAAGACTGAAAAAGTAGAGTATTATTTTGCAATTATGCTAGAAGATATGGAGCGTCCGTTTATTTTAGGTGCGCAAAGTGTTGATCCTAAGCTGCCTTCAATTGCTCAGTGGGGGGCATCTTCAAGATTTGGACTTGATAGTCTTGATACCATTGAAGGAAAGTTATGGAAAGATTGGCGCTTTTCTTTAGAAATGCTTGGTGTCTCATGGGTAATACCAATTATTGAAGAGTCAGTAATAAAAGATGATGTATCTCATGCGGTTAATGAAATCATATCTAAATCGTAAATCTGCAATTAACAAGGCGTAGTTGTCGGACTGTTTGTCTCGTTGCACTAAAAATAAGCCGCAAAGCACAGTGTTGGCATTGTTTAATAAAACCAACAATCCATACATAGCTAAACTCCTCAGCCAAACACGACCCTTTACTTAATCGATAAATCGTATTTTAAAATAAGAGCATCAATATAGCGGCTACGTAATGTGAGTTGCTTTTCGTGATCGGCGCCATGGCTGAGGGCTTTATTTAAAAGCTTCATGGCAGGGTGAATACGGGTGCGCTCATCTTTATCTAAACTGGCTTTGCTGCGCAGTTCGGTTATATCGTCTACGAATAATCTGCCAATATCCACAGCCACAATTTCATCAATTAGGCCATTTTGGGTGAGCACGCCATATTTGCTGCATAAAAACTGTTGCCACACTTGCTGTAAATGCTCTTCTATTTCACAGCCAAACAATTCTTCGTTAAATATAAAGCCTTGCTGTGCAAGCTTAGCCAAGCTCTGGGTATAGTGCTGAGCAAACAAATTAAAAGCTTGGTTAGATGACTCAATTTTTTGCTTAACTAATCCTTGCCCCCAATTTACGCAGCCACGGGGATAATAATCGTCGTATTCTTCACATTCATATAACCCTGAATAAGAGCTGCAGCTCATTTGATTTTTAATGCAATAACTGGGTTTAGGGAAAATGCTCTGTGCTTGCCAATTTTCAAGAGTTTCAGTGTCTATGTTGAGTGCTTGGCATAACTCATCAGTGTGATAAAAGTGAGTGCTTAAATAGTCAGATAAACGCATAGTGGCTCGCTTAATAGTAAAAAACAAAATACTGTTTATTTATACAGTTATTTATTTTGTATCATCAAACTCAATAACACAAGCCATTTTATAATTAAATACTGGCTATCACTGCAAATAGCGCGGTAAATATGGTACAAATAGAGCAAGTATTAATAACAATGATTTTTTTATGCGCACCCTAGAACAAATTAAACAAGCAAGCCTTATTACTGCAATTAAAACACCTTACTTAGCCAATGGTGAGATCGATCTTGCAAAGTATGATGAACTCGTTGAAATACAAATTGCAGCGGGTGTTGACGGCATAGTTGTTGGTGGCACCACCGGTGAAGGCCAGTTAATGAACTGGGAAGAGCACTTAATGCTAATTGCGCACAGTGCCAATAAGTTTGGTGAGCAATTACTGATTGTAGGTAACACCGGCAGTAATAATACGCGCGAAGCAATTAAAGCAACAAAATATGGTTTTGCCAGCGGCATGCATGCCTCATTACAAATTAACCCTTACTACGGGCGCACATCAATTGCCGGTGTTAAAGAGCACTTTAAACGTGTGCTTGATATTGGTCCGGCGTTTATTTACAACGTAGCAGGGCGCACAGGTCAAGACCTCACCCCTGATATTATTGAACCACTGGCCCAGCATGAGCACTTTATTGGTGTTAAAGAATGTGGTGGCAATGAGCGTATAGCACACTATGAACGACAGGGTATTGCGTGTTGGTCTGGTAATGATGACGAAGCACACGATGCACGCCATACTCATAAAGCACATGGCGTTATTTCAGTTACGTCTAACCTGATCCCGGGTTTGTTCCGTCAATTAATGGATAGCAAAAATGATGCGCTAAATAATTCATTACAACCATTAATGAACTGGCTGTTTTGCGAGCCAAACCCAATTGCCATTAACACCGCGATGATCATGACAGGCGCGGTAAACCCTGTGTTTAGAATGCCTTATGTGCCGCTTAGCGATGAGCAACAGCAACAAGGTGAAACCCTAATTAATCAGCTTAATGAGCAAGATTTTGTCGGTAGTCGAGCGCAGTGTGTGGATATTAGTAAGGTTTTGATTTTATCTTAAACTGTTAGACTATTTATTAAATACTAAATTTTCAAAGCAGCCTACTGTATACACAGAGGCTGCTTTTTTATGTCACTGCCAATAGTAGTTGAGTTTAAGCTGCCACATAGCTGAATTAGCGCGAGTGACCGCTAATCTAATATCAATATCTTGGCTTAAAGGCACTGCCAGTTCTAGTTTGGTTTGCGCAGGGTTTTTGGCATTTAAGAATGACTTTTCGTAGGATGCTTTAAGTTTAATACCTGAGTTAGTACCAGTAATAATCCCCACTTCTACCGACGAATCATAAAAGTGGCTGTTTTTAGCTAAATCACCTAAATAACCATTAATTAAGCTATAGGCTAAGGTGTTGTTGCTAAATTGCCAAGCTTGTCCGGCTCCCCCCATAACAAAGCTACGTTTACAGGTTCTGCACAGTGCTGGTTGTCTGTCGAATCCAACATTAATTTTCCACGACCACTTAGATTCATTAGCCCAAGATAATTGGTTTGGATTGAATGACTCCAAATCTAATAAATGAACTTTGTTTATGTAAGTTTCGCCATCAGTAAACATCAGCTCGGTATCTAACATTTCTAAATTAGAAAATGGAATGCGGGCAATATCAGAGGCAAGGGTATCAAAATAACTCAACCTAAAACCCAAAGTGTACTGTGTTTGCTCAGCCGTGTGCACCGCAGAAACTGAGCTGTTAGAGGGCTTTTGGCCTTTATGTGGTGGCTGCTGGGTAAATTGAAATCTAACTTTGTTTTCGCCCATTGGCAGCTTTAAGCGCGCTTTGATTAGCGCATTCTTTAACTCACTTATTTTTACAGGAGTTTGTTTTTGAATTTGTTTAACTTGTACAAGTTCAAATAGAGCGCCAATAATGGCTTTTTGTGACTGCACTGGCAAAGCTAAAAACGATTCGTTTTTAAGTACTGCTGATTCGGCAAAAATTTGTTTAGCAAAGCTGAGCTCTTTTTCACTTAAAGATTGCACATATTTTGAAAATACAGTGTCGCGCGAGGGGGTAAATGTGATGTTTTTAACCGCTGATTGCCCTTGGTAAGTGGCCGAGTTTAACCTTGAAAAAATAGTGGCAGGTATTACCCAAGGAGCGCCTTCGCTGGTTAGTTGATCGCCAATAACAAGTTCAATAATTTGCGCAAGATGAAATGCACAGTTTTCATCGGCAAAGTAATAATCAAATTCAGTGCCTAAAATTTCCCATAAGTGATTAGCAATAAAAACCACATCGCGCTCGTTTAGATTGAGGGTATATTCCCATAAATCTCTTAATTCTATTTCACCATAGTTGTGCTGGTGGCGATAAAATAATTGATCTGAAAAACCGGCTTTATAACCACCAAACAAGCCCTTGAGAATATACACCAAGCCGTTTTCATTATCTGGAACGTGTGCGCCATAATTAATAATGTAATCTAATAATTTGTTTTTTGATTCGGTCGAGCGATTAAGTTTAAGTAATAAATGACCATATAATGATGCGGGATTACTCATATAACCAGATGCAAATACTAAACTAACAGAGTGAATTGCTTGTTGCTCTCGCCATTGCTTTAATTTTGGGCACTCTGCAGCTGGCATTGAAAAGGTTAAACCTTGCTCTTTGAGCCATTGGTAACGAGCAGGGTAGCGACATGGCATTGAGGGCAGGTTATTAAAAGCATGGATTGTTGCTTTTAATTCGGCAGCCGGATCAGTACGTCCGTTATCTGCAATAAAAAATGATGCGTTAGTAATATAACTGATGGTAGCTGGTTGGTTTTTGTAATGCCCTAATTTCAACCATATTGGGTGTTTGGCTAAAACAGAGATAGATTGCGTGGCAGAGCTTGAGAAAGAGATGAATAAAAAAGCACTAATTAAATAAAATAGAGGTTTCATTGTTTAACCAAAAAAAAGGGCTGTTAAGCCCTTTAATTATTAGATTGCAGCGCATTGAGATGAAAAGTTAGTTGTAATTTTACCTTCAACTAATTCATAAAATGCTTGTGCATTGTCTATTGGCGCGTTTGCGTAATCGTTACGTACCGAAGTGATAATTTGTTGATGTGCAGTTACATCACAACCACGTACGTTAAGCATTGCAGCGATATACTCGCCTTCACCCTGTGCTATTTCTTGTTCTAATACAGGAAAAGTTTGTTGAATAAACTGCGCTGTTTTTACGTTAGCGCCTTCACAACTTTCTACTGAAGAGATGTTAGAAGACACTGCAGTTGTGCCTAAATCCCAAATAATATTAGAAATTGCTGCAGCAACGCCATTATCTGGGAAAACCATCGCGCCAATACCACATTGTTGCCATGGGTTGATGCCACTTTTTGCTTGTGACGGCATTGAAACAAACGCGCTTACTAATACCGCAGCAGTTAAACATCTTTTTATCATTATTAATTTCCTTTAATTTATATTCACCCAACAAAATGGGCGGGAAAGTGTACCTGCTTTTTTTATTTAAATGCAAATGGTTATGTAACACAATGTAAAAGAACGGTGTAAAGTTTATAAAATCGCAATAAAGAAGTGAATAAGCGAGGATTAATATTGCGAGTTAAAATCATTTAGCTAACTCAAACAGCGTCTAATAATAGCTAATTACCCCGCATTTTATAAATTAGTGGTTTCTGGTGTTTAAAACTAACTGTTTAAGCGATTTTACTGTATAATTTGCGACCCTTGATAATGTGGCCGCAGGTTATACAGCAATGAATTTTAAATCTTTTAGTTTTGCCCCTGAACTTATTCAGGCGTTAGACGAACTTAATTACCACACCCTTACGCCCATTCAGCGCGCAGCTATTCCGGCTGTTCGTAAAGGTAAAGACGTTTTAGCGAGTGCTCAAACCGGCACAGGTAAAACCGCTGCCTTTGCACTCCCTATTATCCAAAAGTTATTTGAGTCAGATAGCAGTACTACGAATGCGCCAAGCGCCTTAGTCCTTGCACCTACGCGTGAGCTTGCAGAGCAAATAGCGAATAACTTTAAAGACTTTGCTAAGTACACTTCGCTAAAAGTAGTGAGTTTATTTGGTGGTGTTAATACCGCAGGACAAGAAATTGCACTCAAAGAAGGTGTGGATATTGTAGTAGCAACACCAGGGCGTTTACTTGATCATATTCGTTTAGGTAACTTAAGCCTTGCCCAAGTAAAACACTTAGTACTTGATGAAGCTGACCGTATGCTCGATATGGGCTTTATTAATGACATGCAAAGCGTGATAAAAAGCTGTGCTGATGAGCGTCAAATCTTATTGTTTTCAGCAACTTTCCCAGCAGCAATTAAACAATTTGCCTCTAAAGTGCTAAAGCAACCTGAAATTGTGCGTGTTGATCAAACTAACAGCACCGCAAGCACAGTACAACACGTGGTTTACCCGGTAGAAGAGCGCCGTAAGCAAGAGTTACTTTCTGAGCTAATTGGTAAGAAAAACTGGCAGCAAGTGCTGGTGTTTGTAAACATGAAAGAAACCGCAGATGAGCTAGTCACTGAGCTTAACCTAGACGGTATCCCAGCGGCAGTGTGTCATGGTGATAAATCGCAGGGTAACCGTCGTCGTGCGTTACGTGAATTCAAAGAAGGCAAAGTACGCGTTCTAGTTGCAACAGAAGTTGCAGCACGTGGTATTGATATTGACGGTTTACCGCGCGTTATTAATATTGATTTACCTTGGCTTGCTGAAGATTACGTACACCGCATTGGCCGTACAGGCCGTGCTGGTAACCAAGGACAAGCAATTTCGTTTGTGAGTCGCGAAGAAGAAAACATGTTGTTTGAAATTGAAACCTTAATTGGTCAAAAAATTAAACGTGTTTACTTAGAAGGTTACGAAGTAAGTAATCGTGAAGTACTGATTGATAAAATTGGTAAAAAGCCAGCGCATTTACGCCGCACCCGTGCTAATAAGCCATCAGGCCAGGCTACCGGTGAAGCGAGAGCGAAAAACCGCTCGCGAATTTCTAATGTACGTAAAAGCTTAAAAGGCGAAAAGCTGTCACTTAAAAAGTAAGACAGCTAAGCCATTAAAAAACCTGAGTTTACTCAGGTTTTTTTGTGCCTAATACATTATCGATGATAGCAGCGTAAGCATAAGCAGCCGCTTCATCGTTTTGATTAGCAATAACTGACAAACCAACCGGTAAGTGGCTTACTTTGCCAACCGGTAAAGTAATATGGGTAGTCCCTGCAATGGCAGGTAATGAACTGCTACTGCCTTTAAAGTTATCGCCGTTAATTAAATCGGTTTTCCAAGCCGGTGAAACGGTGGGCGCAATCACAATATCGAGCTTGTTATTGCGGTATAAATTGCTAATAGCGCGCTTTGCAAGTGCGCGATATCGCGCTTTGGTGCTTTTGTATTGTTGTTTTTCACTCAAATCAACTGCGTTAGCTTGTTGTAAAATATCTTGCTCAAAGTAGGGCATTTCCTGCTGTTTATTTGCGATATTAAATGCGATTAACTCGTCTAAACTTTTTACGGTTACCTGCGTTGGTGTTTTGCTTAAGTAGTGGTTAATTTCGGCTTTAAAGTCGTAAAGTAGGATGGCGTATTCATCAACGTAAAGCGTGCTTAAGTCATCTTTTACTGCAACATTGACAACGGTATGACCTGCGTCTTTTAATGTTTGTAACTGCTTAGCGTAAAGCTTTTGTGTTGCCACAGTAAACTTATTGGCAGGTAACGCGCCTATCCTCAGTGATGGCTTAGGCGCTATGCCATCAAGCGTTCTATTTACGTTGAGTGTCGATCCATCGTCTGAGTCTTCACCTTGAATGACTGATAATACCGCGAGTGCATCTTTTAAAGAATGCGCCATTGGACCTACCGAATCTTGGCTACTAGAAAGGGGGATCACGCCTGCGCGTGAAACTTGCCCCATACTGGGTTTAATGGCGTACACCCCATTAACCGAAGCAGGGCAGGTAATCGAACCATCAGTTTCTGTGCCCAGCGCAATAGGCGCAAAATTTAAAGCAACCGCCACAGCAGAGCCTGAGCTTGAACCACACGGATTACGAGTTACATCATGGGCGTTATGGGTTTGTCCGCCAATGGCACTCCAGCCAGATGACGAATACGATGAGCGAAAATTAGCCCATTCACTTAAGTTCGCTTTGCCTAAAATAATAGCGCCTGCTTGGCGTAATTGTTTAACCACAAAGGCATCTTTATTAGTAACGTTATTTTTAAGTGCTAATGAACCCGCTGTGGTGGGTAATGTACCTGTTGTTTCAATGTTATCTTTTAGTAATACCGCAATACCATGTAAAGGGCCTGCCCATTTTCCGGCTTTAAACAGCGCATCGAGTTGTTTGGCTTGTTCAATTGCAGTGGGCTCAATACTAATTACCGCATTATATTTAGGATTGAGCTCGTTTATTCTGTCGATATAAGTGCGGGTAAGCTGCTCAGCCGTGGTGGTATTATTTTTATAGGCATTGTGAATGTCACTAATGGTTTTAAGCTCTGTATTATTATCCGCTGCGTATAAATTAGGTATTGTACAAACAAATAATGTTAAAAGTAGCCGTTTTATAATCATTGTTATTATCTATTTTGTGAAAACATAGGTTATTTTTAGCACAAAAAAACCTCACGTTGTGAGGTTTTTCGATAAAGTATAATCTAATAGAGTTAAGCGTTTTCTAACATCGATAACGCAACCGCCTCAGCGGCTTTAATGCCATCAATACCTGCTGATAAAATACCGCCTGCATAACCTGCGCCTTCACCTGCAGGGTAAAGCCCTTTGGTATTAATGCTTTGGAAAGTTTTATCGCGCTTGATGCTGATAGGTGAAGACGTACGTGTTTCTACACCCGTTAGTAAGCCATCATTAGTTGAAAAACCACGAATTTGCTTGTTAAAAGCAGGAATTGCTTCACGCAAGGCTTCAATCGCAAAAGGAGGTAATACGTTGCTCAAATCAGTCAGTTTTATGCCCGGCGTATACGAAGGCTGTACATCGCCTAAATTAGCCGATGATTTACCTTTTAAAAAGTCGCCAATAAGCTGTGCAGGGGCATCGTAGTTTTTACCACCAAGTTCATAGGCTTGCTCTTCTAGTTTACGCTGTAAATCAATGCCGGCTAGGGGATGCCCAGGGAAGTCTTTTTCTGGCGAAATACCCACTACAATAGCGCTGTTAGCATTACGTTCACTACGTGAATATTGGCTCATGCCATTGGTGACGACTCGGCCTTCTTCAGATGTTGCGGCAACTACTGTGCCGCCAGGGCACATACAAAAGCTATATACAGTACGGCCGTTATTACAATGGTGTACTAATTTGTAATCTGCAGAGCCTAAAATAGGGTTACCCGCATTATCGCCAAAGCGGCATTCATCAATCATTGATTGCTTATGTTCTATTCTAAAGCCCACTGAAAAGGGTTTAGCTTCAACATAAATGCCTTTATCGTGGATCATTTTAAACGTATCGCGGGCACTGTGGCCAACCGCTAATATCACATGGCGAGTTTCGAGCTGTTCACCATTAGAAAGCGTAAGCCCAGTCACTTGGCCGTTGTCTAAATGGATATCGTCAACGCGCGTGCTAAAACGAATTTCTCCACCAAGTTCAATAATACGTGCACGCATTTTTTCAATCATGGTTACCAGTTTAAAGGTACCAATATGCGGCTTACTCACGTATAAAATTTCTTCAGGAGCGCCGGCCTCTACAAACTCAGTAATGACTTTACGACCATAATGTTTAGGGTCTTTTACTTGGCTGTAGAGCTTACCGTCTGAGAACGTGCCTGCGCCACCTTCACCAAACTGTACGTTTGATTCTGTATTAAGGGCCTTTTTACGCCAAAAGCCAAAGGTGTCTTTGGTGCGCTCACGCACTTCTTTACCGCGCTCTAAAATAATTGGGTTAAAGCCCATTTGTGCCAACACTAAACCGGCAAATAAGCCACAAGGGCCAAAGCCAATTACCACAGGGCGTTCTTTAATACTGCTATTGGCGTGCGCTACAAATTTGTAGTTGGTGTCAGGGGAGACTTTAACGTGTTGGTCTTTTTCAAACGAGGTTAACAGTTGTGCTTCGTTATCCACTTCAACATCAAGCGTGTAAATCAGTAAAATGGCGCTTTTTTTACGTGCATCGTAACCGCGTTTAAACACATTGTAGCTGTGTAGCTGCTCTGGGCTTATATTTAATTTATTGATGATGGCTTGGCCAATGGCATTTTCGTCATGGTCAAGCGGCAGCTTTATTTCGGTTAAACGTATCATTAATATCTCTTTAGGTGTCATAGCGGGGATTAAATTCCGCTCACAATAAGGGGTGTGCACAAAGCGCTGATTTATAAGCGCCATATGTTACGTTAAATTGCCCACTTTTGGCACTTATTTATTGTGTTTTGGTAAGGGTTGGGTATGATCCGCAGCTGTTATTGTGAAACATTAGGTATTAAACCATTATGGCGTTTGTAGTCACCGAAAATTGTATAAAATGTAAGTACACTGATTGCGTATCAGTATGCCCTGCAGATGCATTTTTTGAAGGTCCTAATTTTTTGGCTATTAGCCCTATTGACTGTATTGACTGTGGTTTATGCGTACCTGAGTGTGCCGCTGATGCTATTTTTCAAGAAGATGAATTACCTGAATCGCAAAAAGAGTTTACCCAATTAAATGCGGAGCTAGCAGAAATATGGCCACGTATAACGCAAGTTAAACCCGCCCCGGAAGATGCCGATAGCTGGAATGGTGTGGCTAATAAATTAAAACTTCTCGACACATAATCATTCCACTTCGTTGTGTATTAGTTTTTTGTTAATTTTATTGCAAATAATAGCGCGCAACTATTAACAAATGTACCTGTATAATTTACACTCCTGAGCAAAGTTTACTTTTAACAAGTAAATAAACCTAAATGGATGTTTATGCAGTACTTTATACCTATAAAAATAACAACATTGCTGTTTTTTATCAGCTTCAGCCTCGGTTTAACTCTCAGCCCTAATGCACTTGCCGATAAGCTTAATTATCAACTCGCGCACATTAATAAAAATATTGATGTAGATGGCGTGCTTAACGAGCCACATTGGCAACAAGCAACACATGTTGCGGTAAATTACCAAGATGAGCCGAATGAAAAAGGCACACCGCCAGTAAAAACAGATGCATACCTTTATGACGATGGTCATAATTTATATGTGGCGTTTGTAGCTTACGACCCCGATCCGAGTAAAATTCGCGCGGCGCTTCGTGACAGAGATACCCTCTGGCAAGATGATACTGTCGGTTTGGTGATTGATACCTTTAACGATGAACGTACAGGCTATGAGTTTTATGTAAACCCACTGGGCGCTCAAGGTGACCTTCGCATGACGGATACCGATGAATGGGTGTCAGACTTATCGTGGGATGCCATTTGGGACAGTGCCGGTACCATAAACGAGCAAGGTTACGTAGTTGAAATGCGTATTCCGTTTAAAGCGCTGCGATTTGCGCAAAATAAAGATCAATCTACCTGGGGTTTTGCTGTAATGCGAAACTATCAGCGTGATGTGTTGTATCAATTATCAAGCACAGGCTTTGACCGTGATATTAAATGTAGTTTATGTCAGTTTGACAAAATAAGCGGATTTAATAATTTAGCACCAAGTAAAAACCTACAGCTAACGCCAACATTAACCGCACTGAGAAACGATCAAAAAACACAGGTACCGGGTGCGTGGGATAATGGCGATGTAGACACTGAAGTAGGGCTTGATCTTCGTTGGGGAATCACCAAAGATGCCGTGATCAATGCCACCATAAATCCAGACTTTTCTCAGGTAGAAACCGATTCTTTAGAACTGGATGTAAACACCACTTACTCTATTTATTACGCTGAAAAGCGTCCGTTTTTCTTAGATGGCGCGTCTTATTTTAAAAGTAATTTATTTGAACTGCTTTATACCCGTACCATAGCTGAGCCTAATATTGGTGCAAAGCTCACCGGTAAAACCGATAGCCACAGTTATGCGCTAATGTTTGCCGATGACGACAACAGTAATGTTTTACTGCCCAGCAACCAAGGCTCAGGCTTTGCCAGCCTAAATGATAAAACTAAGGCGGCGGTGGCTCGATACCAATATGATATTGGCCAACAAGGTACTATTGGTGTCACTTCAACATATAGAGAAAGTAGTGATTACCATAATACGGTGTTATCGGTTGATGGCAGCTATTGGTTTAATCAGTCAGATACGCTTAATTACCAAATAGCCCATGCTGATACCAACAACTCGCAGTTTTTAGTTGATAACTACAATTTAGCAGACACTCAGTCGGATATGGCGTATGCATTAAAGCTGACACGCGATAAGCGTGATTATAAGCTCTACGCGACCTATGACAATATTGGTGAGGATTACCGCACCGATTTAGGTTATCAAGAAAAGGTAGACTATGAAAAAGTAGGCTTTGGTGGCGGACAAACTTGGTATGGTGATGAACATGACATGCTAACAACCTGGTCATACACCGCCGATTGGGATAAAACCTGGGCGCAAAATGGCGAGTTACTTGAAGAAGAATACGAAGGTTACATGACCTTTCAAGGTCAAAAGCAGTCTGTATTTGAGCTGGGTTTATTAAATCGCTATGAAAATTATAACGGCAAGTTTTATAACCAAAATATTGGTTATTTTTATACGGCTTTTAGACCGTCAAAAGATCTGAGATTATCGTTATATGCCGAATACGCAAGCCGTATAGATTACACTAATGAGCAGCTAGGCGATGTTTTAACCACACAATCGCAGGCTGTTTGGGATATTAATAACCATTGGCAGGTCGATGTTAGGCATAATTATAGCCATTTAGATGATTACCAAGGGCGACGTGTTTTTACCGCAAACCTTATTGATTTTAGGCTTTATTATAAGTTTAGTATGCGCGCTATGCTTAAGCTGATTTTACAGTTTGAAGATATAGACAGAAATGAGGATGCTTACTTTTATCAGGTTAGCGAAATCAACAAAGATTACGGTAGTCAGCTGGTGTACTCATACAAAATTAACGCACAAACCTTATTTTACTTAGGGTATTCAGATAAAGGTTATCAGGATGACTCGTTAAAAAGCATTGAGCGAGACCAACGTACTTTCTTTACTAAAGTCAGTTATGCGTGGCAGTTATAACGCTATAAATAATATAAAAGTAAGATTTTGCTAGGCAATAAAAAAACACGCTACTGGGTAGCGTGTTTTTTTGTGTTTACTAAATGGTAAACCTAGTTATTACAAGTCAAATGTACGTGAGATAGCAAGTACAATTCGCTCATCTGCGTAATCGTAATCTAGGCTGGTATTCTCAGCAGCCACTTCAATGCCAAACCCTTCATAGCTCGTTTGGTATGCTAAGCGGTAGTGATAATACGATTTGTCGCCCTTAGCTTCATCCCATTGGAACTTATTGCCATCGAGTGAGTTTGAAATATCAAAGCTGGCACGAATCGCATGATTTGGCGCAAGCTCGTAAGTGTGCGCAATCATAGAAATCACATGGCCAGTATCGTAGCCAAAGTAATCCCAGCTGTACCAAAAGTTAAGCTCTGTTTGGCCGTAGTCACTGGTGTAACCAAATTTAGTATACGCTTCGGCGTAGTTACCATCGCTGTTATTACCTTGGTAAGTGTAATAAGCAATACCGTAATCCAGGCTTACTTGTTCGTTTAACTGAATGTATCGGCCTACATAAGCATCTAGTTCAAAGTCGGTGTCATCACCAAAATCTACGTTTGATGCCCATACACCGGCATAAACACCGTTATCATACGCGTAGTCAAGGCTTGCTTGCAGTGCCGGATCGTTATCTGTTTGTGATACACCATTAAAGGTGTAATCAGATGCAGCCGTAATCGTTGTTGACCAGTTAGCCGCTGCCGTTGTTGATAAAACGGTGAACGGTAAAGCGATAAAAAGTTGTTTTAATTTATTGTTCATGTGTTTTACTAGCTGATAGTTTCTATTTTTGTGTAATCAATTTTATTCGCTTTAGGCGATCCTTCGATATTGCTGACCGTTTTAAGTTTGCTGTAGGCAATAAAACCAAGGCAAATAAAGAATAACCCTATAACTAAAGCACCCACCCATTGAATTTGCAAAAACTCAAGCTTAAATAGCAGTGTTAGTAGCGACAAAGCGACAACGTTCATGGCAATATATTTAAATTTACCAAAGCGTTTTACGGTTAGGTTTAAATTATCTGTGTATAAACGGATCAGTGAATCGAGCGAGTTAATAACAAATACGATACCTACAAACACCATAGCAAAGTTTTTGATTCCCTCGGTTGGAATACCGGCTTCATGGTAGTGATATAACACACTAAACCAGATAGCGATTGGAATCGATGGGAAAATCAGCATAGCACCAAGGACTTGATAGGTTTTTAAACCGCCCACAAAACGCGATGTAAATTGACCAATCATAATGCTCCACGCAAACCACCAAAATAAGTAAAACTCATGGTAATCATTCAGTGGTAATACAAACTCATTGATGTTGGCAAAGTAATTACCAATTAATCCGATGTTTTTAGTAAATGCAGAGAGTTCACTGTCGCCAAATAAGAAGGCATCAGCCCACATAAAGCCAATTAGGGCTATAAACAACCAAGTAGTTGCAATACTTAAAAAGCGTACATATTTAATATCGGTACTTGAATACACCGCAAAGCAAATAGCGGCAAGCACGATTAAGTAAAACGCAGGAATAACATTTGAGCCATCACCGAGTTCAGGTAAATACCATGGCAAGTTACTCAGTAATAAGTAAGCGGTAAACGCACAAGTACCAATAATGACCACGTTGTTTAAAAACTTAACCCATGGAATTTCAAAAAACTTCACTTTGGGTTCTATTACACAGAAATAAAAGCACGTAAGAAAATAAAATCCCCAAATTAAAAATCCCCAATAACCAAACTCAATTGAGAGAGGATTGGCAAATGCATATTCTGGGCTTGCTTTTATGTCTGCATAACCGGCAAATTCGGTTAAAGGGAACATAATAAGGCCAACGTCTAGGCCTGAGGTAAACAGGATTGCTATAAAAGTGAATGTTCTCACTGGTGTGACGCCTACTACGCGTACATTGCCCCATTTTATTAAAATAGTAACAATGGCAAGTAAGGTGAAAATAATGCCTGCATTAAGCCAAATAGTCATTATCGCCCTCCCAGAATGAATAAAAATAACACATATATACTCCGTTTTTTATTGTGCTTGCATTAACACAGGCATAACCTATTTATGCTTGTGAGCCACTGCAAGGCGCATAAAGGCACTCCTTAAAGCATTTTGCTTAAAAGAGTGGCCTTTATGGCAGGCTAAATTAAAGGGTTTTATTTCGTTGTGAAGTTTGCCAATCAGTGGCATTCACAACATCAACTCCTGTATGAGCTAAAGGCTTATTACCTAAAATAATATCAGCGGCTTTTTCGGCCACCATAATTGTAGGGGCATTCAAATTACCATTAGGTATGGTTGGAAAAATCGACGAGTCAACTACACGCAAGCTTTGCATGCCATGCACTTGGGTATTTGAGTTAACTACAGCCATGTCGTCTTCACCCATTTTACAAGAGCAAGAAGGGTGGTAAGCACTTTCCACTGCTTGGCGCACAAAGGCATCAATTTGCTCATCCGTTTGAACTTGTTGCCCTGGTTGAATTTCTTCACCACGGAAGTCGTCAAAGGCAGCTTGTTCAATAATTTCACGCGTTAAACGTACGCACGCCCTAAAGCCTTCAATGTCGTCTTGATGCTCAAGATAATTAAACACAATCTTTGGCGGCTGCGTCGGATCTGCTGAGGCAATAGTGACACTGCCACGACTTTTAGGTTTGTTATGACCTACATGCACTTGAAAACCATGCCCTGCAAAAGCACTGCGTCCATCATAACGCATCGCTGCCGGTAAAAAGTGATACTGAATATCAGGCCACTCTACACCCGGTTTTGAGCGAATAAAGGCACACGATTCAAAGTGATTAGTTGAGCCTAAACCTTTTCGGGTAAGCAGCCATTTTGCACCAATTAAACCTTTAGAAAACAAGCCTAATTTACCGTTTAAGGTAATGGGTTGTTTACACTTATATTGAAAGTAAAACTCTAAATGGTCTTGCAAGTTTTGACCAACACCTGGTAGGTGATGTTTTACTTCAACACCTGCTTTTTCAAGTATTTGTGTATCACCAATACCGGACAGTTGTAACAGGTGAGGTGAACCGATAGAGCCCGCACTTAAAATAACCTCTTTACTTGCTGTGGCTGTTTTAACTGTGCCATTGATCTTGTATTCAACACCGGTTGCTTTTTTGCCGTCTAAAATAACGCGCTGAGCAAGTGCACCGGTTACAATTGTTAAATTACTGCGATGCTTAATCGGATCTAAATATTCACGAGAGGCTGAGCTGCGCACACCGTTTTTAACGGTCATGTGCATAGGGCCAAAGCCTTCTTGTTGAGCACTATTATAATCAGCTGTAGTGGCATAACCCGCTTGAGCACCAGCATCAATAAAGGCGCTATACAAAGGGTTTTCCATGTTATTACCGTTATTAACGCCAAGGGGGCCTTTTCCACCACGATGGCTGTTTTCACCTAGATAAAAGCTTTCTGCTTTTTTAAAATACGGTAAACAGGCTTGATAATCCCAGCCATTAGCGCCATGTTGCTGCCATTCATCAAAATCTTTCGCATGACCACGTACATACACCATGCCATTAATAGATGATGAGCCGCCAAGCACTTTACCGCGTGGGCAGTGCATTTCACGGTTATCTAAGTACTTTTCTGGCTGCGTATGAAATTGCCACGCATACTTATCGGTATTCATTGGAATCGACAGAGCAGTGGGCATTTTAATAAAGATGCTTTTATCGCTGCCGCCGGTTTCAAGTAACAATACTTTGTTACTTGAATCTTCAGACAAGCGATTTGCTAACACACAGCCTGCAGAGCCTGCGCCTACAATAATATAATCAAAAGAGTGGTTCATAATGATTCCTTAAAATGGGCTTTCTATGTCAGCCATACCAACATAAACAGACTTAGTTTGCGTGTAATGATCAAGC
This sequence comes from Pseudoalteromonas sp. SM9913, assembly GCF_000184065.1. Taxonomy (NCBI): domain Bacteria; kingdom Pseudomonadati; phylum Pseudomonadota; class Gammaproteobacteria; order Alteromonadales; family Pseudoalteromonadaceae; genus Pseudoalteromonas; species Pseudoalteromonas sp. SM9913. The sequence goes on from NC_014800.1 coordinate 542,613, forward strand.
GTTTGTATGCCGTTTTCGCGGCCGATACCTGATTGCTTATAGCCACCTACAGGCATTTCTGCCGGCGAGTTACCGTAAGCATTGATCCAACAAATACCGGCTTGTAGCTGATGAATAACGCGATGAGCACGTTTAATATCGCTGGTGAAAACGCCTGCAGCTAAACCTAAGTGAGTGCCGTTAGCACGTGCAATTACATCATCTTCGTCATCAAATACTAAAACGCTCATTACTGGGCCAAAAATTTCTTCTTTAACGATGGTCATTTCATCGTTGCAATCAACAAATACGGTTGGCGCTACAAAATAACCATTTGGCGCAGATGCTGGTGAAAGCGTTGAGCCACCGGTTAATAGCGTTGCCCCTTCTTCAAGGCCTTTGTTGATGTAGCTCAGCACTAAATCTTGATGCTTTTTAGAAATAAGCGCGCCAAAGTTAGTGTTTAAATCTTGTGGATCACCGGCAATAATATTGTTTTCGGTGCGAGTTTTAAGCTCATCAATAAACTGCTGGTACACATTTTTGTGAACATAGATACGAGTGCAATTAGTACAAATTTCACCTTGGGTATAAAAGTTCCCTAACATTGCCGCGCTTACTGCTTGCTCTATATTGGCATCGTCAAAGACAAGTAACGGCGATTTACCACCTAGTTCCATAGTCACATCTTTTAATGTACCTGCAGCACTGGCGACGACTTTCTTACCGGTACCTACTTCACCAGTAAACGATACTTTTTCAATATCTTGGTGTGCAGTAAGCCATTGGCCTACTTCACTCGCGCCTTGAACTACATTGAATACGCCAGCGGGTACACCTGCTTCAATAAACACCTCTGCTAATTTAATTGCGCCAAGCGGGGTTTCTTCTGAAGGTTTAAAAATAAATGCATTACCCGCTGCAAGGGCAGGGCCAGACTTCCAACATGCAATTTGTAATGGGTAGTTCCATGCACCAATACCAGCACAAATACCTAAAGGCTCTTTGCGTGTGTAGTAAAAGTCATCGCCAACCATTTGTTGTTGACCAACTTGCGCAGGGGCAAGGCCTGCAAAATATTCAATTACATCTGCACCTGTTTCAACATCTACGCAGTTAGCTTCTTGCATTGGTTTACCGGTATCGAGCACTTCAACTAGTGCAAGCTCATCATTACGCTTGCGTAAAATAGCAACGGCGTTTAATAAAATACGGCTGCGCTCAATAGGGGTCATGGCTGACCAAACTTTAAAGCCTTGTTTTGCACTTTCAATTGCTGCGTTTTGAACGTATTCATCGGCAACTTCAACGGCATAATTTACTTGGCCGGTTGCAGGATTTACTACATCAAATGTTTCGCCGCTTTTGTTTGCAAGGAATTGACCGTTGATAAAGTTTTGATAGATAGGTGTAGTCACGTTAGGCTCCATATTGCTTGATAAGTGAATGCACGTAGTTTTTAGCCAGTGATTCACTGTGTTTAAACTGATTTTCGTCTGATTGGCTTAATACGGCTCGTAGCCATAAACCATCGATCATTGCTGCGGTTAACTCTGCCGCGAGATTCGCTTGCGCTAAAGGCATTAATTGCTTAAATGAAACGGTTAAATTGCTTTGCAAGCGTTTGCTGTTTACATTTTGTAAACGATGAAGTTCCTTGTCGTGCATTGATTGCGCCCAAAAACTTAACCACGTCCGAGTGGTGTCTTTTCGTTGTTGTACTAGCGCAAAGTTTGATTCAACAATAAACATTAACCTTTGAGTTGGCGTGGTCTTTTCATTTACTTTGCTGATCAAGTCATCTTTCAAGTTAGACAGTAAGTAACGCACAGTTGCTTCAATTAGCCCCTGTTTCCCACCAAAGTAATGGCTAATTATGCCAGAAGACATCCCCGCATTTTTGCTAATACTATTAATTGTGGTTGCTTGTAACCCTTTTTGAGCAACTGACTCTATTGTTGCGTCAATTAGCTGCTGACGCCTTACAGGTTCCATTCCAACTTTAGGCATAATTTTTATTAATTGATCGTTCAATAAAGATAAGCTTAAGGTAATAGCTCTAACAATTCAAGGTTCATGCAAATGGTGAGTGTCTGAAATGTGGATAAATAATTAATAAAATAAGTCTAAAATGAAGTTATATCAACAAGCTGAATTTTTATAAAATATCATTTAATAACAATTTTTTACGTGTGTTTTTTTGATTGCTTTTTGCTGTGTAATTATTTGTTTACATAATTGGTGAAACTTTTAGTGATTTATTTATTAGTGTGATAACTATTAGAGTACTAATTGTATTTTTTGTGGGCAGGTTACTTTAAAAAGCGGTAAGGCGAGTTTGTGGGAAGATCCAAGAAAAAAGATTTAGGAAGTGAAATATGAGATTAATTTACAGAAATGTTAACTTAGTGAAGAGATAAATAAAGACGCTGTTTAGGTTTCAACAACGCCTTTAAAGAGCAAAGGATAACGTCTTAAACGGTTGCCAATATAATCGTCTGCCATAATTTGGTCGCAAATTTCATCAATATTATCGGTCGCTTCAAATACCCAATCAAAGCGTTCTATTGCAAGTAAAAAACCGCGCTTTAAATGCGTTTGCGCCCGGTAATAAGCAAGGTTGTTTTTGATGAGTTGCAGCTTTTCAGGTTCTGCTTTTAATTGCGCAATAACTTGGTTAATAAACAGCAAATTGCGCGAACTGGTTGGTCTGTTTCTTCTATTTGTTGATCGCATCACTCTTCATTAGCTATGTTATAAAGTTTTTTCAAAAAGTCGTCTTTGTGTTTGTCATGTTCATAATCAAGGTGATAAGTATTATGAAACCCAAAGCGAAGTAAAACACCACTGCCTTGTAAATAGACGGTATAGCCATCTATGTCAGAATATGCAGTGATCCCTTGATAAAATTTACCTTCTTCTGTGACTTCTCCGCGTTGTTGAATGCGTTCGTAAACCGCTAGAATTTGTTTATTGTCGATTTCATTTTTCATTGTTTGTCCCTTTTATTTAATCACTCATACGCTATAGAAGTGAGGGTCGATCATCATAAAAACAATAGTCTAAAAAGTATGATATTGCTTTGTTATTTTTCATTTATAAATTATGCTCAAAGTTCACTTTTTGTTGAGCTTTTACCATGATAGACAAAGCGTTACTTTTGAAAACTCGTGAATTATCCGACCAACTCATTGCATTGCAAACACCCATTAGAATACTCGATGCAATAAATTGGGATAAACAAATTAAAGAGGAGTTTTTTAGACAAAAATGTCAAAAAAATCCACTTATTGATCGTGCTTATTATCAACAGCGCGATTTAGGATTTGTTCCTAGCGAGTTGCGCCAAGCATTTTCAACACTGCACCGCAATATTATTAACCAGTTGGGGCAATTAAACCCAATTGCACAATATATGGGTAAAATGTGTACCGAATATAAAACGGTTCTGAGCATGCTTGAATACCGCGGTACGCCAGAGTTTCATGACTTATCAGTGGAGCTATTTGGTCATCCTAAAGATTTGTTTCATGCTGGTGAGCCATCTCTATCAGAACTGGCTAATATGCTCGAACAGCCTTTAAAAAATTTACTTGCAGCGGATATTTTGCCTGAAGATCCTAAAAATATTGATGCTAGCGACGCGGTGCGGATTTTATCTGAACAGGTCAATACCAGCATGCCGGGAATAAACGTAGAAGTGATGCTAAGTGATGGTATTGTCAGCGATGCGGCAGCAGGTGCTAATAATATTAAGCTCAATCAAGATGTTAAGTTTTCTCAGCGCGAATTAGATATTTTAGAAGTGCATGAGGGCTGGATCCATGTAGGCACCACTCAAAATGGCTTAGCGCAACCTTATTTAACCTGTTTGAGTAAAGGCACACCAAGCTCTACGGTTACCCAAGAGGGGCTTGCAGTACTGACGGAAATTATTACTCTTAAATCAACACCACGTCGCTTATCCAAATTAGTAAACCGTATTCAAGCGGTGACGAAAGTGATTGATGGCGCTGAGTTTATCGATATTTACCGAGATTACGTTGCTCAAGGTTTATCAAAAGACGACAGCTATACCCTTGCACAGCGCGTTTTTAGAGGCAGTACCGCAACGGGCTTACCGTTTACCAAAGATATTGCTTACATAAAAGGCTTTGTTTTAGTTTACAACTTAATTAGGGTGGCGATACAGCTTGGTCGAATTGATCAGTTGCCATTATTGCTGGTGGGTAAAATATCAATTGATGACTTTAGATTAATATCGCAATTGCATGACTTAGGTGTCATTGAAAATCCGCAATTTGTGCCGCCTCATTTTAAAGATTTAAGAGGCCTTGCTACGTGGCTCAGCTTTGGTCGATTTATTGGCGATTTGTCTTTTGAACAATTAGAAAATGACTATAAGCCGTTGTTTTTATAATATTAAAGAGGAAAGCGGCTCCTTTTTTAGCAAAAAAACGCAGTGGGAATAAGCAACTGCGTTTAAGTTTACACACATAAGCCTGCATGCCCATAAGGGGGCAATTGATTATTCTCATTTTTTATTGTTTTATCGATGCATAAAATTGTTTTAAACCATTCATTAGGCATAAAAAAAGCCCAAAAGTGGGCTTTTTAAATTCAACACACTTTGGTTATCGTGCGTTGGTGCTTTCAAATATTTTGTCTGCAGAGGCAGCGACAAAACCGGTGTAAATTTCACCATCAGGTTTTGGATAACGAATAGCAAACTCGTAAAAACAGCTAGGAATGCGCATATCGCCATCGCTAAAGGTTACGGCGTACTCATCAGCTAAAGTTGATGATTGCTCTAATAGCACCTCTGGTGAGCCTTTTACTTCGCCTCCTGAGGTATTAAGTGAAAAACCTGCATCTTTAAGAGCTTGGTTTACATCATGGATGTTATCAAACTTAGCTAAGGTGTTAATGTTCACAGTAAAGTGATTTGCACGGTAACCCCACGCAGACATCCACGCCGCATATTCGCTCTCTGCTAATAGCTTTTTGTAAGTATCAGTGCTTACTTGCCAATGTGTACCTGAATATAAAAAGTTATCGGCAGTCACCGCACTTTCGTCAATTTGTGCAACCATATCAGTAACAATTGCTTGAAGCTCAGGCGAGCATTTTTCAACTAATAACTCAGAAATAAACACTTTAGGTTGCGTTGGATCGCTGTGCTCGTAGTGCTTAGCGTAGAGTTTTTTTGCTTCAAAATGGTACTCACCACATTCTTTGTAGCCAATGGCTAAAAAGTGTGCAGCTAGTTTTTCAAGGCCTACTTTTTCAATATTAAAAGTACGCAGCGCAATATGATCGTTGATTATGTCGTCTTTTTGCGTTGAGCCTAATAGGTCATGAATTTTGTCAGCCGATGGCGTTACGCTTAGGTAGTTTTGCCACAGGTTATCAAATAATGTGTTTACATCAGTATGCATGGTAAATCCTTAAATCTATTTAAATTGTTATTCAATTATTAAGCCCGGCGCGAGGGTTTGCGGTAAGTTAACTTTTTCTGACTCTACAGAGGCCACTGGGTATGCGCAATAATCTGCAGCGTAGTATGCACTGGCTCTGTGGTTGCCACTGGCACCTATACCACCAAATGGCGCTGCGCTTGATGCGCCTGTAATAGGGCGGTTCCAGTTAACAATGCCGGCACGAATACGTTTTAAAAAGTGACTGTAATCATCTTCGCTATCAGCAAGTAAACCAGCAGATAAACCAAAGCTGGTGTTGTTTGCTTCTGTTATAGCGCTATTGAAATCAGTGTAACGATATACTTTTATAAGCGGGCCAAAGTGTTCTTCATCGGCAATTTCGCTTATATTAGTGACATCAATAATGCCTGGGCTTACAAACCCAGTGCCTGATTTTAACTGTTTAAGCTCAACAAGAATCTCAGCACCTTGTTTAACTAGCTCAGCTTGCGCTGCAACCATGCCTAATGCGGCTTTTTCACTGATCATAGCACCCATAAAAGGTTGATCGTCCGCAAAGCTATCGTCTACTAGGATATTTTTGGTGGCGCTGATCAGCTTTTCTAAAATAGCATCGCCATTGGGCGACTTTTCAATAAATAAACGGCGTGCACAAGTACAGCGTTGACCAGAGGTGATAAAACCAGACTGAATAATATCGTGCACGGCGGCGCTGACATCAGCAACATCTTTAACCACTAGCGGGTTATTACCGCCCATTTCAAGCGCTAAAATTTTACCTGGGTGGCCGGCAAATTGTTTATGTAATAAATGACCTGTGTTTGAGCTACCAGTAAAAAATAGGCCATCTATATCTTGATGTGAGGCCAGCGCTTTACCTGTTTCTAACTCACCTTGAACAAGGTTTATAACCCCAGCAGGTAAGCCTGCTTTTAACCATAGTTCTAAGGTAAACTGCGCTACATGAGGAGTTAATTCTGATGGTTTAAATACCACGGTATTACCGGCTAGTATGGCTGGTACAATATGGCCGTTAGGTAAATGCCCAGGGAAATTATACGGACCAAAAATAGCGACCACACCGTGAGGTTTGTGGCGAATAAGGGCTTTTGCACCAGGCATTGGGTTTTCGGTTGTACCAGTACGTTCATTGTAAGCACGGATCGCAATGGCCACTTTGCCTGTCATCGCGCCCACTTCTGTGCGTGTTTCCCATAGCGGTTTACCTGTTTCACGAGCAATAATAGTGGCAAACTCTTCGCTGTGTTCTTTTAGTTGGGCTACGAAGTTTTCTAAAATGGTAATACGTTGCTCAATTGGCATGTCTGCCCATTGAACTTGCGCGGCTCTTGCCGCTTTAATGGCACTGTCAACTTGCTCTGCGTTGGCGCCATTACCTTGCCATACAATTTCACCATTACTTGGGTTAATAGAATCAAACGCAGGGCCTTTGCCTACAAGCCATTGATTATTAATTAGTTGTGTGTTCATAAATAATGTTACAGGCGGAAAAATCGCGCTGCATCTCCTTGTTTTAAATGAAGTGCATCAGCTACTTCTTGGCTGATGATTAAGGTGTGCTTTGCCTGATTGTAATGAGCATGTTTGGTGAATGTGGCTCTGAAATCACTAACCCCTTGATTACAAATAGCAAGGGTGTCTGAGCTTTGCTCATTGATATGTTCAAGCTCGCCAATAGTAATAGGGCACACCTGTGAATCACGAATACTGCGAATATTACCGAGCTTTGCTTCTACTGTGGGGCCTGCGTCAAATAAATCAACATATCCGCGGTGTTCAAAACCTTCTTTTTCAAGCAGTTTAAGTGCTGGTTTGGTTTTATCATGCACATGGCCAATCACCGCTTGTGCTTTTTTGCTCAGCAAATTCACATAGATAGGATATTTAGGCATGAGTTCGCTAATAAACACTTTATCGCCTAACCCCACTAAATGATCGGCTTGTGGAAATTCAATGCTAAAAAAGTGTTCCTGCAACCATTGCCAAAATGGCGAGTGACCGTCTTCATCGCTAACACCACGCATCTCAGCAATTACTGTGTCGGCAAAGCGCTCACTGTGTTGCGCCATAAATAAAAAACGTGAACGTGATAAAAAACGTCCCGTTAAGCCTTTTCTACTGTCTTCACGTAAAAATAAAGTACATATTTCTGAGCAGCCAGTGTAGTCATTACACATACTCAAAATATCTACGGTATTGTAAACGTTTAAAGTGGGTGAATGGTGAACGGTTTTACCTAGATGATAATGATACAAAGGTACAGATAACCCGACGGCCGCTTCTATGGCGGTAGTACCAATTACCTTGCCGGTTTCACTGTCTTCTAAAACAAATAGATAGCTTTCGTCGATGGGCTTATCTACGTTTTTAGTAAAACTGTTTTGCGCACGATCAATTTTTTCTTGTAGTTGCCCATCATCGACAGGTAAAGAGGTAAAGCCATGGCCAGACTCAATGGCAATCTCTTTAAGTGCTGCAAAATCATTGACAGTAATAGGACGTAATACTTGCATTAACTACTTGCTCCAACAACATATAAAATCCTGAGGTAAACGTGTGTTTGCCTCAGGACTTAGTTATGTTTTACTTAGTTATTAACCGTTTACTACATCTCTTACTGCTTTTTCAAAGCGAGCTAAGCCTTCTTTAATGTCCTCAAATGGGATCACTAATGAAGGTGTAAAACGAATAACGTTCATACCGGCTACTAAGTTCATTAAGCCGTTATTTGCACTTGCTACTAAAAAGTCACGAGCACGGCCTTCAAATTTCTCATTTAATACCGCACCGATTAGTAAGCCTTTACCACGGACTTCGCTAAATACATGGTATTTTTCATTAATTGCATTTAAACCATCACGGAACATTTGTTCACGCTCTTTTACGCCATCTAATACAGCAGGCGTATTAACGGTATCAAATGCCGCTTCTGCAACAGCACAAGCCAACGGGTTACCACCATATGTAGAACCATGCGTGCCTACTTTTAGGTGTGCTGCAATTTCCGTGGTGGTGATCATAGCGCCAATTGGAAAACCGCCACCTAAGGCTTTAGCCGTCGTTAAGATATCAGGAATAACATCTAAGCCTTCGTATGCGTATAAGTGACCTGTACGGCCAACGCCGGTTTGCACTTCATCAAAAATAAGTAGTGCGTTGTGTTTAGTACACAGTTCACGTACTTTTTGTGCAAATTCATTGGTTGGTGGCACAATGCCGCCTTCACCTTGTAATGGCTCCATCATTACCGCACAGGTATCATCACCAATTAAGGCTTCAAAAGCGGCAATATCATTGTAGTCACAATGCACGATATCAGCAGGTTTTGGACCAAAACCGTCAGAATAAGCAGCTTGGCCACCCACTGTCACAGTGAAAAATGTACGACCATGAAAACCTTTATTGAAAGCAATAATTTTAGTTTTTTCAGCACCAAATTTATCCAGTGCAAAGCGACGTGCTAATTTTAATGCTGCTTCGTTTGCTTCAGCCCCTGAGTTTGCAAAGTAAACTTTTTCAGCAAACGTGGCATCAACCATTTTTTTAGCTAGACGAAGAGCTGGCTCATTGGTCATTACATTTGATAAGTGCCAAATTTTTTCGCCTTGCTCTTTAAGTGCACCGACTAATGCAGGATGGCAATGCCCTAAACAATTAACTGCAATACCACCGGCAAAATCGATAAATTCGTTATTGTTCTGATCCCACACACGTGAGCCTTCACCGCGAACAGGAACAACAGCTGAAGGGTTGTAATTAGGGACCATTACGTCGTTAAATAAATCTCTGGTTACTTGCATTTTTACACCTAAATTATTCACATAAAAAAATACGTTGCTGAAAAAATAACGATAAGGTCAGGATGATTCAGCAATACAATGTGTTTTACTTATTAAAAATGTCATTATCAAAGGTTATGAATGAAATTTGCAGTGCTATTTTGTGAAAAATGATTAGAATAATAGTCAAATTAACGAATTTAATTAGCATTATGATAACTCCCCAAGATGAAAAACTACTCTCAGTATTAAAAACGAACGCCCGCGCTAGCATTTCTGATCTTGCAAGGCATTTGAGTTTATCTCGTTCAACGGTGCAAAGCCGAATGCTAAAATTAGAGCAAAGTGGGATCATTAAGGGTTATAGCGTTGACTTTGGAGATGACTTTTTAAATAGCTTGGTCTCTGCGCATGTTTCAATAAAAGTAAAACAGAAGCTAACAACAAAAACTAATATTGAATTAAAGCAAATTGATGCGATTTCTCAGTTGTATGCAATTAGTGGAGAGTTTGATTTAATTGCTATTGTAGAAGCACAGAACCTTGAGCAGTTAAGCCACTTGCTGGATGATATTGGTAACTTAGATGGGGTAGAGCGTACCCGTTCATCGGTTATTTTAGAGACTAAATTTAAGCGTTAATTCGATTTATTTAGTACATTCAGTGAGCATTAATTATTTGCATTTAAGCTAACTTGATTGTAGTCTACTTGATATTAGGAACAAGGAATGTTTTTAACCAAATCAATAGGTTTATAGCCCTGCATTTGTTGCAATCCTCCAGTACTTAAAAAATCTCATCAATACAGTTATTAATCTTATTAGCATTGGCTAATAAGGTGTGAGTGAAATAGGACGTTTTTGGCACCACTGCGCAAAGACTTTACAAGGAAAAGTTATGAAATACACAACAATGGCTGCTGTGGCATTATTAATAGGTGGCTCATATTTAAGTGCAAAAGCGACTTTATTTGACCCTGCACAGAGCATAACGGTTGAAACTTACAGCGATATATTCTTCAAATTAGAATCCTCTCCTGTCAGCATTAATGAAATTATTACCGGGGCGAGTCAATTTGCCGATAGCTTGTGTGATGAAAGCATCTACCAAGAAGTAATTGGCGAATCGGTAAATTCATGTAAGCAAAAATTCAAACAATCTCAAGCACAATGTGCTGAGTTTATAATAAAAAATAACGAGCCTATGTACACTGATAAAGTGGCTATAACACAGCTCTCTGAGAAGTTTATTAATTGCATGACCAATAGCTAAAATAGCACTTACAGTTCTTAATCTATTAATAATGCGGCTCCTAAACTGGATGAGCATTGATGCTTTAATTTTTATTTAGCATATTCCACTGCGTGGTCTATGCTAAATTTTATTAATGCTCAAACGCCCAGTTTGCTTTAGGGAGTACAATGCAAGAAAATTTACTGAATTCAGTCATCAAAATAACAAAAAATAGAGATGTAGATTCTCTTGAATATAGTTTGATATCGACCATCCAAGAATTTATAGGCTGTAAAGAAGTCTCAGTTTATAAAGATATAGAAGTTCAAGGCCAACTGACTATTGAGCAAAGTCTTTGCTTAAAAGTCACGGGTGAAAAGCAATTCGAGTGGGTACAACGACAAATTGTTGCACAGCCTGAGGATGAACTTCTATCGTGTTTACGTTCTGCCTGTATTATTACTGTTCAGTCTGCCGATGGAATTGAACGCCGTTGGCTCCCCATTACCCGCCAAGAAAAAACAGTTGCTGCCATTTCTGTGGTTTCAAAAAGTTTAGATAGTTCGGCTCAAGTGATGCTAAATGCTTTTTGCCGCATATTTGAAAACTATTTAGTGATACTCCATGAAAACGAAAGAGATAAATTAACGGGGCTGTTAAATAGACAGACATTTGAGAAAAAAATAAAACAGCTAATTGAAAAACAAGTATTAAAAATGCACGGCTCATCCCGAGATAAGGATAAAAGGCAACAAAAGCAGGCATCAACATCTTGGCTGGCTATTTTAGATATTGATCATTTTAAAAATATAAATGATCAATACGGTCATATCTGTGGAGATGAAGTGTTACTCGTATTAGCGCAAAAAATGCGTCACTTTTTTCGCTCAACAGATTTAATTTTTCGTTTTGGTGGGGAAGAATTCGTGATTGTTTTTGAGCCCACAGACGCTGACTCAATCAGTAATAAAATGGCTGAATTTATACAGCTCATTAGAGATACATCGTTTCCTTTTGTTGAAAATATGACGATCAGTGCTGGTTTAGCGCGTATTAGTCCTTATGATTTTCCAATTGCAGTGCTAGAAAGCGCAGATAAAGCGCTTTATTATGCAAAAAATAATGGCCGAGATAAATTTTGTATCTATGAAGATTTACTTGCCGAGAACTTAATCAGTGTACAAGTTAATTCCTCAGAAATAGATTTATTTTAAACTACTGCGGCTGAGGATGGCTTCGCTGCACTTTCACTTTGGTTACTTGGTCGAGCTTTATAAAATAAACATTGCCGCCAATGCCTTTGAATTCTTCATCGGTAAAGGCGATGGTATTGTCATCATAAAAGGTGATTGCCTCTTTTTGGGTTACAATACCTAAGTCAATTTTAAATACATCGCCAGAGAAAAACTTATCGCCTTTAAAGTTTTCAAACAGCCAAATACTGGTTGAATCTAATAGTGCGAGCTTTGTTCTATCTGGGCTAAGTGCTGCGGATGTGATCCAGCAAAGCTTTTCCATGGTGGTGCACGTTTTAAATGAATCTATCAGCTGGGCATCAAAATTCGCTGCATGGTCACCTACTTTGTAAACGTTAGTAATTCCATCGAATGGCTCTGTGCGATTTTTAGTAAACAAGTATAAATGTCGACCAAAAGCCACAAACGCTTCTAAGTCATAATTACGTTGATCAGGTTGTATTGGGCTGCCATCTAATTCTGGGTAGGTAAACTTTATAATTTCAGCTTCTGTTGTATTGGTTTTTATATCTATGGGGTTTTCTATTTTATAAATTGTTAGCCATTTACGTTCATTTTTATTATTACCAAAGTCGCCTAAAAAGAAATGACCAAACTTATTTTGCGTCATATCTTCCCAGTCTATATTTTTTGCATTCGTGACGAGTACTTCTTTTGCAATTGAACCATCGTCATTGAGCCTATAAAGCTTAGGCTCGTCGCCACTATCGTTAATAGCCCAAAGCCGTTTATGTTTATCAAACTCAATGCCTGAAATTTCTTTTAGTTTTGGGTCTACAGAGACCACCTTTTTACTATATAGTGTATAAATTGAACTGCCTACAACAGCCGTAATGATGCTAAAGACGATAACAGAAGTAATAAGGATGCTTTTTTTCAACATTGTATTTAAGTGTTCATCGGGTTGGCTGAGTAGATAGTTATTATCGCTGATGATGTTGTTAAGCTAAAGGTTTTTATAGTTTTAATGTAGTAATAAAAATTAATAAGTATGTGTTTAAGGACAAAAGCAAATTAATTAGCTGTTATGGTGTAGTTGGTTTAAAAGTTGCTCAGTTGCAGTGCTTACTTAAAAATCAGTTTTAATGGTTAAAATTGCACCAAACCAGTGCGGTAAAATAAATAACGCACTGTAATAATGCGTAAATAAAGTTTTGATTAACTTTAAAGCTGTTTTTATGTGAATGAATGGATTCCACATCGCCTTTTTAAGCTGTTTGGCCTGTGGCAAAGATGAATAACCCTTATGGTTTAGTTGGAGCCTATTATGTTGAATAAACGCTTTTTTAAAACAAAAAATGAAGCAGAAGTAACCTTTGAATTTTCTCACCCAGATGCAGATGATGTCTGTTTACTTGGAGAATTTAATGATTGGCAGCCGGTGCCAATGAAGCACAACAAAAAGCTTGGTGTATTTAAATGCAAGCAACGTCTTCCCGTTGATAAAGAGTTTCATTTTCGCTATTTAATAAATGGTAAACAGTGGGATAACGATCATCAGGCTGATGGGTATATTGCTAATAATTTTGGTACAGAAAATAGTATAGTAAATACACAACGCATTAATTAAGGTCGCTGAATGGACGCACTATCGCAATTGTTTTATTTGCATGGTATTGGTTACGAATACACTAAGTATACGGGTGAACACGTTATATTTAGCGAAGACACCCGTAAATCTGCTTTGCACTGCTGTGGCGTTGACACACGTGATACGGCGCAAATAACCCAGTTAAATTATCAATTGGATGCGGCTACGTGGTTAACACTCGCACCTGCTGTTAGCATAATAGATCAGGCTAGTAATGTGCTAAAGGTGCGTGTTAATGAAGCTGATACGCATCACAAAATTACATTAACTGTGGCAGCATTAAATATAAAGCTGCAATTTGAACACATTGCTCAGTATGCAGCATTAGGTGAGTACTTTGTAAATGGGTGTCGTTATATAGAAATAGCGCTACCACTGACGCATTTACCAACCGGCTATTATGATGCGTTATTAACGATGGGTGAGCAATCAGCGAAAACACAAATTTGGTCGACCCCTAAACAAGCCTACCAAATAGCGGATAAAAAACGCTTTGGCTTATCAATTCAGTTATATACATTAAAAAATAAAGCCGGACTCGGGATTGGCGATTTTAGTGATTTACTTGAGTTGGCAACCTTATGTGCAAAGCAAAATATGGACTATATTTTACTTAACCCATTGCACTTATTGTTTGCAGATAACCCTGAGTGCGCCAGCCCCTACAACCCAAACAATCGTGCCTTACTCAATCCGCTATATATCGCAATTAATTTATCGCCAGACAGCTTTAACAATTCGGATTTAACTAAGTTGTTATCTGCTAATACCTCAAGTAAATACAGCGACCAAGGTGTAGCCTTTATTGATTATAAAACGGTTACTGAGTGTAAATATGCTGCTTTTAAGCTGCTTTTTAAGCATTTTCAACAACAGGGCAGTCAAGCACGGCAAAACGAATTTAGTGCGTTTTGTAAACAGTACAGTGATGTACTTGCTATGTTAGAAACCACAGAGCCCACATTTGAATATTACCTCCAATGGCAAGCACACAGCCAACTTACGCAATGCCAACAGCATTGTATTGCCCAAGGGATGGCGATTGGTTTAATTAATGATTTAGCGGTGGGCTGTGCTAATGAGGGCACTGAATTTAAATATCAGCAGGGATTATTTAGTCAAGATGCAACCCTTGGCGCACCACCAGATCCTTGGGCACCTAACGGCCAAAATTGGGGGCTGCCAGCAATAAACCCGCAGCGCCTTGCTGACAATAACTATCAGTTTTATCGTTCACTCATACGCGCCAATATGGATGCAGTAGGCGGGTTACGAATCGACCATGTAATGGCGATTAGGCGTTTGTGGTGGTGTTTCATAAACAATAATACCCAAGATGGCTGTTATGTGTACTACCCATTTGAGCATTTATTAGCAATTTTAAAAATTGAATCTCATCTTAATCAGGCCATAGTAATAGGCGAAGATTTAGGGGTTGTTCCACCGGAGGTAAAAGAGGCACTGGTTGATAGTGGCATTTTCTCAAACAGCTTATTTTATTTTGAAAAACAACAAAATGATGAGTTTGTAAACAGCGATGACCTTAGCGATCAATGCCTGCTGATGATAGCCAATCATGATGTACCGCCATTTGTGGGCTGGTGGCAGCATAGCGATTTAAAAATTAAACAGCAGTATGGGCTGATTGATACTGATGAGTATCAGCAGTTAGTTCAGCAGCGAGAGCAAGAGCAACACCGGTTATTACGCTTTTTAAACCCACAAAACACTTCCTTGTCACTTAACACGGATGCTTTTGACGTTTATAGCACTTTGGCTGTATGTTTAGCTAAATCGCCGTCTCGTTTATTTGCATTACAGCTTGATGATTTAGACAAGCAACACTACCCAGTCAATATTCCTGGCACCGATAAAGAGTATCCTAATTGGCGACGGGTACTCACACATACGTGCGACGATATTTTTAAAGATAATGCTGCTCTTTTGGCTGCAATACATTCAATAAGGAATGCGTAAATGGGCAGTACTAAAAATAGGGTATCAACGCAATTAGTTGATTATGACGCACAGGTAAACGCATTAACTGCAGGGCGATTTAAAGACCCGTTTAGTTTTTTAGGCGCGCACAACACCCAAAGTGGCACTGAAATACGCGTGTATTTGCCAGCGGCATTACGCGTCGAACTGTTAATTGATGGTCAAGTTATTAGCGCGTTACGCTATAAACACAGTGATTTATTTATCGCTGAGTTATCAAGCATGCCTAGCAGTGTTTACCAATGCCAGGTTAGTTATGAAAATAGCGATGTTAGATTTTATGATGAATACAGCTTCAGCAGTACATTGGATGAACAGGCTATGTACTTGTTTAACGAAGGTAGCCTTGAGCATGCTTATACTCACCTAGGTGCGCAATTTACTACACAACAAGGGGTAGATGGTGTTCGTTTTTGTGTGTGGGCGCCTAATGCCGCCAGTGTATCGGTTATTGGTGAGTTTAATTTTTGGCAAGCGAATCGCCATTTTATGCGATTTCATCCGGCAAGTGGGGTATGGGAATTATTTATCCCGGGTTTAAGTGCAGACATGTGCTACAAATTTGCTATTACTACGCTCAGTGGCGAAGTTTTAGATAAAGCCGATCCTTTTGCATTTAAAATGCAGCAAGCACCGGGCACTGCCAGTATATTACAGTACAAACCAGCGCCTATTTTGCTAAGTGAACAAGCGATTATAAATCGCCAAAAGCGTAATCATATTGATGCCGCTATTAGTATTTATGAAGTGCACTTAGGCTCTTGGCAACGCGCTGAGCATAACCGTTACTTAAGCTACACCGAGCTTGCAGATAAGCTTGTAGGCTACGTGATTGAAATGGGGTTCACGCATTTACAACTTATGCCGATCAGTGAATACCCGTTTGATGGCTCTTGGGGTTATCAGCCAGTAGGGCTGTTTGCACCTACGAGCCGCTTTGGTGATTACAACAGCTTTAAATACTTAGTTGAGCAATGTCATAAAGCTAACATAGGCATATTACTTGATTGGGTTCCTGGGCACTTTCCAAGCGACCCACATGGCTTACATTGCTTTGATGGCACCCATTTATACGAACACGCTGATATGCGCCAAGGGTTTCATCCTGATTGGAACACCTATATTTATAATTATGACCGCCCTGAAGTAAAAAGCTTTTTAATTTCTAATGCGATGTATTGGCTTAGCCAATTTGGCATAGACGGACTGCGTGTAGATGCGGTGGCGTCAATGCTTTACCTTGATTACAGTCGTAAAGAAGGACAGTGGGTAGCTAATTGTTATGGCGGTCGAGAAAACTTAGGGGCAATAGAGTGCCTAAAACAAGTGAACTTACGCAGTTATAAAAATAACCCCGGCATTATGATGGTTGCCGAGGAGTCAACGGCTTGGCCTGGGGTCACGCAAAGTGTTGAACACAATGGCTTAGGTTTTGGTTATAAATGGAATATGGGCTGGATGAATGACAGCTTAGATTATATGCAGCAAGATCCGTTATTTAGAAAATATCACCATCATAAAATGACATTTTCTATGGTGTATGCATTTAGTGAAAATTATATTTTACCGCTCAGTCATGATGAAGTGGTGCATGGCAAGGGATCACTACTAAACAAAATGCCCGGTGACGATTGGCAGCAGTTTGCAAACTTACGTGCTTATTATGCGTTTATGTGGGCACATCCAGGCAAAAAATTACTGTTTATGGGCGCCGAAATAGCACAGCGCAAAGAGTGGGATCATGACCATTCACTAGACTGGCACTTGCTTGAGCATCAAAGCCATCAAGGGATTCAGCATACGGTTAAACGTCTTAATCAAGTGTATCAAGCGCATCCATCTTTATATGAGCTTGATAGCTGTGCAACGGGCTTTTCATGGATAGATAATAATAACAGCCAGCAGAGTATGTTTAGCTTTATTCGTTATGCTAAAAATGCTGACCACTTTATGGTTATTGTCGCTAACTTTACACCAACGGCTTATCAACACTACACCTTAGGTGTGCCAGCGAAGGGCACATATAAAGTGGTATTAAATACCGATGAAGTTTGCTTTTTTGGCTCAGGTTATCGTGTCACAGAGGATAAAAACCAGCTTATCCATTCAGTCGTTCAGCCAAGTCATGGGTTTGATCACAGTATTACAGTTAATATTGGTGGCTTAACCACACTTTACTTAGAAAAGGTGAATGATGAGTAATTGCTTTGAGGTTACTCAGGGTGCGCCTTTGCCACTGGGTTCGAGTGTACAAAACCAAGGCGTTAACTTTGCCTTGTATGCCCCTAATGCAAGCCAAGCTTTTGTGTGCTTATTTGATAAAAGTGGTCATACAGAAATATTAAAAATAGCCATGAATATTAATGAAGGCGGCGTATGGAGCATTCACATAGCCCCATTAAGCACAGGCGCATTGTATGGCTTTAGGGTTGATGGCGAATACAGCCCAGAAAAAGGCATGTTGTTTAATGAGCATAAATTACTGATTGATCCGTATGCAAAAGACTTGTTTAACGAATTTACTTGGAGCGAACGTCATTACGGGCAAATGCCCATTGGCACTAAAAGCGTGGTTAATAATGCGATAGATATGCCTAAATCAAAAGTGACTGCGCCGGTTGCTTATTCAAATAATAAGCCACAGCATAGTTGGGCCAATACCGTTATTTATGAGTGCCATGTTAAAGGTGCTACCTGTCGCCATCCTGATATCCCTAAAGCGCTACAAGGGACATTTTTAGGTTTGAGTCATCCCAGTTTTATTGAGCATTTAAAAAGTTTAGGGGTAACGGCTATTGAGCTTTTGCCTGTGCATGCTTTTATAAGCGAACAGTTTTTAACCGCTAAAGGACTGCAAAATTACTGGGGCTATAATAGTCTTAATTTTTTTACTCCTCATAAAGACTATTTGGTTAATGACGATATAAACGAATTTAAACAAATGGTGAGTGAGTTACATCGCGCCAATATTGAAGTTATTTTGGATGTGGTATACAACCACACCGCAGAGGGAGGAAATGATGGCCCTATTTTATCTCTGCGAGGGCTCGACAACCTGACATATTATCGCACCATTGAGGGGCAACCCAATGTTTATATTAATGATACAGGGTGTGGCAATACGTTAAATATCGATCACCCTAAAACCTTACAATTGGTACTCGACAGCTTACGTTACTGGGTTGAAGTTATGGGCGTTGATGGCTTTCGATTTGATTTAGCCACCATTTTAGCGCGTTCAAATACGGGCTTTAGTGCGTCTCACACCTTTTTACAAGCAATTGCCCAAGATCCTGTGTTAAATAAAGTTAAACTGATCAGTGAGCCGTGGGATATAGGCCCTGGTGGTTATCAGCTTGGTGCATTTCCTTCACCTTGGCGAGAGTGGAACGATCAATATCGTGATGTGATTAAACGCTTTTGGCAAAGTGAAAAAGGCATTATTAGTGATGTCGCAAAGCGTTTACATGGCTCGTTTGATATTTTTGAACACAGTAACCGAGGCCCGCTAAATAGCATTAACTTTATTACCAGCCATGATGGGTTTACGTTAGCCGACTTAGTCAGTTATGAGCAAAAACATAACCAGGCCAATGGTGAAAACAACCAAGATGGCCATAGCGCTAATTATTCGTTTAACTGCGGGATTGAGGGATTTACCAGCGACCCAGAAGTAATGAGTTTGCGCTTACAACAACAAAAAAACTTTCTACTCACCTTATTACTCTCCAAAGGCGTGCCAATGATAGCCGCTGGCAGTGAGATGGCGCACTCGCAAGGCGGTAATAATAACGCTTACTGTCAAAATAATCGCACCAGCTGGCTTGCCTGGAAAGACTCACAACTGAATCATTCATTGATTCAGTTTATTGATGATGCGCTAAAAATCAGGCGTGGTCACAGTGCATTTAAACACAGTGTGTTTTTGGATGATATTGATGAGCGCTTCACCGTTAAGTGGTTTACCGAGCAAGGTAAAAAAATGGATGAAACACATTGGCATGAAGATACACGGCAATTTTTAATGTATAGCTTACTTGATAAGCAAAATAAGCATGCGTTATTAATTATTCTTAATGCTAGTAAACAGCCTGTGGTCTGCCAATTACCACAATCGCCCATTATCGCGCCATGGACGTTAGTATTATCAAGTGTAAATAACGCATCATCTGTTATTCAAGAAGATGCAACCGTAAATATTTCAGCACAAAGTAGTTGGGTTTTTAGTGCCAATTTAGAAGGCGATGATTATGACTAAGCAAGACGAGCAAGTGTGTGTAGTAAAAGGCTGGCAAGCAGGCCCAGTGATTGACGAAAGTACTTTAAGTGATGATTTAACACGACACTTTTATTACACCTTAGGGCGTGATGTGGTGGGCGAGTCACAGCTGTATTTGTATCATGCATTAGCACTGACGATCAGAGACCGGTTAGTGGCACGCTGTAGGGAAACCAATCAACAAATAAAACAACAAAAACGCCGTAAAACAGCCTATTTATCGTTAGAGTTTTTAATGGGCAGAGCGCTGGGTAATGCAGTATTAAATTTAGATTTAGAATCACAAGTTACAAAGGCACTGCAAGCTTACTGTACTGAGCTTGAAAGTGTTGAACAAGCTGAGCATGATGCCGGTTTAGGCAATGGCGGCTTAGGGCGACTAGCGGCCTGTTTTTTAGATAGCTGTGCCAGTTTAGCGCTGCCAGTGGTCGGTTACGGTATTCGTTATGAATATGGCATGTTTAATCAGTCAATAAAAGAGGGTAATCAGGTTGAGCAACCAGATAACTGGTTACGAGAAGGTCATCCTTGGGAATTGAGCGCACCGGAGCAAGCTAAACGGGTTAAGTTTTCTGGTTATGTACAAAGCTACACCGATAAATTTGGCCGTGAGCATCGCCAATGGATCAGTTCTCAAGATGTATTAGCAGTGCCTTATGATGTACCTATTCCGGGCTATAAAAATAATATTGTTAATACCCTTAGACTTTGGAAGTCTGAAGCAACGGACGAATTTAACTTAACAGAATTTAATGCTGGAAGTTATTCTGAAGCGGTAGCACAAAAAAATCTCGCTGAGCAAATAACCATGGTGTTGTACCCTAACGACAGCAGTGAAAATGGTAAAGAGCTGAGATTACGTCAACAATACTTTTTATCATCGGCAAGTATTCAAGATGTACTTACACAATGGATTGAACAATACGGTAATGATTTTACTGAATTTGCTCAGCATCATGTGTTTCAGCTTAACGATACCCACCCAAGTATTGCGGTTGCCGAGCTTATGCGAATTTTAGTTGATGACCATGAACTGGATTGGGATCAGGCATGGAATATCACCACCAAAACCATGGCTTACACAAATCATACTTTACTACCAGAGGCATTAGAGAAGTGGTCGGTATCGTTATTTGCTAAATTATTACCGCGTATTTTAGAGATTATTTATGAAATTAATGCCCGCTTTTTAGCCGAGGTGGCCATGCATTGGCCAGGTGATGTGCAAAAACAACGGGATTTATCATTAATTGAAGAAGGGGGCGAGCCGCAAATACGTATGGCCTTTTTAGCCATTGTCGGCAGCTATTCTGTTAATGGTGTGGCAGCACTACACACGCAGTTATTAACCGCGGGTTTGTTTAAAGATTTTTATGCGCTATGGCCTGATAAATTTAACAACAAAACCAATGGTGTTACTCCACGGCGCTGGCTTGCATACTGCAATCCGAGTTTAAGCCAGATCATTAGCGAAAAAATAGGCAAAGACTGGATAGGTGATTTTGCACAAATTAGCCAATTACGTCGTTACTACGATGACCCGCAGTTTCATATAAAGTGGCAGCAAGCAAAACAGCAAAACAAACAACGCTTAGTTGATTTAGTAAAACAAAGATGTGGCGTAGAGTTTGATATTAATATGCTATTTGATGTGCAGGTAAAACGTATTCACGAATATAAGCGCCAGTTACTTAACATTTTACACGTTATTCATTTATATGACCGCATACGCCGTGGCGACACACAAGGTATGGTGCCTCGTTGCGTTTTATTAGGTGGTAAAGCAGCACCGGGTTACATGATGGCTAAAAAAATCATTAAACTCATTAATAATGTTGCTGAGGTGATCAATAAAGACCCACAGGTATCTGCTTTTCTAAGAGTCGCGTTTTTACCTAATTATAATGTCACCGCCATGGAAACCATTTGCCCTGCAACGGACTTATCGGAGCAAGTGTCAACAGCAGGCAAAGAGGCCTCAGGTACCGGCAACATGAAGTTTATGATGAATGGCGCGCTAACAATAGGCACCCTAGATGGCGCTAATATTGAAATACGTGACGCTGTTGGGGCTGAGAACTTCTTCTTATTTGGCGCACAAGCTGAGCACATTGACGACATAAAAGCGCATTATAACCCCAGTGAAATAATTGCGAATAACCCTGATTTGAATAGTGTGATGCACTTACTCGAAAGTGGCCATTTCAATCTATTTGAACCTGGCTTATTTGACGATGTGATTAATGGCATTAAAGGTAACAACGATCCTTGGTTAACCGCTCATGACTTTGCCAGCTATATAGCTGCGCAACGTGATGTTGATAAAGCCTATGCAGATCAAACCTACTGGACTCAAATGAGTATTTTAAATACTGCCGCCAGTGGCTCATTTTCTAGTGACAGAACAATTAGTCAATATTGTGATGATATATGGCATTTAACTCCACTAGATACCACACACCAAACAGTAAAAACAAACACTGACACTAACAGCTGACACTAAACGGAGAGAGTAATATGCCCAGTTATGCAAATCGTTATATAAGTAATTTAACCAGAGAAACCTACGCTTTAATTCTTGCCGGAGGTCGCGGTTCTCGCTTGCATGAGCTAACCGACTGGCGTGCTAAACCCGCCGTTTATTTTGGTGGTAAACATCGTATTATTGATTTTCCACTATCAAATTGCATTAACTCAGGTGTAAGACGTGTCGGAATTGCAACGCAATATAAATCACACTCACTGATTCGCCATGTAAATCGTGCGTGGGGGCATTTTAAAAAGGAATTAGGTGAGTCAGTTGAAATATTACCTGCGTCACAGCGCCATGGTGATGAATGGTATTGCGGTACTGCCGATGCGGTATTTCAAAATATGGATATCATTCGCCATGAGTTACCTAAATATGTGATGATTTTATCTGGCGACCATGTGTATCGTATGGATTATGGCGGGCTGTTGGCAAAGCATGTAGAAAATGGCGCCGACATGACGGTATGCTGTTTAGAAGTACCGGTTGAAGAAGCTGCGGGTACCTTTGGTGTGATGACGGTTGATGAAGAAAGTCGTGTACGTCGTTTTGACGAAAAACCTGCCGAGCCCAGCTCAGTGCCTGGTAAACCAGGCACCTGTTTAGCATCAATGGGAAATTATGTATTTAATACTGAGTTTTTATTTGAGCAGCTACAAAAAGATGCGCAAACAGAGGGCTCAGGGCGTGATTTTGGCCATGATATAATTCCTGCCATTATTGAAGAACATAATGTGTTTGCCTACCCGTTTAGAGATCCCGCACAAGTAGGACAACCCTATTGGCGCGATGTGGGAACTCTAGATTCGTTTTGGGAAGCAAATATGGAACTAGTTATGCCGGAGCCTCAACTGGATTTGTACGATCCTACTTGGCCAATTTGGACTTACCAAGAGCAACTTCCTCCTGCCAAATTTATTTTTGATGATGATGATCGCCGAGGGATGGCGGTTGACTCAACGGTGTCGGGTGGGTGTATTGTTTCCGGCTCGTTAGTGAGAAAATCATTATTATTTTCTAATGTACATATTCGTTCATATTGTACCATTGAGGAGTCGGTTATTTTGCCCGGTGCTATTGTAAATCGAGGGTGTAAAATTAAGCGAGCAATTATAGATAGAAGCTGTGAGATCCCACCTGGATTAGAGATTGGTTTTGATCGTAAAACCGATGAAGCCAATGGATTTCGGGTATCAAAAAAAGGGATTGTATTGGTCACCCGCGATATGCTGATGAAGTTAGACAATAAGTCACATCGTTAATAAATAATAATTAAAAGAGCAAGGCGAAAGCCTTGCAGCAAACTATAAGAGTAAATTAATGCATGTATTAATGGTTGCTGCAGAGAATGATGCGTTACCTAATGCCAAAGTTGGTGGTGTTGCTGATGTTATTCGTGATGTACCAAAGGCGTTAGTGGCGCAGGGGCTGACGGTAGATGTGGTTATTCCTGATTATGGTTTTGAACTAGGTGAGCGCTGTTTTATTGGTGAAGTGAGTGTGGCATTTAAGTCAGAGACCCACGTTTTATCTTTGTTTGAAATTCCACAGAATCAAAAAGGAGTGAGGCAAATAGTTATAAGTCATCCTCTTTTTAGTCAATCATTGAGTGTGTATTGTAACGACAACGATAATAGACCATTTGCTACCGATGCAACCAAGTTTGCACTGTTTAATGCCGCTATTTGTGAAGCCCTGATACAGGGCGTATTAACACAACCCAACACATTACATTTGCATGATTGGCACATTGCCTGTGTGGCCGTGTTACTTAAATTTAACCCTCGTTATGGCAAGCTTGCTAAGCTGCGCTTGGTATATACGGTGCACAATTTAGCTTTGCAGGGAATTCGTCCTTTTAAAGGGGATGATTCCAGCTTAGAAGCATGGTTTCCCTCGTTAAGTTACGACGGGCAACGATTATGTGACCCTCGTTATCCGCATTGCTTTAACCCTATGCGCAGTGCCATTAATTTAGCCGACAAAGTACATGTGGTTTCACCGAGTTATAGCCAAGAAGTGCAAATAGCAAGTAATGACGCCCACGGATTCTTTGGTGGCGAAGGACTTGAACGAGATTTACAACAAGCGGCTGAGCAAGGCAAATTAATTGGCATACTCAACGGCTGTGATTACGCAATTCAAGACGAACATGAAGCAACCTATAGTCAGCTATTAGAGCAAATAGAATCGACTTTGTTTAGTTGGATGGCAAAAAGCGCGCAATTACACAGCAGCCACTACATTGCCCATCAGCGTGTTTTACAATTTATGGCGTGTGATAAGCAAGGGCCACTTGTAACAAGTGTAGGGCGGCTCACTGAGCAAAAAGTATTGTTACTTTGCCAGCAACAAAGCAAAGACCTGACTATTGATTCAGTGTGTCAGATCATTAATCAATTTAAGGGGCGTTTACTTGTACTTGGCTCAGGCGATAGTAAACTTGAACACCTTTTTACCTGCGCCATGGCACGTAATAACAACTTTTTGTTTTTAAAAGGCTATGGGCAAGGTGTTGGCGATTTAATGTATCAATTAGGTGATTTATTTTTAATGCCGAGTTCTTTTGAGCCCTGTGGGATTAGCCAGATGCTCGCAATGCGAGCCGGCCAACCTTGCTTAGTGCACAGTGTCGGAGGTTTAAAAGATACCGTAGAGCATAATGTCAGTGGATTTTGTTTTAACGGCGATACGCTAAGTACACAAGCTGATGCACTCTTGCAGAGTTTAACTGAGGCACTTAGCCTATATCAAACAAACCCTAAGCAATGGCAAGCAATAAAAAGGCGAGCTGCTGATGCACGATTTAGTTGGGATAGTGTGGTAACTGATTATATAACATACTTATATTAAAAAATTTTATAAAGTTCAGTGACATCCGTTCTTATTTACGCTTTAATTACTTAGTCTGGTGGAAATAATATAAAGTAGGTAATGTGTCTGTATTTGTGGCAAGGCAAGCAATACTAAATCGAAATCAAAATGTAGTTGCTTATGAACTGCTATTTCGCGATAGTCCTGAAAATTGCTTTCCTGGTGTATCTGATGGTCAAGCAACGGCGAGGCTTATCATGGAAAACCAGCTTAACCTAGGTACTCGTCACATTACCTCGGGTAAAAAAGCATTGATCAATATTGGCCCTGAGTCGTTAAAACTTGATTTGTGTGATTTTTTACCTTGTAAAGATGTTGTCATTGAATTACTTGAAACCATAGAGCCCACCGACGATACCTACGAGCTATGTCGCAAACTATTTCACAGTAACTACAAATTAGCCCTTGATGATTTTGTTTATACGCCGCAGTGGGAGCGCTTTTTAAAGCTGGTCAACTTAATTAAATTTGATATTCGCCTTACTCCACTTGCTGAAATTCCGCTGGTGGTTAATAAGCTTAAAAAGCACAAAAATATTAAACTACTAGCCGAAAAAATAGAAACCGATGAAGAATATAAATTGGCCCGTAAAATGGGCTTTGATTATTTTCAAGGTTATTATTTTGCGCGCCCAGTGATGATAGAACAAAAAGATATTCACTATAATTACGGCCTAGTGATCGCCATTTACTCGGAAGTAATGAAGCCAGATCCTGATGTTAAAGTGATCACCGGTTTATTTGAGCTTGATGCGGCATTGGCCTACAAGTTACTGCGTTTATTAAATAGCGGTGTGTTTCCGCTACAAAGCCAAATTTCGTCATTAAAACAAGCGTTAGTTTACCTCGGCCAAGCGCGTTTAAAAAAGTTTGTTAGTTTAATTGTCACTGCCCATACAGCACGCTCTAAGCCTATAGAGCTCATGCAGATGTGCGTTATTCGCGCACGGTTTTGTGAATTAATAGCCGCTAAAGTTGCTAAGCAGGTTCAAGGTGAAGCATTTTTAACGGGGCTTTTTTCACTGCTCGATGCTATTTTAGACAAGCCAATGGACTTGCTGGTTGATAAACTTCCATTCCCGGAAGATATAAAAGCAGCGTTAACTGGTGAAAAAAATAACTTATATTATATCCTTGAAACAGTCAAAGCCTACGAAACAGGAAGCTGGTGGGCGCTTGAGAAAGCGGTATTACTGATTAATTTAGACAGTGCTTTTTTACCAAAATTATACAAACAAGCGGTACAATGGGCCGATAGCTATAAAGATAATATTTAGGGAATTCATGCTTTGCGCAATTATAATATGGACTTTATAAGGGGCATAGCCGTACTTGGTCTGGTGTTTATTAACTGTTTTTCCTTCGCTATTTTCGAGCTTAATTATACGCCACTCACAACACCACCACCTAGCGATCAGTTTCTAAACATACTAAGCCTTATATTTTTTGAAGGTCGGTTTCGCACTTTATTCACTTTACTGTTTGGTGCGGGTCTTTATATTCAGTATCAGCGATACCAATGCACTGAGCCACTAAAAAAACGATTACATTGGCTAATTGTGTTTGGCTTAATACATGGTTTTTTATTGTGGGCGGGCGACATTTTGTTTTTGTATGGGGTGTCAGGTTTATTTATATTGCGCTATTTAGATTACACGAATGAAGAGCTTAAAAACAAAGCGGCGCTTTTTACTTTTATTTCTTTAATGACCATTGCCATATTTATGTTAGGACTTAATGAGACGCCCTTATACAGAGATTCCCCCGAGTACTACGAAATATACACTAGTTACTACCAAAGCATCGGTGCTCACTTTAGCCAAAATATAGCAATGAGCGCCTATATGTTGTTGGCTGTGCCTATTTTATTATTGTGGGCTAGTGCTGGGTTTATGCTAATTGGTATTTTGGCTTACAAATACGGTGTGTTTAGTAAAGGGCTTAGTAAGGCGCTGCTTATTAAGCTTATTCTATTAAGTGCGTTATTTATTAGCTTAAGGTTAATGTTAGTGCCATACAATCAAGGTATTGGTTATGCCTTACAAGAGCCTGTTAATGAACTTGCTGCCTTATGTGTTGCACTGCTTTATATTCATTTAATCGTTAAACTTTGTGACAACAGCGCCCACATAGGGGGGCTTATCCAACAAGTTGGACGCTTAGCGTTTACTTTATACATAAGCCAAACCATTATGCAGTTATTATTGTTTAAAGTGTTTTTTCCGCAGTGGACGCTTGGTTTTAATCGACTCGATTATTGGCTGCTCGCCATTAGCTTAGTGATTGTACAGCTTATATTTACAGCTATTTATTGCCGGTATTTTAAGCAAGGCCCGCTTGAATACCTATGGCGTAAATTAGCGAAAATTAACCGCGAAAAAATAGCTTGAGTAGTTTAAACTATGCGCCTTTATATTTAAGAAGATTTGCCTGATGACAGACTTGAAGCGTTTAAATAAATTTATTAGTGAAACCGGGTTTTGCTCTCGCCGCGAAGCCGATAAATATATTGAGCAAGGTCGTGTTACCGTTAATGGCGAATTACCAGAAATGGGTGTTAAAGTTGCCCAATCAGATGTAGTTTTGGTTGATGGTAAACAATTAAAAGCACCACCTAAACGTGTGTATATTGCTTATAATAAGCCTGTGGGCATTACCTGTACCACAGAGCGTAAAATTCAAAGTAATATAGTTAAAGCCGTTAATTATCCTGAACGTATATTTCCGATTGGTCGTTTAGACAGACCCTCAGAAGGGCTGATTTTTTTAACCAATGAAGGCGATATCGTTAATAAAATCTTACGAGCTGGCAATAACCACGAAAAAGAATATGTGGTAACTGTAGACAAACCACTTAATCGTCAGTTTGTAAATAAAATGGCGAACGGTATTCCTATTTTAGATACCGTGACTAAAAAGTGTAAAGTTACTCAGACTGGTGCGCAGCAATTTAGCATTATTTTAACCCAAGGTTTAAACCGTCAAATTCGCCGTATGTGTGAATACTTAGGTTACGAAGTGGTTACACTAAAACGTGTGCGTATTATGAACGTAACTCTCAAAGGCTTAAAAGTAGGGCAGTGGCGACATTTAAGCGACGCTGAAATGGCGGTCATTAACGATTCAATTGCTGATTCAGGTAAAACGCAAGAACACTCACTTTATGATGATACTGAACAGCGCAAGTACACTGAACAAGATAAAAATAGTGGCGCTAAATCTGCTCATAAGCGTGATTTTCAGGGCGGGAAACTACGTCGTGAAAATAATGACGAGCAACAAAAGCACGCTAAAAAAAATAGTCGAAATACCCCTTACCAAAAACGCTCTACTACTTATGTGGGTAAATCAAATACTCACAAAGCAAATACTGCCACAGGAAACAAAACCCGCAGCAGTGGCACGTTAAGCTTAAAAAAGTAATTAAGCTTGTGTAAAAAAGCAAATAAAAACGCAGCCTTAGCTGCGTTTTTTGTTAGCCTACTGTTTGGGGTAATCAATCCTAAATACCACAGTGTATAAAACCGGCACTACAATTAGCGTAAGTATGGTGGCAAACCCTAAGCCAAACATAATGGTGACCGCCATCGACTGAAAAAATACATCGAATAGTAATGGGATCATGCCAAGTATTGTCGTGATAGCGGCCATGGCTACAGGGCGTACACGGCTTACGCCTGAGTCAAACACTGCTTGATATGGCGATTTACCTTCACTCAGTTCTAAGTTTATTTGATCAACCAGTACAATGCCGTTTTTAATTAGCATGCCGCTTAAGCTTAATAAGCCCAGTAGCGCCATAAAGCTAAACGGCGCATTCATCACTAATAAGCCTGCACTAACACCAATAATAGCCAGCGGTACAGTTGCCCAAATAACCAAAGGTTTTTTCACTGAGTTAAACAGTAATACTGTTACTGCAAACATTGCTAAATAGCCCAGTGGTAACGAGCCAAAAATAGCCTTTTTCGCTTTGCTTGATGATTCGAACTCGCCGCCCCATTGCATTTCATAGCCACGGGGTAAATCAATTGCTTCAACCTCAGCGCGAACCCGAGCAAATAATTTTGCAGGCGTTTCATCACCCAAAACATCATGATCTGCCATCACAGTAATGGTGCGTTTACGATCGCGACGCATAATTAAGCTGTCTTCCCACTCAACAATAAATTCATCAACCACTTGGGTAACCGGCACAAACACGCGTAAAACAGGGCTATAAATTTGTAAATCGTGAACACTGTCTACATTTAAACGCTCGCTTGCCGGTGAACGGGCAATAATAGGCAATAATTGCGTACCATCACGATACACACCCACTTGCTTACCCGACAGGCTCGTTAACAGAACTTGGTCAAGATCAAATTTGGTGATCCCCAAACGGCGCGCTTTTTGTTCATTAAATTGCGGACGAATCATTTTAGTGCGTGCACGCCAATCATCTCGAATGTTAAAGGCACCGTCGTCTTTAGCGATAATCTCTTTAGCCTGTGATGAAAGCTGTCTTAAAACAACCGGATCGGGGCCTGAGAACCGCGCTTCTATTTTGGCATCAGTTGAGGGGCCAATCTCCATTGGTTTTACTTTTAACTTTGCTGACAGTGGATGTTGCTTTGCGTAATCGCGCACTTTTTGCATGACTTTTGCGACGGCTTCACGATTGGTGACACGAATAATTAACTGTCCATAAGCAGGGTAGGATTTTTCAGGCGCGTAAGTCAGCATAAAACGCGGCGCACCTTGGCCAACCGTACTGGTGATTTCTGTGACCAGTTCATTCTTTTGTAAATAAGCTTCTAGCTGCTTAATGCCCTCAAGGGTTGCGCGAATATCAGCGCCTTGATCTTGCCAGTAATCGACATAAAACATCGGGGTATTCGAGGCTGGAAAAAATGATTGCTTCACAGCACCAAACCCCACTACAGCGCTGCATAAAAGAGCAACCATAAGGACTAAGGTTGTTTTTCTAAAGCGCATAGCTAAATTTAATATCGCTTTATAACCATTGAATATGATGCCTTGGTAAGGGTCTTCATGCTCTTGATTATGTTCGTGTTTAAATTCGGTTTCTTTAAACATCAAGTGGGCAAAAAACGGCGTGAGCGTAATTGCGGTGATCCAGCTCAAGAGCAAAGAAATAAACAGCACCCAAAATAAGCTACCAGCAAATTCACCACTGGCATCTGAGCTTAAACCAATCGGTGCGAAAGCGGTTATGGCAATAACTGTTGCGCCAAGTAGTGGCCACTTAGTTTGATCGACAATATTAACTGCCGCTTTAAGCTTTGTTTGTCCGCGCTTGAGGTTGATGAGAATACCTTCGGTCACAACAATGGCGTTATCGACCAGCATACCTAGTGCAATAATTAGCGCACCTAATGATATACGTTGTAAGTCAATCGCAAACAGTTTCATAAATATAAAGGTGCCTAATACGGTCAGTAATAATATACCGCCGATTAAAACCCCACTTTTAAAGCCCATAAAAATAAGTAGTACTACAATAACTATTGCAATGGCCTCTATTAAACTAACAATAAAGCCATCTACCGACTGCTCTACTTCTTTAGGTTGGTTATACACTGAGCTAATATCAATACCATGCGGGCGTTGATACTCAAGAGATGCTAAGTGCTCATCTATGTGTTTACCCACATCAACAACATTGACCCCAGACATAAACGACACACCAATAAGCAGAGCCTGTTGTTGATTGTAATGAATCACATTGGTCGGTACTTCAGCATATTCACGGTAAACCTTTGCAACATCGCCTAGATAAATGAGTTCGCTGGCACCTGATTTTGAAATTAATAAGGTTTCAAGTTCTTTTACATCTTTAAATTCACCAGTAGGGTGCAAGCGAATAGACTCATCACCCACGCGAATACGTCCAGCGTTAGATACGGTGTTTTGTGATTGCAGTAAATCATAAATATGACTAGGCGCAATACCAAGTTGGGCAAGCTTTTGCGTCGATACCTCAACCATTACTTGTGGCTGCTGTTGGCCCGCAATTGTAACTTTGCTCACTCCTTTGACTAAAACAAGTTCACGTTTTAAATAATCAACATAGTCTTTTAATTCATCATACGAGTAGCCATCGCCCGTGACGGCAAACATAACGCCGTAAACATCGGCAAAATCATCAATCACATTACTGGGGTAAACACCACTTGGCAGCGACGGGCTAAGGTCGTTTATTTTACGACGCATTTCATCCCATATTTGTCTAAGCTCTTGTTTACGATAGGTGCTTTTCATTTCTACGGTAATTTGTGATTTACCATTGGATGAAATAGAGGTGACATAATCAACATAGGGGAGCTGTTGAATGGCATTTTCAATCGGAAATGTGACTTCTTCTTCGACTTGCTGTGGAGAGGCGCCCGGGTATAAAGTGATCACCATGGCTTTTTTTAAAGTGAATTCAGGGTCTTCCAGCTGGCCTAAATCAAAATAAGATACACTGCCGCCAATTAACAGCAACAGCGTAAACATCCAGCTAATGACTTTTTTCTCAATAGATAGTTGCGCAAAGCCCATAATTATAAGCCTCGCTCTTTATTCCAAGGACGAACAGACATGCCCTCTTGTAAAGAGTGAACACCAGCAGAGACAATTTGTTGGCCTTCTTTTACGCCGCTAAGAACTTCAATAGTGTCGTGATGCAATTGACCCACTTGTACTGCTTGTTTATGCACAGTGCCAGTTTGCTGATTAAAAACCCACACATAGGCATTATCGCTTAGGCTTTTATTAGGATCTGAAAATACCGACTCAATAGGTAAAATAGTGTAGGGGGTTTGTGAGCGTGTAACTTTGCTCAAATCTATCATCACTTGTCCCGACATACCCGCAAGTAAGTTAAAATCTTCTGGCACCGGTAATGAAAACACCACTTTATAGGTGAGTGTTGCAGGATCGGCTTGGGTATCCCATTCTTTAAGCGTGAGTTTGTATTGCTTGTCGTGATAGCCATCAAATTCAACCATAGGTTGATATTGGGTATCTTTTTGAATACGTGCCACGATTTTTTCAGGAACCTGTATTGCTACATCCATAAAATCGCGGGTTTCTAAGCGCAAAACATTTTGTTTTGCTTGAATACTTTCAAAGTTTTTTACAAATACTTTGGCTACTATGCCAGCAAAAGGAGCGCGAAGTTCGCTGTACTCTAAATTCGTTTCTGCAATTTTAAACGCTGACTCAGCGACTTGTTCATTGGCAACCGCTTGATCAAGCTCGGATTGACTGGTGATATTTTTATCAAATAGTTGTTTAATACGTTTTAGCTGCGACTTAGCCAGTTCATAGCGCGCTTTGCGCTCATTATATTGTAATTGAAAATCTTCAGGGTCTAATTTCGCCAATAGTTGCCCTTTTTTTACCTGCTCACCGGCTAATACAGGAAATTCAACCAACTCACCATTGACCCTAAAAGCCAGGTACGAGCCCTGGTTTGCAACGACTTCCGCAGGAAAACTGCGTATGTTTGTTTGCGAATCATGACCAATACTAAATAATTTAACAGGGCGAATCGGCTCTTCTTTAACTATTTTCTCGGGCTCCGAGCAGCCTATTAAACTTAGTAATGTCGCAGATAGTAAACATAAGCGAAACAGTGGCATGATATCTCCATGATAAAAAAAGGCTAAATAAGTCAGTGCAGCATACGCTGCAAACATATAAAATAAAATTCATTAAATTTTAGAAACTCAATAAGTTTTACTTATAATGTGCTGGGCTGACTATGAAACTTAATCAATTACAAATTTTAGATGCTATTGTGCAAAGTGCGAGCTTAAGTGGCGCTGCATTAAAGTTACATAAAACTCAGCCTGCATTGACACTGGCGATTAAAAACTTAGAGGCGAAATTAGGTTTTGATCTACTCGACCGTTCTAAATACCGATTACAACTTACCGAAAAAGGACGTATTTTTCATCGTGAAGCTAAACAGCTTTTAAACGCGAATGAGCAGCTTACACAGCTTGCAACCGAGCTGGCGCTGGGGAATGAAGCGCAATATAGAGTTTGCTATGAGCAAATTTGTCATGTGCAAAGTTATAACGAGATCATAAGTAATACTTTTAAGCATTTTTCTAGTACAGAATTTCGTTTAACCAGTGGTAAACGGTTTGTATCTTTAGAGCAAGTGAATACCGGCCAAGCCGAGCTTGGGATTGGCCCATGGTTTGATTTATTTCATGCCACAGGCGATTTAGAAAGCTTACCGATAGGCAAGCTCGATATAGGTATTGTTGGCGCAAAAGGGATTTTACCTAAGCAGCTTACCTACGATGAGTTACAACTTTACCCGTGTTTAGCGATGTTTGAAAGTGGCTTGAGCATAGACAGCGACAGGCTGTCTTATTCTAAAGGGGCTGCGGTGATGAAAATAGATGACATATCTACCCTAAAGTCGTTTTTATTGTCAGGTGCAGGATGGGCAATGATGAGCTTAGGCCACTGTAAAAAAGAAATTACCGCGGGCTCATTACAGCAAATAATAGTAACAGACAGAGAGCACCAGTTTAGCGCGCAAATTCGTGCTTTTCGTCAACATGCTATGCACCATGGTCCTGTTGCCCGTAAAATTTGGCAGCAATTTGAATTACTCAGTCAGGAGTACTTAAACAATAATGGACGTTAATAAAGAAACGGTTATTTATACTATTATTGCGAGTATACCCTCAGGGTGTGTTGCCAGTTATGGCCAAGTAGCGGCGCTTGCAGGGTATCCTAATAATGCAAGGCTAGTTGGCCGATTATTAAAAGAGATGCCTAAAGATTCTACTATCCCATGGCATAGAGTGGTTAACAGCCAAGGTAAAATAGCGTTTGCACAGGGGAGTGCGCTGTATCAAACGCAACGAGAAAAGCTACTTTCTGAGGGTGTTACTTTTAACAATCAACGAATCAATATGGCAAAACACCGCTGGCAATAAACTAATTATCCATTTTTTGTAAGTCAGTTAAAGCCCAAATTTCATCTGCGGTCCATTCGTCTAGCCAAATAGGAATATCTTCGGCTTTCATTGGCTTAGCAATACCATAGCCTTGTGCTAGATAACAGCCAAGTAGCATTAGTGTTGCTGCATGCTCAGGGGTCTCTACGCCTTCAGCTATAACGCTTCGCTTAAACGAATTAGCCAGTGCAATAACGCCTTTTACAATTGCTAAATCGTTCGAGTCTTCAAGCATATCTCTAACAAAGCTTTGATCTATCTTTATTAAGCTTGCAGGTAAACGCCTTAAGTATGTGAGTGAGGAGTAACCCGTACCAAAGTCATCTAATGAAAACTCAACGCCCAAAGCTTTACAATCTTGCATGGTTTTAGATACGTGGGCTACATCGTTAAGCGCACTGGTTTCCAGTACTTCTAGCTCTAGGTTTCTAGCATCGACCTGTGGATGTGCCAATAGTAATTCAGTTAGCCGCGCTGTAAATTCAGGCTGCTGTAATTGAACTGCGGCAACATTAACGCTCACTTTTATGTTTAAACTAGGTGTTAAAATTTGCCAGTGGTTAATTTGAGATAATGCAGCGTTAATAACCCATTCGCCAACGTCTATCATTAGCGCATTGTTTTCAATTACAGGTAAAAATTCAATAGGGCTAAGCAACCCGCGCTCTGGGTGTTGCACGCGTATTAATGCCTCAACACCAATCATACTGCCCGTTCGCATATCTACTTTTGGTTGATAATAAAGTACAAACCAATTATTGGCTAAGGCTTCACGGATAAGTGAAATACCGGTTTGCTGTAATTTAACTGTATCTCCTTGACTCGTATCAAATAAATGATAACGATTTTTGCCCATTTGTTTGGCAATATACATGGCTTGATCGGCATGGCGCATCAGTTGTTTAGCATCTAAATTATCTTCTGGATATATTGTTACGCCAATACTGGCAGAGACATTCAAAACAATATCGTTAACAGTGACAGGTTTAGCTGCTGCGGCCAGAAGCCTCTCAAGTACGGGCACGCAATCGGCAACTGATCCTAAATTAGTTAATACAGCAACGAATTCATCGCCACCAATACGGGCCAAGCTATCACCTTCACGAAGTGCATCTTTTAAACGGATTGAAAGTGCAATTAATAACTTATCGCCAATATCATGGCCATGAGAATCATTAACATGCTTAAATCCATCTAAATCAAGAAACACCACCGCCAGAGAATTGTTATGGCGACGGCATTGCAACATGGTTTGGCTGAGCCTATCGGCAAGCAATACGCGGTTTGGCAAGTTAGTTAATAAATCATAATGTGCAATACGGCTAAGTTGCTCTTGTTGGCGTTTAGCTTGGGTGATATCGGTAAAAATTCCTAAGTAAAAAGTAACGTTGTTGTCGTCTTTTAAAACTGAAATATTGAGTAGTTCAGCATACAGTTCACCGTCTTTTTTGCAGTTCCATACTTCACCTTGCCAATGACCATATAGGCTGAGCTGTTTCCATATGTTTTTGTAAAATGACTCAGTTTGTTTGCCCGAATTTAAAAATGATGGATTGCGACCTATAACTTCATCATGGCTATAACCGGTTATATGACAAAAGGCAGGATTGACATCAACAATAACTTTATCCGCATTTGTAATAATTATCCCTTCGTGGGTATCTCTAAAAACCCGAGAGGATAAATGCAGTTTTTCTTCAAATAATTTACGTTCAGTAATATCAACCGAGACACCCAGCATGGTAATTGCGCTACCAGAGTTGTCTCTAACAAGAGTCCCTTTAGTATTAAACCAACGAACGTTACCCCGTTTAGTAATAATACGATGATCAACGTTATATTCTTTCGCAGCGTCAATACATTGATTTATATCGCTTACTATATTGGCGCGATCATTTGGGTGAATACTGGCTAGGTATTCATTTTTAGTCATTTCTAATTGTTTAACATTGCCGGTAATTAGTCTTATACCATGTTCAGAAAAGCGGATTATATTGGTTTTTATGTCCCATTCCCAAGTCGCAATTCCTCCCACTTTTTGGCTTAAAAGAAGTCGTCTTTCGGTATCAGTTAGTGCTTTAATGTTATTTTGTAATGCATGAGTACGTTGCTCTACTTTTTTTTCTAATTTTAGGTGGCTCGCTCTTAATCGGGTTATCAGATAAGATGAAAGTGTAGTTAAAAAAGTAAACGCAACCGCAATAGCAATACCAAGTAACAGCATACTATTGTCTTGCCAGCCCATGATAGGGTAGGCTTTAAATACCCAAACGCCGTTTGGCACTTGTATGTTAAAGTCGACCGTATTTTTTGTTATTTGGTTGTCTGAGGTAGCAATGATTTGCACATCATTTGTATCGGGCATGACTTTTGAAAGCTCATAACCAATGCCTGCCTGTGGCAGTTGAGCTAAATTAACGCCTTGAAGAATATCAGGAAAACGAATAAGCGCAGTGGCAAATCCCCAAAACTGGTTTCCTTGTGAGGTATCTAGATACACAGGCAGCCTAGCCGCTGCACCCATACCACCTTGAAATAATTCAAAAGGGCCAGCAAGGGTTAATTTACCTGTTTTTTTGGCTAAAAATGCCTCTTGCGTTCGCAGTGGGTTCTCTAAAACATTATTACCGATAGCACTTTCATTGCCTTTAAGTGGAACAACGTGTGTAAGAATACCGTTTTTATGAAGTTGTAAGGCGTCAAGACCTGGATAAAGACTTAACATTTCAGAAGCGAGTTCTTCAAAGCCTTTAGTCTCGCCATTTTGGGTACGAATTAATGCCGCAATTGGGTAGGCTGCAGAAAGTGCTTGGTTAAGGTTATTTCTAATATGGTTAACGTAGCTACCCGCCACCTTTCTAATAGAGTTTTGCTTTTGCTGATAAATGTATTGATCAAGTAAGGAGATTGAATACACAGATGCAAGCGTTGAGATTAACAATGTGATCAACACCAGTCTTGCTTTTATAAACAAGCTCAGTATCTGTGGTCGAGTATTAGATGGTGACAATGTAAATAACACCTAGCGTTGTTTAAGCCGCGTCCATTTAGAACAATGGCGTTTTAAGTTCCTGAAACAGTATAGCAAACAGTCATCTAAAGCATTAGGGAGATTTAATTATACTTTAAAATAACCACCGTGATTTACTAAAGCTTGAGTAAAATAATAGGCTACATTGTGAGATTAGCTAGGAAGGCACTATGTGTATTTAGTTAATACACATAGTGAGTAATGGCAATATAATGACTTACACAACCGCCAATGACAAAAAGATGCCAAATAGCGTGGCTATATTGAGTGTTTTTAGCGCTGTAAAACAATGTACCCACGCTATAAAATAAACCACCAGTAAGTAGCCAGTATAGTGCGTTGATAGGTAAGTTTGAGTAAAGTGGGTATATAATTGCCAGTGCAAACCAGCCCATTAATAAATAGGTAGCGAGTGACACTTTTTTATTGCCATTTTTAACAAGCAGTTTATAAGCAACACCGGCTAAAGCTACTGTCCAAATAAATACCAAGGTAGCCCAAGACCAAACCCCAGATAAAGAGAGTAATAAAAAAGGGGTATATGTGCCAGCAATAAGCATGTAAATAGCACAGTGGTCACATTTTTTATAAAACGCTCTTAATTTAGGACGAACACTGGCGTGATAAAGTGTAGAGGACAAAAATAAAATAAATAAGCTGCTGCCATAAACGACTGTGCTGGCGTAACCTTTTACAGAGTTAGCTTGTTTAAATAAATCCCAAATTACAAATGCAGCAAATAAAATCCCTAAAGCATGGCTAACAACATTTAATAGCTCTTCTTTTTTAGAATAGGGCGCTTCAACAGACATAACAGATCCTACCACTTACAAATTAACGTTTAGTGTACAAGTGTGCGCTGAAATTATCAATTTAGAATTGATTGACATGGTGCTGCCAGTTTATGGATTAAAGTATGTTAAAAAATACACTATTATTTGGTTATATTTTTTAAATTGTTAGTTAAATTAACTAACCCATATTTTATAAATCTTAACCTTTTTATTTTATATCTTTATAAAACAAAGGTTTATTGATTTTTTTCTTTATGGCACAGCCCTTGATTGTATCTAGGTGTATTAACCAATAAACAAACAAGGAATAACATTATGAAAACTTCAATTAACATGACACTGGCTAGTTTACTTTTATTAGGTTCATCTCAAGTACATGCAACAGAGGTCGATTTAGATATTACAGATATGTTGACTAAAACGGTGACAACTTATGTATCACAAGCAACCCATGAACTTGAACAGTCAGTAAAAGAAGCCGTTTCTTTTGATGCCCAAGCTATTTTAGATGGTTTACTACAAACCAATCCAGTTGTTGATAATAGTGGCATTGATGAAAAGCAACTTGTAGTAAAAACACAACAAAAGCAATAAAAATAGGGAATAAGTGATGAACAGCGAGTTCGAATTGTTAGCCCTGATGTTGGCGCCAGTGGCAAGTGTACTGAGTATATATTACATCGTTTACATGATAAAAAATGTGGGAACGAGGTTTAATTAGCGAATGCACTTACACGGTAAAACAATCGATGTAACTAAAGCTGATCGACTTCAATAGAGCGCACGTAAATAAAGGCAGAGTGTTTGAAAGAAGTAGACTTTATGAAACGTGCGATTTTCCCATTACCGATTTTTATATTACCTGAAGGCTATACGCGATTACGTATATTTGAGCCTCGTTATTTGACGATGGTTAAAAACGCATTAAAAACAAACAGCGGTTTTGTACTTTGCACCTTCGAACACGACACACCATTTAATATAAGCGCCCAAGGGTGTTTAATGGATATTATTGATTTCGACCAAGACGAAAGCGGTATGCTGTTGATTGATGTTTTTGCATCAAAAAGTGTGCAACTAGATAACGTGTACCAAGACGAACAGGAGTTACGCCATGGCGAGGTCTCTGCGTGCAATACACCTTATTGGTACAACAGCAGTAACCATGACATTGGTGAACATCAACTACTTCAAGTGGCACTAGAAGAAGTATTCTCTAATAACCCACAGCTACAGTCTCTTTATAAACATACCCAGTTTAATCAACTTACTTGGGTTGTTGCCAGATGGCTTGAGCTTCTCCCTATTTCTATTGAGAAAAAACAACAACTTGCATTTGAAACTAATTTTGATAACTTGCTGAATTTCCTCCATACTGTGATTAATAACGAATTTGCCTAAAATAATTTTGATCCACTTATAATCTTAGCTCGTAATGCTACTTACAAAAGCTATAACGGGACATTTTACTATGGTAAGTCAACAACAAACATTACGTTGTGAACCTAACACAGGTAAGTATACTGCCATGCCAGAAACGCCAAGTACGGAACTCAGGGAAGCATTAGTTAATGTAGCCCAATCTCGCGATAAAAAATCTTTCGCGTACTTGTTTGAATATTTTGCACCAAAGATCAAACGCTTTGGCATTAAGCAGTTTGGTGTAGAAGCCCAAGCAATGGAGTTGGTGCAAGAAACGCTCACTTCAGTGTGGCGAAAAGCGCATTTGTACAACAGCGACAAAGGCGCAGCCACTACGTGGGTTTATACGGTAATGCGTAATGCGTCCTTTGATATGCTTCGAAAAATGAAAAGTAACAAAGAAGAAAATATCAGCGAAGACATCTGGCCGTTATTGAATGAATCAGAAGATACACATCACGAATACAGTGACCACCTTGAAGATAAACAAATTAAGCGCTACCTAGATAAACTGCCACAAGCACAAAGAGAAGTGGTACGCGGTGTTTACTTTCAAGATATGTCGCAAGAGCAGCTTGCTCAACAATTAAACATTCCAGTAGGCACGGTAAAATCACGATTACGTTTAGCCTTGCAGAAATTACGTAATGAAATGGGAGATCAGCATGATTAAACATCACCCGAGTGAAACACTACTGACACAATACTGTGCAGCAACACTTCCCGCATCACTAAGCTTAGCCGTATCTATTCATGTAGATATGTGCCCAATATGCCAAGCTGAGGTTGAAAAACTCGAGGCAAGTAATGCAAAAGCAGTGTTTAGTGACAACATGAATGTTAATAACGATGAGCAAAGCGACGATATAGCGGACTCAGGGTTGCTTGAATTAATCACGTCAGACGATTCGATTGATGAAGTTTATGCCGTTGAACCTGTCACTATTGAAGTGAATGACTATAATTACAGCTTACCAAGAGCATTAACACGTATTTCTCATAGCAAATTTACACAAGTAGGTAAGCTTGCTCGTTCACGTATAGCGCTTGACGATGGGCATTTGCGCTCGAGTTTATTGCACATAGACGCAGGCGGTGAAATTCCTGAGCATACACATAC
This sequence comes from Pseudoalteromonas sp. SM9913, assembly GCF_000184065.1. Classification (NCBI taxonomy): domain Bacteria; kingdom Pseudomonadati; phylum Pseudomonadota; class Gammaproteobacteria; order Alteromonadales; family Pseudoalteromonadaceae; genus Pseudoalteromonas; species Pseudoalteromonas sp. SM9913. The sequence continues at coordinate 582,933 of NC_014800.1, forward strand.
AGGTTTTGAAGTTACGCTACTTCTTGATGGCGAATTTACAGATGAAGAAGGCAGTTATGTACCAGGTGATTTTATTTGGCAAGATGGCCGTCATCAACATACTCCTTTAACAAAAGAGGGATGTTTGTGCTTTACTGTAGTCAGTAGTGCGCTACATTTCAATAAAGGACTTAGCAAGTTGCTTAATCCAATTGGCAGCTTGATTTATTAAGAGAATCTATGCAAACAGATACAATAAAAATAGGTATTAGCGCCTGCTTAGCAGGCGAAAAGGTAAGATTTGACAGCGGCCACAAAAAATCTAACTTTTGTATGGAAGAGCTGGCAAAACATGTTGAATATAAAATGTATTGTCCTGAGGTTGCGGTTGGCTTACCTATACCGCGCCCGACAATTCGTCAAGTAAGAACTGCTGATACTATTAAAGTGTGTCGTCCAGATGGTACAGGTGATGTTGGCCCTCAGCTAACAGAATACGGCAAAAAAATAGCCACAGAGCAAGCCGGTCATTTAAGTGGGTTTGTTTTTTGTGCTAAAAGCCCGAGTTGCGGCATGGAGCGCGTTAAAATTTACAATGAAGCAGGAACCGGTAACACCTCTGAAGGGATTGGTTTTTTTGCAGAACAAATCATGAAACACAACCCATTACTGCCCTGTGAAGAAAACGGTCGCTTGAACGACGTTCATTTACGCGAAAATTTTGTTATGCGTGTTTATACATTATATAACTGGCAGCAGTTGGTGAAAGAACCTATTACAGTTCATCGGTTAACTCAGTTTCACGCGCAATACAAATACTTGTTGATGGCTCATAACTATCAAGCTTACCGTGACTTAGGCCACTTGCTTGGTACTTATTTAGGTGATGATATAAACGCATTAGCCGATGAGTATATTCTCGGTTTAATGACCGCGTTGAAACGTCCTGCGTCAAGAAAAAACAATTCAAATACTTTAATGCACTTGCAAGGTTACTTCAAAAGAGATTTATCGAAAATCGAAAAAGAAGAAATGCGAGATGCAATAGACGAATATCGCCAAGGGTTGGTACCGCTTTATGTACCACTAACCTTACTTAAGCATCATTTAAAGGTTCATCCTAATGAATATTTAAGCAAGCAAATATACTTTAACCCTTATCCTAATGAATTAAAGTTACGTTACGGTTTGTAATGAATACACTATTTTGGTTTAGGCGTGATTTGCGCCTTTTTTCAAACGAAGCGCTTATTGAAGCGTTAAATAATGGTGCTAAACACACCATTTTTTTTGTGTGCGAAAAACAATGGGCACAGCATAACACTGCCCCAATTCAAATTGATTTACTAAAACGCAGAGTCAGTTACATACGTGAAAAATTAGCTGAGTATGGCATTAATTTACACGTGATAGAGGCTCCTTATTTCACAGACTGCCAAACTAAGCTTCTCGATTTTTGTCAGCAGTATGAGATTAAACACATAATAGCCAATAAAGAATATGAGCTTAATGAGTTTAATAGAGATAAAGCGATTCAAGCGCAATGCGATCAACAGCAAATAACATTTACTTTATACGAAGGTGACATCATTGCACCTGTTGGCAGTGTACGCACTCAAAACAATGAAATGTATAAAGTGTTTACGCCTTTTAAGCGGGCGTGGTTAAAACAGTATCAAGATACTCACTTTAGCTTGGTGTCGTGGCCATTATCTTCAAACCCTATTGATATTGAATCGTGTGAATTACTCAGCAGTGATGACAGTTCAAAGAAATGGCCGGTTGATGACGACACCTTAGCGAGTGTGGTCGATAATTTTATCCATGATAAATTAGCAAGTTATGATGATGTACGCGATATACCTAGTGTAAAAGGAACATCGGGTTTAAGCCCATATTTAGCATTAGGGGTTGTTAGCAGTAAGCAGTTAATGGTCAACATACAACAGCAGTATCCAGATATTTTGACTACCTCAAAAAGTAAAACCTTTACGTGGGTGAACGAGCTGATTTGGCGTGAATTTTATAAACACCTCATTGCCGAATTTCCTAAATTATCGCGCGGTGCTAATTTCAACGAAAAGTACGATAGTGTTGCTTGGCGTGATAATGAGGCTGAGTTTAAGCTTTGGTGTGAAGGCCGCACTGGCTATCCACTTGTTGATGCTGCCATGCAACAGCTATTGCAAACTGGTTGGATGCACAACCGTTTGCGAATGGTAGTGGCAAGTTTCTTAACTAAACATCTTTTAATCGACTGGCGTAAGGGCGAGCAGTTTTTTATGCAGCACCTTATTGATGGTGATTTAGCCTCGAATAATGGCGGCTGGCAATGGGCGGCAAGTACAGGCTGTGATGCACAGCCTTATTTTAGAGTGTTTAACCCTATTACTCAAAGTGAACGCTTTGATCCAAGTGGTCAATTTATTCGTAAATATCTGCCTGAATTAGAAAAAGTCCCAGATAAACACATTCATTTTCCTCATACCTATTTAGCAGCAACGGGGCAAAGTGAACACTGTTACTGGCCGGCAATTGTTGATCATAAAGCAGCACGAGCTAGGGCTTTAGATGCATTTAAGGTGTGATATGGATAACCAATTATCAGTCGATAAATTTGTAGAAATATATCAAAAGCTTGATAAAAATAACCTTGAGTTATTAACCGAAATTTACGCAAAAAATATACAATTTATAGATCCGCTGCACGAAATTAATGGTCTAGAAGATTTAAGGCGTTATTTTTGTGGTTTATACAGTAATGTTAAGGATTGTCGATTTGACATAACCGATTCATTTACCAACGATAATAACGCATTTGTGTATTGGACAATGTATTACTCTCATCCAAAACTGAATGCCGGTAAAACAATCACAGTGCAAGGGCACAGCAAGTTGGTATTTGAAGGCGACAAAATTGTAAAACATCGAGATTACTTTAATGCTGGTGAGCTGTTATACAAGCATATCCCATTACTAGGTAATATCATTAATTTTATTGATAAAAGGGCTGGTTAACTATGATTACCCTTATTACAGGTGCAACGTCGGGTATTGGTGAACAACTTGCTATTAAGTATGCCGAGCAGGGTGATACAGTGATTGCCTGCGGGCGTAATACGCAAAAGCTCGCTGAACTTGCCAAACACAACAACATAGAAACCTGCCAATTTGACGCCACTAATTTACAAGATATAAAAGCGGCAACGTTAGGGTACACTCAATTTGACCGCGTAATTCTTAATGCTGGAAACTGCGAGTATGTTGACGATGCACGTAATTTTGATAGCGCCTTATTTGAGCGCGTTATTAACGTTAACTTGTTATCAATGGGTTACTGCTTAGAGGCGCTTTTACCAAAAATAGTCTCTGGCGGGCAATTAGTAATGGTTAGTTCAAGTGTTACTTATTTACCATTACCACGTTCAGAAGCCTACGGTGCATCAAAGGCAGGCGTTAGTTATTTAGCTAAGAGCCTAGCGGTAGATTTAACCGATGTTGATGTGACATTAGTACACCCTGGTTTTGTAAAAACCCCTTTAACTGATAAAAATGATTTCCCTATGCCGATGGCTGTTACAGCCGAAAAAGCGGCTGACTATATAATAAAAGGCGTCGCTAAACGCCGCAAAGAAGTTCATTTCCCCTATCGTTTTACACTTATACTTAAAGCATTGCGAATATTGCCACTTTCGCTTTGGCTTAAAATTGCAAAAGGATTAACCCGTTGAAAAAAATAGCAATAATTGGGACTGGCGTATCAGGTTTAACCTGCGGGCATTTACTGCACAAGCATTACGATGTCACATTATTTGAAAAAAATGATTATATTGGTGGTCACACAGCAACTGTAGATGTAGAGCACAGCGGTATTAATTACGCGGTAGATACGGGGTTTATTGTATTTAATGATAGAACGTACCCTTATTTTGAAAAGTTGCTTGAACGCATTGGTGTAAAACGTAAACCGACACAAATGAGTTTTAGTGTGCATAACGAAGCAACCGGCTTTGAATACAATGGGCATACATTTAGTAGTTTATTTGCTCAGCGCAGAAATATAGTTAGACCTAAATTTTGGCGTTTATTGTATGACATCGTGCGTTTTAATAAGTTATGTAAGGCTTTGCACGCAAAAGGTCACTACACAGAGCAATCACTAGGTCAATTATTACAACAACATGGTTTTAATGATTTCTTTAAATACCACTACATTTTACCTATGGGTGCTGCCATTTGGTCTACTAGCATTAAAGAAATGGAAAATGTAGGGGTTGAGTTTTTTGTAAAGTTTTTCTTTAACCATGGTTTGCTAGACATTACCAATAGACCTCAATGGTACGTTATTCCCGGTGGCTCGCGAGAATACATTAAGCCTTTAATTGCCGGTTTTGCCGACAACATAAAACTTAACAGTCACATTAAGTCTGTGACTAGAAACGCAGAAGGCGTAACAATTACCTTTGCAGATGATCAGCAAGCACAGTTTGATAAAGTCATTTTTGCCTGTCACTCTGATCAAGCTTTAGCTTTGCTTGGCGATCCTTGTGAGCAAGAAACCACTGTTTTGGGTGCTATCCCGTACACAGAAAATTCAGTAGTACTTCACACTGATGAATCATTATTACCGGATAGAAAAGCCGCATGGGCAAGTTGGAATTATTTGCTCAATAATAATACCGATAAAGCGGCGGTGGTTACGTATCAAATGAATATACTGCAAGGGATAGAATCAGATACACAGTTCTGCGTTACCTTGAATCATTTAGAAGGTATTAATCAGAGTAAAATTTTACGTGAATTTACCTATCACCACCCTGTATTTAACCAAGAGTCTATTGCCGCCCAACAGCAAAAACATACCGTTGATGGACAAAATAACACGTACTTTTGCGGAGCGTATTGGTACAACGGTTTTCATGAGGATGGTGTGCGCAGCGCCGTTGATGTGGCCAAGCAACTTGGAGTAGAGTTTGACTAATGCAGTGTATTTAGGCGATGTTAAACATCGCCGTTTTGCTGTTAAACATCATGCGTTTAGTTACCCGCTTTATATGATGTGGGTTGACTTAAATAACATCGAAGCACTTAATGGGGTACATAAACAACTTGGTACCACAGGATTTAAGGCTTTAAAATTTAAACAGTCTGACTATTTGAAAGGATTGGCGAACACTGACAATAAGCCCATTGTAGAGCGTGCTCACGCTCAGTTAGCTGCGCTAGGGGTTACAGAAAAGTTCAGTCATGTTTATATGTTAGGGCAGTTACGTTGCTTGGGTATTTACTTTAGCCCCGTTAATTTTTATTTTTTTGGCCATGACGATAATCAATTTAGCTACATGGTCGCTGAGGTGAGTAATACCCCATGGAATGAACGACATTACTACTTGGTTCCACTACAAAAAAAAGTGAACTTTAAGAAAGTTTTTTCCGTATCACCTTTTATGAACTTAGATATGAACTACCATTGGACTGTTCGACAAAAGCAAGACAATATACTGATACGTATAGAAAATAAGCGTGATGACGAATTACTTTTTGACGCATCGTTAAGGTTACAGCGTCAAACACTCTGCACAGCACAAATGAGTAAATTGCTTAAGCGTTTTCCAGCAATGACATGGTCTATTTTCAAAGGTATTTACTATCAGGCATTTAAACTGTTTGTAAAAAAAGTCCCATTTTTAGGTCATTCAGGTAGATCATAATTTTTTATTAATTTATGTTGTTTAACAAGTAATAACAATAATATAGGTAAGTGTATGGAAAAGGTATCGAGCTTACGCGTTCAAGAACGCACAAGTTGGTTTACTAACTTATACAAGAAGTTAGTATTCAAAGCGTTCTCGTCTATTGAAACAGGCCAAATAGTGCTTGTAGACAATAATCAGCAGTCTGTATTTGGCGATACGTCATCAGAGCTTAAAGTAACGGTAACCGTTAATGATACTGCTATGTATAAAGCATTTGCGCTCTCGGGAAGTATTGGCGCGGGAGAATCTTACATATTAGGGCAGTGGCAGTGTGATAACTTAACTCGGTTGATAGAAATTTTTGCAATTAACCAAGACCAACTAGACGCATTTGAAAAGAAATTCGCTTTTTTTAGTAACATTGCTCATCGTATAAACCACATTAAAAATAAAAACTCTCACTCGGGCTCTAAAAAGAATATTGTTGCACACTACGACTTAGGCAATGACTTATACGAGTCTTTTTTAAGCAAAGAAATGCTTTATTCAAGTGCCGTATACCCAAGTAAAGACGCCACCCTTGAGCAAGCACAGCAATACAAACTACAGCGTATTTGTGAACAAGTCGAGTTACAACAAGGCGACATCGTCATTGAAATTGGTACAGGTTGGGGAGCATTTGCAATTTATGCGGCTACTCACTACGACTGCCATGTAACAACCACTACCATCTCTGATGAACAGCACGATTATGTTGCAAATAAAATTAAAGAGCTTGGGCTTGAAAATAAAATAACTTTACTCAAACAAGATTACCGTTTACTAACCGGTAAATACGATAAGCTAGTATCAATTGAGATGATAGAAGCGGTTGGTCATGAGTACTTGCCTAGTTTTTTCACACAGTGCGGTCAGCTATTAAAAGACGACGGTGCTATGCTTATTCAAGCAATTACAATTAGCGACCAGCGTTACCAGCATTATTTAAAAAATTCTGACTTTATTCAGCAATATATTTTCCCTGGTGGGTGTTTGCCTTCGCTCAACGAAATGAGTGAGCAAATAAAAAATCATACCGATATGAATATCCACACAGTTAGCGATATTGGTGCTCACTACGCAAGAACCCTTGCTGATTGGCGAGATCGTTTCATTGCAAGTTGGCCAAACCTCGATAGTAATAAATTTGATGAGCGATTTTACCGTCTATGGCTATTTTATTTTGCTTATTGCGAGGGCGCATTTAGAACTCGCGCAACAAGCACCGTGCATTTAATGGCACGCAAACCCCGTTTTACGAGTAGTAATGATGAGATTGCACTCGCTTATTAATTTTGTACTGTTTCAAGTAGTGTGGTTTTTATGCCTACTGCTTGAACAGCATTCAATTGTCTATTCAACAGTAGTCATTGCATTAATGTTTTATTTGTCAGCGCAAAAAAAACAGGATGCTTTTTTGCTTCTAAAGTGCTTACCACTAGCCTTACTAAGTGAGTTTATCGCGGTTAAGTTCGGTCTGATTGAATTTAAAGTAGCGCCATTTCCACTTTGGTTAGTGTTTTTATGGGCTGCTTTATTGCTATGTATTAACACCTCTATGTCGTTTTTAACAACCATTAAACCTTGGCAAGCGTTTATTGTATGCTTAGTGTTTGCACCAGGAAGTTACTGGGCAGGGGCGCGATTCGATGTGTTAGAGCTCGGCTTGCCGTTATGGCAATTTTGGCCTTTATACGGTGCTTTATGGGCTGCAACGTTTAGCGTTATTTTATTTATTAACGGTAAAATTGGCGCGTTTATTAAGCAATAAAACAATTGTATTTACTGCTTGGAGCTGATTATGAAAACGCTTTTAAATTTAGTACTAATTTATGCCCTGTTTAACCATGCTGCTTATGCTGATACCCAGTTTAACAAAGTGGGCGAGGCACGTATGGAATACCTTTTTTGGGATGTTTATGATGCAACGCTTTTTACTCCCTCTGGATCTTATAGTCCCAAGCAAACGCCGGTTAAATTTACTTTAACTTACCTGCGCGACTTTGATGCTAAAGACATTGTAAAAGCCACTAAAGAGCAATGGCAACATTTAGGTAAATCACAATTATCAGCTCGCTATGCAGATAAATTATTAGCCATATGGCCAGACATTAAAAAGGGTGAATCGTTAACCTTACTGACCGATCAGCAAGGACACAGTATTTTCTTTCACAATGACAATGAAATAGGCCGCATAGAAGACACCACTTTTGCAGATGACTTCTTAGCTATTTGGCTAAGTGAGAACACCTCAGAACCATCGATTAGAAATCAACTTTTAGGGATTTAATATGATTAATCTAAAACGTATCAAAGTAACTTTGCTACTGGTAGTAAGCTTCTTTATTGCAAGTTGTTCAGCGCCGAGTGTAGAGCATTACAAAGGCTCAGAACCTAATTTCGATTTTAAGACTTTTTTTAGCGGCGATTTAAAAGCCTACGGTGTTGTACAAGACTTTAAAGGCGAATTAACCCGAAAGCTTGTTGTAGACTTGAGCGCTACGTGGGATGGCAACCAAGGCGTTATTGAGGAAGACTTCGTTTATGATGACGGCGAAACCCAAAAACGTATTTGGAAAATAACCTTAAACGACGACAACACGTTAACCGGTACTGCTTCTGATGTTTTAGGCACGGCCACAGGCAAAAGTGAAGGCAGTGTTTTTCATTGGAACTACAATGTAGAAATTCCTTACGATGGCAGCACTTTTGAAGTTAACTTTGATGATTGGATGTATTTAGTCACCAACACGCGCTTGATAAACCGCACATCTATTGTTAAGTTTGGCGTTGAGGTCGGGGAAGTGACCTTAGTAATAGAAAAAATATAGCGACTCATCACAGTGCATAGCTGCACTATATTTGTGCTTAAATTAAGTTTTTGTTAACCCAACTCGCTGTATTTTACAGTGAATTATTATAATTTTACTAATTTTTTAGTATTTTAGATAAAAAACGTAATTTGCTGTTGCTAACTCTTCGAAAATGCATAAAGATAGGATTTGCGAAGGCAAAATAATAACGAATAGGAATCTAATAATGAACAAAGCTCAACTAGTTGAAAAAATCTCTACTGACGCAGAAATCTCTAAAGCAGCCGCTACACGTGCACTTGATGCATTCACAGGCGCTGTAACTTCTTCACTAAAAGAAGGCAACTCTGTTGCATTAGTTGGTTTTGGTACTTTTTCAGTTAAAGAACGTGCTGCTCGCACAGGTCGTAACCCACAAACAGGTGCAGAAATCCAAATTTCAGCAGCGACTATTCCAAGCTTTAAACCAGGTAAAGGTCTTAAAGACCAAGTAAACCTATAAGGTTTAGGTTTATAAAAATAATAAAAGGGCTATTAAGCCCTTTTTTTTTGCCGTAAATTTAACGCTTATTTAGCTTTAAGCGCCTTATCTCCGCGACCAATGCCGACCGCGCCAGAGCGAACCACTTCTATAATGTCTGTTTCATGACGTAAGGTATCTAAAAACGACTCTATTTTATCGGTGCTGCTTACCAACTGTAGGCTGTAACTTTGACGCCCCATATCTAAAATAGCGCCCTGAAATACATCTACAACCCGCGTTACAGCAGCTCGCGTAGCTTCATCTTGAGCAAATACTTTTACTAGTAACAGTTCGCGCTCTATGTGGCTCATTTCGGTTAAATCAATCACCTTAAGTACATCGACCAGTTTATTTACCTGTTTGGTGATTTGCTCAACAATTCTATCATCGCCTTTAGTGGTGACAGTAATACGCGAGAGTGACTCATCATCAGTGGTTCCAACAGTTAAACTATCAATATTGTAAGCTCGTTGAGAAAAAAGCCCCACTATACGTGATAACGCACCGGGTTCATTTTCTAATAATATAGATAATATACGACGCATTATGCCTTTACTCCTTTTCTTAACCACATCTCATCTATGCCACCGTGCTTAATTTGCATCGGGTAAACATGTTCTTTTTCGTCTACTAAAATATCTAAAAACACTAATCTATCGGTTATCGACATGGCTTTGTCTATTGCCGGCTGTAATTCATCCAGTGTATTGACTCGTATTCCTACATGGCCGTAACTTTCTACAAGTTTTACAAAGTCAGGAAGTGATTCCATATAGGAAGAGGAGTGTCTGCCGCCATAAATCATATCTTGCCATTGTCTAACCATACCTAGTGAACGGTTATTTAACGAGATCACTTTTACCGCTAAGTTGTATTGTAAACAGGTAGAAAGCTCTTGAATGTTCATTTGAATAGAGCCGTCGCCAGTCACACATAAAGACTCTTTATCCGGAAAGGCGAGCTTAACCCCCATAGCTGCTGGTAAGCCAAAGCCCATGGTGCCTAAGCCACCTGAGTTGATCCACTGACGAGGGTGCTTAAATGGATAATACTGCGCTGCAAACATTTGGTGTTGGCCCACATCTGAACTGACATAAGCATCACCATTAGTCGCTTTATAAATAGCCTCTATAACTGCTTGAGGTTTAATTTTATCGCCATCGGTATTGTAGTTTAAGCATTTTTGTTCGCGCCAACTGATCACCTGTCGCCACCAATCTTCTTGTGCACTGCGGTCTATTTTTATTGGGCTTTTATCTATAGCAGTTTGTAACTGTTCAAGTACCGTGGCTAAACAGCCAACAACCGGAATATGTGCTTTTATGGTTTTGGAAATTGAAGTCGGATCGACATCTACATGCACGATAGTGGCATTAGGGCAAAACTTTTGTACGTTATTGGTAACCCGATCATCGAATCGTGCGCCAAGGGCTAAAATAACATCAGCATTGGCCATGGCTTTATTTGCTTCTAATGTACCGTGCATACCCAACATACCAATAAAGTTAGGATGAATGCCTGATATACCACCTAGTCCCATTAGGGTATTGGTAATAGGGGCATTAAGCGATTCGACTAAGTGGGTTAGTTGCTCTGATGTATTTGAAAGCACAATTCCGCCACCAGAATAAATAACCAGCTTTTTCGCTTCTAAAATAGCAGTAACGGCCTTACGAATTTGTTTAGAGTGACCCTTGGTATTAGGGTTGTAGGTTCTGAGTTCTGTTGCCGCTGGAAAGTTGTAAGCAAAAGTTAGCTCAGGGTTAAGCATGTCTTTAGGAAGTTCAACGACAACTGGGCCTGGGCGACCTGAGCTGGCAATATAAAAGGCTTTAGCAAGAATATTGGGGATTTCACTAGCGCTTCTACAATTAAAGCTATGCTTTACAATCGGACGAGAGCAGCCAACAATATCCGTTTCTTGAAACGCGTCATCGCCAATTAAGTTGGTTGGCACTTGACCTGATAACACCACCATCGGAATAGAATCCATATACGCAGTTGCTATGCCTGTTACACAGTTTGTTGCCCCTGGTCCAGAAGTGGCAAGTACAACACCGACTTCACCGGTTGCTCTTGCGTAACCATCGGCCATGTGTGTGGCGGCCTGTTCGTGACGGACTAAAATATGTTCAATATCATCTTGCTGAAATAGCGCATCATATAAGTCTAATACTGAGCCACCGGGGTAACCGAATATATACTTAACGTTTAACTCTTTTAATGACTTAACAACCAATTCAGAGCCATTATATTCTTGTTTACTCATCCTCATTCCTCTGTTGACTGATTTATGCAAAAAAAAACCCCCGCGTAGTGCGAGGGTTTTAAAAAGCATGTTTCACCTTTTAATACATCCCCGCTGGGCTTATCACTAAGACCAGTACGAGTAAGACTAAAAGACGAAATTGTGTGTTCATGATGTTTTGCTCTTTAAAATAAAATGCTGTTTAAATTACAATTTTTGTATGTGGTTATTTTTAAGGCTTTTGCGCGCTCATGTCAACCCAAAACTAACGTTTTTGGATTAAAAATTCATTTTTATATCTTTTTTAATCTTAAATTCTAATTGTTGTGAAATATCCTCACGTTAAAAGCAGAAATTATGCATTTTTAATTTTAAGGAGTAGGGAGCTTAAATACACATTAATTACATTAAAGTGATACAAGCGGTTTTGAGCAGGCATAAAAAAAGCCAACAGATGTTGGCTTTATAATTCAATTATACTGTTACAGACGGTCGATTACTGACTGAGTGAAGTCAGTTGTACCATGGCTGCCGCCTAAATCGCGAGTAGTACGGTCGCCTGATTTAATTACATCAGCCACTGCGCTACGAATGCGCTCTGCCGTATCGCCCATATTTAAATGCTCTAGCATTTGAATAGACGCTAAAATAACTGACGTTGGGTTTGCTAGGTTTTTACCTGCAATATCAGGTGCGCTACCGTGAACAGCTTCAAAGATAGCCGCATCTTCACCAATGTTAGCACCAGGCGCCATGCCTAAACCACCAACTAAACCAGCACATAAATCAGATAAAATATCGCCGAATAGGTTAGTCGTTACAATTACGTCAAACTCTTCCGGTGTCATTACTAGTTTCATACAGGTTGCATCAACAATCATTTCAGTTGATTCAATCTCAGGGTAACGTTCAGCCACTTCACGAGCAACTTTTAAGAACAAACCCGATGTTGATTTTAAAATATTTGCTTTATGAACAGCGGTTACTTTTTTACGGCCTTCGCGTACAGCTAGCTCGTATGCAAAAGTAACGATTTTTTCAGCGCCTTCACGCGTGATAACAGACATTGCCTCAGCTTCGTTGCCATCAGCACTCACTACTTGACCTGCACCTGAGTACATACCTTGGGTATTTTCACGAACAGTAATAATATCAATGTCATCGTAACGTGCTTTAGTACCTGCGAACGACTTCACAGGACGAACATTAGCGTATAAACCAAACTGCTTACGAAGTGTTACATTGATTGATGTAAAGCCTTCGCCTACAGGGGTCGTTAATGGACCTTTTAAAGTGATTTTATTTTTAGCAATCGTGTCAATTGTTTCTTGTGGAAGCAATTCGCCCGTTTTTTCAAGCGCAGCGAGGCCAGCGTCAACAAATTCATAATCAAAATCGCATCCTGCGGCTTTTAGTATTTCAAGTGCTGAGTCGATAATGCTTGGGCCGATGCCGTCGCCTTTGATCACTGTTATGGTTTGTTTGGCCATGAACTTTTCCTTTAAAGATTTGGATACACACATAAATAAAAAATACTCACAGAGTTTAGACTACTTATATGACAGGGGTGCTAAATTTAAGCCGGCATTTATACCAATTTATTGAACATTTTGCCAGTTTATACTGCAAATACAGGGTATAACTTTAATTTATAGTGATAATAAGTCAGCTAAATACTATTGTGCAGACCTAATTGCTGCAGGGATTGATAAAAAATGGCCTCACTTTTCCAGCCATGGCGGGTGAGTTGTTGATTTAATATCTGCTGTTGCCATGCTGTTAATGGCTGGTTAGGTTTAAGTACGCGCTGGGCTACAACTTTCAAAGCTGCCCACAACTTAGCGCTATCATCGAGCTGCTTTTTAGGCAATGTTTCAGCTTTTAATAACGCTATTGCCCAAGGGTCGCTACTAAGTAATTCATTAAGCTCATTAGTTAAATGAGGGGTATCAACATTGTTTATGCCAAAAAATGTGCATATTGGCGTATCTAAGGATTTATTCGGTGTTTGGTCTAAGGTGATTTTTCTAGAAACTTCTGGGCTGTAATTAATTAATAGATAATATAAATAGGCATATAGGCTCAAACTAATGCGTTCACTTTGCAAATTTTTATCGTGTTTTACTAACAGCTCTACAATGTTGATTAAACAACCCATGCGGGTACACAAAAATGTATGTAAAGGATGGGCAATACTATTTACTAACTGCTCGAAAACCATGCCTTGAATAATCGCAGGGGCCTTATCGTAACCGACCATAGACAAGCTATGCCTTAAATCTTTTGCCGGCTGCAGCTCTTTATTATACTGTTTTACTGCATGGCACACTGATTTTATAACATTAGGATAAGGGGTAAGTAATGTACTTAATGCTTTGTAACTGTACTCTTGTTGGTTTTTTATTTGTTTAACTAATTCGTACAAAGAAGACTGTGTATCGTCACTCTTATGAACAATATGCAGGTACTCACTGTCCCAAACTTTTAAAAACAAGCGATCGTCATTACACGGCCATGCCTTTGAGCCATCCTCTAATGATGCTTTTATCCGATACCAGGCCATTTTTGAATTGGCATTATTAACGATAATATGACGGCCTGCCGAATCTGTAGCCAAATAAATCATTGTTTGGTCAGCATAAACTACTTGGCTACCTGGTACATATTGTCCAACGTGTGCCACTAAGTCTTTTAATAGCCTCTGTGCAAATGAGTTGGGGGTTCTTATGTACAAATCAGCTACTGCTTTATAAAAACTAATATGCTGCTGTTTTGCGTTGCAGGTTACGTTAAGCGCCAAAATATTTGCCAAAGCAACCAATACACTGGCTCCGTCATAAAGCATGACTTTAGGCGTGTTTAATAATGCGTGTTTGTATTTGGCTAGTTTAGCTAAAATATGGGCAATTTGATGTGCTGGTTGTTGTGATGTCAATATCACTTTGGCAGCAAGTTTATGGCGTAACTGCCACATTTTAGTGTCGGTATTAGTAAATGTTTGCTGTTGGGCTAGTTTATTCAACTGATTAGCAACACAAAGGTGTTCCACCAATGAGACACTGATATAAAGCTCTGTTAAGTGTTTATCGTAATTTTGGCTAGCACTTAATGCACAGGTTAAAACACATTGATTAACCACTAAATTGGTTGCAAAGCTATAGTGTGTTTTATACAAATTGAGCTGAGCTTGTAACGCCGCTGGGTTTTGTTTATATAACGCTGCGTATTGTTCTGCAAGTTTACAAACAATCGGGTAAAAAGTATGCCACTGGTTTTTATTATTATGTGAACCTAAAAGCAACTGTGTGCTTTCGAGTAGCTTTTTTAGGTTACCCGACAGTGGTGCTTCCATTAAATTGTTCCATCATTTTGCTCAAGGTATTTTTCATAAGCACTTGGGCCCCACATTATTAGTTGGCCGTTTTTAAATAATAACCCGGTACATTCATCCATGGTGGTAATGCCATCCGAGGTTTTATGTTGTGTACGATAAAATATAACTTGCCACACCTGTTCACCATCGCGCTTGGCGTAGGTTAAATCTGGGCTGCCTAAATATTCAAGCACAGCATTTAGCGTAAAAGAATCTTCTAAGCGCAGTTTTTCAATATAGCGTTTATTGAATGCTTCGCGGTCTTGCCAAATCATTGCTTGTGGATCGTCTTTATAAAACATAATAACCGACGTGGCTATCAGTGCATATAAACCTAATCCCAATATCAAATACCTAAAAAACTTTTTAAACATTGCCTACCCAGACCAATATAACTATTACTAGTATACGTATTGCGATCGTTCAGTGCCATTAACTTGCGACTAATTAAGCCTTAACTGCTTTAAACTAAAGCCTAAGTGGATATCAGTACGCAAACTCACCAATTGTTTAGAAATAACAAACATATCCATATCATCAGCAAGCTTTTTTTGTAAGCGCGCACTTAATGATTCATCGCTTAATGCCTCTTCGAGAGTGTTGTACTGATTCACCAATTGTTGCGCCGATTTAACACCAATGCCTTTAACACCTGGAATGTCATTGGTTTTGTCTCCTGCCAGAGCCCAAAAGTCTATGAGTTTGTGTTGTGCCACGCCAAAACGTTCTTGGATATGCTGCTGTGTGAGCTGTTGCTTTTTAAAGTAATCATACACTTCAATTTGCTCATTTAAATGCGGTAAAAACCCTTTATCGGTAGAGACAATAGTGTTATTTATCTGATTGTTGGCGGCTTTATGGGCTAATGTTGCAATAATATCATCAGCTTCATCGTTAGTCGGTTCAAATACCACAATGCCGGTTTCTTCGATGGCCGCTTTAAAATGTGGCAAGGCTTCTTTTAACGTTTGTGGCATCGGGGCGCGCGAATGTTTGTAATCTTTGTAAAAGTGATAGCGCCAACTTTTATCGCCATCAAATACAGCAATTGCATGGGTTGCATTAGTGGTTGTTATGAGTTTTTTGCAGGCATGTGCTACTCGAGCGCAGCATGCTTTTAACATATGTTCGTCGCTGTGATGCGTTTGGTTAGCATCAACAGCATAGATGCGCCTAATTAAATTAAGCGCATCAATAAGAAGTAAATGGGGATTCAATTATAAACTCACGCTTTTATTGTATAACAAGGAATATACTTACTACCAGGGAGCTTCATTCTACCTTGTTCTACAAACGCTTGTAAAAGTGTGTCCATTGCTTTCATTAAATCAGGCTCGCCACTGAGGACATACGGGCCGTCTTTTTTAATCGCATTTAAACCTTCTTCTTTTACATTTCCCGCCACTATTCCCGAAAACGCACGGCGTAAATTAGCCGCTAACTGTTGTTTGGGTTGATCAAGGTGTAAATCAAGCGACGCCATAGCCTCATGAGAGGGGTAAAAAGGTTGCTGAAAATCACTGTCTATTTTCAAGGTCCAGTTAAAGTAATACGCATCTCCTTGGCTTTTACGGTATTCGCGTACACCATTCATTGCCGACTTTAACTTTTGGCTTACTAATTGAGGATCATCAATAATCACTTCAAATTTATCTAGGGCTGCATCGCCTAAAGTCATTTGAATGAATTGACACAGCTCCTCAAAGTAAGCTTCACTTTGTTTTGGACCGGTAAGAATAACAGGTAAACATTGCTTTTCGTTTTCAGGGTGCAACAAAATGCCTAATAGATACAATAGTTCTTCAGCTGTGCCTGCACCACCAGGAAAAATAATAATGGCATGAGCGGTGCGAACAAAGGCCTCAAGTCGCTTTTCAATATCGGGTAAAATAACCAGTTCATTCACAATCGGGTTAGGTGGCTCAGCTGCAATAATACTGGGCTCAGTTAAACCTAAATAACGGTTGTTAGTTATACGTTGTTTGGCATGACCAATAGTGGCGCCTTTCATCGGGCCTTTCATTGCACCAGGCCCACAGCCAGTACAAATATTTAACCCGCGTAAGCCTAATTCGTAACCTACTTGTTTAGTGTATTTATATTCTATTTCGTTAATAGAGTGGCCGCCCCAGCATACAATCATGTTAGGTTCACTATTTACTTTAAGAGCGTCGGCATTTCTAAGCATGTCAAAAACCATGTGGGTAATGGCTTTAGTTTCTTGGAGATTTTTTTCATACTTTTGGCAAATAAATAAGATATCGCGAATAACCGAAAATATGTGCTCATGTATGCCGGTGACTATGTGGCCGTCAACGAAGGCCGTTTGCGGCGGGTTCTCTAATTCAATTTTAATACCGCGTTCACGGCTTACCAAACGAATATCAAAGTCTTTATGTTTTTCGTATATATCGTTACTTACATCGGTATGGCTGCCTACATTAAGCACAGCTAAAACACAATTTCTGAATAACCTGTAGCGTTCGCTTGTTGATGACTGTTCTAAGAGGTCTACTTCTAGCTGCGATAATAAATCTAATACCCCTGTTGGGTTTAACTGTATTAGCATCGGCATTCTCCTTGATACTTCTTGGGTAAATTTACTGCGTAATTATGCCTTGTACTCAAAGGTAGAAATGCATAACACTATTTACTAATGCACAGACGATCCCGGCCTGAATTTTTAGCATCGTATAAAGCTTGATCGGCTCTATCAAATGCTTTTAGAGGGGTATCACCCTCTTTAAATTGGGTTGCGCCTAGCGAAACAGTAATTTCAATTTGTTTGTCTTTAAATTTAAACGGTATCTTTTTAATAGACTGTCTTAATTTATTGAGGTGCGCTGTCGCGTTTTCAAGTGAAGTGCGTGGCATTAATAGCACAAACTCTTCGCCGCCATAGCGTGCAATAAAGTCTGATTGCCTAATCGACTTTTGCAGCGCTTTGGCAATAACTTGTAAAGTAATATCGCCCGCAGTATGGCCAAATCGATCGTTGATTGATTTAAAATGGTCGACGTCTATAACAACTAGCGTTATGTCTGACGGTTGTTCGTTAAATAAATTAATTTCGTGGTTGTAACGCTCATCAAATGCCGCGCGATTAGGCAGTTTTGTCAGGCTGTCGAGTAAGCTTTTAAACCGTTGCTCATTTAAACGTTTTTTATAGTTACTGACTTTGTTTTCTAAGCTATTAATTCTTTCATTTATTTGTGTAAAGCTGGCAACTAAAATTCTGCGATCTTTTTGTTCGAGTTGCTCTTTTTCTAAAATATCTGCACTGAGTGAGCGTAACTCGTTTTCAACTAGCTGCTTTAACGCTGTGATTGAGGTCGCATTTTTTGTTTGTGTATTTAAACTTTCTAGCTTTTCACCAATGCGTTGATTTATTGAGTCAAATTCAACATTCATTGATTCAGAGTGTTCACTGGTTGATACCAATGAGCGATGCAGCTCTTCAAGTGTTTGGTTTAATGAAGCTAAAAAGCTTTGCGCTGATTCACGTTCAACGTGAATACTTTTAACAATTAAAGTAATCACATCTATTGCGGCATCAAGTAGCTGGTCAACGGCTTTATTTTTAGCAATGCGTTTTTTTATTAAATACAGTGATTCGTTGGCTTCTTCTTCTAGTACGAGCTCACTAACTAATTTAAACAGCTTTTCAGTGAGCACACTTAGATTGGGTGGTTCAAAGGTATTATTGCTTTTAGCAATTAAAGCTTGATGATAAAAGGTGATCAATTGGTTTAATATTGGGATAAACCCATGCACCGATTGTATATCGTCAAGTTGGTTATCTAATAAATGACGCAGCGTTCTGCGGGTTTCGTCAGGCAGGCCTTTCGTTTGTTGTAACTGTTTTCCTGCATTTTGTACGCTGGTTAACAGGTCGCGTTGATGCGCTAGTTGAATCGCTTCCTGATTTTTTAGCAAGGCCAAAATATCATCTACCAAAGGAGAGAAGTCTTCAAAATCCATTCCTTTGTTTAATGCGCTACGGAACTTTGCTAGGCGGTTATCAAGCTCAATATCAAGTCCTTTACAGCTTAAAGATAACTTAGCCGCAAAGTTAGAAAGGGTGTCAACTTGATGTTTACGAGCGCTTTCTATTACTTTTCTACTGTCAATTGCTTGTTTTAGTTTTTGTTCCACCGTATTGGAGCTCCTAGACACCTACACACCATTATTTTAATACCTTTATTGGTTTAGTTTACAACAAAAACATATTAATAGTAGGTATGAGATCAAAAACTTAATGTTTTTAGCAACAAAATACGAACGATCTTAAATATAAGTGTATTTATCGCTTTTAATTCACTTTTAAAATGGGTCTTGTTAACCTTGGCACAACAATACGTTATATAAAAAAGAGCCTTTATGAAAAAGCTACTTGCCTTATCAATTTTAGCTGCCTGTTCAGCACCGGTATTTGCCGACGTTAATTACGCTTTAAACATTTCTCAGCCAGAGCATCATTTAGGTGATGTGAACGTAGAATTTCCTAAAACGGCGCAGTCTTTCTTAGATGTGAAACTTCCAGCATGGCGCACTGGTCGTTATGAAATTTTAAATCTTGCCAATGGCGTTCGCTACTTTAAAGCCAGTGATGATGAAGGTAATGCATTAAAGTGGGAAAAGATTGACCACAGCACATGGCGCGTTCATTTAAATGAACCCACTGAAGTAAATATAGATTACCAAGTGTATGCCAATGAGCTAGGTAAGCGCGCCCGCCATATTGACGACAGCCATGCCTTTATTGATGCGTCAGGCTTTTTTATGTTTAGCGAATCATTTCGCCAAGAGCCAGTAACGGTTGAATTAAACGTCCCTAAAGCATGGCGCTCTGTGTCAGGCATGGAAAATTATAAAAATAAGCACAGCTTTAAAGCCAGTGACTACGATGTATTAGTTGATTCGCCAATCGAAACCGGTATTAACGAGCTACGCACTTTTGAAGTTGATGGTCGTGAGTACGAACTGGTGGTATGGGGTGAGGGCAATTACGATATTGAACTGATGCTAACCGATTTGAAAAAGCTAGTGGCTACCGGCAATGTGATTTGGGACAGCTACCCTTATGAACGTTATGTATTTATGGTACATGCTACATCAGGCGCAAGCGGGGCAACTGAGCACTTAAACTCAACGATTATTCAGCGCCCACGCGACCGCTTTGCTAAACGTGAAGACTATTTAGGTTTTATAAGTACGGCAGCTCATGAGTTTATTCATACTTGGAATGTAAAAGCGTACCGTCCTAAAGGGCTTGCGCCATATGACTACACTAATATTAATTATTCAAAATTGCTATGGATAGCAGAGGGCTCTACCAGCTATTTTGAAGATCATTTATTAGTGCGTTCGGGTATTCAAACTAACGATGAGTTTTTTAAAGTATTAAGCAAAACCATTAACCGCCACCTCACTACCCCTGGGCGTGAAGTACAAAGTGCCAGCGAAACCAGTTTTGATAAATGGATAAACCAAGGCGGCGATCACGCACGTAACTACAGCACTAATATTTACCTTGAAGGTTCATTATTGTCGATGGCGTTAGATATCGACCTACTTGAAAATAGCCAAGGTAAAATTAGCTACAGAGATGTACATAAAGCGCTTTATAAACAGCATAAATTACCGGCAGGGTTTACTGAGCAAGACGTACTGGCTATTTTAAAACAACTATCAGGGCGTGATTACAGCGCGTGGTGGCAGGCAAATGTTAGCTCACCAGCCAACCTTGATTTTGATGCACTGCTAGCAAAAGTAGGTTTAAGCTTAGAGTTACCAGAAAAAGCCAAGGCCACACCAAGCTTAGATGCATTGACTAAAAATACTGGCGAGTTACTTACGCTTACCCATGTACGCCGCGATGGTGCAGCATGGCAAGGCGGCTTAACCACCGACGATAAACTCGTCGCTATTAATAAAAAGCATGTAGGTAAAGACTTAACAGCCAGCCTAGAAACCTTTAAAGCAGGCGATAAAGTCACTGTTGATTTTATTCGTCGTGATGCATTAATGTCGACTGAGCTTGTGTTGTCTGAAGATTTCGACAAACCTAAAAAAGTGGTTGCGAATAAAAATGCCACTGATGAGCAAAAAGCATTATTTAAAGCATGGATGGGTGTAGCGCATCCAAATGATGTGAAAAAAGACGACTAACATCGTTTATCATTTTGTTTAAAAAGGAGCTTAGCTCCTTTTTTGTTTATTGGGCGCTATATTGTAACAATTTATCTCAGCGCAGTTGACCTTACTCATACTTAATGAGTAATCTGCAGGTTCAATAATAAAAGGGATTCTATAATGCGTTTAAAACCTCTTGTTGCCACTTTGGTAGCAACCTGTTCACTGGCACTTTCTTCTGCGGCCAATGCCGATGAAGGTATGTGGCAACCACATCAGCTACCAGAGCTGGAATCAATTTTAAAAGCCAAAGGCCTTGAAATCAGTGTTGATTCAATTTCAAAATTAACCGAATTTCCAATGAATGCGGTTATTAGCTTAGGCGGATGTACAGCCTCGTTTGTTTCGCCAAAGGGCTTAGTTGTTACTAACCATCACTGTATTTATGGCTCAGTGCAATATAATTCAACGCCTGAAAACAACATACTTGAAAACGGCTTTTTAGCAAAAACACCGGCTGAAGATTTACCTGCTGCGCCAGGTTCGCGTGTGTACGTTACAGAAACAGTGACCAACGTGACTGATAAAGTAATTAGCGGCACTAACGAGCTAAGTGCAAAAGCACGCTACGATGCGTTAGAAAAAAATCAAAAAGCCCTCGTTGCAGAGTGTGAAGCTGATGCTAGCTACCGTTGTAATGTATATTCGTTTCATGGTGGTTTAGAGTTTTACCTTATTAAATCGCTGGAAATTAAAGATGTACGTTTAGCGTATGCACCTGCTATGGGCGTAGGTAAATACGGTGGCGATATCGATAACTGGATGTGGCCGCGTCACACAGGCGATTTTGGTTTTTACCGCGCCTATGTAGGTAAAGACGGCAAACCAGCAGAATACAGCGAAGACAACGTACCGTACGTGCCTGAGTCTTACTTAAGTGTAAGTGCTAAAGGCGTGCAAGAGGGTGATTTTGTCATGGTTACTGGCTATCCAGGACGAACCAATCGTTACCGTATTGCGGCAGAGGTCGATTATGTATTTAACGACAGCTACCCTAAAGCGCGCATGCACAATACTAAATACGTGTCACTTATTGAAGAAAACTCAGAAGACGGCAGCAAAGCGCGTATTGCTTACGAAAGCACCATAGCTGGTTATAACAACTACATTAAAAACTATGGCTCGATGATCGAAAGCTTTAAAAAAGGCACCATGTTTGAGCGTAAAAAGCAGTTTGAACAAGAACTTACAAGCTGGATAAACAGCGATAGCGAACGTAAACAGCGCTACGGTAATGTACTTAATGAGTTATCAGCACTTGTTGCACAATCGCAAGAGCACAGTGAGCGCGACCGTATGGTAGGCTATGTTCACCGTTCACAAATGATCAGCACGGCACGTCGTTTATACCGTTTAGCTTATGAAAACAAAAGCCAAATAGCGAGCGTGAATCGGGTTATCAAGAACGTGATTTACCGCGTATTAAATCGGGTTTAGAGCGTATGTCTCGTCGCTTTGACGCAAACGTAGATAAAGCCATATTACTGCACTTTTTAGAGCAATATGCAGCATTACCTAAAGCAGAGCGTTTTAGTGAAATTGATAAAGCCTTTGCTTTAGAAAATGGGTTTGATAAAGCAAAACAAAGTGCATTACTTGATGAAATGTACGCTAAATCAACGCTTGATAACGAAATTGTACGTAATTCATTATTTGAGCAAACGCTTAGCCAATTAAACCAAAGCCAAGACCCATTCATGCAATATGCAAAAGCCATATTCACGGTAATGAAAGCTGAGGAAGATAAGTCAAAAGCCCTTGCAGGTAAGTTACAAGCCGCTCGCCCAGAGTTAATGAGTGCGATTATTGCCTTTAATAAAGCGCAAAACAAACCGGTTTACGCCGATGCAAATAGCACATTACGTGTAACTTACGGCACGGTAGGCGGGTATTCTCCGCAAGATGGTTTAGTGGCCACGCCGTTTACCTCACTTGAAGGGTTACTGGCTAAAAACACCGATGTTGACCCATTTAATGCGCCTAAAAAGCTGCAAGAGCAAATTAAAGCCAAGCTTTATGGTGATTACACAGGTGGCATGAATACCGTACCGGTTAACTTTTTATCAAACGTAGACACAACTGGCGGTAACTCAGGTTCACCAACACTAAATGGTAAAGCTGAGCTGGTGGGTTTACTGTTTGACGGTGTGTACGAAAGCATTATTGGTGATTGGGATTACAACCCAGAGCTAAATCGCTCAATCCATGTAGATTCACGCTACATGCTGTGGGTAATGGATAAAGTAGATAACGCCCAAAACTTATTAGACGAAATGAAAATCGTAAAATAAGAAGCAGTTAAAATAACAAAAAGGCGCTTACCTTAATCGGAAGCGCCTTTTTTTGTTTAAACATTTTCGGCGATTAATTTAACTTAGGGTACGGGCTGCGGGCTACGAGCTGCGAGGTTCGGGTTGCGGGGGGGAGTTAATTTGTTTTTAGCAGTAAGTATCTTTAGTAGCAGCGATTTTATATCGCGTCAGAGTTAAGCCTAAATAAGTATTTACCACCGAGAACACAGAGTTAACAGAGAAATACTTAAAAGATATGAATCCATCTCTGTGCAGCGCAAAGCGCCTCGGGATTCTCTGTGGTGAAAAAACTGTTTTTAGCAGTAAATGTCTTTCGTAGCAGCGACTTTATATCGCGTCAGAGTTAAGCCTAAATAAGCATTTACCACCGAGGACACAGAGTTCACAGAGAAATGCTTAAAAGATATCAATCCATCTCTGTGCAGCGCAAAGCGCCTCGGGATTCTCTGTGGTGAAAAAACTGTTTTTAGCAGTAAATGTCTTTCGTAGCAGCGACTTTATATCGCGTCAGAGTTAAGCCTAAATAAGCATTTACCACCGAGGACACAGAGTTCACAGAGAAATGCTTAAAAGATATCAATCCACCTCTGTGTAGCGCAAAGCGCCTCGGAATTCTCTGTGGTGCAAAAATTGTTTTTATCAGTAAATGTATTTCGTAGCAGCGATTTCATATCGCGTATTTATGGACATTAGCATTTTACTCGCGCCTCGTAGCTCTCACTTCTCTTTGTTAAATAAGGTCTTTAAGTGATTTATGCACAAAGAGGGCGAAGAGACGCTGCGCTTTCAGAGGAAGGTATAAAACAAGGTTGTTTGGTGGTTTAGGTTACTAATTTACTGCTCATTCACTTCTCTTTGTAGAATAAGGTTTTTAAGTGATTGATTTACCATGAGGGTGCAGAGACGCTGCGCTTTTGTAGGAGCAGGGTGTTTTTAAATATAAACTTTTTAATAATGGTAAATACGTGCGTTTAATTTACTAAATGCCAACCAACATGATTTTACCTTGTGCCATGCCCTCAAGCTGACAACTAAAATCAATGCGCTTTTCAGCAGGTGTTTTATACAGCAAAGTGAGTTTACGAAAAGGCGTGGTAATCACTTTGACCGTTTTGATTTGTAAACTAACGCGTGTTCGTTTGTCTAAAAAGGCAAAAGCCGTTTCCGTTAACGCTTTTTTACATGCGCTTAATGCTGTATTCGTTACAACGCCTGACAATATAGAGTTACTGATATCTTCAGCCGACAAGCTGCTATAGCCACTTGCCATTACGCAGGCAGCATAAATATCAAGTATGGCAATGGCACGTACTTTTTGACTTTTTGGATCCTCATAAACAGCCATGACGCAGGGTACTTTAGACTCATCAAATACCTGAGGTTGAATTGTGTTTACGATTAAGGACTGACTTATATGTTTATGAAACAATCGTTCTAATTGCGACAGTTTTGGTAACGCTAAATCACTGTTTAATTCAATTTCATCAGGGATGATTTCGTTATTTTCAACAAGCTGTACTAAAGGCAATAATTTATCGTGTAGTTGCGCGTCTGTGAAAGGCTTTGATAATACAAAGGATGCACCAAAGCTAATAGCTTCTTCAATTTGAGACTTTTCATCAACGGTGGTCAGCATTGCCACTATTATATTAAGTTGCCTTTGCTTTATTGCACGTAATAACGTAACTCCACACATATCAGGCATATGCCAGTCTGTAAGGACAATATCGGGGTGCCAACTACCAATCAGCGTTAACGCAGATTTAGCATTGCTAGCTTTTTCTATTAATAACTTTCGATAGCCAAATTTTTCCAACCCTCGGCGTACTATTTCGAGTGTTGCTTGGCTGTCATCCACGATAAGTATTTTCACGCATGTTACTTTTTTTTAAATGTTGTTGTTATTATGGCAGATTTTTTTGACAGCGCTAAACTCTAGTAAATAAACACTTAATTTAAGATAATTTAATAATGCCATATGCCGTTTTTCCGCCAGAGGTTTATCATTATATTGCTATAAATTTTGGGCTACTTATTTTAGCCGCGTGGTTTTATATTCTTTTATTGATACTCAGAGAGTTTAGGGCTTTTGCGTTGAGTATGGTTAAAAGTAACGGCACAATGGATGATGCGACGTTAGCTATGTGCAGAGAGTCTGTTGACAATGCCATGAGCTATGTTAACGATAATCGAAAAACTATCGCTGAGTTAATCAGTGTACAAATGCTGTTACAACAGCAATTAACAGAGGTTACTTCATCAACCAAAGATCATGTTACCGAAAAAGAACAACAGCTAATTGATGATCTCAATAAAAAATTAAAACGCTCGCATCAGTTAATTCGCAAACTAAAAGGGGATCTCGATAAAAGTGTTGAAAAATTAAAAGTGACCCGTCAAAAGCTCTATGCACAATATGATGCAGTGACTGTGCTTCAAGAAGAAAAAGACCAGCTACAAGCAGATTATGAAGCGCTTAAAACCGCAAGCGAAAATAGTGATAAAACATCAAGCGCAGATACATCCTCAACGCCCGATCAAACAAGACTACTTAACACTTTAAACGAATATAAAAGGCAAATTGCAGAGCAAGACCAACTACTACAGCAATTGCAGTTACAAACAGACGGGCCAGAAAGTAGTGAGGAGTTAGACACACTAAAGCAAGAGCTAGAAAAAACACAGTACGCACTTAAACACCTTACAAAAGAAAAAAAATTCATTGAAGGGCGCTATTTAGAAATGATGAAAAATAGCCAAAAACCAAGTTAGCCAACGATTTTTTTCAGTCTGAGCCAGTACACGTTATGCCTGTGTTTTCTGCTCATTCACTTCTATTTGTAGAATAAGACCTTTTAGTGAACGTAAAAAAGCCATATATTGCCCTGTAGCAGCGATCTCACATTGCGCCAGAGTTAAGCCTAAATAAGTATTTACCACCGAGGACACAGAGTTCACAGAGAAATGTTTAAAAGATATCAATCCACCTCTGTGTAACGCAAAGCGCCTTGGGATTCTCTGTGGTGCAAAAATTGTTTCTATCAGTAAATGTCTTTTGTAGCAGCGATTTCATATCGAGCCAGAGTTAAGCCTAAATAAGTATTTACCACCGAGGACACAGAGTTCACAGAGAAATGCTTAAAAGATATCAATCCACCTCTGTGTAGCGCAAAGCGCCTCGAGATTCCCTGTGGTGCAAAAATTATTTTTATCAGTAAATGTCTTTCGTAGCAGCGATTTCATATCGAGCCAGAGTTAAGCCTAAATAAGTATTTACCACCGAGGACACAGAGTTCACAGAGAAATGCTTAAAAGATATCAATCCACCTCTGTGTAGCGCAAAGCGCCTCGGGATTCTCTGTGGTGCAAAAAATTGTTTTTATCAGTAAATGTCTTTAGTAGCAGCGATTTCATATCGCGTATTTATGGGCATTAGCATTTTACTCGCGCCTCGTAGCCCGAAGCCTCCCATCCACTTCTCTTTGTGTAATAAGGTCTTTAAGTGATTTATGCACAAAGAGGGCAGGAGACGCTGCGCTTTTAGAGGAAGAGATAAAACAAAGCTGTTTTTAGCTAGTCACTACCATATAGTGCAACGTTATCTTTGCTGAGTATGTAAGGTGACGATTTATAGTAAACAAAGAACCAGCCTAATATGGCTAATATTACGCCTAAACCATATTTGCTAAAAATTGGAATATACATTATCAATGTAAACACGACTGCCGAATACAATAAAAATATAGCCCAAAATAATTTTGAGCTGATAAGTTTCAATCTCAACTGACAATTGGCACATTTAAAGTAAAACGGGAATGCAGATAAATAAAGGCTGAAAACATCTATTTTATGTTCACAGCGAGGACATAGACTCATAAATTTCCTTTTACTTTTAACATATTTTGTTAAAGCGCTTGTTATGTTTACACTACTTCCATGGAATCCATGATTTTGGCGCATGACCTGTTACCGCAACTTTTAAAAATAATAGGAAAAAATAAGGAGCTGATAGCATACCGAATACAGCCCTAAAATCTAGATTATCAAAACTGACATTACCCCGTTCAAAGAATGCAATTAGTAAACTACTAAACGCAATAAGTGCGCAAATGATAAATATTATTGCTAAAGAGCGAATAAATAAATTAACTTTTTCACCGTTCCATGGTGCTTGCATAATACCTCCTTGTAGACATAACGTTGCTATTAAGTGGAAAATAATGGTTGGCGTATAATCGCGAAGCGATGGCCAACTGTTATTTTTCCACTTGAATGCCCTTGTTAGGCATTTTTCTAAGTACATTTAGGGTTCGTTTTACTTTAAGTTGTGCTTCATGAAGCCAACCACC
The DNA here is from genome assembly GCF_000184065.1 of Pseudoalteromonas sp. SM9913. Classification (NCBI taxonomy): domain Bacteria; kingdom Pseudomonadati; phylum Pseudomonadota; class Gammaproteobacteria; order Alteromonadales; family Pseudoalteromonadaceae; genus Pseudoalteromonas; species Pseudoalteromonas sp. SM9913. Next base: position 610,460 of record NC_014800.1, read on the forward strand.
ATCTCGGTTTAAGTACACATCAAAATTTTCAAGTAGAGATATTAATTCATCTTTGTTTTTCAAACCTAAAGCAACTTTATCAGAGGCGTTGTTAATGCCCTTTGTTGATAAGTTCCCTTTAGGTGGGATATCAACCTCTAGAAAGTGGTAGCCATTAACAAGCTCGATAGCGGATAGAACAGCAATATCAACTAAATGTTGGGGATCAGATGCCACACCAATTTTACTTCGGAAAATTGAAGCGATTCTTGGTTGTAGGTATTCAATATATGAAACATGGGAACTAGAATCATTTTGGTGTGGAGGAGCACCACTACGATCATCATAGGGAAAAGATCTTGTATATGCAGAAGTGATTAAAGACATTGCCATCAAACATTCTTCGTCCAAAAACAATTGATGCTTGTATAACAGACTTTTAAATTCTCGATATCCTTCAAATGGTACAGGTTCATATAACCCTTCGTCTGGATCATAGTGCTTCAACCAATCAGTATTCACTTGAGCTATTTTCGTTATCAAAGCGGCGAACGCATCTCTTTGGTGATCAAAGAACAATGATGTACGAAGTTGAGAAACTTGATTTTCATGTTTAATACCCTCAACTTTCGAGTTCAACTCTGTTTTATAGCTTTCGAGTTTTTCTGCGTACTCATGCTGAATGGATTGTTTCAACCTTTCAGATATCCACCCTTTAGCTAACCAAACTAATACGGCACCACTCAAACCACCTGATAATATACTGAGTATATATTCCACATTTACTCCTAATATTGGTGCCACTATTGTGGTTAACACTGATGCCTAACAATTTAATAGTGCGCTCACCGCGCATATTTATACCAGCGCTGCGCTCACTTTTCTATTTTATATAGTTTTAACAAATTACCTAACATATTACTATCACTAGTTTTTTATTGTATTTAAGCAACGCTTAGAGGAATAATATGCGCGCTTGGCTCATTTTATTTAATATATGAGCAAACGGTAGTTTGAACATTTAGCTAGATACAGCGATAAATCTATTTCTTTCAACATTCTTTAGTATATTTCATGTGCATTTTGTAACCATTAAATGCTACGTTAGATGTAACTATATTGAAGGAATAAATTATGAAACTTGAGTCTTTAGCGTTGCACCATGGTTATGAATCTGAAGCCACCACAAAGTCGGCGGCGGTGCCGATTTATAACACCTCTTCGTACACCTTTGATAATACGCAGCATGGCGCTGATTTATTTGATTTAAAAGTGCCTGGTAATATTTATACCCGCATAATGAACCCAACCAATGCGGTGCTTGAGCAGCGTATTGCCGCGATGGAAGGCGGTATTGGTGCGCTGGCTGTGGCCTCGGGTATGGCGGCGATTACCTATGCGATTCAATGTTTATGTGAAGTGGGTACTAATATTGTAAGCACCAGCCAAGTGTATGGTGGTACTTATAACTTATTTGCCCACAGCTTGCCGCGCCAAGGTATAGAGGCGCGAATGATTAAAGCCGATGATTTTGACGGTTTTGAAAACGCCATTGATGAAAACACTCGTGCAGTTTTTTGCGAATCAATTGGTAACCCTGCTGGGAATATAGTTGATATCGCTCGCCTTGCGAAAATTGCCCACAGCAAAGGGGTGCCTTTAATTGTAGATAACACCGTGGCTACGCCGTATCTGTGTCGTCCATTTGAGTTAGGTGCCGATATTGTGGTGCACTCACTCACTAAATACATTAACGGCCATGGAACCGCTATTGGCGGCATGATTGTTGATTCGGGCAAGTTTGACTGGAAAGCCAATGCAACCCGTTTTGCGATGATGAATGAGCCTGATCCGTCGTACCATAATGTAGTGTATACCGATGCGTTTGCTGAAGCGGCATTTATTGGGCGTTGCCGCGTTGTACCACTTAGAAATACCGGTGCGGCGCTTGCGCCTAAAAACGCATCAGACATTTTAATTGGCCTTGAAACATTAGGGCTTAGAATGGATCGTCACTGTGAAAACGCGCAAAAAATTGCTGAATATTTAGAGAGCCATCCTAAGGTGCTTTGGGTTAATTATGCGGGATTAAAATCAAGCCCGTATAACGAAATAAGCCAAAAAATTACCAATGGTAAAGCGTCAGGTATTTTAAGTTTTGGTATTGCGGGTGGCTTAGAGGCTGGTACGCGGTTTATTGATGCCCTTAACATGATTTTACGCTTGGTAAATATTGGCGATGCTAAATCGCTGGCTTGCCACCCAGCATCTACCACGCATCGACAATTAAATGATGAAGAGCTGGCCAATGCTGGCGTTAGCCGCGATTTAATTCGTTTATCGGTGGGTATTGAAAACATTGACGATATTATTGCCGATGTAAGCCAAGCGCTCGATAAGGCCTAAATCGTACAGTAAATACCTCAAACTTTTTTGAGGTATTTATTTTCGCAATTAAAAAGGAGTGCCGATACATGAAATTTTAATTTTTCTCGGTTCGGTTAGAAAAAGTACCCCACCTAAGCCTGCGCGTTTAGGGGAGAGAGTAGCGAAAGCATGTGAGCGTTGTTTGCTTGAGCATTACTCTGAGCATGAAATAGAGGTTATTGATCCGCTCGATTACGATTTTGACCCTGTGTTTAAACCGCACTTTGCTTATTCGCAGGCTGAGGTACCTAAACAGCTTGATGACTTAGCGGCAAAAATTAAAGCCAGCGATGGCTTTGTTATGGTGAGCCCTGAATATAATCATTCGATGAGTCCGGCACTCGCTAATTTGCTAAACCACTTTGGTAGTTCTTTATTTGGCTATAAACCCAGCGCAATTGTTACCTATTCTGCAGGGCAGTGGGGCGGCGTGCGCGCTGCTGTTGGTATGCGCAGCTTTTTAAGTGAACTGGGCTGTTTGCCGGTATCAGCAATGATCCATGTACCAAAAGCGCAGGATGTGTTTATTGAAAGTGGTGACGCAAATAATGCGGCAGAGCAAACATCATGGGATAGCTATTTTTCGCGCACGTTTAACCAATTAATTTGGTGGGCAGAAGGTGCTAGCAAACAACGTGAAGCGTTAGACCCTAAGCGATTAAGTAAAGACTTTAAACGTGACCCATCACAACGTAATGCGCCTTAATGGTTATAAATTTAAGCTAGTCTTTTTTTGCATCTTCACGAGGGGAGGCCAATATAGCTTGCTTTTGCTCATCGGTTAAAATAATCCAGTCGAATATTTCGTCACTTGTGCGCCCGCACCCAGTACAGTAGCCATTCATTCTATAACATTCACCGATACAGTCTGTTTTTAAATGAGTGGATTGTTTACTGGGTGTTAGGCGCATACATTCTCTCGTAATTATTTAGTGGCGACGGGCTTTCCTACTTCTAACGAGGTAGACCAGGTTTTAATTTTTGATAAGGTTTTGCTGGTATAAACAGAAATAACCGGCGACCTATCATCAAGTACAAAGGTGGTGCGCAGAGAGGTTTCCGACTCTTTTTGTGTTTCTAACCAGTTGCTATTTTTTGTTAAACATTGGCGAGTGAGCTCAACGGCTTGTTTATGCATGGCAACGGCTTGTTGTTGGTCTTTGTAGTTTTCTTGACAGCGATAGGTCACGGTTTGATTGTTAAAGCTGGTTACTTGGCAGTTATTGCCAAATACGTTGTACTTTGCGCTCCACACATCTAAATAAGGTGTTTTTACTTTGGTGTCTTTTAACGCTTCAAAGCGATTGTCATAGGCGGCAATTAGCCCATCCATTTTTTCGCAGGGGGTTAGGTTATCTAGTTTAGCTTTTTGCTCAGTGGTTAAACTGCTACAGCCAGATAAAATTAGGCCAGTTAATACCAGCGATATATAGGTTTTCATAATGCGCTATCCTTTTGTAATAGCTATTCCTTGAACATTAGGGTCTATTGACCTTTCAAGGTTGAATTTGCAGCAGTCTGTTTGGTATTTAGGCAAGGCAGAGCCTATGTAGTGTTGTTATTCCCCATAAATAGGTGCTAACGCAGCATCAATGCCAAACAGGCGCTGCCCTTCGGGTTCTGCCTAGGGGCGATTTACTCTTTGTTGCTCGGTTTTGACTTAGCCCACTAGGTTGCAAACCTCGCGCCGCGATTAAACCGCCCCTAGTTTGAACAAATTTTAATCCGCAAAGGTCAACAGACCCTAGTTAAAGAATACCTAAGGGAGGGAGTAAATGCTATTCGCAAGGTGTAATTTAAAGTGAATTTATGGTTTTAACATACTGAGTGCGCCACAAAATGGCGCACACAGTAACAGGCGGTTTTACTTATGACGCCCTTGTAGGCAAGCAACTGCATCGGTGAGCTCTAAGCCTTGACGCTGTAGTAACACAATTAAGTGATACAACAAGTCAGCCGATTCGTTAGTAAGCTCATTGTTGTCGTGTTTCATTGCCGCAAGCGCCACTTCAACGCCTTCTTCACCTACTTTTTGGCAGCTGCGGCTTAAGTCTTCAGCAAATAAGGACGCGGTGTAGCTTTTAGCTGGATCGTCGTTTTTACGTGCAACAATCACATCTTCAAGTTGCGCTAAAAAGCTTAAGCTTGGTTTTGCAGCATCGCCAAAACAGCTTTGCGTGCCTAAATGGCACGTTGGCCCTTCTGGGTTTGCCAATACTAAAATTGAATCGTAGTCGCAATCTGTATGCACAGAGACCACGTTTAAGTAGTTTTCTGATGACTCGCCTTTGGTCCATAAACGCGATTTAGAACGCGAATAAAAAGTAACCTTATTACTTTCAAGCGTGACAGCAAGCGCTTCGCTATTCATAAAACCTTGCATTAAAATAACGCCAGAGCGTGCATCTTGAACAATCGCAGGGATCATCTCGCTTTTTGCGAAATCAACTTGAGTTAGGTTTTCTTGCGTTACTAGCATAATCTGGCTGCCACTTGGTTATCTATTAAAAATTGTTTTAGTTCGCCAATGTTAATCACGTTTTTATGAAAAACGCTGGCTGCGAGTGCACCATCTACTTTGCTTTGTTTAAATACATCAACAAAATCTTGCATTGTGCCTGCACCCCCTGAGGCGATTAAAGGAATGTCGCATAGCTCGCGTATTTTACTCAGCTGCTCATTGTCGTAACCGTTGCGAACACCATCTTGGTTCATACAATTTAAAACGATTTCGCCAGCACCTAAGTCTTGTACCCGCTGAACCCACTCTTGAGTTTTATAACGAGTACGGCTTGAGGCATTAGGATCGCCTGTAAGCTGATACACTAAGTATTCACCGGTTTTTTCATCGTAAAAGCTATCAATACCGACAACCACACACTGCTTGCCAAACTCATCGTGTAACTCTTTTATAAGCTCAGGACGGGCAATGGCAGGGCTATTAATACTGATTTTGTCAGCGCCGCGTTCAAGTACGCGCGCTGCATCGGCTACCGATTTAATGCCACCCGCTACACAAAATGGAATGTCGATATGGCGGGCAATATTTTCTACCCAATTTACATCGAGTAATCGTTTTTCAACGCTTGCACTGATCTCGTAAAATACCAGTTCGTCGGCACCGGCTTCACTGTAGGCTTTAGCAAGTGTTAAAACATCGCCGACTACCTCATGGCCCTTAAATTTAACGCCTTTAACGACTTGGCCGTCTTTTACGTCTAAACAAGGAATTATGCGTTTTGATAACATGCGCTTACCTCGTTTTTAAAATTCTGGATTGTAATATGGTTATTATTACGTTTGTTATTGGTATAACTCATTAGAAGACACATAGACTGCACTTGATATGTTATATTTTTAATAAAAATGAATAGTTAATTTAATGAATGAATCTAAATGCATTACTATGCAATGAATTCTTGGCTCCACTATATAATAAAACTTGCGCTATGTTAATGGTAAAAGCTAGAACTAAAAGTGATAATTCATTCCGGAAAAACGCGCAATCTTGAAACCGTATACTAAATTCATAAAATACTAAAAATTAGCGTGTTTCTTTAGAAAACCGATAGCAGTTTCGACCGGAATTTTTAGCCTCGTAAAGTGCTTGGTCTGCGTGTGTTTTTACTTCTAAGCTAGTATGAGCTTGTCCGTTTGTGATGGTAATTCCTATACTTATTCCGAGCGTGCGTTTTTGGTCAAATAAAATAAATGGTTTGCTAATATTTGTAATGATTCTTTGTGCTATCTCAGAGATCACGTCTTTATCATTTAACTGTGGCAAAATTGCTGCAAATTCATCTCCACCTATTCGAGCAATAATATCGTGCTTACGTAAACAGCTTTTTATGCGCGTTGCAACTTCTTTAAGTGCTTCATCGCCTGCACCATGGCCTAACTCATCATTTATTGGCTTGAAGTAATCTAAATCTAAATACATGAGGACTAATGGTGACTCATTGAACTGGGCTTTATTTAGTTCTTTATCAAGCTTATCTAAAAATATCCTACGGTTATAAAGTCCTGTTAAGCTATCTACAAACGCATAACTTTCTACTTTGGCCTCGTATTCTCGTCTGGCGATAGTGTGATTAGCAAAGGTGTAAATAACAAATATCATTAATAACATTACACCTAGATAGAGCAAAACAATCAATTTTTTTAAACTACTAAATTCGTTTTCAATCAGTGATAGAGGGACCTTATTTACTAACTTCCATTTGGGCCATTTCCCGTTGCTATTTCTCGGATTATCAAGTGTTGGTACTTGATCTAGTAAGGTCATGTGTTCAAAAATATAAATGTTGTTATCCTTTTCAATGATCCCATTTGTTTTAGTTTCCATCGCTTGCCATATATCTGGATGGATATCTTGAAAACGTTGCTGGGGTTTATTGGCAAACATAAAAGCCCATTGTTTTTGTACATCACCAAATAACCAGTAACTTTCTTCATTAAAGAGCATAATGTCACCTAGTGAGCTTTTAGAAATATTTTCTAATTGACTAAGTAAATGCACACCTCCGAGATTTATTATAAGTAAGCCAATCTTTTCATTGTTTTTGTCAACTAGCACTGAGCCTAAACGGATCATTGGTTTTAATGGCCTTTCAATTTGACCATTTTCAATATTTAAATCTAATGGAGATATAAAAATATCATCAGGGCTGAGCTTTATCCCGCGTTTATAGTAGTATCGATCGCTTTTATCTTGAAGCTTGTCTGGAGGTACGATAACGGTACTGTTATTTTCTCTTTGCACCCTTATTAACTCTTGGCCTTTTAAGCTAAGAATTCTTATTTGGGTGTAATAATTTTTTATGGTGATAAAATTAAAATAGTCCTGTTCTAATAGTGTTTTGTTTTCATTACTAAAAAAACGCTGTTCCTTAAAGTGGTGATTATTTTTAAGAATTAACAGATCACGAGATGCATGATTAAGTTGTTGTAAAAACGAATATTTAGCTTGTTTTAACTCATTTTTCTCTTTTTGAATAACAGAACCTATACGCGTTTGTATTTGGTTTTCGTAAAACATATACAAGGCAATATATAAAATAATTGCAGAGCAAAAATAGGTCAGTAGGCTAGTAAATATGGTTGTGTTTAGCTTTTGCGAATTTTGCTCTTGTAAGGGCAAGAAGGCAGGTTTAATAATGGAAAAGTAAATTATAGGCACACTCAGACTACTGAGTATTAAGCTATCAATTGCTATGACTTGCCATTGCTGTAAAACAAATTCGTCAAAATTAAAGGCAAACATAACTAAAGCCTCAATCGTAAAAACGATCATAGCTATTTTAAATGTTAGGAATTCGGTTCTCGATTGTTGGTTTTTTACAAAGTCACTATCATTAAATAAGTAGTGAATAGTAATAATAGCAATGAATGAGATAAGGCTGGCATCTAATATTACAGAAAACCAGATGCCTGTATATTTCGTAACAAATGATGCCAATAACATCATAATAATGGCTTCACTTAACGCCAGTGATATAAATAGAATAAGTAAGCGTTGTAATGGCATATAAAGTTTCCGAGCCAATTATTATTGAATAACAAAAGCGACTAAATTTAATATAGGGCGGACAGTAGAATTGTTATCGTTAATTTAAAAATACTGCTGTTTGATATTAATATAATAATTAGAAAGTGCGTTTATTGCCATTATGGTTGTGCGTTTATTCTGTAATTTTTGACTAAAGTAGGGTGAATCTTGATCAAAGTGTTCATAACATTTGACCAAGATTCAGTGTGATCAACAATTAACTATGTATATGTTCATCTGTTTTTACGTTCATAAATATCGCGTAGAGTACGGGGATCACAATTAAAGTCAGTAGGGTGGCAAACAGTAACCCAAACACCAGTACCACTGACATCGATTGGAAAAACGCATCAAAGTATAGTGGTATTACCCCTAGTACGGTGGTGAGTGTGCCCATCATTACTGGTCTTACCCGACTATTTGCCGAATCGATAATGGCCTCATAGCGTGGTTTTCCTTGGCGTATTTCCATATCCATCTGATCCACTAATACAATGGCATTTTTAATCAATAAACCAGAGAGCGACAGTAATCCTAATATACCCATAAACTCTAATGGGATTTGTGTAGTAACCAGCCCAAAAACAACACCAATTAAGGCTAATGGCACCACAAGCCAAATAATAATAGGTTGTTTTAATGCGTTAAATAACACAATAACAATGAGTACCATGGCTAAAAAACCCAGTGGAATAGTTGAGGCCAGCATTTCGTTAGACTCTTTCGATTGACCATATTCGCCATCCCATTCTAGGCGGTAGCCTTGTGGTAGTTCAATGGCTTCTATTTTTGGTTTTACTCTATTAAATAACTCAGAAGCAAGCTCCCCTGGCAGTGGATCGGCTTGGGCTTTTATGGTCCATTCACGGTCTTCACGTTTTAATATGCCGTCGCGCCATACGGTTTTAAAGCCATTGGTGACTTGAGCAAGAGGCAGTGTTTCACCGGTGATATTGCTTTGCACTTGAATGTTACCAATGTCGTTTATGTCTACGCGTTCTTTTTGTGGCGCTCTGACGATAATAGGAATGAGCTCTTCGCCTTCACGATACTGCCCAACCACTTGCCCTGAAAAGTTTTGTTGCAGTGCTTCAGCAACAGCTTTGCGCGTTACACCTGCGCGCTGTGCATTAATGGCTGAGTACTGTGGCTCAATAACACTAATGCGTTGTCGCCAGGTGTCTTTAATTGATAACGCACCGCCATCATCAATTAATATGGCTTTTGCTTTTGCTGCCAGCTCTCTTAATACACTCGGATCGGGGCCTTTAAATGTGGCTTCTATTTTAGAGCCACCACCTGGGCCCATTACAAAGCGCCATACTTTGCCTTGCGCATCCACAAAGTTATTATCGATGTAGTTTTGTACCCTAGGTAAGAGTTGATCTAGTTTTTTATAGTCATCGACTTTAGCTAAAATTTGCCCGTAAGAACTGTTGGGTGATTCGCTGCCATAAATAAGCATGTAACGTAATCCGCCACCGCCAATAAGCGTTTGTATGCCTTCAACGCCGTTTTGTTGTTTTACAAACGCTTCCAGTTTGAGCATGTCTTTTTTGGTTTTTTCAATATCGGTGCCTTGTGGTAACCAAAAATCAACCACCATTTGCGGCGTGGTGGAAGCTGGGAAAAACCCTGATTTTACAAATTGAAAACCCCACATAGACACACTAAACATGGCAACCACAACAGTAACCGTTAACCAGCGATGATGAAGTGCCGACACTACAACCGATTGATACAGTGCCATGAGCTTATTAGGTTTTGCTGAACCGGAGGTATCGCCATCTTGTTCTTTAAACAAGCAATAACAAAACAGGGGAGTTAGGGTAATGGCAAATAACCAGCTGTATAACAAAGAGATTAAAATAACCCAAAATAAATGGCCGGTAAATTCAGCGGTATCGCCCGGTGCGAGGCCAATAGGTGCAAAGGCAACAATGCCGACTAATGTACCGCCAAGTAGTGGCCATTTAGTTTGTTTTACAACTTCACTGGCAATGTCTAACTTTTTACGCCCTTGTTGTGTGCCTACCAAAATTCCTTCTGTCACCACAATCGCATTATCAACCATCATACCGAGGGCAATAATAAGCGCACCTAAGGAAATACGGTGCATGGGTATACCGCTAAAGTCCATGGTAGCAAGTGTCGCAAAAATAGTTAGCAGTAATACGGCGCCAATAATAATCCCAGAGCGCAACCCCATAAATAGCAGTAGCGTGACCATGACAATCACCAGCGCGACTAATACATTAACCACAAAGTTATCGACTGAGTCTTGTACCACTTTTCCTTGGTGGTAAAACTCATGCACGCTGATGCCAAGCGGTCTGAGGTTTTCAGTTTGCTTTACTTTATCATCAACGCGGTCAAACACTTTTACCACATTAGCGCCTAATACACTGGCAACCCCCAGGGATATGGCAGGCTTAGAGTTGTAGCGCACTAACTTGGTTGCTGGGCTTTGAAAACCGCGGTATACATTGGCAATATCTTTTAGGTAAATTGTTTTACCTTTAGCGCTGGCACTTACCAGTAGGTTTTTAATGGTATCAACGGAGTTTAATTCGCCGGTGGGATCAATAAAAATACGTTGATCGCCAATTTGGGTATTACCTGCACTCAATACGGCGTTTTGTTCATCCAAAATACCGTAAATGTTATTGATAGATACACCTAAAGAGGCTAACTCTTCTCGAGCAATTTCTACAAATATTCCCTCTTGTTGTACGCCCGTCATGGCAACTTTCGCTACACCGTCTACTTGTAAAATGTCACTTTGTAGCGTTTTAGCATAGGCATGCAGTTCATCGGGGGAGTAACCTTCGGCAGTAATTAAATAACTTAAGCCATATACATCGCCATAATCATCAAACACTTTGGGGGTCCCTGTACCAGGAGGAAGTGTTGGGCGAGTATCGTTAATTTTGTTTCTGAGTTTAGTCCAAATAACTTGTAGCTCAGATTTGGTTGGCGAAAATTCTGATTTAATTTCTACTTTAATTTCAGATAAGCCCGTTGATGAGGTCGACGATATAGTATCGACTTCTTGTAACTCTTGAATGGCACGCTCAAGCGGCTCGGTCACTTCTTTAGCAACCTCAAGCGGGCTCGCGCCTGAATAAGAAACAAATACTTGCGCGGTGCGAATTATAAATTCGGGATCTTCAAACCGAGCCATGTTTTTGTATGACGAAAAACCAAAGCCAAGCGTTAAAATGATGAGTATAGTGCTAATTAATTTATTATTTATTGTCCACTTTGCTAAATCCATGACTGCGCTCCTATGCTTTAGTCCAAGGACGTACTTTCATACCCTCAGTCACATAGTTTGCACCTGCACCTACAATCACATCACCTGCTTTTAAGCCCTCAGTAATAATCAGTTGTTCGCCAATACCTTGCTCAATAGCAACGAGTGTTTTTGATACTTGCATTGTTTGTTGGTCAACAGTCCATACGAAATGCTGGCCGTTTTCTTCAAAAATAGCAAAGGTAGGGACAGCCAGTCGTGTTGCGTTTGAACTTGTTTGACGTTCTATTTTTAGGCTGGCATTCATGCCAGGTAATATATTAAGGTTATTGGGTACAGCAAACGAAAAGCGTACTTCATAGGTTTGACTGGCTGAGTCGGCTTCTAAATTCGCACGTCTAAATGTGGCAGGGATAGGCGCAGCCGATACATCTTGTAAAATAACAGTCGCTACATTGTTTTGTTTAGAATCTACCGTGGCCACAATAGACGCGGGAATATTTACAACCGCTTCCATTTCACCTTTACCAAATAGGGTAACTACATGTTGCCCAGCACTGATGTTTTCAAGCTGCTTTACTGGAACTTCTGCAACAATGGCATCGTAAGGCGCTATGATTTTACTGTCAGATAATGCCTTTTGCGCTGAGTCATATTGTGATTCGGCCATTTCTTTTTTAGATTTTAGTTGCTCTATATCTCGCTGTGAAATAACACCGTCTTTTGCAAGCTTTAAACCACGTTGATAATCATTGTTGGCCGTTTCAAACTGTATTTTGCTCGACTTAACCTCATTAACAAAGTTTCGTTGCTCTAATGCGGCTATTACGTCTCCTTTTTTTACGTTTTGCGCAGCAATAACGTTGAGCTTTTCAAGTTTACCACTGACCTGAAAGGCCAGTTTTGAGCTGTTTATTGTATCTATAGTGGCAGGATAGGTGAGTGTTTTTGATTGAGAGCCATCATCAATGGTTATTAACTTAACAGGGCGTGGCTTGTTTTGCTTTTGAGTGCTGACTTCGCTATCTGAACAACCGGCTAACAACAGTAGCGCAATACTAATAAAATTAAATTTAGTAAAACATGGTTTATTGATCATCTTGCTTACCTTAAATAAAAAGTGCGGTGTTAATCGTTGGCATTTTTGTGTGGTTCAAAATTATAAAATGCGTAAATGTGTTTATTTTCGAATTTACCTGTACTGCTGTTTATTAAGCTATAACTACTTACTACTTGAAAAAAGCAGTAGATAACGAGTGAGTAATAAATAATATTTTAATTTCAACAGTTTATTATTGCTGTACGGTTTTGTTTTAATTTGTGTGATTTTGTAGAACGTAATAAATCAGTACCCTAATGCTTGCTTTGTATCAACATTAGTATAATTAACAATCGGCTTTTTTAAAGCGCAGCTCATAAAGATTATATTTTTGGAATTTAAAATACTTAAAGTGCGGTTTTTATTAATTAAATTGAAATATTAATTGCTTGGGGTCGGTCTTGTGAGTGTCGTGTCGGTATAACTAAATAAAAGCTATCCGATCTAAAGCATATCTCAGTAATGGTTAGCCATTAATTTAAAGACGTAATTAAAACTATGAAAAATTCCAAACATAATCATCATGAAAATAATCATACGAGGTCTAATCCTACCATGAGTAAAAAAATCACCTTAATTGCAATAATCACTTTATTTGCACTGACGATTTTATATTTTACCGGCGCTTTTAACAGCGATGCGGTTACTGCGCAGCGTTTTGTTAATTTACAACAAGGTGATCAAGCCCATGCGGGTTTTCGTCGAGCCCATGCAAAAGGTATTTGTTTAGCGGGGTCGTTTGAGTCTACCGGTGAGCTTGCTAAATATTCGCAAGCAAAGGTATTTGATTTAGGGGCCACTCCTTTTGTTGGCCGTTTTTCTATTGCGGGCAATAACCCAACCGCGCCTGATTTAAAAGCACCGGTGCGCAGTTTAGCGTTTTCTATAACTACCGATGATAACCAAGAATGGCGCGTAGCAATGAACACGCCTCCAGTTATGGCTGTAGCGACGCCAGATGCGTTCTTTAAACAGTTACAAGCGCTATCCCCTGATCCGGTAACTAAAAAACGCAGTCCTGAAAAAATTAAAGCCTTTTTTGCCGCACACCCTGAAAGTGCCGCATTTAATAACTGGAAAGCAAGTTATAAACCAACCAGCAGTTTTGCCACTGAGCAATACCACAGTATTAATGCCTTTTATTTGGTTGATGAAAATAATAAAAAGCACGCCGTACGTTGGATAGCTAAACCACAATTAAGTGATGAAAACATTCAACCACTTAATAATGATTCAGCCGATGCATTGCAGCTACAACTTAAAGATCAAGTTGCTCAAGCCCCCGTTAAATTCGACATGCTGTTTAGCTTTGCAACCGAAGAGGATGATGAAAATAACCCAACTGTTTTATGGCCTCAATCACGTAAAACCATAAATGCCGGTACGTTAGTTATCTCAAGGCTTCAGGCGCAAGAAGGAGGCGTGTGTGCTGATATGAACTTTGATCCCTTGGTACTTCCTACAGGGATAGAGCCAAGCGCCGATCCTATATTACGTGCCCGTGGCGCGGCTTATGCTGAGTCATTTCGTCGTCGTGCTAAAGAAGTACTTTTAAATAATTAATAACAGGAAATATCGAATGAAAACAATTAATAAATACTCAGCGTCGAGTATGCTTATTCACTGGGCGATGGCGTTAATCATACTTTCTATGTTATTTCTTGGTTTGTCGATGGTACAAAGTTTAGCGGTTTGGCAAATAGAGGCCATTGCGCTGCATAAGTCATTTGGTATTTTAGCGTTGGTGTTAGTTGCTATTAGATTAATCAATAAAGTCGTCACCACCAGTCCTGCATTACCACCGAGTGTGCCTAAGGCTCAAGCATTAGCCGCGCATTTAACCCAAGTGGGTTTATATGCATCTATGATTTTAATGCCGATTTCTGGTTGGTTAATGCAAAGCGCTGATGGCCGTCATGTGGGCTTTTTTGATTTATTTACTTTGCCTAGCTTAGTTAGTAAAGATATTGAACTATATGCTTTTTTCCGTGAAGCACATGGTTTAATTGCTTACGCATTTTTATTGTTTATTTTTATGCATGTTAGTGCCGCGCTTTATCATGGTTTAATAAAGCAAGATGGCGTATTAGGCTCTATGTTACCTGGTAAGCATAAATAAACTGATAGTTTTATACAAAAAAGGCACAGATGCGCTCGCACCTGTGCCTTTTTTAGAGCTATATTTTTAGCTTAATTTAAGCGCGTCTTCTACGCTAAAAGCACCATCTAATAAAGACTTGCCTAAAATCACGCCGCCAACACCAAGTTCATTTAGCTTTTTAATATCATCTAACGAACTTACCCCACCCGACGCTTGTACTTTAATATCTGCATTATGATTAATTAAATCTTCATAAAGCGCAAAAGAGGGGCCGGTCATGGTGCCGTCTTTACTGATGTCCGTACATAAAAAATCAATAATGCCCAGCTCTACATAAAAATCAATAAGTTCAAATAGCCCAAACTCAGATTCATTTAACCAACCATGGGTTGCTGGCGCCCAGCCGGACTCAGTTTTATTAACATCAAGGGCAATCACAAAGTGCTCAGCGCCAAATTGTTCAATCCAAGCTTTAACCTGTTCACGCTTTTCAACTGCCATTGAACCAATAACCACTTGATTTGCTCCGGCTTTTATCCAATCGCTCACATCTTGCTCTGAACGAATACCACCACCCACTTGGTAGGGTACATCCAGTGCTTTTGTGGCTGCTTGAATATGTTGCCACTGCTTTTTACTTGGATCGCGTGCGCCTTCTAAATCAACTAGGTGCAGTTTACCCGCGCCGCTGTCAGCGTATTCTTTTAGGCGAGCGCCAAGTTCAAAGGGGTAAAACTGTGCGGTATCATATTTACCTTGATACAAACGTACAATTTGATTTTGTAATACGTCTAATGCTGGAATAATCACTGTGTATCTCTTTTATTATTTATTAACAGTCGCTTATAACTGCCAATCTAGAAAGTTTTGTAATAAACGAGTGCCTACTTTAGCACTTCGCTCTGGGTGAAATTGCATACCGGCATAATTATCTTTAGCAACAATGGCTGAAAAAGTTTGCCCGTATTCACTACTGACTAAAGTGGCATCGTTAACGGTGTGCGCAAAGCTGTGCACATAATAAACCTGATCGTCTTTATGCAGCCCTTTGGTTAGTGGGTGCGCTTGTTGGATAGATAAGTTATTCCACCCCATATGCGGTGACGTTAAACTACCTACATCCAGTGCTTTTACTTGGCCTGGTATTTTACCTAAGCATTGCACGTTACCTTCTTCGGTGCTTTCGCACAGCAGTTGCATCCCCAAGCAAATTCCCATTAGCGGGCGCTGATATTCGTTAATGGCTTGCTGCCAACCATTATCGACTAGGCGCTTCATAGCCACAGATGCATGGCCAACACCAGGTAAAATAGCGCGCTCATAGCCCGCTAATTGTTCTGGCGAGGTAATAACCGTAGGGGTTTTACCTAAACGCTCAAATGCAAAGCGTACCGAGTTGATATTGGCACAACCGGTATTAATTATCGCTATCATAAACACCCCTTAGAGCTGGCTGTTTGTTGACTAGTATCTTGTGCAATTGCCATACGCAGTGCCCGTGAAAACGCTTTAAATAAGCCCTCTACTTGGTGATGACAGTTACCGTCACTTACCGACAAAATAAGGCTAATTGCAGCGTTATCACTTAAGCTTTTGAAAAAATGCTCTACCATTTGTACGTCTAAATCACCGGCTTTTTCGCGGCTAAAGTTTGCGTTTAACACAAATGAAGCACGTCCAGATAAGTCAATTTGTGCTTCGGCTTTACATTCATCCATAGGCAATGCAAAACCATAACGCGCAATTTGAGATTTTGTGCCAAGTGCTTGTTTAAGAGCAACCCCTAAGGCAATACCAATGTCTTCAACAAGGTGATGCTCGTCTATGTGTAAATCGCCTTTGGCTTTAATGTTTAAGCCAATGTTTGCGTGGGTGCGTATTTGATCCAGCATGTGATCAAAAAAGCCAAGGCCGGTGTCTATGCTACCGTTTTTAGTTTGATCAAGATTAACCGCTACATCAATTTGTGTTTCTTTGGTATTGCGTGTAACACGGCCTTCACGGTTTGCCGTTGTAAGCTTAGTAACAATAGCAGGCCAGCTACCATCGTATAAAATACCTTCACAACATAAGTTTTGCGCAAGACCAATATCTGTTTGGCGGTCGCCAATTACAAAAGAGCGCGCTAAATCTACGTTGCCAGAGCGCATAAGCTCGGTCAGTAAGCCTGTTTTTGGCTTACGGCAATCGCAGTTTTGTTCATCAAAGTGTGGGCAAATGAGTACATCTTCAAAGTTAATCCCTTGGCTGTTGAGTATGTCCATCATTTTGTCTTGGGCTATGTCAAAATCCGCAGTAGGGAAACTGTCAGTGCCTAAACCATCTTGATTAGATACCATCACTAAGCGATAGCCTGCTGCTTGCAGTTGCAATAATGCCGGAATAACACCAGGTAAAAAAGCCAACTTTTCAAGGCTATCTACCTGTTTGTCGGTGATTGGCTCTTCAATAATGGTGCCGTCACGGTCTATAAATAAATAGGGATTACTCATGATACTTCCTGTTGTGATAGGGCTGTTGGGGTGGTTAAACCATCGAGCCAAATTTTTACTTGTTCTAATTCTTGTTCGCTACCAATTGAAATGCGTAGCCAGTCGTCTTCACCGTATAAGGTAAATGCTCGCATGACTAAGCCTTGTTCAAGGGCAACTTTAAAGCTGTTTTTATCGGCCAATTTTAAGGTAACAAAGTTGCCTTCACCAGTGAGAATTTTTAATACAGCAGGGGAGGCGTTTAACCACTCTATTAGCTTTAATTTTAAGCTGTTTAAAATGCTCACTTGGCGACGCATAGAGGTAATGGCATCAGGGGCAATGGCTTGCGCTGCAATACTCGCTACCACGCTCGATACCGGATACGGTGCAATGACTTTACGAATGGGCGCAAGTACACTGGCTTGAGCGAGGGTAAACCCGGTTCGCAGGCCTGCCAACGCAAACGCTTTTGACAGTGTACGTAGCACTACAATATTACTAAACTCGTTTATAAGTTGTGTTGCACTTTGCTCTGGGCAAAACTCAATATAGGCTTCATCAACAATCACCAATGCTTTACCTGCAAGCGCAGTGGCAATGGCTTTTACTTTATCTAGCGGCGTTAAACTACCTGTTGGGTTATTTGGATTACAAATAAACACCAGTTTTGAGCTACCGACCGCAGTGACAATATCATCAACATTGGCTGTTAATAATAACTCTTGAGTAAGCGCGTTAATAGCCACATTGTGCGTATCAGCAGTGACTTTATACATACCGTAGGTAGGCAAAAACAGCGCAATACTGTCCTTAGCTGGCTGGCAATACGTGCGTACTAAAAGCTCAATGCCTTCATCTGCACCTCGCGTCATAAGGACATTGTCGCTTTTAAGCTCGGTATAAGCTGCATAGCGATCAATAACCAATTGTGGCTGAGGGTCGGGGTAGCGATTTAAATCTTCAATACTCAACTCAAGGTTTTTAGCATATGGGCTTTCGTTGGCATTGAGCCACGTTGTGCCTGTTAACTTTTCACTTTTAGCCGAGCTGTAAGCAGCAAGCGCTTTAATATTCTCGGGTAATAAGCTGGTTGCTTGGGCGCTCTCATTGCTCATTGTTTATTGCCTCTAAACGAATTGAAACCGCATTAGCGTGGGCATCAAGGCCTTCTGCGTCTGCCAGTGGTAAAATAGCTTTTGAAAGCTCTGTTAAGCCACTTTTACTAATAGTTTGTACTGTGTATGTGCGGAAAAAATCAAGCAAGTTTAAGCTTGAGTATGTCGCGCTATAACCGTAAGTAGGTAATACGTGGTTAGTACCCGATGCATAATCGCCAGCCGATTCTGGTGTGTAGTCGCCAACAAATACTGAACCTGCATTTTTAACCGCATCAAGGTACGGGCTTGCATCTGCCAGCTGTAAAATTAAGTGCTCTGGCCCATATTGCGCTGATACATCAAATGCTTGCGCTATTGAATCCACTAAAATAAGTGACGAATTGGCCAACGCTTGTTCAGCGGTGTCTTTTCGGCTTAAGTTAGCTAATTGACGAGTAAGCGCGTCTTGTGTTTGTTTAATAATAGTTTCGCTGTTACACAATAAAATAACTTGCGAGTCGGCGCCATGCTCTGCTTGTGAGAGTAAATCGGCCGCAATAAACTCTGGATTTGCTCGTTCATCTGCTATCACTAATACTTCAGATGGACCTGCTGGCATATCAATCGCCATTCCTGGAATTGTTTGTGCAACTAACTGCTTTGCCATAGTCACAAAGCTATTACCTGGGCCAAAAATTTTATTCACTTTAGGTACTGATTCAGTGCCGTAGGCCATTGCAGCAATCGCGCCTGCACCACCGCTTTCAATAATAGTGGTGATACCACATAATTTAGCAGCATATAAAATAGCAGGATTTATTGCTTTATCGCCTTGTACTGGGGTAGTGAGTACCACGGTTTTTGCACCGCTTAACTGCGCCAATACACCTTGCATTATAACTGACGATGGCAATGGGGCACTGCCCCCAGGGACATAAATACCGACCGCTTCGATGGCTTGATATTTCAGTTCACATTCAACGCCCGGTTGAGTCGATAACTTAATATCTTTAGGCAGTTGCGCTTGGTGAAAACATTTTACATTTGCATAAGCGGTATCAATTGCATACTTAAGCTCAGGGCTTAGCATTTTCTCAGCGGCATTAATTTCATCAAGTGGAACACGTAAACGCGGCTCAGCTCGGTTATCAAACTCTTTTGCTAACGCCAGTAATGCAGCATCGCCTTGCGCATTTACTTTTGCCAAAATAGTTTGGCAAATACTTTCTACTTTTTCACTCGCTGATACAGCAGGGCGCATCAGCGCCGCTGCTTGAACCTGTGATGATTCTTCATTCCAACGAAGCATGGCTGTTACTCCATCATTTTTTCAATTGGCATAACTAAAATAGAATTCGCGCCGAGTGCTTTAAGTTGCTCCATGGTTTCCCAAAATAACGTTTCGCTACTTACCATGTGCAATGCTACATATTCGTCAGATCCTGCTAGTGCAAGTAATGTAGGTTGACCAGAACCAGGCAGGAT
The DNA here is from genome assembly GCF_000184065.1 of Pseudoalteromonas sp. SM9913. Classification (NCBI taxonomy): domain Bacteria; kingdom Pseudomonadati; phylum Pseudomonadota; class Gammaproteobacteria; order Alteromonadales; family Pseudoalteromonadaceae; genus Pseudoalteromonas; species Pseudoalteromonas sp. SM9913. Next base: position 629,926 of record NC_014800.1, read on the forward strand.
TTCACAAATTTCATCCAGCTTGTCTTTTGGTGCGTGTAGCATGATGTATTTGCTTTCTTTGGCTTGCTTAACACCACGCAAACGCGGCATCAATTTATTGATAAGCGCGAGTTTGTCAGCATCTTGCAGTTGGGTGTTTTGAATTAAACAAGCGTTTGACTCTAAAATTGTATCACCCTGCATTAAGCCATTAGCTTCAAGGGTTGCACCTGTTGAGACCAAATCACAAATGGCATCAGCAAGACCAGCACGCGGCGCCACTTCAACAGAGCCTGTGAGCATAACAGTGCTGGCGTTGATGCCTTCACGTTTTAAATATTGGCTTAAAATTTCAGGGTAGGTGGTTGCAATACGTTTGCCTTCAAACCAGCTTTTGTCTTGCTTACCTAGTTCTTGTGGCCATGCAAGTGCAAGACGACAGTAACCAAAATCTAATTTTGATAATTTAGTTACTTCGCTTGGAACGCCTTGGCGCTCTCTTTCTGCTTGTACTTCAACTAAAACGTTTTCGCCAACAATACCTAAGTCACATACACCGTCCATAACTAAACCTGGAATATCGTCATCGCGTACACGTAAAACGTCAATTGGCATGTTGGTTGAGTGTGCTATAAGGCGCTGCTCGCGAAGGTTGAGTTTTACACCCAGTTGCTTAAGCAGATCTTGACAATCTTTAGATAGGCGGCCGCCTTTTTGGATGGCGATACGAAGACGATTACTATTATTCATTACTCATTTTCCTTTAATTTTAAAACTAAAAACCCCGAGGGAAACCTCAGGGCGAAAATGAATCTTGGTATGTTGATTCGCCAGAGGTTTCCTTTTAGGAACAACCTCTCAGCGAAAGACCTGACAGGTTATTCCGATGAATGATGGTGGTGATGTACTGCTGTCAGAGTGTTGCGCATTTTTTATCCTGTTTAGCTATTCGTTATTATGTTAACGCTTAGCTGTTGCTTGTTTAATAAATTTCGCATTTATAAAAACACATAAACCAATAGCATGGCAAGAAAAATTTTCTTAAATTAAAGAATACCTTATAACTGTCGATAATAACTAAAGGTTTGCTTTATTTATCAACAGTTTTATAGTGATTAAATTACATTCAATTCAATGGAGGCACGCATGGATATAATGATCCCTTATTTAGGGCCTATTACGCGTTTAACGCTTGAATCTAAAGGGGCTTTTCATATTGCTGGGGTTCAACAAAGTGCCAGTGCCAAAAAAGTCGAGTTAGAAGAGCGTAAAAAAAGAGAAGTAGAAAAGCAACATAAGCTGGCGTTTGACGAAAATAAATCGCGCAATAAAACCGCTGAAGAAGATGACGACAAACCCCATTTAGATACATGGGCTTAGTACAAGTGATTGGCGATACCGTTATTGCCTCAAGTTAAAATCGCCCTCAATAAAAGCAAATTTGTTTAAACATAGCAAATAGTGGTGCATGGCTATGAACTGCGTGTTTTTAAAACTACTCCCTACCCATTTAAAATAGATTACCCCTCTTTTAAAGCTCAACAGGTAAAGTCTTTTCCTTGCAACTACATGCTCATTGAGCAGTCGATTAGTGATTAACAATAAAGCGTGTGATTTTAAAATCTAATGCTTTTTGCTTGCTGTTTTATGTAAATATATGTATACGAAATGTTGTTTCTGGACTTCATTAGTTAAAACAGTAGTTTTTAAATCATTGTAAAATAATAGATTAATTTCCGAGCTAATACTTTAATTGTAAATTAAATGTTTAATTTTCGTTATTTAAGTTTGTAACCTACTCTGATCCTTAATCGGGTACAAGGTGTGCCGATTAATACAAATATATTAAAAACTTAAACTTTAACGGAGCGTAAACGTGAATTTATCTAAAATCACAATAGCAACTTTTGCTGCTTTAACTTTGGTTCAAGCAACAAATGCAGTAGCTGCGAATAAGAAATACCTAAATCAACAACCGACAATTAATAATATGGTGCAATCAAACTCTGCTTCCTTATTATCAGTAAGTCCAAATCAGTTGATTGGGTTGAGTGTAGGGAACGAATTAGTTGTATTAAAAGAATTTACTAGCAATAACGGAGAAGTAACCCGCCGCTATCAACAAACGTATCAGGGCATTCCTGTCATTGGTGATACGGTCAGCTTAACATTTAATAATGGGATGCTTAAAAAAGCCCATGGTGCAGCTGTTTATAATATTGATGAAGATTTATCTGATGTATCGGCTAAATTGACAAAAAAAGATGCGATTTTAAAAGGGTCTAAAACGGGTATAGCTGCAAAATCAGTAGGCTTAAAAAAACATAATGAGCAATCCAGACTTGCTATCTGGGTTGACGATCAAAATAAGGCGCATTTAGTTTATGAAGTGTCTTATGTTACTTATGGCAAGTCACCATCAAGGCCATACCTGATCATTGATGCTAATACCGGTGAGGTCTTGCTTAGTTACGATAACCTGCAACATGCCAATGCAACAGGCCCTGGCGGTAATCTAAAAACAGGCAAGTATTTATATGGAACTGATTTTGACAGCCTAGATGTTAGTCAATCAGGTAATACTTGTAGCATGAATAACGCAAATGTTCGCACTATTAATTTAAATGGCGGAACAAGTGGCTCTTCTGCGTATTCATTTACATGTCCTGAAAATACGTTTAAAGAAATTAACGGTGCTTATTCACCGCTAAACGATGCTCATTTTTTTGGTAACGTTATTTTTAATATGTATAACGATTGGTTAGGGACTGCGCCTTTGAGTTTTCAGTTACAAATGCGGGTTCATTACTCAAGTAACTATGAAAATGCGTTTTGGGATGGCAGTGCAATGACCTTTGGTGATGGCCAAAATACGTTTTATCCATTGGTAAGTTTAGATGTATCTGCACATGAAGTTAGCCATGGCTTTACTGAGCAAAATTCAGGCTTAATTTATAATGGTAAACCAGGCGGGTTAAACGAAGCATTTTCGGATATGGCTGGTGAAGCCGCTGAATTTTATATGAAAGGCAGCAACGATTGGCTAGTCGGAAAGGATATTTTTAAAGGTAATGGTGCACTGCGTTACATGAATAACCCTACCCAAGATGGCCGTTCAATAGATAACCAAAGTAACTATTATTCAGGTATGGACGTGCATTATAGTTCAGGTGTTTATAACAAGGCATTTTATAATTTAGCAACCACGCCGGGTTGGGATACGCAAAAAGCCTTTATCGTAATGGCACGTGCTAACCAACTATATTGGAGTGCGGGTGTAGGCTGGGATTTAGCCGGTAACGGTGTGATGGATGCTGCGTGTGATTTAAATTATGACCCTAATGATGTAAAAGCCGCTTTGGCTGCGGTAGGTGTTAATTCAAATCTTAGTTCAGGTAGTGATTGTGCTACACCACAACCACCGACTGACGATGAAGTGTTAACCAATGGGGTAACCCGTACGGGTATTAGCGGCGCAGAAAAAGAGCAACTATTCTTTACTTTGGAAGTCCCTGACGGCGCAACAAATCTTCAATTTAATACAATGGGTGGCTCAGGTGATGCAGACCTATATGTTAAATTTGCTAGTAGACCAAGCTTAAATAACTATGATTGCAATAGCACAACATCTACCAGTACAGAAAGCTGCAACATAAGTAATGCACAAGCAGGAACTTACTATGTAATGGTTGAAGCATGGAGTGCGATATCTGGTGTATTGCTAACGGGAAGCTACTCTGATGGGAATGGTGGTGTGACGCCAATTAATAGAACTGAGTCTAATATTAATGTGACTACTAATAACTGGAGCCGCTTTACTCAAGATTTATCAGAAGGGTATAGCACTTTAAATATTAGTATTGCCGGTGGTAATGGTGATGCTGATCTTTATGTAAACTTTGGCTCGCCTTCAAGTACGTCTTCATACTTATGTAGACCCTACAAAAATGGTAATAATGAAGAATGTACATTTGATAACCCACAAGCAGGTACTTGGTACATTGATTTAAGAGGTTACAGCTTAGCAAGCGGCGTAACACTCAACGTAACGGCTAATTAGGCATACATATCAAAAGGGGCTTTGCCCCTTTTTTAATGCTTAAAATAAAAGTGACAAGATAAGGAATATTTATGAACTACTTTAAACAGTTAGCAGTTATTACTACTTTAACCTTAAGTTTTAATTGCTTAGCAAATGAAAATCCAGACAATATTTGGGTCACCATTGACTCAACTGCAGCCCAGCATTATCATCATGAACAAGGTACATTTTTGCAAAAAATGCAATTTGCGCATAGAAAATCAAGTATTTTACCTGACGTTGATTTACTCAGTGTACCGCGTGACGCAGTAAACAATTTAAGTGAGTTTATGCACCAGAACTATAACCGTTGTGGTGGGTTTGTTGCGCATAGTTCGTTCGAAGAAGCGAATGATTACGCAAAACAATTAGCTGTTGTTCAAAATAGCCAAGCTACATCAGCCTTTAATTATTCAATTGATAATGCGCAAACAGTACAAAGTTTAATTAGTGCACAAAGCCCAATTAATTTACAAAGCACTGTAAATTCACTCACTAGTTTTAATAATCGTTATTATACTTCGCAAACCGGCGTTGATGCCTCACAGTGGCTGCAAAGTTATTGGCAACAAATTGCCAGCGTTCGAAGTGATATAACCATTGAGAGTTATCAGCATAGCTGGGCGCAATCATCAGTGATTGTAACCATTGCAGGTGCTGAAAATGCAGATGAAATTGTTATTATTGGGGGGCATTTAGACTCGATTAACCAAGCAAATCCAGCACAAGGGCGCTCTCCTGGCGCGGATGATAATGCATCGGGTATTGCAGTGTTAACGGAAGCGTTAAGAGCAATTGTTGATACAAATTATAAACCGCAAAAAACTATTCAAATAATGGCGTTTGCAGCAGAGGAGGTGGGGTTAAAAGGGTCTAAAGCTATAGCCAGTAGCTATCGTTCGCTGGGTAAGAATGTAGTTGGCATGGTGCAATTTGATATGACTGGTAATAACGGCAGTATCGAAGATATTATTATGATGACGGATTACACCACCAATGCTCAAAACCAGTTTTTAGCCCAGCTGATAGACACCTACTTACCACAAATTAGTTATGGCTTTGATCAATGTGGGTATGGTTGCTCCGATCATGCTTCGTGGTATCAACAAGGGTTTGCGGCCTCTATGCCTTTCGAATCAAAAATGAATGACATTAACCCACTGATACATACACAAAACGACAGTAATTTTGACGCTGATCATGCAATTAAATTTGCTAACTTAGCCGTTAGCTTTGTTGCTGAATTGGCAAAAAATGCCGGTGATGTCACTCCGCCAAATAATAATGAGTTAGTCAATGGTGAACCAATTTCTGGTATCAATGCCACTGCTAAAGAGCAGCTTATCTATACATTGAATGTACCAAAAGGAGCGCAAAACTTAAGCTTTGAAACCTCAGGTGATAATGGCGATGCCGATTTATACGTTAAATATAATCAGGCGCCCACGTTAACTGATTACGACTGTAAAAGTACCTCTGCCACAAGTAATGAGCGTTGCGACATTCCAACCAGCAATGAAGGCACTTACTATGTCATGGTTGAGGCATACAGCGCAATTAGTAATGTTTCTTTGACGGGCAGTTTTGAGCCAGCAGGCGCTTTAGAGCCCATTAATCGCGTAGAAGATAATGTTAGCGTAAATACAGGTGGTTGGCAGCGTTTTGAACAACGTTTAGCCGCGGGTTATGCCTCACTAAACGTTGCTATTTCAGGCGGAAGCGGCGATGCTGATTTGTATTTAAATTTCGGTGCGCCATCTTCAAATACACAATTTGTGTGTAGGCCATATAAAAACGGCAACACAGAAAGTTGCACTATTTCTGCACCCCAGGCAGGCGTATGGCACATAGATGTTAAAGGCTATCGTAATGCAAGTGGTATTACGCTAACTATAAATGCACAATAATTAACAGGGGCATAAGCCCCTTTAAAGGCCAAATTCTCACGCTATTTGGCTTGCCCTTCATCAATAGCTTACGTAGAATCCCGCTATTATTTTTTATAAAGTGATTGGTATTATCAAACAGCTGTTTAGTGCAACCGGGCCTTTGGCTTTATCAATAGATGGATACTCACCACGCCAACCTCAAATTGATATGGCCGTGGCTGTTGAGGATGCATTAAAAACAAGTTCCCAGCTTGTTGTTGAGGCCGGTACTGGCACAGGAAAAACCTTTGCTTATTTAGCGCCAGCCCTTAAATCTAAAGGAAAAACAATAATTTCAACTGGTTCTAAAGCACTGCAAGAACAGCTGTATCATCGTGATTTACCTGTGTTAGTAAAAGCCTTAGGCGCGGCTAAAAAAACGGCATTGTTAAAAGGGCGTGCCAATTATTTATGTACTTATCGGCTTACCCAACATGTTGCACACGTACCCACAGACGACCCTGATGTAATGCATCAGCTCGCTATGGTTGCTAAATTTGCCAGTGAAACGCATACGGGCGATTTAGCCGACTGTATTGGTATTGAAGAAGATGCCAAAGTGTTGCCGTATGTCAGCTCGACTGCAGATAACTGTTTAGGTAAAGAGTGCCCTGACTTTCAAGAGTGCTACATTCGTAAAGCGCGTTTAAAGGCAGGGGATGCCGACGTTGTCGTGATTAACCATCATCTATTTTTTGCCGATATGGCGGTTAAAGAGTCTGGCTTTGCAGAGCTAATGCCCAACGCAGATGCTTATATATTTGATGAAGCCCACCAGTTAAGTGAAATTGCCAGCGACTATTTTGGCGAAACCATGAGTACTAAAAAGCTGGTGGATTTAATTAATGATTTACGCGCTATTTACCGCGCTGAAATTCCTGACATGCTGCAATTAGGCAAAAGTTTGAATAAACTGGAAACCAGTGTCGCCGATTTAAGATTGCAGTTTGGTGTGGATGGTAGCCGCGGTGATTGGCGTGAAAAGCTCAGTAATAAGCTTATTTGCTCTGCATTACACCGCGTTATTAGTGATTTAGAATTTGTGTATCAGGTTTTAAAACACTGCCTAGAGCGAAGTGATAAAATTGAACACCCATTTGAGCGGGTGCTGGCATTTAAAGGCCAGTTAGAGCGCGTATTTGATACCGCCCAAACAGGCTTTAGTTATTGGTACGAAACCACGCGGCGCTATTTAACCATAAATATAACGCCACTGAATGTATCGGCTAAATTTGCTTTGATGATGAAAGAGTCTGGTGCAGGGTTTGTGTTTACCTCAGCCACGTTATCGGTCGACAACGAACTCACTCACTTTAATGCCAGCCTTGGGTTAAAACCAAAGCAAAGTATGATGGTAGATAGCCCGTTTGATTATGAAAATCAGGCGCTATTGTGCTTACCGCGCTATTTACCTGAAACCCACGCAGATAATATGCCGCATGCGATTGTAAAGTTAACTCTCGAACTCATAAAATCAGCAAAAGGGCGTTGTTTTGTGCTATTTACTAGTTACCGAATGATGCATTTGGTGGCTGAGGGCTTAACCACACAAATGGACTATCCGGTTTACATGCAAGGGCAAATGTCTAAACGCATTATATTAGAAAAATTTACCCGTCATGGTAATGCCGTGTTGCTCGGTACAGCGTCCTTTTGGGAAGGGGTTGATGTAAGAGGCAGTACTTTAAGCTGTGTTATTATCGACAAACTGCCGTTTGCAGCGCCCGATGATCCGCTTTTGCAGGCTAGAATGCAAGATTGCCAAATGCAAGGAAAAGACCCGTTTGCGCATATTCAGTTACCACAAGCGGTTATTGCCTTAAAGCAGGGCGTAGGTCGCTTAATTCGTGATAACAAAGATAAAGGTGTGTTAGTAATTTGCGATAATCGTTTAGTTACACGCCAATATGGACAAGTATTTTTAAAGAGTTTACCGCCAATGCGCCGTACACGTAGCTTAGAAGATGCAAATACATTTTTAAAACATATTAATTGAGTACAAAAATGATCAAAAGTAACATTCTCGCCCTAGACGCTTCTACTGAGGCTTTATCGCTTGTTTTGCATTATCAGGGTAAAACATTTCATCATTTTGAAGAGTGTCCGCAGCAGCATAGCCAAAAAATTCTGCCACTTATTGATGAGCTGCTTAATAAAGCCAATTGTAAATTAAAAGATTTAGATGTTATTGGCTTTGGCCAAGGTCCAGGCAGCTTTACGGGTGTTCGTATTAGTGTGGCCATAGCACAAGGGCTTGGGTATTCAACGAATTTACCGCTAGTGGGGGTTTCTACCTTAGCGGTTATGGCGCAACAAGCGTTTGAACAATTTGGCGATGAAGTGGTTTATCCAAGCATTGATGCGCGTATGGGGGAAATATACTTTGCTCAATACCAAGTTAATAATAATTTGATGACACTTCAAGGTGAAGAACGTGTTTTTAAGCCAGAACTGCTTGATGCTTCATTGATAGACACAAACAAAACAGCAACCGGCGTGGGGACTGGATTTAAAAGCTACCCCGATGCATTAACTACATTTACAAATGTGAGTGTACACCCTGAAATTACGCTACCCGATGCACAATACATGTTAGCGTTAGTGGATGCACAGTACCTTGCAGGTAATGGCGTAAAAGCAAGTGATGCTCAGCCTAAGTATGTGCGTGACACAGTGACATGGAAAAAATTACCAGGCCGCGAGTAACGCTAAGTTGTATTGTTTGCATATTGAGCTATTTTAAATCATAATTTAAGCATGTTGTTGGTTGGAGAAGCGTAATGTCGCTGCCTATAAGCTCTGGTTTTTTTACTGGTGATATCCCTGCTAAGGTGCGTTCTACTGCTGTTGTTACGGCAAAGCCTGAACGACTATCAGAGCAGCCAATACCACAGAAAACCAATACAGATTATGTTAAGAGCAGTCCTGAAGGGCTTGAACTCGCAAAAGAGTTTGTAAAAGCGAACACCAAAGAGGCCCAATATAGCCAAACTATTTACGATCAACCGAGTGCGCAAGTCAGTAAGGCAATTTCTACTTACACTGAGTTTGCTAATTTAGAGCGAAGAGCTGAAGTTCAAAGCTTAATTGGTGTTGATATATACGCTTAATTATAAAATTAATAGCCAAATAAAAAGCCCGAATAAATTATTCGGGCTTTTTATTTTCATAACAGCGATTACTGTTCTATGTAACTAATCAGTTTTTTAGCTATGTCAGTATTGTTTTGCGAACCAATAAAGTCATCGCTATTTTTACCATAGGCAAATACTTGCACATCGGAAGCGGTATGTCCGCCCGTTGTCCAACCAGTGAAACTTAAATCATTGATAATGCTTTTAACCGCTAAATTAAGGGTTTTTTCACCCATGGCTTTAGCTTGCTTAAGTTTAATTTCGTTTTCAGTTGTAAACTCAATACGGGTATTAGCCTGCCATACCGTTTTAAGGTTATCTGATCCCATTAATAATTTGGTTAATGTACCCGCAGTGGCTTTAACACCTTTGATAATGTCGGTTTCCCATTTATATTGGCCATGCGCGCCAATGGTTAAACCGCCTGTAGAGTGATCAGCCGTGATCACTAAAATAGTGTCTGGGTTGTTATCTACATACGCTTTTGCCGTCTCGATTGATTTTGCAAAGTCATCCATTTCAGCCATTGCACAAGCAATGTCATTTGCGTGGCCACACCAGTCAATTTGGCTGCCTTCAATCATTACAAAAAAGCCTTTATCGTTTTGCCCATCAAGCAAATCAAACGCTTTAGAGGTTAACTGTTTTAATCTCGTAGGGTTTTCATCTAGCGCAAAAGGTAATCCCTTAGGTGCGTATAGACCAATGGCAGGGATTTGTGTGATTTGACCTAAGTTTTTAATATCGTCGCCGTATTGATAACCTGCTTTTTTAAATTCGTCGACTAAGTTTCTGTCATCACGAATAAAATATTGAGTTCCACCGCCTAACATTAAATCAACCGGTAATTTACCAGCAATTTTATTGTCAATGTAGTCGTTTGCGATGTCATCATAATTTCTTCTTGATTCATTATGCGCGGCAAAACTTGCAGGTGTTGCATGGTTAATTTGTGAAGTAGCCACTAACGCTGTTGTCATTCCTTGCTCTTTTGCAATTTCTAGCATGGTTTTAACCGGTTTTTTGGCCGTATCGACAGCGATTGCGCCATTATAACTTTTATGGCCGCTGCTAAGTGCAGTTGCACCTGCTGCGCTGTCTGTTACATAAGTATGGTCATCAGGATAAGTGTGCGCCATGCCTTTTAACATAGTGTCGAAAACGGTTGTTTCTATTTCTTTTGTTGTAGGGTCATCTTTGTAATATCGATAAGCGGTAGTGAAAGCGGGACCCATGCCATCACCAATCATATAAATAACATTTTTAGGCGCTGTTTGAGCGAATGCTCCTGTTGTACATAAAAGCGCTAATAAGCCGAACTGTTTTTTCATTGTGTGTACCCTTTAAGTGTACTTATTTTAATAGCGACTATTATTGTATACCGATAGCAAGATAAATAAATGAATATGTTATGAAATCTCGAAATTTAAGTGTGTGTTCTATTAGTTCAGTTCTATTATTTGTGTATTAACTCTTGTATGTTATGGCCATAACCAAATAAAAAAGTAGAGGTTTGCGTTGCAACCATTTTCGGTAAAAGCTAATGACCTAGATATACACGGTATTAAATTTGGAGACGGTGAAGACGTCGTTATCGCTTTGCATGGCTGGCTAGATAATAGTGCTAGCTTTGTGCCTATGCTGAGTCGAGCTGCAACTTCGCAAACATGGTATTGCATTGATTTTCCAGGGCATGGACTGTCATCTTGGCGAAGCCCTCAGGCACATTACTACTTTATTGATTATGTGGATGATGTGTATGCATTAATCACAGCGCTTAAGTTAAAGAAGGTACACTTAGTTGGTCATTCTATGGGGGCTATGGTTGCAGGACTATTTGCTAGTTGTTTTAGTGAGTATGTAAAATCTGTTTCTTTTATTGAAGGTTTAGGTTGTGTTACTACCGATAGCGATGAAGTGTGTTCTCAGCTAAGAAATGCCATACTAAACCGAGCAAGGCTTAGTACAAAAAAATCACGGGTATACACTTCAAAACAACAAATTTATCAAGCACGTGCAAAAACAACTGATTTAAATAATGAACAAATTGCATTGCTGATGGACAGAAATATAAAACAAATGCACAGTGGTTTTGAGCTAACTTGCGATCCTAAGCTTAAAAATCACTCAGGTTTTCGATTTGATGAAGCGCAATGTATTGGTGCAATAAAAGAATTAATTGCACCATGCCAATTAATATTAGGTGATCAAGGTTATCCATTTGTAAAACAAAATCTAGACAAGTATAGTAAATATTACAATAACTTGAGTGTAATAGATGTGCCTGGTGGGCATCATTGCCATATGCAAAGTAGTGGACTATGTTTTGAACACATTCACGCATTTATGGTGCAAAGTAGTGCATGTTAATTGTATATTACCGATAAATGTGGGATTATCTCTAGATTAGAGTATTTGCTCAATTGTGAAAGTGCCTTACTTAGATTAAGGTTAATAAAAATATAATTATAAACAGGGGCTAAGAGTGGAAAAAATCTGGCTTAAGCGCTACCCAGAAGGTATGCCTGAAACAATCGATCCTGAGCACTACAACTCGTTACTCGAAGTGTTTGAAAAAAGTTTTAATGATTACAAAGATTTACCTGCATTTACTAATATGGGTAAAACATTGTCATATAACGAAATTGACGCGGCAACAAAACGTGTTGCGGCTTATATTCAAAACGATTTAGGATTAAAAAAGGGCGATAAAGTCGCTGTTATGATGCCTAACTTGTTGCAAACCCCAATTGCTATATTAGGTATTTTACGCGCAGGGTGTGTGGTGGTTAACGTTAATCCGCTATATACCGTTCGTGAGCTAGAGCACCAATTAAAAGATTCTGAAACATCAGCAATATTTATTCTTGCTAACTTTGCTGTGACGCTTGAAAAAGCACTGCCTAATACTGACGTTAAACACATTGTGGTTACGCAGGTTGGTGACATGATGGGTGGTCTTAAAAAGCATTTAGTCAATTTTGTTGTTAAGCATTTCAAAAAAATGGTACCAAGCTATACGTTGCCTAACACGATTAACTTTTGTGATTTATTAAAAGCTGATCTAAATGGCTATAAGCGCCCAGAGGTTAACTTAAGCGATTTAGCATTTTTACAATACACCGGTGGTACAACCGGTGTGTCTAAAGGGGCAATGTTGAGCCACGGTAATTTGGTGGGTAACCTTGAGCAAGTATCTGGTTGTTTAGATAACGTGCTTGAGCGTGGTAAAGAAGTGGTTATTACCGCGCTACCGCTCTATCATATATTTGCATTAACAGCGAACTGTTTAGCATTTATGAAATACGGCGGCTTAAACGTTTTAATTACTAATCCACGTGATATGCCTGGATTTGTAAAAGAGCTTAGTCAGCATAAATTTACTGCTATTACAGGGGTGAACACTTTATTTAATGGCTTATTAAATACCCCAGGTTTCTCTGAGCTTGATTTTAGTCACCTTAAAATGTCATTAGGCGGCGGCATGGCAGTACAACGCCCTGTTGCAGAAAAATGGCAAAAGGTCACTAACAGCAAACTAATGGAAGGCTATGGCCTGACAGAATGTTCTCCTTTAGTCACAATTAGCCCGTATGATTTAGAAGCTTATAATGGCTCTATCGGTCTACCTGCGCCAAGTACTGACATTAAATTAATGCTCGATAACGGTGAAGAAGCTGCTAAAGGTGAGCCGGGTGAACTGTGGGTAAAAGGTCCGCAAGTAATGCTTGGTTACTATAATCGCCCTGATGCAACAGCTGAATGTTTGAAAGATGGCTGGTTTGCAACTGGTGATATTGCCACTTACGATGACGAAGGTTTTTTCTACATTGTTGATCGTAAAAAAGACATGATTATTGTTTCAGGCTTTAATGTTTTCCCAAATGAAATAGAAGAAGTGGTTGCCATGCACGAAGGCGTCCTTGAAGTGGCCGCGGTTGGTATCCCTCATGACATTAGTGGTGAACAAGTTAAAGTTTTTGTTGTGAAAAAAGACCCTTCTTTAACTGAAAAAGATATAATAAAACATTGTCGTGATAATTTAACTAATTACAAGGTTCCTAAACTCGTTGAGTTTAAGGATGAGTTACCCAAAACTAACGTGGGTAAAATTCTCAGAAGAGCCTTAAAAGATTAGCAACTATAAAAAAGCCGACATCAGTCGGCTTTTTTATTGTAGGAGACTCAGTGCACTACCAATTGATCCAAACCCAAAATGAGCTTAATACGTTTGTAGAACAAATTAAAAACAAACCCATTCTTGCTATTGATACCGAGTTTATGCGCCGCCGTACTTTGTATCCAGAAGTTGCACTTATTCAAGTTTATGATGGTGAACATTTAGCGCTTATTGACCCGCTTGCCGAGCTTTCCTTGTTTGATTTTTGGCAAATACTTAAAGATCCTAAAGTGCTAAAAGTACTCCATTCACCCTCAGAAGATATTGAAGTTTTTCAAAAGTACGCAGGGTTTGTTCCTTATCCTTTATTCGATACCCAGTTTGCACTTCAGCTATTAGGTGAGGGAAACTGTATGGGCTTTGCCTTAATGGTGAAAACATTATTGAATATTGAGATTGATAAAAGCGAATCGCGCACTAATTGGTTACAACGCCCCCTTACCCAAAAGCAACTTGAATACGCTGCTGCTGATACGTATCACCTGCTGCCTTGTTTTGAGTTAATTATAGATAGCATTAAAGCCGCTGATTTATTTGATATTGTGATCAATGAAAGTGAATTAGTTGCCAATAAACGTGCTTTTCAAATTCCGGATGAACTACTTTACAAAGAAATTAAAAATGCATGGCAACTTAAGCCGCATGAACTAGCGGTACTTAAAGAGTTAGCAGTATGGCGTCGAAATAAAGCTATTCGTAAAAATCTAGCGCTTAATTTTGTGCTTAAAGAGCACAATATGACCGAAATTGCCAAACGAGGCCCTTCAAGTTTAAATGCTCTGAGACAAATTCCTGGGGTAGAACCCATTGAAGTGAATCGTTCTGGGGTTGAAATTTTAAAGTGTATTGAGCAGGCCAAAGCCATTCCAGCTGAGCAACACCCACAAGTATTAAAGCGGTTAATTGATTTTCCTACCTATAAAAAAGTAGCGAAGGAGATCAAACAAAAAATTACTAAAGTTGCTAAAGAGCATAACATTCCAGAAGACGTTATGGCCTCTAAAAAGCAAATAAATCAGCTAATTAGTTGGAACTGGAAGTTAACTGCTCAGCAAAAAGAAAAACACATAAAACCAGATTTACTCAGCTCATGGCGATATGATTTTGTTAAAGATGCGCTAAAAGAGTGGGATAATTAGAGTATTAAATAGCTTGATGTAAAAAATAAAAAGGGCGCTTAGCGCCCTTTTTTATTATTTCTTTTCTTCGTCAGGTAATGTGACATTGAGCTCGAGTACCGCTAAATCGTCTTCATTTTGATCAAACTGAACTTGAACCGCATCGGCGCCTACATTAACGTACTTACGAATGACATCAAGAATATCTTGCTTTAATTGTGGCAAGTAATCTGGTGTTCCACGCTGAGAACGCTCGTGCGCGACAATGATCTGCAATCGCTCTTTTGCTAATGACGCACTGTTTTTCTTTTCTGAGCGGAAGTAGTCAAGTAAAGACACATTAACCTCCAAATATCCGTTTGAATAAACCCTTTTTCTCTACATCTAAAAATCTAAATTCAACCGTTTCGCCTAATAAACGACTGATCGCATCAGCATAAGCTTGACCTGCGTCTGATTCGCTATCAAGAATTACCGGTTGTCCAGAGTTTGATGCACTAAGCACTGCTTGAGATTCAGGAATGACACCTAGTAAGTCGATGGCTAGGATGTCCTGGATATCTTCAACAGATAACATTTCACCTTTTGATACACGATCTGGATTATAGCGTGTTATTAGCAAATGCTCTTTAATGTTTTCTAATCCTTCTTCGGCACGTTTCGATTTACTGTGTAAAATGCCTAGAATACGATCCGAATCTCGTACTGACGAGACTTCAGGGTTGGTTGTAACTATCGCTTCATCAGCGAAGTACATCGCCATCATAGCTCCGGCTTCAATACCTGCAGGAGAATCACAAACAATATAGTCAAAGTCTTCTTTTAACTCGTTCAATACGCGTTCAACACCATCACGGGTGAGTGCGTCTTTATCGCGAGTTTGTGAAGCAGGAAGTAAAAATAACTTTTCTACACGTTTGTCTTTTATGAGTGCTTGATTAAGGTTAGCTTCGCCATTGATCACATTAACAAAGTCATACACTACGCGACGTTCACAACCCATGATGAGGTCTAAATTACGTAAGCCGATATCAAAATCGATGATAACAGTTTTGTAGCCTTTTAATGCTAAGCCTGTACCAATTGCTGCGCTTGATGTTGTTTTACCAACACCCCCTTTACCCGAGGTAACGACAATTATTTTTGCCATGAGATTTATCCTTTAACCAAAGCTGAAATTTCTAAAGATTCATTTTTTTGTTGTATTTGAACTGCGTTACCCCAGTGTTCACCTTGCAGTGAGTCACTGATCCAGTAATTACCATTGATTGAAACGAGTTCTGCTTCTAATTTATTACAAAATATGTATGCGTTTTCGAGCCCTTTTGCGCCGGCAATTGCACGCCCTCGTAGGGTTCCGTAAATATGTACATTGCCATCGGCAATCACTTCTGCGCCATGGCTTACCGCGCCTAACACCACCAAGTCGCGGTCTTTGGCGTAAACTTGTTGGCCTGAGCGCACCGCACCATTAATAATTTGCGCTGGTAAATACACGGTTTTTTCTACAACCGAAGTATTTGACTCTACTCTTGCGGGTTCACTCTTAACGTCTTGTGAATAGTTTAAAACAGATAACCCTGCGGCTTTTGCCTGTTTATGCTGTTCATCCGAACCATTACATACACCTACAGCATTAAAGCTCATGCGTTCAATAAGCGATTTTAAGTGAACAAAGTCGATTGCGCTGTTTTTTACTTCAATTAAATTGACGACAATGGGGGCACCCTCAAAGAACTTTGGGGCTTGGGCAATTTTTACATACAGTTGTTCTGCTAAAAGGTTAATATCAGTACTATAAAGATGTAAAACTGATAACGTAAAAAGGTTGCCTTTTAGCTCAAAAATTTGGTCCGACATAGATGCTCAACTGGATTGTCTAGTTAGCATGTAACTTTATATAAACCTAGGCTGAACAAGGCTTTTATTACAGTTTCCACACTAATTTTTATAACTTATTATTATTGCCATGTTATAGTGTGTAGCACTGTTAAGCAAGATTTTATAGGGCCATAATGCTAACTGCGGTATATAAAAGTAAGAAAAAAGCAGATACTTTCTTATTTATTGAAAAAAGAGACGATTTTAGTAAAGTTCCGGAACCTTTAATGGCCATGTTTGGTCAACCTCAGTACGTGATGATCATTAACTTAGCGAAGCGGACTCAATTAGGCGTTGCGGATTTAGACACTTTAAAACAGTCGCTTAGCGACCAAGGCTATTATTTACAAATTCCGCCACCAGAGGAAAACTTGCTAAGTCAATTAAGAAAACAAAATGGAGCAGATAGTGATTAAAAAATTAGCGGTTGTATTGTGTGGTGTGTGTTTAAGCTCATCGGTGATGGCAAAAACACAAGCTGAGTTTCAACAATATCTTACTAATTTAAAGCAAGAGGCAATAGCAAAAGGCTACGATACTCAGTTAATTGAGCAAGCATTTGCCACTGCATCTTATAAAGAAAAAGTCATTTCAGCAGACAAAAACCAGCCAGAAGTAAAAGAAACGCTGGAAACGTATTTACCAAAACGAGTACCGCAATGGAAAATAGATCGTGCGCGTAAATTGTATAAAGAAAACCAAGAAGTCTTAGAAAAAGTAGCAAAAGACTTTGGTGTTCAAGCGCGTTTTATTGTGGCTATTTGGGGTTTAGAAAGTAATTTTGGCGCTATTCAAGGCGGCCACAATGTTATTTCATCCTTAGTAACTTTAGCATTTGATGGACGTCGTGAAGCGTTATACAAACGCCAATTGTGGGCAGCACTGGATATATTAAAGTCGGGACATATCACGCTTGATAAATTTAAAGGCTCGTGGGCGGGTGCAATGGGGCAAACCCAGTTTATGCCAACCTCATTTAATGCTTACGCCGTTGATTACAATAACGATGGCCGCAAAGATATTTGGACAACCAAAGAAGACGCGTTTGCTTCAATTGCAAATTACTTAAAGCAAGAGGGTTGGAATGACAACTTAACCTGGGGTCGCCAAGTTCAATTACCTGCTGATTTTGACCAGCAGTATATATTAAAGCGCGGTACTAAAACCCGAAAGCAATGGCTAGAGTACTGGGATAAATCAGAGCGCTCTTTAGCAGATTGGCAAGCATTAGGTGTTCGTCGTGTTGATGGCAGTGATTTACCTACGGTTGCTGTAGATGCAGCACTGGTGATGCCGGATGATATAAATGGACGCATGTATTTAGCATACGATAACTACAAAGTATTTATGCACTGGAATCGATCATATTACTTTGCAACCAGCGTAGGTTATTTGTCAGATAGAATTGCTTACCCAAAAATTTAAGCTTAAGCGAATAACTAAAAAGCCGCTCATTGCGGCTTTTTAATGGTTTACTGCTCTTTTTTGAATATTTTATCTTTAAGGTCAATGACTTTGCCAATGCCTGAACCTAGCTTCATTAGTTTGTTGAGCTGCTCTGGGGTTAAGCGTTGTAATTCTGACGACCATTTAGTCACTGTTTCAAGTAAGTTATGAATTTCGCCCATTTGTTTTTGTGCGTAGATTTCATCGTCGTTACTTGCTTCATCTAATAAATTATCTCTGAGTAAGCTAAGCGTAGGTTCTACTTCACGTTTTTTACGTTCTTCGAACACGCGATTAGCCATATCCCAAATGTCACCCGCAGGTGCATAGTATTCTTTTCTATCTCCTGGGATATGCATTACCTTGATCAGCTGCCAAGATTGTAATTCTTTAATTCCCATACTCACGTTACCGCGTGAAATACTCAGCGCATCTGCGATTTGGTTTGCCGTCATTGGATCTTTGGTAATAATAAGTAATCCGCACATTTGGCCGATTGTACGATTAAATCCCCAGCGGCTGCCCATCTCGCCACAATGCATTACAAAGGCAAAGTTTTTTTCTGATAATGTCATTGTTACAAGTTTCAAAAATAAATGAAATCTATGCTAGCACGCTGGTTAAGTATGGCAAGCGTTTAGCTTGGATAAAAAACCACGTTTTACGACTAATGATTGATATAGATTAATATTTAAGCATTTATAGTGGGTTATGTTGCGGGTATGCAACATGACATTGTTGTTTAACGCCTTTGTTAAATAGCATAATTTTTTATAAACGATGGAATGACTATGAAAGCAGCAATAAATACAGAATATAAAGGCAAGTTAGAAATCACCGATTTACCAATCCCAGAGGTAGGTCCTAACGATGTGCTGGTTAAAATAGCCGCTTGTGGTGTATGCCACACCGATTTACATGCGTGTCATGGTGATTGGCCGGTAAAACCAAAAATGCCATTGGTACCAGGTCACGAAGGCGTGGGTGTAATAGAAAAACTAGGCAGTAATATTAAACATTTAGAAGTGGGCGACCGAGTGGGTGTACCTTGGTTGTATAGCGCCTGTGGCCATTGTGAATTTTGTTTAGATGGACGTGAAACCCTGTGTTTATCTCAACATAATACCGGTTACTCAATTGACGGTGGTTATGCAGAATATTGTTTAGCACATGGTGATTACATCATCAAAATACCGGAAGGATTAGGCTTTGCTGAAGCTGCACCGTTATTCTGTGCCGGCGTAACAACGTATAAAGCATTAAAAGTATCAGATGCAAAACCGGGTCAATGGGTTGCTATTGTTGGTGTGGGCGGTTTAGGTCACTTAGCGGTGCAATATGCAAAAGCAATGGGCTTTAATGTTATTGCTGTAGATACAGGCAAAGAAAAAATGGCCCTAGCTAAAGAGTTAGGCGCTGATATTACGCTTGATTTTAAAGAAGTGGTGCCAAGTGAGGCTATTTTTGAGCAAGTAGGTGGGGCGCACGCTGTTGTTTGTACCGCAGTATCAAAACCTGGGTTTGAACAAGCGTATAAAAGTGTTCGCCGTGGGGGCAAATGCGTATTAGTTGGCTTACCGCCAGAGGATATGCCACTGCCAATTTTTGATACTGTGCTAAATGGTGTTTCAGTAGTAGGTTCTATTGTAGGTACACGTAAAGACCTGCAAGAATGCCTTGAATTTGCCGCACAAGGTAAAGTAAAAGCTATCATCGAAGAGAAAAAACTCGAAGATATTAATGAAATTTTCGATGACATGCTCAAAGGCGAAATTAACGGTCGTATAGTTGTTACAATCTAACTATACCAAAATATAGTGCGCACAAACCAACCTGGCTTGTGCGCATTGTGTTAAAGCGTATAACTAAAGCTTAACTTTGCATTTCTTTCCTCACCTGGCATACCGCCTAAAAACATGGCTTTAGAATAGTATTTTTTATTAAACAGGTTATTAATGTTTAATTGCATTTGCCAGTTGTCTGCTTTATAGCTAACTGCAGCATCATACACGGTATAAGCAGGGACGTAGCCGTTATCAATACCGAACGAACTTGAGTTAGTACTGCGCTTATCAACAAACGTTAAGCCTGCGCTTAAATCTATTGCGTGAGGTAATTCAAATAACGCCGCAGAGTAAGTTACCCATGAGCTGGCAGTTACATAAGGCACGCCTTTTTGGCGAGTATCAAAGCTTGTGCTGTTTGGGTTAGTTTTATCTCGAGCATCTTGATAAACACCGTTGATATTAACTTTCCATTGATCGTTCAAATACGCATTTAAGTCAATTTCTACACCTTTGGTTTGTTCTTCACCATCAAAGAAGCTCTCCACTACGTTTGGTGCAGACACGCCTGCTTCATAAAGTGGGTTGGCGTACTCTAGGTTTGTACGTGCACTTTCAAATACTACAATTGAAGCCAGTAATTGGTCATCAAACGCTTTAAAACGAAATCCTAAATCGTTACTAACAGATTCTGAGTCTTCTCTATCGGCTTCATTACCAGCAACAGAGCCAAGTACACTGTAGGCAGTACGACCTTTTGAGTGATTTAAAAATAAAGCCATGTCAGCGCTTAATTGATAAGTAGCCCCTAAATTGTACGTTAAACCGCTATCTGAGGTGTTTGCCTCTGGCGTTGGATTTGCGCGGCTTTGACTATAACGTGGGTCAACACCAAAATGCTCGTAACTTTGTTTTATACGATTATGAGCAATCCCAATACGGGTGGTGATTTTATCGTTAATGTAGGCAACATGCTGAAGGCCTAAACCCCATGCTTGTACTTTTTTATTATAATCCCTGGTTTTAAGCGGATCGTAATCATTAAATTCACTTGTAGGCCAATTTGGCTGACGCATATCAAAAATATACGGCAGTGCGCCTTGGTAAATAACTTCACCGGCTTTGTTTTTAATGACTTTATCAGCATCGTAAATAGAATATTGTTTAAAACGAATATCACGGTCTTCATAGTTGGCATTAACCAGTAATTCGTTTTCTATGTTACCGAGCATAAAGTCATAACGTAAATCTAAAAAGTATTGCCATGATTTTTCATCCGCTTCTACTTGGCGGTACTCTTGGCGTCTGGCTGCAAAAGGGTATAACACGTCATCAACAACTAGCGGTGCGCGTGGGTCTTGGTTGATCACGCCGTTACGTTTCCAGTAAACGTAGTTGTAAGCACCTGTTTGGCGGGCAAAACTTGAGGTGTAATTACGGTACTGTAGTTGTTGATTAACAAATAAATCATCACTAATGTAATAATTATGGGCTAATTTAAAACGCAGCTCTTCACCTTCGTTATCCTTTGCCATCGGTGATATTATGCCATTGGTGCCAAAGTTAAAGGGTGTTAAACCATCATTGCTTGCCAAAGAATTAGCTAGTTCATTTCGTTGTGCTTCACTCAATTGTAAGCCACTTGCTGTAGGGTCATTCACTAAATCGGCGCCTGATACTTCACCTGCAGTTAAACCGTTGACCGATTCACTGTTAAAAATACGAATAGGGTGGCCGATAGAATCCACAGCAATGGCGTCCTTGATATAAGCTCCCGATAACACAAACGCATGTTGATCATTTAGTACATATTTTAAAGACGAATAAATTTCATCACGTTGTTCTTTTAAATCACGAAAGCCATCGCTAGAGGCGGTTTTTGCCATGACTCGATAAGCTAAGTCGTCTGTTATTGCATTGGTGCTATCGAGTGCCAGTGAATAACTATCCCACTGACCAATATCCATTTCTAAGGTATGTTGTTCGTTAAACTGTGGCTTTTTTTCAATCAGGTTAATCACACCACCAGCACTGCCCATGCCATATAAACCAGTTGCTGGGCCTTTTAATACTTCAATTGATTCAACATTGGTTAAAGAACGCGTTGGATTAAAGGTATTGCCTAATCCTGCACCACCGTACATGCCATCATAGGTATAATTAGCACCTAAACCACGAATTACTAAATTATCACCAATGCCATAGTTGTTACCGGCTTGCGTTAAACCACTT
Organism: Pseudoalteromonas sp. SM9913; assembly: GCF_000184065.1. Taxonomy (NCBI): domain Bacteria; kingdom Pseudomonadati; phylum Pseudomonadota; class Gammaproteobacteria; order Alteromonadales; family Pseudoalteromonadaceae; genus Pseudoalteromonas; species Pseudoalteromonas sp. SM9913. The sequence continues at coordinate 651,689 of NC_014800.1, forward strand.
ACATTTCGGATCACATCTTGTAAACTATCAATACCTTGCGATGCAATTAGCGCTTTATCAACAATGACCACGGGTGCAGGGGTTTCCATTAGTGACATATCAGATTTAGTGGCCAAACCTGAGCTCATTACCACTCGGTTTTGTTGCTCGTAAACACTAATACGTTCAATATCAGAATTAACTTGTGACTCGTTTGCCAATGCCAAGTGCGCGTTTAAGCACGCGAGTGTGAGTAGTGAGTATTGAAACCTTTTCATAGAGTGATAACCATTCGCATTTGTTAATTTGCGTGAATGATAATGGTTATCATTTTAAAATAAAATAAAAAGTTCAAACTTTTTTACTTTAATGGGTGTGTTTGCTTGATAGTTATACAATGTGATTTAAAAACAATCACATTTAAAATATTAACGAGGTATTGCAGTCGCTAGTTGGCTTTACCAAGAGAGAATTTAAATAAAGTATTGATGATTAAATCGGTAGTTTAGCTACATTAGCTAAAAAATTGTTAAGGTTGAGCTAAGCTCAACCTTATAAAGATGTATCGGGTTTACTGCTTGTAAACGACACCGGCTTTCATTACAAAAGGAATACGCTCTAGTGTAGAAATATTTTTAAGTGGGTTAGCACTCACCGCTATAATATCAGCAGCAAAACCGGTTTTAATTTGCCCCAGTTGTGAATCTGCCTTTAATAATTTAGCACTATTAATGGTCGCGGCTTGAATAGCTTGTAATTCACTCATACCAAATTCAACCATTCGCGAGAACTGTTTCGCATTATCACCATGTGGATAAATAGCCGCATCTGTACCAAATACCATGTTAACCCCAGCTTCAACGGCGCGTTTAAAGCTGTCTCTTTGCTTTTTAGAAACAAGGCGTTCTTTATTTAGGTTCTCTTCATCTACCCCATTTTGCTCACCAAAGCTCAGTGTATACTCGGTATTATAAATATCCATAGAGAGCCAAGTACCGTGCTTTATAGCAAGCTCAATCGCTTCATCGTCTAAAAAGCTAGCATGCTCTACGCTGTCTACACCGGCTTTAATGGCTGTTTTAATGCCGTTAGTGCCGTGTGCGTGAGCTGCAACAGGTAATTCTCGCATGTGCGCTTCATCCACAATGGCTTTCATTTCTTCAAATGCGTATTGTTGTATGCCCACCTTTGTGCCTTTAGAAAATACCCCACCAGTTGCACATAATTTAATTGCATTAGCGCCATATTTAATATTTTCACGTACTTTAATGCGAACAGCCCATGGGCCATCAGCAACCCCCGAGGCGGTATATTTCATTTCTGGAGGCAAACGATTATTGTCACAGTGTCCGCCAGTAATCCCCAAAGAAGGGCCTGCAGCCCAGATGCGAGGGCCAATAATATCACCTGCATTAATGCCGTCGCGAACCGCAATAACACTAAAGCCTTCTGCACCTAGGTTACGCACTGTGGTAAAGCCGGCTTCTAATGTTTTTTTAGCAAAGTAACTGGCTTTAATAGCCATACGCGGTACTGATTGGCCTATACGTTCACTGCGCGAAACGGTTGGATCGCTGGTTAAATGCACATGCATATCCATCAACCCCGGCATTACGGTGAGTTCAGGTAGGTTAATCAGTTCATCATTACTGGTAAGCGTTGGCTTTTTATTAAATTGAATTTGGCTTATTACACCCTCGTCAATCGCGATTAACGGATTAGCTTTTAGCTCTCCAGTTTTTACATCAAGCAAAGCTTTGGCCGATATATAGGTGGTTGCCAGTGTACTTGCGCTGGTTAAGCTCAGTAATGCGATTGATGTAGTTAGTAAATGCTTTTTTATTTTGATCATTTTTATTATTTAATTATTTAAATTTACCTGAATGTAGCAATCATTAGCTATTGAGTAAATTATTTAGCGACGAATCCCACTCACCGTAATTGCTTTATTTAAGGCATTTAAAACCGCATAATTGGCGGGTAAAAACTAACAAGGATCTTTATGAAAGTTATTAAAATAGCACTGGTTGCCAGTAGCGTTATGTTTGCATTAAGTGGTTGTATGAGCACCAGTTCACAATCAAACACAAATCAGCCGGTCGTGCCTGTAATAAGCGAGTTATCAGCCGAGCAACAGTTGGATGTGCTCGTTGCACAGTACTACGATGAGTCATTAACCTTTAATCCCTTAAGCGCCACTTATAACGGTCGCCATGAATTCGATGATCAATTCTTGCCGGTGATATCGCAGGCTAATCGTGATAAAAAAACTGCTTTTTATAAAAAATATCAACAACGTTTAACGCTAATCGATGAATCACAATTAACAGGGCAGGCGCTACTTAACTTTGAAGTATTATCGCGAGATTTAGCCCTGAAGCTTGAGGGCATGCAATATAAAGATTATTTGTTACCGATTAACCAAATGTCGGGAGCACATAATACCTTTGCTGGATTTGGTTCAGGGCAAAGTGCACAGCCCTTTAATACTGTTGCCGACTATGAGCAATTTATTAAACGTGCTGATGGTTTTGTGAAATGGTTAGCCAGTGTTGAACAATCAATGGCGCAAGGTGTTAAACAAGGCGTGGTATTGCCTATGCCATTGGCTAAAAAATTATTGCCTCAGTTTAAAGTGCACGTAGTAACTAACGCAGAAGATTCATTATTTTATTCACCAATAAAGGCCATGCCCGACTCATTTTCTAATGCACAAAAACAGCAACTCACTGAGCAGTATAAAACGCTTATTTTAGATAAATTAGTGCCCGCTTATCAGCGTATGAGTGAGTTTTTACTCAACGATTATATTCCTCATGCTCGTGATTCTGTTGGTTATGCTGATTTACCTGATGGTAAAGCGTGGTACGAATATCAAATCAAGAAAAACACCACGTTGAGTTTATCAGCAGATGAAATTCATGACATTGGCTTACGTGAAGTGGCTCGAATTTTAAGTGAAATGAAAACGGTTAAAAACACCGTGGGATTTGAAGGTGATTTAGCATCGTTTTTTGATCATTTACGTGACTCAGATGAGTTTTATTATAAAACAGCCGATGAGTTAATTGCCGCCTATGAAGATATTAAACTAAAAATAGATGCGCGCTTACCGCGATTATTTAATATTGAGCCTAAAGCCCCTTACATTGTTAAAGCAGTAGAAGCGTATCGTGCGCAATCGGCAGCGGGGGCATCTTATGCAGGGCCTGCACCAGATGGTTCTCGTCCGGGTATCTTTTACATTAATGCTTACAACTTAAAAGCGCAGCCTAAATTTTTACTTGAAACGCTGTCTATTCATGAAGCAGCACCAGGTCATCACTTTCAAATTGCACTGCAACAAGAAGTGGAAAGCCTGCCCGATTTTCGTAAATTTGGCGGCTACACGGTGTTTGCTGAGGGCTGGGCATTATACGCAGAGAGTCTTGGCAAAGAGCTTGGCTTATTTACCGACCCGTATATGTGGTATGGGCGTCTTAACGATGAGCAGCTAAGAGCTATGCGTTTAGTGCTTGATACAGGCTTTCATGCCAAAGTGTGGACACGTCAACAAGGCATTGACTACATGTTAGCAAACTCTTCAATGGCAAAAAGCGATGTTATTGCTGAGGTTGAGCGTTATATTGCATGGCCTGGGCAAGCATTATCGTACAAATTGGGTGAGTTTAAAATTAAAGAGCTCAGAGATTACGCCCACCAGCAGTTAGGTGAGCAATTTGATATTAAAGCCTTTCATACGCAAATATTAATAGATGGCGCATTGCCTATGCCTATCTTAGAGCAAAAAATTAAACGTTGGGTTAAATCTCAGCAGTAACATAATCGCGCAAAGTCATTATTTGAACAGGGATTGGCTTTGCGCGCTTTGCTGCAATACGTTAGAATGCGCGCTCTTAAAAGGCGCGAGAACACCATGTTTGATCAACAATTAGCAAAAACCCAATTTTGGCTTAGCAAAAGTCTCAATGAAATGAACCAGCAAGAATGGGAAGCCATTTGTGACGGATGCGGAAAGTGTTGTTTAAACACCTTTATTGACAGCGAAGACGAAGATGACTTTACCGCCACCGATCAGCTAAGAGAAGGTGAGCAACTTATATTTACCAATATTGTTTGCCAATACCTTGATAACACAACCTGTGGTTGTAGTGAATACGAAACCCGCCAAACCTTAGTGCCTTCTTGCGTTAAGCTTACCAAAGAAAACCTCAAAGACATTTTCTTTATGCCGCAAAGCTGCAGCTATCGCCGACTTCACGAAGGACGTGGATTAGCAACGTGGCATCCGTTACTTAATAACGGCGATAAAACTAAAATGCACGAGCTAAACATTTCTGTTAAAGATAAAACCGTAAAAGACTGTGACGTAAAGCTAGAAGATTTTGATTTGTATATAGCCGAGTGGCCAACCAAGGATTGCAATTAATGAGTAAATTACAAGCAAGTATTGGCTTAATTAATCCTAAAAGCCCGACCAACGTGGGGGGCGTATTACGCGCCGCAGGTTGTTATGACGCACAGCAGGTTTTTTTTACTGGCAACCGTTATTTAAACGCACAGAAATTTCATACCGATACTAAAAATGTAGTGCAACGTATTCCATTAACCGCTACCGATAATTTAGCATCAAGTAAACCACAAGGCGCTAAAGTGGTGGTGATAGAGCTAATAGAAGGGGCCACTCCCTTGCCTGAGTTTACCCACCCTGAGAACGCATTTTATGTGTTCGGCCCAGAGGATGGTTCAGTGCCAAAAGACGTTTTAAAATGGTGCGATGAAGTTGTTTATATTCCAACCATAGGGTGTATGAATTTAGCAGCAACCTGTAATGTTGTTCTTTATGACCGGCTCGCCAAGCTTGGCGGTATTCAAAGTAGTGATGAAACCATTATCACTTCACGCGATACCAATAATAAAATGAAATGGCAAAAACAACCTTAAATATATTAGCTGTTTAAGGTTTATCCCTTGCTAAATGTAAAATAAAGTAACTAGTTAACTTAAAAAATAAGCAATTCGTCTTTTTTAAACACTATAAATGTAAAACTATGTAATTATATTAAAAAATTATAATTATAAGAGCTTATTATTTATGTTGTTCTTGCACCATGTGATTAGGTGTTACTTGGTTGTTACATTGATATATATACTCAGTGCCTGCACCAGCAAACCTGCAAAATTAGATCCCCTCGTTGCTAATACTGGTCAACCATTATCTAGCGTGGCTCAATCAACCGATGTTATTTTCTATGATCTTAAGTTAGCCGTTTTTCCAGAAGAAAAGCAGATAGCCGGCACAGGGAAAACAGTATTTCGGGTCGTTAAAGAAACTCAGCAAATTGAACTAAAACTCGATAGTCGCTTTAGTATAAACACAGTAACAGTGGCTGATAAGAAAGCCGAATTTCTCCATTCTCATGGTGTGATCACGATTAACTTATATGAAAAAAAGTACCCTGGAGAAGTGGTTGAAGTTGCCATTAACTATTCAGGCAAGCCACATATTGCGCTTAACCCTCCATGGAGTGGTGGTTTTGTATTTAGTGAAACAAACGATGGTAAACCTTGGATAGCAACAGCGGTGCAAGGTGAGGGCTGTGATTTATTTTGGCCTTGTAAAGATCACTTTAGTGACAAAGCCGATAGTATGCGTATACGGGTAACGGTACCCACTGGATTGTATGTTGCCAGTAACGGGGTACTAAAAAATATAACTGTATTACAAAACAAGACTACCGAGTTTGATTGGTTTTTATCTGAGCCTGCGAGTGATTACAACATTGCGCTGAATATTGGCCCATTTGAGCGTGTTCAACAGCAATATACCAGTATAAATGGTACTGACATTCCTGTGGAATTTTGGGTGTTACCTGAAAATAGGCAAAAAGCCAGTAATTTGCTCACCAACGATGTTTATCAACAAATGGCATTTTTTGAATCTGTGTTAGGTCCATATCCATGGGGGCAACAAAAACTTGGCTTTGTAGAAACGCCTCATTTAGGCATGGAACATCAAACGATAAATGCTTATGGCAAAGGGTACACTCGCGACCCTAGTGGTTATGATTGGCTTATTCAGCATGAATTAGCGCATGAGTGGTTTGGTAATTTAATGACACACGAGCAATTGAATGATGCGTGGTTACATGAAGGTTTTGGCTTTTACATGCAACCGTCTTACAGTTTATATACCTTTGGTGAGGCCGCTTATAACCATGCAATGTATAAAGCCTATTTAGGGATAAAAAACTGCCAACCTATTGTTAAAGAGGGTGAGTTAAGCTCAAAAGAAGCTTTTAACTCAGATATTTATGGTAAAGGAGGCTGGACATTACACACTTTGCGTTGGTTAATTGGTGATGAGTTATTTTGGCAAGCAACACGCGAGTTAATCTACGGGAGTAGCGACACGCAAAGCCTCAGTTACCCAATTCAATCCCGATATCGCAACACGCAGCAGTTCATTGATATTGTTAATCGCATTACAAAAAAAGACTATAACTGGCTATTTGATGTGTATTTAAAACAAGCTTCATTGCCAACACTAAGCATGGAACGTCAAAATAACGTGGCCAATTTATATTGGAGCAAAAGTGAAAAAGATGCGACGCCTTTTAAAATGCCAGTACCCATTTCAATTAATGGCCAGCTTCAAGTTTATATACCAATTGAAGGAGTCATTACCATTAAAGCTAAACCTGTTGATCATATTATTGTAGATCCACAGATGAAGGTACTTCGGCAATTACCGATCACAAGCCAGTGCCAACAAGATGAATAATTTAGGTAAAGCGTTACTATGGGGATAAAATTTATCCCCATAGTGCTTTTAAACACTTATTTATCTGGGCTCTGCTAGCCTATAAATTTAACGCACTGTGGCAAAGTCATCCTTGAAAGAACTAGTTATTTATTATTATTTTTGTTCTTTAATTTCATTGAAGTCATATTTGCTAAGACATTCAGTTAAAAATTTGTTAAAAAGACTCTGATAATAATGATTAATACTTAAGGTACTTATGTTTAGCTCGCTTAAATTCACCTCCAAAATCACCATTGCTGCATCATTAGTGTTAGTTTTAGTGCTAGGTGTTTTCACCATAAATAATTATTTTTCAATGCGGCATCAAACTCAAGAGCAGTTATCGCTAGTACTAGAGCAAAACTCTGAGTCTGTCTCTAAAAATATTGCAAGCTGGCTAAATAATAAATTAGCGATTGTGATCTCTATCGCAAAAACATACCAAGATGACGATGCCAAGCCTTTAACGCTTTCGCAATTAAATACCGCTGAGCTTGCGGGGGATTTTAAAAATACCTACATAGGTAAATCATCGGGTACATTTATTTTAAATGATCAAAGTGTTGTACTCCCCAGCGATTTTGATGCGACAAGTCGCCCTTGGTATAAATTAGTAGAAAATAAAACAACAACGGCTTTTACAACGCCTTATATCGATGTAACGACCAACGAACTGACAATTTCAGCCGTTGCCCCTATTAATAGTAATGGTCAATTTAAAGGGGTAGCGGGGGCAGATATTGATATGCAAACCATCGCTGAAATTATTGGAGATATTGATTTTTTAGGACTCGGTTATGGTTTTTTGCTTGATAATAAAGGGCAAATATTAAGTCACCCTGATAGTAAATTAAATTCAAAAACAGTCGCTGACTTAATTGGTAAAAATGCACCGTTAGCAAGAGAATTCACCGAGTATCAAGTAGCAGGTGAAACCTCGCTGGTATCCTTTACTAAAATTCGTGGTATTGAAAACGTTGATTGGTATTTAGGTGTAGTAGTCAATAAAGATAAAGCGTATTCAAGTGTTTCTTCGTTTGGGCAAAAGGCAATTGTATTTTTAATTATTGGTATTTTAGTGATTGTTGCGTCACTGGAATTTTTACTGCGTTATTTGATGCGCCCTATGTATCGTCTCAATGATGCCATTAGAGATATAGCGCAGGGTGAGGGCGATTTAACCTGTCGGTTAAGCGTAGAAAATGATGACGAATTTGGTCAATTGAGCAATTCGTTTAATATTTTTATAGAAAAAATCCAAAATTCAATAATTCAGGTTAAATCTTCAACGCAGTTACTGGAAACGGCAGTTGCTAAATTGGTTACGCAGACAGACTCAACATTAACTATGTATGACGACCAAAGTGAGCGCACCAATAGTGTGGCATCGGCAATCAACCAGTTTTCAGCCACCTCAACAGAAATTTCAACCAGCGCCAGTAATGCCTCGACGCTTGCCAAAGATGCAGATCAATACTGTGCTAAGAATCAACAGACCCTCACAAACAACGTTTCAAGTATTCATCAACTGTCACAAAATATAGAGCAAGCGCAAGAAACCATAAATAGTTTAGACTCGCATACCGCTAATATAGGAAATGTACTGGCAGTAATAAAAGGGGTGAGTGAGCAAACCAATTTGCTGGCTTTAAATGCGGCGATAGAAGCGGCTCGTGCTGGTGAAGCGGGAAGAGGATTTGCGGTTGTTGCCGATGAAGTAAGGCAACTAGCACAGCGTACTCAGCAATCAACCCAAGAAATAGAAAACACCGTCATTGAATTACAAAAAGGTTCAAGCTCTGCCGTTGAGCTTATGAAAACCAGTTTAGAAGAAAGTGAAAAAAGTGTTCAGCAAGCGGATGCGGTTGGCGATGTAATGAAACAAATAATTAGTGCGATTAAGCAAATAACCGACGCCAATCATAGTGTCGCTAATGCTACGGATGAGCAAAACCAAGTGGTTAAGTCATTACATAGCGATATTCACGTTATCAGCGACTTATCGATTCAAGGCCAATCAAACCTAAATCTTACTTTGGAAGAGTGTACCAAACTTAAGCATCAATTTAGTGACTTAGAGCGCATGGTTAAAAAATTCAAAGTATGATCAGTAAAACAAAAATAAATAAGCCAAGCTGGCTCAATTTAATCAATATTGACAGCGTTTATAGCTTTGATAAACAACGCCAAGTATTTTCGTTATTTACCATGATAGCGATTGCCTTGGTGTTAATTACCTATTTAGTAATTGCCAATCATCACGTGTATGCACCAATCCTTACTATTGCGTTAATTGTGGTTAACGTAACGATTGTAGGGTGTATTATTTATTTTATGAAAACAAAGCAGATTGATGCAATCGCCCTCATCACTTTAGTGATTGTATTTGTGATGTGCTTAGCTTTGGTATACACCGGCGGTAAAGAAAACACTGCTTTATATTGGCTAATGTTTTATCCCGTTGCTGCATTTGCCATACTGGGTGTGAAGTTTGGCGCCTGGTTAAGCAGTGCCATGTTATTGAGCTGTATTGTTATGTTGTATGGCCCTGATATGGGGCAAGTTATTTATGGCGCGGTAGAAAAGACCCGTTTTGTTGCTGCATTTTCGCTGGTGTTAGTGTTTTCGTTTATAGGTGAATATTTTCGTCACCGCAGTCATTTAGCAATTGCTGATATCACCTTAGAGCAAAAACAGCATGCTCATACCGATCAGCTTACCGGGGCGCCTAATCGTCGTTTTATTACCTCACATTTTTTAAAGCTCGCTGCTTCAAGGCCAGAACATTATTTGCCGCTGTCTATTTTACTCATTGATTTAGATAAGTTTAAACAATTAAACGACAGCTACGGGCATGATTTTGGTGATACGGTTTTAATTGAATTTACTAAGTTATTAGAGTCTCAGTTTCCTGCAACAGCGCTTAAAGCACGTTATGGCGGCGAAGAGTTTGTGGTTATTTTACCGCAACAAACAACCCTTGAGGCCAGCATTTTGGCCAACCGTTTTAGAGAATGTGTGCAAAACCATGTGATGCTAACCGACAAACATCAGCGAGTATCATTAACGTGTAGTATGGGTATTGCTCAGGCTAACAGTGTAGATGATTATAATAATGCGTTAAAGCAAGCGGATCAGTATTTATACAGCGCTAAGGCGCAAGGTAGAAATAAGGTGGTATCTGTACATGATCAACACGCCTCAGAGTAAATTAATATATGTACACGACCCTATGTGTAGCTGGTGCTGGGGTTATGCACCGACTTGGCATGCGCTTGAGGCTGCCTTAGCAAACAAACTTCCCATTGAGTACAGAGTGGGTGGTTTAGCTGCAGATACTGACTTGCCAATGAGTCAGGATATGCAGTTGCAACTACAAGCCATATGGCAAAAAATTAGCAGCCAGTTAGGCACAGAGTTTAATTTTGATTTTTGGCGAGACTGCCAACCTCGCCGTTCTACCTATCCCTCTTGCAGGGCCGCTTTAATTGCTCGCAGCTTCAACAAAGAACCACAGATGATAGCGGCAATACAGCAGGCATATTATTTACAGGCACAAAACCCATCGGATGAAGCGGTTTTAATTAAACTGAGCGAAATAATTGGTTTAGACGCCCGTTTATTTGCACAGTTACTTCACTCTAATGAGCTTAAGCGTCGCTTTGATGATGAGCTTAATTATGTTCGCAGTTTACCTATTCAAGGTTTTCCGTCGTTAGTATTAATACATAACAATCGCGCTTACCCTATTGCTATTAACTACACAGATTGGCGACAAACCCTGATTGAAATACAATCCTACCTGTAAACTTAATCCCACTATTTTCATCCCTGAATTGTAAAATAGGCCAATAAGGCTAATTTATTACCGTTGTCATAAAAGCGACTTTTTTACGCAACACGCTTGTCATTTTTAATCTATACACTTTCGCTCATTGAAACTATCTCGCTTTAAATTGTTTTTTATAAACGAGCTAAAGCGATTAATAAACACTAGCAAATCCGCTAATTAACGAGCAAAGGTGTATACGATGAAAGGCGTTAAACCATTAATTTTAGCTGGTATTGTAGCCGCAAGTGCAGCAGTCCACGCCAATGATTTAAACACGGTAATTGATAAAAGCAGCGAAATTAATAATTTAGCTGCGCAATCACAAACAAAAATAGACAAGATTGCAGATTCAATGCAAGGGCGTTTACAGCAATTTAAAACCCTAAATAAAGAAATAGATGGCCTAGCCGTTTATAACGCACAGCTTACCAAACAGTTAAATAATCAAATAGAAGAGATGGAGTCGATTAATTTATCGATGGATCAAGTATCGATAATTGAACGCCAAATAACCCCTTTAATGCTTCGTATGATCACCGGGCTTGAACAGTTTGTTGCCTTAGATGTGCCGTTTTTAAAGCAAGAGCGTAAGCAGCGCCTTGAATCATTAAATGCAATGATGGAACGCGCTGATATTTCATCAAGTGAAAAATTTCGTCGTGTTTTAGAGGCTTATCAAGTTGAGGTTGACTACGGACGCACTATTGAAGCGTATACCGCATTGCTTGATGTGGACAATAAAGAACGTGAAGTTGACTTTCTGCGCATTGGCCGTTTAGAACTCATTTACCTTACCCGCGATGGCAAACAAGCAGGTAGTTGGGATCAACAGTCACAGTCGTTTGTTGCACTGCCTGATTCAACCATTAGCCAAATTAATAAAGGGCTTCGCATTGCTCGCAAACAACTAGCCCCCGATATGTTAACACTGCCAATTCACGCTGCAGAATAAGAGGTTTACCATGAAATTATTAACGAAAATGACAAAAATGGCCGTGTTTGCAGCCAGTTTAAGCTTTGTGGGCACCAGCATTGCCGCTGAGCCGATGAATTTAGATGCCTTATTAAAAACCTTAGAGCAGGGTAAATCAGCGCAATCAGAGCAAAATAAACAACGTGAACAAGAATTTGCAGCACGCCAAAATGAACAAGTGCAAATGCTTAAAAACACCCAAGCTAAACGTAACCAAATGCTTAGCGAGTCAGAGCGTTTAGAGACGCAATTTGAAGAAAACGAAATTAAATTGGCTAATCTAACTGATACCTTATCAAAGCGTATGGGTTCATTAAAAGAGCTATTTGGTGTGCTACAACAAGTCGCTGGCGATTCAAGTAACAAGTTTGCTACCTCTGTGGTATCGGCACAGTTACCTGGGCGTAGTACTTTTATGGACGAATTGGCGCAAAAAATGGGTTCAACTTCAAAGCTTGCGTCTATTGAAGATATAGAAAAGGTTTGGTTTGAGCTACAACGCGAAATGACCGAACAAGGAAAAGTAAGCCGCTTCAATACTGATGTAATTGTTGACGGTGGCAATAAAGTACAAAAAGAAGTGGTACGTGTGGGTGCATTTAACCTTATTAGTGACGGTCAGTACTTAGAGTATACACCGGCCACCAATACCATTAGCCAGCTTACTCGCCAACCAAGTAGCCGCTTTACTGCGACTGCGGCTGATTTGCAGCAAGCAAACACGGGTGTTGTACCGTTTGCGCTTGACCCAACAGGCGGCTCAATTTTAGGTTTGTTAGTACAAGCCCCTGATACCAGCGAGCAAGTTCACCAAGGTGGTGCGGTCGGTTACGTTATTTTAGGCGTTGGTTTATTAGCGTTATTAATTGCGCTAGAGCGTTTTGTATCGCTCATGCTGATGGGTGGAAAAATCCGTCGTCAATTAAAAGACGATACACCCCGTGATGACAACCCGTTAGGGCGCGTCATGAAAGTGAAAGATCAATACCCAAATGTGGCCTACGACACGCTTGAACTTAAGTTAAGCGAAGCCATTTTACGCGAAATGCCAAAAATCACCCGTAATTTAACGCTTATTAAAATTATCTCTGTGGTAGCGCCATTACTTGGCTTGCTCGGTACGGTAACCGGGATGATTAATACCTTCCAAGCAATTACTTTATTTGGTACTGGCGATCCTAAACTAATGGCGGGCGGTATTTCGCAAGCCCTGGTTACTACGGTATTAGGTCTTGTTGTTGCCATTCCAACGGTGTTTTTATACACCTTATTGAATACTCGCTCAAAAGGTTTACTGCTTATTTTACAAGAACAAAGTGCAGGTATTATTGCCGAGCGAAGCGAGAAAGGAGCCTAAACCATGGTGCTATTGATTGATTCAATCAATGCTATCCGTGATTTTCTCGACACAGGTGGCCAAGTGCTCTTGGTCATTGCCGTGTTAATTTTCGCGATGTGGTTATTGATACTCGAGCGATTTATGTACTTTTTTAATGGCTATCGGCACTACAAAAAAGACGTTAAAAATACGTGGAAAACGCGCAGTGAACGCAACAGCTGGAACGCAGAGCAAATACGCCAAGCCATGGTTTCACGCGCCAGCATGCGTTTAAACGCAAATTTACCGCTGATTAATGTAATGGTGGCGCTGTGTCCACTATTAGGATTGCTTGGCACAGTTACAGGGATGATAGAAGTCTTTGATGTAATGGCCATTACAGGTACAGGCAGCGCACGCTCTATGGCATCAGGTGTGTCAAAAGCAACCATACCGACAATGGCAGGAATGGTCGGTGCGTTATCTGGGGTGTTTGCCTCAACCTATTTACAACGAAAAGCAAAGCGTGAAGTTGAATTGTTGCAAGACACTATGGTGTTAGACCACTAAATAATTATTGAAAAGCGGTGAACATAATCACCGCTTATTCTAGGAGAAATAACATGAGAGCCCCATTAGGTAATTTATTCCAAGAAGACGAAGCAGAAGAAATAAACATGACCCCTATGCTGGATGTTGTATTTATTATGCTTATTTTCTTTATCGTGACAGCCTCGTTTGTTAAAGAAGCGGGTATTGATGTAAACCGTCCAGAAGCGGCAACCGCAGTTAAAAAAGAGCGGGCTAACATATTAGTGGCCATTTCAGATCAAGGCGAAATTTGGATCAATAAACGTCAAATTGATGTACGCGCTGTACAAGCCAACATTGAGCGCTTAAAAGCTGAAAATCCACAAGGCAGTGTAGTTATTCAGGCCGATAAAAAAGCCACCACAGAAACCTTGATAAAAGTCATGGATGCCTCGCGTGCAGCGGGTGTATTTGATGTTTCAATAGCGGCTCAAGAAGGGTAACGAGTGATGCGTTATGTACTTGCGTTAATTATAGCGGGTGTGGTGACCTTTATCCTGTTTTTAGGTATGCAGGCATTGATCACCGGTGGTGAAGGCGCCATGACGGAGCCTGCCAAAGGGAATGTGTTAGATTTTGTCCGTTTGAAAAAAGAAGAAACGGTACAAAAAAAGGAGCGTAAACCACAAAAGCCGCCAACGCCTAAAGAGCCACCACCGCCAATGGAATCGCCACAAATGCAAAGTAGCGATAACAACGCTGCTAGCAACAACTTTGATTTTGCTGCCAATGTCGATGCGGATGTAAATCTAGCGGGTGGATTAGCGTTAGAAACCAGTGATGGTGAGTATTTACCCATAGTAAAAGTAGCACCGGTATACCCAAGGCGTGCGTTATCGCGTGGTATTGAAGGGTATGTCATTGTTGAATTTACAGTGACAAAGCAAGGCACGGTTAAAGAGCCGCAAGTTATTAAAGCCGAGCCAGAGTCATTATTTGACAGAGCAGCGATGGATGCGGCCCTTAAATTTAAATATAAACCGCGCGTGGTTAATGGTGAAGCTGTTGAAGTAGCCGGTGTGCAAAATAAAATTTCTTTTCAAATTAATGGTTAATTCTGTTAAGTAAGCAAAGAGTGAACGTGAGGCAATTATGAAATTAAAACTAACAACCAAGCTATTAAAGCTGAGTATGTTGTGCACTGTTGCAATCAGTGCCAGCGTTGTTACACCAAGTGCATTGAGTGTATTTCCGGGTATAAACTTGGCGACAGTACAGGCCGCTGAACAGCAAAAAACAACACGAGTGCCCGCACTGCGTGAAAAAGTATACAGCCAATTAGCTCGCGCCCAAAAACTTGCGGATGATGGCGACAGTAAAGCGGGCTTGGCTGCGCTTGACAGCATACAAGCGCGCTCATCAAGTATGAACTCTTATGAAATTGCGATGATGCATAACTTTTATGGGTTTATTTATTACAATGAAAACGACCTTGTAAAAGCGATTGCTTCATTTGAAAAAGTGATTGCCGAAGATGGCATTCCAGAAACACTACGCCTGAGCACAACATTCAGCCTTGCGCAGCTTGCTATGGCTAACAGTGACTATAAAAAGGTGATTGCATTTTTAGACAAATGGGATGCTATAAACACTAAGCCTAAAACCGACGCCTATTATTTATTAAGGGCGCAAACCTACTATCAATTAAAAGACTATGAGCAAGGCCTGAGTTACATTACGCAAGCCATTAACTTAAGTGATAGCGAAGGCAAAGTACCCAAAGAAAACTGGCTGGTACTGCAACGCGCTATGTATTACTCACTTAACCAAACCGATAAAGTAGTGAGCGTACTTGAGCGTATGGTAAAGCTTTACAATAAACCTGAGTATTGGGTCCAATTAGCCGGTATGTATGGTGAAACTGGGCAAGAAAAACAGCAGCTTAGTGTTTTAGAAGCGGCTTACCAGCAAGGATTTTTAACCTCTAAATCTGACTTAAGGCAGCTTGCGCAGGTATATTTATATAATCAGCTTGCTTATAAAGCAGCCAGTGTAATGAGTAAAGCGATTGAATCAGGCGTTGCTGAAAAGTCTGCGAAGAATTATGCATTTATCGCAGAAGCCATGGTGCAAGCTAAAGAAGATAATAAATCAGTTAGTTATTTTGCAAAAGCGGCAGAGCTTTCGGAACACGGTAAGTACGATCAACGTATGGCTGAAGTACTTGTTAACTTAGAGCAATTTGAAGATGCCGCTGATGCTGCTCGGTTAGCATTAGATAAAGGTTCACTTGATTTTGAATCCAACGCTTATGTTGCATTAGGTATGGCCCAATACAGCATGCAAAATTTTGATGCCTCTATTTTAGCGTTTGAGCAAGCCGAGAAACACAAAAAATCGCAGCGATTGGCTGAACAATGGATCAAATATGTCAAGCGTGAAAAGTTACACGCGGAAACATTACGCACCGCATTGTTATAATTTGCCAACGCTACTATTGTAATTTAAACGCTGCCAGTTTGATTACAAAACCTGTTTTATAATCGCAACACCAAAACCGCCTTAGGGCGGTTTTTTTCGTTTAAATTTATCATAACAGGTTGTTATTTAAATAAATTACATTGTCATTTTATGTTTATTAAAGTGTAACTGTATTGTCACATAGCTCCCGTAAGGTAGTGCTCGTTGAAAAACTCAAGTGATCTTAAAGCATGACTTTCGTGTTTTAACGTGACTTGGGTTTTTACTTAATGCGCTAATAAAATAATTAAATATCTTAACGGAGTGAACAATGAAATTATCTGGTTTATTTAAGATCAGCCTTTTGGCTTCTGCAATTACACTCGCTGGTTGTGGCGGTGGTGATATTAATATTAATGTTGAAGAAACAGTAGCACCACCTACACCACCTACACCACCAGTGCCAACTGATCTTCCAGGTGAATATAGTCAAAGTCTTTCTACTGAAGCTTCAGCTGCCTTGGGTCGTGAAGTAAAAGTGCAAGTGCTTTCAGGTGAAATCACTGAAGATACGACATTAACGACGGATGCATTTTGGGCATTAGATGGCGCTGTGTTTGTAGGTAAAGATAAAGCAGATAGCGCAACCCTTACCATTGAACCTGGAGCCGTTATTTTTGGTAACAATGGGTCTGATTACTTAGTCGTAAGCCGTGATTCTAAAATTGAAGCGACAGGGACCAAAAGCGACCCTATCATTTTCACATCAAAACAAGATGTAATGGGCGAAACAACAGCCTCTGGACAATGGGGCGGCATGGTTTTACTTGGGAATGGTATTTCAAATAAATGCCCTGCTGAAGGTGATTGTGCACTGCAAGTTGAAGGTGTGGAAGCAGGTGCGGTATTTGGCGGTACTGATAATGCGGATAGCTCTGGTACGTTAAAATATGTTGTTGTTAAAAACGCTGGTTACGAGCTTTCAACCGGTAATGAGCTAAACGGTATTACCTTTGGTGCCGTAGGTTCAGGTACTACCGTTGATTACTTGCAAGTACATAATAACTCTGATGACGGTGTTGAGTTTTTCGGTGGTGCAGTTAACTTAAAGCATGTTGTTTTAACGAGCATCGACGATGACAGTATTGATTGGGATAACGGTTATCAAGGTAAAATGCAGTTTGTGTATGTTGAGCAAGATAAAAATTCGACTGATGCTAACCGCGGTATTGAAGCCGATAACGATGGTAAAACGCCATCAAAAGAGCCTAAGTCTTTGCCTATTATTTCAAACTTAACCATTATTGGTAATAACTTTAAAGGTGAAGATGAAGCCGAAGGCATTTACCTGCGTGAAGGTACCGGCTTACATTTATATAATTCAGTGATCACAGGCTCTGATGAAATGGGCGAGTGCTTAGAATTAGAAGGTATTGCGCTGGATGATAACGGAGATGCATTATTCTCTGATAGTGAAACCGTTAATAATGCTAATGATGGCACTATTTTGATGCAAAACACCTTTATGTCATGTACCAATGGTGAGAATTTTAAAGATCCAAAAGGTGCTGACGGTTCTACGTTGCTTGCGCTTGAGTCTTGGTTTAGTCAACAAACAGGTAATGTGATCAACGACAAGCCTATGCTTGGTGTGAATGGTCAACCAATTGCTGGTTCGCCACTACTAGGTGCAGGACAAGATGTTGCTAATACGGTTGATGCCTTCTTTGATACGGTTGATTTTGTCGGTGCTCTAAATGATTCTGACGATTGGCGTGAAGGTTGGGCATTTGGTTATGGTGGTGGAGAAGTGACAGCACCTGCTGCAGTTGCTGGTTGTCCTGCAGGTACTACTTCAATTTCACCAGCGGATAACGTAACGACAACATGTGAAATATCTGGCCGTATAACGTCAGACTTAACATTAACAGCGGGTAACTTATACGCAGTTGATGGCGCTGTTTTTGTTGGTAATGATAATGCTGACTCTGCAACTCTAACTGTCGAGCCTGGCGTTACTGTTTATGGTCGTAACGGTAAAGATTATATTGTCATTAGCCGTGGCTCTAAAATTGAAGCCAACGGTACTAAAGATAAGCCTATTTCATTTACTTCAAGTCAAGATGTTGCTGGTCAAGCAACGGCAGCAGGTCAATGGGGCGGTTTAGTACTACTAGGTAATGCGCCATCTAATAAATGTCCAGAAACAGGCGAGTGTGCGCTACAAGTTGAAGGTGTTGAAGCCGGTGCTGTTTTTGGTGGTACTGACACTGCAGATAATTCTGGAACATTACGTTATGTTCGCGTTATGAATGGCGGCTACTTACTGTCACCTGGTAATGAAATTAACGGTATTACGTTTGGTGCTGTGGGTTCTGGTACTACTGTAGAGTATTTACAAGTTCATCAAAATGCTGATGACGGTGTTGAGTTCTTTGGTGGTAATGTGCAGGCTAAATACCTTGTGCTAACTAGTATTCAAGATGACAGCATCGATTGGGATAATGGTTTCCAAGGTAAGCTTCAGCACATCCTTGTTAAGCAAGCTGCAGATAACTCAGATGCTAACCGTGGTATAGAAGCCGATAATGACGGTAAAACACCATCTAAAATGCCTAAATCAAATCCAATGATTGCTAACTTAACCATTATTGGTAATACCTTTAAAGGTGAAGATGACGGTGAAGGCATGTACTTCCGTGAGGGAACGGGTGCGCAAATCTATAACACGATTGTAACAGGCCCAGTAGGCATGGGTGAGTGTCTAGAGGTTGAAGGTATTCCAGTAGATGAAAATGGTGCACCAATATTTACTGAAAGTGAAACAGTTAAAAATGCACAAGATGGCACCTTAACGATTAAGTCATCGGTTATCGCCTGTTCTGAGAACTTCAAAGACCCAAGTGGTGTTGATTTTAGCGTAGAAAACTGGTGGACAGCGACGTTAGGTAACTTAGTAGCATCAGGACAAACTGACGTAGTTAATGGTATCTATACTATTGATATAACAACTCCTACAGATGTAAACGCTGTAGATAGCTTCTTCGATACTACATCACATATTGGTGCTGTATCGAGTGATAATGACTGGACAGCTGGCTGGACAGTAGGTCTGGAATAACACAGTAAGAATGGGTGCTAGCACATAGTACTAGTACCTTTTTTAACACTTTCTGTAACTTATTTCAGATAGAGGTAAACATGAAACAGTTTTCTAAAAAGTTTTGCTTATCCACACTTTCCGCAGCAATTTTATGTAGTTTAAGCGTTTCAGCACATGCTGCTGAAGCCGAAGATGAGGCTGTACTTGAGGAGGTTGTGGTTAGCGCAAGTCGTTTAAAAGGCACTGCAACAGCCGTGCTTGAAGAGCGAAAACAACAAGCATTTGTTGCCGATATTATGGGTGCTGACCAAATATCCCGTAGTGGCGATAGTGATGCGGCATCTGCGTTACGCCGTGTAACGGGTTTAACTTTAGTCGATGGTAAATTTATTTATGTACGTGGTTTAGGTGAGCGCTATTCAAGTACTCAGTTAAATGGTGCAGCAGTGCCAAGTCCTGATCCGACCCGCTCAGTCATCCCGCTTGATTTATTTCCATCAGGAATTATTGAAAGTTTGTCTGTGCAAAAGTCTTATTCTCTTTCTATGCCAGCCTCTTTTGGTGGTGGTAATGTGGATATACGCTTAAAAAGCATTCCAGACCAATTTGTTTTTGATGTATCAGGTCAGCTTGGTTATAACACCAATAACTTTGATGATGGCATTGAGTACAATGGCGGCTCGAATGACTGGTATGGTGTTGATGATGGCACCCGTGAAATACCAGATTCAATCATGGATATTTATAACTCTGGGCAATCATTAGATGATCTCACACCAGAGCAAAGTCGTGCTTTAGCACTTGATTTAAACCGTGATTATGACCCGCAAGCAACAAGTGTAAACCCCAATACTAAGTTTACAGCAACACTGGGTAATAGTTTTGAGTCAGGTGATTGGCGTTACGGCTTTTTATCAGCGGTTAGCTATGATAACAAATATTTTGTTGGCGAAGAGTACCAAGGCGAAGACTTCCGTTTAGGTGAGAACAGTGCTGCTATGGTGCGTGGTTACGATAAAATCATTGCCACTGAGCATAATGTGAAAATGTCTGGAATGGTAAACTTTGGTATTGAGTATAATAATGCTCATCGCATTGACCTTAGTACGCTGATTTTACGCGACACCGAAGATAAAATTCGTGATCGTCTAGGTATTGATGAGAATAATAACCAGTCTGATAATAAGCGTATTCGTTCTTACGATGTAAGGTATGAAGAGAGAGAGTTAATAGTAAACCAAATCAAAGGCATGCATACATTCGATTTTCTTAACTATGCAGGTTTTGATTGGAAATACTCAAACGGCCGCTCAAACCGTTATGCACCAGGAAATATGCAGACGCGGTTCATTGTAAATGATGCAAACGAAGATGGTAATTATGATTTAGTTAATGAAATCGCATTAACCAATGCCACAACGGCTGCTCGTTATACATTCCAAGACCTTAATGATGAAGTAGAAAACTACGGGTTTAATTTTACTTTTCCAATCATGTTAGATGGTTTGGATATAGAATTAAAATCAGGTGCTGATTATGTCTCTAAAGAGCGCTCAGCTTCGAATCGTCGCTTTGACATAAACACTCGCGCATTTAAAGACCTTGATTTAAATGGCAATGAGCTGAATACGATTCTTTCTGATGATGCAATAGCTAACGCAGAACTAAATCTACCCATACTTAATGATACAACGTTTGCAGGTGATGATTACCGCTCAGCACAAAAAACAGATGCTTATTATTTTGAAGCTGATTTTTTCTTCAATAATAAATGGCGTTTGACAGGTGGCTTACGTTGGGAAGATTTCAGGCAAGTGTCAGTGCCACTTGACCCGTTTACTGGTGGCTTAGATCCTTCAATCGATTATGATGATTTAGGTAACTTAGCGTTTCAAGAAGATGATATTTATGGTGCGCTTGCATTCACTTATATTCAGGACGACCAAACACAATGGCGTTTAAGCTACGGTGAAACGGTTGTACGTCCTGATTTACGTGAGATATCTGAATCTACTTACATTGATCCGTTAACTGAATATCCTGTTGGCGGTACGCCTGGATTACGTACAACGCAAATCAAAAATTACGATTTCCGCTGGGAAAACTACTTTGATACTGGTGAAAACTTCTCTGTTGGTCTGTTTTATAAAGACATGATTGATCCAATTGAGTCGGTGCAATCTCCTTCTCAAGATGGACCGCCACTTGTACGTATTGCCAATGCTGAAGATGGCTATGTTGCCGGCGTTGAGTTTGATTATCTTAAAGATTTCACTTTCTTAGGTGGTTTTTGGCAAGATGTATTTATGAGTGGTAATGTTACACTCAGTGATTCTGAGATAAACCTAGACCGTCAAGCTATTGTTGATCAAACTGGTGTATCTGCGGCGATCACTAATACTAAACGTCGTTTAACGGGACATTCTAAATATGTTGTGAATATGCAGCTTGGCTATGATGCACCATCAGGTGAACATGCTGCAACATTGGTTTATAACGTATTTGGTGAGCGTATTATTATCCCTGGTATAGAAGGGCAAGATGATTGGATGGAACAGCCATTCCACTCAGTTGATTTGAATTATACTTACTACCCTGATTTTAACTCAAGTATTAAGTTTAAAGTGCTTAATATTTTGGGGCAAAAATCAGAAATTGAATCTGCTGGTACGCTAACTCGCTCAAAAGAAAAAGGGACTGAGTTCTCTGTTGAGTACAAATATCAGTTCTAATTCAAAATAGCCTAGGAAGGCGAATATAAAAACTTACAATAATTGCCCTACCTTGTGTAGGGCTTTTTTTGTGCCGTTATTAATTTCAGAATTAAAAAAAGCATATGAAATAATTTTAAGTTAGCTGTTATTGACTAGTTTTGCAGGGTATAGGGTGCTAGATTAACTGTTCTAAAAATTAAATCTCACGCAATGAATTTTAATTTTTAATGAATTAGGTATTTCTTATGACTCAAACAGTGGAACAAACAATGAAAAAAGTAGGATTAGTCGGATGGCGCGGCATGGTAGGCTCAGTGTTACTAGAGCGAATGGAACAACAACATGATTTTGCACATATCGACACCACCTTTTTCACCACCTCACAAGCAGGTCAGCTTGGCCCTGAGTTAGCGGGTGCAGCTAAACCGCTTTTAGATGCCAGCGATATTTCTGAGCTTGCAAAAATGGACATTATTGTTACCTGTCAGGGTGGCGATTATACCAATGCGGTGTATCCAAAATTACGTGAATCAGGTTGGGATGGCTATTGGATAGATGCAGCCTCTGCACTGCGTATGAGTGACGACAGTATTATCGTACTTGACCCTGTTAACAAAGATGTGATTGAACAAGGGCTAGAGCAAGGCGTTAAAACCTTTGTAGGTGGTAACTGCACGGTTTCACTTATGCTACTAGCGCTGGGTGGTTTATTTGAGCAAGACCTAATCGAATGGGTAAGCCCAATGACTTACCAAGCAGCATCGGGCGCGGGTGCACGCAATATGAAAGAACTCATAGCTCAAATGGGGGCTATTCATGCAAGTGTTGCACAGCAACTAGATAACCCAAGTTCAGCTATTTTAGAAATTGATAAAATAGTCAGCGAAAAAATGGCATCAAGGGATTTGCCACAAGACCAGTTTGGTGTGCCACTGGCGGGTAGCTTAATCCCATGGATTGATGTGCCTATGCCAAGCGGTCAATCAAAAGAAGAGTGGAAAGCGCAAGTTGAAGCCAACAAAATCTTAGGCTCATCTAAACAACCTGTGCCTATTGATGGTTTATGTGTACGCATTGGTGCAATGCGTTGTCATAGCCAAGCGATGACCATTAAATTACGTGAAGACATTAGCGTAGAAAAAATAGAAGAAATTTTAGCCTCGCACAATGAGTGGGTTAAAGTAATTCCTAATGAGCGTGACATTACCAGTACCGATTTAACCCCAGTTAAAGTAACCGGTACGTTAAGTATACCTGTTGGCCGTATTCGCAAACTCGCCATGGGGCCAAAATATATTAGCGCTTTTACCGTAGGCGATCAGCTTTTATGGGGCGCAGCAGAGCCACTGCGTCGTATGTTACGTATTATTGTTGATAATAAATAATATTTACTTTGAGGGTTAGCATTTGCTAGCCCTTTTTATTTAATAATTAAATCGCTAATATCTTCATGGCCTTTACCAACGTTTATATTATTGCTTCCGGTCATTTTTATTAATTCAAGTGATGAGTTCAGACTTATTGGAGAATATTATGCACAGTAAATTTCATGTTCACGCATTTCTTGATGACGATAGCGAAACCTTTAGTTATGTTGTTTCTGATAGTAACTCTCAGCAAGCAATCTTGATTGATCCCGTTTTAAATTTTGATTATAAATCAGGTCGCAGCTGTGAATCAGGCGCCAAAAAAATCGGCGAGTACCTTCAAAGCCATTCTCTTTCATTAGAGTGGGTTCTCGAAACACATGCACATGCCGATCATATCTCTGCAGCTCCTTATTTTAAAAAACACATTGGTGCTAAAATCGCCATAGGTGAACATATCAAAACGGTACAACAAAGCTTTAAGGCGCTATTTAATCTTGAAAAAGAATTTTTACCCAATGGGGCTGATTTTGACCGACTATTAAAAGATGGAGATAGTTTTAATGTTGGCCAGTTATCGATACGAGTAATGCACACACCGGGGCATACACCCGCCGACTTAGTTTACATTATAAATGAAGAGGCCATTTTTGTTGGTGATACGATTTTTATGCCTGACGTAGGCACTGCAAGGTGCGACTTTCCAGGTGGTAGCTCTGAAACATTATACGATTCAATCCAAAAACTACTCTCGATGCCCGATGAGGCAACAATCTATGTATGCCATGATTATCCGACTGAAAAACGAAATCACCGTTTTGCGGTCACAGTAAAAGAACAAAAAGAAACAAATATTCATGTAAAGACTAAAATAAGCAAAGAGCAGTTTGTTCAAATGCGCGATAGCCGTGACGAAGAATTACCTATGCCTCGCTTAATTTTACCTGCTATTCAAATGAATATTAGAGCTGGCAACCCACCTCCCGCTGAAGATAACGGCATAAGCTACCTTAAAATTCCCTTAAACCAATTATAGTTCAATATCATAATGATTATTCGGATAGAGTAATAAGCACAAATAAATTTATTGTAGCTAGATGATCGCTTTACCATCTCTCATACCTGAATATAGCAAGTTTTTTTTGTAAAATAGGCGTGATAATTTTACGTTGCAACATCGTATAACTACGGTTAAAGCGATTATTGATAACGGGCAATTAATTGGCGCCCAAGGAATGGATGTATCATTAGGCGGGCTTACCGATATTATTGCCGATATTAAATTAGGCGAAACCGGTTATTTAATGTTGATTGAAGATAGTGGCAGTGTGCTGGTGGATGTTAAACACCCAGATTACCGATTTAAAAACTTAGCAGATCTTGAGGGGGGGAAAATACGCCGACTTAGCTAAAAATACCCAAGGGCTGTTTGATGTAGAGATAGATGGTAAACAATATATGGCTAATATTCATACCTCTGCTACCTTAGGCTGGAAGTTTATTGGGGTAGTAGAGAAAGCCGAAGTGATGAGCACGGCGAATACCATGGCTTATACCATATTGGTTATTAGTGCGATATTAATTGCTGTATTTGTTGCTATAGCGAGTTATATTTCTAAATTAATATCAGCCCCTATTGTTGAAGTGAGTGATGGCTTAACTGAAATATCGCAAGGTGGCGGTGATTTAACCCAACGCTTAACAATAAAAACCAAAGATGAAACCGCTAAACTGGCTAATAGCTTTAATTTATTTTTAAACTTGATCAGCGAGCTGGTAACTCAAATTAATGAGTGCGCGCAAAATGTAAGTAAAACCTCATCACAAACCTCATCGCAAGCGGCACAATTAACAAGCTCCACCAGCCAACAGCAACAAGCTTTAGAGATGGCAGCTACGGCTATTAATGAAATGGCTGCCACCGCGAACGAAGTGTCTAGCAGTTGTGCAAATGCAGCGGATTTGGCTGTTCAAACACAGCAAGCATCAGACTTGGGGCAATCGGTTATTACACAAACTGTGGAAAGTGTGGTTCAGCTATGTGAGGTAATAAACAATGCCTCAGCAGATATTACTCAGCTAGATACTGAAAGCGAAAACATTATGTCGATAGTCAGTGTTATTCGCGGTATTTCAGAACAAACTAACTTATTGGCCTTAAATGCTGCAATAGAAGCTGCACGTGCCGGTGAGCACGGACGCGGCTTTGCTGTGGTGGCCGACGAAGTACTCGCGTTATCACAACGAACCGCTGAGTCAACCGAAGAAGTGGCTTCACAGCTTGATAAACTACGCACTATGTCATCTAAAGTTTCTAAAGATATGCAACGCAGTATAGAAACCACTAATAAAACTGTCGAGCTTGCGCATTCGGCGCAGCAACAATTTAGTGAGATCACGGCATCTATCGTTCATATTAGCGATTTAAATACCCAAATAGCCACCGCTGCTGAAGAGCAACAACATGTAGCTGAAGATATAAACCGCAATGTTACTGAAATTAAAAATGCGGCTGATGAGGTGAGTGATATTGCCGTGACCACCAGTGAGAACGGCAACGAAATGAATCGTCTTTCGTCAATTTTAATGGGGTTGGTGGGTAAATTTAAAGTGTAAGGGCAAGCAAATGCATGCCCTTTTTATCCCTGCTACTTATTTTTAAGTAGTTCTTTTAACTCTGCTAGTTGTGCTTTTAATTCGTTTACTTGGCCTTGGGTGGCAGGGAGTGAGTCTATATTGGCTTGCTCTTCTCGTGCATTGCGATGCTCTTCACTCATCACTTCTAAAATAGCGCCAACCATCATATTTAAAAACACAAATGCAGTTAAAAAGATAAAGGTTAGGTAAAAAATCCAACTTAATTTGTACACGGCCATGGTTTCGTACATGACGTCAGTCCAATCTTCAAAGGTGGCTATTCTAAACAGGGTGAGCATAGAAATAGACACATCGCCCCAAAGTACCGGATTTATATCAGCAAACAACATACTGCCAGTGGCGGCATAAATATAAAATATAACGAACATGAGTAGTGCGATGTAGCCCATTTGCGGTATTGCTTTTATTAGCGAATTTACTAATAAGCGCAGTTCTGGGATCATTGAGACTAATCGTAACACGCGGAAAATACGCAGCAGTCGAGCAATAAAAATAGTAGAGCCTGCCGCGGGGTATAAACTTCCGATCACGATAATGAAGTCAAAAATGTTCCAACCTTTGGAGAAAAAGTCCTTGATACCTTTGCTGGCAATATAGCGAATAATCAGTTCAATTAAGAAAAACACCGTTATGCCTATATCCATCCAATGTAGAATGAGTTCAGCGGTTGGGTGCAATGAATAAGTATGTGCGCCCACGGTCAATGCAGAAACAACAATAACTGCAATAACAAATGATTGAAATAGTTTACTTTTATCGATACGCTGGAACAGCTCTTGTAACTGCGACAACATCATAACGTGCCCTTAACGGTTATAAATACAAAACCAGTGCAATATACAGCAAAAATAACGAAAATCAGTAGTTTTCCCGTTAAAATAGTAGGAATTTTGAATGTTAAATAATAAGTTAAAATATCTATTTTCGTTATCCGCATTATTGGTGTTAGCGGGATGTAGCAGCGATAGCCGCTACCATGAAATTCAATCAGCGCGGTTGGGTGAATGCAGCTACATGGCAGATAAGGAATACCATGAGTGTGTTAAACAACAGCAAGACAGTTACAAAGAATTTAAAGAACAACAAGCTCGCGAGCAGCAATAAACGATGACCAAAACCCAAAAGCAGCTAGATAAACGTATTCGTCAGCAATTAACGCTCGCTTGTGAGCAAATAAAAGATATTGTGGAGGACTTTAGCTTTCTTACCCATTCAGCACACTTAAACAATTTACCTTCTAAGTTTAAAGTAAGTTGTTATTTTATTGATGATATTGCACTAGAGCAGGCTAAACAAAAAAATCAGTTTGATTACATTGAGCAGCTTATTTGTAATGCGTTAGCCAGCTTGAACATACATATTAAAGCCAATGCCATTTCATTTTCTAAGCAGCCATAATGTGTACGATGGGTTTTGTTTATTCTTCACATTAGCTTGAATTATGCTTTATAGGGCCTTTAAAAGCTTTAATATGGAGTGATTTTATTAAGCAGGCTATAATCCCCAAAAATAGCAAAAGAGATTATATATGGCTGTTCCAACACGTTCACAAATAACACCCGGCACTGAGGTTAATATTGTGCTTAAACAAGATCAACGCAGTGGTACTTTAACCAATGGTATTGTGTCGCGTTTATTAACTAAGTCACCTAATCATCCGCACGGTATTAAAGTACAGTTAGAAGATGGTCAAGTAGGTCGGGTAAAAGAGATCATTGCATGAGCGATTTAACCTTAACTGATTTTTGGCGATTGGTAACTGTAAACGACAGAACCGCAGAGCCTGAGTCTGTATGCCAATCCCTTAAGGCTGCATTGAGTGATTTATCCGACGAGCAGCTTATTGAATTTGATAAACAGTTTAGTATTTGTATGCGCCAAAGTTATACTTGGGATTTATTTGGTGCGGCGTTTGTAATAGCTGGTTGTAATGATGAATATGGTTTTTCTGAATTTCGTTGTTGGCTCATTTCTCGGGGTGAAGCGGTATTTAAAGCAGCGTTAGAAAACCCCGATAGCCTTGCACAGTGCACACCACTTTATTTTTTAAACGAGCAACCTTACCCGTATTTAGATGAGTATGACCTAATTGCAGGTTTGTTATATGAAGAACGTAATGACGATGAGTTACCCTTTATCCCCTCAGGGCTTGAACAACCTAAAGGTAAGCGCTTTAAAGACAAACCTAAGTTTTTAAAACAAAATTACCCGCAATTATTTGCTAAGTATTGGCAGTAATCGCCCACTTTTGACTATGAATGCATTACTTTGGGTTAGGGGTAATGCATTTTATGTTGCTTAGGTTTTGATACAGCTTGCGCTATCCTTCACATCCTCTTATTTCACTAACTGAACTGTTTTAAAATGTAATCTTATTTGTTGTTAGCTACGTATTTTTAAATACAGTTTAAAGACGTGTTTATGCTATAACGACTTCACATCTTTTATAGTAAATCTCTGTTATAGTTAGAAATAGCTAAGCATAGTCACAGTGCTTGATCATATTTGATACACGAGGATAGAGCCTATAATGAAACTTTTCACACTGGTTTTACTTACCATAAGCCTTTTTAGCTGTTATGCAGTAGCAGGCCCAAGTAATAAAACTCGCTTTATTCCGCTGTTACAAACTAAGCTGGGCAATTACGAAGTGACCTCCAGTAATTCTGGGTTATGTACTAATAGCCGATTACAATTTAATAACCCTGAAGATCCTGAGCAAGGTTTTAGCTTAGGCAAAGAGATTTTGTTTAACTCCTTACACAATGGTACTCGTACCATTGAAAAACCAAATTATTGTTTTATTACCAGCTCGCTAAAATATAAAACAGATGGCCTAGAAAATAGCTTACGCATGAGCCGCTGTGATAATCCTATCCATGAAGGAACGATTAAACAAAGCATTACTTTTTTAACCAGCAATACGCTTAAATACACATTGGACAATCCGAGTGTAGAATGTGAATTTATTAAAGTTGCCGACTAACACTGTATTTTTGGAATATCACGCCAACGAGTCGTGTATTGCGGCGATAAAAAAGCCCTGTTCATATGCCAATGATCATTTAATTGGCTGCTCGCCACGCTAAGCATTCCTTTACCGTATCTATGATTAATAGCATCTAAACAGCTCATTAACTGCGGGTTATCGGTTTGCTTATCAAATAAATGATGTTGTTGAAACTGCTGCGGGCTGAGCTCTAATGCGCCCACACCACATTTATAAAATCGAATTCCCGGTTGATATATTTGCTCAAAACTCTTTGATACCGCATTGGCCATAACGCGAGTATCGTTAGTAGGCGGATCAAATTGATGCATAACTGACTTTTTATAAAAGGCGTGTTCATGTGATGAGCTGGCAGCAAAAATATAAATACGATGAGTGAGCGACTGTTGCGCTCTTAATTTTTGTGCAACTACACTAGCATGATTTATTAGGGCGGTTTTAACTGCATCGGGGTCGCAAAGTCGCTGACCAAAACTACGAGTTGAAAAAATAGCTTGTTTATCTTGGCGTACATCATCCCAGTTTAAACAGGTAATGCCGTTGAGCTCGTTAATTGTGCGCTCAAGCACCACACTAAATTGGCGGCGAATTGTTTTTGGGCTTTGCTCAGCCAGTTGCCACGCGGTATGAATGTCCATGAGAGCCAGCTTTTTAGCTAAACGTTTGCCCACCCCCCAAACATCTTGGCAGTGCATTCGTTGCAAAATAGTGCGGCGACTTACTTCATCGTCAATCACTGCAACACCATTAAAGCCAGTTAGTTTTTTAGCTGCATGGTTAGCGGCTTTGGCTAAGGTCGGTGTTGGCCCAAAGCCAACCCCAACAGGGAGTTTGGTTTCGCGCCATACAGTACGCCTAATTAGTTGCCCGTATGCTTGCCAATCGTTAATTAAAGGTTGATAACCATTAAAGTGTAAAAACGATTCATCGATACTGTAAACATGCTGGGTGTCACAAAAGCGGCCAATTACACTCATCATCCGGTCGCTTAAATTAGCGTATAGTTCATAGTTACTAGAGCGTACAACCACATTGTTTTGTTCTAGTAACTGCTTAACTTTAAAGTAAGGGCCAAATTTAGGAATATTAAGCTTACGCGCAATTGGGCAGACCGCACACACACAACCGTCGTTATTGGTAAGCACCACCACAGGTTTTGAGCGAATAGCGGGGTCAAATACTTTTTCTGCACTGGCATAAAAAGCAACGGCATCAACTAAGGCATACATGAAAGTAACTCAGGACTCTGGCGATGCAGCCTAATAGAGCGAGTTACCACACCTTCAAGCTGAAACTCATCTGACTCAGTCAATTGCACCGGCTTATAAGCAGAAGAGGCTGATAGCAAGCGTGCATTGGTCTTATCAAGCAGCTTACATACAAATAAACCATTTAAGTTAGCCACAATAACATCGCCATCTTTTGGTATTTCTGCACGGTCAACCAACAGTAAGTCGCCCTCAAAAATACCAATTTCTTGCATAGAGCACCCAGACGCTATCCCAATAAACGTGGCATCAGGATGCTTTATTAATAACTCATCAAGTGAAACGCCAAGCTCTGTATATTGTGCTGCAGGTGACTCAAATCCGCATACACCGGCCTCTATATAAATGGGAATAACAAACATAACACAACCTAAAATGCATATACTGTATAAGTGTACAGTATATGCGTTTTATATAAGTTATGCCAAGTAATGGATCTGCGATCAATCCATATTTTTGATCATTTGCTGAGCTGTATTTAAGAAGTCATTGATTTGCTGTGGGTTTAAGTTTTTACACATTTGCGCATTTACATGCTGCTCAGCGTTTAATAATTTGTCGTAAAGCGTGCACCCTTGTGCGGTAAACGACAGAATAAAACAACGCTTGTCATGCTCACTGGCATTTTTATGAATTAAGTTTAGCGCGAGCAGTTCTTTCACTAACCGTGCTATTTGGGCTTTGTCGCGTTGGGTTTGATTCACAATATCGTTAGCAGTGCACTGAGGTGTCGCTGCAATAATATGCAGACAACGCACATGCATCGCGTTTAATCCAAGCTCACCTGCATTAATGGCTTCGCGTATGGTAACGCGATAATTTTGCATTAAAGCAAATAATGTATTGGCCAATGAAGAGTTCATAATAAATCCATAATGGTTGACAAAGTCAATTAAATTGCTATAGTTGATTTTATCAACCAATGGGGCGTTGTGCAATTCATCATTTTAGTGAGGTAAATTTATATGGGTAAAAAAGTACGCAAAGCAACCGTATTAAGCACAAAGCAAATAACCCCACATTTACAACGCATTATTGTCGGCTCAGATGAGTTTAACGACCTGAGTGCCCAATACATTGGTAACTACGTTAAGGTGCTTATTCCACAAAATGGCCGCGTTGACTTTAATATTAAAACTACGTGTATGCGTTCATACACTATAAGACATGTTGATGAGCACACTGGTGCACTTACCCTCGACTTTGTGATAAATATGCACCAAGGCCCAGCCACTAATTGGGCTAAAGAAGCAAAAGTAGGCGATGAAGTGGGTATAGCAGGGCCAGGCCCTAAAAAGTTGGATAACTATGATCATTCATATTATCTATTACTTGGCGATTTAACTTCGGTTAATGCAATTAAAGGCTACGTGCAACAATTGCCTATAAACGCAAAAATTGACGCGATTATTCATGCACCAACAAAAGATGATGTGATTAGCTTAGACTCCTCGCGTGATGTAACTTGGTTAATAACAAATAACCCCGATACAGATATGATAAACGCATTAAAATCGCTACCACTTAGTGAGCAACAACCTATTGTATTTATGGCACTTGAAGCCGGATTAGTCCGTAAAGCAAAAACCATATTAACTGATGAATTAGCTATACCGCGCAGTCAAATTGTTGCATCGGGCTATTGGAAAAAAGGGCTTGATTCAGAAGCTTATAAACTAAAGCGCCAACACACTGCTGCTAAAAATAGCTAACTTAATTGTTGTTCAATCACATCGCTATTTAGCTTTTAAAAGGCAAGGCGCCTTGAATTGACTGTCATACACACCCATCTCTTAGCATAGACTCATTATTTATGGCTAGCACTATAAATCGCTATTTAATTTGGAGGTACTACTTTGTTATCAACTATTCCTTTTTCGTTATTAGAACTGGCGCCTATGCCTAAAGGCGCCACTGTGAGTGACACCTTAAATAAAAGTACAGCCTACGCACAAAAAGCCGAGGAACTCGGTTTTAACCGTTTTTGGTTAGCCGAGCATCATAATATGCCTGGGATTGTTTGTGCGGCTACTTCAATTTTGGTGGGGCACATAGCCGGTAACACTAAAAAAATACGCGTAGGGTCGGGTGGAATTATGTTACCTAATCATGCTTCTTTAGTTGTTGCTGAGCAATTTGGCACCTTAGAAAGTTTATACCCAGGTCGAATTGATTTAGGGTTAGGGCGCGCCCCGGGTAGCGAT
This sequence comes from Pseudoalteromonas sp. SM9913, assembly GCF_000184065.1. Taxonomy (NCBI): domain Bacteria; kingdom Pseudomonadati; phylum Pseudomonadota; class Gammaproteobacteria; order Alteromonadales; family Pseudoalteromonadaceae; genus Pseudoalteromonas; species Pseudoalteromonas sp. SM9913. Next base: position 683,911 of record NC_014800.1, read on the forward strand.
CCTGTGACAAGTCGTGCATTAAATAACGATATCAGTCGTGCTGAAAACTTTCCTAATGAAGTGAGCGAGTTACAAACATTATTGGGCCCTTATGAGGGAACTAAGCGCGTGCGAGCAATACCTGGTGAAAACACCAATGTGCCCATTTGGCTTTTAGGTTCAAGTTTATTTAGTGCGCAGTTAGCTGCACAAAAAGGATTACCCTATGTATTTGCGGGGCACTTTGCACCGCGTTTTGTGCATGATGCAATAGCCTTGTATAAACGAGAATTTAAACCATCAAATGTATTAGCTAAGCCTTATGTCATGTTGGCATTACCTTTAGTAGCTGCAGATACAGATGAAGAAGCACAGTACTTATCAACTACATCCAAACAGCGAGTGTTATCGTTAATTAGAGGCGACGAGCTGTGGTTAAAACCCCCAGTAGAAACAATGGAAGGTTTGTGGAGCGAACAAGAGCGCGCTCATGTTGAGAGCTTTTTAGGATTAAGTGTTACCGGTGGGCCAGCCAGTATTAAACACAAGCTAGAAATGATTGTAAATCAATTAGGGGTTGATGAGCTTATATTCACCAACGACTTATTTGATAATGAAAAGCGCCATAAAGCGCTTGAAATTTTAATGCAAATAAAACATGGATAAGCAATTGGTTAAGCAAGCGTACACTCAACGCTTGTTATGCTATTAAACAGATTAAAGTTGATTACGTCGGGGCCATTTTACATTATTTTAAAAAGTGGCAATGAAAAAGCTTGTTCTATTTTTTCAATAGAACTGATTTAAACAATCAATTTTAATTATGAATATTGAACGATTATTATAAGGGTATGCAACAAAATTCAGCTAAATAAATAGGAAGGTAAAGCGTGAAATCTCAAAATAGTACGACACCCCATTCAGGCAACAACTCAGTGCAGCCAAAAGTAGCGCTGATAGCAGAAGGTGGCGGACAACGAGGGATATTTACCGCGGGTGTACTCGATGCCTGGTTAGAGCAAGAGTATGATCCATTTGACTTATTTATTGGCACATCTGCAGGCTCTCAAAACTTAACAAGCTATTTGGCGCGTCAAAAAGGCTATGCTAAACGCCTGATCAGAGGCCTTTCGCGTCATAAACGTTTTTTTCAATTAGGTCGCGGCCTAATGGGTAAACATATTGTTGACCTAGATTGGTACTTTGATAAAACTACCGAAGTGAACAGAGCGCTTGATTTTAAAACCGCAAAAGCCAGTTTAGGTGACCGTGAGCTATTAATTACTGCAACTAATGCCCGTGATCGCAAACCTTATTTTTTATCCCCAACAGGGGAAGGCCAGCAATGGCGAGAGCTATTAAAAGCGTCAAGTGCACTGCCATTTTTATATAAGCAAGGTGTAAAATTGACGCCGTGGTTAAATGCATTAGCCGCAAATGAATTAGGTAAGACCGAGATACAGTCAGAGTCTGATTTTTACTTAGACGGTGGCCTTGCCGCACCGCTTCCTGTACGCGAAGCATATAATCGTGGCGCACGCAAAATTGTGGTTATACGCACCGTTGATGAAGCCTTTCAGGCTCAATCAGCATGGGTAAGTAAATTAAAATCATTTGTTGAAGTATCTGGCTATTGCCCAAAAACAATAGACTACTTATTACAACATGAGCAAGCTTACGAAGATGAGTTAGCATTTATTGCTAACCCACCAAAAGATGTAGAAATAATCCAAATTTTTGCAAATCAAAAGTTGTATAGTAAGTTATTAGGCAGCTCAAATGATGACTTACGATTTGACTATAAACTTGGTTTAGCAGCAGGCCATAACTACTTAAAAAACCATCACCCAGATCAGGATGATTATAAACACAGCTACATAGCGTAGCTGTGTGTTTATTATCAGCAAGGTAATAAATCATCATTTATTGTTCTCATGGCAGTCATTTAGCCGTGAGAAATTTTCGTTTTTTTACCTCAAAAATAACGCGCGAACGGTTATTAAAGCACGCGACTAATTCCTTCCTAAAACATTCCTTTTACATCAGCAATTACACTGCAATATAAATTAGTTATTGGGTGAATTTATATTCACCAATAAAGAAAAATAATTCACATCTAATTAGCTTTATTATAAAGTGGCTAAGTCTCTACTAAACTTAAACACTCACGTCGCTAAATTAATACCGTGGCAAATAATAATAAAAAGGAAGCCTGATGTTCGACACGCTGATCAAAAGTGTAAATAGCCTTTTATGGGGCGAAGGCCAAGTACTCATTTACATTTTACTTTTTGCTGGCATATGGTTTTCTGTCCGTTTAAAAGCTATTCAACTCGTTAAATTTACACATATGTTTAGCTTGCTAAAAGGTAGTAGCAAGTGTGATAAAAATAACATTAGCTCTTTTCAGGCGTTATGTACCGGGCTTTGTGCGCGTGTTGGTACTGGTAATTTAGCCGGTGTGGCTGTTGCTATATCACTTGGTGGAAGTGGCGCCATATTTTGGATGTGGGTGATTGCCATACTGGGTATGGCGACCGGTTTTGCAGAAAGCATCCTTGGGCAAATTTATAAAATTCGAGATAGTAATGGCGATTTTAGAGGCGGGCCTGCTTATTACATTCAACAAGGTTTAGGCAGTCGCGGCTTTGCCATTGTTTTCGCTTTATGCTTATTTTTAGGTTACGGCTTTACCTTTAGCGCCATGCAAACCAACACCATTACCGATGCGCTTAATTATGCCTTTGAAATTCCCACTCACTACTCCGGCATCGTGATCACTTTGTTAGCCGGTTCAATTATTTTAGGTGGCTTTAAAGCCATCGCCCGCTTTGCTGAGCGAGTAGTCCCTGTTATGGGCATCGTGTTTGTGCTGGTTGCTGTGATAATCACACTGATTAACTTTACCCAAGTACCCAGTATGCTAAAAGATATATTTTTATCTGCATTTGGCTTACAAGAAGCAGGCGCAGGCGCCATGGGGGCGGCGATTAAAAACGGTATTCAACGGGGGTTATATTCAAACGAAGCAGGCGCAGGTAGTGTGCCGCATGCATCGGCAAGTGCCAGCCCCATTCCTAACCACCCGGTTACCCAAGGTTACATACAAATGCTAGGCGTGTTCTTCGACACCATTGTACTTTGTAGCTGTACCGCGGTTATTATTTTATTGGCCGATGTGAACATAAGCGGCGAAATGGAAGGCATTCGTTTAACCCAAAGCGCTATGACCTCACACTTAGCGCAAGGCGGCGTGTATTTTGTAGCCGCTGCCATTACTTTATTTGCTTTTACCTCGGTGGTTGCTAACTACGCCTACGCTGAAAGTAACCTGCACCTATTTAAGCTTGATAACAAAGTAGGGCGCGGTATTTATACTTTGCTTTATTTATCAATGATGTTGTGGGGCGCATCAGCCACATTAAAACAAGTATGGGATTTAGCCGATATTGCCCTAGGGTTAATGACAGTGGTGAACGTAATCGCTATTATACTGTTAACGCCAACTATTTTGTCTGTTACTAACGACTACCACGCACAAAGAGACAAAGGCATAGAGCCTGAATTTAAGGTAAAAAACGTAAAAGTGCAGGGCAAATGTGAAGACGGAATTTGGGATTAAGATTAAAGTTTAAAAGTTTTTTATTGCATAAGTATTCATTTTTAAGTTTGGCTTTAACAACATTAAACTGCGACTCTACAGGTAGTATTTTTAGATGATCGACATTTTTGCAGGTAAAACTGCAGCAAAAATAATAAACGAACAAGGGTTTAAACCTGAGCTTTTTACCTCGTTTTTAGGGGCAAGTGGTGGCCCTAAATGGTTTACCTTATTTGGCTTAGACAAATATATATTTGGCGAATTTTTTAAACATCGCATCCAACCGCTTAATTTAATTGGCTCATCGGCAGGGGCTTTTCGTTCTGCGTGTTTTGCACAAAACGATCCAGTTAAAGCCATTGAACGTTTAGCAAAATCGTATTCGCAAACCCGATATTCTAGTAATAAACCCACCCCAACTGAGATTACCACTAAAGCCCGCGCATTACTTGAAGATGTATTTGGTGATGATGGCGTTACTGAAATTATAAATAATCCGGTATTTAAAGCGCATTTTATTGTCGCAAAATCTAACGGGTTTATTGCCAGTGAGAATAAATTAATACAGCTTTTGGGTTTATCAAAAAGTTATATGCTTAACCGCGTTAATCGAAAATTATTAGGCTCGCAATATGAGCGTTTTATTTTTGGCGCGCCCAATAGTGATTTAAGTATTACCGACAGCTACAATTTTAAAACTCAAAATATCGCACTCACACAAACAAATTTAAAAGATGCCTTATTGGCATCGGGCTCTATACCACTAGTAATGCAAGGCATAAAAAATATTGCCGGTTCCCCACCAGGAATTTACCGCGATGGCGGCATTATTGATTACCACTTTGATTTAAAAATTAATAACCCAGGCTTAATTTTGTATCCGCATTTTAATTCAGAACCAAAAGCAGGGTGGTTCGATAAAAATTTAAAACGAAAAGTGTCACCACAAAATTATGATAACGTTGTGATGATCACCCCATCAAAAGAATTTGTCGCGGGTTTACCTTACGGAAAAATCCCAGACAGAAACGACTTTACTGATCTTGATGCAGACACGCGTATTAAATATTGGAACACCGTGTTTAGTGAAACTGAGAAATTGGCCGAGGCGTTTGATAAAAAATTAAATGCTGAGAATTTTGATTTGAAGTTATATAACTAATTTAACTTTAAAAATTAAAATAACCAACTCAAGCGATATAAATGAAAGAGTGTAAGCCTTTATATTAAAGTGTTTAAGTTTTAATTATATTTAATAGTTAGCTTTTTAGGTCGGATAAATAAATATTCTAAGTTTTTTTGTACTTTAAATATTTTATACATGTTTTCTGATATTCATTAAACAATGAAAAGAGAATAATAAGCATTGAATAATAGATTTTATAAGCGTTAAATTATTTTAGCTGATAGCTGATAGCTGATAGCTGATAGCTGATAGCTGATAGCTGATAGCTGATCACCGTATAAATTACGGTACGTAATATTAAAGAAAAGGGCGAAAAGCCCTTTTTTATTAATTGGTTACATATGCAGTCATTCATGACAGTTTGACCAAATGTAAAAGTTTAAACTTATTAAATTCGGTAATAATCGACAGAATTAATTGCTTAGTATTTTTGAAAACCATTCTTATTGTTAACATACCTTATATGAACTTACCAGTTGAGTTCAAAGCAAAAGCTATACCATTTAATTTAAATATAATGTGTAATAATTAAAAATAATACTTGACAAATTAGGTGTGTTTTGCTGATGGTAAAAAACATATTATAATGGATTTACATTAAGAGATAAGAAGGATGTTTTACTAAGTAAAGAAACAATAAGAAGAGATAAAAAAAGAAGTAACCGTTACATGGGTTGCAACGGCTTGAAATAAGTATTTTAATACAACTTATCTAAACTTGACACTTAGATGATAATGTAGAGAGATGCTTTTGTCAATGAAATTGTGATACCCATGATTAACAATAAATCGCACAATTAATTATGGAGTAAGCATGCTTACAGATTTTATAGAACTATTTAATAATATATACATCACGCCTTTCTATTTACTTACACGATGGATTAACCCATTCGTACTAATTGAAAAATACTATAAAGTGAAGAAGTTAAGAATCGAAGTGAAGATTGAAGAGGAAAAGTTAAAAAGTATCACTGAAATTAATAAATAATAATATCTAATACTAATTACTAGAGCCTTTTTTTAAGGCTCTATATCTCGAGAAAAGTTAGTTACCTGTCCTTTGTGATATTTCACCAATTATATCCAAAAGTTGGCTTTGTAGGTCAGATAAATATAAATCTTGGGTCTTATTTTGTCCCTTAAGTATTTTATACATGGATTCATGTTCCTTTGCTGACCATTTATATCGATGAACGAGTTGAACATCGGACGGTTTCACTTTGCCCCAAGGCGCAGACATAACGTTGTCATGATAAGAAATTCTAAAATCTGACCATGGGCCAGTTGGAGGGGATAAGCTGAGTGAAATATTAAAGTAAGTAAATATATGATCACCCATAAGTTATGTTATGTTAAATTAAGCAATTTAAATTAAAGTGGGCGTAATCATACAAACTAGCCCACTTATGATAGGGTTTTGATAGCTTAGTTTAGCTCAGAATCGACCCAAAATTTAGTACCTTTTAAAACAGCTTGCAGTGCAAGGCCACTTTCGGTTAAAGAGTAAACAGTAACTTGGTCAGCAATAGCTTCGGCAACTAAAGCGCCACCTTTATCTTGGTATTTTGCAGCAGCATCGGCATTACCACCGAACGCCCAACCATGTTTAATAAATCTATTTAACGCAGCTTGATCGTGAAAAACCATCACAATATTGAAATCTTTAACACCTAAACCTAAGCCTAAACCAGCTTCACCCATATTCATATAGGTAGATTTTCCGGTTAGGTTATTTTTTACTACACCGTACCCACCACCAAAACTGGCTAAAATAACGTTTACATTGGCATTATCAAATACAGCATAACCGGCAGAGTTTGCAATTTGAGTTTTAACATCTGGTTTTTTTTCGTATAGAGCAGTTAATGTATTCGATTTCATACTTTGTACTAAAGCACGTTTTTCTCCAGGGGAAGCACTGCCTGTAGTAGCGCAACCTGTTAATAAAACGCTAATAACTAACATGCTCAACAGAAGTAATTTTTTCATGATTTTTCCTTTAATAAGGTATATGGTTAATAAATCTGCGTTTAGCATAAATATCAAAATTCATTATGTCCAATACTAGACAGTATCGGACTTTAAGGTTAACCTATAAGTCTATTATTTTCTTATATATTTTACTATTATGCTTGTTGCTCTGGTCGATACATTAAAACAATTACGTTATCAAATAGCTCATCTTGAAGATAATACACTCTCATCAGAATATCCAGAACTAGCCTCTTTTATACAGCAAGTCAGCTTGACTGTAACTGAATCAAAGGCTGATCTTAATTTTTTATACCAGTTTTTATATGTTTATGGACGAAAATCTGAGGCAACCTATAGTCGTTTTCGTAATGAGTTGGAACGTTTTTATTTATGGTCATGGCTTATAGCTGAAGAATCTGTATTTGAACTTAAGCGTGAAGATATTGAAGCCTATGTTGATTTTATGGTTGAACCGGATAAAAAATGGGCATCTAAATCTGTTCAATGGCGTTATAAAGATGAGCAAGGAATTCGTCGGTTAAATCAAAATTGGCGCCCTTTCATGTTAAAAGAATCTATTGCGAGTCAGCAAACATTATCGGCCATGTTTACTGCCCTCAATGTATTTTATAAATTCGCTATTTTAGAAGAAAAAACCTTTGCTAACTTTGTACCTGTTGTTAAAAAAAATAGTCCCTACTTGGTTGTGCAATCGCAAATACAAATCCCCGATACATTAAGTGATATTCAATGGGAATATGTATTTGGCGTTACCAGAGATATATGCGAAAAAAAACCAGAGTATGAAAGAAACTTATTTACCCTCGCCTGTTTAAAAGGACTCTATCTTCGTATTTCAGAATTATCAGAGCGACCACAATGGTCACCTGTTATGTCTCATTTTTGGCAAGATAATGATGGCTTTTGGTTTTTACGAATAATGGGCAAAGGAAATAAATTACGCGATGTAACATTAAGTGATGATTTTCTTGAGTATTTAAAACGTTATCGCTTGTATCGAGGCTTGCCTGCTCTGCCCCGCGTTGATGAGTCAGACCCTCTAGTTCATAAAATTCGTGGTCAGGGTGGAATGACCGTAAGACAAATTCGCAGATTGGTACAACAAAGTTTCGATATTGCGCAACAATCTTTACTTGATGATGGATTTAAAGATGACGCGGAACAATTAGAAGCGGCCACTGCGCATTGGCTACGCCATACGGGGGCAACGCATGACGCGCAAACTCGCCCTTTAAAACATTTATCTGAAGATTTAGGCCATGCAAAAATTGCTACAACCGATCAAATTTATATTCAAACAAATATAAAAGAGCGGGCTAAATCTGGAATTAAAAGGAAAATTTAATGGAATACTTAGTGATCTCATTTATTGGCGTTTTATTTTTAGTTTATTCCTTAACATTTCGCCAACTAGAAAAAACCGAAGTAACGGGGCCAATGTTTTTTGTAATTGGTGGGATATTGCTTGCCACACTTTTACCTAACGAAAGTAGCAGAATAAAAACCGGCATAGATTTTTTACTGCCCTTTATAGAATTGACACTCAGTATTTTTTTATTTTCTGATGCGGCTAAGTCAAAATTAAGTGTTTTAAGACATAGCTTTCAGTATCCAAGTTTACTGTTATTTATCGCCCTCCCCTTAACGTTATTACTTGGGATTGCCGTTGGGTTATTTTTGTTTGCCGATTTATCTGTTATTCAAGCGGCGTTACTTGCAATAATATTAACGCCTACCGATGCGGCGTTGAGTAAAGGGTTATTGGCAAGTACGCAGGTACCTGAAAAAATTCGTGAAGGAATTAATACCGAAAGTGGTTTGAATGATGGTTTATGTGTTCCTATTTTTTTAATATTTATATTACTGGCAAAAAATCCTGAATCTGCAATCACAGCAACGCAAACGTTAAGTGTGTTTGGCAGAGAACTTGGTTTAGCCTTATTAATTGCCTTTACAAGTACCGCTATTTTTATTCCGTGTTTAAATTTTGCAATGAAGCGCCATTACTTTGCGCAAAACACGAGTCCTTTTTTATTATTAGGTTTTGCTATGGCGGTGTTTTCGATTACGCAATATTTTCATGGCAGTGGATTTATTGCGGTGTTTGTTGCGGGTTTATTATTTGATAAATACGCCACTACTAAAATAAGCAAAGAGTTGATAGAAGACTCAGAGCATATTGCTGACTTTACTTCTTTAATGATCTGGTGTTTGTTTGGATTTGTATGTGCTTATTTAGTTTTACCTAAATTAAATTTAGCGATAATAACGTATGCATTATTAAGTACGACTTTAATTAGAATAATACCGGTTATGCTGTCATTGCAATTTACAGCACTAACAATTAAAGAGCGTTTTACATTTGCTTGGTTTGGGCCAAGAGGATTGGCCTCAATTGTTTTTACCTTAATGGTAATAGACACACAAATAGAAAACAAATTTCAAATTGCGACCATTGCCATGACAACAATTTTATTTAGTGTGTTTATTCACGGTATTAGTACAAAACCTATAGCAGATAGTTTTGCTAAAAAAACTAAATAAATATAAGCAAAATAAAAAGGCGTACTTAATAATAAGTTACGCCTTTTTATTTTCAGCTTAATTAATTAAATTATTAACTAAGTACATTTGCCAGTAACTCTATCGGATGCTTGGGTTTAAACTTTTCATAACGTTTAACTTGGCTGCGACATGAGAATCCCGTTGATAAAAGTTGCTCAGGTTTATTTTTATCAATAATAGGTTTCCAACTCATTTCGTAAAGCGATCGAGAGTTATCTTGGTTTTGCGCTTCGTGGCCATACGTACCCGCCATTCCACAACAACCAGTACTTGTTGTTTTTAATGTTAAACCAAGCTCATCAAAAATAGTTTTCCAAACGTTTGCTGCTTTTGGTAATGCGGTTGTTTCAGTACAGTGACTTAATAATGTAAATTCAGTATTTAAATTTTGTTTAGCCGTTAACTGTTTAAATGATTGTGTTTCTAGCCATTCATGAGCAAGTTGCACATGAAAATCACCACGGTTATTTTCTAAAATTGTATTATATTCATCGCGATAACACATAACTAAAGACGCATCTAAACCAACTAATGGCGCATTTATTTCGTTAAGTTGATTTAAAAATTCTGCGGCATTTTTAGCTGTCACTTTAAACTCATGTAAAAAACCTTTTACATGCTGAGGTTTACCATTGGGTTTAAATGGTAACAACATTGGTTTTTTTCCAAGCTGTGTGATCAGTGTAATAAAGCTCTCAACCAATTCGGCTTCGTAAAAGCTGGTAAATGGGTCTTGAACAATGAGTACATAATCATTTTGCTCATCGGCGCTTAACTTTTTAAGTAAATCTAAATCGAATTTTTGCGCTTTGTTTACACGTTTACCGAGTGCCGGAATACTTAGCTGCGGGGTATCAACATAACCGACCGTTTTTTTAATGATGCTACTAACCAATGATGTTTTTACAATTGGGTTAATAATCCGAGCAAATTTTGACATTAACGGTGCGCTATTTTCGATACTACCCACTAAATAATCTTTCAGTGGGCGCGCATAATAACTATGGTAATAATTTAAAAAACGAGCTCGAAAAGTTGGTACATCTACCTTTATTGGGCAAGCGGTAGTACACGCTTTACATGCTAAACATTCGTCCATTGATGCTTTTACTTCGTGAGAAAAATCGTAAATGCCTTTATTTTTTTCACGGCTATGAACAAAACGCTCCCACCAGGTGATCACTTCACCTTTGTTTAGCTCTTTTTCTACTTCAAGCAAATTAACATCTTTTGACTCTTGAAGTCGTAACCATTCACGCATTAAACCCGCGCGACCTTTAGGTGAGTTACGACGATCGCCGGTCACTTTATAAGATGGGCACATTGGCGAGTTTTCATCATAATTAAAACACAAGCCGTTACCATTACAGGTCATTGCATTGTTAAAACTGGTTTTAACATCAATAGAAATTTGCTTATCGAAGTAAGAACGTTTCTGCCCATCAACACTAACTAGTGAGTCTTTACTTTCAATTGGCGTACATATTTTACCGGGGTTTATTTTATTATTAGGATCAAAAGCTGACTTTATTTTTCGTAATTGAGTAAATAAATGCTCACCAAAAAATTCAGGGCCGTATTCACTTCGGTATCCTTTGCCATGCTCGCCCCACATTAATCCACCGTATTTAGCGGTGAGTTTTACTACCTCATCTGAAATTGTACGTAGTAATTTTTCTTGTTCTGGGTCGCACATATCCAGTGCAGGTCTAACATGTAATACACCGGCATCAACATGGCCAAACATACCATATTGTAAATTATAGCTGTCGAGTAATGCTCTAAATTCGACAATGTAATCGGCTAAATTTTCAGGCGGTACGGCAGTATCCTCTGCAAACGCGAGGGGCTTTTGGCTTCCTTTTACATTACCTAATAAACCCACTGATTTTTTACGCATTGCATAAATTTTTAGTATATCGCTTTTATCGCTTGTTAACTGATAGCCAATAACCCCATTAGTTTGATTTTCAACGCACTCATCTAATAATTTACATAAAGTGTCTACTTTGTCTTTTATGTCTTGTGGTGATACAGCATTAAACTCAACCATGTTGAGTCCTTGCATATCTTTATTTGGTACATCGGTTATTAAGTCCGATACTGAATGCCAAATAATGTCTTCGCGCGCAAGATTCAAAACTTTGCTGTCAACGGTTTCAACCGAGGTAGCACGGGCATCAACCAAAAATGGTGAATGGCGAAGTGCAGAATCAAAACTGTCATATTTTATATTGATGAGTGTTTTAAATTCAGCAATGGGTGTTAGGTTTAATTTCGCCTCAGTAACTATACCTAATGAGCCTTCAGAACCTGTAATTAGTCGACTCATATCAAAAGTTTGTAAGTCTTCACTTAGTACATGCTCTAGGTCATACCCAGTTAAGAAGCGATTTAATCGTGGGAATTTGGCTAATATAGCGTCGCGTTCACTAATTGAAATATCTAAAACTGTTTTGTATATTTGCCCAATTAATGAGTCTTGATCGGCAATTATTTTTGCTTTTTCTATGTCTATTGGGCTGGTACACATTGCTGTGCCGTCGACTAAATACGTGGTTAGCCCTAAAACATGGTCGCTGGTTTTGCCATAAACTAATGAACCTTGGCCAGATGCATCTGTACTGATCATGCCGCCAATGGTGGCGCGGTTACTGGTAGATAAATCGGGTGAAAAGAAAAATCCATACGGTTTTAAAAAGTCGTTAAGTTGATCTTTTATCACGCCCGTTTGAACTCGTACCCAACCTTCTTCTACATTTATTTCGAGGATTTCACGCATGTAACGTGATAAATCAACCACAATACCTGGGGTTAAAGACTGTCCGTTAGTGCCTGTGCCGCCACCGCGAGGACCAAAAGTTAACGACAAAAACGGGTCATGAGATGCAGTTTGTAAGGCAATTTGAATGTCTTTTTCACTTTTTGGAAAAATAACACCTTGCGGAAGCTGCTGGTAAATACTGTTATCGGTTGATGCAGTCAGCCTCGTTGCATAACTGGCGTCTGTATCTCCAGTAAACCCTTGATTTTTTATGGTATTTAAGTAATTTGCAACCAATTCGGTCGCGGCATCTTGTTGTGTAATCGTTGCTATCATGGCGGCGCTTTTTAATGCATTTGTGTAATTATATCATGGTGATGGCTAATAGAAATTGAAGATTTTACAGTTTGTAACACTCTTTTAATCGTAATATGAGCAGCTGCAATTATAATCAAATTAAACGCCTACTATGAGGTTTATATGAAAAAACTACTTATACAGATCAGCGGGACACTGTTTATTTTATTAGGACTACTATTTGCCGTAGTACCTGGACCCTCGTTAATATTTTTTATTGCAGGTTTACTGTGCTTTTCTATGTATTACCCAAAAGCGAGAGGTTATTTAGCGTGGTGTCAAAAAGCGCTTACTCGTTCATGTGCTTATTTAGATAAAAAATTAGCAAAACACACATTTTAAGCCATAAAAAATGCCAGCAGATGCTGGCATTTTTTTAACAAGGTAATTTATTTAGCGAGTTTATCAGCTAAGTATAACCATGTTTCTAGTACTGTATCTGGGTTAAGCGAGACAGAATCAATGCCCTGCTCTACTAACCATGCAGCAAAATCTTCATGATCTGAAGGACCTTGACCACAAATACCTACGTACTTACCTTTTTCTTTTGCTGTTTTAATAGCCATAGAAAGAAGTTTTTTGATTGCAGGGTCGCGCTCATCAAATAAGTGCGCAATTAAACCTGAATCACGGTCAAGACCAAGCGTTAACTGAGTTAAATCATTAGAGCCGATAGAGAAACCATCGAAGTATTCTAAAAATTCTTCAGCCATTAATGCATTTGACGGAAGTTCACACATCATAATTACTTTAAGACCATTTTCGCCACGTTTAAGGCCATGCTCTTCAAGTAATTCAATAACGCGTTTACCTTCTTCAAGGGTACGTACGAATGGGATCATGATTTCGATGTTAGTCATATCCATGGTATTTCTAACACGTTTTATTGCTTCACACTCAAGGGCAAAACAATCACGGAAATCTTCAGAAATATAACGCGCAGCACCACGGAAACCAATCATTGGGTTTTCTTCTTCTGGCTCGTATTGCTGGCCGCCCACTAAGTTTGCGTATTCGTTTGATTTAAAATCAGACATACGCACAATTACACGCTCTGGAGCAAACGCACAACCTAGGGTAGAAATACCTTCAACAAGTTTGCCAATATAGAATTCAACAGGTGATTCGTAACCGGCAATCATGTCAGTAATTTCTGCTTTTAATGCATCAGTTTGTGCATCAAAATTTAATAACGCTTTAGGGTGAACACCAATCATACGGTTGATGATAAACTCAACGCGCGCAAGGCCAACACCTGAATGTGGTAAACGAGCAAAATCGAATGCGCGATCTGGGTTACCTACGTTCATCATTACTTTCATTGGCAGTTCAGGCATTTCGTCTACGCGTGAAGTTAACACTTCAAAGTCTAAAATACCTTCGTAGATGAAACCTGTATCGCCTTCGGCACATGATACGGTAACTTCTTGACCTGCTTTAATTAAGTCTGTTGCATTACCACAACCAACAACGGCTGGAATACCTAACTCACGTGCAATAATTGCAGCATGACATGTACGACCACCACGATTTGTAACAATCGCAGCCGCGCGTTTCATGATAGGTTCCCAATCTGGGTCGGTCATGTCGGTAACTAAAATGTCACCTACTTGTACTTGGTCCATCTCTTTGATTGAATCAAGTACACGCACAACACCACTACCAATTTTATGACCAATTGCACGGCCTTCAACAACAACATTGCTGCTGCCATTAAGTTGGAAGCGTTCCATTACGTTAGTGTCTTCGTTTGAACGAACTGTTTCTGGACGCGCCTGAACTATATATAGTTTGCCATCGTTACCATCTTTTGCCCATTCGATGTCCATTGGACGACCGTAATGTTTTTCAATGATTACAGCTTGTTTGGCAAGGTTTTGCACTTCTTCATCTGTAATCGAGAATTTGTTTGAAAGTGCTGGATCTACATCAACAATTTCTACTTGTTTGCCGTGGGCTTTGTCTTGAGAGTAAATCATTTGAATGGCTTTAGAGCCAATATTACGACGAACTACTGATGGCTTGTTTTTAAGCAGCGTTGGTTTATGAACATAAAATTCATCAGGATTTACCGCACCCTGTACAACCATTTCACCCAAACCATAGCTTGATGTAATAAATACAACATCTTCAAAACCAGATTCAGTATCAATACTAAACATAACGCCTGATGCTGATTTATCTGAGCGAACCATGCGTTGAATACCTGCTGATAAGGCAACACCACGGTGATCGTAGCCTTGGTGAACACGATAAGAAATTGCACGGTCATTAAATAACGAAGCGAATACGTGTTTGATGGCTGTCATTACAGAATCAATACCAACAACGTTTAAAAACGTTTCTTGTTGGCCTGCAAAAGAGGCATCTGGCATATCTTCAGCGGTTGCTGATGAACGAACAGCGAATGAAACATCTGCAGTTGTGTCGCCATGTAGCTGGCTGTATGCGTCGCGGATTGCTTTGTCTAGACTAGGTTGGAATGGGGTATCGATAATCCACTGGCGGATATCGGCGCCGACTTTGGCGAGTGTGTTTACATCATCAACATCGAGTGTATCTAAAATGTCATGAATTTTTGCGTTGAGTCCTGATTGTTCTAAAAACTCGTTAAAAGCGTCTGAGGTAGTAGCAAAACCACCTGGGACTTGCACACCTGCGTTAGCTAAGTTTGAAATCATTTCACCAAGTGACGCATTTTTACCGCCAACTCGAGGAACATCTTGCATACCAAGCTCTTGATACCAGAGAACGTATTCTTGCACGGATCTTTCTCCAAAAAACAAATTGTAGTAGTAACTGTGAGAGTTAAGAAAGAAAACCTTTTATAAAGGTCGCCACCATTCTACACTGGCAAACGTCCCCACGTAAACCGTGATACACTGATTTTAAAATTAAATGTAATAAAAAGAGGCTTTATGAGAACTGCGTTTTATATTTCAGATGGCACAGCAATCACATCTGAAGTGTTTGGTCATGCGACTTTATCTTTATTCCCTGTCGAATTTAATCATAAAACAATCCCTTTTGTAGAAACTGAAGAAAAAGCGCATGAAATAAAAGCGCTTATTAACGCCACGTCATCTAAGCAAGGTGAAAAGCCTTTGGTGTTTTTTACTTTTGTGAATCATAAGCTGTCTGAGATTATTCGCTCAGCGGATGCAGTTTCATACGATTTTTTAAGTACCTATAGTGAAAAAATTGAAAAAGAATTAAATGTAGCGCCAGTACCAAAAGTACACAGAACACACTCTATTCATGAAAAAAGTTATGATTTTAGAATTGATGCCGTTAATTACGCGTTGATGAATGATGATGGTGGCAACATTAAAAACTTTGCGGAGGCTGATATTATTTTAGTTGGCGTTAGTCGAAGTGGTAAAACACCCACCAGTCTTTATTTAGCTTTGCAGTATGGCATTAAAGCAGCCAATTACCCGATCACCGAAGACGACTTAGAAAGCGAAGGTTTACCAAAATGCTTAGTGCCTTATAAGCATAAACTGTTTGGCTTAACTATTGATCCAGAGCGTTTGGCTGCAATAAGAGACAGGCGCATGGCAAATTCAAAATACGCATCAATCAGGCAGTGTCGTATTGAAGTGCGCGAAGTTGAAATGCTGTATAAAAAACATAAAATTGCACATTTAAATTCAACTCACCATTCAGTTGAAGAAATTTCAGCAAAAATCATTTCTGATACAGGCCTTGAGCGTCGTAAGTACTAACAAACTAATGTGTGATTTAAGCATGTAATGACACACAGCACACAAAAAAGCCGCTAAATAATAGCGGCTTTTAACTTATTAGGAGAGTATTACTTGCGAGCATCTTTTAAAAGGTCTGCAACTAAAAAGCCAAGCTCTAATACTTGATCGGCATTTAAGCGAGGGTCACATTGAGTTTTGTAACGCTGCGCTAAGTCATCATCTGATAAACCGTATGCACCACCGGTACATTCAGTAACGTGTTGTCCGGTCATTTCTAAATGAACACCACCTGCGTATGAGCCTTCAGCTTTGTGAACAGCGAAGAACTGACTAATTTCGCGCATAATGTTATCAAAGCTGCGAGTTTTATAACCTGAGCTGGCTTTTTCAGTATTGCCATGCATTGGATCTGAGCTCCAAATTACTTTGCGACCTTCTTGCTGTACTTTACGCACCAGCGCAGGTAACTTCTCTGGTAATACATCCGCACCCATTCGCGTGATAAGTGTTAATCGGCCTGGGATATTATCCGGGTTAAGCGCATCGATTAAACGGATAAGCTCGTCTGGATCCATACCTGGTCCAACTTTAACGCCAATTGGGTTTTTAATACCTTTAAAAAATTCAATATGGGCATGGTCTAGCTGGCGAGTACGTTCACCAATCCAAACAAAGTGTGCTGAACAATCGTACCAGTCACCTGATAAATGGTCTCTACGTGTTAATGCTTCTTCGTAGCCTAGTAATAACGCTTCGTGTGACGTGTATAAATCAGTTTCTTTTAAGCTTGGCGCTATAGTTGAATTAATACCACACACTTCCATAAATTCTAACGCGTCTTGAATTTTGTCTGCAAGTTGTTGGTATTTTGCTTTTTGTGGATTAGCAGCAACAAAGCCCATGTTCCAACGGTTAACTTGATGTAAGTCGGCAAGTCCACCTTGTGCAAAAGCGCGTAGCAAATTTAGCGTTGCCGCACTGTGATGATATGCCGTCATTAAACGTTGAGGGTCTGGAATACGTGCTTCTTCAGTAAACTCAAAGTTATTTACTATATCACCACGGTAAGATGGCAACGAAACGCCGTCTATTGTTTCTAAGTCGGCTGAACGTGGCTTAGCGTATTGACCTGCCATACGTGCAATTTTAACAACCGGGCACTTTCCACCATAGGTTAATACTACAGCCATTTGTAAGATGGTTTTAAATGTATCGCGAATATTAGCGGCATTAAAGTCGCTAAACGATTCTGCACAATCTCCACCTTGAAGTAAAAAGGCACGGCCTTCGCATACGTCTTCAAGTTGTTTAAATAAACTTCTTGTTTCTTCGGCAAATACTAAAGGCGGTGCACTTTTCAACTGGCTTTCTACCGACTTTAATACGTCTTGATCTGGGTACTGTGGTTGCTGCAGTATTGGCAGTTCTCTCCAGCTATTTGGGTTCCACGATTGCATGTTCATTCCTCATTCCTATTACCTGATGTAATGAAATTAACGTATGCAGTGTGCTTTGTTCAAGGACTAAATACACTATTTACCAATTATTTAGTTATTAGTTAAATTTTAATAAGATTTAAGAGCCTATTTTGAGTTACTTTTGATGAGCAAGTTTATAAAGCAAAAATAAATAAACATTTAAAAACAATAATCTAAGTAGGTAGAGTGTGCATTATAATGGCTTGAGTAGAAGCTTAACAGCTAAGCGATGGTGACACAGATAGTAATAGGAACACATCATACTTAATTAGCACTTATGTAATCTTAACTTTACGGGTGGTTTTAAAAAAGAATGCTACTCAATTATGCGTTTTTAAATATTTATGCTAACGCTTCATACAAAGCTCAGTGCCTTAACTCAGCCCTTCTATTATTTCCTTTAAAGTATATGAAGCAAAAGTACTTAAAAAACCATAAAGAACACATCATACTTAATTAAAATTACTGTAAATCTTAGCTAAAGCATGTTATTTAAAGAAATAAATATCAAAAGAAAGGGTTGTTTGCGAGAATAGTATATAAGTAAGATGTGTTCTAGGTAGGTAGCTAATGGTTACAAAGGTACAAATAAGAAGTCAGTTTGATTTACTCAATGAATTAACACTTAGCTTAATTGATGAGCTTAAAGGGGTTGGCTTTGCTAAAGCAGAGTATTTTCAATTACCTGAGATTAGTAGTACTGAAGAAAATATAATTCCTGAGTCTATAAGCGTTTCAAAAATAACAGGGGAATTGGCACATAAGGCAATTTTAAATGCTTTCTCAGATATGTATAAAAAGCCAGGGCTAAGCAGCCGAGTATTAAAGCGACACCCTGGTTTGCTAGTAATAAAAGAGGCGAATAAACAAGCCATTATTGATCGCATAGCACAGGTAAATAGTGCAAAAGCAGCTTTTAAAAATTGTATTTTAGCAATAGATAATAACGACGCGCGATTTGAAGCGGTGCATAATGCAATGCCAAATTTAATAACGCTTGCGGCGTATCGTAAAATTCATAGTGAAATTGAATCCCCTTTTTCTGTTCGCTTTACTTGGATGCATAAACACGCAACCAAAACACTTACAAAAAAAATGGCGCTTGAAATGTTAGAAAAATCGGCAGGCTATAAAAACCCGCGAATGATTGATCAGCAAAAATGGCAGTCACTGGTTGCACAAGAACAGGTTCGAGTAGCCAGTTTGGGTGAAAAAGAAAAATTGCGAATTAGGCGCCCTACTCGAGTTAGTCCTCAAGTTAATGTGAGGTACACTGCACAAAATCGCTATCATGTTAGTGCTGCTTTACCTTTTATACTAATTAACCCACAGCCCGACGTAAAATTTGGCGAACTACCGAGTTACCAAAAACCCTTATCGCATCCCCGAAAACGCGAATATGATTTTCTAGTGGACCGATTATATTTAGAACAAGTAACTAAATAAATTATGTTAAAAAGGCCACATAATGTGGCCTTTAATATATTTGTTGGTAAAAATAAATAGAATTACTTTTCTACAATTTCTTCCAGCTTATCTTCATCAATCAATACCGCATTTTCAACAATGCGTTTACCGCCTTGTATTTCAATACGCTTATTGTGTTTATTTAATGCCAATATCTCATCACAAAATTGATCAGACGGATGCATTTCATAAGTGTAATCGACTATGTTGCCGGTTTTATCATCTTTAACATTGGTAATGCTGTATTCAGATATTGCTCCTTTTTCAATTAAATCTTTCATCGTGGTTGTCATATCACGACGCAGTGCTTTTAATTTATTTTCGGTAATATCATCCGTTGAGTAAATAGAGCCATATTTTTCCATAATAGAAAGTAATCTAAAATGGTAGGTTTTTCCTGGTGCTGCATAACGCCATAAATGATATAAACGTAGCATCATCCAACGCGATAATCCGCGTTTTAATTCTTGTGCACTGTTAAAGTAATAACCTTTGTATTCAAGGTTATCAATCATGTTGTGTACAAATGCATTTAAACACGCAACACATTTTACATTTCCGCCTTGGCCTTTCTTACCACTAAAGTGCAAAGACGATAAAAAGTTCATATTAGACTCGTAAAACGAATCATCAATATCAGAATTTTTAGTATCCGTTGCAGAATATTTAAAAGAAAGTTTAGAACCTTGCAATGCTTCAAGCGACTCTTTAATTTGCGGATATGGCATAGATTGGCCAACCGCTTTAAGCTCTTGTGCTAATTCGTTCATAGAAAACACAACGGCATATTGAATACCGGACTTAAAATTAATTTTTACAATTTTACCTTTTGAAGCTAGGCGAATTAATGCGCGCTCTACTTTTTCTTCTCTATCTGATGGCCACACTAAATATTCTACATCTTCGCCATCTTTACGAGTACTGACCACAGCCGGTGTTATTTTTATTTCGCCATCATATAAAATACCATCTACTTTTTCAGATATCTTACGCGTAATGATGGTTTTTTTAGGGGCTTCTTCAAGTGGCAGTTTTTTGTGGCCTGAGCGAACAAAACGTCCCCACAGATCATAATGGTTAAATGTGTTAGAGTAAGCGCGTAACCCATGGGCTGCATTTTCTATCGAAATTCGCACATCTTTATTATCTGTAAATAGTGCTAGGCTTTCGTTATCGATCGCACTTTCCACCCCGTGAATTTGGCCCCTAAGTGTATCGGGCAAGTTATCTACCGAGATGTTGACCTTTCGGCTCATGGTTTTTATTTCCGTTTTTATTGTGACAGCTAATAACAACACATAAAGCCACAAAAGTTAAATGTTTAAGTTAGTATAAAAGTGATCTGACTTCAAATAAAATGCTCAGATCAGTATTTTACTAAGGAAAACTTAAAACAAGCGTTTTCAGATCACATTTTTACTAACTGAGTGTTGATAAGCCAAATTTTTACTAACTAAATAATAATTTTGTCCATTACAAAGTGTTTTTTTTTATATTTTACACGACAAATTATATAAAAATCTTAACCCCCTGTGGATAAGCTTAGTTCGAGTTAGCATAGATCTGATCTGTACTTACTACAGATCAGATCTATACTAATTAAACCATGCATTATCACTATTGCTTAGTGCATAACTTTATAATTTACTTAGTAAAAATATGATCTACAGGTAGGTATTTGTGAGTAACTCAGTGCTTAACCTGTGCGTAACTTAGATTGTAAATATTCGCTTAGTAAAAAGCTGATCTGCAAGTAGATAAGGATCTGATCTTAACCACGTACAATGCTGATCCACTATTTTTAATATTATTTATATAAATCATTACGTTATATATGTATTTTACACCCTTAGCCTTAAATACCTTATA